>NZ_CP064701.1:5710000-8158300 GCF_023101065.1 Bradyrhizobium sp. 172
ACAACACCTCCACGCGCGTGCCCGAGGGAAGCCGAGCCATGGCCGGCATCGGTTGCCACGGCATGGCTCTGAGCATGCCGACGCGCCGCACCGATCTGATCTCGCATATGGGCGCCGAGGGCGTGAACTGGATAGGACAAGCGCCCTTCACGACCGAGCAGCACATTTTCCAGAATCTCGGCGACGGCACCTACACCCATTCCGGGCTGCTCGCCCTTCGCGCGGCATCGGCCGCCGGCATCAGCATCACCTACAAGATCCTCTACAACGACGCCGTCGCGATGACCGGCGGCCAGCCGGCCGAGGGCGGCTTCAACGTCGCCCAGATCGCGCATCAGGTCTGGGCCGAGGGCGTCAAGCGGCTCGCGATCGTCTCGGACGATCCGACCAAATACCCTGACACCAACTACTTCCCGCAAGGCGCGACCGTCCATCATCGCCGCGAGCTCGACGCCGTGCAGCGCGAGCTGCGCGACATCCAGGGTCTTACGGTCGTGATCTACGACCAGACCTGCGCCGCGGAAAAGCGCCGCCGCCGCAAGCGCGGGCTCTATCCGGATCCCGCCAAGCGCGCTTTCATCAACGAGCTCGTCTGCGAAGGTTGCGGCGATTGCTCGCAAGCGTCGAACTGCGTCTCGGTGCAGCCGCTGGAGACCGAGTTCGGCCGCAAGCGCCAGATCGACCAGTCGAACTGCAACAAGGACTTCTCCTGCGTCGAGGGTTTTTGCCCGAGCTTCGTCACCGTGCACGGCGGCACGCTCAAGCGGATCAAGACCTCGGCGGTGGATTCAGGCCAGTTGTTTGCCGACCTGCCGCTGCCACCCGCGCGTGAGCTGGACGCATCCTACAACATCCTTGTCACCGGCATCGGCGGCACCGGCGTCATCACCATCGGCGCGCTGCTCGGCATGGCCGCCCATGTCGACGGCCGCGGCTGCTCGGCGCTGGACTTCACCGGCCTGTCGCAGAAGAACGGCGCGGTGATGAGCCATGTGCGCATCGCCGCGAAGCCGGAAGACATCTCCGCGGTCCGGATCACGACGGGCGGCGCCGACGTCATCCTCGGCTGCGACATGATCGTCTCGGCCGGTCCCTCCGCGCTCAGTCGCGCCGAGCGCGGAACGACGAAAGCGTATATCAACGCCGACCTGCAGCCGACCGCGAGCTTCGTGCAAAACCCCGACCTCGATTTCGAGATGGGGACGATGCAGACCGTGCTGCGCGACGCCGTCGGCGACAAGAACCTCGACATCATCGATGCCACCGGCATTGCCTCGGCACTGATGGGCGATTCGATCGCGACAAATCCCTTCATGCTCGGCTTCGCCTTCCAGAAGGGCGCAATCCCGCTGTCGCTGGAAGCGCTGCTTCGCGCCATCGAGATCAACGGCGCCGCGATCGAAATGAACAAGCTCGCCTTCACCTGGGGACGCCTCGCCGCCCACGACATGTCGCGGGTGCGGAGCGTGCTGCAATTCAGGAGCCGAACCTCCGCGCCGACAAAGTCGCTCGACGACATCATCGCAACGCGCGCGGAGTTTTTGACCGGCTATCAGGACAGGGCCTACGCCGATCGCTACCTCGCCGCCGTCGCCAAGGTGCGCAAGGCGGAAGCAGCAACCTCGCCTGCTAGCACGGAGCTGACCGAGGCTGTCGCGAAAAACCTGTTCAAGCTGATGTCCTATAAGGACGAATACGAAGTCGCGCGGCTTTACACCGATGGCAGCTTCTCCAAGAAAGTCTCGGAGAAATTCGACGGCGACTTCAAGCTGAAGTTCTATCTGGCCCCGCCGATCTTCGCGCAGCGCGACAAGACGACGGGACACCTCCAGAAGAAGGAATTCGGCGGCTGGATGATTCACGCCTTCCGCCTCCTCGCCGGGCTGAAGTTCCTGCGTGGCGGCGCGTTCGACCCGTTCGGCCGCACCGAGGAGCGCCGCACCGAGCGGAAGCTGGTCGCGGATTATTTCGACATGATCGATCAGCGCATCGCCGGGCTGAAAGCGGAGCAGATCCCGCTGCTGACGAGGCTCGCGCGGCTGCCGGAGACGATCCGCGGCTTCGGGCATGTCAAGGAAGCCAACATCAAACTGGCGGCGGCGGAGAAGGCGCGGCTGGAAGCAGAACTGGAGAACAGCCGCTTTGCTGCGGCTGCGGAGTAGCGGAAGACTGGCGCTACATTCTCGGTGTCATCGCCCGCAAAGGCGGGCGATCCAGTACTCCGAGGCGGTTGTGATTAGTCCGATGGGCTGCGGCGTACTGGATGCCCCGCCTGCCGCCTACGCTAAAGCTTCGGCGCGCCCAGACTTCGACCTCGGCGAAGCCTTGGCGTAGCCGGGTCGCGGGGCATGACAGCGGTGGAAATGGCTAGACCAACGCTGTGGCCGCACTCGCCCCGGCCACACTCCCCTCCGCCAGATGCCTTCCTGCGATGTACCCGAACGTCAGTGCCGGTCCCAACGCGATCCCCGGCCCGGGACAATTGCCGTTCATGATCGAGCCCATGTCGTTGCCGCAGGCGTAGAGGCCCGCAACCGGCGTGCCGTCCTCGCGCAATACGCGCGCCTGGGCATCCACCTTCATGCCGATCGCCGTGCCGAGATCGGCCGGATAAATCCGCATCGCAAAGAACGGCGCGTAGAGGATGGGCGCGACGCAAGGGTTCGGCTTGTGGCTGATATCACCAAGGTGTCGCTGAGAGATGGTGCTGCCGCGACCGAACTCGGGATCGCGGCCGTCCTTCGCATCGGAATTGTAGTTTGCGATCGTCGCCGCGAGTATCGACGGCTTGATGCCGATCTTCGCTGCGACCTGCGCGATATCAGCGGCCTCGACCAACTCGCCGCTCGCCACATAGCGTCTGATATTGCGGGTGAACGGCTTGATGCGGCCTAGGCCGTAACTCCACAGGAACGGACCGTCGCAGATCAGATAGAACGGCCGGTCCGATTCGCCGTCACCGTCACGCAGCATCGCGAGCACGAACTCGTGGTAGGACAGCGCCTCGTTGGCGAAGCGCCGGCCGGCCGCATTGACCGCGATCACGCCGGGCTTGGCGCGGTCGGTCGCTGTATGCGGGAAAACACCACGGCTTCCATCGGCACGCCGGAACAGCGAGGCCGGCACCCAATAGGCCGGGCTCGTCGCATCCGTGTTGAGCGCTGCGCCGGTTACAGTCGCGAGGCGGAGCCCGTCACCCGTGGCGGACGGGTGGGTCGCCGAGATGAATCCGGCAGCGGGTGGGAAGAAGCGCTTGCGCAAGGTTGCGTCGTGCGAAAAGCCGCCGGTCGCCAGCACCACACCGCGCCGCGCGGCGATCAGGCGATCGCGCGAGCCATGACGGATAATTACCCCGCCGACCCGCTCGCCCTGCGTGGACAGGCCTTCGACGTCCGCACTGAAGAGGATCTCGACCTGCCGGGCCAGCAGCGAGGCATACAGCCGTGCGGCGAGTGCGTTGCCAAGCTGCAGCGTCGTGCCGCGCGGGCCGCGCAGCCGCTGCCACGCATGCTCCGAAACCAGCCGCGCCGCGCGAAGAGTCGAGCGCAGCGATCTTCCGGCCCGGTGCAAATGCGGGATGTCGAGGCGGTTGACCATCATCCCGCCGAACAGCGTGAACTCCGGCACCGGCGCGCGCAGCCGCGCGAATGCGGCCCCCAGCCGCGTGCCGTCGAAGACGACCGGCTCGAGCACGCGCCCGCCCGGCGTCGCGCCCAATCGCTCCGGATAATAGTCCGGACACGCTTCCACCGGCTGGAGCCGCACTTGCGTGTTGGCTTCGAGATAGGTGACCGCCTCCGGTCCGCGCGCGAGGAAAGCGGCGCGGAGGCCCGCATTGGCGGGCTCCGGCACTGTGCTCGACAAATATTGCACGGCGTCCGTTACGCTATCGGAGAGCCCCGCCTCTTCCATCTTGGCATTGGCGGGAATCCAGACCGTGCCATCGGACCACGCGGTGGTGCCGCCGACGAAAGCGGTCTTCTCGATCACCAACACGCGCAGGCCTTCGGCGGCGGCGACGGCCGCGGCCGTCATGCCACCGGCACCGGCGCCGACGACGATGACATCGTAGGTCTCATGCGCCGGCATCATGCGGCGGGGTTCCCGAAGCGAGGCATGACACCGTCATACCCCGCTTAGGCGCCCACACGCTAGCGGGCCGGCTTGCGCTCGACCGGGTCGATATCGATCGCCCGCAGACGGCCGAGCCGCAGGACGTCCATGGCGAGCCGCCGGCCGATCCGGTCGCGGTCGAGCACACGGATCAGATCGTCGACGCCGTTGATCTCGACGCCGTCGAGGCCGATGACGACATCGCCGGACAACAGGCCCGCCTTCGCCGCCGGCCCGTCCGGCTCGATCTGCGCCAGCAGCGCGCCCATCTTGTTCTCGACACCCGCCAGCAACGCGTGCCGCCGCGGGATCGGCGCGGTCTGGCCGGCCACGCCGATATAGGCGCGACGGACATAGCCGTGGCGGATGATCTCCGACAGCACGAATTGCGCGGTGTTGCTGGCGACCGCGAAGCAGATGCCTTGCGCGCCGTTAATGATGGCGGTGTTGATGCCGATCACCTCGGCATTCGACGATACCAGCGGGCCACCGGAATTGCCGGGGTTGAGCGCAGCGTCGGTCTGGATCACGTCCTCGATGGTGCGGCCACTGACCGAGCGGATCGAACGCCCGAGCGCCGAGACCACGCCGGCGGTGACGGTCGATTCAAAGCCGAGCGGATTGCCGATCGCGATCACGAGCTGGCCCCGCCGCAAGGTCTTGGAGTTGCCGAGCGCCGCATAGGGCAAGTCCCGCACGCCATTGGCGCGAAGCAGCGCAAGGTCAGTGTCGGGATCGACGCCGAGCACCCGGGCGTCGCCGACATGGCCCTCGACGTCGCGCAGCCGGATCTCCTTCGACGAGCCGACCACGTGGCTATTGGTGAGAACGAGCCCGTCCGGCGAGATCACGATGCCCGAGCCGAGCCCGCCGCGCTCGCGGCCGTTCGGCACCTTTGGCCCGGTCTCGACGCGCACGACGGCGGGACCAACGCGGTCGGTCACGTCGATCACGGCATTGGAATAGGCGTCCAGCAGGGCCCGGTCGTTGCCCGGGACAGCCGCTGTCGCTCGCGATGACGATCCGTCATCGGCAATGTCTGAAGTAAAATCCAGCATGGCAACAGTCCTTGAGGCTCACACAGATGGTGGCCTGCTCCGTGAGGCGCAAGGGATCCGTCCGGCGCGCAAGGCTGGACTGCCCAGGTGGCTAGGGCGCCCGTCGCAGCGTGCCGGCCCTTGCCTTGACCGGGTCGAGCAGCGACCAGTCGCCATCCGGCAGCACATGGCCCTTGGGAAAAGGTGCGCGCGGCTCGATCCCGAGCGAGCCCAGCACACGGTCGTCGCGGTAGTAGCATTGCAGCACCACACGGACGAGCGTCGCGGCAGCCGGGCCGCCATGCCTGCGAAACTCCTGCGCCACCGCATCGCGCCTGGCAGCATCGAGCTCGGCCAACGGTTGGCCAGCAAGCCGCGCCAGATGGTCGAGCGCCGCCACCACCAGTTTGCTGTCCCGTCCCAACGTCGCCAGCATGTCAGCCTGGATCGCGGGATCGTCGGCGCCGGGCACCTTGTACTCTTCGCTGGCGGGAACGATCATCGCGGCGATGGCTCGGAGGTCGTCGCGCTGGGCGCGTGTCAGTTGGTTGTCTGCGGACATGATGGCCTCAGTCGAAGAGATTGGCGAGGCGCTGCTTCATCTGGTCGGCGATGTAGAGCGCGAGGGCCTGGATGGTGGACGTTGGATTGACCCCGCCCGAGGTAACGAAGATGCTGCCGTCGACGATGAAGAGGTTTTTGACGTCGTGCGCGCGGCCCCATTCGTTGACTACGGAGCGGTCGGGGTCGGTGCCCATGCGTGCCGTGCCGAGCAGGTGCCAGCCGCCCCAGGAGATCGGCGAGTTGACGCAGATGTCGCTCGCCCCAGCGGTTTCGAGAATCTCCCGGCCCCGCGCCAGCGCATGCTCCATCATCTTCCGGCTGTTCTCGCTGATCGTGTAATTGATCTTCGGCGCGGGAATGCCGTGACCGTCCTTCAAGACCGGATCGAGCGTGACCTGGTTATGCTCCTCCGGCAGGTCCTCGCAGATCGCGGAAAACCCGATCCGGTGGCCGTTGAGCTTGCGGAAGACGCGGTGATGATCGGCGCCCCACGGCAGAATGCCCTTCTGCTCGCTGACGACAGCCTCGAACACCGGCCCCGCGCCGCGCACGAACTGAACGCCATAGCCGCGCACGAAGCCGCGCGACAGGTCCGTGTCATACCATTCCTTGCTCCACAGGCAGGTCGGCGGCGCGCGGTTGCTATCGGTCGGCTCCTTCACATAGCCGTAGATCTGCGCATAGGGATGGAACATCAGGTTCTTGCCGACGAGTCCGGACGAATTGGCAAGCCCGTTCGGAAAGCGGTTCGATGCCGAATTCAGCAGCAGCCGCGGCGTGCCGACTCCGTTGCAGGCGACGATAACGACATGCGCCGGCTGAAACTGCTCGACGCCGTCCTTGTCGTAATAGACCACGCCGGTGGCCATGCCGCTCTCGTCGGTGGTAATCTCGCGCACACGGCAGTGCGTACGCAGCTCGACACCGGCGCGGACCGCATGCGGCCAATAGGTGATGTCGGTCGAGGATTTGGCGCCTTGCGCGCAGGCCGGCGTGCAATGGCCGAGATTGATGCAGCGCGCGCGGCCCTCGTAGTCCATGGTCGCGACCGTCGTATCCGACGGCCACCAGTGCCAGCCAAGCTTGTTCATGGTCTTGCCGATGATCGCACCCGACAATCCCATCGGCTGTGGCGGCATCGGCGGATGCGTCAGCGGCGAGAGCGGGTCGCCCGACAGGCCAGACGTGCCCATCATCCGGTCGTTCTCTTCGAAGAACGGGGTCAGCGCGTCGTAATCGATCGGCCAGTCGTCGGCGACGCCGTCGAGCGTCCTCACCTTGAAATCGGAGGGATGCAGCCGCGGCCAGTGCGCGGTGTACATCACCGTCGAGCCACCGACCGCATTGTAGTTGACGACCTTGATCGGCGAATTGTCGTCGTTGATCGGATAGTCCTCGGGCCGGCCGCGGACGTTGGGGCTTGACGACCACTCGCCGTAGAATTTGGCCTCCCAGTCCCGGCCCGTGCTGGGATATTCCGCCGGGTTCATCCAGCCGCCCTGCTCCAGGCAGAGAATATGCATCTTGGTCTCGGCCAGCGACCATGCCACCGCCGCGCCTGAAGCGCCGGCGCCGATGATCAGGACGTCCACAGGGTCATTCATCACAAATTTTTCCTCCCTTCGCCGCTTCCCGGGCGATTCGGCCTCGGCTCCGCGAGGCCGGCGAACGATAGGATCAGAGCTGCGGCCGAGTAAAGCCACGAGGCCGGAATGTCGCACTTCGCGGGGCGCAGACCATTGGTATCGCCACATCCGGATGCTAGGAACAAGGCGCACGAGCCATCGATAGCGAGACCTTATGTCCTTCCGAAAATCCTTTGCCAACGCCCGCGCTTTTGCGTTCGTTTGCTTTCTCGCCCTGTCCGGATTTCTGGGCACCACCGGCCCCGGCTCCGCGTTGACGGCCACCGCGACGGTCCGCGACGGCAACGCCGTTCAGCTCGGCGACGTCACCTACCGCCTCGAGGGCATCGACGCACCCGAGCTGGATCAGGTCTGCATCGACGATCACGCCGATCCCTGGACCTGCGGGATCGAGGCCCGCGACCAGCTCGCCAAGCTGATTGGCAAGCGATCGGTGCGTTGCGACGATGTCGGACCGGAAAAGAGTTTTGGCAAGCGGCACCGCGCGATCTGCACGGCCGAAGGCGACAAGACCAGCTTGAACGAGCAGCTCGTCAAGCTGGGCTATGCCATCGCCCGCGAGCCGGTCAAGGCGAACGTCAAGTCGGCCGCGGCCGATGCGAAATCAACCTCGGCCGGAATTTGGAAGGGCTGCTTTGTTGCACCGCAAGAATTCCGCACCGGCAAGAAGGACGGCGCGCTCCTGGGCGCCGCCTGCCGCGCCGACCGCGACAAGGAGATTCGCGCGGTGTTGTTTCCCGAGGATCTGACGATGCCGCCGAGCTGTGGCATCAAGGGCAAGCTTGCGGTGCGCGCGCGCGTGACCGGCAATATCGGCATCTACCATTTACGGGGCTGCCCGAGCTACCCCGCGACCACCAAGCCGGACCGCTGGTTCTGCTCGGAGGACGACGCCCAGGCTGCGGGCTTCCGCAAGGCCTACAATTGCCGGCGGCCAAAATAGCGAAGCTCATCACGCAGCCGTGAGCGGCAGCCGAAGACAGTATTCATCCGGAATTGAACTCTATCGGGAGTTGCTGCATTTGTAAGCGTACGCGAGCGCTTTGCGCGAGCGTTTCTTTAGCGGCAATCCGGCTCCGGCCCGATTGCTTTGCTCGGGCGTTTCCTCCCTAGACTTGGGCCGCTTGTCACAACAAGCGGCTCTTCTTTTTTGCACAATGCGCTAGCGGCGCATCGGCATGATCTGATCCATGGCCGGCATGTTCGCGTTCAGATGCGCCATGATCCAGACGGTGCCACCGACCACCAGGAACACCACCAGCAGCCCGAAGGCGAGCGCCAGCACGTTGTTGGTATTATCGGGGCCGGTGGTGATGTGCAGGAAGAACACGAGATGCACGCCCATTTGCGCGATCGCCAGCACGATCAGCGCGACGGGAATCGAAGGCTGCCAGACCAGATCCGTGCCCGCGATGAAGAACGACGTCGCCGTCAGCAGCAACGCGAGAACAAGACCGACCACGTAGCCGAGGATGCGCGTCCCGACACTGTGTTGCTCCTCATCGCCCGGCGCAAGATCATGGCCGGCCGGCATATGCGTCTGATCGCTCATACGCCACTCCCAAGCAAATAGACGACGGAGAAAACTCCGACCCAGACAATGTCGAGCGCGTGCCAGAACAGCGCAAAGCACATCATCCGGCGCAGCACGTCGGCACGAAAACCCTTTGCGAAGACCTGGGCCATCATGGTGAGCAGCCACAATATGCCGGCGGAGACGTGGAGGCCATGGCAGCCGACGAGGGAGAAGAACGAGGTCAGGAAAGCGCTGCGCGATGGGCCATAGCTGCGGGCAACGAGATCAGCGAATTCGCGAAACTCAATGACCAGAAAGATGAGGCCGAGCAAACACGTCACGGCCATCCCGAGATAGAACCACAGCCGGTTGCGCACATCGGCCGCGATGCTCGCCATGCCACACGTGAAGCTTGACAGCAGCAGGCAGACCGTCTCGATCGCGACGTTTCGCGGCTCGAATATCTCCGAACCCTTCGGGCCGCCGGCGGTCTGGTCGGCCAGCACCGCGTAGGCCGCAAAGAAGCAGGAGAACATCACGATGTCGGAGAGCAGGAAGATCCAGAAGCCATAGGCGGTCACGATGCGCTTCGGCGCCGGCCCGGGATGCTCGATAACGAGGCCGATGTGATGGGGATCGGCGTGCGCTCGGCCGGCGGTCGCGGTCATTGACATCAGACTGTCCCCGCCATGCTGACGAGGCTGCGCCGCTCCTCGAGGTTGACGCGGTCTATCGCCGCGACCTCCTCGGCCGGAATGACGTATTCGTCATGGTCGCGCCAGGCGAACACGACGAATGTCGCGAACGCTCCGATACCGCCCAAAATCACCATCCACCAGATGTGCCAGATCAGCGCAAAGCCCATGACGGTGGCGAAGAACGCGCAGACGAACCCGGTCGGCGAGTTCCTGGGCATCTCGATGTCATGATACTCGGGCGCATCATGATCGAGCGATTGCTGCTTGGCATGAGCCTTCATGTCCCAATAGGCATCCTCGCCGCGCACATCGGGATTGAAAGCGAAGTTGAAAACGGGTGGCGGCGACGACGTCGCCCATTCCAGCGAGCGGCCGTCCCAGGGATCGCCAGTGCGGTCGCGCAGGGCCTCGCGGTTGCGGATGCTGACCACGAGCTGCACGATCTGGCAGATCACGCCGATCGTCAGCACGGCCATGCCGACCGCTGCAACCAGCATCCATGGCCGCCACGCCGCGACGTCATAGTGCTGCATGCGCCGCGTCATGCCCAGCATGCCGGCGACGTAGAGCGGGATGAAGGTGACGTAGAAGCCGAGGAAAGTGAACCAGAATGCGAGCTTGCCCCAGCGGTCGTTGAGGCGAAAGCCGAACGCCTTCGGGAACCAGTACTCGAAGCCGGCGAAGGCGCCGAACAGCACGCCGCCGATGATGACGTTGTGGAAGTGCGCGACCAGAAACATGCTGTTGTGGAGAATGAAATCGGCCGGCGGCACCGCGACCAGCACGCCCGTCAATCCGCCGATGATGAAGGTGACCATGAAGCCTATCGACCACAGCATCGGCGTCTCGAAGCGGATGCGTCCGCCATACATCGTGAACAGCCAGTTGTAGATCTTCACTCCCGTCGGTATCGCGATGATCATGCTGGCAATGCCGAAGATAGCGTTGACGTCGGGACCCGCTCCCATCGTGAAGAAGTGATGCAGCCAGACCATGAAGGAGATGACGCAGATCGCCATGGTCGCCAGCACCATCGAGCGATAGCCAAACAGCGCCTTGCCGGAGAAGGTCGAGACCACCTCGGAGAAGATGCCGAAGGCCGGCAGAACTAGGATGTAGACCTCGGGATGCCCCCAGGCCCAGATCAGGTTCATGAACATCATGACATTGCCGCCGGCCTCATTGGTAAAGAAGTGGAAGCCGAGATAGCGGTCGAGCAGCAGCATCGCGAGGGTGGCGGTCAAGATCGGGAAAGCCGCGACGATCAGGAGGTTCGAGGCCAGTGTGGTCCAGCAGAACATCGGCATGCGCAGATAGTTCATGCCTTTGGTGCGCAGCTTTAGCACCGTCGTCACGAGATTGATGCCGGCCACCAACGTGCCGACGCCGGAGATCTGCAGCGACCATGCGTAATAATCGACGCCGACGCCCGGCGAGTAGGACAGTTCCGACAGCGGCGGAAAGGCGAGCCAGCCGGTGCGGGCGAACTCGCCGATCACAAGCGAGAGATTGACCAGCAGCGCACCGGTCGCGGTCAGCCAGAAGCCGACCGAATTGAGCGTCGGGAAAGCGACATCTCGTACGCCAAGCTGGAGCGGCACGATGAGATTCATCAGTCCGATCACGAACGGCATCGCCACGAAAAAGATCATGATGGTGCCGTGCGCGGAGAATATCTGGTTGTAGTGCTCCGGCGGCAGATAGCCTTGCGACTGGTAGGCGACCGCCTGCTGAATCCGCATCATGATGGCGTCGCTGCCGCCGCGCAGCAGCATCACCGAGGCCAGCAGGATGTACATCACGCCGATCCGCTTGTGGTCGACGCTGGTGATCCACTCGTGCCAGAGATAGGGCAGATGCCCCTTCACCACGACCCAGGCCAGCACGCCGAGAATCCCGACCAACACCACGGCGCCTGCGATCAGCGGTATCGGCTGATCGAACGGAATGGCCGACCAATCGAGCTTACCGAGCATCATGGCCTCCACTGTGCGACCGGCCTGCTTCGGATGCGAGCTCCGGCCCCGGTCCCGGCGGAATGTGCTGGGTCGCGATCAGGTCGAACAGTCGGGGATCGTCGAGCCTGTAGCTTGGCCTGCCCTTTTCGACGCCCTGCTGCATCAGCTTCTTGTAGCTGTCCTCATTGAGGACAGCATCGCTCTTCGCCGTGGTCGCGACCCAGTCCGGAAAGGCGAGCGGCGAGACCACGTTGACGTCGAACATCATGTCCGGAAATCCGTCGCCGGAAAAATGCGCCGACAGTCCCTGCAGCTTGCCTTCGTTGTCGGCGCGTAGGTTCAGCTTCGTCACCATGCCGTTCATGGTGTAGATCATGCTGCCGAGCTGCGGGATGAAGAAGGTGTTCATCACGCTCGAGGACGTCAGCTGGAAATTCAGCTCGGCGCCTGCCGGCACCGTCAGCGTATTGACGGTGGCGATGCGCTGGTCCGGATAGATGAAGAGCCATTTCCAATCGAGCGAGACGGCCTGGATGCGAACCGGGCTGCCGGTGCCGGGCACGGGTGCCGCGGGATCGAGCTGGTGCGAGCCGATCCAGGCGACGCCGCCGAGCAGGATCACGGTGAGCGCGGGGATCGCCCACACCACCATCTCGACGCGCCCGGAATAGACGAAGTCGGGCTGAAACTTTGCTTTGGGATTCGAGGCGCGAAACCAGAACGCAAAGGCCAAAATCGCGAAAATGGTCGGCACCACGATCGCGAGCATGATGAAGACGGAATCGACCAGGATGGTGCTGTTGGCCGCAGCCACAGGCCCTTGTGGATCGAGCAGATTCATCGGCAGGCCAATGACGGTTGGAAAGCCCCGGGGCAGAGCCTAGCGCGGGAAAGGCTCCGCAACAAACGCGATTGCGTGAGATCGGTTCCTAACGGCGCGGTCGATCGTTCGCCCTTCTCGCGCGGCGGCATGCAATTCCATGCGATGTCAATGACATGAAAGCGGGAGCCGGCCCTTCTCGCCGCTCCGCGCGATTGCTAGACTGCACGAAAATATTTGGGATGAAACGACATGCAGGGGCCCGAGGACGATCCCGGTCTCGCCGGCAAGGTGGCGCTGGTCAGCGGCGGGGGTGCTGCGGGCGACGGCATAGGCAACGGCCGCGCCGCCGCACTTCTACTGGCTCGCGCCAGCGCCAAAGTGCTGGTGGCCGATCGCGACCTCAAGCTCGCCGAACGCACCGTGGAGATGATCGCAGCCGAAGGTGGCACGGCCGCGGCGCATGGCGGTGACGTCACCAGCGAGAGCGATTGCAAGACACTGGTCGAAGCCGCGCTCGACCGCTGGGGCCGGCTCGATTTCCTCGACAACAATGTCGGCATCGGGAGCCGCGGCAGCGTGGTCGACGAAGCGCCCGAGCAATATCGCCGCGTCATGCAGGTCAATGTCGAAAGCATGTTCCTGCTCTCCAAGCACGCGATCCCTGCGATGATCCGGACCGCGCAGGGCGGTGCGATCGTCAACATCTCCTCGATCTCGGCGCTGCGGCCACGCGGGCTCACGAGCTATACGACCTCGAAGGCCGCCATCATCGGTCTCACCCGCGCGATGGCGGTCGATCACGGCCGCGACAACATCCGCGTCAACTGCATCTGTCCCGGGCCGATGTACACGCCGATGGTCTATGCCCGCGGCATGAGTGAGCAGGCCCGCGCCCAGCGGGAAAAGGCATCCTTGCTGAAAACGGAAGGCACCGGCTGGGACGTCGGCCATGCCGTCAAATTCCTGCTCAGCAATTTTGCGCGCTACATCACCGGCCAGGTGCTGGTGGTCGACGGCGGCGTGACGCTACAAGCCGCCGAACGTGAATCACAAGAACACTGAAAGGAACATCAGGGATGGCTCGCCTGCCCTATCTCGAGGCCGACCAGGTCGCGCCCGAATATCGCGACATGCTCAAGCGCAACACCAATCTGCACAAGCTGCTGATCAATTCGCCGGATATGGCGCGCGCCTTCAACGGCATCGGCGGCTACATCCGCTTCAAGAGCAAGCTCGACCCGCGCCTGCGGGAGCTTGCAATCCTCCAGGTCGGCTGGATGGAGAAGTCGGAATACGAGTTCACTCATCACGTGAAGATCGGCAGAGAGTTCGGCGTCACCGATGATGACATCGCCGGCCTGATGGCTGAGACCGAGGGCAAGCCCTCGACGCTCGAGCCACAGGCCAAGGCGATCCTGAAAGGTGCCCGCGAGATGGTACGCGAACTCGCGATCTCGGATGTGACCTTTGCCGAGATCAAGCAGCATCTCTCGGACGAACATATGGTCGACCTCGTGCTGACCATCGCCTTCTATTGCGGCGTGGTGCGCGTGCTCGCCACCATGAAGATCGACAACGAGCCATATTACAAAGAGGTACTCCAGCAGTACCCGATTCCGGGAGTGAACTAACATGCGCTTGAAGGACAAGGTTGCGGTCGTTGTGGGCGCCGGGCAGAGCCCGGGCGAAGGCATGGGCAACGGCCGCGCCACGGCGCTGACCTTCGCGCGCGAGGGCGCCAAGGTGTTGTGCGTCGATCATCATCTGGAATCAGCCGAGGAAACCGCCGCCATGATCGCCGCGCAGCATGGCACGGCAGCGGCGTTCAGGGCCGACGTCACAAAGTCTGCCGACATCAAGGCAATGGTCGCGGAGGCACAGGCGCGCTGGGGCCGGATCGACGTGCTGCACAACAATGTGGGCGTCAGCCTGTCCGGCGGCGACGCCGAGCTGCTGCAAATCACCGAGGAGGCGTTCGACCGCGTCGTCGCGATCAATCTGAAGAGCTGCATTCTGGCGGCGAAAGAGGTGATCCCGATCATGCGCGCGCAAGGAAGCGGCGTGATCATCAACATCTCCTCGATGGCGGCGATCACCACCTACCCTTACGTCGCCTACAAGGCGACGAAATCGGCGATGATCGCCTTCACCGAACAGCTCGCCTACCAGAATGCGGAATACGGCATCCGCGCCAACGTCATCCTGCCGGGCCTGATGAACACGCCGATGGCCGTCGACACCCGGGCCCGCGAATGGCACAAGACCCGCGCCGAAGTCGAAGCCGAGCGCGACAGCAAGGTGCCGCTGCGCAAGAAGATGGGCACGGGGTGGGACGTCGCGAATGCCGCGCTGTTCCTGGCCTCGGACGAGGCGAATTTCATCACCGGTGTGACGTTGCCGGTGGATGGCGGAGCGAGTGTGAGACGGGGGTAGACATCCTAAGCACGCTGCTCTTCCTTCTCCCCTTGCGGGAGAAGGTGGCGCGAGGCGCCGGATGAGGGGTTTCTCTCCGCACACGCAGAGGAGTTCGCCGATAGAACCTCACTCGTCCCGCCGCTGCGCGGCGAGCCACCCTCTCCCGCAAGGGGCGAGGGTACACCTTCATCGCGGCACGCTTGTCACCCGCCAGATCGTCCCGTTGCCGTCCTCCGACACCAGCAGCGATCCGTCCTTCGCCACGGCAACACCGACGGGCCGCCCCCACACCTCGGTGTCGCTCACCACGAATCCCGTGACGAAATCCTCATACTCGCCGGTCGGCTTGCCGTCCTTCATCCGGATGCGGATCACCTTGTAGCCGGTGCGCTTCGACCGGTTCCACGAGCCGTGCTCGGCCGCGAAAGCATCGCCCTGATACTCTGACGGAAACTGCGTGCCCTGATAGAAGGTCATGCCCAGCGAGGCCGAGTGCGGCTGCACCAGCACATCGGGCACCGTCACCTTGCCCTTGAGGTCCGGCCGCGCTCCGGCGTGACGCGGGTCTTCGTTGCCGCCGATATAGAACCACGGCCAGCCGTAGAACGCGCCTTCCTTCACGCTGGTGACGTAGTCAGGCACGAGATCGTCGCCGAGCCCGTCGCGTTCGTTGGTCGAGCACCAGGGCAGCCCGGTCTGCGGCTGGATCGCAAGTCCGACGCAGTTGCGGATGCCGCTGGCGTAGATCTTCCGCTCCTTGCCCTCGGGGGTGAAGGCGAGCACGGTGGCGCGTTCGGTCTCGCTGGCCCAGGCCGCACCGAGCGGTTGCGCTTTCGACCAGGCTTCCACGCCACCCGGCGGCGTGCCCATGCCCTCGGCGACGTTGCTGAGCGAGCCGACCGACACCAGCATGCGCTTGCTGTCGGGCGTGAAGACGACGTCGCGGGTGGAATGACCGCCGTCATGCGGCAGGCTCGCGACAATCGTCTCCGCCTTGCCACCCGCCTTGAGATCGCCGGCCTGATAGGGAAAGCGGACGACGCTGTCGGTGTTGGCGACGTAGACCCATTGCGGATTGTCGCCGTTCGGGAAGAAGGCGATGCCGAACGGCTGCCTCATTCCGGCAGCGAACACCTCGTTGGTCGCGGCCTTGCCGCCATCGCCGGCGCGCAACACGCGGATGTTGCCCGCGCGCGTCTCGGCGACGAAGACATCGCCGTTCGGCGCCACGCGCACGATGCGCGGGGCGCGCAGGCCCTCTGCGAACAGCTCGATCTTGAAGCCGGCCGGGACCTGAAGCGCCCCCTCCGGCGGGCGCGGCACCACGCGCGACGAACTCGCAACCGACCGCGTGGCGCCGGGCCTGACCAGATCCTGCGGCCGGATCAACCTGACCGTGCCGGGCTTGTCGGCCTGCCAATCGCCGTAGGCGTCCTTGCCTTGCAGCACCGCCTCAGCCTGTGCGCAGGTCGCGACCGCGGCCAGCCATCCCGCGGACATCGCCGCGAATGAAATCCTGTTCTTCAAATCGTTTCCTCCCGGCCTTCACGTATTGCGCTTCAACGCCGATCGACGCGCAAACGTTCTGCGACAGGTCAAATGCCTGCCGAATCCCACGTCAGCTCATGCCCGCACGATGTGCAACAGCCGCAGCCCATCGTACTGGAAAATACGGCTGATCGGTGCGACACATTGTAAGGGCGGGACCGCCGGTTGCGGTCATCAAGGCTGCGGCATTGGGGTCGCACCTGTTGGGGTGATCATGTGGGGATCCATCATATCGGAATGGGCGAGCCTGCTGCTCCGCTGGCTACACGTGGTCGCCGCGATCGCCTGGATCGGCAGTTCCTTCTATTTCATCGCCCTCGACCTCAGCCTTAGGCCCAGGCGCGATCTGCCGGACGGCGTGCAAGGCGAGGCCTGGCAGGTCCATGGCGGCGGCTTCTACCGGATCATGAAATATCTGGTCGCGCCCGCCCAGATGCCGGACGAGCTGACGTGGTTCAAATGGGAGGCCTACACCACTTGGCTGTCCGGCTTCGCGCTGATGGTGGTGGTGTATTATCTCGAGGCCGATTTGTTCCTGGTCGACAAGTCGATCCTCGATCTCACGCCATTCCAGGCCGGCCTGTTCAGCCTCTGCAGCCTCGCGCTGGCGTGGCTGCTCTATGAAGGCGCCTGCCGTACCGGGCTGGCGCAGCGCGAGCTGCCCTTCGCGATCGGCGGCTATCTGTTCCTGGTCGCGTTGACCTATGCTTTCACCCACGTGCTGAGCGGGCGCGGTGCCTTCAACCAGATCGGGGCGATCATCGGCACCATCATGGTTGCCAACGTCTTCGCGCTGATCATCCCGAACCAGAAGAAGATCGTAGCCGCCCTTCTCGCAGGGCAGGCGCCCGATCCGAAGCTCGGCAAGACCAGCAAGGAGCGCTCGGTCCACAACAACTATCTGACGCTGCCTGTCGTCGTGCTGATGATCAGCAACCACTATCCCCTGCTCTATGCCACCCGCTTCAACTGGATCATCGTCGCAATCATCCTGGCGCTCGGCCCCGTGATCCGCCATTTCTTCAACGAGCGGCACGCCGGGCGCAAATCGCCGTGGTGGGTGTGGGGCGTCGCAGCGGTCGGCGTGATCGCGATCCTGTTCCTCTCGGCGGCCGGCCCGCGCGAGGTCAAGACAAGCGCGCTGTCAGCGCAGCCGACGCTTGCCAATGTCGAGGAGATCGTGATGTCCCGCTGCAGCATGTGCCATGCCGCCGAACCGGTCTGGGCCGGCATCGTCACCGCGCCGAAGGGCATATTGCTGGACGCGCCCGAGCACATCCATCGCAACATCCGCCTGATCGGCCGCGTCGCCGCCTGGTCCAATGCAATGCCGCCGGGCAACATCACCGAAATGACCAGCGAGGAGCGCGCCATCCTCGCCGCCTATATCGAGCAGGCGCGCTGACGCCATCAAGTGTCAGATATCGCGCTTCACGGAATGAAATTTCCGCATGTCCCACCGATTTGAAAATGACTTGACCGCCTATCCGGCGTAGACAGGATTTGCGGCCGCCGACGGCGGTCCAGTCAGTTTGCACTCGGGGAAAGAACAGTGGCCCTCAAGAACGTCATCGGTATCGACCACGCCGTGGTCATGGTGCAGGACCTCGACAAAGCCGCCGAAAACTACCGGCAGCTCGGCTTCACCATCTCGCCGCGCGGCACCCACAGCGCACATATGGGCACCGGCAACTACACGATCATGTTCGACCCGGATTATATGGAGCTGCTCGGCGTGCTCGCGGCGACCGAGCACAACGCGCCGGCGCGTGCCTTCCTCGACCAGCGCGGCGAAGGCATCGAGCGCATCGCCTTCACAGCGGTCGATTCCACCGCCGGCGCGGAGGAAATCCGCGCGCGTGGCCTGGAGCCGATCGGCCCGACCGATTTCGAACGGCCCGTGACGCTGCCTGATGGCACGATCTCGGCGGCGAAATTCCGCACCTTCATGTGGCCGACCGCAGAAGCGCCCGGCGGCGTGCGCATTTTTGCCTGCCAGCACAAGACGCCAGAGACGGTGTGGATTCCCGAGCTGATGAAGCACGCCAATGCGGCCAAGCGGATCAAGCAGACATTGATCGCGACGCCCGAGCCCGCGAAGGAAGCCGCGGATCTGGGACAGCTGATCGACCGCGAGCCGAAGGCTGAAGCCGACGGCGCAGTGACCGTGCCCTCCGGTGGCGATCGTGCCGATTTCGTTTACTTGACGCTGGAGCAGCTCGGCAAACGTTATCCCGGCGTGCCGCTCGCGGGTCTTTCCGAACGCGGTGGCGCTGCCCTGGTGCTTGTCAGCGGCGATCTCGCTGCCACCGACAAGGCGCTTGGTTCGGCAGCCGTGCGCAGCGGACCTGCGATCTGCGTGCCGCCGGCCAAGGCGAACGGCACCCTGCTCGCCTTTGTTGCCGGCTGATTTGAACTAATTCTTCAACGAGCGTCTACAGGGCGGCCCCAGGCTTCGGGGCTACCCGCGCCTTCAGGGCCAAGCGCATGTTCAAAGAGAAATCGCCGATCGCCTATGACGCGCCGGCCGAACTGAAGAAGTGACCGTCGCTGAAGGGCCAGAGGCAAAAGGATCGAGGTCCGCCCTATCCCGTCTACAACGGCACGCTCGCCGACTGCGTCCGCGAGCTCATGGGCAAGCCATCAAGGGCATCTCGCTCTACGATATCATGACGAGGGCAAGCAGCGTTCGACCAGACCGTGCTGTCGCCCGGTGATGCCGCCGAAATCGCGATGCGCAAGGACTTTCCCAAAGACTAGTTCGAGGCGCGCCTACCGCCGGACTTCCGCCGCTGCTCGGACGAGGAGTCCGTCGGCGCATCCAGAAAGACCACCGGTGTGCCGCGCTTGACGTGCTCGCCCAGCGCGCGCACGTCCCAATTGGTCAACCTGACGCAGCCATGCGACGCGGACTTGCTGACCCTGTCGGGCTCCGCCGTTCCGTGGATGCCGTACCCCTGTGCGGACAAGCCGATCCAGTATGCTCCCACCGGATTGTTCGGGCCCGGCTGAACATCGAACGGCTGTTTCGATTTGACGCTTCTGAACTTGTAGTCAGGGTTGTAGTGATAAACCGGATTCTCGTGGGTGCTGGTGACCTTGAGCGTACCGCTCGGCGTCGGACGATCCGGACTTCCGATTGACGCGGGATAGAACGCGATCAGGGTGGCGCCCTGGTCGAATGCTTTCAGCGTCCCGTTCCTTTTGTCGACGTCGAGCCGCGCGATGTTCGGAAGCTCTCGCCGCGCCGGAACGTTTGCAACGACGATGGTCGCTCCCACCTTGTCGAAGGCCTTGTCCGGGTTGAGCGCCTTGAGCAGATCGGCGCTCATGTGGAATTTCTCGGGAAGCCCTTCGAGCGGGCTGGTGTAGCTCAGCGCCTTCAGCGGCTTCATGTCATCAAGCTTGCCGGGCAGCTCCTTCAGAAACGGGCCCTTCACATCCGCGTCCGTGATCTTGTATTCGACGAGGACGGCGCCTTCGCTCGCGGCGTTCAACTTGTCCCAAAGCTCGGGCGCGATCGTTTTATCCGATGCAACGCCGTTCTGCTCGGCGAATGCTTTCAGTGCCTTCTGCGCGTTCTCTCCGAGCTTGCCGTCGATCTCCCCGGGCGAGAACCGCGCACGGTCGAGCAGAATCTGAAGCTTCACGATCGCGGCGTTGAGCTTGTCGCTAGCAGGTTGCTTTGCGGGACGCGCAGCATCGTTTACCGCTGCCGCATCGAGATTGCCCGCAAGCGCCGAAGAGATCGCCGCCAGCGAAATCACCGCGCCAAGCATCCACCGCATCATCTCGCTCGTCCCCATTCGCCAACGCCCCCGCAAATTCGCGGAGCAAAGAGTTTCCGGCGGGAACACCGTAGTAACACCGTGGGAACCGACGAGACCGCAGCTTTGCCGCAATCGCTCGGTTAATAACTCCTTATCGCCGGCGCATCGCTGGCCGTTCACCCACAGTTCGAGGTTGCTCCAGCAATGCGATTTGTCGTCGCGGCGTGCGCCGCGTTCATGATTCTGATGTGCGACTTCGATCCGTCGGCGTCCCGCCAACCATCAGCTTTCGATCACGCCGTTCTTCAAAACACTCAGGCCTCGTCACTTGTTCCGGTGGTCGAGCTGTTCCTTGCAAGCGTGCAGGCCCTCGAGCTCGCCAATGCGCGTGCGGCCTATGAGGAGACCCCCGAGCCGCCGGATACGGTCGAACCCGTCGCGCAGGCGCCGGTTTCGCCGACGGAACGCTTCTGCCACGCGCTTCGCGGAGCTGCCGAAGCCAGCGGCATTCCCGTGCCGTTCTTCGCGCGTTTGATCTGGCAGGAGAGCCGCTTCAAGTCCAACGAGGTCAGCCAGGCCGGCGCGCAGGGCGTCGCGCAGTTCATGCCGGAAACGGCAGCGGAGGTCGGGCTAGATGATCCGTTCGATGCGATGAAGGCGCTGCCGGCATCGGCCAAGTTCCTGCGCAAGCTGCGCGACGATTTCGGCAATCTCGGCCTTGCCGCAGCCGCCTACAACGCAGGTCCCGGCCGAATCCAGAAATGGCTCGCCAAAGAGAGCGAGCTGCCGCGTGAGACACGCGACTATGTCCGCATCATCACCGGCACCAGGGCCGAGGACTGGACCGAACGCGCGGAAGCCCTCGCGATCCGGATCGACCTGCCGCGCGAAGCACCCTGCGAGGGCATCGGCAGCCTGTCCAAGACGAAGGACGTCGCCTGGGTTCCGGTGAACCTGACGCCCTCGGTCGCCACCATCATTCGCAAGGCCGAGCAACTGGCGGCGCGATTGACCGCCAGCCACGCACGCAAGCGGCTCGCGTCTCTGATCCGGAAGAACACCCACGGCAAGGCACGCAGCATGATCGCCGCGCGTGCGGCGGGAAAGAGCGCGAAGGCCCGCGCCATCCGTTTTGCAGCGCGCGAACGATCTTCGGGCTGATGCGCAAATCCGGAAGCCGCTCTATGGAGCGGCTTCCAGTGGCCGCGAACTAGTCGATCTCCTCGATGATGCGGCGTTCGCGGGGCTCGACGACATAGGTCCGCGTATCGCGGTGGATGTAGCGGTACTCGCGGAGGTCGGGCGCGTCCCGATAGACGGTGCTCGGGAATTCCTCGACCTCGACACTCTCGGGAACGCGGTCACCAACATGGATTTCGGACCGCGCGGTGCTGCCGGTGGTCTGTCGTTCGCTCCGTCCCTCGGTGCGGGTCTTCGCATGCTTGCGGATCACTTCGCGATCGCGATCCGAAAACTTGCTGGCGCTGCGCTCACGCGTGGTCGTCGTTGTCGCGGTGGATTGTCCCGAGTACGGCAGCACGGTTACGATCTTGTATGTCGCCGGATCGACCACGACGATTTCATCCTTCACCAGCGCAAAGCTGTAGCCGCGATATTGCGGCACGATCTCGACCACATCGGGTGGCAGCGTCGATAGCTGGACATCGCGCGGCACCACCGTGCCGACGTTGAGCGAGAAATTGACGCTGGTCAGCGGCCGCACGTTGAGATGCGAGATGGACGCGCTGATCTTGGTCTCCTGCTGCTTGTTGAGGTTGACGTCAGTGCGGGCGGCGGCCTGTGAATTGGCACCGGTCCGCTGGTCTTGCGCCTGATTGCTGCTCGGCGTGTTTGGCGATTGCTGGGCCTGGTTGGTACCAGATGAACCAGGCGCCTGCTGCGCCTGATTGGTATTGTTCGACGGAGGGTTGGAGCGATCCTGCGTCTGGTTCGAGTTCGCCGCCGGCGGATTGGCGCTCTGCTGCGAGGCGGGCTGGTTACCGGCCGCGTTGGAGTTTGCCGTACCACTGGGCGGCCGCGAGGACGTGTCCGCGCTGTTGGTGGCGTTGGTCCCGGAGCCGGAATTGGCCGATCCGGAAGACGGAGTGGTCGCCTGGGTATTCTGTGTCGACGCTCCGGGCGTTGATGATTGCTGCGGCTGCGATCGCGACTGCTGTGTTTGTGCCGCGCCAGACGGCGACGTGTTGGACGGAGCTGCGGAATTGGACTGGGATTGCGGCGTTTGCTCAGACTTGGTGTTGCTGCTTGGCGATTGCGCAAAGGCGGCGTTCGCCAGCACCAGCCCTAAGGCGGTCGTTGCCAACAGGCGGATCATGGTTCACTCCCTTGTTCGGTCAAAGCGTTAGCTATTAACCTGCGCTAAAAGCGTCTGTTCCACTTTTTCCCGGCCGAATGCGCCGCCTGAACGGAACCTGCGATGCCATCGAAAAGCGCCGGGATCATTGCCTATCGCAAACGTGGGGAGCTCGAGGTTCTGCTCGTTCATCCCGGAGGACCGTTCTGGCGCAACAAGGACCTCGGGGCATGGTCGATTCCGAAGGGCGAGTACGCAGACGAAGACGCAGAAACCGCCGCGCGACGGGAGTTTGCCGAGGAGCTTGGGCTTGAGCTGTCCACGCCGCTGACTTCGATTGGCCAGGTCAGGCAGCGCGGCGGCAAGATCGTCACCGCGTTCGCGGCCGAGTTCGACGTCGATTTGCGCAGCATTCGCAGCAACACATTCGAGATGGAATGGCCGCCACGCAGCGGCAAACGTCAGACCTTCCCGGAGGTCGATCGTGCCGAATGGTTCACGCTCGCAGCAGCGCACGAGAAGATCAACGCAGGACAGCGCCCGCTGCTCGAGCGGCTGGCTCAGGTGGCCGGCAGCACGCCAAGCAGACGCCCTACTCCGCCTTGATGTTCGCCGCCGCCACCACTTCGGCGAGTTCCTTGATCTCCTTCGCGATCTTGGCGGCGTAGTCGGCCGAACTCAGCACGCTGACGACGCCCTGCGTCTCCAGCCGCTCCCGTAACAGCGGATCGTTGGCTGCGGCGACGATCTCCCGGTGCAGCATCTCGAGCGTCGGCGCGGGGGTTGCCTTCGGCATGAAGAAGCCGACCCAGAACGAGATGTCGAAGCCGGGATAGCCGGCTTCCGCGACGGTCGGCACATCAGGCAACGCCGGCAGCCGCTCGGCGGAGGACACCGCGAGCGCGCGCAGCTTGCCGGCCTTCACCAGCGGCACGGCGGATAAGGGATCGAACACTGCCAGGACCTCCTGCGCGAGGATACCGACCTCGGACGCAGCACCACCGCGATAGGGCACGTGGATCATCTTGACGCCGGCCCTCTCGCTGAGCAGCTCCATGGCGAGATGGGCAAGGTTGCCGTTGCCGCCCGAGCCGTAGGCAAGCGCGCCGGGCGCAGCCTTTGCCGCGGCGACGAGATCGGCGACGGTGTTGATGTTGGCCGTCTTGGAATTCTCCGGATTGACCACCAGCACGAGCGGCGCCGACACGACGGTGGTGAGCGGCGCGAAGTCCTTTTCCGGGTCGTAGCGGATATCCTTGAACAGCGTCTTGTTGAGCGTGATGGTGGAGGAGTTGCAGGCCAGCATCGTGTAGCCGTCGCCTTCCGCACGCGCGACGCCTTCGGCCGCGATCATGCCGTTGGCGCCGGCGCGGTTCTCGACCACGAAAGCTTGTCCGAGCTTGTTGCTCAGCCGATCGGCGACGATGCGCGCGACGACGTCGACCGGGCCGCCCGCGCTGAAGCCGACCATGATCTTGACCGGCCGCACCGGATATTTTTGCGCGAAGGCCTCCGTCGTCACGCACAATCCGGCGACGATCGCCAGCAGGCGAAGCGTTCGTTGCATTCGTTCTCTCCCCAGAAGTTCTCGCCGCTTTTGCAGGTCGCGGCGCATTCGCGGATCATGATGAGCGGCCGCGCCGGATTTCGCAATCGCGTTTGCAGGCCGGCATTCCGTCGCGCGGCAGGTCGGAGCCGGTTCGAAACAAAAAACGCAAAAACAACCGCATGCACAGTAGCCGACGCTTGCGAGATCAAGGACTTGCACGAACGAGGATTTGCACGAACGAGGATTGCGCGCTTCGCAATCTTCGTTTGACACGTCGGGCAAAACACCGGCAGAATGCCATCATCGCAACAATCGTCAGCGTCCACGCCGCCCGACCACGGGGCGTCGCGCGGCGATTGCGCGTAAGCCCTTCATCAACATCCCGAAAACCCCACAGGCGCGCAAGCCGAGCGATCGATGTCGCGCGCAATGAGCCCGCGCGGGCAAAGGACACAGCACATGACGACATCTGCCAAACGCCACGGCACGCTGCCGGTTGCGGCAAACGATCGCAGCGGCCCCGACGCGAGCCCGCGGATCAAGCTCTACAAGCGGGGAATTGCGATCCTCCACGCGGACCCGCAAGCCGGCGAACGGCTGCTGGCCGAGGCGCTCGGCGCCGCTGACCGCGACGCGCTGCATGGTCTCCTCAAGCAATTGGTGAAGGCCAGCGTGACCGGACGCAAGCCCGATGAAGCCAATCTCGCCTTCATGATCTCGCTGGTGAAGAGCATCGCGCCGAAGGACTCGATCGAGGCGATGCTCGCAGTGCAAATGGCGTCCGTTCACGCGGCCACGATGCGCTCTGCCTGCCGCCTCGCCCTCACCGACGACGTTCCGCAGCAAGAGAGCCTCACCCGCGTGCTGACCCGGCTGGCCCGCACCTTCGCGAGCCAGATCGAGGCACTCAGCCGCCACCGCAACAACGGCGAGCGTGCGATCACGGTCCGGAACTTGTCGGTGCAGGATGGCGGCAGGGCGATCGTGGGCAACGTGACCCAGCACGCGAGCATGATCGTCGCGGAGCCGCACGCTGCGACAGTCGCAGGACTGGTCCCGCCGCGTGAGGCCGGCGCATGCGAACAGGCCGAATCCAGGCAAGGCAGCAATGCATGAGCGGCGACCAAATTCGCAAGACGCGTGCGATGTGGACGAGCCCGCGCTGTGGCGCCGAAACGCGAAACGGCACCACCTGCCGCGCGCCTGCAGTGCACGGCAAGTCTCGCTGCCGCATGCACGGCGGCGCACGGAGATCAGGCGCGCCGAAGGGAAATCAGAATGCGCGGACGCATGGCGAATTCACGGGTGATGCGGCCGCTGAACGAGCGCAGGATCGGGCCGTGCTGAATGATACGTTGAAGCTCCTTGCGGAGCTGTCGCGAGTTGCCGAATAGGCCATAAAGGCGATGCACCGTAGATCGCAATCGTCGTTGACGAACGCGGTTGTGGAGACCCGCAACAGATGCCCTGCAGACTCATGCACCGTGGGTCATTTCCTTAAGTCTGTGAGGGCTTTGGTCGGCTACGCCGTCATGAGCGGACAAGCTCGGCGCCAGCTGAGAGGTCGGCTAAGGGCAGGCTAGGCCAAAGAAGCAGCTGCACTGACCTTTAGTTGAAGCGTTGTCGTATTTGAACCTTCGCTCGAATTTCCGGACTCACCTCAGTGGGGATGGGAATGAACTGTCCCATCACAGCATCGAGCGATCGTCAGCGGCAGTTGCAACGGATTTAGTTTCCGGGTTGCCAGCCTAAGCCGCACCAAGCCAGCGGATCGGCCGGCGAATATCGCGGAGGCAAACAGATGTTTCCAGCGAAACTTGCGGCATCGTTGCTGGGTTCAGCGTTGCTACTGACGCCGGTCCTTGCACGCGACGATGGCCGATACGACCACTCTCCGCTGAAGTCTTGGTTTGAAAACTTGCAGAGCGAATTTGGAAAGTGCTGTACTGATGCCGACGGATACATAGTGTCCGATGCCGATTGGGAGTCCAGTCGGGGCCGTTACCGCGTCCTCATCGACGGCGAATGGGTGCTCGTACCTGACGGTGCGGTTGTCACAGAACCAAACCGCTTCGGCCGTACAATGGTCTGGAGGCATTACATAGACGGCCATCCGCGCGTCCGATGCTTCATGCCCGGATTCATGACTTGACCTCACTTTCAAGGTGCTCCGCTTCGGGTCATTCGCACCGATTTGCCCGCGTATTCTCGATGTCCGCTATGGCCCTAGCTGCCGGCGTGCCGGATATTTCGCCTTCAGGCCCACAAGCAGACCAACGACGATAGCGGCGGCGGGGTTAAAGCTCGAAACAGGCCCTAAGGCCGTCAAAAAGCCAGGAGCCGCATGAAAGGCCGTGCACGCTCATCCGGGTTTCCGACGACGCTTTCTTTGCTAGGCCACTAAGCCGCACGACGTCGGGAACTTGCGGTTGGTCGCTTTGATCCAAATCAACGGATTCCTGCCTCCGAGACCTAGCGTCAGACCCAGACCAGATCGTCGGAGAAAGAAGATGCTGAAGCACTTGCTGGCCATTCTTCTTTTGCTGGCTTTCCCCTCGGCAGTCCATTTCCCAGCCGCGGCAGATGACCGAACTGCGGGACAAGTAATCCAAGAGGAAATTTGGGCGCTGCCGTTTCCACTGCCGGTGCTTGCCTTCCTGGTACGGCCGGTCGGAGATGGTCCGTTTCCGCTAGTGGTTATGAACCATGGAATTTCGCTGGAAGCCAACCAGCGGACGATGTTTCCGGCGATCGAGTATCGTGACGCGGCACGTTGGTTTGCACGTCGCGGTTATGTGGTCATCTCGCCCGTCAGGTACGGGGCCAGCAGTCTCGATGATAAAGATCAGGGTCTCTACGGAGCCGTCTTTGCCCACGTCGGTAGCTGCGACAACCCAAACTTCCGTGGTCCCGGGCTCGCCATCGCCACTCTGAACGAGTGGGTCATCGACTACATGAGCAAGAAGAAGATGATCCAGCCGGGTAAGGTCATCGTCGTTGGCCAGTCGGGCGGCGGATGGGGCTCGATTGCTCTTGGGAGCCTAAACCCGTCATCAGTTCAGGCCATCATTACCTTTGCAGCGGGACGCGGAGGCCGAGTTGACGGCAAACCCAACAACAATTGTGCTCCCGACAAGCTCGTTGCCGCCACCAGCGAATTCGGCCGCACCGCACGCGTACCGATGCTTTGGATCTACGCGGAAAACGACAGCTACTTCGGTCCGGAATTGACGATGAGGATGCATCAGGCCTTTGTCGAAGCGGGCGGAAATGCCGATTATCGTATGCTCCCGTCCTTTGGGACCGACGGGCACTTCATGATCGATTTCGCCGACGCGGTGCCGATCTGGTCGCCCTTGGTATCGCAATTTCTGGAGAAGCATTCAGCGACCGCTCCGCCGCTTGGGCAGCCAGTCAACGGCCCTTCTGCCCAGCGGGAGCCTCCGTCGAAGCCGCCACGATTGCGGCTGCCTGAGAACATCCATTTCTCAACCTGGAAAAAGCTTTGTTTCGCCTCATCCGATCGAACCAACATATGCCGATACGTCAACCGCCACGGACGATCTCGATCAGATCGTGGCCCGTGTCGATCTGATCGAACGAGCTGACGGTCCCGCTCGCCTGCAGCTGTTCGTTCCGCAAGGGGCAAATCTGCAGCAGGGAGTCAAGGTGACGGTAGATCAAGGCAGTCCTGTCCAGGTTCCTTTCACCTGGTGTCTCACCAACATCTGCATCGCAGCACGTGGAATTGAACCAACGGTGGCGGCTCAAATGGAAGCCGGCCAACAGCTCAAACTCGAACTCACAGACCTTTACTCCTCTTCGGTGACGATAAAGTTGCCGCTGAGCCAGTTCGGGGCTGTTCACCAAGACCCGCCTGCCGAAACTTTCGATTTCAGCCTGACTGAAGAATGAATGGAGTTGGACCGCCTGACGGGGCTGACCGAAAGGAAGCTCGACTGTGAGTACGTCGGATATGCCTCTACGGAGCACGAGACAACGGATCCTCGCTCTTAACGGACTGAAAAAATTCTCCGGATCGACGATCAAGCAGTCAATCCGGCAGCGAATTGTAGCAATCGCTGTCGGACTGATCATCCTCATGCTCGTGACGTCGGTCCTATCGATCGCGATGGTCAGGCGAGTCGGCTACCTGCTTGATGAGCTCTCTGCACGTTACGCACCTATCAACGCCCCGTCTGACACGGATCAATACTCTATCGCTCGAACGAGGCCTCGGGCTCCGCCGCATGGTGATCGCGAAGATGCAGGAGCCGCCCGATGTGCTCGGATATAGAGCCCGCTTGGAGCTCTACAACGAGAAGGGAGCCGAGGTCGAAAGCGAAGCGCAAGCCGCGCGGACACTGATCAATTCGATCATTGAAGACACAAGTACACCATCGGACAACGCAGCCCTGGCGCGCATCGACAACCGGATTGAAAATCTGGACGATACTCGCCGCCAGCTGAAGCAGGAGACCAGAGAGCTACTTTCACACCTTGAGGCGAGAGACTTTCCAGCGGCGAGACGCAGCCTTGCGCGAGCAGACGCTGTTCGCGACGACTGGATGAGAAGGTCAGTGCTATTCGATTGAGTATGCTGACCGTCAGCGAGGGGGCTATCGCAAAAGTGAGGTCGGAACAGACCCGGGTGGCGCTGACCTCGGCCATCGTGACGCTGCTTGCCGCGATCGTCGATTGATCTTCGCCAATCTGGTCAGCGGCGGCATCATTCGCTCTGTCCGACTATTGCTTGAAGGTGCCCGCGCGGTGGAAGCGGGTCAGCTCGATCAATCAATCGATGTAAGGGCGACTGACGAAATCGGACAACTGGCTGCCGCCTTCAATCGAATGATTGTGCAATTGCGCAACAACCAACGCATCAAGGAAACATTCGGAAAATACATCGATCCGCGCGTCGTTGAAGGCTGATCGATCACCCAAATTTGACGGCCCCCGAAGGCCAGCGCCGGGTGATGACTGTGTTGTTCTGCGACTTGAAGGGCTTCACCAGCCTTAGCGAAGGCATGACCCCGCAAGGTCTCGTCAAGGTCATGAACCACTACCTTTCGGTCATGTCCGAACCAATCCGGAACAACCGAGGGATCATCGACAAGTATATCGGCGACAGCATCATGGCTTATTGAGCCCCACCTTTCGTCGATGAGGCCGATCATGCCCGACTTGCATGCCTCGCCTCCCTGGAAATGATCGAACGTATCGGAAAATTGCGCGAGGAGATTCCTGAGCTACTTGGCGTTCGCGCAACTCCAATGAAGCAATGCGATCTAAGGATCGGGATCGCGACCGGCGAGGCGCTGGTCGGCAGCATCGGCCGACGTGATGATGAGCTACACCGTCATGGGCGATGTGGTGAACCTCGCCTCGCGGCTGGAAGGCGCGAACAAGGTGTACGGCACCCGCAATCTCGTTTCCGAAAGAACTATTGCTGCCGTGGGCACTTCACTTGAGGCGCGGGAGATCGATCGCATTGTGGTGGCGGGTCAAACTCGTTTCGAGGCCGTTTCTGAAATCCTCGGAAGCCGAGCTGATGTCACGCCACAACAACTGGTCTTGCGGGACAAGTATCTGGAAGGGCTCTCGAACTATCGCAACCGGCGATGGGATGATGCGCTTGCTGCGTTCAATGCGTCGCTTGAAGCGATGCCCGACGACGGGCCTGCAAGGGCCCTAATCGAGCGCATCGGAAGCTTCAAAGCAGAACCGCCTCCGAACGACTGGGACGGGTCGTGGCACATCGAAAAATGAGCGCCGGGCTGATACGGCGGACGTCTCCAATGGGTCACAAGCGGTCCTCCACCGGCTGCGCGCGGCAGGTCAGCTACGGGACAGGACCCGACATGCGGGCCCGTGAGGGGCTCCTCGTCCTCGCGGCAGTCAACATGGGTCGGGTAAAAGCTCCCACTATTGTGGTGACATTTCCAGATTTTCGAGCGGAGCCGTGAGGCGGCAAGTGAGTCCGGTCGATTCATAGGACACCGCAACCGACCCTCTGAAGTCGTATTCCAGCGCCCCCGAAATGAGTTGCGAACCGAAGCCTTTATCGGTGGGCTCCGACACAGATGGACCGCCGAATTCTTGCCAGACGAAGACGAATTTTTGATCACCCGCCTGATCTTCGGTTGACCACACGATGGACACCCGGCCGCCTGTCACGCTCAGAGCGCCATACTTTACTGCATTGGTGGCGAGCTCGTGAACCGCTAAGGAAAGGGCGAGAGCCTGTTGCGATCTGAGAACAAGCGGAGGACCGGACGTCGTAATCCGGCCTTCGCCTGTTCTGTAAGGGCTCAGGGCCGTGTTGACGACATCTCGAAGTGGGGCAGCAGCCCAATTCGCCGCAGTCAGCAAGGCGTGTGCTCGTCCGAACGCGGCAAGTCGTGCCTTATACTTTTCAAGATCGGCGCGGCTCGATACGTCACGAAATGTTTGGCTGGCAACAGCACCAAGCACAGCAAAGGTGTTCTTGAACCGGTGCTTTAGCTCTTCGTTGATAAGCCTCAGGGCTTCCCTTGCCATGTGCTCGGAGGTGACGTCTTTACAGACAACGAGTACGCCGCCGACTTTATCTTCAAGGTCAATTGGACCGAAGCTGTACGTCCACCAGACATCCTCGCGCCGACCGTGGCGGGTTACAGGCACCAATTGATCCTCATGCCACGTCGCCCCCTTACCTGCCATGACGTATTCAATCTGGGGACCAATGATGTCCCATATTTCATCCCAGCATTCACGGCCGCCCGCGCCCAAGGCGCTCGGATGCCGCTCGGGACCCATCGTTTCGCGATACGCATCGTTATAGAACTGGATGAGGTCCGGTCCCCACCAAATGAACATCGGGTGGCGTGAGGTAAGAACGAGCCGCACCGTGACCCGAAGACTTTGCGGCCACGCTTCCGGCGAGCCGAGCGATGTTTTTGACCAGTCAAACGCTCTTGTGAGAGCGCCCATCTCGCCGCCCCCCGACAAGAAAAGGCTACCTGTGTCCCCGCCCATGCGCGCAACTCCTGACACGTTGCCCAAGCGTAAAGCCAAAATTCTCGGCAATGCAATGTCGATGGTTGGTCAAAGCGGTCCACGCCGGGCGCTGCGATAGATCAGTTTCGGGCCAGATGGGGGTGCCACTACACCGGGCGCGCCGGCGACATCGACCAGACCCTGGCGATGTCCGTTCCGGGTCAGTTTGCCCGCGTGTTCTCGATGTCGGCTGGCCCCCGCTCCGGTGTACCGCAGGCGATGGCGACCTTCGCCTTCGGGCCACAAGCGAACTTCAATCTGTTTGTCGTTTGATGACCTCTGCCAAGACAAATCGCTCTGTCGCTTGCAGAGCGTGGATGACTATCCGGCCGCGTGCGATGGCGAGGTGTTCCATCGCGCAAACAAAACGCCCCAGCGAAGCTGTCGAAGGCAAGCGAGGCAGAGAACGATGCCCGCACCGGCGATGATATCGATGAAATAGTGGCCGCCTACAGTAGGTGTTGCAGCAAGCATCAGCAAGTTCAAGACAAGGTATAGTGGGAAAAGCATCTTCACGCCTCGGCTGGCGTATATAAGTATTGTGGCCAGCGCAGCGTGGAACGAAGGAAATGTGATCAGACCATTCACGTGCGTCAACGAAATGCGTGTCATCTCGCCGCTTCGGAGTGCGTTGAAATCGATCAAATGATACGCGTCGACGCGTTCGACGACGCCAAAGTAGACCCATGCGCTCGCTGCCGGCAGTCTCCATGAGATCGGAAGAATCACGAGGAGCGATGTTACGAACAGCCAAACAAACTCTCGCATCCTTTCAAATCGCCCGCACGCACTCAGCCACACCAACAAGATGGCGACCTGCAGCATACAGCTGTGATACGCGACTGCGAGGACCGCTTTGATAATTGGTCTGACCTCAACCCACTCAAAGAAAGCCAGCCAATTCAGTCTCAGCAGGGTGTCGACGCCGGCCAGCTGGGAATCGACCAACGGAAACTTTGCCGTGATGGTTAGATAACTCAGGATCGCGCCCACGACCGTAAAGGCAATGATCTGAGCCAAAGCCGTGGCAAGCTCAGCGATACGCCGATCCGGCCTCAACCTCGTGTAAACAAAGGAGAGAAGAGCAGCAGCACAGAACGGAATCGCTTGCGTCGGATCGATAGCCATCGTCATCCCAGCGGCGCGAAGCCATATGAGGTCAACGGCTGCAACAATCGCAATTGCGATCCACAAGCGCAGAATTTCGCTGAACCGATAAGCATTGAGGACGGCAAAGACAAAGCCTTCATTTCGCATCACTCTGTCCATCTATCGCATCGTTTGGGATCCCTGACCCCTTCTGGAGCATCAATATCTGGTGCTCATCTAATGATTGTTTAATTTGGCTTATACAAATTCAGCGTGTTGGACTCGATGGGTTCCGCGCTGCTCATCAAATCTGACTACGCGTGTTCGCATTCATCGGCTGACCGTAGGCTCCGAGGGAGCTCACGTCCGCTTCGGGTCAAACTGCGACTCCGCTTTGCATGAGCGACGGTCCGGTCTAGCTCGCGAACGGACGTCACGATCGCTCGCGCGAAGGTCAGCCGCCGAGCCAACATATGACGCGCGTTGGCGCTCACGTGAGGATGCGATTTCGCCCTTGGCGGGCTCTGCCTGCTGTTTCAGCCTTTGCTTCCCCGGGCCAATATCAAGCAAAATGGATATGTGGGGCTACTTCGAAACGCGCAGCTTGGAAATGGATGTGCCGATCTGGGTGAAGGCGGCGTCGATTTCGCTGGGGTTGCTCAGCATGAAGAAGTTTGCCGAGCCGCTCGCACATTTGGGAAGCACGGGCGACACCCCGGTGCCGTCGTCGAGCTGGACCGTGTAGATGGTCGTGTTCTTGGCCTTGACGGCGGTGCACAGAGCCTCCATTCGCGTGTCGATCTTGCCGCGTTCAGTCGAGGACGAGGTCATGGACCCGTCGCCGTTCCACCGATTGACCGTGTTCTGGCCGTCGGTGAACAGGATGATCACGTGCTGGTACACGTTGTTGACGTCCTCGGCCGGCGCGTTCAGCGGCGCTTGCTGCAGCAGCGACAGCCAGCCCCAGTGCAGCCCGATGGTCTGATTGGTGCCGCCGTTCGCCGACATCGCGTCGATGGTGCTCTTGACGGTGCTGGCTGTGCTGGTCAGCGCCAGCAATTTGGCCAGGCAGTACGGGTCTTGGTCGGCGACAAATTGCGTTGTCAGCGCCGATGGCAATGCGTCGGAGACGTCGTAGCTCTGATCGCGGTCGGTCACACAGCCGTTCCAGTTCGAAGTTGAAGGCGAGCCTACGGAATGGCTCCAGGTGTAGCCATGCCCCTTGCACATCGCCATCGTGTACCAGGAGCTCCGTCCGCTGCTGCAATAGGAGTTGCTGGAGGAATCCTCCGACCTGGGGTCCCATAGATCCCAGCGCAGCCACGTGGCCGAGACCTTGTCGATGCCGACGTTGACGGCGCTCGCGAACGGAATCACGGAGAACATGACATCGCCCGGGGTCTTCGCCAGCGCCCCGAGCTTGTCGACAAGGTTCTTGGATGCGGTCTTCAGGTTGCTGATCTTGGTGCCCCCATGGAACCGGTGTTGTCGAGCACCAGCGCGATGCGCAGCAGGTTGTTCCCCCAGGTCGAGGTCGAGCCGACGCTGAAGTCGAGGGTTGGAAAGCCGGCAATCTGCATGAACTGGCTCTTGATTTCGCCCGACGCCGCCATCGTCACCGTCGATCCCTTGCCGCTATTGTTGGCGGTGTAGGTGGCGGACGCCTTGACGTTCTGGCTGCCGGTCTGGGTATAGAGTGCGGCGAAGTAAGCGGCGCCAGCGGTCGGAACCTGGTCAGCCGTGATCTTCCCATCGGACAGGTTCTTGGCGACCATCAGCGCGGCCGAATCGAGCGCACCCTGCATCGCGGTGCGGGCGTGGGCGGCGCGGCTGTAGTCGATCGCAGCGCCGACGAATGACAAGACCGGCAACAAGGCGATGGCGAAGATGACGGCGATATTGCCGCGCTCGTCCCGGGCTAGGCGACCCAACGTGGTGGCGGCGGAAGAAGGGCTCAAGGTCATCGGGAATCCTCTGCAACCTCCAATAGGCAGTGGACTCTAAAGTATACGTTAAGTTACGCGCGAAAATGCTGGCAAACCGCCTTCCGCATGCGCGGCGCCGCCAAGGAGACCCGGACCTCCTGCGGGTTCCGCAGGCCGCTTTGGTGATATGCGAACGGGGCCATCCTGCAGGGATCGCTGCCACATCTTCCGCTGGTGCCACGCGAGCCGACCAGCGCCGCATCCGGCGCCGGCCGCCTCTCGCCCGCTACTGCGACCGATCCGAGGTCCAGCCTTTGTACTCGCCGACATTGTCGCGCGTCACGAGTTTCGACGGCAGCAGCTCAACCGTGGACGCCGGCTTCTGGCCGTTGAGAATGCTGACGCCGACCTGCACGGCGCGGCGGGCCATGAAGAACGGGTCCTGCGAGGCGGAGGCCTGAATCTGCGTCGCCTGCGGGTCCTTGAGGGCCGCTTCGATGTCGGGGGCGCCGTCGACCGCGGTGATGACGATGCCGGTGCGCTGCTGCTGGCGCGCGGCGAGGTCGGTGCCGATCGCCTGCGGGTCGTTGATGGCGAAGATGGCGTCGATCTTGGCGAAGCGGGTCAGATAGCCCTGCGCCACCGTGAGGCCGCCTTCGCGCGAGCCCTTGCCGTCCTGGTCGCTGGACAGGACCTTGATGCCGGGATTCTTGCCGAGCACGTTCTTGCAGCCGACCACGCGATCGATCACCGCGGAGACCTGCGGGCCGTTCTCGATGATCACGTCGCCCTTGCCTCCCAGCTTGTCGACGATGTACTGGCAGGAGATCTCGCCGGCCTGGACGTTGTTGGTGGTCACCGTGGCGTCGGCGCCTTCGGCCGCGGTGTCGACGGCAACGACGACGATGCCGGCGGCCTGCGCCTTCTTGATCGCTGGTCCGATCGCCTTGGGATCGCCAGGGTTGAGCAGGATCAGGTCGACGCCGGCGGCGATGAAATTGTCGATCTGGGTGACCTGCTTGCCGAGATCATATTCGAAGCCCACCGTCGTGATCTTCACGTTGGGGTTGGTCTTCTTGGCCTCGAACTCGGCGCCCTTCGACAACGCGACGAAGAACGGATTGCCGAGCGAGCCCAGCGAAATGCCGATCGACTTAAGCTCCTTGGCGTAGGACGGCGCGGAGCTCAGGACGAGCGCCATCGCGGCGCCGGCAAGCGAGATCGACTTCAACATTGGCTTCCTCCCTGGTCTGTTTGAAGCTCCGGCGCGGCGACCAGTTGCCGTGACGGAATGAACATGACGGCGCGGTGCCGGCTGCATTTTCATGCTCCTTGTTTGAGCATGATCCTTTCGAAAAACCGCTTCGCACTTTTTTGGATCATGCTCTCAAGTCCGAGCCGAGCCCTGCAGCCGATAGCGGTCCAGCGCCACCGCGCCGATGATGACCAGACCCTTGATCACATATTGCCAGACGTCGGACACGCCGATCAGGATCAGGCCGTTCGACAGCACGGCAATGATCAGCGCGCCGACCAGCGTTCCCCAGATCGAGCCGATGCCGCCGACAAAGGAGGTGCCGCCCAGGATCACGGCGGTGATGGCGTCGAGTTCGTAGGACTGGCCGAGCTGCAGGCCATTGGCGGCGTAGAGGCGCGCTGCCTGCATCGCGCCGCCGAGGCCCGCGAGCAGGCCGGACACGCCATAGACGAAAATCAACACGGCCCAGACCTTGATGCCGGCGAGCCGCGCCGCGCTCTCATTGCCGCCGACCGCGTAGATGTGCACCCCGAGCACGGTGCGCTTGAGCACCAGCCACGACACCAGGATGACCAGCAACGCGATCACCCAGAGCCAGGGAATCGACAATACGCCGGGAATGAGGGTCAGAGCACCGTTGCCGATGAAGGCATAGGGGATCGACGGATTGAACACCGTGGTGTCGGCGCCGAGCAGGCGCGCCGCGCCGCGCACGGCGGTCAACGATCCCAGCGTGACGATGAAGGGCGGCAGGCGCAACAGCGCGATCAAGCCGCCGTTGAGAATGCCGAAGACGGTGCCGGTGAGCACCGCGGCCGGCAACCACAGCGCCCCGAGATCTGGAAATTTGGAGATGATCAGCCCGGCCATCGCCGCCGCCGCCAAGATGGAGCCGACCGACAGGTCGATGCCGCCGGTGAGGATGACGAAGGTCATGCCTGCGGCCAGCACGGTATTGACCGCGGACTGCTGCACCACGATGCCGATGTTCTGGCCGGTGAAGAAGCGGCCGTCCGACAGCACGTGAAAGCCGATGCACAAGAGCAGCAGCACCGGCAGCATGCCGACCGCGCGAATGATCATCCGCGTCCGCTGCCGCTTCGTCTCCTGCGCGGCGGCAAGACCGGGCGCGACGGGGACGGCTTTGGCGGGGGCGGTGTTGGCGGAAGCGCCGTTCTCAGGCATCGAGCTGCTCCGTTCCGGTGGCGAGGGCCATGATCTCCTCCTGATTGAGCGGCGATGTCGCGTCGCGCCGGATCTGCCCGGCGATATGTCCTGCACGCATCACGATGACGCGGTCGCAGATGCCGATGATCTCGGGCAGGTCGGACGAGATGACGAGAACCGCGGTGCCCGACTTCGCGAGATTGTCGATGATCGAATAGATCTCGGACTTGGCGCCGACGTCGACGCCGCGCGTCGGCTCGTCGAGGATCAGGATTTTCGGGCCGATCGCGAGCAGCCGCGACAGCAGCACTTTCTGCTGGTTGCCGCCCGAGAGCCCGCCAGCGGGAACACCGACATTCGCAGCGCGGATGCCGAGCCCCGCGAACGCGCGCTTGGCGCGGTCGCGGGCCTTGTCGCGATCGAGGATGCCGCCGAATTTCGCGTCGCGGCCGAGCACCGCGAGATTGATGTTGTCGAGACAGGACATGTCGAGGAACAGGCCGAGCGCCTTCCTGTCCTCGGTGAGATAGGCGATGCCGGCGTCCAGCGCCTCGCCGGGCGTGCGGATGGAGACCTCGCGCCCGTCGATCTCGACATGGCCGGAGATCATGGGCGCGGCGCCGATGATGAGGTGCGCAAGCTCGGTGCGGCCGGCGCCGACCAGGCCCGCGAGGCCGACCACCTCGCCCGCATGCACCGCCAGCGAACATCCCTTGACGCGCCTGCCGTCGGCGATGTCGACGGCCGCAAGCACGGGAGCTCCCGACCGCGCGTTGGGATCGTTCCTGGGATCATGCTCCTTCTTGTAGAAGGACGAGACGTCGCGTCCCACCATCATCCGGACGATGGTGTCGGCACGGATGTCTGCCTTGTCGAGCGAGCCGACCAGCGTGCCGTCGCGCAGCACCGTGACGCGGTCGCCGAGCGCATAGACCTCGTCCATGCGATGCGAGATGTAGATGATGGCGAGACCTTCGGCGCGCAGCTGGCGGATCAGCGCGAACAGCCTTTCGCTCTCACCGGCCGACAACGCGGTGGTCGGCTCGTCCATGATCAGGATCCTGGAGCGGGCGTGCAGCGCGCGCGCGATCTCGACCAGTTGGCGCTGGCCCATCGAAAGATTGGCGACCTGCGTCTGCGGCGTGAAATCCGCGCCGAGCCGCGCCAGGATCGGACCGACGCCGGCCTGCATCGCCTCGCGCGCCAGCAAGCCGCCGCGGGAGACCTCGCGACCGAGATAGATATTCTCCGCAACGCTCAGGTTGGGGGCGAGCGAGAGTTCCTGATAGATGATCGCGATGCCGGCTGCGCGGCCGCCGAGCGGACCGCTGATCTGCACGGGCTGGCCGTCGATGCGGATTTCGCTGCCCGGGTCCGGCCGGTAGGCGCCCGACAGGATCTTCATCAGGGTGGATTTGCCGGCGCCGTTCTCGCCCATCAAAGCGTGGATTTCGCCCGCGTAGACGGTGAGGTCGACGTCGCGCAGCGCCTTGATGCTGAAGAACGATTTAGAGACCCGGCGCATCTCGAGGATGGGCTCGCTCATCACACCTCCCCGATGCGCCGACGGCGGCATCGCAATCTCACCCGCGTCTCGTTGGTCCCTGGCGCGCGCGCAAGCATTAAACAAAAGGTTGTGGCGCAGGGCAATACCTCCGGCATACCGACCAACGGTCCGGCGCTGCTTTTATCTTTTGCAGACGGAACCGATCCCGCGCGTGATGCCTTTTCTTCGCCACATCATCGCGTATCGCGATCAGCGCCGCGGCCGGTACAGGCGGCGCCATTGCGGCAGCCGCTCGGCATAGGCCTGCGCAAGCGCGCCGTCGGGCTCGAAGGTCTCGACGCGCTGTGGCGCGGTGCAGACGGCGTCGATCGCCTCACCGGTGACGGCGAGGCGGCCAAGCCGCGCCGCACCGAACGCCGCGCCCGTCTCGCCGTCGGCAAAGCGATGCACCGGCACGTTCAGGACATTGGCCAGCACCGAAAGCCAGAACCGCGACCGTGAGCCGCCGCCGATGACATCCGCCTCCGCGATCACCAATCCGGTCTCGGCCAGCACGTCCCGGCAATCCGCAAGCGCGAAGGCGACGCCTTCGAGCACGGCTTGCACGATCGCGTCACGATCGGTGGCGTGACTGATCCCATCGAGCATGCCGCGCACGTCGGGGTCATCGTGCGGGGTGCGTTCGCCGGAGAGGTACGGCAGGAAGCTGACCGGCGACGGCGCCCGCGGGCGCAACCCGAGCGGCGCCAGCAGCTCAGTCTCAGGGATCCCCAACAGCCGCGCGATCCAGGCCAGGCACGATGCCGCCGAGAGGATCGCGCCGGCTTGAATCCACCTGTCGGGGACGGCGTGACAGAACGTGTGCACGACCCGCTCCGGATTGGCCGCGATCGTCTCGGTCGGCACCAGCAATGCGCCGGAGGTTCCGAGCGAAATGAAGGCTGCCCCGGGATTGATGGCGCCGATGCCGATGGCTCCCGCCGGATTGTCGCCGGCCCCGCCCGCGATCATCGGCCAGCGCTGCGCCAACTCGCTCCGCAGCCGTGCAGCCGGCGCGCAGCCCTCGACCAGACGGGGCATCTGCCGGCGCGATAGCGCGGTCGCGGCGAGTCCTTCATCCGACCAATCGCGGCTGCTAACATCGAGCCACAGCGAACCCGAGGCGTCCGAGACATCCTCGATCGCCTCGCCGGTCAGCACCAGGCGCAGATAGGCCTTTGGTTGCAGCACGAGTTTTGTCGCCGCGAAGATCTCCGGTTCGTGCCTGGCGACCCACAGCAATTTTGGCGCGGTGAATCCCGGCATCGCCTTGTTGCCTGTCGTGGTCCGCAAGGCGGGCCAGCGCCGCTCCAGCTCGGCGCATTCCGCAAAGGACCGTCCGTCATTCCAGAGAATGCAGGGCCGCAACGGCCTGTGGCTGGCGTCGAGCAGCGTCGCGCCGTGCATCTGGCCGGACAGGCCGATGCCCTCGACCTCGGCCAGCTCGCGCGCGTGATCCGCCTTCAGCGCGTCCAGCGTCGCGAACGTCGCCTCGATCCACTGTGCCGGGTCCTGCTCGCAATGGCCGGGACGCGGCGAGGAGACCGTCAGTGACCGGCTGCGGCTCGCCACCACGCGCTGCGCGTCGTCGACCAGAACGATTTTGACGGCGGAGGTGCCGAGGTCGATGCCGAGATACATGATGTCACTAGCCTTGCACGTTTAGGATCTTGCGCGTCCGTTGCCTTGTGCATCCACGACATTGCGGCCATGGCGGTCCCGATGTTGGCATGCACCCGTCAATCATGTAACCCCACCCGAAACCTTGCCGGGACGCAACGCCCATGACCACCGCCGCCACCCACGACGCGGGAGCCACCCGCGCGCTGATCTTTGCGCTGCTTGCGCTGGCCTGCGGGCACATGCTCTCGACCTTGCTGCGCACCATTCCGGCGGTCAGCCTCGACCTGATGGCGGCGGATTTCGGCATCGAACCGCAGGCGCTGGCGAGCCTCACCTCGGTCTACCCGTTCGCGTTTGCGGCCGCGCAGATCCCGGTCGGTGCGGCGATGGACCGCTTTGGCGTGCGGCCGGTGTCGCTGAGCCTGCTCGCGGGAACCGTGGTCGGCGCCATCGCGTCGGGGTTCGCAACGGGACCCGAAAGCTTCGCCATCGGGCAGGTGCTGCTGGGCATTGCCACCTCCGGCATGCTGATGTGCCCGATGACGTTGGCGGCCAAGCAATTGTCGGCCGCGCGCTTTGGGCTGTGGTCGGGCGCGATCCTCTCGATCGGCAATATCGGCATGCTGTTGTCGTCGAGTCCGCTCGCCTTCGTGGTCGACACTTACGGCTGGCGCGCCGGGTTCTGGATCTCGGCGCTCGGCGGCGTCGCCGTGGCGCTCGCGGTGTTCCTGCTGGTGCCGAGCCAGCCGGCCGAGCACAAGGACGAGTCCTCGCCGCTGTCGCAGATGATCGAGGTGCTCAGGCTCGGACTGTCGCGGCCCTTGCGCGGCCTGATCGCGCTGGCCCTGGTGTCGCTTGCGACCTCGCTGGTGCTGCGCGGCCTGTGGGGCGGACCGTGGCTGATGCAGGTCAAGGGATTGTCGCGGGTCGAGGCCGGCAACCAGCTCGGCGCGTTCACGCTGGCCATGATCGCAGGTCCGCTTGTCATCGGCATGATCGACCGCAGGCTGGGACGCCGCCGCGCGCTGGTGGCGGGAACGCACCTCGTCGGGGCATTGCTGCTGGCGCTGATGGCGTTAGGGGCCCCGCGCTATGCCATTTCCGTGTTGTCTGGTGTTGCGGTGATGCCGCCGCAATACGACCTCGTGCTGTTCGTGCTCATCGGGCTTGCCACTTCCGCACAGCCGCTGCTGTTCGGCATGTCGCGGCAGCTGGTCGACGCCCAAGTTGCGGGCAAGGCGCTCGCGGCGATCAACCTCGCCTTCTTCCTCGGCGCGGCGCTGATGCAATCGATCACCGGTGCGGTGGCGGCGTTTGCAGGGTTGCCGGCGGTGCTGCTTTTCATGGCAGCCATGCTTGGCATCGGCGCGCTGATCTTTTTGGTCTATACCTCGCCAAGACCGACGATAGAGTAGAGCCCTGCATCAAGGGGACATCTCATGCCTGTCGACACCAAAGCCGCCACCGACCGCCTCTTGCGCTTTCTCGCCGTCGAGGGCGTCACCGGACAGGAGGCCGCGATCGGGCGTGAGCTCACGGCTGCGCTGAAGGAGAGCGGCGTGCCGGCGAAAGCGATCCGGCTCGACGACGCCAATACCCGCATTCCGGTGCCGACCGAGACCGGCAACCTCATCGTCGACCTGCCCGGCCGCGGCGCGCTGCACAACCAGCCGCGCATCATGTTCATGACCCACATGGATACCGTGCCGCTATGCGCCGGCGCCAAGCCGAAAAAGTCGGGTCGCAAGATCGTCAATGATGCGAAGACCGCGCTCGGCGGCGACAATCGCTGCGGCTGCGGCGTGCTGGTGACGCTGGCGGCCGAGCTCGAAAAGCAGCAACTCGATCATCCGCCGATCACGCTGCTGTTCTGCGTGCGCGAGGAGAGCGGGCTCTATGGCGCGCGCCACGTCAAGCTGGACGAGTTCGGCTCGCCGGTGATGGCCTTCAACTATGACGGCGGCTCGGCCTCCAACGTCGTCATCGGCGCCGTGGGTGCCGACCGCTGGACCGTGGAAATCTTCGGCCGCGCCTCGCATGCCGGCGTCGCGCCGGAGCGCGGCATCTCCTCGACCATGATCCTCGCGCTTGCGCTCGCCGACGTGAAGGCCGGCGGCTGGTTCGGCAAGGTGGTCAAGCGCAAGCAGCAAGGCACCAGCAATGTCGGCCCCGTCACCGGCGGCGAGGGAAGGCCCGCGGGCGACGCCACCAACGTCGTCACCGACTACGTGCATGTGCGCGGCGAAAGCCGCAGCCACGACGGAAAGTTCTTCAAGGAGATCACGAAAGCCTACAAGGCCGCGTTCGAGAAGGCGGCCAAGAAAGTCACCAACGCGCAAGGCAAGTCCGGCAAGGTCAAGTTCAAGGCCGAGACCGACTATTTCCCGTTCCGCATGAAGGACAACCTTCCCGTCGTCAGACGCGCGGTGGAGGCCGTGTCCGCCGTCGGCGGCACCCCGAACGTGCGCACCGCCAATGGCGGCCTCGATGCCAACTGGATGGTCCGCCACGGCGTTCCGACCGTGACCTTCGGCGCCGGCCAGAACGAGGTGCACACGATCGACGAGTGGATCAATCTCGACGAATACGACCGCGCCTGCGCGCTGGCCGTGCAGCTCGCGACGATGCGGTGAGCTGCCTTGCATGGCGCGCGCTTGCCGGGCGGTGCGCGTCGGCCTAGCCTGCAAAGAAAACGCAGGGAGGCCGCATGCCGCGCATTTCGACCATCGAGACCGGATTCTACCGGATCCCCCTTCCCGTCACGCTGTCGGACTCGATGCATGGCGACATGGCGGCGTTCGAGCTGATCACCTGCCGCATCCGGGATGCCGATGGCGCCGAGGGCGTCGGCTACACTTACACGGTCGGACGCAATGGCGGCGCCGTCGCCGACATCCTCAAGCGCGAGATCCCGCCGCTCGTCGAAGGCCGCGAGGCCGATGATACCGAGGCGATCTGGCACCAGGTCTGGTGGGCACTGCATTATGGCGGGCGCGGCGGGCCGGCGGTGCTGGCGCTCTCGGCACTCGACATCGCGCTGTGGGATTTGAAGGCGCGGCGCGCGCAATTGCCGCTGTATCGATTGCTCGGCGGGTTCGACGCGCGCGTGCCGTGTTATGCGGGCGGCATCGATCTCGATCTCTCCGTCGAGGCACTGCTCGCGCAGACTGACGGCAATCTCAGCAAGGGCTTTCGCGCCATCAAGATGAAGGCCGGCCGCCCCGATCTCAAATCGGATGTGGCGCGGGTCGCGGCGATGCGACAGCATCTCGGTGACGGCTTTCCGTTGATGGTGGATGCCAACATGAAATGGACGGTCGAGGAAGCGATCCGCGCCGCCCGCGCGTTCCAACCGTATGACCTCACCTGGCTCGAGGAGCCGATCATTCCCGACGACGTCGCGGGCCACACTCGCATCATGCAGGCCGGCGGCGTGCCGATCGCGGCGGGCGAGAATTTGCGTTCGCTTTGGGAGTTCAAGAACTACATCGTCGCGGGCGCGGTGTCCTATCCCGAGCCTGACGTCACCAATTGCGGCGGCGTCTCCGCCTTCATGAAGATCGCGCGGCTGTCGGAGGCGTTCAACCTGCCCGTCACCAGCCATGGCGCGCATGACGTCACCGTGCACCTGCTCGCGGCCTGCCCGAACCGGTCGTATCTGGAGGCGCACGGTTTTGGGCTCGACAAATTTATCGAGCATCCACTGGTGCTGCAGGACGGGCTTGCGCTCGCGCCGGACCGTATCGGCCACGGCATCAGCTTCGATTGGGACGGGCTGGCGAAGCTGTCGGCGTAGACGGGAGCGCGTTGCTGCACGCGAGGCATTCGCTGAGGCTTGATGCAAGCTGCGGTTATTCGGCTATGGTGTCGACGCCGACACACAAGCCGAGAGATTCCCGCCTTGACCCCCGAGCTGCACCAGAAACTGACCGCGTGGCGCCGGCATTTGCATGCGCATCCCGAACTGTCCCTCCAGGAGAAAGTCACCGCGGCCTTCGTGCAGGACAAGCTCACCGAGCTCGGCATTTCCTTCGAGGCCAACATCGGCGGTCACGGCATCGTCGCGACCCTGACGCGCGGCCACGCCCAGGGCCGCGTCGGCCTGCGGGCCGACATGGATGCGCTGCCGATCACCGAAGATACGGGGCTAGCTTACGCTTCGCAAAACCCCGGTGTGATGCATGCCTGCGGCCATGACGGGCATACCGCTTCGCTGCTCGGCGCGGCCGCGCTGCTCGCCGCCGACACCAGCTGGAGCGGGACGGTCGATTTCATCTTCCAGCCGGCCGAGGAAGGTTATGGCGGCTCGCGCGCGATGGTCGCGGCCGGGCTGTTCGACCGCTTTCCGATGCAACGGGTGTTCGGCTTTCACAACTGGCCGGGGCTCGCCGCCGGCACCATCGCGGTCCATGACGGCGTCGTCATGGCCTCCGGCGGGCGCATCACCATCACCATCGATGGCCATGCCGGTCACGCCGGCATGCCGCATCTGACGCGCGATCCGGTGATGGCGGCCGGCCATTTGATCGTGGCGCTGCAATCGATCGTCTCGCGCAGCGTCGATCCGCTCGACACCGCCGTGCTCTCGCTCTGCACGCTCGAAGGCGGCACGGCACGCAACCAAATCGCCGGACGCGTCTCGATCGGCGGCACGCTGCGCTACCATCGCGATGCGGTGAAGGACACCGTTTTGGCGCGGATCGAACAGATCTGCGCCGGGATTGCCACGAGCTTCGGCGTCAAGGTCACGCCCGAGATCGTCATTGGCGTCGGCGTGGTCATCAACACGCCGGCAGAAGCGGATCTCGCGCGCCTCGCGGCGGACACGGTACGGGCCGAGTTGCGGCGCGACCTCGCGCCCAGCATGGCCGGCGAGGATTTTGCCCACTATCTCTCGCGGCGTCCGGGCGCCTTCGTCTGGATCGGCAATGGCGAATTGCGGGATGGCGCCGAGCTGCACGGCCCGCGCTATGATTTCAACGACGCGATCCTACCGGTGGCATCGAGCTGGATGGCGGAACTCGCCAAGGCGGCGCTGGCCTCGAACTAGGCCCGCTCACGAGATCTCGCGCGGCAACTTCCAGCCGGGCTTCGGCTCGAACGTCTCCTCGACCTGCGCGACGTGATAGCCGGCGGGCAGAAGGCGGCCGCCCTCCTCGTCCGCGACCGGTACGTCGGTTACCAGCCCCTCGATCAAGGCGGCTTCCCACACCTCCTTCTCCGTCGGAAAGGGATCGCCGATCTGCTTGTTGCCTTCGAACAGCGCGTACATCGGTTCCGGTCCTGCGTTGATCAAGCTCACGAGCAACGTATCGGCCGCACGGACGTTCCCATCCGGCAAATCGCAATGGATGGACACGTCGAACATGGCGCGCGTTCTGATCGGAACTTCCGGCTGGCATTACGCCTCCTGGCGAGGCCCGTTCTTTCCCAAGGGCGTGACGCTGAAGCAGCAGCTGAGCTACTACGCCGGACAGTTCGACACCACCGAGCTGAACGGGGTGTTCTACCGCACCCCGACGCCGGAGGCCGTCGAGGGTTGGCGGGAGCAGACCGGCCGCGATTTCGTCTTTGCCTGGAAGGCCTCGAAATTCATCACGCACTGGAAGCGCCTGTCGGATCGCTCGGTGAACAGCCTCGAACTGCTGGAGGATCGCATCTCACGGCTCGGCGGCAAGGCCGGCCCGATCCTGTTCCAGCTCCCGCCGCAATTCGAGGCCGACGCGGACCGCCTCGCCGGCTTCTTCAAGCTGTTGTCGCGGAAGCGGCGTTACAGTTTCGAATTCCGTCATCCGAGCTGGTATCAGCCGCGCATCTTGCGGATGCTGGCCGACGAGAACATCTCGCTGTGCCTGTCCGATCATCACGACGCGCCCGCGCCATGGAAGCGCACGGCGGATTTCGTCTATGTGCGCGGGCACGGGCCCAGCGGGCGCTATCACGGGCACTATACGAAACCCACGCTGGCGCAATGGGCGCGGCGCATCAAATCCTGGAAGCGGCAGGGCTGCGACGTCTACGTCTATTTCGACAACGACCAGAAGAGCGCGGCGGCGGCCGATGCACAGGCGTTGAAGCAATTGCTCAACGTGCGGCAAAGCGCGGCGATCACGACGGCAAGCCGCCGTGCAGGTGCCGTTGTTCACCGCTAGACGATGCCGCCTTGCCGGAGCGCCGCGATCGCGGCCTTGTCGTAGCCGAGCTCGGTCAGGATAAGATCGGTATGCTCGCCGAGCGTGGGCGGGCGCATCGCGATTTCGCCGGGCGTTTCCGACAGGCGGACGGCGGCGCGTGCCACCGGTGCGGGCTTCGGCAGACCTGGATAGTCGACGTCCTGCATGAATCCGGCGGCGCGGACGTGCGGATGATCCAGCGCCTGCTGCGGGCTCAGCACGGGGCCGGTCGGAATCATGGCCTTGCCCAGGGTGTCGACGGCTTCCTGCGTGGTGCGCTCGGCGCACCAGCGCGCCATGCGCTCGCTGATGACAGGGCCATTGTTGCCGCGGCTGATGTCGTCGGCAAAGCGCGGATCGTTCAGCCAGACCTCCTCCTCGCCCATCAGTTTCGCCCAGCGCTTGAACAGCGGATGCCCCGTGACCTGGCACAGCACCCAGCCGTCCCTGGTGCGGTAGATGTCGGCAGGCGCCGCGGTCTGGCCGAGATTGCCTGTCGGCACGCGATTGACGTTGATGACGGCCTGCTCGATCAGCGTCGCGTTGGTGAAGGACAAGGCGGTTGCGAGCAACGCGCCCTCGACGATCTGCCCGCGCCCGGATTTGCCGCGCTCGATCAGTGCGGCGAGCGTGCCGAACGCGCAATGTAGCGCGGTCCCGAAATCGACCCAGTTGACCGCGGCCCGGTAGGGTGGATCGCCGGCGCCCGTCATGTACACCGAGCCCGACATGACCTGGCCGACACCATCGAAGCCGACACGGTCGGACCATGGCCCCGGCCCGCCAAACGCGGTGGCCGTCGTCAGGATGATGTCCGGCTTGATCGCCTTGAGCGAATCGTAGTCGAGCTTCATCGCGCCCAAGGTCTGCGGCGGCAAATTGGCGACGACCACGTCCGCGGTCGCAATCAGGCGGCGCATCACCTCCTGTCCTTCCGGCTTCATCGGATCGAGCGTGAGGCACTTCTTGTTGCGGTTGACTTGAAGAAACAGCGCGCCTTCGCCAGTTTCGCCGACCGGCGCCACGAAACGATCCTCGCTGCCGTCGCGCTTCTCCACGCGAATGACCTCGGCGCCGAATTCGGCCAGCAAGGTCGCGCAATAGGGCCCCGCGATATAGCGCCCGAAATCAAGAACGCGGACGCCCGCCAGAACCCCTCCCATCGATCTCTTTCCTTTGTGCTTTTTGTCAGCTTACAGGGATTGGCATTTGCGGCAAGGTGGCAATGGACGCCATGCCCCACCCTCGAGATGTGATCGGCGAATCATTTCGACTGGCGGAAATTGTGCTCTAGTATGGACCTGTCCCTCCCCCATCAGAGCCCCGTCCATGCCGCAACAATTCGATCGATCCAAAGAAGATCTCGGCAACGCGATCCATTTCGAGCACGTCAACATCCAGGTCCCGGACCAGCGCCTCGCCACGCTGTTCTATGTCGCAGGTCTCGGGCTCACCCGGGATCCGTATCTGATGGTGTCCGACACCAACATGTGGATCAACGCCGGACGGAGCCAGCTTCATTTGCCGAGCGGCCGGCCGCAGGTGCTGCGCGGTCATGTCGGACTCGTCATCGCGGGCCGCGAGGCGCTGCTGGCGCGATTGGCGTCGGTCGCCAAAAAGCTCGAGGGCACCGCGTTCGCCTTCGCCGAGCATAACGACCATGTCGAGGCGATTTGTCCGTGGGGCAACCGCCTGCGCTGCTACGAGCCCGACGCCGCGCGCTTCGGCCGTGTCGCGCTCGGCGTTCCCTATGTCGAGTTCGACGTGCCGGTGGGATCGGCCGCTCGCATCTGCGCCTTCTACCCCGAGATCATGGGCATGCCATCCGAGTTACGGAACGGCGACGGTACGGTTGCCGCCGTGAAGACCGGCCGCGACCAGCATCTGTTGTTTCGCGAGACCGATCGGCCGCAAGGCGACTATGACGGCCACCATGTGCAGATGTACATCACCGATTTTTCCGGCCCTTACCGCAAGCTGCTGGCGCGCGATTTGATCTCGCGCGAGGACAATCAGTACCAGTACCGCTTCTGCGACATCGTCGATCTCGACAGCGGCAAGCCGCTGTTCACGGTCGAGCACGAGGTGCGCAGCGCCACCCACCCGATGTTCATGCGGCCGATGGTCAATCGCAATCCGGCGATCAACAACCGCAATTACGCGTTCGGTCACGATCAGGCGTCTTGGGCGATGGGACCGGATCAATACGAGGGATAGGTGATAACCAAGTCCCGGGCGGCTCCGCTGAGTGGAGCCGCCACACGTTGCGTGCGCTCCGGTGGGACGGGCATGCCCCACCTTTCGCATCAGACGGGTGAGCGTCCCGTCAGAAGTGGACCTCGGTGCGCATGCCAAGAACCACGGCGTTGTCGGTCTTCACGCCCGCCGCGTTATAGCCGCGCCCACCGGGATTGATGACATACTGAGCGTCGAACTTGAGGTTCAGCCAGCCGGTCGCCTGCCATCCGTACCAGACTTCAAGCGGCACTTCGTTGCCGCCGGCGTTCGGACTGAGGGCAGCCGTGTTCACGTGCGTCGTGCCGACCGCGAAGCCGACTTCGTCCTGGGGACGCCAGGAGAACGTTCCGGTATGCCTGAAGCCCAGGGCGATCTGGTAATCCTGGTACGAGGTCCGGTGATCGGCAACGGTCGTATTGAGGAAGGTGTACCAACCTACCGCACCGGGACCGTCAACGGTCAATCGTTGCAGGATCGATTCGTAGACACCGTAGCGGCCGCGTTGATCGCTGATATTTTGATCGGGCACACCACCGACGCCCGGGATGGTGCCGATAACACCCGGAAGGCCGCCATCAATGGACGAGGCGCTGTCGTACCAGCCGCCGAGTCTCCAGGTCCCGGTCAAGGGGCCCTTCGGCGTCCAGACCAACTCCACCGGCACCATCACGCCACTGGCGGGGTTCGAGGCGGGAATGCCGGGCAAGAAGTAGACGCCCGGGTCTGACGTCGTCAGGTAACCCGGATTGGCATCGTAGACACCGACCGACACCGTGAATTCCGGCGCGATCTTGTAGTGGACGACACCGGCCCACTGGCTCACCGGCCAATTGTAGATGTAGCCGCCCTGGATGTTGCCGGGCTGACCGCCGCAGAAGGTCAGGTTGATGAACTCGCACAGGCCGAAGAAGAAGTCGGAGCCGACCGGAAGACGGCCGCCCTTGAGTTCAAGGCTGTCATCGAAAAGCTTCTGCGAGTAATAGAGCTGCGTCAGGCGCAGAATATTGCCGCGGCCGAACACTTCGTTGGTCAGCTGCAGGGCGGGAATGTCCGCTTCGGTATTCAGATTCTTGCCGAAGCGGTCGACCAGCGTGAGACCGACGGTGCCGCCGGGAATGCCGGCGAGTTTTCCCATGTCCAGCTTCGCGCCGAACCACAACTGGCCGGCGTTGGCCGCGGTATTCCTGCTTCCGCCGGAGACATTGCCGACCGATTCGTTACCGAGCGTCAGGCCGACATCGATGCCCTGCTCCTTCAGCCTGGTCCTGCCGAGATCGCCGAACAGATACGGTCTCGTCCAGAAATCGTCAGCCGCATAAGGAACAGGCGCAGCTTTCGTCGAAAAGTCGGCCGCATACACTCCACCGCAAAACAGCGATGAGAAAGCAATCCCCACACCGCACACCCCTGCGGTGTTCATAAACCTGCGCAACATTTTACTCGTCCTCCCGCCGTCTCAGGCTTTACTTGTTTCGCCTCACGCCCCTGCCCAAAGCCCTCGAGCCTGGAACGCGCTCCCTCCCCCAGCGGCCGCCGACCAGGCAGCCTTGTGTCAACTGGAGCGTGGATCTGTCATGCCCGATCAACCGTTCTCGCCGGCAATGCATCCGCGGCGCGCGGTGACGTGCCCTGGACTTGCTCCGCCAATGTCGATTTCGGCGCAGTGCGGGCGACGCCGGCCAGTGCCAGCTTGCGCCGCCGTCGCGCCTGCAATTGCTGATCCGCCAACACGCCGATCAGAATGACCGTCCCCATCACCGCGAAGTTCAGCGAATTCGGGATGCCCAGGATATTCACCAGGTTCTGCAGCACCTGCAGCAGCGCCGTGCCCAGCACGATACCGAGAATGGACCCCTCGCCGCCGCGCAGGCTGCACCCGCCCAGCACGGCGGCAGCAATCGCGTAGAGCTCGTAGAAATTTCCGAAGGAGCTCGGCGACACCGAGTTCGTGTAGAACACGAACAAGACCGTCGAAACTCCGGCGAGTCCGCCGCTGATGATATAGGCGGTTGCGATCACGATATTGGTGTTGATGCCCGAGAAGCGTGCCGCCTCCTCGTTCTTGCCGACGGCATAAAGCCAGCGCCCGTAGACCGAGCGGTGCAGCAGCACGCCAAGGATCAGCGCAAGGATGATCAGGAGGATGAAGGTGTTCGGGATTCCCGCCAAATGGCCCGAGGCGATGTTGCTCAGTGTCGCCGCCTCGTCGCCGTAACCGAAGCCGCGGGTCGAATCGCTCGTGTAATAGCGGGCGGCGCCGCGATAGATCAGCAACCCACACAGCGTCACGATGAAGGGCTGCATCTTCAGGCGGGTGATCAGGAACCCCTGGATGCCGCCGAGCACCAGCCCGCCCAGCAGCACGGCCAGCAGTGCCAGGGGCCACGGCACCTGGTAGGTCGTCAGAAGATCCACGAACACGACGCCGAGCAGCGCAAACATCGAGCCGAGCGACAGGTCGATGCCGCCGGTGATGATCACGAGTCCCTCGCCGAGCGCGAACACACCGAAGAGGCCGATCAGATTGGCCATGTTCAAGAGGTTCACCAGCGACAGGAAGGCGGGATTGATCGCGCCGGTGATGGCGGCGATCACCACCAGCAGCAATGCCAGACCGAGCTCTTTCCTGATCATGGCGCGGCCGCTTCCGCGGTTTCCAGCGCCTGGCCCATGGCTAGCCGCAACACGTTGTATTCGCTGAACTGCTCCCGCTCGAGCACGCCGCTGACGCCGCCTTCATGCATGACCGCCACGCGGTCGGAGACGCCGATGACCTCCTCCATGTCCGAGGAGATCATCACGATCGCGACGCCCTGGTCGGCAAGCTCGCGCATCAACGCGTAGATCTCGCCCTTGGCGCCGACGTCGATGCCGCGGGTCGGCTCGTCGAAGAACATCACGCGCGGCTGCATGGACAGCCATTTGCCGAGCACGACCTTCTGCTGGTTGCCGCCGGAGAGCGTCACGGCCTCCATATCGATGCTTGGCGCCTTGATGGAGAGGCGCCTGACCTGCTCTTTAGCGACCTTGCGCTCGGCCGCGCCGCTGACCAGCCACATCCGCGCGTGATCCAATAGGCTCGCCAGCGTCATGTTCTCGCGGATCGGCAGCTCCAGCACGAGCCCGGATTTCTTGCGGTCCTCCGGCACCAGATAGATGCCTTGGCTGATCGCGTCGCGCGGCGATGCGACAGCGACCGGTGCGTTGTCGATCCTGATCTCGCCGCCCAGCAGCGGGTCAATGCCGAAGGCGGCGCGGGCAAGAGAAGTGCGGCCAGCGCCCACGAGCCCCGCCAGTCCCAGGATCTCGCCATGCCGCACGGAAAGATCAACCTGCCGGTCGGGAAAGGCCGATGTCACGGCGCCGACGATATCGCAGCCGCCCGGCCGCGGCGCCTGTTTCGGCGGGGTATGCAGCGCTTTGAGGTCGCGACCGATCATCAACCGGATCAGCGCGGCATGGCTTAGCTCGTTCCGCGCCAGCTCTCCCACGGTGCGACCGTCACGCAGCACCACGACGCGGTCAGCGCAGGTCATGATCTCTCCGAGCCGGTGAGAGATATAGATCACCGAAATGCCGTGCGCCTTCAGATCGGCAATCACCTCCAGCAGCCGTTCGGTCTCCGAGATCGTCAGGCTGGAGGTCGGCTCGTCCATGATGATCACGCGGGCGTCGATCGAGAGCGCCTTGGCGATCTCCACCATTTGCCGCTCGGCGATGGAGAGGTCTTCGACCAGCGTATCCGGCGCAAAATCGGCACCCAGCCGCTCCAGCAGCGGGGTCACCCGAGCACGCATCTCGGCATTGTCCACCAGCTTCAGCGGCCCGCCCATCAGCTTCTCGCGCCCGATGAACACGTTGGCTGCGACGTCGAGATTCTCGAACAAGTTCAGCTCCTGGTGCACGAAGGCGATGCCGGCCCGCGTCGCCTCGGTCACCGTGGTTCGGGCATACTCGCTGGTGCCGATGCGGATCACGCCTTCGCTCGGCGCGATCACGCCACCCAGCACGCGCATCAGCGTCGATTTGCCGGCGCCGTTCTCGCCGATCAAACCCAACACTTCGCCGCGATAGACGCGCAGATTGACGTCGTCGAGCGCCCTGACCCCGGGATAGGTCTTGCTGATCCCGCTGAGCTCCAGCAGTGTCTCTGCCATGTCTCCGCTTTCCTCCCGCCCAAAGCCCGGCCACCGCGGCGGCCGGGCCGTGAAGCACGCTGAAGTCACTTCTTCAGCAGCTCCTTCAGATGAGCGGTAAACTCCGCAACGTTGGACTTGCTGACCACCTGGGTCGGCACGATCAGCTTGCTGTCGGCCGGAATCCAGGACTTGTCGCCGTTCAGCGTCTTGATGATGTTGATGGCGGAGAGATACCCGAACTCGTACGGCTGCTGCACGACAGTGGACTCGATCGTCCCGTCGGATATTCCCCGCAGCGTGCGCTGATCTTCGTCGAAGCCGACTATTTTCACCTTGCCGGCCTTGCCAGCCGCCTTGACTGCGTCATAGATCAGCGGAGTCTCGTAGCTCCAGAGGCCGGACAAAAGCGCGATGTCGGGATATTTGACCAGCACGTTCTCCATGTTCGCCTTGGCCTTGGCGAAGTCCACCTGGTCGGTGAACACGTCGACCAGCTCGACCTTGGTGCCGGCGATCGCGTCCTTGATACCCTGCACCCGCTCGCGGGCGTTGTCCGCGTCCATCGTGCCGACGAACAGCGCGATCTTGCCGCCGTTCGGCAACGCCTTCTTGATCTCCTCGCCTGCCTGGCGCCCGGCCGCGACGTTGTCGGTGCCGATATAGGCGAGACGCTTGCTCTGCGGCGCGTCGCTATCCGTCGTGATCAACACGGTCTTGGCCGCAACCTTGTTGAGCTCTTCGGTTGCGTGCGGCGCATCGTCGACCGAGATGGAGATGCCGGCGACGCCGCGCACCAGCAGGTCATCCAGCTCGCGCCGCTGGCCCGCCGCCGTCGCTTCGTTCGTGACGATCAACTGGATGTCGTATTCCGGGTGCTCCTTCTGAGCCTTTTCGAGCCCCCGGCCGGCGATCGTCCAGAAATCGGCCGCGGCATTGGTGACCAGCGCGATGGTCTTTTTCTGCTGGGCCTGCGCCGCCCCCGTGGCGATGGCCAGCGCAGCTGCGGTCGCAAACAGCGACACCATTAGTTTTTTCAGCGATTCGTTCATGTACACCTCCCTTGGGTCACCCCGTTCAGGGGTTTCACAGCGCTTATGCGCTATCTTTTATTTACGTCGCGAACAAATGTCGCAGGGCAAACCAGCCGGATCAGGATGTACTTGCCCCTTCTTCAAGTCTAAATAGTACAGACGGTACGATAATAGTAAATATGGCTGCTGAAAACCGAATCCGATTGTGCTTTTCCGGTCACACACGCATCCCATCCCTCAATTAAATTTACCTGATGAATTAAAGAGGCAGCATGGTTGACCAAATTGAGCCGTCCAGACGCGTGTCAAACACCGCCCGTGAATCCAACCGCGGCCGTCTCGTCGATGTCTTGCGACGCCAAGGGCCGCTGCCGCGCGTGGCGCTCGCCCGGAGTACAGGGCTGAGCTTCCCGGCCGTTTCCGGCCTGACGTCGCGGCTGATCGCAGAAGAGTTGCTCTGTGAGAGCGAGACGGCGGCAACGCCGTGGTCCGAGGACGGCGAGGAAGAAGATGCGGACGGGCTGAATGGCCGCCGCCGCGGCCGGCCGGCCGTGCTGCTGACCCTGAATCCGGAGTTCGGGCGCATCGCCGCGGTCTCCGTGCGCATGAACCTGATCGAGACGCTGATCGCGGATTTCCGGGGCTCCGGCGTCGCGCAGTCGCGACTTGCACTGTCGACGCGCGCGCTCGATGCAGGCGCGCTGCGCGATCTCGTGATTGCGCAGATCAATGCGCTGCTCGATGCGACGGCGACGCCGCGCCATCGGCTGTTGGGAATCGGGATTGCGCTGCAAGGCATCGTGAACGTCGACACCGGCACGACACTGTGGAGTCCCGCGCTGTCGATCACCGAAGTCGATCTGGCGACGCCGATACGTCAGGCGTTCGGCGTCGATGTCGTCATGGCGAACGACGCTGTCGCGGTCGCGCTCGCCCTCACGGCCGCCGAACCGGCATTGGCGCAAGGCCTCTCGGCCACGATCATGGTCGGTCACGGCATCGGGATGGGCGTCGTTGCCGATGGTGAAGCACGTTGGGGCGCCGGCAGCGAGATCGGCCATGTCAAGCTGGCGCCGGACGGGCCGCAATGCCGCTGCGGCCAGCGCGGCTGTATCGAGGCTTATCTTGCCGATTACGCGCTCTACCGCGACGCCCGCACCTTTCTCGATCTGCCGCCGGCGGACTCGCAGCAGCCATCGGAGGGACAGATGGCCCTGTTGCGCGAGCGCGCGCTGGGCGGCGATCCACGTCTCGAGCACCTATTCCTGCAGGCGGGTCGCGCGCTCGCCGAGGCGGTCGCAGCAACGATATCCGTGCTGCGGCCGCACCATGTCATCCTGGCGGGTCCAGGCCTGATGGCATTCGACATGATGCGCCACGCCTATGAGGAGCGGCTTGAGCAGGCGGTGTTGCCATGGCTGCTCAGGTCCACGGCGATCCATCTGCGTCCAAGCGAATCGGCGGTCATTGTCGAGGGCATGGTGCGACGGACGCTGCGGGTCGTGGACCAAAACCATATGGAAGCGACCGAGTAAGCGCCGAGAGCTAAGCGCTGGCTGGGGCGGGAGGGATCGAACCTCCGAATGGCGGAATCAAAACCTGCCCGATTATATAGTGATTTCAAGGCGCATTTGGAAAAAATGGTCGAAACACGCTCCAGTAATTTCAGTAGGTTGGCTAGTGTTTCCAAATGAAAAGGGGGCAGCTAGCGATCGATCGAGCAACGCAGCTGCCCTTCAGATTCGCTTAGTCATGGCGCGCGCTATCACGCATGCAAGCGCCTTGGCGTAAGCGTCTGAAGAACCCGATAAAGCGGCTCATTGAGAGACAGCCACAGCGGTAGAACAACCAATAACGTACCGGTCGCACCCTGGGCTTAACCAGCTGAAATTGGGCATTCGTCGCACGACATGGTGCCTCATTGCACTGTCTATGGTCCGCGTGGTCGGAACGTGCATTCGCGGGGCGAACCTTGGCATCTGTTGGTGCCCTATCTCCTGAAGCTATCCTCAGAACGGTTCACGGCGCGGCCTGGCGCCTTTTTCGTTCCGATTGATCCAATCTTCGGGTACCCTATTCTATCCGCGTCGGCGGAACTGCTGAAGTTGATAGATGGCTCCACGGAGAATGGAGATGGGCCGGCTCGATAAGCAGATGGATCCCTTCCACCCTGCCGCTCATCTGACTACGGAGGATCGCGTCCCCGAGGATCTAGAGCTTGAGCAAGTCGACACGGCGTCGTTAGTTGATCCGGCCCGAGAGGAAGCCGCCTCGTCGCCCGCGCATTTTGGGTCAGGCCGGTCGGCGGCAAGCGTAACGGGCTCTACCGACTGGATGCACCGAGCACGCCGCATCTGGCGGAGCCATCTCCAGCGCGAACAACTCCCCCGGACGGCCGGACGGTCGATGGGAAACTTTGAGCGGTGGTTGATCGCATTGCTGAGCGTCGGCTTTGTCGTGGGCTGCGTTTGCGCGATCATTGTCTTCATGCAGGCCAACGCGCGCAAATTGGAGATCGCAGCACTGCAACGTGACATCATCGCGCTCAAGCTACGCGTAGCCAGGCTCGATCAGATCGCAAGCACCAATGAGATACGTGAAAAAGCAAGCAGTGAAACATCCAAGCCGCCGTCGGAGACCCGTCCTGACCAGGCTCCGCTCATCCTATCACGTGAAGAGATTCAGCTTATCCGAGACTATATCAAGCCTGCACCAGTTGCAGGCTCCGCGACTGCGACGATCAAGGTCGGCGAACCCGTCGTGGGAGACACCGTTCCGTTTCCCTCTCCGATCACGGAGAAGGTGCGGAAACTGCTCGGCGCACGATTTACCGTTCGCAATGGCGTTGTTGTCATCGTCCGCAGCGGCAGCCGTCACGCTGATGCTGTGATTGGGCCAAATTGACGAGAACTGGCCGTGATCGCAGTATCCGGTCGATTGCTTATGGCTGGTTGTTTGGTGGTCTTTCAATGAACCGCCGGCTGCCATTGAGAAGCTCGAGGTTGTTGGCGATGACCGGATTACCTGGGTCGAGTGAATAGGCCTTCTCGAATTTCCGTCGCGCTGCATTCAGATTGCCGCGCAGCATGTACGAATATCCCTGGTCATTCAGAATCTGAACGGTTTCGCCTCCCAGCCGGATCGCTTGCGCATAGGCCTGATCGGCCAGGTCGAAACGACGGATCCGGTTCATAACTCGCAGCAGCACAGTCCAAAGGCTCCGCCCGGGTCGCTTCCCTGCGAACAGGGAATTTTACAGGGAAAACGATGACGTGGCGGGCTATTTAGCCAAGGGAATCTACGAAAACTCTCCGCGACTCCAAGCTGTTGCGGCACCGGACGCTCGAATCCATAACAGGGAAATTTTCTGATGTGATCAGGGAATGGGCACCCGCCTGAACAGGGAAACTGTACCCGAGTAACCGTCCATCTCTTCACATACTTTTTCTGTGGTTTGTAAACACGATCTGTTCTCGCGCTCGATTTGCAGATGAGGAGAGCGAGATGGTGGGCGAGAACGGAGCATGGACCAGAGCGACGCTTTCTGGCGGGCGCATCACCCATTGTGAGGCGGAGCGCATCCCACTCAAGGCCGCCTGGGCTGAGGCATCCCTGTTCGGCGCTCGACGCTGCATAGAACTAACCATACGGTCGATGGCAGCGCTTCAGCAAGCAGCAACGTCAAGTAAGCCGCACTAACGGACGTGTTTTTCGCGGTAAGCGGCGGGTTCGTCGAAGCCCGTGGCGATCAAACGCGCCGCCGTCCCTCCTGAAGCGCGTGATGGCGCTGCAGTTGGGCCTCGCCGCCTGCGATCAATTCGCCCGTGTGCTGGTCGCCATCTCGATCCGCTGACGGTCTTCATGGCGGGCCCTTATTGCACGCGCTGGCGTAGGGAAGCCCACGAGCCAGTCGACTTCCGTCGATGGCAACGACACGTATCATTGAGCTAGGACAGGTTCGAGATGCGCCACCCCGTGCAGGTTCGCAGCTAGCGACCCGGCAGGAGGCCAACGCAGCTTTCGGCTTGGCTCGACTCGCATCCCACTCCCCTTCCTCGACCTACGGGCATAACTCATGATGGCACCCGTAAATTTCCCAGTGTCGCCCGCCTCGGACCGGCGGGAAGATAAGACCATGAAAATCTCGAAGCCAAAGGAATGGAGCGAGCTCGAACGCAGGAGGCTTTCGGCGATGATCCGCCGGCGGTACGGCGCGGCGGAAATCGCCGCAGCTCTTCGCCGGCATGTCGGCTCAGTCAAGCGGATGGCGCGTGCAATGGGGTTACTTTTGAAAAAATGACGTCGAGGTAATTTCTTGAGTTTATTGCAAGAGACAAGAGAGGGAGGATCCAAGCGCCCTCCCGAGAGCGGCCGTTCGCTGCCGTGCACCACCGTGTTTGTCCGGACTTGCCTAAGCATGGTTGCCGCCGAATGTTCTATTTTAACCTAAGAACTTCACCCTTGATGCGGGCGACCTTAATGCGTGGGCATGCTGATGCACAATGGGGCTGGTCCGGACTGGTCCGACTGGCCGGCTACGGACAAATGTATGATCCCGACGCGGGACCGGGCGGCGCCCCTGTAAGTTTTCTGCTTAGCAACGACCAATTCAACGATTTGATGAGGGCTTTCCCTGGCCCTTCCCGCGACGGCCATGAGGTCGATATTCGCAAAGAGCTGGATGGGCTTCGCGAACTCATTCTGAAGGAAGACAAGCGCCTAGCTCAGCAACCAAGCCGAGCCCAGATTCACGCGGCGCTGGACCAATTCGCGTGCCTCGTATGCGAGTTTCTCAACTGCGCGCAGAAAGTTGACTTCGATTGGGGCGCTCAGAATCCGCCGATCGAACCCGCGGGTCCCCTGAGCCTCGCCTATTCCTTTCCAAGCCGATTGCGGGCGCTTGCAGGCAGCGCCAGGCAGGCAGGCAACGCTGAGCTTATCATGTTGGCCGATGCGGCCGACCGCCTCGCGCAATACCTTACCCTGCTGAACGAGCCCGCACAGCATAGGATCTTTCAGGATAAGACCTTTCGGGACTTCCCCAACCCGTGCCATTACGAAGTGCGGGAATTCGCTGACGCCATGCGGATCGCCCACCAACTCAAGCGTGCGACCCGAAGCGCGCTCGAAACCAGCAAAAAATGCGGCGGACCGCTCCCGCGGCCGATGCTGCTGTACGCCGTAATTTCCCTCGGCGAGCTAATCGAGCGCTACGGCGGCAGATTCACCCACAATCCCTATTTGGGCTTAGAGTATAAGGGCACCCCCCAGACGGCCGCCGGACAGTTTGTGCTGAATTTTTTGCGAACCTGCGTTCGGTCCATCACCGCACCAAGTGTCTGCAGCCTGATGGCCGCCGCCATCGAACGGCGAAATCGCACCCGCGATCGCAAATCGGGGATCAGGTCCACGTCCTTCTAAGTGCATTCTGCCGGCCTTCCGCCAATATGCCGACAGGCATATCGCACACGGAGGCTCTCTTGGAGAACTACACCCAACCAACCAATGGCGATGCACTTCGCCACGATTTGAAAGCCGTTCCCGTTCGGATCGGCGACCTCAAGCCGCCGCCCGGCAACCAAACCCGTCGCCACCCCAAGCGACAAATCGATACGCTGGCGACAAGCTTGGGGGAGTACGGTCAAGTTCTTCCCATTCTCGTTGACGCGATGCTACGGGTGATAGCGGGATGGGCGGTCGTTGCAGCGGCCGCGCAGATCGGTCTGGATCATGTCCTCGCCGTCACCATTACCGATCTGAGCGAGGCTCAGCTGCGAATGCTGAGGCTTATGCTCAACCGCGTAACTGAAGAGGCCAGTTGGGACGTCGAGGCTCTGCGTCTCGAATTGAGTGAGCTCCTGACCATCGACCCACAGATCGACCTGCAACTAACCGGATTTTCGATGGGAGAACTCGACGTGGCGGCGTCCGATTCAGAAGATTGGGAGGACGACTTGCCCGCACCCGATGCCGAGCCACCAATCACCAAGCCCGGCGATCTCTGGGCAGTCGGCGAGCATCGCATACTCTGCGCCGATGCAAGAAATGACGAAAGTTACCGTCGGCTCCTGGACGATGAGTTGGCAGACATGGCGTTCGCGGATGCGCCGTACAACCAGAGAATCGATGGCCACGTATCTGGCAAGGGGAGAATCACCCATGCCGAGTTTGCGATGGCATCCGGCGAGATGTCGACAACTGAATTCGAGGCGTTCTTAGCGACGAGCTTTGCCCATCTCGCCAGCTTCACCAGGGATGGCGCCATTCATTTCCTTTGCATGGATTGGCGCGGGATCGGACCGCTGCTGGCTGCCGCCAGTCCCATATACACGGAAATGAAGAACGTGTGCGTTTGGGCCAAGACAAACGCCGGCATGGGATCGCTGTATCGGTCGGCGCATGAACTCGTCTTCGTGTTCAAGAAGGGGCGCGCGCCACACGTCAATAACGTGCAGTTGGGCCGGAACGGTCGAAATCGCTCGAACGTGTGGAGCTATCCCAGCCAAAACACCTGGTCAAACTCATCCAAAGGAAAGCTGTCGTTGCACCCGACCGTCAAGCCAGTCGCGCTTGTGGCCGATGCAATCCGCGATTGCACCAACGAGCACGACATCGTGCTCGATCCATTCGGCGGCGCCGGCACGACACTGATCGCCGCCGAACGGACACGGCGCCGGGCACGGCTGATCGAAATCGACCCCAGCTACGTCGATGTCACGATCCGCCGCTGGCAGCATCTGACCGGCAAGGCGGCAGTGCACGCCGAGACCGGCGTGCCGTTCGGCCAAACCAGCCCGGCGAAGCTGGAGCGCGCCAATGGCTAAAAAATCGGACAAGGGCTTTGGCTATGGCAAACCGCCCCTGCACACCAGGTTCAAGCCGGGGCAATCCGGCAACCCGCGTGGTCGGCCGAAAGGCAGCCTGAATTTTACCACCGACCTGAAAACCGTCCTATTGGCCCCGGTCGCGCTCAACGACGGCGGCAGATCACGACGCGTCACCACGCAAAAGGCGGCATTGCTTCGCTTGCGGGAAAAAGCGCTCAAAGGCGACGTCAGGGCGCTCGACAGATTCCTCTCCCTCGCGATGGCGATGAGTGTCGGCTCCGCGCAAGAGACCGCGACCAGCCTGCCGCCCGAAGATCAGGCCATCCTCGAGGCATATCGCCGAGACGTCTTGGCCAACGCCGATGCGACGACTGCAAGCCAACGCGACGAGGAGGACGCCACATGATGCTGCCGGTGGTGGCGGCATTGCTGCGAACGGATGTGCGGTACTTCATCCATCGGGCCTTCGCGACCGTCTTTCCCGGCAGCGACTACCTGGCGAACTGGCATATCGATGCCATTGCCCATCAGCTCATGCGCGTTTACGACGGCGATTGCCCTCGGCTCCTCATCAACCAGCCGCCGCGGTCGCTCAAATCGCTGTCGGTTTCGGTCGCGTTCGTCGCCTGGTGGCTGGGCCACGACCCCAGCCGCCGCATTATCGTGGTCAGCTACGCCAGCGAGCTGTCCGCCGAGCTGCACCGCCAGTTCAGAATGGTGATCGAGTCGGGCTGGTATCAGGAGCTGTTTCCGGCCATGCACCCGGCCAAGGACACCGGCACTGAACTCGTGACCACGGCGGGCGGCAGCCGCTACGCAACCACGGTCGGGGGCACGCTAACCGGTCGAGGCGCGGACCTCATCATCATCGACGATCCGCTCAAGGCGGAGGAGGCGATGTCGGAGTCCGCGCGCAACCGCGTCACGGACTGGTTCGGCGGCACCTTGGTCTCACGATTGAACGACAAGGAGGACGGCCGCATCGTCGTGGTGATGCAGCGCCTGCACGAAGATGATCTCGCCGGTCATCTGCTGCAAGCGGGCGGCTGGCATCACCTCGATCTGCCGGCCATTGCCATCGAAGATAGCGACATCGCCATCGGTCACGATCGCCTCTTCCGCCGTCGCACAGGCGACCTCTTGCACCCGCGGCGCGAAAGCAAGCCGGTGCTGGAGCGGATCAAGGCCGAAATCGGCAGCCTGCAATTCTCGGCGCAATACCAGCAACGGCCGGTGCCACTCGAGGGCAATTTGATCAAGCGCGCCTGGTTTCGCTGGTTCGATCAGTTGCCGCCGGCGGGGACATCCGACTATGTCGTGCAGAGCTGGGACACCGCCATGATGACCGGAAAGGCCAACGATTACTCGGTCTGCACCACCTGGCGCATGATCAAGAATGACTACTACCTTGTCGATCTCTACCGCGGCCGGCATCAATATCCCGACCTGCGGCGCGCCGTGGCCGCGCTGGCGACAAGATACAACGCGGACGCGGTTTTGGTCGAGGACGCCGGGCCCGGCATTGCGATGTTGCAGGACCTGCAACGCAATACGCCGACCGGCATGCCGCGCCCGATTGGCATCAAACCCGAAGGCAGCAAGGCGGACCGTATGGCGGCACAATCGTTCCGGATCGAGGCCGGACAGGTGCATCTGCCGGCAGAGGCGCCCTGGCTGGACGACTATCTGTTGGAGCTGTTGGCGTTTCCCCACGGCAAGCATGACGACCAGGTCGACAGCACCTCGCAATTCTTGAAATGGGCGGGCAATCACCCGATGTTCGATGACATCGAACTCAACATCATTTCGGTCGGCCGGGACGGTTATGGCTATGGTTTTCCATGACCGGTCCCCGGGCAGCTACAAGATCGAGAGTTTCTCCAGAACGAAGCCAATCGCAATTCTACACCCGCGGTGCCTTGAGCGAGCGAAGCGCGCGCTTTTGCGCGGCCAGCGCGCTACGCTCGTAGCGCTCAAGCGCCTCGAGCCGGCGCGCGACGTCTCCAACCGGGTCCCCACCGAGGGCGGCCAACAGCGCGTGGCGGACCAGTCGCACGCGCCATAGCTCGCACTTGGCATCCGCAACCGCGGCGGCCGCTTCGGGTCCAATCTCACAGCCGAGGCCCGCGCGAATTGCAGCTGCAAATGTCGGCGCATCCGGCTTGCAACTCGTGGCGAGTCCGTGGCGCAACGCGTTGCGGCTGGACCTCACCTTTCCCGGCATCGTTCTCGGTCCGGTGCTGCGCTTGGCGTTGGCGCGATTGGCTTCGATTTGTCGAATTGACGCCATCTGCGAGCTCCTCGACCGGGGCGGGTTGCAGCACCCGAAAGCTCGCTCCAAGGCTTTGAGACATCAAGCATTTTAGAACCCAACGAACCGCAAATTCGCTGCAGAAAGGACTGGCATTCCCGCGCCAAAGGAGCGTTAATAATGGCAACCGGGCCTTCGCCGTTGGCCCCGGTCTCTCTCCTCGCTGGTGCGGGGCTTTTGGTGGTGCGGCGCCAAGCCGCGTTTGCCAAACCAAGGAGAGACCGGTGATCCCGATTGCAACCGACGGCGCCGAGGCGCCACATCGCATCATCAAGTTCGACCCCGTTGACCGGCGCGCCTTTGTCGGCGGCTCGGATGCCCGCATCATTATGGGCAATGATCAGGACGACCTCACGCGACTGTGGCGGGAAAAACGCGGCGAGCTCGCGCCGCAAGATTTGTCGCAGAATCTGATCGTTCAGCTCGGCACCGTCACCGAAGACCTCAACCGCAGCTGGTACCAGCGCGCATCGGGTATGACCATTGCCGACATTCAGAAGCGGATTCGCCATCCCGTCCACCACTGGATGGCCGCGACGCTCGATGGCATTGTCGCAGAAACCGGCGCGGTGTTCGAAGCCAAGTTCATGCTGCCCTGGGCCTTTACTGAAGAGGCGGCGGCCGAGAAGCACATGGCGCAGCTGCAGCACAACATGTGGGTGGTCGCGGCGCGCGCGGCGGTGCTCTCGATCATCACCGGCGGCGGCAAATGGGTCGAGCTCACCCTCCACGCCGATCCGCTCTACCAGCACCTGCTGCTCACGGCAGAAAAGAAGTTCTGGCGCTGCGTGCAGAGCGGCGAGCCGCCGCTGCTGTTCGGGATCGAGACCCCACGTCCGCGGCTCGCCGCCGTCAAGGTCGTCGACATGACCGTCTCCAATCTGTGGGCCGCATGCGCGGCGACCTATCTGCGCACCCGCGAGGCCCATGCCGAGCACGAACTGGCCAAGACCGAGCTGAAGAAGTTGCTGCCTGAGGATGCCAAGGAAGCATTTGGCCACGGACTTCGCGCCAAACGCTCCAAAGCCGGCGCGATCAGCTTTGATCCGGTTGAGATGGAGCGCGTCCATGCACCAGGCCAGTGAGCATATCGGGACGATCGCAGCGGCCTTGGCCCGCGCCCAGGCCGAACTGACCAACCCGGAAAAGACCCTGACCGCGCACATCCGCTCGCCGTTCCTGCGCGATGACGACCGCACCTTTCGTTATGCCTCGCTGGCGAGCGGCCTCGACATCGTGCGCAAGACCTTGAGCCAGCAGGAGATCGCCGCCATTCAGAGCACCCGGGTCGAGGCCAGCACCGGTCACATCCATCTCACCACCCTGCTCGCCCATTCCTCCGGCGAGTGGATCTCCTCGGAGTGGCCGGTCTGCGCCGCACGGGACATCGAGGCGCCGCACCGGATGGGCGCGGCGCTCACCTACGCCCGACGCTATGCCCTGTTCGCGCTGGTCGGGATTGCCGGCGAGGATGATCTGGACGCCCCGGATGCGGCCGCTGGTCCCCCCGCACCACCTAACCTCAAGGCTTCGCCCGGCAAGGGCGCTCTCAACCGTGCCCCGGTGCTGCGGCCGGGCGAGTCCGCCGCACTCCGCGAGCAGCTATTGCGCCAGCTCGAAGCGCTGCCCGCCAGCACCGATCTGCTCAGCTGGGCCATGGCGAGCCTCCCGCTCAAGAACAGCCTGCAGGAGCCGGATGCCCGGCACGTCGAGGCAGCTTATCAAGCCAAGCTTGAGGACGCTGGCCGTGCTCAGGCCGAGCAGACGGCCGACATGAATGGCACGCCAAGCCTGCCGGCAGCGCCTGCTGCTGACGCCGAGACCGCGCTGCAGCCAGCGCTACCCGAGGCCGGGCTCGCCCATCCCAAGGAGCCGTCCCGCAAACGCAGCAAGACGCACCTGTTGTTTGTTAGGGGGCAGCCCTGCCTGGTGTGCCGGCAAACCCCGTGCGATGCCCATCATCTGAAATTCGCTCAAGCCCGGGCGCTCGGCCGCAAGGTCAGCGATGAGTTCACTGTCCCCCTGTGCCGCGCGCATCACCAGGAGCTGCATCAGCACGGCAATGAACGGGCGTGGTGGGCGAACCTGCAGATCGCGCCGCTGCCGGTGGCGCAGGAGTTGTGGGCGGCAAGCCCCCTCCACGCTCCCGCCAACGTCGCCGTCGGCGCCGCGTCGCTTGCGGCAAACCTGGATTCGGAGGCCGCCGGATGAACGGTCTGTTCCAAACCGCGCGCGAGCTCACCGTCACGACGCTGCCGGTCGAGTTTGAGTCCTTGGCGCCCCCGCCACTGCTGCTGCCGGGCGAACAGCTCGAACACTACCAGGCGCTCCAGCAGGCGATCTTTGCCGACCTCGCGCCGCGGTCCGCCATCGAATGGCTCCTCGCCATTGACGTCGCCGAACTGTCCTGGGATATCCAGCGCTACCGCATGTTGCGGCATAAATTGCTCGAGACCTATCGCCAAAAGGCGGTTGAGGCGGCGCTGCGGCGCATCGACATGGTCGGGATTGATCCCGAGTTCGAAGCGGAGGCCGAGACCTACACGCTACAAAATGCCCTGAGCTGGCGGTGTGATCCCGTCGCTGCGTCCGAGATCGAGGCGCGGCTTGCGGCCTATGGCTTCGACCAACGCGCCATCACCACCGAAGTCTACGTGCAGGCCCGCGAGGTCCTGGTCTTGTTCGAGGGGCTGCTCAACGCCGCACAAACCAAGCGCATGCTGCTCCTTCGCGAGATCAGGAATCAGCGCTTCAGAGCTGGACCGCTGCGCCGGCTGCGCTGAAACCACAGATCGCGATCGCGCTAGCAACAGCTTGACTAAATCGTTCGCATCGCTGCGCCGTATTATCCTGGCCTAACGAAAGGAAGCGGTTCGCCATCGTTCAAATTGCCGACAATCGGAGCGAGACCAACGAGAGAGCATGGTGCAGCCAAAGTTGAGACGGGGCCCATATGGCGATCGGAGGCCGGCAAGCAGTCATCAAGGCCTTCATTGCTGTCGACGCGTACCGTCTACTGGCAAATCGAACCGGGTGAGCGGCCTGCGCCCGGCGAGGGCCGAGAAGCGGCGTCTGGCTACAAATGCTAGCAGACGCGCAAACAGCGGGGCCGCGTCCGAAGTGCGCGAGCAATTTCGTCTCGGTTGGCCTCAGGCAGTGACTTGCGCCGTGGGTGCCCGGGACTTGCCCGCAGCCGACGTCAGCTGAGTGATCGTTCTACAGCCTCCTCATACTGACCGGAAACACACCGAAGTACTTTCCCCATGTTAGCTAAGGTTGGTTATTTGGTGGTCTTTCAATGAACCGCCGGCTGCCATTGAGAAGCTCGAGGTTATTGGCGATGACCGGATTACCTGGATCGAGCGAATAGGCCTTCTCGAACTTCCGTCGCGCCGCACCCAGATTGCCGCGCAGCATGTACGAATACCCCTGGTCATTCAAAATCTGAACGGTTTCGCCTCCCAGCCGGATCGCGTGGGCATAGGCCTGATCGGCCAGATCGAAGCGACGCAGCTTGTCGTAGCTCGCCGCGAGGCCAACCCAGGCCGTGACGTCCTTGGGTGATTTCTCGACGGCATCCTTGAAATAACGCTGTGAGAGTCCGTAGCTGCCGCGATTGTAATGCTCCAGCCCCAGCCGCACAGGCTCGTCCGACGGGTAGTACTTCACGTCGGTCGGCTCCTGCACCGGGTCCCCACCCGGTGGATCGACCGGAGCCACGATGGCAGCCTCCCTCGTGGTATAGTCACATGCTGCAAGGCCTGGCGCCAGCCAGCAACAGGTCAGCAGTAGAATGGCACGTCGCATAATCTTGTCCCCCGCCCGGCCCAGCGGACGCACTGCACCGCACTCAAATGTCCCGTCGCCCAACTCATTTACCAGAAGCCGTTACCTGCCCCCTGCCCCGCCGACTGGCACCGATATTCCCGACGATGCTCCCGCTCCCAATCCAGTTACGTTGACATTCTGGGTGACGGGCGGGCGCTGGCCCATTAGTTTCGTCGGATCACCGTTATCGGGAAGCTGATCCACCGGCTGTTGCTGGTTGCCGTAGCGCGTCACGGCCGAGCCCACACGTCGAGCGTCGTACGCGATCCGGCGATCACCCACATTTCGCGGCCATGGATGGATTGTATGGGTGACGGCGTTGACCTGCTTGGCATCGCCGGCGGTCATCGTGATGCTGTCGGAACGCTGAAAGTAGCGGTCCATCTCGTCATGACCGGCGACGCCGTAACATCCCCCGAGCAGGATGGGCGCGAACAGAACCAGATTTCTTATGGCCATCTCTCGCTTTCCTAGTTGAGGGTTTTCACGACCGTCTGATCGGCACTAGCGGCCGGGACGACGACGGGGGCCCGGACTTCAGGCGCGATGATGTGGCCATACGGTCCCTTCACCTCGCCTCCGGAATTGACGTAGTCATGGTACCGCTTGCGGACTTCCATCTGGCCGTTGAGGAAGAAATCGACGTCGTTGGCCGGCAGGCGGGAGTCGAGTGGCGAGGCCAGTTGCTGACCGGGTGCCGCCGGGGCGACCAGACGCGGGGTCACGATGATCACCAGATCGGTTTCTTCCTGCTGGTAAGATTTGCTGCTGAACAGGCTTCCAATCACCGGCACCGAGCCGATCCAAGGTAACTGCGAGACGTCCTGGCGATTGCGGGTCTGCAACAGGCCGGCGATGGCAAAGCTCTGGCCATCGCGCAACTCCACCGTGGTTCGCGCGTCGCGACGGGTCAGCGCAGGAACGGTCGTCCCCTGGATCGTCACCGCGTTGGCGAAATCAAGTTCGCTGACCGACGGCTCGACCCGAAGATTGATCACACCGCGCGAGAGCACCGTGGGGACGAAGGCGAGCTCAACACCGAACTTCTTGTAGTCAATCGTGATGGTGGGAAAGCCGTTTGTCGTCTGGGTCGGTATCGGTACCGGAAACTCACCGCCGGCAAGAAAGCGCGCGGCATCGCCGGACAGCGTGGTCAGATTTGGCTCCGCCAGCCGGCGTGCCAACCCCTTGGTTTCCAGTGCCGAGATCAACAGGTCCACCGAGCCGCCGCTGCTGGTCCTGATTATGCTGGTCAACAAGCTTCCGAACGGGGCCGGCGCGATGCCCCCTGCTGTACCGGCGAGCGTTCCCAGAGTTCCTAGTACCGGAAGGCTACCCGTCGGGGGAGCGCCGACATCCCCTCCCCCGGCACCGAGAGGACCGTTGGCGGTATTGATCCCACCAATCGGTGATCGACCGGCGGCGGTCACACGACCCAGCCCGGTGTTACCAACGTTCGTGCCGTTGGCATTGGCCGCATAAAGATTGACGCCGAGGTTGCGGCCGGCTTCTCGGTTGACCTCGAGGAAGCGCACCTCGAGCATCACCTGTTGCGGGGCCGCGACGCTCATCGCGTTGACGACGACACCCCCTTTCGCGACCGTGCTGGTGGCGATCGCCATGGCCCGCTCGGCCGTAACTGCGTCGGCCGCGACCCCGCTGAGCACCACCTGGCCCTCGGAAGCCGACACGCGGATACCTTGCCCGCCGGTGCTGGTCCGGATGTTCTGCTGCAGATTGCCGGTATCGATCACGACCTCGACGTCGAGAATCCCGATCTGCTTCATCGAACTGTCGAACAGGATGACGTTGGTAGTGCCGGTCTGCTTGCCCTGCACGTAGATGAGGTGATCGCTCAGCGACTTCACGTCGACGATGTCAGACGAGCCCGCCACGATCGTCGCAAAGGCCGTGTCGACTTTGAAGGTACGTGACTTGTTGAGGACGAGCTTGACCCGCTGGACGTCGTTCATCTCGCTGACGATGACGCCGCCGGATGAGCCCCGCCGGTCTGCAGCCGCCGCGCGGTCAGCGAACCCAGACGAGGCGAGCGCCGCGCCCAGACCCATCACGCCGAAGGCGAGAAGCCTCCCGACCTTGTTACCCGAAACGCCATCGCCACTCATCCGAGTCCCCCACTGCGATCCACGAAGATTCCCGCAAATCTACGTGCTCGACGTCCTCAACATTTCCCCTCTGCGCACCACGTCGCAGAGCTTACAATCTGTCCCACTACAATTCGTTACTTCGTGCTTCCAAGATCATCCTCCCTCATGGAGGCAGCTTGCAAGACGAGATACTTACCGCACCGCCGCAAGCAGAAAGAAAACCTTTCAATGTTGCCAGCGCGCATCATTCTCACTGGTTGCCAGGAACTGTCCCGCCGCACAACCTCTTGTTGGCGCGCGCTCCGGTCGTCGCTTTGCGAAGGAGTGTCGGTGGCACGCTTGGCGATTCGCTTGGCGGAGTAATTCCGCACCTGCGCATTTCGCCCGCACGCCGCGGCCACGAGGCACCGTCGAGCCAAACATGTCAGGCTTGCTGCCATATTTGCGCTAGAAGGGAATCTCGTTGGAGGCGCTCGGCGCATTGAGCGCTGTGCCCCATATGGGCATCAGCATCGTAAACTTTGCTTGGGAAGCTGTAACACTCAAGCGGTTGCTGTTGGCCCCCACGGTCAGCGTTGGCGTCAGACCTCCGAAAAACAGGAAGGGAGCCGCGTTCTTCTTGGCGGCGGTGGACAGGGGATCCCCGGTGCAGCCGGCCGGCGACTGCGGCGGGCTTTGAAGCAAGGCAGGCGTATAGCAGCTGATCATGACCGCACGGGCGCCAGCACTCGCAAGCGTCCGCAAGGATTGCATCGTGATGGCATAGCGCCCAAGATCGAAGATGACGAACATCAATGTGAAAAGCGTCACGAACACCACGATGAATTCAAAGGGCGCGATACCGCGATTGTCGAGCTTTCTCATCATTGCACCAAAGCGACAACTTGGGTGTAAATGATGGTGGCCGGCGCACAGCCTTGCGTGCTGAGGTAGCCGCCACCGCTCATGTCGATCGTTTTGGCGATCACTTGCGAACAGGTCGTATTCGCACTTGAAGTCGTACCGGCCCAGCTAACGTCGACCTTGGGAAAGTAGATAGCCCCGCCCAGGCTAACCTGGCCGCCACCGTTTATGGTGACCTTGTTGCTGGTCTTGCTCGGGGCCTGATCATCAATCAGGACGCCATTTAGATCAGAGGAGAAGGTGTTAGTGGCAGGTGCGGAGAGATCAGCCGTTCCCCCGTTGATGGTGAGCTGCGAGTCTCCGAGCAAGACGAGGGTTACGCCTGCGCCTTTCAGTTGTCCGCCGGTCATCTTTATATTTGCTTTGTAGAAGAAATATGTTCCCGGATCCAAAACGTACTTGTCGCCGTTCTGCACCGTGAAATTGCCGTAAGCTCCAGTCCCGGCGCTATTGGGCGCGCAATGCTTCCACCCATCCGCCTGAAGGGTGCAGGGCATACTTGTATTGCCCGTCCTGCTGTTAAACGATGCGGTGTCCAGTTTGCTGAGCGGATTGCTAGCGTACGTCATGAAATAGTTGTGCGGCACGCTGACATTGCTGCAGCTGCCCGTGGGGGTGCAGCCACTTACACCATAAACTGCCCATCCCGAGCCGGTGAACGTTGGAGTGCTGGCGAGTTTAACACTGGTATCCGACATCAGCGCGCAGCCGGTTCCGTTGTTGCTGAGGTTACCAGCAAGCTTGAGCGCGCCTGAGTCAGGTCCAAGCGCCAGGACGCAGGCCTTTGTCGGCTGCTGAACCATGGCAATCGCTTGGGCGGGGATGTTGACGGTTGTCAAACCCAGCACTGCCGCCAAGTACGCCGGTTGTTGCTGGCTGACCCTGGCGCGAACGGCATTGCCGGTGCCTGCAGGTGGCGTTGTGAACGCGCCCGCATTGTAATCGCCGATATCGATCTGCACGGCCCGCGAGGTTCTGGTCGGTAGGCTCGTCGGACAGTTTCTCCCCGGATAGCCGGTAGCGTCATTGGGACTGTAGTTGCAAAACCCGTTCTGTGCCGCGAATTCCTTGCCGCGATAATCCACTGTCTGGGTTTCGCAGGCCGCGCCCGCCATCGTACATGAAAGCCGCAATGCGCCCGAATAGGCCGCCGAGTCGGCGGCGTTCTGCGCGTGCTGGCGGGTGACGTACCACGATCCGGCCTCGGCCCCGATCGCGACTACTCCGATGAGCGGCACGAGAGCGATGACTGTTGCTAATGCGGCGGAACCTCGTTGGGAACGGAGCAGATCACGCATGGAAACACCCTACTGGAAGCGTTCTGAGTGACGCAGCGTGTACGTGCAGGTGGTCGGACACAGCAGCGAACCCACAAAAGGCGGGCGTGCCCCAAGCGGGGCCAAAGTGATGGTTGTCGAAAATGTAATGTACTTTGGAGAAGCAAGATTGCTCGGCGAACAGGTGGCCCCTGCGTCGCCGCACAAAACCTGAAGGTTGCTGATCGCATGACCTGCGACTGTGGTCTGTAGCCCTGTCTTCCAGCTCACCGTGCCGTCAGGGGCGAGCGGATTAGCGTACTGCACATACTGCCCGAAGGAGCGCAATGCGCTCCATGCGGAGATAAACTGGAAGCCCGCAGCAGCCAGGTCGGCGAGCGGCACAAGCAGGAACGACGCCAAGAAAATGTAGACGATCATGGCCTCAAGCCCGACGGCGCCGCGTTGATCCACGATCAAAGACTTCTTGTGGCTCATGAGTTGACCTCCTCCGATACTCACCCATCCGGTCGTTGACTGGAACAGCACTCACCAAACGTAAGGGACCACTCTCCAGCGCGATGCTTCGTAACCGGAATATTCCGGGCAGTTGCGACGAAGCAGGTCCTCTTCGTAATAAATGCGGCAAACCTGAACGCCGATATGCAAGACGAGCAAGGCCGCTGTCAGCGGCGTCGGGCTTCTCAGCACCACGCCTAACACGGCGATTTCTTCCGCAAGATAGAGCGGGTGCTTGATCCATCGATACGGGCCCGTTTGCACCACGTTGCGCGCCTGTGGCACCAGACTGAACGACCTGCCAAGATGTCGGATGGTGACCAGCATCATGATCATGCCAATCAACACGCACGCGGTGGACGCCAGGTTTGGCAACACCTTGTCGGTTTCGCCGAAGAAGGCGATCGTCCACGGCATATAGGTGCCGACGAACGCCGCGATCCTTGGGAGACGGCCGTTCGCTTGCGCCTTCGCCGGAGGCCGCGTGATGATCAACAGCGCCAGGAGCACGTAGAAGACAGCGAGGCAAACACTCGACAGGAGCGACGGCCAGGGATCATGAGCCGATGATCCGATCTTGATGGCGACCCCAAGCGCCAGCAACATGAACCACATGCCGCCGAACAGTTGCATTGTCCGATCGTAAGAGGACGTTTTCGACAGGGCAATCGTGCTCATGGCTACTTACCGAAGCTGGCGAACGAACGCACGAGGTGCAGAATGGGACTTCCTCCCAAAATGACGAACATGGCTGGCAGCAGGAACAACACCATCGGAATGGTCAGCTTGGCGCCCAACTTGTGTGCTCTTTCCTCAAGCTTGGTAATACGTTCGCGCCGGAGGTCGACAGCGACACTCCGCAGAGCCTGGCCCACCGGCGTTCCGTATTGCAGGCTTTGGGCGACCATGAGTCCGAACCGGCGGAGCCCATCCGACGTAGATCCCAGTTTATCGAATGCGTCGCTGCGCCTTGGCAGGATTCGGAGATCATCAAGAAGGCCGCTCATGACCCGGGCTATAGCAGGATTGGTCTCATGCATTTCTTGCGCTACGCGTGCCAGCCCGCTTTCCAGGCCCATTCCCGATTCGCTGCACACAACCAGCAAATCGATCATATCCGGCGTGCCCAGTCGAATGGCGGCATCAAACCGCCGCTTCAGCACCGCCAGTATCAATCGCGGCGCTAAAATCCCGATCGCCACGCCAATAAGTGTGAAGACCAGCACATCCAGCAGTGCCTTCCCGAAAAGCTGAGCGACACACCCGGCGATGATCGGGCAGAGGGCCATGCTGACCGCTTTGACACCGATCCAGGTCGGCAAGGCTCGATGATGATTAAAACCTGATGATTGAAGGATGGTTCGTAGCTGATCCAGATTTTCCTCAGCATAGAAGCGACGATACCGCATGCCGAGTGACGAAAACCAACCGGTCACATCCTGGAAGGGGGCAGACTGGCCAGCAACGCCCATCACAGCGTTCGACACCCGGGCGTCCAATGTACGAACGTGTATTTCGCGGATAATCAACATGCAGGACGCAGTCCCAGCCACGACTGCGAGGGCCACCAGACTGAGACCAGAGGTCATAGTGCTGTTTCCCTTCTGACCATCCAACTTATCACCAGGGCTCCAACAAGCACCGAAACGACTGCGTAGACCAGCAGCTTGTTTCCGACCGGATCGGTGAACAACAGATCGACGGTTTGCGGATTGGCTGCGTATAGGACCCCACCTGCAATCAATGGCGAGACCGTCAGCGCTCGTGAGGAAAAGATCACCTCTCCCGCCAGTGCCTTGGCGCGAGCAGCCAGCGCAACACGTTGCCTGACAGTGTCTCCCAGGTTCTGCAAGGTCTCGGCCAGGCTGCCACCGGACTTCATCTGAACGGCAAGTGTCACCGCAAAGATCGCATACTCCGCCACCTGAGTTCGCCGATAGACAGCCTGGACAGCTTCCTCTGGAGGTCTACCCAGATTCACTTCGCTGCATACGATGGCAAACTGCCCAGCCGTTGGCTGCGGCATATCGCGCGCGAGGGCACGAAATGCCTCGTGCACAGGCAGGCCTGATCGCACGGTACTTGTCACCAGCTGGATCGCGTCAGGCAGCTGTCGAAAAAGCTGAAGAGCGAACCGACGTTTCTGCCATCCAAACAGGCCTCGTATCACAATAATGGCCGTGATTGCGGCGACGATGGACACGTAGACCAGGGAATATCCCAGCTGGCTGTTCGCATAAAGGATCGCTGCTGCTCCGAATGCACCGGCGAGCAGCACATAGGCCGGATGCAACACGTAGGGTATATCGGGATTGTAATTGGACAGCCGATTGAGAAACTGAGCCTGGGACCCGGTCTCCAAGCGGCGAATGGATGGTAGGTTAGCCGGATGCGACGTTGGCAGAGCAATCGCCAACTGGCGATTGATGCGTCTTTCCCGAGCGTCGAGCCACAACGAGATGGCTGCTGCACACATCGCGAGGGCCAGAACAGTGACGATCACGGACTCCAGCATCATACTTGCCTCATGGCCTCGGCCCAAGCACCATCTAGCCCGAAATAGACAAGACGGCTTTTGAACTTCGGAGTTGCAAGGTTGGACTTATAGCTGCCCGATATCCGCCCGTTCACATCCTCCTCTTGATACTCGAAGGCTGCGATGTCATTGGTGGTGATCACCTCCCCTTCAAGGCCGATCACCTCGCTGATCTGAATGATGCGGCGCTGTCCGTCCCGCATGCGTTCGACCTGCACAATGAGATCCAGCGCAGCGACGATCTGACTTCGAATGGCGCGCGACGGTAGATTGACCTGTCCCATCTGCACCATGTTTTCGATGCGGGTCAGGGCATCCCGGGTACTGTTCGCGTGTACCGTGGAGATCGAACCATCATGGCCGGTGTTCATCGCCTGCAGCATGTCGAATGCTTCGGCACTGCGCACCTCGCCAACGACGATCCGGTCGGGACGCATGCGCAGGGCATTCACCAGCAAATCGCGCTGTGTCACCTGCCCTGTGCCCTCGAGGCTGGGGGGCCGGGTCTCCAGGCTGATCACGTGCGGCTGCTGAAGCTGCAACTCCGCCGCGTCCTCGATCGTGACAATGCGTTCGGTGTGATCGATGAACTGGCTCATAGCGTTCAGGAGCGTCGTCTTGCCGGATCCGGTACCGCCGGAGACCAGAACATTGAGCCGCGAGCGGGCGGCGATCTCCAGCAAACGTCCGATCGCCGCGGTCATTGAGCCGTTTTCAATCAATCCGGCTATGTCCAAACGGCGGCTTGGAAATTTTCGGATGGAAATGCACGGACTATGGATCGCCAGCGGCGGGAGGATGATGTTGACCCGGCTGCCATCCAGCAGGCGACAATCGACCATCGGACTGGACTCGTCGACGCGCCGGCCAACCTGCGCGGCAATCTTCTGAGCGACGGAAGCAATGTGACCATTGTCCCGGAATCGCACCGCAACTCGTTCCAGCTTGCCGTTTCGCTCCACGTAGACATTACTCGGACCGTTCACCATGATATCGTTGATCGATTGGTCCAGCAGTAGCGGACGGAGCGGCCCGTAGCCCGTCATGTCGTCGGCAATTTCGTCTGCGAGCTGCAGCTGCTCACGGCCCGACAGCTCGAGCCGTTCCTGGTTGGCAATTTGATGGATGATCTCCTCAATCTGCCGCCGGAGAACTTCCCGCGAGACAGTTGCGGCCACCGATGGCTCGATCTGCTCAATTACCCGTTCGCGCAGCGAAGGCGGGATTATGGGTTGGTCGATCGGCGGTTCGTCGCGCCTTGGCGCGGGCGACGGCACGCTCGGTGCGGATACAGCCGTGCTGAGCGGCGGCAAAGGCAAGGCCATCGCAGATGCAGGGAGGCTTGTCGCCAATGAAGATATGTGAGCTGGTGTGTCGTCTTCACGCCTACCAAATTTTTTCATCGCAGATGTGCTGTGAGCACCCTCCTCCACCAGCCACTCCGCTCAGCAGCGACACCGCTGATCTCCCGTACGATCGGTGCCAGGTGGCGCCGCAATTTTCTGACGTGCTTCAGAGCTGGAATGCCCAGATTGAGCGCCTCGGTCATGCCCTTGCCGAGATCGGGAATGACGATGTCGGGCTCTGCACCCAACGCCTTGACGACCGCCGCCCTCGGCAGGCCCCCGGGACGACCGGCCCGGTTGAGCAAGGTAAAGACCCGGTCCTTGCCCGCGATGTTGATCACGGCGGCGCGTAGCGCATGGGCATTGCGAAGTCCGGTCACCTCGGATTCGAGCAGCACCATCACATGACGGGAAAGTTTAATCACGGGATAGATCGACGGCGGAAACGGGACGGGTACATCCACGACGATGTAGTTGAACCGTTGACGCAGCAGACCCAGCACGTGTCGTATGCCAGCTTCCGTAATTTCGAGCTGCGCATCGAGGTCCTCGTCGGCCGAGACCAAGCAAACCCTTTCGTTGACTTCGATTGCCGCGCGCTCGAGGAAGAGTGTGTCCGCCCGCATCGGATTTTCCAGAGCGATGCGCAGCCCCGGCCCGGGACGAACACCCAGCATCACGGCGGCCTCGCCGCCCTGCAAATGAAGATCAAGCAGCGCCACCTTGGCCCTGGTTGTCTCGGCGAGTTGCAGCGCCAGATTGATCGCGATGCTCGTGGCGCCGGCGCCGCCCTGCGCCCCGCAGATCGAGACCACGTGCCCGCCACGATCGATGTGGTTGGCTGCCACGTCGCCGAGCAGCTTGGGGCGCAGCTTGTCCAGCACCATATCGCGCGTGAGCGGCCGCGGCAGATACTCCGTCAAGCCGAGCTCCAGGAGCTCACGGTAGAAAGTAATCTCCCTGTTATCGCCGATCACGGCTACTCGGACATCGGGTGGACAGACGCCGGACAGCCTTTCCAGTTCAGTAAAAGGATCATCGATGCCACTGATGTCTGCCACCAGCGCAAACAGGTCGGTGTCGGTTTCAAGCATCCGTATGGCATTGCGGATCGTGCCGCGCCTGATCGAGAGGTTGGCGCCTTCGAGCCCCTTGCGCAACGCCGCAGCGCTGAGCTCATCATTTACGAAACCGACGATGCGGTTACGCGTGACGATTGAGGTCGATTCTTCAGGCGGAGTGGCTATGGCAATGTTCATCAGCGTTTCTCCGACAACCTGTTATCGTAACCCACCGCCGTTGCAGTCGGGCCTACGGCATCCGATGCACCGTCGCAGCTGACGAGAGCGTCTTCCACTTGCTTTCTGACCGTGTATTGCTTGACCTCACCGCCTGAATGAACGACCACTGCCGTTCTCTGTGCAGAAATTGCATACTGGCGGGCAAGTTCAGGCGACACATCACAGCTCGACATCGCGCCGGTGTCTGCCTTGTCCCACTGATCGACTGCTGCGCGTACGGCCAAGGAGAGCGTCCCGAGCTGCTTTGCGACGGTGACTTTCTTGACCTGGACCTGCGTAAGCTCCAGTGAAACAGTCTGCGTTTGCTTACCTGCCATCCCGCTAATGGGTCGCGCGCCCTGCACGATCTCCTGATCAATCGCGATGACTCGAACATTGCGCAGAACGGTTTCGCTGAGGGCGCGACGCGCGGTATCGACTTTCTCGAAGACCTGGGTCAACACGACGTCCACGTGATCGCCCGGCCTGATGAGGCCCGAGACACCGGCCTCCTCGTCAACCTTGATGCTGATGGCACGGCTGTCTGGCGCCAGGATACTGGCGAGGAAACCGCGGTCCCGCGGACGCAAGATATCCTGCAATGTAATGAGACTGCCCGCTTCGACGAAGTTGCGGATGAGTGAACCCGGAAGTCCGGACTTGGACTCGGGGGTTTCAAGGATAGCTCCCTGGGGAACGCGCTCCGGCGGCACCGCGCGCACGGCGAAATCCTCTTCGCGGGCCAACGTCCCCCTCGGCAACGGCCGTACCGCGATAAAGTATCCGGCCGTCGCCGGCGCCGCCGGCGCGAGGGTCGTCGCTGTCACCTGTACCGGGACCGGAGGCGTGGCCTTCGGCAGGTTCATGCTATAGGCAATCAGTCCGAACGCTGTGGTTGCAAGCAAAAGCACCACGATGATCGACAGACGCAGCGCGGATGACATTTCACGATCCTTTGCTCAGAATGGTCCAGATACCGCCACATGCGATAGCAACTCCGTAAGGCAGCGGGGCGTGTCGCAAATGGCGCCAACGCTCGATCGCGTAGATCCGCCGTACGAGCGACGATCCGGCGGGTGCCAACCTGGGATATGGCAGGTGGCGCATCATCAGATGCCCCAAGGCAAGAACGCCGCCGGCCAGCACGGTGACCGTTAGCAACTGCATCACGCCGCTCGGGGGGAGACCAACCGCCAGGGCAACCAACAGCTTGACATCGCCGCCACCAATTCCTCCGCGCGCGTATAGGACAAAAAGGAGCAGGAAGAGGATCGCGGCTGCGATCAGCGACACAGCGACGTGTATCGAGCTGGGCAATTGACCGGCGATCCCAAGGAGCGCCAGCGCGAGACAAATTTCGTTTGGGATCGAACGCGTCGCGACGTCTATCGTTGCGACATGGAGCAACAACAGGATTTCCAGGATCGAGACTGTGGGAGCAATCCAACTCATGAAATGCACGTTTCAAAAAGTGGAAGGCAAATTAGCTGGAGCACTCCAGCGGGAGGGGGGCAGCAGCTTGGATTGCCCCCCTCTGGCGCCAAAATGGCCGTATCAACCAGCGATCGCGGTGGTGAAAGCGGTGGTGATTGCGGTAATCCCGGTCGTTAACGCCGCCCCGATCTGCCCACCAGCTCCACCACCGAACACAGCACCCACTGCGCCAACGATACAAACCGCGACGATGATGTACTCGAATGACACCACGCCATCCTGGTCCATTCGCAGACGCTTCAAGACTTCCTTGGTCTCGATGTAATATTGCAACATTAGAAGAATCCCTTCTTTCAAGATGAATTTGCAGACACCTCGGCAACTTCCAGCGGCTGCGGATTTATGTCCGGCCGCCAGCGATAAACTATCTATTAAATGTTTATTAGCGTCAACATTTAATATATAATGTCTTTTGAATTAACCGCCGCAAAACGAGCCGTCGTGACAATCCAAAGATCGATAAAACGTCGTAATACAAAGATGATAGCCGGCCAACAATCGGAATCCTGGGCAGAGCGCCGGCTGAGAGTCATTAAAGAATCACCGGATTATTACGGGTGATCAGCGGTATAATTTGATTATTCGGAAATTCTATATTAATGCAAAGCCGATGCGCGCCGTCTGTAAGCTGTTGATATCGCCCGTGCGGTAAGCGCTATGGATGCCTTGATGGCCTCGTGCCTCTCACACCGCACCTCCTCGACCTCTGGCTTTTGCAGCGATTTGCGTCGTCAAGCGAACTTGGCCTCCGGGATGAGGCCATTTGATCCCTTGTCGTCCGGCTCGCCGTCGCTACTGGATTGCCTCGTCCATCGGTTACTTGACCGGTTACTTCTGCCGGAACGACTGATTGAATGACATTGCAAGCGGCCCGACGATGTAATCAAACGCGGTTCGCTGGACGGTCGGGATCATAACGGTCGCCGGCATGCCAGGGTACAGGCGAATGTTCGGCATGTCCGCCAATTCACTCTGATCAATCCGGACAAAGGCCGTGTAGTACGGCGCATTTGTCTTGGGATCGGTGAGGCGGTCAGCCGAAACCTGAATGACGTCGCCGTGAATGATCGGGACGATCCGCTGCTTGTAGGCGGTGAGATGGACTTCGGCGCGCATATTGGGATGTACGTCGCTGATGTCCTCCACCGCAACCTGGGCTTCGATGGTGAGTGCGTCCTCGGCCGGTACGATGTCGAGGATCTTGTCGCCGCGCTGGATGACGCTGCCGACGGCGAACACGGTCAATCCCACGACCCGGCCGGTATAGGGCGCCCGAATTTCCATGCGACCCAGGACCGACTTTGCACTCAACGCCTTCGGAATGACCTCAAGCAATCTGGCCTGCGTGTCACGCAAGTCCTTGGTGACATCTGTCATCCGATCATTGTCGAGTTGGGCGATCTGCTGCTCTTGCTCGGCGATGGCCTGTCGGGCCTTCGCGATACTAGCTTTTGTATCGGCGATCTGGCCTTCCAAACCGTACGCCGTCCGCTCCAGCTGGAGAATTCGCGGACGCGCAATCAGGCCCCGTTCGACCAACGGCGCAAGATCCTTTGCCTCGTTGCGGACCGAGTTGATCTGATCGGTGAAGGCCTTGACCTGCGCCTCCGCGCCCACAATCTGCGAGCCAAGCTGGTTGATCTTCTCGCGAATGACGCTTCGTTGCCCGTCAAGCGATGCTCGCCGACTGTCGAACTGATTAAGCTGACCGGTCCAAACGCTCTTAAAGTAGCGGTCATCAGAGCGCGCCCTCAAATCGGCCGGCATGGTCAGCTCGGATCCATGATCGAGCTCCGTCAGGAGCCGTACTTCCGTCGCACGAAGCACGGCATATTGTTGTGTGAGCACCTCATACTCGGCACGGACCTGCGTATCGTCCAGAACGATCAGGAGATCGCCTGTCAGCACCCGCTCCCCTTCCCGGACATGCAATTCCCTGACAATCCCGCCATCGAGGTGTTGGACGCTCTTGCGGTTGCCGTCGACCTTGATGATAGCATTTGCAACCACGGCGCCGTTGAGTGGTGCCGTCAGGGCCCAGGTGCCGAAACCGCCGAAAAAGATGGCGATGATCAGCCATCCCGCGAGTGCTACGCGACGAATCGAGTCGCTCGGTGCACCGCTCCTGAGTTGATCAATCGTCAAGCTCGGCGCCAGTGCGCCTGGTTTCGACCGGCTTGTAAACTCCATCAGCGCCATGACCATATCCTAACCCGTCGTCTCGCGGACCGTGTGGATCGGAACGGGCCTCGTCAGACGGGCCAGGATCTCGGCGCGCGGTCCGAACATCTCGACGACGCCTTCACGAAGCACCAGGATCTTGTCAGCCACGCCGATGGTGGCCGGCCGATGGGAGATAATCACCACCGTCGTGCCGCGCTTCTTGAGTTGAAGAATGCAATCGGCGAGCGCGGCGTCTCCTTCGGCGTCGAGATTGGAGCTCGGCTCGTCGAGCACGAGAAGGCTCGGATTGGCGAAGATGGCGCGGGCAAGACCAATACGCTGACGATAACCGCCCGAGAGTATGGCGCCGCCTTCTCCCACCTGCGTATCATAGCCATCCGGCAGGCGCAGGATCATCTCGTGCACGTCCGCCATCCGCGCCGCCAGAATCACCTCCCTGTCTTCGCCCTCCTGGAATCGGCTGATGTTGACGGCAACAGTGTCAGCAAACAGCTCAATATCCTGGGGGAGATAACCGATATGCTGGCCGAGTGACGTCTTGATCCAGCTCGAGACGTCCGCCCCGTCCAGTCGCACCGCGCCAGCAGATGGCGCAAGCACACCGACCAGATGACGCGAAAGCGTGGATTTACCGGCGCCCGAAGGACCAATGATGCCCAGTACTTCGCCCGGCTCGATTGCGAACGATACCGCGCGCAGGATGGGCTTCGAACCAAACGGCGGCACATAGGAGAGCCCCTCGACCGAGACTCGGCCCTGCGGGCGCGGCAGCGTCAAACCGACCTCCCGTTGGGGATCGGCTTTCAAGAGCTCGCGGATGCGCAGGAATGCTCCACGAGCAGATACAAGATTGCGCCAGGATCCGACGATCTGCTCTACCGGCTGCAGGGCTCTTCCGAGCAGAATGCTCGCGGCGAACATGGCGCCGACGGTTGCAAGTCGCTCGATCACGAGATAGGCGCCGAGGCCAAGTATCATTGACTGCATGGCAAGCCGCAGAAAACGGATGATGCTCTGCATGGTGGCGGCGCGATCGCTCGCAGAGACCTGCCGTTCAAGCATGCGGGTGCGATCACGGGCCCAACGCCTCAGCAGCCCTTCGGTCATGCCCATCGCCCGCACCACTTCGGTATTGCGCAGGCTCATCTCGGTAAAGCTGTAGCTCCGGGAAGCCGCCTCGCCGGCCTCCGTCAACGGCAGCTTGACCCGCCACTCGTTAAACAGGGCCATAAGAATCAGCAGGATGGAGCAGCCCAATGCGAACGCCCCCAGGAACGGGTGCAGCACAAAAATCACGGCAATGTAGATCGGCGCCCAGGGCAGATCGAAGATCGCATGGATCCCCATGCCGGTGACGAACTGGCGGAAGGTGTCGAAATCGCGCAGCAGCTGGCTGCGCGCGCCGCCGGCGCCAGCGGAGCGATGAATGATCGCCGTCATCACGCGCGCCGCGATCGTCTGGTCGAGGCGAATGCTGGCGCGGGTCAGCACGCGGGCGCGTACGGCATCCAGCCCTGCCAGCGCCAGAAACGCCATCAACAGCGCGATCGTGAGCATCAGCAGCGTGATCTCGCTGGCGCTTGAGATCACCCGGTCATAGACCTGCAGCATGTAGAGCGGTCCGGCCAGGTAAAGCAGATTGATCGCCAAGCTGAAGATCGCGGCAGTGACGAAATAGCCCCGGCAGCTTTGCAGCAAACGCCGGAGTTCGTCGGGTCTTTTGAACGGAGTACTCACACAGATCAGCGGAAAATCCGCCCCTCTTCAAAATCACACCGTAATCCAAAGTCGGGGCCGCAACATTCGCCCCGAACCATTTCCCCGCAGCGCATCAGGCCAGATGGTCGTGGTAGCTGATGAGCGTTCCCGTGTTCTTGTCTGCCTCGGTTTGGAAGCCCGCGGGGTCGTACTGGCCCAACAGGTTAATATTGGCGGTATGGACTCCGTCGGTCACCGACAGGGTTCCTCCAGCACCAGCCTGATTTGCGACATAGCTCGCGGTCGTGCCGGCCCCGAATGCCACATCGAGGAGATCCAGGTGGTCATCGCCGTTAAATCCGGACACGACCCCGCTAAAGTCGAAGGAGTCATGGAGCACGATTGTCCCGGTCGCTTGGGCATCAAGCGCTACATTCGCAGATGAGGCCGCTCCGAATTCGAGTGTGGCCGAACCGCTAATCTGAGCCGTTCCGTTACCGCTGACATTGCCATCGATTGTGACGTTGCCGCCATTGGCCCACAACACGCCGGTGTTGATGAGGTCGCTGTGGACCTCCAGTCCACCGGTTCCGGTTGCCTCGAGCGTGCCGGGGTTGGTGACGGCGTTAGATCCGGTATCGATGTCGAGTGCATTGGTGCCGGTGGCGATGATCGTGCCTTCATTGACCAGCACCATCACCCCATCCCCGAGGTGGCCGGCACCGGAGATCGTGTTGTCCACGTTCGTCAGCGTGACGTCGGAGACCGTTCCGGTGATCACGTTCTCGCTATCGTCGGACAGGATGACCTGCCCGTGGCCCTGGAGCGTGATGCCGTGCTCGATGAGTTCGAGATCGGTCTCGCTTCCGGTCGAGTTCAACTCGATCGTGCCGATGTTGTCGATGGTGCCGGAGAGCGGCAGGATCGCGCCATCACTGATCACCATGTGCCCGGCGTTTTCAGTCACCGGCGTTTGATCGAAGATGAAGTCGCTTGCCGTGAGCGACGAGGCATCGACCCCATTCAGCGTGATCGACTGACCATCGGCGAGCGTGATCATCGCGTTACCGTTGGCGTCATTGACCATATGCGACTGGATGTCGCCAAAGCCGGTGAGGTCGGCATAGCCGATCAGATCGATCTGATCCGAGGCGGCGTCGAAGCTATAGATCACGTCATGACCGATCGGCTGCGAGAACACGAACATGTCGTGGCCACTGGAGCCGGTCAGGTTGTCGTCGCCCGAGAGCGCAAAGATTGGGGAGCCCTGCGCATAGACTTCAACGTTGTCGGTAAAAAATGCGCGTCCGGCACTACCGCCCACGTTAGTCCAAGTCTCCGTCAAATGCAGTGCCGTAGCACCAACATATCCGCTCGGAGCAGTGACATTTAGCGAGCTGAGATCATTGGTTTGCACGGTCCACGCGCCGTCACCATTGTCGATGCCTTCACTCAAGGTCCAACCAGCGGGAACGCCGGCGATGCTCACGGTGATGGATCCGACGAATTCCGTAGGATTCGTCAAACCGAGATTGATGGCCTCGCCAGCAATGCCTGCCGGAGCGACGTGCGTAGGAATCAAGGAGCTTAAGCTCGTGCCGCCACTGGTCAAAGTTACATTTTGGAGGTCTACAAGAAGGTAATCGCTCGAACTTACTGGAGTGCCAGTCGACAGTTGCTCGTAAATGTAGGTGTGGGCCGTGCCACCAATGGTCGCTATGAACGCCACCGTTGTGCCAGTGGTGCCAATGTCGTTGCGGTTCAGATAATCCACGACGGCGGCAACATTCGCGGTCGATGTCAAACTCAACGCCGTCGCATATGTGCCTGTATCATCGAAAGTGATAATTCCATTTGTAATAGCATGCGAACTGACTTTGTTACCGCCGATCGTCAGGGCCGAGTCGGTGCCGTTGACGCCAGTCGTATTGCTTGCTGCCGCCGGCGTCCCCTGCAAATTCAAGATGTCAGATGCCGTCGCGAAGTCGGTAATAACGTCATAGCCAGAAATTGTACCGACATCTCCGGAGCCCCCAACGATGCCGAGAGATTGTGTGCTGTTGATGATGAACGTGTCGATACCGCCTCCACCGGTCATCGTGTCAGCGCCGGCGCCTCCAGTAATGCTGTCAGCACCCGAGCCACCGACGAGCGTGTCATTTCCGGAGCCGCCAATCAGCGTGTCATTCTGTGCTGAACCGGTGATGGCCGCCGCTGCGCCGGTGTTGGTGACCGTGAAGCCGTTGGCACCGGTCGCTGCGCTCAAGTCAACCGCAAAGCCGTTGCTGCTCAGGTTGGCCGTACCAGCGTTGCTGGTCGAAGACGTTGCGGTAAATGCTGCTGATACCGTGGCGTTGGTCGTTGCGCCTGCGCTTACAACGAGTACATCACTACCCGAAAGATCCGTGACGGTGTCCGTGCCGGAATTGACGTTGAACGTGTCGTTGCCGCCGCCGCCAGTAAGGGTGTCGTTGCCCGGACCTCCGGTGATTGTGTCGTCGCCGGAGCCAGTGTTGATAATGTCGTCGTTGTCTCCGCCGATGACAACAAAAGCTCCTGAAGTGACAGTGCTTGCTTGCAGATTGAGCTTCCCATTACCGCCGATTCCGGAACCGTCGACAGTCAATGTCCCATTGTTTTGGAAACCCGAAAGGAATGTGATGTTGTTGGTATGGTTTCCACTGTTGCTGTCGACAATTTTGAAGACTTCAAAGTTTGTGAGAACAATGTTTCCGGCACCAAATGTGGCGAGAGGGGAGCCACCGGTGAGGATAAGCGTGTCCGTGCCGGTCCCACCGGTTATGCTATCTGTACCGTTCAAGGTCGCATTTGTTCCATTTAGGGTGTTCGTGCCGCTGGCGTAGAAGATGACGTCGGTCGGACTAGTCGTCAGTGTACCTGGGTTGTTGCTCTCGACGTTGATGGTCACGGCGTCGGTGTCAGTCAGATTCCCACCTGTCCCTGTATTGCCGTGATCGTTGGTGAGTACCGTCAACGTGTCGCTGCCGACGAAATTGGCCACACCTTTGTAGACGACGTTGTTGGCCGCTGCCAATGTCGTGTTGATCTGTGCCACCGTTCCGGTCAGCGTCACCGATCCGGTGCCGCTGCCCGATACCAGCGCCCCTCCGGCTGACGCTATCGTCAACGTGCCGTGTAGAACCGACAGGTTCGTCGTGATATTTACCGCGCCGCCGGCATCCACATCGCTGATCGACATTCCGGTGATGGAAAGGTTGGCGTCGTGCAGCACTTCTTGCGTACCGGGAACTGTGTTCACCGGCGCGTCGTTAACCGCCGTGATGTTGATGTTGATGCTGTCGGTGTCGGTCAGCGTGCCGCCAGTGCCGGTGAAGCCCTGATCACTGGTAGTCATGGTGAGGGACACCGCGCCGTTGGCATTGGCCACCGGCACGTAGGTCGGCTGGTTGGCGACGGTTGCCAGGTAGGTGTTGATGTTGGCCACGGTCCCAGTCAGTACAATACTGCCAGTCCCGGAACCCGTCACGGTAACGCTTCCCGCAGTGGCGGCCGTGATCGTGCCGCTGGCGACCGCCAGCGTGACGCTGATGTTGTTTGCACCTGAATCGATATCCGTGACAGATAGGCCGCTCAGCTTGACCGAGGTATCCTCGTTCGTGGTGTAGCTGGCCGGCAGGGTGTTCGTGGGTCCATCGTTCACTGCCGTGATGTTGATATTGATGCTGTCGGTGTCGGTCAGCGTGCCGCCCGTGCCGGTGAAGCCCTGATCACTGGTCGTCATGGTGAGGGATATCGCACCATTGGCATTGGCCACCGGCACGTAGGTCGGCTGGTTGGCGACGGTTGCTAGGTAGGTATTGATGTTGGCCACGGTCCCAGTCAGTACAATGCTGCCAGTCCCGGAGCCGGTCACGGTGACGCTTCCCGCAGTGGCGGCCGTGATCGTGCCGCTGGCGACCGCCAGCGTGACCGTGATGTTGTTTGCACCTGAATCGATATCCGTGACAGACAGGCCACTCAGCTTGACCGAGGTATCCTCGTTCGAGGTGTAGCTGGCCGGCATGGTGTTCGTAGGTCCGTCATTCACCGCCGTCACCGACACCGTCGAGGTAACGACGTTGCTGGCGTGGTTTGCCGCCTGCCCGTCATCAACCTGATAGCTGATGGTACGGATAGCGCCCGACGGGTTGTCGCTCGAGTTGAAGTACGTCACCGAATCCAGCGCGGTCTGGTAGTTCGCGACGCTGGAAGAACCGGTCAGGGTCAGCATGCCGGTCGCCGCATTGAACGATCCGGCGATGCCGTTCTGGTTGGTAAAGCCCAGCACATCCTGGCCGTTGACGTAATTGCCGGTGATCTGCACAGTCGCCGAGGCCAGATTGGCGCTGTCGACGTCGGACACGGTAATGGCGCCGTCGATCGCGGTGGCGGCCTGGTTCTCCGTGTAGTTCAGCGTATGACCAGCGACAACCACTGGCGCGTCGTTGACCGGCGTCACATTGATCGTATCGGTCACGGCCACGCTGTTGGCGGCCCCGTCATTGGTGATGATGGTGACAGTGCGGGCCAGGCCCGACGGGTTATCACTGGTGTTGAAGTAGGTCACCGAGTCCAGCGCGGTCTGGTAGTTCGCGACGCTGGATGACCCGGTCAAAGTGAGCGTGCCGGTCGCCGCGTTGAACGACCCGGTGATGCCGTTCTGGTTGGTAAAGCCCAGCACATCCTGGCCGTTGACGTAATTGCCGGTGATCTGCACCGTCGCCGAGGCCAGATTGGCATTGTCGACGTCGGACACCGTCAGCGCCGGGTCGATCGCGGTGGCGGCCTGGTTTTCGGTGTAGTTCAGCGTATGACCAGCGACGATCACCGGCGCGTCGTTGGTGCCCGTGATCGTGATCACAACGTCCTGGGTCGCGGTCGCGCCCTTGTCGTCCGTCACGGTAACCGTGAAGGTTTCAGTGTGGCTCTCGCCCGCCGCCAGATCCTGGTGGGTGGCGTTGTCCAGCGTGTAGGTCCAGACACCCGTCGCGGCGTTGACCGCAAAGCTGCCATACGTCCCCGTCGCGCCGCCGCTGTAGGCCGCCGTCGCGCCATGGTCGACGTCGCTCGACGTCACCTGACCCGTCGCCGTCAGCGTCGTGTCTTCCTGAACCGAGCCGGCCTGCGCCGAGCTCGTGATCACCGGCGCGTCGTTGGTGCCCGTGATCGTGATCACAACGTCCTGGGTCGCGGTCGCGCCCTTGTCGTCCGTCACGGTAACCGTGAAGGTTTCAGTGTGGCTCTCGCCCGCCGCCAGATCCTGGTGGGTGGCGTTGTCCAGCGTGTAGGTCCAGACACCCGTCGCGGCGTTGACCGCAAAGCTGCCATACGTCCCCGTCGCGCCGCCGCTGTAGGCCGCCGTCGCGCCATGGTCGACGTCGCTCGACGTCACCTGACCCGTCGCCGTCAGCGTCGTGTCTTCCTGAACCGAGCCGGCCTGCGCCGAGCTCGTGATCACCGGCGCGTCGTTGGTGCCCGTGATCGTGATCACAACGTCCTGGGTCGCGGTCGCGCCCTTGTCGTCCGTCACGGTAACCGTGAAGGTTTCAGTGTGGCTCTCGCCCGCCGCCAGATCCTGGTGGGTGGCGTTGTCCAGCGTGTAGGTCCAGACACCCGTCGCGGCGTTGACCGCAAAGCTGCCATACGTCCCCGTCGCGCCGCCGCTGTAGGCCGCCGTCGCGCCATGGTCGACGTCGCTCGACGTCACCTGACCCGTCGCCGTCAGCGTCGTGTCTTCCTGAACCGAGCCGGCCTGCGCCGAGCTCGTGATCACCGGCGCGTCGTTGGTGCCCGTGATCGTGATCACAACGTCCTGGGTCGCGGTCGCGCCCTTGTCGTCCGTCACGGTAACCGTGAAGGTTTCAGTGTGGCTCTCGCCCGCCGCCAGATCCTGGTGGGTGGCGTTGTCCAGCGTGTAGGTCCAGACACCCGTCGCGGCGTTGACCGCAAAGCTGCCATACGTCCCCGTCGCGCCGCCGCTGTAGGCCGCCGTCGCGCCATGGTCGACGTCGCTCGACGTCACCTGACCCGTCGCCGTCAGCGTCGTGTCTTCCTGAACCGAGCCGGCCTGCGCCGAGCTCGTGATCACCGGCGCGTCGTTGGTGCCCGTGATCGTGATCACAACGTCCTGGGTCGCGGTCGCGCCCTTGTCGTCCGTCACGGTAACCGTGAAGGTTTCAGTGTGGCTCTCGCCCGCCGCCAGATCCTGGTGGGTGGCGTTGTCCAGCGTGTAGGTCCAGACACCCGTCGCGGCGTTGACCGCAAAGCTGCCATACGTCCCCGTCGCGCCGCCGCTGTAGGCCGCCGTCGCGCCATGGTCGACGTCGCTCGACGTCACCTGACCCGTCGCCGTCAGCGTCGTGTCTTCCTGAACCGAGCCGGCCTGCGCCGAGCTCGTGATCACCGGCGCGTCGTTGGTGCCCGTGATCGTGATCACAACGTCCTGGGTCGCGGTCGCGCCCTTGTCGTCCGTCACGGTAACCGTGAAGGTTTCAGTGTGGCTCTCGCCCGCCGCCAGATCCTGGTGGGTGGCGTTGTCCAGCGTGTAGGTCCAGACACCCGTCGCGGCGTTGACCGCAAAGCTGCCATACGTCCCCGTCGCGCCGCCGCTGTAGGCCGCCGTCGCGCCATGGTCGACGTCGCTCGACGTCACCTGACCCGTCGCCGTCAGCGTCGTGTCTTCCTGAACCGAGCCGGCCTGCGCCGAGCTCGTGATCACCGGCGCGTCGTTGGTGCCCGTGATCGTGATCACAACGTCCTGGGTCGCGGTCGCGCCCTTGTCGTCCGTCACGGTAACCGTGAAGGTTTCAGTGTGGCTCTCGCCCGCCGCCAGATCCTGGTGGGTGGCGTTGTCCAGCGTGTAGGTCCAGACACCCGTCGCGGCGTTGACCGCAAAGCTGCCATACGTCCCCGTCGCGCCGCCGCTGTAGGCCGCCGTCGCGCCATGGTCGACGTCGCTCGACGTCACCTGACCCGTCGCCGTCAGCGTCGTGTCTTCCTGAACCGAGCCGGCCTGCGCCGAGCTCGTGATCACCGGCGCGTCGTTGGTGCCCGTGATCGTGATCACAACGTCCTGGGTCGCGGTCGCGCCCTTGTCGTCCGTCACGGTAACCGTGAAGGTTTCAGTGTGGCTCTCGCCCGCCGCCAGATCCTGGTGGGTGGCGTTGTCCAGCGTGTAGGTCCAGACACCCGTCGCGGCGTTGACCGCAAAGCTGCCATACGTCCCCGTCGCGCCGCCGCTGTAGGCCGCCGTCGCGCCATGGTCGACGTCGCTCGACGTCACCTGACCCGTCGCCGTCAGCGTCGTGTCTTCCTGAACCGAGCCGGCCTGCGCCGAGCTCGTGATCACCGGCGCGTCGTTGGTGCCCGTGATCGTGATCACAACGTCCTGGGTCGCGGTCGCGCCCTTGTCGTCCGTCACGGTAACCGTGAAGGTTTCAGTGTGGCTCTCGCCCGCCGCCAGATCCTGGTGGGTGGCGTTGTCCAGCGTGTAGGTCCAGACACCCGTCGCGGCGTTGACCGCAAAGCTGCCATACGTCCCCGTCGCGCCGCCGCTGTAGGCCGCCGTCGCGCCATGGTCGACGTCGCTCGACGTCACCTGACCCGTCGCCGTCAGCGTCGTGTCTTCCTGAACCGAGCCGGCCTGCGCCGAGCTCGTGATCACCGGCGCGTCGTTGGTGCCCGTGATCGTGATCACAACGTCCTGGGTCGCGGTCGCGCCCTTGTCGTCCGTCACGGTAACCGTGAAGGTTTCAGTGTGGCTCTCGCCCGCCGCCAGATCCTGGTGGGTGGCGTTGTCCAGCGTGTAGGTCCAGACACCCGTCGCGGCGTTGACCGCAAAGCTGCCATACGTCCCCGTCGCGCCGCCGCTGTAGGCCGCCGTCGCGCCATGGTCGACGTCGCTCGACGTCACCTGACCCGTCGCCGTCAGCGTCGTGTCTTCCTGAACCGAGCCGGCCTGCGCCGAGCTCGTGATCACCGGCGCGTCGTTGGTGCCCGTGATCGTGATCACAACGTCCTGGGTCGCGGTCGCGCCCTTGTCGTCCGTCACGGTAACCGTGAAGGTTTCAGTGTGGCTCTCGCCCGCCGCCAGATCCTGGTGGGTGGCGTTGTCCAGCGTGTAGGTCCAGACACCCGTCGCGGCGTTGACCGCAAAGCTGCCATACGTCCCCGTCGCGCCGCCGCTGTAGGCCGCCGTCGCGCCATGGTCGACGTCGCTCGACGTCACCTGACCCGTCGCCGTCAGCGTCGTGTCTTCCTGAACCGAGCCGGCCTGCGCCGAGCTCGTGATCACCGGCGCGTCGTTGGTGCCCGTGATCGTGATCACAACGTCCTGGGTCGCGGTCGCGCCCTTGTCGTCCGTCACGGTAACCGTGAAGGTTTCAGTGTGGCTCTCGCCCGCCGCCAGATCCTGGTGGGTGGCGTTGTCCAGCGTGTAGGTCCAGACACCCGTCGCGGCGTTGACCGCAAAGCTGCCATACGTCCCCGTCGCGCCGCCGCTGTAGGCCGCCGTCGCGCCATGGTCGACGTCGCTCGACGTCACCTGACCCGTCGCCGTCAGCGTCGTGTCTTCCTGAACCGAGCCGGCCTGCGCCGAGCTCGTGATCACCGGCGCGTCGTTGGTGCCCGTGATCGTGATCACAACGTCCTGGGTCGCGGTCGCGCCCTTGTCGTCCGTCACGGTAACCGTGAAGGTTTCAGTGTGGCTCTCGCCCGCCGCCAGATCCTGGTGGGTGGCGTTGTCCAGCGTGTAGGTCCAGACACCCGTCGCGGCGTTGACCGCAAAGCTGCCATACGTCCCCGTCGCGCCGCCGCTGTAGGCCGCCGTCGCGCCATGGTCGACGTCGCTCGACGTCACCTGACCCGTCGCCGTCAGCGTCGTGTCTTCCTGAACCGAGCCGGCCTGCGCCGAGCTCGTGATCACCGGCGCGTCGTTGGTGCCCGTGATCGTGATCACAACGTCCTGGGTCGCGGTCGCGCCCTTGTCGTCCGTCACGGTAACCGTGAAGGTTTCAGTGTGGCTCTCGCCCGCCGCCAGATCCTGGTGGGTGGCGTTGTCCAGCGTGTAGGTCCAGACACCCGTCGCGGCGTTGACCGCAAAGCTGCCATACGTCCCCGTCGCGCCGCCGCTGTAGGCCGCCGTCGCGCCATGGTCGACGTCGCTCGACGTCACCTGACCCGTCGCCGTCAGCGTCGTGTCTTCCTGAACCGAGCCGGCCTGCGCCGAGCTCGTGATCACCGGCGCGTCGTTGGTGCCCGTGATCGTGATCACAACGTCCTGGGTCGCGGTCGCGCCCTTGTCGTCCGTCACGGTAACCGTGAAGGTTTCAGTGTGGCTCTCGCCCGCCGCCAGATCCTGGTGGGTGGCGTTGTCCAGCGTGTAGGTCCAGACACCCGTCGCGGCGTTGACCGCAAAGCTGCCATACGTCCCCGTCGCGCCGCCGCTGTAGGCCGCCGTCGCGCCATGGTCGACGTCGCTCGACGTCACCTGACCCGTCGCCGTCAGCGTCGTGTCTTCCTGAACCGAGCCGGCCTGCGCCGAGCTCGTGATCACCGGCGCGTCGTTGGTGCCCGTGATCGTGATCACAACGTCCTGGGTCGCGGTCGCGCCCTTGTCGTCCGTCACGGTAACCGTGAAGGTTTCAGTGTGGCTCTCGCCCGCCGCCAGATCCTGGTGGGTGGCGTTGTCCAGCGTGTAGGTCCAGACACCCGTCGCGGCGTTGACCGCAAAGCTGCCATACGTCCCCGTCGCGCCGCCGCTGTAGGCCGCCGTCGCGCCATGGTCGACGTCGCTCGACGTCACCTGACCCGTCGCCGTCAGCGTCGTGTCTTCCTGAACCGAGCCGGCCTGCGCCGAGCTCGTGATCACCGGCGCGTCGTTGGTGCCCGTGATCGTGATCACAACGTCCTGGGTCGCGGTCGCGCCCTTGTCGTCCGTCACGGTAACCGTGAAGGTTTCAGTGTGGCTCTCGCCCGCCGCCAGATCCTGGTGGGTGGCGTTGTCCAGCGTGTAGGTCCAGACACCCGTCGCGGCGTTGACCGCAAAGCTGCCATACGTCCCCGTCGCGCCGCCGCTGTAGGCCGCCGTCGCGCCATGGTCGACGTCGCTCGACGTCACCTGACCCGTCGCCGTCAGCGTCGTGTCTTCCTGAACCGAGCCGGCCTGCGCCGAGCTCGTGATCACCGGCGCGTCGTTGGTGCCCGTGATCGTGATCACAACGTCCTGGGTCGCGGTCGCGCCCTTGTCGTCCGTCACGGTAACCGTGAAGGTTTCAGTGTGGCTCTCGCCCGCCGCCAGATCCTGGTGGGTGGCGTTGTCCAGCGTGTAGGTCCAGACACCCGTCGCGGCGTTGACCGCAAAGCTGCCATACGTCCCCGTCGCGCCGCCGCTGTAGGCCGCCGTCGCGCCATGGTCGACGTCGCTCGACGTCACCTGACCCGTCGCCGTCAGCGTCGTGTCTTCCTGAACCGAGCCGGCCTGCGCCGAGCTCGTGATCACCGGCGCGTCGTTGGTGCCCGTGATCGTGATCACAACGTCCTGGGTCGCGGTCGCGCCCTTGTCGTCCGTCACGGTAACCGTGAAGGTTTCAGTGTGGCTCTCGCCCGCCGCCAGATCCTGGTGGGTGGCGTTGTCCAGCGTGTAGGTCCAGACACCCGTCGCGGCGTTGACCGCAAAGCTGCCATACGTCCCCGTCGCGCCGCCGCTGTAGGCCGCCGTCGCGCCATGGTCGACGTCGCTCGACGTCACCTGACCCGTCGCCGTCAGCGTCGTGTCTTCCTGAACCGAGCCGGCCTGCGCCGAGCTCGTGATCACCGGCGCGTCGTTGGTGCCCGTGATCGTGATCACAACGTCCTGGGTCGCGGTCGCGCCCTTGTCGTCCGTCACGGTAACCGTGAAGGTTTCAGTGTGGCTCTCGCCCGCCGCCAGATCCTGGTGGGTGGCGTTGTCCAGCGTGTAGGTCCAGACACCCGTCGCGGCGTTGACCGCAAAGCTGCCATACGTCCCCGTCGCGCCGCCGCTGTAGGCCGCCGTCGCGCCATGGTCGACGTCGCTCGACGTCACCTGACCCGTCGCCGTCAGCGTCGTGTCTTCCTGAACCGAGCCGGCCTGCGCCGAGCTCGTGATCACCGGCGCGTCGTTGGTGCCCGTGATCGTGATCACAACGTCCTGGGTCGCGGTCGCGCCCTTGTCGTCCGTCACGGTAACCGTGAAGGTTTCAGTGTGGCTCTCGCCCGCCGCCAGATCCTGGTGGGTGGCGTTGTCCAGCGTGTAGGTCCAGACACCCGTCGCGGCGTTGACCGCAAAGCTGCCATACGTCCCCGTCGCGCCGCCGCTGTAGGCCGCCGTCGCGCCATGGTCGACGTCGCTCGACGTCACCTGACCCGTCGCCGTCAGCGTCGTGTCTTCCTGAACCGAGCCGGCCTGCGCCGAGCTCGTGATCACCGGCGCGTCGTTGGTGCCCGTGATCGTGATCACAACGTCCTGGGTCGCGGTCGCGCCCTTGTCGTCCGTCACGGTAACCGTGAAGGTTTCAGTGTGGCTCTCGCCCGCCGCCAGATCCTGGTGGGTGGCGTTGTCCAGCGTGTAGGTCCAGACACCCGTCGCGGCGTTGACCGCAAAGCTGCCATACGTCCCCGTCGCGCCGCCGCTGTAGGCCGCCGTCGCGCCATGGTCGACGTCGCTCGACGTCACCTGACCCGTCGCCGTCAGCGTCGTGTCTTCCTGAACCGAGCCGGCCTGCGCCGAGCTCGTGATCACCGGCGCGTCGTTGGTGCCCGTGATCGTGATCACAACGTCCTGGGTCGCGGTCGCGCCCTTGTCGTCCGTCACGGTAACCGTGAAGGTTTCAGTGTGGCTCTCGCCCGCCGCCAGATCCTGGTGGGTGGCGTTGTCCAGCGTGTAGGTCCAGACACCCGTCGCGGCGTTGACCGCAAAGCTGCCATACGTCCCCGTCGCGCCGCCGCTGTAGGCCGCCGTCGCGCCATGGTCGACGTCGCTCGACGTCACCTGACCCGTCGCCGTCAGCGTCGTGTCTTCCTGAACCGAGCCGGCCTGCGCCGAGCTCGTGATCACCGGCGCGTCGTTGGTGCCCGTGATCGTGATCACAACGTCCTGGGTCGCGGTCGCGCCCTTGTCGTCCGTCACGGTAACCGTGAAGGTTTCAGTGTGGCTCTCGCCCGCCGCCAGATCCTGGTGGGTGGCGTTGTCCAGCGTGTAGGTCCAGACACCCGTCGCGGCGTTGACCGCAAAGCTGCCATACGTCCCCGTCGCGCCGCCGCTGTAGGCCGCCGTCGCGCCATGGTCGACGTCGCTCGACGTCACCTGACCCGTCGCCGTCAGCGTCGTGTCTTCCTGAACCGAGCCGGCCTGCGCCGAGCTCGTGATCACCGGCGCGTCGTTGGTGCCCGTGATCGTGATCACAACGTCCTGGGTCGCGGTCGCGCCCTTGTCGTCCGTCACGGTAACCGTGAAGGTTTCAGTGTGGCTCTCGCCCGCCGCCAGATCCTGGTGGGTGGCGTTGTCCAGCGTGTAGGTCCAGACACCCGTCGCGGCGTTGACCGCAAAGCTGCCATACGTCCCCGTCGCGCCGCCGCTGTAGGCCGCCGTCGCGCCATGGTCGACGTCGCTCGACGTCACCTGACCCGTCGCCGTCAGCGTCGTGTCTTCCTGAACCGAGCCGGCCTGCGCCGAGCTCGTGATCACCGGCGCGTCGTTGGTGCCCGTGATCGTGATCACAACGTCCTGGGTCGCGGTCGCGCCCTTGTCGTCCGTCACGGTAACCGTGAAGGTTTCAGTGTGGCTCTCGCCCGCCGCCAGATCCTGGTGGGTGGCGTTGTCCAGCGTGTAGGTCCAGACACCCGTCGCGGCGTTGACCGCAAAGCTGCCATACGTCCCCGTCGCGCCGCCGCTGTAGGCCGCCGTCGCGCCATGGTCGACGTCGCTCGACGTCACCTGACCCGTCGCCGTCAGCGTCGTGTCTTCCTGAACCGAGCCGGCCTGCGCCGAGCTCGTGATCACCGGCGCGTCGTTGGTGCCCGTGATCGTGATCACAACGTCCTGGGTCGCGGTCGCGCCCTTGTCGTCCGTCACGGTAACCGTGAAGGTTTCAGTGTGGCTCTCGCCCGCCGCCAGATCCTGGTGGGTGGCGTTGTCCAGCGTGTAGGTCCAGACACCCGTCGCGGCGTTGACCGCAAAGCTGCCATACGTCCCCGTCGCGCCGCCGCTGTAGGCCGCCGTCGCGCCATGGTCGACGTCGCTCGACGTCACCTGACCCGTCGCCGTCAGCGTCGTGTCTTCCTGAACCGAGCCGGCCTGCGCCGAGCTCGTGATCACCGGCGCGTCGTTGGTGCCCGTGATCGTGATCACAACGTCCTGGGTCGCGGTCGCGCCCTTGTCGTCCGTCACGGTAACCGTGAAGGTTTCAGTGTGGCTCTCGCCCGCCGCCAGATCCTGGTGGGTGGCGTTGTCCAGCGTGTAGGTCCAGACACCCGTCGCGGCGTTGACCGCAAAGCTGCCATACGTCCCCGTCGCGCCGCCGCTGTAGGCCGCCGTCGCGCCATGGTCGACGTCGCTCGACGTCACCTGACCCGTCGCCGTCAGCGTCGTGTCTTCCTGAACCGAGCCGGCCTGCGCCGAGCTCGTGATCACCGGCGCGTCGTTGGTGCCCGTGATCGTGATCACAACGTCCTGGGTCGCGGTCGCGCCCTTGTCGTCCGTCACGGTAACCGTGAAGGTTTCAGTGTGGCTCTCGCCCGCCGCCAGATCCTGGTGGGTGGCGTTGTCCAGCGTGTAGGTCCAGACACCCGTCGCGGCGTTGACCGCAAAGCTGCCATACGTCCCCGTCGCGCCGCCGCTGTAGGCCGCCGTCGCGCCATGGTCGACGTCGCTCGACGTCACCTGACCCGTCGCCGTCAGCGTCGTGTCTTCCTGAACCGAGCCGGCCTGCGCCGAGCTCGTGATCACCGGCGCGTCGTTGGTGCCCGTGATCGTGATCACAACGTCCTGGGTCGCGGTCGCGCCCTTGTCGTCCGTCACGGTAACCGTGAAGGTTTCAGTGTGGCTCTCGCCCGCCGCCAGATCCTGGTGGGTGGCGTTGTCCAGCGTGTAGGTCCAGACACCCGTCGCGGCGTTGACCGCAAAGCTGCCATACGTCCCCGTCGCGCCGCCGCTGTAGGCCGCCGTCGCGCCATGGTCGACGTCGCTCGACGTCACCTGACCCGTCGCCGTCAGCGTCGTGTCTTCCTGAACCGAGCCGGCCTGCGCCGAGCTCGTGATCACCGGCGCGTCGTTGGTGCCCGTGATCGTGATCACAACGTCCTGGGTCGCGGTCGCGCCCTTGTCGTCCGTCACGGTAACCGTGAAGGTTTCAGTGTGGCTCTCGCCCGCCGCCAGATCCTGGTGGGTGGCGTTGTCCAGCGTGTAGGTCCAGACACCCGTCGCGGCGTTGACCGCAAAGCTGCCATACGTCCCCGTCGCGCCGCCGCTGTAGGCCGCCGTCGCGCCATGGTCGACGTCGCTCGACGTCACCTGACCCGTCGCCGTCAGCGTCGTGTCTTCCTGAACCGAGCCGGCCTGCGCCGAGCTCGTGATCACCGGCGCGTCGTTGGTGCCCGTGATCGTGACGGTGACGATCTTGTCGACCGTCGAGGTGCCGTCAAACAGATGGACCGCGAAGGTCTCGGTCTTGGTCTGGCCCTGCGCCAGATATTGGACCGCGCTGTCGGCAACCGAGTAGTTCCAGGTGATCACCCCGCCGGTGCCGGTGCTGTGCGAGTCGTCGGTGGTGACCGACGCCGTCAGCATCCCGAGCGCCCCGGCCGACGGAGTCACACTGGTGACGCTGTGGGTGTCGGAAAGGTCGACGTCGCTGAACGACAGCATACCGCTCGCGGTCTCGCTGGTCGGATGGGCGTCCTCAGTCACCGCGCCGCTGGCGCTATTGCCGGCGCCAACCGTGATCACCGCATTGTCGTTGGTGCCGGTGGTGGTCACCGTCACCGTCTGGGTAGCCGTCGAGCCGTGGCCGTCGTTGACGGTCACCACGAAGCTCTCGGTGACGCTCTGACCTGCGGCTAGATACTGGGCGGCCGAATTGTTAAGCGCATAGTGCCACTGCACCGAGCCGTTGGCGGCATTGGGCGCCTCGCCGACCGGGTCGAGCGAGAAAGTGCCGAGCGCAGTGGTGTTGGAAGCGGCCGCCGCGAACGTGGCCGAATGGGTGTCGCTGAGATCGGCGTCGTTGAAGCTGATGGTGCCGGCCGCGCTCTGCGAATCCGAGGGATACGGCGTGATGTTCGCGTCTTCTACCACCGAGCCGCTCTGCGGACTCGATGTGATAGAGACGGAGTCGTTTGCGCCATTGAACTGGAGCGTCACCGTCGCCCAACTGAGCGTGCCGTTGCCCAGCTGGATCGCGTAGGTGAACGTATCAGTCAGCGTTTGCCCGGCCGCCAGCGCCTGAAGCTGAGTGTTGATGTCGCCCTTATCGTAATGAACGGTGCCGTCCGACTCGATCCAGATGCGCGCACCGAGCGCGCTGCGGTCACCGGTACCGACCATTCCGGCAGCGTCACTGCTGTACGCCAGATCTTTGACCAGCAAATCCGCAGGGGCGTAGTTCTTGGTGGACGCAGAGGTGCTCGTTCCGTCGTCCAGGGAGAACAGCGTCTTGGCCGCGCCCCCAAGATCATTTGCCAGCACGTTCAAGATGAGAATGTTGCTCGCGTCTTCCGCAAATGAGAAAATGTCCGTGTTGGCTTGCGGAGTATTGCCGAACGAAACCGTGCTGCCGCCGCCCGTTGCCTGCGTCGCCATAGCTTAAATCCTCTGGGTGATGCGCCGTCCGCATTCACGGACCGGCACAAATTGCACAATGGCGCGGGGATGATCGGCCGTTGCCTTGCCTATGCTGAAGAACGATGCCGAGCTGCTCAGCATGCCTATCGTCCTGCTCAGCGCTTCGTGCCGCTCAAGCCTGTTTAGGGCTAGAGCCGCTCCGAGCTTGCGAGCGAATGTCGTGTGCACGGTCGCGCGCCTGACAGCTGCCATGTTTGCAAACCGCAAACTTGGCTGGATCGAAAAATCGAAAATTGACGGAGAAGAATTCGAAATTTCCCGAGCCCGAGTGAACATTGCTAAAAAATGCGTGCACGTCATTCGCAACCTCGCCTGCCAATGCAGAGCAGAGAGCGTCGCCGCAAAATCAATTCGTGCAAATTGGTAGCGCTCGCTCGAACGGCGATAGGTCCGCCCACCGCAGCTCCATCAACTGCTGCCAAGTTACGCGAAAGATCTAGCGGTATCCCCCCTTGCCCATCGTGGCTGGTGCTTGGCCGCCACGTTTGGCAATTATTGATTTTGCAATATTCGCCACTTCAGAAGCGACCACCGTAGCCAAGAAGCGTCACGATCATCCACTCCCCGTTTAAATCAAACCTATTTTAAATTAAAGCGCCCGTCTATTTATTTATTATACGCCGCATTTAATGATTAATGCATCAAAATCAAGAAGAAGGAGGCCCTTGCGCCACTCCTTGCGAGGCGACCCCGGAATTTTACGGCATTTACCCACATGCACTCGGTCCGCGACATGGTCATTGCTTCGCGTAGATCGACAGTCGCAGGGAGCCAACTGGAGCCAAACTCAGCCTATCTGCGAAGACGAGGCATGAAAGCAACAGCCTCGCAATGCGTCGCGCGTGATTATTAACTTACGCACCCGACGCGATCCAGGTCCGCCCGCCGTGACGTGGCGAACTTGGCTTTCAATGTGATGCTGGTCATCGTCATGGGGGGCAGTAGCCATCCTTGTCGCCGGGGCCCACGTTCCAGAGTGTGAGACCATCGCGGGACTCAAGGGTGGTGCGCTCCAAGAGCGAAGCGCGTAGCCAGACCGCTGACGCAACCCAACTGCAGGGTTATTGGCTCGGTAGCCGGGGCACGTGCCTTGGCGGGCGGAGAGAAGAGTCCTCGGTTGGGATTTCTGACATTGCGATGCTCGCGCATGAAGCTTCGCATCTCGTGCTGCCGTCCCGCGCAGTTTCTCGTTCGCTTTACCGCGCAGCGGGGGCCGGCGAGCAAGCATTCGAAATCCATGTGAAGCTTAAACCGAAAGCAGTTCCCGGTCGGCTTACAAATGGAACCAAATTGACCGCCATTAAATGAGAAATTTGATTATGTCATATAATCATGATGACTCCATCGCAAAAACGAAAAATATGTTGGGGGAAAACATGGGAGGTCGAAATGGAAGCTGCCCGCCGCCTGCGTGCAATGGCGCTGCTGTGCCGACAGACCGCCGCACTCCAACCTGAGAGAAGCTGGAAACTGCTTGCAGAGGCAGAGTACTGGGAGCATCTGGCGGCTGCGGCTTCAGCTCATTGAGCTTCGGTCGAGTGTTCTTTCTTTCGCTTTCGTCGACTTCTTATTTCAAATCATTTTCTGAGGCATGTGATGTCGAGTACGCGTCAGATTTTTTCTAGTGCTGTTCTGAACGAACGGCACCGGGCGCTTCTGGAGGAGCTTAGAGAGGTGGAGAAGCTTCGAAGTAAGCTCCGACATGTAGAAGCAAGAACAAGAAGACGGCGTACCAAAGCGAGCGGCAGAGCAAGAGCCGTTTAGAGACCGCCGGGACCGCAGTAGCGAGCCTCGGTGACGACGTCGCTGCGACATGTCGGCAACCAGCCAGGCCGGGGTGCCTCACAATGCTCGAACTAACTCGGCGGCGAGACCGGCCGTCTATTCAGGATCGCGCGTTAGCTCCGACCTTCATTCGACGTTGCACTTCGGAACACAGCAACGAGTCGATCGCCTTGCCAAAGCTCAACGTCGTGCTCGTCATGCATTTGCTCGGCTCGGCGTCTCGCCGTCTGCTCATCAATGCAGTCGAGCTTTGCAGCGCAGATCACTTGCCGGCTGCCGTCCACCACGAACACCTTGTACCGCATAATGCAGTCCGATCCCAAAGGCGACGGTCATCGTACTCGAATGTCCGTCTAAGGCGGTGCCAAACTAGGTGTGGCGCACGGAATCTTTGTACGTGTGGCAGTTCGGCTATACCAGCTTGTGGAATCCATTGATTGCGCGGCGACTGTACCTCGCATCTAAGCTAACGTAATCTCCACGCATGCCGAAGCGTGCGGCTCGAGCTTAAGAGCGAGAGGCCACCAAGCGTCATCAGCAGTACACCGAACCAGGCCGTCCAGCTGCGCGCTTCGCCGTGCGCCTCTGCAGTGCGCGCGCCCAGCGGCATATCTTGAGGTGCGTCGGCGAGAAGCTGCCCAACGTCGACTTGGCCCGGTGCGGAGTGTTCGGAGGTGATCTGGTTGGGAAGATCGACAATGGGGGCCGCCGACCCCGTGCCGAGATTGGAAGCGGCATCAGCTACCTTCATTTCGGGTACAGGCGGCTGAGATTGCTCGGGCGGTGCGGAGCGCAGCACCTCCGCGCGCGCATCAACGACCGCGCTCCACCTCGTCCCGTTCTCGTCCAAACTGGCGCTGCGGTCTTTGGCCATGCGAGCCCGAATGGGCTTCTTCACCGTCGCGACGCCCTCGGCCAGGAACCAGCATTTGCGGCGACCGTCCATTCGGTAGACCCAATGCTGTCCACCAGTGGTCGAGGTACCGGGACGCGGCACGCATTCCGCTTGCGGCGGAGAGATTACCGTGGGTTGGGGCGTGGCAGTATTGAAGAAGTCGGCAAGAGGGTTGGAAGACGCAGGCGCCGCCGATAAACCTCCGACAAGCACCACACTGGCGAAGTATAATCGCAAATGACCGGACATCGAAAACTCCCGGGTGCGCCCCACCCCCGCTCGAACCTTAGCGGCGACAACGGCTCCCATGCGGCTTAAATCGGGCGGCGCGATGAATTAATTAATTGTACTCTTGGCTGCCTGATTAATATGCCGGTCACGAGGCAGCGCGATTCATCGAGCCGTCCGCGCCGCCGTCCGGTCGATCGCCATCTTTGCGCTCGTCCCCGAGCACTGGCCGAGGGTGAGTTTGTGGAGGTCACGAGACGTGGCTACCCCGCGCGGCGATTTAAATACTCCGCCACGATATTACCACTGTCGCGCCTTTCTCCCTGCTACCTCTCGTATTAAATGTGGATTGCACGATCAATATTTCACTGAGGGCTTGTCTGCTCCCGGATTCCCGACTTGTCTGCCTGGGCCTTCTGCCCAAGATTAGGGATGGAGCCATGAACACCGCGCATTTCAATTCGCTCTCCGTTGACGAGCTCTGGATATTTCACCAAGAGGTCGCCGCCAAACTCACTCAGAAAATGTTGATGCAAAAAGCACGTTTGGAGGAACGGCTCCACAGGATTGGACTGGCTAACGAGGCCACGCGGTTTAATCGCAAGCGCCGTCCATACCCGCCCGTTCGTCCTAAATATCGCAATCCGAGGAACCCAGCGGAGACATGGTCGGGTCGCGGCAGGCTGCCTAGATGGCTGCGACCGCAGCTTCGAGGCGGCCGAAATTTGGACGATTTCCTGATCGGCTTCAGCCCAAAAGCGGCAGACCAATTGAGCGCCGATTGAGGCATTTCGGGATGGGAATGCTGGCGCCGACTGCTGCCCTTGGGCTCTGAGCTTTTCACATCATCGTTCAAACGCGGGTCATGACCATGCTTGGAGGCATGGCCATAGCGAGCGCACTTGCAATCTGATGGTCTCGCTGAATCGCTCGGGGGCGCAGTGAAGACATCGACGAGAATCTCAAGCGCGCGATGGCCCGCATCTAGTCGTGGTGCCCTCTGAAGTGCCGCCTAACCGCATTCCACGCTCGAAGGACTGGACGGAGGAGGACGACGAAAACAACTCTGATTGCAACCGGCGTCATCCCGCGCTGCAGGAGTGGTGGGTCGTGATCGTCCGAACGACCAGCCGTTGTGTTGATCGTCACCGGAGATGGAGTTCCTGCTCGCCTAGTAGGTGCCGGTCTGCGCGAGGGCAGGACAACTACAACGAACAGAACGTTCACCAGTAGCCATATTCCCACAATGAGAAGGGCAGCACGCACGAGGGACGACCATCGTTGGAATCTAGAATCTGCCGAGGTTACTCCTGCCTCATACCCGGCACGCAACCGGCAACACTGCGTTCGCGGACGGAGCCGCTTCAGCGCAGCCGGCACATTTTCGCATCTCCCCAAGGCCGTTGGGCCCCGAGCGCTTTGCGAGCGTCCAGGATCAATCGCAGCCTAGTCCGGCGCAACAGTCGCGTCTGTGCGCTTTCGAACATTCATGCCCCTTCAGGTATGCTAGTTCTATGCATCATCCGGCGAGAGCCGGACAGGGATGGCTCATCAGCCAAGACGGCCGTCCTCAGCCCGCAATCCCGAGGGGCTGGGTCATTGAGCGTGGCCAAATATCGCAGCACGATGAGCGGCAAATTTGGCGGTCCGCATAGAACCAGTATCGAGTTTCGGCAGTTGACTCCGGGTGGATCCGAACCAGCAAACTGATTTGTTCGGGCCAAGGATAAGTTTAAAAGCTAAGCCGGCACACATGAAGGACCTCCGACGACGTTTGGAAAAGGTCCGCGCTGACGCCAGAGAGTTTATGCTGATGAGTCAGCAGGCGACGGACATAGAAAAGCGCGAGCTGTTTAAGCGCTTGGCGGATGAACTCGCCTTCGAGGCTCTCGAGCTTCAGCTAATCGTCAAGAAAAATGAGCGAGCTAATCCGTGCGACCAGCACGAGGTCGTGGAGTTTAAGCCGACCTCTCAGCGAACGCGTGGCTGATGCGGAAGAGGTCAAGCCGGCTAGATCGGCGTGCACAACGGAACTTTGCGCACGGATCCAGACATCGCGCTGTTCGTCGCTTGTCTCCGCTGTCGGCCTGAAGCGATTGTAGCAGGTCGTGTACGACTGAAGCTTGCCCAGCAAGGCGGGCACATCGATCGCAAGCCGAAGAGGACGATGGAGGACACGACGGTCATACTCGTCGGTATTAGCGACAACGCCCCCTGCGTAACCCGTCGACGACCAGCGTCGGGGGTCCGAGTCAGGAGAGCGCTACCTACGTTTCCCCCGACACTTTTCTGCGGAATTCTTGGTGTCCGTGGCCTAACCCCGCGTTGGCGGATGGGGGCTTCCTTCTCCCCTTGTGGGAGAATGGGGTCATATCTAACCCATTGAGATCACGCTGAAAACGCTAGCTTGTGTCCGTCCAGCGTCCCTTCCAGCCGGTTCCGCGCTGATGAGGACGAATCGTCTATCATTGGCAGATCAGGCGCAAGCGGTGACCGATGGCGGAAGAACACCTGTACTTCAGCAGAGAGAAGCAGCCGCACGCCATTGAGCCGGGAGCGTTCGTGCTCGACCTTTACCGGCTGCTTTGCATTCACGGCATCTCCCGAGTTGGCGAGCCACGGCCTCAACTCGCCCGCCATCGCAATGATGCAGGGAGGTTTTTTCAAGTCCGAAGTCACGCGGATTTTGATCTCGTGCGCCACTGGCTTGCGCATCCGTTTCGATCAACATCCGCAAGGATCAACAAACCAGCAGAAAGATTGCGGGAAGCTTTTTCCAAACTGGGCGACCGATCCATGGAAGGTCGAGGTGCTCAGCCTGCGAGAGGCCTGCAACAAGATCATTCATGCAACCGACATCCGATTTGATGTCGTGATCCCCGAGGCGGCCATGAACCCGGATGAGGAAGGCCTTTACTACCAACCGCACCTCTACCTGTATGGCAGCAAGCAGCATAACGACTGGCGCGCCGAGTTATCGTTGATCGACTTCGCTCGATGGGGAGCGGTGGCTTTCAGGTGGCTTGCGACTGATCGGTGATCCCGCGCTGGGTGAGAGATTGTTGCCAAGCCGCAGCACCTACAGGAAGTGCCACAAAATATGATCAGCTTCTCGCTCGAGTGCCTTCAGGCAGCCAGTCATTGTGATCGGCCCATGGGCCTTGAAGTTTGCGCGTAACGCGCAGGGTCGCGCCTGCAACAGATACGAAGCAAAGCTCTATCGATCCGTCGGCGCGCACCGCCGACGAATGCTGTGCCCTGTGATTTGGGTCTCCCCGTGGGGCTTTCTGATAATCATGGCCGCCGCCGAGCCGACCACGGAGTACATGAGCGAGGAAGAATATTTGGAAGTTTGCGAGGAGTGGGACTATTTGCCGGGTGAAGACAGCTGCCCTTTTGAGCCGAAGCCGTCCGATTGGGGATGGTACGAAGGCAGACGCGTGGCGCTCGACTACTCGACGCCAGCGTGGTGAAAAGCGTTTGCGCCGCCCTGCGCGGTGGGGCTACATGCGTTCGATTGATCGGACTGCTATATCGCGCGCCGCGCCGCCATAGCGCCCCTACGGCTTCTGCCGTACTAGGCGGCCTCACGTCGTCTGCGCGGGCACGGTCGCCGACCTCAAGGACAGGTTCGACGAGATCAACCAGCTCATCAGCGAGCGACAAGGCTGGGTGACGTCGGTCCGAGGTGACGCCGAGGTTCGGTTCGAGTGCTTGCCGGGGGCAATGCTGCCGGATGAGCTGCGGGAGGCCGGCCACGAGCTCAGCGAGATCGGGTAAGGAGAGCGCATCCTGCCGGCCGGCATCGTCGAGCGCTTCAGCGTCGGCCGTGACGGCCGGCGCGAGCCGGTGACGGAAGGATCAACGCGGCCGGTGCAGCTCGTGAAGTACGCGGGGATTACGCAGGTAGAAGGTTTCTGCCTGAGAATGAATGCGCGCAATCCCGCCATCAACGCGGCGCCGGGCAGAAAAACCGCTGAACACTACTAACCTATTGAATGGGCGTCTGTTTGCGAGTCTGCAACCGTCCACGTTGACGATCCTGCCCCACGTTTTCAAAACTGCGCACCGATTTTTCTGCAATGTCAGTGGCTTGAGGCCATAGCGACCGAGTACCCCGATCATCAGCGGTTTTTTCCCAAGAGCGTGCATGACAACTCACGTCATCTAAACTTCTGATTTTAAATCACTTTCCGATAGGATGCCGGTCGCCCTTGTCGCCGGTCGTCAAGGTAGAGCCAATGCCTGCACATCCCGCTCGGCGACCGAGTCGGGGAAAACAGGAGAACCAACTTGGCTCATCCCCAGCGACTCGAAATAAGGTTTTTCGGTACCGCCGTATCTGCGCAAGGAGTTGTCGGCATCATCGGTGCGGTTGCGCTGGTTGCCCTGATTGTAGCGATGTATATCCACAACTAGGAGCCTCGAAGCACCCAATGGGCTACACGCTAAAAAAAATCATCGCGCTGTATCGAACTGATACGCACTCTCCCTTTCAAAAACTCGGATACCAAGCTCGCGTCAAACAGGATCGCCTGATGGAGCGCATCAGCGAGAAACACGGGCACCTTCAGCTCCGAGGCGTTAAGTCGAAAACGCTGACGGCTTGGTACAAGGATTGGTCTTCCGGCGGCAGGATCGCTGCGGGGCACGCACTGATCGCCCGGCTCCGCACGCTTTTCAGGTTCGGGTTCATTGTTTTAGAGGACGACGACTGTTTACGTTTGCTGGAAATCCTGCGCGAAAGCCGTTTTCGCACCCAGGGACCCCGCCTCGTACAATTGACGTCCGATCATGTGAAGGCGATCCGAGCCGAGGCTCGGGCGCATTTTGGGTGGTACTCCATCGCTCTTGCTCAGGCGCTGCAGTTTGAGCTGAGGCTCAGCCAGAAGGATGTGATCGGGGAATGGGTGCCAATCGCGGAGCCCGACGAGTCTGACGTGATCTGGCATGGGAAGAAGTGGGTCAGAGGCCTGTGCTGGTCGCACATCGATAAGAACCTGGTTTTGCGCCACACCACTGGATCGGCAGGTAAGCGCATGGAAGCTGATCTAAGAACGGCTCCAATGATCCTCGATGAGCTGGGCGGCCAAGATGAGGTAATCCGCCTGGTCAATGAACGAGTTGGTCCAATTGTCATAAACGACGTGACAGGGCTGCCGTGGTCGACAGCGGAGTATCGACGAAAGTGGCGACTGGTAGCTCGGAAGGCCGGTGTCCCTGATATTGTGAAAAATAGAGACAGTGTGCAGGCCGCAACTCTCGTCGGCGGCCCGGACCAAGCCCGCGTTTTGCGCCACATCACTCTTACCGACATCAACCGCCATTTACGATCTCGCCGTCGATGATTGAGCATCGGCCTTCGGCCGAGAACTCGGCGGCCTATCTCTTCCGGAAGAACCGGGCCAAGTCCGCCGGTAGGCCGAAGCTGAACCGAAAGCCGGCAGGTGGTCGAGGTCGGTCGGCTTCCGAGGAAGCATTGCAGCGGGGGCAAGGGTCCCCGGCTGCGCCGCAGCCGCAGGCGTGTGGCCCATCCCAAGGGCGGTCTGGGTGGGCTTCGCATACCCAGCCGGTGTCTTCGCAGGCGGCGCAGTTCATGGATCAACCTTCGGAGCATCCGATCTTGGCCTCGGATGCACCCGTGCATCGACCAGGACCTCGGTGATGGCGTCCCGCAGGCTGTCGCGGTCAAGGATGCGGATCAGCCGATCGATGGTGGTCGCCGCGTCGTGCTCTTTCGTCAGGTAGTCCGCAACCGCCATCATGGCGAGGTCGTAGCTCTGCTCGATCTGCTCGGCGGGGTTCAGGCGCACCATGCTCAAGCGGCTCCATGCAGGGGCAGCGCCAATTGGATACCGAACGGACGGGTCGCGTTTTCCTCGATGAACGCCTGCAAGGCCGGCGTGATCTCGACGCAATGGTCGCCGGTTCGCTCGGCAAGCTCATCGGCGACCTCGCTGGTGGCATCCCAAGACCAGCCCTCAATGGCGTTGAAAGCGACGATCCTGACCGGATAGGCATACTGGCCAGACAGCAGGTCGCGGATGATCGTCTCGACGTCGGTGTCCTGCTCGTCGGTCTCGCCCCAGGAGCAGCCAGCGCGCGCGCCGAAGTCCTCCAGCACCAGGTAAACATCCCGGTCGAGCCGATCCAGCGGCACGATCGACGGCGCATGACGCATGACGCAACTCCTACTCAGGGAGCAATTGCGCTGCTGGCGGATCGTTCCGGCCCGTTGGCCGTGCGCCTTGGCTGGTCGGGGGCCAGCCAGGCCGTCACAGTGAGGCAAAGAAAACGGCCCTTGCCGTTAGCTCGGTGCTCTCAATCCAGGTGAGCTAATCCATTGCTGGAGCTGGAGGGCGGTTTCGCTTATGCGCGCCGCTTTCAGGAGAGTTTCGCGCTTCGCTCCGGGCGGGGCCGCCTCGGCGCGGCGGCGGGCTTCCTCCGCCAATTGAGCAAGTCGCGTTGTCAGGGGAATGGTTTGTTTTTTTCTGGTTGGCATAGGGTGGCTCCGCGTAGGGCGGGAGCACGAGCAGCTCTCAGTCACCGATAGATGCCGTGATGGGCCGGTGATCGAATGACTAGGCGCTTGTTCAGTCAGAATAGATACTGAATTCCGCACCAAAGCTGGGGGTGCGCGCGTACCATAGGCTTTCCTCATGAAAACGCCGCCCGCTTGAAATGAAGCGCAGGCGGCGGCGTTCCAGCCCCGAGAGGGATCAGCAAGATCCCGGACATTCGTTGGTCTGAGCCGGCTACATAAAGGTTCACTCCACTGGCAGGAGGCGGAGTCCCAGCCTGCACGGGGGAACGACAGGCCGGAGAACGCGCCGGGTCCCTGTCAACCCCTGTAGTTGCGGAGGTGTGGGCGACGGCCCATGGCGGCTACACCCCGGCCGGGCTCCCTCGCACGATGGTGCGCGCGCACTGTCTGAACGAGCCTGTCAGGTGGGTCCGCGTGACGGATTAAAGCGGGCGTGTTGCGCCCCGCCTGTCTTGTTAGCGCGTCTAACTAAGCGCCTAGGCGCGGACTCGCGAATATGCGATGATCACGGCATTGGAAGCGTCTCGGAGGATATTCGATGCGCATCGCATTGCCGTATCTGGGAATTGCTCTCTGCGCGTGCCTGACAGTCTGGCTGTCTTCCGCCCTGATCTACTGACCACCGAGCAGGCCCTCGCCAGGCACCAGCAGCCGCACATAGGTCCGCTTTCGTGAAGATCGAGCCAGCCCTTCTCGATCGCGTATCGGAGGCCAGCGCCGAACTGGCTGCCGCTGCCACCCAGCGTGAACATGAACGTCGCGTTGATCTTCTCGATGTGGATGCAGCCGTCCTGGACCGGCTCGATGCTGGCGGCGAGCTGGCGGGCAGCGGCTTCCGGATCGGCGAACAGGCGATTGGCTGCAAACTTCACGCTGCCACCTTGCCATTCGCCAAGTCTGCAAGATGCTTCCAAGCCAAAGCGACCCGCAACCACTTCGACCGCTCGGCGGGACAGGTCGCGGCGATCGCCTTCTGCATCGCGGCGATGGCTTCTGCTTGATGGTCGAGGTCTCCAATCATCAGAGCGATCATTCGCTCGAATCATTAAGGCCGGCGAAAAATCTACAGCCCGGAAAACTACCGGCTTACGCCTCCGTGGAGCCTGCATCCATGCCCAGGTCCTGTGCTCGCCCAGTCCGGCGCCATGCGCTCGCCTCGGTGCTTGGCTATCATAGGTTAAAGCGCGACTCAGCCGAGGATAAATTGGCAACGGGCTGGGGACGCTGGAGCGATGGCACAGTCACGCTATCCGTTAATCCGAAGGTGGCCGCCGGAGGAGCATCAACAACTGCTGGCGATGGCGGCGGCTGGGTGCCGACCCGACGAGATCGCTCACGCACTCGGCAGGACAGAACCGGCCGTGCGAGGCCGCGCTAATTTGCACAACATTCCCTTGCGAGTGGTGACGCAAAAGCGGAAGAGCCCATGATCAAGGGCGTGGCCATAGCTGCTCTTGTACTGGCGGCCGCCAGTCTCGCAGACCAACAACTGTCCCAAGGACGCTATACTGACCAGGCCTTGGCTATGCTGCGCGAGATCGAGCATTCATTCCGGCGATAGGCTTCACGAAGGCGCCCGCTGAGTGTCGGCTCAGTCTTCGCGGCTGAAAGTCGCCACCTTTCGGTCGCCGTCCCATAGCTCCACGTCGTGACCGTCAACCAACTGCTTGGCCGTTTCTTCGGCCGCCCCGATGTCCGCGCAAACCAAATCAACTCGCATCTGGATATGTCCGTCCTCATCAAGGAAATAAGCGCTGTAAATCGGCGCGAAATTCTTCCCCGTCAATGTCGGCCCCCCGAGCGAGCAGACGGCGCGCATAGGCGGTGAGCGCAATATCCCGACGGCGGCACAACTCTGCATTTGCATCGTCTAAAATTTTCATTTTGAAGCGCGCTTCACAGCCAATTTCCAAATATTTCCGCCTTCACCCGGCCGAACGCCGGTGTTTTCCACGTTGGTATTCCAGACTGAACCCGCATGCGTGACGAAGGACCCCGGCGGATATGTCCGCGATGCATCCCAAATGCCCAGGTAGCGCAGCGTCGGGCGCGACTCGAGTGCCTTGATCCGGTCTTTCAGCGGCGTGATCGCTGCCAGCACGAAATCGCCGATAACCGGTGCCAGCGATTTGACGAGGCCGTCGATCTCGGCTCGCCGCTGTGGCGAAACCTTCGCTTCGATCGCACGGCGCTCTTCGGGAGTTGGGACGTTCGTCATTTACACGTGCTTGATCACGGGTGCTTTCCGATGGCGTCGCTCATACGCAAGCGACCGCCGAGCTTGCTCGCGGACCAACGCGCGACACGCGCGCATGTTGTCAGGATTTATCGCGATGCCAGAGCAGTTCGCGGATTTGCTTGGTTATTCGATAGATTGCAACCAGATCATCGGCTTCCGAGTAGCCGTCTCGGACAGCGCCCCTTCCTTCTCTGACTTCCGTTCCGAGCCGACAATCTCGATGGCCTCCGTAGTCGCAATTGGGCCAACGGCGACTTCAACCCGCGAATATCACCCAAGTGCCGCACCATGAAAACACCGAAGCCAAAACAATGGACCGAACGCGAGGTCCAGCAATTGTCGAAGCTGGCACGGACGGGCGCTGGCGTATCGAAGATTGCAGCCGAGCTGGGCCGTCACGCAGGATCAGTGAGGCGAATGGCGCGAACGATAGGGGTATTGTTGAAGAAGTAGCCGTCGAGGAAGCTCGCGCATGCCCCGCCCGAAGGAGCGCAGCACGGCTGACCTACAGGCCGGAACCACGACTAATGTCCCGCACAAGCCTGAGCGCGGCGCCAGTATTTCGACCATAGAAGAGCGTCTGATCGAGCTGCGAAAGAATGGTCAGCCCAAATAGCGTGATGGCAATGCCTCTAAACATTGTCGTGGACCGGGTTGAACGGTGCAGTGCAAGTTCAAACGGCCCCGGCCGCAGGTTGGGAGGAACAGCCGGGGCCGGTATTCCCATTCCATGTGCCGCAATCGGCGGTAATCGGCACGCACCTAGCAGGCCAGATAAAAGCTAACGAATTGTTTCGTAAGTCCCGAATTCGGAGCGAAGCGCTGCTTTGGTGTTGCAACGGCAACGTGCTTCGCAACCAACATAGCGCGAGCGCCGCCCGTACTTGTACGGAGGTTGAACCAAACTTCTTGCCGTTGCGTGTCGTCCATATTCAACGTCTACTTCAGATTGATTTTGTGACGATCCGATTTTTCAGACGAGGCCGGTCCATGAGCGTCAAAGCCATGATGGCGACTATCCTCAAGAACCAACTGACATCGCGCGGAGTGCATTCGCTGACGCATTCGGACTGCGCGGAGATCGTGGAGCACTTGATCGAAAAGCTCACTGAGCTTGAGCTTAGTTTAGCGCGAGAAGTAGCCAACAACCAGAAACTGCAGTAGCACGAAGCATGATGAGCAATCGAGACTGACAGCGGCGTGATTGCTGATCCGTTCCGCTGCCCGATGGCCGCAGTCTGAACACGCTGCACGTCGCCACGACCGACGACGCTCTCGGCGCGCGAGCATGATGCGCCGGAATGGTGCCCCTAACGACATTGATGCTGTTTGTGGCACTATCGGCCATGTGCTTACAAGGCAGAGGCCCCGGAGTGCCTGAGGCGGACCTCTTCCCTCATCAATTAATCGTCGTCCCGGTCGTGAGGATGGTGTTCGAGGTTTTGCTCATGGTGATGGTGCTCTGCCCCACCTCCGTTCACACCTTTTGCCCCAGACGCAGCGATGGCGTTTGACGTGAGTGAGGTCGATAGAAGCAAGGTCATGGCGGGCGGCGTTACGGCCGCAAATCTACCGCAGGTCCTCAAAAATTCACGTCGATCGTCATCTTCTGTCGAGGCATGACATCCACGTCACGAACGTCTTCGGACCGACAGAGGCACCACATTATTTTCAGTTATCCGAATTTAATTCGTTAAATGTATTTAATCGATCATGCAATGCAACGAAGGCAGCTTAATATTCGGGGTTGGGTGAATCCGAACGTGTACCTCCTCAGCGGCGGTGGCGCTCTTGAGTATGTCCAGAGCAGTGATCCGTCGGGAACGGATGGGAGTATCGTCCTAATTAAATGGACAGCTTCTTGATGTTGTTGTAATTTTCTCGGGTTTCAGCTTCGGAACTGATGTTTTGGAGCAACTCATGCCGGAGTATCGAGCCTACATTCTTGGATCGGACGGCCACATACAGCTTCGCCTTGAACTTGATTGCGTCGACGAACCAACGGCGAGCGAACGAGCCAAGCAGCTCGTTAACGGCCAAGTCGTCGAGCTTTGGGAAGGCGCGCGCAAAATCGCGACATATAGGCCAGAAGAGTAAGGTCGCCGACTCTGGCGCGCTGGACCAACCCACATTTCGATTGCCGCGACGAGGATCTTGCTCATAGGGGCATAAGCGCACACTGCGCGTCATTCGTGGTCGCCGTTGCTTCGGGGGCAATCGTCTCCCGGCGCGAGTAATCATTCGCCTCTGTGCGTGCTTGAGGCTCTGTTCTTTCATTTGCACAAGCGACGTTGCATTCTTGGAAATGGGACGACAGCTCAAGCTCAGCCAAGTGCTCCCAGTATTCTGCTTCCGCGAGGAGCTTCCATTTATTCACGCCATTGTACGCTGCTTGTTGACGACACAGCGAACCCATCGCGCGTAAGCGTCGCACCTTCTCCACTGCGGACCCCCTTCGGCTTGTTTTTGACAAACCTGTTATTTCTGAGTGTCAGAGTTAAAGTCTCGCAGATTGAAATGACAAGCCCGGTGTTTGACTGGTTTTATGACAGCGCAATAGTCTGACTTTTGCCGCTAGCGTGCATCCGGTTGAAACATTGACTAGATCGATAAACCCCGCTCTTCCGACTGCCCGCAATCCCCCTCGCGGAGGCGCTTAGGAAGGTGGCGGCTCCAGTCCGATGACTGGAGCCTTTTGTCCGCCATCCATCAAAGCAGGTGAGCAGTCCCAGCGCTGAGTGCAATGTCGAGTGTCAGCGCCAGAGCGTCGTCCGCCTGTGCTCTGCGCAGGCATGCAATAAGGTTCGCACCAGCAGCAGTGAACTTTTGAGCGATCCTTCTTCGATTATGGTTAGCTTTTCATCACTCCGACGTTTGATCCTTACTTTGTCTCGCCGCATTGGACCACGAACCTGCTCGACGACCGATGCCAATTGATCAACACAACCCCCGCTATTGCGCGAGCCTCGGAGGGCTATCAGTTACTGCAACTTGGACACTAAGAGCCCGACACACGCAACGAGCGTTGCCGTACTCAGGGTCAAGAGCTGCTCGGTGTGGGCTTGCAGATAGCGGTTAGCAACCAGCTGATTCAGTTGGTTTCGAAGCCCCTCAGATCGAATTTGCTGGAATGCCAGTTCGCAGAGCGCTCACACCATCTAATGGGACGTAAGCTCTGACAGATTACGACAGGCGCAAGCAGGAGCCTTTAAACGTTTATGGACGTGGATCGATCTGGAAGATGATCGACATGGACCGGACCGAGCGCTTCTTTGCCGGAATGACTGTCGTGGTCACGATCTGCCTCTGCGCCGCGTTTACGATGTGGATGCTCGTTTGAGCCGCCACTCATGCTGCCAACGGAGGCGCCCTATTTCGGTGGCTGCCATCTTGGCAAGGTCAGCCACTCGGTTACTGAGACGTGATTTCGTTCTGCCGGACCTTCCTAAGCAGACTGTCTCGTTTGTGTCCTGGCGGAAATGACCGGACTTCATCACGTAGCTGTTGAGCTTCTAGGTCAAGCCGAGCCCCACACTTCCGAGATCGCCGCGGCGTTTGCCGCGTCCCGGGAACCGGACCCTATGGTATTACCCATGCGCATTTCGCAATTGTGCAGCGGCGCGCTGGGACCTAACTCCTCAATCACCCTGAGAGACAACAATTCGCCTCCGAGCGCGTGTGGTTGGAGTTTTTGAGATTGAGAGCTTCCGCAGCTGAATTGGACTTCGGGGCGCGAGGCGTAGGCGGATTCAAACAAAGTTCGAGTTGGCCGCCCCATGACGCTCGAAATGCGATGCGGCGATCGTTAGAGGAGGCCGCAGTGACGCTTCCCGCCGAAATTGGTAACCGACTCTGGCAGCACTACCGGCGGCGGACCTCGATCTGCTGGCGCCCGAGCTAGAGATGGTAGCGCTCGATCGGGATGCGGTCGTCTCGCAGGCGGGTGACCAGACCGAGCACGTCCTCTTTCCTCATAGTGGCGCCATTTCTGTGATGATCGACATGGCCAACGGACAGACGGTCGCCAGCGCCGCAATAGGGCGCGAGGGAGCAGTAGGCACTGTTTCCGTGCTGGGGCTGTCCCCTTCGGCCGTTACCGCCGCCGTTCGTGCCGCGGGCATCGCCTCGCGAATCCCCGCATCGGACAAGGCGCACGTTTTGTCATTAGACGTTGGCAGTCGGTTGGGCCTATTTAGAGGTCCAAGGTCAGCTTTTTCGACTTTGCACCCGAATAGCAAATCATGATCGTCTTGTTTGTCTCTTGTTCCTGCTTGCTCAGAAACTGCTCGCGGTGATCCGGCATGCCTTCGATCACGCGTGTCTCGCAGGTTCCGCAGCCACCTTCCACAAGCGAAATTCCTGAATCGATCAGTGCATCCAGGAATCGACTTCCCGGGCTCAACGGCAACCGTACGATATCGAAACATAACGGCCGTGCCCATCTTCCAACCCAAGATCGCGCGAACCATCGGTTTGCTTCAGCGACGCGGAGCCATCTATCCACGGCCGCACGGGTTTCTCGCGACAGATTGATTTCGAAATGGCCTGGAGAAATATGAGATACCGCTCCACATGTCGGGCGAACTGAACTCACGGGCCAACTCAGCCAGCCGTCAAAGCCCCGACCTTGAGCCAGAAGGTGTTCTGCGGATTCCGACGCGTGTGCCATCACGGCCGGAAACACTTTTGCATTGGCGGACGCTGGTCGTGACGAGCGCCAAGACCCGATGCGACGAGAGCAACTTCATGAGTAGAATCCGAGAACGGCCTTTGTCTCGAGATATTCTTCAAAACCCCTCTAGGCCGTACTCCCGGCCGTTGCCGGAACGCTTGTATCCACCGAAAGGTGCGTTCGGGTCCCAGTCAGGATAGTTCACATGGACCTGACCAGACCGGATCTCTCCGGCTACGGCCCGCACCGTTTCCATATCCGTGCCCTGCACGTGGGCGCCGAGGCCGTAGACAGTGTCGTTGGCGATCTCGATCGCCTCCTCCACTGTGTTGTAGGAAATGATGGACAGCACGGCGAATTCCGCACCAATGCATTATTTCGACTGCTTGTCCGATTGTTCGCTGTAGTACCCTATCCTACGATGAGGGCGTAACAGACCACCCCAAGTAGCCTCGGCGGTATATACTGAGATGAAAGCCACGGAGATAGGCCACTATGGTCGATGTAATGCACGACGCCGTTTAGTTTGATTCGGGAACGAGCATCAGAAGCTCCATTTCCAAACGCGTTCAAAAAATTCGGCGGCATCAGAGCTGCTTACATAACGAACTCAGCAGCTTAAGCGCTGGCTGGGGCGGGAGGGATCGAACCTCCGAATGGCGGAATCAAAATCCGCTGCCTTACCACTTGGCTACGCCCCATCAGGCCCTCGGGAAACGGCGGCGACAGGAGCGTCCGCGGATTCCCTCGAGTGGTGCCGGTCTATAGGGAGAGGCGCGGCATTTCAACCGCCCGGAGGGGCAAAATACCACAGGCGCCGGTGGCGCCGCGCCATGCCTTACAGGAGCGCTACGCCAGCCCGTTGCCGACGGGCGTTCCGCCACCCTCCTGACAGTTGAGACCTCCCCCGTTTCATGGGAATACGGCGCCAAGAACTGTCCACGGGAGTGAGCCATGACCTACCGCGCGCCGATCTCTGACATGCTGCTGTCGCTCAACCACGGCGCCGGCCTGAAAGCTGCCATGGAGGCCGGCCATTACGGCGATTTCGACGGCGATATCGTGAGCGCCGTGCTGGAGGAAGCCGGCAAGTTCGCAACCGACGTGCTGGCGCCGCTCAACAAAGTCGGCGACGAGCACGGCATCAAGCTCAGCGACGGCAAGGTCACGACCGCGCCGGGCTGGCCGGATGCCTACAAGCGCTGGACCGAGGGCGGCTGGAACGCGGTCTCCGGCCCCGAGGATTTCGGCGGCCAGGGCCTGCCGCTCGCGATCAACGCCGCCTGCAGCGAGATCTGGAGCGCCGCCAACGTCGCCTTCGGCCTCTGCCCGCTGCTGACGGCGTCGGCGATGGAGGCGCTGGACGCGCATGGCAGCGACGAGCTGAAGAAAATCTATCTCGAGAAGCTCGTCTCCGGCGAATGGACCGGCACGATGCAGCTGACCGAGCCGCAGGCCGGCTCCGATGTCGGCGCGTTGCGCACCCGCGCCGAGAAGCAGGCCGACGGCACCTATCGCATCAAGGGGACGAAGATCTTCATCACCTACGGCGAGCACGACATGACCGACAACATCGTGCATTTCGTGCTGGCGCGCCTGCCGGACGCGCCCGCAGGGACCAAGGGGATATCGCTGTTCCTCGTGCCGAAATTCATGGTCAACGAAGACGGCTCGCTGGGTGCGCGCAACGACATCTTTGCCTCCGGCGTCGAGCACAAGCTCGGCATGCATGCCTCCCCCACCTGCACCATGACCATGGGCGATCATGGCGGCGCGATCGGCTTCCTGGTCGGCGAAGAGAACCAGGGCATGCGCTGCATGTTCACGATGATGAACCAGGCCCGCCTCGGCGTCGGCCTCGAAGGCGTCGGTGTTGCCGACCGTGCCTATCAGCAGGCATTGTCGTACGCACAAGAGCGCAAGCAGGGCCGCGCCCTCGGCAACAAGGGTGACGGTTCCGATGCGATCTTCGTGCATCCCGACGTCAAGCGCATGCTGATGCGGATGCGGGCGCAGACCGCTGCGGCGCGCACCATCTGCTATGCGACCGCGGTGGCGATCGACGTCTCGACGCGTGCCAGGGATCCGAAGGTCCGCGCCGACGCTGCCGCGCGTGCGGCATTGCTGACGCCGATGGCCAAGGGCTATTCGACCGACATCGGCAACGAGGTCGCCTATCTCGGCGTGCAGGTGCATGGCGGCATGGGCTTCATCGAGGAGACCGGCGCGGCGCAGCACTATCGCGATGCCCGCATCACCGCGATCTACGAGGGCACCAACGGCATCCAGGCCATCGACCTCGTCACGCGAAAGCTCGCGGCCAACGGCGGCGCGTCGGTGTGGGCGCTGCTCGACGAACTCTCCGCAATCGTGAAGCAGGTCGAAGCCTCCAACGATCCCGCCTTCGGCACCACGGGCGTGAAATTGCGTGAGGCACTGGAGTCGCTGACGCGCACCAGCAAATGGCTGCTGGAGCGGCTTCCTTCCGCGCCGAACGAGGCGCTGGCCGGCGCGACGCCGTATCTGCAACAGTTCGGCGCCACGCTCGGCGGCTGCATGCTGGCGTCTGAAGCGCTCGCCGCGAAATCCGACGGCATCGCGGACGCCGGGCGCTACGTCTCGCTGGCGCGCTTCTTCGCCGAGAACATCGCCGTGCAGGCCGGCGCGCTCGAGCGCACCGTGACGGAGAGTGCGGAGTCGGTCGCGGCAGCGGATGCGGTGCTGTTGGGGTAGCTGGGACGCGTAGCCCGGATGGAGCGCAGCGCAATCCGGGGCCATCATTGCTGGTGACACGAATTCCGGATTGCGCTGCGCTCCATCCGGGCTACGAAGCCGCAAGCTTCGTACGTCGCCCCGGCCGCCATAGTACGACGCTCGCCGCCACCACGTCGAGCACCACGCACATCGCAAACGCGCTCGTGTAGTCGCCGGTTACGCTGCGCACGAGACCGACGATGCCGGGGCCGAAGGCGCTGACGATGCCGCTGATCGAGGTGCCCAGCCCCATCGCAGCGGCGAAGGCGCTCGCGCCGATCTCCCGCTGGATGATCAAGGGCGGAAACGTGATCATGTTGCCGATCGAGAAACCGTAGACGGCGCAGCACACGAGCAGCACGGTCGGATTCGTGCTTTGCAGAAGCACGAACAGCGCCGCCGCCTGGCTCGTCATCGATGCCGCGCAGGCGAGCCGCGGATCGAGCCGGTCCACGAACAGGCCGAGCGAGAGGCGCCCGACCACCGCCATCGCCGCCATGACGGTGACGGCAAGGCCCGCACTGGCGCGGCCGATCAGCGGTTCGAGGAACGTCACCTGATGGATGATGAATCCCATCTGCGCCAGCAGCGCGACCGCGATCGGCAGCACCATGGTCCAGAACGCCGCGTTGGCGAGCAGCGTCTTGCGTGAGTGAACCGAAGGCAAGGCAGTGCCGCCAGTGGATGAATTCCCACCCGACGTCGGCGGCATTTCGGTTCGCCACCCGGTGAAGATGACCACCACCGGCAGCACCAGCACCACCATCGCCAGCGTGGCCGCCAGCATCGCGGAACGAAAGCCGATGCTGCCGCTCAGCGACAGCAGCAGCGGCACGAGCACGATGCCCCCGCAGGTCGCGCCGTTGTAGGCGAGGCTGAGCGCGAGCCCGCGGCGCCGTTCGAACCAGGAGTTCAGCACGGTCGCGATCACCACCGTGCCCATGCCGGTCCAGCCGACCGACATCAGCGCATAAGCGAGATAGAGCTGCCACGGCGTCTGCAGCAGCGCCAGCAGCACCGTCGAAGCGCCGAGCGCCGACAGGCCGCACAGGATCAGCGACCGCAGCCCGATGCGGGCGAGCAGATCGTCGGTGAAGATGACGAGGACGGCAGTCAGGAGAAAGGAGAAGGTGCTGGCCGCGGAGACCAGCGTGCCCGGCCAGCCATGGGCGCGCTGCAGTTCCGCGAGATAGACGCCCTGACCGTACAGGCCGAAGCCGAACATGAAGAAAGCCATCAGGAAGCAGGCCAGCACGACGCGCCAGCCGCGATAGTGCAGCGAGGATTCGTCAACACGAGTGGCGGCAATCATCAATCGGGCAATCGGCCAAATGGAACGGCGCGAGGCGATCGTGCACCACAACCAGTGGTTTTTCAATCGAAAATGGCGGTTGATCATTGCAACGCGGAACACGGCGGCGAGCGTGATGCGCCCGTCTCGGGCGAATTCGGTCTCCAAAAGGTCGCGCTAGCGCATTGGCACGCCTGCAAGATGATGTAGGCTGACGTTTCGCGAGTCTAGCAATGTCAGTATCGCGGCGACCGCAGGGGCCCCTCATGCCGAATGGCAATATCGTCGTCAGCGAAGAGCGCGGAACGCGCGTGATCACCCTGCGCCGCCCGAGCAAGAAGAACGCGATCACGCAGGACATGTATCGGGAGATGAGCCGCGCGATCGACACCGCGCAGAACAATCCCGACATCCGCTGCATGATCATCACCGGGGGCTCCGGCGTGTTCACCGCCGGCGACGACATCGACGATTTCATGCACGCCGACACGTCGCGCCCCGAGACGCTGTCCGACGGCGCCAAGTTTCTCTATTCGCTAGCTCTCAACGCCAAGCCGGTGATCGCGGCCGTGGACGGCGCGTCGATCGGCATGGGCACCGTGATGCTGTTCCATTGCGACTATGTGCTGGCCTCGAACGCGGCGACCTTCTCCGCGCCCTACATCCATCTCGGGCTCGTGCCGGTCGGCGCGTCCAGCCTCTTGATGCCGAACACGATGGGCTACCAGCGCGCCTTCGCCATGCTGGTGATGGGACGGACTTTTACGGCCGCGGAAGCGCATGCCGCCGGCTTCGTCAACACCGTGGTCTCGCCGGGTCATACCGAGGTCGAGGCACGCAAGGTGGCGCGCGACATCTGCCGGCTTCCCGCCGAAGCGGTCGCGATCTCGCGCAAACTGCTCCGCGTCGCATCCGAGGAGCTCACCCGCCGCATCGATCAGGAGGCCCATCTGTTCGGCGAGCGGCTGAAGTCGGAAGAAGCCACCGCCGCGTTCAACGCGTTTATGAACAGGAAGAAGCGGTAGGCTGTCTTCCCTCTCCCATGGCGGGAGAGCCTGGCTCGCCGCAAAGCGGCGAGACGGGTGACGGGTTCTATCCGCGAGTCGAACTCACATTTGAATTTGCGGAGACCCCCCCTCATCCGGCGCTTCGCGACACCTTCTCGAGACGGGGAGAAGGAAGAAAGCTTCGTGAAATCTTCGTGCGGAACGACTAGTCTGGTTTCATGCAACATGTTCTCCGGCTGACCGTCTTCTCGCTCGCGCTCGCCGCCCTGCCCGCGTCCGCCCAAACCGCCGCACCCGTCGAGCTGCGCATCCTGGCGATCAACGATTTCCACGGCAATCTGCGCCCGCCGCCGGGCGGCATCCGGATCAGCGATCCCGAGGACAAGGCCAGGAAGGTGATGGTGGCGGCCGGCGGTGCCGAATACATGGCGACGCTGGTGAAGCAGCTGCGCGAGGGCCACAAGAACACGATCTTCGTCGCCGCCGGCGACCTGATCGGCGCGAGCCCGTTCCTGTCGGCGATGTTCCACGACGAACCTTCGATCGAGTCGCTCTCGATGATGGGGCTCGCGATCAGCTCGGTCGGCAATCACGAATTCGACGAAGGCAAGACCGAGCTCCTGCGGATGCAGAACGGGGGCTGTCATCCCGTCGACGGCTGTCAGGGGCCGCATTCCTTTACGGGCGCCAGATTCCGCTATCTAGCGGCGTCCACCATCGAGACGGCGACGGGCAAGAGCGTGCTGCCGCCTTACGAGATCAGGGAATTCGAAGGCATCCCCATCGCCTTCATCGGGCTGACCTTGAAGGACACCGCGGGCATCGTCTCGCCATCGGGCATCACCGGCCTCGAATTCCGCGACGAAGCCGAAACGGTGAACGCGCTGGTGCCGCAGCTGAAAGCGGGTGGGGTCGAGGCGATCGTAGTGCTGATCCACCAGGGCGGCGAGCCGGCCGGCGACTACAATGAATGCCCTGCTATCACGGGGCCGATCGTCGACATCGTGAAAAAAATCGATCGCGCCGTCGACCTCGTCGTCAGTGGCCACACCCATCGTGCTTATGTCTGCGATATTGACGGGCGGCTCGTCACCAGCGGCGACAAATACGGTACTCTGGTCACCGCGATCGACCTCAAGCTCGATCCGGCAACGCGCGACATCGTCAGCGCTAGGGCCGAGAACGTCCTCGTCGCCAATGCCTCGCTGCCTAGGGATCCCGAGCAGACCGCATTGATCGACGCTTACGACAGGCTTTCGGCGCCGATCGCCAATCGCCCGGCTGGATCGGTGACGCAGACGCTGTCACGCGTGCCGAACGAGGCCGGCGAAAGCCCGCTCGGTGACGTCATTGCGGACGCGCAGCTGGCCGCGACCAGGGACGCCAAGGACGGCAGCGCCGTCATCGCGCTCACCAATCCCGGCGGCATCCGCACCGACATCGTGCCAAAGGAGAACGGCGCGATCACCTTCGGCGACGTTTTCGCCAGCCAGCCGTTCCGCAACCGGCTCGTCACCATGACGCTCACGGGCAGCCAGCTCAAGGACATGCTGGAGCAGCAATGGCTCGATCCGAAGCGGCCGCGGATTCTCCAGGTCTCGAACGGGTTCAGTTACGCCTGGGATGCGGCGAAGCCATACGGCGAGCGCGTGATCAACGAGAAGATGACGCTCAATGGCAGGCTGATCGAAGCCGGAAGCGGCTACCGCGTCACCCTCAACGATTACCTCGCAGTCGGGGGCGACGGGTTTACGGTCGCCAAACAAGGCACGGGGCCGCAATATGGCGGCTACGACGCTGACGCGCTGTTCGCGTTCTTCCGGGCGCACGGACCGATCGGACCGCTGCCGCTGAGCCGCATCCTGCGCGTGAATTGATCCGGATCAAACAGGCCGCTCCGGGACACCCTTTGCCATTCCCGGGGGAACGCATAGATTGGGTTTTGCATTTGCGTTTTGGCGCCGGATGCGCCAAGCGACGTCGAGAGCCCGCATCCCATGAGGCCGACTGATGAGTACGCTTCTCCTCTCCCACAAGGCCTGCCTCGACCACGTCACGCCGCCGGGACACCCTGAAAGGCCGGACCGCCTGCGCGCGGTGGAGGAAGCGCTGTCGCATGAGCGCTTCCAGTTCCTGGTGCGCGACCAGGCGCCGGAGGGCGATCTCGACCTCGTCACGCTCTGCCACAACGAGCACTACGTCACGGAGCTGCGCCACATCGCGCCGACCAGCGGACAGGTCTATATCGATGGCGACACCTCGATGTCGCCTGGCACGTGGGAAGCGGTGATGCGCGGCGTCGGCGGCGCGGTCGCGGCGACCGAAGCGGTGATGGCGGGCGAGCATCGCAACGCCTTCGTCGCGGTGCGCCCGCCCGGCCACCACGCCGAGATCGGCAAGCCGATGGGTTTCTGCTTCTTCGACAACGTCGCCATCGCCGCGCGCCACGCGCAGCGTAAATACGGCATCAAGCGCGCGGCCATCGTCGATTTCGACGTGCATCACGGCAACGGCACGCAGGATATTTTCTGGTCGGACCCGACCGTGATGTACTGCTCGACGCACCAGATGCCGCTGTTTCCGGGCACCGGTGCCAAGAGCGAGCGCGGCGACCACGACACCATCGTCAACGCACCGCTCGCCTCCGAGGACGGCGGGCCGGAATTCCGCATCGCGTTCGAGAATCTGATCCTGCCGCAGCTCGAAAAATTCAGCCCGGAGCTGCTCGTCATCTCTGCCGGCTTCGACGCGCATTATCGCGATCCGCTGGCGTCGCTGAATTTGCGCGCGGAGGATTATGCCTGGGTGACGCGTAAGTTGATGGACCTCGCTGACAAGACCGCCGGAGGGCGCGTTGTTTCTGTGCTCGAGGGCGGCTACGACCTGCAAGGACTGAAAGAATCTGTTACGGCGCATGTCGGCGCCCTGATGGGCGCCTGACACACCCGCCACATTGCGCCCGCAAAACTTTGCTTTCTCCGACGTGAAGCGAATCGGGCAATCGGAAACTTATATGGCCGAAAATACCCAAATCGACATCTCCAGGCTGACCTTCGAACGCGCCATCGAGGAGCTCGAAACGATCGTGAAACGGCTCGAGGACGGCAAGGTGCCGCTCGAGGAATCCGTGACGATCTACGAGCGCGGCGAGGCCCTGAAGCGCCGCTGCGAGGAGTTGCTGCGCCAGGCCGAGGCGCGCGTCGACAAGATCACCACCGATGCCAGCGGCCAGGCGACCGGCACCGCGCCGCTCGACGTCCAGTAAGGGCCGCCTTCAAAGCCGCCTATCTCACGCAGCGCGCACCGGCAATTTTTCATGATCGCACGCCGCCGTCGGCGTTGCTGCTGCTTGATTCCAGGGAACCGGCGCTCCGGAGATTATGGAACCTCCCTCAGAGCGCCCCTCGTCCTCCTGAATCCGGCCTAAAAATAGCTTCCCCACGCGAAAAACCTTGCCGAGGAACCGGGCTAGCTTGGAACCCTTCCGATGGCGCCAGGATTAACCACTCTGGCCCGCGGGTTGCAGGTGCATGCCCGTAATCGGGCCCAGCGGGTTGGCTTTGGCCCAAGCTTTGGTGTAAAGCTGCGCGGAGTGTGGCTTTTTGTAAGCCTTGCGTGGGCACTGATTACCGACGACAAGCGCTTCAAACTGCTGATGAATTGGCTGGGATGGACGAAGCCGATCTAAGTGACAGGGATCACAGAGACTGAACCGGAGAGCACTTAAGCTCACCTAAGCTTGAAGACGGGGCTTTGCCCCATGCAGGTGGCTCCGACGGTTTAAGGACTCGCGCTGCGCCGATATTGAGCAAACCCATCGCGCGCCGGAACGATCTTCCGGCGCTGACAAATTGGAAATCGCCGTGAACGCATATAGTAAAACGCCGCTTCTCGACACCATCCGGACGCCGGACGACCTGCGCAAACTCAAGGTCGAGCAGGTTCGCCAGGTCGCCGACGAGCTGCGTCAGGAGACCATCGATGCCGTCTCGGTGACCGGCGGTCACTTCGGCGCAGGCCTTGGTGTGGTCGAGCTCACCACTGCAATCCATTACGTCTTCGACACCCCGCGCGACCGGCTGATCTGGGACGTCGGCCACCAGGCCTATCCGCACAAGATCCTCACCGGCCGGCGCGATCGCATCCGCACGCTGCGCACCGGCGGCGGCCTGTCCGGCTTCACCAAGCGCAGCGAGAGCGATTACGATCCGTTCGGCGCCGCGCATTCCTCGACCTCGATCTCCGCCGGCCTCGGCATGGCGGTCGCGCGCGACCTCTCCGGCGGCAAGAACAACGTTATCGCCGTCATCGGTGACGGCGCGATGTCGGCGGGCATGGCCTATGAGGCCATGAACAATGCGGGGGCGATGAACTCGCGCCTGATCGTCATCCTCAACGACAACGACATGTCGATCGCGCCGCCGGTCGGCGCGATGAGCGCCTATCTGTCGCGGCTTTACTCGGGCAAGACCTATCGCACGCTGCGCGATGTGGCCAAGCAGATCAACCAGCGCCTGCCCAAGATCCTCGCCAACCGAGCCAACCGCGTCGAGGAATATTCCCGCGGCTTCATGATGGATGGCGGCACGCTGTTCGAGGAGCTCGGCTTCTATTACGTGGGCCCGATCGACGGCCACAACCTCGACCATCTCCTGCCGGTGCTGAAGAACGTGCGCGACATGGAGACCGGCCCGATCCTGCTCCACGTCGTGACGCAGAAGGGCAAGGGCTACGGCCCGGCGGAAGCCTCCGCCGACAAGTACCACGCGGTCGTCAAGTTCGACGTCGCGACCGGCACCCAGGCCAAGTCCAAGCCGAACGCGCCGGCCTATCAGAACGTATTCGGCCAGAGCCTCGTCAAGGAAGCGGAGAAGGACGACAAGATCGTCGCCATCACCGCGGCCATGCCTTCCGGCACCGGCGTCGACATCTTCAACAAGGCGTTCCCGGACCGCACCTTCGACGTCGGCATCGCCGAGCAGCACGCAGTGACGTTCGCCGCCGGTCTCGCCACCGAGGGCTACAAGCCGTTCTGCGCGATCTACTCGACGTTCCTGCAGCGCGGCTACGACCAGATCGTGCATGACGTCGCGATCCAGAGCCTGCCGGTTCGCTTCGCCATCGACCGCGCCGGCCTCGTCGGCGCCGACGGCGCCACCCATGCCGGTTCGTTCGACAACGCCTATCTCGGTTGTCTGCCGAACATGGTGATCATGGCCGCGTCCGATGAAGCCGAGCTGGTGCACATGGTTGCAACCCAGGTCGCGATCAATGATCGTCCGAGCTCGCTGCGCTATCCGCGCGGCGAAGGCCGAGGCATCGAGATGCCCGAAGTCGGCATTCCGCTCGAGATCGGCAAGGGCCGCATCGTCCGCCAGGGCAGCAAGATCGCCCTGCTCTCCTTCGGCACGCGCCTCGCCGAATGCGAGAAGGCCGCCGACGAGCTTGCAGCCCACGGCCTTTCGACCACGATCGCTGATGCGCGCTTCATGAAACCGCTGGACACCGAGCTCGTGCTCAAGCTCGCGCGCGACCACGAGATCCTGATCACGATCGAGGAAGGCTCGGTCGGCGGTTTCGGCTCGCATGTCGCGCAATATCTGACCGATCAGGGCGCGCTCGACAGCGGCCTGGTGCGGTTCCGCACCATGGTGCTGCCCGACGTGTTCCAGGACCACGACACCCCGGCGGCGATGTACGGTCGTGCCGGTCTCGACGCCAAGGGCATCGTCGCCAAGGTGTTCGAGGCGCTCGGCAAGGACGTCAAGGCCGAGACGGTCAAGCTCGCCTGATAGCGAGCTTCGACCTTCCGCGAAGCAGCTGTGATGAAAATCTATCTGGCAGGCCCCGACGTGTTCCTGCCAGATGCGGTCGAGATCGGCCGGCACAAAGTCGCGGTCTGTGCCGCGCACGGCGTCACCGGCCTCTATCCCCTCGACAACGAAATCGACCTCGCCGCGCCCGACGCCTCGCGGCAGATCTTTTGCGGCAACGAGGCGATGATGGACGCGGCCGATGCGATCATCGCCAACCTCACGCCGTTCCGCGGCGCCGGCGCCGATCCCGGCACCGTCTACGAGCTCGGCTACATGGCCGGCCGCCGCAAGTTCTGCCTCGCCTATTCCAATGACGGTGCCGCCTATGCCGACCGTGTCAGTCGCTTCATGGACGTGACGTCCGAAGACGGACGGCTGGTCGACGCGCAGGGGCTGACGGTCGAGGATTTTGGCCTCGTCGACAATCTCATGATGATCCACGCGCTGGAGCTGCATGGCTGCCCGCTGGTGACGCCGGCGCAGATGCCGATCGACGTCTGGCACGATCTGGCCGCGTTCGAGGCTTGCGTCCGGATGGCGGCCGCGCGATTGATCGCTACATAAGCGCCTCAGGCGTCTTCGGAGAGATGATGTCCCCTGCCCGCAAGCGCGCGGATGTTCTGCTGGTCGAGCGCGGCCTGTTCGAGAGCCGGGCGCGGGCGCGCGCGGCGATCGAGGCCGGGCTCGTCACCGCCGACGACAAGCAGGTCGCAAAGCCGTCGGAGACCATCGCCGAGGACGCCGTGATCCAGGCCGAGCCCGCGCACCCCTACGTCTCCCGCGGCGGCGTCAAGCTCGCCGGCGCGCTGGAGCGCTACCCGATCGAGATCGAGGACCATGTCTGCCTCGACGTCGGCGCCTCCACCGGCGGATTCACCGAGGTACTGCTGGCGAATGGCGCGAGCCTCGTCTTTGCCCTCGATGTCGGCACCAGCCAGTTGCATCCCTCGCTGCGCGGTCACGCCAAGATCGTGTCGATGGAAGAGACCGACATCCGCGCCTATGACGGCAAGCGCCTGCCGGCGCGGCCCGATGTCGTCGTGATCGACGTCAGCTTCATCTCGCTCAAGACGGTGCTGCCCATCGCGCTGTCGCTGGCCGCCGCGCCGATGAGCCTGCTGGCGCTGATCAAGCCGCAATTCGAGGCGGACCGGAAGCACAACAAGAAGGGCATCGTCCGCGACGCCGCCGTGCACCGCGAGATCTGCGACGACATCGCCGCCTTTGCTGCCTCGCTCGGCTGCACCGATATCGAGGTGTTCCCGTCGACGATCACCGGCGGCGACGGCAACATCGAATTCTTCCTGGGCGCGCGCCGTGGTTGAGCGCGTGACGATCGATCACGTCGGCCATCGCGGCGACGGCGTCTCGCTCGACGCTGGCGATGCCATCTATGTGCCCTACACGCTCGGCGGCGAGACCGTCGAAGTCGATCATGTCGTCGGTAATCATCCCGACCGCCGCAAGCTGCTGGTAGTGGACGTCGCCAGTCCCGAGCGCGTCGCGCCGTTCTGTCCGCATTTCGGCGTCTGCGGCGGCTGCGCGATCCAGCACTGGGCGACTGAACCGTATCACGCCTGGAAGCGCGGCATCGTGGTCGAGACCCTGGCCCAGGCCGGCATCGACTGCGAGGTGACGCCGCTGGTCGACGCTCACGGCGCGGGGCGCAGGCGCATCACGCTGCACGGCCGGTTCGGCACCCATGACATCCTCAAGGTCGGCTTTTCGGCTGCCAGCGCGCACGACGTCATCCCGATTGATCGCTGCCCGATCCTCGATCCCGGGCTCGAGGGTGCACTCGATGCCGGTTGGGCGCTCGCCGAGCTGCTGACGTCCAAAATGCCGGTGACGAAACCGCTGGACATCCAGGTCACCGCGACCGCCAACGGTCTCGATGTCGACGTGCGCGGCTCCGGCCCGCTGCCCACGTCGCTCGTGACGGCGCTGTCGCGCGTCGCCGAGCAGCACCGCCTGGCGCGGCTGACACGGCACGGCGAACTGGTGCTGCAACGCCTGCCACCGACCCTGCAGATGGGCCGCGCCGAGGTGACGCTGCCGCCGGGCTCATTCCTGCAGGCGACCGTCGCCGGCGAAGAGACGCTCGCGTCGCTGGTCGCCGAGCGCATCGGCAAGGCGAAGAACGTTCTCGATCTCTTCTGCGGCGTTGGTCCGTTCGCGTTGCGACTCGCCGAGAAGGCCCGCGTCACTGCCCATGACAACGACGCCGGCGCCATTACGGCGCTCGCAAAGGCCGCGCGCACGCCGGGTCTCAAGCCGATCAAGGCCGAGCCGCGCGATCTGTTTCGCCGTCCCCTGGTGGCACCGGAGCTGCGCGATTTCGACGCCATCGTGTTCGACCCGCCGCGCCAGGGCGCGCAGGCGCAGGCCTTGAAGCTCGCCGCGAGCAAGGTGCCTGTGGTGGTCGCGGTCTCCTGCAACGTCGCGACCTTTGCCCGCGACGCGCGGCTGCTGATCGATGGCGGGTACAAGATCGACGTAGTCGTGCCGGTGGATCAGTTCCGCCACACGCCGCATGTCGAGCTCGTTGCGAAGTTCACGCGCTAGTTAGCGTCGAAGGCCACTCAACGCCGGCGACTCGCCGGGCAGCATGTTCGATCTGAGATCGCTGTCCATGCGGCCCGAGTCCTGCTGGGTGAACCCGGCCCCAAACGACAGGCTGAGGTTGGAGGTCGGCTTGAACTCGACACCCGCAAATGCGCCGTAGCCGGGCGAGGCGCTGGAGGTGAGCGGCGCAAGCGAGCTGCCAATGCCGCCGCCGTATTTCAGGGTGTCGAACCCGGCAAAGAACGTGACGGGCATGCCGCCCGCGGTCTTGGTGTTGTAGCCGAACTGCGTGCTGTCGTAGGAGAGCGCGCTGAAATTGCCGCTCAGTCCGGCCGGGCTGAGGCCGCTCCAATTGAGATTGCCATGCTGGCTGCCGACAAAGAAGCCGTTCGAATTGCTGCGGCCGCTTGCGTCGCCGCCATTGAAGCTCGGGAAAATGCCGTAGCTATCGGCGCTCTGGCCGGCAACACCGCCGAATCCAAAAGGTCCGCCGGGGATCCAATATTGCAGGGGTGCGGCTTGCGCATGAGCCGGCGCTTCGCCGAGGCAGAGCAGGGCAAGAAAAACCGCGAGACCGCAAGAGGGTGTAAGCCTGAACATTCAAATAACCGTCGAAAAGCTTGCGAATTATACCCACCAGACATCATGAATGCCAGCATAGCGACACCATTCTTCCCTGAGTTCCGGGATCACGTTTTTCTGCCAATTTGAACTTCCCCCATGCCAGATTGACCCACCTAAGGGGGCGCGTCAGCACGGAGGCTGTCATGGAGGTCAATTCCGACAAGTTGAATGCCTTTATGGGCAAGATGGTCACCGAATTCGGGGCGGCGATGAATGCGTCGCTGGTCCTGCTCGGGGACAAGCTCGGTCTCTACCGTACCCTTGCCGCCAAGGGACCGATGAACTCGTCCGAGCTCGCAAGCGCCACCGGGACGGCGGAGCGCTACGTCCGCGAATGGCTCGCGAGTCAGGCGGCGTCCGGCTACATCGAATACGATTCCGCTTCGGCAAAATTCTCGATGCTACCGGAGCAGGCGATGGCGCTTGCCGATGAGGACAGTCCGGTGTTCCTCGGCGCGTTCGGCAATGTCATTGCCTCGGCGTTTCTCGACGAGCCGAAGATCTCGGACGCATTCAAATCCGGCAAGGGCGTCGGCTGGAACCGGCGCAGCGAGTGCCTGTTCTGCGGCACCGCCCGCTTCTTCCGGACCGGGTACATGCATCATCTGGTGCAGGAATGGTTGCCCGCGCTCGACGGCGTCGTGGACAAGCTGAAGCGCGGCGCCAAGGTCGCCGATGTCGGCTGCGGGCACGGCGTCTCGACACGGCTGATGGCGGAAGCCTTCCCGAACTCCCGCTTCTACGGCTTCGACTATCACGAGGGTTCGATCGAGGCCGCGCGAAAGGCGGCCACCGAAGCCGGATTGGGCGACCGGGTCAGCTTCGCTGTTCATTCCGCCAAGACCTATCCGGCCGAGGGCTATGATCTCGTCTGCTTCTTCGATTGCCTGCATGACATGGGCGATCCCGTCGGCGCCATCGGCCACGTGCGCGAGACCATGGCAAAGGACGGCACCTGCATGCTGGTCGAGCCGTTCGCAGGCGACCGCCTCGAGGACAATCTCAACCCGGTCGGGCGGGTCTATTATGCGGCGTCGACCATGATCTGCACGCCGGCCTCGCTCGACCAGGAGGTGGGCCTCGCACTGGGCGCGCAAGCGGGCGAGGCAAGGCTGCGCAAGGTCGCGCGAGAGGGCGGACTGACGCGCTTCCGCCGCGCCGCTGAAACGCCCTTCAATCTGATTCTGGAGGCGCGGATCTGATCTTCCGATTCCGGCGCGTGGCCGCGGCATATGCCATGCCGATGCTGCAGCCACGCCCGGCGCCGACACCCTCCCTCGCTCGCGCTGCAACGTAAGCTGGCGATCGGACAAGGCGACGCGAGTCCGTCATGACGGGAGGACGACGAAGCCGCTCTCCATGAATTTGCGATGGCGCTGAATGGGGGCCGTGGATCATCGGAGGTGCCTGGCTGTCCGTTGGCGGACAAAGGGTCGATCTGCTCTATCGCAACGCCGACGCTGTGTCGTCATGGAATCCTGTCGGGCCGGCATCATCACCATGGACTACCAGCCCGGCCATCCACACGGCTTCTGCTCGGCGATCTGGATGGGCGAGATCGCCTATTGCCAACCACTGCGCGATCCGCAAGACCTGATCAACCGGTTGAAATCGATCGCGCTGCCCTACCTGCAACCGTTGCGGGATGCCCTGATCCGGCGCTTCCAGTGGGAAATCCTCTTCGGCATCGAGAATGCGGAGCTTGCGGCCGCACGTAACGAGCAGACCCATATCGCCGGATGCGTCTACCGGTCGCTGGCCTGCGTTGCGCAGATCGTGTTCGCACTGAACGAGCGCTATCTCATCAACGAGAAGGGTGCGCTATGGAAGCAGCGCGGTTACCGCTGACAATTCCGCATCTGGACGAGCAGGCGACGGAGATCTGGCGACTGATCGGCAATGGCGCTTTGGCGACCGCCTGCGACGTCTTGCGTCAGATCGACCGGCAATTGAAGGCGCTGACGCGGTCCAGCGAGCAGCAGCCGTGATCTGCTACGCCGTCCTGTCCACCGAGGACGATGTATCCGACGGCGGATATTTGGTCACGGGCACCACGAAGGACTTGTTGCGGACCTGGTAGATGATCTTGCCATTCTGCCCGTCGTCGGTCGCAATCTGCGCCTGGCCGAACATGATGACGTTCTTGTAGACGGTGCCGGTGCCCTGACGGGTGACGCCATCTGTGGTGACGCTGACCTGCGCTTCGTTGCCGTTGACAGCGAGCACCCTGAAGCTCGCGCTCTTGCCATTGTCACTGGAATAGCCGCCCCAGCTTCCCATCAGGCGGCTGTCGGAGGCCGGCGGCGCCTGCTTCTCGAGAGTCGCGGTCTGCTTGCCCGCGCCTGCAGATGACAACAGCACCAGACTCTTGCCGTCCTTGGTGCCGACCGTGACCGTGCCGAAGGTGAGAAGCGAACCGGCGACCTCGCCAAAGCCGCGCTCGGTGCGCCCGTTATGGGTGTACTCGACTTGCGCCCGGGCCCCGCGGATGTTCACGACCTTGAAGCTGACGGGCTGGTTGTTGCCAGCCCAATTGCCCTTCCACTCACCGAGCAGGGAGCTCTGGTGATACACTCGCTCGAGAGCGGGAGAAATCTGGCTGGTGCTCGAGGTGACGATGGCCATTGGGTTGCTCGGCGGATGTGTCTGACAGGCCCGCTTCTTTCGCGCCCCGACAGCAACGTCAGAACCTTATCCGGAAACAAATGAAAGCAGCCGATTAGGGCCACGCAACGGTAAACGCATGGTTAAAATTCCATCGCCGGCAAATAGGGCAAAAGGTCTCGTCCGGTGGCCGCGCTCAGCGACCCCAGCGGTCCGACCAGATCTTCTCGCCGATCATGCAGTTCACACGCGGCTCCTTGTCCTTCTCCGCAACCCGCATCACGGGACGCTCCGGCATACGGCCCGCAACCTCCATCAAGAGCTTGGTGCGGATGGCTTCCTTGAACTTATCGCGGTCCTTGATCGTGATGACGAAGGAACCGGGGCCGCCGATGACGCAATCCTCATAGTAGAAATCGAGATTGTCGATATCCATAGTCGAGTAGGAGGGTTCCTTGACCATGATCGGCAGGCCGTTGATGACGATACCCTTCTCGATCGCTGCGTCGCGCGCAATCGTGACCGGAGTGCCATTGTTGTTGGGACCGTCGCCGGAAATGTCGATCACGCGGCGCAAGCCCCGATAGGGATCCTCGTCGAACAGCGGCATCGCGAAACTGATCGCGCCGGAGATCGAGGTGCGCGAGGCACGCCGGATCGGCGTCTTCAGGATTTCGGCGGCGACGGCATCGGCGGTCTCCGGTCCGTCGACCAGCCGCCACGGAATGATGATCTTCTGGTCGGTCGAAGCGGCCCACTCGAAATAGGTCACCGCGATCCGGCCGTTCGGGCCCAGCTTCAGCGCCTGCAGGAATTCCTTCGACTGGATCGCCTGCGCATAGCCTTCACGCTGGACCGCGAGCTCGTCCATGTCCATGGAGTAGGAGACGTCGACGGCGAGGATCAGTTCGACATCGACCGTCTGCGCGTCTCTGTCGGCTGCTTGCCGCTGCGGCTGATTTTTGAGTAGCGCCAGTCTGGGCGACTCAAACTTGGGTCCTGGTGCCGCGATGCCCGCGACGTCCCCTCCGGCGAACATGCCGGTCACCAGCACAGCCCCGATCGAGAACAGCAAGCGCATCGCAGCCTCCCGTCGTATGACCTGATGGTGACATGCAATCGCCTTGCCGCAAAGTCCGAAGATCGCTCGCGCTTCACATTCCGGTTAGGCATTTGCCAGTTAGGCATTTGCAGGCGGAATTGCGAAGCAGTACGCAAAGCGGCCGCGATGTTGCCGCGCTCGCGCCGCTGGACTGCGCGATCGCTGGCGCCGGCATGCCGTCATGTGCGGTCCGCTCCCGGACTGACGGGCCACTGGACAGCGCACCTCGCCCACTTGTCCGGCGCGATTTCCATGTTAGGCTGGCCGGACAGATGGGGATGGAGTCCCCCGACAACCGCCCGGCGGCCTGTGACCGTAGTGGGCTGATGACTCCTGCTTGAGGAGAGGCAATTTCTAGGCCTCTGCCTTCGGCGGGAGCATGGACAAACCCGCCGCCGGCGGGTTTTTTGTTGCCTGGATGAAGGCCGAGGAGAGGTCAAGCAGAGGCCGAGGAGAAGTCCTGGACGTGATGACGACAACACCGAATGCTGCGCGTGCGGGGCTGCCCAGGGGGATCTGGGTGCTCGGTTTCGTCTCGATGCTGATGGACGTCTCTTCCGAGATGATCCACGCGCTGCTGCCGGTCTATCTCGTCACCGTGCTCGGCGCCTCCACGCTCACCGTCGGCTTCATCGAGGGCATTGCCGAGGCGACCGCCTCGATCACGAAGATCTTCTCCGGCGCGTTGTCCGACTGGCTCGGTCGGCGCAAATTGCTCGCTGCGCTCGGCTACGGGCTGGCCGCGCTGACAAAACCGCTGTTCCCGCTTGCCCCCAGCGTCGAATGGCTGGTTGCCGCGCGCTTCATCGATCGCGTCGGCAAGGGCATTCGCGGCGCGCCGCGCGATGCGCTGATCGCCGATATAGCACCTATCGGTCTGCGCGGCGCGAGCTTCGGCCTGCGGCAGTCGCTCGACACCATCGGTGCGTTCGTCGGGCCGCTGATGGCGATCGGCCTGATGTGGTGGACGGCGGACAATTTTACGATGGTGTTCTGGGTGGCCGTGCTGCCGGGCTTCCTGTCGTTCGGACTGATCGCGTTCGCGGTGAGCGAGCCGGAGCCGGACCCCGGCCGGGAGCCGTCAAGGAATCCGCTGAATACCGCTGCGATGCGCCAGCTCGGGTCCGTGTACTGGCGCGTGGTCGCGGTTGGCGTCGTGTTCACGCTGGCACGTTTCAGCGAGGCCTTCCTGATCCTGCGTGCGCAGAATATCGGGCTCAATGCGATGTGGGTGCCGGCCGTGCTGGTGCTGATGAACATCGTCTATGCGTTGTCGGCCTATCCGGCCGGCGCGCTCTCGGACCGGATCAACCGCACCGGCCTGCTCGCGCTCGGCCTCGTCTTCCTCGCCGGCGCCGATCTCGCGCTCGCGCTGCTGCCAAACCTTGGCGGCCTCGCCCTCGGCGTCGTGCTGTGGGGACTGCATATGGGATTGACGCAAGGCCTGCTCTCGGCCCTCGTCGCCGACGCAGCGCCACCGAGCTTGCGCGGCACCGCGTTCGGCTATTTCAACCTGTTCACCGGCCTTGCCTTGCTGGCCGCAAGCGTGATCGCCGGCGCCTTGTGGGATGCCTATGGTCCGGCCGGCACGTTCCTGGCGGGGCTCGGCTTCGCGCTGGTCGCGCTCATGGGACTATTTGCCGTCGGCAACGGGCTGGCAACGGAGGAGAAACGATGACGGGGGGCTGTTCGCCGTGCTGAGCGGAGTGCTTGCGATTATGATCGGCAGCGTGCTGGGCGGCTGTGCGCGCTATTTCATCTCCGGCGCGATCGCGCGGCGGCTGGGCGAGACGTTTCCGTGGGGCACCGTGACCGTCAACGTCACCGGCGCCTTCCTGATCGGCATTTTTGGCGCATTGGCGACCCATCCCGGCTCGGTCTTCGCCGCGCCCGATCCATGGCTGTTCGCGGTCACCGGCTTTCTTGGCTGCTACACCACGGTGTCCTCGTTCAGCCTGCAAACGCTGACGCTGGCGCGCAACGGCGAGGCGATGCACGCGCTCGGGAATCTCGCGGTCTCGGTCGTGCTCTGCCTCGCGGCCGTCAGTTGCGGCTTCCTCCTCGCGGACACTCTGGGAGGCTAGAGGCAGATGAAGTCCCCCTCCTCTGCCGATCGCTGGCGCACCGCGACGCTCTATGCCTGGATTGCCGCCGGCAGCATGGTCGGCGGGCTAACGCGCTATCTGGTCGGGCTCGCGCTCGACACAGGCTCCGGCTTCCCGGTCGCGACGCTGTTCATCAACGCCACCGGCTCACTAATCATCGGCTTCTACGCGACGCTGACCGGGCCCGACGGCCGCCTGCTGGCGCGGCCCGAGCACCGGCAGTTCGTCATGACCGGGTTCTGCGGCGGCTACACGACCTTTTCAACCTTCAGCCTGGAGACCTTCCGCCTGTTCCACGGCGGCATGAAATATACGGCGCTCGCCTATATCGCGGCATCCGTCATCTGCTGGCTGGTGTCGGTATGGGCAGGCCATATGATAGCCAGCGGCACCAACCGCTTGCGAAGGAGCTGACCATGCAAATCCTTAATCAGGCAGTTTCGCTCCGGATCTTCCTTGGCGAGAACGACCAATTCGACGGCAAGCCGCTCTATGAAGCGATCGTGATGACGGCGCGCGAGCGGCATCTGGCCGGCGCCACCGTGCTGCGCGGCCCGATGGGCTTCGGCAAGTCCAGCCGGCTCCACACTTCCAAGATTCTGCGGCTCTCGGAAGACTTGCCGTTGCTGATCGAGATCGTCGACAGCGAGGACAACATCAATGCATTCCTGCCCATCCTGGATGGCATGATGTCGAGCGGCCTGATCACCTTGGAGAAGGTGCAGGTCCTGCAATATGGTGAGAAGGCCGCGCGCTGAGCGCGCCGGCAGGAACCCGAGCCCGCCATATCCGGGAGGCGGAATGAACGATACCGTTGCCAAACCGAAAACCAGGACGAAGACCAAGGTCGAGCGGCCGAAGCTGCATAAGGTCATCCTGATCAACGACGACTTTACGCCCCGCGAATTCGTCACGATGATCCTCAAGGCCGAGTTCCGCATGACCGAGGATCAGGCCTACAAGGTGATGATCACCGCCCACAAGCTCGGCGCCTGCGTGGTCGCGGTCTTCACCAAGGACGTCGCCGAGACCAAGGCTACCCGCGCAACGGATGCCGGCCGCACCAAGGGCTATCCCCTGCTGTTCACCACGGAGCCGGAGGAATAGTGCACCGGTCCGGCTTTGGTGCTTTTGCGCCCGCTTTCGATTTCGGCGCCGAATCTGCTCTGCCGAATAGTGTATCTATTGGCTGTCAACAGGCGCATGCTGAGCCATCACCGGCTCATCACGGCATCCATCGGTGACTGAGAGAGTCTTTGCGCTCCCGCCCAATGCGGAGCGTCCTATGCAAGACACCACCAAGCGCACCATCCCTCTGAGCAATCGCATTGCCCAATTGGCAGCCGAGGCTCGCCGTCGCGCAGAGATTGCCCCGCCCGGCGTTCAGCGGGAATCGCTGCTCAAGGCGGCGCGATTGAGTGAAACGGCCTCGCACATTCATGATTGGATAAGCCTGCCTGGCCCCAAAACCCCGAGGTAATGGCAAGCAAACCTTGTCGACCGCCTGTTCACGTCGAGCGACGATCCGGGCCAAGGGCGGCATCCGCCTTCAAATCGCACTTCAAATATAAGTTGTATGAAATGAACTATATTTCATCTTGGTTGTTATAACAGCGTCCCCAAACGAAACGGGGCGGTCAACAGCCAAAGCAGCCCAAATGATGAAATCTCTTGTCGCGTTCGCGATGTTCGCGCTCCTCGGAGTGTCCGTAATGGTGCTGCCCGGTTTTGCTCCGCAAGTAAAAGCGCGCGAAACCGTTGCTTTGGCGAAGGCGGACCGGCTGGCGAGCCTTCCGGTGGCGCGGAATTGCCTGGGCCAGGTCTGGCCGGACTTCGAAGCATCGTGTCTGCGCCGGGGTGAATCCGATGTCAGGGTTCATGAAGCTCGTTTGGTGACGGCTCGCCGCTAGACCAACCATCGCAAAGCGCCGGCCGAGCTTGTCGGATGATCCAGGAAAGTGTCGTGCACAGATGTCAACGCCCCCAACCTCCTTGCCGAACGTTCTCGTCGTCGAAGACGAGATGATCCTGCGCATGCGCGCGGTCGATATCGTAGAGGATGCAGGCTTCTGCCCTGTGGAGGCCGTCAACGCCGACGAAGCCATCTCGATCCTCGAGTCGCGGTCGGACATCTCGCTTCTGTTCAGCGACATCCAGATGCCCGGGACCATGGACGGCCTGAAGCTGGCCCACGCGGTGCACGATCGCTGGCCTGCCATCAAGATCGTACTGGTCTCCGGTCAGGTAAAGCCGTCTGAAACCGAAACGCCGGCGGACAGCCGCTTCTTTCGCAAGCCGCTCGCCGTCGACGAAATGATCTCGCAGTTGCAGACGATGATCGGAGCGGGCGCGCTAAAAATCCTTCCGACCACAACGACGGATCCCGGGGAAAACCTTGGGGTTGCTCGATCGCCACAGGAATCGGTTCTGGTGGCGGAGAACGACAATCTGCGCCTGTTGCTGGAACAGGCCGACACCGACGCCAAGGTCCTGCTCGCTCAAGCCGGCATCGAAGCCCACGAACGCGAGGCGGCCGACAAGTTGCAAAAGCTCATCCTCGGAGAGCTGCATCATCGCATCAAGAATACGCTTGCGACGGTGAGCGCAATCGCAGCCCAGAGCTTCCGGGCCGCAATCAATCTCGAGCAAGGCCAAAAAGCCATGGATGGCCGCTTGCTGGCGTTGGGGCGCGCCCACGACCTGTTGATACAGGTCAGCTGGTCCAATGCGAGCCTCACTCATACCCTGAGCGGCGCCACCGATCCCTATGACGGTCAGGGAGGTCGACGATTCCATTTCAATGGGCCGGATCTCCGGATCACATCCGGTGCCGTGATAGCGCTCGCGATGACGTTCAACGAGCTCTGCACCAACACGACGAAGTTCGGCGCACTGTCCAGTTCCTCCGGACATGTCGAGATCGCATGGACGGTGGACGAGATCGAGCAAAGGCTGCGCCTGAAGTGGAGCGAAAGCGGCGGCCCCGTGGTGGCGCCGCCGACACGACGGAGCTACGGCACCCGGATGATCGAGTCGCTCGGCCAGCAACTGAACGGACAGGTGCGGCTGGCCTACGAACCGTCCGGATTTGTCTATCAGCTGGATGTACCGCTGAAGTCGGTGATGGCGTCGAACGCCTGAATTCTGCTCACCAGGCTGACGGCGGCGGACATCCGAGGATGACCTCAGGCCATCACCACCGGCGTCTCCTCCGTCAGCCCGTACACGCGCTGCGCCTTGGAAAAGCCCGCGATCGGGAATTCGCCGAGCTCGTGCCAGTCGTGGCGGCAGACATTGGCGAAGCCTTCTGAGGCCACGACGGTCCGCCCCAGGCGACCCGTGATCTTCTCCAGCCGCGCAGCAAGATTGACCGCGGGGCCAATGCAGGTGAAGTCGAGGCGGTTGCCGCCGCCAATATTGCCGTAGAGGATGTTGCCGACGTGGAGCGCCACGCCGAAGCGGAAGCGCTCGACGACGTCGCCGACAGGATACGCGAGCGCCTCGACACTGGCGCGAGATTCGCGCGCTGCCTCCAGCACCCGCGTGCAGACATGCGCGGCATCGCCGACATATTCGTCGATCGGGAATACCGCGAGCAGGCCGTCGCCCATGAATTTCAGCACCTCGCCGCCATGGCCGCGGATCGCGGCAACCTGGCAGTCGAAATAATGGTTGAGGATCTCGACCACGGTCTCGGCCGGCAGCCGGTCGACAGTGCCGTGAAGCCGCGCAGATCGGAGAGCCAGATCGCAGCCTGCATGGTGTCGTTGTGGCCGCGGCGGATCTGACCGCCAAGGATGCGCGCGCCGGCACGATTGCCGACATAGGTGTCGAGCAGCATCTCGGCGGTGCGGCGCAGGCTGATGATCTCGGTGATGCGCGCGAGCGGCTTGACGATGGTGTGAATCGCCGCGATGTGTTCATCGGTGAAGCCGCCTGGATGGCGCGTTGTCCAGCTCGTCGCGTGGACCGAGCCGTCGAGAAACTGCATTGGCGTCGCGACGTAGTCGGTTACGCCTTCGGCACGCATATCGTCGAAAAAAGGGAAATGCTTGCTGCCGGGATCGTCCATGCGTCCCCGCACCTCAAGTCCCTGCTCGAACACGACCCGCAGCGGACTTCTGGCGAATTCCGGCGTCTCCAGGATCTCGAAATCGACCGTGCCGATCTCGACCTCCTCGCCTTCCCGCCAGATGAAGTTGCGACCGAAAATTTCGGGATGCAGCGTGCGGATGAAGATGCCGAACCGCCATAGCGGCAGACCGGCTGCAACCATCCGTTCGCAGGCTTCGGCCGTCATCTCGGCCGGGGCCTTCGACGACCAGGCGCCGTCGATCAGCCAGTTGGTGATACGTTGGAGCTCGGAGCTTTCCATGCGCGCATTTGCGGACGAAGTTGTGGGATCGTCAAGCTGCGCGGTGGACTAGTGGCGCGATACAAGCGCCCTGCGGAACGCTAGCGCCCGACCTGGCCGCGGTCGCGCAGGAAATGATCCGCCAACACGCAGGCCATCATGGCTTCGCCGACGGGGACGGCGCGGATGCCGACGCAGGGATCGTGGCGGCCCTTGGTCATGATCTCGGTGTCGGCGCCGTTGCGATCGACGGTGAGACGCGGCTGCAGGATCGACGAGGTCGGCTTGACGGCGAAACGCACCACCACCGGCTGCCCCGTGGAGATGCCGCCCAGCACGCCACCAGCGTGGTTGGACAGAAAACGCGTGCCGTCATTGCCCGTGCGCATCTCGTCGGCATTCTCTTCCCCGGTGAGTTCGGCCGCGCCGAAGCCGGCGCCGATCTCGACGCCCTTCACCGCATTGATGCTCATCATTGCGGCGGCGAGCTCGGCATCGAGCTTGGCGTAGATCGGGGCGCCAAGGCCAGCCGGCACACCTTCGGCGACGACCTCGATCACCGCGCCGATCGAGGAGCCGCTCTTGCGGATGCCGTCGAGATAGGTCTCGAAGAACGCGGCCTTGTCCTTGTCCGGACAGAAGAACGGGTTTTTCGCGATCTCGTCCCAGTCCCATTTCGCGCGGTCGATCTTGTGTGGCCCCATCTGCACCAGCGCGCCGCGCACCTTCACATCGGGCAGCACCTTTCGAGCGATCGCGCCGGCGGCGACGCGCGTCGCGGTCTCGCGCGCCGAGGAGCGGCCGCCGCCGCGATAGTCGCGCAGGCCGTACTTCGCTTCATAGGTAAAGTCAGCGTGGCCAGGCCGAAACTTGTCCTTGATCTCGGAATAGTCTTTTGAGCGCTGGTCGGTGTTCTCGATCAGGAGCCCGATCGGCGTGCCCGTCGTCACCTGCACGCCGGTCTCCGGATGCGCCATCACGCCGGAGAGGATCTTGACCTGGTCCGGCTCCTGACGCTGGGTCGTGAAGCGCGACTGGCCGGGTCGGCGGCGATCAAGATCACCCTGGATGTCGGCCTCGACGAGCGGGATCATGGGCGGGCAGCCGTCGACCACGCAGCCGATCGCCACCCCATGGCTCTCGCCGAAGGTCGTGACGCGGAACATGTGGCCGAAGGTGTTGAAGGACATCCGTATCTAGCTCGTAAGTCAGTGCTGACTTAACTCGCCCTGAAATTGGGGTCAAATGCCTACACGGTCGTCATGGCCGGGCTTGTCCCGCCATCCACGTTCTTGGCCCACAAGCGCAAAAGGGCGCCCCGGGCATGACGGCGCAGGACGCGCAAGCGAACCGGCTTAACTAAACTTCTCCAACCGCCCGTCGCGGAACACGTAGACGGCGCCCTGCTCGATATAAAGTTCGGCGGCGCTCGCCGGCGTCTCCAGGCCGAGTGAAACCATCAGGGCCCGGCAGGTCCCACCATGGGCGACCGCGACGGTGTCGGTCCGGAGTTGGTCGTACCAAGCGCGCACGCGGACCTGCACATCGGCGTAGGTCTCTCCGCCCGCGGGGCCCACCGTCCATTTGTCGGCGAGGCGCCGGGCGTAGATGTCGGGATCGGAGGCCTCGCTCTCGGCCAGCGTCAGTCCCTCCCAGGTGCCGTAGCCGATCTCACGCAGGCGATCGTCGAGCGTATAGCCCGCAGTCGGCAGTTCGAGCTTGCTCCGCGCCAGTTCCATGGTCTCTCGTGCGCGGCCAAGCGGACTCGACACGTAGGGTAATGCGGCCTTGTCGCGGCCCTCGCGCTTGAAGAGATCGGCGAGAATGCCGCCGGCCTGCACCGCCTGACCGCGACCGCGTGCGTTCAGCGGAATGTCCTTGATGCCCTGAAGCCTCCCGAGCGCATTCCACTCGGTCTCGCCGTGGCGAAGGTAATAAATCGTGGGCACAGGCATTGCTGGGTGAAAAGTTAGTCCTTCCCGCCGAACGAAATGTCCGGCGCTTCCGGGCGCTTCATGCCGAGCACGTGATAGCCGGAATCGACGTGGTGCACCTCGCCGGTGACGCCGCGCGAGAGGTCGGAGAGGAAATACAGAGCGCTGCCGCCGACGTCTTCCGTGGAGACGTTGCGCCGCAGCGGTGCGTTGGCCTCGTTCCACTTCAGGATATATCTGAAATCGCCGATACCGGACGCCGCGAGGGTCTTGATCGGCCCCGCGGAGATCGCGTTGACGCGGATATTCTTCTCACCGAGATCGACGGCGAGATAACGCACGCTCGCTTCGAGCGCCGCTTTCGCGACGCCCATGACGTTGTAATGCGGCATCCACTTCTCGGCGCCGTAATAGCTGAGCGTGATGAGCGAGCCACCGTCGGTCATCAGCTTCTCGGCGCGCTGCGCCACCGCCGTGAACGAATAGCAGGAGATCAGCAGGGATTTCGAAAAATTCTCCTGCGTGGTGTCGACGTAGCGGCCGTCGAGTTGCTCGCCATAGGCGATCGCATGCACCAGAAAGTCGATCTTGCCCCACTTCTCCTTCAGCACCGCGAAGGCCGCATCGATGGTCGCAGCATCGGTGACGTCGCAATGGCCGAGCACGAGCCCGCCGATCTCGGCGGCGAGCGGCTCGACGCGCTTCTTCAGCGCATCGCCCTGATAGGTGAAGGCAAGCTCCGCGCCGGCCGCGTGGCATGCCTTGGCAATGCCCCAGGCGATCGAGCGGTTGTTGGCAACGCCGAGGACCACGCCCCGCTTGCCCTGCATCAGACCTGAATTCTGCGCCATTTTGCTAACGTCCCGTCGAGCTCCCGGTGAGGTTTGGAGGTACACCAGCCCTCCGTTGCGGTACAGTCCTAATACGCGGCGTTAACGCTGTTTCAAGCGCCGGAATAGCCGTTCCGCTCGGGTGTTATGATCGTTGTGGCGCTCGCGCCGACATCAGGACGTCAAGACCGCAATGAGTGCGTTTCGCCAGAGTGTTGAAGCCATGATCCCGGCGTTGCGCCGCTACGCCCGCGCGCTCACGCGCGAGGCGGATGCGGCCGACGATCTGGTGCAGGATACGCTGGTGCGGGCGCTGCGTTCGGAGCGTCTGTTCCTCGGAGGCGACGTCAGGAGCTGGCTCTATACGATCCTGACCAACCTCAACAAGAACCGGCGGCGTTCGCTGGCACGACGGCCGCAATTCATGCAGCTGACGGAGAACAACCCGGATGCCAGCGGGACCGAAGCCGAAGGGCGCGATATCGAGAGGGCGCTGGCGACGCTCGTCGAGGAGCAACGCTCGGTGCTGCTCCTGGTGATGCTGGAGGGCATGAGCTACCGCGAGGTCGCCGACATCCAGGGCGTGCCGATCGGCACCGTGATGTCGCGCCTGGCACGCGCCCGCGCCCACGTCAAAGCCTCGCTGGAGGGCGAGCGCCCGGCGCTCAGGCGGGTGAAATGATGGCAGGATTGATGCATCGCGCCGGTCGTTTCTCCTGCATGGCGCGGGAAGCGGCGCAGTTGAACCACGAAGAACATTTTGGGCCGCAGAGCCAGAGACGATCGATATGAACGACCGCAAGATCCCAGTGACCGAGGACGAACTGCACGCCTATGTTGACGGCGAGCTGCCGGCCGAGCGCCGCGCCGATGTCGAGGCCTGGCTTGCCGCGCAGCCCGAGGATGGCGAGCGCGTGCAGTCCTGGCGCGCCATGGCCGAGATGCTGCACGCCCGCTACGATTCCGTCGCCCAGGAGCCGGTGCCGGCGCGGCTCGAGCTCGAACGGCTGGAGCGCCGCCCGCGGCACTGGCTCTATGGCGCCGCCGCGGCTGTGCTGGTGGCCTTCATGGCCGGCGGCACCGCCGGCTGGCTGGCGCACGGTGCCGCCAACGCGCCCTCGACTTTCCAGAGCTTTACGACCGACGCACTCGACGCCCACCGCCTCTATGTCGTCGAGGTTCGCCATCCCGTCGAGGTCGGCGGCAACGAGCGCGACCACCTCCAGGCCTGGCTGACCAGACGCTGCGGCTGGACCGTGTTTGCTCCGAACCTGGAGGCGAGTGGACTAAAGCTCGTCGGCGGCCGGCTCTTGCCGGGGCCGAACGGCCCGGCGTCGTTCCTGATGTATGAGGGCGCCTCGGGCGAGCGGTACACGATCTACACCGCCAAGACCGAGAATGGCGCGACGCAGATGCGGTATGCCAGAACGGACAAGGACGGGGCGCTGTTCTGGTCGGAGCGCGGCGTCGGCTACGTCGTCAGCGGTGGCGGCGACCGGGACCGGCTGACCAAAGTGGCGCAGGCGGTCTACGACCAAGCAGAGAAAAGCGGCACCTAGACAACCACGCAAACGCGGTGCCTCGATTCCGACATTGAAAATTTGGAATGAAGACATCGGCGCGTCTCATTATCGCACCGGATGATCACGCGAAAATGAGCAGCGTTCGATCCGCCGATCGACGCGGGCGGCCTCGATTGGGGTTTTTGGTACCGCGCTGGTCCCCCTCTCGAGGCCGCACCTTTTTATCGGCTGCCCCGCCGGACAGCCGACACGTCGAGCACGTGAGCCAAGAAGGGCTACCACGCCTCGGGCATATGATGAGCATCATCTCGATGCACGACGCTCTCAGTCTTTAGGAGAACCCCTCACACTTTCCGGATCACACTTAGCCAAGCCCGCTACGTGGATTGTAGGGGCGCTGCTCCCGCCACTTTTCCATCAATGCTTCAAGCTCGGCGTCGTTCCCGTCCGGTAGCATAATCCTGACGGTGACGAAGAGATCCCCGGTTCCACCAGTTTTTGGCAATCCTTTGCCCTTGAGGCGGAAGGTCCGGCCGCTGGAGGTGTTTTGCGGAACCGAAAGCTCCACGGCATTGCCGAGGGTGGGCACGCGGACCTTGCCGCCAAGCACCGCCTCGTAGAGCGTGACCGGCAGGTCGATCCTGAGATCGGCGCCCTCGATCTTGAAGAACGGATGCTGCGCGATGCCGATCGTGATCAGGAGATCGCCCGGCGGATGGCCCTGAGCGCTCTCGCCCTGCCCCCGCAACCGGATCTGCTGGCCTTCGGTCACGCCGGCCGGAATCTTGACGTTGAGCTCCTTGCCGTTCGGCAGCCGGACGCGCTTCTCGCCGCCCTTCACCGCCTCCTCCAGCGAGACGGTCATGGCGACATTGACGTCGAGATCGAGCCCGATCCCGCCGGTGTCGAATTCGAACTGGGCACCGCCGCCGGCCCCTGGGCGCGGACGCGGCCCTCCTCCGAACATGCTGTTGAGGATGTCCTCGAACGCGCCGCCGCCCGGACCAGGGCCCGCGCCGCCACCGCGGAACGTATAGCTCTCGAACCCGCCGGGACCCGCGCGCCCGCGCGGCCCACCGCCGCCGCCCGGAAAACCCTGGAAGCGCGGCTTGCCGTCGGCGTCGATCTCGCCGCGGTCGAATTGCTTGCGCTTGTCCTCGTCGCCGAGGATCTCATTGGCCGTATTGAGCTCAGCGAAGCGCTCGGCCGCCTTCGGGTCGTTCTTGTTGCTGTCGGGATGGTGCTTCTTGGCAAGCTTGCGATAGGCGCTCTTGATCGCGGCAGCGTTGGCGCTCCGCGGCACCCCCAAGACCTCATAGGGGTCGCGCATCCGTCACGTCTCCTTCAAGAAATCGAATTGTTCAAAGGGCTCCCCGCCCCAACTGAGCCTCATGTGGGGGGCGAGTGGTATTTTTGCAACTAGCCTGGTGAAGCGATTCCTAGCTCCGCCACGGCTTTAGCGTATGAATCTCCCAACTGCCACGGCTGCTTTGGCAGCCCGCGCCCTGGAGCCAGCTTTCGGTGCTGCCATTGACGTAGCTCGCCAGGAAGTCGCGGCACTTGCGGCCGTCCTCGGCGGCATAGGATTGCGCGATCGGCGTGACCGAACCGCGCGCCCCGGTTTCCGGATTCTCCCAATGCTGGCTGGAATCCTTATCGTTCTTGCTGAGCACGTCGGAGGCGGCGTTGCGGGCGAAGGCGAGATCGGTCTCTGTCGGTGCCGCCACCCTGGCCGGCATTGCGATCGAGCCGGTAAGGTCGCTGTCATCGGCCTTGGCGTAGGCACTCTTGTCGTTGCGGGAAAAGCTGCAACCGCCGGTGCCGAGTCCGATCAGAATGATCGTCATGACGAAGCCGAACGGCCGGATCGCCGATAGGCCAACGCGTCCCCATACCCTATATAGGGCGGTAGCAGACAACAACGCGTTTTGGACCGCAGGACGCAACTCGGACCCCAGACATGACCGACACGACCTCGATGAAACACCAGACACCCTTAACATCCGGTGATTTCACCGCCGCCGACGAGCCGTTTGCGCTGTTCGAGGCCTGGCTGAACGAAGCCATCAAGAGCGAGCCGAACGATCCGAACGCCATGGCGCTCGCGACCGTCGATCCCGACGGCCTGCCGGACGTGCGCATGGTGCTGATGAAGGGCTTCGATACCGATGGTTTCGTCTTCTACAGCCACATCGCCAGCCAGAAGGGCCGCGAACTCGCCGCAAATCCTAAGGCGGCGTTACTTTTTCACTGGAAGTCGCTGCGCCGTCAGGTCCGCATCCGCGGCAACGTGACGCCGGTGACCGAGGCCGAAGCCGACGCCTATTTCGCCACCCGTCCCAAGCAGGCGCAGATCGGCGCCTGGGCGAGCAAGCAGTCGCAGGAGCTCGAGAGCCGCTTCGCTTTCGAGCAGGCGATCGCCAAGGTCGCCGCCAAGCACATGATCGGCAAGGTGCCGCGTCCGCCGGGCTGGAGCGGCTGGCGTATAACACCGTCGCGTATCGAGTTCTGGCACGACCGCCCGTTCCGCCTGCACGACCGCATTGAATTTCGCCGTGACGCGGCCGGCCAGAAATGGTCCAAGACGCGAATGTATCCCTAGAATTTTGTTCGAGAATGATCCCTTCGGAAAACCGCTGCACAGTTTGCGCTAACGCGGCCCTCCGGGTCCGGATCATGCTCCAGCCTGAAAGATGTCCATGCCGCAGTCGTCCAATGCGCCGCGCCGTACGCTGCTCCTGACCGGGGCGAGCCGCGGCATCGGCCATGCCACCGTGATCCGTTTCTCCTCGGCCGGCTGGCGCGTGATCACCTGCTCGCGGCATCCGTTCCCGGAGGATTGTCCCTGGGACGCGGGCCCTGAGGACCATATCCAGGTCGACCTCGCCACCCCCGCAGATACCACGCGCGCGATCTCCGACATCCGCGACCGTCTCGAAGGCGGCATGCTGCATGCGCTGGTCAACAACGCCGCGATCTCGCCGAAGGGGGCCGGCGGCTCCAGGCTCGGCTCGATCGACACCGACCTCGACACCTGGACGCACGTGTTCAATGTCAACTTCTTCGCGCCGATCATGATGGCGCGCGGGCTGATCGAGGAATTGAAGGCGGCCAAGGGCTCTGTCGTGAACGTCACCTCGATCGCGGGCTCGCGCGTGCATCCCTTCGCGGGCGCGGCCTACGCCACCTCGAAGGCCGCGCTGGCGTCCCTGACGCGCGAAATGGCCTCCGACTTCGGCCGCGTCGGCGTGCGCGTCAACGCGATCGCGCCGGGCGAGATCGACACCTCGATCCTGTCGCCGGGCACCGAGAAGATCGTCGACCAGCAGATCCCGATGCACCGGCTCGGCACACCGGACGAGGTCGCCAAGATCATCTACGTGCTGTGCACGGACACCAGTTCTTACGTCAACGGCGCCGAGATCCACATCAACGGCGGCCAGCACGTGTAGGCTACCGCGTCATTGCAAGCGCAAGCGAAGCAATCCAGACTGCCTCGGTGAGGACAGTCTGGATTGCCTCGTCGCTTCAGTGCAAAATTGCTTCGCAATTTTGTCGCGAGCTCCTCGCAATGATGATGTTGGAAATTACGCCGGAGAAGCAAGGCGATCCAGACAACGCCGCCGCAAGACCTGGATCGCCCTTAGCTTTCCGTTCCTCAATCGAGTCGAATCCGACGTGACCTCTCGCGTGGCTGCGGAGCGGCCGTGCTGATTGCAGTCGAGCAATCGTCGTCGTTCTCGCCGTCGAGCAGCGGAGCACCACAGTGCCGGCACATGCGCGCCGACATCGACGACGCCTTGCCGCTCGTCGCGACGTGGCGATAGCTCGCCAGATCGATGACGTTGGGGGGCGTCGTTATGTGTTTTTCAACCATGGCTGTTCCTCGCGGCTTACCTGCTCCTTATCGCAGACAAGTTTCGCGCAAACGTTCAGCCCACCGCTCAAATTTTACCGGAGGAATTGGGGCGGCGAGCACACATCGCCGTGCGGCCGCAATCCCGCTCTATTCTGCGACACCAGACACTGTGTCTCTGCGTCCGGCGTAAGGTCTCGGTCACTATTACAGCCACTTCTTCCACTTGAAGATCCAGTACGGAACGATCGCCGCAATCAGCATCAGCACCAGCGCGAACGGATAACCGTGCACCCATTCGAGTTCCGGCATCGACTTGAAGTTCATGCCGTAGATCGAGGCGATCAGCGTCGGCGGCATCAGGACAACCGCCATGACCGAAAACAGCTTGATGATGTTGTTCTGCTCGAGATTGACGACGCCGAGCATGGCGTCGAGCACAAAGGTGATCTTGCTGGAGAGATAGGAGGCATGATCGGTCAGCGAGACGACGTCACGCTGCATGGTCTTGAGCTGCTCGCGCATGTCCTTCGACCATTTCACGCCCTCCACCACCGCGGAAAGGAAGGCGACGACGCGGCCGATCGAGACCAGGCTCTCGCGAACCTTGGAGGTCAGATCGCCCTTGCGGCCGATCGAGATCAGGATTTGCGAATATTGCTTGGCGTGACCGTGGCGCTCGCTCTCCGGCTCGAAAATGTCATGGGAGACCTGATCGATCTCGGCGCCGCAGCGCTCCAGGATGTCGGCGCAGCGGTCGATCACGGCATCGAGCAGCTCCATCAGCACCATCTCGCCGGTGATGGCCGGTGTGCAGGAACGGGCCAGCTTGGCCTCGACCAGCGCAAAGGGCTTGGGCTGGTCATAGCGCACCGTTACCAGGCGGTGGTCGCCCAGAATGAACGTGACCGCCGTGGTCCTCGGCATATCGGTATCGGATTGGCACATCAGCGTCGCGGTCATGTAGCGCGCGCCGTTCTCCATATAGAGGCGGCTCGAGATCTCGATCTCCTGCATGTCCTCCCGGGTCGGGATTGCGATCCCCGAGAGCTTCTCGACGGCTTTGTCCTCGGCCGCGGTGGGGTTGACCAGGTCGATCCAGACCGCATGCTCCGGGACTGCTGCGAGATCCTCGATGACGGCCTTCTTGAGGGAGGACTCGAAGGGAACGAACACAGAAAACATGCACAACTCCAGCAGGGGCCTGCGACAGACTGACAGCGCTTAGCGCGATTCTGACAAGTTGATGATGACAAGCACATTAACGAGCGTTTGCATTTGTGGCGACGGCATGGCCCAACTGTGGCACGGAATCGACACATACGACCGTTTTGCCCAAAAACCGGCTCTGGCCCGCAAAACTTGCGGCAGAAAAGCCACAGGTAAGGTCTTGCAGCGCGGGAGAAGCGTCGTGAGGCTGGAATTGTGGCAGATTTCAACGATAATGGGGCCAACGGAATCGTGGAATTGGGCTTACTCAAGCTCCACGAAGCTTGTTGTTGTCGATTGGAACCAAATCATGTCGTCGCTGAAAGTTACGCTGGGTATTTTGGCCGCTGGCCTGATGCTGTCGGGCTGCATGCAGGCCACGCATTTTGAAGCGACCGACACCAAGGCCTTCAAGCCGAAGGACAAGGAACTCCTTGCCAAGGTTCGGTACGAGAACACCCCGGTCGCAGAGCCGTTCCGCCGCGCCATCGTTGAGTACCACCGCAAGGAATCGCCGGGCTCGATCGTGGTCGATTCCGACAACCATTACCTCTACTACGTTCTGGATGGCGGCAAGGCGATCCGCTACGGCATCACCGTCGGTGAAGAAGCCATGGCTTGGTCGGGCATCGCCAAGGTGGGCAGCAAGACCGAGTGGCCGGCCTGGCACCCCACCCCCGGCGAAATTTCGCGCCTGGGCGTGCCCACCTTCGTCGCCCCCGGTCCGGACAATCCAATGGGCTCCCGCGCGATGTATCTCTACTCGGGCGGCAAGGACACATTGTTCCGCATTCACGGCACCAACCAGCCGGAATATATCGGCGCGTCGATCTCGTCGGGCTGCATCCGCCTGACCAACGAGGACGCGATCGACCTCTATGATCGCGTCAAGGTCGGCACCCTCGTTGTGGTGCTCGAGCCCAAGCATGGCGACTCGCCCTACAATTCACGGCTTGCGCTCGGCGGCAGCCAAACTGGCCAGGCGGGCAGCTACTGATCAGGTACCTGATCTCTGACATTCAAAAGCGCCGGTCTCACCGGCGCTTTTTTGTTGCCGGCTTGTGCGGCCGGGCTTTGTGGCCGTCGGCCGCCGGCTTGTCCGCAGAGGCAGCCGATGTCTCCGCCGCCTCGTCGTCAATTCCTTGCTTCGTCTCGGGCTTGGCCTCGGGCTTCGCTTCGGGTTTGGCCGCGACCTCACGCGGCGGCGCCTCCTCGGGCCGTTCCGCCGGCAGCAGCGGGGCAACCTGCGGCAGCGGATCCCAGACGTTCCACTGGCAGATCCGGTAGTCGTTGCGCCGCTGCGCGAGATCGAGATGGATATGGTCCTCGTGGTACCAATCCGAGCCGGGGCCGAGCACGGTCGAAAAGCGCGAGCAGACCGAATGCAGCACGCGCTCGCGCACCTCGCGCGGCATGGTGCGGTCGGTCAGGCCGATCGACTGCCCGTTAGCGAGCTTGATGGCGCGCACATCGATCGCATTGGCCTTGCCGTGCTCGGACAGCATGGCGCCGACGACGCGGTTGCGGCCGCGACACTCGAAGCTGTCGAAATTGTCGAGATCGCTGATGGTCGAGCCGAGGCTCGCGGCCAGCGGCACCACGTCCTTGCGCACCCAATCGGCGATTGCGGATGCCATGGTGCAGCGGAGGATCGCCGCCGGCTTGACCGCCACCTTGCGCTTGTCCGGCAGCACGATGGCCTCGAGCCGCACCAGATCCTCGCCGCCACAGGCGCCGGGGCCGCGGATATCCGGGATCGAAGGCGCGATCGCGATCTCCTCGGTCAGCGCGAGGCGGCACGCCGAGGCCTGCTTCTCGGGCGGCGGCGCCGCCTCGGCGGGCTTGGTGGCGCCTGGTTTGTCCGCGGAAGGCTTTTCCGCGGAAGGCTTGCCGCCGGTCTCCGCAGGAGCCTCGTCCGATGCCTTAGCCGACCCCTTGGGGGCCTCCTCGGGGCGAGGTTTTGGGAGCGGGATCCTGCCAGAGATATTGGCAGAATGAACCGTGGCGCGCGGCCGTGGTGCAGCAATACCAAAGATGTCCAGCGGGGACCCATATTTGCGCGCCTCTGCCCGATCCGCGAGCCCGAGCGCGACGGTAACCATTGCCGCGCCGACGGACATATAGCCGCGACAAGACCATTTGCGGCGAAAGGCGGGCAGGCTAAAACTCATGACAATTCTTTGGCCCAACGCTGAGAGCGACAATCCGCCCAGCGGCTTCTCGGAGGAACGACGGAATGCTTGGTTTGATGCAAGACTGGCCCCTGCTCTGCCACAGGATCATCGAACACGCCGCCAAGATTCATGGCAAGCAGGAGGTCGTGACGCGCTCGGTCGAGGGACCGATCCATCGCACCACCTATGCCGATATCCACAAGCGCGCGCTCAAGGTCTCGCAGATGCTGGAGCGCGACGGCATCAAGCTCGGCGACCGTGTCGCAACGATCGCCTGGAACACCTGGCGCCATCTTGAGGTCTGGTACGGCATCATGGGGATCGGCGCCATCTGCCATACCGTCAATCCCCGCCTTTTCCCCGAGCAGATCGCCTGGATCATCAACCATGCGCAGGACCGCATCGTGATGACCGACATCACGTTCGTTCCGGTCCTGGAGAAGATCGCCGACAAGCTGACAAGCGTGGAACGCTACGTCGTGCTCACCGACAAGGCGCACATGCCGCAGACGACGCTGAAGAACGTGGTCGCCTACGAGGACTGGATCGCGGAGGCCGACGGCAAGTTTAAATGGAAGGACTTTGACGAGAACACGGCGGCCGCGATGTGCTACACATCGGGCACCACCGGCGATCCCAAAGGCGTGCTGTATTCGCATCGCTCCAACGTGCTGCACGCGATGATGGCCAACAATGTCGACGCGCTCGGTACCAGCGCCTCCGAGACCATGCTCCCCGTGGTGCCGCTCTTCCACGCCAACAGCTGGGGCATCGCCTTCTCCGCACCCTCGCAGGGCACCAAGCTCGTGATGCCGGGCGCCAAGCTCGACGGCGCCTCGGTCTATGAGCTGCTCTCGACCGAGAGGGTGACGCATACCGCCGGCGTGCCCACGGTTTGGCTGATGCTGCTCCAGCACATGACCGCCAACAATCTGAAGCTGCCGGACCTGAAGATGGTGATCTGCGGCGGCTCGGCGATGCCGCGCTCGATGATCAAGGCCTTCCTCGACATGGGCTCGAACGTCCGCCACGCCTGGGGCATGACCGAGATGAGCCCGATCGGCAGCGTCGCGGCGCTGAAGCCGCCGTTCCAGAATGCGATCGGCGAGGCGCGGCTCGACGTGCTCCAGATGCAGGGCTACGCGCCCTTCGCCGTCGAGATGAAGATCACCGACGATGCGGGCAAGGAGCTGCCGTGGGATGGCACGACCTTCGGCCGCCTCAAGGTCGCCGGCCCGGCCGTCGCCAAGGCCTATTACCGGGTCGACACTGATATTCTCGACGAGGACGGCTTCTTCGACACCGGAGACGTCGCGACCATCGACGAAGCCGGCTACATGCGGATCACCGACCGCTCCAAGGACGTGATCAAGTCCGGCGGCGAGTGGATCTCCTCGATCGAGCTGGAAAACCTCGCCGTCGGCCATCCCGCCGTGGCGGAAGCCGCCGTGATCGGCGTGTTCCATCCCAAATGGGACGAGCGTCCGCTGCTGATCGTGCAGCTCAAGCAGGGCCAGCAGGCCAGCCGCGAGGACATCCTGAAGTTCATGGATGGCAAGATCGCCAAATGGTGGATGCCCGACGACGTTGCCTTTGTCGACGGCATACCCCACACGGCGACGGGCAAGATCCTGAAGACCGCGCTGCGCGATCAGTTTAGGGAATACCGCTTCCCGAACGCGGCGGCGTAGGCCATCTCGGACGTCGTGCCCGGGCTTCGTCCCGCCTGCGGGGTCAAAGCCCCTTCGGCGCGGCGACGGCCCGGACATCCGCGTCCTCATGGCAAAAAGACGTGAATGGCCGGTCAAGCCCGGCCATGACGATGCAGCCTTCTGCGGAACTCTTGAATTTGCCCGCCGGCCGTGGTCTCAACGGCCCATCGTCGTGCCAGATCGGCCGGCACCGTCCCCAAGATCCCGGCAGAGCTGACCCGATGGCCCGCAGGTTTTCCGCTCCCTACCAGTCGGAGCCCGTGTCCAGCCTCGCGAGCTGGGCGCGCAATCTGGCCGTGTTCGCCCTGGTAGCGGTGGTGGTCTCGATCATCATCGTCCGGTTCGGCTTCCTGGAGATGAAGCCGGCGCTCGCGACCTTCTTCGGCGGGCTCGGGATTGCCGCGCTCTCGATCCTGTTCGGGCTCGCCGGCTTCGCCGCGATCTGGCAGAACGGCTCGCGCGGCATGGCGCGCATCCTGCTTGCGTTCCTGATCGACGGCGCGATCCTCGCCTATCCCGCTTATCTCGGCCTGCAATACCGCAAGCTGCCGGCGATCCACGACATCACCACCGACCCGATCGACCCGCCGCGCTTCGACGCGCTGGCCCGCCTGCGCACCGGCGATGGTGCCAATACCGCTGTGTATGCCGGCCTCTATTCGGCCGAGCAGCAGCGTCAATTCTATCCCGATATCGAGCCGATCGAGCTCGAGATTTCAGTCGACCGCGCCTATGCGATCGCGCTTCAGCTGGTCAACAAGCGCAAATGGTTGATCATCGACGAGCGCGCGCCGCAGCCCCCGCGCCGCATCGGCCGCATCGAGGCGGTGGCGCGCTCACCGATCATGGGTTTCCGCGAGGACATCGCCATCCGGGTCGTGCCCGACGGCGAGGATTCCCGCGTCGATATCCGCTCCGCCTCGCGCTATTTCGAGAGCGACCTCGGCAGCAACGCCGCACGCGTGAAGAAATTCATCGACGATCTCAACACCGCCGCCGATGCCGACGCACTCAAACCGGTGAAGAAGACGCCGGTGGCGCCGCCGAAGGCGCCGGCAAAGACGGTGAAGAAGTGACGGAAGGCTAAGCGTTCGCCATCCGATAGGTCCCGCCGATCACGGGATCGCCGTCCGTCGCCACCACGCCGCGGGCGACCAGGTCTTCCAGATGCGCCAGCACGGAATAGCCCGCCGCGGTGGTGAGCCTCGGATCGATGCCGATATAGATCGCCCGGACCATGGTCGGGATGTCGGTCTCGCCCTTCGCAAGGCGGTGCAGGATGGAGGCCTCGCGCGCCTTGCGGTGACGGATCAGGAAGCGCACGAAGCGCGGGCCTTCTGGAATTTCGGGGCCGTGACCGGAGAAATACACATCCTCCTCGCGCGCGGCGAGACGATCCAGCGATTCCATGTAGTCGATCATCGAGCCGTCGGGCGGGGCCACAATCGAGGTCGACCATCCCATCACGTGATCGCCGACGAAGTTGAATTTTCGCTCGGGCCAGGCAAAAGCGAGGTGGTTGGCGGTATGGCCGGGTGTCGCCACGGCCTCGAGCCGCCAGCCATCTCCTTCGACCACGTCGCCATGGCCGATCCTGATATCGGGCGCGAAGTCGCGGTCGGCGCCGGATTCCGGGTTGTGCTTCTCGCTCTCGAAGCGCGGGCGCGAGGCGCGGTGCGGGCCTTCGGCGTAAACTGGCGCGCCGGTCGACCGCTTGATCCGCGCGGTGTTCGGCGAATGGTCGCGGTGGGTGTGGGTGACGAAGATATGGCTCACCGTCTCGCCGCTGACGGCATCGAGCAGCGCCGCCGCATGCGCCTCGTCGTCCGGACCGGGATCGATGATCGCGACGTTGCCCCGGCCCACGATGTAGCTGACCGTGCCGGTGAAAGTGAACGGACTCGGATTGTTACAGAGCACGCGCCGCACGCCGGGGCGGACTTCCTCGACGATGCCGGGCTTCAGCGGAAAGTCGCGGTTGAACGGGACGTCGTCGTTGTCGGACATGGCTTGCTCGTACCTTGCTGACTTCGTCATGCCCGGCCTCGTGCCGGGCATCCACGTTCTTCGCGTGGTCTAAGACGTGGATGGCCGGGACAAGCCCGGCCATGACGCGATTGGAGAGTTCAGTCGCATTCCACACTGGGGCGGTTTGCTCAGAAAAACGCCTGAATGCCCGTGATCGCGCGGCCCAGGATCAGGGCGTGGACGTCGTGGGTGCCCTCGTAGGTGTTGACGGTCTCGAGGTTATGGACGTGGCGCATCACGTGATACTCGATCGAGATGCCGTTGCCGCCGTGCATGTCGCGCGCGACGCGGGCGATGTCGAGCGCCTTGCCGCAATTGTTGCGCTTCATGATCGAGATCATCTCGGGAGCGAACTTGCCCTCGTCCATCAGGCGACCGACGCGCAGCGAGCCCTGAAGGCCCAGCGCGATCTCGGTCTGCATGTCCGCGAGCTTCTTCTGCACGAGCTGGGTCGCGGCGAGCGGCTTGCCGAACTGCTTGCGGTCGAGCGTATACTGGCGGGCGCGGTGCATGCAGTCCTCGGCCGCGCCGAGCACACCCCAGGAAATGCCGTAGCGGGCGCGGTTGAGGCAGCCGAACGGGCCTTTCAGGCCGGAGACGTTGGGCAGCAGCGCGTCTTCCGGAACCACGACACCGTCCATCACGACCTCGCCGGTGATGGAGGCGCGAAGCGACAGCTTGCCGCCGATCTTCGGTGCCGACAGGCCCTTCATGCCCTTCTCCAGCACGAAGCCGCGGATCTGGTTGTCGTGCGCGGCCGACTTGGCCCAGACCACGAACACGTCGGCGATCGGCGCGTTCGAGATCCACATCTTGCTGCCGGTCAGGCGATAGCCGTCCGACACCTTCTCGGCGCGCGTTTTCATGCCGGCCGGATCGGAGCCGGCATCAGGCTCGGTCAGCCCGAAGCAGCCGACCCACTCGCCGCTGGCGAGCTTCGGCAGGTACTTCTTGCGCTGGTTCTCGTCGCCATAGGCGTAGATCGGATACATCACCAGCGAGGACTGCACCGAGTTCATCGAGCGGTAGCCGGAATCGACCCGCTCGATCTCGCGCGCGACCAGACCATAGGCGACATAGCCTGCATTGGCACAGCCATATTCCTCCGGCAACGTGATGCCGATCAGGCCGAGTTCGCCCATCTCGTTGAAGATCTCGCGATCCGTCTTCTCTTCGAGATAGGCCTTGGCGACGCGCGGCAGCAGCTTGTCCTGGGCGTAGGCGCGCGCGGTGTCGCGCACCATGCGCTCGTCTTCGGTGAGCTGCTCGTCGAGCAGGAACGGATCGTCCCACTGGAAAGAAGCCGAAGCCGGCTTGTCCTTGGCCTGAGGGCGCGCGGTCATGAAACGTCCTTTCGTCTGGTTCCGTCAAAATTTGCCCGACAAAGTAAAGCGCCGCGGCAACAAGTGCAATTGCGTTGCAGATGTACGGGTCTGCGTGATTCCCGGGGACCCGCGAGGCGCGCCTCGGGGGATGCGCTTCGCGCACCCCTGGATAACAGCGCTAGCTTTCGAGTAGCTCGTTGGCGACGATCTCGATGCCGAAGCCCGAAAGGCCCTTGTAGTCGTGCACCGAGGAGGTGAGATGCCGGATCGAGGTGACGCCGAGATCGCGCAGGATCTGTGCACCGACGCCGACTTCGCGCCACTGGCGGTTGCGGTCGGCCTCGGTCGCGCTCTCATCGGGCAGCGGCGCCACAGGGACACCGGCCGCACCGTCGCGCAGATAGACCAGAACGCCACGGCCCGATTTCTTGAAGTGCTCGAGCACCGCCGCCATGCGCTTGTGGCCGGTGAAGATGTCCTTGACGATGTTCGGCTTGTGAAAGCGTGTCAGGACGTTCTTGCCGTCGCCGACGCCGTTGTAGACGAAGGCGACATGGGCGATGGAATCGAACGGCGAGCGGTAGGCATAGCCCTGCAGCGGCCCGATCGGGCTCTCGGTGACGAAGGTCGAGACCCGCTCGATCAGTTTCTCGCGCACCTGGCGGTAGGCGATCATGTCGGCGATGGTGACGTGCTTGAGCTTGTGCTGGGCGGCGAAGCGGGCGACCTGCTCGCCCTTCATCACGCTGCCGTCGTCGTTCATCAACTCGCTGATGACGCCGACCGGCGGCAGGCCGGAGAGCTTGCACAGGTCGACCGCGGCCTCGGTATGGCCGGAGCGCAGCAGCACGCCGCCGTCCTTGGCGATCAGCGGGAAGATGTGACCGGGACGGGCGAAGTCGTTGGCGCCGGCATTGGGATTGGACAGCGCGCGGCAGCACGAGGCGCGCTCCTCGGCCGAGATGCCGGTGCCGCCGTCGGGCTTGTAGTCGATCGAGACCGTGAATGCGGTGGTGTGCGCTGAGTCGTTGTGGGCCACCATCGGATCGAGCCGCAGGCGGCGCGCATCTTCGCTGGTGATCGGGGCGCAAACGATGCCGGAGGTGTGGCGGATGATGAACGCCATCTTCTCGGCGGTGCAGAACGAGGCGGCGACGATCAGATCGCCCTCGCCCTCGCGGTCTTCGTCGTCGGTGACGACCACGAGCTCACCCCGGGCAAAGGCCTGCAAGACTTCCTGGACGTTATCCGGCATTTCCCAATCTCTATCGGTTATGGCCCGGAGGCTTAGCCGGACTTGAGCCGGGGCGCTAGTGTCCCCGGCGCAACCGCATATGCCGGACCGCAGCCCTGCCCGACGGGCGGCTCGCGTCGGGCCTAAGCCCGGTGAGAAGCCGGCCGGGAGCGGTCAGGGCAGCACTTCGCGCCGCTCGCCGAGCCGCTGATCGAGCTCGGCCCGCTTGTCGGCCAACAGGCCGGCCTGGGCGGCCTCGATCACCGTGAACAGCTCATGGGCGTCGCTGAGCCGGGTCACGGTGACATAGCTGGCGCCAGCCGCGTAGAGTTCGTCTACATCCGACAACAGATCGGCCGTGGCAATGATCATGGCGGTCGGGTTGAGGGTGCGGACGTGGCGGACCAGCTTCTCGTTGCTGGCACCCTTCAGAAGCGCATCCGGGACGCTGAGGATGATCATCTCGGATTTGCCGACGCCGGCATGGAGCAGCGTGTCGGCGCTGCTGATATCGCCGTAGATCACGTGCAGGCCGCGCGACAGCAGCGTCTGGTACACATTGGGATTGAAGTCGATCACGGTGATCTGCTCGAGCAGCACCGGTGCCTGCCGCTCGATCTCGGCCAGCAGCGCGCTCGCCGCACGGAAAAAGCCGAGGATGACGATGCGGCGCGCCTCGCCATGGCCCTCGTGTCCTTCCTCGCCGTGGCCATTGCCGTGGTCGAGATCGCGCAGGCCGATCCGCTTCAGGGGACCGATCGCCCAGCGGGTGATCTCGTCGCTGCGGGTCATCACGAATGTCGAGAGCACCGCCAGCACCACGAAGGCGAAGGAGGCCGCGTTCGCCGTCTGGGCTGCGATGTGGTGGTCGGCGACGCCGGTCTGGATCACCACCAGCGAGAACTCGGAGATCTGCGCGAGATTCAGGGCCGGCAACAGGCTGGCTCGCAGGCCCTGCCTCATCAGATAGAGCGGGACGAAGGTGGTCACGAGGCGGCTCACCACCGTGAACGCCGCGATCATCAGGGCAAGTCCGATCACGGAGAGGCCGGGCACGGGAATGGTCATGCCGAGCGCGACGAAGAACAGCGTGATGAAGAAATCGCGAAGCGTGGTGACCTTGGCCGTGACATCGAGCGCATAGGGAAAGGTCGAGAGCGAGACGCCGGCGATCAGGGCGCCCATCTCGCGCGACAGCGACAGCCGCTCGGCGGTCTCGGCGACCAGGAAGCACCAGGCGAGCGCGCCGAGCAGGATCAACTCGGGGCGGCGGGCGATCTGGTGAAACAGGCGCGGCAGCACGTAGCGGCTCACCAGCAGTGCCGCGGCGACCAGCACTGCGACCCGCCCGATCGAGAGCAGGATCACGCTGATTTCCAGATTGGCAAGGCTCGGCTGCACCGCCAGAAACAGGATGGCGAAGATGTCCTGGAGCACCAGCACGCCGAGGGTGATGCGGCCGGGCAGCGTGTCGAGCTCGCGCTTCTCGTAGAGCACCTTGACGATGATGACGGTGCTCGACAGCGCGCAGGCGACACAGAGGTAAACCGCATCGAACTGTCCGCCCCCGAGCGACAGGCCGATGCCGACGAAGAACAGCACCCCGAGCAGGCAGCCGCCGAGGAGCTGGCCGCCCGCCGCGAACAGGATGACCTTTCCCGCCCGCACGATCTTCTTCAGGTCGATCTCCAGGCCGATCATGAACAGCATGAAGATCAGGCCAAGCTCGGAGATGACGCTGATCGATTCCTGCGACTTGACCCAGCCGGCGCCAAATGGACCAATGCAGAAGCCGGCGATAAGATAGGCCAGGATCAGCGGTTGCCTGGAGAAGTGGGCAAGCAGGCCCAGCATCCAGGCAAACAGGATACAGAGAGTGATGTCGCGAATGAGCTCGTGCATGCCAGATTGGTCCGTTTTGCCGCACCCTAGTGATCGAGTGCGTTGCGGCAAGCGAGCAATTCGTCACATGCGGATGGGGCTCGCCATTGCACTGCTGCTATGCCCCCTCGCCTGCTCCGTGCCCGCAGCCGCTCAATCCAAGGTGAATATCGAACAAAACTTTGCAGATTCCCTCACCGCACTGCCGAAAGAAGAACTCGCCGTCGCCGGCGGGTTCTACGTGCCCGCCTATTCCAGTGTCGCGATGAGCCAGGGCAAGCTGCGCGTCGACTTCTCGGTGACCCTGAGCGTGCACAACGCCTCCGAGACGCAAGCACTGGTTGTCAAACGCATCGCCTATTTCGACACCGCAGGCAAGCAGGTCGAGAGCTATCTGAAGGCGCCCGTCGCGTTGAAGCCCCTCGCCACCGTCTCAATCTTCATTCCGACCGACGACGTACGCGGCGGGACCGGAGCCAATTTCCTGGTCGATTGGGCCGCAGCAAGCGAGATCGCCGAGCCTGCTGTCGAGGCCTTGATGGTTGGCGGCGTCGCCAATGCGCATTACGCTTTCATCAGCCAGGGCCGTCCGACCCGGACGGCCGGCAAGAACTAAGGCCGTCTGTCCGCCGGATGCGGGCAAAAGAAATAGGCATGGCCGACGCAACGCCGGCCGGCTCAAAAAGAAAACAACGAGGAACGCTCCCATGACGTCCAGCTTCGATTTTGCGCCCCTGTTTCCCGCAGGGCTGCCGGCCCCCTCTGCGCGCTGGACGGGCCTCGCCAAATACAGTTTTGTCGGCGGCAACAACGACTCCGAGCAGGTGCCGCTCGATGATCTGATCGAGGCGGCCAATCTGGCTCTGCAACGCGAAGGCCGCTCGCTCGCCACTTACGGGCTGGCACATGGTCCCCAGGGCTATCTGCCCTTGCGCGAATTCCTGGTGGCAAAACTCAAGCGCGATGCCGGCATCAACTGCACGGTCGACGATCTCCTGATCGTGTCCGGCTCGCTGCAGGCGCTCGACCTCGTCAACGCCACGCTGCTGACGCGCGGCGACACCGTGATCTTCGAGCAGGATAGCTATCAGGGCTCGCTGACCCGCCTGGCACGGCTCGGAGTCAACGTGATTGGCATTCCCCTCGACAACGACGGCATGCGCATGGACGTGCTGGCCACGACGCTGGCCGACCTCAAGGGCCGCGGCATCCGTCCGAAATACATCTACACCATTCCGACCGTGCAGAACCCGACCGGCAGCATCATGCCGGAGGGCCGCCGCACCGAGCTGTTGCGGCTGTCGGCAGACTACGGCGTGCCTGTTTTCGAGGACGATTGCTATGCCGATCTGGTCTGGTCGGGACAGCGGCCGCCGGCGATCCATGCGATGAGCCCGAACGGCGGCGTGATCCATATCGGCTCGTTCTCCAAGTCGATCGCGCCGGCGCTGCGCGTGGGCTTCATCGTCGCGCCCTGGGATGTGATGTCGCGGATGCTGGCGCTGAAGACGGACGCCGGCTCAGGCGCGCTGGAGCAGATGGTGCTCGCTGCCTATTGCAAGCCGCATTTTTCGACCCACGTGCCGGCACTGACGAAGGCGCTACGGACCAAGCTTGATACGCTGATGGAGGCCGTCAACGAGCAGTTCGGGACGGCCGCCGAGTTCGAGGAGCCCAAGGGCGGGATCTTCCTGTGGGTGAAGCTGCCCGATCAGGTGGATACGCTGAAGCTGTATCAGGCCGCGCTTGCCGCCGGCGTATCGATCAATCCGGGGCCGGAATGGTCGACTGACAAAAACCACTCCAGATCGCGACTGCGGCTGTGCTTTGCGAGCCCCTCGCATCAGCAGATCCGCGAGGGCGTGGCCGTGCTGGCCGAGGTCTGCCGCAAGGAGTTCGGCGTGCCGGCCCGCAGTGCCAATGTGGAGAATCGAGCTTGAGCCTTCAGACGATCTGGGGCTGGCTGCCGTGGATCGCGGAGGCCAGCCGCAGCAGCAGCACAATCGAGACGTTGCCCTTTCCGGCCTCGATCTGGGCGATGTAGCGCTCGGATATCCCGGAGCGGCGGGCGAGCTCCCGCCGCGACAGGACGCAGCGCATGCGCGAGGACTTCAAGCGGTCGCCCAGCTCGGCCAGAAACGCGCTCTCGGAATAAGGCGGCACGGCGCAGCTCCCCGGCAGCACCTCGCCTGCGAAATCCCTGACTTGATTCAGCATCGGTTTATCCAATTTCCCTTCGGGAGCGCCATCCTACCGGGGAAACGGGCTGCCTCATTGACGCGGATCAAATTCGCGCGCGAATGGCGGTCAGCGTGGACGATGGCGCGCGGGATGCTACACTTCGGAATTCTTTGCAGGTGGGGCCTTTCAGGACATGAGACGTTGTTTGTGCCGCTCTATCGCGGCAGCAGTGCTGTGGGTTGCGTTCACGCCCGCGGCCGGTGCCGAGTCGCTTGCGGCGACCGTCGAGCAATGGGGCCTGCTCGGCTCATGGGCGGTCGATTGCGCCGGCCGGCCCGACCGCGAGAAGGGCGCGCTCTTGACTTACGAGATCCGGAAGGACGGAAGGGTGATGTACCGGCGCAATTTCGGCGAGGCCAAGGACGAAAACGAAGTGGTATCGGCGATGGTCAACGCCGACGGCCTGCTCAATGTGATGGTGTACTTCCCCTTGCTGCAGCAGACGCGCGAGTTCGGTCTGCTACTCTCGAAGCAAGGCAGCTTGCGCGCAATCTACAATCGCAGTGAGCGCGGCGAGTACACGATCAGGGACGGCAAATACGTCGCGACCGGCGCGCCAACACCTTCACAACAGCGCTGCGATTAACCCACCTGAACAGGCGTTCAGAAATCTCCTGCGATTCCTCCGGAACGTTCCCGCGAATGCGCCGTTTAGATTTGCATTCCATTGGAGGAGGACATCATGAAGAAGATTGGTTATGTGCTTGCCGCTGTCGGCGCGCTCGCGGTTGCAATGCCGACGCTCGCCAGCGCGGAGACGGTAGTGATCAAGCGCGGTGGTCATCATCACGGCATGTATGGCGCCCGCGCCGAATACGGCATGCATCGCGATCACGGCTGGCATCGCGGCTGGCGCCATCGCGACCGCGTCGTCGTGATCAAGCGTGGTCACCGTCATCATTGGGACTAATGCGCAACGCAATATGGAAATGGCCCTTCACGGGGCCATTTTCTTTGCGTGCCTTCTTCCTTCTCCCCTTGTGGGAGAAGGTGGCGCGAAGCGCCGGATGAGGGGTATCCCTCGGCGAATTCAAACTGACAAATGTGCGCGCGGAGAGAGACCCCGCACCCGTCTCGCCGCTGCGCGGCGAGCCACCCTCTCCCACAAGGGGAGAGGGTCCGGCGGTGCGGCCCAGCGTCGACTCTCAGTCCCATGCCGGTGCGAAGCCGGGATTGACGCAGCGCCTGTCCTTCGGCAGCGCGGCGATCTTGTTGCGGTCGGCATCGTCGAGCGTGATCTTCAGCGCGTCGAGATTGGCCTGCTGGCTCTCTCGGCGCGAGGCTTTCGGGATCGCGGCCACACCGTCCTGGTCCAGCAGCCATTTCAGCGCGACCTGCGCCGCATGCATTATGCTTGGCGCCGATCTCGGCCAGCACCTCATCTGACGCGATGCGTCCCTGCGCCAGCGGGCAATAGGCGACCAGCGGGATCGACTTGGCGTTGAGATAGGCCAGCACCTTCGATTGATCGAGCAGGGCGTGGTATTCGATCTGATTGCATGCGATCGGCGCCTTGATGTCCTCGACCGCGATCTTCAGCAGCGCCGTGGTGAAGTTGGCGACCCCGATCGCCCGCGTCCGCCCCTCCTGCTTCAGCGTCATCAAGGTCTCGAACACAGCACCCCAGTTCGCCGCCTTGGACGGCCAGTGCACGAGATAGAGGTCGACATGGTCAAGCCTGAGCTTGGTCAGGCTGGCGTCGAAAGAGCGGCGGATGGCGTCGGGGCTGAGGTTCTCGTGCCAGACTTTCGTCGTGACGTGCAGCTCGCCCCGCGGCAGCCGGGCCGCGGCGAGCGCCGCGCCGATCGGTTCTTCGTTGCCGTACATCTCGGCGGTATCGATATGGCGATAGCCGATCGACAGTGCGCTCTCGACCGCCGCGCGGCAGGTATCGCCCTGCATGCGGAAGGTCCCGAGGCCGAGCTTGGGCATGCTGATGCCCTGTGTCTTGAGATTATCCATGAACAAGTTCCTGACATCGTTCGGCCCGCCGGAGGCCAGCAGCGATGCTGCGTGAGCAGACTCTTCGGGGATGGAAAAGAGGTGGCGGGAGCGGACAGCATAGTGCGGCAGACGCACGGCGGCCAATCAAGATCGGGTTAGGTGCTTCCTCACCGTCCCCCGGCTTACGGTTTCTTGACCGCGGGCCTACGGTTTTGCAACGTGCCGGATGACGGCTCGGAGCTGACCTAGTGCTTCCAGTTGCAGATGCCGCCGCTGCGGCACGGCCAGGTCTGGATCCGGGTGTCCATCGCCTGCGCGTCGAGCGGATTGCCGTGGCGATGCGCGAGCTTGGTGCGTGCCGCGCCGCGTGGCTGCGCGGGCTTGACGTGCGCGACCTTCGGCTCCGACACGCGCACGCGTTCGGCGGCGACCTTCTTCGGCACGTCGACCGGCTCGGCGCGCGCCTGCGCCTCGTTGCCACCGCGCGCCTCCAGCGCGACAGGCGCGAACCGGGTTTCGGGCCCGAGCCGCTTGGGCGACAACACCGCCTTCGAAAGATCGAGGCCGAGATAGTCGTCGGGCTTGTAGTCGTCAGCGCGCGCGACGCCGCCCCATGCGAGCACGAGGGCAACGGCCATTGCAAAAGGAGCGCTCTTCAGAATCACGGACGCCTCCTGAAATTGATTGTTAAGAGGTAATTTACCTCTATTTAGGAGGCGTCGCGCGCAATTCCAGCGGTCAGCTGCCGCCGTGGTTAAGAAGTTTGGCGGTGTCAGGCGACCTTTCGCGGTGCACCCGTCTCTTCAAGAAACCCCATTAGACGGGTACGGATGATGGTTTCCGCCTCAGCCATGATCCTGTCGACGAGTTCCTTGCAGGTGGGGATGTCGTGGATGAGGCCTGCGACCATTCCGCAGCTCCAGGCGCCGGCGTCCATCTGCCCGTCCAGCATGATCCTGGGATAGACGCCCGCGACCTGGTCGTGGATGTCGTCGATCTTCAGCTTGTCGCCCTTCTCGCGTTCAATCTCGAGCAGGCGGTCGACATTGGCGTTCTTCAGCACGCGCTCGGTGTTGCGCAGGCTCCGCATGATGAGGCGGGTGTCGCGTTCGGTCGCCGCGACCAGCGCGTTCTTGACGTTCTGATGCACCGGGGCTTCCTTGGTCGCGATGAAGCGCGTGCCCATGTTCATGCCGGCCGCCCCCAGCGACAGCGCCGCGACGAGGCTGCGGCCGTCCGCCATGCCGCCGGATGCGACGAACGGAATCTTCAATTCCTCCGCCGCGCGCGGCAGCAGAATCATGTTGGGAATGTCGTCCTCGCCGGGATGGCCGCCGCACTCAAAGCCGTCGACGCTGACCGCGTCGCATCCGATGCGCTCGGCTTTCAAGGAGTGGCGCACCGAGGTGCATTTGTGGATGACCGTGATCCCGGCGGCCTTCAGCGCCGGCATGTAGGCTTCCGGGCTGCGGCCGGCGGTCTCCACGGACTTGATGCCGCCTTCGACGATGGCGGCGATGTATTCCGGATAAGGCGGCGCGGCGAAGGTCGGCAGGAAAGTGAGGTTCACGCCGAACGGCTTGTCGGTCATATCGCGGCAGCGTGCGATCTCTTTTGCCAGCAGCTCCGGCGTCTTCTGCGTGAGACCGGTGATGATGCCGAGTCCGCCGGCATTGGAGACGGCAGCCGCCAGCTCGGCAAAGCCGACGAAATGCATGCCGCCCTGGATGATGGGGTGCTCGATGCCGAACAGTTCGGTGATCGCGGTCTTCACTTAAATTACCTCCCGGGCTTTTGCTTGACGTTCGCGCCAGTCTAGCCGGACTTTTGCGCCGCGGTCATCCTTTCTCTCTCGCCATTTCTCTCAGAACGGCCGTAGGCTCAATGCCCCCGCGCGGGAGCGCCCAGCTTGATCGGGCGCAGCGCCGCGGCGGTCGGGATCATCAGCACCGCGATGATCGCGAGCGTCCAGAACACGTCGATATAAGCGAGCAAATCGACCTGCTGCTGCAAGGTGCGCCCAACCCAGGCGACCGCCTGCGAGGCTGCATCACTCGCGTTCGAGCCCTGAGCCTGGAAGAAGCGGGTCATCATCTCGATGGTCTGCTGATAGCCGAGGTCCGATGGCGCGGCGTGCTCGATCAGGCGGCTCTGGTGGAATTGCTGGCGCTGCGCCAGAATTGTCTGCGCCAGCGCGACGCCCATGGAGCCGCCGATATTGCGGGCGACGTTGATCAGCGCCGACGCCTGGTTGGTCTTGTCGGGCGGCACACCGTCATAGGACGCGGTCGTGACCGGCAGGAACAGGAAAGGAAGACCGAGCGCGAGGAAGATCCGCGACATCGCGGCATAGCCGTAGGTGATATCGCCGGTAAGGCCCGTGAGATGCCACATCGAGAAGGCGACGATGGCGGCACCGAACATGATGAGATATTTCGGCTGCACGCTGCTGACGAGGCGGCCGACCACTGGCATCAGCACCAGGGTCGCGACGCCGCCGGGCGACAAAGCGAGACCGGCCAGCATGGCGGTGTAGTTCAAATCGCTCTGGAGCAGTTGCGGCAAAAGCTGTGTCGTCGAGATCAGCACCGCGCCGGTCGCAAGCATGACCAGGAAGCAGGCGGCGAACTGGCGACGGCCCAGCAGGCGGAGATCGACGATGGGATCCTCCCGCGTCAGCTCCCACGGGATCAGCGCAAGCAGTGACATGGCCGAAAGTACCGCGAAGAACACGATCATGTTCGAGCCGAACCAGTCGTTGCGCTGGCCCTCGTCCAGCACGTATTCGAGCGAGCCGAGCCCGATCGCGACCAGCAGGAAGCCGACATAGTCGACGCGCAGGCCCTTGCTCAGCAGCTTCTCCCTCTCCTCCTCCGCGCCCGAGGGCTCCTTGACCAGCGTGCCGACCAGGAACAGCGACAGCAATCCCATGGGGACGTTGATCAGAAACACCCAGTGCCAGGTGTAGGTGTCGGTGATCCAGCCGCCGAGCGTCGGACCGACCACGGGCGCGACCACGACCGCGACGCCATAGATCGCGAACGCCTGGCCGCGCTTGTGCGGCGGGAAGGAGTCGGCGAGGATCGCCTGCTCGCTGGTCGCCATGCCGCCGCCACCAAGGCCCTGAAGGATTCGGAACAGCACCAGCGCCTGCAGATTCCAGGCGAAGCCGCACAAAAGCGAGGAGACCGTGAAGATCGCAACGCACATCATGTAGAAGCGCTTGCGGCCGATCACGGTCGACAGCCAGCCCGAGATCGACAGCACGATGGCGTTGGCGACGAGATAGCTGGTGATGACGTAGGTGCTCTCGTCGATGCCGACGGCAAGCCCACCGGCGATGTGGCGCAAGGCAACGTTGGCAATGGTGGTGTCGAGCACCTCCATGAAGGTCGCGATCGAGACGACGAACGCGATGAGATAGGGATTATGACCGCCCGCCGCCGAGCGCTCCGGCGACCAGCCGCCCGCGGATGCACTGCCCTGCGCCGTGTCGGTCATCGCACCCTGGTCCAGGGCACGACCGACATGCCGGGACCAACGGGCAGATCGGCCGGCCAGCTGTCGACCACGATCTTCACCGGCACGCGCTGCACCACCTTGACGTAATTTCCGGTGGCGTTCTCCGCCGGCAACAGGCTGAACGCGGTGCCGGAGCCCGGCTGCACGGAGTCGACATGGCCGGTGAGCTTGCGCGCGGGATAGGCATCGATGCGGATCTCGACCGGCTGACCCGGCCGCATGTCGTTGAGCTGCGTCTCCTTGTAGTTGGCGACGATCCAGACCTCGTCAGGCACGAACATCATCAGGCTCTGTCCGGCTGTCACGAAAGTGCCCTTGGCGCCGCTGAGCTTGACGACGCGGCCGGACTGCGCCGCAACCACGCTGGTATATTGCAGGTTCAGCTTGGCCTGATCGAGCTGCGCCTGCGACTGCTGGAGCTGCGCCCGGGCGCCCTCGAGCTGCGCCTGCAGCGTCTTGATGCCGACCTGCGCGGCCGTCACAGCGGTCTTCGCGCGTTCCGTGTTGGCCTGCTGCGCCTGAAGATCGGAGCGGGTCTGCTGCTGGCGCTGCACGGTGCCGGCGCCCTTCTCGACCAGATCCTGGGCGCGCGCGAATTCTTCCTGCGAGAACTGAAGCTGGGCCTGGGCCTGTTCGAGCTGCGCCTCCGCCTGCTTGATCTGCTCCTGCTGGGAGACGATCTGCGCCTCGACATTGGCGATGTTCGCCCTGGCGACCGCGACCTGCGCATTGGCCTGATCGATGGCGATGCGATAGTCGCGCTCGTCGATCTTGGCGAGAAGGTCCCCGGCTTTGACATGCTGGTTGTCCGTCACGGGTATGTCGGTCACGTAGCCGCCAACCTTGGAGGCCACGGAAAAGCTGCGCGCGGCGACGAAGGCATCGTCGGTGGATTCATAGTGGCGCACCTGGAGCCAATAGAGCACTCCGCCGATAAGGGCCGCGAGCAAGACGATGGTGCCAACGCTTGCCAGCAACCAATGCTCGCGAATCCGCTCTCGCAGCGACGGCGCCTTGGCCGGCTTCGAGTCCGTGGCGTCACGGGCCTGATCAGGAGATATCTTCGGAGCTTCCTTCGCCCTCTGCGGCTGCTCCGCGGACGGTCCACGCTCCCGTGTTTGAGCATCCACGGTGAACACCTTTCTCGGGGATCAAACTGGCGGCAGAGCCGCCAAGGCCGGCACACGCGCCGCGAGCCCAACTGCAACTCCTGATCATGGTTCCGCTTGTTGCGAGCACCATCGCGTTCGTGAACGCCTGCCCAAAAAGCGAGCGCGGCACAGTGCATGCCGCGCTCGCCTCGATATCTCATGGGAAGCGCACCCGGTCTCAGTGCGTCTTCGTCGCGTGCCATTTCTCGAGATCGGGTTTCACCTCGTCCGATTCCTGCTCCTTTTCCGGAGTGCCCTTCCAGGGCTTGTCCGTCTGCTTGTGCGAACCCCAGTCGCTCTGCTGCCGGGGATCGTCGTTAGGCCATTCCTTGCTCATCGAGCTTCCTTTCGTTGGAAACGCTTACGCGAAGGGGACACCGTAATAGGAGTTGATCCCGCGAACCGCGGCGTCATCACCCCAGTTCCAATCACTCCGTTCGCCGTATTTGGGCGCGCCTTCCAGTTCCTTGGTGGTGATGCCGGTGACGTAACCGCCGAGCTCCGTGTCGTATTTCAGCGACTGCCACGGCAGCGGATAGTGGTCGTTGCCGAGGCCCAGAAATCCGCCGAAGCCGAGCACGGCGTAGGACACCTTGCCGCTGATCTTGTCGATCATCACGCGTTCGATCGAGCCGATTTTGTTGCGATCGGCACCGTAGACCGATGTTCCCTCGACCTTGTCGCTGCCGATCAACCGACCCATCTCGTTTTGGTCCAGTTCACCCTGATTCAACATCTCAATTCTCCACTCAGCCAGTTGTGGAGACAACCCGAAGAGGTGCGCGATCGTTCCGGCATGTTCCGTCAGACTTGAGGAACATCGCCGGAAACGGGTGGTTCTCTCAACTTCAAATCCCGGAAACCAAATACCGGAAAACGAAGGGCCGCCCTTGATGTCCCAGACCGTCTCCGACTTCATCGTTCAACGTCTGCATCAATGGGGCGTGCGCCACCTCTTTGGCTATCCTGGCGATGGCATCAACGGCGTGTTCGGAGCCCTTCAGCGTGCTGAGGGCAAGATCGGCTTTGTTCAGACCCGGCATGAGGAGATGGCCGCTTTCATGGCGAGCGCCTATGCGAAGTTCTCTGGCCAACTCGGGGTCTGTATCGCAACTTCGGGCCCCGGCGCCTCGCATCTGATCACCGGGCTCTACGATGCCCTGCTGGATCACCAGCCCGTGCTCGCGATCGTCGGCCAGCAGGCACGCAATGCGCTGGGCGGGCAATATCAGCAGGAACTCGATCTCGTCTCGATGTTCAAGGATGTGGCTGGCGCCTACGTCATGCAGGCCTCCTCGCCGGCGCAGATCCGGCATCTGATCGATCGATCGATCCGGATCGCGCTGGCCCGGCGGACGCCAACGGTGATCATCCTGCCCAACGATATCCAGGAGGAGCCCTACGAGGACCCGCCGCGCGCTCACGGCACTCTGCACTCCGGCATTGGCTATAGCGCTCCAAGCATCAAGCCTCGTGACGCTGACCTCGACCGTGCCGCCGAGGTGCTCAATGCCGGCAAGAAGGTCGCGATGCTCATCGGCGCCGGCGCGCTCCACGCCACCGAGGAGGTGATCGCGGTCGCCGACCGCTTGTCCGCCGGCTGCGCCAAGGCGCTGCTCGGCAAGGCGGCGCTCCCCGACGATCTGCCGTGGGTCACCGGCTCGATCGGCCTGCTCGGCACCGAACCCAGCTACAACATGATGATGGAATGCGACACACTGCTGATGGTCGGCTCCGCCTTTCCCTATGCCGAATTCCTGCCGAAGGAAGGCGCGGCGCGCGGCGTGCAGATCGACATCGACGCCAGCATGATGTCGATCCGCTTTCCCATGGAGGTCGGCCTCGTCGGCGATGCCGCCGAGACGCTGCGCGCCCTGCTGCCGCGACTGAAACCCAAGAGCGATGGCGCCTGGCGCCAGGGTATCCAGGACGACGTCGCGAAATGGTGGAAGACGCTCGATGATCGGGCACATCAGCCCGCAGCACCGGTCAATCCGCAGCTCGTCGCCTGGGAGCTGTCTCCGCGCCTGCCCGACCGCGCCATCGTCACCAGCGATTCCGGCTCCTGCGCCAACTGGTTCGCGCGCGACCTGAAGATGCGCCGCGGCATGACGGCCTCGCTCTCAGGCGGGCTCGCCTCGATGGGTGCCGCGGTGCCCTATGCGCTCGCCGCGAAATACGCCCATTCCGACCGCCCGGTGATCGCACTCGTCGGCGACGGCGCGATGCAGATGAACAACATGGCCGAGCTGATCACCGCCGCCAAGTATTGGCGCGACTGGAAGGATCCGCGCTTCATCGTCTGCGTCTTCAACAATGAAGACCTCAACCAGGTGACCTGGGAGCAGCGCGTCATCAACGGCGATCCGAAATTCGAGGCATCGCAGCGCATACCAAACGTGTCCTATTCGCGCTTTGCCGAACTGATCGGCCTCTCCGGCATCTATGTCGACAGCCCGCGGCTGCTGGGCTCGGCCTGGGAGCAGGCGCTGGCGAGCGAGATGCCGGTGGTGCTGGAGGTGAAGACCGATCCCGAAGTGCCGCCGCTGCCGCCGCACATCACCTTGCAGCAGGCCAAGAACTTCTCGCTTGCGCTGCTGAAGGGCGATCCCAACGAGAGCGGAGTGATCAAGGGGGCGGCGCGGCAGGTGCTGGAAAAGATCCTACCTGGAAACGAATGAGGTGAAGCATGAGCGATTTCCGCGATATCCAGCACGGCGTCAACGATCCCGTGGATGGCCTCGACGTGAAGCGGCAGATCAACGACAACCGGACGCCGCATGAACGGGCACAACGCCATGCAGACGTGCGTGCCGAGGCCACTGCCACGCCGAGCGAGCCATTTCTGCCCGAACGGCTTCGGCGCAAGCCTACCGATCCAATCAACCCGCGGAGCGGGCGGAGACCGACGGATTAGCCGTTAGGAACTCCGGCCGCTGCAGTGTGTTGGTGGGCGCAACGTCGCGCGGCGAGAGGCTGCGCGCCCATTCGGAGGGATCGGACCATGAAACGAATGATTATCGCAGCTGCTTGCGTGCTGCTCGCAGGCCCCGCACTCGCCCAGTCGCTCGGCGAGAAAACCGGCGTCAACTCGGCGCTCGGCGTCGCGCCCGCCACCGCCGACTTCGTCAAGGAAGTCGCCATCAGCGATATGTTCGAGCTCGAGTCGAGCAAGCTTGCCGAGCAGAAAGGCAACGCGCAGGAGAAGACCTTTGCGCAACAGATGGTGACCGACCACACCAAGACCAGCAGCGAACTTAAGGGCCTTGTCAGCGGCGGCAAGGTGCAGGCGACGCTGCCGACAGCACTCGACAGCTCGCATCAGAGCAAACTCGACAAGCTCAAGAGCGCGAATGGCAAGGACTTCAGTTCGGATTACAATTCGTACCAGGTCAGCGCCCATGAGGACGCGGTCTCGCTGTTCGAGCGTTACGCCAAGGGCGGCGACAATTCCGACCTGAAGGATTGGGCCGGCAAGACGCTGCCGGCGCTCAAGCACCATCTCGACATGGCCAAGGAGCTCGGCAAGGCGCCGAGCGTCGGTCAGACCAAGTAAACATCTTACGAGGACGCCGGCCCTACCGGCGTCCTCTCGTTTTGCAACGATGCCTGTCTCCGCGCAGTGAGATCGAAGATCGCGGAGATCGTCATGACACATCACGACAAGACTTCAGTATCCCGCCGGCACGTCGTCCAAGCGGCGAGCGCAACGCTCGCTGCTGCTTCGCTGGCCTCTTCGACAGCGGAGGCATGACGCCGCTCGGCCGTTCCGGCCAGCCCGCCGAACTGGCCTCGATTTATGTGCAGCGTGCCGCGGCCGACGCGAGCAATGCGACCGGCTAGGTGTATGGGTCCGCTGGTGGATCGGGACAGCCGTAGTCGGCGCGGCAGACTTATGCCACGAGGCAGAGCCCAGGAACCTTCTTTGTCTCCGGGCTTTACAAAACTGTCATGAAGGACATCACGCTTGCAGACCGATGGCATTAGTAGAGGTTAAACCTAGCCGGATCGACACCGCGATCGCGGATACGATCGCTGATCACACCAATTCAGGCATCGAGCACACGGCGCAGACATTGACCTGGGCTGCCGACGAGCACGTGCTGCTCGCGCTGGCCGCGGCAGGGTGGCTCTACACTCATATTTGGCAGCCCCAACAGCGCCCCGTTGCAAATCACGTTCTGGCCGTGTCGCTGGCGACTGCCGTCCTCCCGCATGTCCTGAAATCCATATTCGATCAGACCAGGCCAGACCGGCTGACCATACGCGGACACCGACATGGAGTACCCATCTCAGGACAGGCGCGCGACGCCTTCCCGTCCGGTCACGCGGTCCATATGGGCGCACTTGCCTCGGCGGCGGGCCTGCTGCCAAAAACGCCGCGTCGGTTGGTGCGTGCGATTGCGGTCGCACTTTCGCTGACACGGATTGCGGTACTCGCGCATTGGGCAAGCGACGTCGTCGCAGGCTTTGCGCTGGGCGCGGCCGTAGAGAGACTCTTGCGGCCATGGACACTGACGCAATCGTTGCGCAAGCAGCTCACTTGGCGGAAACGGCCATGACCGAATATGTCGTGCGCTTCATCGCCGGTGGCATCATCGTCTCCGCTTTTGCGATCTTGGGCGATATGCTCAAACCCAAAAGCTTTGCGGGGTTGCTCGGCGCAGCACCGTCAGTTGCACTGGCGACGCTCGGCATCGCCGTCGTCCAGCACGGCCCGCAATACGCCGCGGCAGAAAGCTGGACGATGATCTATGGCGCGGTCGCGCTCGGCTGCTACAGCGTCGTCGTCTGCCATCTGCTGATCAGATACTGTGTGTCCGCGCTGCCGGCGACCGTCCTTGCTGGTATCGTGTGGCTTGCGGTCGCCTTCGGCCTGCTCGCCGGCTTTGGAGGTGCGGCCTGATGCCGGTCAAGCTGTCGCTCTCCGCGCTGAAGCAGACGCGCTGGTACGAATACGGCATTCGTTTCCTGCTCGGTGGCCTGGCGACCGTGCTCACGGGGGTTCTGGGAGCGCGCTTCGGTGTTTCCGTCGGCGGACTTTTCCTTGCGCTTCCCGCCATCTTCTGCGCGAGCGCAACGCTGGTCGAAAGCCATGAACGCCGCACCAAGGAGAAGGCCGGCCTCAGCGGCACGCGCCGCGGACAAGAGGCCGCCGGGCTCGACGCGGCTGGTGCCGCCTGGGGAAGCATCGGTCTCCTGGCATTCGCCGCCGTCTTTCATGTTACCGTGGCCGCAAGCGTTCCGGGCGCTTTCGCCGCCGCGTTGATAGCTTGGGCCGTGGTTTCGGTATTGGCCTGGGGGCTCAGGCGCAAGCTGCGCATCGTCTCCCGCAAACCGCACCGGTCAGCCCATTCGCCATCAGCAAAGGGTTCTCCCCTTACGAAGCGTTAGCCCGCCTTGGCATGCATTGACGGCTGCAATCTCGGCGGTTGAAGGCCCGGGCTGTTGGCCCAGCGCTCGACCTGCTCGATGACCTTCTGGTGGCTGGGGCGCACCGGCCTGGGTGCTTCGCTCTCTTCGACATGTGTGCGGGGCAATCTGACTTCGTTCGTCATGACGTCTCTCCCATTTGCCGGGAGCATACACCTGTCAAAGGATCCTTGCATCACATAAATTATTGATTTCATTATATTTTCTGGCTAACTTGGCGTCATAGCCGCATCTTGTGGAACCGCGGCCGAATGAGTTCGTTGAGTAAACTACTCAACTTGCTCATTTTGGGTGATTGATCATGAACGACCTTCGCGCCGAGCGGCTCCAGGTCATGCTGTCACCGGAAGAACTGGCCGCGGTGGACGACTTCCGGTTCAAACATCGCATGCCGACGCGAGCCGCGGCCGTGCGCGAGCTCCTGAAGCTCGGACTGGCCACCGCCGCAGTCGATGCAGGGGCGAATGTCAAATCGAGCAGGTTCGGAGTTTTCGGGCGCGGCCCGGACGGCCATACGCAACCGCATCCCGAGCGCGGCTCCGAGGATTAGTCCAGCCTGATGCTCAAGCAAACGGCCCCGGCACGGGGTGCCAGGGCCGTCCTTGGAGATTACTTCCGGATCACCGGGGGCATGACAACCGGAAGCAATCCCTCGACTCTTCGCGTGCGAATTCGTTCCTGAAGGAATTAGCCGCTCGGCGCGTCGCCGGAATCATCGGGCGCCATGCCGGAACCGGGCGTCTTGCTGTTGTCGTTCAGCTTGGGATCGCGCGTGGCCTCACGAGAGGGCGAGCCCTTTGGCTCCGACTTGTGCACGGTCTGCGCACGCTGCTTGTCCCGCGGCTGCTGTTCACCGCGCTGATCTCTGATGATGCCTTGGTCGGAATGGGCCATGATAGCTCTCGCCTCTTTGCTGTCTCGAAGCGCTTACGCGCCGGAGCGTCGAAGGTTCCGACCCGCGAGATCAGACTGCTAACTGTGCGCTGAGTGCACCGGGGTCGATGCATTTTCGTGATGCACCTGCCGCACTGTCGTCACGGTGGCGAACGCGACCGACACGCCAAAGGCGAGGATGAGCGAAAGAAGAGCCAGACGTGGAGCCATTGCAAAAACCTCCTGAAATAGGAAATCAACGCGATCGACTGTTACGAATGATCCTGCTTGTTGTCCGTGCGCAGTCTCACACGCAGATCCACGAACACGACAGAATTACGCATCCTGCTTTTGAGGCCTGCGCGTTGGAACGGGCGGCACCTCGCCGTCGAGCCAATCCTGCTCGTCGGCAAGTGCCGTCCACGCATTCGCCATGCGCAGAAAACGATTGTGTGCCGGCTGTGCTTCGGCCCTCTCGGCGAGCTGGAGGCAGTTGTCGGCGTTATCCCTGAAGATCTCGGACTGTTTCATCAACATGAATTGGGGACGGAACCGACGCGTCGCAACCGCCCTTACCGGATCGTAACATCTGCGGAACTTTCGACCGCCGTCCGCCATTGGACGTCCATGCGGATTCTTCTCGCGATGGTTTTGGCGTTCATCAGCACTGCACCGCTTGCCGACAGCACCGGAGAGCGACGGCCGACCGGCAGCACGCCGACCGCAACCGAGACCATCAGCGACCTCTACACTTTCAGCCGCTTTCAGCAGGGCTTGCTGGAGAGCACCGACCTGAAGGGCAATGCCGAGGTCAAGAACCTCGCCGCCCTGCGCGCCGAAGAAGCAGCCCGGCGCGACAAGGCCCTGAAACAGATTCAGGAGACGATCGGCACCGAACCGCGCGTCGCCAAGACGACCTCGGCGAGCGCGAGCCGGGTCGAGCCCGAAACTTCGGACGGACCGACTTTCGTCAGAAGCTTCTATGCCGCGCAGATTCCCGAGTATGAATCGGTGATCGACCTGCTCGAGCGCTATCTGAAGGCGCCCGACAATGCCGCGCTTGCAACATTCGCGCGCGAGCAGCTCCCACTGTTGCGCTCACAGGTCAAAGAAGCCGAGCGCACCATGGCAGACAAGTAGCCGTTTATTTATTGTTCGGACGACTTTGCTGGCTCTCCGGCCGCACGGTGCGGTCGCTCTCCGGCATCCGGTCCCGGCCGGCATCCCCATTGTCATCCTTGCCGCCCGAAGTCGAGGTGCCGCTACCGCTGGGATTGGACCGGGTCGACGCACCCGTAGTTGGTGTGTCCGCGCGTGGGGTGGCGGAGCTTGCGGCGGGGTCGCCGGTCACCGCACCACGGCCGCTGGGCGCGCCGCCTTGTGCGAACGCCGATCCAGCCAACAACATCACGGTCCCGATCACGGCAAATCCTGCTTTCATGTGCGCTCTCCCTGTATTCGAGGCTAACAGCAGGACCAGCGGTCAGTTCCGGAACGCCCGAACGGGCCCCCAAGGTGTCTTCCCTCGGCAGAAATCAGGAACCCAATGGAACCATTCCGAGGTATCGCTATTATGTTAATCGGGCTGAGCAAAGCAGGTTCCACGTCCTGGCGCCGTAACGTTGGCGCTTGATTTCGAATTTGGCTGACGCTCTATTTTGATAATCCGCGTCTTGCCTGGGAATCGGCTGACGCCTGCGGGGGACAAATTATGAGCGACCTCGATCCCGGATCTGCATCACGTTCCGGTCGTCGCGTTCCAAAGCCAAAAACCAACGGCATGTCGGAGCCCGATTCCCGGGCAGAATTGCTGCTCGCCCTGCAGGCCATGCGCAACGGCGATTTCTCCGTGCGCATGAGCGGCGACTATCTCGGCATCGACGGCAAGCTCGCCGACACTTTCAACGACATCATCGCCGCCAATCAGCGCATGGCGCAGCAGCTCGAACTGGTCGGCCAGGTGGTGGGCCGCGAGGGCAAGACCCGCCAGCGCGTGAAGTTTGGGCTGGCCTCCGGCTCCTGGGCCGACATGGAAGGCTCGGTCAATACGCTGATCGACGATTTGCTGTGGCCGACGCGCGAGGTGACGCGCGCGGTCGCAGCCGTGGCGCAGGGCGACCTGCTCCAGACCGTCAAGCTCGACGTCGATGGACGCCCCCTGCGCGGCGAATTCCTGCAGTCGGCGACCATCGTCAACACCATGATCAAGCAGCTCGGCGTGTTCACCTCCGAGGTGACGCGCGTGGCGCGCGAGGTCGGCACCGAAGGCAAGCTCGGCGGCCAGGCCCAGGTGCCTGAGGTGACCGGCGTCTGGAAGGATCTGACCGAGAGCGTCAACTCGATGGCGAACAACCTGACCAACCAGGTTCGCAACATCGCCGAGGTGACGATCGCAGTTGCGAACGGCGACCTCTCGAAGAAGATCACGGTCGACGTCCGCGGCGAGATCCTTCAGCTCAAGGAAGCCATCAACACGATGGTGGACCAGCTCCGCTCCTTTGCGTCGGAAGTGACGCGCGTGGCGCGCGAGGTCGGCACCGACGGCAAGCTTGGCGGCCAAGCCATCGTGCCAGGCGTCGCCGGCACCTGGAAGGATCTCACCGACAGCGTCAACGCGATGTGCGGCAATCTCACCGCACAGGTGCGCAACATCGCCAACGTCACCACCGCCGTGGCCCGCGGCGACCTGTCGCGCAAGATCACGGTGGACGTGCGCGGCGAAATCCTGGAGCTGAAGGACACCATCAACACCATGGTGGACCAGCTCAACTCGTTCGCCTCGGAAGTGACGCGCGTCGCGCGCGAGGTCGGCACCGAAGGCAAGCTCGGCGGCCAGGCCCAGGTGCCGGGCGTCGCCGGTACCTGGAAGGACCTCACCGACAACGTCAACTTCATGGCGTCGAACCTCACCGCGCAGGTCCGCAACATCGCCGACGTTGCCACCGCCATCGCGAGCGGCGACCTCTCCAAGAAGATCACGGTGAACGTCTCGGGCGAAATCCTTCAGTTGAAGGAAACGCTCAACACGATGGTCGACCAGCTCAACGCCTTCGCCGGCGAAGTCACGCGCGTCGCGCGCGAGGTCGGCACCGAGGGCCGGCTCGGCGGCCAGGCCAACGTGCTCGGCGTCGCCGGCACCTGGAAGGACTTGACCGAGAGCGTCAACTCGATGGCCTCGAACCTCACCGCGCAGGTCCGTAACATCGCCGAGGTGACGACCGCGGTCGCGGGCGGCGATTTGTCGAAAAAGATCACCGTCGATGTCCGCGGCGAGATCCTCGAGCTGAAAGACACCATCAACACCATGGTGGACCAGCTCAACGCCTTTGCCGGCGAAGTCACGCGCGTTGCCCGCGAGGTCGGCACCGAAGGCAAACTCGGCGGCCAGGCCCAGGTGCGCGGCGTCGCCGGCACCTGGAAGGATCTCACCGACAGCGTCAACTCGATGGCCTCGAACCTGACCGGCCAGGTCCGCAACATCGCCGAAGTCGCGACCGCGGTGGCCAAGGGCGATTTGTCGAAGAAGATTACCGTCAACGTGTCAGGCGAAATCCTTCAGCTGAAGGAAACGCTCAACACCATGGTGGACCAGCTCAACGCCTTCGCCGGCGAAGTCACGCGCGTCGCGCGCGAAGTCGGCACCGAAGGCAAGCTCGGCGGCCAGGCCGAAGTCCCCGGCGTCGCCGGCACCTGGAAGGACCTCACCGACAGCGTCAACTCGATGGCGGGCAACCTCACCGCCCAGGTCCGCAACATCGCCGAAGTTGCGACCGCGATCGCCGGCGGCGACTTGTCGCGCAAGATCACCGTGGACGTGCGCGGCGAGATCCTTCAGCTCAAGGACACGCTGAACACGATGGTCGACCAGCTCAACCGCTTCGCGGGCGAGGTGACGCGCGTGGCGCGCGAGGTCGGCACTGAAGGTCGGCTCGGCGGCCAGGCCAACGTGCCCGGCGTCGCCGGCACCTGGAAAGACCTCACCGACAGCGTCAACTCGATGGCGGGCAACCTCACCGCCCAGGTCCGCAATATCGCCGAAGTCACCACTGCCGTGGCGCGCGGCGACCTCTCGCGCAAGATCACCGTCGACGTCCGTGGCGAGATTTTGGAGCTGAAGAATACCATCAACACCATGGTGGACCAGCTCAACGGCTTTGCCGGTGAAGTGACGCGCGTCGCGCGCGAAGTCGGCACCGAAGGCAAGCTCGGCGGCCAGGCCGAGGTGCCCGGCGTTGCCGGCACCTGGAAGGATCTCACCGACAACGTCAACTTCATGGCCTCGAACCTCACGGCGCAGGTCCGCAACATCGCCGAGGTCGCGACCGCGATCGCCGGCGGCGACCTGTCGAAGAAGATCACGGTGGACGTGCGCGGCGAAATTCTGCTGCTCAAGGACACCTTGAACACCATGGTCGAGCAGCTCCGCTCCTTCGCCGCCGAAGTGACGCGCGTCGCGCGCGAGGTCGGCACCGAGGGCCGGCTCGGCGGCCAGGCCGTCGTGCCCGGCGTCGGCGGCACCTGGAAGGACCTCACCGACAACGTCAACCTGCTGGCCGCGAACCTCACCACCCAGGTCCGCAACATCGCCGAAGTCACCACCGCCGTCGCGCGCGGCGACCTGTCGCGCAAGATCACCGTCGACGTGAAGGGCGAAATTCTCGAGCTCAAGAACACCATCAACACCATGGTGGACCAGCTCAATGCCTTCGCCGGCGAAGTGACGCGCGTTGCCCGCGAGGTCGGCACCGAAGGCGAACTCGGCGGCCAGGCCCAGGTGCCCGGCGTCGCCGGCACCTGGAAGGATCTCACCGACACGGTCAACTTCATGGCGGCGAACCTGACCGAGCAGGTCCGCGGCATCGTCAAGGTGGTGACCGCGGTCGCCAACGGCGATCTCAAGCAGAACCTCACCGTGAAATCGAAAGGCGAGGTCGCGGCGCTCGCCGACACCATCAACAACATGACCGAGACGCTCGCGACTTTCGCCGACCAGGTGACGTCGGTGGCGCGCGAGGTCGGCGTCGAGGGCAGGCTCGGTGGTCAGGCCGACGTGCCTGGCGCCGCGGGCACCTGGAAGGACCTCACCGGCAACGTCAATTTGCTGGCAGCCAACCTCACCTCGCAGGTGCGCGCGATTGCGGAAGTGGCGACCGCCGTGACCAAGGGCGACCTGACGCGGTCGATCCAGGTCGACGCCCGCGGCGAGGTCGCAGAGCTGAAAGACAACATCAACACGATGATCACGAACCTCCGTCTCACGACGGACGTGAACACCGAGCAGGATTGGCTGAAGACCAATCTGGCGAAATTCACCAACATGCTTCAGGGCCAGCGCGACCTCACCACCGTCGGTCGCCTGCTGCTGACCGAATTGTCGCCGCTGGTGAATGCGCATACCGGCGTGATCTACCAGGTCGAGAATGAAGAGAATCCGCGGCTCCTGCTGCTTGCCTCCTATGCCGGCGACGGCGTCTATCCGTATCCGCGCGTGCTGCCATTCGGCGACGGCCTGATCGGCCAATGCGCGCTCGACCGGCGCCCGCGCGTGATTGCGGACATTCCGGCCGACGTGGTGCCGATCAATTCGGCGCTGCTTCGCGTCGCGCCGAAGAACCTCGTGGTGCTGCCGGTGCTGTTCGAAGGCCAGGTCAAGGCGGTCATCGAGCTCGCCTCGCTCACCTCCTTCACCACCTCGCAGATGACCTTCCTGGAGCAGCTTACGGACTCGATCGGCATTGTGCTCAACTCGATCGAGGCGACGATGCAGACCGAGGGCCTGCTCAAGCAGTCGCAGCAGCTCGCCGGCGAGCTCCAGACCCAGCAGCGCGAATTGCAGCAGACCAACGACCAGCTCGAACAGAAGGCGCAGCAGCTCGCCGAGCGCAACGTCGAAGTCGAGCGCAAGAACCAGGAGATCGAGCAGGCCCGGCGCGCACTGGAGGAAAAGGCGACCGAGCTCGCACTGACCTCGAAGTACAAGTCCGAATTCCTGGCCAATATGAGCCACGAGCTGCGCACGCCGCTGAACTCGATCCTGATCCTCGGCCAGCAGCTCACCGACAATCCGGACGGCAATCTTACCGGCAAGCAGGTCGAATTCGCCCGCACCATCCATGGCGCCGGCACCGACCTGCTCAATCTCATCAGCGACATTCTCGATCTTTCCAAGATCGAGTCCGGTACGGTGACGGTCGACGCCGAGGAAATCCTGACCGCGAATCTGCTCGAGACGGTCGGGCGGCCGTTCCGTCACGAGGCGGAGAACCGCAATTTGTCGTTCAAGATCGACGTCGATCCGAATCTTGCGCGCAGCCTCGTCACCGATTCCAAGCGCCTGCAGCAGGTTTTGAAGAACCTGCTCTCCAACGCCTTCAAGTTCACCGCCGAGGGCGAAGTGCGCCTGAAGGTCGCCGCCGCGGTCGGCGGCTGGGGCACGGATCATCCCGTGCTGAACTCGGCGCCGGCCGTGATCGCATTCGAAGTGTCCGATACCGGCATCGGCATTCCGCTGGAGAAGCAGAAGCTGATCTTCGAGGCGTTCCAGCAAGCGGATGCCGGCACCAGTCGCAAATATGGCGGTACCGGCCTCGGCCTTGCGATCAGCCGCGAACTCGCAAGCCTGCTCGGCGGCGAGATCCACCTGCGCAGCTTGCCGGGCAAGGGCTCGTGCTTCACGCTTTACCTGCCGCTGAAATATTCCGGCCCGACGCTCGCGCCCCGCGCAACGCCCCAACAGAGCCAGCCGCCGGCGCTGCAGCCCGCGACAGCCGAACCGCAGCGCGTGATCGAGCAGCTTCCCGACGACCGGCTCAACCTCGAACCCGGCGATAGCATCCTCCTGATCGTCGAGGACGACCCGCACTACGCGCGCGTGTTGGTCGACCTCGCCCGCGACAAGGGATTCAAGGTGCTGGTCGCGGCCCGCGGCGCGGAGGCGCTGGAGCTTGCAAAGCAGTACCAGCCGAGGGCTGTCTCGCTCGACGTATTCCTGCCGGATATGCTCGGCTGGACCGTGTTGAGCCAGCTCAAGCACAATCCGCTGACCCGCCACATCCCCGTGCAGATCATCACGCTCGACGAGGACCGCCAGCATGCGCTGGCGCGCGGCGCCTTCTCCTTCGTCAACAAGCCGACGACGACCGAGGGTGTCTCGGCCGCGCTGACCCAGATCAAGGAATATGCGCGACCGCGGCGCAAGCGGCTGCTCATTGTCGAGGACAACGAGGCCGAGCAGCTCTCGATCCGCGAGCTCCTGCATCACGACGACATCGAGATCGTGACGACCGGCACCGGTGCCGACGCGCTCTCGATGCTGCGTGAGAACCCCTGTGATTGCGTCGTGCTCGACCTGCGCCTGCCCGACATGACCGGCTTCGAGGTGCTGGACCAGATCCGCAATGACGAGGCGCTCTCGAACGTTCCGGTGGTCGTCTTCACCGGCCGCGAGCTGTCGGCCGAGGAAGATGCGGAGCTCCACACCATGGCGCGGAGCATCGTGGTCAAGGGCGTGGAATCGCCGGAGCGCCTGCTCGACGAGACCGCGCTGTTCCTGCACCGCGTGATCACGGAGTTGCCGATCGAGAAGCAGCGCATGCTCGAGAAGCTGAACAGTTCCGACGAAGACCTGATCGGCAAGACCGCCCTGCTCGTCGACGACGACGCCCGCAACATCTTTGCGCTGTCGAGCGTGCTGGAGCGGCGCGGCATGAAGGTGCTGACGGCCACGACTGGCAACGAGGCGGTGGCCCTGGTCGAATCCAACCCGGAGATCGCCATCGTGCTGATGGACATCATGATGCCGCAGATGGATGGCTATCAGACCATCGGCGTCATTCGTGAAAACCCCACCTTCGCCCGTCTTCCGATCATCGCGTTGACGGCCAAGGCCATGAAGGGCGACCGCGAGAAATGCCTCGAGGCCGGCGCGTCCGACTATCTCGCCAAACCCGTCAACACCGATCAATTGCTGCTTGCAATCCGCATGTGGCTGCACCGCTGAGTTGGATGCCCGTATGGACCACGAAAAGGTCAACATCCTCCTCGTCGACGACCAGCCGGCCAAGCTGCTCGCCTATGAGGTGATCCTGAAGGATCTCGGCCAGAACCTCGTGATCGCCTCGTCCGGTCGCGAGGCTCTGGAGGTGCTGCTCAAGACCGAGATCGCGGTGATCCTGGTCGACGTCTGCATGCCCGAGCTCGACGGCTTCGAGCTCGCCGCGATGATCCGCGAGCACCCGCGCTTCCAGAAGACCGCGATGATCTTCATCTCGGCCATTCAAGTCAGCGACATCGACCGCCTGCGCGGCTACGAGATGGGCGCCGTCGACTACGTCCCGGTGCCGGTCGTGCCGGAGGTGCTGCGCGCCAAGGTCAAGGTGTTTGCAGAGCTCTATCGCAAGACGCGCGAGCTCGAACGGCTGAATCAGGACCTCGAGGACCGCGTGCGTGCACGCACCGCCGAGCTTGAGAATTCCACAGCAAAGCTGCGCGAGAGCGAAGAGCGGCGCAGCATGGCGATCGCCGCCGGCAAGATGGGCTCCTGGGACTGGGACTGGATCACCGGCGACTGGATGTGGGACGAGGGACAATACCGCATCTTTGGTGTTGGCCCGGAGAGCTTCGAGGTGAATCCGGCCAACGTTCAGGCGCTGTTGCATCCGGATGACGTCGATCAGTTGCGCAAGGCGATCGCCGAATTCAACAAGGGCACGCGCTCCTATGAAACGGAGTTCCGCATCGTGCGGCCCGACGGCGATGTGCGCTGGTGTGTCGGCACGGCCGCCGCCACGGTTGACGATAGCGGTCGGGTCATGCGCGTCAGCGGCGTGACGGTGGACATCACCGAACGCAAGCGCGCCGAGGAACGGCAGACTCTCCTGGCGCGGGAAGTCGATCATCGCGCCAAGAATGCGCTGGCGCTGGCGCAATCGATCGTGCGCCTCACCCGCGCCGACGAGGTCAAAGCCTATGTCAGCGCCGTCGAGGGACGCATCAATGCACTGGCGCGCGTGCACACGATCCTGTCGCTATCGAGCTGGCAGGGCGCCGAACTCTCGAAGCTGATCGACGAGGAGCTTGCGCCCTATTCCCTCGGCGGCCAGATCAAATTGGCGGGGTCGGAAGTTCAGTTGCTGCCGGCAACCGCCCAGACGCTGGCGCTGGCGCTGCATGAGCTTTTCACCAACTCGGCGAAATATGGCGCGCTCTCGACGCGGAAGGGACGGCTCGCAATCGGCTGGCAGGTCGAGGACGAGCTGCTCACGCTGACCTGGGAGGAATCCGGCGGCCCGCTCGTCATGACGCCGAAATCCCGCGGCTTTGGTACGCGGAGCCTGCTTGCGAGCGTCGAGTCCCAGCTCGGCGGGCAGGCGCGATTCGATTGGCGCGCCGAGGGTCTGCTGTGCCGGCTCGAGGTGCCGTTGGTCCGCAAGACTGCCGCGACGACCGCGCCCGGCAACTTCGAAGCCGCCAGCTCCGCCGAATTGCAGCGCGCTTCCGGCTAACCGGAGGCCGCACTCTTCCTGCGCTGCGTCGTTTGCGGCTCGCGCGCGACCCGTCCTTCGAGCCAGGCTTCTGTTTGGGCGAGATCGCGCAGAGCCTTGGCATAGCGGCACGCCGCGCTTCGCTCCGCGCCGCGGGGCAGCTTGCGCGCTTTGCGGAGGATGTCCGCAGCGGCATTACGATAAGCCAGAGAGCGATAGAGAAAGACCACCTTACCCATATCGAATGTTCCCGTGTTGCGCGGTCATTCTCGCCCACCCGGCATGAACGTCGGATGAAGCGGACGATGACAATTCCTTCATGCGGGTGGAACCGGCGCGTGTCGCAGGCGTTGCATGCGAGATTGGGATAGAGTTCCATGCGCGCGAAGAAGTCGTCTGACCTGATCTCTCCCAGCGGGCTCGTCAAGCTGATGACGCACGCGATGATGGGCGCAGCCTTAGGACTCGCTTTCAGCCTCTTGCTCGTGCTGTCCAATCCCGGCGTCGCCAATTTGCTGAGTCACGGCGGAAGGCAGGCCGTTGTCGTTTTCGCCCTCACCTTGGTGACGACGTTCGCGATCGGCGCGACACTGACCGGCGTCGTTTTCATCCTGGCCGAGGACAAGCAATCTTGAACTATGCGTGCTTTACCGGAATTCTTTGTTCGGAACTCCTGCGACGAATGGCAGTTGGCTGCCTGCGTCAATTCAACTCAGGGAGTTCCCGCAGATGAAGACCACCAAGCTCGCTCTTGCCGTGATGTTGGCAACCGGCCTCGCCGCTGCACCGTTCGCCGTGCAGGCCAAGTCGCACAAGGCAAAACACGGATCATCGATGTCATCGTCGCAGACCACCACGGGCGCCAACACCAAGTCCTCCAAGGGTGCTGATCCCTCCGGTCAGGGCGGCTCCGGCCCCGGCTCCGACCAGGGCGGCACCATGACGAACAACAAAGCCGGCATGAGCAACACCAAGTAGGCGTTCGTCGAAAACACGAAGGCCCCGCGATCGCGGGGCCTCTTGCTTTGGTATTCGAACAGACTTCTCTCGGGCCGCTTCGTCAACATGCGGTATCGACGAGCCCCGCACCTCGCGTTGCGCGTAGGCTTCAGCTACGATGGCTGCCCAGGATGTCAGGATGAACGCCTGCAGGATCTGACTTCACCAGATGGTCGAGTCGTGCGCGCTTGCGCGCGATCAAGAGCTGGGCCGCGGCGTCGTCGAGCCCCTCGCGTTGCAGCTGCCGGATGGCAGAGCCCAGTTCGAGAATCTCGGCGCGCAGCTTTAGAATCCGGTATGCATCCGGATCTTCCTCCACCATGCGCTCCCAAGGCTCTCAGCGGCGCGCGATCACGCGCAGAGGACTACCTGATGTCTTCGCGGAACGAAGGCGCATCCTATCGCGGACATTCGGCAGGACATCGCCGCCACCTGCAGCCTTCCATTCGCCGATCAGCAGATTGATTTTCCGGCGCAGATCCATCTGCGCCAGGGCCTTCTCCGTGCAGTCCCGATCGCGCTCGACAAGCTCGCGTACGGCCGCCTCGACATCGGCCATTTCCAGCCTCAAGGCGCTGATTTTACGTCGAATTTCATTAATTTTGTTGTCCATGACTTGTTAGAACAAAATAAGAACATATAGTCAAGTCACGATTTCAGAAGGGAGAAGCGACATGCAGGTTCAAGGTAAATACGATGCCAAGTCTTTCCTCACCGAGCAGATGACGCGGGCGCAGGGCCTCCGGCTGAAACGGCTGAGCGAAGAGGCGTATCAGCCCGCGCAATACGCGCGGGATCTGTCCTCCAGCGAGGCAGCACGGCGCATTCAGGTGCTGGAAGCGGAGATCGAGCTGGCGGATTCGTTCTAGGCTAGGTCGCCCATCCGGAACGTTGCTTGCGCTTTCGGAACCATGCCTGTCCCGGATTGTTTTCCCAGGCCAAGGGAGAACATGCATGGCACGCAAGGCAAAGAAGCGCCGCTACTCGCGCAGCTCCGGCAGCGATGTCGAAGGCGAGATGAAGCGCTACAAGAAGGGGACCGCGAAAAGCGGACCGGGCGGTCGAGGCGGACGCGTGAAGAGCCGCAAGCAGGCAATCGCGATCGGCCTGTCGAAAGCGCGCAAGAAGGGCAAGAAGGTCCCGAAGAAGGCCGCGAAACGAAAGACGTCCAAGAAGACGTCAAAGAAGACATCTCGGAAAACATCCAAGAAGACTTCGAGAAAGAGTTCGAAGAAGACGTCGAAGCGCAAATCCTCCAAACGGTCGCGCTGACCTCAGTCAGATCATGCTGCCCGGCATGAAGCAGCGGATCGAAACGCCGAACGCGGTCTTCACCGGCCACACCATGGTGCGGCCGGCCCGGTTCGGCTCGGTGATCACGGCTTCGTCCGGTACCTCGACCCACTCGCCGTCGAGCCGCACGCGGTAATGTCCATTGTGCGAGTCCCAATCGGGATCGGCGACCGCAAACCCATCCGCATCCGAGCAGCACGGACCGAGATGGCTGCGCAGGCCGTCGAACCACGGCTTGAGAGGTGAGTCCGCGTAGCGGCCGTCGTCGCGCCCGAGAGCGTTTCCACCCCATAGCACGAGTGGCGCTACCAACGGCGCCACAAGCAGCGCACTTCTCAGCGAGAGCTTCAATCGATCCATGTCGGCACCGATCAAATACGAATTGCCGGCCGGCTCAGCGGCGGCAAGTTCGAAGTTCCACGCTTGCAATCGTCGGCGGCTTCATTGCCGCCGAGTCCGTACGAGATCCGCAATTGTGATGAGCGAACACGGCTTTTTCGGACGAAACCGGGTCATCCTCCCTGCCGTTAACGAGAATGTTATCGGCGATGTGCGGAAATCCTGAAGGCGAACGGGAAAGGCGGCCCGAAGGCCGCCTTTTTGGAGTTGCGCCGATCGACGTTCGCCTTATGCGAGCGGCACCGCCACGAACCGGGTCGTCTGCGCGCTTCTGACCTGCAGCAGCACGCTGCGCTTGCCGGACGATTTCGCTTGCGCCAGCTCCGAACGGACATCGCCGATATTGGCGACGGCCTTGCCGCCCACGTTGAGGATGACGTCGCCGGTCTGGATGCCGCGTTGCGCGGCCGGGCCTTGCGGATCGACTTCAGTGACGACGACGCCCTTCTGGCCGGCGCCCTGCACGTCGCCGGCCGGAGCCAGGCTGAGCCCGAGACGCGGCGGCATGCCGGCATCTGGCTGAGACTTGCCCTCGTCGGCTCTAGCCTGCCGCTCGTTCGGCAACTCGCCAAGCGCCAGTGTCACCGTCTTGCTGTCGCCTTTGTGGACGACATCGAGCTTCACGGACGTGCCCGGCGCCAGGGTGGCGATGGTGCGGGCGAGATCGCGGGAATCCTTGATCGCGGTGCCATTGACGGCGGTGATGACGTCGCCCGCCTCGATGCCCGCCTTCGCCGCCGGGCTGCCGTCCTGCGGATTGTCAACGATCGCACCGCGCGCCTCCTTGAGGCCGAGACTGTCGGCGATATCCGACGTCACCGGCTGCACCTGCACGCCGAGCCAGCCGCGTGTGACCGCGCCCTTGTCCTTCAACTGTGCGACGACGAGCTTTGCGGTCGAAGCCGGAATGTCGAAGCCGATGCCGACCGAGCCGCCGGAGGGCGAGAAGATCGCGGTGTTCACGCCGATCACGTTGCCGTTCATGTCGAAGGCCGGCCCGCCGGAATTGCCCTTGTTGATCGGCGCGTCGATCTGGATGAAGTCGTCATAGGGACCATTACCGATGTCGCGGCCGCTGGCCGAGACGATGCCGGCGGTCACGGTGCCGCCGAGGCCGAAGGGATTGCCGACCGCGACCACCCAGTCGCCGATACGCGGCTTCTGGTCGGAGAATTTGACGAACGGAAAATCCTTCTTGCCCTCGACCTTGATCAGCGCGAGATCCGTCTTCGGATCGGTGCCGACCACTTTCGCGCTGTAGATGGTGCCGTCGTCCATCGTCACTTGCACCGATTCGGCGTGATCGACGACGTGGTTGTTGGTCACGGCATAGCCGTCGGCGGAGATGAAGAAGCCGGAGCCCTCACCCGTGATCATCTGGCGGCGCTGGCGCGGCATGCCCTCCATGCCACCCGGGCCGCGGAAGCCGAATTGCCGCGAGAACTGGTCGAACGGCGTCGCCTCGTCCGAATCCATCCGGTTCTGTTGCAGCATCGCGCTCTTATCATTGTCCTGGTCGATCCTGACCCGCACCGAAATGACGGCGGGTTTGACCTTGCTGACGAGGTCGCCGAAGCCCGGCGGTGTCGCGGCGGTCTCCGCGGCCTGGGCGGGCGCAATGAAGGAGGTCGCGCTGAACGGCGAAGAGCCGGGAGCAGTCGCCAGCACGGCCACGCCAAGCGCGGCCACGGTGCCGAGCAGCGCGAGCCGGCGCGGCCTCAGGACCTTGCGGGACGTTGTGGTGTCGGAATTGACGTGATCGCTCATGTCGATATGTCCATGTTGGGTAAGTCGCCTTGCACCCAACATGGTGGTCGCCACCTTACAGCGTCCCGTCCACGCGATTAAATCTTGGCAAAGTAGCCGGGCCGGCGATACGGCCAAAGGTCAAGGCTGCACGTTTGATGCAGCTCAACGCGGGCCATGCGCACCGTGGAAGACTGCGGCCACCGGATGATGTCCATCGGAGGCACGTCATGTACAAAGACATTCTCGTCCACATCCCCACCGAGCGGCCGATCCGCCCGGTGATCGACGGCTCGATCTCGCTCGCAGCGGGCCTCAACGCCCATCTCGATGCAGTCGCGGTTGGCTATGTGGCAACCAGTGCGGCCTATATCATGGAGGGCGGCGCTGCGGTGGCGGCGGTGTTCGAGATGGAGCGCGAGAGTGCAGTGGAGCGGGCCGAGGCGGCGCTCGCGGTATTCAAGAGCAAAGCGATGAACGCCGGCATTTCCTACACATGCCACCCACTCGGGGCGATGCCGGGGGATGCGGTCGGCTTGCTCGGCGAGATGGCGCGGCTGCACGATCTCAGCATCGTGCTCCAGCCGGATCCGGCGCAAGGCTCACTCGACAACGATGTGCCCGGCGAGATCCTGTTCCAGGCGGGTGGCCCGGTGCTTTTCCTGCCCTACACCTTCCATGGAGCGTTCAAGGCGAAACGGATCGGCATCTGCTGGGATGGCAGCCGCCTCGCCGCGCGCGCTATGCGCGACGCCGCACCATTCCTGGCCCGCGCCGAGGAGATCGTGATCATTGCGATCAACGAAACAGATATGGTTCCCGAGGAAGTCTCGACGCGCAATCTGGCAAGGCATCTCGGCCGGCGCGGACTGTCGACCCGCACGGTCAACCTGTCGGCCCCGCGCTCTGACATTCAGCCGACCATGCTGTCGCTGGCAGCCGATGAGAACCTGGATGTTCTGATCATGGGCGGCTACGGCCATTCGCGTTTGCAGGAGCGGTTCCTCGGCGGCGTCACCCGCGCCATGCTGGAAGCCATGACCGTCCCGACGCTGATGTCGCATTAATCGAGGGCTTATCCAGGTCGGGCCGGTCACAAGCCTTGTCGTTCGGGCTGACAACCGCGTCTTGAGCGGTGCCGGCGTCGGCAAGTTCAGGTCATATTCGAACAAGTTGGACCGTCACGCCGCGGCGGGTCTCTCCCACGCCGTGGCCTCGACGCCGTCCTCGTCTTGTTGCGCATTGCACGCGTCGAAATGCGCCTTGAGTTCGACTTCGGCGAGGTGTTCGAAATGTTCGGCCTGGCCGAGCAGTTCCCAGCTCTGGAGCGGCCGGTAGGCGGCCTGCTGACGACAGAGGGACGCTAGCGCGCGGTAGCGACGTACGTTGTCCATGAGACCCTCCCTCGCATTCACAGAGCTTATTGCCCTTATTTGCGTCAGGGCGATGGCGGTTGTGCAAAAGATTTGCTGCGCCCGCCGCGCGCTTGACTCGCTTGTTTCTAGGCAAACGCGTATCGAGGCGAAAGTTCCAATCAGCGCGGACTCAACCGCTTCGGACCTTACCGCAGGCCAAGGCTAGGGTTGTGGGTCATCCTCGTATATCTGCAGTGCAAAGGGGCACGCCCTGGCACACCCCATTACGGTGCCGGCTCGCCCGCCTGTATCCGGCAGTCTACCGGATGAGCGCGGGCTCACCGGCACGCATTGTCTGCGCCGAACTATGTTGCAGCATCGGAACCCTGCCGGCTTCCGCAGCGGCGCGGATGGCCGCGATGTTGCCGGCATAGTCCGCGCTGCTCTTGCCGCGAAACACGGCGGAGCCCGCTACAAGCGTATCGGCGCCCGCAGCGGCCACGGCGGCGGCATTGTCGCGCGTGATGCCACCGTCAACCTCGAGTCGGATCGGCCGGTCGCCTATCATGCTTCGAATACGCCCGATCTTCTCGAGTTGGGATTCGAGGAAGGACTGGCCGCCAAAGCCCGGATTGACCGTCATCACCAGGACGAGGTCGAGGCGATCGAGCACATATTCGATCGTGCTTTCGGGAGTCGCGGGACACAGGCTGACGCCGGCTTTCTTGCCGAGCGCGCGGATGGCCTGGAGCGAGCGATCGAGGTGCGGACCGGCTTCGGCATGCACCGTGATGACATCCGCGCCGGCCTTCGCGAACGCTTCGAGATAGGGATCGGCGGGCGCGATCATGAGATGCACGTCGAACATTTTCTTCGTCAGCGGCCGGATCGCCCTGATGACGTCCGCGCCATAACTGATGTTCGGGACGAAATGCCCGTCCATGACGTCGCAGTGAATCCAGTCGGCACCCGCCGCATCGATCGCCACGATCTCCTCGCCGAGGCGGGCGAAATTCGCAGCCAGGATTGACGGCGCGATGAGGATTTCTCTCGTCATGGCTTCGCACTCCCCTGCGCGTCCGCACCGCCGCTGAAGACGCGGCTCGCCAGGACGTCCATGGGATCGATCGTTTCGAGGTCGGCGATATCGAGCATGCGGTCGAGATCGGACACCAGCCGATCGGCCTGCCGCAGGCGGATGCGGTCGACGGCGTTGCGGATCGAGCGCGCATTGGAGAAGAACGGCTGGGTCCGACGTAGCGCGATGTATTTCTCGAACGCCTCGCGCGCCGCCGCCGAGAGGCGATAACCCCGTTCCTTCAGCATCAGCTCGGCGATGACGAGCAGCTCGGCTTCCGCATAGTCCGGAAAGTCGATGTGATGCGCGATCCGCGAACGGAAGCCGGGATTAGAGGCAAAGAAGCTCGTCATCCGCTCGCCATAGCCGGCAAGGATCACGACGAGGTCCTCGCGCTGGTTTTCCATCACCTGGAGCAGGATCTCGATCGCCTCCTGGCCGTAGTCGCGCTCGTTGTCGGGACGGTGCAGATAATAGGCCTCGTCGATGAACAGCACGCCGCCCATCGCCTTCTTCAGGATCTCCTTGGTCTTCGGCGCGGTGTGGCCGATATACTGGCCGACCAAATCGTCGCGCGTCACCGAGATCACCTGCCCGCGCCGCACGAAACCGAGGCCGTGCAGGATCTTTGCCATGCGCAGCGCGACCGTCGTCTTGCCGGTGCCGGGATTGCCGGTAAACGACATATGCAGCGTCGGTGGCGACGAAGCCAATCCCGCACGCTGCCGGATACGTTCGATCAGCAAGAGCGACGCGATCTGGCGCACGCGGCTCTTCACCGGCTTCAATCCGATCAGCTCCTGCTCGAGCTGCTGCAGCGTGCCCGTGATTCCAGCCTCTTCGGCCTCCTTGCGGAGATCGAAACTGGTCTCGCCGGGCTCAGTGGTCATGGCGTGGGGAACATCCAGCATCGGCACCTCGAAGAAAAGGGCTTCGCCGCGGGGGAGCGGCGAAGCAGTGGTCCGCCAAGGAAACGGAGCAGGGAGTGCTCCGCGCGGAGGAGAATGACTTAGGTTGGTGCGTGCGCGAGCTGCCGGCGCACGGTGGTGTAGCGGATCGCGCGTCCGCTCACCTCCTGCCGCACCAGCTCGAACTCGGCTTCCTGCGGCGGGCGGTTGACGATGAACGAGATCCGCACCGATTCCCAGCCATGGCTGGAGTCGAAGCCGCTGAGGCGGATGTATCGGTCGCCATACACTCTGCGGCATTCGGCGAGCTCCATCATCACGCCGGCGGCGTCCTGGAGATCGAACATCGGCAGGCCCCACATCTCCCAATAGGTGTTGCGGGGATGCGGATCGTCGGTGAACTCGATGTTCACCGCCCAGCCGTTGGTCAGGCAATACTGCACCTGCTTGGTGATCTGGTCGTCGGTCAGATCGGGCAGGAATGAGAAGCAGCCTTGGGTCAGCTTCATGTCAAATCTCCTCAAACGGTTTCGAGCGCGGTCGGCACGAAGTCCGGCGTGTCGGTGGATTCATAATTGAAGGAGACGTCCTTCCAAACCTCAAGTGCAGCTTTCAGCGGCGTACAGGTCTCGGCCGCCCTGGCCAGGATCTCCGGTCCTTCGTGGACGTAGTCGCGGCCCTCGTTGCGGGCGAGGATCATCGCTTCCAGCGCCACACGGTTGGCGATCGCGCCGGCCGCGATGCCCATGGGATGGCCGATGGTGCCGCCGCCGAACTGGAGCACGACGTCCTCGCCGAGCAGGTCGAGCAGCTGGTGCATCTGGCCGGCATGGATGCCGCCGGAGGCGACCGGCATCATCTTGTTCAGGCTCGCCCATGACTGGTCGAAGAACAGGCCGTGTTCGAGCTTGGCCGGGTTGAAGTCTTCGCGACAGACATCGTAATAGCCGCGCGTGGTGTTGGGATCGCCTTCGAGCTTGCCGACCACGGTGCCGGCATGGATGTGATCGACGCCGGCGAGCCGCATCCACTTGGCGATGACGCGGAACGACACCCCATGGCTTTTCTGCCGCGTGTAGGTCGAGTGACCGGCGCGATGCAGATGCAGGATCATGTCGTTGCGGCGCGCCCATTTCGCCATCGACTGGATTGCGGTGTAGCCGATCACGAGATCGATCATGACGATGCAGGACCCGAGCTCCTTCGCGAACTCGGCGCGCTCGTACATATCCTCCATGGTTCCCGCGGTGATATTCAGGTAGGTCCCCTTGGCCTCACCGGAGGCCGCCTGCGCCCGGTTCACCGCCTCCATGCAATAAAGGAAGCGGTCGCGCCAGTGCATGAACGGCTGCGAGTTGATGTTCTCGTCATCCTTGGTGAAGTCGAGCCCGCCCTTCAGCGCCTCGTAGACCACGCGACCGTAATTGCGGCCCGAGAGGCCGAGCTTAGGCTTGACGGTCGCGCCGAGCAGCGGCCTGCCGAACTTGTCGAGCCGCTCGCGCTCGACCACGATGCCGGTGGCCGGTCCCTGGAACGTCTTCACATACGCGACCGGGAAACGCATGTCCTCCAGCCGCAGCGCCTTCAGTGGCTTGAAGCCAAATACGTTGCCGATGATCGAGGCCGAGAGGTTGGCGATCGAGCCCGGCTCGAACAGGTCGAGGTCATAGGCGATGTAGGCGAAGTACGAGCCCGGCGTGCCCGGCACCGGATCGACGCGGTAGCATTTCGCGCGATACTTCTCGGCGGCGGTCAACCGATCGGTCCACACCACCGTCCAGGTCGCGGTCGAGGATTCGCCGGCGACTGCGGCTGACGCCTCGATCGGATCGACGCCCTCTTGCGGCGTGACGCGGAACAGCGCGATGACGTCGGTGTCCTTGGGCACGTAGTCGGGCTCCCAATAGCCCATGCGCTTGTATTCCATCACGCCCGATCGATATCTTTCCTTGCCGCGGACGGTTCCTGCATGTGCATTCATGGCTCTCTCCTGCTCTTCTCTCTCTGAATGATTAGGCCGCGACGGGCTCGCGGGCGTCGACGCGCGGATCGAGATCGCCGGCGCGGTAGCGCCGCGCCATCTCGCTCAAGGGAACGACCTTGATACCGCTGGCGTGGCCTGCGGTGCCGAACTGCTCGAAGCGCTCGCGGCAGAGCTCGCGCATCGCATCCATGGCGGGCTTGAGAAATTTGCGCGGATCGAACTCGGAGCGCGTTTGCGCGGCCACTTTCCGGAACACCGCGGTCATTGCCAGCCGGCAGTCGGTGTCGATATTGACCTTGCGCACGCCGCTCGTGATGCCGCGGACGATCTCCTCGACCGGCACGCCCCAGGTCTGCGGCATCTCGCCGCCAAACTGGTTGAACATGTCCTGGAGGGGCTGCGGCACAGAGGAAGAGCCGTGCATCACGAGATGCGTGTTCGGCAGCCGGCGATGAATCTCCTCGACCACCCGCATCGCCAGAATGTCGCCGTCCGGCTTGCGGCTGAACTTGTAGGCGCCGTGCGAGGTGCCCATCGCGATCGCGAGCGCATCGACTTTGGTGGCGCGGACGAAGTCGACCGCCTGGTCGGGATCCGTGAGCAACTGATCATGGCTGACCGTGCCTTCGACGCCGTGACCGTCCTCCTGCTCGCCGCCCCCATGCTCGAGCGAGCCGAGCACGCCGAGCTCGCCTTCGACGGAGGCACCGACCCAATGCGCGAGATCGACGACGCGGCGGGTGATCGCAACGTTGTAGTCGTAGTCGGCCGCGGTCTTGGCGTCGGCCTTGAGCGAGCCGTCCATCATCACCGAGGTGAAGCCATGGGCGATCGCGGACGCGCAGGTCGCCTCGTCATTGCCATGGTCCTGGTGCAGGCAGAGCGGGATGTCTGGATAGGTCCGCTCCAGCGCATCGATCATGTGCGAGAGCATGAGGTCGCCGGCATAGCTGCGCGCGCCGCGCGAAGCCTGGATGATGACGGGCGCGTCGACCTCGGCCGCCGCCTGCATGATCGCGATGCCCTGCTCCATGTTGTTGATGTTGAACGCCGGCACCGCGTAGCCGTGACTGGCGGCGTGGTCGAGCAGCTGACGAAGAGTGATACGGGCCACGACAAATCCTCCTGTTATTGCTTGCCGGCGCGGGCCATCGCCCGCCGGGCGGCTTCCGCAACGCCTTGCGGCGTGATGCCGAATTCGCGGTAGAGCACCGGGGCCGGCGCCGAAGCGCCGAAGCCGCGCATGCCGACGAATTCGCCCTCGGTGCCGATCCAGCGGTGCCAATCGCCGACGACTGCCGCCTCGATGCCAACCCGCGGCGCGGTGCCGAGCACAGCGGCGCGGTAATCCTCCGGCTGCTCCTCGAACAACGCGAAGCAGGGCGCGGAGACCACGGCCGCACGGACGTGCTCGGTAGCGAGCAGGCGGGCCGCCTCCAGCGCAATAGACACTTCCGAACCCGTTGCGATGAGCGTCACGTCGCGGCCACCGTCCGGCGAAACGATCAGATAGGCGCCGCGTGCGACGCGGTTCCTCCCGCGGACATCGCTGCGGAAGGTCGGCAGCGCCTGACGGGACAGGCACAGCACGGAGGGACGATTTTCAGCTTGGAGCGCGCAGTCCCATGCTTCCAGCGTCTCAACCGCGTCGGCCGGCCGGAAAACAAGCAGGTTCGGAATGACGCGGAGCGCTGCGAGATGCTCGACCGGTTGGTGCGTGGGGCCGTCCTCACCGAGGCCAATGGAGTCATGGGTCATCACATGAATGACGCGGATCCGCATCAAGGCCGCAAGGCGGATCGCCGGCCGGCTGTAATCGGAGAACGCGAGGAAGGTGCCGCCATAGGGAATGAAGCCCCCGTACAGCGCGAGGCCGTTCATCGCGGCCGCCATGCCATGCTCGCGGATGCCGTAATGGATGTAATCGCCGGCGAACGCGTCGCGCTTGACCGGGGTCTGCGCCTTGGCATGCGTCAGGTTCGAATGCGTGAGATCCGCCGAGCCGCCGACAAATCCGGGAATCGTCTCGGCGATGCCGTCGAGCACCTGTTGCGACGCCTGCCGCGTCGCGAGCTTCGGACGCTCGGTGGCAAAGCGCTCGCGCAATTTCGCCGAGGCCTGGGCATAGGCGTTCGGCAGGGCAACCGCCTTGCCCTCGATAAACAGGTCGCGCTGCTCGGGCGTCGCGCATTCATAGCGATCGAGCCAGGCGAGACGCTCGACCTGCCCGCGCTGCCCGATCATCCGCCATGCTTTCAGGATCGTGACAGGCACCACGAAGGGCTGATAGTCCCAGCCGAGCGTTCGCCGCGCCGCGGCCGTCTGCTCCGTGCCGAGCGGCGCGCCATGCGCCTTCTCGGTGCCCTGACGATCCGGCGCGCCGAAGCCGATGATGGTGCGGCAGGCGATCAGCGACGGTCTTGTGCTCTCACGCTCCTCGGCAATCGCCTGCGCAACTGCTTCGGGATCGTGCCCGTCAACACCGCGCACCGACCAGCCGGAGGCAGCGAAGCGCGCGAGCTGGTCATCGGAGGTCGCAAGCGAGGTCGGGCCGTCAATGGATATGCCGTTGTCGTCGAACAGCACGATCAGGCGGCCCAGCCCGAGATGCCCGGCGAGCGAGATCGCTTCCTGGCTGATGCCTTCCATCAGACAGCCGTCGCCGGCGATGACGTACGTGAAATGATCGACGAGGCCGTCGCCATGTTGCGCATTGGCCATGCGCTCGGCGAGTGCCATGCCGACCGCGGTCGCAATCCCCTGCCCCAGCGGACCGGTCGTCGTCTCGACGCCCGGCGTATGGCCGTATTCCGGATGGCCCGGCGTCTTCGAGCCCCATTGCCGGAACGCCTTGATGTCATCGAGCCTGACGTCGCCGCCGGTGAGATGGAGCAATGCATAGAGCAGCATCGAGCCATGGCCCGCCGACAGCACGAAGCGATCGCGATCCGGCCAATGGGGGTGAGCCGAGTCGAACTTCAGGAAGCGCGAGAACAGCACGGTGGCGACATCGGCCATGCCCATGGGCAGTCCGGGGTGGCCGGACTGCGAAGTCTCGATGGCGTCGACCGCGAGGAAGCGGACGGCGTTGGCGAGATCGCCATGCGATACCGCCGTGAGGTCAGCGTCGGCGTGGACGGAGATGTTCATCGGATCCTCCCCTCGTTCACTTCAGGTTTCGCTTACGCTCGATCAGCTGCATGATCAGCGGCGTCAGGATCAGCTGCATCGCAAGATCGAGTTTCGCGCCGGGACACACGATCGAATTGGCACGCGACATCCAGCTTTGCGGCAGCATCGAGAGCAGATAGGGGAAGTCGATGCCGCGCGGGTTCTTGAAGCGGATCACGACCATCGACTCGTCCGGCGTCGGGATCCAGCGCGCGATGAACGGATTGGAGGTGTCCACCGTCGGCACACGCTGGAAGTTGATGTCGGTCTCGGAAAATTGCGGGCAGATGTAGTGGATGTAATCGGGCATCCGCCGCAGAACGGTGTCGGTAACGGCCTCGGTCGAATAGCCTCGCGCACTGCGGTCGCGGTGCAGCTTCTGGATCCATTCGAGATTGATAACGGGCACGACGCCGATCTTGAGGTCGGCATAACGCGCGACGTTGACCTTGTCGGTAACGACAGCACCGTGCAGGCCCTCGTAGAACAGAAGGTCGGAGCTCTCCGGCAGCCGTTTCCATTCGGTGAAGGTGCCGGGTGCGGCGCCATGCAGCGCGGATTCCTCGGCGTCGTGGACGTAGTGCCGCGTCGTCGCCGTGCCGGTCTCGCCATAGTCGCGGAACGCCCGCTCCAGCTCCTCGAACAGATTGGTCTCGGGGCTGAAATGGCTGAAATGCCTGTTGCCGCGATCGGCCTCCTTCGCCATCTGCGTGCGCATTTCCGCGCGATCGTAGCGATGGAAGGCGTCGCCTTCGATGTAGGCGGCGTTGACCCTCTCGCGGAAGAAGATCTGCTCAAAGGTCTTCTTGACCGACGTGGTGCCGGCGCCGGAAGAGCCGGTGATGGAGATGATCGGATGCTTCCTGGACATCGGGGCGCCTCGCTCAGAGCCGGAAGAAGCCGCGCCGCGCGAACAGCGGTGCGGAGACGCTGGCGACCAGCAAGGGATCGCAATGCAGTTCCTCGACGCGCTGCACCTCGTTGTTCGAACCCATGATCAGCGGCACGCGTTGATGCAGGCTCTGCGCCGAGAGTTCGAGGATACGCTCGCGCCCGGTCGAAGCCGAGCCGCCGGCCTGCTCGACGATGTAAGCCATCGGATGCGCCTCGTAGACGAGGCGCAGGCGGCCGTCGCCATAGCCAGGCCGTGCATCGGAGGGATAGAGGAACACGCCGCCGCGGGTAAGGATGCGATAGGCCTCGGCCACCAGCGAGCCGACCCAGCGCATGTTGAAATTGTGGTTGGCCTGCCCTTCCACACCGGCGAGGCATTCGTCGACGAAGGCGCGCACCGGCTGTTCCCAATGCCGGCGGTTCGAGGCGTTGATCGCGAACTCCTCGCAGGTCTCGGAGATTTGCACGGCGCTACGCGCGAGACGGAAGCAACCGGACCCGCGGTCAAGCGTGAAGATGTCGACGCCCTCGCCGAGCGTCAGCACCAGCGAGGTCTGCGGGCCGTAGGTGACGAATCCCGCCGCGAGCTGCGCCGAGCCGCGCTGATGGAAGGCGAGCGCGAGATCGTCGGGCGCGGGCAGGATCGAGAAGATCGTGCCCACGGTCATGTTGATGTCGATATTGGAGGAGCCGTCGAGCGGATCGATCGCGACGCAGATCTTCGCCGCGCGGTCACCGATCTGCGGTTCACGCATCTCCTCCGACGCCAGTGCCGCGATCGGCAGCTTGCCGAGACAGCGGCGCAGGATCGCATCCGCCTGCACGTCGAGATCGCGCTGCACGTCACCGTCGCTGTTGCGGCCGGTGGTCAGGCCCGACGCATCCGCAAGGTCTCCCGTGGCGATAAGATCGGCGATCTCGATCGCGGCCGCCGCGATGGCATCGACCGCGGCCGCTACGGCCAGCGCATGCGGCGCCGTCTCGGAATACCGCTGAAGGTGGTCGTCCAGCCTGAGTTGCCCGGTCATCTGCGTCCATCCCTTTGCAGGCGCCGCATCCAGTTCCCTCCTCGCTGGGAGGTCGGTGCGGTCAGTGCCAACAACGACGAGATTGACAGAGGCGGCTTAATAAGGAAAATTTCTATTCATAATGAGCGCTAAAGAATTATCTTATAATGTCCATTCGGCGGCACAGCTCCGGCATCTCACGATCCGGCAGCTTCGCTCGCTTGCGGCGCTCTCGGCAAAAGGCAGCGTCACGGCAGCCTCGACCCAGCTCGGCCTGACGCAGCCGGCCGTGACCCAGCAATTGCGCCAGCTGCAGGATCTCGCCGGACTGCCGCTGCTGCAGCGGACCGGCGACGGCATGCTGCTGACGGAAGCCGGCAAGGAGGTGCTGGCGCTCGCCGAGCGCGTCGAGGCCGCAATCGCGGACTGCCAGGGTTCGCTCGACCTGCTTGCGGGGCGAACCGGCGGCACGGTGCATCTCGGCGCGGTCTCGACCGCGAAATATTTCGTGCCGCACGCGATCGCGGCATTCTCGAAGCGGTATCCGAAGATCGAGATCAAGCTCACGGTCGGCAATCGCGAGGAGATCCGCGGGGCCATGCACGGCTACGACCTCGACTTCGCGGTGATGGGTCGGCCACCGGCCGATGTCAGCGTCGACGTCCGGCAGCTCGGGCGCAATCCGCACATCATCGTCGCGCGCAAGGGGCACTGGCTGGAGAAGGATTCCGGCCTCAACCTCACCGACCTCGTGCACGAGACCTTCCTCACCCGCGAGCCCGGCTCGGGGACGCGGACACTGATGGAAGGCATGTTCCAGAGGTCGGATCTTGAGCCGATCATCGGCATGGAGATGAGCAGCAACGAGACCATCAAGCAGGCGGTCATCGCCGGGCTCGGTATCGCCTTCATCTCGGCCCACACCGTGGCGCACGAGCTCACCGAGGGCCGGCTGATCGTGCTCGACGTCGCGGGCCTGCCGATCGTGCGGCAATGGTACGTGATCCGCCGCAGCGACAAGGTGCTGTTGCCGCCGGCGCAGGCGATGTTCGATTTCTTGGGATCGGAGGGGTCGAACTATCTTCCCGACGTGCCCGAATTCGGCGCGCGATAGCCCGTCGAAATTCAGCCCATCAGCTTCATCGCGACCGTAGCCGCGAGAATGACGATGATCTGGAGCAGGCGCTCGGTCGTGAAGATGCGGTTGAACGTGGTCATCGCTTGCCCCGGCCGAATTGGGATGTCTCGGTCGGGACGTTGCTAGCACAGACGGGCGACGAGATAACTCCGTAATCGCCCCGTGTTTTCCGTGCACGACCCGACGACCGGCCCTTCGGCGGGCCTGCGCAAGGCCGCGCCGATGGTTAACGATCAGGCCGCGCGTGTAGGGGCGTAGTCCATCCGCGCGGCGAATAGGCTTCCAGCTCCAGCAGCGCCCGCGCTTCCCAATCCTTCGCCTGCTCGAGCAGCGACCAGCTCTGGTCCGGGCGGAATGCAGCGGTCTGGCGATAGAGCGATGCGATACCGCGGTAGCGGCGCACGTTCTCCAAGATGGCGTGACCGGTGATTTGGCCGTTCATGTCCGAAAACTCCCTCGTCATTCCCGAGGGAGAAATTGCGGCCAAATCTTTTTCGAAAAGTTAGCGCCGCACAGCAAGCGTGCGAATGGTTTCCGGACTGTTGCCCGCGCGCAACGTGCGCGGCCGCACAAGGCCGATCTATTGCGAATTCGTCGCCGCGCTCTCGCCCCGCGGCTTCAACCCACCGCGGCTGATGATCTCGCGGCAGAGATCGGCAAGGCCGATCACCAGCACGGCGAGCAGGCAGAACAGCTTGATGGAATCGGCATGCGCGCTGGTCAGCGAATTGAACTCGAACAAGGGCGGCATGAATGCCCACCATACCAGCGGAATGGTGAGTAGTGCGGCGAACGCCGCCGCCGGTGCGCCCGCAATAATGCCGAGCACGAACAGGCTGGGCAGGAACGCCGCGAAATAGAGTTTTGCGCCGAGCGCGACACAGCCGCCCTGGAGCGCAGCCGACATTGCGACAACGATGAATCCAAGCAGAAACGCCTGCCACGACCATGGTCGTACCCGCGGTACGCCAACCAGCCCCGCACGCCTCATCAGCCTCCCCCTGCCGCCCGTTAACCAGGCTCGCTTGCGACCAAAGTACTACAGCGGCAGGGAAACTGCGAGGTGGAAATTGCCGACCCGGCGGCCTTGGTAAACGGGCCGGATCGCTAATTGGAGCAACCAGCCCCTACTCGGTGGCCGCATAGACCAGGCCTGCGACGGGCAGCGCGAGGCCAAAGGCCGATGCGAGCGTCCAGCCGCCTTGTGCAAACGCCCACGCGCCGACCGCCGAGCCCGCCGCGCCCGCGGTGAAGAAGGTCGCCATGTAGAGACCGTTCAGGCGGCTGCGGTGCTCATGCCCCAGCGCGAAGATCGCGCGGAAGCCGAGCACGACGTTGCCCTGCACGCCGATGTCGATCGCGATCGCAGCCACGACCAGGCAGGCGAGGTTCAGCACCGATCCGGGCGCGCCGACATGCGTAATCAGGAATCCTACGGCCGCGAGTAGCAGCGCGACCAGCGTGGCCATGCGGCTATGGCCGCGATCGGCAAGCCGTCCCGCGATCGGGGCTGCGAACACGCCGGCGACACCGGCAAGCGCGAACAGCGCGATGCCGCGCTGGGTGAAGCCGAATTCGCTCGCGAGCAGCAGCGGCGTCACGGTCCAGAACAGGCTGAAGGCGCCGAACAGGCTGGCCTGGTACAGCGCGCGGCGGCGCAGCAGCGGCGTGGTCCGCACCAGATGGAGCATCGACAGCAGCAACTCGCCGTAATGCATCCGCGCGACCGGCCTGCGCTTCGGCAGCGTCATCCAGAGTACCGCTGCGAGCACGATCATCAACGCGGCCGAGCAGAAGAACACTGCATGCCACGACAGCATCGCCGTGACGAAACTCGACACCGGCCGCGCCAGCATGATGCCGAGCATCAGGCCGGTCGAGACGTTGCCGACGACGCGGCCGCGAATGGCTGCCGGCGCAAGATGCGCCGCATAGGGAATGATGATCTGCACCGCGACCGAGCCGAGTCCGATGAACAACGCGGCGATCAGGAAGGGCAGCGCGTGGGACGCGAACCCCGCGGCGAGCAGGGCTGCCGCGCCGAGCGTGATGACGGAGCAAATCAGGGTACGGTTCTCGACGAGGTCGCCGAGCGGGACGATGAAGAGAAGCCCCACGCCGTAGCCGATCTGCGTCATGGTGACGATCAGTCCCGCCGCTTCATGCGACAGGCCGAGCGCGGCGCTGATCGGGGCGATCAGCGGCTGGGCGTAATAGATGTTGGCGGCGACCATGCCACAGGCCGCGGCAAGCACGAAGGTCAGTCGCTGCGACACCGCATCCGGATCCGGCGCGGTCTCGATCGTGGCATTCATCGTCATTCACAGGCTCTCCAGATATCGGAAACGGTCGTTTCCTAATATGACAAAAAATTCAGGCGAGCAGCTTCATCGCGACGGCGACCAGGCGCTTGCCGTCGAGCGAAAGGCCCGCCTTGCCGACCACGCGCAGGCCTTGCGTGATGCAGATCATCAGGCGCGCGGTGTCGGCGGCGGCGACATGGCGGGGAATCGAGCCGTCGGCCTGCCCCTCGCGAATGAGGCCGGCGATGAAGCCTTCGTTGGTCTCGAGCCGCGCGCTGACGAGGGCGGCGACCACCGGATCGACCGCGGACAATTCGACCGCGCTGCCGACCACGAGGCAGCCGCGCCGCCCCTCGCTGCCCTGGGAGTGCTCTACATACGACAGCAGCATGTTGCGCAGCCGCTCGCGGCCATTGTCGCCTTTTGCCGCCGCGCTGCGCGTCTGCTCCTGGCGCAGCGCGGCGTAGCGCTCGAAGGCGGCGAGAAACACCGCATGCTTGTCGCGAAACGCCTTGTAGACGCTGCCGGTCGCCAGCCGCATCGCCGCGGTGAGATCGCCGATCGAGGTGGCATGATAACCGCGCTCGGAAAACACGCGGACGGCCCTGTCGAGCGCGGTGTCCATGTCGAACTCCCGGGGACGGCCAGGCGGACGGCCAATGGGCGGGGATTTGCGGGCCGCTTTTTGCATTGCAGGATAATAGGGAATGTTTGTTTCCAAACAAAGACACTTGGTTGTGATTGGGGCGGTAGGGCCACTAACTCCGGCGTCGCCCCTGGCCAAGGCCAGGACCCATTATCCCAGGGAAGGGGTTGGGCGGACATTCGTTCGGTGGGATTGATATCGCCTTAAATCGATAGACCTCGCGGTATGGGTCCTGGCCTTCGCCACGACGACATTTGAGGTTGTTATGCCTGACTGCCGGGCATCGCCACGGCGCAGGCCACATCGCGGTCCTGCGCACATTTCAACTTGCAGACATGCCTTCTCATCCTCGCGGCTGATTCCGCCCGAGCTTTGCTTGATCGCTCCACCCTCTTGTCCAAGAGGGCGCAGGGAAGGCCGGGTGCCGGCTGGCACCCGCGGTCCGCTGCGCGAAAAGCACACGCAGGAAAACCGCACAGCAGCATACAGGTGTAGCCAATCACTCGGCCTTCCCTGCGCGATGGTTGGACGGCTTATGCCGTGCTCTCCCGGGAGCCGAGTTCTCTTTGGCCTCCCTCGTCCTCGCAGAAGTCACCGGCACCCGCGCCGGTTGACGCAGATGCCGCATCCGCAAGAGCTTGACCGTAGCAACGACGGCCAGGACCACACGGTTTTGCCGTACGCACGGCTCGCCATTTCGCCGCAGTTTTCCCAGCCCTGTCGACGGAGCCGGAAACTTACAGACGAGACGAAGCCTAGCAGCGCCGCTCGTCGGCACGCAGCCTTGGGCTCACGGAGAGCAATCCGCCCTGCCCTTAGCCTCTCGCACCCGAACGCTGCCGCGTCCACCGCAAGCCCGGCTCGCGAACATGACGACCACAAGATCGCCCCTCAAGGATGAGCCGGGATGGGCGACACATACGCCCTTTCCGAATTTCGGTAAAGCGGAATATTTTTGTGAGAGCGGATTGACACGGGGGCGACACAGCAAGGTCCCGTAGCCCGGATGAGCGAAGCGACATCCGGGGTCTTGCCACAAGCGACAGCGGTCCCGGGTGTCGCTGCGCTCACCCGGGCTACGAGAGCTCACCGCTTCGTTCGCACCGGCGTTCCGTCGGCCATGAGTGTCACTCCCTTCCGTTCGACAATCATCCCGTAGGCGTGCGGCTGACGGTGAACGTCGAAATTGAAAGTGGTGCGCTTGTAAGAATTGCAGAGATCGAGATCGCAACGGGCGAGCGCGATCTCGTCCCCCTTGGTCGTGCATCGCGAGATGATCTCGCCGGAGGGCGCGATGACGCAGCTTCCGCCGATGTGGTCGACGCCCTCCTCGACACCCGCTTTGGCGACGCCGACCACGAAGGTGCCGTTCTGGTAGGCGCCGGCCTGCATCACCAGATGATTGTGGAACAGCGAGAGATCGTCATGCTCGGGTGCGGGCGGATTGTGCACCGGCGTGTTGTAGCCGATCATCACCATCTCGACGCCCTGCAGGCCCATCACCCGGTAGGTCTCGCTCCAGCGGCGGTCATTGCAGATCGCCATCCCCATCACGCCGCCAAAGGCCTCGGTCACGCCAAAGCCATCGCCTGGATCGAAATAGCGCTTTTCCAGATGCTGGAATTCGCGCCACGGCTCATGCTCGGCATGCCCGGGCAGATGAACCTTGCGATATCTCGCGACGATGGCGCCGCTCTTCTCGACCAGGATCGAGGTATTGTAGCGCCTGACAATTCCGGCCTCGACCGTCAGCTCGGCATAGCCAAGATAAAATCCGATGCCGATCTCGCGCGCGAGATCGAACAGGCCTCTTGTCTCCGGCCCCGGCATCTCGCGCTCAAAGAAGCTGTCGATCTCAGCCTGATCCTCGAAATACCAGCGCGGAAAGAACGCGGTCAGCGCGAGCTCGGGATAGACGATCAGGTCGCAGCCGTTGGCCTTCGCCTGGCGCATCAAGGCCATCAGGCGCGCCACGACCGCGGTTCTCGTCTCGGTCCGCGCGACAGGGCCAAGCTGGCCGGCTGCGATCGTCACAAATCTCGTCACGAATCTTTCCCTCGTCCGCTTCCCGGGTCAGGTCGCGGCAGAGACTATCGCGCGATGCGCCGCGCGCACAGCCTCGCTGTCCGGCACGGTGCCCAACCGAGAGGCAGCCCGACCGTCACGTGGAAAGTACCGAGAACAGATAATCTCGCAAACCCCCGCTCGTGCTGCTCAGGCGATCGAGCATGGGCAGCTACACGCCTACCGGGGGGAAGATGCATCTCACGGAGCGCGACTTACCAACCCGCCGATGCAGGTTCGTTGAAGAACATCGTCTGATCGCGCGCCGCCATGCGCGAGGGCTGGCGTCGACGGTGCCTCTCCGCACTGCGCTTGTTCGAAACGGTCCGAGCTGCTTGCTTCGGCGTCGCATCAAGCTGCGCCACCATTGCAAAAGCTTGGCGGGGCCTCTCCTGCGTGGGCAGCGCGTCGGCGACGGCAGGCGCGGGAGTCGGCGGAACCGACTCGGCTTTGGACAGCGATATTTGCCGTACGCTGGTGTCGAGGACGATCTTCTCAGGCCAGGTTTGCGCGGAATGAACGCGCACAATCGACCGATCTGGCTCGGCCGGCGCGGCGGCGCTCACGGGGGCGGTCATGTACCGGTCGGCGAGGAAAAGGAGGGCGAGCAGAGCGCCGCCGGTGAAGACGAAATAGCGGATGAGCGGCATGGGTCCCTCGATCGCCTCGTTGTCGAGGCCCCTGCAGCAACGGGAAAGAGTGGCAATCGTTCCGGTGCGCTGTCGAGCAATCGCGGGAGACGCTCAGCCGCCCACTGGCATTCCGCTTGCTGCACGGGAGTCAAATCCCTCAGACCCGCAGTGGGTCTGTCTCATCGTGAGGCGATCATGCACCCGACGTCCCGTTTCGAAGCGACCATGCCGACACAGCTCCACGCATTGATCTCCGATCTGCGTTGGCGCTTGCAAATGATCGACGCCGACATTCTGGAGGAAGAACGGAAGGCCGGAATCTCCGATCCCCAAAACCTCGCCTACCCCATGCTAGCGCAGAACCTGCGGGCCCGGCGCGACAATATCCGGGTGAGCATCGCGATTCTCGAAAGCCGCCTCGAAAAGCGATCGACGGAGCGGCCGCGCGCGGCCTGATGCGGCGACGGCGATTGGCTCCCGTCGCACCCAGGTTAACGCGAAGGAACTCCCGTTGCCGATCTGCAACGGTTCCCGTCCGTCTGAAGCCGGACAAAAGAAACTCCCATTGCGGCCACGAACCCCTCTCACAACGCCGTGAGACGAGCAGGGGAACGACGATGCGTGCGCAAAGAGTCTGGGTGGTGAATGGGGCCGCCAGCGTCGAACAGTTGCAAACCAGATTGGACGATCTGAACAAGCGGCTCGGTCAACTCGAGACTCAGCACCCCGAGAGCTGGAAGGTCGAAGAGCTCAGATCGACTGCGCTCAGCCTGTCGCGCGAGATCGACGACATCCGCTGCGCCGAGGCGACGGCGGCGCTGAGCGAGCTCCTGCGGAAATAGCCGGCGTTCGCGATTCGCCCGTCGCGCAGGAACCAACGCCGCCTCCCCGCCATTGCCATGCCGAGCATGGAGCAAAATCATGACCAGGCACCTGACGCGGGCCGATCTCGCGCGCGGCGTGGCCGGCGCGGTATCCACGCTGGTCCTGTGCGCGACGATGGCATTCACCATCGCGCGCCACTTCGCTTTGTAAGGCATTTGGCGCTGTGAGGTATTTTCGATGACGTCCGACCCCGAGGAATCGGTCAGGCTGCAAGGCTACGGCGAGATGACCCTGCGTACGGCCGTCACGACGATGATGTTGCTTGCGCCGCGCGAGCGCGCGGATGCCGCCATCTTCCGCGTCCGCGACGGCGTCCGGCTTGCCTCAAGCGAGATTGCCGAACTCGCCTCCGAATGGGGTATCACGCCAACGCCGGAGATCAGGTCTCCGAACCTCGTCCCGGAGCAGCACTGGACCCACGTCGTTCGCGGCATGGTGCGTGAGGCGCCGCTGCCGGCGCTGATGATTGCGTTTATGGTCGGCGTGCTGGTGGCGAGGCGGTAGTCCTCTGACCTAGCTTGCAACGCCGAGTTATCGAAACAGGCAATGCCGAGCCATGCCACCGCGACAGACCGCCCTGTCCGGCCAAATCGGCCGTGGACCCGCCCTGAAAATCGTTGCAAGAAGACGCTCCCGGGCGCCGGCGGCTGGTCCGCCAAGCTTGGGAACGAGCCTCTAGAAAAACGTCGACTTTTGGAAGAATGGTCGGAGTGGCAGGATTCGAACCTGCGACCCCTGCGTCCCGAACGCAGTGCTCTACCGGGCTGAGCCACACTCCGACAAGAGGCCGGCTTATAGCGTCGGGTTTGGCGCACCGCAAGCGGCCGAGCTGAGGAATCTTATCCCTGTGAAAACGGGTCTTGAAACGCTGATTTTACCGGCCGGCGAGGCCGGCGCGGAAGCTGCCGCCCGGACATTGGCAGCCGGCGGGCTGGTCGCGTTCCCGACCGAGACGGTCTACGGGCTCGGGGCGGACGCCGGAAATGCCAGTGCCATCGCCCATCTTTACGCCGCCAAGGGGCGGCCGGCCTTCAATCCGCTGATCGCGCATGTCGCCGACCTCGCGGCCGCGCGCAGGATCGGACGATTCGACGCCTGCGCCTTGCGCCTTGCGGAGGCGTTCTGGCCGGGGCCGCTGACGCTGGTGGTGCCGAAGACGGAAAACTGCCCGGTGGCCGAGCTTGCCACCGCGGGCCTCGACACGGTCGCGATGCGCATTCCGGCCCATCCGGTGGCGCAGGCGATCCTGCGCGCCTTTGGCGGGGCGGTGGTGGCGCCGTCCGCCAACATCTCCGGCCACGTCTCGCCGACGCTGGCGGCCCATGTCGAGAGCGACCTTGCGGGGCGGATCGACCTGATCGTCGACGGCGGGCCTGTTACGGTCGGCGTCGAATCGACGATCGTCGGCTGTTTTGCGGCGCCGATGCTGCTGCGGCCCGGCGGGCTGTCTCGCGAGCGGATCGAGGCCGTGCTTGGTGCAGCGCTGGCGCGACTGCCCGCGGAGACCGACAGCGAAGACAGCCAGCCGCTGGCGCCGGGCATGCTGGCCTCGCATTACGCGCCACACGCCCATGTGCGGCTCAATGCGCTGGACGTCGCGCCGGGCGAAGCGCTGCTGGCGTTCGGCCCGGCGCGCCTGCCTGGTCTGGAGGCCGCCGTCGCCGTCATGAATTTGTCGCCCACCGGGGATCTCGATGAAGCCGCCGCCAATCTGTTCGGCTATCTTCGCGCCCTCGATGCTAGGGGGCCGCGGGCGATCGCCGTGATGGCGATCCCCGAAGAGGATCTGGGCGAAGCGATCAACGACCGCCTGCGCCGGGCGGCTGTGGCGCGATAAGAGCGAAGCAAGAGACAAGACAATGAACATTAATCATCCCGCCACCCCTCCGCTTGCGCCCGAGCTGATCGAACAATTCCGCAAGATCGTCGGCGAGAGGCACGCCATCACCGATGTAGCCGACATCGAGGCCTACGTCACCGAAGAGCGCAATCTATTCCACGGCCGCTCGCCGCTGGTGCTGCGCCCGGGCTCGACCGCGGAAGTCGCCGCAATCTGCAAGCTCGCCTCCGAGCACAAGATCGCGCTGGTGCCACAGGGCGGCAACACCGGGCTCGTCGGCGGCCAGACCCCGCACAATGGCGAGGTGGTGGTGTCGCTGCGCCGGCTCGACAAGATCCGCGAGATCGACACCGCCTCCAACACTATGACCTGCGAGGCCGGCGTCGTGCTGCAGATCGCGCAGCAGAAGGCCGCGGACGTGGACCGGCTGTTTCCGCTGTCGCTGGGGGCGGAGGGCAGCTGCACCATCGGCGGCAATCTCTCGACCAATGCCGGCGGCACGGCCGCGCTGGCCTATGGCGTCGCGCGCGAGATGGCGCTGGGGCTCGAGGTGGTGCTGGCGGACGGTCGCGTGCTCAACGTGCTGTCGAAGCTGAAGAAGGACAACACCGGCTACAATCTGCACAACCTGTTCATCGGCGCCGAAGGCACGCTCGGCATCATCACGGCGGCGACGCTGAAGCTGTTTCCGAAGCCGCGGTCGATCGAGACCGCCTTCGTCGGGCTGAAGTCGCCGGACGCCGCGCTGAAGCTGCTGGCGATCGCGCAAAGCGAGGCCGCCAATGCGCTGACGAGCTTCGAGCTGCTCTCGGAGATGGCGGTCGATTTCTCGATCCGCCACGGCATCGACGTGCGCGATCCGCTCGCGCAAAAGCATGCCTGGTACGTGCTGATGGAATTGTCGTCGCCCGGCGATGACGCCCGGACGCCGCTGGAAACGATCCTCGGCCGCGCCATGGAGGACGAGATCGTCGACGACGCGGTGATCGCGGCCAATCTCACCCAGCGCGCTGGCTTCTGGAAGCTGCGCGACGAAATGTCGTCAGCACAAAAGCCGGAGGGCGGCTCGATCAAGCACGACATCTCCGTGCCGGTGGCCACCGTGCCGGCCTTCATCGCCGAGGCCAATGAAGCCGTGGTGAAGCTGATTCCCGGCGCGCGGCCGGTGCCGTTCGGCCATCTCGGCGACGGCAATCTGCACTACAATGTCAGCCAGCCCATCGGCGCCAACACCGCGGACTATCTGGCGCGCTGGCACGAGATGAACGCGGTCGTGTTCGCCATCGTGCTGCGTATGGGCGGCTCGATCTCGGCGGAGCACGGCATCGGCGTGCTCAAGCGCGACGAGTTGCCCGACGTGAAGGACAAGACCGCAATTGAGTTGATGCGACAGCTCAAGGCGATGCTCGATCCGCTTGGAATCATGAACCCGGGAAAAGTGCTGTGAGTGCGCTCAAGATCGACGCGATCACCGAGGCCGAAGTCGAGCCCGTGGTCGCGCTGTGGCAGCGCTGCGGGCTGACGCGGCCGTGGAACGATCCGCATGCCGACATCGCGCTGGCGCGACGGCGCGACAATTCCACCATCCTGCTCGGCCGCGACAACGGCGCCATCGTCGCCACCGTCATGGTCGGCCATGACGGCCATCGCGGCTGGGTCTATTACGTCGCCGTCGATCCGGATAGCCGGAAGCGTGGCTACGGCCGCGTCATCATGGCCGCGGCCGAAGACTGGCTGCGCGCGGCTGGAATTTTGAAGCTCCAGCTGCTGGTCCGGCGCGGCAATGAGCAGGCCAATGCGTTCTACCAGTCGCTGGGTTTCGAGGAATCGACCTCGGTGATGTTCCAGAAGTGGATCGACGGCCGCACCACAACGCCAAGCAACTGAGATCGAAGCATGACCATATCCGACCGCGTTCGCATCAAGGACGTCCGCGTGCTCTCGGACGGCTGGACCCCCCTCAAGACCACCACGTTCGAGTACCGGCGCGCCAATGGCGAATGGCAGACGCAGCACCGCGAGACCTATGAGCGCGACAACGCCGCCGCCGTGCTGCCCTACAACCGAGCGCGGCGCACGGTGATCCTGGTGAAGCAATTCCGCTTGCCGGCCTTCATCCGCGGTTACGACGATCTCCTGATCGAAGCCGCCGCCGGGGTGCTCGACGACGCCTCGCCCGAGGTGCGCATCCGCGCCGAGGCCGAGGAGGAAACCGGCTATCGCCTGCACCGCGTCCACAAGGTGTTCGAAGCGTTTATGAGCCCCGGCGCCATCACCGAGAAGCTGCATTTCTTCGTCGCCGAGTACGAGCCGGAGATGCGAGTCAGCGACGGCGGCGGCCTCGAACACGAAGGCGAGGACATCGAGGTGCTGGAGCTCGGCATTGACGAGGCGCTGGCGATGATCGCGGACGGGCGTATCATCGACGCCAAGGCGATCATGCTGCTGCAGCATGTGGCGCTGCATGTGTTTCGGTAGGTTGTCTTCCTTCCTTCTCCCCTTGCAGGAGAAGGTGGCGCGAAGCGGCGGATGAGGGGTTTCTGTCCGCGCGCGCATCTCATGCAGTTGAGCACGCGGAGAGAGACCCCTCACCCGTCTCGCCGCTTCGCGGCGAGCCACCCTCGCCCGCAAGGGGAGAGGGGAAAAAGCGGACCTGGCTCTATCAGTGCAATTCTGACCTGCATTGCCTCGCCCCCCGTTGAGCTCACCCCCGACTATCTCTAGTCTGTCGCCAACAAGAACCAGGAGACGCGCCCCATGTCCGCTTCGCGCGACGACGAATTCGGCTTTGCGCCCGACTATGACGCCCCCGTTCCCTATATGCAGCGCACGCGGGACTATTACGCCGCGATTGGCTACACCACGGCGTATCGCTGGGCTCACTACACCGAGGCGCCGTTCCAGCCGCTAAAGAAGCCGTTGTCGCAATCAAGCGTCACCATCATCACGACCGCCGCGCCATACGACCCCGCCAAGGGCGACCAGGGACCGGGCGCGGCGTATAATGGCGGCGCGAAATTCTACCAGGTCTATGAGGGCGACACGGCGAAGCCCCACGACCTTCGCATCTCGCATATCGGCTACGACCGCAAGCACACCACGGCCACCGACAACGGCACCTGGTTTCCGCTGCCGCAGCTCTTGAAGGCAAGCACCGCCGGGCGCATCGGCGAGGTGGCCCCGCGCTTCTTCGGCGCGCCGACCAACCGCAGCCATCGCGTCACCCTCGACACCGACGCGCCGGAAATTCTGGCGCGCTGCCTTGCCGACAAGGTCGATGTCGCCGTGCTGGTGCCGAACTGTCCAGTCTGCCACCAGACCACGGCGCTGGTGGCTCGGCATCTCGAGGCGAACGGCATTCCGACCGTGATCATGGGCTGCGCCAAGGACATCATCGAGCACGCCGCCGTGCCGCGCTTCCTGTTCTCGGATTTCCCGCTCGGCAATTCCGCCGGCAAGCCGCACGACATCGCCTCGCAGGCGCAGACGCTCGAGCTGGCGCTCAGACTGCTGGAGACCGCGAGCGGCCCGCAGACCACGATGCAGTCGCCGCTGCGCTGGAGCGAGGACGCTTCCTGGAAGCTCGACTACAACAACGTCGCGCAGCTCTCAGCTGAAGAGCTGGAGCGCCGCCGTGCCGAATTTGACAAGCAGAAGGAGATCGCGCGCGGCAATCGCGCCGCCTGACGTCCTCCGACAACCAAAACAAACAGGGAGAGCGACGTGACGCGACCGTTCGAGGGCGTGAAGATCCTGGACTTCACGCAAGTGCTGGCCGGCCCCTATGCGAGCTACCAGCTCGCGCTACTGGGCGCCGACGTCGTCAAGGTCGAGCGGCGCGAGGGCGAGGACATGCGCCGCACGCCGCTGTCACGCGAATGGGCGGAGCGCGGGCTCGCGCCCGCGTTCCAGGCCATCAACGGCAACAAGCGCAGCCTGACGCTCGACCTGCAAAAGCCCGATGCGATCGCGATCGTGAAGAAGCTCGCCGCGCAAGTCGACGTCGTCATGGAGAATTTCCGCCCCGGCGTGATGGACAAGCTCGGCATCGGCTACGAGGCGCTGTCCGCGATCAATCCGAAGCTGATCTACTGCGCGGTGTCCGGCTTCGGCCAGACCGGTCCGGACCGGCTGCGCCCCGGCTATGACGGCAAGATGCAGGCGCTGTCCGGCATCATGGCGATCACGGGTCATCCCGAGACTGGGCCGACCCGCGCCGGCTTTGCGGTGTGCGACGTGCTGTCGGGCGCCACCGCTGCGTTCGGCGTGTCGAGCGCGCTTTACCAGCGCGACCGCACCGGCAAGGGCCAGCTCATCGACGTCTCCATGCTGGAGGCGACGATGGCGTTCCTGTCGGGGCAGATCGCGGACTGGTCGGTCGCGGGCCATCGCCAGCAGCTGTCGGGGAATCAGGCCGTCAGCCGCAGGACCACGGCGAATTTGTTTAGATGCGGCGACGGTCACATCCTGCTCGCCGTCAACAACGAGAAGCAATATCGCGCACTGATGTCTGCGCTCGGCCGCGAGGACACGCTCAGCGATCCGCGCTTTGCCGACTGGTTTGCGCGCAACGAGAACGAGCCGGCGCTGCGCGCCATCATCGAAGAGGCGCTCGCGGCAAGGCCTGCGCGCGAATGGGAGACCATTCTGGAAGACGCCGGCGCGCCCTGCGCCAGCATCTGGAAGGTCGAGGAAGTCATCGACCATCCGCAGATCAAGGCGCGCGGCGCGATCCAGGAACTCGATACGCCCTACGGCCGGCTTCGTTTCGCCGGCAGCGGATTCAAGCTCGCGCATGGCGGCGGCAGGCTCGACCGGATGGCGCCGGAGCTCGGCGCGGATACGGATGCGGTGCTGGGCGAGCTGGGATTTGACGCAGCGGAGATCGCAGCACTACGGGCGCGGGAGATCGTGTAAGGGCGAAGCCGCTTAAAACAACGACCCCTGCCCGTCATCAGCCGGCCCGGCCGCCGCTTTCCGCACCACCTTCTTCTTCGGCGCCTCCGCCTCCATGTCCTCCGCGCTGATCGGCAGGAGCAACTGGTCGTCGTCATTGGCGACGCGGTTGACGCGGGTGGAGACCGGGTGCCAGGCGAATTCGCCGATGCGCGGGGCGGTCATCAGCGGCAACACCGCATCGAGGTCATCGCTGCGGCTGTCGAGCCAGCGCTCGAAATCGCGCGGGCTGATGGTGACGGGCACGCGATCATGGAGCGTGGCGAGATCCTCGCTCGCCGCCGCCGTGACGATCGCGACCGTGTCGAGCTCCTCGCCGTTCGGCCCGACCCAGGTCTCGAACACCGCTGCAAAGCCGAGCGGCGCGCCGTCGGCGCGATGGATGAAGAACGGCTGCTTGCGCCCACCCTCCGCCTTCCATTCGTAATAGCCGTCGGCCGGAATCAGGCCGCGGCGCCGGCGAATCGCGTTCTTGAAAGCGGGCTTCTCCAGCACGGTCTCGGAACGGGCATTGATCAGGAGCGAAAATCCCTTGGGATCCTTGACCCAACCCGGCAGCAAACCCCAGCGCATCAGGCGAAAATGGCGCGCGCCGTTCTCGGCCAGCACGACCGGAATCGGTTGTGTCGGGGCCACATTGAACCGGGGCGGGAAGTTCGGCTGCTCAATGTAGCCGAACAGTTGCCGCAAAGCCGCGGGGGCCGAAGTTATGACGAAGCGTCCACACATCCTTGAGGGCCTATATAGGGTCCGTTCAGGTCCTTTTAACCCCGAACGTTAACACTGCGGCAGATGAGCTCAACGGTCTCCCAGCCGGCGCGAATGCATGGACAGACGGGGCCCGAGGCTGCAGCCTGGGCCGAGCGGCTGCGCGTGGCCAACATCAACCCGCGGACCGGGCTTGCCACCGACTATCTCAACCATTTCAATGAAGCCGTGATGCTGCTGGAAATGGTCCCCGACATGCCGGAATGCGCGGAAGATTTTCTGACCTGGTCGCCGCTGTCCTATGCCGAGCATTTCACCGCCTCGAACTTCAAGGCCCGGGATCTGGCGATCGAGGCCTATGAAAAGGCCGACCCGAACGTGCGCGCCCAGTTCGACCACCTCACCGACACCATGACCTCGATCCTGACGGCGGTCGGCTCGGCCATGCGCGAGGTCGAGAAGGACACGACCCGCGTTCGCCTCGCCGAGCAGGCCGCCCACTGGGTCAAGCCGCTGATCGCGGCCTGCGGCGGCATCATCAATGGCGGCGCGGAAGCCGACGTCGACAACATCATGGCGAACTGAGCCCGAGCAGGTGAAGTCATGGCTGCGATCGTTCAGCCCACCCGTCCCCAGATCGCGGTCAGTGCCGCGATTTTTCGTGACGGCAAGGTGCTTCTGACCCGTCGCGCACGCTCGCCGGCAAAGGGGTTCTATTCGCTGCCGGGCGGCCGGGTCGAGTTCGGCGAATCGCTGCACCAGGCGCTGGCGCGCGAGATCGACGAGGAGACCGGGCTAGATATCGAAATCATTGGCCTCGCGGGCTGGCGCGAAGTGCTGCCGGCCGCGGCCGGCGCCGGCCACTACCTGATCATGTCCTTTGCCGCCCGCTGGGTGGCCCGGGAGCCGGTTCTCAACGACGAGCTCGACGACTGCCGCTGGATCGCCCCAAAGGCCCTGGCGAGCCTTGGCGACCTCAAGCTGACCGGCGGGCTGGAAGAGGTCATCCAGTCCGCTCACCGGCTGATGGGCGCCTGACGGCCCCGCCTTGCGTCTATCGCCCCGAGGAGGCATACACCCGGCCGATGTCGACGCGATTTCTGGCCATTTTTGCCCTGATTCTCGCCTGCGCCTCGGTGCCCACGAGGGCTCAGGACGGGGCAGCGCCGTTTGACGGCGATTTGCAGCGACTGGCGGAGATCCTCGGCGGGCTGCACTATCTGCGCGGCATCTGCGGGTCCAACGAGGGCAACAAATGGCGCAGCGAGATGCAGGCGCTGATCGATGCCGAAACCCCCGCCGGCGAACGCCGCACCCGCATGATCGCCGGCTTCAACCGCGGCTATAACGGTTTTCAGCAGACCTACCGGAGCTGCACGCCGGCCGCGACGGTGGCGATCCGCCGCTATATCGAGGAAGGCGCCAAGATCTCGCGCGATCTCACGGCGCGTTACGCGAACTGAGACAGCGGCGGGAACCCTGTCATCGACTTTGTACACAGCCGTTAACCGTTCCTAAAGATGTGGCCTAGCGGGCGTTAACGTGCGTGCTACACCTCTCGCACAGCGCATCGCCGTGGATTGCGCCCCAGCCCCGACGAGTTTCATGAGCCATCCAGTGTCCTACGCTCCCGCACGCGCGCCGCTGCCCGATCACGAGCAGAAGCAGGCCGCACTGAGTTATCTCAACGAGGCCTGGGCCGAAGCGCGCCATGATGGCGTCGACGGCGACTGCCTGGCGCAGGCGAGCCTGTTTGCGGCCCTTGCCGAGCTCGTCGGCACCTATGGCGAGGACGCGGTGGCGAAGTTCGTCGAAGGCTTTCCCGGCCGCATCCGCAACGGCGAATTCTCGGTCGACATTTCCAGACAGTAAGTCTTTCTCCAGGCAGTAAGCCTTGCCGAAAATGACCCCGCCACGTAGGCGGGGCCAGCTTCCGCTACGGTCGGGAATACGCTCCGAGCCCGTTACGGCTCGATCTTGAGCGTCGCTTTCATGTTGGGATGAAAGCGACAGTAATAATCGATCGTGCCCGCCTTCTTCAGAACCAACGTCCCTGATTTTTTCGCCGGCAGGTTGACGTCGAAATCGCCGTTCCTGGCTGTCGCGGTGTGGACGAAGACGTCCTTGTTGATCCATTCAATGGTGTCGCCGACCTTGGCCGAAGCGTCTTTCGGCGACACTTCGAGATTCTCCATCGTGATCTCGATGGTCGCAGCGTGCGCCGGGACGGCCACCGCCACGAGCAGGACCGCTGTCGCGATCGCGGACAATCGTCCCAGCATCATCGCCTCCCTATTTCAGCTCCGCCGCGACGTGCTCGGCGTGCTGCTGATGGCCCTGGAAGATTTTCAGGCCGGTCTGCAGCAGGCTCTTCAGTTCGGCATTGCTGGCGGACGGAATGAGCTGGGTTTCCAGCGCGCCGTTGACCGTCTTGTGGTAGGCGACCTCGTTCGCGACATAGGCCTTGTCGAAGGCCGCACCGCTCAGCTTGTCCAGTTCGGCGAGCTTCTCGCTCGCCTGCTTTGACAGCGCTTTGCTGGTGTCGTTGTCTTCAGGCGTGACGTTCAGCTTCTTGACCAGCGCGAGCGCCTGCTTGTTGACGGCCTCGTGGTCGCGCAGCATGTCCTCGGCAAACGCCTTCACGTCCTTGATCTTGGCTTTCTTCTGCGCCTGCTTGGCTGCGTTGATGTCGATCACGCCCGCGGTGTAGGCGATGTGGGCGATCTGCGGATCGGTCAGCTTGTCGGCTGCTCTGGCGCCTTGCAGCAGCGCGGGGCTCGACAACAAAATTGCAGCGGCGATCGCCGTGGTCCAACGAACGAACATGGTTTGACACTCCTGTGGTGCCGGACGTTTTGCCGGCGCGTTGCTTCACAGGCGTTGGATGGAATTCTCGCGCAAACGTTCCCGAAAAATTCAGCCGCCGATGCCAAGCCGCTTCAGCACTGACACGGTCAGCCGCTCGCAGCGCCACCCGGCGAACGGGAACGCATCCATCACCACCGGACCGATCTCCTTTTCGACGTTCTCGCGCAGCATGGTCCGCGCACGGTGCAGCCGCGTCTTCACGGTCTCGGGCTTGACGCCGAGCAGCTCGGCGGTCTCCTCGATGTTCATCCCTTCCATGACGCGGGCGACGAAGACCATGCGGAAGACATCCGGTAATTCATCGATGGCGCGCTCGACGACGCGCTGGATTTCACGTTGGGCCATGGTCCTTTCCGGATCGCCTGGGGGAGAAGCGGGAAATTTGATGATCTGCGCCTCGAGCGTCGCTTCGGGCACCGAGCCGAGCTCGACCTGCGGCCTGGCGCTTCGCGCCCGGCCAAGTGCCTCGTTGATGGCGATGCGCGACAGCCACGTCGACAGTCCGGACTCGCCGCGGAATCCGTCGAGATGGGTGAAAGCGCGGACATAGGTTTCCTGAACGACATCCTCGGCTTCGCTGTCGCTGCGCAGAATTCCGCGCGCCAGACGATAGAGCCTGCGGTTGTTGGCCTGCATGATCTCGCGCAGCGCGGCCTCGTCATGGCCCCGCGCCCGCTCGACCAGTTCGGCTTCCAATGTCCTGATTTCTGAAGTCTTGGCGCCGGCGGACAGGCCGGCTGCGATCCGTGGCATGGCGGTCACCTGCTCGTTTGGCTTCATTCCGGACATTGGATGCCGCCCCAAGGGAAAGGTTCCCAACTTTCTGTCCCTCCCCTGGGGAGGGGCCAAGGAATGTCCTAATCCGTCTCGATCGGCAGCGCCGGATCCTTCGCCCACTCCCCCATCGAGGCATCGTACAGCGTCAGCTTGTCGTAGCCGAGTTGCGTCAGCAGCATCAGGTCGATCGTCGCCGAGATGCCGCCGCCGCAATACAGGATCACATTCTTGTCGCGGGTGACGCCTGCCGCGTCGAATTTGGCCTCGGCATCGGCGAGCGTCGTCAGCGTCTTGTCCGCATTGACGAGCGCTGCCGCTGATACGTTGACGCTGCCGGGAACGCGGCCGGGCCGCCCGTAGCGGCTCGGCTCGAGGCCGCGATGAAACTGGGGACCGAGCGCGTTGACGATAACAGTCGCGGGATCTCCGAGCCGTGCCTTGACCGCATTCTTGTCGACGAAGAAGCCTGCGCGCGGTGTGGCCTTGAAGGTCGTGGCCGGATAGCCCTTCGGGGCGCCTGTTAAGACCGGCCGTCCCTCGTCCTTCCATTTGTCGAGGCCACCGTCGAGCACCCGCGCCTCAACGCCGAGCGAGCGCAGCATCCACCAGAACCGCGTCGACCACATCATGGTGCCGATGCTGTAGAGCACGACGGATTTGGATGCATCGAGGCCGTGGCGGCCGAAGGCGGCCTCCAGCTGGGCCACATCAGGCATCATGAAGAATTGCTGCGCAGAGGCGTCGGAGAACTCGCCTTGCAGGTCGAGAAAATCGGCCCCCGGAATATGGCCGGCCTCGAACGTCTTATCGCCCGGCACGGCGCGATAGGGCACATCGCTGCCTGGCGGCACCGGCTCGTTGTAGGTCGTGCAGTCGTAGAGGCGCAGGTTGGGATCGCCGAGCTGGGCTGCAAGTTGCTCGGTGGTGATGAGGGGTGTCGGTTCGGTCATTCACTCCTCCCTCAGCGTCTCCAGAAACCGCACCGGCTCACCTTGCGCGGCCGTCACGAGCTCGCCCTGCCACATCACGCGGCGGCCGCGGATGAAGGTGCCTACGGGCCAGCCGGTGACGCGCAACCCGTCATAGGGGGTCCAGCCGGCCTTGGACGCGACCCATTTGTTGGTGATGGTCTCGCTGCGCTTGAGATCGACGACGGTGAAGTCGGCGTCATAGCCGGCGGCGATCCGCCCCTTGCAGGCCATGTTGTAGAGGCGCGCGGGGCCGGCGCTGGTGAGATCGACGAAACGCGCCAGCGACAGCCGACCCGCATTGACGTGGTCGAGCATGAGCGGCACCAGCGTCTGCACGCCGGTCATGCCGGAGGGCGAGGCCGGATAGGTCTTCTGTTTCTCTTCCAGCGTATGCGGGGCGTGGTCCGAGCCGAGCACGTCGATGATGCCCTGCTCGATGCCGCGCCAGATCCCGGCGCGGTGATCGGCGCCGCGCACCGGCGGGTTCATCTGGGCCAGCGTGCCGAGCCGCTCGTAGCATTCGGGCGCAACCAGCGTGAGATGATGCGGCGTCGCCTCGCAGGAGGCGACGTCCTTGTGGTCGCGCAAAAATTCGATCTCTTCCTTGGTCGAGATATGCAGCACGTGGATGCGCTTGCCGGTCTCGTGTGCGAGCTTCACCAGCCGCTGCGTCGCCATCAGCGCGGCGGTCTCGTCGCGCCACACCGGGTGCGAGCGCGTGTCGCCCTCGATACGCAGCGATTTGCGGTCGTTGAGGCGGTATTCGTCCTCGGCGTGGAACGCCGCGCGGCGCCGGATCACCTGGAAGATGCGGCGCAGGCTTTCGTCATCCTCCACCAAGAGCGCGCCGGTCGAGGAGCCGATGAACACCTTGACGCCGGCGCAGCCGGGCGCACGCTCCAGCACCGGCAGGTCCTGCACATTCTCGCGGGTGCCGCCGATGAAGAAGGCGAAGTCGCAATGCATGCGGTGATGGGCGCGCTTCACCTTGTCGGTGAAGGTGGCCTCCGTCACGGTCAACGGCGCGGTGTTTGGCATCTCGAACACGGCGGTGACGCCGCCCATTACGGCGCTGCGCGAGCCGGTCTCGAGGTCTTCCTTCTGCTCCAGCCCGGGCTCGCGGAAATGCACCTGCGTATCCATCACGCCGGGCAGGATGTGCAGGCCCTTGCAGTCGATCACTTCCGCGGCGGAAGCCTGCGACAGCGCGCCGATCTCGGCAATGCGACCGTTGACGACGCCGACATCGCGGGTCCCCTCGCCGTCCTGGTTGACGACAGTGCCGCCCTTGAGGATCACGTCGAAACGCTGGGTCATGGCTGAAGGCCTCTCTCGTCCCCAAGCGCGGGGCTTGAGGTCTTGTCGTTTTTGCCTTGCGGGCTTACGTTCCGGAGCAACATGTCGCAAGAGATTTTCGTATGAAATCAGCGTTTCTTCCGGACCGGGGCGTGATCAAGGTCGCGGGCGAGGATGCGCGCAACTTCCTCAATGGCCTCGTCACGACCGATGTCGACAAGCTGAAGCCGGGCCTGGGCCGATTCGGCGCGCTGCTGACGCCGCAGGGCAAGATCATCGTGGATTTCCTGATCACGGAAGCGCCTGCCGGCCATGGCGGCGGGTTCCTGATCGATTGCCCGAAGCCGCTTGCCGACGGCCTCGCCACCAAGCTGAAATTCTACAAGCTGCGCGCCAAGGTCACGGTGGAAAACCTGTCCGAGGATCTCGGCGTGCTCGCGGCCTGGGACGGCAAGCCTGCGGCCCAGCCCGACCTCGCCTTCGCCGATCCGCGCAATGAAGACCTCGGCTATCGCATCCTGATCCCTCAAGACCTCCAACAGAAGCTGTCCGATCTGATCGGCGCCGAACTCGTCGACGCCGCCGCATACGAGGCCCACCGCATCGCGCTCGGCGTGCCGCGAGGCGGGCTCGATTTCACCTACAGCGATGCGTTCCCGCACGAGACCAACATGGACCGCCTTTCCGGCGTCGATTTCGACAAGGGCTGCTATGTCGGCCAGGAGGTCGTCTCGCGCATGCAGCATCGGGGCACCGCGCGCACCCGCAGCGTGAAGGTGCTGCTCGAGGATTTCTCGCCTGAGCCCGGCGTCAGCGTCATGGCCGGCGATAAGCCGGTCGGCACGATGGGCTCGTCGGCGAAAGGAAAGGGTATCGCGCTGGTGCGCATCGACCGCGTCGCCGATGCGCTCGATGCGGGACAGGCGCTGACTGCCGGTGGGCTCGCTGTGAGGCTTGCGGAACCAGACGTCGTGCGCATTCCAACGAAGCAACCCATCGCATGAGCCGTGCCCCTCGCCTGCATCCCGACGGAAAGACGCGTTGCCCCTGGCCCGGCGAAGATCCGCTTTACGTCGCCTATCACGATACTGAATGGGGCGTGCCGGAATATGACGACCGCGCGCTCTATGAGAAGCTGATCCTCGACGGTTTCCAGGCCGGCTTGTCCTGGATCACGATCCTGCGCAAGCGCGACAATTTTCGCAAAGCCTTCGACGATTTCCAGCCGGAAAAGATCGCACGCTACAACGAGAAGAAGGTTCACGCGCTGATGAACGATGCCGGCATCGTGCGCAACAAGGCCAAGATCGACGGCGCGATATCAAGCGCGAAATCCTATCTCGCCATCATGGAGAAGGGCCCCGGCTTCTCGAAATTCCTGTGGGACTTCATGGACGGAAGGCCCAAGGTCAATCATTTCAAGACCACCGCGAGCGTGCCTGCCTCGACGCCGCTCTCCATGCAGATCTCCAAGGAGCTGGCCTCGCGCGGCTTCAAATTCGTCGGCCCGACCATCGTCTATGCCTTCATGGAGGCGACCGGCATGGTCAACGATCATCTCGTCGACTGCCATTGTCACGCGAGCTGCGGCAAGTCGCAGCGCAAGCCGCGCCTCAAGGCCAAATGAGCGCGAAGAAGACGGACCGCGGCGCCGACACCCGCGCCTGGCAACGCATGCTGTCGGGCCGGCGGCTCGATTTGCTCGATCCCTCCCCGCTCGATATCGAGATCGCCGACGTCGCGCATGGGCTGGCGCGTGTTGCCCGCTGGAACGGCCAGACCATCGGCGCACACATCTTCTCTGTCGCGCAGCATACGCTGCTGGTCGAAACCGTGATGCGGCACGAGAATCCCCGCGTGGATCAGCGCATGCGGCTTGCCGCGCTGCTGCATGACGCGCCCGAATATGTGATCGGCGACATGATCTCGCCGTTCAAGGCCGTGCTCGACGGTCATTACAAGGCGGTCGAGAAACGTCTGCTCGGCGCGATTCACATCCGCTTTGGCCTGCCGCCGGTACTGCCGGACGAGATCACGCTGGCGATCAAGGCCGCCGATCGCGGCGCGGCCTATCTGGAGGCAACGATGCTTGCCGGCTTCAGCGAGAGCGAGGCCAAGCGCCTGTTCGGCAAGGATCCCGGCCTGTCCGACAGCGTCCGGCGCGACTATCTCACCCCCTGGACGGCTGCCCGGGCCGAGAAGCAGTTTCTGGAGCGGTTTGGCGCCGTGTTTGCGTGATCGTTGTCGTGGGTTAGAGTCCTGCAGGGCGGGCAAAGGGGCCCTTGCCGCCCACTGTTTTGCGCAATGAGACGAAAGTGGTGGGTACGCTTCGCTTTGCCCACCCCGCCAACGCTCGCTATAATCTGCGGAAAAAGGTCCGCCATGATCCACGTCTGCTCCCTCGCCGCCCTTCCCGAAACCGTCCGCCTCACCAAGGCCAGCCACGTGCTGACCGTGATGGCCAATGTCGAACAGGTGGCGCGGCCGGTGTCGGTGCTGCCGGCCAACCATCTCAAGGTGTCGATGGACGACATCACCGAGGAGATGGACGGCTTCGTCGCGCCGTCGGAAACGCATATCGAGCAGGTGCTGAACTTCGTGCGCGGCTGGGACCGCGATGCGCCGCTGGTGGTGCATTGCTATGCCGGCATCAGCCGCTCCACCGCGAGCGCCTTTGCCGCCGTGTGCGCACTCAATCCGAATCGCGACGAGACCGAGATCGCGAAGAAGATCCGGGCGGCGTCCCCGATCGCCTCACCGAACCGCCGCATCGTCGGCCTTGCCGACCGTGCGCTGGGGCGCAACGGCCGCATGCTGCGCGCACTCGACGAGATGGGCCCGGGCGCGATGATGGTCGAGGGCCGCCCCTTCGTGATCGAGCTCGAATGACAGTTGCGCACCACAGCACAGGTGTGCCCCCTCTCCCGCTTGCGAGCAGAGCAATCGCATGCGAGCCTTTACGCAGACGCCTCCACATCGTCATGGCCGGGCTTGTCCCGGCCATCCACGACCTTTGCTGCGGCACGAAGAACGTGGATGCCCGGGACAAGCCCGGGCATGACCAGTTCACGGCCGCACCGGCGATCGCCATCGCATGAGCGAAAAGCTGCTGACGCCGATCGAGATCGGCCTGACCGCCGCGATCGTCGCGATCGAGGATCACGAACCGCTGATCCTCACCGCGCGCGACAGTGACGGCCTGGCCGGCCTGCCGTTCGGCCCGTTCGATGCGCCTAGCCATCGCACTTTCGAGATCGGGCTGCGGGCGTGGGTCGAGAAACAGACGGGCCTGCGGCTCGGCTATGTCGAGCAGCTCTACACGTTCGGCGATCGCGGCCGGCATGCCGAGGCTGGCGACACCGGCGCGCACATGGTGTCGATCGGCTATCTCGCACTGACGCGCGCCTTCGGCGGCGAACTGGCAGCCACGAGTGCGAGCTTCGCGCCGTGGTATCGCTTCCTGCCTTGGGAGGACTGGCGCGAGGGGCCGCCCGCGATCATCGCGGACGACATCATCCCGGCATTGACCGGCTGGGCCGAAGAGGAGACGCCGGAGACGACGCGCGCATTGCCGCGCAAGGATCGGATGCGGTTCTATTTCGGTCTCGACGGCGCGTCCTGGGACGAGGAGCGCGTGCTCGACCGCTACGAGCTCCTGTACGAGGCAGGGCTGGTCGAGGAAGCGCGGCGCGATGGTCGCCCTGCGGCATTAGCGCGCAAGGCGCTGTCCGCGCTCGGCACATCCATGCGCTTCGACCACCGCCGGATTCTTGCGACAGCGGTCGCGCGACTGCGTGCAAAACTGAAGTATCGTCCTGTGGTCTTTGAACTTTTGCCCGCCGAGTTCACACTTACCGAATTGCAGTATACGGTGGAGGCGATCTCCGGCCGACACCTGCACAAACAAAATTTCCGCCGCCTGGTCGAAATGGAAGCCCTGGTCGAACCGACCGGGGTGATGTCGACACAGACGGGCGGACGTCCGGCGGCGCTCTACCGCTTCCGTCGCGACGTGCTTCAGGAGCGACCCGCGCCGGGCTTGCGCGTACGCTCCCGGCGCTAACCCGAGATATGCGTGATCGGCCCCTGCCCGCCGGTTGCCTGGAGGCTTTATGTCTGACGGCCCGTTTGACGTCTTCGCGCTGATCATTGCGATCATCGCCTTCATCATCGCGATCAAGGCTTCCAGCCAGGCGGCTGAACTGCGACGACGGCTAAGCTCGCTCGAAGAGATGTTCCGCGCGCAACGGCCCGTGCAGCCGCCGCTGATCCCCGCAGATGTGTGGGCTGACGCGCCCCCCACAACTTCCGCAGCGCCGCCGCCGCTTGTGCCCCAAGCCGAAGCCAGAGCCGAGGCGCCGCCCCCGCTCGTCACCGAAGATATTTCACCGCCTCCGCTCGAAGCGAGCACCGAGGCCGACGCGACGCCGCCGCTGCCCGCACCCGCGCCCGGGTTCGAGGAACGGCTCGGCACGCGCTGGGTAGTCTGGATCGGCGGCCTGGCGCTCGCGCTCGGCGGCTTCTTCATGGTGCGCTATTCGATCGAGGCTGGCCTCCTTGGCCCCGGCGTGCGCGTGTTCCTTGGCGGCGTATTCGCGCTGGCGCTGCTGGGCGCCGGCGAATGGTCACGGCGCAAGGAGAGCATCTCCAACATCGCCGCGCTGCCGATCGCCAACATTCCCGCTATCCTCACCGCAGCCGGTACGGCGGTGGCATTTGCGACCATCTACGCGGCGTACGCGCTCTATGGCTTCCTCGTGCCCGCGACCGCCTTCGTGCTGCTCGGCCTCGTCGCGCTCGGCACGCTGGCTGCCGCGCTCCTGCACGGACCCGCGCTCGCCGGCCTCGGCGTGGTCGGCGCCTTCGTGACGCCGATCCTCGTCTCCAGCGACAAGCCGGACTATTGGGCGCTCTACATCTATCTCGCCATCGTCACCGCCGCGAGCTTCGGCCTTGCCCGTATCCGGCTGTGGCGTTGGCTTGCGGTCACGACAATCGCCTTCGCCGTGCTCTGGATCTTTCCGGGGCTCGATGCCGGCGACCTGCAGGTCGCGCCGCACGCTTTCCATGTGATCGCAGGGTTCGTTCTTGCCGCTCTTCTCGTGGTCTGCGGCTTCATGTTCGGCCCGACGATCGAGGACGGTGAGATCGAGCCGGTCTCGTCGGGCTCACTCGGTGCCTATCTGTTCGGCGCGATGTTGATCGTGCTGTCGAGCGCGCATGCGGATCTGGCGCTGATCGCCTTCACGCTGCTGGTCGGCGCGACGCTGCTGGTCGCCTGGCGCGCGCCTGCGGCGACCGGCGCACTCGGTGCCGCCGCCGCGACCGTCTTCGTCGTGTTCGCCGAATGGGCGGTGCGCGCCAATCCCGACATGCTCGTGCTGCCGAGCGGTCCCATGGCCGGCATCGCACCGACGGCGATCGATAGCGCGGTGACGCTGCATCTGGTGATGGCGGCGATCTTCGCCGCCGGCTTCGGCATCGCGGGCTTCCTCGCGCAGGGACGTTCGAACTCGGCGATCATTCCGGTGGTGTGGTCGGTCGCGGGGGTCGCGACGCCGATCGCGATCCTGGTCGCGCTCTACGCACGCATCGCGCATCTCGATCGCTCGATCCCGTTCGCCATCCTCGCGGTGCTGCTCGCCGCCGCCTTCGGCGCCGCCACCGAAGCGCTTGCGCGCCGCGAGACCCGGCCGGGCGCCATGATCTCCACGGCCTTGTTCGCGACCGGCACGCTCGGTGCGCTGGCGCTGGCGCTGACGTTTGCGCTGGAGAAGGGCTGGCTCACGATCGCACTGGCGCTGATGTCGCTCGGCACCGCCTGGATCTCGATGCAGCGGCCGATCCCGTTCCTGCGCTGGCTGGCCGCGATCTTCGCAGGCCTCGTCACCGCTCGGATCGGCTATGACCCGCGCATCGTCGGCGACGCCGTCGGAACCACGCCGATCTTCAACTGGCTGTTGTGGGGCTACGGCCTGCCGGCGGCATCGTTCTGGGCGGCGAGCCTGTTCCTGCGCCGCCGCGGCGACGACGCCCCGCTGCGCATGGTCGAGAGCGCCGCGATCCTGTTCACCGCGCTGCTCGCCTTCATGGAGATCCGCCATTTTGCGACCGGCGGCGACGTGACGTCGGCGCCGTCGCTGCTCGAATGCGCGCTCCAGGCCTGCGTGACGCTCGCCATGGCGATCGGGCTGGAGCGCCTGCGGCTGCGCAGCCGCAGCGTCGTGCACAATGTCGGCGCGGTGGTGCTCACGGTGATCGCCGGGCTCGTCAGCGTGTTCGGTCTCTTGATCCTGGAGAACCCGCTGCTGTGGCGCACCGACGTCGGCGGCGCCGTGTTCAACCTGCTGCTGCTCGGCTACGCGCTGCCGGCAGTGCTGATGCTGCTCTTGTCCTATGCCGTGGCCGGCGAACGCGGCAAGGCCTACGCCAACACGATTGCAGGCGGCGCGCTGCTGTTCGCGCTGATCTATGTCACGCTGGAGATCCGCCGCTTCCATCACGGCCCGATCCTCTCCTCCGGGGCGACGACGGGCGCCGAGCAATATACCTATTCGATCGGCTGGCTCGGCTTCGGCGTGGTGCTGCTCGGCGTCGGCATTCTCGTCAAGTCGGAGCGGGCGCGGCTGGCATCGGCCGTCGTGATCGCGTTGACGATCCTCAAGGCCTTCGTCATCGACATGTCGACGCTGACGGGCGTCTACCGCGCGCTATCGTTCATGTGCCTCGGCATCGTGCTGGTCGCGATCGGCTGGCTCTACCAGCGTATCCTGTTCCGGCGGCAGATCGCACCGCCGCCGGCTCCGCAGACGAGCACGTGAGCGTCAGGCCGCGCGAACCGATTCCAGGAACTGCGCGACCTCGACCTTGAGACGGGTGCTGTCGGTCGCCAGCGATTTCGCCGCCGACAATACCTCGGTCGAAGCCTCGCCGGTCTCGATCGCACCGCGCTGCACGTTGGTGATGTTCGACGAGACCTCCTGCGTGCCGACCGAGGCCTGCTGCACGTTACGCGAGATTTCCTGCGTGGCCGCGCCCTGCTCCTCGACGGCGGCGGCAATGGCCGCAGCCACCTCGGAGAGCCGCTCGATGGTGCCGCCGATCTCCTGGATGGCACTGACCGATTCCTGCGTCGCCGCCTGGATACCCGAGACCTGCGCCCCGATCTCACCGGTCGCTTTCGCGGTCTGCTCGGCCAGCGCCTTGACCTCGGAGGCGACGACCGCGAATCCGCGGCCCGCATCGCCGGCACGCGCGGCCTCGATGGTCGCGTTCAGCGCCAGCAGATTGGTCTGGCCCGCGATGGTGTTGATGAGCTCGACGACGTCGCCGATGCGGGACGCCGCCTGCGACAGCGCATTGACACGGTCGTTGGTCCGCGCCGCTTGCTCGACGGCCTCCGCCGCCATCCGCGCCGAATCCTGCACGCGGCGGCTGATCTCGGTGATGGAGGACGACAGCTCCTCCGAAGCGGATGCCACCGCCTGGACGTTGGTCGAGGCTTCCTCGGAGGCGGCTGCGACGACGGTCGCGAGTTCCTGTCCGCGCTGCGCGGTGTTGGTCAGCGTCGAGGCGGAGGCCTCGAGCTCGGTCGAGGCCGAGGAGACGGTCCCGACCACCTCGCCGATCATGGCTTCGAACTTGCGGGTGATGGCATCGACGCGGCGACCGCGTTCGATCTTGACTTCGGCGTCGCGCGCAGCGGCCTCGTCGGCGGCCTTCTTGGCGATCAGCGCCTCCTTGAAGATCTGCAGCGCATCTGCCATCGAACCGATTTCGGTCTTCTCGCCGCGATGCGGAACGTCGGCCGAGAGGTCGCCCTCGCCGAGGGACTGCATCGGGCGGATGATTGAGGCAATGCCGCGAGAAACGTCGCGCACGAGGTAATAGGCGGCGCCGATCGCGATCACGACCGAGAGCACGATGATGCCGACCAGCACGCGGAAGATCATGGCGTAGCTGTCGGCGGCCTGCTTCGTCTCAAGCTCGGCGCCCCGGTTGTTGAGTTCGATGCCCTTCTGAAGCAGGGGATCGGCGGCCTGGGCCATCTTCGCAACCTTGGTCTGCAGCAGCTCGTTGGCGTCGGCCGGGAAACGGCCAACGCCCTTGCGCGACAGTGCCATCACGTCCTGCACGCCGTTCAGATACTCGGCCCACGCCGTGCTCCATTGCCCATAGAGCGAGCGCTCCTCGGCCGAAGTGATCAGCGGCTCGTAGACCTTGCGGGTCTGGTCGATGCGCGCGCGCAGCGAGGCCAAGCGCTTCTCGGCGGCGTCCTTTCCCTCAACGCTGTCCTGCATCAGATGCAGACGGAGCGCGACGCGCAGCTCGTTGATGTCGGCGCGAAGCGAGCCGAGCGCGCGCACGCTGGGCAGCCAACTCTCCGCGATCTCGACCGTATGGGAATTGATGTTCTGCATGGTGCCGATCGCCGTCACGCCAACGCCGGCGAGCGAAAGGACCAGGACCGACAACACGGCCAGAAGCTTGAAGACGATCGACAATTTCGACATCACGACAAATCCCGATGTTACCTGGCAACGCGCAAATTGTCCGCGCCGCAAACCGCCACGAAGATGGCGAGACGGAGGTCAGTTCAACAATGCTGGCTGGTTCTTGTCCCGTGAGATTGCACACATAGTCGCAAGCAGGCGTTAACAGGGCCCTACGTAAAATTACGGGACAGCGCTGACGGTCGTTATTTCTCCTGCAACCAACTGTGCAGCTGCACAGCCACCTGATGCTGCGACGCGACCTGTCCACTTGCGACGCAATGTGCGGAAGGCGACGGCTGTCACGCCGCCCGTACCGAATCCAGGAAGCGCGCGACCTCGCTCTTCAGCCGATGGCTCTCCTGCGACAGCGATTGCGCAGCCGAATGCACCTGCGCCGAGGCCGCCCCGGTTTCGCCTGCGCCACGCTGGACATCGCCGATATTCGCCGAGACTTCGGAGGTGCCATTCGCGGCGTGCTGGATGTTGCGGGAGATCTCTTGCGTGGCGGCACCCTGTTCCTCGACCGCGGCGGCGATGGTTGACGAGATCTCCGACATCCGCGCGATGGTGTCGCCGATCTCCTTGATCGCACCGGCGGAATCTTCCGTCGCGGTCTGGATCGCGCCGATGTGCTGGCCGATCTCGCCCGTGGCCTTCGCAGTCTGCTCGGCGAGCGCCTTCACTTCGGAAGCGACCACGGCAAAGCCGCGGCCGGCCTCGCCGGCACGCGCCGCCTCGATCGTCGCGTTGAGCGCCAGCAGGTTGGTCTGGGCGGCGATGGTGTTGATCAGTTCGACCACGTCGCCGATGCGGGCGGCGGCCTTCGACAGTTCGGCGACGCGTGCATTGGTGCGCTGGGCCTGCCCGACCGCCACGTCGGCGACACGGGCCGATTCCTGCACCTGACGGCTGATCTCGGAGATCGAGGAGGTCATTTCCTCGCTCGCTGCAGACACCGACTGCACGTTCGCGGAGGCCTCTTCGGAGGCGGCCGCCACGACCGTGGCAAGCCCGTTGCCGCGCTCGGCAGCCTGCGTCAGCGTATTTGACGAGGCCTCCAGCTCGGTTGCCGCCGACGAAACAGTATCGATGATCTCGCCGACCGCGCCTTCGAAAGTATCGGCGAGCCGGTGCATGTCGGCCTTGCGCTGCTGGCGCCCGCGCGCCTCAGCTTCGACCTGCTCGGTGCGCAGCCGCTCGGCCTCCGCCATATTGGTCCTGAACACCTCGACGGCACCGGCCATCTCGCCGATCTCGTCTTTGCGCCCGATGCCCGGAACGGATATCGAAAGCTCGCCGCGCGCAAGCCGCGTCATCGCGCCGACCATGCCGGCAAGCGCCTTCGAGATCGAACGTCCCAGAAGGAAGCCCACCGCGGCGAGCACGACGACGGCAATGGCGAAGGCGACCATCATCCACATGCGCACGGCATCGCGGGTCGCAGCTTCCGCAACGTCGGCCTTCCTGTAGAGGTCTTCGACTGTGTTGCGCACCTCGATCATGCTCGGTTCTAACCCACGGAACGTTTTCATCATGCTGGCGTCGAGGGCCGCAGTTTGCTGCGCCGTCTCCACCCACGCCGTGAACTCGGATTGATATTTCTGCAGCTTGGCTGTGATGTCGTTCATCACTGCCGTAGGGATTGCGACGACCTCTATCGCCTTGGAGAATTCGACCGCGGCCTTCTTCATCTCGGCGATGTATTTTGGGTCGCGCCGCAGCATGAAGTCCTTCTCGTGCCGGCGCATCATCAGCATCCAGCTCGTGGACCTGGGATCGTCGATCTCCTTGAGCTTGGCCTCAATGTCGTGCACGGCGGCGCGGAGCGAGCCGGAGAGGCCCAGAGTCTCGTTTAAGCCGAGCCGGGTCTCCGCGGCCACCAATGCGCCGAAGTCCGACGCGTATCGCTTGAAGCCGTCCTGGGCCTGCTTCATCCGGTCGGACAGCGCGCCCAAGCCGCCGGCCGACATCAGCCGCTCCACCTCGTCGAAGTCGCGATTGATCGGCACGATCAATTCGGCATGTGCCTTGGCGTAGCTCTCGTTGCGGCGCTGCTGAAAGTTCTTCTCGTTGCGGCGGGCCTCCAGCATCTCGATCGAGAGCTGCTTGTCGAGGTCAGCGATCGCACGAGCGCGGTTGGCAATCTCGCGGGAGGCGTCCTGGGAGAGACTGCCGATCTCGTAGATCGCGCCGAAGGCGACGAGACCCAACAATCCGAACAGTCCGATCGCCATGACCTTATGGGTGAGACGAATGGAAGGGCCACTCATGGAATGTGCTCCAATACGATTGATACGCAATACGAGGAGGGCGACTCGGCACCCGGAATATTGCGGGGATCATGACTGCATCGGTTTTCCGGAAGGTTAACCGTGCGGCTCATCGCGCCGCGACATCCAACTGCGAACGCATGCGAACCACCGCGCGTCTTCGCGCGGCGGTTGTAGTCGATCGATGATTGGTGACGGCGACCGCGTCATGCTGCGCGCACGGTATCGAGGAAGTTGCCGACCTCGAGCTTGAGGCGGTTGCTGTCGCCAGAGAGCGACTGGGCCGCCGCCAGCACCTGCGACGACGCCGAGCCGGTCTCGTTCGCGCCGCGCTGCACATCGGTGATGTTGGCCGAGACCTGATGGGTGCCTTCCGCCGCCTGCTGCACGTTGCGGGAGATTTCCTGTGTCGCCGCGCCCTGCTCTTCCACGGCAGCCGCGATGGTAGAGGAAATCTCCGAGAGCTTCTCGATAGTGCCGCTGATGTCCTTGATTGCGCCGACCGAATGCTCGGTCGCGGTCTGGATGCTGGCGATCTGCTGCCCGATCTCGCCAGTGGCCTTTGCGGTCTGTTCGGCGAGTGCCTTGACCTCGGAGGCCACAACCGCAAAGCCGCGACCGGCTTCGCCGGCGCGCGCGGCCTCGATGGTCGCGTTGAGCGCCAGGAGATTGGTCTGACCCGCGATGGTGTTGATCAGTTCGACCACGTCGCCGATCCGCGTCGCCGCCCTGGACAATTTGCTGACGCGCTCAGTGGTGACACGCGCTTGGCCGACAGCTTCGTTGGCCACGCGGGCCGATTCCTGCACCTGCCTGCTGATCTCGGTGATAGAAGACGACAGCTCCTCGGTGGCCGACGCCACCGCTTGCACGTTGGTGGACGCCTCCTCGGAGGCCGCAGCAACCATGGTCGTGAGCTGCTGCCCTCGCTCCGCGGTCGATGTGAGGGTCGACGCCGAGGCTTCGAGCTCGGTCGCTGCCGAGGAGACGGTGTCGACGATCTCCCCGATCGCGGCTTCGAAGCCGTCGGCCAGCTTCCGCATCTCCGCCTTGCGCTGCTCGGCTGCCCGGCTCTCGGCCGCAGCGTGATCGCCGCGCATGCGTTCGACTTCGAGGCCGTTTTGCTTGAAGACTTCAACGGTCCGCGCCATCTCGCCGACCTCGTCACCTCGGCAGGTGCCAGGCACGACCGTCGTGAAGTCGCCATTGGCGAGCCCACGCATCGCAACCGAAATGGCTGAAAGCGGCTTGAGGATCCGGCCAAAGGTGATCCAGAAACTGAGGCCAGCGAGCATCACCGAGGCGCAGAGCAACACAACTGTGAAAACAAAATTACGAGTGCTGACCTCTGCCTGCATCGTGGCTTCGCGGTCAGCGGCCGCGCCAATGGCTTCACCGAGCTTCAGCACTGCATTGATGCCGGCGGTGGCCCGCGTGAAGTACTCGGGTCCCGTGATTCTGTAGTCCCCGCCTTCGCCACCGGCGAGCACAGTCACCCGCGTTTCACCGTAGGCACCAAAATAGGATTTCTCGACCTCCGTCATCGCCTCGCCGATCTGCAGGGCGAGGTCCGAACGCAGCCGCACCGGCAATACCGTGTCCCATGCGAGTTCGACCTTGGCCCGCAGCGCCGAAAGGCGCTCATAGCCCTCCATCCCGAGCTTCGCGCGCGCACCGACGACCCCAGCCAGCAGGGCCCGCTCCCTTCCAGCATTCTCGACCATCTGAGCTGTCAGATGTCGCAAGCCGATGAGCTGGGCCAGCCTTGCCACGGGCGGGCTGGTGAGTGTTTCGAGCGTCAGCCGCAAGCGGTTGCTCGCGACGTCGATCACCTCCGTAATCGTTGGCGCGAAGCCATCTACGAGGTCAGGCTCGCGTTCGACGCGCGAGCGCGACATTCCCGCGTCGGCTTTCTCACGCAGGAGACGCAGCGCCTCGAATTTCGTCGCTGCGTCCGCAATCTGTCTTTGCCCCGCCGTCATTTCGGAAATCGCGCTGATATCGAGGACGGCTTGGCGAAAGGCCTCGTCGGCCGTCGCGCGCGCCTTTGCGATTTCCGCACGGCGCTCGGCACTGACGACATCAGGAGACTTCAGCACGGCGTTGGTCAGCCCGCGTTCAATCGCCCAATGTCCTGCGCTGCGCAGCAGCAGTTGCGCAACTGCATTGACCTTCAGGAATGCCTCGGACTCTCGCCTCTTGAGGACGGCCTCATAGGCGATGAATCCGGCCGAGGCCAACCCAAGAACGACCAGGGCAGAGATGATGATCGGCAAGATCGTGCCGATCCGAACATGTCCGAGCCGACTCCACGCGCTGGCGGACTGAGTTCGGACCTGCTGATGATGAGCAGGGCTCAACATGGTACGTTTCCCCCAAAGGAAACACGCAGCCAAGTCCTTGCCGGCTGCATGGACGTTGATCGCCCTTGCCGGAGAATCTATTCCTTAGGGTTACTCATTCTGGTTAACGGGAGGGCTCGGAGAAATACTGAGATTTCAACCCAAACAGTTGAAATGGAAGAGATAATCTCGCCAGAAAGTTGTAAATTTCAGCTTGAGGTCGCCACTGTTTGCTTTTGCAGCCGACGTTCGCCGAAGTCATGCGCGAGACGTTCGCGGCGAAGATCAGGATGCAAAAACGCCCCGCCTGAGGAGGCAGGGCGTCTTCCGAACTGTCTGGAACGAGGTTCTTAGGCGGCGCGCACGGTGTCGAGGAACTTGCCGACCTCGAGCTTGAGGCGGTTGCTGTCGCCGGACAATGACCGCGCGGCTGCCAGCACCTGCGACGATGCCGAGCCGGTTTCGCCTGCACCGCGCTGCACGTCGGTGATGTTGGACGAGACCTGATGGGTGCCTTCGGCCGCCTGCTGCACGTTGCGCGAGATCTCCTGCGTCGCCGCGCCCTGCTCCTCGACGGCCGCCGCGATCGTGGACGATATCTCGGACAGCTTTTCAATGGTGTTGCTGATGGCGCTGATGGCGGCGACGGAGTCCTGCGTCGCGGCCTGAATGCCGGAAATCTGCTGGCCGATCTCGCCGGTCGCCTTCGCGGTCTGCTCGGCAAGCGCCTTCACTTCGGAAGCCACCACGGCAAAGCCGCGACCGGCCTCGCCGGCGCGTGCCGCCTCGATGGTGGCATTAAGCGCCAGCAGGTTGGTCTGGCCGGCGATGGTGTTGATCAGCTCGACCACGTCGCCAATGCGAGCCGCCGCCTTGGACAATTCTCCGACACGGTCGGTCGTGGTTCGGGCTTGGGTAACCGCCTCGCTCGCGACCCGCGCCGATTCCTGCACCTGGCGGCTAATCTCCGTAATTGAAGACGACAGCTCTTCCGTGGCCGACGCCACCGATTGCACGTTGGTCGACGCCTCCTCGGAGGCCGCAGCCACAACTATCGTCAGTTCCTGTGCCCGCTCCGCCGTCGAGGTCAACGTCGAGGCCGAAGCCTCGAGCTCCGTCGCGGCCGACGACACCGTATCGACGATCTCGCCGACGGCGCCTTCGAAACTATCAGCAAGCTTGCGCATATCGGCCTTGCGCTGCTCGGCCGCCACCTGGTCCTGCCGCATCTTGGCTTCCGCTTCCTGGCGCGCCTTCTGCTCCGACACGACCTTGAATTTCTCGACGGCCGCGGCGACACCGCCGACCTCGTCCTTGCGGCCGAGACCCGGCAGGACAACAGAGAAGTCACCACCAGCGAGCTTGTCCATGGCAACCGTGAGCGCGCGGATCGGCCGCGCGATGGTCAGGAAGGACATCAGCCACGAACCGATGAGGACGAGCACGGCGCACGCACCGACCACCATGCCGAGACGCTCGCTCACGGCCATCTCCTGGCTCGCGGCAGCGATTTCTTCATCGCTCTTGTGCTTGGCGAAATCGGCAATCTCGCTGGTCAAATTGTCCAGCTGTGTGGCAAGCGGCAGCGTCACCTCGCGGATCTGGCGCGCGCCTTCCTCGGAAATCTTGGCGGCGCGGACGGGGTCCGTGGCCGCAACCGCAATGGCCTCGCTGCGAACAGAGGCGTTCTGCTGCGCGCCCTTCAGGTAATCGGCCGACGTAGACTTGAGCTTCTCCATCCGCGCGCGGTTTTCCGGGGCGTGCGACAACCTGAGCATGGAATCGACAACGCCGTTCAGTGCTTTCGACCGCTCCAGCAGAAGCTCGCTCGCCTTTTGCAAGTCACCCTGATTGTTGGCGAGACGCATGTCCCGTACGGCGAGTTGCAAGCCGCGTATCCCAAGCTTGGCTTCGGTAGCCTCGCGCACCAATTCCTGCTGCGCAAGCGCGGCCTGGTTGGAATGCCGCACGTTGTTGTTGCCGATGACCTGGCTCGCGATCATGGCGCCGACGAGAACAACGCCGAACGCCGAAGCGAGCGCGAGCTTGGTACCGATTTGCAGATTCTGGATGAGTCTCGACATGAGGGCGTTTCCCGGGTTGCGCGGCCAAGTCATTGTCGGCCGCCCTCGGCGTTGATCGCCCTTGCCTAAAAACTGAGCTTCAGGTGTGGTGATCTGGTTAACGATCGCCCCCGGACAAATACCGGACTTATCGGAAAATCCCTTGAAAACGGCACGGTCCGCGCGCTTAACAGGTTAACCACACGCGGCGGTAGGATGCCCGATTTCTAGCCAGTGCGACCAAGGGCCTTTTGGCTCTCGCCAATCAAGCTGATCCGGAACACCGGCTCCTTGTTCTCGTCGAGCAGCTCCATGCGCCATTCGGCGTCCTGTTTCAGGCCGCGCGAGATGCCGCCGAGCAAATTGGCACAGACTTCGGTCATCTCGGTCCAGGCCGCGGCGCGGTCCTCGAACTCATATGGCTGGTCGGCAGCACCGGAATAGCGGCCCGTGCTGATACGGAAGAAGTACAGCGACATCGTTGAACCCTTTTATCGGGCCGCGCCCCCGGCCGTACCTAAACTGGGGCGCGAACAGCTACCAACGCATGAAAGCCGCCGTCCGTATGACTACGGCGCGGCGGCTTCGTGTCTGATGGCAGCTCTCAACGACAAAGTGCGCGGACGCGCGCAGCCAACTCACTGGGTCGAGCGGCGCAGCTCCAGCGGGGCGTCGTCCCTGGCGGGCTCCGATTTAACTTGCGGCTTCACCGGCTCGAGCCGGCTACTCTCGACGCGCGGGGTCTCGACACGCGCGGCGACTTCGGTGTTGGGCGTGCCGACCGAACCCGTGTGTTCCGAGGTGCGCAGCGAGCGCGGCCGCGCGACGGCCCGCGCCATCAGCATCTGGTTGCCGCCCTGGTGATGGAAGTCGCAATAGGCGAAGCCCATCCCCGATACCGAGCCGCGGAAACTGCGATCGTCGGTCTTTTCAAGGTTGAAACAGGGCTCGAACGGAATGCCCTTGATCGAGGCGCAGACGTTCTGGCCGCGGATCTGCAGCGTGTTGCCGGGCAGGCGGAGATGTTTCACCGGACCTGCACCCGAGAACTGCACTGCGCCAGCGGCGCCGAGGTCGTCCATGATGCGGCCAGCGCCGCGGGTGCCGTCAAAACAGGTGAAAGCAAACACCTTCCCGGCGACGAAGCGGCGCGCCTCATCGGCGTTCATGCTTCCAGCAATGGCCGGCGTAAGCGTCGCTACCGCCGTGACCGCCCCCAACACAATACGCGCAAGCATGCTCAACTCCGAACCAACCCCGCAGCGGGCTATGCCTTATCTCTTTACCTGCTGCTTACCATACTAACCATGGCGACATTGAAGCAGCATGGTTGGTAAAGTCTGAACGCCGTTAGACAATTTTTACAACGGTGCGACCGCGGACCTGGCCGGCGAGGATTTTCGCGCCCCACTCCGGAACTTCAGAAAGCGGAATTTCGTGAGTAATTTCAGCTAGTTTTGACCGGTCCAGATCGGACGCCAGGCGTTGCCAGGCAGCTTTCCGCGGCTCGATCGGGCACATCACGGAATCGATGCCGAGAAGGCACACCCCGCGCAAAATGAAGGGTGCGACGGAAGACGGCAGGTCCATGCCGGCAGCCAAGCCGCAGGCCGCGATCGCGCCGCCGTACTTCGTCATCGACAGCAGGTTTGCGAGCGTGGTCGAGCCGACGCTGTCGACGCCACCCGCCCAGCGCTCCTTGGCGATGGGCTTGGCGGCCGCCGACAATTCGTTGCGGTCGATCACCTCAGCCGCGCCGATCTCTTTCAGATAGTCCGCTTCGGACGCACGTCCGGTGGAGGCGATGACGTGATAGCCGAGCTTCGAGAGCACGGCGGTCGCAACCGAGCCGACGCCGCCTGCAGCCCCCGTCACCACGACCGGACCGCTGTTCGGCGACACTCCGTGCTTCTCCAGCGCCAGCACGGACAGCATCGCGGTGAAGCCGGCAGTGCCGATCGCCATGGCGTCGCGCGCCGATAGGCCCTGCGGAAGAGCGACCAGCCAGTCGCCTTTCACCCGCGCCTTCTCGGCATAGGCGCCAAGATGGGTCTCGCCCATGCCCCAGCCGGTGCAGACAACCTTATCGCCCGCCTTCCATTGCGGATGCGAGGACTGCTCGACGGTGCCGGCGAAGTCGATGCCGGCAATCATCGGGAAGCGGCGCACCACCGGCGCCTTGCCGGTGAGCGCAAGGCCGTCCTTGTAGTTCAACGTCGACCATTCCACGCGGACGGTGACGTCGCCCTCCATCAGTTCGGCTTCGTCGAACTGCGTGAGCTGCGCGGTGGTGCCCTTGTCCGCCTTGTCGATCCGGATCGCCTTGAACGTCGCCACAGCAAAACTCCCTGACTTGTTTCAGGGGATGTTTAGCCGATCAGGCAGGCTGCGCAACCGCCCGCTGGACCGGTTTCTCCACGATCGGAAGATTGATCAGCGCCGAGAGCACGCCGAACAGGATCGAGAGCCACCAGATCGGCGTGTAGGAACCGAACCGCTCAAACACGATGCCGCCGAGCCAGACGCCGAGGAAGCCGCCGACCTGATGGCTGACGAAGGCGAAGCCATAGAGCGTGGCGAACCAGCGCGTGCCGAACATGATCGCGACCAGTGCCGAGGTCGGTGGCACGGTCGACAGCCAGGTCAGGCCGGAGACCGCGCCGAACGCAATCGCCGAGAACGGCGTGATCGGAAACGAGATGAAGGCAAGCGTCGCAAGCGCGCGGGTGAAATAGATGGTCGAGAGGATGTAGCGCTTGGGCAGGCTGTTCTGGAGATAGCCGACGCTGAGCGATCCCATGATGTTGAACAGGCCGATCGCCGCGATCACCCAGCCGCCGATCTGCGTGGAGATGCCGCTATCGACCAGGAAGGCCGGCAGATGCACCGTGATGAAGGCAAGCTGGAAGCCGCAGGTGAAGAAGCCGAGCACCAGCAGCACGTAGGAGCGATGGCCGAAGGCTTCCGCGAGCGCTTTGGTGAAGGTCTGCTGGTCCGCAGGCGCCGCGTTTGCCGTGCTTGCGACCGGCGGCGTCGAGAGCGCCAGCGACAACGGAATGATCAGCAGCATTAGGAAGCCGAACACGGTGAGCGCCTGCTGCCAGCCGAAATTGTCGATCAGGGCCACACCGATCGGCGCGAACAGGAATTGCCCGAACGATCCCGCCGCAGTACCGGCGCCGAGCGCAAGGCCGCGCTTCTCGGCCGGCAAGAGCTTGGTGAAGGCCGAGAGCACCAGATTGAACGAGCAGCCGGCGAGACCGAAGCCGACCATGACACCAGCGCCGATGTTCAGTGACAGCGGCGTCGATGAGTAGCGCATCAGGAGCAAGCCCCCGGCATAGAGCAGAGCGCCGACGCACATCACCCGAAACAGGCCGAAGCGATCGGCGACCGCGCCGGCGACGGGCTGGCCCAGTCCCCACAGCAAATTCTGAAACGCGATCGCGAGGCCGAACACGTCGCGGCCCCAGGCATATTCATGGCTCATCGGCTGTACGAAGAAGCCCAGCGCCGAGCGCGGGCCGAACCCGAGCATCCCGATCGCGCAGCCGCAGAGAATGATGATCGCCGGCGTGCGCCAGGAGGAGGAACGGGAGACCGAACCGAGCTCACCCATCTGTATCGACATGCTGTTCCTCGTGCGTGGTCGCGGATTCGCAAATGGCGGCCGCGAGCCAGCTCGTTTAATGCATCTGCATGGAAACCCCAAGTCAAAAACGATTGCATTCCGCGAAGAGCTGGCGCGGGAGCATTGCATTTCCTCGCGGCCTCAGCCGACGCGCCGGGCGCGACTTAACGGAAACGTGTGCGGCAAGATCTGGCGGCTCCCAACACGACGTGTTATTTTATATTTGCTCATATCGAGCATATCGAATGATCCCCGGCCTGTCGGCCGGATTTCTCAGGCTTTATATATGCTCAAAATGAGTACAAATGACATGCACGGGAGGCTTGGATGCCGCTAACTGGAATTTACGGCCCCGACGACTTTGCCAACCGGCCGCAGGGCCACGTCATCACCCCGGCACAGGCCAAGCAGTCGCGAACCGGACCTTCGCTGCCGATGCCTTCACTGGAATGGACGCCGGAGGTCGAGCGAGCCACCGCACCGCTTTACGAGCGCGTGAAACGTGTCATCCCGCCGATCGAATGGCCGCTGATGGCCCCGACGATCAAGGCGATCAACGAGCTGAAGCAGGCCCGGGGCGCGGTGATCCTCGCGCACAATTACCAGACGCCGGAGATCTTCCACTGCGTCGCCGACATCGGCGGTGATTCGCTCCAGCTCGCGGTCGAAGCCACCAGGGTGAAGGCCGGCATCATCGTCCAGTGCGGCGTGCACTTCATGGCGGAGACGTCGAAACTGCTCAATCCGGACAAGACGGTGCTTATTCCTGATACGCGCGCCGGCTGCTCGCTCGCTGCCAGCATCACCGGCGCCGACGTCCGCCTGCTCCGCGAAAAATTCCCCGGCGTGCCTGTCGTTGCCTATGTCAACACCTCCGCGGAGGTGAAGGCCGAGGTCGATATCTGCTGCACCTCGTCGAACGCGGTGCAGGTGGTCGAAAGCCTCGGCGCACCAAGCGTGATCTTCCTGCCCGACCGCTATCTCGCCACTTACGTGGCCTCGAAGACCGACGTGAAGATCATTGCCTGGAAGGGCGCCTGCGAGGTGCACGAGCGTTTCACTGGCGCCGAGCTGCGCAGCTACCGCGAGGCCGATCCCTCCGTGCAGATCATCGCTCATCCCGAATGCCCGCCGGACGTGCTGGCCGAGGCCGACTTCACGGGCTCGACCGCGCACATGATCAACTGGGTGCGCGAGCGGCGGCCGCGACGGCTGGTGATGATCACGGAATGCTCGATGGCCGACAATGTGCGCGCCGAGCTGCCCGATGTGGAGATGCTGCGCCCCTGCAACATCTGCCCGCACATGAAGCGCATCACGCTCGCCAACATTCTGGAGAGCCTGCTGACGCTTCGCGAAGAAGTGACGATCGATCCCGCGCTCGCGGACCGCGCAAGGCGCTCGGTCGAGCGGATGATCAATTTGAAGAACTGAGATAAAGCCATGACAAACAACATCAACACCCTCCCCCGCTCCGACGACGTCGTCATCGTCGGCGGCGGCCTTGCCGGATTGTTCTGCGCGCTCAAGCTCGCGCCGCGGCCGGTAATATTGATCTCGGCGGCGCCGCTCGGACAGGGCGCGTCGTCCGCATGGGCGCAAGGCGGCATCGCCGCGGCAATGGCTGAAGGGGATACGCCGGAAGCGCACGCCGCGGACACGGTTGCAGTTGGCTGCGGCATCGTCGACGAAGCTGTCGCACTCGGGATCGCGCGCGAGGCCGCACCGCGGATTCACGACCTTCTCGCCTATGGCGTGCCGTTCGACCGCGATCTCGAAGGCAGGCTCGCAGTCGGGCGCGAGGCCGCACACTCGGCGCGGCGTATCGTACATGTGCGTGGCGATGGCGCGGGCGCCGCCATCATCGCGGCGCTGAGCGAAGCCGTGCGGCGCACGCCGTCGATCCGGCTGATCGAAGGTTTCGTCGCCGAAGCGCTGTTGACCGAGGACGGCGCGGTCGCCGGCCTACGATTGCGCGAAGCTGGCGACGCGGCAGCACAGCCGATCCTGCTCGCCGCGCGGATGGTGGTGCTCGCGACGGGCGGCATCGGCCATCTCTATGCCGTCACCACCAATCCGCGCGAGGCCAGCGGATCCGGCCTTGCGATCGCCGCACGCGCCGGCGGGGTGATTGCAGATCCCGAGTTCGTGCAATTTCACCCGACCGCCATCATGGTCGGTCGCGATCCCGCGCCGCTCGCCACCGAAGCGCTGCGCGGTGAAGGCGCGACGCTGATCAACGGCCGTGGCGAGCATTTCATGGCGGCGCGCCATCCGCTCGCCGAGCTCGCTCCGCGCGACATCGTGGCCCGCGGCGTGTTCGCGGAGATCTCGGCCGGGCGCGGCGCCTTTCTCGATGCGCGGCAAGCGCTGGGCGCACGTTTTGGCGACAGATTCCCGACGGTTCATGCAAGCTGCATGGCCGCTGGCATGGATCCCGCCACGCAGGCCATCCCGATCGCACCGGCGGCGCACTACCACATGGGCGGCATCGCCGTCGACCATCGCGGCCGCAGCTCGATCGACGGGCTGTGGGCCGGCGGCGAGGTGTCGTCCACCGGCGCGCATGGCGCGAACCGGCTTGCGTCGAATTCGCTGCTCGAGGCCGTGGTCTACGCCGCACGCATCGCCGATGACATCGCCGGCCGCACCAGCCCCTCGCCCGCCCGCCTTGCGGACGCGGCGACGCCGCGCGGCGGCGCACCGGATGCTGCGGCCGTGAAGCGGCTGCGGATGCTGATGAGCGCGCATGTCGGCGTGATCCGCGACGGTTACGGGCTTGCGGACGCGGTTCGCAGCTTCGCCGCGCTCGAACGAGAGGCCACGAGCATCGCGGTCCGCAACATGGCAACGGCAGCCCTGCTCGTGGCGGCGTCGGCCTGGAACCGGCGCGAGAGCCGCGGCGCGCATTTCCGCTCCGACCATGCCGCGGACGTACCCGCCCTCGCGCAGCGCACGATGACGACGCTCGCAGCAGTACGCGAGGTCGCGGACAGCCTGAGCGAACGCCCGACACCGCGCACCGCACAACCCATGATCGCCTGACGGAGTCTGCCATGATCACCCCGACCTCTCTGCTCTATCCCGACGCCTTTCTCTCCCCGCTCGCGATCGACGAGGCCGTGCTCCGCGCGCTCGATGAGGATCTCGGCCGCGCCGGCGACATTACCTCGCTTGCGACGATCCCCGAGGCAACGAAGGCGCAAGCGATCCTGGTCGCACGGCAGTCCGGCGTGATCGCCGGCTTGCCGCTGGCGCTCGCCACCTTGCAAAAGCTTTCGCCCGACATCGAGGTACGCGCACATGTTCGCGACGCCGCGCGCGTCGCCCGCGGGCAGCAGGTGCTGACGATCTCGGGGCCGGCACGCGCCATCCTCACGGCGGAGCGGACCGCGCTGAATTTCGTCGGCCGGCTGTCGGGCGTCGCGACGCTCACGGCGGACTACGTTGCGCGCGCCGAGGGCACCCGGATGAGAATCTGCTGCACGCGAAAGACCACGCCCGGGCTGCGCGCCTTGGAGAAATACGCGGTACGCTGCGGCGGCGGCTTCAATCACCGCTTCGGGCTCGACGACGCGATCCTGATCAAGGACAACCACATCGCGGTCGCCGGCGGCATCCGTCCCGTGCTGGAGCGCGCCCGCGCCCAGGCCGGCCATCTCGTCAAGATCGAGATCGAGGTCGACACGCTTCCGCAGTTGCGCGAGGTGCTCGACACCGGCCTTGCCGACGCCGTGCTGCTCGACAACATGGATATTGCGACGCTGCGCGAAGCCGTCAGGCTCAACGAGGGACGCCTCAAGCTGGAGGCATCCGGCGGTGTCACCCTGGACTCGATCCCAGCCATCGCTGCGACCGGCGTCGACTACGCCTCATCCGGCGCGCTGACGCATTCGGCGCCAAATTTCGACTGCGCGCTGGATATCGAGGCGTGAGGCGCTACCGCCGCTCGGTCGCGCCCATCTCGGCGGAGCTCTTGGCTTGCTGAGTGAGCTCGGCGGAGAGCGCGGCGGTCTGCGCCGGGGTGCCCCAGCTCGGCTCTTCGCTGCCATCGCCCCAGGCGCGTGGGCGATAGAAGGTGTGGACGCCGGTCTTGTACATCTTCTTCATCTCGGCGACCCAGGACGGGCGCACCCAATAGGCGTGGTAGTGCGTGGACTTGCCGACCTCGGGCAGCCAGATCTGGCCGTCGAGCATGGCCTTCGAGATCTTTTTCGCACGGTCCCACATCTCGGGCTCGCGGATCACGTCGGCATTGTTGTCGCAGGCAAAGGTGAACTGGCAAGCGAGATGGCGGTGCTTGTTCTGATAGACGGCGCCGCACACAGTGTCCGGGTATTTGCCGGAGAACACGCGGTTCATCACCACCTGCGCAACCGCCATCTGACCGCGCACGGCCTCGCCGCGGGACTCGAAATAGACGGCCTCCGCGAGGCATTTTTCGGACTTCGCGCGCGACTTGTCGTCGAGCGCGAGCCGTTCCGCCGGCGATCTGGCGCGCTGATTGTCGACGTTGACCTCACCCTTCGGCGCGACGCTCTCGCCGCTTTCGATATCCTTCGCAATATCCTCCGACGGCGGCGATAGCGACGCCGTCACCTTCATGTCGGGGTCGGGCATCACGATCAGCGGCTCCGCACCGGGTTGCCAGCTCTCGATGCTCTCGACGTTGCCTCCGAGCGAGGAGCTGCCGAAGAACAGGCTCGAGGTCTTGACCCGGAACGGATCGCGCGGCGGTGCAGCCGGAATGGTGGCCTGCTTCAGCGCTTCGAGCGGCTGGAGCGCGAGCGAGCGCGCAGCGTCGCTGGCTTGTGGCGCATTGGTGTATTGCGGCAGCGGCGGCGCACGCAGCGCCTCCGCGAGTTCGGGATCCAGCGCGGCCGCGGATTCCGGCGACATCGCCTGCGGCAGCGCGACGGTCTTGGCGCCGAACACCGAGCTGTTCGACGTCGCGGGATCCTCCTGCGTCGGCGCTGCCGTCGGCGCGCCCGCTTCGGGAGCCTGCGTCGGTGTGACCGTTGCGAGGCGGTCACCCTTCATGGAGCGATCGACCTTGGGAAAATCGGCGGCCTGGTAGCGGGGCGGCGCCTGCAGCGCCGGATTGCGGCTGATCGCGCCGGTGACGTCGCGGCCGTCGAGGCTCGCGAGACGAACCATCGCGCTCTGCGGAGCCGAAGTGCCGATCGGCCGGGAAAAACTGTAAGTGGCCAGTTGTATGGAGGACGCAGCAGAGAAAACCTGCTTCTGCCAACGCTCCGCGACGCCGGGTTGGCGCGCCAGCAGCGAGGCAATGTCCTGATAGCCGGTCTCTCTCGGCATCAATGCGAAGATGCAGAGACCGATGCCGAAGGACGCGAACCGCGCGCCCTTCGGATGGGTACGCAACAAAAACATCGATACGCTCACGCTACGCTTACGCTAGAAAAATCGAGCCGCAGTACATCCGTGCAATTCGATCTTTATCGTGAGTATCTAATTTAGGTTGCTGGGGCGTTAATCGGCGTTGAGCATGCGGCACACGCAAGCAATCGCAGGTGTTTTCACGGGGCGATGATGCGCCTTGGTAAATGCGCCCTCACGCGAAGGGGTAAACAACTGGTCAACGCGAATGGTGAAGGAACTCTTGCGCGCACGTGTCATTACGGGACGCGCGCGGTTCCATCGCCACTTCGACCACAGCCGCCATGCCCGCGAAGGCGGCCCATCCAGTACGCCGCGGCTCCTTCCCTATCACGTCACCGCCTCTGGAATACTGGATCGCCCGCTTACGCGGGCGATGACACTGAATGTGTGGCAAGAACGTCGCCTCAAAAGAAAGAGGCGGGGTTTTGGCCCCGCCTCTTTCGCTCTCAACATTCAACTCGCCGCTTACCTTACGCTTGGCTCGCGATCGCCTTGCCGAGCGCGGCTTGCGCGGCGGCGAGGCGGGCGATCGGGACGCGGTAGGGCGAGCAGGAGACGTAGTCGAGGCCGATCGCGTGACAGAAGGCGACGGAGGCGGGATCGCCGCCGTGCTCGCCGCAGATGCCGACCTTGAGCGAGGGGCGCGTCTTGCGACCGCGTGCGACGCCGATCTTGACGAGCTCGCCGACGCCTTCCTGGTCGAGCGCGACAAAGGGATCGATCGGCAGGATGCCCTTGGACACGTAGGTGCCGAGGAAGCTTGCGGCATCGTCACGGCTGATGCCGTACGTCGTCTGCGTGAGGTCGTTGGTACCGAATGAGAAGAACTCGGCGCTCTCCGCGATCTCGGCCGCGAGCAGGCAGGCGCGCGGCAGCTCGATCATTGTGCCGACCTGATAGGTCAGCTTGGTGTTGGTGTCGCGCATCACCGCCTTCGCGGTGGAATCGATGCGCGCCTTGACGAGGTCGAGCTCCATCTTGGTGGCGATCAGCGGCACCATCACCTCGAGGCCGACGGCCTTGCCGGTGCGCTTCTCGGCCTCGACCGCCGCTTCGAAGATCGCACGTGCCTGCATCTCGGCGATCTCGGGATAGGCTATCGCGATACGGCAGCCGCGGAAGCCGAGCATCGGATTGAACTCCGACAGCTCCCGCGCGCGGTCGGCCAGGCGCCGCGGGTCGGTGTTCATGGCGCGCGCCACTTCCTCGACCTCGGCATGGGTGTGCGGCAGGAACTCGTGCAGCGGCGGATCAAGCAAGCGGATCGTGACGGGCAGGCCCTTCATGATCTCGAACAACTCGACGAAGTCGGCGCGCTGCATCGGCAGCAGTTTTGCCAGCGCAGCGCGGCGCGACTGCTCGTCCTCGGAGAGGATCATCTCGCGCACCGTGCGGATGCGCGTCTCCTCGAAGAACATGTGCTCGGTACGGCAGAGGCCGATGCCTTCCGCGCCGAACTTGATCGCAGTGTGCGCGTCCTCCGGCGTGTCGGCGTTGACGCGCACGCCGATCTTGCGGACCTGGTCGGCCCATTTCATCAGCGTGCCGAACTCGCCGGACAGCTCGGGCTCGATCATCGGCATGCGGCCGGCGAGCACCTGGCCGAGCGAGCCGTCGATGGTGATGACGTCGCCGGTCTTGAAGGTGCGTGAGCCGATGCTCATGGTGCCGCGGCCGTAATCGACGCGGATGGTGCCGCAGCCGGAGACGCAGGGCTTGCCCATGCCGCGCGCGACGACCGCAGCATGCGAGGTCATGCCGCCGCGGGTGGTCAAGATGCCTTCGGCGGCGTGCATGCCGTGGATGTCTTCGGGGCTGGTCTCGATCCGGACCAGAATCACCTTGCGTCCGTCGGCCTGAAGCTTGGCCGCTTCGTCCGAGGAGAACACGATCTCGCCGGAGGCCGCACCCGGCGAGGCCGGCAGGCCGGTCGCGATCACGTCGCGCTTGGCGTTGGGGTCGATGGTCGGATGCAGCAGCTGGTCGAGCGAGGCGGGGTCGATCCGCGTCACCGCTTCCTTCTTGGTGATCAGGCCTTCATTGGCGAGTTCGACCGCGATGCGCAGCGCCGCCTTGGCAGTACGCTTGCCGCCGCGGGTCTGGAGCATCCAGAGCTTGCCCTGCTCGACCGTGAACTCCATGTCCTGCATGTCGCGGTAGTGCTTCTCGAGCAGCGTGTAGATCCGCGTCAGCTCCTTGAACGCCTCCGGCATCGCCGATTCCATCGACGCCTTGTCGGAGCCGGAGTCCTTGCGCGCTTCCTCGGTGATGTCCTGGGGCGTGCGGATGCCCGCGACCACGTCCTCGCCTTGCGCGTTGATCAGGAACTCGCCGTAGAGCTTGCTCTCGCCGGTCGAGGGATTGCGCGTGAAGGCAACGCCGGTCGCCGAGGTCTCGCCCATGTTGCCGAACACCATGGCCTGCACGTTGACCGCGGTGCCCCAGGATTCCGGAATGTCGTGCAGCCTGCGGTAGGTCACCGCGCGGGCGTTCATCCAGGATGAAAACACCGCGCCAATCGCGCCCCAGAGCTGGTCGTGCGGATCCTGCGGAAAATCCTTGCCGGTTTCGCGCGCGACCGCGTCCTTGTACTTGCCGACCAGATCGACCCAGTCGTCGGCGGTGAGATCCGTGTCGAGCGTGTAGCCCTGGCTGTCCTTGAAGGTGTCGAGGATTTCCTCGAAATGATGATGCTCGAACCCGAGCACCACGTCCGAATACATGGTGATGAAGCGGCGATAGCTGTCATAAGCGAAGCGGCGATCGCCTGACAGTTCCGACAGCGCTTCCACGGTCTCGTCATTGAGGCCGAGATTGAGCACGGTATCCATCATGCCCGGCATCGAGGCGCGGCCGCCGGAGCGCACGGAAACGAGCAGCGGATTCCTGGAATCGCCGAAGATCTTGCCGGTCAACTTGCCGACATGGTCGAGCGCCTTCTCAACCTGCGACTTCAATTCCTTCGGGTAGGATTTGTCATGCGCGTAGAAATAGGTGCAGACCGAGGTCGGGATGGTGAAGCCCGGAGGCACCGGCAGGCCGAGATTGGCCATCTCGGCGAGGTTGGCGCCCTTGCCGCCGAGCAAATCGCGCATCTCCGCTTTGCCCTCGGCCTTGCCGTCCCCAAAGGTGAACACCCACCTGCCGGCCTTGGCCGCAACAGGCGCAGCCTTGGTTGAAGCAGTCTTGCTCGGTACCGGCTTCGCGGCGACCTTCGGTGCAACCGGCTTCGTCGGTGCCTTTGCAACAGCCTTGGAAACCGACTTGGCGGCGGGCTTCACAGCCGGCTTGGCCACCGGCTTGGCAGCGCCCTTGGCCATGGGCTTCGGGACGCGCTTGGCAAGTGACTTGCGGGCCGCCGGCGCGGCTTTCGCCTTGGTCGAGGACTTTGATTTCGCTGGCATTTTCGCTGGAGTTTTCGAGGCGGCTTTGGCCATAGCTTGCACACAACCTGCGAGAGGAATGGGTAATTGCGCGCCTTACACCACTTTGGGCAGGTCCGCGCAAGTCGAAGAGTTCCCTAGAATGAAGGCCTAGAGATGGAGCCACTTCAACAATCCGAGCCCGATCGCACCATTTATGATGAGAAAAATCGCGACGATCAGGTTCAGGAGGCGCGGCATGATCAGGATGAGCACACCCGCAAGCAGCGACAGGATCGGCGAGATGTGGGCGACGGTGATGTGCATGAATTTTCTTTCCGTGGGTGGGGCGAATCGCGGCGGGATCATAGCGGACTGGGTTCCGCGGGTAGAGACGCACCGGGGGCGCGCGAGTTCCCGGCTTCGCGAAAACTGCCCGAAAATGCCGCGAATGCGGCGGGCGTTTTCCGGAACATCGCGGAGACGCATGCATTGGCAACCGGTCGCGCCAGTGGCGCTTCCCGAAAACCTTCTCGAAGGAGTTGCCCATGCGGAACAGGATTCTTGCTCTTGCAGCGCTCGCGGCCTCGATCGGCTCGCCCCTTGCGGCGCAGGCGCAAAGCAGCGTCACCGTGGGACGCGCGCCCGTCGTCGTCGAGAGCGGCCCGACCATTGCGGTCGAGCAGCGGCCGGCTTTCCGCGACTATGTCGTCGAACAACGCGTGCCGGCTTTCCGCATTCCGGATCGCGTGGTGGTCGGTGCCACCCTACCTGAAAGCGGTGTCACCTATTATGACGTGCCGCAACGTTTCGGCGCCACCACCTATCGCTACACCGTCGTGAACGGCGAGACCGTGCTGGTCGAGCCGCGCTCGCGGCGCATCGTCGAGGTGATGGACTAGCGTCTTCAGGGATCGACTAGGTGTCCGGCGCGTCACATCAATCAGGCTGACGCGAGCAGTATAGTCGGACATCAGGCCCCGCCCGGTCCTCCCCCCGCCGGGCGGGGCTTTTGTGTGGGCACTCTTCGCGCACAGCAATTGCGGCCACCAACTGCGTCGTCATGGCCGGGCTTGTCCCGGCCATCCACGCGTCTCCACGAGCGAAGAAGAACGTGGATGCCCGGGACAAGCCCGGGCATGACGGTGTCCAGTTGCGCCAAGACGCGCTCAATCCTGGATCTTCGAGAAATCCGCCACCGCACGCGTGGCGCTGCGGATCTCGTTGAGCAGTTTTAGCCGGTTCTCACGCACCTTCGCATCCTCGTCGTTGACGCGAACTTTCTCGAAGAACGCATCGACCGGCGGACGCAGCTTGGCCATCGCACTCATCGCGGCAGCGAAGTCTTCCCCGGCGACGGCGGCACGGGCTTCGGCCGTCACTTCATCGATCGCGCGGGCCAGCGCCTTCTCCTCGCTGAGAGCGTAGAGCGAGGCATCGGGTGCGCCGTCGAATAAGCGCTTATCCTTCTTCTCCTCGATCGAGAGAATGTTGCTGGCGCGCTTGGTGCCTGCCAGCAGATTCTTGCCGTCGTCGGTATCGAGGAATTTTCCGAGTGCTTCGACGCGGCGGACGACCGCCACTATTGGATGCCCTTGCACCAACGAACCAGCGTTGAGAACCGCATCGACGAGATCGTAACGCGCCTTCTGATCTCGCAATTGGACCTTAAGCCGGTCTTCGAAAAAGACCATCAGATCATCAAGCTTTTCTGCAACTTCCAAGTATTGTTTGTCGTACGAGCGCTCTAAGTGCCCCCAAGCGAGTTCTCGCAAACTAATCTTAGTCTGATTTTCGAGCACAATCCTGATCACGCCCAGCGCCGCGCGGCGCAGCGCATACGGATCCTTCGATCCCGTCGGCTTTTCGTCGATCGCCCAGAAGCCGACAAGCGTGTCGAGCTTGTCCGCGAGCGCGACTGCGACGCTGACCGGATCGGTCGGCACGCGATCGGCAGGCCCTTGCGGCTTATAGTGCTCCTCGCAGGCGGCAGCGACGGAGGCGTCCTCGCCCTGGGCCAGCGCGTAGTACTTGCCCATCAGGCCCTGCACCTCGGGGAATTCGCCGACGACTTCGGTCAGCAAATCCGCCTTCGCCAGATGCGCGGCGCGCGTCGCCTTGGCGACATCGGCGCCGACGAGCGGCGCGATCTCTGCGGCGAGACGCTCGATGCGCTTGATGCGCGCAGCCTGGGTGCCGAGCTTCTCGTGGAACACGATCTGCTCGAACTTCGGCAGCCGGTCTTCCAGCTTGGTCTTCAGGTCCGTCTCATAGAAGAATTTTGCATCCGACAAACGCGGACGGATCACGCGCTCGTTGCCGGCGACGATGGTCTTGCCGCCGTCGGGCGCCTCGATGTTGGCGGTGAGTACGAACTTGTTGGTCAGCTTGCCCGTCTTGGGATCTTTGACGACGAAGCACTTCTGGTTGTTGCGGATGGTGGCGCGGATCACCTCGTCGGGGATCGCGAGATACTCCGCTTCGAACGATCCCATCATGACGACGGGCCATTCGACGAGACCCGAAACCTCATCGAGCAGCACCTGATCCTCGACCAGTTCGAACCCTTGCGCAAAGGTCACCTCCTTGGCGTCGGCAAAGATGATGTCCTTGCGCGCCTGCGGATCGAGGATGACTTTTGCGGCCTTCAGCTTCGCTTCGTAGTCCTCGAAGCGGCGCACGGAAATCGCGCTAGGAGCCATGAAGCGGTGACCGTAAGTGGTCTGGCCGGCCTCGATGCCGTCCACCGAGAATTTGACGACATCGGGCTCTTCGGTCTCGAGCCCGAACGTCGCGGTGATCGCGTGCAGCGGACGCACCCAGCTCAGCGAGCCCGGCTTGCCGGAGCGCGCGCCCCAGCGCATCGATTTCGGCCAAGGGAAAGTGCGGATGATCACGGGGAGGATTTCCGCGAGCACGTCGATGGCGTCGCGGCCGGGCTTCTCGATCAGCGCGATGTAGAAGTCGCCCTTCGGATCGCGCTGGATCTTGGCCTCGTCCAGCGACGTCAAACCCGTCGCTTTCAGAAAACCCTGCACGGCCGCGTCGGCCGCACCGATCTTCGGTCCGCGGCGTTCGGTCTTCAGGTCAGGCTGGCGCGCAGGGATGCCGTGCACGGTAAGCGCAAGGCGGCGCGGCGTCGCGAACGCCTTCGCGCCTTCGTAGACGAGACCCTCGGCGACGAGCTTGTCGGTGACCATGCGGCGCAGATCGTCCGCCGCCTTGGCCTGCATGCGCGCGGGGATTTCTTCCGAGAAAAGTTCAAGCAAAAGATCGGGCATCAGGTCGCTCCGCCCGCTTCAGTATGTATCCAGGCCTCGCCGCAAGCTTTTGCCAGTTCGCGCACGCGAAGAATGTAGCTCTGCCGCTCCGTCACGGAGATCACGCCGCGCGCGTCGAGCAGGTTGAACACATGGCTTGCCTTGATGCACTGGTCATAGGCCGGAAGCGACATCAGATGCGCCTCGCGCTTGCCATCTTTCCAACCCGCATCGAGGTATTTCCGGCAGACGGCTTCCGCCATCTTGAACTGCTCGAACAGCATCGCGGTGTCGGCCACTTCGAAATTGTGCTTCGAATATTCCCGCTCGGCCTGCAGGAAGACGTCGCCATAGGTGACCTTGGCGTCGCCGTCGCGGCCGTTGAAGTTGAGGTCGTAGACCCGGTCGACGCCCTGCACGTACATCGCGAGGCGCTCGAGCCCGTAGGTGAGCTCGCCGGCGACCGGCGCGCATTCGACACCCGCGACCTGCTGGAAATAGGTGAACTGGCTGACTTCCATGCCGTCGCACCAGCACTCCCAGCCGAGGCCCCAGGCGCCTAGCGTCGGGCTCTCCCAATCGTCCTCGACGAAGCGAATGTCGTGCACGGCGGAATCGATGCCGATCGCGGCGAGCGACTGCAGGTACAGCTCCTGAAGGTTCGGCGGCGACGGCTTCATGATCACCTGGAACTGGTAGTAGTGCTGCAGCCGGTTCGGATTCTCGCCGTAGCGGCCGTCCTTGGGCCGCCGCGAGGGCTGCACATAGGCCGCATTCCAGGGCTTTGGCCCGAGCGCGCGCAGCGTGGTCGCCGGATGGAAGGTGCCCGCACCCATCTCCATGTCGTAGGGCTGCAGGATCACGCAGCCCTGCTCGGCCCAGAACCGCTGGAGCGCGAGGATAAAGCCCTGGAACGAGCGTTCCGGGCGCATATGGGCGGGCAAGGAGGCGTCCATCGTCAGATCGGGCTCTCGCGGGGGGTTGAATCGCGCGGGACCGTATCGACGGCAAGGGTGGGAATCAAGGTGAAGGGGGTTGATTCGGGCCTAGTTCTCCGTCATGCCCGGGCTTGTCCCGGGCATCCACGTTCTTCGTGCGGTGAGACAAGGCGTGGATGGCCGGGACAAGTCCGGCCATGACGACTGCAGCAGCTAACCCGGCCGATAGGCTCCGGTGACGGGATCCTGCTTCAGCGTCTGGACGGCCCCCATATGGGCGGCCTCGGCGACGCGCGAGAGGCGCATCTCCTCCAGCTCCTGGTTGATCCCGACGGCGGTCTTGTAGGCCCAGCGGACCACGGCAAGCCCGCCCAGGACGCCCGCGAATGCGACGAACGGCGGCATCGGTCATTCCTTGTTCACAATGCTCAGCCCCCACGCGCATTCTTGCGCAGACCGGGCCGCGCGGCAATTGGCACGGCTTCAAGTCTCCTTGGGGCCAAATGGCGCGGAGGGGCGCCGTCTAGAACCCGAATTTCGCCCAGATCGCGCGGGTCTCGACCGCCGAGATCAGGTCGTCCGGCAGGCTGGCCATTGATTCCATGGCCGAAAGCTGCCCCGCGCCGGGCGATTTCCGGCCCAAAAGGCCGGAGAGCAGACCGGTCGGCTGGGCTATCACGGGGGTGAGAACCTTCTCGCCATAGCGGGCACGAAGAGTTGAGCGGAGATCGCCGATGCTGTCGGCGAGCCCCAGCGTGATCGAACTCTCGCCGGCCCAGTATTCGCCCGTGAACAGGGTGTCGTCGGAGCCCTTCAACCGCGCGCCGCGGCTCTCCTTCACCAGCGCGATGAAGATCTGGTGGATCTCGCGCTGGAGCGCCTTGAGCTTGGCGACGTCGTCGGGGTTTTCAGGGAGAAACGGATCGAGCATCGCCTTGTGCGCGCCGGCGGTGTAGAGGCGCCGCTCGATGCCGAGCCGCTTGATCGCCTCCTGGAAACCAAAACTGCCGCCGACGACGCCGATCGAGCCGAGGATCGAGGACGGATCGCAGATGATCTCGTCGCCGGCGCACGCGATCATGTAGCCGCCGGAGGCCGCGACGTCCTCGACGAACACCAGCACCGGCAGCTTCTTCTCCGCCGCGAGCTGCTTGATGCGCAGGTAGATCTGGCGCGACTGCACCGGCGAGCCGCCGGGCGAATTGATCACCAGCGCCACCGCCTTGGCGTTGCGCGTCGAAAACGCCCGCTCCAGAACCCGCGAAACCGTCGCGAGCGTCATGCCCGGGCGCAGCGGCGTCACTGCGCCGATCACACCGGACAGCCGGACCACCGGCACCACGGCCGTGCCGGGACGGAAGCGCGCCGGCAGATATTGCATGAGCTTGTCGGCCAGGCCGGAACTCTCACGATCGTTCAATTTTTCGGCCATGCCATTACCTCTGATTAACCGTTTCTTATCACGCGACTGTCATTGGAAGGGCCCGGAACGTGTTTTGCAGAAAACCCGTTGAGAGGCTGCAATGGGCCAGCGGAGAACACCATGAAAATCTATCTGCTGATGCTGCTGATCGGTGCGCTGTTCATGGCGATCCGCCTGACGACTCCGCAAGAGCAGCAGTCGGAATCGCTTCCGCAATAGCTCAGCACGGTTCCACCAGGGGTAGAACCGCCCTTCCCTCCAGAATATCCATCACCTCTTTTTTCGACACGCGTGACTCCTCGTTGAGCATGAGGCCCGGCAACAATCGCGCCGGGGCCCTGCCGCCCTTGACCGCGCGCACCAGCACGCGGATCGCGGGCCGCCCGGCTTCACCGTGAACCGGCAGAATCGCGAGACTGCCGAAGCCGCGCGACAGCGCCGCCAAAACCTCAGCGATCCCATCTGCGCGCCAAATCAATGTCAGCGCGCCATGCGATCGGAGGATGCGCCGCGCCGCATGCACCCAGGCATTCAGCGTCTCATCCGTCGCCACATGCGCGATCTGGCGCGCCTGATCGGGCGAACCGCGATGGCGAGCGGGATCGTTGAAGGGCGGGTTCATCAGCACGACGTCGACGCTGTCGGGCGCGAGCCCGCTCGCTGCGAAGGCCTGCGCGTCCGCGGTGACGTCGAGCACGATCGTCTCGGCGGCAATCGCATTCGCGGCCGCATTGGCGCGCGCAAGCTCCGCCAGCTCCGGATCGATCTCGAGCAGGCCGAGCCTGATCCCGGCGACGCGCCGAGCCAACGCAAGGCCCGCCGTGCCGATGCCGGCGCCGAGATCGACGACACGGTCGCCCGCCCTCGCCTCCGTCGCCGCCGCGAGCAGAATGGCGTCGTGCCCGGCGCGATGGCCAGACCGCTTCTGCTTCAGCCGCAATTGCCCGCCGAGAAAGGCGTCCTCGGTGAGGTCTGTCAGTGCTTCACTCATCGCCGCGCAGTTCGTGGCTGAGGCCGGCCTCGGTCAGAAGCTGCCGGGCCTCGATGGCGTCGTCCTCGTGGACCAGGATCCGCCGCGGCAAAATGCCGAGCGAGCCCTCAATGATGCTCATGTTCTGGTCCAGCACCAGATGATGGATGTTGGCGCCGTCGAGCAGCGCGCCGATCGCCGACACCAGCACCATATCGTTGGTCCGAACCAGTTCTCGCAAAACACAGCCTCCTGCCTGACGGGGACTAAGCGCCAAATGTCAATGGTTCCACGGCCCTTGCCGCATCCCCGTCCAGTTTCTATTGTCTTTCCATCAGAATAGCCCTTCCGGGGCAAATATTGGAGACCGGCGTGGCCGTCATCGTACCTTTCGAAACTCCCGGCGCGTCGATCGAAGAGCTGGTTGCCCTTGTCGCCGGTGACATGGAGCGCGTCAACGCCACGATCCTGTCGCGGACCGGTTCGGACGTGACCATGATCCCGGAGGTCGCCAACCATTTGATCTCCTCCGGGGGCAAGCGCCTGCGGCCGATGCTGACGTTGGCCATGGCCAACCTCGCCGGCTACACCGGCGACGGCCATATCAAACTCGCCGCCAGCGTCGAGTTCATGCATACCGCCACGCTGCTCCATGACGACGTCGTCGACGAGAGCGAGATGCGCCGCGGCAAGCTGTCGGCGCGCATGCTCTGGGGCAATGAGGCGAGCGTGCTGGTCGGCGACTTCCTGCTCGGCCAGGCCTTCCGCATGATGGTCGAGGTCGGCTCGCTCCGCGCGCTCGACATTCTCTCCGCGGCCGCCGCCACCATCGCCGAGGGCGAGGTGATGCAGCTTGCCGCCGCCAAGAACACCGCAACCACCGAAGACGAATATCTCGCCGTAATCCGCGGCAAGACCGCCGAGCTGTTCGCGGCCGCCTGCGAGGTCGGGCCCGTGATCGCCAACCGCCCGAAGGCGGAGCAGACCGCCTGCCGCTCGGTCGGCATGAATCTCGGCATCGCCTTCCAGCTCGTCGACGACGTGCTCGACTATGGCGGCAAGAGCGCCAAGCTCGGCAAGAACACCGGCGACGATTTCCGCGAGGGCAAGATCACGCTGCCCGTCGTGCTCGCCTTCCGCCGCGGCAACGACACCGAGCGCGCCTTCTGGATCCGCGCGCTGGAGCGCGGTGAGATCGGCGACACCGACCTCGACCACGCCATCGGGTTGATGAACAAGCATCGCGCGCTCGAAGACACGCGCAGCCGCGCCCAGCACTACGGCGCCATGGCCGTGGACGCGCTGGCGCTGTTCCCGTCCTCGCCGATGAAGAGCGCGCTGGAGCAGGTCGTGGCGTTCTGCCTGGCTCGGTCGCATTAGCTACCTGCATCCTTAGCGCTTGCTGGTAGCCACACCCTCAGTGTCGTCCCGGCGAAGGCCGGGACCCATTACCCCGGTCAGCGTTGTCTTAGCGCCTGTGGCAACCATCGTGCACCACAACAACAGTCGTGGCTATTGGGTCCCGGCCTTCGCCGGGACGACATCGTTGAGATACGCGCCACCACCGCATTAACAGCGTCATTGCGAGCGCAGCGAAGCAATCCAGGTTCTTCCCGCAAAGGGACTCTTGATTGTTTCGCTTCGCTCGCAATGACGAGCTAGGTGTGCGAGGGCCGCCTTCCAACTTGCATTCAAATCCTGTGCGCCATCTTGCGGCACACCTCCGTCGGAGTGTTCCAACGGTTCGCCTACTAACTTGCATTTTGCAAGCCACTCTCCTACCTTCCCCTCATGCAGCCCAAATCCCCCTCCATTCAGGAATGTCCGGTCGGCCGCGCTGTGGAGACGGTCGGCGAATGGTGGAGCATTTTGATCCTGCGGGATGCATTCCAGGGCGCAACGAGGTTCGACGAATTTTCGCAAAGCCTCGGGATCGCGCCGAACATCCTGTCGCGGCGGTTGGCCCATCTCACCGAAAGCGGCATGTTCGTCCGTCGCCGCTACAATGAACGGCCGCCGCGCTACGAATATGTGCTGACGGACAAGGCCCGGGACTTCTTCCCCGTGGTCGCAACCCTGCTCGCTTGGGGCAACAAGCATCTCGCACCGATGGGCGAAGCGATCCTGCTCGCGAACCGGCACGATTGTCGTCCGTTCAATCCGGTCGTGGTCGATGCCGCCGACATGCAGCCGATCACGCTCACCAATGCGGTCGTCGTCGCAGGCCCCCGCGCCAGCCGTGTCATGCGTAAACGGCTGACCTCGCTCAAAGCCATGAACCCGGCCGTCGCGCCGGCTGGAGACTGACATGCGTCGTATCGTCGTGACGGGAATGGGCGCGGTGTCGCCGCTTGGCTGCGGTGTCGAACTTTCGTGGCGCCGGCTGCTGGCCGGCCAAAGCGGGCTGCGCCCGCTGCCGGAATGGTCGCAGGCGCTGCCCGCACGTATTGCCGGCCTCGTGCCCGACAAGGCCGATGACGCAGAGGGCGGCTTCGATCCCGCGCAGGCCGCCGCGCCGAAAGACCAGCGCAAGATGGACCGCTTCATCCTGTTCGCGCTGCTCGCCACCGCGGAAGCGGTTGCGCAGGCCGGTTGGACGCCGCAGGACGCGGCGGCGCAGGAACGAACTGCGACGATCATCGCCTCCGGCGTCGGCGGTTTTCCGGCAATGGCGGAGGCGGTGCGCATCACCGAACAGCGCGGCCCGCGCCGGCTGTCGCCGTTCACGATCCCCTCCTTCCTCGCCAATCTCGCCGCCGGCCACGTCTCGATCAAATACGGCTACAAGGGAGCGCTGGGCACACCGGTCACGGCCTGCGCTGCCGGCGTTCAGGCGATCGGCGATGCCGCGCGCATGATCCGCGCGGGCGAGACTGATGTGGCGATCTGCGGCGGCGCGGAAGCCTGCATCGACATCGTCAGCCTCGGCGGCTTTGCCGCGGCCCGCGCACTGTCGAGCGGATTCAATGACGCCCGCGCCTCGCGCCCGTTCGATCGCGACCGCGACGGTTTTGTCATGGGCGAAGGCGCCGGCATCCTGGTGATCGAGGAGCTGGAGCATGCATTGGCGCGCGGCGCGAGGCCGATCGCGGAGATCGTCGGATACGGTACGACCGCGGACGCCTATCACATGACATCGGGTCCGCCTGACGGCGACGGCGCCCGGCGCGCCATGGAGATCGCGCTCCGGCAGGCCAAGCTTGCGCCCGCGGATTTACAGCACCTGAATGCGCATGCGACCTCGACGCCGGCCGGCGACGAGAGCGAGCTTGGCGCGATCGCGGCGCTGTTCGGCCGCCACCGCGGCATCGCGGTGAGCGCGACCAAATCGGCCACCGGGCATCTGCTCGGCGCCGCCGGTGGCCTCGAAGCGGTCTTCACCGTGCTCGCCCTGCGCGACCAGATCGCGCCGCCGACGCTCAATCTCGAAAACCCTGATCCCGCCGCTGACGGCATCGACATCGTCGCCGGTGTGGCGCGACCGATGCCGATGCAGCACGCGATCTCGAACGGGTTCGGCTTCGGCGGGGTGAATGCCAGCGTGATCTTCCGCCGGATGGGCTGAACGACGGGCCTTAGTCGACGGGCCTTGCAATCGCGGCAAGCATCGCTACCAAAGCAGGATGATCAACACGAATTTCTGGCTGTTCCTGGCCGCCGCTTGTCTCATCGCCGCCGTTCCCGGCCCCGGCATTTTCTACGTCGCGGCACGGACCCTATCGGAAGGGCGCGGCAGCGGTTTTGCATCGACCGCGGGCACCGCGCTCGGCGGGCTGGTTCATGTGGTCGCGGGCAGCTTCGGCATCTCCGCGATCATTCTTGCCAGCGCCGAGCTGTTTGCCGCCGTGAAATTCGTCGGCGCACTTTATCTCGTCTGGCTCGGCATCAGGACTTTTCGCAGCGCCAGCCGCGCGCCGTCATTCGACAGCAAGCCCGTCGGCGACAAGCGCGCCTTTCGCGACGGCGTGCTGGTCGAGGCGCTGAACCCGAAGACCGCCGCCTTCTTCCTCGCCTTCATTCCGCAGTTCCTTGACCCGGCGGGATCGAACCCGACACTGCAATTCATCACGTTGGGCGCGCTCTCGGTGACGCTGAACACGCTCGCCGATATCGTGGTGGTGCTGATGGCCTCCGCGACACGTACGCAGTTGATCGGACGCCCGCATCTGATGCGACGTCTCACCCAGGGCTCCGGCGTCTTCATCGCAGGGCTCGGCCTGTCGCTCGCACTGGCGCGGCGGCCCGTGAATGGATAGCGCCACCATGCCCGCCCCGCAAAGCCGCATTTACGAGTCTCACGGCCTGCGGCTGCACTATGCCGACTGGGGCAACGACGGCGCGCCGGTCGCCATCCTGGTTCACGGCGGCCGCGATCACTGCCGGAGCTGGGACGTCATCGCCCGGTCGCTGCAGCCGCATTTTCACGTGCTCGCACCGGACCTGCGCGGTCACGGCGATTCCGACTGGACCAGGGGCGGCAGCTACGCGCTGACGGAGTATGTGTACGATCTGGCCCAGCTCGTCCGTGCCATCGCGGCGCCTCAAGTCACTCTCATCGGCCATTCTATGGGCGGCATGGTCAGCCTGATCTTTACAGGGGCATTCCCCGAACAGGTCTCGAAGCTGGTCGTGCTCGACGGCGTGACGATGTTGCCGGATACACCAAAACCGCCGGTGCATGAGCGGATCGGCAAGTGGGTCGGTCAGCTCGACAAGTTGCACGACCGCGCACCGCGCCGCTATTCGACCCTCGAAGACGCGGCGGCGCAGATGGTCCTTCACAACAAGCGGCTGTCTCGCGAGCTCGCGCTGCATCTCGCCACCCACGGCGCGCGGCAGAACGAGGACGGCACCTATAGCTGGAAGTTCGATCCCTACCAGCGCGCCTCTGCGCCGCACCGGCTCTGGCCGGACGATCACATCGCGCTGTGGTCGCGCATCACCTGTCCGACGCTGCTCTTGAATGCCGGCGAAAGCTTTCTGGCTGGCGCGAGGGCCGCGGGGCTGGAGCGCTACTTTCCGCAGGCGCGCGTCGAGACCATTGCAGGGGCCGGACACTGGCTGCAGCATGACAAGCCGCAGGAGGTGTTGGGTGAGATCCGGCGGTTTCTCGGGCTTGGCGAGGACGCTGCGGGCTAGCTCCGCAACATCCGCGTCATTGCAGATCTAGCTCAGCGTTCCCGAGTGCACCCACCAGCCGGAATGATCCCTGCGGATATTCTCGGCGGCGGCATGCGCCTCGGCAGATGCGCCATAGATCGCAAAGCACGTCGCCCCCGAGCCGGACATGCGGGCGAGCTTGACGCCGGCGGAGCCACGCAAGGCTTCCAGCACGTCGCCAATCACCGGCTTGATGCGCATCGCAGGCGCTTCGAGATCATTGGCGACGGTCTCGAGAGTATCGATCCAGTCGGCGATGGAGGCGCCCTCGCCTGGCCAGGCCGGGCCGTCGAAGACGGACGTGGCGCCGACCAGGAGTTCGCCGTTGCGCAGGCCCAGCTCCTGGAACACGTCCTTTGTCGCGACCGGCACGCGTGGATTGACCATCACGCAGGGCATGCTCGGCAGCATCAAGGGCAGCAGCTGCTCGCCGACACCGGTCATGTCGCAGGCGCGCGAGAACAGACACACCGGCACGTCGGCGCCGGTCGCAAGCGCAACCTTCTGGAGGCGGGCGTCGTCGAGCGACAGATCGTTGAGGCGCGCCAGCAACCGCAGCGCCGCCGCGGCGTCGGCCGAGCCGCCGCCGATGCCGGCGGCGACCGGGAGCACCTTGTCGAGCGCGAAGGCGCCCAGCTTCAGGTTCGGGACGGCTTCGGCCAGGAGCTTGGCCGCCTTGAACACGAGGTTGTCGGCCATATTGCCGCAGGCCGCGGCGAGCGGCCCCGTCGTGGTGAGCTTCAGCTCGCCGCCGGGCTCCAGCGTGAGCCGGTCGGCGCAGTCGGCAAAGGCGACCACGCTTTCGAGATCATGATAGCCGTCGGCACGACGGCCGACCACGCGAAGGCTCAGATTGACCTTCGCGCGCCCTTCTTCAATCAACGCCGGCATTGACGACACGCCCCCAACTTCAACTCACTCAGCCGCCCTTGCCGTCGTCCTTCTTCTTCTCCTTCTCCGCCTGCGCAGCCGAGGAGTTCGAATTGTCGTCGGTCATACCGTTTGCAATCTTGGCCTCGATCTTCGGAAGCTCATCCGCTTCGGGCTTGAGATCGCGGGCGTGGGCCCACTGGAACTTGGCTTCCAGCGTGCGGCCGACGCGCCAATAGGCGTCGCCAAGGTGATCGTTGATAGTGGGATCCTCGGGCTTGAGATCAATGGCGCGCTCGAGGTTCTTCACCGCGTCCTCGTAATTGCCGATGCGGTAATAGGCCCAGCCAAGGGAGTCGACGATGTAGCCGTCATCCGGGCGCTGCTCGACTGCCCGCTTGATCATCTTCATGCCTTCGTCGAGATTGATGCCCTGGTCGATCCAGGAATAGCCGAGATAGTTGAGGACGTGCGGCTGGTCGGGTTGCAGCTCGAGCGCCTTCTTCATGTCGGCTTCGGCCTTGCCCCACTGCTTGGAGCGCTCCTCGCAGATGCCGCGATAATAATACCAGACGCTGTTGGCCTTATCGTTGCCGGCCGGCAGCACGTCGACGCCTTGCGAATAGGTCGCGCCGCATTCGCCGAACTTCTTGCGGCCGCGCTCGATGTTGCCGAGCGCCATGATGGCTTCGAGATCCTTGGGATCCTCAGTGGTGACGCCCTTGAGGATCTTGATCGCCTCGTCGGTGCGGTCGGCGGAATCCAGATCGATGGCGAGCTGGATTTGGGCGTTGCGCTTGAGTGGAGAGGACGACGGCACCCGCTCGTAGACCTTGATCGCCATCTGCGGCCGCTTCACCGATTCATAGAGATCGGCGAGCGAGAGCAGCGCCAGGGGATGGGTGGGCTGCAGGTAGAGCGAGAGCTGGAGGTAGACCAGCGCCAGATCCTCGCCGCCGCGGCGGGTCAGTGTGGCGCCGATGCCGTAGAGTGCTTCTGCGGCGCCGGCTTGCGCGCTATCGACCAGCGGCGGCATCTTCTTGCCGGCCTTGGTGTCGCGCAACCCTTCCACGATCAGCGGATGGCGGGCGAGCTTCTTGTCGAAAGCCTGGTAGACCGTGGTCGCGGCGGCCGAGTCCTTGTTGCGAGATAGCCAGCGCGCATAGGCCTCGGTGACACGCAACATGGAATCGTCGAGCTTGTAGGCACGCTCGAACCGGGTGCCAGCGTCTTTCTCCTTGCCGGCGAGTTCGAGGATCATGCCGGCATGGAGATCCTTGAACAGCGGATACCATTCAGGACCGGCCAGCTTGTCGATGGTGGCGACGCCGCCCTTGGCATCCCCCGCACCATAGGCGGCCCAGCCCGACAGCAGCGTGGCGACGAGATCGGTGATCGGACCGCGGATCGACTGGTTGATGTTGGTCTGCGCGGTCGCGTACTTCTTGAACTTGAGATCGTGCACGCCAACGACGAGCCGTGCAACGCGGTTGGTCTTGTCGATGGTCAGGATGCGCTCGGCGAGCTTGACAGCCTCGTCGATGTCACCGTCGGCGACCGAGGAGATGAAGGCGCGGTCGAGCAGCTCGTTGTTCTTGGGGTCGGTGCGCAGGGCCGAGCGATAGAATGCAGCGGCGGAGGCCGCGTCGCGCTCGACGCTGGCGTGGCGGGCGGCGAGATAGCTGCCGGAGGTGGTCAGCGCCTTCAGATCGTTTCGGGTCGGAAACTGCGCCGCCGTGTCGGACGGATGGTCCGGCGTCTGCGCCCGGACCGCGCCGGGGACCGTCGCCATCGCTGAGCCCATGAGGGCAATGGCGGCAACAGTCCAACGGTTGAAACGATTTGAAAGCATCGGGGCTCGCCTTGAGTTGGTAGTGCCTGGGTTTGCAGAAGGCCGTATCGCAAGCGAACGCGGCCGGTGGCATGGGGACCCGGAACCGTCAGGCCGACAATGCCGCTTTTGGCGCTTCACCGCAAGGATTCGGGCCGGGCGATCCCCTCCGCACGGCACAAATCGGCCAAGTGACCCGTCAAGAGCGCCCCAAGACGCCGCCAGTATGGCCTTATCGTGACCACGGGGACCGCGGCCGGGTTCTCACGCGAACGTGCGTCACAGGGCGAAGATCACGCAACTCTGGTCACATTGGCCTCGGTCACATGGATCGTGACTTGCTGACCCCAGCCTACATGGCCTCGTAGTTCGGACCGCCGCCGCCCTCCGGGGGAACCCAGGTGATGTTGCCGTTGGGGTCCTTCACGTCGCAGGTTTTGCAGTGAACGCAGTTCTGGGCATTGATCTGGAAGCGCGGGCCCGAACCTTCCTCGATCCACTCATAGACGCCGGCCGGGCAATAGCGATTCGAGGGACCGGCAAACACGTCGTGCTCGGAGGTCTTCTGGAGGTTCATGTCCGTGACCTTGAGATGGACCGGCTGGTCCTCCTCATGATTGGTATTGGACAGGAACACCGACGAGAGCTTGTCGAAGGAAATCTTGCCGTCCGGCTTCGGGTAGGTTCTCGGCGCGTGGGTCTTGGCCGGATCGAGCGTCGCGCGATCGGGCTTCGCGTGCGACTGGGTGCCAAATAGCGAGCCGCCGAACAGCGTGTTGCACCACATGTCGAAGATGCCGAGCCCGGCGCCGATGAAGGTGCCGAACTTCGACAACAACGGCTTGGCATTGCGGACAGGATAGAGGTCCTTACCGACGACGGAATCGCGCCAACCGTTCTCGTATTCGACCAGCTCATCATTGGCGCGGCCCGCAGCGAGAGCCACGTTAACATGTTCGGCCGCGAGCATGCCGGTGCCCATGGCATTGTGCACGCCCTTGATCCGGGGCACGTTGACGAAGCCGGCCGCGCAGCCGATTAGCGCACCGCCCGGGAAGCTCAGCCGCGGCACCGACTGGTACCCGCCTTCGGTGATGGCGCGCGCGCCGTAAGCCAGCCGCTTGCCGCCTTCAAGCGTCGCGCGGACGGCCGGATGGTTCTTGACGCGCTGGAATTCGTCGAATGGCGACAAATAGGGGTCGTTGTAGTTGAGATGAACGACGAAACCGATCGACACCAGGTTCTCGTCATAATGGTAGAAGAACAGGCCGCCGCCGGTGTTGTTGTTCAAGGGCCAGCCAACCGCGTGCTGCACGAGGCCCTTCTGATGCTTGGCCGGATCGATCTGCCAGACTTCCTTGAGCCCGATGCCAAATTTCGGCGGCTCACTTTTGGTGTCGAGCGCGTATTTCGAGATCAGCTGCTTGGTCAGGCTGCCGCGCGCACCTTCGGCGAACAGCGTGTACTTGCCGAGCAATTCCATGCCACGGGTAAAGGAGTCCTTCGGCTTGCCGTCCCGGCCGATCCCCATGTCGCCGGTGGCGATGCCGCGCACCGCGCCATTGTCGTCATAGAGCACTTCGGCCGCGGCAAAACCGGGATAGATCTCGACGCCTAGCGCTTCCGCTTTGCGCGCCAGCCAGCGGCAGACATTGCCGAGCGAGCCGATATAGCAGTGATGATTGTCCATCAGCGGCGGCATGATGAAGTTCGGCAGCTTGATCGCGCTGGTCTCGGTGAACCAGAAGAAGCGGTCGTCCTTGACCTGCGTCTTGAGCGGACAATCGGAATCCTCGCGCCAGTCCGGGATCAGCTTGTCGAGCCCGGCCGGATCGATCACGGCGCCGGAGAGAATATGCGCACCGACCTCGGAGCCCTTCTCCACCACCACGACATTGAGATCGGCATTGATCTGCTTCAGCCGGATCGCCGCAGCCAGGCCCGAGGGACCGGCGCCGACGATGACGACGTCGAATTCCATGGATTCGCGCGGGGGAAGTTCTTCGGTGCTCATCTGATCTCAGCCCTTGAGACGGTCCTTGGTCGATTGCGCCCTCTTGTTTCCGATTTTTCCGGGTAGGACAACCTCGGAAATGCGTTTCGCCGGGGTGCAAGGCGCCCCAAACTGGACTAATAGTCAGACTTTCCGATGATCCCAGAACCCGCACCCACGGTCCGAGAGCTGCTCGCCTTCTATCTGGAGGCCGGAGTCGATTGCACGCTCGCGGAGGAACCGATCGACCGCCTGGCGGAATTGGATGTTCCACCTCCGGCCCCGCGCGCGCCACCTCCAGTCGAGGCCCCACGGCCGGTCGCCGCGCCCGCGGTGATGCGCGGCGAGGCGGCACCTGCGCCCGACATCGCGATCGCCTCGGCGCGCGAGGCCGCACGCACCGCGCCAAGCTTGGAGGCGCTGCGCGAGCTGATGCAGAGCTTTGACGGCTGCGCGCTGAAGCACACGGCGACACGTTTGGTTTTCGCCGACGGCAATCCGCAGGCACGCATCATGTTCGTCGGCGAGGCACCGGGCCGCGACGAGGACATCGAGGGGCTGCCCTTCGTCGGGCGCAGCGGCAAGCTGCTCGATTTGATGATAGGAGCCATAGGCCTCAACCGCACCACGGCCTACATCGCCAACGTGATTCCCTGGCGGCCGCCCGGCAACCGCACGCCGACGCCGCAGGAGACGCAAATCTGCCTGCCGTTCATCCAGCGCCAGATCGAGCTGGTGAATCCGGAGGTGCTGGTGACACTCGGCAATCCCTCGACGCAGACGCTGCTGTCGACCCGCGAAGGCATCATGCGTACCCGCGGCCGCTGGTTCGACTACGAGACGGGCGGGCGCACCATTCGCGCGCTGCCGACCTTCCATCCCGCCTATCTGTTGCGCTCGCCGTCGTACAAGCGGCTGGCCTGGCAGGATCTGCGCGCGATCGCGAAGGTGCTGGCGGAGGCGTGAGGGGCCGTACAGCCTTTCGCCGTCATTGCGGGCGCAGCGAAGCAATCCAGAATCTTTCCGCGGAGGGGCTGTGGATTGCTTCGTCGCAAGGGCTCCTCGCAATGACCACCGAAAGAGCGAGCAACTAAGTCCCCTTCGGCCGCACGATGGCCCAGCCGATGCGCAGGAGTTGCTGGCGTCCGGTCACCAGCCATTCGAAGGCGCGCGGGACTTCCGGCACGATGCCGGGAAAGCGCGCGAGGATGTCCGGCGGCGGCGTGCCGGCGGTATCGGAAGCGCGCCAGACCACGACGCCGCCGGTCTCGCTGAATTTGGCCTGATTGATCCAGGGTGTACGCGCGGGCTCGGCATCGATGAAGAGATGCGGCCGGCCGGAATGCAGCGTGATCAAGCTCGCAAGCTGGGTCTCGCCGGCGACCGCGCGCAGGCGATGATTGGTGCGGCGGGCAAAGCTCTCGTCGAAGAAGTCCGAAATCGCGCGGGCCGGCATCGAGGTCGCGATCTCGTTGGCACCGGTCCACGGCAGCAGCAGGACGGCGAGCACGACGCCGATTGCGGGCGCCACGACGGCAGCCGCCCAGACCATCCGCAGCATCCTCGCGCGGCGCATCGCGATGAGATCGCCGGCCCCCACGACCACGGCAAGCCCCGACAACACCAGCACGACGCCGGCGCCGCCGACGACGGCGTCGAGGCCCAGCAGGCCGGAGATCAGCACCGCGCCGAGCGCCGGCGCCAGCGCGAAGAAATAGACGAAATTACGTGCGAGCGGCTCGACCGGCGGGCGGTAGATGATCGGCGCCTCCTCGCTCTTGGGCACGAACAGGCCGGTGTTGAGGACGGTCAGCGCCGGGATCGCCGCCGCACCGAGCAGGAGCCCCCCGAGCAGCCAGGCCGCGTGCAGCGCACGGGCATTGAGCTGGGCGACCTCAGGCAGGGCCGGCAGGACGAGCGCCTCGGCGCGCGTCAGCCAGACGGCATAGGGCAATGCCAGCACGGCGACGACCACCAGCGCAAACAGCGGGTCGAAGGCACGCAACGTGCGGCGGCCGTCCGCGGTTGCGAGCGCGAAGACGACGATCAGCAGCAGCAGGAAGATCGCAGCCGGCGTCGTCAACAGCAAGAGGCCGGCCTCGATCGACCAGGCAAACCAGGCGTTGCCGCGGCGCTGTCCGATGATCTGCCAGGAATGCAGCAGCAGCAGCGCCCAGAGCGGTCGCGCCAGCACCAGAGGGCCGAAGTCGAGTGTGGGCGAGGAGAAGGCCAGCAGCGTCATGGTCAGCAGCACGGCCAGCACTGCCTGCTGGGGGCCGACCACCGCGCGGGACAGATGATAGAGCGTGATCAACGTCGCGATCCCGCAGAGTTCGGCCAGCACGTAGACACCGAACAGGTGGCCGCCGGCAGCGCGATAGGCGATGTCGGCGAGCCAGACCGGCAAGGGCGGCCCGAGATCGGTGCCGACCTGGTATTCGCGGCCGAAGGCCAGCAGGGTCGCGAGACTGCCGGGCGGGCTGCGATAAAACACGAGCGCCACGAACAGCCACATCGCGGCCTGGAGCAGCACGGCGATCCAGACGATCAGCCGCGGCCGCGCGCGAATGAGCTCGATGACCAGGGAGGTAAACCGCATGTAACGTCCGAAAGATGCAGCCAACCCGTGAAGCCGGCCCTATTCGCTCACGACTGTTTTGATAAAGGGCGTGACGCGTCGTGGCAACTGAGTCTCGTCTAGAGATTTGCCGACGCGTCGACTTCCAGGCTCGCGTCCACCTGCAGCTGGATCTCGGTCACCGCAAACAGATCCTGCGCCGGCTCGACCGTCCAGGGCATGTGCTTGGCGCGTGCGGCGGCGACGGGGGCGAAGAAGCTGCGGTGGTGGACGGTGGGACCGAGGCGGTTGAGCGCGTCGAGGTGCTCGGGCACGGCGTAGCCCTTATGCTGCTCGAAACCGTAGCCGGGACAGTCCTGCGCCAACGCGCACATCAGGCGGTCCCGCGTTACCTTGGCGATGATCGAGGCCGCTGCGATCGACAGGACGATGCCGTCGCCGCCGATCACGGCCTCGCAATCGCATTCCGTGTCGAGCCGGTCGCGGCCGTCGACGAAGACGTGCCGCGGCTGCTGGGGCAGCGCCACCACGGCGCGCTTCAGCGCCCACAGCGAGGCGCGCAGGATGTTGTCGCGGTCGATGCGGGAGCGCGAGGCGACGGCCACCGAGACCTGGGCGGTCGCGCAGATCTTGCCGAACAGCCTTTCGCGCTCCTCGGCCGTCAGGCGCTTGGAATCGTCGATGCCGCGCGGGATGCGGTCGGGATCGAGAATCACCGCCGCCGCCACCACCGGACCGGCCAGTGGCCCCCGGCCCGCCTCATCGCAGCCCGCTACCGGCCAAACGCCGCACTTGATCAGCGCGCGCTCACGGCGGAAGCTTGGGGCAACGATGATGGCGCTCTTTGTGCCGGCCAGCGCCTTGGCGATTTTTTTGGGCGCAGCTTTCTTGTTCTCAGGCGCAGCCTTCTCGTTCTTAGGCGCAGCCTTTTTGGGCGCGCCTTTGGCCGGCTTCTTGGCGGATTGATCCCGAATCATGGCCGGGATCGTGCGCAAGCGGCATGGCCTGCGCAATCGGGAACCTCGAACAATTCCCGTTATTCAAGCCAGCCGCCCTATTCCGCCAGATGCACCCGCCGGTCCTCGCCGACGTCGATGCCGGGCGCGACCACGACCTCCCAGGGATGGCCGTCAGGATCGGCGAAATAGCCGGAATAGCCGCCGTAGTCGGTCTCATGTGCTGCCTTCAGCAACGCGGCTCCCTTGCTGACGGCGAAGACCAGCACCGCATCCACCTCCTCACGCGCGCGGCAATTCCAGGCGAGCGTCATGCCGCGGAACGTCGATGGCCTCGGATGATCAGGCAATTTGGCGTCGACCGCGAGTTGATCCCAGGGAAACAACGCGAGCACCGGACCGCCGGTGTCATAGAACGCAACGGTCTCGCCGGTTACCTTGAGCCGGCGCGAGAAACCGAGCGCGTCGTAAAAGGCAATGCTGGCGCGGATGTCGTTCACGCCCAGCGTGATGACGGTCAGCCGCGGGATAGGAGCTGGCGGTTCCTTACTCATAGACGCCTCTCTCACTTCGTCCCTCAGAACAGGCTGAGCTGATCGCCGTTCCGCTTCGGCTTGGCAAAATGATCCGTCGTCAGCTTGGCGCGCCGTTTGTTCAGCCCGACCCTGTCGCAAGCGATCTCGAAGCGGCGGCCGATGGTCCAGGCCATCGGGCCGGTGCCCTTCATGCGCTCGCCCCATTTCGCATCGTAGTCACGGCCGCCGCGCATGTCGCGGATCAGCGTGAAGACGTGGCGATACCGGTCCGGATAGTTCGCCATCAGCCATTCCCGAAAGAGATCGCGCACCTCGAGCGGCAACCGCAGCAACACGTAGGAGGCCTCCTTGACGCCGGCATGGGCGGCGGCATCCAGGATGCGCTCGATCTCGGAATCGTTCAGCGCGGGGATCACGGGCGCGACCATGACGGTGGTCGGAATGCCAGCCTCGGAAAGCTGCTTCAGTGCCTCCAGCCGCTTCGGCGGCGTGGACGCCCGCGGCTCCATGGTGCGCGCTAGTTTCGGATCGAGCGAGGTCACGGAGATCCCGACCTTGGCGAGGTTGCGTTTGGCCATTCGCGCGAGAATGTCGATGTCGCGCACGACCAGCGCCGACTTGGTGACGATCCCGACGGGATGGCCGGCGCGCTCCAGCACCTCCAGAATGCCGCGCATGATTTTGCGCTCGCGCTCGATCGGCTGATAGGGATCGGTGTTGGTGCCGATCGCGATCATCCGCGGCTCGTAGCCCGGCGCCGCAAGCTCCTTCTCGAGCAACGCCGGCGCCTCGGGCTTCACGAACAGCTTCGACTCAAAGTCGAGCCCCGGCGACAGGCCGAGATAGGCATGCGTCGGCCGCGCGAAGCAATAGACGCAGCCGTGCTCGCAACCGCGGTAGGGATTGATCGAACGATCGAAGCCGATGTCGGGAGATTCGTTGCGGGTGATCACCTTGCGCGAGGTGTCGATCCCGACCGTGGTCTTGAACGGGGGCAGTTCTTCAAGGCTCTGCCAGCCATCGTCGAATGCGACGCGCGCCTCGGCCTCAAACCGGCCGCTGGCGTTGGACTGCGCGCCCCGGCCTCGCCTGCGCTGGCGGTCGATGGCGACCGCCAGCTCAGGGAAGTCAGAAGGCGCACCCGCCGGCTCGGAGGGCGCCGTGACCGGCGGGTGCTTGAGAGCATGAGAGGATGCTGGACTCATGAAGCCAAGATAGCATGTCAAAGGAACAAATCAAGAACACAAACAAAAAACGTGAAAACAACCCCATGCACAGTAGAGCTGCCCAAATTTCGGGCGGGGGTTTTTGATTTCACGCAACACCAGCGTGACCACGATTCCGTTTGATCACGGGAGGGATCGATCGTCGCGGAACATGGTTGATGACGATCGTTGGGTGAAGGTCGGCAAGAACATGACAAATCAACAACAATTGGCCGCAGCGAGCAGCAACCTCGAACTGCTCGACCGCTATTGGCGCGCCGCGAACTATCTCTCCGTCGGGCAAATCTATCTCCTCGACAATCCGCTGCTGCGCGAGCCCTTACGGCCCGAGCACATCAAGCCGCGTTTGCTCGGCCATTGGGGCACGACGCCCGGTTTGAACTTCATTTATGCCCATCTCAACCGCGTCATCCGCGCGCTGGACCTGAACGTGATCTATGTCTGCGGTCCCGGGCACGGCGGCCCCGGCATGGTCGCCAACACCTATCTCGAAGGCAGCTACAGCGAGCTCTATCCCGATATCGCGCGCGATACCGAGGGGTTGCGCAAGCTGTTCAGGCAATTCTCCTTCCCCGGCGGCATCCCGAGTCACGCGGCGCCGGAAACGCCGGGCTCGATCCACGAAGGCGGTGAGCTCGGTTACGCGCTGGTGCATGCCTATGGCGCGGCCTTCGACAATCCCGACCTGATCGTCGCCTGTGTCGTCGGTGACGGCGAGGCCGAGACCGGCCCGCTCGCCGCGTCCTGGCACTCCAACAAATTCCTCAATCCTGCGCATGACGGCGCGGTGCTGCCGATCCTGCATCTCAACGGTTACAAGATTGCCAATCCGACCGTGCTCGGCCGGATGCGCGACGACGAGATCCGCGATCTCTTCCGCGGGCTCGGCCACGAGCCGCTGTTCGTCGAGGGCGACGATCCCAAATTGATGCACCGGGCCATGGCAGACGCGCTCGACGTCGCGCTCGTCAGCATCCGGTCGATCCAGCAGCACGCCCGCGACGGCCGCAAGAGCGTCGAACGCCCGCGCTGGCCGATGATCGTGCTGCGCAGCCCGAAGGGCTGGACCGGCCCCAAGGAAGTCGACGGCAAGAAGGTGGAGGGCTTTTGGCGGGCGCATCAGGTGCCCGTCGCGAACTGTCGCGAGAACCCGGCGCATCTGAAGATTCTCGAAGACTGGATGCGCAGCTACGAGCCGGAAAAGCTGTTCGACGCGAACGGCGCGCTCATTGCCGAGCTCCAGGCGCTCGCGCCCGAAGCCAATCGCCGCATGGGCGCCAATCCGCACGCCAATGGCGGCCTTCTGAAGAAGGAGCTGAAGCTGCCGGACTTCCGCAGTTTCGCCGTCGAAGTAGCGCAGCCGGGCGGCGTCGTGGCGGAGGCAACCCGCGAGCTCGGGAAATTCCTGCGCGACGTCATCCGCCTCAACGCCGATGCCCGCAACTTCCGCATCATGGGCCCGGACGAGACTGCGTCGAACCGGCTCGATGCGGTGTTCGAGGCCACCGAACGCGTCTGGATGGAGCCGACAAAACCTTACGACGTGCATCTCGCCCAGGACGGACGCGTGATGGAAGTCCTGAGCGAGCATCTCTGCCAGGGCTGGTTAGAGGGTTACCTGCTCACGGGCCGGCACGGCTTCTTCTCCTGCTACGAGGCGTTCATCCACATCGTGGATTCCATGTTCAACCAGCACGCCAAATGGCTGAAGGTGACCCGGCATCTGCCGTGGCGGCGACCGATCGCCTCGCTCAACTATCTGCTCACCTCGCATGTCTGGCGTCAGGACCACAACGGCTTCAGCCATCAGGATCCCGGTTTCGTCGATCTCGTCGCCAACAAGAAGGCCGACATCGTCCGCATCTACTTCCCGCCGGATGCCAACACGCTGCTGTGGATCGCCGATCACTGCCTGCGCACCTATGACCGCATCAACGTCATCGTCGCTGGCAAGCAGCCGGCGCCGCAATGGCTGTCGATGCAGGAGGCAGCCACGCATTGCGCCGCCGGCATCGGCATCTGGAGCTGGGCCGGCACGGAAGATGCGAATGGCGAGCCCGATGTCGTGATGGCCTGCGCCGGCGACGTGCCGACACTGGAAACGCTCGCTGCCGTCGACCTGCTGCGCAAGGCGCTGCCCGAGCTGAAGATCCGCGTCGTCAACGTCGTCGACCTCATGACGCTGCAACCCAGGGAGCAGCACCCGCACGGCTTGTCCGACCGCGACTTCGACGGCCTGTTCACGCGCGACAAGCCGGTGATCTTCGCCTATCACGGCTATCCTTATCTGATCCACCGGTTGACCTATAATCGCACCAACCACGCCGGCATGCACGTCCGCGGCTTTGCCGAGGAAGGCACCACGACGACGCCGTTCGACATGGTCGTGCTCAACGAGCTCGACCGCTATCACCTCGCGATCGAGGCGATCGAGCGCGTGCCGGGGCTCGCGACCAGGGCGGCGCAGGTGAAGCAGCAATTCCGCGACAAGCTGATCGAGCATTCGCGCTATGTGCGCGAATACGGCGAGGACATGCCGGAAATCCAGGAATGGGTCTGGCAGAACAGCGCCGGCGGCAACACGCCGGCAGAGGCAGGCGACTGAGGGGAGCCATGTCGAACACGGTTCTCGTTCTCAACTCGGGATCGTCGAGCATCAAATTCGGCCTGTTCGATATCTCGGCGGCCGAGCCCGCCCTGCTCTGCAAGGGCCTGCTTGACGAGCACGAGACGAAGCCGCGGCTCGTCGTGAAGAGTCCCGCGGGCGAAGACCTGTTCGAGAAACGGAGGGAAGCATCGGATGCGGCCAGCGATCATCTGTTCGCCGACGTGCTCGGCTTCATCGAGGATCGTTTCGGCGACCATCGCTTGCGCGCCGTCGGCCATCGCGTCGTCCATGGCGGTCCGGACTATTCCGCTCCGGTCGAGCTGACGGAGGATGTCACCGCAAAGCTGCAAGCGCTGACGCCGCTGGCGCCCCTGCACCAGCCGCGCTGCCTGGCTCCGGTCCGCACTATCACGGCGATCAGGCCCGACCTGACGCAGATCGCCTGCTTCGATACCGCTTTCCACCACGGCATTGCGCCGCCCGCCAGCCGCTTCGCCATTCCGCGACGTTATGAAGAGCGCGGCATCCGGCGCTACGGATTTCATGGCCTCTCGTTCGAATATGTCGCGGGACGGCTCGCCCGAATCGCGCCGCAGCTCGTGGCGAAGCGCACTGTGATCGCGCATCTCGGCAACGGCGCGAGCCTGTGCGGCTTGCGCGACGGCCGCAGCATCGACACCACGATGGGACTGACGCCGCTCGACGGGCTGGTGATGGGCACGCGCTGCGGCAGGCTCGACCCGGGCGTGCTGCTCTATCTGCAACAGCACGAGAAGATGTCGGTCGAAGATGTCCAGCACCTGCTCTACCACGAATCGGGCCTGCTCGGCGTCTCCGGCATCGCGTCGGATATGCGCATGCTGCTTGCGAGCCGCGAAGCTGCGGCGCGGGAGGCGGTCGAGCTCTTCACCTTCCGCGCCGCGCAGGAGGTGGCGGCGATGGCGACAACGCTTGCAGGGCTAGACTGCCTGGTCTTCACCGGCGGCATCGGCGAGCATGCCAGCGAAATCCGCAGCGCGATCGGTGAGCGTCTCGACTGGCTCGGCGTGCGCATCGATGCCGCTGCGAATGATGCGGCGCGCGAGCGCATCAACGATGGCGATAGCGCAGTCGATGTCTTCGTCATTCCAACGAATGAGGAACTGATGATTGCACGACATTGTGCGGCGGTGCTGCGAACAGCGAGTTGACCGGCGTTCATTCGAAGCCCTCGTCAGCAGCGTGGTTGCACGTTTTCCCGTCCTCGCGCTCGTCCGCTATCGCATCCTCCTCTTGCATGATCGCGAACGGCCGGCGCGCCGCGCAATATTGCGGCTCACCTCCGGATTAATACGGACAGGACAGGCTGGGGCGACACATTCGGCAATATCGCCGCCCCGTACGGGACATATTTGGATGCGAGGGCTGCAGCGGTTTACCATCGTCTGCCGAGGCGCGGCCGGAAAGTTGCACTCGGCAGCGCCATGTTTTATGACGCCCTCATAATGAGCTACGCTTCTCCCGAAGTGTGGACAGTGAAGCTTCCATCATGCTGAGCGTCATCATTCCGACCGAAGGCGTCGAGCAGACGGCCGTCGCAACTCTGGCCGCGCTGGTACCCGGTGCCGCCGCAGGCGTCATCCGGGAAGTGCTCCTGGTCGACGGCACCCGCAATGGCGTCATCGAGCGCGTTGCCGACGTCGCGGGCTGCCGTTTCATCGGCTTCGAAGGATCCACTCAAGGCGCCGCGCTCGCCGCCGGCGCACTCCAGGCCCGTTCGTCCTGGCTGATGTTCCTGCCCGCGGGCGCCGTGCTGGAAACCGGCTGGATCGAGGAAACCACCCAGTTCATCCAGTCCGTCTCGACCAGCGGCCGGGATCGTGCGGCCGTCTTCCGCTATGCGCGCTCGCCCTACGCCGATGCCGGCTTCCGCCACATCCTCCGGGCCCTGATGCGCAAGCTCGTCGGTCCCTTCGGCGATCAGGGACTTTTGATCGCGCGTGATCACTACGACCGCATTGGCGGCTACCCGCCCCAAGCCCGCCACTCCGAGGCACGGCTGCTCCGGCGGCTCGGCCGCTCGTCGCGGATCTTGCTGCGCAGCCGGATCGTCATGGTCGGCTGAGGCACGTCGATACTTGCCAAGGTCAAATAATTATTTGACAATGGCAAATATCGGAGGTGACCCATGTCGTTCAATCCTACCGACGACCACATCGCAGCGGTCCGCGCCTTCAACCGCTTCTACACCCGCAAGCTTGGCGTGCTCGACCAGCACCTTGGCAAGAGCCCGTTCTCGCTCAGCGAGGCCCGCGTGCTCTACGAGCTCGCGCAACGGGACGACCTTGCCGCCAAGGAGATCGGCAACGAGCTTGGCCTCGACCCCGGCTATCTCAGCCGGATCGTGCAAAGCTTCGACGAAAAGGGCCTGATCACCCGCAGGGCCCTGCCCGCGGATCGCAGGCAATACCAGCTCAGCCTCACCGCCAAGGGGCGCCAGGCCTTTGCCAAGCTGAACCTGGGCTCGCAAAATGAGGTCGCCGCAATGCTGGCTCAGCTTTCGACCAGCGATGCAACGCGGCTCACGCAGGCTATGGCGACCATCGAGGCCGTGCTGGAGCATCGAAGCCACCCCGCGGCTTTCATGCTGCGCAGCCATCGCGTCGGCGACATGGGCTGGGTCATCTCCCGGCAGGCCGCCGCCTATGCGGCCGACTACAACTGGGATATCAGCTACGAGGCCCTGGTCGCCGAGATCTGCGCACAGTTCATCAAGAACTATGACGCCGCCCGCGAGCACTGCTGGATTGCGGAAGTGGGCGGAGAGCCGGTCGGCTCTATCTTTCTGGTCAAGGCCACGGACCAGATCGCCAAGCTGCGCCTGTTGCAGGTGGAAAAGAAAGCGCGGGGACTCGGTGTCGGCCGCGCGCTGGTCGACCAATGCATCCAGGGTGCGCGCGAGAGGGGCTACAGCAAGATGACGCTGTGGACGCAAAGCATCCTGGTCGCCGCGCGTGGCATCTATCAAAGCGCAGGCTTCAAGCTCGTGAAGAGCGAGCCGCATCACAGCTTCGGGCAGGATCTGCTTGGGGAAACGTGGGAGCGGGATCTGTAGAACTCTCGCAACGAGCGAGAGGCGCATGTATGCGCCCTCGCCCCTTGTGGGAGAGGGCAGCGATGCTGCCAGACGCACACTCACTAGGGCGAGGGGTATGTCTCCGAGCACTCCGTGCCGATAGATACCCAAGCTTCGCTTCGGCATTCTTTAAGGACGGGCGGCCGAAGGCGGCCTATGCCACCTTCCCCGCATCCGCCTTCGCTAAAGCTTCGGCCGACATGAGCGGAGAAGAAATGTCCAACTACACCGTCGCGCCCTGGGCCTTCGGCCGGCGCAGATGCTCGTCCAGCCGTGGCATGATCTCGACGAAATTGCAGGGGCGGGTGCGGTAGTCGAGTTGGGCTTTGAGAATGCCGTCCCAGCCGTCGCGGCAGGCACCGGGCGAACCTGGGAGGCAGAAGATGTAGGTTGCGCCCGCGACGCCGGCCGTGGCGCGGCTCTGGATCGTCGACGTTCCGATCTTGGCGTGGCTCAGCATGTGGAATGAGATCGAGAAACCGTCCATGCGCTTCTCGAACAAGGGCTCGATCGCCTCCGGCGTGACGTCGCGCCCGGTGAAACCGGTGCCGCCGGTGGTGATGACGACGTCGACACCTGCGTCCGCAATCCAGCGGCGGATGACGGTGCGGATCGCCTCGACGTCATCGGTGACGATCTCGCGCGCGGCGAGATGATGGCCGGCAGCGGTGAGACGGTCGGCCAGGGTCTGGCCGGATTTATCATCCGCCAGCGCGCGCGTGTCCGACACGGTGAGCACCGCGATGTTGAGCGGGACGAACTGTTTTGTTTCGTCGATGGAGGTCATTGCAACGCACCTTCTTCACAGACCACTGACGTCATCCTGAGGTGCGCGCTCTTGCGCCCTCGAAGGATGGGCCACGGGCTCGCCATCCTTCGAGGCTCGCCAATTGGCGAGCACCTCAGGATGACGGATAACCCCTACTGTCCGCCCCCAAACGTGTTGCAGGCCTGGACGGTGCCCTGCTGGTAGCCGGTCATGAACCATTGTTTGCGTTGCGCCGCCGAGCCGTGGGTGAAGGAATCGGGCACGACGCGGCCTGTGGACTGGCGCTGCAGCGTGTCGTCGCCGATCGCGCTCGCCGTGGTGAGTGCGGCGTCGATGTCGCCCGGCTCCAGGAAGTTCGGCCGCTTCTTCGCCTCGCGATTGACCCAGACACCGGACAGGCAGTCGGCCTGCAATTCGACCTTCACCTGCAGCGCATTGGCCTCCGCCTTGCTGCCGGCCTGCTGCTGCAGCCGCGTCACGCGCGGAATGATGCCGAGCAGGTTCTGGATGTGATGGCCGGCCTCATGGGCGATGATGTAGGCGGTGGTGAAGTTACAGGCCGACTTGCCGGAGCAGCCGCGAAAACGCGTCTCGACCTCTCGGAAGAAACCGGTGTCGAGGAAGATGGTCCTGTCGGGCGGACAATAGAACGGTCCCATCGCCGACTCCGCCCGGCCGCAGCGCCCGCCATTGGTGACGTTGCGGAACAGCACGACCTTTGGACCGGTAAAGGACTGGCCGGAGGCCTGGAAGATCTCGCTCCAGCGATCGTCGATCTCGCCGAGGATGCCGGAGATCATGCTGCCCATCTCGTCTGTCGGCGCGCCGCGCTTGCCGTTGGACGACGATTGGCGATCGGTCTGGTAGGACGGCGCCTGGCCGCCGCCGGTGAGTATCTCGGCGCCGCCGATCAGGATGCGCGGATCGATGCCGAAGGCGTAGCCGACCAGGCCGAGCACGATGATGGTACCGATCCCAAGCCCGCCGCCGCCCATGGGGAGGCCGAACCCGCCTCCTCCACCGCCGCCGCCACCATCGTCGCGACGATCCTCGATGTCGTCGCTGCGGCGGAAATCATCGTAGCGCATGGCGGCTTCCCTCGGTCCTAGCTCAATTCGGCGCGAAAGCGCGAAAGCTCAACGCGCCACATACGTTTCCGTTGCGTTAATCAATATCCCGCTCGGCAATTATTGCCTAGTGCGACAGCATGGCAATGCCAGCAATTTTTTCCGGGCATCGAGCAATTTTTTCCGAGAGGAATTTTGAGTCTTTTTGCGCTCCGATCACAGCCGCAACGCGAAGAAACGCGAAATACACTGCAAAACATGGAGAATGCGCGGAGCGAGCCGCGTGCAAGGCGCGATGTGAGGGCTGTTCACGAAAGCCACGGGTTAAGTCGATTTTTACTTTGCCGCTTCAATGTAACGGTCAGTCGGTTGTTTGGTCCCGCGTCGCCGACAGCGTCGCCTGAGTCAGAGTTCTTGAGTCATGGTAGAGTCGCGTCGCGGGGCGTCTGCAAAGGCGCCCCGCACAAATTTTGAGTCTCCTTCGCACAGCATCGTCCTCGGCGATTGCGTCGCCGAGATGTCGAAGCTTCAGGCTGGTTCGGTCGACCTGGTGTTCGCCGATCCACCCTACAATCTCCAGCTTAAGGGCGATCTCAAGCGCCCCGACGAATCTCATGTCGATGCGGTCGACGACGACTGGGACAAGTTCGATTCGTTCTCCGCCTATGACGATTTCACCCGCGCCTGGCTGCTCGCCGCCCGCCGCGCGATGAAGCCGTCGGCGACGATCTGGGTGATCGGCTCCTATCACAACATCTTCCGCGTCGGCGCGATCATGCAGGACCTCGGCTTCTGGCTGCTGAACGACATCGTCTGGCGCAAGACCAACCCGATGCCGAATTTCCGCGGCCGCCGCTTCACCAATGCGCACGAGACCATGATCTGGGCCGCGCGGGACGAGAAGGCCAAGGGCTACACGTTCAACTACGAGGCGCTGAAGGCCGCCAACGAGGACGTGCAGGCACGGTCCGACTGGCTGATCCCGCTTTGCACCGGCGAGGAGCGCCTCAAGGGCGCCGACGGCAAGAAAGTGCACCCGACGCAGAAACCGGAAGGCCTGCTGGCGCGCGTGCTGCTGTCGTCCTCCAAACCCGGCGATCTCGTGATCGATCCCTTCAATGGCACCGGCACCACCGGCGCGGTCGCAAAGCGCCTCGGCCGCTCCTATATCGGCTTCGAGCGCAACAAGACCTATGCGAAAGCGGCCGAAGCGCGCATCGCCGCGATCGAGCCGCTTCCGGAGGCAAGCCTCGCCCCGTTCATGACGGCGCGCGAAGCGCCGCGTGTGGCGTTCTCCGAGCTGATCGAGCGTGGCATGATCATGCCCGGCACCAAGCTGTTCGACGCGAAGAAGAAACTCGGCGCGCTGGTGCGTGCCGACGGCGCCATCATGTTCGGCGACAAGGTCGGCTCCATCCACCGCATGGGCGCAGTGGCGCAGGGCGCGCAAGCCTGCAACGGCTGGACCTTCTGGCACATCGAGACCAAGAAGGGCCTTAAGCTGATCGACGAGCTGCGCGCCGAGATCCGCGCCGGCATGGCGGCGGGGTAGCCTTCCTTTCGTCGTCCCGGAGCGCGCCTCCTGGCGCGGCCCCGGAATGACGAGACTGGTTGAATACAGCGGCCGGCGGGACTAGATTGACCGCCTACGCCCCGTCTTGATCGGTCGAGCCATGCGACGACAGTCCGAGACATTGCTGCTGGTGCCGCTGCTGCCGATCTTTCTGGTCGGCATGTTTCCGATGTTCCTGATCGCGCTGCTGGGATTTTTCGGCCTCGCCTTGTTCGGCGTGCTCGTGGTCTGTGTCGGGCTCGCCAGCAGCAACGAGGCCCACGACAGCTTCAATCACGACGTCATCGTTCACGGCTACGCGCGCGGATCGGAGCGCGCGGCGCGGGCCTCCGACATGCATATCGCTACCCGGCTCGGGTTGCGCCTGGAGGTCGTGGGCGCGGCCATGGTCATTACGGCGGCGATCGGCCTTTGTTACGCCGGCTGATCTGCGTGACGCGCAGACGCCGCCCGGCAAACTCGCCGGTTGCCCTCCCCGATAAGGTTCAGGCAAGACAAGGCCGCTTGCGGACATGTTGCTGACTCCACTCTCAGCCAACAAACACAGGGGAGATGCCCGATGCTCAAATTCTATTTCAACGGTTCGCCGAACCCGACCAAGGTCGCGCTTTATCTCGAAGAGGCCGGCCTGCCCTTCGAGCCGGTGAAGATCGACACCCGCACGGGCGAGCAGTTCACGCCGGACTACCTGAAGATCAATCCGAACGGCAAGGTGCCGGCGATCGACGACAACGGCACCATCGTGTTCGATTCCAACGCCATCCTGCTGTATCTCGCCGAGAAGACCGGCAAATTCCTGCCGGCCGCCAATGTTCGCGGCGAGATGCTGTCATGGCTGATGTTCGTCGCCACCGGCGTCGGGCCGTATTCGGGCCAGGCCGTGCACTTCAAGCATTTTGCGCCGAAAGACCAGAACCACGACTACGCGCATAACCGCTATCAGTTCGAGACCGATCGCCATTACAAGATTCTCGACGGCCACCTCAAAGGCCGCCGCTACATGGTCGGCGACAGCTATTCGATCGTCGACATGGCGCTGTGGGGTTGGGCGCGGATGGTGCCGTTCAAGCTCGGCGACGATGCCTTCGCGCGATACCCGAACGTCAAGCGGCTGGTGGACGAGGTCACGGCGCGGCCCGCGGCGGCGCGCGCGATCGCGCTGAAGGACAAGTTCACCTTCAAGGCGGAGATGGACGACGAGGCCCGCAGCAACATGTTCAAGCACATGACGACGAAAGTCGCCTGATCGTCTCAGGTCACAATGCGAGGCCACGCGCGTGCGCGTGGCCTTTTGCTTCTTGAGGCTCAGGCGGCGTGGGCCGAGTTCAGGAAGTTGGCGACTTCCTGCTTCAAGCGGTTGCTGTCGGCCGACAGCGAGCGTGCCGCCGAGAGCACCTGCGAAGACGCCGAGCCGGTCTCGGACGCCCCGCGCTGCACGTCGCCGATGTTGGACGACACGAGTTGCGTGCCTTGGGCCGCCTGCTGGACGTTGCGGGAGATCTCCCGCGTCGCCGCACCCTGCTCCTCCACGGCGGCGGCGACCGTCGACGAGATCTCCGACAGCCGCTCGATGGTGCCGCTGATTTCCCTGATCGAGCCGACCGACTCCTCCGTCGCAGCCTGGATGCCCGAGACCTGCTGGGCGATCTCACCGGTGGCCCTCGCGGTCTGCTCGGCGAGCGCCTTGACCTCCGAGGCGACTACGGCGAAGCCGCGGCCGGCTTCACCCGCGCGCGCCGCCTCGATGGTGGCGTTCAGCGCCAGGAGGTTGGTTTGGCCGGCGATGGTGCTGATCAACTCGACCACGTCGCCGATGCGGGCTGCAGCCTTGGAGAGCTCGCTGACGCGCGCGTTGGTCTTGCTTACCTGACCGACGGCTTCGCCCGCTATGCGCGCCGATTCCTGCACCTGGCGCGCGATCTCCGTCACCGAGGAGGACAACTCCTCGGTCGCGGAGGCGACCGCCTGCACATTGGCCGAGGCTTCCTGGGAGGCGGATTGCACTTCGGTGGAGAGATCCTGAGCGCGCCTCGCGGTCGCGGTCAGGGTGCCGGCCGAGCCCTCGAGCTCGTGCGATGCCGAGGATACGGTATCGACGATCTCGCCCACCGCCTGCTCGAACTGACTGGCGAGCCGGGCCATGTCGGCCTTGCGGCTCTCGGCCTGCCGGGCCTCGGTTGCGGTCTGCTCTTGGCGCAGCCGTTCGGTCTCGATCATGTTTGTCTTGAAGACGTCGATCGCCTTGGCCATGTCGCCGATCTCGTCGACCTTGCCGCGCGAGGGGATCTCGACGGCGAGATTGCCGCCGGCAAGCAGCCCCATTGCGCGCGTCATCGAGGTCAGCGGCCGCACGATGCTGCGGGCGGTCAGGAAGGCGACGATCAGTCCGAACAGGACGGCGAGGCCGCCCGCGATCTCCTGCAGCGAGGTCGTGCCGTCGATCACAGCATCGGCCGCGGTGCGCGAATCATTGTAATCCGTCTTCAAGGCGGTTTCCGCGACCTTGAGCTTGGCTATGCTGGCGGAGATGAGCGGTGCGAGATCCTTGTGGTAGATCTCGTCGGACCGCAGCATCGCCGCAGAGGTGGTTTCGAACGCGGATTTGTAGATACCAAGGGCGGTCTTCACAGGCGTCAGAGACGAGCGAAGGTCCGCCGCCTGCGGGCTCCTTTCGACGGCCGCCAGCCGCTGCACCGCCCTGTCGACATTGGTTCTGAAGGCGGTGGGCCCGTTGGCGTCGCGCAGAGCGAGGAAGCGCCAGTTCGCGATTCGAACCAGCAGGACCCGGGACTCGAGGTCCGCGACGAGCGACACCGTGTCGTCGTCGGCGGCGGCACGGGCCACATCGACCAGCTTGGCCATCTTGACGGTCAGCTCTTCGCCACTCGGCAACAGCGTCGCCTTGCCGGTCCGCGCCTCGTTGACGGCGTCGCCGAGACTGTCGCGCAGGCTTTTCATTTTGGCGATGTCGGCGATCAGATCGTCGTAGAGCTTCCGCCGCTCCTCCGAGAGGGTGCCCTTTGCTCCCAGCTGCAACAGCCCGGTCGCCGCGGCCTCTCGCTCGGCAGCCTCCCGCATCGCAGGCTCGTTGGCGTCGTAAATGTAGCGCAGATTGGCCCGCTGGATGGCCTGAAGATGGGTCGATATCTCCAGGACGCGCGCCGTGCTGTCCGACAACGCGGAGAGTTTTGCGACCTGATCCTGGACGGATCGCAAATTCCAGATGGCGACCACCGCCATCACAAGACCAACCGCCACCAAGGCCATGAAACCTGCGTACAGGCGTCCCCTGATCCGCAAACGAAAACTCGGCATTCCCACTGTCCACCCAGATGCATGTCAATTCGAGCGGCCGGCCTAATCCGGCGATCGTCACCGGCCACTCTGGCAGCCGCGCGTCGCGTTGTTCGCGACCCACGCTGCACCGCGACACAATGGGGGACACTCGTTAATTGAACCTTCAAATTTTTCGCGCGCGCATCCGTCGGATGGTACAACATCTGCTGATTTTATCGGCAGGTGAGCAAGGTTTTAGCGAGAAGCCCGCAGCGGCATGCAGGCCGCTGCAGCTGGTCCGGCCTGCGCCAGACCAACACGCTCCTCGCCGACCGCGGCGGACGGCACCGGTCGACGGAGGCGACGCTGCTCGATCCGCTCAGCTCGCGGCCCTCACGGCCGTTTGTGGAAACGGACCAAGGGCCTTCTCGGTCAGCACCGAGTCGCAATATTCCCGGATCTCCTTGATCTTGCCGTCCTCGAGACGAAACACGAGACAATAGTCGTTGTCGTAGCGCACGCCTTCTGGCGTGACATTGTCGCCCTTTGCTTCGATGACGACGATATCGCCGTCGGCGATGAAGCGATGAGCGACCGTCCGCGTCCGGTCGACAAGGCGGGTCCGCACATAGCCGTGCAGATCGTTGAGGATCGCCTGTTTGCCCGAAAAGGTGCGCGACCAGGAATACTGGCCGGTCACGATCCATTTGGCGTCGTCGGCAAGACTTTCGGTGAACAAGCCACGGTCGCGCGCAGCCGGATCGGGGCTGGCGGCGGCTGCAAAGATATCCTGCATCAGTTTCTTGTTGGCGCTCGCGCTCATGGCGGCATCTCCTTTGGTGAGAACACGGAAATCATCGCCGCCGGTGCTAAATTCTTCAAATCGATAGTGGATATGATATCTATTCGCCTCATGAATTTGAATTCGCTCGACCTCAATCTCCTGACCGCGCTCGACGCGCTGCTGCGCGAGGCCAGCGTCAGCCGCGCCGCATTGCGGATCGGGCTGTCGCAGCCGGCGGCGAGTCATGCGCTCCAGCGTCTGCGCGACATCCTTGGCGATCCGCTCTTGGTACGCACAGGCGCGCGGATGGAGTTGACGCCGCGGGCGCAAGCCTTGCGCGCGCCGCTGGCGCAGGCGCTCGACCAGGTGCGCGGGCTGTTCGTATCGGATGAATTCGATGCGGCGCGCAGCGAGCGGCAATTCCGACTGATGATGCCGGACCTCGCGGTCGAGCTGTTGATGCCGCCCTTGATGGAAAAGGTGACGCAGGCCGCCCCCAACGTCCGCATCGACGTGGTGCCGTGGCGAGGACCGGCGATTTTCCACGCCGAGTTCGCCCGCACCATCGATCTCGTGATCTCGATCGGCAACGCCTTCAAGGGATTTCACCGCCAGTTGCTCTACACCGACAGCGACGCGCTGGCGGTGCGGCGCGGCCACCCCATGACCACGAAGCTGAAGCGGCGCGAGACGTTCCTGGCCGCGCGCCATGTCGGCGTGATCATCCGCGGCCAGCCGGAGGACCTCATCGACACTTGGCTGGGCACCAAGGGCATAGACCGGCATATCGCTCTCGTCGTCCCGGGTTATCTCGAAGCGCTGCACGTCGCCGCCCGTACCGACCTCGTCGCCTTCGTGCCGCGCCGGTTGATCGCGGCGCTGTCCAAGCAGCTCGGCCTCGTCACGGTGACGCCGCCGCTCGACCCCGGCATCGATGAGCAGTTCATGTTCTACCCGACCCGCGCCCAGATGGATCCGGGCTCGATCTGGTTGCGGCGGCTAATGCTGGAGACGGGACGGGATTTGGAGAAGAAAGGGCGCGCTGGATAGGACGCAACTTCAAAGCAAATGGTGTCGTCCCGGACAAGCGCAGCGAAGCGGAGCGCCGATCCGGGACCCATAACCACAGGACGTGGTTTGGCGAAGACTCGTGATTGTCAGCTTGCGTCACAACTTCTCCCTGTGGTTATGGGTCCCGGGTCTGCGCTGACGCTTGCCCGGCACGACAGGGGAATATATTGCCGCGCTCCTACGCCTTCTGCGCGTCCATCACCTTGCGCACGGCGGGGCGGTCGGACATGCGCTTGAAATGGTCGGCGATCTTGGGCGTCGCGTTGATGTCGACGCTGTCGCCTTCGAGCCAGGTCGACAGGGTGTAAAGATAAGGATCGCAGATCGTGTATTGCTCGCCCATCACCCACGGCCCCTTGTACATCTTCTGCTCGATCAGGGCGAAGCAGGCGCCCATGGTCTTCGGGATCATCGCCTTCATGTCGGCGAACGAGCTCTCTTCGCTCGCCCAGCGTGCGCCGCGCATCTTGTGGGCATGGTTGATGTGCACGGTCGAGCAGAGGTAGGAGTTGAACGACTGGACCTGGGCGAAGTCGAAGGGATCGTCGAGCGGCGCGAGCTTCGCCTTGGGGAAGGTCTGCGCGAGATAGGCGAGCATCGCCGGGGTCTCGGTCAAAACGCCGCGATCGGTCACCAGCGCGGGGACGCGGCCTTTCGGGTTGATCGCGAGGTACTCCACGCTGTTCTGCTGGTTGTCCTTGAAGCTCAGCCGCTCCGCCGCGTAGTCGGCGCCGGCTTCTTCCAGGGTGATGTAGGTGGCGAGCGCGCAGGTGCCGGTGGCGTAGTAGAGCTTGAGCATGTCGGACCTCATGGGAAAGCCGGAAGGTAACGGCTGCGGGCCCCGAGGTCCATAGCACGAACCTCTCTTCGCAGTTGCCCACCGGCGCCCGGCTGTGCCAAGACGCCCCGAGTTGGAGGGGCTTTCCCATGACCGTACTCATCGCCGGTGGCGGCATCGGCGGGCTGACGCTTGCGCTCAGCCTGCACGGAGTCGGCGTTCCCGTGAAAGTGTTCGAGAGCGCCGCCGAACTGCGGCCGCTCGGTGTCGGCATCAACGTGCTGCCGCACGCGGTGCGCGAGCTGATCGAGCTCGGGCTGATGGACAAGCTCGATGCCAGGGGCGTGCGCACCCGCGAGCTTGCCTATTTCTCCAAGCACGGCAAGCCGATCTGGAGCGAGCCGCGCGGGCTGGAGGCCGGCTATAAATGGCCGCAGTTTTCGATCCATCGCGGCACGCTCCAGCAATTGCTGCTCGACACCGCCATCGAGCGCCTCGGCCGCGACAACATCCTCACCAGCCATCATCTGACCGGCTGGAGCGAAACCGCCGACGGCGTGCGCGCCGATTTCGTCGACAAGGCCACCGGCAAGGCCGCGGGGACTTACGACGGCACGATCCTGATCGCCGCGGACGGCATCCATTCCGCCGCGCGAGAAAAACTCTATCCCGACGAAGGCCCGCCGATCTGGAACGGCCGCATCCTGTGGCGCGGCGTCACGCCCGCAAAAGCCTTCCTCAGCGGCCGCACCATGATCATGGCCGGTCACGAGATCCTGAAATTCGTCTGCTATCCGATCTCGAAGGAACTGGACGCCGCGGGCAACCATCTGATCAACTGGGTTGCCGAGCGCCACATGCCGCCGACCTATCAATGGCGGCGCGAGGACTATAACCGCACCGCGCGGCTGGAGGAGTTCTTACCCTGGTTCGAGAGCTGGCAGTTCGACTGGCTCGACGTGCCCGGCCTGATCAAGAACTGCCCGCACGCCTATGAATATCCGCTGGTCGACCGCGATCCGGTATCGCAATGGACTTTCGGCCGCGTCACGCTGATGGGCGACGCCGCACATCCAATGTATCCGATCGGATCCAACGGCGCCTCGCAGGCGATCCTCGATGCGCGCACCATCACGCGCGAGATCCTGGCGCACGGCCCGACGCAAGCGGCCCTGCTCGCCTATGAGGCCGAGCGGCGGCCTGCAACCACCAGTCTCGTCCTGCTCAACCGCAAGAACGGCCCCGAGCAGGTGATGCAGCTGGTCGAGGAGCGCGCGCCCGACGGCTACAAGGTCGTCACTGACGTGCTGTCGCAACAGGAGCTCGAGGATGTTGCCGCCAATTACAAGCGCGTCGCCGGCTTCCAGGTGGAAGCGCTGAATGCGAAGCCGCCGATCGTGAGCAAGGACGCGCGCGCGACGAAATGAGTATTCGCACGAAGCGAGACGCACGTTGATGCGCCCTCGCCCCTTGCGGGAGAGGGCAGCGACGCCGCTAGACGCAAGCTCACTCGGGTGAGAGGTCTGTCTCCGCGAGTCTAACTCTCATTTGAACTCGCCGAGACAAACCCCTCATCCGGCGCTTCGCGCCACCTTCTCCCGCAAGGGGAGAAGGAAAAAAGACTGCGCGGCAGCTATTTGCCCACCACCCTCGCCGCCTCCAGCAGCCGCTCGCTCGCCGTCGCCGTCGCCAGCAGCGTTCCGTCCTCTGCCATCAGCTTTGCCTCGACGAACGCAATCGTCTTGCCGAGCTGCGTCACCTTGGCCTCGCCGATGATCGGTCCGGGCTTTGCGGGCGCCAGGAAATTCACGGTCATGCTGATGGTGGTGGTGTAGAGCCTGCCCTCGCTCATCACCAGCACGGCGGGGCCCATCGTGTCGTCGAGCATGGCCGAGAGCATGCCGCCCTGGATGAAGCCGGCCGGATTGCAGAACTCCGGCTTGCCGTCGAAGGCGAGCTTGATCCAGCCTTCCCTGGGTCGGGCATCGAGCAGGCGCCACCCCAATAGCTCGGCACAGGGCGGCCTGGGAAAGTTGTCGAGCGCGGTCTTGATCATGCGAGCCTCCGTTGCCTACCACAGCTAACGCAGGCCTGCTGCCAGCATTTTGTCAGCAGGATGGGCTGCTAGGGTCCAATCCATGCGCAATCACCTTACGCATGACGTTGGGCAATGCTTCATCGGCGAGCGTGGCGATCGGCACCCAGCGCATGCTGGCGGGTGCCCGCGTCCGCGCTTCCACCCTCGCCGTGTAGACCACCAGTTCCAGCGGAAAATGCGTGAAGACGTGGGTGACCACGCCGACCTTGCGCTGCCAGCGCGACAGCCCCTTCAACTCGGGCGCCTGCCGTTTTGCCTTGGCGTCGTCCTGCCCGGCCAGCCAGTCCGACCCCGGTACTTCGGTCATGCCGCCGAGCAACCCCTTTTCGGGACGGGTGCGGACGAGAAGCTCGTCGCCGCGCGTGACAACGAAAGCGGCGCCGCGCCGTAGCGCGCCGCTCTTCTTCGCGGCCTTGCGCGGAAACGTGTCCTGCGTTCCCAGCGCGCGCGCCGTGCAGCCCTCGTTCAGCGGGCATAGCGAGCAGGCCGGCTTTTTCGGCGTGCAGATCGAGGCGCCCAGATCCATCAGCGCCTGCGCGCTATCACCGGCGCGAGAATCGGCAAGCAGCGTCGCAGCCAACTCCTGAATCAGCGGCTTGGCCTGCGGGAGCTCTTCCTCAACTGCAAAGAGCCGCGAGACCACGCGCTCGATATTGCCGTCGACCGGCATGGTGCGTCGATCGAACGCTATCGCCGCGATCGCTGCCGCCGTATAGGGCCCGACGCCCGGCAGCGCGCGCAGACGCACTTCGGTGTCGGGAAAGGTGCCGCCATGCTCGCGCGTCACCGCGACCGCGCAGGCATGGAGATTACGGGCGCGAGAATAATAGCCCAGCCCGGCCCACATCCGCAGCACGTCCTCCTGCGAGGCCCGTCCGAGCGCGGTGACATCAGGCCAGCGCGAGACGAATTTTTCGAAATAGGGCCCGACCGCCTTCACTGTGGTCTGCTGCAGCATGATCTCGGACAGCCAGACGCGGTAAGGGTCGGATGCTTCGCCGGGCGGAGCCCGCCAGGGTAATCGGCGGCGGTGGCGGTCATACCATTGGAGCAGCGCGAGCGGACGCGATGGGGTCTCCGGCGGAACTGGTTCCGATTTCGCCTTGAGGGCGGATTTGGGGCTCATGTCCGCACTGTAACGGCAATGCGTCGATCTCTCCACGTCGTGCCCACGCATGTCGCGGGCATCCACGTTTTTCTTCGCGGTGAAGAGCCTGCGGCCGACGCCCCGGAGTGCTATAAGGTCCCATGTCCAAGCTTCGACCCATCAAACCCGGTCCCATCAGCGCCAAGCCGCTATCGCTCCTGCTCAACGACGTCTTTGCCGAGGCCTATGCCAAGCAGGGATTTGCCGCGCGCGAGCTGGTGACGCGATGGGCGCAGATTGCCGGGCCGGAGATCGCGGCGCACGCCGAGCCGCTCAAGATGCAATGGCCGCGGCCGGTCGAGGGTCAGCCGCAGGAGCCGGCGACGCTGGTGCTGCGGGTCGAGGGGCCGATGGCGCTCGAGATCCAGCACTCCGCCGATGTGATCCTGCAGCGGGTCAACCGCTTCTTCGGCTGGAGCGCGGTCGGCAAGCTGGCCTTTCGCCAGGCTCCGCTATCACGCGCCCGCCGGCCGACCCGGCCCGGCCCGCCGGACGCCAAATCGGTGGCCGAGGTGGCTGAGCGCCTGGGCGATATCGAAGATGAACAATTGAAGTCGGCGCTGGCGCGCCTCGGGGCCGCCATCAAGCGAAATTGAGCCTTATTCTGCGGCCAAACTGGACCTGTCCTTGCCGCTCGCCATTGCCTCAAACGACGTTTCAAGCTAGCGACAGGCCGTCTGAATGGGAATTCGGGCGAGACCACGCCAATCCGGGAGCCGACCTTGATCATCACCCGCCGCGCCTTCACCTCGATGCTGTCGCTGACCGGGCTTGCCGCGCTCGCCGGGTTCTCTCCGCTGCGATTCATCTCCGATGCCATGATCCCTGAAGCCATGGCGCAGGCAGCGGCTGGTGACGTGGCCAAACCGGTGTCGCTGCCCGACATGGCGCTGGGCCCGAAGGACGCCGCCGTCACCATCACCGAATACGCCTCGATGACCTGCCCGCATTGCGCGGCCTTCAATGAGCAAGTGTTTCCCAAGATCAAGTCGGAATACATCGACACCGGCAAGGTGCGTTACGTCTTCCGCGAGTTCCCGCTCGACATCAAAGCCGCCGCCGGCTCGATGCTGTCGCGCTGCATCGCCAATGGCGACGCGCCGAAATACTTTGCCGTCACCGACATGCTGTTCCGCCAGCAGAACGATTGGGTCGTGAAGAACACCACGGAGACCCTGACGCGGATCGGCAAGCAGGCCGGTCTCACCCAGCAGCAGGTCGAGGCCTGCCTGAAGGACCAGGCGCTGCTCGACAAGATCGCCGCCGACCAGAAATATGCCAGCGACGTTCTGAAGGTCGATTCGACGCCGACGTTCTTCGTCAACGGCGAGAAGATCAAGGGCGAGACCTCGTTCGAGGAATTCGCCAAGAAGATCAATCCGCTGCTCAAGAGCTGATTCGCACGGCGCAATCCTGATTCGCATCTCGATAGCCGTATCTTTCCCGGCATAAATCCCTTGGGAAAAGCGGCTTTCGCCGGTTGCCCTCGCAGCGCACCGCGGCCATTGTCCAGCCGCATGAGGCGCCTCGCGCGACTCGCCCGGATACCGACATTGCCTTCCATGGTATTGTCCCGGCAGGGGGATTCGCGCCTGCCAACAGAGATGCGTGCTTATGAAAATCACCCGCCTGCGCCTTCACGGCTTCAAGTCCTTCGTTGAGGCCACCGACTTCGTCATCGAGCCCGGCCTGACCGGCGTGGTCGGGCCCAACGGCTGCGGCAAGTCGAATCTCGTCGAGGCGCTGCGCTGGGCAATGGGCGAGACCTCCTACAAGTCGCTGCGCGCCGCCGACATGGACGCGGTGATCTTCGCCGGCTCCGGCAATCGCCCCGCGCGCAACCACGCCGAAGTGACGATGACGATCGACAATTCCGATCGCACCGCGCCGGCGGCGATGAACGACAGCCAGCTTCTGGAAATCTCCCGCCGCATCGAGCGCGAGGCCGGTTCGGTCTACCGCATCAACGGCCGCGACGTGCGCGCCCGCGACGTGCAGATTCTGTTCGCCGACGCCGCCACCGGCGCGCGCTCGCCGGCTCTCGTCCACCAGGGCAAGATCGGCGAGATCATTCAGGCCAAGCCCGAGCAGCGCCGCCGCGTGCTGGAAGACGCCGCCGGCGTGGCCGGCCTGCACGCCCGCCGCCACGAAGCCGAGCTGCGGCTCAAGGCGGCTGAAACCAATCTCACCCGCGTCGAGGACGTGATCGGCCAGCTCGCGGGGCAAATGGAAGGCCTCAAGAAGCAGGCCCGCCAGGCCGTGCGCTATCGCGAAGTTGCGGCCAAGGTCCGCAAGGCCGAAGCAACCCTGTTCCATCTGCGCTGGATCGGCGCCCATGCCGACGTCAACGAATCCGGCCAGACCCACGATCTCGCGGTCCGCGAGATGGCCGAGCGGACCCAGCACCAGGCCGAGGCCGCTCGCATCCAGGCGATTCGCGCCGCCGAAATGCCGGCGCTGCGCGATGCCGAAGCGCGCGCCGCAGCGGGGCTGCAGCGCCTGACCAACGCCCGCGAGCTGCTCGATCGCGAGGAAGAGCGCGCCAAGGAGCGCGTCGCGGAACTCGAGCGGCGCCTCGCGCAGTTCGAAGGCGACATCTCGCGCGCCCAGCAGCAGACCATGGACGCCGATATCGCGCTGCAGCGCCTCGACGCCGAAGATGCCGAGCTGAAGGAAGAGATCAAGTCGCGCGTTGAGAAGCGCTCCGGCGTCGACGAGCGTGTCGCCGAAGCCGAGGCGGTGCTGACCGAAACCGAGCAGCAGTTCGCCGAGCTCACCACCGCGCTCGCAGACCTCACCGCCAAGCGCAACCAACTCGAAGCCAACGTTCGCACCCACCGCGACAAGCTCGCCCGGCTCGACCAGGAGATTTCGAACGTCGCGGCGGAAGAGCAGAAGCTCACCGAGGAGACCGGCGGCTTCGGCGATCTCGACGAGCTGACCGCGACGGTCGAGAGCGCCGAGCAGACGCTGGCGGCCTCGGAAGCCGCCGCTCAGGCCAGCGAAGCCGCGCACGTCGCCGCGCGGCAGACGCTGGAATCCTCGCGCTCGCCGCTGGTCGAAGCCGACAAGCGCGTGCAGCGGCTCGATACCGAGGCGCGCACGATCTCCAAGATCCTCAACGGCGAGACCAAGAATTTGTGGCCGCCGATCATCGACGGCATCACCGTCGACAAGGGATTTGAAAAGGCGATCGGCGCAGCCCTTGGGGACGATCTGGACGCCCCGGTCGATCCGTCCGCGCCGATGCGCTGGACCAATGCCGGCGTCACCGACGGCGATCCGGAACTGCCCGAAGGCGTCGTGCCTCTCGCCAGCCACGTGCAGGCCCCGGCCGAGCTGACCCGCCGCCTGGCGCAGATCGGCGTGGTGCCGCGCGAGCGCGGCGCCGAGCTGGTCTCGCAGCTCAAGACCGGCCAGCGGCTGGTCTCGCCCGAAGGCGACGTCTGGCGCTGGGACGGTTTTGTCGCAGCCGCCCACGCGCCGACCGGCGCAGCAAGGCGGCTTGCCGAGCGCGCCCGCCTCATCGACATCGAGAACGAGCTGGAGCAGGCCCGCATCGACGCGCAGATCAAGCGTCAGGCGCTGGAGAACGCCGAGGCCGAGCTGCAGATGGCCGCCAGCACCGAAGGTGCGAGCCGCGAAGCCTGGCGCGCTGCGCAGCGCGAACTCAACGTCGCGCGCGAGCGCCATGCCACGGTCGAGCGCGAGATCAGCCGCCACGCTGCACGCAAGGCGACGCTGTCGGAAGCGCACAGCCGTCTGGCCGCCGACCGCGCCGAGGCCGAAGCCGCCTACGAATACGCCGAAGCCGGGATCTCCGAGCTGCCGTCGAGCGAGGACACCGAAACCCGTCTCGCCGCTGTCCGCAGCGACATCGAAGGTCATCGTCGCATGGCCGCCCAGGTCCGGGCCGAGGCACAGGCGCTGGCGCGCGAAGCCGAGCTGGCCGACCGCCGCGTGCAGGCGATCCTCGCCGAACGCACCGAGTGGCAGAACCGCAAGGAGAGCGCGGCCTCCCACATCGACACCATCCAGGCGCGCATCGCCGAAGTCTCAATCGAGCGCAGCGATCTCGAGAACGCGCCGGCCGTGTTCGCGGAGAAGCGCAGCGCGCTGATCACCGAGATCGAATATGCCGAAAACGACCGCCGCATGGCCGCCGACGCGCTCGCCAGCGCGGAAACCGCGATGGCCGAAACCGATCGCGTCGCCAAGCTGACGCTCGAGGCGCTGTCGAGCTCGCGCGAGGCCACCGCCCGCGCCGAGGAGCGCATGGAAAGCGCGCGGCGCAGGCTCGATGACATCGAGCGCGAGATCCGCGACATGCTCGAAGTCGAGCCGCAGGCCGTTGCCGGGCTCGCCGAGATCGAGCCCGGCGCCGAGCTGCCGCCGCTGCACGACATCGAGGAAGACCTCGAAAAGATGCGCCGCGATCGCGAGCGCCTGGGCGCGGTCAATTTGCGCGCCGAGGAAGAGCTGCGCGAGGTCGAGACCCAGCATAATGGTCTGGTCACCGAGCGCGACGACCTCGTCGAGGCCATCAAGCGGTTGCGCCAGGGTATCCAGAGCCTCAACAAGGAAGCTCGCGAGCGGCTCCTGACCTCGTTCGAGGTCGTCAACAACCACTTCAAGCGCCTGTTCGTGGAGCTGTTCGGTGGCGGCGAAGCCGCGTTGCATTTGATCGAGAGCGATGACCCTCTTGAAGCCGGCCTCGAAATCATCGCCAAGCCGCCGGGCAAGAAGCCGCAGACGCTATCGCTGCTCTCCGGCGGTGAGCAGGCGCTGACCGCGATGGCGCTGATCTTCGCGGTGTTCCTCACCAATCCCTCGCCGATCTGCGTGCTGGACGAAGTCGACGCGCCGCTCGACGACCACAACGTCGAGCGCTATTGCAACCTGTTGCACGAGATGACCGCCTCGACCGACACGCGCTTCATCATCATCACCCACAACCCGATCACGATGGCGAGGATGAACCGCCTGTTCGGCGTCACCATGGCCGAACGCGGGGTCTCGCAACTGGTGTCGGTGAACCTGCAAGAGGCGGTGGACATTCTCGACCAGAACGTGGCGTGAGTCCGCTCCCGTCACGCACCCATTGACGTCGTCATCCGCGCAAGCGGATGATGACCACGAATGATGATCTCACCCACCCTCCCCGCCGAACTGAAAGCGGCCCTCGACGGCAAGCTCCAGGGGTTCTCGCGCACCGACGCTGCGCAGCGATCGCAGAAAATCTCGACCACCTATCGTGCAGGGGGCGGCTCCGGCACGATCAAGTCCGAGGCCGATGCGCTCGCCTATGCGCTCGCGAGGATGCCGGCGACCTACGCTGCGGTGGCGGCAAGTCTGAATGCGCTGACCGAGGTCGCACCGGACCTCGGTCCGGAAACGCTGCTCGACGTCGGCGCAGGTCCGGGCACCGCGAGCTGGGCCGCTGCGGAAGCTTTTCCGTCGCTGCAATCCTTCACCCTGCTCGATGCCAACGCCACGCTGAGCCGTCTCGCGCTCGAACTGGCGCGCGACAGCACGCGTCTGGCGAATTGCCGCTATCTGCCGGGCGATGCCGGCGCGAACCTCGCTGAGGTTTCGCAAGCCGATCTCGTCGTCGCGAGCTATGTCATCGGCGAGCTCAGCGAGGGCGATCAACGCAAGCTCGCGGAAGCGATGTGGGCGAAAGCGCGCCACGTGCTGGTCGTGATCGAGCCCGGCACGCCCGCCGGCTACGCCCGCATCCTCACCTTGCGCCAGCAACTGATCGCGGCGGGCGCCTATGTCGCCGCACCCTGCCCGCACGAAAAGCCGTGTCCGCTGACGGCGCCCGACTGGTGCCATTTCTCCCAGCGCTTGCCGCGCTGCAGGCTCACCGCCAAATCAAGGGCGCCGAGGTGCCGTTCGAGGACGAGCGATTCATCTACGTGGCGCTAACCCGTAGGCCTCCCGCCACCCGCGCCGCGCGCGTGTTGGCGCCGCCGGATCTCGGCAAGGCCGAGATCACGGCAAAGCTCTGCACCGAGCAAGGCGTCGAACTCGCCAAAGTCCCACGGCGGGACAAGGTCGCCTATGCAAGCGCCCGCCGCTGGCGCTGGGGTGATGCCATCCTGTCCGAAAGTTAACCTGCTCCGGCGCTTTCGCCTTGAACTCGGATAGTCCCTCATCCGACCAAGTCTTACCTCTCGTCTGTACCGGGCTCTCGCTCGGCGTCAATTTGGTCTACCCTAGCGCCCGCCTTCTTCCCCCTTCAGGAGTTCTCCATGTCGACCGGCTGGATCGTTCTCGGCGTTATCGTCGTCCTCGTGTTCTTTGCCTTCGCCGCCTACAATCGGCTGGTGGCGCTGGGCCAGCGCGTCGGCCAGGCCTTTGCCGACGTCGACGTGCAGCTCAAGCAGCGCCACGATCTGATCCCGAACCTGGTCGAGACGGTGAAGGGCTATGCCTCGCATGAGCGCGGCACGCTCGACGACGTCATCAAGGCGCGCAATTCGGCGATGTCGGCGCAGGGACCGGCGCAGGTGTCCGCGGCCGAGACCCAGCTCTCCGGCGCGCTCGGCCGACTGATCGCGCTGTCGGAGGCCTATCCCGACCTCAAGGCCAACGCCAATTTCCAGCAGCTCGCCAGCGAGCTGTCCGATCTCGAGAACAAGATCGCGGCCAGCCGACGCTTCTTCAACAGCGCGGTCCAGGAATACAACACCGGCATCCAGCAGATGCCGGCAGCCTTGTTCGCCGGCATGTTCGGCTTCACCAAAAAGGACTTCTTCGATCTCGGCGCCAGCCGCACCGAGGTCGAGGCCACGCCGCAGGTGAAATTCTGAGTTGAGCCGATAGGCCGGCAGGGCATCGCGTCATGGCCGCGTATGGTCTCTACACGCACATCGCCTCGAACAAGTTTCGTTCGATGCTCCTGCTCGCCGGTCTGTTCGCGCTGGTCTACGTGCTGGTCTATGCCGGCGCGCTGATCGCCGAAGCCGTCATCAATGGCGACGAGACCGTCCTCCATTATCTGAGACGCGCCTTCTATGATCTGAAAGTCGCCGCACCGGTTGCGACCGTCGTGGCAGCGACCTGGATCGTGATCGCCTATTTCTTCCACCAGTCGATGATCGATGCGGTGACCGGCGGCCACGACGTCACCCGGCAGGAGCAGCCGCGGCTCTATAATCTGCTTGAAAATCTCTGCATCTCGCGCGGCATCACGATGCCGAAGCTGAAGATCATGGAAAGCCCGGCGCTGAACGCGTTCGCGACCGGCCTCAACCCGCGGCAATATTCGGTCACCGTCACCACCGGTCTCCTCAATGCGCTGGACGACCAGGAAATCGAGGCGGTGCTGGGTCACGAGCTGACCCATATCAAGAACGGCGACGTGCAGCTCATGGTGGTCGCCGTCATCATCGCGGGCGTGGTCGGATTCTTCGGCGAACTGTTCTTCCGCCTGTTCACGAATTTCAGCTGGAGCTCCGGCTCCGGCGGCTCGTGGTCGTCGGGCTCCTCCTCGTCACGATCGTCCTCGTCGTCGAACGACAGCAAGAGTTCGGGCGGCGGCGCGGTGATCGTCATCATCATCGCGGTCGTGCTGATCGTGGTGGCCTGGCTGTTGTCTCAGGTGGTGAAGCTCGCGCTGTCGCGCTCGCGCGAATATCTCGCGGACGCAGGCTCCGTCGAGCTGACGAAAAATCCGGACGCCATGATCTCGGCACTGCGCAAGATCGAGAACCGCGGCGAGCTGCCGGGCGCAACCTCGGCAGTGATGGAGCTCTGCGTCGACAATCCGCGCGAGGGTTTTGCCGATTTGTTCGCGACCCACCCCTCGGTGCAGTCGCGAGTCGACGCGTTGGTCAAGTTCGCCGGCGGCCATGATCCCGGCCCGCTGCCGCTTTCCGCCGACGAGGCCGAGGAGCCAGACACGCAGCCGACCAGCAGGGCGTCCGACCGCCACCGCGCCAGGGGCCCTGGAACGACGTAGGCGGCGCGGCCAGTCCGCCGCCCCTGCCCGCACCCAGCTCCGCCGGAACCGCCAGCAGCAACCCGATAGGCAATCGAGTAAGCAATCCCTTGGGCAATTCCTTGGGTCCTTGGGGCCGCCATTGAGCGTGATTTGACGCCATGCCCGGCAGGATTCGTCGTGCTTGGGAAAAACCTCGGGAATTGCCATAACTGGGCCCTGCGGAATTGAATTCTCCCTTGTTTCTGCCATGTTCGCGCCCAACAGCAGACTTGGGACATGTCTGCGACATCGATTTGGGGCCCGTCCGATTGCAACCTCGCGATCGGGGGCGCGCGTTAGGGGACAGCAATGGCAAAGCCGGCAGTGGTTGTGGTGGGCGCGGACAAGGGTGGGGTCGGCAAGACCACGGTGTCGCGCACCCTGCTCGATTATTTTTCCGCCAACAACGTGCCGACGCGCGCTTTCGACACCGAATCGCCGCGCGGAACCCTGAAGCGCTTCCATCCTGACATCACCGAGATCGTCGACATGACGACGACGTCGGATCAGATGAAGATCTTCGATACGCTCAACGCGACGAGCCCGTCGGTCACCGTGATCGACGTCCGGGCCGGCCTGCTCTCGCCGGCGCTCGCCTCCTTGCGCGACATCGGATTCCTCGACGCCGCCAAGGCCGGCCAGATCACCTTTGCCGTGTTCCACATCCTCGGACCCTCGATCGCCTCGCTGGACGAGATCGCCGAGACCGCGGGCTTCATGGGCGGCGCGAAATATTTCCTGGTGAAGAACTTCATCAACGATACTCAGTTCTTCCAGTGGGATCAGTCGACTTACCAATCGTATTTCAACCGCATCAAGGACGCGACCGAGCTGACCATCCCCAAGCTCAACGAAATGGCCTATGAGCAGGTCGAGGTGTCCTCCGTCCCATTCCTGAAATTCGTCGCCAACAAGGGCGTCAACGACGAGGCCGCCAACTACTCCTTCGTGCTGCGTGGTTATGTCCGACACTGGCTGGCGAACGTCTGGAGTGAGTTCGATCGGATCCGGCTGACCGATATCGTCGGCTCGACGAAATCCGGGGCCCGCAACAGCGAAAAATAGTTGCGCAAGCCGGGCGGATACGGCTGGATTGGTCGCCAAGTTCGACTGATATAGCTATCGATGTCCGCAACGCCCCTCTACATCATTTGCTCGCCCCGCCCGCAGGTCGGCAAGACCCTGCTGGCGCGGCTTTTGAGCGAATTTTTGCTGCTCAAGAACGGCAACGTCGTGGCCTTCGACGTCAACCTGAAGGAGCCGTCGCTGCTCGACTATCTGCCAACGATCACCGAGACCGCCGACGTGATCGACACCTACGGCAAGATGCAGCTGATGGATCGTGTCATCGTCGATGACGGGCTTGCCAAGGTGATCGACCTCGGCTTCCACGCCTTTGACGAGTTCTTCAAGATGACGGAGGAGATCGGCCTCTTGAAAGAGGCTGCGCGCCGCCACGTCGCGCCGATGATCCTGTTCGTCGCCGACACCGACCGCGTCTCGGCCCGCGCCCACGAGATGCTGCGCGAACAGATCCCGCGGATCAACCTGATCACGGTGGACAACGAGCACATCGTGCGCGGCGAGCTGCCGGAAGCGATGGCCGGCGGCCGGCTGCTGCGCCTGCCGGCGCTGCCCGGATTCCTGAAGACCTATATCAGCCGCCTGAATTTCTCCTTCACCGGCTATCTTCGCCAGGAGAAGGATGCCTCGACCGAGCTGCACCAATGGACCCGGCGCAATTACCTCGCCTTCCGCGAACTCGAGCTCAGCCTGATCCTGCAACGGTCCTGAATATTTTACCCGGATAATATTGACGCCCAGCGACGTTGCGGTTACTGAGTGTACGCACCATCGTTCCTCAGCAAGGCCTCTTCACCGTGAGCATCGACCGTAAAGCAGCAATCGCCGCCTATAAGGAGCGGAAGACCGTTGCCGGCATCTACGTCGTCCGCTGCGCGGCCTCGGGCGAGGCCTGGGTCGGCCAAGCCTCGAACCTCGAGACAATCCAGAATCGCATCTGGTTCTCGCTGCGCCAGGGTAGCCACACCTGCCGTAGACTCCAGACTGCGTGGAACATGCACGGTGAGGCAGGCCTGACACTCGGCGAATGCGAGCGGCTGAAAGATGAGGCGAGCGACTATGTCAGGAATGCGCTCCTCAAAGAGCGCATGCTGCATTGGCTGTCGGAGCTAAAGGCCGAGCCGATCTGAACGTCGCCAGCCGTGCCGTGCCCTCAGTGCCCCTCGAACGTCATCAGCGTGCGCACCGGCACGTCCATCGCGCGCAGCTTGGCGGCGCCGCCGAGATCGGGCAGATCGATGATGAAGCAGGCGGCGACCACATTGGCGCCGATCTGGCGCAGCAGCTTCACCGCACCTTCCGCGGTGCCGCCGGTGGCGATGAGGTCGTCGACCAGGATCACACGCTCACCCGGCTGGATGGCGTCGACATGCATCTCCATCTCGTCGATGCCGTATTCGAGAGAGTAAGCGATCCGCACGGTGGTGTGCGGCAGCTTGCCTTTTTTCCGGATCGGCACGAAGCCGGCCGAAACCTGGTGCGCCACCGCGCCACCGATGATGAAGCCGCGCGCTTCCATGCCAGCGACCTTGTCGATCTTGTTGCCGGCCCAGGGATTGACGAGTTCGTCGACCGCACGGCGGAACGCACGCGCATCTGCGAGCAACGTGGTGATGTCGCGGAACAAGATCCCGGGTTTCGGATAGTCCGGGATGGTGCGGACGCTCGCCTTCAGATCATGGTCAAAAGTCATGGTGCCTCTCAATCAGCGCGACGCATCCAGGCGGAACGCGTTCTCGACAATTCGTAAGCCCACCTCGCCGCTCAGCGACATCAGCGATTCCGGATGGAATTGCACGCCGGCGACCGGCAGGGTCTTGTGCTCGAGCGCCATGGCGACGCCGTCCTCGGTGCTGGCGGTGACGGATAGCACCTCCGGCATGCTGTCGCGCTCGACATACAGCGAGTGATAGCGGCCGATGACGATCTCGTTCGGCAGATTGCGCATCAGCCGCCCGCCACGTACCTGAACCCGCGAGGGCCGGCCATGGGCGGGATGCGTGAGCTGCCCGAGCTCGCCGCCGAAATACTCGCCGATCGCCTGGACGCCGAGGCAGACGCCGAACACCGGCAGCTTGTCCTCCAGCGCCGCGTCGATGGTCTTCTTGATCCCAAAATCCTCGGGCCTGCCCGGCCCTGGCGACAGCACCAGCAAATCCCACCGCTTCTGCTTGAGCATGTCGAGCGCATGCACATGGCGGACCACGGTGACGTCGGCGCCGACCTGGCGGAAGTAATCGGCCAGCATATGGACGAAGCTGTCGTCATGGTCGATCAGCAGTACCCGCTTGCCGCTTCCGGTGGCGTCGGGCGCAAAGGCCGACAGCGGCTTCGGCGGATCGCCGCGCAGCGCCTGGAACAGGGCCGCGGCCTTGACCTGGCATTCGCGGTCCTCGGCGGCGGGATCGGAGTCGAACAGACAGGTGGCGCCGACACGCACTTCCGCGAGGCCCTCCTTCATCCGGATGGTCCGGATGGTGAGGCCGGTGTTGATGCTGCCGTCGAAATTCACCGCCCCGATCGCGCCGGCATACCAGCGGCGGGGCGAGCGCTCGTGATCCTCGACGAACTGCATCGCCCAGAGTTTTGGTGCGCCAGTGACGGTGACGGCCCAGGCGTGGGTGAGAAAGGCGTCGAGCGCATCGAAGCCGGGACGCAGCATGCCTTCGACATGGTCGACGGTGTGGAACAGTTTTGAATAGGTCTCGATCTGCCGGCGCGCCAGCACCTTGATGGTGCCGGGAACGCAGACGCGCGCCTTGTCGTTGCGGTCGACGTCGGTGCACATGTTGAGCTCGAACTCGTCCTTCTCGGAGTTCAGGAGCTGGCGGATCTGCTCGGCATCGCCGATCGCATCGGTACCGCGCGCGATCGTCCCCGAGATCGGGCAGGTCTCGACCCGGCGTCCGTCCGAGCGCACGAACATTTCCGGAGAGGCCGAGACGAGAAATTCGCCCTCGCCGAGATTCATCAGCGCGCCGTAGGGCGACGGATTGATGACACAGAGCCGCTGGAACACTTCCGCCGGCGAGCGGTCGCAGGGCTCGGCGAAGAGCTGCCCCGGCACCGCCTCGAACAGATCGCCACGCGCAAAGGCAGCGCGCGCGGTCTCGACAGTGGCCTGATATTCGCCGGGGGCGTGATCGGCAAAACCCTGGCGCGGTGTCTTGAGGTAGGGGCTCTCGGCGGTCTCGTGCGGCAGGCCCGCGGTGGACTTGCCCTTCCACGCGAAATCGTATGTGAGCACGACGCCGCGGCCGGTGGCGCGGTCATAGGCGAGCAGGCGATCGGGGACGTAGAGCACGATGTCGCGCTGGTCGCTCTCGCGCGCGCGCTTCTGCACGAGGTCCTCGATCTGGAACACGAGGTCGTAGGCGAAGGCGCCGAACAGGCCGAGCACGCCGTCGTCATTGGCGGAGAAAGCGGCGACGAGATCGCGCACCAGCGACATCACGCTGGCGCGCCGCGTGCGCTGGTCTTCGTCGATCGGGGCTTCGCCGCGGACGATATGACCCGCAAGGCGCGTGGGCGTCTTCTCGGAGATCACGACGCAGGGCTCGCGCAAGACATCCGCAAGGAAGGCGATCAGGACCTCCCCGCGCGCGTTCAGCGCTTCCAGCTTGAAATTGACGCCGGTGGTCTCGAGCTTGAGCGGCGGATCGGAGAAGCCGAGGTCAAAACTCTCGTAGCGGCCGGGCACGGTCGTCCCCGACGACAGCACCACGCCGCGGCGACGGTCGAGCAGGCTGACGAGATCGTCGAGCCGGTTGGCGCCGCCGGAAAACTGTTCCGCCACGCGCGTGATCGCAAGCCCTGCGCGGGTCACGTAGTCGCTTCGAGCCGGAAGGGCAAAGACGGTCCTGTTCATGGGGTCCTCTTACGAAACTTGTCGAGGGAACGCCACACAGGACAAACGATCAGGCCGCCGCACTGCGTGGGCGACCTCAGACGATTTTGGGAGAATAAATCGCACCGGCCACCTCTCAGGAGGTGCGCCACCAAAGACGGGATGGGCGGACGGCGGTGCTCATGGGCGGATACTCACCATGGCGCGGGGACGACGTCAAGGCTGGCTGGGCTGGCTGCTCAACGCCGATCACCACAGTCGTCCCGGCGAAGGCCGGGCAATTGCGCACCAGGCCGGGGCGACACTGAAATGGTAGCGCGACTGGCGCAGCACACCTACCCCAGATGCTTCCTGAAAAACTCCGTCGCCCTGCCCCAGGCGAGCTCGGCGGCTTCCCGGTCGTGCACGGCCTGGCGCTGCTCGTTGACGAAAGCGTGCTCGGCGTCATAGCGGAACAGCTCCAGCGACTTGCCGGCGGCCTTCATGGCCTTTTCGAAACCGTTGACCAGCTCCGGCGTGCACCAATCGTCCTTGTTGGCGAAATGGGCCTGAAGCGGGATCTTGACGTCGGCGGGCTTGGCCGCCTGCTCTGGCGGGATGCCGTAGAACACCACGCCGGCGGCGAGCTCCGGCACATGCACCGCGCCGATGATGGTGACGGCGCCGCCGAGGCAGAAGCCGGTCAGGCCCACCTTGGCGCCGTTGCGCGACAGATATTGCGTGGCGCCGCGCACCGTCTGCGTGGTGGCGTCCATGAAGTCGAGCGAGTTCATCTCTTTGCCGGCGGCGTCGGTGTCGTGATACGGCACCACCTTGCCCTTGTAGAGATCTGGCGCCAGCGCATCGAAACCGGCGAGCGCGAAGCGGTCGCAGAGGCCCTTGATCTGGTCCGAAAGGCCCCACCATTCTTGGATCACCACCACGCCCGGCGCGTTGCCGCGCGCGGCATTGGCGAGATAGCCCGATGCGTCCTTGCCGTCCGGGCGCTTGAAGGTGATGGCGGTTCCCATGGTGTCCTCCGACGAGTTTTTGGGGAGCGGTTGGCGGCATTTTGGCGTTTGAGCGGGCGATAGGCAATCGCGCCTGACAACACACTCTCGTGCCCAACAAAAAAGCCCCCTTGCGGGGGCCTCTTCATTCTCGCCTCGGGCCCCTCAGTGCGAGTCTGCCCAGACCTTCTTCTTGGTGAAGTACATCAGGCCGGCGAAGATGATCAGGAAGATGAACACCTGGAAACCGAGGCGCTTGCGCGCTTCCATATGCGGTTCGGCGGTCCACATCAGGAACGTGGTGACGTCCTTGGAATACTGCGCGACAGTGGTCGGCGAGCCGTCGTCATAGGTGACCTGGCCGTCGCTGAGCGGCTTCGGCATCTTGATGGCGTGGCCCGGGAAGTACTTGTTGTAGTAGGAGCCCTCCGGGATGGTCACACCTTCGGGCGCCTTGTCCTCAAAGCCCTGGAGCAGCGCCGAGACGTAGTCCGGACCCTGCTCCTGATACTGGGTGAAGAAGTCGACGATGAACATCGGGAAGCCGCGGCCGTAGGAACGCGCCTTGGTGATCAGCGACAGATCCGGCGGCGCCGCGCCGCCGTTCGCCGCACGCGCCGCCTGCTCGTTCGGGAATGGCGAGGGGAAATAATCCGCCGGCCGGCCCGCGCGTTCGAACATGTCGCCGGCGTCGTTCGGACCATCCTTGACCTTGTAGTCGGAGGCGAAGGCTGCAGCCTGCGCGACCGAATAGCCGGGACCGCCGGCTTCCGCGAGATTGCGGAAGGCGACGTAGGACAGGCCGTGACAGTTGGCGCAGACTTCCTTGTAGACCTTCAGGCCGCGTTGCAATGCGCCGCGATCGTACTTGCCGAACGGACCGGCGAACGACCATTTGTTGCCCGGCGGCTTGTCGCTGCCTTCGGAGGCGCGCGCGCTGTCGGCTGAGCCCGCAAACAACGCGCCCGCCAGCGCAAGCACGATCGCGCTCGACACCATCGGCGTCGACCTGCTCCCGGTTTTGGCCAGGACGGCATCCGAGATCGAGTTCGGCACCGGACGCGGCTTCTCGATCCGCGAGAGCAGCGGCAGCACGATCAGGAAGTAGGCGAAATAGCAGAACGTCAGGACCCGGCCGGCGATCACATAGATGCCTTCCGGCGGCTGCGCGCCGAGATAGCCGAGCAGGATGCAGACCGCGACGAAGATCCAGAAGAACTGCTTGGCCAGCGGACGGTACTTCGACGACTTCGTCCTGGCGGCGTCGAGCCAGGGCAGGAAGCACAGGATGATGATCGCCGAGAACATCCCGATCACGCCCGCGAGCTTGTTCGGGATCGAGCGCAGGATCGCGTAGAAAGGCAGGTAATACCATTCCGGCACGATGTGCGGCGGCGTCACGCCCGGGTTCGCCGGAATGTAATTGTCGGCGTCGCCGAGATAATTCGGCATGTAGAAGATGAACCAGGCGTAGAGCAGCATGAAGCAGGAGACGCCGAACATATCCTTGATGGTTGCATGCGGCGTGAACGGAACAGTGTCCTTTTCCGTCTTGGGCTCGACGCCATCAGGGTTGTTCTGGCCGGAGACATGCAGCGCCCAGACGTGGAGCACGACGACGCCCGCGATCAGGAACGGCAGTAGATAGTGCAGCGAGAAGAAGCGGTTCAGCGTCGGGTTGCCGACCGAATAGCCGCCCCACAAGAGCGTCACGATGCTCTCGCCGACATAGGGGATGGCGGAGAACAGATTGGTGATGACGGTGGCGCCCCAGAAGCTCATCTGGCCCCACGGCAGCACGTAGCCCATGAAGCCCGTCGCCATCATCAGGAGGTAGATGATGACGCCAAGGATCCACAGCACCTCGCGCGGCTCCTTGTAGGAGCCGTAATAGAGGCCGCGCAGCATGTGGACGTAGACAGCGACGAAGAACATCGAGGCGCCGACGGCATGCATGTTGCGCAGCAGCCAGCCGTAATTGACGTCACGGACGAGCAGCTCGACCGACTTGAAGGCGAGGTCGGCATGCGGCGTGTAGTGCATCGCCAGGATCACGCCGGTCAGGATCTGGATCCCCAGCATGAAGGAGAGGATGGCGCCGAAGGTCCACCAATAGTTCAGGTTGCGCGGGGTGGGATAGACCACGAAGGAGGAGTGCATGAGGCCGAGGATCGGCAGACGTCGCTCGATCCATTGCAGGGCCGGATTGCTCGGCTGGTAGTCGGATGGTCCGCTCATGATGCGATCCTGAGGAAATAATACGACGAGACGGCGCGAAGCTTCGGACGAGGGCCCGAAGCTCAGCCGATCTGGATTTTGGTGTCGGAAACGAACTGGTACGGCGGCACCGGCAGGTTCGCGGGCGCGGGCCCCTGGCGGATGCGGCCGGACGAATCGTACTGCGAACCATGGCAGGGGCAGAAGAACCCGTCGTAATTGCCTTCATGGGCGATCGGGATGCAGCCGAGATGGGTGCAGATGCCGATCACGACCAGCCACTGCTCATGGCCGGACTTGACCCGGGCCTCGTCGGACTGCGGATCGGGCAGGCTCGCCACGTTGACGGCGCGCGCCTCGTCGATCTGCTTCTTGGTGCGGTGGCTGATATAGATCGGCTTGCCGCGCCAGAACACCTTGATGTCCTGCCCCTCGGCAACCGGGCTGAGATCGACCTCGATCGGCGCACCAGCGGCGATGGTCGACGCATCAGGATTCATTTGGGAGATAAAGGGCCAGAGCGCGGCTGCGCCCCCTACTGCTGCAGCTGCCCCCGTTGCAACGAATAAGAAATCACGGCGTGTCGGATGGTCCGCCGAAGACGCTGTCGTCACGATTCCAACCCTTTCTTCTTATGCAGCCGGCGGAACCGCTCCGGGAGCCCCCAAGGTCCCCAGAACAGCCTGCCGGCGCCCGCGGCCCCCCCGCGGCGGCAGAACTTCGCGTGCCCCCACCAAAACAAGGCGAAAACAGCAGTCCAGAATCGTTCTATTGGCACCCTTGCCGGGCGAGCGCAAGCCCGCTATCGGCGCGGGAGCGTGCAATGCACGAATTCCGCGGCCAGCGATGTTTTATTGAGACATTTCCGGCCCGCACCGAACCCGGCACCGCCCATGCAGATAGCGCTTTTCCAACCCGACATCCCCCAGAACACCGGCACGATTCTCAGGCTCTGCGCCTGTCTGGGCATGGCCGCCCATATCATCGAACCGGCGGGCTTCCCGGTCTCCGACCGGCATTTCCGCAGGGCGGGAATGGACTACCTCGATCAGGTCAGCATCGTCAGGCATGACTCCTGGTCAAAGTTCGAGCAATGGCGGGCGGCGCAAGGCGCTCGCCTGCTGCTGTTCACCACCAAGGGGGCGACCGACTACCGCGATTTCCGTTACCAGACGGCGGACATCCTGCTATTCGGGCGCGAGAGCGCCGGCGTCACCGAGGCGGTGGTCGAGGCGGCGGACGCGCGGCTGGTGATCCCGATCGCTCCGGGGCTGAGGTCGCTCAATGTCGCCATGACCGCGGCGATGGCCGCAGGCGAAGCGCTGCGGCAGCTCCGGAACCCGCAAGTTTAATATGTTGAGGTATGTTGAGGAGAGACGGTTGAGTTACGCGGTCAAGGAAATCTTCCTGACCTTGCAAGGCGAAGGCGCCCATGCCGGGCGCGCGTCCGTGTTTTGCCGTTTTGCCGGCTGCAACCTCTGGAGCGGGCGCGAGGCCGACCGTCAGGAGGCCACTTGCAAATTCTGCGACACCGATTTCGTCGGCACCAACGGCACCCTCGGCGGTCGCTATGGCTCGGCCGCGGAACTCGCAGACACCATCGCCGCGCAATGGACAGCCTCCACCGAAGACCGCTATGTGGTGCTCACCGGCGGCGAGCCGCTGCTCCAGGTCGATACCGCGCTGGTCGACGCGCTCCATGCCCGCGGCTTCGAGATCGGCGTCGAGACCAACGGCACCATCGCCCCGCCCGAGGGGCTCGACTGGATCTGCGTCAGCCCAAAGGGCGGCAGCGATCTGGTGATCCGGCGCGGCCACGAGCTGAAGCTGGTCTATCCGCAACCGCTCGCCATGCCGGAGGCCTTCGCGGATCTCGCCTTCGAGCGCTTCTCACTGCAGCCGATGGACGGGCCCGAGGTCGCCCAAAACACCGCGGGCGCCATCGACTATTGCCTCAATCATCCGCAATGGCGGCTCAGCGTGCAGACGCATAAGTCGCTTGGTATCAGATAGGATTGGTTTTCGAACAGATGTGGGAATTGACGAAATCGTTTCGCTTCGAGGCGGCGCACTCATTGTCGGGAACGACGTTCGGCGCGGATAGCGAAGAGATCCACGGCCACTCCTTTCGCGCCGAGGTGACGCTGCGCGGCACGCCCGATCCCAAAACCGGCATGGTGGTCGATCTCGGCCTGGTCCAGCGCGCCATCGAGGATGTGCGCATGACGCTGGATCACAAGTACCTCAACAAGATCGAGGCGCTGGGCACACCGACGCTGGAAAACCTCTCGCTCTTCGTCTGGGAGCGGCTGGCTCCTATCGGCAAGCTCACCCGCGTCAGCATCCACCGCGACAGTTGCAACGAGAGCTGCACCTATTACGGTCCGCAGGGCTGACGAAATGACATCCACATTGGACCCGAGCTTGATCGAAGACCGCAAGACGCGCGCACGCGCCTGGTTCGAAGCCTTGCGCGACGACCTCTGCGCGAGCTTCGAGCGGCTGGAGGACGATGCCCCCGAGAGCCTTTATCCCGGTGAGGCCGGCCGCTTCAAACGCACACCCTGGCAGCGCACCGATCATACCGGCGCGGCCGGCGGCGGCGGCGTGATGTCGATGATGTCCGGCCGCCTGTTCGAGAAGGTCGGCGTGCATTGCTCCACCGTGCACGGCGAATTCGCACCAGAGTTTCGCGCGCAAATTCCGGGCGCGGCGGACGACCCGAAGTTCTGGGCCTCCGGCATCTCGCTGATTGCGCATCTGCGCAATCCGCACGTGCCGGCGGTGCACATGAACACGCGCTTCGTCGTCACCACCAAAGCCTGGTTCGGCGGCGGCGCCGATCTTACGCCGGTGCTCGACCGCCGGCGCACGCAGGACGATGCCGATAGCATCGCCTTCCACGCCGCAATGAAACAGGCCTGCACGCAGCCGAACGGCATCGCCGATTACGACAAGTACAAGAAGTGGTGCGACGAGTATTTCCACCTGCCGCACCGCAAAGAGGCGCGCGGCATCGGCGGCATCTTCTACGACTGGCACGACAGCGGCGACTGGGACGCTGACCTCGCCTTCACCCGGGATGTCGGCCGCGCCTTCCTGAAGGTCTATCCCGACATCGTGCGGCGCAATTTCGCGACAAGCTGGACCGCGGAGGATCGCGAGGAGCAATTGATCCGGCGCGGCCGCTATGTCGAGTTCAACCTGCTCTACGACCGCGGCACCATCTTCGGTCTCAAGACCGGCGGCAATGTGGATTCGATCCTGTCGTCGCTGCCACCGGTGGTGAAATGGCCATGACGACGATGAAGCCCGCAATGAGACCGCTGCCGCGCGCCATGCTGATCGACATGGACGACACCATCCTGTCGGCCTATGCGCGGCCCGAGATCGCCTGGAACACGATCACAGCGGAGTTCGCCGAGGAACTCGCGCCGCTGCCGCCGCAACTGGTCGCGAGCACCGTCCTGGCCTTCGCGAAGAATTTCTGGGCCAATGCGGACGCTTCGTGGCGGCTCAAGCTCGCCGAAGCCCGGCACCTCACCGTCAAGGGCGGTTTCGCCTCGCTCGCAGCCGCCGGTCATCGCGCCCTGCCCGACGACCTCGCCATTCGCCTGGCCGACCGCTTCACCGCCTATCGCGAGGAGGAGATGTTCGTCTTCCCCGGCGCGCATGACGCTATCGACAGGCTCAAGGCGCTCGGCATCAAGCTCGCATTGGTGACCAACGGCGCCGCCGACACCCAGCGCGCCAAGGTGGAGCGCTTCGAGCTGGCGCATCGCTTCCACCACATCCAGATCGAGGGCGAGCACGGCTTCGGCAAGCCCGAGGAGCGCGCCTATCTGCACGCGATGGAGGCGCTCGGCGTCACCGCAAGAGACACCTGGATGATCGGCGACAATCTGGAATGGGAAGTCGTGACGCCGCAGCGTCTCGGCATCTACTCGATCTGGATCGACGTGCATGGCGACGGCCTGCCCGAAGGCTCGATCGTCAAGCCCGACCGCATCATCCGCTCGCTGACAGAACTGGTGCCGGACTGACTGCAATCGGGGTGCGCAAACAAAAACGTCGAAAACAACCCCATGCACAGTAGACGGCCGCAGCAAAATCAAGGACTTGCGGCAAGCGCAAACTGCGGATCTGACGAAATCATTTGCGCCGTCGGGCAAAACAGGCGCATGGTGTGATGGTCGCGACGCACGGGACGGAAGAGCCCTTGTGCCATCCATCGAACAGGCACCATTGCCTCTCGTGATGGGATCGCTCCGGCCTAAAGCTCTCTGATCGACGTTTCAGCAGTCTGGCCGGCGGATGCGCGCTACCGCAACACATCCACTGACCGAGTAGCCCGTGATCGGCATGTCATGCCGGTTTGCTAGCTTCGCCGTCAATCAACCCGAAAGGACCATCCATGGAACTAAAAGCCGGCGATATCGTCATGCTGAAATCCGGCGGGCAGCCGCTCACCGTCGCGGACGTGAAGGGCGACGACGTGATCTGTCTCTGGATGGGCGCGGAGGGCGATCTGTTTCGCGAGACGCTCCCGCTTGCGGTGCTCGAGCACCTGGAAGAGCTCGACGACGAAGACGAGGATGAAGACGACGAAGACGAGGAGTAAGCGCGGCTGAGGCCGCGTCCTCATTAGGTCGGGGTGCTCGGCTCCGCCCAACCTGGTGTCCGCTCCTCTGTCCATATCGGCACGAGAGCGGACATCGCTGGATGCTCGAACGTCAATCCAACGGAACGTTCAAACTGGTCCCTTTGGTGATGATGCCGCCACGGTTACCGATCTCGATCGAGCCATAGCGCTGCTTGAAGCAATCGGGCAACGGCCGGTCGCTCTCCATGCTGAGCCAAAGGCGCAATAAATGACGCTTCTGGCCTGCATCGGGCCAATCGCGGAATCCGGTCCGGTCATGCAGCAAGGCATGATTGTAAACGAACTGCATGTCGCCCGGCTGAAGCCGCATGCCGAAATGCAGCGCGGGATCATTTGCGAGCGCGTCAAAAAGATCGAGCGCCTCGACGTGAGCCGGCGTCAGTCTCGGCGCATCGGGAAAGCGCTGCGCACTATCGATATATTGGCGCTGATAAAACCCGGTCAGGAACCCCGCATGCCAATTCAGCACCGGGATTTCAAGATATGGCTTTTCGTTCTCCGGCACCTCGCCCCGTCGGTCCGTCGCGATCGGATCAAACAAGAGAGCGGCAAGGTCGGGACGTCTGTCAAACATCTCGTTGTAGATTGTCGTCGTACTGACAAGGAGAGAATCCCCTCCCTCCATCGCCTCGCGAATGCATAACAATCCAACCACGTCGGACGAATCCGTGTGGAATGTTTGCCGTTCCGAGGTTTGATAAATTCGGGTGTTCGGATCCTTAGCATCGGCGCCGGTGTCACGGACGTGACCGAGAATGTGGCCCGCTGCATTCTGAGACCGCGCCGATCCAAGATGGGCGCCCACTCCGCAAAAGATCGTAGCGGCAAACTCCTGACTGTATTTTGCCACCGGGAGGCCGCGGATCACTTCGAAGCCAATGCCTACCAGGAGCTTCTTCTTGAGATCTTCCAGGTGCGCGCCGAGATGGGGAAGCGGAAAGCTTTCCTTCGTGATCTCGGCGATTTTTTTGTTTCTGCCAAGATATGTTTCAGCCACGCCCTCGAGTTCGGCGATTTCGCCGGCAGCAAGCGATATCAACCATCGATCAGGATTGGCTTTCATCTCAGCCCCCTCCCAGGCGGATGGGATATCGACCTTCCCTGGAGGGCGATGGATCCCGCTGGGCAGTGAGACCACATTCATAGGGTTGGTTCCTGAGGGAGATTGAACGTCAGACATCGGCGCGGACGATCGACGATATTGTGCCGACCGCTTGTTTGCAACTTGGCTGACGCGCAGCCCTGGGCCGAGTGCACTGTCGCCGACAACGGGTGCGCTCGCTTGACGAGATCCGTTCCGGGCAGTTGGCGATCCGCTTCCGCCAAGGGGATCGGTTAACAACATGGCCTCTCGTGCGATCGATCAAAGCCCGGGAAAAAATGGCATCAGCCGGAACGTTCGCGAAGCTGGCTGAGTTAAAAGCCATACGCGTCGCGCTGTGGTCATAGCCGCACCGCGCGCCCGATAAAGGCCCTGCACGAAGCGAAACCTACTCTGCGGCGTGCTTCGCAGCACGGCCGCGCGAGGATCGCGATGTACACGACGGCGATATACGATGAGCTGAGGCAGATCGAGCGCGACGTCGTCGAAGGAGAACGCCGGCTCGCCGAGCAGGAGGCGCTGATCATCGAAATGAAGCGCCAGAACGAGGACACAACCAAAGCTGAAGGCGAACTCGAACGGATGCGCATGGAGCAGCGAGGTCGCGATCAGGATCGGCAACGTCTGCTCTCACGGCTGCAACCCTGAACAACTGCTCCCCATCAGGCTGATCCGCCAAAGGCGTCGCGTTCCTGAGCCGTGGCTACGGTGACAGTTGCCATTTTCGGTCAATGACGATGCAGCGGTTCAGATCAGCAAATCATGATGCGCAGGTAGAATCGCTTGGTGCGGGCTGTTGGTGCCGTGATCGTCCGCGTGTCCGTTCAGTGCATGAGGGACGAGCTTGACGTTGAACCCGAGGCCTTCTTCCTGACCGGGCGGAACGTGCGCATCCAGCGGATGATTGAACTCTTTCAGTCCGACTATCTCGACGAAAGCAGAAGGAGCTACGCCGCTATCGAACCGGAATACCGGTCCCTGGTCTGCGCCGCCGGTTTCGAACGCAGCCTTGGCCGCGTGTGCGTCGTCTGCGATTGCTGCAGATTGCGCAGCGTGCTGCGAGTTACCGTGGTCCACGGTGGCTGGTTCTGCTGTCTTCACGGTCCCCGCAGCCTGCGAAGCCGAAGAGGGATGCTCGGCCCCATCGCCGGCGCCGTTGCCCGGTTTGCCTCCATGTTCCGTCGATTCCGTGCTTGCCGCCTTTGCAGATCCTGGCTCCGAAGCGCGTTGCGAGTTGCCGTGGCCCGCGCTGGCGGGCGTTGCGGCGGCCGGATCGATCGCTGCTCCGTCCAGCGGGCTTGCAGCGGCTGAGTGCCCGGATTTTCCGTGTTCCGCGCCGTCTGGTTCTGCCGTTGTCGCTGGTGTTTGCGCGCCTTCGGAAGCCGAAGCGTGATGCTCGCCACCACGGTCGGCGGCGTTGCCCGCTTTGGAGCCAGCTCCAGTCGATTCGCTGGCTGCCGCCTTCGAAGATTCTGGTTCTGAAGCGTGCTGCGCATTGCCGTGACCCGTGCTGGCGGCCGTTGCGGCGCCCGGATCGATCTCGGTTGCGTCTGGTGCGTTTGCAGCGGTTGAGTGCCCGGATTTGCCGTGTTCCGCGCCGTCTGGTTCTGCCTTCTGCGCTGCCCCTCCCTGAGCCTCCGGGTCCTTATCGTGATGCTCGGCGCCATTGCCGACGCCGTTGCCGGGTTTGCCCCCATCTTCCGTCGACCCCGTGCTTGCCGCCTTTGCAGATCCTGGCTCCGATGCGTGCGGCGGGTTGCCGTGGCCTGCACCGGCGGCTATCGCGGCGCCCGGATCGATCTCGCCTGCGTCTGGTGCGTTTGGGGCGGCGGAGTGCCCGGATTTGCCGTGTTCGGCGCCGCCTGGGTCGGCCTTCTTCGCTGGCCCTCCCGGAGCTTCCGAAGCCGAAGCGTGATGCTCGGCGCCATTGCCGACGCCGTGGCCCGCTTTGGAGCCAGCTTCAGTCGATTCGTCGGCTGCCGCCTTTGCAGACCCCGGCTCCGAAGCGTGCTTCGAGTTGCCGTGACCCGCGTCGGCGGCCGTTGCGACGTCCGGATCGGTCTCGGCTGCGTCCGGTGCTTTTGCAGCATTTGAGTGCCCGGCTTTGCCGTGTTCCGCGCCGTCTGGTTCTGCGTTCTTCGCTGACCCTCCTGGAGCGTCCGAGGCCTTATCGTGATGCTCGGCGCCATGGCCGACGCCGTTGCCCGGTTTGGAGCCAGCTTCAGTCGATGGGTCCGAAGCGTGCTGCGAGTTGCCGTGCCCCGCGCTGTCGGCGGTTACGACGCTGGGTTGGCCGATCTCGTTGGGCCCCGTCGACGAAACGCCGTTGCCCGCATTGATCGGACCATTGTTCGATGCGACATTTGCCGCTGCCGGGGCCGTCGCGCTATGAGCAAGCTCGATGGATGATGCGTGAGCCGACGCGGCAGACGCACCATCGCTCTCTTCCGTTGCATCCGCCGACGCGTCGCTGGAGCTTCTGAGCCTCGTCGACGTTCCCAAGCCGGTCCGGGCCGGCCCGAAATGGAAACCCGAGCCGTTGTTGGCCAGAAGGGCCCAGGCTCCAGCCGTCCCGAGCGTGCTCTCGCTCCCCTCGATACTGGTTTGGACATGATCCTTCGTCAGAGCGGCCTCATCGGTTGCGATCGCCGGTATCAGCGCGGCTTCGAGCTGCTCCAAGGTGGTCGCAACAGCCGCGCCATCTGGCTCGGAGCCGACATCCGCCTCCGCAACGGCCACGATCCCCTCGAGATGGATTTCCAGCAGGCCGCGATCGCCGATATCAAGGATATGATCGGTCGCATTCACATAGACGATCGTCTCGTTGCTTGCGGAGTCGTAGACCCAGGCGAGTGTATGTGGCGGTATAGACTTGGTTGCCGCCGTCATGTGCAGCCAGGCAAGCCCTCCGAAAGCCGCAAGATTGATCCTGCCCGGCCCAGATGCGAAATCGAACACGGCGTCGGAAGAGGTCGACTTGAACTGGTTAGACTCGGAGTCAATCGGGGAGCGATAAACAATTTTTCCAACGTCGCCGCCCCCGCCGACACCGGCATCGTGACCAGGGTCCGCGCCAACAAATTTATGGAGATTGTCACCCGCATCGCCCGGGCCCTTTTCGCCCAGAGCGCCTTCAGCGAGGTTGCCGCTTCCAGTGGTCACAGCGGCGAAAGACAGGCGGACATCGTGCGAAAGGAAACCCGGGGCTGAATTGTGGTCATGATTGGCGGCAGCATGGGTGATCGCGGCCAGTTTTGTGGTCGCACTCTCTTCAGTGACGGCCAGGATGCTGTCGATCGACGCTTGACGAAGGTCATGCGCGTGGGCGGCGAGATGGGGATCCTCCAGTGCGTAGATCAACGCACCGGTGAGAATAGCAAAGTTGCCATACCCTCCATGCATCGACATCGCATTGGAAAGAAGCCGCGGGAATTGATGTTCCGGGGCCGGGTCAGCTCCGACCTGTATGTCGTTTGCTCCTCGCAGTAAGGGCACGGGAAGATCGGGCGCGCCCGATCCAGCAGGAGCGTGGTGCGTCCACGCTTTCGCGCCCCCGAATTGCTCGGCCGCGCGTAGCGCTTCCATTGCCGCCGCCGGGTTGGTGATTTGGGCGGCCTTGGCGAACAAGTCTCTCTGAGCCTGCGTGGGCGGCTCGCCGGATTCCCAGACGACGAGGTGCCGGAGAATCCCTTTTTTCCAGGGCTCGTACCCCGCGTGCTCGTCCACGTGGCCGACGCCGTTCTCATCCGGGAAGATGTCGTTCGCTTCCGACGCCTTGAGTTCGTCCGCAATTGCGAGCGCCAGAAATGCCAGGGAGAGCGCGGCCAGGCCGGAGGGCCGTTGCAGCAATGCGATGGTCGCGAGCACAGTTCTGTTGGTGATCTCAAGCTTCTGGAAAATATTGTACAGGTGGACCTTGACCGTCCCGTCGGAAACGTTGAGCTGACGCGCGATCTCCTTGTTCGACATTCCTTCCGCCACGAGTCGTGCGATTTGACGTTCCCGTTGCGTCAACAGCTCCAGCATCCCTTCGACTTTGCTATCGCCGTCCGCCTCCTTGCCGGGTGCGGAGAGATCGGACTTCTCCAGTGCCACGCCGCTCTTCGTCATCAGCCGCAGCGATCGCAGCATCGTGGCGGGAGAGGCATACTTCGAAATTGCGCTGCAGGCGCCGGCTGCGATGGCTGAAGTCAGATCGTGGTCGGTATCGGACTCGGTGAAGAACACCAGGCGCGTGGAGAGCTTCTCCGCCTTCACAATCGCGAGGATCTCGGAGACCGTCAGATCCGGCACCTTGTCGGCAAGAAGCGCGACGTCAGGTGTCAGCTTCCGAATTGCTTCGAGGCAGCTTGTCCGATCGCTGGACGATGCGACAACGTCGAAGTCCGGCTGCGTCCCGAGGACCGACCTCAGTCCCTGCAGAACGATCGGCTGTGGGTCGACGATCACGAGCCGGATGGGCTTGAGTATCCCCTGCCTGGCGGACGTGTCCAACATCGACTTTGGCCCTCGGCCCGGTCCCCTATGTCGTTCGCCATATGGCCGTGCCCGGGTGGGATATTAAAATCAAAAAAGGCCTGGCGGTTCCAGAGCCTACCCAGATTTGGACGCGATGCGAGTGAAAAATATGTCCTTTGACCCGATGGCCGTTGCGGTCGACTGGCTTGATGCCTATCGCGCGGGCGATATCGAAGCGATTTTGGAACTTCATGCCGAGGACGCGGTGGTCCACTGCGGCTGCGCCGGCGGCCAAACCATCACCGGCCGCGAAGCACTTCGTGCCTATTGGGTCGATCACCTCCGGAAATATCCGGCAGGCACGTTGGATGATCTCAATCCCTGGCGCAACGACGGCACCATTATCTCGTACCTCACCAGTGCTGGCGTCATGAGTGCACTTTTGGCATTTGACGCCGCCGGCAGGATCAAGGAACTGGACTGCAGTCCCTCACACTAGACCCGCGGCGTGAACCAAACTGGCAGCGGGACAGCGCCACATCCGATTGATTAGATGAGCTGCCTCGCCCCAGCCGAGATCATCACTACGCCGCCGGTGATCACCGCGACGTCGAGGATCGCGGTGTGGATGTGCACCGGCATCCGCTCGACGAAGGCTTTTGCGAGGAACGCGCCGGGGATTGCGATTGCTCCGATCAGCAGCGCAAAGGCGAGCACCTGTGCGGTCACGGCGCCGGCGAGGCCGAACACCGAGATCTTGATGAGGCCGGTGCCGAGCGAGATCATGGCATCGGTCGCGATCACGGCCGCGCCTTCCAGGCCCGCGGCCATCAGCAGCGACAGCAGGATCACGCCGGAGCCGGAGGTGCCGCCGACCAGCACGCCATAGCCGACCGAGCCGGCCGCAAGCCCAGTGTCGCCGATCTTGACCTGGCGGCGGCGGAGCACACGGCGCAGCGGCACGCTCAGGATCAGCATGGAGCCGATCACCAGCGCCGCGCCCGCATTGGTCAGCCGTGTGTAGCCGTAGGCACCAAGCGCTGCCGTCAGTGCCGCACAGGCCAGCACGATCAGCGCGCGGCGGCGATCGGCATAGCGGAGATAGGCGAGCGCGCGGCTGGAATTGGTGAAGATCGCGGAGATCGCGATGATCGGCACCACCGGTTCGGCGCCGACGAGAGGCACCAGCACCAGCGGCATCAAGGCGCCGGTGCCGTAGCCGGCGAGACCACCGATAATCGAAGCAAACAACGCCATCAACGCGACCAGCAGGAGCTGAAAGATCGAGATGTCGGCGAAGCCTGAGACGATGGTCACGTTCTCTCATCGCGGCTGACGCGTGCCGCAGCTTGATCGGCGATGGAAGCGAGTGCGGCTTCCTCTAGGGGAAAATCCGCCGCAAGCCAAGCGTCCTCCGCGAGCGTCAACACATGTCCGAGCGAGGGTCCTTCCGCCATGCCGCGCGCGATGAAGTCGGCGGCGCGAAGCGGAAATTTCGGCGCAGTCCAGCGCTGCGGCAGCTCGGCGAGCGCACGCCATCGCGACGAGCCGACGTCACCGCCGGCTCTCGCCCAGCCCAGCAACACGCGATCGTGATAGCGATCCGCACCGAGCCGGTAGAGCAGCCGCCGCGCATCGGCTTCGTCCTTGGTGGCCAAGCGCCACCAGCGGTGCCCCATCGAATCCAGCGCCTTGGTTTCCGCATTGGAGAGCCTCAGGCGCGTGGCGACGCGCTTGGCGTCTTCAGTCACCGCGATCGCCAGCGCGGCGAGGCGCCGCGTGCTGCTTGCGGTGAGGCCGAGCTCGCGCTCGATCACGATCATCGCCGCGAGCGGTCCGGTGTAGACCACGCCGCCGGTCAGCGCCTGCAGCAATCCGCCATCGGCCATCGCAAGCGCGGCGGCGGACGCGCCGGGAGCGACCAGAAGCTTCAGCGTCTCCATGCGCAGCCGCTCGGCCGAGAGGCTCGCGAGGCCGGCGCGTCCCCGGATGCAGGCGAGATAGCCGTCGCGGTCGGGATCGCCGGCGCCGAAGGCGGCGTGGATGCGGAAGAAGCGCAGGATGCGCAGGAAATCCTCGGCGATGCGCTGGTCGGGATCACCGATGAAGCGCACGCGCCGCGCGGCCGCATCCGCGATGCCTCCGACGTAATCGCGGACGACGCCGTCGGCATCGACCGAGAGCCCGTTCATCGTGAAGTCGCGGCGCTCGGCGTCCTTCACCCAGTCGCGGCCGAACGCGACCTTGGCCTTGCGGCCGAAGGTCTCGGTATCCTCGCGCAACGTCGTGACTTCGTAAGGTTGCCCGTCGATGACGAGGGTGACGGTGCCGTGGTCGATGCCGGTCGGCACAGCCTTGATGCCGGCAGCTTTGGCGCGCCGCATCACCTCGTGCGGGAGCGCCGTGGTCGCGATGTCGATGTCGCCGGGGACGAGGCCGAGCAGCGCGTTGCGCACGGCGCCGCCGACAACCCGCGCCTCCTCGCCATCCGCATTGAGCAATTGCAGGACGCGCGCGGTGCCACCCGAAATCAGCCAGGGCGCATCGGCGAGCATGGGCACCGCGCTCATCGGCCGGCCCTATCTTTCCACGCCCGGCACGAGCTTGCCGTTCTCGACATGGGCGGGGACATAGGTCGAATCCGGTGCGGCGCCGGAGAAATGCGCAAAGCCGATCAGCCCGGCGATCACCAGCACGAGCGCCGCCAGCATGAGACGCGCGACGATGGTGATCGGCCAGGACGATTGCACGAACAGGCCGGAACGCGTGGCGGCCAGGAACAGCGCATAGACGGCAAAGGGAACGAGGAAGATTCCGATCTCGGTCAGGATCGGCCGAATCATGACGAATAGATCCGCTCATAGAGCACACGGAGCATGCCGGCCGTCGCGCCCCAGATGTAGCGTTCGGCAAACGGCATCGCGTAGTAGGACCGCTCCATGCCGCGGAATTCCTTGCTGTGCACCTGGTGGTTGGCCGGGTTCATCAGGAAGGATAGCGGCACTTCGAACGCATCATCAACCTCGGAATGGTTGATCGTCAGCTCAAAGCCCGGGCGCACCCTGGCCACCGTCGGCAGGATGCGGAAGCCGAAGCCGGTGCCGTAGAGATCGAGATAGCCGATCGGCTCGACGAAGTCGCGCGACAGCCCGACCTCCTCCTCGACCTCGCGCAGCGCCGCATCGAGCGGCGAGCGGTCGGTTGCGTCGATCTTGCCGCCGGGGAATGCGATCTGGCCGGCATGGTCGTTCAGATGCGCCGAACGCTGCGTCAGCAGAATGGTCGGCTCGGGATGATCGACCACCGCGATCAAGACCGCCGCCGGCCGCACCGGCTGCTCGCGCGCGATGATCTCGAGCATCTTGTCGGTGCCGGGATCGCCCGAGGCCGGAATGATGTTGGGATCGTAGAGGCCGGGCGGAACGTCGAAGCCGAGCCGCGCGGCGGAGCGGGCGAAGAAATCCGCCGCACCGATCACGGCGGGATCGTTCCTGGAGATAGGCTTGTTCAAAGCGCGGCCCTCACCTGCTCCGCATCGGCCATGGCGAAGAACTCGCCGGCCGACTCGACACCGAACATCGGCTGGCCATCGACCATCCGCTCCTCACCCATGTCAACCAGATCGTAATAGAGCGCGCGGGTGACCTTGGCCCAGAGCTCGGCGCGGATATGCAGATAGGGCGTCAGCCCGCCGTCCTTGGCCTGCTCGAAGCGCAGCCGGTGCGCCGCATCGCAGGTGACCCAGTCGTCGACATTGGTGCGGAAGCGGAGCACGCGATGGTTGGCATCGCCGTCCTTCTGCATCTCGACCGCCATGAACGGCGCGTCGTCGACGCGAATGCCGACCTTCTCCACCGGCGTGACGAGGAAATGCTTGTCGCCTTCGCGCTTGAGGATGGTCGAGAACAGGCGAACCAAGGCATGACGGCCGATTGGCGTCCCCAAATAGAACCAAGTACCATCTGACGCGATTCGAATGTCGAGATCGCCGCAAAACGGCGGATTCCACAAATGCACCGGAGGCAGGCCCTTTTTGGCGCCTTCGGCATCGGCAGCAGTTTTGGCAGCGGCAGTCAGCCCCTCAAGACCGCGATCGGCGCTCTGCCCTTGGTTCGCCATGGTTTGCCCTGACTTTGTCATTTGGCACGATCGGTCATTTGGCACGATTGGTGCAGGTTTACGTTGTATCCGGGTACTCGGTTCCACCCCGCATTCGTCCGGTGTGGAGGTCGCCACTTCGTGATGCCCTACATATCCCTAAGCCGATAAGGTGGGGATAGGTTAATTCAACGAATACATGGCCTTCCTGCAAGTCTAGCATAGGGCCCACGTCTTGAGTTGAGGACGTGATGACATGACGACGCAAGCGAGCTGCATGGCAGGCTGAAGGAGCTAACGGATGGCGGAGAGTGTCGAGAAGCTCGAAGACGGGATAGTCCGTTCGGCCGAGCAGGTGTCGAGCCAGATTCGCGCGGCAAAGGATGCGATCGCGTCCGTCATCTTCGGCCAGGATCGCGTGATCGAGAACACGCTGGTCACCATCCTCTCCGGCGGCCATGCGCTGTTGATCGGTGTCCCCGGTCTGGCCAAGACCAAGCTGGTCGAGACGCTCGGCATCACCCTCGGCCTCGATGCCAAGCGCATCCAGTTCACGCCCGATCTGATGCCGTCGGACATTCTCGGCGCCGAAGTGCTGGACGAGAGCACCTCCGGCAAGCGTGCCTTCCGCTTCATCTCCGGCCCCGTGTTCGCGCAACTGCTGATGGCCGACGAGATCAACCGCGCCAGCCCGCGCACGCAGTCGGCGCTGCTGCAGGCGATGCAGGAGCAGCACATCACCGTTGCCGGCGCGCGTCACGATCTGCCGAAGCCGTTCCACGTGCTCGCCACGCAAAACCCGCTGGAGCAGGAAGGCACCTATCCGCTGCCTGAAGCCCAGCTCGACCGTTTCCTGATGGAGATCGACGTCGACTATCCCGACCGCGACGCCGAGCGCCGCATCCTGTTCGAGACCACCGGCGCCGACGAGACGCTGGCGAAGGGCTCGATGACACCTGATGCACTCATCACCGCGCAGCGACTGATCCGGCGCCTGCCGGTCGGCGATTCCGTGGTCGAGGCGATCCTGTCGCTGGTGCGCTCGGCCCGTCCGGGTCCGGACGGCGGCGACACCAGCAAGTTCATCGCCTGGGGACCGGGCCCGCGCGCCAGCCAATCGCTGATGCTCGCGGTGCGCGCTCGCGCGCTGATCGACGGCCGCCTCGCGCCCTCAATCGACGACGTGCTCGACCTCGCCGAGCCCGTGCTGAAGCACCGCATGGCGCTGACGTTCCAGGCGCGCGCCGAAGGCCGCACGATTCCGGACGTGATCCGGCAATTGAAGACACGGATCGGTTGATGGCGGCGGAGAACGGGCACACAGCAAAGGAGGTCATCGCGATCCGACGTGCCGATGGCGAAAGCCGCACGCTCGCCGCTTCGCTGCCGCGCCTGGTGCTCGAGGCCCGCCGTATCGCCGCCAACGTCATCCACGGCCTGCACGGCCGCCGCCGCGCCGGCTCCGGCGAAAATTTCTGGCAATACCGCCGTTTCGTCTCCGGCGAACCGTCGCAGAATGTCGACTGGCGGCGCTCGGCGCGCGACGATCTCCTCTATGTCCGCGAGCTCGAATGGGAAGCCTCGCATACGGTCTGGATCTGGCCCGATCGTTCGCCCTCGATGGCGTTCGCGTCAAAGCAGGCGCGTGAATCCAAGCTCGAGCGGACGCTGATCGTCGCCTTCGCGCTGGCCGAGCTGCTGGTCTCCGGCGGCGAGCGCGTCGGCATCCCCGGTTTGATGGCACCGACCGCCAGCCGCAGCGTCATCGACAAGATGGCGCAGGCGATGCTGCATGACGATGCCGACCGCTTGAGCCTGCCGCCCTCCTTTGTGCCCGCGGCGCTGGCCGAGACGATCGTGCTGTCGGACTTCTGGTCGCCGCTCTCCGAGATCAGGACCACGCTCGCCGGCCTGTCCGGCTCCGGCGCGCATGGCACGCTGGTGCAGGTCGTCGATCCCGCCGAGGAATCATTCCCCTATTCCGGCCGCGTCGAGTTCGTCGAGCCCGAGGGGTTCGGCGTGATCACCGCCGGCCGCGCCGAGAGCTGGGCGCAGGATTACACCGCCCGGCTCGCGCTGCACCGCGATCAGATCCGCGCCGAGACCAACAAGCTCGACTGGCTGTTCACGACGCATGCGACCGACCGCTCGGCCGCCGAGCTCTTGCTGTTCCTGCATGCCGGCATGCAGGTGAGCAAATCGGGCGCGCGCACCACAACGATCAAGGCGGGGCCGGCAGCATGATGGGACTGCCGCTCGCCTTCACCGAACCGCTGCTCCTGATCGGCCTCGTCAGCCTGCCGGTGCTGTGGTGGCTGTTGCGCGTGATGCCGCCGCGGCCGCGCCGGATCGAGTTTCCGCCGACGCGCCTGCTGTTCGACATCGCACCGCGCGAAGAGACCCCGTCGCGAACGCCGTGGTGGTTGACCGCATTGCGGCTGCTGGCTGCGGCACTGGTCATTTTCGCCGCCGCCGGTCCGATCTGGAATCCGCAAACAGGCGCGGCCGCCAGCAAGGCGCCGCTGATGATCATGTTCGACGACGGCTGGAGCGCGGCCTCGAACTGGGACATCCGGATCAGGGCCGCCGACGAATTGATCGCCAGTGCCGAGAACGACCGCCGTGCGATCGCGCTGGTGCCGCTGTCCGAGCCGAACCGCGATATCACCCTGATGCCGGCGGGCGCCGCGCGCGTCGCGCTGCGGCAGCTGACGCCAAAGCCGTATTCGATCGAGCGCGTCGAGACCCTGACCGCAATCGATCGCTTCCTGAAGGCGACCGGCGACTGCGAGATCGTCTGGCTCTCCGACAGCGTCGATACCGGTCGCGGCGAGGAATTCGTGGCGGGCCTCGGCAAGACCATCGGCGATCGCAGCCTGACCGTGTTCGAAGGCGGCACCTCCTCAGCCCTAGCCCTGGTCGCGGCCGAGAACGCCGCAGCCAGGATGACGGTGAAGGTGCTGCGCACCGACGGCGGCATCGCCATCGGCACCGTGCGCGCGCTGGACCAGAAGGCCTCGCCGATCGGCGAGGCGCGTTATTCGTTCGGCCCGCAGGACAAGGAAACCGAAGCGTCGTTCGATCTGCCGGTCGAGCTGCGCAACGACATCACGCGGCTGGAAATTGCCGGTGAGCGCTCCGCCGGCGCAGTGCAGCTGCTCGACAAGCGCTGGCGCCGCCGCGCCATCGGCATCGTCTCGGGCTCGACCAGCGAGACCGCGCAGCCGCTGCTGGCGCCGACCTTCTATCTCACCCGTGCGCTGGCGCCGTTCGCCGACGTGCGGCTTGCCGACAAGGGCTCGCCGCAGCAGGGCATCACGCAGTTCCTCGATCAGAAGCTGCCGATGATCATCCTTGCCGATGTCGGCACCATCGCCCCTGAAATCCGCGAGCGTCTCAATGCCTGGATCGACCAGGGCGGCGTGCTGGTGCGGTTCGCCGGTCCGCGGCTGGCGCAGGCCGAGGACGATCTCGTCCCGGTCAAGCTGCGCAAGGGCGGCCGGACGCTCGGCGGCAGCCTGACCTGGGAAAAGCCGCAACATCTTGCCTCCTTTGCCGCCGATGGTCCGTTTGCCGGCGTCGTGGTCCCCAAGGACGTCACCATAAGCCGCCAGGTGCTGGCCGAGCCCGACGCCGTGCTCGCCACCAAAAGCTGGGCGTCGCTGGAAGACGGCACGCCGCTGGTAACAGGCGAGCATCGCGGCAAGGGCGTCGTCAGCCTGTTCCACGTCAGCGCCGACATGCGCTGGTCGGATCTGCCGATGTCGGGGACCTTTGTCGAAATCCTGCGACGTGTCGTCGACATGTCCGGCTATACCGCCAAGCCGGGCCCAGGCGTTGCCACTGAGGCGAGCGCCGAAACGGTGGCGCCGTTGCACATCCTCGATGGCTTTGGCGCCTTCGGCCCGCCGCCGGCCGCCGCAAAGCCGCTGCCCGCGGATTATCGCGACCGCGCCACACCCGATCATCCGCCGGGCTTCTATGGTCCGGCAGAAGGACCGCTCGCCGTGAACACGCTTGCCAGCGCCGACCGTATCGCAGCCCTGAACACCGCGAGCCTGCGCGCCCGGCATGCCACCTACACCAACGCCGAGCCGCAGGACTTGCGCGGTTGGCTGCTATCGACGGCGCTCGCGCTGTTCCTGATCGACGCCATCATCGTCGCGGTACTCGGCGGCGGCCTTGCCGCGCTGGTGCGCCGCCGCGCCGCGCCCGCGATGATCGTCTTTGGGCTGGTGCTCGCAGGTCTCGCCTCGTTCGTGCCGACGCCGTCGCATGCGGACAGCGCGCCCGACGAGTTCGCGATGAAGGCGGTGTCGCAGACCCGCCTCGCCTATGTCGTGACCGGCAATGCCGACGTCGATTCCATCGTCAGGGCCGGGCTATCCGGACTGACGCTGTTCCTGGCGCAGCGCACCGCGCTCGAGGCCGGCGATCCCGTCGGCATCGACCCGGCGCGCGACGAACTCGCTTTCTTCCCGCTGATCTACTGGCCGATCGTGCCGGGCGCGCCCAAGCCGTCGCGGGACGCCATCAACAAGATCGACGCCTATATGAAGCAGGGCGGCACCGTGCTGTTCGACACCCGCGACGCGGTCGAAGCGCCACCCGGCGCGAACGGCGCCGCGCAGACCCCGGCCATGCAGACGCTCCGCGAGATCCTGTCCTCGCTCGACGTGCCCGAGCTGGAGCCGGTGCCGCGGGAGCACGTGCTGACCAAGACCTTCTATCTGTTGCGCGACTTCCCCGGCCGCTTCAGCACCGGCCAGACCTGGGTCGAGACCTTGCCGCGCGAAGACGACGAGGACAGCGCGCAGCGGCCGGCACGCGGCGGCGACGGCGTCTCGCCGATCATCATCACCTCGAACGACCTGGCCGGCGCCTGGGCCGTGCGGCCCGACGGCCAGTCCATGCTGCCGGTGATCGGCGCCGACCCCCGCCAGCGCGAATTCGCCTACCGCGCCGGCGCCAACATCGTGATGTACACGCTGACCGGCAACTACAAGGCCGACCAGGTGCACGCACCGGCCCTGATCGAACGGCTGGGGCAGTAGGATCGATATGAATTACGGCATCGCATTCACGCCGCTTGTTCCCACGATCGTCCTGTGGCTCGCGCTGGCCGCGATCGCCGTCATCGCGCTCGTGCTGCTGCTGGCGCGGGCGCGCGGCGCTGCCGTGCGCGTGGCCGCGCTGGCGCTGTTCCTGCTGGCGCTCGCCAATCCCTCCTTTACCCGCGAGGACCGCGATCCCCTCACCTCGGTCGCCGCAATCGTCGTCGACAAGAGCCCGAGCCAGAATTTCGGCAATCGCAATCGCGAGGCCGCAACGGCGCAGGAAGCGCTGGTCGACAGCCTGAAGAAGATCAAGGGGCTCGAGGTCCGCGTCGTCGATGCCGGACAGGCTGACGGCGAGACCGACGGCACCAAGCTGTTCGGGGCGCTGGCCTCGGCCTTGTCGGACGTGCCGGTCGACCGCGTCGCCGGTGCGTTCCTGATCACCGACGGCCGCGTCCACGACATTCCGGCCAACGCCGCCGGGCTCGGCTTCCAGGCGCCGGTGCATGCGCTGATCACGGGGCAGAAGGACGAGCGCGACCGCCGTATTGCGGTCATCGCCGCGCCGCGCTTCGGTATCGTCGGGCAGCCCCAGACCATCACCTACCGCCTCGACGACCAGGGCGTCAGCGGCGAGCGCGCCAAGGTTACGGTCCGCAGAGACGGCGAGGTCATCAACGAGCGCACGCTTTCGAGCGGCCAGAGCGCAAGCGTCGACGTCGACATCAAGCATTCCGGGCCGAACATCGTCGAGATCGAGGCCTCGCCGCTCGAGCGGGAATTGACGCCGGTGAACAACCGCGCCGTCGTCGCCATCGACGGTGTGCGCGACAAGCTGCGCGTGCTGCTGGTCTCGGGCGAGCCGCATTCCGGCGAGCGCACCTGGCGCAATCTGCTCAAATCCGATGCCAGCGTCGATCTCGTCCACTTCACCATTCTACGGCCGCCGGAGAAGCAGGACGGTACGCCGATCAACGAATTGTCGCTGATCGCGTTTCCGACCCGGGAGCTGTTCCAGCAGAAGATCAACGAATTCCAGCTGATCATCTTCGACCGCTATGCCCGCCAGGGCGTGCTGCCGATCGCTTATTTCGACAACATCGCACGCTACGTGCGTTCCGGCGGCGCGGTGCTGGTCTCGGCCGGCCCCGACTACGCCTCCAACACCAGCATCTGGCGCACGCCGCTGGATTCGGTGCTGCCCGCCGAACCGGTCGGGGTGACGGAAAAGCCGTTCTACGCGCATCTGTCCGACGTCGGCAAACGCCATCCCGTCACGCGTGGCCTCGAGGGCTCCGCCTCCGAGCCGCCGCGCTGGAGCAGGTTCTTCCGCACCGTCGATACCCGCAATGCGGTCAACCCGCCCGTCATGACGGGCGTCGACGGCAAGCCGCTGCTGTTCCTGTCGCGTTTCGGCGAGGGCCGCGTCGCGCTGCTGCTCTCCGACCACATCTGGCTGTGGGCGCGCGGCTATGAAGGCGGCGGTCCGCATCTCGACCTGTTGCGGCGGATGTCGCACTGGCTGATGAAGCAGCCTGATCTGGACGAGGAAGCGTTGCGCCTGCAGGTGCAGGGCAAGAATCTCGTGGTGGTGCGCCAGACCATGGCGGACAGCGTCCAGCCGGTGAGTGTGACCTCGCCGTCGGGCGTGTCGCGCGACCTGACGCTTGCAGCCGGAGATCCCGGCGAATGGCGCGCCAGCCTGCCGGCGAGCGAGCTCGGGCTGTGGCAGGCCACCGACGGCACGCTGAAGGCGCTGATCAATGTCGGCCCGACCAATCCGAAGGAGTTTTCGGAAGTCACCTCCACCACCGAAACGTTGAAGCCGCTGACCCAGGCGACCGGCGGTGACGCCGTGCGCGTGGTCGACGGCGCCAGCGTCGAGCTGCCGCGCATTCTGCCGGTCCGCTCGGCGAGCGTCTTCCATGGCGACGGCTGGATGGGCGTGCGGATGCGCGACGCCAGCGTGGTGAAGGGCGTCGGCGTGCTGCCGATCTTCGCCGGCCTGATCGGGCTGTTGCTGCTGCTCGGCGCGTTTGCTGCGACGTGGATGCGCGAGGGGCGCTAGGCGGCTTACGCGCGTCCCTTCGCTTCCCGTTAGTCGGATAAATCCCATCGTCACTTCTTCGCCGGAAGCTCCATAACGCCTTCGACCCCGAACTCGGTCGCATGTAGCACGTTGTGAAATCTGGAGGCGGTTCTTCCTCGACCCTGGGCAGGCGTGTCCCTGTCCAGGCATCGCCCGCAGCGGACAAGAGCAGTTCTGAACGCAGCCCTTCGCAGCACTTAAACAGTGCGAGCGTTCGATGAGAAGCGGAGTTACTCGACCATGACAGACCCACTTCACCAGCGCACGTTCAGCTCGCCTCGTCAGACAACGCGCTATATCGAGTGCGGGCCGGTCGACAGACCGTTGATGATTTTCGTCCATGGCTGGCCGAGCATCAGTTTGATGTGGCGCGCGCAGATGGAAGCGTTTGCCGCCGACGGTTGGCACTGCGTCGCTCCCGATCTGCGCGGCTACGGCGGCTCTTCCACGCCTGCAGCCAACGACGCCTATACCATCGAGGAAATCGTGACGGACATGGCCGAACTCCATGATCACCTGGGCGGCAAGCCTGCGATCTGGGTTGGCCACGACTGGGGCTGTGTTGTGGTCGGTGAGTTGGTCGCGCATCAGCCAAAGCGCAGCCGCGGAGTCGTGCTGACCTCGCTGGCATATCAACCCGACGGGCACGCCCTGCGCACAGTCGTCCCGCTGGTCGACCGGACGATTTATCCGGTCGACCAATATCCGGATGGCCAATGGGATTACTACCGTTACTACAACACGCACTTCGAGGCGGCAGTCGCCGACCTCGATGCAGACTTGGCAGCATCGCTGGCGTCGATCTTTCGGCCAGGCGACCCCGCCGGCATCGGCAAGGTTTCGCCGAATGCGATGGTCACGCGCAATGGAGGGCGCTTTGGCGCCGCGCACCGCGCTCCGCCGACTGAGCCCGATTCGGCTCTCTGGCCGCCGGCGGACTTCGACGTGCTGGTGCAGACGTTCAAGGCTCATGGCTTCCGCCCATCCTGCGCGTGGTACATGAACGACGACGCCAACATCGCCTATGCGCGCAAGGCACTCAATGGCGGCCGCCTGTCGCAGCCGGTGCTGTTCGTTAACGGCGACTTTGATCAGATCTGCAGCATCACCGGAAATCGCCAAGGTGACCCGATGCGCGCCACCTGCCCGGACCTGACCGTAACGAGCATGCCCGCAGGGCATTGGCTGCCGCTGGAGCGCAAGGCAGAACACATCGAGGCCATCCGCACCTGGCTCCGGAGCAAAAAGCTCTGATGCCACCTGCTCGCGCTGACACTGAGTCCAATCGCCGTCCGCGTAAGCCGTTTGACAGGTCCTCAGCCTAGGCTTTCAGTTGCCTGCACGACACGGCAAGGAGCCGGCCCGCTCGGGTCGGCTCGACAGCGGTTGACATCCGCTGACGGATTGCGCGATGTTACATTATAACATCGCGGGATCAGGGGATGATACCTCGCGATGTGGGGTGGCGTTTCCAGATGAAGTGGTTCCGGTCGAATATCAGGCACGGCGCCCGGCTCGCGATCTTCGCGATGCTGGTGCAGTTCGCGCTGACGTTCGGCCACAGCCATTGGTTCGCCCAGGCGGCTCCCCTCGCCCAGTCCTCGCTGCAGCAGACCGACGGCGCCCAAGCTCCCGCTTCGATCGACCGTTCCGCGGTCGAGAGGCAATCGCCATTGGCTCCCGACAGGGAGCAACCGGGCGAGGACAATTGCGCGATCTGCGCATTGGTCGCGATGGCGGGCACCGTCTTGTTCGCGGCGCCGCCTGTGTTGCTGCTGCCGCAGGCGATCGACCTGCTCTACCGCACCACCGACGCCGAATTCGTCCACCTGAAATCGGCCGGTACGGCATTCCAGCCCCGCGCCCCTCCCGCGTCCTGACTTCCACAACGCTTGATCACGCCCGGGCTCGCCGCTTTCAGGCGCATTCCCGGGAGCAGCTGAAGTCGAATTCCGTCGCGCAGCGACGGCAGGCCGCCTCCGATCAGCAGACGAACATGCGGACGGCGCCTGACTGGAATCAGGACCATGTCATTCAAATTGCGGCGCGCGCAGCGCCTTGGCGGAGCAAGCCTGCTCCTGCTCGGCGCCGCCACCTCGGCGCTGGCCGAGGATAAGTCATCGACCGAGATCCCCGCCGTCACCGTGACGGCTCCGAGCCCCATCGTGCGCAGGGCGGTGGTGCCGACCCGCAACCCCGGTCGTCCCACCCGAACCGCGCGGGCACGCAGCCACCAACGCGCTGCGGACGCCACGCCGGCAACCTCCACGCCGGCCGCACCTCAGCAGGGCGTGCTGCCCATCGTGACCAACCAGTTCGCGACGGTCACGGTGGTGCCGAACGAAGAGATCCGCCGCGAGGGCGGCGGCCAGCTCGGCGACCTCCTGTTCTCGAAACCCGGCATCACCGGATCGAGCTTCGCGCCCGGCGCCTCCAGCCGGCCGATCATCCGGGGACTTGACGTCAACCGCGTCGGCATCGTCGAGAACGGCACCAATGCCGGCGGCGCCTCCGATCTCGGCGAGGATCACTTCGTTCCAATCGATCCGCTCGCGACCAACCAGGTCGAGGTGGTACGCGGGCCGGCTGCGCTGCGCTATGGCTCGACCTCGATCGGCGGCGTCGTCAGCGCCACCAACAACCGGATTCCGGATGCGCTGCCGAACTGCGGTGCCCAGCCGTTCCAGAGCTTCGGCCTGCCGGTCAAGGCGCCGCTCGCAGCGGCCGCGACTTCGCCTTGCGTCAGCGCCGAGACGCGCAGCGCGTTCAGTTCGGTCGACCGCGGCGTCGAAAGCGGCGTGCTGCTCGACACCGGCGGCGGCAATTTTGCCTTCCATGCCGACGTCTACGGCCGCAACACCACCGACTATAGCATCCCGAGCTACCCGTACCTGAATGACCAGACCCGGTCCGTCGCCAACGGACGCCAGCCCAACTCGGCGACGCGCTCGGACGGCGCCTCGATCGGCGGCTCCTACTTCTTCCAGGGCGGCTATATCGGTGCGGCGATCACGCAGAACGACGCGCTCTACCACATCCCCGGCGTCGACGGCGCCGACCACAACACGCGCATCGACGGCCATCAGACCAAGATCAACGTCAAGGGCGAGTACCATCCCGACGCTACGGCCATCGATGTCGTTCGCTTCTGGGCCGGCGCGACCGACTACCGACACAACGAGATCGGGCTTGCCGATCCCGCCGATCCCAACACCGACGGCGTGCGGCAAACCTTCACCAACAAGGAGCAGGAGATCCGCACCGAGGTGCAGCTGATGCCGTTCAACGCGCGCTTCGCCGAGGTAACGACGGCGCTGGGCTTCCAGGTCGGCCATCAGGAATTGAGCGCGCCGAGCCCGGACAATCCGGGCACGCTGTTTAATGGCCTGTGGGACCCGAACAACAGCACGCGCGTTGCGGGCTATGCTTTCAACGAGTTCAAGTTCACGGAAGCGACGCGGGCGCAGATCGCCGGCCGCATCGAGCATGTCGAGCTGCACGGCACGACGCCGGATTTTCCCGCGGACTTCCTGCCCGACGGCACGCCGCAGGCGGGTATCGGTCGCAATCCGTCCTTCACGCCGAAGAGCGGCAGCATCGGCCTGTTGCAGGACCTGCCGGGCGGCCTGGTCGGCAGCATCACCGCGCAATACGTCGAGCGCGCGCCGAAGGCGGCGGAGCTGTTCTCGCGCGGCGCACATGATGCGACCGCGACCTTCGACATCGGCAACCCCAACCTCACCATCGAGACCGCGAAATCCGTGGAGGTCGGCCTGCGCAAGGCAACGGGGCCGTTCCGCTTCGAGGCGACGGTCTACTACACGCATTTCAACAACTTCATCTATCGCCGTCTCACCGGCGTGATGTGCGACGACGACTTTGCCTCGTGCGGCACGCCCGGCGCCGAGGTGAACCAGGCGGTCTATTCGCAGCGGGACGCGAACTTCCGCGGCGGCGAATTCCAGTCGCAGCTCGACGTCGGTGCATTCCAGGGCGGCATCTGGGGCATCGAGAACCAGTTCGACGTGGTCCGGGCCACCTTCACCGACGGCACCAATGTGCCGCGCATTCCGCCGGTGAGACTGGGCGGCGGCGTGTTCTGGCGCGACGACAACTGGCTGATGCGCGTTAATCTGTTGCACGCCTTCGCTCAGAACAACGTCGCGGTGATCGCGGAGACGCCGACGCCGGGCTACAATCTCTTGAAGGCCGAGGTGAGCTACAAGACCAAGCTCAACCCGAATGCATTCGGCGCGCGCGAGATGCTGCTCGGCCTCGTCGGCAACAATCTGTTGAACGAAAACATCCGCAACTCGGTGTCCTACACCAAGGACGAGGTGTTGATGCCCGGCATCGGGGTACGGGCGTTCGCGAACTTCAAGTTCTGAAAGCGCGATTGCTAGCCGGACTTCATCGTGCTGTGGCTGAGGCGGCCGCTTCGGGGGCCCCCTCTGATGCCTCCTGAAACAGCACGGCAAACAGCAGGGTCCACAATGTCAGGAGAGAAATAGGGATCGTGTAGTACGGCGTCGCGATCGGATAGGTGAAGAAGAAGGCGAGGTTGAGCGCCAGATTGGCGATCGTGAGCAGCGCGACGCGGCGAATGCCGTTCGCCTGCCGCAACAGCCAGATCGAGCCTGCGATTCCGATGACGATCAGCAAGGTCTGGAGCGGATCGGCCAGATAGTCCCGGACCACCGCGAACGAAAAATCCAGTGGCCTGACATCGGGATTGTTGCCGTAGGTCGATGCGAACGGACTGCCGGCGTTGACGGCGTAAGAGACGATGGTCGGGATCACGCCGGCCAGCAACGCGACGCCGAACACAAGCCCCTGCAAGAACCGGGACATCGTCCGCTTCGCAAGAAACGCGACGAGGAGAAAGAGACCATAGCCCGACGCCAGGAAAAGGTTGGCCAATCGAAAGTCGACGGTCAATCCGAGCAGGAAACCGATTGGCGCCAGCAGCCAGATATTCGGTTGAGATCGCGGGCCCGCCAGCCATCGCGCCGTGAGACATCCTACGAGCGCGCACACGACGACCGTCGGGGCCATCGAATAGCTCGCCTTGACCGGATTGACCATCAGGTAGATCGCAAGACAGCCGAACGTCCCGGCCATCAGGACCAACCTCATGCTGCGCGCGAGAGAAAGCGCAAACAGCGCAAAGCCCAGGACGACAATGGTCGCCAGCATGTACATGGGCGCGACCTGGTGCCCTGGCGGAAACAACGCCAACACGAGGCCGACGCCCGGCGGGTATTGAATGACGACCTTCCCCGTGGCCGGCATCAGATTGTGACATGGCGCCGCGGTCGTATCGTTCCAGTCGGGGTAGCCGATCTCCTTCAGCTTTGCTTTCTGATAGCCATCGTCGTCGCGGGTGAGGCTGGTGTCGAATCCCTCCACCAGCCCGAATCTCTGGAACAGATGCGCCTGCCGCAGGTAGCAGATGTCGTCATAGACGCCGCGCGCCTCGTTCCATCGCATCATGGTCCAGAAATGGCCGACCAGCACCGCGAGAAACAACACGACGAAGAAGGCTTTGCTGGTGTGGATCTTCTTCATCGGGATCATGCTGGGGCGGGAGGCGCTGCTTCAGCGGAATGCAAGATAGAGATTGGACGATAGCGGGCCGAGCGACAAACCGGTGTAGCCCACAGCCGCGGACATGGGGTTGGACGACTTGGCACTCGCAGACTCGGCAACCAGCGCGGCGAGCCCCAGCAGCCGTTTTCGCGTCATCAGGATCAGGTTCTGCTCGTCGGTCCATTCCGACTTGCCGGCGATCATGCAGGCGATCCTGAAGGTGCCGTCCAGATAGTGCGCCAGCGGGATGGCCGTGTGGTGCTCAACCGGAAAGAACCTGTTGGGCACCGTGATGAAGACCCGCCGCGCGACGCGGCCAAGCTCCTCGACCAGGAGCACCTGGTTTTCATGGCTGCCGGCATGCTCGAGCACGGCATTGGACGTCGCGACGTCGAACGCATTGTCGTCAAACGGCAGCCGTGTATTCGGTTCGATCTGCACGTAACGGCAAAGCGGAAAAGCCGCCTTGAACCCGATACCTTCGCCGAGCCCGCAAGCCGTGATCTTGTGCTGATGCGGGTAGCTTCGCTCCAGCACGTTGGCGCCGTCGTTGATCACGTCGGACACGCCGACATCCAGGATCTCGTCCGCCGAGGACGGCTGCATCTGGGCGATGAAATCCTGGTAGATGCGGTCGCGCGCCGCGATCAGCAGCTTTTCCGCCGTGCTCCCGGACGCCACTTCCCGGTAATATTGCTGATCGACCGGCACTGCCCTACCTTCATGTGAGCTTCGAAGCGAGGGCGCGTCAGGTTCGCGTCTTGCTCCAGTCGGGACCGACCGGCCCCGATACGCCTTCGAACGCGCCCTCGACCAACTCGATGACGAGGAGCCGGCTGTAATCGACCGGGCCCGGCATGGTGACGCGTCCCTTGGGGACTTGCTTGAAGCCGACGCGGCTGTAATAGGGTTCGTCGCCGACCAGCAGCACCAGGCGATGGCCCTGCGCCTTGGCATCCTTCAGCGCGCGCTCGAGCAGCAGCCGGCCGACGCCGCGGCTGCGGAACGGAGGCTCGACCGTCAGGGGCCCGAGCAGCAACGCCGGCGTGTCGCCGACGCAAATCGGCAATTGCCGGACGGATCCGACCAGCAACGTACCGACGCGGGCGGTGAAGGATAGATCGAGCACATGGTCCACGTGCTCGCGGATGCGGTACGCGCTGAGCACGAAGCGGCCCGGTCCGAAGGTGCGTTCGTGCAGCCGCTCGATCGCCTGAGCATCGCCGACGGCTTCCGACCGGATGGTGAGGGAAAGATCGTTCATCGCGTCGGCGGGATATCACCTTGGAGGGCAGCGGTCCATACGATTGCGCCCGGCCCCCGGGGCAATTTCAGCTCCGCCCGAGCGGTGGTTGGGACAGGTAGGCGAGCATCTTCATTTCCCGCCGCCCGCGCGTCACGGTGTCGAGCACGAGCCCCGACGAAGCCGAAAGCAGCGCCATGATCATCAGACCCATGGAAAGCACGGCGGTCGGCAGGCGCGGTACCAGGCCGGTTTCGAGGAAGGTGATCACCACGGGCAATCCGAAAGCGATCGACAGCAGCGCGAAGACGATGCCGATCGCCGAAAAGAAGCGCAGCGGCCGCTCCAACCGGTTGAGCTTCAGCATCGTGTTGAAGATGCGCAACCCATCCTGCCAAGTATTGAGCTTGGAGAAGGAGCCTTCCGGGCGCGCATAATAGGGCGTCCCGACCTCGGCGACCGGCAGCGACAATTCCAGCGCATAGACCGCGAACTCGGTCTCGATCTCGAAACCGCCGGACAGGACGGGAAAGGATTTGACGAAGCGGCGGGAGAACACGCGGTAACCGGACAAGATGTCCTTGAAGGTGTGGCCGAAAGTCGATGCCAGGAAACCGGTGAACAGCCGATTGCCGATGCGATGACCGCGCCGGTAGGCCGCTTGCGATTGATCGACACGCAGGCCGACAACCATATCCAGATGCTCGTCGAGGAGCTGGTCGATCATGCGCGACGCGCTCGGCGCGTCGTAGGTCGCATCGCCATCGACGAGCACGTAGATGTCGGCTTCGATGTCTGCGAACATGCGGCGAACGACGTGGCCTTTGCCCTGGCGCCGTTCGCTGCGCACGATCGCTCCCGCCTCGCGCGCGACCGCCGCGGTACGGTCGGTCGAATTGTTGTCGTACACGTAGACCTCGGCCGCAGGCAGGGCCTTGCGGAAATCGGCGACGACCGTCGCGACGGCGGCTTCCTCATTGTAGCAGGGCACCAGCACGGCGACCCGAAATGGCCATGACGTCGTCGATTCAGACAATCTTCATCCCTCGTCCATGCGCCGACACCGCAGGCGCGGCGATCTACTAGCACGGGCAGCCATCATCGCCACGTCGCAATCCGCGGCCTGCCGTCCAGCACTTCGGCGATCCGCAGCCGCGTGCCCGGCGTGGTCCCTTCGGGCAGCGCAGTGACCGCGAAGAATCCGCACTCCGCGATCTCGCGGTTGGGCGCGGGCAGGCGATCCTGCTTGAACTGCCTGACGACGTAGACCGCGACATGGTCGCGGCGGGAGACGTGGCTGTTGAGGAAGATGCCGTGCAGCACGGCGTCGCCGGTGAGATCGATATCCCCCTCCTCCTTGAGCTCGCGGCGCATCGCGTGCTCCATGGTCTCGCCGAGATCGACGCCGCCGCCGGGCAGATACCAGCCCGTGACGTAGCTGTGCCTGACCAGGAACACCCTGGTGTCGGCATCCACCACCACGGCGCGGACGCCGAGCGTCATCCCGCGGACCAGCAGGAAATAGGCGTGGAAGATTCGCCGCAGCAGCGGCTCGAATTTCCGTCGGACGCTGTTCAGACGTTCCCCCATCGGGCTCCCTTGATGCCCCGCTTGCACCTAGCCTGCGACCTTGCCATTACAGCGGACGAATAGCGAGGCAATCGCCCCCCATGGCTCCCTTCACGCTCGCCCATCTGTCCGACCCGCATCTGCCGCCGCTGCCGAAGCCGCGGCTGATCGAGCTCGCCGGCAAGCGCGCGTTCGGCTATGTCAACTGGACGCGCAACCGTCACAAATACCAGCGCCGCGAGGTGCTCGACGCCCTTGTCGCCGACGTGAAGGCGCAAGGTCCCGACCACATCGCGGTCACAGGCGATCTCGTCAATCTGGCGCTGGAGGCGGAGTTCGCGCCGGCGCGCGCCTGGCTCGACGGCGTCGGTCCGCCCGACCGCGTCACCACGATTCCCGGCAATCACGACGCTTATGTCCGCGCTACCTTTCATCGCTTCGGCGAAACCTTCGCGCCCTATCTTGCGGGCGACGATGGCCGTATCGGCTTTCCGAGCCTGCGCCGGCGCGGGCCGCTCGCACTGATCAGCCTGTCCACGGCGGTGCCCACCTTGCCGTTGATGGCGACAGGCGCGCTCGGACGCGAACAGCTCGCGGCGCTCGAAGAGGTGCTCGAGCGGCTCGCAACCGAGGACGTCTTTCGCGTGCTGCTGGTGCATCATCCCCTGAAGTCCGGCGCGCGCCACAAGCGCATGACTGACTCCGCCGGGCTGCTGACGCTTTTGAAACGCCACGGCGTCGAGTTGATCCTGCATGGACACGACCACATTCATTCGACGATGTGGTTCGAGGGACCCAACGGCAATATTCCGGCCCTCGGCGTGCCGTCGGCCTCCGCGCTCGCGCACGGCCGCACCCCGGCTGCGGCCTACAATCTGTTCACGATCGAGAAGGACAACGCCGGCTGGCGTTGCGAGCAGACGGTGCGGAGCCTGGGGGTTGGACTTCAGATCGGACAGATCAAGCATGTGAGATTGATTTGAGGCCGCCCGTCATTGCTCGCAATGACGACGGCGAACGTCTCACCAGCTCCGCAGCGCCGCGAGCACGGCAACACCGAACAGCGCGGCGGCGCCGAGCACAAATCCGAACACGAACGGCCACACGCGCGAGCGGCGCCGCGGCGGCGCTAGCTCGGGCTTCGGCTCGGGCGGGACCACCATCGCATGCTCGCGTTCGATCATGCGGCGGGCGACATAATCAGTCACGGCCTCGACGATGACAGCGGTGTCGTGCGATTCGGCGAGCACGATGCGGCCGAAGCGGGTGTCCTGCACGAAGCGGTACATTCGCTTGTCACGCCCCATCAAGATATGCGCGACGACGTCGATCCAGAGCCTGGGCGTGTCGCCCTGGCTGATGCCACGGTCGAACAGGTCGATCTGATCGGGCACCTGCGCGAACAGGGGATCGAGCGAATCGTTGAGGATCTCGAGCCGCGCCACCTCGGCATCGCGCAAATCGACGACGACGCCGGTCCGGTCGGCGGCCTCGATCCGCGCGCGCAACAGCGCATCGCGCAGCCGCACCGGGCGCGGCTGGCTGGGATGGATCCCGCTGCTCTCGGGCTCTGACATTGGCGGCCTCGTCCTCACTTGGCGGGATTAACCTATCAGCAACCAAAGTGTCCGCAAAGGGCCTACAATTCCAGTGACTTACGACGCCCACAAATCTTTCACCTGTGCCAAAAACAGACGGTCCCACCCGGCTTGCGCCGGATGGGACCCTCCGTCCTTGGACGTCTTCTTATTCAGATTGGCATGCAAGTTCAGATTGTCACGCCGAGACCCGCGACGGCTCTTCCACGATCGAGAAGCGGACGCCCGCCTTGTGGCGGTTCTCTTCCGAGACCGAGCGCCAGGCGTCCTCGGCCTCCTTGCGGGTCTTGAACGGACCCTGCACCTGGGCCGAACCTTCCACGAGCTTGTGGAAGTTCATCGAACCGAACTCGCCGCCGATCACCCAGAAATTGCTGTTGGTCATTGTCGTCTCCTGTCGATTAGCGTGATGCGTTAGCCGAACTGGTTCATCGTGTTGTGGGCACCGCCCGCCTTCAGGGCAGCCTCGCCGGCGAAGTATTCCTTGTGGTCGTCGCCGATGTCGGAGCCGGCCATGTTCTGATGCTTGGCGCAGGCGATACCCTGACGGATCTCGGCGCGCTGGACGTTCTTGACATAGCCGAGCATTCCCTGGTCGCCGAAATATTCCTTCGCCAGATTGTCCGTCGATAGCGCCGCCGTGTGATAGGTCGGCAACGTGATCAGGTGGTGGAAGATGCCGGCACGCTTGGCCGAATCCGCCTGGAAGGTACGGATGCGCTCGTCGGCTTCCTTCCCCAGCGGCGTATCGTCGTATTCCGGCTTCATCAGCTCGGCACGATTGTACTTGCTGACGTCCTTCCCGGCTTCCTTCATGGCGTCGTAGACCTGCCAACGGAAGTTGAGGGTCCAGTTGAACGAGGGCGAGTTGTTGTAGGCCAGCTTCGCGTTCGGAACCACCTTGCGGATCCGGTCGACCATCTTGGCGATCTGCTCGATATGCGGCTTCTCGGTTTCGATCCAGAGCAGGTCGGCGCCGTTCTGCAGCGAGGTGATGCAATCCAGCACGCAGCGGTCTTCGCCGGTGCCCGGGCGGAACTGATAGAGATTGGAGGGCAGGCGCTTCGGACGCATCATCTTGCCGTTACGGTTGATGATGACGTCGCCGTTGCGGGCGTTCTCCGCGGTCACTTCCTCGCAATCCAGGAAGCTGTTGTACTGGTCGCCGAGGTCGCCGGGCTTGTGGCTGACCGCGATCTGCTGGGTCAGGCCGGCACCGAGCGAGTCGGTGCGGGTCACGACGATGCCGTCTTCAACGCCGAGTTCGAGGAAGGCGTGACGGCAGGCCCGGATCTTGGCCAGGAACACCTCGTGCGGCACGGTGACCTTGCCGTCCTGGTGGCCGCACTGCTTTTCGTCCGAGACCTGGTTCTCGATCTGGAGCGCGCAGGCACCCGCCTCGATCATCTTCTTGGCGAGCAGATAGGTGGCCTCCGCATTGCCGAAGCCGGCGTCGATGTCGGCGATGACGGGCACGACATGGGTCTGGAAGTTATCGATCTTCTCGATCAGCTCCTTCTCTCTGGTCTTGTCGCCTTCCTTGCGGGCCTTATCGAGGTTGCGGAAGATATCGTTCAGCTCGCGCGAATCGGCCTGACGCAGGAAGGTGTAGAGCTCTTCGATCAGCGCCGGCACCGAGGTCTTCTCGTGCATCGACTGGTCCGGCAGCGGGCCGAACTCGGAGCGCAGCGCCGCGATCATCCAGCCGGACAGGTACAGATAGGTGCGATCGGTCTTGCCAAAGTGCTTCTTGACCGAGATCAGCTTCTGCTGGGCGATGAAGCCGTGCCAGCAGCCCAACGACTGCGTGTACTTGGTGGGGTCGCCGTCGTAGGCGGCCATGTCGGCCCGCATCAGCGCCGCGGTGTAGCGAGCGACGTCGAGGCCGGTCTTGAAGCGATTCTGCAGGCGCATGCGGGCGACGGCCTCGGCCGACACCCCGTTCCAGGTCGGCTGGGTCTCAAGGAGCGACCGGGCCGCCTCGACCTCACTCTGATACGAGGCAGGGGCCTGGAAGGTGCTGATGCCGCGGGGCTGGTAATTCATGTGCCTGATCCTTTCACGACGATGGCACCGCCATCGACATTCTTGACAATGCATTGCGAGATGCGTGTCAGAAGCTAAACGCGAGAAAGCCTAGCTCGTATAGTAGTCTTGTATTTGAATGGTGATGTCATGTAACATAGGTGATTGTAATAAATGTCACTTTGTAAAACTTGTAAAGAATATAGGTCAGTAAGACTGCCTTACGACTTTGGAGACCTGAGAATGCCCGCCGGATCCGGTAAGAAGCTCTTCGTCGGCCCGCGCTTCCGGCGGATCCGGCAGCAATTGGGGCTGTCGCAGACTCAGATCGCCGAGGGGCTCGGGATCTCGCCGAGCTATGTCAACTTGATCGAGCGCAACCAGCGTCCGGTGACTGCGCAGATCCTGCTACGGCTGGCCGAAACCTACGACCTCGACCTGCGCGACCTCGCGACCGCCGACGAGGACCGCTTCTTCGCCGAACTCAACGAGATCTTCTCCGACCCGCTGTTCCGCCAGATCGACGTTCCCAAGCAGGAACTGCGCGATCTGGCCGAGCTTTGCCCCGGCGTCACCCATGCGCTGCAACGGCTCTATGCCGCCTATACCGAGGCCCGCCAGGGCGAGACGCTGGCCGCGGCGCAAATGGCCGACCGCGACGTCGGCACCCGCTATGAGGCCAATCCGGTCGAGCGCGTCCGCGAGCTGATCGAGGCCAACCGCAACTACTTTCCGGAACTCGAGCAGGCCGCGGAGACTCTGCGCGACGGACTGAACGTGCCGGCCGAAGAGCTTTATGCGGCACTGGCGGCACGGCTGCGCGAAAAGCATTCGATCCAGACCCGCATCATGCCGGTGGACGTGATGCGCGAGACGCTGAGGCGCTTCGACCGCCATCGGCGCCAGCTCCTGATCTCCGAACTGGTCGACCCGCCCGGCCGCGCGTTCCAGCTCGCCTTTCAGCTCGGCCTCGTTGAATGCGCGCAGCATCTGGAGACCATCATCGGCCGCGCCGGCGCGCTCGACGACACACCGCGCCGCCTATTCCGGATCACGCTCGGCAACTACTTTGCGGCCGCGGTGATGATGCCCTACCCGGCCTTCCTGGCCGCGGCAGAAGCGTTGAACTACGACATCCATCTGCTGGCGCAGCGCTTCAATTCCGGCTTCGAGCAGGTCTGCCATCGGCTCACCACCCTGCAGCGGCCGAACGCGCGCGGCATCCCGTTCTTTCTCTTGCGCGTCGACAATGCAGGCAATGTCTCGAAGCGATTTTCGTCGGGCACGTTCCCGTTCTCGAAATTCGGCGGCACGTGTCCGTTGTGGAACGTGCACTCGACCTTCGACACGCCTGACCGCCTGCTGAAGCAGGTGATCGAGCTGCCGGACGGCACGCGCTATTTCTCGATCGCGCAGATGGTGCGCCGCCCCGTCGCGCCGCACCCGCTGCCACAGCCGCGCTTCGCCATTGGCCTCGGCTGCGAGATCCGTCACGCCGCGCGCCTCGTCTACGCTGCCGGCATCGATCTGGAGAAAACGGAGGGCACGCCGATCGGCGTCAACTGCCGTCTCTGCGAGCGCGAAAACTGCGCCCAGCGCGCCGAGCCGCCGATCACGCGCACCCTGATCCTGGACGAGACGACGCGGCGGGTGTCGAGCTTTGCATTCTCGAATGCGAGGGAGCTGTAAAGCACACCGCTGTCATGCCCCGCGAAGGCGGGGCATCCAGTACGCCGCGGCCTATCGGTTCAATCCCTGCCGTCTCGGAGTACTGGACGCCCGGTCAAGCCGGGCGATGACAGTTGAATGTGCGGCTGCACCCAATCCCTACGCCAGCGTATGCACGATCACCGGCCCGGCGGCGGCGCGGGCGTCGCCTGCAAGCAGCGCGCCCAGATCCTTCTCGATCCAGGCGATCGCACGCCTGTTCGCCTCCTCCGCCTGCTCGAATTTGTCGAAGATCGAAATCGCCGTGACCGTGTCGTCACCGGCATAGACGACGTAATAGGCGCGGAAGCCGTCGACGTCGCTGATGATCGGAACGGCGCCTTCCTTGATACGGCGCGCCAGCTCTTCGGCGCTCCCGCTTTTTGCCTTGGCCTGACGGATGGCGGCATACATGGCATCCTCGCTTCCGGCTATCTGGTTTGAGGGCTTGGTGCCCGGACCGCATGCTACGCCGAAGCGCGCGGGCAATCCACGCTTGGTTAACTCGGCGCTAATTCAGTTCCGCGATCCGCAACGATCGATTAAGCACGCCTCAACATCGCTGCCTTAGTCTCGCCCCACTCACTTTTCGCAAACAACGGCGGCTTATTCTGCCGCGTGAAGTGACATCAGGGGGTTCATCATGCGCATTGCGTTGCTGCTGACCGCGACCATTGTCGGCGCGCTCTTTGCCAATCCATCCCATGCCGGACCGCTGGATCCGTCCTCCGGCGCAGCGCAGGCGTTACCGCCGGGCTTCCAGAGCTACCGCGGCTACATGTTCGACCTGTCGGAGAATTCCGACCGCAAGGATGTCGACAAGCTCACCGACAATGTGAAGAGCCAGATCGACGTGGTCGAGGCTGCCGGCCTCTCGCCGCGCGTGCTGCGCTTCTTCCGCACCGTCCCGATCATCGCCAGCGAGCTGGCCTGCCTCGACGAAGGCGCCGCGACCGCGTGCTACGGCCGGGTCACGCCTGACATCCAGCGCACCGCTCCCCGCACGCTGACGGTCTGGGACCCCAACAAGCAGCGCTGGAGCAATCCGAACGCCGTCGACCTCGCGGTCGATTCCGGCCTCGGCGTGATCATGCTGCGGCCGGATATGATGCGTTACGAAAAGGAAGCGGTGCTGCTGCACGAGCTCCTGCACGCCTACCATGCGCGGCTGTTGCCGGACGGCTACGCCAACAAAGGCGTGATCGGCTATTACGCCTACGCCAAGTCCAAGGATCTCCTGCCCAAGGAGTCCTATGCGCTGAAGAATCACATGGAATTCTTTGCGGTGACCGCCAGCATCTTCCTGGCCGGGAAGAGCGAATTCCACGACCCGAAGTCGCGCGAGGCGCTCAAGGAGAAGTTGCCGGACTATTACAAGTATCTGGTGGGGGTGTTCGGCTTCGACCCCGATCCGGCAGCTGCGAGCGGCCCGGTCGCCTCGCTGAAGTAAGACAGACAGCGCAAAACCAAGGCAGAGAGCCGCGCGCACAGCGCGGCTTTTTTGTTTTGGTCACCGGAAGCTGCGGATGACGCGCGGCCGGGAATTGCCAAGGTGGGGCCCGATCTGCATAGTCCCGCCCGCATCGATACCGTTTTCGAAGAGGATAGAACAACATGGCGGACGCCGACCTGGATGTCGTGATCCGGCAACTGGCCAGACAGCTGCATACGGGCCTGATGACCCGCGCCAAGGAGCGCCGGGATCGATTCAACGGCCTTGCGGCCAAGGCCAAGGGCAAGGAGACCGGCGACCGCTTCAAGATGATGGCCAAGGCCACCATGGAGCAGGCCGTTGCCGCCGCCAAGCGCCTGCAGATGTCCGCCGACAACGTCGCCGACAGCTACGCGCGGTCGATGCGGATCGCCGCCAGCACACCGGTCGCGGTGAAGGTGGAGAAGAAGGCGCCCAAGGAAAAGCCGGTGAAGAAGGCGAAGAAGGCCAAAACCAAGAAGTAGGAGCGCACTTTCTTCCTTCTCCCCTTGTGGGAGAAGGTGGCGTGAAGCGCCGGACGAGGGGTGGTTTCCGCGAATTCAACTGCAGCAGACTCACGCGCGGAGAGATACCCCTCACCCGTCTCGCCGCTTCGCGGCGAGCCACCCTCTCCCACAAGGGGAGAGGGTTGCAGCGGCGCACGCAGCTCTAGATATCTCTACCGCCCTGGCGCGGCGAGCCGGGTCGGCTCGGCGCTCGCGAGTTCAGCGAGTTTTGCGCGTGCCGCGTCGCGGGTGCGGGCATCCTTGCCGGCGGGCAGCGCCAGCGCGGCTTCGAAATCGGCGCGCGCTTCATTCGCCTGGCCACGCGCCAGGAAGGCGAGGCCGCGATCGAGCCGAGGCTGCGCATCGGAGGGGTCGAGGCGGACCGCGGTGTTGTAGCTCAGGATCGCGCGATCGAGATCGCCGGCGGCCGCGAGCGCGAGACCGCGCTGGTGATAGGGCGCGGCGTGCCTGGGATCATGCGCGATCGCCTCGTCGTAATCCTCGATGGCAAGTTCGAGGTCGCCGTTCTGCCGGCGCGCCAGCGCCCGATCGCGATAGAGCGAGGCACGGTTGGGATTGAGATGGATGGCCTCGTCGAAATCCGCGATCGCCCGCCGCCAGTCGCCGTGGCGCAACGCGATCCGTCCGCGCCCCTCATAGGCGAACGCGATCAGCGAGCCGCGCAGCGGCGAGAAGCCGATCACCGCCGAACAGATGTCGGGCTCGTCCTCGTCTCCGCAATTGACGACGGTGTGCGTGGACAGGCCAATCAGCACGCCCACGACGATCAACAATGGTACTGCAGCTTTGGTCATCTTCGACGGTGGCAGGCAGAGGGCCGGCCACGCATCCCCTTTCGCAGGAACTGTCACGGCAGGGTGTTAACACCGGCCGGGACCGTCCTGTGTGCGACAGGTCACAAAGCGTGCAAATTAGAGCCGCTGCTGCGTCAGCCCCAAGGCCCGCGCGAGGAGGAGCGGCCCCACGGGCTCCGCGGCGGATAGTTCTCATTGGCGCCGACCGACGGCGACGCCTGCGCACCAAGCTCGGCTGCGAGCTGCTGAAGCGCCGCGATGCGATTTTGCGTCGAGGGATGGGTGGCAAACAGATTGTCCACGCCGTGGCCCGACAGCGGATTGATGATGAACATGTGCGCGGTGGCTGGATTTCGTTCCGCCTCGAAATTCGGGACCTGATGCGCCGCGCTTTCGATCTTCACCAGCGCCGATGCCAGCCACATCGGCTGACCGGCGATGCGTGCGCCGAGATTGTCCGCGGCGTATTCGCGGGTGCGGCTGATCGCCATCTGCACCAGCATGGCGCCGATCGGGGCGAGGATCATCATCAGGATCGAGCCGACGATGCCCGGGCCGTTGTTGTCGCGGTTGCCGCCGAAGAACATGCCGAACTGCGCCAGCATCGAGATCGCACCGGCAATGGTCGCGGTCACAGTCATCAGCAGCGTGTCGTGGTGCTTGATATGAGCGAGCTCGTGCGCGATCACGCCCGCAAGCTCCTCGCGGCTGAGCTGGTGCATCAACCCGGTGGTGACCGCAACCGCGGCATTCTCGGGATTGCGCCCGGTGGCAAACGCGTTGGGCTGCGGCTCGTCCATCAGGAACACGCGCGGCATCGGCAAGCCGGCGCGGGCCGCTAGCTCGGCCACGAGCCCGACCAGCTCCGGTGCGCTGCTGCGGTCGACCTCATGGGCGCCATACATGGACAGCACCATCCGGTCGGAGTTCCAGTAGGTGAAGAGATTGGTCGCCGCGGCAATGACGAGCGCAATCATGGCGCCGCCGGCACCGCCGATCAGATAGCCGACGCCCATGAACAGGGCGGTGAGGCCTGCGAGCAGCATTGCGGTACGAAGATAATTCATGGCCGTCTCCCGAGGCCGGCCGTAGCCGCTGGAGGCGTTGCGGGCCGGCGAGCATGAGGTAGGGATGACCCCGGCCCGCCCGCAAGGTTTCAAGGTGCGTCGCGGAGCCGCGGCACTGGTTTGAGGTCAATCGTTCCATTAAGCTTGGCCGAGAATCCAAGCGTCTCCTCCCCTTGCGGAAACCTCATGCTCCAGACCCGATTTGCGATCGCGGCCGCCGCCCTGCTCACGCTCGCCCTTCCCGCCTCTGCCCAGTTCGCGCCGCCGCCGGCAAAGCCCGCGGCTCCCAGGGCCACTGGGCCCTCGCCGCGCGCGGCGTCGTGCCATAACGGGGCGAACTTCGATCGCTTCCTGGTCGACGTGAAACAGCAGGCCGTTGCCGCCGGCGTGTCGCAGCGGACGATCGCGGCGGCCTCGCCTTACCTCGTCTACGACCAGGGCATCGTCAATCGCGACCGCGGCCAGCGCGTGTTCGGCCAGCTCTTCACCGAATTTGCCGGCCGCATGGCCGCGCCCTATCGCATGCAGAACGGCCAGCAACATATCAAGCAACATGCGGCCGCGTTCGCACGCGCGGAAAAGGAATACGGTGTGCCGCCGGCAGTGATCGCCGCGTTCTGGGGACTGGAGAGCGATTTCGGCGTCAACATGGGTAATCTGCCGACACTGAAATCGCTGGTGTCGCTGGCCTATGATTGCCGCCGCTCGGAGATGTTCGTGAACGAGACCATCGCCGCGCTGAAGATCATCGACCGGGGCGACCTGCAACCGGGCGAGATGGTCGGCTCCTGGGCCGGCGAGCTCGGTCAGACCCAGTTCCTGCCCGTGCATTACGTCAACTACGCCGTCGACTATGACGGCGACGGCCGACGCGATCTCCTCCGCAGCGAGGACGACGTGATCGGCTCGACCGCGAACTACATCGCCAACGGCTTGAAGTGGCGGCGCGGCGAGCCGTGGCTGGAGGAGATCAAGGTGCCGCAGAACCTGCCGTGGGATCAGACCGACCTCACGGTGCAGCTGCCGCGCTCAAAATGGGCGCAGCTCGGGGTTACCTATCCCGACGGCCGGCCGCTGCCGAACGACAATCTCGCGGCCTCCGTGCTGCTGCCGATGGGACGCTTCGGTCCGGCCTTCATGGCATACCCGAATTTCGCGGCCTACACCGAGTGGAATAACTCGCTGATCTATTCGACCACCGCGGGCTATCTCGCCACCCGCATCGCGGGCGCGGCTCCGATGCGAAAGCCGTCCACACCGGTCGCGCAGCTGCCATTCAACGAGCTCAAGCAATTGCAGCAGCTTCTGGTCCAGGCTGGCTTCAATGTCGGCAAGGTCGACGGCGTGCTGGGCCAGCAAAGCCGCGCCGCGGTGAAGGCGATGCAGATCAAATACGGTCTGCCGGCCGATTCCTGGCCTTCGGCCGAACTGCTCGCTCGCATGCGTGGGGGCACGGCACAGGCGCAGCCAGTGGGGACGATCCGGTAAGCACCAGGATCGCTGTCATGCCCCGCGAAAGCGGGGCATCCAGTACGCTGCGGCCTTCAATCACAGCTGCTCGGAGTACTGGATCGCCCGGTCAACCGGGCGATGACACGAGGGTATGACGCCGATAGCACCACAGCCCGCTCGGTAGAATTTTCGCACTGCACAAGCCCCTCCGGCGATTGTATTTTTCCATGACGTTCCCATGTGAGTAGCTCAGGTTTCTCCTGAGATTTCCCACTTTTGAAGCGAGCATCACATGTCCTTCCACGACGCCGTCGTTCCTGCCTATTTGCAAATGTTGAACAGCCTGATCGGCCTGCTCACGAAAGCCGAAGCGCATTGTGCGGCCAAGAAGGTCGACCCCAGCGTCCTGCTGGGCTCCCGCCTGTTTCCGGACATGCTGCCGCTCTCGAAGCAGATCCAGCTGGTCAGCGATTTCGCAGCCAAAGGTTGCGCCCGGCTGACCCATAGCGACGTGCCCTCCACACCGGACACCGAGACCAGCTTTGCGGAGTTGAAGCAGCGCCTGGCGAAGACCATCGACTACGTGAAATCGTTCAAGCCCGAGCAGTTCGAGGGCGCCGACACCAAGGACGTCACCTTCCCGGCCGGCCCCGACAAGTCCATCACCATGAAGGGCCAGCAATTCCTGAGCGCGTTCTCGCTGCCGAACTTCTATTTCCACGCCGCAACCGCCCACGGCCTTCTGCGCCACGCCGGCGTCGAGATCGGCAAGCGCGATTTCCTCGGCGCGAACTGAAAGGCGATTATTCAGACGGCCGCGGCGGGAGATCCAATCTGCTGCTGCGGCTGAAATTGCACATGCTTTATGCTGCGCGGCTCGGCTGCGCATCTCGCCTGCAGTTTCTGTATGGCTCCTCCCTTGCGCTGATTGCCGCAATGCACAAGTGTTCCGGATCTCTCACCGCCTGGAAGCATTCTCATGAGCCGTTCGACCAAATTGTTTGAGACCTACAAGCTCGGCCCGATCACGCTGGCGAACCGTTTCGTGATGGCGCCGCTGACGCGCAACCGCGCCGTTCCCGGCACCTTCGTACCGGGCGCGCTCGCCGCTGACTATTACGCCCAGCGTGCCTCGGCGGGGCTTCTGATTACCGAAGCGAGCCAGGTCTCACAGCAGGGCCAAGGCTACCAGGACACCCCCGGCATCTACTCAAAGGACCAGGTCGCCGGCTGGCGCACGGTCACCGATCAGGTGCATCAGCGCGGCGGCAAGGTCTTCATCCAGCTCTGGCATGTCGGCCGCATCTCGCATGTCGACCTTCAGGCCAATGGCGCAGCCCCGGTGGCGCCGAGCGCGATCCGCGCCAAGGGCAAGACTTTCGTCAACGGCACTTTCGCCGACGTCTCCGAGCCCCGTGCGCTCGAGCTCTCCGAAATTCCAGGCATCATCGACGATTTCAGGCGCGCCACGAAGAATGCGCTCGAATCCGGCTTCGATGGCGTCGAGATCCACGGCGCCAACGGCTATCTGCTCGAGCAATTCGCCAAGGACGGCACCAACAAGCGTACCGACGCCTATGGCGGCTCGATCGAGAACCGCGCGCGGCTGATGCTCGAGGTCTCCAGGGCCGTCGTCGCCGAGGCCGGCGCTGATCGCACCGGCATCCGCATCTCGCCGGTGACGCCGGCCAACGACATCTCGGATTCGAACCCGCAAGCCTTGTACGACCATATCGTCGACGGCCTCGCCGCGCTCAAGCTCGTCTATTTCCATGTCGTCGAAGGCGCCACCGGCGGTTCGCGCGACATCGCGCCGTTCGACTATGCGGGCCTGCGCAAGCGCTTCCCCGGCGCCTACATCGCCAACAACGGCTATGATTTCGACCTCGCTGCCAAGGTGCTCGAGGCGAACGCGGCCGATCTCATCGCCTTCGGCAAGCCGTTCATCTCCAATCCCGATCTGGTCGAGCGGCTGAAGCAGGGCGCGGCGCTGAACGACTGGGACAAGAACACGTTCTACGGCGGCGGCGCGAAGGGATACACGGACTATCCGACGCTGGCGGCTGAGCCGGCGGAATAAGGCGTCGTTGTCGCTCCATCCTCCGTCATTGCGAGGAGCGAAGCGACGAAGCAATCCAGACTACCTCCGTGGAAAGACTCTGGATTGCTTCGCTTCGCTCGCAATGACGTGTGGAAGCAAAATCCACGACAATAAAAAGAAAAAAGGCCGGGATTGCTCCCGGCCTTTCGTCGTTATGCTGATGTGCCTTACTGCAGCGAAGCGCGCTTCGGGGGCTGTGCCGGCCACGACTTGATCAGAGTGTCGTAGTCGACCGTCTCACCCTTCGGCTTCTCGTTGGCGAGCTTGCGCTGCGGGGCAATCGTGCCGTCCTTCTGGGCCTTGGCGAACCAGAACTCGGCCGACTCCTTCTTGTGCAGCTTCGGACCGCAGGCGCCCTGCACGCCCGACTTCTCCAGACGCTCCATGACGGAGTCCTGGGCCGCGGCAAGCGAGTCCATCGCGGCCTGCGGCGTCTTGGCACCGGACGACGCATCGCCGATGTTCTGCCACCACAGCTGCGCCAGCTTCGGATAGTCGGGCACGTTGTTGCCGGTCGGGGTCCACTGCACGCGCGCGGGCGAGCGGTAGAACTCGATCAGGCCGCCGAGCTTCGGCGCACGCTCGGTGAACGACTTGTCCCAGATGTCGGATTCACGGATGAACGTGAGACCGACATGGCTCTTCTTCAGCGACACCGTCTTGGAGACGATGAACTGGAGATAGAGCCAGGCCGCCTTGCGGCGATCCGGGGGAGTCGATTTGAGCAGCGTCGCCGAACCCGCATCCTGGTAGCCGAGCTTCATGCCTTCCTTCCAGTACGAACCGTGCGGCGACGGAGCCATACGCCACTTCGGCGTACCGTCCGCGTTCATCACGGCGATGCCCGGCTTCACCATGTCGGCGGTGAAGGCGGTGTACCAGAACATCTGCTGGGCGATGTTGCCCTGCGCCGGCACCGGACCCGACTCGGAGAAGGTCATGCCCTGGGCCTGCGGCGGAGCATACTTCTTCATCCACTCGAGGTACTTGGTGATCGAGTAGACCGCGGCCGGACCGTTGGTGTCGCCGCCACGCTCGACCGAGGAGCCGACCGGACGGCAGCCTTCCATGCGGATGCCCCATTCGTCGACCGGCAGACCGTTCGGGATGCCCTTGTCGCCGTTACCGGCCATCGACAGCCAGGCGTCGGTGAAACGCCAGCCGAGCGACGGGTCCTTCTTGCCATAGTCCATATGGCCATAGACCTTGACGCCGTTGATCTCCTTGATGTCGTTGGTGAAGAACTCGGCGATGTCTTCGTAGGCTGACCAGTTCACGGGCACGCCGAGCTCGTAGCCATACTTGGCCTTGAACTTGGCCTTGTAGTCGGCGTTGGTGAACCAGTCGTAGCGGAACCAGTAAAGGTTCGCGAACTGCTGGTCGGGCAGCTGATAGAGCTTGCCGTCCGGCGCCGTGCCGAACGACTTGCCGATGAAGTCGTTGACGTCGAGCATGGGGTCGGTGACGTCCTTGCCCTCGCCGGTCATATAGTCCGACAGCGCGATGGTCTGGCCGTAGCGGAAGTGGGTGCCGATCAGATCGGAATCGTTGATCCAGCCGTCGTACACGTTCTTGCCGGACTGCATCTGGGTCTGCAGCTTCTCGACGACGTCACCTTCCTGGATGATGTCGTGCTTGAGCTTGATGCCGGTGAGCTCGGAGAACGCCTTGGCCAGCGTCTGCGACTCATATTCGTGGGTCGTGATGGTTTCGGAGACCACGTTGATCTCCATTCCCTTGAAGGGCTCGGCGGCCTTGGCGAACCACTCCAGCTCCTTCTTCTGGTCTTCCTTCGACAGCGTCGAGGGCTGGAATTCCGCGATCCACTTCTGGATCGCGGCGTCGTCGGCGGCGCGCACCGGCGCCGAGACGGCCAGCGACACCGCGACGATGGCGGCGACGCTGGACATCGTCAGAAAGCTATTCTTGGTCAATGGACGTTCCCTTCTCCTAAACTGCCGCATGTTATTCCTCCGTTGCAGCGACAAACTTTTTACAGGCCCGGGTTGGTCCCGGATCTGGCCGTTCCTTCGCGGGCTAGACCGTGCGGAAAATGAGTACGGCCGTGGCCAGCGAAATTCCTGATGCGATCCAAAGGCGCGAAATTTCAACTCCGTCCTCGCCGATCGGCAGCGTGGCGAGGGGGTCGGTGCCGGCGAAGGCGATCCACAGCAAGTGGATGACCGCCGCCGTGATCAGGGAGATGAACAGGCGGTCGCCGCGCGTGGTCGGGATGCGCAGCACGCCGACGCGCTCGGCTTCGGGATAAGCCACCCCGAGCCAGGTCATCACAGCCAGCGTGCAGGCGAGCGCGACAAAAAAGATCGCCGTCGGCGGCGTCCAGGCCATCCATGCAATCCATTCCATTTGATGCCTCCCTAGACCCGACCGAGCGCGAAACCGCTCGCGATATAATTGCGGACGAACCAGATCACGAGTGCGCCCGGGATGATCGTCAGCACGCCGGCTGCCGCCAGCAGGCCCCAGTCCATGCCCGCAGCCGACACCGTGCGCGTCATGATCGCCGCGATCGGCTTGGCCGAGACCGAGGTCAGCGTGCGCGCGAGCAGCAGCTCGACCCAGGAGAACATGAAGCAGAAGAAGGCGGCGACGCCGATGCCGCTCGCAATCAGCGGCACCAGGATCTTGATGAAGAAGCGCGGGAAGGAATAGCCGTCGAGGAAGGCGGTCTCGTCGATCTCGCGCGGCACGCCGGAGACGAAGCCTTCCAGGATCCACACCGCCAGCGGGACGTTGAAGATGCAGTGCGCGAGCGCGACCGCCCAGGGCGTATCGAACAGCCCGATCGCCGAATAGAGATTGAAGAACGGCAGGGCATAGACCGCGGCCGGCGCCATGCGGTTCGAGAGCAGCCAGAAGAACAGATGCTTGTCGCCGAGGAAACGGTAGCGCGAGAACGCGTAGGCCGCCGGCAGCGCCACCGAGATCGAGATGATGGTGTTGAGGACGACATATTCCAACGAGTTGATATAGCCGGAATACCAGCTCTCATCGGTGAAGATGCGCTTGTAGTGCTGGAGCGTCGGCGCGTGCGGCCACAGCGTCATCGTCGAGACGATCTCGGCGTTGGTCTTGAAGCTCATGTTGACGAGCCAGTAGATCGGCAACAGCAGGAAGATCAAAAACAGCGCCATGATGAGGCGACGGCCGGGGATCGAGTGCATCACACGGCTCCTTCCTGCGGCTTCCGATCGCTGCCGGCGTTGGTCATGACGGTGTAGAAGATCCAGCAGACGATCAGGATGATGAGGTTGTAGACCAGCGACAGCGCGGCGGCCTTGCCGAGGTCGAACTGGCCGAGCGCGATCTTGACCAGCTCGATCGACACGAAAGTCGTCGAATTGCCGGGCCCCCCACCAGTCACCACGAACGGTTCGGTGTAGATCATGAAACTGTCCATGAAGCGCAGCAGCACCGCGATCAGCAGCACGCGGTTCATCTTCGGCAGCTGGATCGCCTTGAACACGGCCCAACGCGAGGCGCCATCGATCTGCGCCGCCTGGTAATAAGCCTCCGGGATCGACTTAAGTCCGGCATAGCACAGCAGCGCGACCAGGCTGGTCCAGTGCCAGACGTCCATCACGATGACCGTGACCCAGGCGTCGATGTCGTTGGAGACGTAATTATAATCGATGCCGGTCGCATTGAGGACATAGCCGAGCAGGCCGATGTCGGGACGGCCAAAGATCTGCCAGATCGTGCCGACCACGTTCCACGGGATCAGCAGCGGCAACGCGAGGATGACGAGGCAGGCCGCAACCGTCCAGCCCTGGCGCGGCATCGAGAGCGCGACGACGATGCCGAGCGGCACCTCGATCGCGAGGATCACCAGCGAGAAGAACAGATTGCGGCCGAGCGAAGCCAGGAAGCGGCCGCCGAGGTCGGTCGAAGGATCGAGCAATTCCTTGAACCAGCCGACACCGTTCCAGAAGAACTGGTTGTTGCCGAAGGTGTCCTGCATCGAATAGTTCACCACCGTCATCAACGGCAGCACTGCCGAGAAGGCGACGACCAGGAACACCGGCAGCACCAGGAACCAGGCTTTTTGGTTGATAGTCTTGTCCATCAGGCGGCTCCCTCCACCAGAAGGCTGTCGGCATAGACGTGGACGTGCGACGGATCGAATTTCAGGCCGGCCGTGCCGTCCGGGCTGGTGAAGCCGGCCGGCGCGCGCGCCGCGAGCTTGGCGTCACCGAGCCGCGCGCGCGCGAAGCGGATGCGGCCGAGGTCGTCGACGCGTTCGATCTTCGCACTGAGCAGGCCGGGCGCCGGCGCGACGGCCTCAACGAATTCCGGACGGACGCCGATCTCGATCTTCGCGCCAGCAGGCAGCTTGTCGTAGCTGCGGTTGAGCGCGATCACATGACCGCCGATCTTGGCCTCACGGCCCCTCACCTCGGCCGACAGGATGTTCATGCCGGGCGAGCCGATGAAATAGCCGACGAACGTGTGCGCCGGCTTGTCGAACAACTCGGCCGGCGTGCCGCTCTGCACCACGCGGCCGTCATGCATGACCACCACGGTGTCGGCGAAGGTCAGCGCCTCGGTCTGGTCGTGGGTGACGTAGATCATCGTCAGGTCGAGCTCGCGATGCAGCGCCTTCAACTTGGAGCGGAGCTGCCATTTCAGCTCGGGGTCGATCACGGTGAGCGGCTCGTCGAACAGCACGGCGGCAACGTCGGAGCGTACCAGGCCGCGGCCGAGCGAGATCTTCTGCTTGGCATCGGCCGTGAGCCGCGTCGCCTTGCGGTTCAGATAGGGCTCGAGGTCGAGCAAGCGGCCGATCTCGGCGACCCGCTTGTCGATCTCAGCCTTCGGCACGCCGCGGTTCTTCAGAGGGAACGCCAAATTTTGCCCCACCGTCATGGTGTCGTAGATCACCGGAAACTGGAACACCTGGGCGATGTTGCGCTTCTGGGTTGACAGCGGTGTGATGTCCTCGCCGTCGAACAGGATTTTCCCCCGCGACGGCGTGATGATGCCGGAGATGACGTTGAGCAGCGTGGTCTTGCCGCAGCCGGACGGCCCGAGCAGCGCATAGGCGCCGCCCTGCCGCCAGGTCATGGTGACAGGCTTGAGAGCAAAGCTGTCCTGCGGGGCATCATTGCCGCCGTAGGAGTGGGCGAGATCGACGAGGTCAATGCGGGCCATGTCGCATCCCCCTCAGGCTTTTTTCTTTGACGCGTTTTCTTCACGCGAACCGCTCGGCACTTCGCTTGAAAACGCTATGGGACCGGGTGCCGCGACCAGCCGGTCGGCAGCATCGAAAACGAACACGTCGTTGGGATCGAGCACGGCATCGAGCGTCTGGCCGGGCTCGAATTCGTGCACGCCGTGCAGCACCGCCACCCAGTTCGATCCGTCGCGGGTCAGATGCACGAAACTCTCCGAACCGGTGATCTCGGTCACCGTTACCGTCGCATGGAAGGCGTGGCGGTCAGTCTCGCCATTGGCAAGTGCGAGCTGATGGGCGCGAAATCCGACGCGATAGGCGCCGTCCGCGAGCGAGGAATAGAGACCGGACGCCGGCGCGGCAATGCCGCCCGCATATTGCACGGAACCGTTCTTCTTCTCGATGCCTACGAGATTCAGCGGCGGATCGGAGAACACCTGCGCGACCCGCAAGGTCTGCGGATGACGGTAGACCTTTGGAGTCTCGCCGATCTGGAGCGCCTCTCCCTGCCACATGCACACCGTGTTGCCGCCGAGCAGCAGCGCCTCGGTCGGCTCGGTGGTGGCATAGACGAAGATCGCGCCGGAGGCCTCGAAGATGCGCGGCAGCTCGGTGCGCAGTTCCTCGCGCAGCTTGTAGTCGAGATTGGCGAGCGGCTCGTCGAGCAGCACGAGGTCGGCGCCCTTCACCAGCGCGCGCGCCATCGCAGTTCGCTGCTGCTGGCCGCCGGAAAGCTGGAGCGGCGTGCGCTTCAGGAACGGCTCGAGCCGGAGCAGCCGGGCGGCTTCCGCAACGCGCGCCTCGATTTCGGCGCGCGGCTTGCCCTGCACGCGCAAAGGCGAAGCGATGTTCTCGTAGACCGACAGCGAGGGGTAGTTGATGAACTGCTGATAGACCATGGCGACCGAGCGCTGGCGCACGTCGACCCCGGTGACGTCCTTGCCGTTGACCAGCAGCTTGCCCGATGTCGGTTTGTCCAGGCCAGCGAGCAGCCGCATGATCGAGGTCTTGCCCGACAGCGTCGGCCCGAGCAGCACGTTGAGCGTGCCGCTCTCGAGCGTCAGCGAGACGTCGCGGATGTGTGGGACCCCGTCGACAGTCCGGGTCACGTGATCGAGTGTCACCGTCATGAGCGTCCTCCGGCTTCCAGCAGGGGACTTTGCTGCACGGCGTGGGTCCTGATCCAGTCGTCCAGCGCCGCGATCTCGTCGGCACTTAGTCGCAGGCCGAGCTTGGAACGGCGCCAGACGATATCTTCGGCGGTGACGGCCCATTCGTTGGCGATGAGATAGCGGACTTCGCGCTCGGTCAGCGTCGCACCGAAGGCCTGGCCGAGATCGACCGCCGATTTCGCATCCCCAAGCAGCTTGATCGCCCTCGTGCCATAGGCGCGCGCCAGGCGCCGCGCATGCTCGTGGCTGAGGAAAGGATAGCCGCGCTGAAGCTCGGCGATCAGGCCGTCGACATCGGACACGCCCATGTCGCCGCCGGGCAGCGGCCATTTGCCGGTCCAGCCTTCGCGTGCTTTCGCACTGCGAAGATAGGGCGCGAGCCGCTCCAGCGCCTCCTCGGCGAGACGGCGATAGGTCGTGATCTTGCCGCCATAGATCGACAGCAGCGGCACGCCGCCGGGCGTGTCGAGTTCGAACACATAGTCGCGCGTCGCGGCCTTGGCTTCGCTGGCCCCGTCGTCATAGAGCGGACGTACGCCGGAGTAGGTCCAAACCACGTCATCGGGCGTGACAGGCTTGGCCAGATATTCGCTCGCCGCCGTGCAGAGATACTGGATCTCTTCGGCCGTCGCCTTCACCTTGGCGGGATCGCCGTCATAGTCGCGGTCGGTGGTGCCGATCAGCGTAAAATCGTCCTGATAGGGAATGACGAAGATGATGCGGCCATCTGCATTCTGGAACATGTAGGCGCGGTCGTGGTCGTAGAGTTTTTTCACGACGATGTGCGAGCCCTGCACCAGGCGCACCTTGGCTTTCGCGTTGACGCCGGCGCCGCGGCCGAGCACATCCTCGACCCAGGGCCCGCCGGCATTGACAACCGCACGGGCCTGGATCGACGAGCGCGCGCCTGTCAGCGTGTCGATCATGCTGACGGTCCAGATGCCGTCTGACTGTTTGATATCCGTCGCGCGAGTGCGGGTGCGGATCTCGGCGCCCTTGTCGGCGGCATCGCGTGCGTTGAGCACGACGAGACGGGCGTCGTCGACGAAGCAGTCGGAATATTCGAACGCGCGGCCGTAGCGGTTCGGGATCAGCGGGCGGCCGACCTCGTCGCGTCGGAGGTCAACCGAGCGCGTCGCCGGCAACAGATGACGGCCACCGATGTGGTCATAGAGAAAGAGGCCGAGGCGCAGCAGCCAGGCTGGCCGCAGGCCCGCATGGTGCGGCAAAACGAAACGCAGGGGGCGAATGATGTGCGGCGCGATGCCCCAGAGAATCTCGCGCTCGATCAGCGCCTCGCGAACCAGCCGGAACTCGTAATATTCGAGATAGCGCAGGCCGCCATGCACCAGCTTGGTCGACCAGGACGACGTCCCGCTCGCCAGATCGTTCATTTCGCACAGGAAAACCGTGTTGCCGCGGCCCACCGCGTCGCGCGCGATGCCGCAGCCGTTAACACCGCCTCCGATAATGGCGAGGTCGAAAATACGATCCAACAGACGCATCCCCCGGCGACCGCCCGTTCAATCGAGCGGTTACTTTCGCTTTTGATTAGATCACACCAGAAAACGAAAGCAAGATGAAAGAGGAGAGAAACGAAGTGAAAGCGGAACTTTTAAGCGGGCACACGGGGGCGAAATAGGCAGTTCAGGAGGGATTTGAGCGGCATTATTGCTCTTGAAAAGTCGTCGATGACCCTTATTAGTAAGAATAGTCATATTGGTCGTTGTTTGCATGACGGAACACACTGCACCAGATTCACCAGCGACGGACTCGTGGACGCTTGCCAACGCCAAGGCCCGGCTCTCCGAGGTGATCGATCGTGCCCAAGCCGGCCCGCAAATCATCACCCGACACGGCAAGCCCAACGCGGTGATCGTTTCCGTCGAGGAATGGGCGCGCAAGACGGCGCGCAAAGGTACCTTGGCCGAATTCCTGCTGGCTTCGCCGCTGCGCAGCGGCGACCTCGAGCTTGAACGCGTTCACGACGCGCCGCACGACGAGCTGCCGTGAATCTACTGCTCGACACCAACGTGTTGTCGGAGGTCCAGAGGCCCGCCCCTTCGCCGAAAGTCTTGTCATGGCTTGATACGATCGACGAGGATCGTGCGTTCATCAGCGCGGCATCGATCGCCGAGCTTCGTCGCGGCATCGCGTTGCTGGAGGACGGCCGTCGCCGTGCAGCACTGGCCGCCTGGCTTGCCCGCGATCTGCCGGAGCGTTTTGCCGGGCGCACACTGCCGATCGACCACGCGGTCGCGGAACGCTGGGGTGACCTGATGGCTCAGAGTCGCAGAAGCGGTCTCGCATTGTCTGTCATGGACGGCTTCTTTGCCGCGACCGCGCTGGCAAACAACCTCATGCTCGTCACGCGCAATGTGAAGGATTTTGCGGTATTCGGCGTGCCGCTGCTGAACCCGTGGGACAACCCATAGTCCTACCTCAGCCGCACCACCGGCGCGGCCTCGGGCGCTTCTTGTGCCTCGGCCTGAGCCTCATCGACGTCCGCCCCCTTCGGCATCGCGGCCATCACCTCGATGCCCTTGCCGTGGCAGATGGTGGCGAGGCGCTCTGGCAATTCCTGGTCGGTGACGAAGGTCTGGATCTGGCTGATATGCGCGATGCGGACCGGCGCGCTGCGCCGGAGCTTGGTGGAATCAGCGACCAGCATGACGCTGCGGGCGTTGGCGATGATGGCCTGCGCCACCTGCACCTCGCGATAGTCGAAGTCGAGCAGCGCGCCCTCCTCGTCGATCGCGGACGCTCCGATGATGGCATAGTCGACCTTGAACTGGCCGATCAGCTGCGTCGCGGTCGAGCCGACCACCGCGCCGTCGGCGCGCCGCACCGTGCCGCCGGCGACCACCACCTCGATGCGGGGATGACGATAGAGCAGCATGGCGACGTTCAGATTGTTGGTGATAACGAGGAGGTCCTCGTGCGAGGTCAGCGCGCTCGCGACCTCCTCGGTCGTGGTGCCGATGTTGATGAAGAGCGAGCAGCCGTTCGGGATCAGCGAGGCGGCCGCGGCTCCAATCGCCTTCTTCTCGTCGGCGGCGACGAAGCGCCGCGCCTCGTAGGCGAGGTTTTCGACGCCGGATGCGATGATGGCGCCGCCATGAATGCGGGTCAGCGAGCGCCGCTCACAGAGGTCGTTGAGATCCTTGCGGATGGTCTGCGCCGAGACCTCGAACCGGCGCGCCAGCTCCTCGACCATGACGCGGCCCGAGGCTCGCGCGATGTTGAGGATTTCGGCTTGGCGATGGGTCAGTCCGGTCACGGCGATGGCCTCAAGTCAGGAAGCTGCATGGTGCGGCGGTTCGCGCGCTCGGTCAATGCGCGCGCCGATCACGGTTAACGGACCAAGGTCCTCACCACGCCATTGCGGCGGCGAGACGCGCCAGCAGCTCCGGATCGTCGAAGGCGCTGGCGGAGGCGATGGCCCCGGCGGCGACGAGATCAGCATGGCTGAGGCTGGTCCGGATACCGATGGTCGGAATGCCGGCCGCTGCGGCCGATTGCACGCCGGTGCGGGAGTCCTCGAACGCGATCGAGGCCATGGCGCTGGCGCCGGCAAAGCGCAACCCTTCCTGATAAGGCAGCGGATGCGGCTTGCCGTGCAACAGCTCGGCACCGATCACGAGCGCCTTGAAGCGGTGCGTGATGCCGAGGCCGGACAGCAGCAGCTCCGCATTGAGCCGCGGGGCATTGGTCACGGCAACCATGGGAATACCGGCCGCATCCGCCCTGTCGAGCAGCGCCATCAGGCCCGGCAGCGGCTCGATCTGCCCGGCAACAAGCGTGCGGAAGACTTCCTCCTTCTCATCGAGGATCAAGGCACGCCGTTCGGGCGCCTCGTCGGGCAGAAAACGCTCGCCGATCGATACATTCGCGAAGCCTTGCAGCTCTCTGGAGAAGCGCGCGTGATCGAAGACGTGGCCGCGAGGGCCGAGCACCAGATTGAACGCCTTCAAGTGCAGCGGATCGGTGTTGGCGAGCGTACCGTCGATGTCGAACAGCAACGCCCTGCCGATAGCCTCGATCATGTCCGTACTTTCCCGAATATATGACGCATCAATACGAAAGCCGTATCAATACAGCGTCAATCGCGCAATGACGCACGTGCATGACCAATACGCGACCCTCGACAAAGTCGCGTGCGACTGCAACACTCCATGCAAGACCAAAAAGGAGGAAACGATGACGATCAACCGACGCGATCTCGCTCTCTCGACTCTTGCCGTCCCAGCTCTTGCCGTCTCCACTCTTGCAGTTTCAGCGCTCACGACACCGGTGCTGGCGGCCTCGGCCGACGAGGAAGCCGTGGCGAAGAAGGTCGAGGCGTTCCGTCTCGCCCAGATCGCGGCCGATCCCAAGGCGCTCGGCGCACTCTGCGCCGAAGAGGTGAGCTACAGCCATTCCAGCGGCAAGGTCGAGGACAAGGCGACCTTCATCGCCAACGCCACCGACGGCAAATCCAAATTCCTGTCGATCGAGTACAAGGACCCGACCATCAAGGTCGTCGGCCCCGCCGCGATCGTGCGCTTCCACTGGGTGGCGGAACAAGAGATGGCGGCTGATGGGAAAAAAGTGCCGACCAACCTTCACATCCTGATGAACTGGCAGAAGCAGGGCGACGACTGGAAGCTGCTCTCACGGGCGGCGACGAAGTTGTGAACAACGGCTCTTCCCCTCTCCGTTGCGGGAGAGGGTGGCTTCGCGAAGCGAAGTCGGGTGAGGGGTTTCTGTCCGACAACGAATCCTCTCGCATTGGAATTCGCGGAGACGACCCCTCATCCGGCGCTACGCGCCACCTTCTCCAACAAGGCGAGAAGGGAAGGCAGAGTTCGCGGCAAAAGATTCCCACCTCTCGGGCCACACGCGGCCCGGAATGACCCGCGGGAGGACTAAGCCGCTTCCTTCACATCACCGTTAACCAGCTTGCGCGCGGCGCGCTCGGCTTCGCGGGCGTTGCGGAAGAGCTGGCCTTCGAGACGGTTGAAGCGGCTGGACGAGGCGAAAAAGCAGTAGCCTCCCTGGGAACGAACGACGATACCTGCGGTCTGCGAATCGACTTCGATGATGTAGCTGTCCGGCATGGTCCGTGGATTCCTCAGTGCGGGCAAACAACGGCAGTTCTGCCCAAAGGTTCCTGGGCATTTTGACGCCGTTTCCACCCCGGATCGACACGCGACGGAGTACGCCGGGACCTCATCCGTTTTATGACTGGTTCTTGGCAAAGCCGCGGCGGCGGGACTCAGTCGCGCCGCGTTTGGTGTTGCCGCACGCATCAGACAGATGAGGCGCAACGCCGCGTGCGATTACGTCGCGATCGCGGTGTCGGTCGGGCGAACCGGCTGCGGGCGGCCGTGCTCGTCGATCGAGACGTAGGTGAAGTTGCCGTCGGTGACGAGGAACGGTTGCTGCTCGCCGCGGCGCAGCGCCCATGCTTCCAGATGCACGGTGATGGAGGTGCGCCCGACGCGAACGAGGTGGGCGTGGACCGAAACGAGATCGCCGACATAGACGGCCTTGCGGAAATTCATCGCCTCGATGGCGACGGTCACGGTGCGCGACTTCGCGACCTTTGACGCAAACACGCCGCCGCCGACGTCCATCTGGCTGAGCAGCCAGCCGCCGAAGATGTCACCGTTGGCGTTGGTGTCGGCAGGCATCGCCAGCGTGCGAATGCAGAGATCGCCGCCCGGCCCGGCATCGGCTTGCTCGTTCATGCCGCTCTCACTTGAAGATTGCTCACTTGAAATTGCTCACTTGAAATTGTCCCAGCCCGGATCCGGCGCAAAGCGCTCGCCGAATCTTCCGGCCAGCGCGCGCAAGGTGGATACGACATGATCGACGCCACGCGTGCGCGCATAATTCAACGGGCCGCCACGGAACGGTGCATAACCGGTGCCGAAGATCATGGCGCCGTCGACCATGTCGGCATCATCCACGATACCCTCGCGAAGCGCCGCGACGCAGACGTTGGACATCGGCAGCACCAGGCGGTCGATCATCTGGTCGGTGACGCGCGGACCGGTCTCGGGCAACGGCGCCTTCTCGGCCTTGCCGTCACGCCAGACGTAAAAGCCCTTGCCGGTCTTGCGGCCGAGTTCGCCCTTGGCGACCTTCTCGCGCAGCCAGGCCGGCGTCGGCGGCAGCAGATCGCCGAACTTGGTGCGCAGCATGTCGCCGACATCGAGACAAATGTCGAGCCCGACCTGGTCGGCCAGTTCGATCGGCCCCATCGGCATGCCGAACTGCTCCGCGGCGGCGTCGATCAGGCGCTGGTCGATCTTCTCGTCCAGCATCACCATCGCTTCCAGCATGTAAGGCGTCAGCGCGCGGTTGACGAGGAAGCCCGGCGAGCTCTTCACCGGCAACGGCAGCCGATCGATCGCGCCGACGAAGGCGAGTGCCTCCTTCAGCACCTGCGTATCGTTACCGTCATGGCTGACGACTTCGACCAGTTGCAACCGCGACACCGGGTTGAAGAAGTGGAGACCGACCAGCCGCTCCGGCCGCGCCAGCGTGGTGCGCAAATCCTGCAGCGGAATGCTCGACGTGTTGGTCGCGAGGATCGCGCCCGGCTTCATTCGCGGCTCGAGGCCGGCATAGACCTTCTGCTTGAGCTCGAGCTTCTCCGGGACCGCCTCGATGATGAGATCGGCGTTGCGGACGCCCTCCCCATCCATGTCAGGCATGAGGCGATCGAGCGCGTCGCGCACCTCGGTCGGCTTGCGGATGATCTTGCCGTAGAGCTCGGCGGCGCGCTTGACTGCGCCCGCGATCGGCTCCGCCTTCATGTCGGCGAGCGAGACGCGCACCCCCTGCCCCGCGCACCAGGCCGCGATGTCGCCGCCCATGGCGCCCGCGCCGATGACGTGGGCATGCCTGATCGTGTTGCCGGAGCCTGCCGCTTTCTTCATCTGCTCGCGCAGGAAGAACACGCGGATCAAATTCTGCGCGGTCGGCGTCACCATCAGCTTGGCGAACGAGGCCTGCTCTGCCCCGAGCATCGCGGCCTTGCTGCCGCCATGGGTCTCCCAGAGATCGATCAAGGCATAGGGCGCCGGATAATGCTCGCGGGACGCGGCCTTCGCCGCCTCCGATCGCATCCGTTTGGCCAGCAGCCCGCGCACCGGGCCGAAATTCGCCGCACGCGTCAGAAAACCCGGCCGCGCCCTCTTGAGGCGGCCGAACAGCGCATCCTTGACGGCATTGCGAACGTGGCGCTCCTGCGTCACGGTGTCGACGAGGCCGAGCGATCTGGCGCGGCGGGCATCGATGGTGCGGCCGGTCAGCATCAGGGCCATCGATTGTGTCGGATTGACCAGCGCAGTGAAACGCGCGGTGCCGCCGAGACCGGGATGTAGCCCCAGCATCACCTCAGGGAAACCGAAGCGCGCGCCGTCGATCGCGATGCGCGATTGGCAGGCGAGCGCGACTTCGAGCCCGCCGCCGAGGCAGAAGCCGTGGATCACCGCGACCGTCGGCAGCTTCAGCGCTTCAAGATGATCGACCACCGCATGGGCGGCGCGGATCCGCGTCTCCACCATCCCGGCGTCACTGGCGCCGCGAAATTCGTTGACGTCGGCGCCCGCGATGAAGCCGGACGGCTTTGCGGAGCGGATCACGAGGCCGGCAGGGCGCTCGGTCTCGATCGCCGCCAGCACGGCGTCGAACTCCTCCATCACCTCCGAGGACAGCGTGTTGGCGCTGGCGTCAGTGCGGTCAAACAGCAGCCAGGCGACACCGTCGGCGTCGCGCGTCAGCTTGAAGTGCTTGTAGGGACGATCGGCGGCGGGCTTGGGCCCGAGCTCCAGCACGCGGTCGCCGAGCGCGGTCATGATCCTGGAATCCATGGTCATACCGCCTCGATCAGCATGGCGCCGCCGAGCCCGCCGCCGATGCATTCGGTGGCAACGCCGCGCCGCGTGCCGAGCCGCTTCATGGTGTTGACGAGATGCAGCACGATGCGATTGCCGGACGTGCCGACGGGATGCCCGAGCGAGATAGCGCCGCCATCGACGTTGAGTTTGTCGCGGTCGACCTCGCCGGCAGCGCCGTCCAGTCCCAAAATCTCGCGGCAGAACTTGTCGTCATTCCAGGCGGCGAGGCAGCCGAGCACTTGGGTGGCGAACGCCTCGTTGAGCTCCCAGGTCTCGACGTCCTGGATGGTGAGATCATTGCGCTTCAGTAACGGCGTCGCCGACATCACAGGACCGAGACCCATGATGCTTGGATCGAGTGCGGCCCAGTTGCTGTCGACGATGACGGCCTTCGGCGTCAGCTTGTGCCTGGCGACCGCTTCGTCGGACGCCAGGATCACCCAGGACGCGCCATCGGTGATCTGCGAGGAATTGCCGGCGGTGACCTGGCCCCAGGGACGCTCGAACACGGGCCGGAGTTTTGCGAGCCTCTCGGCCGTCGAGTCCGGACGCACGCCATCATCATGGTCGAAGAATTTTCCGTCGCGGGAGAACGCGGTTTCGACTTCGCCCTTGAGAAAACCTTCCGCCTGCGCATGCGCGAGCCGGCGATGGCTCTCGGCGGCATAGGCATCGGACTGCGCACGGGTGATGCCGAAGAGATGGCCGACGACTTCGGCCGTCTGGCCCATGTTGAGATCGGTAATAGGATCGGTCAGCCCGCGCTCGAGGCCGATGATCGGTTTGAGATAGCGCGGCCGCAGCTTGAAGGCCGCGGCAAGCTTCGCGGCGACGCCCTTGGCGGTGGCGAGGCCGGCGAACCAGCGCACGCCGGAATTGGGCCAGACCAGCGGCGCGTGGCTCAAGGCCTCGGTGCCGCCGGCCAGGATCATGTCGGCATGGCCCTCGCGGATGTAGCGGTACGCGGTGTCGATCGACTGCATGCCGGATCCGCAATTGATCTGAACGGTGAAGGCGACCATGTCCTCGCCCATGCCGAGCCGGAGCGCGGCGACGCGAGCCGGGTTCATTTCGTCCGCGATCACGTTGACGCAGCCGAGGATGACCTGGTCGAAGGTATCAGGCGAAAACGGCTGACGCGCCAGCAGTGGCCGGCCGCATTGCACGGCGAGATCGACCGGCGTGAACGGCCCCGGCCCCGAACGCGCCTTCAAAAACGGCGTCCGACTGCCGTCGACGATGAAAACCGGTCGTGCCATCAGCTCGCCGCCCTTTGTTCACCGAGTTCCTGGAAGAACTGATGCACGTCGCCGGTTTTCTTGTAAATCGGCGACAGCGCCTCCGGCGCAAAATCGTCGACCTCGATCACCTTTGTAACGGCTTCGCGGGCCGCGGCCAGCTGCTCGCCCTCCGCCTGCGTGATCACACCCTTGGCCACCGCATCCTTCCAGTCGCTCAGATGAGCCGCGCGCATGCGCCTGGCGATGGCGTCCGCACCTGCGATCAGGTTGAACGCGCGCTCCAGCCGGGCGAAGCCGCCATCGTCGTCGACATAAGCGAGATCGGGCGTGAGGCGGTCGCGCGCGGCCGACGGCTCCAGCACGAGGCTCGCGCATTGATGCACGACCCGGTCGGAGGGACCCAGCACGCGGGCGCCGAAGGGCTGGACCACGAATTTGAGGATGCCTGCGACGAAGCGGTTCGGCAGATTGGCGAGAATCTCGGCAAGCCGGTTCTCGATGGTCCGAAAGCCCGTCGCCATGCACCATTCGAGCGCGGCAAAATCCTCCTTCTGCCGGCCCTCGTCCTGCCAGCGCTTCAGCGCGGCAGAGAGCAGATACAGCTCGGACAGGATGTCGCCGAAGCGCGCCGACAGCATCTCTTTGCGCTTGAGCGCGCCGCCGAGCGTCAACAGCGCCATATCGGCGCAGAGGGCAAAAGCCGCCGAGTAGCGCGAGAGCTGACGATAGAATGGCCTGGCGTCACCCGCATCGGGTGCAAGCGCGAAGACACCAAAGCTCCAGCTCCGGCCGAACGCGCGCAAGAGTGTCTCGAAGCTGTGGCCGACATGTTTCCAGAACACCTTGTCGAAGGCGGTGAGCCCGCGCTCGCGATCGGCATCGGCAAGCGCATTCATCTCGTCGAGCAGATAGGGATGGGCGCGGATGGCGCCCTGTCCGAACACGATGAGATTGCGGGTGAGGATATTGGCGCCCTCGACGGTGATGCCGACCGGAACGGCGCGGTGGAGATTGCCGAGATAGTTTTGCGGACCGTCGATCACGGCCTTGCCGCCATGGATGTCCATAGCGTCGTCGACCGCGGTGCGCATCCGCTCGGTCGCGTGCAGCTTCATGATGCCCGAGATGACGGCGGGATGGATCCCGGCATTCAGTGCCGCGCAGGTCAGCCGTCGCGCCGCGTCGAGCTGATAGGCAGTGGCGACAATGCGGGCGAGCGGCTCCTCGACGCCCTCGAATTTGGAGATGGAGATGCCGAACTGCTCGCGGATGCGGGCATAGGCGCCGGTGGTGCGGGCGGCATAGGCGGCGCCGGCGGCGGAGAGCGACGGCAACGAGATGCCGCGGCCGGCGGCGAGCGCCGTCATCAGCATCTTCCAGCCCTGCCCCAGCCGCGCCTGGCCGCCGATGACGTAGTCGAGCGGAATGAAAACGTCGCGGCCCCAGTTCGGACCGTTCTGGAAGACCTGCATCGAGGGCAAATGGCGTTTGCCGATTTCGACGCCGGGAAGATTGGTCGGGATCAGCGCCACGCTGATGCCGAGCTCTTCCTGGTCGCCGACGAGATAATCGGGATCATAGGCCTTGAAGGCGAGGCCAAGCAGCGTCGCGACGGGGCCGAGCGTGATGTAGCGCTTGTGCCAGTTGAGCTTCAGGCCCAGCACCTCCTGGCCCTCGAAGGTGCCTTTGCAGATGATGCCGGTGTCGACCATCGAGGCGGCATCAGAGCCGGCCTCGGGGCTGGTGAGGCCGAAGCAGGGAATGTCGCGGCCATCGGCAAGACGCGGCAGCCAGCGCTGCTGCTGCTCCTTCGTGCCGAAGTGCATCAGGAGCTCGCCGGGGCCCAACGAGTTCGGCACCATCACCGTCACCGCGGCGGCGATCGAGCGGGTCGATATCTTGCGCACCACTTCCGAATGCGCATAGGGCGAGAAGCCGAGGCCGCCGAACTCCTTCGGAATGATCATGCCGAAGAATTTTTCGCGCTTGACGAAGTGCCAGACATCGGGCGGCAGGTCGCGCCATTCCGAAAAGATCTTCCACTCGTCGAGCATGGCGCAAAGCTCGTCGACCGGGCCGTTGAGGAAGGCCCGCTCCTCTTCGGTCAGCGTTGCCTGCGGGACCTTCAGCAGCTTCGACCAATCGGGGTTGCCGGTGAAGAGATCGGCGTCCCACCAGACGTCGCCGGCCTCCAGCGCCTCGCGCTCGGTGTCCGACATCGCCGGCAGCACGCCGCGCGCCCAGGAGAAAATCGGCTTGGTCAGGGTGTCGCGGCGGAAGCTCATGGCGGACCTCATGCATCGGCGCGGTGATCGGGCATTTTAGCGGAAAGTGGCCGGCGGCGGTGAAGACTTCGCCTGCGGAAAGACGCGAATTGACGCGGCCGGGCAGCCGCCCAGGGGCCATAACGGCCGAGGCGTGGTGGCAGTTCCGGGAGGGGATAGCTTCGCGGTCGGCCGGTCTAATCCGGCCGCACCATCTCGAACATGTTTTCCGGCTTGATTTCGAAATAATCCCCGCTGCGGCCGGCGCGTACGATCGGGCGGGCGGCGGCGGTCTGGTAGACGCCGTCCTTGATCATGGCCTTGTCGATGTGGACGGCAACGACCTCGCCGAGCGTCAGCCAGGCATTGGCTTCCTTGCCGTCGGCGCCCTTGAGGCGGACGATATCGGACACCTTGCATTCGAAGGCGACGGGACTCTCGCCGACGCGCGGCACGTTGACGAGCCTGCCGGGCACGGCGGTGAGGCCCGCAACTTTGAACTCGTCGACCTCAGGGCCAACATGCGCCGCAGTCGCGTTCATGTGCCTGGCCAGGTCCATGGTGGCGAGGTTCCAGACGAACTCGCCGGTCTGCTGGATGTTTTCGACCGTGTCCTTCCAGTTGGTGGAGGAGAAGCCGATGATCGGGGGGACGTAGCAGAAAGCGTTGAAGAAGCTGTAGGGCGCGAGGTTGACGTGGCCGTTGGTGTCGCGCGACGAAATCCAGCCGATCGGCCGCGGCGCGACGATGGCGTTGAAGGGATCGTGCTTGAGGCCGTGGCCCTTGGCGGGCTCGTAGAAGTGCAGGTCTTTGTCGGTCACGCGCTGTTTCCTTCTCGTCATTGCGAGCGCAGCGAAGCAATCCAAAATCCCTCCGCAGAGACAGTCTGGATTGCTTCGCAAAGCTCGCAATGACGGAGTTTGTTGATCCGTCCTTGCCCGCCATCAGCCGTCATTCCGTGGCGGTCGGCCTGCTTATAGGAGGAAATCCGCCGCCGCGTCAGTGGCGCGGGGACAATCCCGCGATGACGAAATCGATCATCTGGTCGATGGTCGGGCCCGGCTTGGTAGCGCACTGGGCGATCATCTGGGGGTGGAAAAAGCGCATCATCGCGGTGCAGGCGCACAGCGCAGCCAGTTGCAGGTCCGGCGCCTCGAACTCGCCGGAAGCCACGCCTTGCGTGATCATCTGGCCGATGACCCCGGCAATGCACTCCATGTGGTTGACGCAGACGTCCCAGTCCTCCTGCATCGCGATCTCGACCATCTCGTGCAGCTTATTGTCGCCGACATAGCGCTCGGTGTTCATGCGATTGATGGTGGTGAGCAGCTCACGGAATCGCGGCAGTACCGGACCGGGCCTGGCCACGATCCGCTGCGCTTCCAGCTCGACCTCGCCCATTAGCGAACGGGCCACCGCCTGATGGATCGCCTTCTTCGATTCGAAGAAGCGATAGACGTTGGCGGGGCTCATCTTGAGCTCCTTGGCGATGTCGCCGACCGTGGTCTTGAGATAGCCGATCTGGCGGAACAGCCTCTCGGCCACGTCGAGAATGCGTTCCCGGGTGTCGCCTTCGATATGTTCCGAAACCAGTGTCATCTGTCAGACTCGTCAATCAGCAGTTCATCTTCACTTATTCAGCCGCCTCAGCAAGCGGAATTGCGTTCTGGTCATCGCTCCCATGCTGCGGCGCGGCAGGCTGCTCGGGCGTGCCCGCCTCATCCAGGCTCTTGCGGAACCAGAGGGCGTAGAGGCCCGGCAGGTACAGCAGCGTCAGGAAGGTCGCGACGAACAAGCCACCCATGATGGTGATCGCCATCGGCCCCCAGAATGCCGAGCGCGACAGCGGGATCATGGCGAGGATGGCGGCAAGCGCCGTCAGCACCACCGGACGGGCGCGGCGGACGGTGGCCTCCACGATCGCCTCGCGGCGGGTCAGGCCGTGCGAGACGTCGGTCTCGATCTGATCCACCAGGATCACGGCGTTACGCATGATCATGCCGGCGAGCGCGATCAGGCCGAGCAGCGCCACGAAGCCGAACGGGGCGTTGGCGATGTTGAGCCCGAACGAGGCGCCGACGATGCCGAGCGGCGCAGTCAGAAACACCAGGATCAGGCGCGAGAAGCTCTGCAGCTGGAACATCAGCAGCGTCAGCATCACCATGACCATCAGCGGGAAGAGAATGAAGATCGAGGCGTTGCCCTTGGCGGATTCCTCGAACGCGCCGCCCGCCTCGATGCGGTAGGCCGGCTCCAGGTTGTCCTTGATTGCCTTCAGCTTCGGCGCGATCTGGCCGGTGACGTCGGGCGCCTGCACGCCGTCGACGACGTCGGAGCGCACGGTGATCGCCATGTCGCGGTTACGCCGCCACATGATCGGTTCCTCGTGCGCATACTCGATCTTGGCGATCTGCTGCAGCGGCACGGCCACGCCGTTGCGCGAGGTGATGGTGAGATCGCCGACGGCGCCGAGGTCGAGCCGCTCGGACGAGACGGCGCGCGCGACCACGCCGACCTTTTCGATGCCGTCGCGCACGGTCGTCACCTGCGAGCCCGAGATCAGCATCGACAGCGCCTGCGACACGTCCTGCGGGGTCAGGCCCATGGCGCGTGCGCGATCCTGGTCGACGACGAGCTTGAGGTAAGGCGACTGCTCGTTCCAATCGAGCTGGACGTCCTTGACGCTCTTGTTCTGCCGCATGACGTCGCGGACTTGGTAGGCGATCTCGCGCACCTTGTTGGCGTCGGGTCCGATGACGCGAAACTGCACGGGAAAACCAACCGGGGGACCGAAATTGAAGCGGTCGACGCGCACGCGGGCCTCGTTGAGCGCGCCGTCGGCAACGGCGTGTTCAAGCTTGGCCTTGATGCGCTCGCGCGCCTCGACCCCCTTTGCGACGATGACGATTTCGGCAAAAGCCTCGTTCGGAAGCTGCGGATTGAGGCCGAGCCAGAAGCGCGGCGAGCCCTGTCCGACATAGGCCGTGTAGGTCTCGATGTCCTTGTCGTCCTTGAGCATGGTCTCGGCCTTCTTCACCGCCTTTTCGGTGACGTTGAAGGCGGTGCCCTCGGGCAGGCGAAGCTGGAGGAACAGCTCGGGACGCTCGGACAGCGGGAAGAACTGCTGCTGGACGTGGCCGAAACCGACGATCGAGGCGATGAAGACGCCGACGGTCGCGACCACCACGGTGATGCGGTGGTCGACGCACCACTGCACGATGGCGCGCAGGCCCCGATACATGCGGGTCTCGTAGACCGCGTGCGGATCGTGATTGTGGTGCACCTTGATGTTGGGCAGCAGCATGACGCCGATATAGGGCGTGAAGATCACCGCCACGAACCAGGACGCGACCAGCGCGATCGCCACGATCCAGAAGATGCTGCCGGCATATTCGCCGACCGCGGAATTGGCAAAGCCGATGGGGAGGAAGCCAGCGGCCGTGACCAGCGTTCCCGTGAGCATCGGAAACGCAGTGGATTCCCAGGCAAAGGACGCCGCACGCATGCGGTCCCAGCCCTGCTCCATCTTCACCACCATCATCTCGACGGCGATGATGGCGTCATCCACCAGCAGGCCGAGCGCGATGATCAGCGCACCGAGCGTGATGCGGTGCAGGTCGAGCGACATCGTGTTCATGACGACGAAGACGATGCCGAGCACCAGGGGCACCGACAATGCGACCACGATGCCGGTGCGCCAGCCAAGCGCCAGGAACGACACGAACAGCACGATGACGAGGGCTTCCATGAAAGAGTGTACGAACTCGCCGACCGCGTGCTCGACCACCTTGGGCTGGTCGGCGATCAGTTTGACGTCGACGCCCTGCGGCACCGCCTTCATGAATTCAGCCGTCGCCTTCTCGACCTCCTTGCCGAGATCGAGGATGTTGGCGCCCTTGGCGGTGACGACGCCGATGCCGATCGCGGCCTTGCCTTCCTGGCGCACGACGAAACTCGGCGGGTCGACATAGCCATGGGTGACGGTGGCGATGTCGCCGAGGCGGAACACGCGACCGTTGCTCTCGACCGGGGTTTCGGCGACGGCCTTGGCGCCGTCGAGCGCACCGGTGACGCGCAGCGGCACGCGCTGCGACGAGGTCTCGACCGTGCCGGCCGGCGTCACGTTGTTCTGCTTGGCGAGCGAATCGAACAGCGCCTGCGGCGTGATGCCGAGCGTGGCGAGCTTGGCATGGCTGAACTCGACGAAGATGCGCTCATCCTGGTTGCCGTAAACGTCGACCTTGGTCACGCCCGGCACCTTCAGAAGGCGCTGACGGAAACCTTCCGAGACCTTCTTGAGCTGGGCGTAGTCGGCGCCGTCGCCCGTCATCATGTAGAGGATGGAATCGACGTCGGAGAACTCGTCGTTGACGACGGGCCCGAGAATCCCTGCGGGCAGCTGGCCCTGCACGTCGACCAGCTTCTTGCGCAGCAGATAAAAGAGATACGGCACGTCCTTCGGCGGCGTAGAATCGCGGAAGGTCACCTGGAGCGCAGTGAATCCGGGCTTGGAATAGGTCTGCACCTTCTCGAAGTAGGGCAGCTCCTGGATCTTCTTCTCGATGGGATCGGCGACCTGCGCCTGCATTTCCTGCGCTGTCGCGCCCGGCCACAGCACGGAGACGTTGACCACCTTCACCGTGAAGAACGGATCCTCGGCGCGACCGAGCTTCTGATAGGAGAAGAATCCGGCGACGCCGAGTATGAGCATCAGGAACAGGATCAGCGTCGGATGGCTGACGGCCCAGGCCGAAAGATTGAAGCGCTTCATCGCACTCTCCAAAGATGATCCGGTTGCAAAAAACCACAGCCACTCTGTTGAACGCGTCGTCGCGAGGCAGCGAAGCAATCCAGGGGGCTGGGCAGGTTCTGGATCGCTTCGCCGCTTCAGCCCCAGCATTTGCGCTTGGGCCGAAACTCACCTCACACGACGTAACTCGTAAAAGAGACTTAAAAGGACAGTGACGACACGACCCGTACCTTCTGGCCGGGATCGAGCTTCTGAACGCCGAGGGCGACGATCTTGGCGCCCTCTTCGACACCACCGGTGATGACGACGTCGTTGCTCTCGTAGGACTTCACCACGACCGGCTTCAGCGTGACCGCGCCGTTGTCGTCGACGACGTAGAAGGACGGCTTGCCGCCTTCGTTGAACAGCGCCGACAGCGGCAGCCGCGCGACGCGTTCGGTGGCGGCGTCCGACAGCGTCAGCGTCGCGGTCATGCCGAGCGAGACCTTGTCGTCGGCCTCGGGCAGCGAAAACTTGGCAAGATAGGTGCGCGTGGCGGGATCCGCGGTGGGCGCGATCTCGCGCAGCTTGGCCGTGTACTTTTTGCCCGGCTCCGACCAAAGAGTGACGCTGGCGGCGCCCGATTTGGCACGTCCGACCAGCGTCTCAGGGATCGCGACGACCGCTTCCTTTTCGGCAAAGCGGGCGACACGGATCGAGGTCTGGCCTGCGGCAACCACCTGGCCAGGCTCGATCAGCGTTGCGGTGACGACGCCACGGGCGTCGGCGTTGAGCGTCGCGTAGGAAAGGGAATTGTTGGTCAGTTCGACCGAGCGCTCGGCCCGGTTCAGGCGGGCGCGGGCCTCGTCGGCAGCGGCGCGGCTCGAATCCAGCTGCGCGTCGGTGGTCCAGCCCTTGGCCTTCAAATCCTTGGCGCGCTGCTCGGCCGCGGCGGCCTGGGCCAGCACGCCGGTCGCAGCGGTCTGTTCGGCGACGGCTTGCTCGGCCTGGAGCTTCAGATCGACCTCATCGAGGACCGCGAGCGGCTGACCGATCTCGACGGTCTGGCCAACTTCGACCAGACGCTTGGCGACCTTGCCCGCGACCCGAAAGCCCAGATCGCTCTCGATCCGCGGCCTGATCGTGCCGACGAAGCTGCGCTCGGGCTTTTCGGCATCGTAGTGGGCGGTGGCGACCAAGACCGGCCGCGGCGGGTCGGCCTTTTCAGCGACGGTGTCATTGCACCCAGCGAGGGCGGCAGCCATCAGCGCCAGCGAAACACCGGCCAAAAGCCTCGAATAGCTGGACAAAACGGATCGGACGAACATCGGAGGACACTCCCTCGGCTGCAATGAGAGGAATGTCGACTAATCACTGATGAAAGTCAATAATCGTCAGTCATCAGGAAAGCGTGATCGTTAAGAGGTGGTAACCTCCCCGCTGCCCTTGGCGGAAAGCCCGGACTGTTGGAAGAGAGCGTCGCGCCGCGGCCCAGAGGGACCGCACGGAATGGGCCTGGCTTTCGCCAGGGCGACATTTCGAGGCTACCGCCCCTGTTCGGCGAACTCGTGCTTGCTGTCGTGGCCACCGATGAAGACCAGGATGCCGGCGATCAGCGGCAGCACCGCGAGCACGAGCAGTCCGGTCGAGGTCTGCCCGGTGGCTTCCTTGACCCAGCCGATCAGATACGGTCCGCCGAACCCGGCGAGATTGCCGATCGAGTTGATCAGAGCGATGGCGCCGGCCGCCGCCGTGCCGGAGAGCCAGGCCGTCGGCAGGGTCCAGAACACGCCGAAGCAGCAGAACACGCCGATCGCGGCAACCGTCAGCACGATCATCGTCAGGGTGGGGTCGGTGAGATAGCTGGAGACGCCGAGAGCGACGGCGGTGAGCAGCAACGGCGCGCCGACATGCATCACGCGCTCGCGCGTGGCATCGGAATGCCGCGCCCACAGGATCATTGCGATGGTGCCGAACAGATACGGAATCGCGGTGACGAAGCCGGTCTGGGCGTTGGTGAGGCCGAACGCCTTGACGATCTGCGGCAGCCAGAACTGCATGCCATAGAGCGCGCCGACGAAGCCGAAATAGACGAGGCTCAGCATGATCACCTTAGGTGAGGTCAGCGCCTCGCCGAGCGACATATGCTTCACCGCCTGCTTGGCCGCGATCTCGGCATCGAGCTTGGTCTTGAGCCAGGCCTTCTGCTCGGCCGAGAGCCAATCCGCCTTCTCTGGCCTGTCGGTGAGATAGAACCAGGTGACGATGCCGAGCAGCACGGAGGGAATGCCCTCAATGATGAACAGCCACTGCCAGCCCTTCAGGCCCATGGCCCCGTCGAGGCCGAGCAGCAGGCCAGAGACCGGCGCGCCGATCACGGTGGAGACCGGAACGGCGATGGCGAAGGCCGCGAGGAAGCGGGCGCGATATTCGGCCGGATACCAATAAGTGAGATAGAGGATGATGCCGGGGAAGAAGCCGGCTTCGGCGACGCCGAGCAGGAAGCGCAGCACGTAGAAGCTCGTGACCCCGCTCGTGAGCGCCATCAGCGCCGAGATGATGCCCCAGGTCACCATGATGCGGGCGATCCAGCGGCTGGCGCCGAACTTCTCCAGCGCCAGATTGCTCGGCACCTCGAAGATGAAATAGCCGATGAAGAAGATGCCGGCGCCCCAGGAGAAGATCAGCGGCGTGAATTTCAGCTCGGCATTCATGGTCAGCGCGGCGAAGCCGAGATTGACGCGGTCGAGATAGGAGAAGAAATAGGCCAGCACCAGGAACGGGATCAGACGCCAGGAGATGGCGCGGATCGTCGAGGTCTCGATTTCCGACTTGGCTGCGCCGGTCGAACCGGCATAGGTCGTGGTCTGGCTCATGGCTTCCCCCGGGTTGTTGCTTTTATGGGCTGATCCGGGGTTTTGAGCATCGCCGCGAAAGAGTCAATGGAGCAAGCAATGCAAGGGGCGCAGCCGGCCACCACGTTGCGCTACGACAGAGCTCGGTGATCCCCGCCGCGCACAACTACTCTGCCAATTGAAACTTCGCAAAGCGATCGAGCTCCTCCTCGATCTTCCGTTTGAGCTCCTTGCGCCCCGCGGTCTTCTTCCCCTCGCCGACCCAGGTCCATTTCTGCATCAGCAGCTTCTTCGCCTGCCGGTCGGTCTTCAGATCGAGCGCGGCGACGATCTCGTCGCCGACCAGCACGGGCAGCGCGAAATAGCCGAGCTTGCGTTTGGCCTTCGGCACATAGGCCTCGAACAAATGGTTGTAACCGAAAATGAGATTGGTGCGCTTGCGCTGGATGATCAGCGGATCGAACGGCGACAGGATATGGACCAGATCCGGCGGCGCGCACTCGCCCGGCTCGAGCGCAGCCGGCACTGCCCAGTGCTCCTGCTTGCCGGCACCGTCGATGGCGACAGGCACGAGCTCGCCACGGCGGACGCGCGAGCCGATCAGGGCAGCCACCGCCGGCTTGCGCGGCGCGTTGAGATGGCAGACCGAATCGAGGCTCACGACACCTTGCGATCGCAGCGCGCGATCGAGCAGATAGACCGTGATGTCCTTTGCCGACGCCGGCTTCGGCAGCTTGTCCCAGCCGAAATGGCGCGTCATCAGCTCATAAGTCTTGAGCATGCCCTGGCGCTCGCTGACGGTCACGGCACCCATGTAGAAGGCGAGCTGCAATGCCCGCTTCGAGGGTTTTCGGCTTTGCCAGAGATGCTCCTTCTCGGTGAGCACGTCGTCCTCGATGTCGCGGATCGTCAGCGGGCCGGCGCGCACCAGCCGCATCACCTTGCGCATGTCGGCAGGTTTCACCGAGGCGAACCATTTGTGCCCCTCGCGGCGGTGCTCGCACATCGCCGGCAGGAAGAAGCGGAAGTCGCCGGCCGGCACGTAAGACAGCGCATGCGTCCAATATTCAAAGACGCTCTTGTCGACGCTCTGGGCATGGCGCAGGTCGGCGCGCCGGTAGGACGGAATCCGGCTGAACAGGATGTGATGATGGCAGCGCTCGATCACGTTGATGGTGTCGATCTGCACATAGCCGAGATGGGCGACCGCGTCGGAGACGGCTTGCGCGCCGTCACCGAACGGCGCGCGCTCGTCCAGCCGCTGGGCATGAAGCCAGATTTGCCGGGCCTGTGTCGTGGTGAGTGGAATCGGTTTGGGCGCGCGGGACATTGCGGAATGCAGTGTAGCGGGATTCGCATCCAGCCAAGAAGCCGATCCAGGAGCGGACAAGGAAAAACCGCGCCGCCATCTGCTGACAGCGCGGTCGGAAGGCGCTTGCTACTTCATCGACATGGCCTTCTGCGCCTTCATGTAATGCATGCAGGCGCTTTTCATCTTGCCGTTGCTCATGTCGGTGTTGGCCATGGCCATTTCCTTGTTCATGGCCGTCTTGGCCGGCGTATCCGCCGTGCCGCCCATCATGGCGGCGGACTTCATCATATTGTCGCTGGTGCACGCCATCATCGCGGCAGATGCAGGGGAAACGGCGAACGCGACCAAAGCTGCAGCTGTGAGCAAGATTTTCATCGAAAAGTCTCCTCCGCAAAACGAAACCGGCGTCATGTCGGCCTTCGCAATACGTATTCTCCCGCGAAGACGTTTCGTGGAGAAGACAATTTCTTGCTGCGGTGCGAAGACGGCAGGACTCAGCGGCCGGCTTTCGGGGCTTTGGACCGGTCGCCGACGCTGCCTGTTGCGACATCGGGTTCGCACGAGGCCTTGCCGCGCTCCTCCGCCTGGCAGCGATAGACGTTGCCGGTGAGACGATCGACCAGCCACATGTTCTCGTCGGTCGGCGCTTGAAGCCCGACATAGCGGGAGGTCAGCCCCGTGATTAGTGTCGACAGCAAGATCGCCACCGCGATCATCGCCGCCCCGATATAGATGGGCATGGAGCTCAGGGACACGGTCCGATCCGGCGGGCCATTGCGATAAAACTGGTAATCACTTGGCCTCGGCACTGGGTGGAACTCAGCTCCCTTCGTTTGCGCTTGTTGGAGGCTGTGCCCTGCTAGGCGTCCATCTGGCCGAAAAATTGTTCACAGACAGGCCAACACGCGACGGCTTTGCGACAATCGGTGAGCATGGGTTTCCTTGAGTGAACCGGCCCCCGCCGCCCGAGCGGCACCTCGGCGCGGCGGTCCTCAGTGATGCGGATCACGACAGGACTGCGACGGCTCGAACCATCGCCGGAGAGGTGTGCGACCACTTCTCTTCCCGCGCTGGCGCCCCTCCTCGGAGCGGACCGCGGGTCGGCTCTCTATGAACCGAAACCGCTTGAAATACGCTGCCGTGGTCCAGGACGGCCCCGTTTCCACCGTGACCAAGATCACACCAGGGCTTTTGAACCTGCCCTATGCTCGCAGCATCAAATAGCCATCAGGCGTCACAACGAGGATACGACAATGACCCGTTTCAATAACTCTTTTGCACTCAAGGCGGTGACCCTCTCGGCAATTCTGTCGATGACAGCCGGCTTGGCTATGGCCGGCGACGGCAATGTCTCTACCAACCAGATCCTGGATGCACTGAAGCCGAAGCCCGTGACCCGGGGTCTGTCCGCAGGTCCGCAGGTTGATCCGGCGGTCCAGGCCAAGGAATCGACGTTCCTGAACACCGTGCGCAACCGCTCGACGCGGTCGCTGTCGACGGGCGAGCGCGAGCAGATTGCCGAGCTCGCCGCGACCAAGCCGAAGATCGATCTGGAGATCCAGTTCGACTACAACTCGGCCGACATCGCCAAGACGTCGGTGCCGTCGGTACAGGCGCTCGGCAAGGCGCTGTCCGATCCCTCGTTGAAGGGCTCGACCTTCGTGGTCGCCGGCCACACCGATGCGGTCGGCACCGAGGCCTACAATCAGGGGCTCTCCGAGCGGCGGGCCGACACCATCAAGAAATACCTGGTGCTGAACTACGGTCTCACCGGCACCGATCTCGTCACCGTCGGCTACGGCAAGACCAAGCTGAAGGACGCCGCCAACGGCGCCGACCCGATCAACCGCCGCGTCCAGGTCGTGAACATGGACACCAAGACCGCGTCGAAGTGATTCCGAAATTGTCGCCCATCAAGACGCCGCCTGCCGTTCTCCCGGCGGGCGGCGATTTCATATCCAGCTTTGGAAGAGCATCAGCCGATTGAAGGTCTGCATCGATGTGCCGACGAAGGCCGCCGAGATCGGCAGCATGGCGGCAAAGCCGATCGCGACGACCCCGACATAGGCCCACAACAGCCAGCCCGGTAGACCGTCCCGCCGCAGCACGTAGACCAGCGCGAGCGACGCCACGGTCGCAGCCGGCAGATAGTAATAGATGAAGGCGAGCGTACGCGGCAGCAACGCCCAGGCGAGCCAGGACCCGAAATAGAAGACCGCGATCAGGAACGCATCCCGGCGACGCGCGACGACGAAATCGCGCAGCACGACGGCGAGCGCGAGCAGCGTCGGCCACAGCACCAGGGGGTTACCGAGAAAGACGATCGCGGAGACATTGTCGTCCACGGTCTTGTCGAACAGGAACCACACCGGGCGCGCGAGCAGCGGCCATGACGGCCAGGCGCTCATATAAGTGTGGCCGGCGATGGCAGTGGTGGTGTTGTCCGCGAAGATCCGGCGCTGCGCCTCGACCAGATCCGGCAGCGACACGCCGTAGAGTGGGACGAAGGCCGCAAGATATGTCATCGCGGGCAGGACAGTGAAGCAGAGCACGACGTGATGTAATCTGAAGTCGGGCCAGAGATCAGGCCGGTACCAATCCCCCGGCTTCGCGTCGGCAAACAGGGTGTGCCAGCCCTGCATCAGGCGGATCACCGCGACGATGACGATGCAGATTCCGAGCGGAAACAGGCCGCTCCATTTGCAGGCGGCCGCACAGCCGAACAGGCTGCCGGCAGCCGCGAATAATGCATGGGGACGATCCTTTCGAAAGCCATGCATGAAGGCGGCAATCGCGAGCAGGCCGAAGCCGAGTGCAAAAATGTCGAGCATCGCGACGCGCGCCTGCACGTACAGCATCTGGTTGCAGGCGGCGATCAGCGCGGCGGCGATCGCAGGCCCTTGCGCGGCGAACAGCGCGAGGCCGCACAGATAGATCGCGACGATCGCGAGCGCGCCGAACAATGTCGCGGGATAGCGCCAGCCCAGCGCGCTGTCGCCAAAGGCCGCGATCGATAGCGCGATCAGCTCTTTCGCCAAAGGTGGATGCATCGGATTGAGCATCGATTGCGACACCGCTGGTGCCAGCATCTGCCGCGCCGCCGGCACGTAGTGCACTTCGTCGAAGACGAACTTCTCCGGCGTCGTCAGGCCAATCAGCAGGGCAAGATGCGCGACCAGGAAAATCGCGACAGCAATCACTGCGCTCCGCGACACCTTCGGAACCGCAGGCAAGTCAAGTCGCGTTTGTGGGGATGTCTTGCGTGGCAATTTTGCGTCACCGCGGAGAATAATAGAGATCGCGGTTTTCATTGAACGCATTCTGCCGCAACTGTCACTAAGCATAACGCAGGTCTCGCGCTGCTTGTGATAATTCCGCCACATCGCAAGCGCGCGTGATCCGGTACGATCAGGGACACATCGATCGGTTGCGAAATGAATTTGCGTTTCTGGCTTTTCTCCACGCTGTTGTCGACCCTCTTGTGCGCGGCCCCTTGCGCCCAAGCCCAGACGCGCGTCGGTGAAGCCGTCTTGATCCAGAATGAAGTCGTTCGCGTGGCCTCGACCACGACGCCGATCAGCGTCGGCGACAGCATGCTGCGGGACGAGACCGTGCGCACCGGCGCCGGCAGCGCGGCTCGCTTCGTGATGGCCGACAGCACCAATCTGTCGCTCGGTCCGAGCGCCACGCTCAAGCTCGACCGCACCGTCTTCAACGACGAGCACAGCTATCGCGACGTCGCGATCCGCATGACGACCGGCGCATTCCGTTTCGTCACGGGACATTCCGAGAAGACCGCCTACAAGATCACGACCCCGCTCGCGACCATCGGCGTGCGCGGTACCACTCTCGATATCCTGTCCCAGCGCGGCCGCTCGGTCGTCGTGCTGCAGGACGGTGCCGCCAGCGTCTGCACGACGAGCCAGCAATGCGTGCAGCTCACCCAGCCCGGCGACACCGCAATCATCACCTCGACCGGCGGCAAGATCTCCATCAGTAAGACCAATACGCCGCCCTGGACCTTTGCCGCGACCTGCGCCGCGAGCGCGGGACTGTGCGCGGTCAGCCAATATGCGGAGGCCTCGCCGACCGTCACGCCCGCCATCCATGACGACGGCATGCTGTGCGGACGCTGAAGATGGCGAATCTCACCAGCCTCAGGCGCTTCATCCTGGCGAGCGTGCTGACCGCCGTGGCTGCGTTTGCGTTTGTCGCGTTCCATGCCCGTCCGGCGGCAGCCGCCGCGATTTGCGAGTCCGAGTGCGGAGGGTCGACGCCCACCCCGGCGCCGAGCTATTCCCCCTCGCCCACGCCGACCTACAGCCCCTCGCCCTCGCCCAGCCCCACCCCGTCATCGTCGCCGAGCCCTTATCCGTCATCCTCGCCGAGCCCGACGCCGACACCGACACCAACCGGCGCGGATTCAAGCGGCAGCTCGATCGGCGGCCTTGCCAATCAGCGCTTCAACCAGATGATCACCAACCGGGTGCTTGGCACGGTGCTGCTCGGGGTCAACGAGCAGATCAATTGCAGCAACTGCGTCAGCGCGTTCGGCTCCGCAGGCTCGTTCTCGGCCGGAATCCACGGCCGCAAGGAGCTGACCAACAATCTGTCGCTGCTCGCCGGCATCGCCTACACGCAGTACAGCGAGGGCGGCTACAACATCACAAGCGCTCCCATCGCCGCGTTCGCGCTGCGCTATGATTTCACCGACTGGGGCTCGTCGCGCCCGTTCTTCGACGTCGGCACGATCCTGACGCCGTGGGAGAAGGCGCGCTACACCCGCAGCTACAACACCAGCCTCGGCCCGGTGAACGTCACGAGTTCGACCAACGCCGCGAACTACGCCGTTTATGGCCGCGCCGGCTGGATGAGCCGCGTGTCGCCCCGCGACGAGGTCGCCGCCTCGATCGAGGTCTGGCAGCTCTGGCAGCGTGTCTCGGGCTATACCGACAGCGCAGTGGCGTTCAATCCGTTCGACGCCAGCATCGCGACCGGCACCGACCGCACCAGCCTGGTCAAGATCGGCGGCCAGTGGACGCATCTCTACGGCAGCAGTATCGAGGCCAACATCAATGGTGGCTGGGTGCAGTCATTCGCCAGCCATAGCGGCATCGTCGCCACCGTGACCGGTGACGGCATGGTGGTGCCGACCATGGGTAACCAGGGCTGGTTCGAATATGGCGGCCGGCTCGGCTTCCGCGTGCAGAAGGGCTGGATCGTCGACCTGTTCGCCAACGGCACGCTCGGCCCGCAGCCGGTGGGTAACACCATCCATGGCGGCGTGGGGCTGCGGATCAATTATTAGCGGCAGGCCTTCGCTCATATTCCGCTGTCATGCCCCGGCTCGACCGGGGCATCCAGTACGCCGCGGCCTATCGATTGACCAACGACCGTCTCGGCGTACTGGATGGCCCGGTCAAGCCGGGCGATGACAGTGAGGATGTGGCAAGGGGACGCCCTTCACGCCGCCGACTTGCCATCGAACGCCCGCCGCAGCGCCTCCACGTCCAGTTTCACCATCTTCATCATGGCCTGCATCGCGCGTGCGGCAGCCGCCTTGTCGGGGCTGGAGAGGAATTCGAACATCACCTTCGGCACCACCTGCCAGGCCACGCCCCAGCGATCCCTGAGCCAGCCGCACTGCTCTTCCTTGCCGCCATGGGCCAGGAACGCATTCCAGACGCTGTCGACCTGGGCCTGATCGTCGCAATGGATCATCAGCGAGATCGCGTGGGTGTATTCCATTTTCATGCCGCCGTTGAGCGCGACCAAAGGCTGTCCCGCCACCGAGAATTCGACGACGAGCACGGAGCCTTCCTTGCCGGACGGGCCATCTGAAACGTTGCGCTGAACATGCGTGATCGCCGAATTCGGCACGAGCGAGACGTAGAACTTCGCGGCTTCCTCGGCATCGCCGTTGAACCACATGCAGGGAACGACCTTGGACATCTTGAATGCTCCTCTTCGGTTTCTTGCTGTTGTGGGGTTAGATCAGGCGTTCGCCATGTCGGACTGCGCCGCGAAGGCTGCCATGTCCATCCAGTTCACGCCCCACATGTGGCCGTCCGGATCCTCGAAGCTGCGGCCGTACATGAAGCTGTATTCGTCCTTCGGGCTGGGATCGGCCACCCCGCCTGCAGCCGCGGCCTTGCTGACGATATCGTCGACCTCGGTCCGGCTATCGGCGGACAGGCAGAATAGCGCCTGGTTTGAGGTCTTTGCATCCGAGATCGGCTTCGGCGTGAACTGCCGGAATTTCTCGTGGGTCGTCAGCATCGCGTAGATGGTCTCGGAAAAGACCATGCAGCTCGCTGTTTCGTCGCTGAATTGCGGGTTCCTGGTCGCACCGACCGCCTCGTAAAAGGCAGTGGCGCGCTTGAGGTCGGTCACGGGCAGATTGAGGAAAATCATCCTGGGCATCGGAGCTCCTTGGGCGGGGTTCTGCCCAAGGACGGACAGCCAAGCGGCGATCCGACACGGCTTCCGGATCTTTTTTGGAGCCCTGCCCGCGAGGTTCTGTCACACAGAACCCGCTGGCTTTCAGGCGATCCTCACTTCTTCTCGTTCGGATCGCGGTGAATGGGATCGACCCACAGGACGGTCGCTGGCTTCTCGACCGGCTCGATATCGAGGTTGATCGCCACCGCCTCGCCGTCGCTGCGCACCAGCACGCATTCCAGCACCTCGTCCGCGCTGGCGTTGATCTCCTGATGGGGCACGTAGGGCGGCACGAAAATGAAGTCACCGGGGCCGGCCTCTGCGGTGAATTGCAGGCTCTCGCCCCAGCGCATCCGCGCCTTGCCCTTCACCACATAGATCACGCTTTCGAGATGGCCGTGGTGATGCGCGCCGGTCTTGGCGTCGGGCTTGATGCTGACCGTGCCCGCCCACAATTTCTGCGCACCGACGCGCGCGAAATTGATCGCGGCCGCGCGGTCCATGCCCGCCGTCGACGGAACGTTGGTATCGAGCTGGTTGCCGGGAATGACGCGCACGCCGTCATGTTTCCAGCGATCGTGGTGATCGTGGTCATGGTGGGAATGCGAATGGTCATGGCCGGTCATGGGACTTGCTTTCTATTGGTTCCGTGTGCGGCAAACTAACCCAAAGCCGCGACATCGAGCCATAACAAAATCGGAACCCTCATAACCGTCGAACGTTGTCTTGGCGAGCAAACCGCAGGAGAGTTTTCATGGGTAGCACGACCGACAAGATCAAGGGCACCGCAAACGAGGCAATGGGCAAGGCCAAGCAGGGCGTCGGTGAAGCCACTGGATCCGAGCGCCTGAAGGGTGAAGGTGCAGTCCAGGAAGTGAAGGGCAAGGGCCAGCAGGCCATGGGCGACGCCAAGGACGCCGCGAAGGACGCGGTTGATCGCGCAGCCGCTGCGGCCAAGCGCGCGACGGAGTAACGGCGTCGCACTGAATGCGAAAAGACCGGCCGAGAGGCCGGTCTTTTTGTTTGCGGGCTTACTTCACCCCGAGCAATTCCACGTCGAACATCAGCGTCGCGTTCGGCGGGATCACGCCGCCTGCGCCCCGGGCGCCATAGCCGAGCTGCGGCGGAATGATCAGCGTGCGCTTGCCGCCGACCTTCATGGAGGCAACACCCTCGTCCCAGCCGGCGATGACGCGGCCCTTGCCGATCGGGAATTCGAAAGGCTCGTTGCGATCCACTGACGAGTCGAATTTCTTGCCCTTCTGGCCGTTCTCGTAGAGCCAGCCGGTGTAGTGCATCACGCAGATCTGGCCCGGCTTGGGCGAAGCTCCGGTGCCGGCGACGCTATCGGTAATCTGCAAACCTGAAGCTGTTGTCATGGTCTTCCCTGCGGTCTGGGCCGAGGCCGTGGTGGAAACGAAATCGGACACGCCGGCGATCACGGTGATCGCGAGTGCCGACATGATGGCGAGGAGCATGCGCTGTAAACGCTGCATAAGAGACCTTCCGTTTGAGGCGCAAGGTGTCTAGCGCAACGCTGACGCCGTTTCCACCCCTCACACCTCGATATTTTCGAGCCGCACGGGCAGCTTGCGGATGCGCTGGCCCGTGGCGTGATAGATCGCATTGCAGATCGCCGCATTGGTGCCGACATTGGCGAGCTCGCCAAGGCCTTTCACGCCGGCCGGGTTGATACGGTCGTCCTGCTCGGAGAGCAGGATCACTTCGACACCGGGCACGTCGGCATTCACGGGGACGAGATAGTCGGCGAGATTATCGTTGACGTAGCGTGCATTGCGCTCGTCGATCTCGGTGGCCTCCAGCAGCGCCGAGGACATGCCCCAGATCAGGCCGCCCATGAGCTGGCTGCGCGCCGTGCGCGGATTCATGATGCGGCCCGCCGCAAACGCTCCCACCAGCCGGGGGCAGCGGATTTCATGGGTAAAGCGGTTGACGCGGACCTCGACGAACTCAGCACCGAAGGCATAGGCGATCTTGTCTTTCATCTGATGGCCACCGACGAGCCGCGCGTGCCCGCTGTGCATGGCCGTGAAGGAATCCAGCGGCGCGCCTTCGGGCTTCCACTCGCCGTATTCCTCGACGATGCCGACGCCGAGCGCGTCGAAGGCCTTCTCGAGATCGAGTGGACGATCGCTCTGCGCCGCCTGCGTGCTCGGCGCCTGGCTGATGCCGACAGTCTCCTTGGCCTTGTCGGCGAGGCTGTCGCTCGGCATCACGGCCTTGAACAGCCTTTGGCGAATGCGGTCGCAAACCATCATCACCGCCGAGCAGGTGCTGGCAGTCGAGTTCGAACCGCCGGCAACGGGCGCCGGCGGCAGATCGCTGTCACCCAGGAAGACCGCGACCTTCTCCAGGGGCACGCCGAGCCGCTCGGCCGCGGTCTGGGCGATGACGGTATACGCACCGGTGCCGATCTCGTGACCGGCGATCTCGACCCGGGTACGGCCGTCGCGCTGGAGGCGGACGCGCGCGGCAGACGGCGCCATCTGCGTCGGATAGCAGGTGGCAGCACAGCCATAGCCGACCAGCCAGTCGCCGTCCGACATCGATTTCGGCTGCGGCGAGCGCTGCGACCAGCCGAACGCCTTCGCGGCCTCGTCGAAGCACGCCATCAAGGACCGCGATGTATAGGGCTTGCCGCCGATCGGCTCGACGGTGGTGTCGTTGATGCGGCGGAGCTCGACGGGGTCCATGTTCAGCTTCACAGCGAGCTCGTCCATCGCGCTCTCCAGCGCGAAGAGATACGGCACCTCCGGCGGCGAGCGCATGAAGCCGGGCGTATTGCGGTCGGCGCGCACGATCGACACCAGACTTGCGACGTTCGGGCAGGCATAGAGCCGCGTCGTCGTCTTGGTGCCGCCGACGCAATAGGCATCCGGACGCGACGAAACCTCCGCGCCGTCGTGCCTCAAAGCCACCAGCTTGCCGTCCCGACCCGCACCAAGCCTGATCTCATGGCGCGTCTCGGCGCGGTAGGTGGCGATGGTGAAACCCTGGTCGCGGGTTGGCACCAGCTTGATCGGCCGGTTCAGGCGTTTGGCAATGCCGGCGATGATGGCAGTGCGGGACGTCATCGAACCGCGCGAACCAAAGCCGCCGCCGACATAGGGATTGACGACACGGACCTTGTCGGCGTCGATACCGAGCTGCTCGGCGACGCCGTTCTTCAGGCCGTAGACGTACTGGCTGCCCTCGTAGACGACGAGCTCGTCGCCCATCCAGGCGCAGCTCGTCGTAAACAGCTCCATCGGATTGTGGTGCTGGGTCGGCGTTTCATAAGAGGCGGTGAGCTTGACCTCGGCCGCGTCGAACGCCTTGGCGAAATCGCCGACCTCCGGGTCTTCCTTGAACTGTGCGTTCTGCCCCTTTGCCGCTGCCGTGGTGGTCCCCGGCGAGTCGAAGCTCGCACTCGGCGCCGCGGCCGTGTAGCTGACCTTGACGCGATTGGCGGCCTCGCGCGCCGCCTCGTAACTCTCGGCGATGACGACGGCGATGATCTGGCCGTCATGGGCGATGTCGGCCGATTTCAGCGGCTGGATCGTGGTGCCGGCATAGCCGCCATTGCTGAACAGTTTCGATTCCTTCAGCTTCGGAGCGTTCTCGTGCGTGACGATGTCGATCACGCCGCGGACCCGCCTGGCATCGTCGAGATCGAAACTGTCGATGCGGCCCTTGGCGATGGCGCTGGTGACCAGGAATGCGTAAGCTGGATTGTCGAGCGGCATGTCGGACGCATATGTCGCCCGGCCCGTGACCTTTGCGGCCGCGTCATAGCGCGGCACCGGCTTGCCCATGTTCGCTTTCGGCTCGGGAGCTGCAGCGGTCATGATCAGATCTCCATCGTTACGGCCTGCTGGAGCGCGCGCGCCACCACGCGCTTGCCGAGCGCGATCTTGAAGCTGTTGTGCTGGCGGCCCCTGGCGTCGGCAAACGCGGCATCGGCCACACGCTGCGCCAGACCGTCGTCGAATTTCTGTCCCTTCAGCAGCGCCTCCGCCTCGCGCGCCCGCCACGGCACGGTGGCGACGCCGCCGAGCGCGACACGCGCGTCCCTGATCGTGCCATCCTGCACGTCGAGCGCGACCGCAGCCGACGACAGCGCGAACTCGTAGGACTGCCGGTCGCGCGCCTTGAGATACACCGAGCGCGGCCAGCGGCCGGGAACGGAGAACGCAGAGATCAGCTCACCGGGCCGAAGCGTGGTCTCGATGTCGGGCGTCCTGCCGGGTGCCTTGTGCAAATCCGCAAACGGCAGGTTGCGCGTTCCGGACCTGCCGGTAATCTCGACCATCGCATCGAGCGCGATCAGCGCCTGCGCAAAATCGCCGGGATAGGTCGCGATGCACTGATCGGACGTACCGAGCACCGCATGCATGCGATTGACGCCGTCCATGGCGGCACAGCCCGAACCAGGATTGCGCTTGTTGCAATTCTCATAGGAAACGTCGCGGAAATAGCTGCAACGCGTTCGCTGCATCACGTTACCGCCGAGCGTCGCCATGTTGCGCAGCTGGGCGCTGGCGGCGAGCTTCAGGGAATTCGCGATCACCGGATAGTGGCGCTGGATCTCGGCATGCGCGGCCACGTCGGACATCTTCGCGAGCGCGCCGAGCCGCAAGCCGTCACTGCCGGGCTCGATCGCCGACCAGCCCCGCGCCAGCGGATTGATATCGACGATCGCGGCGGGCCGCATCACGTCCAGCTTCATCAGGTCGATCAGCGTGGTGCCACCAGCGAGCGGCTGTGCTGTAGCCTTCGTCAGCGGATTGTTCGCAGTTGCGGCAGCACTGAGCGCCTGCACCGCCATGTCGGGGTCTGTTGCCCTTTGATACGAAAACGGTCGCATGCGCCTAGCCTTTCATGATCTCGGGCGCGGCCTGCTTCACGGCGGCGACGATGTTGGGATAGGCGGCGCAGCGGCAGATGTTGCCGCTCATGTATTCGCGGATGTCGGCCTCGCTGCCCGCATGCCGCTCCTTGACGCAGGCAACGGCGGACATGATCTGGCCCGGCGTACAATAGCCGCATTGAAACGCATCGTTGTCGACGAAGGCCTGCTGCATCGGATGCAAATGATCGTCGGTGGCAAGGCCCTCGATCGTGGTGATCTCCTGCCCCTCGGCCGCGAGCGCGAGCGTCAGGCACGACACCACGCGCCGGTCGTCGATCAGTACCGTGCAGGCACCACATTGGCCGTGGTCGCAGCCCTTTTTGCTGCCGGTGAGCTTGAGATGCTCCCGCAGCGCGTCGAGCACCGTCGTGCGGGCGTCGATGCGCAGGCGCTTGTCCTTGCCGTTGACCCGCAGCGTGACATCGACAGGAAGCGCCGGATCCTGGGCGGCCGACACGCTCGCATCCTGCGCGGCCGCACGCGCCGTCATGGGGACCAGCGCGCTGCCGGCAACGCCGGCCATGAAGGCGCGCCGATCGAATTCGGACGGTCCGGAACCTGATTTTTCGGACATGGAGGGCCTCCGCCGCTTCGAGCAAGAGCAGCGCACGCCTGCACCGCTCATCGGCCCTTAACCTGAAGCAATGAGCTCCGTTCCGAACGAGAAAGGGCGACGCAGCAAATGCCGCGTCGCCCTTCGTCAACTTTTCCTGATCTCGCGCGGGGAACTCCGTGCGCGGTGGTCAGTATCCAAGCGCGCAACCGTCTTTGCGCGGATCGGAACCGCCGGTGAGCGTGCCCTTGTCCCAGTCGATCCAGATCGCCTGCGCGCCGCCGAGCGGACCGACGACGCTGGTGGTCTTGTGGCCGAGCTTCTTCAGGCCTTCGACAATGGCGGCCGGCACGCTGTCCTCGAGCTGGTACTGACCTTCATAATGCAGGCCGCGCGGCATATCGATCGCCTCCTGCACGTCGCAGCCATAATCGAGAATGTTGGTCACCACATGGGTCTGGCCAGCCGGCTGATATTGTCCGCCCATCACCGCGAACGGCATCACGGAACGGCCGCCCTTGGTGAGCAGGCTTGGCATGATCGTGTGCAGTGGACGCTTGTCGCCGGCGATGCAATTCGGGTGGCCGGGCTGGATGCGGAAGCCGCCGGCGCGGTTCTGGAGCAAAATGCCGGTCTTGTTCGAGACGATCGCCGAGCCGAAGGAATGCGCAACCGAGTTGATGAAGGAGCAGACGTTGCGGTCCTTGTCCACGACGGTGATGTAGATGGTCGACGGGTTCATCGGCGGCGCGACGTTCGGCAGGTCGAGCATGCCGTCCATGCGGATCTTGTCGATGTGCTCGTTGCAGTATTCCTTGGCGAGGATCCTGGCGACCTCGATCTGCATATGCTCGGGATCGGCGACATGCAGCTCGCGATGCATGTAGGCGATGCGCGCGGCCTCGGCTTCGAGGTGGAAGCGCTCGATGCTGAGCGGCGCGTATTTCGTCAGGTCGAAACGCGACAGGATGTTCAGCATCAGCAGCATGGTGAGGCCGGGTCCGTTCGGCGGGCACTGCCAGACGTCATAGCCCTTGTACATGGTCCCGATCGGCGTCGTCGTCTCAGTGGTGTGCGCGGCGAAATCGTCGAGCGTGTGCAGGCCGCCGATCCCGCGCAGGGTCTCCACCATGTCTTCCGCGATCGGGCCCTTGTAGAAGGCGTCGCGGCCGTCCTTGGCGATCGCCCGCAGCGTCTTGCCGAGCTCGGCCTGGCGGATGACGTCGCCGGCCACCGGCGGCTTGCCGTGCGGCAGCAGATACCGCTCCGTGTTGGTGCCGGCCTTCAGCTTCTCGAACTGGTTCTTCCAGTCGAAGGCGATGCGGGGGGCGACGACGTAGCCTTCCTCGGCCGCCTTGATCGCGGGCTGAAGCAGCCGGTCGAAGCCGAACTTGCCGTGATCGCGCAAGACGGTTGCAAAGGCGTCGATCACGCCGGGGATCGAGACCGCATGCGCCGAGGTCAGCGGCACGGAGTTGATCTTGCGCTCGAGATACCAATCGGCGTTCGCCGCCTTCGGGGCGCGGCCGGAGCCGTTATAGGCGATGATCTTGCCCTCGCCGCGCGGCTGGATCAGCGCAAAGCAGTCGCCGCCGATGCCGGTCGATTGCGGCTCGATCACGCCGAGAATGGCCGAACCCGCGACAGCCGCGTCCACCGCCGTGCCGCCCTCGCGCAGCACCTCGATCGCGGCAAGCGACGCCTGCGGATGCGAGGTCGCCACCATCGCGTTGGTGGCGTGGACCGTGGACCTGCCGGGGAAATGGAAGTTTCTCATCGAATTCTGCTCTCATTGGGCGTCTGGTGCGGATGGCGCGCCATCTCGGAAAAACCGGGCCTACATGACACATTCCGGCCGGCCGGGGCAATGCTGGCATGCCAGGGAAATGGCTGCCATCCGCCGGGAATAGAGCTGCTCGATGCGGGTTTTCCGGGCGAGCCCCGCCTGCTAAACGGGCGCCATGATTTACAAGGTCGCCGCCTTCTACCAATTCGCCGCGCTGCCCGATTACCGCGAGCTGCGCGAGCCACTGCGCGCGTTCTGCGCCGGCCTGGAGCTAAAGGGCAGCGTGCTGCTCGCGCAGGAGGGCATCAACGGCACGGTCGCGGGCGCGGGCGAGGCCATCGACGCGCTCACCCAAGAGCTCGCTCACGGCGACATGTTCGGCGGCAGGTTGAACAATCTCGAATTGAAGTTCTCGACCGCCGAGACGATGCCATTCGGCCGGCTCAAGGTGCGGTTGAAGAAGGAGATCGTCACGCTCGGCGACGAAAGCGCCGACCCGACGCGGCAGGTCGGCACCTATGTCGATGCGGCCGAATGGAACGCGCTCATCGAAGCGCCGGATACGCTGGTGCTCGACACCAGGAACGCCTTCGAGGTGGCGATGGGGACGTTCGAGGGCGCGCTCGACCCCGGCATCAGGAGCTTTGGCCAGTTCAAAGATTTTGCGGCCGAGCAGCTCGATCCCGCCAGACACCGCAGAATCGCGATGTTCTGCACCGGCGGCATCCGCTGCGAGAAGGCGAGCGCACACCTGCTCGCGCGCGGCTTTGCCGAGGTCTATCACCTCAAGGGCGGCATTCTCAAATATCTGGAAGAGGTGCCGGAGGCTCAGAGTCGCTGGCGCGGCGAATGCTTCGTGTTCGATGAGCGTGTCGCGCTCGGCCACGGTTTGCAACAACTTGGTTTGCAAGAATTTGGATTGCGCGAACGGGACAAGGACGCGGCACGTGACGAATGAGATCAAGACGCTCGGCGAGCGCATCGACACGCTGGAGACCCGCCTCGCCTATCAGGACGACGCGATTGAGACGCTGAACCAGACCATCACCGCGCAGTGGAAGCAGATCGACGCGCTGACGCGGAGAATCGCAGAGCTCGGCGAGCGGCTGCAGGAGGCCGAGGCGAATGCGCCGGGAGCCGCCAATGAGCGTCCGCCGCATTATTGAGCGGGCTTACTGACCGGACGCCTTGAGAAGAAGGTTACTCACCTCGCCCGACATCATCAGCCGGTTGCGCCCGGCCTCCTTGGCGGCATAGAGCGCCTGGTCGGCGGCCTCGACCAGCGAGGTGACGCCGGCCGTGCGCTCCAGCGCCGGCCGGCACGCAGCACCGCCGAGCGAAGCGGTGACGCAGCCAGCCACATGGTTGCTGGTGTGGACCAGGCCCGCATCACGGATCGCCCGTCGAATCCGGTCGCCGATCAGGGCGCAGCCCGCAGCGTCGGTGTTCGGCAACAACATGGCGAACTCCTCGCCGCCGTAACGCGCCGCAAGATCGCCGGAACGCTGCGCCTCAGCAGCGATGATCTGGGCCACCTGCCGGAGGCAGGCATCGCCCGCGGGATGGCCGTAGTCGTCGTTGTAAGACTTGAAGTGGTCGACGTCGATCATCAGCAAAGAGAGGCTGGAGCGCTCGCGATAGGCACGCGCCCACTCCTCCTTCAATCGTTCATCGAAGCGGCGGCGATTGGCAAGCCCGGTGAGGCTGTCTTCGATCGCGAGCGTTTCGAGCCGGGTCTCGAGCTTCTTCTGCTCGGTGATGTCGCGCGAGATCGCGACCACGCCGTCGACGCGGCCATTCTCCTTGCGGGTCACCCGCATGGTCGATTCGAGCCAGACTTCCGAGTTCTGCCGGTGCACATTGCGATAGGTGACCCGCGCCTCCTCCGCATCGCCGCGCTTCATGGCGTCGACGAGGGCCTGGACCTGCGGCCGGTCGTCCGGGTGAATGCCGGCCAGCGCGAGGGTACCGATCAGTTGATTGGCGCGCCAGCCAACGACGCCGATCGATGACGGCGAGACATAGCGCAGCCGCTCGTCGAGCCCGATACGGGTCACCATGTCACTGGAGCCTTCGGCAAGCAGCCGGAAATGCGCTTCCTTCTCGACCAGCGCGGCCGCCATACTCTGGCCCCGTTGCAGCTGCCGCACCAACACCGCACCGATGATCGCGATCAGCATGACCAGCGCGAGCACGTAGAGCATGCGGGAGATCGCCGCAGCACGCCAGGGCGCCAGCAATTCGGCCTTGTCGACGGTGGCGAGCAGGACCAGCGGATAACGGCCGGAGCGCTTGAAGAAGCTGACCCGGTCGGCACCGTCGAGCGGCGACTTGAAATGGTAGGCGCCGCCCGGCCGCTGCAAGGCGGTATCGCGGAACAGCGGCGTATCGGCAACGCTGCGACCGACGAACCTGTCGTTGCTGGGGTTACGCGCGATGATCAGGCCGTCGCCGTGCGTCAGCGCCACCGAGCTGTTGCGGCCGATCTCGAACTGTTCGTAGAAATGCGAGAGATATCCCGAGCTGATGGTCGCGAGCACCACGCCGCCGAAGCTGCCGTCCAGCTTGTTGAAACGGCGCGACAGGGTGACGACCCACTCGCCGTCGAGCAGGCTCTTCACGGGGCGGCCGACATGGGGTTCCCGTTTCGGCGAGAGCTGGTGATAGCGGAAGAACGCGTCGTCATTGAGCGTCGAGCCGATCGTGCCAGGCGAGGTCAACCAGTTGCCGCGCTCGTCGATGATGGCGAGGCTATGGATGCGCTCTATCGCCTTCTTTCGCGCCTCCAGCAGGTTTCGGAGCTTGGCGATCGTGGCCGGCTCACTGCCGTCCATCTCCAGCCGGCTGCCGACGCCGACGACGCCTGAATCCAGGAGATCGAGGCTGTCCTCGGCATGTTGCGTCAGCGAGCGCGCAACGTTCGCCATTTCTGCCTCGGCGCCCTTGAGCACCGCGTCGCGGGCCGCCCATTCCCGCCAGCCGCTGACGCCGAGGATGGCCACGCAGGTCAGCGCGACGAACGCAGCCGCCCGCAGCGGCAGGCGGCTCCATCCGGCTCTTTGGGTCACAGCACTCATGCAGCAGAATTCTCCGATGCCCGGAAACTCTGCTGCTTCTGTTATTGAACTCTGAAACACCGGGAGAAATATGCAGTGATGTCCCCGGCTTTCCGTAGTCGTACGGACGCCGGAATCAGCGCATCGCTAACAAGGCATTAGCAAACCTATCGGAATCCGGCGCTCTCCGCCTTAGCTGAAGATCGCCTTAACCTTGTCCCAGAGCGAGGGATTGTCGGCCTCCGCATCGGCCTTCGAGGGCGTCGGCTGGGCGGCGCTCACGGGGTCGGACGCCGGGAAGGTATCTTTCAGACCGGCGTCGAGCTTGGCGTGGCGGTCGGCGGCGAGCGCTTCGTGCAGATCGTCGGCGTGCTTGTCATGCGGCGCGGGGTTGAATGTCTCAGCCATGGTCTCGTCCTCCGTTGGCTGGTCAACGCGGCCCAATTGCGCTTGGTTCCCCTGTTCCGCTTCGGGCCGTGGCGGTGTATCAGGAGCCCTAACCATCTTCAGGACCGTTCGTGCCCCAGTCTGCGACCAAACCATTCATCGACGTCCTCTCCGGCCCGCGGCAGGTCGTTCCGCCGATCTGGATGATGCGGCAGGCCGGCCGTTACTTGCCCGAATATCGCGAGGTGCGCGCCAAGGCCGGCGGCTTTCTCGATCTCTGCTTCAACCCGGAGCTTGCCGCCGAGGTGACGCTGCAACCGATCCGGAGGTTCGGCTTCGATGCGGCGATCATCTTCTCCGACATCCTGGTGATCCCCTATGCGCTCGGACGTTCCGTGCGCGTCGAGGTCGGCGAGGGTCCGCGGCTCGAACCGCTGGATGATCCCGCCAAGGTCGCAACACTGGCGAAGCACGCCGATTTCGGCAAGCTCGCGCCGGTGTTCGAGGCCCTCAAGATCGTGCGCAGCGCGCTCGATCCCAAGATCGCGCTGATCGGCTTCTGCGGCGCTCCGTGGACGGTGGCGACCTACATGGTCGCCGGCCAGGGTACGCCCGACCAGGCCCCGGCGCGGATGATGGCCTACCGGCATCCGGAGGCGTTCGCCGAGATCATCGACGTGCTGGTCGAGAACTCGATCGAATATCTGCTGGCGCAGCTTGCGGCCGGCGCCAGCGCCTTGCAGATCTTCGACACCTGGGCCGGCGTGCTGCCACCCTCCGAGTTCGCGCGATGGTCGATCGAGCCGACCCGGCGCATCGTCGAAGGCGTGCGCGCCAAGGTGCCGGACGCCAAGATCATCGGCTTTCCGCGCGGTGCCGGTGCGCAACTGCCCGGGTTCGTCGAGGCGACCGGCGTCAACGCCGTCAGCATCGACTGGACCGCGGAGCCGGCCTTCATCCGCGAGCGCGTGCAGAGCAAGGTTGCGGTTCAGGGCAATCTCGATCCGCTGGTGCTGATCACAGGCGGCGCCGCGCTCGACCGCGCGATCGACGATACGCTGGCGAATTTCGCGCAAGGGCGGTTCATCTTCAATCTCGGCCACGGCATCCAGCCGGAGACGCCGATCGCCCATGTCGAGCAGATGCTGAAGCGGGTTCGGGGCTGATTTATTTTGCGCCTGGGGAGCGGAAAAACAAAAAAACGCGAAAACAACTCCATGCACAGTAGAGAGGCCACGCCCGATCAATGACTTAGGGCGGACTGAAATCAGGTGCGCCGTCATCGCATCAGAGCGCGCCAACATTTGACCCGTCGGGCAAAACAGGCGCATGATGCCATCATCCCACCGACCCCCGCCTCGCGGCCGACTTAGCGCGGCCGGCTGCGCTCGATGATCTCCGCGGCGCCCTTGGCCAGCAGATCCAGTCCCACCGCACGGCCGAGTTCGCGTGGGCGATTGGCGGGGCCCGAACGCAAGGCTTCGATGATGGTGTTGCCGGAGAGATCGAGCACGGACGCGGTGAGCGACATCTGATCACCCGCAATGGTCGAAAAGCCCGCCACCGGCGAATTGCAATGGCCGTTCAGCACCCACAGCACCTCGCGCTCTGCATCGGCGCAGGCGTGGGCAGCGGGATCGTCGATCGATGCGAGGACGCGACGCGTCTGCCAGTCCTGCGCGGCGCATTCGACGGCGACGATGCCCTGCCCCGCTGCCGGCAGCATCTCGGCTGCGGTAAACTCGTAGGCGATGCGCTGTGAAAGGCCGACGCGGTCGAGGCCGGACCGCGCCATGATGAGCGCATCCGCAGGCCCCACCGCGCCGCCATCCGGCAGGCGCTGCTTCTCGCCATTGTCGAGTTTTCGCACGCGCGTGTCCGCGGCGCCGCGGAAGTGGATGATCTCCACGTCCGGAAACAACCGCCGCGCATAGGCGGCGCGGCGGACGGCGTTGGTGCCGATCTTGAAACCCTTGCCACGAGATTGGCGCAACGCCTCCAGCGTCACGCCGTCACGCAGCACCAGCGCGTCGTTGGGAGGATCGCGCGAGAGCGTGGCGCCGATCACGAGGCCGGGCGTGTCTTCGTTGCCGGGCATGTCCTTCAGCGAATGCATCGCCGCGTGGAGTTCGCCCGACAGCACCGCGGCGCGGATCTGCGCCACGAAGGCACCGCCCTTGCCGCCATGGGGCAACAGCTTACTGGTCTGGTCGAGATCGCCCGTGGTGTCGAACTTGACGATCTCGACGTCGAGATCGGGCATGGCGGCGGTCAGGCGGCGCGCGATCTCTTCCGTCTGTGCCAGCGCCATCGCGCTCTTGCGTGTGCCGATCTTGAATCGCGTAGCCAAGCCCAAATCCTCTCAAGACGCGAGTTTACCGCGCATCCTCCAATATCATGTCGGAGGCCTTTTCGGCGATCATGATGATCGGCGCGTTGGTGTTCCCCGACACGAGATCGGGCATGATCGAACCGTCGACGATTCGGAGGTCTTCGAGGCCCCTCACCTTCAGCCGCTGATCGACCACCGCGAGCGCATCATTGCCCATACGACAGGTCGAGGTTGGATGGTAGATGGTGCTGCCCCGCTCACGGCAATAGTCCAGCAGCTCGGCATCCGTGGACACCTTCGCTCCGGGATCGTACTCGTCGACCACGAACGGCTTCAGCGCCGGTGCATGCAATATCTTGCGCAGGATCTTCAGGCCTTCCACGTTGGTGGTGCGGTCGGTCTCGGTCGACATGTAGTTGATGCGGATCTCCGGCGGCACTGTCGGGTCGGCGCTCTTGATGCGCAAGGACCCGCGGCTTTCGGGACGGAGCTGGCACACCGACGCCGTGAAGCCGGAGAAATCGTGCAGCTTCTCGCCCATCTTGTCGGTCGAGAACGGCAGGAAGTGGACCTGGATGTCGGGCGAGGCCAGCCGCGGACTGGTCTTGAAGAACGCGCCCGCCGTGCCGGCCGCGATCGTCAGCCAGCCTTTGCGGAACAGCGCATAGCGCGCGCCAGCCATGGTGCGGCGGAGCGGATGATTGACGGTGTCGTTCAGCGTGATCTTCTGCGAGCAGCGCATCACGATGCGGACCTGCATGTGGTCCTGGAGATCGTGCCCGACGCCCGGCGCGTCCAGCACGACGTCGATGCCGTGCTTGCGCAGGAGGTCGGCGGGTCCGACGCCGGAGAGCTGGAGCAGCTGCGGCGAGTTGTAGGCGCCGCTCGACAGCACGACCTCCTTGCGCGCACGGGCGCGGCGCAATGTGGCGCCCTGACGGTATTCAACGCCGATCGCGCGGCGGCCCTCGAACAGCACGCGCTGGCCAAGCGCGCCAGTTTCGATCTTGAGATTGCGACGGGCCTTGGCGGGGCCGAGATAGGCCACCGCCGTCGAGGCGCGGCGGCCGTTGCGCGTCGTGGTCTGGAACAGGCCGACGCCTTCCTGGGTGGCGCCGTTGAAATCAGGATTGTAGGGCAGACCGGTCTCGACCGCGGCATCGATGAAGGCCTTCGACAGCGGGTCGGTCACCACCATGTTGGAGACCGGCAGCGGGCCGCCGCTGCCGTGGTATTGATCGGCGCCGCGCGACTGGTTCTCGGCCTTCTTGAAATAGGGCAGCACGTCGTCATAGCCCCAGCCGGCGTTGCCGCGCTGACGCCATCTGTCGTAATCCTCGTGCTGACCGCGGACATAGAGCAGGCCGTTGATCGAGCTCGATCCGCCCAGCGTCTTGCCGCGCGGCTGGAACACCTGACGGCCCTTCAGCTCAGGCTCCGGTTCGGTCTGGTACATCCAGTTGACGGTCTTTTCCTTGAACAGCTTGCCGTAGCCGAGCGGCACGTGGATCCAGATGTTGGAATCCTTCGGGCCTGCCTCGAGCAGCAGCACGCTGTGCTTGCCGTTGGCCGACAGCCGGTTGGCGAGCACACAGCCGGCAGAGCCGGCACCGACGATGATGTAGTCGAATTCAGGGTCGGAGGGTGTCAGGGAGGAAGTTGCGTTCATGCGCTACTGTTCTTTTTGTTGACGGGCGTTTCCAATCATCACTTAGCACGATCATGCAGCCACGCGCAGCGCCTCGACCAGCGACCTGAACGCACGGGCATATTCCGCACCCGCCCTTGCGATATCGGCGCGTCCGGCGCAGGCGACGGCGGCCTCCGTTACCGCGCCGAGCAGCAGCCGGGCCAGCGGCTCGACCGGCTGCCGCGCGATCAGGCCGGCCTCCATCGCCGCCGCAATCGCGCGCGGCAGCTTGCCGCCGAAATGTTTGGCGTCGATCTCGCGCCAGCGCTCCCAGCCGAGCACGGCCGGGCCGTCGCGCAGGATGATCTGGCCGGTCGGGCCCTTCGCGGTCGCGGCGAAATAATGCTGGGTGCCGGCGACCATCGCGGCAAGCACGTCCTTCTCGGCACGGGCCGTGCTGTCGATTTCGGCGACGAGGTCGCGCGAGACCTCATTGAACACCGCTTCGAACACCGCCTCCTTGGTCTTGAAGTGATGATACACCGCGCCCTTGGCGACGTGGGCGGCTTCGGCGATCTCGTCCATCGTCGTCGCGACAAAGCCTTGCGTCCCGAACAGGCGGCGCGCCGCCGTCAGGATCGCCTCCGATGTCGCAGCCCGCCGCTCCGCCTGTTTCGCCATGGGTCTGCTGTAGTCGAAATGGACGAGGACAGCCAGTTGACTTTTCGACCGTCGGTCGGTATTTACCGACCAACAGTCGGTTTTATTCGTGAGGTGCACCATGCCGAGCCGTGATGTCGTCGAAGCTTTTGCCAAACGATTGGAGGACGGGGATTTCGTCGGGGCGATCCTCGACTACTACACGCCGGACGCCGCCACCTATGAAAACCAGGGCGATCCCGTGGTCGGACGCGACAAGCTCGCCGCCAAGGAGCGCGGCGTGCTGGCAGCCTTCAAGGAGGTCAAGGCGGTGCGCATTGGGCCGAGCCTGATCGAAGGGGATCATGTCGCGACGCGCTGGAGATTCAGCTTCACCAATGCCGAAGGCATCATCCGAACGTTGGATGAGATCGCATGGCAGACCTGGCGGGGCGATCAGTTGATCGAAGAGCGGTTCTATTACGATCCGAAGCAGTTGGGGCGGTGATGCCTGAAGCACAACTGTCATCGCCCGGCTTGACCGGGCGATCCAGTACTCCGAGACAGGCGTGATTGATCCGATAGGCCGCGGCGTACTGGATGCCCCGCCCCAGTGCGCAAGTGCGCACAAGGCGAGGCATGACAGCGGAATTGGTAGCGAACATAGCCTCCCGTCACAGCCGTAACGCGAGGCGCCGCATTTGTATCGATTTGTTATCGATACAATATCGCGAACACGCAGAAGTGGTCAGAGCAATCGTCGCAAGTTTGGATAATTCATAGTTCGTCAAAGGTTTGCAGCGAATTCTCCTGACCGGGCCGGACAAGCGGCCCATGCTGCTAGGCTCTGGAATGCGGACTCAAACGACCAGCTATTTCGCGCGGCTGTTCGCCGGCGATCTGTCGGCCTTTGGCGGTCCCGTAACCGACGAAGCCGTCGCCGGCCATATCCGCGCCGAACAGATGTCGCTGGTGCTCGGCTATTCGGTCGGCATCATGCTGGCCAATGCCTGCAACGCCGGGGTACTCGTCGTCGCGCTGTGGCATTCGCCGGACTTGAAGCTGGCCTTGATCTGGGCCGCCATCGTGGCGGGCGCCGCGATCGCGTTCGGCCTGCAATCCCATGCCGCGCGCCGCATCACCAAACCGCAATTCGTCTCGCGCCGGGCCATGCATCGGCTGGTGCGCAATGCTTTCATCCTCGGCGCCGCCTGGGGCACCGTTCCGGTCGCATTCTTCGTCAATGCCTCAACGGGCGGGCAGCTCGTCATCACCTGCCTTTGCTCGGGGATGCTGGCGGGGGGCGCGCTGGCCTTCGCCACCATCCCGATCGCCGCGATCGCATTCACGGCCCCGATCTTCGCTGGCATCGCGATCTGCCTCGGCAGGAATGGCGATCCGGCGTTTCTGCTGATCGCTTTCCTGGTGGTCGTCTACGGATCAGTGCTGCTGCGCAGCGTGTTCGTCAATTCGATCGCGTTCGCACGGCGCGTGATGCGGCAGATCGAGGCCGAGCGTACGGTGCGGCAGGACTCGCTGACCCATCTGCCCAATCGCGTCGCGTTCAACGAAACGCTCGATGCAGCCTTGAAGCGGCTCGCTCTGTCCGGCGAGGAATTCGCGGTGCTTCTGCTCGATCTCGATCGTTTCAAGGAGGTCAACGACAAGTTCGGCCATCCCGCCGGCGACGAGTTTCTGGTCCAGATCGCGAGCCGCCTGCAACGCTGCACCCGCGCGGCCGAGCATGTCGCACGCATCGGCGGCGACGAGTTCGCGCTGGTGATGGCCAATCGGGCGCGGCCGGAGGATGCGCTCGAGATCGCCGAGCGCTTCGTCGCGGCCTTCGACGAACCGTTCCAGATCGAGGGTCGCCAGATCGTCGGCGCGACCAGCGTCGGCATCGTGCTGGCGCCGCGCGACGGCAGCACGCAACTCGACATCATGAAGAACGCCGACACCGCGCTCTACCGCGCCAAGAAGGCCGGACCCGGCACGGTGTGTTTCTTCGAGGAAGCCGACGACCGCTCGTCACGCGACCGCAAGGCGCTGCAATCGGATCTGGAAGGCGCCGTCGCCAGGAACGAGCTGTTCCTGGTGTTCCAGCCGTTCCTCGACCTCGACGGCAACCGCATCACCGGCTTCGAGGCACTGCTGCGCTGGCAGCATCCCCAGCGCGGACTGGTGCCGCCGAGCGAATTCATACCGATCGCCGAGCAAACCGGCTTGATCCACGAGATCGGCGAATGGGTCGTCCGCCGCGCCTGCGCGACGGTTGCCGAGTGGCCCGAAGAGATCAGGGTCGCCGTAAATTTCTCGGCCGCGCAGTTTCACAACAACGGCCTCCTCCAGATCATCGTGCAGGCGCTCGCGGACGCGAAGATCGCCCCGCACCGGCTCGAGATCGAGATCACGGAATCGATGCTGCTGTCGAAATACGCCTCGGCCGCGTCGGTCCTGAACGCGCTGCTGGAGCTCGGCGTCACCGTGGCGCTCGACGATTTCGGCACCGGCTTCTCCTCGCTGACTTACCTGCGCAAGCTGCCGTTCAGCCGCATCAAGATCGACCAGTCCTTCATCCGCGACATGCTGGTGCAGCCCGACTGCGCCGCGATCGTGAAATCGGTGATTGGGCTCGCGCGCGACCTGCGCATCGGCGTGGTCGCCGAAGGCGTCGAGACCGCCGACCAGCTCGAATATCTGCGCCAGATCGGTTGCGACGAGGTGCAGGGTTATCTCATCAGCCGGCCGGTGTCGGCGGATGGCGTTCTGGCGCTGCTTGATCCGAAGAAGTTGCGGGCGACCTACGCGGCGTAGCCACCAAAGCATTCACGGCGTCACGGCCGGGCCTGTCCATCCACACCTACGACATCGCACGAAGAACGTGGATGCCCGGGCCTTCGCCTCGCCGAAGCGGCTCCGACCGCGCAGGCGGGACAAGCCCGGGCATGACGACCTCACCTCAGACCGGATCCGCCCGCAGCAGCGTGTCCACCGTGATGGTGCCCCGCGCGCGGGAAACGCAGGCGCAGATCTTCTGGTTGCTTTGCTTCTGATGGTCGCTGAAGAAGACGTCGCGATGGTCGATCTCGCCGTCGATCGCGACCACGTCGATGGCGCAGAGGCCGCATTCGCCCCGCTTGCAATCGTACATCACGTCGTGGCCGCTGGCGTTGAGCACGTCCAGCATCGAGCGCTCGCGCGGGATCTCCAGCTCGACATCGGAGCCCTTCAGGCGCACGCGAAATGTCTCAGTCGGCAGCGTGCCGCTGGAGCCGAAAGTCTCGTAGCGGAGATCGGGAAGCGGATGGCCGGCGCCGATCCAGGCGTGGCGCGCGGCATCCAGCATGCGCATCGGGCCGCAGAACAGCGCCAGCGTGTCTTTGGGCACCGAGGCGAACAGGGCGTCGAGATCGAGCCGCTTGCCCTCATCGCTGGCGTGAACGACCAGGCGATCACCCAGCGTTGCGGCGAGATCGTCGAGATAGGCGGCCTCGGTGCGCGAGCGCACCGCGTAATGCAGCGTGACATCGGTGCCGCGCCGGGCCAGCGCCTGCGCGGCACCGAGGATCGGGGTGATGCCGATGCCGCCGGCGATCAGGCAGTAGTTTTGGCGTGCCCAATCGACGGCGAGCAGCGAGGCGGGCGTCGTGATGTCGAGCCGCGCGCCCGGCCGTAACGACCACATATAGCGCGAGCCGCCACGCGAGTCCTCGGCGCGGCGCACGGCGATCCTTAGACCCTGGGACGAGGCTTCCCCGACCAGCGAATAGGACCGCGTCTCGGGCTGCCCGTCGATGGTAACGCTGATATTGATGTGGCTGCCGACCGGATAGGCCGTGCCGTCGAACTGGTCGGGCCGGATCAGGAATTCGCGGATGCCGGGTGCGAGATCGCGCATCGAGACGAGCGTCGCCGGAATCCAGGTTTCGATGAAGCGCATGGTGACTGCCCTCAATCGGTTGCGGACTTGATCAGCGCAAGCGCCGGCAAGAGGTCGAGATGGGTCCGGTTGCGCAGTGCGAGCCGCAAATTGCGCACCGCGAGCCGCGCATGCTCGCGCATGACCGCTTCGGCGCGGGCGCCTTCGCGGTTCTCGATGGCGTCGATCACGACGCGGTGGTGCTCCTGCCCGATGATCAGGATTTGCTGTGCCTCGGGCAGCGCCGACTGCGCCATCACGAAACCGCTCGGCGACGCAAACGGCAGCGACGAGGCGCGGTCGATCTGCCGGATCAGCGGCGGGCTACGCGACAATTCGGTGAGCAGGGCGTGGAAGCGCGCGTTCAGCGTGACATAGGACGAGAACGCATCGACCGAGATCGGCACCTGGCGCAACAACTCGTCGATCGCGGCGAGGCACTCCTTCAGCGGCTCGAGCTCGCGCGCGGAGACGCCGCGCTCGGCGGCAAAGCGCGCGGCGAGCCCTTCCAGCGTGCCGCGAAGCTCGATGGAATCGGAGATGTCGCGCTCGGAGAACGCCTTCACCATGAAGCCGCCGGAGGGAATCGCCTCCAAGAGGCCCTCCTCCTCCAGCCGCACCAGCGCCATGCGCACCGGGGTGCGCGAGGCGCCGGTGGTCTCCACCGCCTGGAGCTCGGAGATGCGCTCGCCCGGGCGCAACGAGCCCGACAGGAGCTGGTCGCGCAGCGCGAGCTGCGCCTTCACGGTCTGCGAGACGGAGCGGTCGACCTCGCGCTCGGCCATGTCGGCTTACTCCGCGGCCTGAAGATGCTGCGGCGGATTTTCCTTTGCCACCATCTTGTCGATCAGCTTGCGCGTCCACATCGCGCCGGCGTCGATGTTGAGATTGTAGAAGATGCGATCCGGGTTCTCGTCCATCGCGCGCTGCTGCGCCTCGAGGATCAGCTCGTCCTCGTGGAAAATGCCGGAGACGCCGTCCCGGATCTCGGTGGTGATGCGCTGCTCACCGAGCTGATAATTGCGCACGAAGGCCCAGAAATAGTGGCAGGTCTTCTCGGTCTCGGGCGTGATGGTGTTGAGCACGAAGCCGTTGACGCCCTGCGAGCGGTCGCCTTCCGGCGCGCCGGTGCCGGTCGGGGCCACGCCGACGTCGATGGCAATGGTGCAGGGCGCTTCGAAACGGATGATCTGCCAGCGGTCGACGAGGCCGGACTTGCCGAGTTGTTTCGCCCAGAACGGCGGCGCCTCGATGCCGCGCATCCAGCGCGTCACCGTGACCGTCTTTTCGCCATGGGTGACGTCGAACGGCGCCTCCGCGACCGCCTCGTTGCCGATGGAAGAGCCGTGCACGAAGGTCTCGTGGGTGAGGTCCATGAGGTTGTCGAGCACGAGGCGATAGTCGCAATTGACGTGGATGGTCTTGCCGTCGCCGGCCCAGGCGGGGTCGTGATTCCAGTGCAGGTCGGGCACCAGCGCAGGATCCGCCAGCGCGGGATCGCCCATCCAGAGCCAGATGTAGCGATGACGCTCGACCACCGGATAGGCGCGCACGCAGGCCGACGGGTTGATGGTCTCTTGCGAGGGCATGAAGGTGCAGCGCCCTTGCGCGTTGTACTTCAGGCCGTGATAGCCGCAGACGACGGTGTCGCCTTCGAGCCTACCCTTGGACAGCGGCACCAGGCGGTGCCAGCAGGCATCCTCCAGCGCAGCCACCGAACCATCGGCCTTGCGGTACATCACGACGTGCTTGCCGCAGATCGTCCGCGGCAGCAGTGCCGGCTTCACATCGGCGTCCCAGGCGGCGGCATACCAGGCGTTCATCGGGAAGGGTTTTGTCACCGGTTCACTCCCAAGGCTTGTGGATACGTTATGTATACAATAGCGATTCCGTTCAAGGGCGGATGGGAGCGTATTATAATACCTTTATCTCGCATCGTGTATACAAATCTGTTCCGCTGTCATTCCCCGCGAAAGCGGGGAATCCAGTACTCCGCGGCGGTTGTTGGTTTACTCAACTGGCGCCACGGCGTACTGGATCACCCGCTTTCGCGGGTGATGACACCTGTTGATGCGGCGAGTCCCCCCCGGGGGAGCAGTGGCAGCGGCGCTTTGGCTCGACGACTACGCCCCGAACACCTTCGCCAACCCTGTCTGAGCCTCCTGCTGAATCGCCTTCAGGTGCTCGGGGCTGCGAAAACTCTCCGCGTAGATCTTGTAGACGTCCTCGGTGCCTGACGGCCTTGCGGCGAACCAGCCGAAATCGGTCTCGACCTTGATGCCGCCGAACGGCTGGCCGTTGCCGGACGCCTTGCTCAGGGTGGCGCGGACGGGATCGCCGGCGAGATCCTTCAGGCCGAACTGCTCGGGCGTGACGGACTTCAGGATGTTCTTCTGCGGCGTGGTGGCGGCGACGTCGATGCGCGCGTAATGGGGCACGCCGAACTCGACGGTGAGATCGTTGAAGAGCTGGCTCGGATCGCGGCCGGTCTTTGCCATGATCTCGGCCGCGAGCAGGCCGAGGATGATGCCGTCCTTGTCGGTGGTCCACACCGTGCCGTCGCGACGCAGGAACGAGGCGCCTGCACTCTCCTCGCCGCCGAAGCCGAAGCCGCCCGTGAGCAGGCCGTCGACGAACCATTTGAAGCCGACCGGGGTCTCGACCAGCTTGCGGCCGAGTTTTTTCGCGACGCGGTCGATGATCGAGCTCGACACCACCGTCTTGCCGATCGCGGCGCCCTTGCCCCAGTTCGGGCGGTGCGCGAACAGATAGAAGATCGCGGTCGCGAGATAATGGTTCGGATTCATCAGGCCGCCGGTGCGCGTCACGATGCCGTGGCGGTCGGCGTCGGTGTCGTTGGCGAAGGCGACGTCGAAGCGGTCGCGCATCGCGATCAGGCTCGCCATCGCGTAAGGCGAGGAACAGTCCATGCGGATCTTGCCGTCCCAGTCCACCGTCATAAAACGGAACGTCGGGTCGATCGCCTCGTTCACCACGGTTGCCTTCAGGCCGTAGCGCTCGATGATCGGATGCCAGTAATGCACGGCGGCGCCGCCGAGCGGATCGATGCCGATATTCACGCCGGCGGATTTGACCAGGTCGAGATCGACCACGTTGCCGAGATCGGCGACATAGGGTGTGACGAAGTCATAGGCGTGGACGTTCGCGGCTTTGCGTGCCCTGGCGTAGTCGATGCGGTTCACGCCTTTGAGGCCGTCGGCGAGATAGGCATTGGCGCGCTTCTCGATCACGGAGGTCGCGTCGGTGTCGGCCGGTCCACCATGCGGCGGATTGTATTTGTAGCCGCCGTCCTCGGGCGGATTGTGCGAAGGCGTGACGACGACGCCGTCGGCAAGGCCGGAGGTGCGGCCCTTGTTGTAGGTCAGGATCGCATGCGAGATCACCGGCGTCGGCGTGTAGCCGCCGTCCTTGTCGATCATGATGTCGACGCCGTTGGCCGCGAACACCTCGACGGCGCTGACCAGCGCCGGCTCGGCCAGCGCATGGGTGTCGATGCCGATAAAGAGCGGACCGGTCAGCCCCTTTTCACGTCGGTAATCACAGATTGCCTGCGTCGTCGCGAGGATATGGCCCTCGTTGAAGCTGGTTTTGAACGAGGTGCCGCGATGGCCGGAGGTGCCGAACGCCACCCGCTGCGCGGGATCGGCGACATCAGGCTTGCCGGCGAAATAGGCCGTCACCAGCCGCGGAACGTTGGTGAGCGCGTCCGGCGAGGCCTGCTTGCCCGCCGCGGGATGAACATCAGCCACTGGATATACCTCGTCCTGTCGTAGAATTGCGCGATACCATAGCATCGGCCAAGCCCCCGCCAAGAGCACAACACCCGCGATGGGGCGGCCGTTCCTGGGATCATGCTATGGTCTTTTGATCGGGGCTTTTCGAGTCGGGGCATGACGCTGTTTCAGAGGCTCTTGGTTGTTCTGATGGCCTGGTTTGCGACGGCTGGCATCGTGCCCGATGCAATGGCCGCGGAGTTCTACACCGAGGACTTGCGTATCCCGATGGCCGAGGCCGGACCGCAGGGCCTGGAGGCGTTCCTGGTCCGGCCAGCCGGGACCAAGCGCTATCCGCTCGCGCTGCTCAGCCACGGCTCGCCGCGCAGTTTCGACGATCGCGCGACGATGTCCGCGCACAAATATTACGGCATCGCTCTCGAATATGCCCGGCGCGGTTTCGCCGCGCTGATCGTGATGCGGCGCGGCTACGGCACCTCGCCCGGCGGGCGCGTCGACAGCGTCGGCGGCTGCGCCAATGCCGCTTATCTGCCGGCGGCGGCGGTCGCGGTGGCGGATTTGCGCGCGGCGATCGAGGCGATGGTGCGCAGGGCCGACGTCACCACCTCGGGCATGATCGCGGCCGGCCATTCCGCCGGCGGGTTCGCCACTGTCGCCTTGACCGCGCAGGCGCCAGCGGGTCTCGCCGCCGCGATCAGCTTTGCCGGCGGGCGCGGCTCGCGCGACGATGACGACGTCTGCAATCCGAACGGGCTGGTGCAGGCCTTCGCCACGTTCGGCAAAACCTCCCGCGCGCCGATGCTGTGGGTCTACGCCGCCAACGATTCGTACTTCGGTCCCGACCTCGCGCGCCGCCTCCATGACGGATTTCGCGCCAGCGGCGGCAACGCGAAATTCGTCGCAGCGCCGCCTTACGGCGACGATGGCCACTATCTCTATTCGGTGGTGAGCCGTCCGCAATGGACGCCCTATCTCGACGCCTTCCTGCGCGAGCGAGGTCTCGGCCACGACGTCCTGAGCCCGCCCGATCCGCTGCCGCCGCCGGGCCAGCTCAGCGAGGCCGCGCGGGCCGAGTTCGCGCGCTATCTCGCCAGCACGATGCCGCACAAGGCTTTTGCGGTGTCGCCGAACGGCGGTTACGGCTGGCGTACGGGGCGCGCGACCGCCGACGACGCCCAGCGCGATTCACTTGGCGCCTGCACAAAATGGTCACCCACCTGCACACTCTATGCGGTCGACGACAAATTGGCCGGGGCTGCGCCAAGCACATCAACCGACCAGAGCTCGCGGTCGCGATAGCTTCATTGCGCCGCTGGCCGGTCGCGCCGTCCGAGCCAGGCCGCCAGAAAATCGGTTGTTAACTCGAAAGATATAATACATGTCCATGCTGCGGGATCGAACACACATCAATGCCCGCGCGGCGTGGACACACGTTGCGATCGCTGTGCTTTGGTTGGCATCCACCTCCGTGCACGCTCAGGGCAGCGCTCTGAACGCCGCGGAACCGGCGTTGGCGGCTGGCGGTCACGATGCAGATCTCGGCGCTGGAGAGACGCCGGCCTCGCGGGCGGCGATTCGAAAAATTATCGAAAGAGAAACGGCCAGGACCGATCTGCCCGCCGACATCGCGGAGGCCGTCGTCTTCGTTGAAAGCGGATACAATCCGGGCACCATTGGCGCCGTCGGCGAGATCGGCCTCATGCAAATTCGACCCGAAACGGCAGCGATGCTCGGATTTCGGGGACATAACGCAGAGCTCGCAGAGCCCGATATCAACATCCACTATGGCGTTCTCTATCTGAGCCGCGCATGGCGCCTGGCAGGCGGGGACCTTTGCCGCGCCCTGATGAAATATCGAGCCGGTCATGACGAGGAGTCCATGACGCCGCGCTCCCAGGTCTACTGTAATCGCGCCCGCAATCGTCTTGTCGCCATGAACTCGACGAATGTGGGAAACCAGGCTGCCGCCGTCCCAGATGTGGCACCGGCGCCAACTCCGGCGCCCACCGTCTCGAAGTCGGCGCACAATCAGAAATCAGCGCACAATCAAAACAGACCGGCACAGCCGAAGGACGTTTACGCACGTTACGGTCAAGGCACGGCGGTCGCGAGCAGGGCATACTGGGCAGCACAGGAAGCCCGGGTCCGCATCATCAAGGCTCGCGTCGAAGCCAAGTGGAAACGGGTCGCATCACGCCAATAGAATTAGAGTCGCCTGCCTTGAGACGAGCAGCGATTGGACGAACGACATTTTTGAAACCGGACTTTGAAACCGAACCTGAATAGAGATCATGCACAATAGTTTGAGAGTTTTGTTTGCAATCTTCGCGACCGGCGCCGTGGCGCTGTCGGCCTTTCTCGCCATTCGGTTCCTGGTCGGCTTCAGTGGCTGAACCCGACGGCTCAGCCGGCACCGTTTCGTGCTGCGCCCGGCTTCTAGAGCCGCTCGCTCAGCGCGAGCTTGTAGCCGACGCCGGTGACCGTGGTGATGACGGGCGTGCCGCTGCCGACGAGCTTGCGGCGCAGCCTCGCCACCAAGGCATCGACGGTGCGGATGTCGACCTCGGCCTGGCGATTGCTGACGACCTCGATCAGATAGTCGCGGCTAAGCGGCCTGCCGTCGGCACCGACGAGCGCCGCGAGCAGGTCGAATTCGGCGCGCGTCAGCGCCACCGGCTTGCCGTCGCTGCCGAGCAGCTCGCGCCGCGTCAGGTCGATGATCCAGTCGCCGAAGGCGATCGAATTGTGGTTGCGCGCCGCCTTGCGGTCGATCGAGCGCCGCCGCAGCACGCTTCGCGCGCGCGCGAGCAGATCGCGCAGATCGATCGGCTTGGTGACGTAGTGGTCGCCCGCGACCTCGAGGCCGAGGATGCGATCGACGTCGGTGTCGCGGCGGGTCACGAAGATGATGCCCGCGTTGCTGGTCGCCTGGATCTCCTTGGCGAGATCGAAACCGTCGCCGTCGGGCAGCTGCACGTCGAGGAAGACGAGATCGGTCCGCGTCCGCAGCGCCTGGCGGCATTCCGCGCAGGAGCCGGCGCCGACCACGTCGAAATTGTTCTCGCTGAAATAGCCGACCAGCATCGTCCGCGTCACCGGATCGTCCTCGACGACGATCAGCCGCTCGCGGCCAGCGACACGCAATTCCTGAACTGCGGAATCAGCCACGATGTTGGATGTCCTGTGTGCTTGCGAACTGGCCTGGATGCTCAGGTCGCCGAGCGCGCCGTCCTGTGAACGTACATTCACGACTGTTCGAGCCCCCTCGAATTGCCTGCTGCAACACTAGGCGCGTTATCGCGCCCAAACAACATTGGTCACGATCTGGCCGAATTAAGTATGAATTGGCCCACACTTCTCGTCCCGCGCATCGTGTTCGGGGGCCCCGCACAAGCGGTTGTTGTGGGGGCTGACGGCCGTCCCACGGACGCTTGCCTCGCCAAACGCTTCAAATCTACTGTAACGCCCGAAAAGTCTGCCCCAGGAGGTGGCGCCATGGAAGTCATCCTGCTCGGCACCGGCGGCCCGCGCCCGGACCCGCGCCGCATGGCGACGACAACGCTGATCAGGCTCGGCGGAGAAAATATCCTGATCGACGCAGGCCGCGGCGTCATGGTGCAGCTCAGCAAGGCCGGCGTGCCGCTCGGCTCGATCAACACGGTCTTTCTCACCCATCACCATTTCGACCACATCGGCGACCTCTACGACGTGATGCTCAATTCATGGCTGCACGGGCGCAAGGACGATCTGCGCATCTATGGACCGCCGGATACCGAACGGCTCGTCAATACGCTGGTCACGCAGGTCTACGACAAGGACATCGCCTGGCGCGATCAGGGCGAGCCGAGCTTCGGCGGCTGGAAACCTGTCGTCGCGACCGACATTATACCGGGCCCCGTTCTCGACACCGGGCGCTGGAAGATCAGTGCCGAACTCGTCTCGCATGGCGACGGCCTCGACATGTCGCCGGCCTTCCTCGCACGCTGGACGTGCCTCGGCTACCGCTTCGAGGCCGAAGGCAAGGTCATCGCAATTTCCGGCGATACGGTGCCGTGCCCCGGTCTCGAACGACTGGCTGAGGGGGCCGATCTGCTGGTCCAGTGCTGCTTTCTCGCCACGCCGGAGATCGACAACGAGCACCTGCGCCGGCTTGCGAAATTCACGATCGCCTGCGGCGATACAGTCGGCAAGGTCGCGGCCAAGGCCGGCGTCAAGAAGCTCGCGCTGACTCATCACCGGCCTCGCACCGATGATTCCATGCTGAATGCGCTGCTCGCGGATGTCAGGCGGGACTACGCGGGTCCTGTCGTGCTCGGCGAGGACCTCACGCGGATCGAGGTCTGAGAACTCGAGATGCGCGAAGGCCGTCCGGCCTCAGGACGATCCAACCTCAACCCGAAATGACAATTGCTCTTCCGTCCCGGGCGCGATGTGCATCAGGCCCGCCTTGTCAGTGAATTCGCCGTCGAAGCCGGCGGGACTGGCATAGCCGCGCCAAGGCTCGATGCAGAGGAACGGCGCGCCCGACGGTTTCGACCAGACGCCAAGCTCGCGAAAGCCGCGCCATGACATTTTCAACCACGGCCCGGTGGACGCGCCCTGCTCCGCGGCATAGCGGACCGAAGTGCTCGCAATCCGATCGAAGATGATTGCGTCGTCGACGAACAGGGATTCTGACAGGGGCAACACGGAGCCTTGGACCGGGCTCGGCTCCGTTGCCGGACGCAGCAAGCCGCCGTCGAGACGGCGGACGGGGGATGGCTCTGCGTTCGCGAAGCTCAGCGCGTAACTCTCCTTCGCCAGTCCTGGTTGCAGCGGCCAGTTGAAAGCGGGATGGCCGCCGAGCGAGGCCGGCAACATCTCCTTGCCGGTGTTCGCGACCACGAGTGAAAGATCGAGACCGGATTCGTCGAGCGCATAGGTTGCCGTCAGGCGGAACGCAAAGGGGTAGAGCGCGCGCGTCGTCTCGCTGTCTTCGAGCACCAGGATACAGCGACTTTCGCCACGTTCCATCCACGCAAAGCGGCTGTCACGCGCGAAGCCGTGCTGGGTCATCCGGTAGGTCCTGCCCCGGTGCCGCAATTCGTCATTGGCGAGACGCCCGACGATCGGAAACAACAGCGGCGCATGGCGCGGCCAGGCCGCCCCCGCCTGCCAAACGAACTCGATGCCGGCATCGCTCGCCAGCGAACACATCTCCGCGCCTTGCGCCTTGATGGTCGCGGCGAGCCCGCCGCAGCGGATTGTGTGCGTGTCGTCGGTCATAACAGCCTGCTCCGATCATCGCAATTCGCAGGACAATTTCTAAATGTTCGCGGAATGTTGGAGCGACATTCTGCTCAAGAGCGCTGATAGTCGTCTTCAATCCGGATGATGTCGTCTTCCCCGAGATAGCTTCCCGTCTGGACCTCGATCAGCTCCAGCATGATTTTACCGGGGTTCTCCATCCGGTGCACCGCGCCCATCGGGATGTAGATCGACTCGTTCTCGTGCACGCTTTTGACGGTGTCGTTGACGGTGACGCGGGCGGTGCCGCGGACCACGATCCAGTGCTCGGCGCGATGATGGTGTTTCTGCAGCGACAGACGCCCGCCCGGCTTCACCACGATGCGCTTGACCTGGTGGCGCTCGCCATTGTCGACCGACTGGTAGCTGCCCCAGGGCCGATGCACCTTGAGGTGCTCCTCGGTGACCTTCGGTGCGACCGCCTTGAGTTTCGTGACCAGCCGCTTCAGCCCGTTGGCATCCTTCTGACGCGAGACCAGCACTGCGTCCGCGGTCGCGACCACGATGAGATCGTCGACGCCTTCGAGTGCGACCAGCGCGGCATCGGTGGTGACGTTGCAGTTGCGGCTATCTTCGAACACGGCGGCGCCGTGCGCGGCATTGCCTTGCGCGTCCTTGTCCGACAATTCCCACACCGCGTGCCAGGAGCCGACGTCGGACCAGCCGCACGACACCGGCACGACCGCTGCGCGCGCGGTCTTCTCCATCACCGCATAGTCGATCGAGATCGCCTTGGCCGCGCCGAACGCCTCGGGCTCCAGCGTCACGAAGCCGAGATCGCGACCGGCATTGGTCACGGCATTGGAGATGGTCTCCACGCTCGCCGCATCGACCTTGCGGTATTCGTCGAGCAATACGCTGGCCGGGAACATGAAGTTGCCGCTGTTCCAGAGATAGCCGGAATTGACATAGTCGGCTGCCTTCACCGCATCCGGCTTCTCGACAAAGCGCGCGACCGCGTGCACCTCGCCGGAGATGACCTCGCCCGGGCTGATATAGCCGTATTCGGTCGCCGGCCGCTCCGGATTGACGCCGAAGGTGACGATGCGCCCGGCGCTCGCGGCGGTGAGGCCCTGGCGGCACGCCGCGACGAACGCGGCATTGTCCTGCACCACGTGGTCGGCGGCGAGCGCGAGCACGATCGCCTCACTCGAGCGGTTCTGCGCGAACACCGCGCCGGCGGCGATCGCAGGACCGGAATCGCGCCGCATCGGCTCGAGGATCACGTCGGCCTCGATGCCGATTTCGGCGAGCTGCTCCAGCACCATGAAACGGTAGGAAGCATTGGTGATGACGATCGGGCGATCGAACAGCGAGGCCTCCGAGACGCGGAGCAGCGTGTCCTGGAAGGTCGAGCGCGTGCCGAACAGCGGCAGGAACTGCTTGGGGCGCACCTCGCGCGAAGCCGGCCACAGCCGCGTTCCGGCACCGCCGCACATGATCAGGGGGATAATTTTTTGGGACACGTGTGAGCTACTCAAGAGAGGGGTTTATACGCGGTGATAATTTCGGTACCATTCGACAAAGCGGCCCAAGCCATCCGCCAGCGGCGTCGAGGGCGTGAAGCCGACGTCGCGTTGCAGGGCCGAAATGTCGGCGCGCGTCTCGAGGACGTCGCCTGCCTGCATCGGCAAAAGCGTGCGGATCGCGGGCTTGCCGATGATCTTCTCCAGTGTCTCGACGAACTCGATCAAATCGACCGAGCAATTGTTGCCGATGTTATAGACGCGATACGGCGCATAGCTCGACGAGTTTTCCGGCTGCTCGGCGTTCCACGCGGGATTCGGCGTCGCGGGACGATCAAGGGTGCGGATCACGCCCTCGACGATGTCGTCGACATAGGTGAAATCGCGCCACATATTTCCATTATTGAAAAGCTTGATCGGCTCACCCGCAAAGATCGCGCGCGTGAAGAGCCAGGCGGCCATGTCGGGCCGGCCCCATGGACCATAGACAGTGAAGAAGCGAAGTCCGGTCACCGGCAGCTTGTGAACATGTGCGAACGTGTGCGCCATCAGCTCGTTGGCCTTCTTGCTCGCGGCATAGAGGCTGACCGGATGATTGACCGAATGCTCGGTCGAATACGGCAAGGTGCGATTGGCGCCATACACGGAGCTCGACGAGGCGTAGACGAGATGCGCCAGGCCGTGGCGCCGGCCCGCTTCGAGCACGGTGACGAAGCCATCACAATTGGCGCGGATGCTGGTGATGGGATCGTCGATCGATGCGCGCACGCCGGGCTGCGCCGCAAGGTGCACTACGCGGTCGGGCGAGACCTCGTCGAACACACGCGTCACCGCAGCGAAGTCTGCAAGATCGATCTCGTGGAATGTGAAAGCCTCATGCTTGAGCGTCTCGAGGCGAGCGCGCTTGAGCGCGGGATCATAGTAAGGGGTCACTGCGTCGATGCCGACAACTCGTTCCCCGCGCGCAAGCAAGCGCTCACAGACATGCATGCCGATGAAGCCGGCAGCGCCGGTAACCACCACGGGGGCCAAAATAAACTCCGTTGTCCGTCCTCATATACCGCATTGCCAGACTGAACCGGTAGAGGCAAGGGTTCAGCATTGGAGAACAGCCCCCTAGCATCGGCAAGCTTAATGCCGGGCGCTTCGGATGTCAGCCTTCCCCAAGTTAACCAGACGGGAGCGCCCTCTGCCTGCCGACGCAACATCAGGCGCGCGTCCATAAAAGGCTCCCGGCTGCCCGGGAAGACTTTCAACAAGTGTTCCCGGGGAGCACCGAACGAACAGCGCGATCACGCGGCCGATGCCGTCATAATTCCGTGCCTTCGGGCTGCTTCTTTCCGTGCTCACATTTGGTTCGAAAGCACACATCGCGACCCACGCGTTGTGGCATCGACAACCCGAACGGCACAAAATTGAAGCTTTTCATCAACGGCCGCTTTCTCTCGCAAAAGCTGACCGGCGTTCAGCGTTATGCCGCCGAACTGGTCAAAGCGATCGATGCCCTGCTTGCGTCCGACCAATCGCCCGCTGCCCTCAGAGGAGCCGAGTGGCAATTGCTCGTGCCGAGCGAGACGAGCGAAGCGATCAATCTCGCCCACATCAAGGTACGCAAGATAGGACGGCTGAGCGGACATGCCTGGGATCAGATTGAACTTGCGCGCGCCGCCGCTGGAGGTCGCCTGATCAGTCTGGCCAATGCCGGACCTGTGTTTCATGGCGATCATATCGTCGTCATCCACGACGCACAGGTCTTCCGCCGGCCCGATTTCTTCAATTGGCGCTATTTGGCCGTCCACCGCACGATGGGCCGCCTGCTTGCACGGCGGGCCACGATCGCGACCGTATCGGCCTTTTCTCGCAATGAATTGGCTGCAATGCTTGGCCTTTCGAAAACGGACATTCCGATATTCCCCAACAGCGCGGAGCATTTCGCGTCCACAACGCCTGATCACGGTATTCTCGAACGATTAGGGCTTCAGCCGGGAAAATATTTTCTCTTTGTCGGCTCCAGAACCAAGAACAAGAATCTCGCCGTTGCAATCGAGGCGGCGCGGCTGCTCGAACGAAAGGACGTTCCCCTCGTCATTGTCGGCGGAGATAACAGCAAGGTATTTCAAGACAATCTGGGCGAGAGCGAATCGGGCCTGCTTCTGGCAGGACGCATGGCGGATGGCGAGATTGCAGCTCTGTATGCGCACGCTCTGGCGTTTGTCTTTCCCTCTCTATACGAGGGCTTCGGTGTACCGCCACTTGAAGCCATGATCTTCGGCTGTCCGGTCATAGCCTCGACGGCTGACGCGGTGATGGAAACGTGCGGCGAAGCAGCTGCTTATTTTTGCGCCAACGATGCTCAAGCGCTGCAACAGCTTATGCTCGAAAGGTTGGCAATCGGCGCAATCTCTGATCAGGAGCGCCGAAAGCAACAAGATCGTCTTGCATTATATTCGTGGCAAGACTCGGCGCGAGCACTGTTGGATTTTCTCGCGTCGCGCGCATAGCGGCGACAACGGCCGCCATCCAACGAGTTCCGTGTGTACGTTCGACTTCGAAGCAAGAGAGCTTCGACATCGCGGCGCAACAACACCACACCGCTGCCCAAATCTCGCTATGGATTGGATGGATTGTGATCGCATCCGTTGATGCTCAATTAAGGATGCGCCATGTCGATCTTCCCAACTCAATCTTCCGCAAGGCAGGCGGTGAAGGTGCTGCATGTCGCGGAAACCATCCGGGGTGGGATAGCGAGCTACCTGAACGAATTGCATCCGCAGCAGCAAGCGAGCTTCGGCGCGGAGAACGTGCACTATGTTGTGCCATCGGATCATCGCCACGACCTCGTCGGAATCGATGACAGCCAGATCACGACCTTCGACAGATCGGGCCGCAGCATCGCCGGACTATTTCAGATGCTGCGGGCGAGCATGCAGGCGCTCGACGCCTTCAAACCCGACGTAATGCATCTCCATTCGTCGTTTGCCGGACTCGTTCTCAGGCCCGCGTTGGCGGCTCGTTCCGAAGGTCCTCGCGTCGTCTATTGCCCGCATGGCTGGGCGTTCTCGCGAGAGACCGGCCGCCTGAGCCATCTGGCGGCAAAAGCTGCAGAGACTCTTCTGGCCCGCACGTCGGATCGTATCATCTGCATTTCCGGCGATGAATTCAATGAAGCGGTCCGGGCGGGAATTCCGACCGACCGTCTGACCCTGGTGCACAATGGCATCTCCAAGAGCCGCCCACTGCCGTACGGCGCTGCGACAGATTGGACTTCAAAGAAGGCCAAGGTCCTTTTCATTGGCCGTCTTGATCGACAAAAGGGCTTCGACCTCCTGATCGAGGCCGCACGATCCCTCGAAGATGTCCTGGATGTTCGCATTGTCGGCGCCTCCGTGGTCAACAAGTTCGACGGAGCTGCGGTTCCCGCCAACGTCTCGCTGCTAGGCTGGCTGGATCGTCAGCAGATCGAGGCTCAGCTGGAGGCGGCCGATCTCGTCGTCATCCCGTCACGATGGGAGGCCTTCGGCCTCGTCGCTCTGGAAGCGATGCGCGCGGCCAAGCCCATCCTGGCCTTCCACAGCGGAGCGCTGCCTGAAATCGTCGTTGACGGCGTCACCGGCGTGCTTTGCGAACCTGTTGCGGTTCAACCTCTCATCGACGGCTTCCGACGGATGCTCGATCTGGATCTCAAGGTCCTGGGGCAACGCGGCTACGATCGCTTCAAGCAGTTTTATGACGTCCAGAAGACACACCGCCAATTGCATCAGGTCTATGTCGAACTCCTCGACGACAACAAGAGCGGAGTCGAGCAGAACGTGGCACTGCAATCGGACCTCTCGAAGCCTTTTTGAGGTGAGTTGCGGCAGGCGAGAAATGATGACGGGTATGATCCAGGCGATGGCAGGCCACCGCACCTTGGGTCGCAACAGGCTGCTCTGGATCGCGAGCCTCATCGCGTCTGTTTCTCTGTCTGTCCCGGCATGCGCTCAACAGGCTCAGACGCTTGAAAGCAGATTCCTGTTGGGTATCGGCACCCATCAGGGACTGGGAGGGCCGGTCAGTTCGCGAGGCTACGTGCCCTCCGTGAACGTCAGCCAGATCAAGCAACTGGGCTTTAACGCCTTCCGCGACGATTTTCCCTGGTCTGATTTCGAATTGCCGGGACGTCGGATGGGCTTCACGCCGCGGTTGGGCAGGCTCGACGCGCAGGTTCAGTCCGGCATCGCCCGGCCGCTCCTCATCCTTGCATTCGGCCATCACCTCGTGCCGAACTCATCGCCTCCGACGACGGACGAAGCCCGGCAGCGGTTCGCGGACTATGCGGCAGCGGCCGCGCGATCGGTCGCGCCGCAGCGCCCGATCTTCGAACTCTGGAACGAGTGGAATCTGGCAGCCAAGAAGGACCCTTCATTCTCAGCCGACAACTACCTGGCCCTCGCGAAGGTAGCACGGCCCGCGGTCAAGCAGGCGGTGCCGAATGCACCTTTCGTCGTCGGCGCGATCGGCGACGATCCCGGTTGGACGTGGACGGAGAAGATGCTGCAAACCGGCATCCTTCAATACGCCGATGGCGCCTCGATTCATCTCTACAATTTCTGCATGGCGCCGGCGAAGCGCAATTCGGCCGAGATTATCGACCGGCTCACGGCGTTCCATCGACTGGTCGGCCAAGCGAGCGGCAATCCCGACTTCCCCATTTACGTGACCGAGACTGGCTGGACCACGGCTGCGAACAAATGTGGTGTCAGCGAGCAGGCTCAGGCCGATAACACGGCACAGCTCATCCTGTGGGCCTCGACAGCGGCGCGCTGGCTCAAGGGGATGTGGATCTATGAGCTCAAAAATAGTGGTCAGAATCCAGCCGAGCTGGAGGACAATTTTGGCCTCTACGGTTTCGACAATTCGCCCAAACCCGTAGCCTGCGCGGCGCGTGGCGCCTGGGCATTCGTCCGTTCCACTCTAACCGCCGAACGAAGAAGCCTTGCCAACGGGGTGATGTCGATCGGAGCATCCTCGACCACCGGCGGCAAGATCGCGGTCTGGTCCGAGGATCCGGATCGACGCTACGAGGTCCGGATCAGAGGCGATCTGCCGGGGGCGACTTTCGCGGCCCCCTGCGATGCAACTGCAAGGCCAGCCTCCGGGATCTGGCTGCCGGTTTCGAGCACGCCGGTGCTGATCGCCGCCAATAATGACGCCATTCCCGCACTGGATATACGGCCGGCACGGTAATCGGATCGGCACAAAGAGGTTGACGCGATGAAGATCCTTTTGACATCCACGCTTTATCCGACCCCGCAGGCACCAAAGATCGTCGGCGGAGCAGAGATCTTCGCGCGGAGATTTGCCGAGGGCCTGGCTCAGCGCGGCGACGAGGTCGAGGTGGTGCGCGCCGCATCCGCACCCGAGCAGGGCCGTGAATTATGCAACGGTATCAACGTCTATTCCGCACCGGTGCAAAACGTCTATGCGCCGTTCACGGAGCAAAAGAACGTCGTGAAACGAAGCATCTGGCATGCGATCGACGATTGGCAGATCCAGGCCCCGATGATCGCGGAGCGCATTCGCGCTTTCAAGCCGGACGTTCTGCATTCCAATAATTTATCGGGCCTGACCACGGCGATCTGGCGGGTAGCCGCCAAGCTCGGAGTTCCGGTCCTGCATACGCTTCATGATTATTATTTGACGTGTCCACGCTGTTCCCGCTTCGACAAGGGCCGCTCCTGCGAACACACCTGTACGAGCTGTGGGATCCTGACGTACCACCGCAAACGGGCGACGCATTGGCTCGATGCCGTGGTCGGCGTCAGCGAGCGCGTCCTCTCCATTCACACCGATATGGGCATGTTTGCCGAGACGCCAATCCGCACCGTCATCCGCAATGCCTCGACCGAGCCGCCGCGCTCACCCTACCCGCGGCCTGTCTGCACGACGGAAGTGACATTCGGCTTCATCGGACGGATCACCGAGGAGAAGGGCATCGACAATCTCATGCGAGCGCTGGCCATGCTGCCGCCCGATCGGATCCGGATGATGATTGCCGGCCGCTTGGGCGATCAGGAACAACAGCGCCTGAGAGCACTGGCGCCGCATGCACGGGTCGAGTTCATGGGATTCGTGTCTCCCGATGAATTCTACAGGCAAGTCGACGTCGTGGTCGCTCCGTCCATCTGGCACGATCCGGGCCCGCTCGTCGTCGCCGATGCCAAGGCGGCGGGCAGACCGCTGCTCGGTACGCACTTTGGCGGCATGCCGGAGGCGATCGAGCATGGCGTAACCGGGTGGTTGACCGAAGCAGATCCACAATCCCTGGCCACGAGCATGCGCGAAATCGCCGCGGACCCGCACAAGATCGACGAGATCAGCCGTCGGCTTATCGCCGACACGAACAAGTGGATCTTTTCCGACGTATTGTCGTCGTACAAGAACCTGTATGAACAACTGCGTCAGCGACGGATGTCGTCCGTGCGCCCGGCAATAGCCGGGGTACCACAAGCGCATGCGGTGGCAAAGAGTAGCTTCATTCCGAGATGACACGTCTCTTCGCGATCGCCGGCTACGTTTACCAAAGCGCAGCAGCGATCATCCTGATCTTTGTGATCAGTCACCTGCTGCCTGCCGCCGACTACACCAATTATTCTCTCGCAATGGCCTCGAGCCAGTTGCTCTGCGTCCTCATGTTCGAGTGGCTGCAGCTCGCGGGGCTGCGCTTTCTTGCGGCCGCCAAGGAGAGCGAGGCGGCTCGACTGAGATCGTCGCTCTTTGCGGCGGCCCTCATGAGCGCCGGCGCGCTCGTTGCGGTCGGGAGCTGCGCCTCCTTGGTCAGCGGCCTCACGCCACGGCTGGTCGTCCTCGGCCTGAGCGTGGCCGTTCTTCAGGGCTCGACCGATTTGTACTTCTTGTCGGTACGACTGTCGAACCGGCTGGGGACCGCCTCCTGCCTTCTTGCCTTGCGTGCGACGGCTCTTTTGGGCGGGGCCGTCTCGGGCGGAATGATCTCAGGCACGGCCGAAGCAACGCTGCTCGGCATCGCATTGGGTCACCTGCTTGGGCTCCTTGCCGGTCTCATCGCATATCGCACGCCGCTGGATCGCGTGTCGCTGCGAACAATGCTGGCTGACTGGAAGGACTTCTCGCGTTACGGCATGCTTGCAGCCGGCGCGTCCGTGATCCATTTGTCCGTGCCGGTTCTGCTTCGTATCATCGTCGTCGGGCGACTCGGCGCCACAGGAGCCGGTGCAGGATTTTCCATTGCGCTCGACCTGCTGCAACGTCCCTTCTGGGTCCTCAATGCGGCGATCCACACCGTGAGTTATCCTGAAGTGGTCAATGATTTCGAGCACGGGAGCGCCACGAAGTCGAGACAATCGGCGCGGCACATGTTCGAGTTCATGATCTGCACAACCCTCGTCCTGCTGGGCGGGCTTGTCGCCTTCATTCCGGACGCGGCCCGCATCCTGGTCCCGCGGGAGAGCGTCGAGGGCTTCCTGGCGACAGGGCCGGCGGTCGCTGCTTTCTACTTCCTCCATACCCACCTGCAGGCGACGATCGCGGTCGTTCCCCACCTGGAAAAGCTCGCGACCAGGCTCGCCCTCGTTGCTGCCGGGCAGCTGGCAATGGTTGCGGCGTTCTCCCTGGTTGCCGTCTGGGCCGGCCTGTCACCCCAAGCGGCAGTCACCTGCGCCTCGATCGCCACGCTCGCGGCGATCTTGGCCGGGCTTGGCCCTACCCTCAGGTTCGATGCGTTCCCGCGCTGGCCCTTGGTGCTTCAGGCGCTCGCAGCCGCCATTCTGATCGGATCGCTCAGTCATGCGCCGAGCGAACCGGCGGCGTGGCTTGCTGGAAAGATCGTCATCGCCGCAATCGTCACGGCTGCGGTCGGCTGGCGCGGAAACTTTCTCCTCCTGGCCCGCCCGAGCTGATCTGTCGACCGGTCTCTTGCAAACCTTCTTTGGAGCTAGATGCGCCCTTGACGCTCTGCCCGCGTCCGCGAAGTTCCTACCGTGGAACTCTCTACTTCGCTTCAAAATGCGGCGAAGTGACTGACAACCAGTACGAGAATATTGAGTGACTTGCTCGTGCCGGCAAAATCTACCAGCGCATCGGGTCGGCCTGACAGCTTCACAGCTCCGCGCCCCAAGTCACATGCATCATTGAAGCGCGACATGCGCATAGATTCAGCAGTGAAACCTTGCGAATTCTTGGAAGCGCCATGTTGAGGTCATGCTGCGTCGGCACGACATCGTTATTGTCTTGAATCAGAGTCGAGCTGTTCCTGCGAGGAACTGCTGATCGCTCTCGATTTGTAGCTCCGATTTTTATCTGAAATTCACACTCGATCGAGAAGGTTGAACGCAAATCCCTGCGAGCAATTTCGTTCGCGTAGAAACTCGAGTGTGAAATGTCGTCAGATCAAACCGTCCTCTCCGCAAGCGGCTTCATCAACTCCATCGGCGTCAACACGCATGCCGGCTTCGGGTGGACCGACTACAATAACCTCGCATTGATGGTCGATGACCTGAAGTATCTTGGCGTCACCCATTTGCGCGACGCGATGGGAACCAGCCCCGCCGCACAACCGGTCGTTGAAGGGCTGGCGGCTGCCGGCTACAAATTCGACTTCCTGGTGTCGTCCGCCCTGCCCCAGCTGGGCACCGCCGGCCTCCAGAAGTATATCGTGTCGCTCGAGAAGTTCGTGGCGAGCCATCCAGGCAGCATCAGCGCCATCGAGGGGCTCAACGAGGCCAATCACCAGCCCTTCAGCTACAATGGCAGCTCGAGCCTTAGCGCCGCGGCCCAGTTCCAAAGCGCGCTCTATCAGGCGGTCAAGGCAGACGGCACGCTTTCCAGCATTCCCGTCATCAATTTGTCGCTCGCCTACAACGATCCCCAAGGCTACAGCCAGCTCGGCAACATGTCGGGCTCGGTCGATTTCGCCAATGCGCATGCCTATGTCAGCACCAGCTTGACGACCAGCAGCTCACTTGCTGCCACCTTGAGCGCCGTCTCGACCGCCGCGCCGGGAAAGCCCATCGTGATTACGGAGACCGGCTACACCACCCAAGCCAACACCCAATATCTCGGTGTCGACGAGACGGTGCAGGCCAAGTCGATCTTGAACACCCTGGTGGATGCCTACAAGGCTGGCGTGAGTGCGACCTATCTCTACGAGATGTTCGATCGCGACTCGTCCGCCAGCAACACCAATCCTGAAGCCAACTTCGGTTTATTCAACTCCGACGGAACGCCGAAGCTCGCCGCGACGGCAATTCACAACCTGACGAGCATTCTGGCCGATGACGGCAAGGGCGGCCTGCAGCCGACTAATCCATTGAACTACACCCTCAGCAACATGCCGGCCTCGGGCAACAGCATGGTGCTCGGCAAGAGCAATGGCGCCTACGAGCTTGTCGTTTGGGCGGAGCCGAAGCTCTGGAATGATGCGGCCGATGCCGAGATCTCCAATCCGACCCAGACGGTCACGGTGAACCTGGGCGGCGTGCATCATTCGGTCAAGGTGTACGACACGCTGACCGGGACCACCGCGATCGCGAGCTACACGGACGTCAGCACCATTACGATTCCGGTCAGCGATCACCCGCTGATCATCGAGATCGACGCGCCTGCGACCACCCCGATTCCGCCGGACACCCGAACCAGTGTCAGCGGTACGGCTGCCGAGATCGTGCCGCAACTGTCCGACCTGAGCACGTCGACGGCGCTTCAAGCCATTACGCTCACCGACTCGCATGTCCTGCCCGTCGCTTCGAAGGCGACGATGGACTATATGATCGCGCATTACGGCAATGCGCTGTCCAAGATCCAGGGCGGCCATTCCTTCTCGATCACGAACTCGGCCGCGACCTGGAGCAGCACGAAAACCTATGATGCCAGCGGCAACCTCCTGTCGAAAGCGGACACCGGCCTGAACGCAAGCGGACTGCCCACTTCGACCACGATCGTCTACACCGACGGGTCCAAAGACGCGATCGGCTACACCGGCGGCGTAAAGACCACCTCCGTCCATTTCGCTACCGACGGAACCAAGACCACCGACACCTACAACACCACCGGCACGCTTCTCAGCGAAGTCGTGCAAAAACCGGACGGCTATTATTCGACGGCCATCTACACCAACGGCGTGAAGACCACGGTCTACGTCAAGAACGCCGACCACACCCAGGACAACTATACCTACAACATCAAGGGGCAGAGCTACACGAGCCAAGTCCAGCACCTGGATTCAACCGGCAAGGTCACGTCCGTGGTCCGCAGCCATGCGGACGGCTCGCTCGATTCGACACAGGTCTACAACAGCGACGGCAGTCGCGTGATCACCACCTATAGCGCCACGGGGGTCAAGCTGGTCGAGACCGACTACCATGCCGATCGCAGCAAGGACGTCTGGACCTACAACATCAAGGGCCAGAACTACGCGACCGAGCACGACGTTTACGATACGACCGGCTTTCTCACGACCCTGACGCGCCTCCACACCGATGGCAGCCTGGCGTTCAAGCTGGTGCAAACGACCGACGGCACCAAGACGACCGATTGGTACAATGCCGCCGGCAGCCTCACCAGCGAAGTCGTCCAAAAGGCCAACGGTTTCAGCTCGACGACGCTCTACAGCAACGGCGTCAAAACCAACGCCTATGTCAAGAATGCCGACGGCAGCCAGGACAATTACGCCTATGGCATCACCGGCCAGAGCTACAGCACACTGATCCAGCACGTCGATCCCTCCGGCAAGGTCACGGCCGTGACCCGCAAGCATGCCGACGGCACGCTCGACTATACGCAGGTCATCAACAACGACGGTAGCAGCGTCGTCACCAACTATGACTCAGCGGGAAAGCGGACGAAGGAAACCGACTATAACGCCGATGGCAGCAAGGATATCTGGCTTCTCAACATAACCGGCCAGACCTACACGACCGAGCACGACATCTACGATGCGGCGGGCTTCCTCACCTCGCTCGTTCGCACGCACGCCGATGGCAGCCTGGCTTTCAAACTGCAGCAGGGCAGCGACGGCACCAAGGTCTCGGACTGGTACGACGCCAGCGGCATCCTCACCAGTGAGGTCCTGGAGAAGACGAGCGGCTACAGCGCAACGACGATCTACACCAACGGCGTCAAGACCGCGGCCTACATCACCAATGCGGACCAGAGCCACGACAATTACAGCTACAATATAACAGGTCAGAGCTATACCACGCAGTACCAGCACCTCGACCCCTCCGGTGTCACGACCGAAGTGGTCCGCACGCATGCCGACGGGTCGCTCGACTACAGCCAAGTCGTCAATAGCGACGGCAGCAGCGTGGTGAGCAACTACAATGCCTCCGGCGTCAAGATGACGGAGACCGATTACCACGCCAACGGTTCGAAGGACGTCTTCCAGTTCAATATCGTGGGCCAGACCTACACGACCGAGCACGACAGCTACGATCCGACCGGCTTCCTCACTAACATCGTGCGCACCCACGCCGATAGCAGCCTCGCCTTCACGCTTGTCCAGAGCTCAGACGGGACCAAAACCTCGGACTGGTACGACGCCAAGGGCGTTCTGACCAGCGAGGTGACGACGAAGATCGACGGCTATAGCTCCACGACCGCCTACACCAACGGCGTCAAGACTGCCGCGTACATTACCAACGCCGATGGCACGTCGGACAATTGGAGCTACAACATCAAGGGGCAGTCCTACACCACGCAGCATCAGCACCTCGATGCCTCCGGGCATATCGTCGAGCTTACCCGGACCCACGCCGATGGCACGCTGGACTATACCCAGGTCATCAACAACGACGGCAGCAAGCTGACCGGCATCTACGACGGCTCCGGTTCCAAGACCCAGGAGATCGCCAACAACGCCGACGGTTCGAAGGACGTGTTCCTGTTCAACTTCAACGGACAGGCCGGCACGACGCAGCACGAAAACTACAATTCAGCCAATGCACTCCAGTTCTTCGACGACACCAAAACCGACGGCACACACAACGTCACGGCGGTTGCGAGCGGCGTGACGATCCAGGGCGGGGCCGGCAACGACCTGTTCTCGGCGGCGCCGAGCTCGACCACAATCGTCTACGATCACGGCCAAGACCAGATCGTCAACTTCCAGGCCGGCGACGCCGCCACTCACGACGTGATCCAGATCTCGAAGCTCCTCGCCGCGGACTACGGCCATCTGCAAATCACGCAGTCGGGCGCGAACGCCCTGGTCACGCTTTCGGCCAGCGACTCGATCCTCCTGAAGAACGTCAACGTCGCCAGCCTGACGAGCCACGATTTCCTGTTCGTCTGACCACGGCGAATTGTCCGCAGGATCGCATCAATATCTCAGGCGCCGGGACCAGCTCAGGCAAGTCCCGGCGCCGTTCAATAATTAGGCGGTTGCCTTGTCGCGAGGCAGGAGCTGCATAACGGCTATTCGCCTGCCGTCGAACGCCGGCCCAGCGAACTTGCGTCACAATTGACCGCTAAGCAGACGGTAGCGTCAGGCAAGGAATTCGACACGCGATGGAAGCCAATGAAGCAAGACGGTTCGTCGTTCTCGACTTCTATCGTTTCGTTGCCGCTCTCGGCGTTTTCATTTTCCATCTGAAGACCATCGACAGCGGTATCGCGCCGATCTGGAACGGATCTTATGGCCTTTTCGTGGACATGTTCTTCATCTTGTCCGGGTTCGTGATCTCCTATTCCTATCCGTCTGACGCGCGTGGTCTCAAGGCATATTCCCGGTTCATGATCCGCCGCATTGCGCGGATCTATCCGCTGCATTTTCTGACTTTACTCGTGTTCGTATTGCTGATCGGGTTCGGTCTGGACCGATCGGCGAGGTCGACGCCGCTGGACTTCCTGTACAACCTCGTGCTGCTTCAGGCCTGGGGCGTTACCGATCATTTGAGCTTCAACTCTCCGTCCTGGTCGATCAGCGCGGAATTCTTCTGCTATCTGATCTTTCCCCTGCTTATGCTGCTTGCACGCAAGGTCCATCCGCTGGTGCTGGCCGCCATCGTCGCTGCGCTCTATCTGGTCCTGGCCCACGGCCATTTGCCGATCTGGCAAGAACGATCGCAGATGTATGGAGCCAATTATGACTACGGGATGCTCCGTGCGCTGCCGAGCTTCTTGAATGGAATCCTGCTCGCCATATTGTTCAGGTTGTCGCACCCGTATCGGCACAAGCCGGTCGTCTTCGCCGGCATCGCCCTGTTCGGGATCTCCGTGCTTGTCCTGAACATCTTCGCCAAGCCGGATCTGGCCATCATTCTGTTCTCCTGCGCGATCCTGCTCACCGCCGTCGGGGAGAGCGCTTTCGTGCAAATTCCGGGCAGCCGCCTCCTCGGGCGGCTCGGCAACACTTCATACTCGATCTACATGCTGCACGACGCCGTCCTCATCGCCGTATTCAAGCCGTTGTGGGCGTCGCTTGGTCTGCGTCCGGATCAATTTGGCCTCTTTGCTCTCGCGTGCTGCGCGATCCTGACCATCATCGCCGATCGCACCTATGCCTATTTCGAGAACCCGGCGCGGCGGCTGATCAATCGTGGGGCCGACATCGGATTTGGATCGCCGCGCAAAGTGCAATCGTCCGCCAAGACGCCTGCCACCAACAAGACGTCTGTCACCAAGACGTCCGTGCGTTTCGACGAGACGGAGCAGGCCGCCAACTGACGTCCGCCCGCTTCCCTCAGGCGACCTTACCGTCGGACACCGCGTCAACCGACATCAAACCATCGCCCCGCAGCGGAGCGATGTTGGCGCGCGACAGCTCCATGACTGCCGGCAGCATATTGCGGACCTGCGCGCCGGCCGTCTTGTAGGCGCCGAGGAACCTCAGCAGAAACTTCTCGAGATTGTCTCCCGCGAGCAGTTGCTCAGGTGAGAGAAGAAGCGATTCGCTCACACCGAAATGAGCGAACAGGCCCTGGAACTTGTCCTGGTATGTGATCGCCGCAACCGGCGTTCCCTGTCCGAGAGCCGCAATCGCAAGATGCATGCGGCCGGTGACGACGCCGTCCACCAGACCGACGACTGCCTTGATCTCGCTCGCTGACAGCACGTGCTCGACATGATGAACATGGTTGCCCAGCGCTGCGCTCAGGCGACCGGCCAGCGGTCGAAGGCAATTGTCGTCGGCGATCTCCGGACGATAGTCGTGCGCGAGCAACACCCAGCTCGCGTTATGCTCTCGAGACATGCGCTCGATTGCGCTCGCCGCGAGTTCGATCATTCGCCGTAACTTGGCCGGCTCGGATTTCCTGAACAACATCGGGTGGATATTGAAGACAAAGACGTCGCGTCCCTGCCTGCGCTGCTCCGCAATCGCGGCCGCAATCTGCTTCACAGCCGCGGTCTCCGCCTGTGGCACCAGCATGAATGCGGAATCAGCGACGAGGTGCGCACGATTCGGGGCGAACTCTTTGAAGCGCTGAAGAGATAGTGCATCGCGCAAATTCAAGACCACGCCGGGATCGAGCAGCCGAAACACCTCGCGCAATGCCTTGGCCGGACGGGAGTTGAAGCTGAATCCGAGCACGCTGACCTTGGCGCCGCACGCTGCCATGAGATCGGCGACGAGCAGCATGCGAGCGGCGTCCACGGGGGAATAGTAGCCGTCCAGCACGTCTGCCCCCAGAACCATTCCGAAATCCGGCCTGGTGAGAGAAAGCTCCTGCGCCACCGTCATATAGGAAAACGGCTGCCTCCAAAATTCGAGCGGCTTGAACCCCATTGCGCGCACTTCCGCGCTTGCCGCTTTGGTGGCGGTGACAATGTAGACCTCGATGTTCGGATGGGCCTGCTTCATCTCGCCGACGGCCGCCTCGATCATGGCCTCATCGCCGCGCGACTGATGAATGCTCCAGGGGTCGGACGGGAGCAGGACGAGCCGGCGCGGGTTGTTGCGCGGCGCGGCACTGCCGCCGATAGCCTTCCTGGCGATCTGCCACCTGCGCAACTCGAGCAGATCGACCGCAAAGGGCGTGTTCTTCGCGCTGTTGAGCCAGCCTCGGAGATGCTTGCGAACGGGTACCGGAATCAATTGCTTCACGACGTCTTCCTCGTCTTCATCAGGCGGTCGCACCACGCTTCACGACGAAAGCGATCAGGGAGAACAGCTGCTTTCGCCAGAACAGCAAGATGCTCATCAGATAGGTCGCCCCGAAACATGACGAGAGCAGTCCTATCCGCAAATAGGGATTCATGTCCGGGGTCGCTTCGCGGCATAGCGCAACTGCGCCATAAGCCAGAAGGATGGCGCAAAGACAGCCTGCGACGGGCCGCAGAAACTGGTTCCAGCTCAGGCCCAGCAGCCTGAGCGCCAGCGCGAACGTCACGGGCGTCACCACGAGCTGCGCGACAGCGAAGATGGTGGCCAGCTGACCAATGTCGTGCGACGGCAGCAGGAACATGGCGGGGACCACCGTGGCGAATTTGAGAATGTTCAGCAGGAAAACGTAGTTGGGCTTGCCCATGGCGCCAAAATAGGCGCTGTTCACGAACTGCACCGTCTGAATCGCGCCGATGAGCATCAGCGGCCTCATCACGGCTTCGCTGCCGGCCCATTTTGAGCCGAACAGCAGCAGGGAGAACTCCGGCGCGATCGCCGCCAGGAGCACAAAGACCGGAGAGCCAATCAATGCTCCGAGGCTCACGCTTCGCAGATAGGCGTCGGCAATACGGTGACGCTCATGCGCGATCTTGGACAGTGCGCTCAGCGCGACGTCCATGACCGCCTGTGTCAGCAACTGCATCAGGATAATGTAGACCCGCGCGCCCACCGTGTAGATGCCCAAGGCCGCGACGCCATAAAGCGACAGGATGATCATGTCGATCGTACGCACGATGGCGAAGTCCAGCAGCCTGTTCGACACGACGTGGATGCTGTAGCCGGAGAGTTCGCGCAAGCTCTTCAGATCGTAGCCGCGCATCGGGAGCCATCTGGGCTGGCTCCAGAGCCACAGGCCGCTGACCGCGCTCTGAACGACCACCTGGATCACGAGACTGAGGGCACCGAACCCGGCATAGGCACAGGCGATCCCGACCACTCCGGAGATCGCGGTCGCCACCATGGTCCTGAGCGCAAGCACACGAAAATCCATCTGGCGCTTGTAGAGCGCCTCCTGGAACAGCGTGGCGGTACCGATCGGAAGCGAGAGGCTCGCAGCCGTCAAGAGCGGCGCAAGTCCCTTCACGTCGAGCCAACGCTCGATATCGGTCGCCAGCAGGGCGATGAGAACGGCAAGGAGGACCGATGCCGCCAGTGAGCAGAAAAATGGCAGCGTCACGTCCGCAGGCTCGAGCGTGCGTCGCTGGATCAACGCGTCACCGAACCCGAATTCGGAAATGGAGCTCAGGAGCAGCAGGATGAAGCCAACCAGCGCGGCAAGACCGAAATCCGCAGGATTGAGCAGCCGCGCCAATATCAAGAACAGAACAAATGACAGCGCACGGCCGCCCCAGTTCTGCGCCAGCGACCACAACAACGCGACCACGACCTGATGTTGTTTGCCCGGAGTGACGTTCATCAAAAAATCGACCCAATTCCGACAGATCCAATCACAATCGCCCGCTAGACAAACAGGGAATCGATGACCGCGCGTGACGTCGCCCTTTTCCACTCCGTCCCGATGGCGGCAGCAATCGCGCAGCAGTACGACGACGTTATGGCAATCAGATGAGCACCATCTATCATCCGATTTAGCGTGGAAGTGAGTTCAAATCGTGGACTACACTCCAACCGGCTCAGCGATGTGATGCAAAATGGATGCCTTGATGAATTCGCCTACCACCGCCTTCAATCGCAACTCCAGGCGCTTGCGCGTGGCGATCTACGCGCCGCATTTTGCAGAATATTCCTACCGGCTCGCGTCGGGCTTGGCGCGCCATTGCGATGTTCGCCTCGTCCTCAACCGCAAGGATGCGAACCAGCAGTGGGAACTGGCCGATATCGCGGTGACGACACCCTTCAACACAAGGATCCGCGATTTGAGCCTGCGCCGCGCCGGCGCCATCGGCATTCCAGCTTCATTCATGGACATAATTTCGTTTCGTCCAGACGTGGTTCATTGTCACGAAGTTCCGGAAGTCTACACATCCAAGCTGATCCAGTTCCTGCGTCCGCTTGGAATCCCGCTGGTGCTGACCGTTCACGACGCAATTCCTCATTCGGAAGGCGGCTCGGGCACCTCTCCGCGCGAGGACGGCTGGCGCGCGCGCATGCGCGCGGCAGCGTCAGTCGTCACGACGCACGGCGAGAGCTGCATTGCAGATTTCCGCCATGCGACGCCGGACTTTAATGGAGAAATCGTCTCCAGCATGCACGGCGTGCTCATGGTGCCCCCGACGCGCGCCGCGGCCATCGAACCCGAATCTGCACGAATCCTGTTTTTTGGGCGGATGTGGGCTTACAAGGGGTTGGACATCTTCATCGATGCGATCGACCTGCTGGACCGGCGCGGCGTGGCGCACGAAGCGATCGTCGCGGGCCGCGGTCCCGAGATGACGCGGCTCGGCGCGCGCATGGAGGCCATGCCGACGGTCAAAACGATCGATGCCTATATCTCGCCCGAGGATACGGGACAATTATTTCAGTCTGCGACCGTGGTCGCCCTGCCCTATAAGGATGCGACGCAGAGCGGCGTGCTGGCGTCTGCTTACGGGAATTCCCGTCCCGTCGTCGCCAGCGCCACCGGTGGCATTCCTGACGTCGTGACAGACGGCGTGAACGGGCTTCTGGTCCCGCCTGGTAATGCTGCCGCCTTGGCCGATGCGCTCGAACGCGTCCTGACCTCGAAATCGCTTACCGCGACATTGACCGACGGTGCACGGCAGACAGCGGCGGGCCAGTTGAACTGGGATCGCATCGCCGATGGCCTGTTGCCATCCTACCGCAAGCTTGCCGGCCGTACCGTGAGCTGATCGTGACTTATATTGCGATCTTCTAGGCGGACTGTTCCATCTTGCTCAATGACCGAAAGAACATGCCGCGGACCGCGCCATCCAACAATCGTCTCAGCCTCACCTCGATCAGCTCGTAGGTGATCGCGCTTGCAACCAGCGACATCAACGATCCCAGCAGGATGAATGCTGCCCACAGCAGCCAGCGGTCGACACCGACAGCGACGAGCTTGAGCCCGATCACCTGTAACGGAAACAGGACGAACGGGTGCACGAGATAAAGGCTGTAACTTATCTTGCCGACATACTGCAGGGCCGGCGTGCTGAGCGCCCTGGCGAGACCGGAGTCCGGGGCCAGCACCATGGCGAACAGCAAAAGGCCCGGAATAAGACCTACGAACGGGTGAAACAGCACCAGGCTCGCGTACATGGCGACCCCGCACGTCAGGCCCGCCATCAAGCCAAGAGGTCCCGGAATGGAGATGCGCCAACCCGTGGCGCTGAGAAGCATGCCAATGCAGAAGAACGCCGTGATCGGGCAATGCAGGAGACAGGCCACGCCCAGCAAGATCAGGGGCGCCGCCAGCATTCTCCCTCCGATGCGCCACACCGAGAATGTCAGCCCGAACCAGATGTAGAACGCCCATTCGTAAGTCAAGGTCCAGGCATTCTGCTGAGCGATGGGCAAGCCGAGAGCGTCCTGCACGAAGAACAGATTGGCCGTGAAGATCGCGAGATAACCGGTCAGATCGATCCCGCGGAAGAATTTGTAGCCCACGATCGGGCCAATCACGAACAGCGCGAGATGCAGCACGACGAACACCGGCATGATGCGCAGGACACGGTCGAAGAAGAACCTTGGCAGCGAGCCGTGCCGCACCAGACTGGCCGGGATCAGGAAGCCGCTGATCATGAAAAACAGCTCGACACCGTGGCCGCCGACATTGATCACCGATTGCAGCCAGAGCCAGAGCGGCGGCAGGAAGCCCGGATCCGGAATGTCGTACACGCCTCCCTTTGGCATGTCGTAGAAATGATCCATCAGCACGCTCAGCGCCGCAATGCCACGAAGTCCCTGGACGGAGGGAACGAAAGATCCGTCGTATCCGGCATTCGGCTGGCGCGTTTTTTCGATCACTCAGCTGCCCCTTGCGCGCTGAGCGCCGGCTCGAGAACGACCGCCCTCCTGCGCTTCGACCGGAACCTCTGGCCGAACGATATGCTGGGCTTCTCGACGAACGCATATGTCGACCAGCTGACCAGAATTGACAATGCTGCGACCAGCGCGGCGAAAGCGGCCCATCCCAGCGGTCCATCACCGAGCCAGACGAGGCGATGGATCCAGACGATCACGAACGGCGACATCAAATAGACGGAATAGCTGATGGTTCCCACGAACGCCATCGAGCGCCAGGCCATCCTCTCACCGAACGCCGCAAACGCGATGAAGACGAGCGCTGCGCAGACATAAGCCGACCCGATCGAATAGCTGTAGAAGAAGTTCTCCTGATAGACGCCGCCGAACCGCCTCTCCGCCAGCGTGATGGCGAAGATCGCATAGAACACCGTACAAACGGCGACGTGCGGCCATCGCAGCTTTCCGCCGATGACGGTGTCGCGGATGACCTTGCCCAGGAACATCGCCGAAAGGTTCAGCCCAACCTCCATCAGCGACGACACCGTCCTGCTTTCGATCAGAAGTGCTGCGGCGGTCCCGACCAGCGCCGCAGCAATGACAATCGCAACTGCAGTAAAGCGCCGGTTCAGCAATCCCATCGCGAAAAGAATGGTGCATCCGACATAGAACAGGAGCTCGATCGCCAACGTCCAGTAGAAGATCCAGAGGTTCGGGATGTTCACGAAAGTCTGCAGCATCGTCACGTTCGCGATGACCTGCGACAACGGGTAGGCATTGGCCTCCAGCACCTGCATCGTGACGAGCCCGATCACCATCGACGTCCAGTACGCCGGGTAGAGCCGAAAGAAGCGGCTGATCGTGAAATCGCGCACAGGAGTAGCACTGTCCGGAAAACTGAACGGGATGACGAATCCGCTGACGAAGAAGAACAGCACGACTCCGAACCGGCCGAAGTTCATGTAGTAGCCGATCGCATCGTGGAAGACCCAGTAATACGCGCCGGTGGGGTGCTTCTGGACGATCACCTCGAACACGTGCTGGAACAGCACCGCCAACACGGCAATGCCGCGCAGCGTATCGATGAATGCAAGCCGTCTATGCATCGTTTGTCTCATCTGCTCCCACGCGCTGCCGTCCCTGGCATATCTACGCCGAGACCCTCCAATGAGCGGATCGGCCGCGGCAATTCTATCGGAACGGTATCGGCTGCCCGTGCGGAGGTCGCCCGCCGGGAGAATACTTCGCTGAAGCTCAATGCGATGATCAGGAGCCCTGATGCTGGACCGTAGTTCAGGACGGTGATGGTAAACAGGTTGACCACGAAGAGCAGCGTCAGCTTGTAGACGTCGGTCGCTCCGAAGTTGGCGCGGAACACCATCACCATGAATGCGACGAACGGAAGCCCGAACATCAGGTATGTTCCGATGTAGAAGTTGTCGACCGGTACCCAGTACGCCGCGAGCGGCGAGAAAAGCTTCTGCGGATAGTTGAAGCAACCCGCGCCGCAGCCGGTTACCAGACCGATCGGCATCAGCTGGCTCATGTAGACGAACGGCAGCTGCCAGCTGTTATTGATGCGGTCGAGAATGCTGAACAAGGTCGAGTGCGGCACTGCTGCGGTGCCCGATGCGACCACGATCATGAAGAACGGAACGAGGATCGCAGCGAACGACCACAACGCGATCGCGCGGATCGCGGGGAAACGCGACTTCTCCGGCAGCATTCGCACGATCACCAGCAGCACCAGGTACAGCACGAGAACGATCATGGTCGTCTTGCTGGTGGTCAGACGAATGACGTAAACCGCCAGGGAGCCGTACAGAAGGCACCAGAGCGTGCTCTTGCGGATCGACGTGATCGCAAACGACACGAGGATGAAGAATGCGGCCATGGTATTGTCGGCGGCAAAGCCCATCAGGCGCTGATCGTCACCGCCATAGGCCCACCATAGCCGGCCCGCCTCACGCACGGCGCCAAAGGATTCATATTTGTAGCCGACCCAGGGCATGAGGTAGAACTTGGTCAACAACACGCCGATGACGGAGAGATAGAAGGTCACGGCGATGATCGACAGCAGCTTTCGGTAGGAACCCAGGCTCGAATCGCAGAAACAGAATCCGACAAACACCGGCAGCATCATCTTGAAAGCCGAGATCGCGGCGGTCGCAGTGCCCATCATGAAGTAGCCGAGCACCAGCGACAGCATGATCTGCGCGAACACCAGGAGCGCCAGGGTGCTGCGATTGCGCAAAATGCAATGCACGAAGAACTGGGCCAGACACAGCAGCGCGACGCCGTCGGGCAGGTACCAGAGCGTGTCCAGATGAAAGATGCTGGTGTAGTAGCGGATCACGCCGCCGAAGGCGTCTCGGACCAGATAAACCCCGAGCGCGATCGCCTCGATGTTGAGGCTGACCAGCGTGATCTGCGGGCGCTGCAGCGCAAGGGCCGTCATGCTCGCCTCAATTCGTCAGCCGCGCCGATGGCGCCGGAGATGGCGAAAAATCGGGCCGGCTTCCAAGGGCATTCCGAAGCAGCTTACCGCCAAGACTCTCGATGTAGAGATAGCTGAAGTTCGAAACTACCAGCACAGCGGCCAGGGAGATCACGAGGTTCAGCGTCGCCGGCAGCCCCGTCCAGATCGAATCGAGCGCCGCGATCGGCCGTGGCCCAAGTGCCCGCACGAAGTACTCCGCGAAGAGCACCACGAGCGCATGCACCATATAGATGGAGTAGGATCTGCGCCCCAGCCACACCAGCGGCCGCGCCACCAGAATCTTCGGCACCAGCAACGCATCCGGAAACGCCAGCAGCGTGCCAAGGAAGGCTGCGAAAACAAGCGGCGCCAGGAAGGTGGTCGCCGGATTGGTCTCTGCGAGGCTGACCAGGACGATACTGGCAATCATGGCGATCAACTGCAGCCCTCCCTGCACGGCAGGGCTCGGCTTGCCTGGCAGCCGACGAACGATCCTGACGGTCAAGACACCGAGGAAGAAGCTCACAAAACAGCGAAGAATGCCGAAATCGGTCTGGAGTCCCAGACTCCTCTTGTCGAGCACGAAGACGATCACGACAAGACTTGCGACCGCGACGAGCCCGGAGACGGCGTAGAACCACGACAGCGAACGCATGCGCTGGGCCAGCAGGACGATCAGGCCGAACACCAGGTAGGTGTAGAATTCGACACTTATGCTCCAGCTCGGAGCGTTCCAGCTGAGATAGTCGATCAGTCCCATCGAATGCAGGAGAAAGACGTTGAGCAGGAAGGAATAGGCGTTGTTCACCTCGAAGGCGGCTGGCGCGGCAACCACGACGCCTGTGGCGACCAAGCCGATACGCAGGAGGCGGAACAGCAGGTTTGCGATCAGCATGACGATGTGAAGCGGATAGACCCGCGCCAAACGCCGCACCATGAATTCGCGCAGCGAGAAGCGTCCGAAGTCGCCCTCGACGTAGCTCAACGACATCACGATGCCACTGAGAACGAAGAACAAGTCGACCAATAGCCACGCGCTTCTGAAGAACGAGCAATTGATCCACGCATTGTGTGGGAATGCCGCGAGAAAGGTCGGCATCAGCAGGAGATGGTGGATCACCACAGATGTCGCGGCGATACCCCGGATGCTGTCGAGCGGCAGGACATGCGCTTTCTCACGATGAACCAACTCCGTCACATCGACATTCCGTAGCTGTTGCACCGCAGCAGTCTGTATCAGGTCTTTGCGTGCTTTCAATCGTCACGATTGAGGATTCGCGTATGACGCATGACGACCGGCGATAAATTCAACGCTCTCTGTCATTCGAACATGCGCGCGACAACTTTGCGCCATTTTTGCTGATCGAGGAGCATCGGGACGAACGAACTGACTCGCCGGCGAATGGTCGCGAGCATTTGCGAACAAAGTATGCGCGAAACCCGGCGGTGTTGCGATTTAGCCTGTACAGAAGATGTTTCTTGATCCAGGCGCTATCCAGCGCTGCTCGCTCGAACAATTTTCGTGTGTCAATTTCGCGACAAGATTTTTGCGACCGCCTCATAAATCTTCAAACTGCAAAAATCGCAGGCGCCATTGTGCCGATCTCGCAGGCATTGCAAATCGTACTTGCACAACCGACGAAAGGTAAGGCACTGATGTATCAATCGATGGGAAGCGCGACCGAATGAAACCCGCTTTTGCATCGCACAAAAATTGACACAGTTGGCTGCCACTCTTCGCGTGTACTGGTTTGCAGCAACGACGAAGGGACACGGATGAGCTGCGAAGTGACGCGTCGTACGAAGCCGAGATGGCTACCCATCATCTTGACGGGATTTGCTCTGATCGCATCGGGCGTCGGTCCGACCCGCGCTCAATGCGTTGGATTCTCGGACCGCGCCTCACAAACCGAACTCGACGCCTTCGTGAAGGCGCCGTCTTCGCTTCTGGAACGGCTACGCAACGACAAAGAGAAGCTGAGGGCTCGCCTTTCTTCATATATCGCGACCAATCCATCGGTGTTGCCGTCGGTGCAGACGCTCATTTCCGAATTGGCTTCCCCCGACCGCTCGACCATCGGCGCGGCGCTGCGGCTCGCAGAAGCGCTGTGCACGTCAACGAAACCGGACGCTGCGCGCAAGATTAGGGATTTCACGCAGCGAGTCGGTGACCTCGCCGTGCAGGCGGGCTATTCCGCGGCGGGAGAAGATGGCTCCAGCGCCCAATTGCAGCCGAGAGACAACAAGCCGACGCAGCCTCGGGGCGGAGCGCTGTTGGAAGGCGAATGGAAGACCAAACTGGCCAATCCATTCAAACCTGTTCCCCTCCCGAATTGATCCTGACCATTAAGGCAGCGAATTTCAGATGTATCAGCCTAGAGAACACTTCCAATCGGGACACCGGTTTGGCATCGAGTTTGGCGGCGCGGTCCTCAGCTTTGACCGTGTCACTGATGTCCTTCGTCGGCAATGGCCGCTGATCGCTGCGGCAGTTGGCGCTTCGCTGGCTCTGGTGATCGTCTATCTGGTTCTGGCAAAGCCGATGTATACGGCAAACGCCCGTATCATGATGGACACCCGGCAAACCCAGGTTCTGGACAAGGACAGCGGGACCAACAGCGCTCTGATCGACACCGGCTATGTCGACAGCCAGGTCGAAGTCATCAATTCTGACGATCTTATCCTTTCAATCGTTCGCCGCCTGCGGCTCACCGAGGATCCGGAATTCAACGGATCCAATCCAGGACTTCTCGCCGTCGTTACCGGCAAGATCATGTCAGTGTTCGAATCCGGCGAACCGCCCACGCAGGAGCGGATCGAACATGCCGTGGTGGAATCGATTCAAAAGAGTCTCAGGGTCGAGCGCGTCCTGACCACATACGTCTTGTCGCTCAATTATCGCGCACACAGCCCGGACAAGGCAGTCAAGATCGTAAATGCGATCGCCGATGCCTACATCGTGGGTGCACTGGAAGCAAAATACCAGTCCACTAAACGGGCGACCGAATGGCTCCAGCAGCGGAGCGTCGAGCTCAGCGAGCAGGCGACGGCCAGCGACCGCGCGGTGCAAACCTTCAAGGCAGAGCACAATATCGTCGGAACCAGCCGCGGCCTCATGTCCGAGCAGCAATTGTCGGACTTGAATACACAGCTGGTTCAGGCGCGGGCGGCCACGGCCGAAGCCAAGGCGCGCCTCGATCGGATCGAAGCGATTTCCGACCAAGACCTCGCCCAACCCACCGTGACGGACGCCCTTAACAACTCGGTCATTACGCGCCTGCGCGCCCAGTACCTCGATTTACAGGCCCAATATGCCGATTGGTCAAGGCGTTACGGCAAGACCCATCTTGCAGCGGTCAATTTGGCCAACAAGATGGAGGAACTGCGCAAGAATATCGCCGATGAGCTTCATCGGATTGGGGACGCTTATCGCAGCGACTACGAGATCGCAAAAAGCCGAGAGGCTTCTCTCGATAAGAACGTGAAAGAGCTGGTCGCCCAAGCGGGTCACACCGGCCAGGCAGAAGTCAAGCTGCGCGATCTCGAAAGCGCGGCCGACACCTATCGCAATCTCTACAACAACTTCCTGGAGAAGCTGCAAAGCGCCACCCAAAATCAGAGCTTCCCGCTCAGCGAGGCACGCCTGATCAGCACCGCGACCAAGCCTGATCGCAAAAGCTCGCCGCGGACGGTTTTGGCCCTGGTGGGAGGCTTGGTCGGCGGCCTCTGCCTCGGCTTCGGCGCCGCCTTTGCGCGCGAGCTCCTCAACGACGTCTTGCGGACCCCCGGAGAGGTCGAGGACGAACTCGGCGTGAAGTGTCTTGGCGTTCTCCCAGATATTCGCCCGCCGACAAAGACGCGCGCGTTGCTTTCGGCATCCGCGAAAGCCGACGAAGCGGGACTATCCCGCTATGTCGTCGATCATCCGTTCTCGCGGTTTGCGGAAACGTTGCGCAACATCAAGGTCTCAATCGACGTTGCGCGCATGACCCGAGAGATCAAGGTCATCGGCATTGTATCGTCGCTGCCAAAGGAAGGAAAAACGACAGTCGCGGCCAATTTCGCTCAGTTGATTGCCATGACAGGTCACCGCACCATCCTCATCGACGGCGACCTGCATACGCGCTCACTCACACGGGAACTCGCGCCGAACGCCAACAGCGGACTGGTCGAGGCCCTCAGTGATCCCACGGGCTTCAGCTATCACGTGCAACGAAGCAAGGAGACCGGTCTCGATTTCCTGCCGTCCATCGTTGCTTCGCGCATGGTCAATTCGGCCGACGTCATCGCATCGAGGCCAATGGCCGACCTGCTCGCGATGCTCCGGGAACACTACGAATATATCATTATCGATCTTGCGCCTGTGATGCCGGTGGCGGACTCAAAAGCGTTCAGCGTCCTCATCGATGCAATGGTCTATGTGATCGAATGGGGAGCAACCACGCGAGCTGCGCTTCAAGAATCAATTTCGGGGTCGGAGATCCTTCAGAAGAAGCTGCTGGGTGCTGTCCTCAATCGCGCCAACCCGAAGATGCTTGGACGCATCGAGGCGTATAAGGGTAAGCACCGCAACAGCTATTACGTCGAACATTCCTAGAGCGAGGGGCGCAGCAAGCCGCACAGTCCGCGGCTGCGCCCCTAGCGCAGGCCCCGACCTGCTGACGGCCGCCGCGGAGCCTTCCGAAGAGACTGCAGGGACCCACTTTTCGGTCCCATCGTCTGCAGGAGCCGACCGAAACGGGCCGTCGGAAATTCGCAGCCGTGGGGCGGGACGCCAGGCGGGGCGAAGATGCGTCAGCGGGGCTCTATTTGAGTTCCGGGGCCGCGACGACGTCGGAACCAACCCGCCAAGTGACCCCATCGTCGGGCTCCGATACGCGCCCGATCCCCGTATTCATCCGGAATCCACAAATGCCGATCTCTGCCATAGCCCAAGGCATGGATTGACGACGGCGATCCGGACGAAAGATAGTAGATAGTGACGTGTTGCCTGCACAAACCTGCCCCCGGCACGAAGGGCTGTTGATCGTGACCGCAACCTGGACTGCCGAATCTTTGAGCACCTTTCCTTCCGAGGTTCAGGGGGCTAACGTGCGCTCATACTCTTCGCATTTTTTCGGCAGGTTCGGATGGTGATTGCTCTTATTGTCCTGAGCATCTGGGTGTTGCTCAATATTCTTTTCGTGTTGATCGTGGTTCCCCCGCGTAAGGCCCGCCGGGGATCCCGACCGCTGGCGACCACTCTCGCGCCTGCCCCGCTCGATCCGAATCGCCGAGAGCTCGAGCATGACGAGCCTTTTTCGCTTCGTCACGTCGTTGCCTCAGTCGCCATGGGAGCGTTCTTCGTCCTTGTGCCGCCAATGCTTGCGCTGCGGGACGCCGTCCTTCGTCTCTTCAAGAAGACCCCCGGCAACGGAAGCTGACGGCCGATAAGTGCCGCCGCCACCTAGGCGGCTCCTACTAATAGGCCTCCTGGAACAGGACCGTCGAGGCCGTACGCGCCATGATCTTCAGATCCAGCCAGATACTCCAATTGCTGACGTACCAGACGTCATATTCCACCCTTTTTTCCATCAAGTCGATCGTCGGGGTTTCTCCCCGGAAGCCGTTGACCTGAGCCCAGCCTGTCAGGCCCGGCTTCATGTGGTGGCGGTAGACGTATTTGCTGATGAGTTCATCGTAGTAATTGTCATGGGCGAGCGCATGCGGGCGCGGCCCGACCAGGGACATGTCGCCGCGCAAGACATTCCAAAGCTGCGGCAACTCGTCGATGCTTGTCATGCGAAGGAAACGCCCGATCTTAGTGACCCGAGCATCCCGTTTGGTGGCCTGGGTAATCGTCTGGCCGTCCTCGCAGACCGTCATGGTCCGAAATTTCCATATCTCGAACGGCTTGCCGTTGAACCCTCGGCGCGACTGGCGGAAGATGGCAGCTCCCGGCGATCCGAGCTTGATCAGAACGGCGACTGTCAGCAGCAGCGGTGCAAGTATGACGAGCGCCAACAAGGCCACCCCTACATCAAGACAGCGCTTTTGGAAACGCTCGAAAACACTGAGCGGCGGCCGCTGAATCTCGACCGCTACGGTCCCGCTGACTGGCAGGAATGGGCGCGACACGAGGTCGGCGATTGAATCATCCGGCAGAAGGCGTACCGGTTGGGGCACCGCGCGCAGGAAGGGCCCGATCTTTCGGAGCATCGGCAATTCGTTCCAATCGATCGCTAGAAGATATTCATCGACGTCCGCCTGGCGCGATTGCCGAATAACATCGCGAATCTGTCGCTCCCAATGGCCGTCGCCGCTGTCGATCCCAAGCACGAAATGACGCATGACGTCGAAACCGTTTCTGCGCAAATCCTTGAAGCGGCTTGAGGTGAAATCGAGCGGCTTCAGGCTCAACAGGATCACCTTGCGATCGACCAAGCGGCTTCTGGCATAGTTTGTCGCGAGTACGAACTGCCAGACAAAGCGCAGACTGATCAATCCGGCGCCTCCGATTGCAGCAAAAATGATCACTGTGCCGCGAGACAGATTGTCCGTGGATTTGAGCAGAAATGCCGCCATAGCGAGGATCGTCAGCGACGCCAACCAGATGAAGACGGCCTTGCGCAGCTGCCAGACCAGATTCAGCAAGCGGTGCGTGGCGTAGACGTCCTGGGAATATGCGACCGCGACGAACACAACGCCGACAATCAATCCTGCCCCCATCGACGCGCCGTCGCCAGTGGAGGCAAGCGCAACATTGTAGAGCGCCGCCCCTGCACCATAACTGAGCAGGATCAGCAGCAGGTCGGCAGCGATGATGACGATCTGAAAAGGCCGCTGAAGAGCCGTGCCGCGCGTTGACGACAGTGCACCAGCGCCTTCAGAACCATAAGTTGCAACAGCCATTCGAACCTCTGCTATCGAGAATGCTTGACGCTGATCCGTGATGCTGAAGATCCGTCACTTCCCCGAACGCAAACTGTGAAGTGATCACAGCGATATTGTGGCGCTGCACGCGAAACTTTTGCGATGCATGAATGCATCGCGTTTTGTTGAGAGGTCATGGGCGCGGAAGACCTGCGTCACAGTGCTGACACACGATCGAAACTCGCTGCCCTATTTTGAATCAGGTTCCGCGTCGAATTCGCTGGGGCGCCTGCGTGAAGCGATAGCAGCTCATCTTTGATGCGCCTGTTGCCCACATTGAGTGACTCCGCAACCGATGTGATTCGATTAGTAGAAGTCCGATGAATTACGATCTAGAGCTGTATCCGCCCAGCTGTCTTCAGCGAGGCAGGCATCTTCCCGCTGCCGGGCGCGATGCAGCCCACGGCAGAGTTGCCTGATTTGCTCAGCGCGCGCCGACAAGCTAAGCAAGCGAATACCCTCCTTTCCTTCGGCGCAATCGGGCTGTCTGAGAGGCGACACCCTTCAATAAGGTCCGGCCGCGGACCGACTTGGCGAAACTGTCCCCACCACCTCACCGAGTGTGCGCGCCATGACATCTTTTGCCCAATCACACCCGCCGATTCATAGGCCGCAACTGCCGGATGGCGTCCGAATTTACGCGATCTCGGATATTCATGGCTGCTCGCATTTGCTGCAGCCCATGCTGCGGGTCATCGACGCCGACTTGGCCCACAGTCGGCCACGCTATGCGATCGAGGTGTTCATGGGCGACTATGTCGATCGCGGCCCGGACACGCGCGCCACGCTTGACCTCTTGGTCGAACGAAGCCGGCGGGGAAACTCGATTTTTCTCAAGGGAAACCACGAGGCATTTTTAGTGAGGGTTTTCGAAGACCCTTCGTTGTTTGAAGATTGGCTTCGCATCGGTGGCGCCCAGACACTCATGTCCTATGGACTCGCGCCGCCAGACCTGAAGCGCGACGACCCAGCGTCGATCATGCGCGATTTGATCCGCGCAATGCCGGGTGAGCATCTGGAGTTCCTGGACGAACTACGGCTTAGCTTTACCTGTGGAGATTTTTTCTTCGTCCACGCCGGCGTTCGCCCGGGTGTCCCCTTGGCCGAGCAAAGCGAAAGCGACCTGCTTTGGATTCGCGAAGAGTTCCTTCAGAGTGAGGAGCAGTTCGGCAAATATATCGTTCATGGTCACACGCCGGTGCGCACCGCCGAAGTTCTGGCAAACCGGGTCAACATCGATACGGGCGCCTACGCGACGGGCAATCTAACTCTCATGAGCATACAAGGCAGCCGGATGCTCGCGGTATGACTGCCCAGGATATGACTAGCCTGGGAATGTCTCCCGATTCGTCGGGAAGATTGTTCCTGAAGCCAATGGAATGCCTCGGCGGTCACGAGCTAAGAGCATCACCTAGTTGAGCACGAGTGGCATTTCCCCTCCAGCCCGCGTGTCGGCCATCCAGTTGCGCCAGGCCCGCTCATGCTTGGCGTAGAGCTCCAGCCATCGTTGTCCCGGCTTGTTCTGATCGAAGCGAAGGCCAGGGCCGAGGGGCGCGTCGGGCTTGTCCAACGTCTCGAACTCGATGGTTTCCGCGATCGTCAAACCGAAAAGGACACGCTGTCCTGTACCGTCCACGATGTACCGTCGCGGTGCGTCCCTCATCGGCTGGGTCATGTTCTGTGTCGCCTATGGTCGTGAGAACAAAGGTGTCGCTCGCACGCTGGACGAGGCCTAAAGGGCACGTCGGACGCGCCCGAATGCCGAGCTGGGAGTCGATCGGCCTGTTCTGCGCGAGGTACCGGAGGGTTCGTTCGTCGTCGTTCGTTGCGACCGCCGGGGACGCAGCGCATAGACCGACATGACGCCGGCGCAGAAGATCAAGGCGAAGACAAATGCAGAAGCCATAGGAGTCGTCCCTGAATAGTGCAGTGCTCATCAAGAGTGAGCAGTGTGTCGACATCATGATTCCTGATGATCTTGGTGGCTCTCCTGCTGCCAAAAGATTGCCCACGCGTGATCGTGTCCTGAGCAGCAGCATCTGAGTTGTCTGATAGCGCGATCTTTTGGCCGGACGCACCGACACGGATGGTCACCTTCAAATCTGTTCTGTCCCGTCCAGGTGGATTCGCGCACCTGAAGAGCTGGATTTCGCAGCCATTCTATGGAACGATGCGCTTGCAACCTTTTAGAGGCCGTCGCGTTATTTCTCGCCCATTTCGAGAGGGATTGATCCAATGAACTTCCGCACCCTTGCTCCATCCATTGCTCTTTCTGTTCTTGGCCTTGCTTTGATAACGACCGCAGCTTCAGCCGCGGAGCTCGCGCTTGCTCCTGCGCATCATCGGTCGGCCCACCTCCGAACCGGTTACGTGTTTTGGGATGATGTCTACCCGCCTGCGATCTATGGCCCCAACCTTCGCTCTGTCGAGGAAGTCGCCGCGCTCAAGGCGGAGGCCCGACCTGTGTCGCAACGCTGGTGGGGGTATTGGTACGCTCGGTGAACGGCACAGCGTTTAGCGACCAGCCGCGTTCACCCATGAATCGCCGCAACACCGGGCAGCCGGTGGCGGCGATTTTGTTTGAGCTTGCCTGGCCGATCCAACCATGATCACCGCATGGGCGGCAGCATGAGGCCCAAAACAGCGGCGGCAAGCCTATGTTTTTTCGCGGGATACTGGCTGCAAGCGCATGCTGCGGCCGCAGGTGAATGCGCCTTGCGGCCCGAGCGCTTCGTACTGCTTTCCGACACCGTGTATTGGGTTGTTTCAATCCCAGCCGGCACGGAATGCCTGCAAGGCCTGCGCGGCAGAACTCAGCTTCTGGATGAAGTTAAACTGGCAGAGGCGCCCAGTGCCGGTCATGTGACGATCGTCGGCCCGTCATTTCGCTACCAAGCCCCCTCACGTCCAGGGACTGACCGGTTTCGAATTGCGGTGTCAGGCGAAAACCGCAGGCAGCGCGGATCCTCGATCATCGCTGTGGAAGTGACCGTCAGATAGGGCCGTGCCGACTGGCGAGGAAGCGGAGCCGGAGCGCTGTCGCTGCACTGGACGGCTCGATGGAGAAATTGAGGCAGCCCCAGCCCGTGCCGCCTAAACTCAGTTCCGTCGCGGAAGGATCCTCACGGAAGGCTGCTGCCGATTGCCGGCAAGCTTTCGAGGTCCCGTCGGGAACGCTGCTACTTCGCCTGCGCACCCCGGTCCCAGGGCCGCTTGCCATCCGCGCCCCTGTCCCACGGCCGCGCGGTCGGGGCGTCCTTCTCCTGCGTGGCGGCCTGCGCACGATCGGCCTGAACCCGTTCGCGATCGGTTAATGGGGCCTTCGGGGCTAGCGGTTCGGGCTGCGCCAAGGCCGGCGTCGCGATGAGCAGCATCGCCAAAATCAATTTTTTCATCCCCGGCCTTAACACACTGGCCGCAGGCTGTCCGATCTATTCGGAGCCATAGCTCGAAGGAAAAGGCCCACAACGGTGGGCCTTTCGGTGAGAGCTGATGAATAGATCGCCCTATTTCTGATCTTCGTTGCTGGTGCCTGATCCGGGGCTTCCGATCGGCAAACCATTAGCTGAATGACCAACCCCGGAGTTACGCTCGGCTTGCGCGGCGGCCGGCGTCTTTCCGTTCGCGGTTGGGGGTTGGACGTTCGGATTGTTCTGGCTGGGGTTGGGGCTGCTCGTGTTCACGTTAGCGCCGGTGGTGGTGCCTTGAGTCCCTATGCCGGAAGGAGCCGAGGGGCCCGAGGTCGCGCTGCTCGACGAGGTGCCTGTCCCAGCACCAGAGCTTGCCGCCGAACCCGCGCCGCCGCCGGCTCCCCCACCCGAGCCGCCACCGCCGCCTTGGGGGAACGCTGTCGACGAGAATGCTATGCAGGCAAGGACAACGAACAGAGGTTTGCGGATCATGGATGCGTCTCCCTGCGCTTGAACAGCAATCACGACAGACGCAGGAAGTTCCTTCGCTGCCGCGGTCCGAATTCCCTGCGAACAGGGAATTTTACAGGGAAAGCGCGCCTGCGGTGAGGCCGCTATCCCATGAAAATGCGAACATTTGCCTCGAAATTCAGTGCATCCGGGGCGCGATCCGCCAAATCCGAACAGGGAATTTATCGCTAGCGAACAGGGAATTTGCGTGCATACGGCTGGACGAAACAGGCGATGTGCGGGCTACGGATCCGTGCCGCATGCCGTGGCGCGAATAGCGCAAGCATCGCCTGTGGATCACCGCCAGTGCAGGGGCGGCGTCTGCGCACGGCGAGGAATCCCGAACAGTCGCCGAATTTAACTGGCAGCAGGGCCCTCCTAGGCTAGCACTACTTTGGCAGATTGTTGATTTTGCCGCGATTTATAGGATTCCCGAATCAATTGTTCAATGATTCATGGGTGGTCGGCTCTTGGAGGGCTGACCATGCCGGGATGGGAAGACGAACTCGAACGCTGGCTGATGCCGTTCTTGGACCGGCTGGGTCATAAGACCCGACAGCGGATGTGTCCTCTACATGTTGCGGGATTGATCGGTCCTGGCGATCGCAAGAGCGTTCAGCCGATGGCGGAACGCCTTGCCACGAGCAACTACGACCAGTTGCACCATTTCATTGCGGACGGCGTCTGGAACGCGACGCCGCTAGAGACAGAGCTGCTCAACCAGGCGGACCGACTTGTCGGCGGCAGGGATGCGGTGCTGGTTATTGATGACACCTCACTGCCGAAAAAGGGTGAGCGATCGGTCGGTGTTGCGGCTCAATACGCGTCGGCTCTCGGTAAAACTGCAAATTGCCAAACGCTGGTGTCTTTAACGCTTGCGCGCGGGGAAGTGCCCGTGATGGTCGCGTTACGTCTCTTTCTGCCTGACAGCTGGACAAGCGACATGCCTCGCTTGAAGCGCGCTCGCGTGCCAGTCGAACACCGAACGCCGCGGTCCAAGCCGGAGATCGCTTTGGCCGAGATTGACCGCGCGATGGCAGCCAACATACGCTTTGGATGTGTGCTGGCGGATGCAGGATACGGCCTCAGCGCGCCGTTTCGACAAGGGCTAACAGAGCGCGGGCTGGCCTGGGCGGTCGGTATCCCTCGGCACCAGAAAGTGTATCCGGTCGATGTGAAGCTCATTTGGCCGATCACCAAAGCCCGTGGCAAACCACGAAAGCACCACGTGCCCGATATCTTATCGATTGCGGCAGAACAAATGCTGGCCAGCGCCAAATGGAAAACCGTGAGTTGGCGCAGCGGGACGAAAGGTCGGCTCAAAGCCCGATTTGCTGCTCTCCGTGTCCGCACCGCCGACGGCCCTCCGCAGCGGATATGGGATAAAGGTCAGCAGCATCTCCCAGGCGACGAAGCCTGGCTCATTGGCGAGCAACGTGCCTCCGGGGAGAAGAAATACTATCTCGCCAATCTTCCGGCGACGACGGATCTGCGCACGCTGGCCGCCACCATCAAGGCACGGTGGATTTGTGAGCAGGCGCATCAACAGTTGAAGGAGGAACTTGGACTTGATCACTTCGAAGGGCGATCATGGCAAGGTCTTCATCGCCACGCCCTTATGACAATGATTGCCTACGCCTTCCTGCAACATCGTCGCCTCGCAAACGCGGGGCGAAAAAAAAAGAATCAACGGGCCTCCGCCTCAACCGACTATGCCCGCCGTACGTCACGCCATCGTCGATCTCATCCTTCGGCCGCCGCCCCAGCAGTGCCCATATTGCCGAAAGCAAATCCTTGAAAAACAGCGGCGAAAACACATTCTGCCAAAGTAGTGCTAGGCTGTGTACTCATTAAGCAGCTGGCCGCGTTATGTCCGCACTTTCGGCAGACCTAAGCGTGCTGGCCTGGGGCCTCCTGACGGACAACGCCCGCATGTCCGTTGAGGGCAAAAGCGTCGCTCTGGCGGACGGCGGCAAATTTCCGGCTTTACCCCAATCGACCGACGGATAATTGCACCGTGTCAACGGAAGCGCCGGGCCAAAAGACGTGCACGCCCCACACCGCCGAAGACGTCAGCTAGGAAGCCAAGAGCAAGCGCTGCCGGAACCATCACCGGTTGATCATCCCGCAGGGCCCCGCTCGCCGAGTCGCACAACGGGCGTGAATAGTATGATGTATGCAAGATCCTGCTTGCGCGGCGAGACGCCGGCAGCGTCTCCGCAAATGTCCGTGCTTGATCTCGACTAATGGCTCTGTTTGGATAGTTGCCTTTCGGCAACTCATAATTCGGATAATCCTAGTGAATGAAATAGATGGACGCGGCCGTTCAGTGGGGGCTCTTTCACAAGAAAGCATCGGGACCGTCAACCGCACTGGCATCGGGAATCGGCTACTGGCAGCGCTGCCGCCAGCGGATCTCAGCTTGCTCACGCCCTACTTCCAGAAGATCTCGTTTGAGCCAGATGCGGTTCTGGTGCGCTCGGGCGATGAGATGGACCCGGTCTATTTTCCCCATAGCGGCGCAATCGCCTTCATGCTCGATATGCCGGACGGGCAAACGGTCGCAACCACCTTGATGGGACGGGAAGGCGCTTTGGCCTCTTTCTCCGTACTCGGCCCATCGCTTTCATCCGTGACCGCGATTGCACGCATCGCTGGCACAGCATCATTGATTTCCGCCGCCAAATTTCGGGATGCCTATGCGCAAAGCGCAGCCATCAGGAATGTCGTTCAGCTCCACGCCCGCGCGGTGTTATTGCAACTCCAGCACGTAGCCGCTTGCAACGCGCTGCACCGGGTGGATGGCCGCATGGCGCGGTGGCTTCTGCAGCTTCACGACCGCGTTCCCGATGACCTCCTTCCGGTGACGCAGGAGGCGCTTGCGCAATTGCTTGGGGTGCGGCGGACGACAGTGACTCTGACGATGAGCAAGCTGCGCGCGGCCGGCGCCGTCCCCTCCGACCGGCGCGGGTTTATCGAGATCGACCGGGTGCGGCTCGAGCGCGTTGTATGCGACTGCTATGCGCTCATGCAGCGCAAGATCGATCGGATGTATTGCCAGGAATTGTCGGCGCCCCAGCCTACCCGTGCGCCGTTCCGGGAAAGCGCCATCGTCTCGTCCGGCGGAGCGAGTGGTGAATCCAGAGCCGTTTCGCAGAAATAGAGACCATGCGATAGCCGCCTTCGGTCAGAAGCTGCCATTAGGTAGCAGGCCGGCGCAGGTCCGCAACGGGACATGAGCCGACTTCGCTCCAAGCAGCGATACTTGTCAGGCTCCTTAGCGGCCGTAGGGGAAGCAGCGGTGGCGATCGAGTGTGAGACCGAAATGCGCTCCTAGCGCAGCGATGGCCGCATCCTGCTCAGGATAAGGATCGGCATTGCATGCGGCAACGATGATGATCCGGAACCCGCCGCGATCCTTGCCACCCGGTGGCAGCATCGCTGTAGCCAGTGGATTACCCTCCCTGTCACGCAACGTGAGGAAAAGCGGCATCTCTCGCTGTACATGGGCCTCGAGGCCGATGTCGCGCTCGATCGCGTTGGGCTGCTCCGGACGCCAGGATTGGACTGCCTTCTCTCGCTCGCGGCAGAAATATTTCTCGACTGTGTGGCGCATCAGGCGCGACTCTTGCACCGCTTCACCTTCCGTTTCGATACGGAACCAGGTCTTACCCTTCGGCGTGTCGCAAACATACTGCATTTCGCCCATCCTGATCGCCGCAATTCTAGGGCGGCGGGCCCGCAAAGCCAGAATGTCATTCTCGTCGCGTTTCGATCTTTGCGTTTTTACACAGCCAGGGTCAATCGCGTCACTTTGGCCGCGTGCCGTTCTCTACCGGTCTACCCCTGTGAACGGATATCGTCAGACCGCTTCGGCATGTCTCAATGGGCCAACAGGCGACATGGTACCACCACAGCCGGCACTTGGCCGGGATCGATACTTCACGCCTTTTTGGTAAACCAAATCGTTGGAGCTTTCGCTACTCCCGCATTCTGCATGGCATTCTTCAATTCAGCACTCTCCGCGAAGGCTTGCGCAGCTTCAATCGTGGCAAACTCGTGAGTTACTGTGATGTCATTGGGATTTTCGACTGCTCGGTAGACAGCCTCGGCTGTTACGCCCTTCGTCTTCTGAACCGAAGCAAAATCGTCGTAAACTTTCCGCCAGGTCTTGTAGTCGGAAACCGTGTGTCTAACAAACATAGTCGTCATCAGATGTTCCTCCCAGACTGGTCGTAGCAATCTTTCCACGAACGCTTGAAACAGCACTTCCAGTAGCACCAGTATAATACCGGCCACCGCTGGGAGCTATTTCATTTCCGGGTTGCACTGATGGCATCGGACCCTTGCCCTTTGTCCGATAAAACTGAGGCGTGCTGCCACTTCGCTGATGGGCTAGCTCCGGGCGGTCTTGCGGGAGCAGCATCATCGCCTCCGCACTCGACGCCAATAGGTCGTGGCCGCGCACTTACTGCGACCCGCCACAGGACCAGTCAGTGACACTGACTTGCGTATTCAGTTGTCGCAGTGTGAAGTTGCTGACGCCGGGTCCGAACTTCAGGCCTAAGCAAACTGAGGCATTATGCCTCTTGGGCGAAACACCCATTTCTAGGGCGCGTCCGTTCTCGTAGAATGTGGTTGCCCTTGAAGCGGGATGTGCCGAAGTCACCGTTCGGGACGAACGAGCAGTACTAGCGCTGTCGGCAGGTACGCTAGCCTAAGAGACCGCCCCCTTTTCGGTTTCACACCACGATTTCACATTCCACACGCGCGCAGCTTTTGCGGCGGCTTGTTGCAAGTAACCCAGGGAGAAAAGCGATGAGCAAGATCGATCGAAGGTCTGCATTGACATTCGGGTTGGCAGCGGCATCGGCGGCCATGATAAAGCCCGCCGCCGCTCAAACGACGGGCTACAAGGACACAACTCCGTGGCCAGGTGTGGTGGTGCGTGAGTATGATGGCGAGACACCATCGCTGATCCCGGGTTTTAAGACCGTCTCAATGCGCGACATCATCATGCAGCCGGGATCGAAGACCATGGGGCCCCCGATGATGAATGCCATGGTCTGCCATATCACCGAAGGAGAGCTTCGGCTTGAGCAGGACGAAAAGACCTTTACCGGCAAGAAGAATTTTGTCTGGACCTGCAACAAGGACACAAAGGAGCAGGCGTTCAATGATGGGAACGTGGTCGCGATTATGCGGATCACCGACCTGAAGGCTTAAGGTGCGTTTCTTCGCAAAAAAAACGATTGTAGTTGCGAATGGCGCACGCGACGGCGCACCGATCGGGTCGGTTTGCCCTCTGACGTGACTTCCTGGTTGCGCCGAACTCTAGATATGTCGCTGCGCCAACCGACGCGAGACAAACGTCTAAGGGCTAGTTGGCGGACGATATGAAATCGACGAGCGCCCCGCCAATTGGTCGGGGCGTCTCAATTCAAGACTACTGCAACATGAAGAGAGAGAGAGAGGGAGAGGGAGAGGGAGGCCGATGTCTGAATTGGGGTCACAAGCGGTCCTCGCCGGCCTGCTCCCGACAGGTCGGCTATGGGCCAAAGGACTAAACCGCTCGCGCGGTAGGCACGACGGCCGGCAGCGCGGCTGAGAGGATAGCGCAACGAGGCGTCCTGTCTTGAGATGAGGGGTTCGCAACCTTCACCCAAGACAGGAGCATCCCCATGACCGACGAGGCCACGAGCCCGTTGCGGCGGCGCATGATCGAAGACATGACGATCCGCAAGTTCGCGCCGAAGACCCAACATGACTATGTGCAGAGGGTCAAGAACTTCGCGGTATTCCTCGGGCGATCGCCGGAAACGGCGAGTTTTGAGGACGTGCGGCGCTACCAGCTGCATCTGGCATCGAACGGCGTTGGCGTGCCGACTATCAACCAGACCGTCTCGACGCTGCGGTTCTTCTTCAAGGTTACGCTCAAGCGCAACGAGATCGTCGAGCACACCCACGTCATTCACGAGCCGCGCAAGCTGCCGGTGGTGCTGAGCCCGGAAGAAGTGGCGCGCCTGCTCGATGCGGCACCGGGGCTCAAGTACAAGGCGGCGCTCAGCGTAGCCTATGGCGCCGGCCTGCGGGCCAACGAGGTCGTCTCGCTCAAGATCTCCGACATCGACAGCAAGCGGATGATCATCCGGGTCGAACAGGGCAAGGGCGGCAAGGACCGTAACGTCATGCTCTCCCCACACCTGCTCGATCTGCTGCGCGCCTGGTGGAAGGCGGCACGGCCACAGGGCTGGCTCTTCCCTGGCCGCGATCCGGCCCAGCCGATGACCACGCGCCAGCTCAACCGCGCCTGCCACGCCGCTGCCCAGATGGCGGAGATCAACAAGCGGGTCTCGCTGCACACCTTGCGGCACAGCTTCGCCACTCATCTCTTGGAGCAGAACATCGACGTGCGCGTGATCCAGGTTCTGCTCGGTCACGCCAAGCTCGATACGACCGCGCTCTATACCCGCGTCGCCACCAAGACGATCAGCGAGGTCATGAGCCCGTTGGAGCACATCGCGATCAAGCTGAAGGAGGCCCGGCCGCCCGGCTGACGCGAGGCCGGCGTGTCTCGTCCGGCTCTGGAGGTTGCGGATATCTTCCGCGACCGTGGCCCGGCATGGCGGCAGGCCCATGCCGGCCGTGTCAGCCTCGACCAGTTGAAGGTGATGTCGGCGATCGAGAGCTGCCGCACGGCGGCGCTCGGCGGCCATGTCGCGCGCTGCGAGGACTGCGCCTACACGTCCATCGCCTACAACTCCTGCCGCAACCGGCACTGCCCGAAGTGCCAGGGCGCCGCGGCGAAGCAGTGGCTCGCCGATCGCCAAGCCGAGCTGCTGCCGGTGCCATATTATCACGTCGTGTTCACGCTGCCGGCCCGGATCGCCGACATCGCCTACCAGAACAGGGCCATCATCTACGATCTCCTGTTCAAGCTCTCGGCCGAGACGATGCTGACGATCGCCGCAGATCCGAAGCATCTCGGCGCCAGGATCGGTATCACGTCCGTGCTGCACACCTGGGGCTCGGCCATGACCCACCACCCGCATGTGCATATGATCGTGCCAGGCGGCGGCATCTCGCCCGACGGACAGCGCTGGGTGTCCTGCCGGCCGGGGTTCTTCCTGCCGGTGCGCGTGCTCTCACGCCTGTTTCGGCGGCTGTTCCTAGGTCGCCTCGCCGCCCTCCACCAGGCCGGGCGCCTGAGCTTCTTCGGCAACGACGCTCATCTCGCTGCAGCGCAGTCATTCGCCGCATTGCTTGCAGCGTCGCGCAAGACGGAATGGGTCGTCTATGCCAAGCGTCCGTTCGGCGGACCACAAGCCGTGCTGGCCTATCTGTCGCGCTATACTCACCGCGTCGCCATCGCCAACAGCCGCCTGATCGCCCTCGACCAGCACGATGTCACCTTCAGATGGAAGGATTATCGGGTCGAAGGCCGCGACCGGCAAAAGCGGATGACGCTCGCCACAGACGAGTTCATCCGCCGCTTCCTCATCCACGTGCTGCCAAAAGGCCTTCACCGCATCCGCCATTACGGCCTGCTCGCACGGGGCGTCTGCGCCGACAATGTCGCACGCGCGCGCGAACTGCTCGCCGTCAGCGATCGTGAGGATGAACCGACCGAGACCATCGTCGACAGCGGCAAGCCACCGTGTCCATGCTGCGGCGGCCGCATGATCGTCATCGAGGTTTTTGAGCGAGGTGCAATGCCGCACCGTCAATCGACCGCGCCAATCAGCGCCATCAGGATCGACACCTCATGACCGCGCATCGGCCATTCCGCAAAGCTGTTCGTCATGCCCGCCGCTCATCGACCGGCCACGGCGCAGCGCACCCGAACGCTCATCGGTCGTCGCCCATCCGTCGATCATTGATCGCGTTCGACAACGTCCACCGCCCATTCCATGATAGCGACAGCGTCGTGCCGCGCGCTGCACCGGTTCGAACTCCATCACCAAACTCGCCTGCAGCGCTCAAATCCCCATAGAGCCTGCCGCATCAGTCCTGCCCACCATGCGCGGTTTCCTCCCTTGGAGGCTTTCGGACGCCGGCCGCCCGAATGTGCCGCGCCGTCAATCATGCGGCCGGCATCCGAAACCCTTCACAGGAAGAGACATTTATCTCGCGCTGCGCGTCATGCGATCTGAGTCCGTCTCGCGCGCCGTTGCCCTTCTATGCCTCAGCGGTTGTGTGAAACCTCCGCGCGTTCATAAATCGTGAGTTGTGTTTGCCGTTGATCAGATCATGCTCTTCCAGTCGAGGTAAACGTGTGCCCGAATCGGACATCTAGTGCGCTGCCAGGCTCGCCGCTCGGCACGCAGTGACACGCAAGGTTCGAGCCGAGCTGACGCGGCTTTAAACGGTATCAGTCAGCCCCACCTTGACATCTTTTCGCGACAGGTCAGTGCCGCTGCTTGAACCCGCTGCCGCTGCTGCACTCCCCGCTGTGCCACTGCTCATCGAAAGGTAGGGCTCAGTTCCTGGGCGGTTGCAGCGATCAGCGCCGTTCACGACGTACCATATTTCGTTAGGTTTCTCGGGCCTCGCGACGCCGCGATGGCCGCAATGTCTCGATCTCTGGGAGGGAGAGACATGATGAAGCGATCGCCTATTCTCTCTCTGGTGGCTGTCGCGAGCTTCACCGTCCTATGGTTTGTTCTGGATGCCGATCTGCATTTTAGAAGGGCGGCTGCCACTGCAACAACAGCCATGCCACCCGAGGTCGTAGCTGCCGAGCCTTTCAGAACGGCCCACGCCGCTAACAAAAGGTCGATGAGGATACTTGCACTGGATCAGGCTAAGCATCTCGCTTTCTGGACGTCCGTTTTGAAGAATAGAAAGCAGGCCTGTGGAGCTGTTGTTCGGACCATGTATCAAGGCGGCACCGAATCTGGGGTCGATGCTTGGCGCATTGGCTGCCGGGACGGCAGCGAATATTCGATAACAATTAATCCGGACGCGCATGGCTCTGAGGCGGAGTTTCCGGTTTCGGTTTGCAGTGGAATCGCTTTCGCCGGAGGTGCTGAATAGCCCCGTCATTGAGCGTTCAGCACCTGCGAGATCGCCTCTTTATGCCAGCTGTTATCCGCTGTCCCGGCGCGTCCTCGCCAACATGCGAGGATGATCATGACGATTACCCGATCACGACGTGAAACGGTGGAGTTCGAGCACCCATTTCGGATCACAAGCTTCGAGCGGATACTACCGGCTGGCTCCTATGAAGTGATTACCGACGAAGAATTAATGGAAGGAATGGAAGGAATGGAAGGATTATCATTTCCGTCCTTTCGGTCCGTCGCCACCATGATGATGGTGCCTGCGCCGCCGCCGCGCAGCTCTTTCGTCGAGATGGTGGCGATCAGTTCGATCGATCTGTCCGATGCCCGGGAGCCGATGCGATCGTATCCCGTTAGTGACGCGCCGGCCCACCTCGACAAGCATCGGACTGCGCTGAACATTGACAGTCGCCGGATGCTGGCGGAGATCGAGCGAAACGCGTTGCGCGGACTGCATCCGCAGCCCGAACCCGAGTTGCTCGCGGCGCCTGCGATGCCATTGGCGGGCCCGCGGCCGGAGCCGAAAGGGCTAGGCCGCGACCTACGCATCGATGCTTGCCGCGGCCTCGCGCTCTGGTGCATCTTTTTGAATCATTTCCCCAACAACATCGGAAGCTGGCTGACGCTGCGGAACTACGGCTTCAGTGATAGCGCGGAAGTATTCATGTTCGTCTCGGGTGTGACCTGCGCACTGGCTTACGGCAGCGCACATTCGCGCGATGGCTGGCCCGGCGTCATCACCCGTACGCTGTGGCGAAGCTGGGACATTTATGCTGCATTTCTATTGCTCACTATAGCTTGCGCCATCATGGTCTACCTAACCGGCGGTGGCCGGATCGCCGACGAGAGCAACACGCGCCTTTTGCTGGAACATCCGGGTGCGGCGCTCGCGCATGCGGCGATCCTGCAATACCGTCCGGTCAATACCGACGTCTTGCCGATTTTCGTGGTTTATCATCTTTTGTTTGCACCACTATTGTGGTTGCTGTTGCGAGTGCCGAACGTGACACTCGGCGCGTCGCTCTTGCTTTATGCGCTGGTACACGTCTTCGGCTGGACCGTCCCGGCCTGGCCCAACAACGTGTGGTTCTTCAACCCGCTGGCTTGGCAGCTACTGGTTGTGCTCGGCGCCTGGTGTGTCATTGCGGGCAAGGGAGTCTGGCCCTGGATGACCTGTCGCATCGCGCTTGTACTTGCAGTTCTCTATCTGACTTTTAGCCTGATCGTCGCATTGAGTTGGTGGCTCACGACCCTGGAAGATCTGGTCCCACAAGCGCTCGCCAGTGTGGTTTACCAAGTCGACAAATCGGATCTCGCTCCCTTGCGGTTGCTGCATTTTTTAGCGCTTGCGATTGTGGCGGTATGGCTCGTACCCCGCGATTGGCAAGGACTGCCGATGCCGCTGATGCGCGCAGCGATCCGCTGTGGGGAGAATTCGCTGGCAATCTATTGTCTCGGTGTTCTGCTGGCGCTCGCCAGCCAAATAGCGCTGGCCGACATCTCGAATGGTCTTGCGATGCAGATCGCGCTCAGCCTCGCCGGCATCCTGCTGATGATCGCCGCCGCAACGCTGCTGAACTCAATCAGGATCAAACCCAGGCAGCCACGATTGATTTGAAGACTTGAGGAAACTTGTTGGCCAGAGAGGCGAGCAGGCAAAATTCGGAGAAGGCTGCCGACGGCCAGCCTCCACGTCTTCTCTTCCGGGAGGCGATCAAGCTACGAACTTCACGCGGTGACACGATTTGCAGCGTGATGCGAACGTTGAGATGCTTCCTCCCAAAATCGCAACATGACCGCTTCGGGTCAAAACGCGAAGAACTGAACGTGAGTTGATCTGTCTGCCATCCCTCAATCAGCGGACCTTGTGGAGGGGCTCGACTTTGTCGCCCAAAACGGCCGCCCGATCGCCTCTCAGCGCACGGGAGGAATTATGTCGACACATGAGCTTAAGGATGCTCAGAGTCGGCAGCACATCATTGGTGGTCAAGCCGCACCACGTCATTCGCCAATTTCGGCGAGCTGCGGCGCAGGAGGAAGCACACCCCGCAAAGTGTCTCCTTCCTCCACATCAGGCGGCAGGTGAAGGTTTCGGAATGTTCGTCGAACGATAGCGCAAATTCGCTGGCGAATATGTAGTACGGCGTGGAGATGCAGGTTCCCAGGGCGCTGATGTCGCGCACCACGCACGGATGGATCCCACTCATCCACCAAACGACAGCCGCGCCGCCCGGTTGATCGGTATCCGCTCCATTGCTCGACGTTCGACCATGGCGAGATTCTCCAATGAAGAGGTAACTTCCAATCGAGCCATCGCAGCGATCGCGATTGCACCTCTACAGAGTCAGTTTTCCGATCCCGCCGAGCCCGGAAAACGGCAATATCTGCACGTTGATCTGCACCGCCTAGGCTAACAAGCAGTATTTTGTCTCATTAAAATTAAACCGGATCGCGCGGTTAATCCGCCGACGTTGGTACCCACCTCACAAGCAAATGAAACCGCTCAGGACACGTCTTTTCCACGAAAATGAGGTATTTCACAGCACTTTCAGCGAACCTGAGCTACTATTAATTGAAATGAGTGATTTTACGTCCTCCGGCCTGACAATGGCGGTTTTTAAATAGTCATAGTAAGGCGCGCTGATGAGTAGGCCTGGTCAGGGGCACAACCGCATGACAGTTCTGCACGAACGCGTTTGGTTTCTAAGATCTCAACTGACAGAGCTTCAGAACCCTCGCAGCCGGGTTGAGCAAGCCGAAGAACGAAGTCGGCAAACGTTCAAAAGTCACAGGTGTCTCGGCGATGCGTCGCCGATTGCGGCGACAGCGGCGTTTTGTTTTCTAGCCACACACCGTGGCGACGAACGTGCCGTAGGCTCGCAGCCACGAAGCATCAGAGATCTCTGGCCGAAAAAAGCGCCCGCGTTGACTTGTTCGGCTTGGGTCAAAGGCAGCCCTCGGCAGCTTGCATGATCGGGTCGGCTCATCTCCCGGAAGCGGCCCTCGCAGCGCTCTAACTGAGGTCGGTCACGGGCCATGTGTGGAAGTCGTTCGTACACTGGCTACTCGCAAGCCGAGCGAGACGGATCGCTCGGCTACAATTTAGTTATGGCAGCCCAGGAAAGTCGTTCCTGATCAGATCAATCTCACGCTGCTTTCACCAGCACGTCAGTCAACCAATCCGGCTCGGCGATCATAACGGAGTGGCCAGACGTCGCGTTTTCGAGGACGGTCCAAGAATTATCGGACTTGCACTCCCCTGCCGCTTTGTCCAAGGCCGCTAACTGGAATTTGGGTAAGCGGATGTAGGTTTTCTTCGCGACCCTTTCGCGTGCGCCGGAGAGCTTCACAGGCTGCAGCCATGTGCCAATCGGTTGAGGAGTTACCTTCGATAGAACCCAAGCAACGTCTTTGGGGTCGCTAAAGGCCGTCGGGGGGAGCGCTTTGGGAGCCGGACGGCTGATTGCACCCTCCTCTATCGGGAAGGAGACCAAGTCTCGGAATGACTCCCCGTCGGCAGGCTTTATTGCATCAACCCAGACGATAGATGACACACGGTTTCCAACGCGCTCAAGCGCGCCCGATGCGGGACATCCGGCATACGAATGGGCAACGAGGCAAATGTCTGTGAGGTCTTCCCATTCGACGAGATTTGCGATGTCCGTGATGTGCGTGTCGAGATTTATGTCTCTGCTGAGGAGATGCGAGCGTTCTGCCAATCCCGTAAGCGTAAGCGCATAGACTTTGTGGCCCTGTTTTTCGAGCCTCTCGGTGACGCGATGCCAACACCAAGCTCCGTAAAAGGCTCCGCCAATAAGAACAAAAGCCTTTTGCGCGGATTGAGCACGTGCGCTGCTGATGCTTGATGAAGTTACCGAGACCGCGCTTACTCCGGCCGCGAGACTGCCGATCAATCTGCGGCGGGTGACGTCTGACAAGGTCATGAAATCTCTCCGTGCAAAAAAATTGGGTACCATACGAGTGCAACAGTGTAATCGCCAAAACCGAACAAATGGAAGATGACTTCAGCGGCCTCCGAAGGAATATTTTTTTGACCGGTCACTGACTTCCGCCATGGGTCACAAGCGGCGGTCGGCGACAGCTCCAGCCGTGTCCGGTCCACCTCAAACGGCCGACCTTGCGCCGCCTCGGGTGTAGTCTTCAGCTCGGGGCCGACGTTGTAGGCAATCAGGTTGAGGAGGAAGTCGGGGGTGACGCGAGTTGGGCCTCGATGTTGGGTCTTTGCTCGCCTCGTGTTAGACATCGCCTGACCGACCAGGGAGAACAGCCATGACCGCCGAGTTCGATGAAGACCGCTTCAATATGGCTATCCGTAAATTTCTGAAGCATGTTGGAGTTACATCGCAGCGCGAAATCGAAAACCTAGTGCGCAGCGGGGCGGTGAAAGGTGGCCAGCTCAAACTGCGAATGACCCTGTCGGCTGAGGGAACGGCGCTGAAACATGTAGTCGAGGAAACAATCGCACTCTGACGATGTCCCGGCTGCCCCGGCATTGCCGCCCTGTTGGTGGAGCATTCAATCCTGTTGATTTCCAGCAACGACTGCTTTGGGTCATTTTCGACAGTTTTGGCACAGAGTGCGGGATGGTTGATGCCCGTTCCTGTCCAAAAGGCGCGTACCAGTGTCTGCCCATGAGCGTTGCGTTTGGCCGAATGGCCGTGATTCAAACTTCCGAACTGGAGCTCGAATCATGCGCTACGAACTCGCTGACTATGAATGGACCGCTATCAAGCCGATGCTGCCGAACAAGCCGCGTGGCGTCCCCCGGTCGAACGACAGACGGGTCCTCTTCTGGATCCTTCGATCAGGAGCACCCTGGCGCGTGATCTGCCGGCGGCGTTTGGGCCATACACCACTTGCTACAACCGCTTCGTCAGGCGGCGGCGGGCTGGCGTCTGGGGCCGCATCATAAAAGCGCTTGCCACTGCCCATGATGCCGCTACCCAGATGATCGACACCTCCATTGTCAGCGTACATTAGCATGGGGCCTGCATCGCAAGGAACCAGCCAATCGATGGGAAGGTCCCGCGGCGGTTTGACGAGCAAAATCCATGCGGTGGTCGACAGCAATGGTCTGCCGGTACGGTTGGCGCTGAGCCCCGGTAAGGCCAATCCGTTCGACTTGCCGGAAAACTGCTGTCTCGTCTGAAATCCGGGTCAATGTTGCTTGCGGACCGTGGCTATGACGCGGACTGGATCAGGGAGCTTGCCATGAAGAAGGGCGCGCGTGGGCCAACATCCCGCCGAAGAGCAATCGCAGCGATCCGATCTGCTTCAGCCCATATCTCTATCGCGCTCGCAACCGGGTTGAGCGGTTCTTCAACCGGATCAAACAATGTCGTCGGGTGGCGAGGCGGTACATAGGCTGGCCGCCAACTACCTTGCCTTCGTTCAGCTCGCGTCAATCAGGCTATGGCTGCGTCCTTATGAGTCCGCGTCTTAGCACTACTTTGGCAGAATGTGTTTTCGCCGCTGTTTTTCAAGGATTTGCTTTCGGCAATATGGGCACTGCTGGGGCGGCGGCCGAAGGATGAGATCGACGATGGCGTGACGTACGGCGGGCATAGTCGGTTGAGGCGGAGGCCCGTTGATTCTTTTTTTTTCGCCCCGCGTTTGCGAGGCGACGATGTTGCAGGAAGGCGTAGGCAATCATTGTCATAAGGGCGTGGCGATGAAGACCTTGCCATGATCGCCCTTCGAAGTGATCAAGTCCAAGTTCCTCCTTCAACTGTTGATGCGCCTGCTCACAAATCCACCGTGCCTTGATGGTGGCGGCCAGCGTGCGCAGATCCGTCGTCGCCGGAAGATTGGCGAGATAGTATTTCTTCTCCCCGGAGGCACGTTGCTCGCCAATGAGCCAGGCTTCGTCGCCTGGGAGATGCTGCTGACCTTTATCCCATATCCGCTGCGGAGGGCCGTCGGCGGTGCGGACACGGAGAGCAGCAAATCGGGCTTTGAGCCGACCTTTCGTCCCGCTGCGCCAACTCACGGTTTTCCATTTGGCGCTGGCCAGCATTTGTTCTGCCGCAATCGATAAGATATCGGGCACGTGGTGCTTTCGTGGTTTGCCACGGGCTTTGGTGATCGGCCAAATGAGCTTCACATCGACCGGATACACTTTCTGGTGCCGAGGGATACCGACCGCCCAGGCCAGCCCGCGCTCTGTTAGCCCTTGTCGAAACGGCGCGCTGAGGCCGTATCCTGCATCCGCCAGCACACATCCAAAGCGTATGTTGGCTGCCATCGCGCGGTCAATCTCGGCCAAAGCGATCTCCGGCTTGGACCGCGGCGTTCGGTGTTCGACTGGCACGCGAGCGCGCTTCAAGCGAGGCATGTCGCTTGTCCAGCTGTCAGGCAGAAAGAGACGTAACGCGACCATCACGGGCACTTCCCCGCGCGCAAGCGTTAAAGACACCAGCGTTTGGCAATTTGCAGTTTTACCGAGAGCCGACGCGTATTGAGCCGCAACACCGACCGATCGCTCACCCTTTTTCGGCAGTGAGGTGTCATCAATAACCAGCACCGCATCCCTGCCGCCGACAAGTCGGTCCGCCTGGTTGAGCAGCTCTGTCTCTAGCGGCGTCGCGTTCCAGACGCCGTCCGCAATGAAATGGTGCAACTGGTCGTAGTTGCTCGTGGCAAGGCGTTCCGCCATCGGCTGAACGCTCTTGCGATCGCCAGGACCGATCAATCCCGCAACATATAGAGGACACATCCGCTGTCGGGTCTTATGACCCAGCCGGTCCAAGAACGGCATCAGCCAGCGTTCGAGTTCGTCTTCCCATCCCGGCATGGTCAGCCCTCCAAGAGCCGACCACCCATGAATCATTGAACAATTGATTCGGGAATCCTATAAATCGCGGCAAAATCAACAATCTGCCAAAGTAGTGTTAGTTCTTGCCAAGGCGGTCCGATGCAACATCGCGATGTGCGGTTTCGTTCTACCCCTTGTCATCGATGCCGCGCGAAGGGTTGGTGTCCGGCTGGGCACTGGTACCTTGCCGAGACCGAGCTGCTGGGCGGCTGCGATGCCGATCGTCACCTTGCACGATCTGAGCGAGGTGCCAGCTCCGGATACTGCGACTTGCGCTCAAATGCTTGAGCAAGGACGCCGCCTGGGACGTGGCCGGCCCCGCGGGTCGAGCTGATGAACCGCGCGACGTCTGGATCCATGCGCAATGGGATGAGGCGAAGGTGCCTTAGCGGCCGTTGGTGGAAGCTATGCTTAAAATCGTTCAGGGCGCGGGACGGATAAGACAAGCCGACCGCCCAGCCTCTTTCCGCATCAGCCGCGCTTCTTGTGAGCGGATGGCTTAAATTCCACGACCTCGTGCTGCTCGCTGGAATCCGAGTGCCCTTGTTGTTTTACGATGATCTCAAGCTCAAGAGCTTCGAAGGCGAGTTCATCCGCCAAGCGTTGAAAGAGCGCGCGCTTTTCGGCATCGGCCGCCGACTGACTCATAAGAGCAAAGTCTCTGGCGTCCGCGCGGAGCCTCTCCAATCGTCGCCTGAGGTCCTTCATCGTCTTGGCTCAGGTTCTAAACTCATCCTCGACGCAAACAGTAACCTTGCTGTCCGGGATGACGGATGATTCAACCACGGAAACAATATATTTGTTCTCCTAACTGTTAGTTAGCGGCGTATTCACCGCGCGGTGCATAGGCACGGTCGCCCGTGGGACCAACTTTGGATGGACGGGCTGGTGGTCACGGCGCGAGGCCTCGGCATTCCGACCTCGCCGCAGGTCCACCCAGCCAGGGTGCCATCAAAGGTACATCAAGGTCTGAAACCGAACAGACCCGAGTTTTGCACCGGACTAGGCTTCGACTAATTCTTTGTGTCCCTAGATGCGCTGGGATCCGACGGTGTCGGCGTCCCAGTGAGGTGGATGTCGAGGCCGTTTTCGCCCGGCTGCGCAAAGGTGGCTCCTCGCGACCGGCTCCGGTTTATGGCGCGATATTAAATGATCCAATTATCCGGCGTCTGGCAGGCGAGTTGCGGCGCCAGCCATCGGGACCCTGCCACGCCCCACCGGATCTCGGTCGCAAGTCTGCTCGCCGCTTCGCTCGCAGCTACAAACCCTGCTTTATCTAGCCAGGACACGTTTGGGCGAAACGGTCGTTCGTCGCTCGACCTGCGCTTTGGCGTCCAGCACTTTATCGCCAGCTCGCGCGGCGCGCGGCCGACTCACCTGGTCCGAAAGACTGGGGCCCTTTCCAAACGTTCCGACCGGAAGACCATTTGTCGCGTGACCACCACTGATGTTTCCTTTGGCCTGTGCTGCCGGGGCTGATGCGTTTCGGGCGGGTAATGAGCCGATGATCATCTGGTCCTCGTTGCTTGTACCCGTCCCAACGGCCCCGATCGGCAGGCCATTTTGCGCGTGGCCAACCCCGGCATTTCTTGCGGCCTGTGCGGCCGTCCGCGACTTTGTCGGCGTGGCGGGTTCAACGTTCGGATTGTTCAATTGATTGTTGGTGCTCGGATTTGCGCCGGTGGCGGTGTCTTTCGTCCCCATTCCGGCAGGCGCTGAGGGACCAGCGCCGGCGCTACCCGCATTCGTCCCCATTCCGGCAGGCGCCGACGGACCAGCGCTGGCGCTGCTCGCGCTTGTCCCCGTGCCCGCACCCGCCGACCCAGCATTTGCGGCGCCTCCTGGCGCGAGGACCAGCAGAGCTGAGCTGGCGACGATGGCGGCGAGCACCAAAGGGGTGGCATGGGGCATTGGACGATCTCCTTGCCAGACCGTTAACCATGATCCCCCGGCGCGGTTCCTCTGCGCCATGGCGGGTTCTGCCGCATGGTGCTGGACCGCACGCGCGCCCTCGATTGGTCGCACGCAAAACGCAAAACCGCGCCGGCTACTATTGCCGATTCAAGGTGCCATTGCAGATTAGTCAGCAGCTCTGACGGAGGTGGCCGCTTTAATGTAACACTCGGGTTGCTTCTGCTAGCCGGACCTTCTCTCTCAGCTCCTCAAGATCCTCGAGCGCGTCGAGTAGTTGCATCAGATTGCGGGTAACATGTGCCAGATTGGGCTTTGGGCGTCTGAAGATTCGAATTTTTGGTCCCATTGCTAGACGTCTCCTCGCAACGAAAATCACTGGTCCGACTGATTGGCAAGGAGCGTGCCATCTGAGCGTCCGCGGAGAGCTCCGGTGATGGGAACGCCAGTCGCGCTCCCGCCCCAATCTAACAGGGAAGGAGAGCGCCAAAAGGCTTCGCCATCCCCCACATTGGGACGATTATCTCCCACCCGGTTGCGAGTGAACTATGGGCTGCAAGCCGCGCGATGGCGGCAGCTGCGGAGCAAGCAACAGCCCTCGGCGCTCCGCACCGAGGTCTCGCAGCGATCGGACGCGTTGAAAACAGCTAATCCCTAGTCCTGCACGGCCTGGTCGGTCTGCAGCGGCGCGTGTGGCCGCCCCCTGTCTTGCGGCCGCGGAACGGTTGGCACAGGTTTGCGGATCGTGGCGGCAATTGGCCTGGGCAACGGCACCGGCGTCTTGGGGCGTAGGATCTGCTCGGAAGCGTTAGTGGTGATGCCGGCCAATCGTTCTTGGACCATTCTGAGCTGCTCGGCGGCATCCGCTCTGTCTCGCACCATTTGTGCCTGGACCGCCGTAAGCTGGTTGGAGAGCTGGCCAAGGTCGCGGACGATTTGATCTTGGCTGGCCTTGAGCTGCTCGATCGCTTGCTGCGGGTTGGTAAGGTCGCCCGACAATCCCTGGAGCGTCGGCGCCAGCTCCGGCGAACTGGGGCTGGCGGCTGCCTGGATCGCATCGTGCGGTGTAGTCAACGGCCCCGGTTGCTGAAGTGCCACATAGGTCGCACTCGTCTGAGTGGTAGGCAGAGCCGAGGAGATCTCGGCTCTTTCTTGCGGCAACGACGAAGGTGAAACGGCATGCGCGGACCACCGATACATCATTGCTCTGACCGCATCGCCGTCGGATGACTGCGCTGCAAGAGCAGCTAAACAGATGCCGCTTGCCAACAGCAGACCGATCAGGCCGCGCAGTGCCGGCCTTCCGCGCAATGAGCTCGCCCCGCGGTCAGGTGGTCGAAACCATTTCGCGGAATTCTTCGGCTGAGAAGGATGGCCCGTGCCATCCTGATCTAACTTGGAAAGCTGTTCGTTGACACGCGCCAGCTGTTCATCTGCATGTGCGATCTGATCATAGGCGTGGACGAGCCGTTCATCCGCGCGCGCAACAAGCTCGACGTCTTCTGGTGAGAGCGCGGGACTATGAATTTGTGAGCCGGGATATATCGGTTTAATCGGCGAAAGCATCGGCGTTCCCCATTGCACCCAATGTCACCCGGACCGAAGCCGAGCATTAAATCGGGCAGGTCCACACTCCCCAACGCCGGTTTGACCAAAGCAAGGCCACAAGATGAAAACCGGAGGGCGGATTTTCGGCGACAGCTCCGCGCACAGGACTCTAATCCGTCGAGGATCTTCGGGAAAGACGGACGGCGGCGCGTCGCCGGGCAATCCGACGGAGCTGGCCCTCGCGGTTCGCGGGCCCATTCAAAGCGGGCGTAGTCCCACCGACTGCACGCTTCTCCCCCAAGCCCGCCACCAAGGCATCTCGACCACTCTCGACGACCTGACTTTGGTGGTTACAACCCTGGCGCTGCACGCCACGAACTCCGCCGCGCGCATCGAGCAGATGCCTGCCAGCGGATTCATCTTCGTTGCGGCGAATTCTTTTCCTTGTCGCGATCGTAAACCGCTTTGAGGCCGCGGCTTCGGCCTGTCTGACCCGCTCTCGTAACTCGATGAGCTGACGGTACTCGGCTTCCAGCGGGCGCGATAGGAGAACTGCGCGGCTGGTGCACGATAGTTCGAATCCATACGACGAATATCGAATCATGGAAATCGATCCCGTTTTCAGGCAACCCCCGCTAACTGGTGGTTCGGGAAAAAAAATGTCCGATCGACGCGACGATATTCCCTCTCGGCAAGTTGGCAACGAATGTCACTCGTTAAGCTTGATGCTACCGAGGAGGCTGGATTGCGCTCGCGCTCGTGAACCGCCTACACGGAAGCTGCGGGATCGAGATGATCCTGATGCGCTGGAGCATCAGTTATCACCGCGCGGTAGCTTCGCGACGGCCCGACGGAGCTTGACTTCGATGCACCGACCGCAGATCAACTCGCCGTCCCCGGCCGGTGGCGCGAGAACTATCAGCTCTTCTGGCGCGAACTCTTCTTCGCAGTGATCGCAGCGGGGGATTTCGAGCATCCGCGCATTTGCTCACGCAGTTGTGGCGGAATTCGATAACCTCTTTACCCGACCGCTCGCAAGAGCTTGATCCATACCCACGGCCGAGCTGCACCAAGTTCGTTCCCAATCTGGAACGTTGCTGAAGAAATCCCGGACGTTGCAGATTTACAACCCGCGCAGCCATTCGCGATACTAAGCTCGTCCAGACCAGACATGCTTACTTCAACATAATCGCGGGGGCGAAATGTATGATGTCTATCGCAATGACAGGCGCTTCTTGCTCGTTCTAAGTTCAGGCTCTCCCGTGCCCGTGCTTTACTCTGCACATAAGTGGCGGAGGAGCAGGAAACGAGTTCTCAAGGTCAGCGACGAAATCAAGTCGGCCGTTCAGGCACAAGGCTATTACGTCCGCAGCCTGCGGATCACCAAGGAGCGAATGATCGACGGCGAGTAGGGGTGGCGAGCGGGTGTTCTCGTTTGTGTTTGATCACCAGCAACCAAGCCGCCATTATCGCGCTGTTCCGCGTCGTCAACCGCTATGTCGGCAACTTCGCACCGATGCCGGGGTGTTTCCGAACCATTCGGTCGGGCTTTTCGGAGGGTGCAGGGTGCGAGATAGTCGAATGCGGGTGGGCATGCCGCCTAGCACGGGCGGGCCGCCCTTACGTCTCAAATGGAACTCCATGAGCGGGCCGAGATTTTGGCTTTTTCCATTGAACCTTTAATCGAACTGTCGGACGAACCTTCAATCGGAAACCGGAGGTTTCCCATGAAGCGTCTGATATCATCTGCAATCGCGGCCGTTGCCTTCCTCATTGTTGCAACCACTATGCTGTGGTCTTACACACCTTCGACTGAGCGCCAGGTCACCCGTACAGCCATAGGTCATTGCAAGAATTTCCACAGCCTGGCCGGGACAAAAGCGTCCGAACTATTGCCTTACTAAGCGCCAGTAAAATGCGTCGAGACGATGTTGACCTGTAGCAGGCGGGTGGATGCCGCGACATGGGAGTAGGCGAAGGCGCTGCAATGGCCCGTTGCCGGATGATGTGCTCAAGATCGTTATGCGCGGGACTGAGAAAGAAGCTAATCGGGCGGCTTGAACCGCGAACTGCTTTGGCAGCTTAGCTCGCCGCCGCGCCATCCAACCGCGCCAGCCCAGCCTCGATCACGGCGATATCCTCCTCGATCTGCTGGACGGTTGTCCGGAAATCAAAACCTGTACGTGCCTTTAGGTCCACCGCCAGTTTCCGGCGCTGCATGCGGAGATCATCCAGAGCCCTCCGATTGTTCAAGCGAACGTAACCGTCCACAATCAGCTCGATTGCGCTTGGCATCCCCACCCCCTGTCGTGATCGACCGGCGCCGAACCGCTTACCCAGCGACACGCTTCAAAACGGCATCTCTTCGCAAATTGTGTGCAGCAGCCGTATCAGACCCAAGCCGACTAACGCCAGGAGAGCAAGGGGGCTGCACAGTTCAATGGAAAGACCGGCTCCCAATATCGCAATTGCGCGTTGTTCATCCCTTTCGAGATCGGTCCATGAGATGCCGTCCATGACGGGTCTCCGTCGCAAAGAACTATTTAAAATCCAAACGCGCGACCGATCTGCCGCAGCATAGCCATGGCCGCATCGGTGTACCGACCGTGAGTCAGGTATTGATCCACTTGCGCTGTACTGATCAGCGCAACAACGAAGACCGTGAAGCCCTTAAGCATTGGGGCGTCTCCTGAAAGAGACCGCCAACCGGGCGTGTCGAAGTAGTAGACTGTTCTCAGAATGCGCTGCCGCATAATGCGACTATATGTAAATGGTGACAGTGACCGGTAACCAATCCCTTAACCGGCCTTAGGTGCGCGCGCCATGGGACGAGGCGAAGGCGCTGCAAGAGCAGTTGCTCATGTGCTCAAGGTCGTGATGCGAGAGGTAAGAAAGGAAGATAAAGCCGCTGCACGGAGGCGCGCGGTTCCTCGATACCGCAAACAAAACCGCCGCCCAGAAGAAGCGGCGAGTGTTAGTCCCCACATAAGGGAAGTCACTTCTTCATGGCGTCTGCTGCATCCCGCGCGGCATCCTTAACGTCACCGGCGGCGTTGTGCACGGCGCCCTTGGCCTTGTCGGCCCTACCCTGTCTTTGGAGGTCCTTGTCGCCACTCAGCTTGCCAGCACCTTCTTTAATCGTGCCCTTGGCCTTATCGGCGACGCCTTCACGTGCTCGCGATCCATAACACGCTCCTTCAATCTTTAATCTTTCGATGACGCACAACGCGCGAGCAAGTTCAGCGTTCGAGTAGCCCTGTTCACCTTGGAATTTCGCATCAGGCACCCCTGTGCGCTCCAAATCTAAATTCGACCTGGTGCTGACCTGTGTTTGCACCAGAACTCGTGGAACCCCGAAATCTCGGGTGAGTTACAGAACCGGAGAAGCGGTAATCTATTCGCCTCCCGCAGAGGGCTCGACAATTGGTTGACGGTTGCCTCTACAGGCATCACATCCATGCGGCATTTGGATGACTAACCGGCCGGCTGTGCGAACACACGTCCGCTAGTGCGGCTTACTCGACCCTGCTGCTTATGGAAGCGTTGCAATGGACTGTAGACCGCGAGGCGAGTGCGGCCTAGCCGCTGGCCGATCTCGCTTGCAGTCATGCCACTGTCGAATAGCGCAAGAAGTTGCGCTTCTTCCTCGGGGGACCACGAACGGATTTCCGGTCTATTGTTTGACATCGCCCATCCATGCCAGCGAAAAAACCGCGAATTCCATTGTAGGCAGAGCTAACTGACTCTTCTCCGCCTAAAGATCCTCGAACGAGCCCCCGATAAGATTTCCACTCAACCAGACTAGGCGGCAACTTCGGATGATGCGATCTTTCTCGAGCATTAGTTTGAATGTGGAGTCCACGTGCCGCTTCGACGGAAGCTCAACTGCTGCCCCTTCTTCCGACATGTTGACCACGCGGCAGCGTAAGCTGGCGCCGTCGCCTGAAATGTAGGCGACCTCGTCCACATCGATGCGCTCCAGCTTTCGACGTTCTATCATTTCATTGTAGCCGCAACGAGATCATCTTCGCCCGATGTGCACCTTGTCTCTAGCAGCTTAAATTGTCGCGCGATCTGTGTTGCTAGGTCTGATCGTTCCTTAGCAAGAGCTTTTCTTTGCTCAAGCATGTCGTGTCCGTCACGCTCGCGCACCTGGATCGAGATGGTTTGACTTTCGATATAAAGCTGCTTGGTTGCGATTGCTCGGCCAATAGCTGTGAGTTCATCATTGCAATCCGAAGTCATTGGCAATCTCACGGCTGGCCTGTCGGCGACTAAAGCTGCACTCTATCTGGCCTTACCTGCGAAAACGTTACACTTGATCCGGTGGAGTCCCAGCAGCCCGGCGCCTCCTTTGCCAGCGGATTAGTCTGAAGGCGGACACGCGACACTTTCTCCCGTTTGTGCGGCGCCAAAGGGATTTGCTGCCTTACGTTGTCCGTACTCTTACGGACGTTGCGCATCCGCAAGCTTTGACGTCTACTTCTGATTGTTTTTATGACGATCTTTGTTTCCCGACGAGAGGGCCCATGAGCGTTAAAGCCATGATGGCGATGATCCTCCAGAACCAACTGGCCTTGCGAGGCGTGCATTCGCTGAAGGCGTCTGACTACGACCAGATCGTAGAACTTCTGATTGAGCAGCTCAGAGAGCTGGAGCTGAGCTTGGCTGTGCGAGAGATTACCGACAAGCCCCGGGAATAGCAGCAGCACCCGATTTTTTAAGGGAGGACGAAGACGAATGCGGAGATTATTGTTCAGACACCGGTGCCGAAAGCCGACAACCGCTACTGGCTGATCCGATAGAACAGTGGCGGATACCCGGCCAACCGGGTCCAGAGCCACGCGTTGGTGGGGCCTTCAGTCAGATTTCGTCCGTGCAGCAATCTCTTTGACCTTTATCAACGTTCGTTCGAATTCGGATTTGAGATATTGCTCGTGCGCCAGGTCTGTTGGCTTCAGCAGAAATGCGACTTTCACGAAAAAACGGTTCAACAGCGAAGTAATTAAAAGATTGTCCGAATGTTTCGACCGGAGCGCCGTAAGTCGGCGACGCATCTCGATGAGATCAAGCGTTTCGTGGTCCGGCTGCTCTCTCAAGTGAAGCTCGCGCGACTGTCCAGCGTCGAAGTCGCTGCACCGAATATAATGGTGCGGCGACTTCGCTGGGGTGGAGCGGACAAGGACAATGTCCGTGTGCGCAAACCTAGTCCTCTAGCGCGCGGCCGCAATCACGGTCTGGAATTAAGCTTGATGTTCGTGTTGCAAGTTAATTCTGGAACTGAGCAGGGCGAACGATAGGAGGTGTTGAATTTCGGATGCACTGCCCGGGCTGTTCAATGTTGAGCGCAACGTGGACACTCCCCATCTGCTGCTTTGCCGAGCTGTCTTGCGAGTTCTTGTCTGAGGTCTTGCGTCTCCCAATGTGCACCATCGCTCCTGACGATCTTCTTGGCGCGCTCGAAGGCGTGGCTTTCGGCTGCATCGTCGCCGACGCGGACATCCTAAAGACGTTGGCCGTCTTCCGGGTCGGCCCCAGGCGATCATCGGCGGCTCGTGCGTGACGCGCTTCGTCTCTCGTCAGAGAGGCAAGCCGGTCCAATTGATTAGCTAATCCGGTGAGGGTCCTTGCGACGCTCTTCAACAAAATTGCTCGTTCGGTGTGGAAATAGCGGATGATTTAGCAAGGGCCCGTATTCAATCGCGAGTTCTTGACGTCGGGCAGTAACATACAACCAACGACCGGTCTGTCCGGTAGCGGACATACCCACCTGGCCTGAGGCCGGCTCGCGGCCTTGTAAATAGTAAAGGGAACTTAATTTGTTTAATTGATTTAAATTTCGCTCGGCTTAATATCCGCAGGCCACCAACCGGAGACAAGCATGCCAAGCGCCACAGAAGACGAGGATCGCCGCGAGTTCTTAAAGACCTGCGGTAGGTTTGCCGTCGTGACGCCTCCAGCGATGACGCTACTGCTATCAACATCGCTGACGTCTAACGCCATTGCGCGGTCTGGCGGGGGCAGCTCGCATGAGCACCACCACCACCACGATCATGACGACTAAGGCAGTGGCATTTCGATAGGCGGTGCCTTGGGCAACGCCGTAGACGATCATGCCGGCCTTACGCCGCCGTCGGCATGGAGTGGGCGGCCCTGGGGCGCTCCTTTAGCCCCCCTGCGCTCCAGGGCGCTTTCCACAGGCGCACGAGCCCGATCCGGGCGAACATCACCGGCGCGCCTCGCTCCGCGACCAGCAGCAGCACTTTCATTCTGGCCGATCGCCGACCGGCAGCCCACCTCGCTTGTTGGGCGCGAATCGGCGAACTGTATAGGCAGGCGTAGGCGTGCAACAGGCTGGGGGGCCGCTGGTGAGAAGGTGGACGCCGGAAGATCATCAGCGGCTGATCGCTATGGCCGCCGCAGGAAATCGACCCGACGACATCGCTCGCGCGCTGGGGCATGGACAGAACCGGCTGTGCGAGGTCGCGCGCATCTCCACAACATCCCCTTGCGATGGTGACGCAAAAGCGGAAGTGAACCGGAGTTGAGGCGGCCTCATTCTCGCGTAGGGGGGGACCTGATTGAGGAGCTGCGAGATCGCCGTGACAAGTTGGGCCGGGGCAAATGGCTTCTGCAACAGGATGCTGTTCGGGACGCCCTGGGACGCCCAATCGTCGGCCGCAGCGCCGGGCATGTAGATCACGGGAAACGTCGGCTCTCGTTCTCGAACCTGTCTGGCCAAGTCCCAGCCGCTGAGCGAGCCCATAAGGTTCACGTCCGCAACAAGCGCCCGATACTCTTTCATTCCGCTCTTAAAGAGAGTCAGAGCTATCGGTTTAATCGGCGAATGCATCGGCCCATCGCACCCGATGTCACCCGGGCCGAGGCCGAGCATTAAATCGGGCAAGTCCACACTCCCCAACGCCGGTTTGACCAAAGCAAGGCCACACGATGAAAACCGGAGGGCGGACTTTCGGCGACAGCGCACAGGGCTCCAATCCGTCGAGGCTCTTCGGGAAAGACGGACGGCGGCGCATCGCCCGGAAATCCGACGGAGCTGGCCCTCGCGGTTCGCGGGCCATTCAAAGCGGTCGTAGTGCCAGCGACTGCACGCTTCTCCCCCAAGCCCGCCACCAGGGCATCTCGACCACTCTCGACGACCTGACTTTGGTGGTTACAACCCTGGCGCTGCACGCCACGAACTCCGCCGCGCGCATCGAGCAGATGCCTGCCAGCGGATGCATCTTCGTTGCGGCGAATTCCCTTCCTTGTCGCGATCGTAAACCGCTTTGAGGCCGCGGCTTCGGCCTGTCTGACCCGCTCTCGTAACTCGATGAGCTGACGGTACTCGGCTTCCAGCGGGTCGCGATAGGAGAACTGGTGCACGATAGTTCGAACTTCCATACGACGAATATCGAATCATGGAAATCGAACCCGTTTTCAGGCACCCCCCCTAACTGGGGGTTCGGGAACAAAAATGCCCGATCGACGCGACGATATTCCGTCTCGGCAAGTTGGCAACGAATGTCACTCGGTAAGCTTGATGCTACCGAGACACGTTAAACTTGGAACTGCTGACCAGAAATGGATCTGCACGTGAGGCCGGCTAGCCACACGAACACGCGAGATCGAAGCTCCGAATACGGACGACGCCAAACCACGAACATAATACCGCAAATATTCGTAGTTGCGGCCACTTCTGTTTGAGCTGTGGAGAATAGTGAAAACCAGAAGAAATAAGAGCGCAGCTCGCATTTAATCCGACGCAGTGAGTCGGAGTCCCTGAAGTGCCGGACATTTGGTTTCCACTTCTCGCGACCGCCATCGTCGGCACACTCCTTTTCCTGGCGTTCCGACGATAGCCCGCCGTGTGGCAATAAATCCTCAGCGGCCGCTGAAATCGCGGTTCCCTACGTGATGCCTTTGACTGTGCATAAACAGGAAGGTTCACTTCCAAGACAGGAGGTGGACGTGAGTACCTGGTTGCTCATTTTTCTAGTTATTTTGAGCGTGGGCATTTTGATCGCACACGCTATCGACGCGATGCGCTCCTGAATCGCCGGACGTCACTTGCCATTTAATTTGATTTTCGTTGAAGAAGACCAAAATCGCGCATTTGTCTAATCGTAAGCGCTGCTCCGGCTCGAAATAGAGCGGCTGAGGGCTGAGGCTTCCCGCATCGCTCGTCAACGCGCGCAGTCGCGGCGGCCCAAGCACAACCCGAAATGCCGGGGCCGTAGACGGCGCTGGCGGTATTTTGTGCGATCGCGAGGTCCAAGGCTCGGCCTTGCCTGCGGGCGGCAGTCGCCTGGAATCCGTCGATTTTGCGAATTCGAAAACCGTGAGGCCCGAGCGGCAGGTCAGCAGCAATATCTTGCTTGCCGCTCGCAGCAATCGACGCGTGGCGATCCACCGAGGGAAAGCATACAGCGAATGTGCGAAAGCGAACAGACCTGATGGGTCAATTTGACTAGTCTCGCGGTGGTCCCAATTGCGGGCCACGTCTTTTGTGGCAGTACCATAGAGGGGCGTGCAATGGACGCTCGTGCGCGACTGGATGGTTGGCAATTCGCTCTGCACCAACATTATGAGGCACTCGCGTCTCAAGTATCCGAGCTTGAGACCCTTAGAGACCGAGTAGCTAAGGCCGAGCGCAGAATCGTCGGTGCGACACGCGAAACTAGAGCTGGGAAGGCGGTTTATGAGGGCAGCGCGGTCGGCCCGGCCAGCAACGCGATTATCTGATCAGCGTAACAGTCCGGGCTTTCAAGACTGACTTAGCTGCTACCCGCCCCAGCCGGGGGCCGGACTGTGGACATTCGTGATTACCAACCGCAATTTGAGCAGATGTCCCTCGATGAGTTGTGGGCTCTCTACACCGACGTCGATCAGATTCTCGCCGCGAGGATCGTTGCCAAAAAACAAGAACTCGACAGGCGACTCCAACAACTCCACCAAACTAATGGACCGGGCGGTTCATCAGAGCTCAATGTCCGCGCATCATCGTCGGGTCGCGACCGGCTCTGACAAGGGCGTCGCGCTTGCCGCACACTCCAAGGCGAACGAGGCTCCACACAGGTGATCGGGCCATCAATCAATGTCCGCCGGCGGTCGCTTCAGCTTGTGGCTGCACCTGTCGTCCTTGGCAACAGACCCAGAGACCGCAGCCCAGAACCAGCTGATGTCCATAACCCGGAGCAATGAAAATGCAACACCATAGCATCGCCGACGTCAGCTGCGTCATTCTTCAATGCCTGGATGCATATCAAGCCGCTGACGTTGAACCACTCGTGTTGAAGTGTTTCCCGGATATCGACCGGCACACGCTTTGGCAAGCATACAACTTAGCCTTGGTGGCATACACGTCAGGCACAGGCCTTCACCACCAACAAAAGGAAGCAGCAGCCGCTGCGATAAGTGAATTTGGAAAATGCACGGGTTGATCGATCGTCTTAATAAATTCCGTTCGGAGACCAAGCTCGACACGTCGATCGACGCTAACACCGGCGCGATTGTTGGCACACCCGAGGCGACCGGCGGCCGCTCAAAGCGTTGGGGTCTGAGCGCGTCAACTTGCGGAGCTAAGTTGAATCGCTTCAACAAAATTGGGTTCGTTCTGCACATTCCGAGTCTCCCTTCATCTCGCGGGCGGAGCCGCGCGCGAACATTCCAGTCCCAGTGCGCCATCTCCGCTCGGGCTCGCCTTGGGCTCAAAGCGGTGCTTGAGCAGCTCACGGGTGTGGTCGGCTGCTTGTGCAAGCCGGCTAGGCGGTCCCCACAGCTTTCCGCCTCCTTGGCGCGCCGCAGCAGCCTTGAACCGAGCGCGGCTATGTGCCTGCGCCAGAGAGGCAAAGTCGGACCAACTTATCCCGCCTTGCCTGCGAGCGACGAAGATACCGCTCGACCATCTTGAGGTCGTGGAACGTACGGAGGCCCGCGCCCGGTCGCAATGGTCGCCACGGCACTAGGGCCAGATCGCAGTCAGGCACAGTTCCGTACAATTCCGTCAGAAGCGCGCCAGCCACCGCGCGCGCCGCGGTGACATCGAGTTCGGCCTGCGCGATCGATCGCGCTTGCATCAGGTCGATCTGGCCGGGCATTGAGGCGATGATCGCGCGGGCGAGTTGATCGACGCGCTCGAGCCGATCAGAGCCGAACTGCGCTTGCGCGGCCAAACCATGGCGACGGGCATTTCGGCTCGCCCGCGACTTTCCAGCCGCGGATGCTGGGCCGGTGCTTCGTTTCGCGTTGGCGCGATTGGCGGCGCGTTGCCGGTCAGTGGTCATTGCTGGGCGGCTCCCGCAAACGCAACACGTCGGATGCAACAGCGTCCCGGTCCGGCTGCGCCGGCCGTTGCCCTTGCGTCTGCATGCGGCGGTAGAACGCAAGCCCCGCGAGTGCCCTGTCGCGCCGCGCGACCTTTGACGATTGTAACTGCTCGAGCACGAGCAATGTCGACAATGAATCGAGTACCGCCTCTGCCTCCAGGCAGAATTCGTTTAAGCCGGCCTCCTTGAGGACGGCTGCCACTTCGGCCCTTGCTTTCAGATCGCCACGTGACCAGCGCTCCACGAGAGCCACACGGTCGGCGTCGTTCACAGGGTGATGTTCTGCAAGGAAATTGTAGAGCGCCTGACGCTGGCGCGCCGCGATGACGTGAGAGGTGGCGCGCCGCAAGATTGTAGTCTGCCGATCGCTGTGCGCCAAATCCTCGGCGTACATTTCCTCGATCCGGTCGCGCGGCTTGAGGGCGGCCTTGACCTGACGATCATTCCCCTCGGCTTCATCGCCCCAGGCGCCCGGAAGCGCTCCTCCGTTGATCGAATCTGCACCGCGCGCGGGTCTAGACATCTTTGCCCTCCAACAGGGCAGCCAACAATTGATTGCATAGTCGCGAAGGCTCCTTTTCATGGAAGCTCTTGCGCTCCTGCAAGGAGAGGCCCCGCTTGGCGGCCTTCAGTCGTGTCAATCGATCAAGCGCCCGATCGAGCATCGCATCGCATTGACGTTCGTATTCCAGCTCGCGCGCCAGCACGTCCTCGGTGAGAAACTCAGCGGCCATCATCATCCGGACCTCCTCGCAAGGCGGCGCCAGTGCCGGCAGAAACTTCTTCTCGACTTCCCGGCGTAGAGCCTTGATCCATGCTTTGGTCGTCCTGAACTTATATCTCGGGCAATGTTCGCTGAGGTGACCCGTCACATGGCTGCGCAGGGACGCGAGCGCTATCTCCACCTCATGCGCTTCATGCGCGCGGTTCAGCATCTCCAGGAATACCTGCAGCCCCTGAGATTCGTCATACGCCGCATGCCTGGGGTCGAGCCGCGCGGAGTTCATGCGGGTTTTGAGCAGTCGCTGGTAGCTGTGCTTGCGCCAGACCCACTTGGTTATCGTTAGCACGCAGTCTTCTTCGTCCGCCCCGCAGGGCATGTGCTCGTTGGTCAACCGCATCAGCAGAAGCGCAAACTCAAGCGGATCTTCGCCGTCCAGAAACAAGAAATCCATTTACCTTTCTCCCCACTGATCAACATCGCTGAACTGACACAACTGGCGTCTCACCAGGCGCGGAGACGGGCTGCGACAGATGCGCAACGCCGCGCCGGTCCACGGCTGGATCAAACGGTTCGCCAACGATGGCCGCGAATGATGTCCGACGGCGGATCGATCAACGTCGTCGACCCACCTCGCCTGGATTCCATCATCGGTGTGAGGGTGCACAATCAAGGCCGCCGCGCGGCGGCCGTCGAAGGGCCGTTGCGAAACCCGCCGTGCGCGGCCGTGCCGAACAATATGGGAGCAATTGAGCTTTGATCGCGCGGTCATTTCCTTGCCTCTCGTAGAGAGAGAACTCGTCCGACCGAACGTCGGACGAGTTGTTTCCCGGAAACTCCCGTGGGAAAAAATGAGCCAATCCAAATCAAGCGGTCTTGGCTTCACCGAAAAGGTGACACGCCAGAAGTTAAAGCAGACCTAACGAGCGCCGACAGGGTCCGCGGCTGCGTTCTACTTTTCAACACCTATATGCGGCAGGGAGCATCCACACGGCAGCCCCTGCAAGTCCGAGACGGCGCGAACGCAAAGTTTGAACGGCGATACGATTGAAATGCTTGATTTCGCGCACCAAAATTGGGTTCGTTTTCGCATTTGAATTCCGGATGCGATTTCTGATGCTCCGAGCCTGCCGCTGCTCAAGCTGCGAGCTTCATGCGCGAACTACGACACCATGACGCTTCGCCTCGATCCTTAGTTTTCGAGTTCGCTGATTTCGTAGCCACACGCCCGGTCCGCCGCCGTTTTCGATGAACTCGACCCGGGCGAACTTGAGCGCTTGCCGAAGGGGCTGCTCGTTCACTGAAGTGACCGAAATTTCCCCATCAAGGGACTGCTCGCCGGATGGTCTTGCGGGGCTGTCAGACTAAGGCCGCCGCAATTTCCGTATCGATGAAGTCATCGCCTTTGAAGAGCAGGGGCTCACGTGGTCGTTGCCAACGCGTAAGCAAAGCAGTCGCCGAAATTCAGCTTGGCGGGATGTCCGCTGCCCTTGCCAAAATCACGGTAGCCTCACGCGCAATTCGTGCCTGAGGTTCAGTAACCGGCTCGATGGCAATCCGTGCTTCCTTAAGCAGATCATGGAAGCGTCGGCTGGCGATCGGATCGCGGCTTCCATCGATCACGAGTGCCGCTTCCAACGAAGTTGGCGGCCGACATGCAGCGCGGCGAATGGCTCTCGATCGCAAGTGCGGAGGCTTCCGCTTCGGGTTCGTCACGCAGGATGGCGACCAGCGCGGAGGTATCGATGATCATCGGGGCAGTCCACGATTATCGTAAAGGAGTTCGCTGTGATTGGCCGAGCGATAAGGTTCTTTCAAGCGCTTGGCACGGTCTGACCGATCTGCAGACGTCGGTCCGATAGCCGGGCGTCCTGCTCGCGGTGGACGCGCTCAAGGCGCTTGGGGAACGGCGGTCGTGACCGCGGCAGCCATGGGTTCACCGGTGCGCTGCGCGAGCTCTGCAGCCAGACGGGTTTTGATGTTCAAGCCCATTGGTACCTTCTACCATGTAAGTCATGCCATTCTACCCGACCGCGCGCAGCGACCGCACACCTAAATTCCAGGGCGTGGTCTGCGGGCTATTGGCGCGGTCTTTCCTCGGCTGCTTTCCGGAGGCGAACGCCGGGACCTCCTCCATTCGAGTCGATGAACTCGACGCCGGCCGACTCTAGGGCTCGGCGGATTGCCTGATCATTCGCCGCTGTCAACGAAGTATCTCCGTCGCTTACTTCCGCGCGGCGAATAGTATTGGCGCCAAGCGCCGAAGCCTCCGCAAGCTCAGCCGCGCTCCACCTCACCAATGCTCTACCGGCCCTGATCTGAGCGCTAGAAAGCTTGCTTTTCATGTTGACTTTAGCCTAAATGGGTTATATTTGCCCATATGGAGCGATTCGTGTAGGGAGCGATCTTGAATGAAATCCACCAGCTGGACAAAGCGTTTCGAAGACCGCCGCTCGTTCATCGGCGGGTCCGATGCTCGGATCATTATGGGCAACGACGCAGGCGCACTGCTCCGGCTCTGGCAGGAAAAGCGCGGCGAGGTCGAACCTATCGACCTGTCGGGCGATCTCATCGTCCAGCTCGGCACCGCGACCGAGCCCCTCAATCGCGCCTGGTACGAGCGCCAAACCGGCCGCGCCATCGAGCACGTTCAGCGGCGGGTATTCCACCACGTGCACAAGTGGATGGCCGCGACCCTGGATGGGCGGGTGCACCAAACCGGCGCGGTGTTCGAGGCCAAGTTCATGCTGCCCTGGAATTTCTCTGAGGAAGCGGCGGCCGACAAGCACATGGCGCAGCTCCAGCACAACATGTGGGTGGTCGCCGCCCGCGCCGCGGTGCTCTCGATCATCACCGGCGGCGGCAAGTGGCTGGAAATCGAGCTCCATGCCGATCCCCTGTACCAGCATCTGCTGCTCACCGCGGAGAAGAAGTTCTGGCGCTGCGTGCAAAATGGCGAGGCGCCGCAGCTGTTCGGCATCGAGCCGCCCCGGCCGCGGCTAGCGGCGGTGCGGGTGGTCGACATGACCGGCTCGAACGTCTGGGCGGAACTGGCCGCGCTCTATCGCCAAACCCGCGCCGCGGCGCTGGACCACGAACGGGCGAAAACCGAGCTCAAGGCACTGGTGCCGGAAGACGCCAAGGAGGCGAGCGGCCATGGCTTGCGGGCCAAGCGCTCCAAGTCCGGCGCGATCAGCTTCGAAGTGGTCGACGCCGCGTAAGCAGCCGGCCAGATCAACCGCGGGCCGCGGCTTGGCGCGGCGCCAGCTCCCCGCCTTCAGAGAGTCTGTCGATGCAGCCGCGCTTTGACTTTATCCATCTCGACCCCTCCTCGGATCCTCCGGAGCCGTATCAGGAAGCGTTCGAACTGCTCGGGGAGTTGTGGGCCAAACTCCACGGCTTTGAAGCGTCCTGCGCCCAAGACCACGTGCTGCTCGGCCTGGTCCGTCACCTAGAGCAGCAGCTGGTCGTCGCCGGAGTCGTCTTGGCGGTCCAGCTGGACGTCCTGAACAACCGATGATTTCAGCGGAGACGGCGATGCAGCGATGCAGCGAGACCATCAGCCAGATCGCCGGCGCGCTCGCCAAGGCGCAGGCCGAGCTGGACAACCCGGAGAAATCATTGACTGCCACGATCGCATCACCCTTCCCGCGCGAAGAGAGCCGCACCTTCCGCTACGCCTCGCTCGCCAGCGGTCTTGAGATCGTGCGCAAGTGCCTCACCAAGTACGGGATCGCGACCGTGCAAGCGACCGCGATTGATTCCGACACCGGCCTCATCAGGCTCACCACCACCCTACTCCACAGCTCGGGCGAATGGATCGCCTCCGACTGGCCGGTGTGCCCGGTCACTGAGACCGCCACCCCGCACCGGATGGGCGCCGCCCTGACCTATGCCCGGCGCTACGCGCTGTTCACGCTGGTCGGCATTGCCGGCGAGGACGATCTGGATGCGCCGGATCTGCTGGCTGGCCCGCCGCTCGCGTCGCTGACCGGACCCGTGGCAAAGCCGAGGCCGGTCAAAGGCGTTGTGAACCAGCCGCTGCGCGATGCGCAAGCATCGGCCGAGCTCCGGAACCGCCTGCTTGGCGAGCTGGGGTCACTCCCGAGCGGGGATGACCTCCTGAACTGGGCCAAGACCAGCCTGCCGCTCAAGAACACCCTCTTGGAGCGAGACGCTCGCGCAATTGAAGCCGCCTATCAGACGCGGCTCGAGGCGGCCGTCCCTTGCGAGATCAGCATCGCGCCGGACGAGCTTGCGCTCGGAGACCCGGTGCGGGCGGAACGATCTGTTGAGGTTGGCGCCGAGCGAGTTGGCGCGGCCGACGGCCAATCCAACCCCGAGCCAAGCATCGGGCTGGCCTTCCCCAAGGAAGCCTCTCGCAAGCGCAACAAGGCGCACCTCGCATTCGTGCGCGACCAGCCCTGTCTCATCTGCAAGCAGACGCCCTGCGATGCCCACCATCTCAAGTTCGCGCAACCACGAGCGCTCGGCCGCAAGGTCAGCGACGAGTTCACGGTGCCCTTGTGCCGCGCGCATCATCAACAGCTGCACCGCCATGGAAACGAAAGGGCATGGTGGTCGGAGGTACAGATCTCACCGCTGCCCCTTGCAAAGGAGCTTTGGGCAGCGAGCCCAGTCCATGAGCGTGCGACAGCGTCCGCCATACCACCTCCGCCGGCCTCAGGTCCGGGGACCACTGCACGATGACTCGGCCGCAATGTGGGGTCAGCGAAGCGAATGGCGCGAAGGATGGGGACTTAACCGCCGAGCGATCTTTTTGTGTCCTGCCATGGGTCGCGCGGCTGAACCTTACAGCCCAAAACCCCGGCCAATCTCCCGCATCAGTCTGAACGCGGCGTCAGTATGGCGGCCATAGAAGAGCGCGCGATCAAGCTGAGAAAAGATGCCCATTCCGAATAGCGCGATAGCAATGCCTCTAAGCATGGTTGTCGACCGGGTTGAACGATGCTGTTAAAATTCAAAACGGCCCCAGCCGCAGGATGGGGCCAACAGCGGGGCCGGCATTCCCATTTCAATGTGCCGCAATGGGCGGTAATCGGCACGGTCCCAGCTGGCCACATGAAAGCTAACGAATAGTTTCGCAACTCCCAAGCCGATCATGGTGCCTCCATTGGCTCCCTCGTTTCGCGGGTGCCAAGCCGACCAAGCAAGCAAAATCACCGTTCGGGAGCACGCCATGTGTTTGAGCGTTGTCGTCGCCGGCCAACGGCTCGACGACGGCACGCGGACCGCAAATGCCATTGCGGCCGCTAGGGTAGCTAACTCTCGCGATCATGGCGCGCCGATACCGCACGGAAGCGACGCTGTATGTCGCGCATTCGCTGTTCAGGACCTTAGGCCGAAACGAGCAGGATCGAGTTCGGGGCTATCCTGCCGCCATGAAAAACGAACGCGAGAAGGGCTGAGCGAAGCAGCGCCGTTTTATCAAGCCTCAGACCGAAAGGCTTGAGCTCACCGTACACGCGAGTGCTCAGCATTGAGGTCCAAACCGCTCGCTTCAGGTTTCGCGGAACGCGCGGGAGAGGCTGTCGAGGACAGGCTTCATGATGTACTCGAAAAACGTACGTTCTCCGGTCTTGATGTAAATGTCCGCGGGCATCCCGGGCGTCGGGATGAATTCAGGCATTTGCCTGAGAATATCGTCCTGGTCCAGGCGCACCCGAACAACATAGAATTCCCCACGCGTGTCGCCGTCGCGACGGGTTTCGGCCTTCCCCTGCACTTGCTCCGCCAAGGCGTCCGCTGACACGTAGATGACGCTCGCCCCGACCATGGGCGTGATGCGCTGGTTGAGCGCCGACAGCCGCACCAGCGCCTCCTGGCCTACGCTCACATGCGAAATGTCCTTGGGGTTCACATGTGCCTCGATGATGCGCTCGTCGCCAATCGGCAGGAGCTCAAGGATCACGGCACCAGGAGAGACCACGCCGCCCGGTGTATGGAAGTTGTTCTTCACCACAATACCTCGAACGGGCGACCGGACATCGACCCGATCGACCACATCCTGAGCGGCGCGAATCTGCTCCTCTCCGTCGTCCAGCTCGGCCTCGGTCTCGCGCAACTCCTTGATCGCCTCCCGAAGTGCCGTCGTGTGGAGCTGCGCTATTCGTTCGTTCGCCTGGGCGATCCGCTCCTTCGAATCGGCGATGCGGCCGAGATATTCGCCTAGCTCACCCCCGAGACCCGCCTCTGAGCGTCGCAACGCAAGCACATCCGACTTGCGGACCAACTGCTGGCCAAGAAGGGAATTCTTGTCCTTCAGCTCTTCGACGAACAAGGAAATTCGCTCTTTGGTGGACTGAACTTGCGCCTGATATCCGCGGATGCTTTCCTCCAGCCCAGCGATTTGCTTTAGGAGTACGCTTTCGTCGGTCACCAGACTTGCCCGGCGGGCCTGAAGCTCGGCACGTTGCCGCTCAAGAATCGCTTTGATTTCTGGATCACGTGCGTTCTCGCTGAATGCGGCCGGGGTTTCGATTGCGTCAGAAGAGCTCATTTCAGCTTCCAGACGCGCCTTCATGGCGAGCAGTCGATACTTCTTCAAAACCAGCCGTTTCAGCTTGGCGTTGGCAGCGGTATCGTCCATGCGAACCAGGACCTGGTTGGCCTCGACGGCATCCCCGTCCTTGACCGCAATCTCGCGGATGATGCCGCCCTCGAAGTGCTGGACAAGCTTGTTCTGCCCGGTAGCCACGAACGTACCCGAGGCGACGACCGCACTGTTGAGGGGAGCGACTGCGGCCCAAACGCCGAAACAGCCGAGCCAAACAACCAAGATGGCGAGGCCGGTGAAGATGGGCCATTTGGCGCTCAGCGGAACACCGCGGTACCACTCGCCGATGTCGTCCTTTACCGCTCTCATGCTGTCCTCCCGCGCTCGTCACCCGCCCGAGGATTCGATGCGTTGCGGCTGCTCCGGCTCATCACCGCCGGCCCTGGCGGGCGACCGAACCAGGCGATGCAACACCTCGCTCGGAGAGCCGAATGCTTCCGCGCGTCCGGCCCGCAGTATCAGCACTTTGTCAACACTGTTCAGTAGCGCCGGGCGCAGGGTTACGACCACGGCGGTGACCCCCCGCCTCTTGGCGCGCTGCAGGGTCTCGGTCAGAGCCTGCTCGCCCGCCGCGTCGAGATTCGAGTTGGGCTCGTCGAGCACGACAAGGGACGGATTACCGAAGAAAGCCCGGGCGAGCGCGATGCGCTGCTTCTGTCCTCCCGAGAGCGGCCCGCCACTGCGGTCGAGCACGGTCTCGTATCCTTGCTTCAACTGGCAGACCATGTCGTGAATTCCCGACAATATCGCCGCCTCATAGATGCTCTCGTCGGGCAAGTCGTCGCGCATGCGGCAGATGTTCTGCTTGATGGTCCCGGGAAATAGCTCGACCTCCTGGGGCAGATAACCGCTATATTCCCCGAACTGGCGGCGATCCCAATTGCGCAGCTCCGTTCCGTCCAGCCTGACCTTGCCGGCTGTCGGCACCAGACAACCCACCAGAATGCGCGCGAGCGTCGACTTGCCCGATCCGGACGGTCCGACAATGGCCAAAGACTCTCCGGGCGCGAGCTCGAGCGACACGCCATTGAGCACCGGCTCCTTCGAGCCCGGCGGCAGATACAAGACCCGATCAACGCTCAGGCGCCCTTGCGGTCTGGGCAAGCGCAGCTTAGGCGCCTCGCGCTGAAATGACTCGACGGCCTGCTTGACGCGGGCATAGGCCGATCGCGCCTGAACGCAGCTGCGCCATCCCTCAATCAAGCCCTCGAGCGGCTGCAGGGCGCGGCCGGCAATGATCGAAGCCGCGATCATCATACCCCCGGTGATCTCGGCGTGCAGGGCCAGATAGGCACCGGTACCAAGGATCGTGATCTGGGCCACGAGGCGGACGAATTTCGACGCACCGCTGATCCAGAAATTCCGGTCAAGGGCTTGGCTCTGCACCGTCAGCGCCGGCGCCTGCCGGCGCCCCCAGTGGAGAATGCTTTCGCTGAGCATTCCCATCGCATTGATCACCTGCGAATTTCGCGCCAGCGACTCCGCCGCCGCATCGGCCTCGGCGGCATGCAGGCCAGCCTCGCTCAGACGCTCCGAGGTCGCTTTCTGGTTGATCAGCGCAATAAGTGCCAGGACCAAACCCGATACGACTGCGATCCAGCCCAGATCTCGGTGAACGAGGAATATGACTGCGAAGTAGAGGGGCGAGAGGGGCGCGTCCATCAGTAAAAGCATGATAGGGCTCGAGATGAAGCCCCGCACCTGGTGAAGGCTGCGGATCGCCTGGATGGTTCCTCCCTCGCCGGCCCTGGCGTTGTTGATGCTGCTCGCCAGCACTGCGCCGCCCAGCACCGCTTCCATCTTGGTCGCAAGACGCCCCAGCACCTGCCGACGCAGAATGTCCACGATCGAGAGGACACCGATGAACGTCAGCGCGAGAGCCGAGAGCATCAGCAGTGTCTCGAGACTACGGCTCGTCAGCACGCGATCGGATATTTGAAAGAGGTAGATCGGCAACGTGAGCATCAGCAGATTCACAACGACCGAAAATGCTGCGACCGCTACGAGGTTGGTGCGCGCGACCGAACGCCAGGCGGCCAGCGCGTTGACAGGTCCGACATAGTCGCGGGCCTCGCCGCCGGGTGCGACGCGATGTTGAGCTCCGGAATGATGGTTGCGCGGCGGATCGTCCAGTGTCTCGACAGCTGCCATGTTTGCCTCCCACTAGAGGATGGCATCATGAGTTCCAACATGATCGATCGGAGTATTATCCACGATGTCGGGAGGCGGCGGCGCGGGTTTTTGGACGTCGGCAGCCAGCGGCGCCGAAACGTCTTGCGCCGATGCGGTGTCCGCCTGCGACACGGCAGTCTGGGAGGGCGCGATCTCGCTGCTGAGCGTGACGCCATAGTCTGTATACTGGGTTCCGTTGAACAGCGAATCTGCCGGCGGCGGTGGCGCATCGTTCAACGCGATCACATCGCCCGCGACGGCGGTCGTCGCCGCGGCATTTGAGGTGTCCGTCACGACGTTCTCCGGGGCAGTGGTGGCGGATGCCGAACTCTCGATCGGTGCGTCAGCGGTGGTGGCGAGCGCAAGAAGCGTGTCGGCCGATCCAGGAGTTTGAGCGCTGCTGGTGTCCGGCACGGCCGGCGCCACCGGTTCGGTCGCGGGGGTGCTGAGCGAGTCTCCGGTGCTGGTGAGCACCGGCTCGGTCGTGTCAGCGACGGGTGCCGCACTCGCCAAAGCATCGCCAGCCACGCTGCCCGTGTCCGCCGGTTGCGACACGTCGCTCGGCGCATCGGTCGGAGCCGCAGCTGTGGTGAGCGCCGGCTCGCTGATGTCCGCGACGGGCGCCGCACTGGCCAAGGCATCGCCAGCCACGCTGCCCGTGTCGGCCGGTTGCGACGCGTCGCTCGGCGCATCGGTCGGAGCCGCAGCTGTGGTGAGCACCGGCTCGGTCGTGTCCGCGACCGGCGCCGCACTCGCGAAGGCATCGCCAGCCACGCTGCCCGTGTCGGCCGGTTGCGACGCGTCGCTTGGCGCATCGGTCAGCGCGGTTGTGGTGAGCACCGGCTCGCTCGTGTCCGCGACCGGCGCCGCACTGGCCAAGGCATCGCCAACCGCACCGCCCGTGTCGGCCGCTTGCGACACGTCGCTCGGCGCATCGGTCAGAGCCGCAGCTGTGGTGAGCACCGGCTCGCTCGTGTCCGCGACCGGTGCCGCACTCGCCAAAGCATCGCCAGCCACGCTGCCCGTGTCGGCCGATTGCGACGCGTCGCTGGTCGCATCGGTCGCAGCCGCAGCCGTTGTGGTGAGCGCGGGCTCGCTCGTGTCTAGGACCGGCGCGGCACCCGCAAGACCATCGCCAGCCACGGTCCCAGTGTCGGCCGGATGCGACACGTCGCTGCTCGGATTGGTCAGAGCGGCAGCCGTTGTGGCGAGCACCGGCTCGCTCGTGTCAGGGACCGGCACCGTACTCGCCAGAGCATCGGCAGCCACACTACCCGTGTCGGCAGGTTGCGACAGGTCGCTCGGCGCATCTGCCAGAGCGGCAGCCGTTGTGGCGAGCGCAGGCTCGCTGGTGTTAGCAGCGGGCGCCGCACTCGCCAAAGCATCGCCAGCCACGCTGTCCGTGTCGACGGGATGCGACACCTCGCCGGCCGGATTGGTCAGAGCGGCAACTGTTGTGGTTAGCACAGGTGCGCTCGTGTCAAGGACCGGCGCGCCACTCGCAAGTGCATTGCCAGCCACATCGGTGGGCTGTGATACATGACCAGGGGCACCGTTACCGGTGATCAGTTCCGCCTCCGCGATCTCAAGGGGTGATGCTGAACTATCAAGCGTGTCAGTTCCCGTGCTTTCCGATGCAACCGTTTGCGACAACGCGGTCGACTGAGTGTCTGGACCCGTCGTCTGGTCAACCACCTCGTTGCTCACCGTGCTCACGGTGTCGATCGCCGTCGCAAGCGCCGGCGGCACCGTAGCCTCGACCGGCGCAATTGTTCCAACCACGTCATCGGGCAGCGTGCTCGCAGTGTCGGCCAGAGTCGATAGCGTCGGCTGCGCCGCCGACTCGACCGGCGCAATCGCGCCGACCACGTCGTCGGGCAGCGTGCCCGCGGTGTCGGCGAAGGTCGTGAGCGTCGGCTGCGCCGCCTCGACCGGCGCAATTGCGCCAACCACGTCGTTGGATAGCGTGCTGACGATGTCGGTCGCCATCGCCAGCGCCGGCGGCACCGCCGCCTCGATCGGCGCAATCGCGCCAACCACGTCGTTGGGCAGCGTGCTGACGGCGTCGGTCGCCGTCGCGAGCACCGGCGGCACCGTCGCCTCGACCGGCGCAATTGCGTCAACCACGTCGTGGAATAGCGTGCTGACGCTGTCGGTCGCCGTCGCGAGCACCCGCGGCACCGTCGCCTCGACCGGCGCGATCGCGCCAACCACGTCGTTGGGCAGCGCGCTGACGGTGTCGGTCGCAGTCGCCAGTGCCGGCGGCACCGCCGCCTCGATCGGCGCAATTGCGCCAACCACGTCGTTGGGTCTCGTGCTCACGGTATCGGTCACCGTGGCGAGTGCCGGCGCTACCGCCGCCTCGACCGTCTCAATCGCGCCAACCATGTCGTTGGGTAGCGTGCTGACGCTGTCAGTTGCCGTCGCCAGTGCCGGCGGCGCCGCCAACTCGACCGGCGCAATTGCGCCAACCACGTCGCTGGATAGCCTGCTGACGCTGTCGGTCGCCGTCGCCAGGGTCGGCGGCACCGCCGTCTCGACGGGCGCAATCGTTCCAACTACGTCGTTAGGCAGCGCGCCGACGCTGTCGCTCGCTGCCGCCAGTGCCGGCGGCACCGCCGCCTCGACCGGCGCGATTGCGCCAACCACGTCGTTGGATAGCGTGCTCACGGTGTCGGTCGCCGCGGCGAGTGCCGGCGGTACCGCCGCCTCGATCGGCGCGACCGCCTCAACCACGTCGTTGGGCAGCGCGCTGACGGTGTCGGTCGCCGTCGCCAGTGCCGGCGGCACCGCCGCCTCGACCGGCGCAATCGTTCCAACTACGTCGTTGGGCAGCGCGGTGACGCTGTCGCTCGCCGTCGCAAGTGCCGGCGGCACCGCCGCCTCGACCGGCGCCATTGCGCCAACCACGTCGTTGGGCAGCGCGCTGACGGTGTCGGTCGCCGTCGCGAGTGCCGGCACCACAGCCGCCTCGAGCGGCGCGATCGCGCCGGCCTCGTCATCGGATCGCGTGCTGACGGAGTCGCTCGTGGTCGCGAGCGCCGGCGGCACCATCGCCGCGACCGACGCAATCGTGCCGGCCACGTCGTTGGGCACCGTGATGACGATGTCGCTCGCCGTCGCGAGCGTCGGCGGCACCGCCGCCTCGACCGGCGCAATCCCTACCACCACGTCATTACTAAGGCCGCCGAGCATTCCAAGCGCGGGAAAGGAGTTGACGATCGACGGGCTAAACGAGTCGCAAAGCACATTAGACCCAACGGATTCGAGCGTTGACTCACCGGGCAATTGAGTGCTTCCGAGGTCGGAATCCGCTGAAAGCGAGTTGACGCGACTGACGCAACTAACGTCGGCTGAGGCGTGAGCATGGTGCTTGCAAAAATCGACCTCGTCGCCACTCCCACCCCCACCCCCAGAGTTCGCAGTAGCGACTGCTTCGCCACGAGCGGTGCTCGGTCTGGGCGCGTCTTCATGCGGCTCCGCCAGGAGCCCGGTCGGATCGAGCTGAGCCACATGCGTGTCCCACGAGGCGGCCGGCCCTTTTGGCCTCTCATCCTCCGCGCCCGGTTTCGCGGGATCGCTCGCAGGCAGCTCGTCATTTGTCCCTTGCGGCCCCGCACCTGCTTGAGCGGCTGTCGCGTCTTCTTGCTTGGCCAGCGCAGATTTGAACGGGGCGGCAAGAAACTCCTCGCAGGCAACTAGCTGGGCAATAAAGAACGACCGGGTCAAGAAACTGAAAGAGCCGGATCGCTTGTCGGCGCGCTGCACTCCGGCTTCGAAAATCTTCCGCTCTTGTTCGAACAATTCGCGCTTTTCTACCTGGTGCATGACCGCCGCCTTTCTTGATCAAAAATCACCCTCGCCCGGCAGCATTCACCGCCAGGCGAGTCTCTTCGGCATGTCAGGCGTCCGTGTCGTGCGACGTATCCGTCGCCGTGTCGAAATGCCCTACGTCGAAGTAATCCATTGGGCCCATCAAACCGATGGCGTATTCGAGCGCATCGTCGCAAGACATCGAAGCTAGCGCGCCGTGTATGTCACCCGAATGATCTGGACCGTGCGAGCTGAAATCACCCGCGAACTCACTATGGGAGAAGTCGAACTTGGCCAGCGCGTCACCCGGACTGCGATCGGTGTCGCCCCTGCTGCCATCGTCAGCCGGCTCGAGATCGCAATGGTCCTTGGGCTGGTATTCGCCGTCGTTGGCGTCCTTCCAGCCCCCATCGTGCTCTGGGTAGTCGCCCTTGGGGTAGGCGCCGCTAAGCTTGGCATAATTGTCCTTGCCGTCGCCGTTCTTCGAGCAGTCGTCGTCAGCGCTGTGATCGTCGTTCCATTTTGACAGCCTGCCGTCGTCATAATCGTCGGGCTTGGTTGACGTGCATTGCTCGGGTGGGGCGCCCTTTATCAGCCCGAGAATGCTCGTAACACTGCTCAGGATAGACATGGCTTCGCTCCTCGCTTCAGCTTTGCGACAGTCGCGGGCACGTGCGTCACGCGCGCGTGCCCTGCCCGGATCACCGCGCCATCACCCCTACTGTCGCCGAAGCACGCCGATGGATGCAGCGGCGAAAAAACAATTCACGCGTCATTCGAGCTGCCGGCGCATGGCCACAAGCTCTCTCCGGATCCACGCCTTGACGGTTCCGACAGGAACCCGGAGGTATTCGGAAATCTCCTCGTGCGTGCGCCCGTCGACGATCGCCAGAAGCAGGCTCGCGCGGCGCTGTGGCTCGAGTTGATCGAGCATGGTTCGCAGCGTCATGCTGTCTGGGATACAAGAGGCAGGGTTCGGAGCGGCCTGCTCGCGCGCGCAAATGGCATTCAATGCATCGTCCTCGAGCGCGAGTTCGCGCCTGGCGTTCTGCCGCATCTTGAGCGCCGTGTTGCGGACGATCGCGTAAATCCAGCCCCGGGCGGATCCTCGTGCAGGATCGAAGTTTTTCGCATATCGGAGAATCTGCGCGAATGCGTCGTGGATGACGTCCTCGGAACGCGATCTGTCGTGCACGATACGGTGCGCCATCGCGCGCAACTGTTCCTTCTCCCGCGCGTAGATCTGGCCGACGGCAGACTGCGATCCGGAGGCGCACTCAAGCAGAGCTGTTTCGTAATTAAGAGCCGTCTCGCCAGTGAGATAGCTGTCATGGCGCGCTACGCCGCAGCGAGACCTTGCCTTTGTTAAATCGAGGCACTGATGGGGCATGGTCGAAGTCACCCCTCATAAGGCAGAGCAGATGCGCGACATTTTCACGCACAGGGCCTGCGGCATTTAATATCGCGCATTTAATTCATTTAAATGATCGGTTTTAACAAAATACGAAATCGCTGTCGGCGAACTCAAGTCAGCAAGCATCGACTTCGTTCCCGGAAGTTTTCAAAAATTTTTTTCCCAATCGCCAAAGGGTGACGTGGTCGTCAGAGTGCAGGCGGACCATAGCACGTCGTTCTCGGCTGCTAGGTGAGCCGCTGAGAGGAGCAACGTAAGTCCTCGAGCCAACTTCCAAAATGGAGAGCGTCAACATCGTCGCTAGTCGCGTTTATAACTTCAGAGCACGCATCGGATCCGACCACCATGTAATGCCATCGAGGGACATTCGAAGCACCTTCAACACGCTATGTGACAGGACGTGACAGGGCGCGGCGACTTGCGCAGCTTCCGCGATGAGTGCAGCGATCGAAACAAGCTAAGGCGCTTCTTGGGCCGAGCTCGCCACATGGCGCGTCATCGCGCTTTCCTTCGAAGGCGCGATGTCGCATCTCAGCCGCGCAGAACATCCAGCAGACCAGACCGTCCAACTCACTGTGACGAAGCCGCCACCGAGTCCCACTTTAAAGCGCCTTGCACACGACGCTGCAGAACGCGATACAACAAGCGTCAAACACGTGCCGCTCACAAAATTTACGCGACCGTGCATCCAGATTGGCGTCTCGCACCTAGTGATGACGTGGCAACAGTTACATCAATGTTCCGCCACTTACATCGAAAGGAGACCAACATGCTGGAGATGACCAAACTTGCTCACCCTATCGAACTGTCTGATGAGGAGCTCGACCTCGTGGCCGCCGGCACCGGCGGCTGTGGCTGCCAGGATGGCGGATCACTGATCCGAACTGGCGACATCAATGTGCTCAGCGGAAACCAAGTTCAGGTTGGCCTGCTGTCCAAGCAGTCCCAAGTCTTTATTGGGTAAAGGCGGGATGCATCGGCGAACCGCTTCTCCAACAGGGGAAGCGGTTCTCCGGTAGCCATCCGCAGTCTTGTTTTGGCGGAAAGATACTCCGCGCAGCGCTTCAGTAAGGTGCGTCCATGGCGAACCGACCAACTCTGTTTCGTAAGGAAGCCGTCGACTTTTTGCATCAGCGCCACACCTGGGGTGAGGTCGTATTGCTGCAGCCGCTGTCGAGCACACTTCTTAGCTGGAGCCTTGCGGCGCTCGTTGTATTCATTTTGTGTTTTCTCTCCATCGCGCAATACGCCCGCAAGGAGACCGTCTCCGGGTATCTGACGCCGACCTCCGGCACAGCTAAGATTTTCATATCACAACAGGGCTTCATCAAGGCGATACACGTGAAGGAGGGGCAAGAGGTTGCGGGGGGCGACCCGCTCCTGACCATAGTTACTTCCCAAATCACGGCCAATGGCGATGACGTCAATGCGACCGTACTTGCGGTGCTGACGCAGCAACGCAATGTGGTCGAGCGACAGATCGATGCCGAAGATCGCCGAACCGCCTCAGAACGGGATCGCCTCGGTTCCACGATCAAGGGGATTGAAGGAGAGATTATCCAACTCGAGGACCAGCGGAACATCCAAAACGAGCGACTGAAACTTTCCGAGAGCTTCGTATCAACGGGCGCTAAGCTAACCGCGAGCGGCGCATTACCAACGATTGAGCTCAAGCGCCGCGAGCAGGCCGCACTTGAGCAAAAGCAGAGTGTGGTGTCGCTCGATCAGCAGATCACCGCGCGACACACCCAGTTGACAGACGCTCGGCATACACTCGAGCAACTCCCAACCATCGCCGCAGAGAGGATCCGAGGACTGCGTAATGAACTGTCCTCGATCGAACAGCGCGTGGCCGAAGTGAATGGGCGGCAGGCTTACGTTATCAAGGCGCCAACGAGTGGGCGCGTATCGACGCTGCAGGCGACAATAGGCCAAATCGCAGATCCCCGGCATATGCAGCTCGAAATCATTCCCGTTGATGCGCCCTTGCAGGCCGAGCTGTTCTTTCCGACACGCGCGTTTGGTTTTGTGCGTCCCGGCCAGCAGGTTCGGATACTTTACGATGCATTTCCTTATCAGAAATTCGGCACCTACCGCGGCAGCGTGACCAACGTCTCTCACACCATTCTGACCGGCAACGAAACGACCGGGCCGATCGCCCTCAAGGAACCGGCTTACCGTGTGACTGCGGCTCTCGAGCGGCCCGACATCGACGCCTATGGCCGTAAGATGCCGCTTCAGCCGGACATGCTGCTCAGGGCCGACGTGATCCTCGAGCAGCGGTCCCTGATGAGCTGGCTGCTTGATCCGGTGTTAAGCGCAAGGATGTAGCCCATGCAGGGACTATTGAATTTCAGCGGACGCAGATCCCTCCCGGTCATCCGGCAGACGGAGGCGACGGAATGCGGGCTCGCATGCCTCGCCATGGTGGCGTCTTATCATGGTCATCGAACTGACTTGAACAGCCTGCGGCGGCGGCATCCAGTGTCCCTAAAGGGCGTCACTCTCCGCGACCTCATGCAGATAGCAGCTCACCTTGGGCTGTCATGTCGGCCGCTGCGAATCGAGATCGGCCATCTCTGCCAATTGCGTCTGCCGGCTATTCTGCACTGGGACATGGCTCATTTCGTTGTACTGAAAGCGTACAGGAGGAAAGGGATCGTGGTGCACGATCCGGCAGCCGGCGAGAAATGGTTTCCCCTCACTGAAGCATCAAGACATCTTACCGGGGTCGCGCTCGAACTCTCGCCTACTGAAACGTTCTGCCGCACAGATGAGAGAATGCGATTGCCGTTCTCGGTTTTCTGGAGCGGAATGAACGGAAGCAATTATGCTCTGGCCCAAATACTAGTTCTGTCAGTGGTCATCGAATTGCTTCTCCTCGCCGCCCCTTTCTATATGCAGCTCACGGTTGACGAGGTCATCGCCAGGGGAGATGTCGATCTCCTGGTCGTACTCGGGCTAGGATTCGCGCTCCTTCTCCTGATACGGATCGCCTCGACCGCAACCCGCTCCTTCATTATTCTCGTTCTGCAAAACACGTTGAGCTTTCAAATCGGCGCGCGGCTGTTTCATCATTTGGTGCGCTTGCCGCTCTCATTCTTCGAAAAGCGGCACATCGGCGACATCCTGTCACGCTTCAATTCGATCGAGCCCATCCGCAACGTGCTCGCGGAGGGATTGATCACGGGGTTGATCGACGGTCTCATGTCGGTGTTGATGCTGGTGTTGATGTTCACCTACAGCATCCAGCTCGGACTTGTCGTCCTGCTGGCGTTCGCGTTGTATGCCGCCCTGCGGCTCGCTCTCTTCGGGATGTTCCGACAACGGAGCGAAGTGGCCATTCACAGCAAGGCAGACGAGAACTCCACCTTCATCGAAACCGTGCGAGCGGTGCAAAGCCTAAAGTTGCTCAACCGAGAGAACGAACGGGAGGGCCAGTGGCTGAATCGCTATGCTGCGTATATTAACGCCAACGTGCGGCTAGGCCGGGCCAGGATCAGCTTCAAAGCGATGAACGACACGATATTCGGCTTGGAGAACGTAATCACGATCTACCTCGCCGCTCGTCTCGCACTGGACAACCTCATCACGGTTGGAATGATATTCGCGTTCGTCAGCTACAAGCTGCAGTTCGCTGAGCGGACAGCGCTGTTGATCGAGAAGCTGGTAGATGTCCGCATTCTCGGACTGCACCTGGAGCGTCTCGCCGACATTGCGCTCACCCCGCTCGAGCGCGGGCACCACCTGGACCTGTCGTATATCCGGCAGATTCGCGGCGCGATCGAACTGCGGAACGTGTGCTTCCGGTATGCAGAAGGAGAGTCTCTGATTCTTAACAACGTCAATCTGTGCGTTGCTCCCGGACAATTCGTGACGATCATGGGACCATCGGGCTGCGGCAAGTCGACTCTTGTCAAGATTATGCTTGGGCTGCTCGAGCCAACGAGCGGAGAGGTTCTGATCGACGGTCTTCCGCTAGGCCAGATTGGACCGCGCGCTTATCGCGAGCAGATTGGCGCGGTGATGCAGGAGGATCAATTGCTGTCGGGATCGATTGCCGACAATATCTGCTTTTTTGATACAACCTTCGATCTGCAAGCGATGATCGATTGCGCGCGGATTGCCGGCATCCACGACGACATCATGGCAATGCCGATGAGCTACAACAGCCTCATCGGTGACATGGGAAGCTCGTTGTCTAGCGGGCAGAAACAGCGAGTATTGCTTGCGCGCGCGCTCTATCGCCGACCAAAGATCCTGTTTCTCGACGAGGGCACGGCACATCTCGACACCGAGAAGGAAAAGGAAATCAATGCGAATCTCCGGCACCTTAGTATGACTCGCGTGAGCGTAGCGCACCGACCGGAAATTACCCATGGAACAGATATGATCATCCATCTTGCCGCGGCGGCCAGACCGTTTCGGGCCGGAATGACGAGCCTCAGACGAGAAGCGGGGCCTGCGCAAGATGTCGGCGTCACCGGGTTTGCCGCCGAAGGTGCGAAATCGGCCGAGACCGGCCACGATGACTGCCCCGGTGCCCCCACGGGCGATTGCTCGAAGCGCGATAGTGACTGGAAAGACGCCAAGGACGACGACTGCCATTCACAGAAGGACTGCTGCCAGCCGCGGAAAGACTGCAACCCCAAGCCGTCCGACGACTGTGGCAAAGCCGACAACCCCGGTGAAGCGCTGGCCAGGATCGACTTCTCACGATGCTGATTCGGCTCGCGCAGTCCGGATCCTTCGCGTGACATGCAAGGCGCACTCGCTTCGATGACCCGCTCGGATACGCCATCGGCTGGCCAAACGCCTGCTGAAGTCGCGCGAGGACGTCCTGGCCGGATAGGACTCAACAAGTCGATTCATTGTTGCCTGGATTCCGATGTAAGGCCGGGCTCAACTTTCCCCCAGCCTTGAGCCTGGGTCGCTCCGAACCTCATGGAATTAGTCTCGATGCTCACGCTCCGGTTGGCTGCTGCCGCCATCAAGGCATTCGAAGAACGCCTCGAACAAACCAGTCGCGGTCTCGCCTGTTCACGCGGGCGGGGCGCCATCAATATGCGAAACACCGACGTTTTCGCAGATTGAGACGAACGCCCTCTTCGCGTCAGCGTCCTCAAAGCAAAATCGTGTGCCTTGGACTCCGCGCTCGATCCACCAGTCGATTTTGTTTGCCCGCGAAAATGCGGGATGCCTCTCCGCGCAACTGATCCAATTGCCTTCCATAGGCCCGAACGATCACACAATTTGTCATTCTCTTATCCCCCAAAAAAGCGCTGTTCTAACTATCCCTGAACGCAAGAGTGCTTCCGGCTGCTCATCGCGCACGCGCGGTGAGCTATCCCTTCAAAACGCCAGAAAGTCATACAGTCAGTCGCTCCGCAGCGATCGCACGTCAATCGCTCCTGGCCGAGCATGTAGCGCCCGTGGATCCCGGTAGCGGCATTTTTGCACGATGGACAAATCAACAAAAAATTGCGCATACGCCAGCGCATCACCAGAGCGCCCAACACCTTCGACGCCCCTTCGTGAATCAGGTATCTCGCTGAGGAGGAGCTTAGCGAAACTTTGCACGCCTGAATGTTCGATCGCGAACACAGGAACCGCCCTGCGCTTGCCCAGGGCGTGGTGGTATCCTTTCGGAAAGCTGCTAGGCTACCCTCAACTGCGAGAGAGCGAATGAGCGATGACGCGAAAGATGCAGGCCTTGCGGCGTTAATCAGTGGTATTTTTGCTCGGTCCGCGTCGCCCGTCGCCGCGCCTCCGGCGCCGGAGATGCCGTCAACACTCCAACGGGAGCCCGCGGTCGCGGCAGCGCCGCCAGCCAAGCCGCTCGTTCCCTTGTCCCCGGGCGGCCCCGATGAAAAACGAGCGCGACTGCCCGCGGTGGCGATCGCCGACCTCGTCCTTGGTGAGCTTCGCAAAATGGATGGCTTTCCGAAATCCGGAGTCTCGATCACCGTCTACGGAAGTCGACCTTGGAACGCCATGATCAGGTTCGCACCGTTCTCGACTACGTCGCAAGACGCTGCACGCCTGCGCCACGCTGTGCCCGACATCGTCTTCAGGCTTCGGGGGTACGTCGAGCTCGAAAACTAGGTTCTGCCGATCACGTTCGCCAAACTCGCCTCCTATCCCGCCGGGCTCGGCGTGACTTCCGACAATTGGACTTGCTGCGCCCATCCCCCTGCCGGTGTGAAATCTAGGAAGTCGGAAAAGGGCGCTCATAGCCCTCAGCGGAAGTATGGATGTGCCCTCGTTTCGTCCGCGGCCTAATAGCACGCCCTGTTCCCGCGAGTTCCGATTTCGCGGACTGGCCAGCAGTAGTATGATGGAGGTCACTAAGCCAATTCTGAGGGAGGGAATCATGCCGAACCTGGCCTCCTCGACGAACTCCGACGTGAGAGCCGAAGTTACCGGAGCTTATGCCGCGTGGGATACGGCGTTCAACAAAGCTGACGCCAAAGGGGTCGCCACAGCGTACGTTTCAAACGCGAAAGTGTTACCACCAACGCATCAGGTTATATCGGGTCCGGAAGAAATCGAAAAATTCTTTGCTGGGCTGTTTTCAGGCGGATTCACTGATCACAAACTAACAATCATAGATGCGGGTGGAGACGAGAAGGTCGTCTACAGTACCGCAAAATGGACGGCCAACGGCAAGGGACCGGATGGGAGCCGCCAAAGTGCCGGCGGCATTGCCACCCATGTGTTCGAGCGTCAAGCGGATGGCTCACTGAAGCTGAGGTTACATACCTTCAACTGAACTCGCCGTCGTATCGCTTGGCGCCGCGCGAGGAGACGTCGCGTGGATATAGCCGAATGGCTTCGCAGTCTTGGGCTGGAGCGCTACACTCGCGCTTTCCAGGAAGCCGAAGTCACGCCTGATGTCCTGCAAGACCTGACTGAAGCCGATCTGCGAGAACTCGGCTTGCCGCTCGGGCCGCGCAAGACCGTATTGAAAGCGATTCAGGCGCGCATGTCATCGATCGCTTCCGTCGCCACTGATGCTGGTGAGCCAACTGAACGTACAAGGCCGTCACTGCCCTCAGAGGCGGACCGTCGGCAGCTTACGGTCATGTTCGTCGACTTGGTCGGTTCCACCGCGCTCGCCTCAGGGCGCGACCCCGAGGAGCTGAGTGACCTCATGCAGGCCTACCACAACGCCGTGGCGGGCGAGATCGCCCGGTTCGAAGGCCACATAGCCAAGCTCCTGGGCGACGGCGTTCTCGCGTATTTCGGTTGGCCGCGGGCGCATGAAGATGAGGCGGAGCGTGCCGTCCGCGCCGGGCTTCGAGTGACCAAGGCGGTCGCCTCCCTTACCGAGCCGGGCGGTGTAGCGCTTGCCGCGCGCGTCGGCATTGCAACCGGTCTCGTCGTGGTCGGCGAACTGATAGGCGAGGGAGAGGCTCGCGAGCGCGCCGTGATCGGCGAAACCCCGAACCTGGCTGCCCGACTGCAGAGTCTGGCCGAGCCCGGTGATGTGGTGATCGCCGAGTCAACGCGCCGCCTGCTGGCCGAAGCCTTCATTTACCAGGACCTCGGCACAGTGCCGCTCAAAGGTTTCCCGGAGCCGGTGCAGGCCTGGCTTGTCAGTGGTGAGGGCGCAGCCGAGAGTCGATTCGACGCCCAGCACGGCATGGCAACGACCGCGCTGGTCGGACGAGACCAAGAACTTGCATTGCTCCTGGAGCGCTGGGAGCAGGCGAAAGAGCGAGAGGGACAGATTGTCCTGCTCGGCGGCGAAGCAGGCATTGGCAAGTCCCGGCTCGTGCGGGCGCTGCGCGACCACCTCGCAGGTGCGCCGCACACGCCACTGAGCCATTTCTGTTCTCCGTTCCATACCAGCACCGCCTTGTATCCTGTCATTGGGCTCCTTGAGCGGGCAGCAGGAATACGACGGGAGGACGCTCCCGAAGAACAGCTCGATAAACTCGAGGCCATGCTCGCTCTTGCCACAAACGACGTGCATGAGAGCGCGCCGGTTCTTGCGGACCTCCTGGCAATCCCGACGGGGGAGAGATACTCGCCACTTGCACTTAGCCCACACCAGAAGAAGGAGCGAACGTTCCAGGCTCTCCTGGAGCAGATACAAGGCCTGGCGGCAAGGCAGCCGCTGCTCGCCGTCTACGAGGATGTTCACTGGGCAGACCCTACCATGCTCGAACTCCTCGACCGGGCCGTTGACGAAGTGCAGCAACTCCCGATTCTGATCATCATCACCTTCCGGCCTGAGTTCGTTCCGCGCTGGGCAGGTCATGGGCACGTGACGGCGCTCTCTTTAAGCCGACTAGGCCGCAGGCAAGGGGCGACTGTCGTTGACCGGATCACTGGCGGCAAAATACTTCCACAAGAGGTGCTTGAGCAGATTCTGGCTAAAACTGATGGCGTGCCGCTGTTTGTCGAGGAACTCACCAAGGCCGTCCTCGAATCCGGGCTGCTCAAAGACCGGGGCAGCTACTATGAGTTGATTGGTCCTTTGCCGCCCCTAGCGATCCCGACGACGCTCCAGGACTCGTTGATGGCGCGCCTCGATCGATTGGCGCCGGTAAAGGAAGTCGCCCAGATCGCGGCATGCATTGGGCGCGAATTCGGACACGAGCTTCTAAGATCGGTAACGGCGCTCGACGAACACGCGCTGCAGCGTGCTCTCAATGATCTAATGACAGCGGAACTCATATTCCGCCGTGGAGCACCTCCGGATACGGGCTACAGCTTCAAACATGCGCTGGTCCAAGACATCGCGCATGAGAGCCTCTTAAAGAGCAAGCGGCAGCAGATCCATGCTCGCATCGCTGCAGCTCTCGAGGAACATTATCCTGCCCGTGCAGAAGCTGAGCCGGAGACGATCGCTTTGCACCTCACGCAGGGGGGACTGGCGGGAAAGGCGGTCGGCTATTGGCTGCGGGCGGGCCGGATTGCCGCGGGGCGTTCCGCCAATCTCGAGGCGATCGCTCATCTCACAAGAGGGCTGGATGCACTCAAGTCGAATCCAGAAGGGCCGGAGCGCGATCGCCAGGAACTCGCCCTGCAAACGGCGATCGGAGGTCCGCTGATTGCCATTCACGGATACACGGCGCCGCAGCTTGGCACGGCCTTCAGCAGGGCCCATGCGCTCTGCTATGAACTCGATGACACGGATGCCTTGTTCGCCACCCTTAGCGGCAAGTTTGTTTTCCACTTCGTGCGAGGCGACTTTGGTGCCATGCAGAGCCTTGTCGCAGAGGCCCAGCGCGCTGCCGAGCGCACCGGGGACACGGCGCTCAAACTAGCTACGCATCGTTTGGCGGCGCTCACCGCCATGCACGCCGGCGACTTTCTTACGGCGCGCTTAGAGCTCGAAGCGATCGTGAGGCGCTATCAGCCGGATACGCATCGGCCGCCACCTGTCCACTATGTACATGATCCGAAGGCCTCGGCGTTACCCTACCTGGCGATCGTGCTTTGGATACTTGGCTATTCCGAACAGGCGCAGAGGGCCAGCCGCGCGGCGTTTGAATACGCTGCGGAGTTAAATCAAACGAACCTTACGGCGCACGTGCAGGTCTATGGCGGAGCGGGGCCTGCGGAGCTGATGGGTGACGTGGCGGGTGTGCATGCGCACGCTGAAGCCATCATCGATCTCGCCGATCAGCACAGTTTGAATTATTGGCGCTTGAGCGGTCTCATCCTGCGGGGTTGGGCAATGGCCCAAGAAGGTGACGTGGAGGGCGGCTTGGCGCTCATGCGCCTCAGTCTGAACGAGAGGGCCAGGCTCGGAGCCAGTTGGTACCAGGTCCGGTACTTGTGGATGCTCGCGGCGATGCACCACCAGTTAGGTGACGACGAAAACGGGCTGGCCACCCTGGCCGAAGCGAAGGCCATTGCTGCGCGCAACGAAGAACATATGTGGGAGGCGGAGCTTGCATACATGGAGGGCGAACTGCATCGCACTCGTGGTGCTCCAGCTGAGGAGGTCGAGAACTACTTGCAAGCTGCGCTCAAGATTGCTCAAAGCCAAAGCGCGAAATCCTTTGAATTACGTGCGGCCATGAGTCTGGCTCGGCTTTGGCGCGACCAGGGCAGGAAGGCCGACGCGAGAGGCCTCCTTGGTCCCGTCTACGGCTGGTTTACGGAAGGGTTGGAAACATCAGACCTTCGTTCTGCCAAAGCACTCTTGGAGGAAATCGCTTAAGTTTAACGTCACGTGTTCAGCGGTGCACCATTCGCATGGTCCGGGGCTTCCGGTGGACCGAAGCTTCTGCTGAGGCTCGCGCAAACTGGAAAACTAAATTGGTTGTCGGTGGGCACCCGGGTGTCGCGCGCCATGGAAAACTGCCCCCTCAGCGTCACGAGGAATTGCCCCCTCCTCGGATGGCTGAGGAGAGAGTGAATGAAGCGGGAACGAATCGCTGAAAGCTCGGCGTGGAATGATCCACGGGGGCAGGTGATGAAGACGCCGGATGACGTGGCGGAGATGATGCGCCTGAGGGCGTGCGGGTGGGGTGTGAAGCGGATTGCGCGGCAGCTGGGCTGCAGCCATCACACAGTAAAGGACTACGTGGCGGCGGGCAGGGTGAAGCCATTCAAGTCGCCTAAGCGGCCGAAGCGTCTCGACGGCCTTGAGGGTTGGCTGCGCGAGAGGCTCATTCGGCATCGCGGCAATGCCGACGTGGTGCGCCAGGACCTGTTGGCGGACAAAGGCGTGGCCGTCAGCCGGCGGACGCTGCAGCGCGCGGTGCAGCCCTATCGGCAGGCGCTGAAGGCGGAGGCGCTGGCGACGACTCGGTTTGAGACGCCGCCGGGCCGGCAGCTGCAGATCGACTTCGGGGAGCGCCTGGTCGAGATCGGAGGGACGAAAGTCAAGGCATTCGTGTTCGTGGCAACGCTTGGACACTCGCGACGGCTCCATGTGCGTGCGTTCCGGGCCGAGAGGCAGGAGCATTGGTTCGCCGGGCTCGAGAGCACATTCACGACCTTCAGCGGTGTGCCGGAGGAAGTGCTGATGGACAATCCACGCGTGCTTGTCGTGCGCCACGACGCGGTGAGCCGGTCGGTTCAGTTCAACGACAAGCTGGTAGCGTTCGCAAAACATTGGGGCTTCCGTCCTCGCGCCTGCGCGCCATATCGGGCGCGCACGAAGGGCAAGACGGAGAACGGCGTCGGCTACCTGAAGAAGAACGCGATCGCCGGTCATTCCTTCCCAAGTTGGGAAGCATTCGAGGCGCATCTCGACAGATGGGAGCGTGAGGTTGCGAACGTTCGTATCCACGGCACGACCGGCGAGGCGCCGATCATCCGCTTCGCGCGTGACGAGATACATCGGTTGAAGCCGCTCGGCCGGCAGCCGTCGTTTGGATCCTTTTTTGAACTGACCCGCGTCGTCGGCAATGATTGCGCCGTCGAGATCGACACGAACAGCTACTCGGTGCCGTGGCGCCTGATTGGCGAGCGCGTGGCGGTAACGATCGCGGCCGGCGAAGTGCGGATCCGCCATGGATTGCACCAGGTAGCAGTGCACAAGCAACCGGAGGGGCGCCGGCTGCGGATCGTCGACTCCGCCCATCTCGATGGTGTTGCTGGTCGCAGGGCGCGGTCCGCCGGGCGGAGATCGCGGCGGTGCTGGCGCCGTCCTCACCGCCGTCGTTGTTACGTCCTCTTGCCGAATACGAAGCCGTGGTCGGAGGACGCTTCTGATGACGCGGGCAAAAAAGGTAATGGAAGCGACGACCGATCCGCTAGATGCCATGCTGGCGCGATTGCAGCTCTCCGGGATCCGCGATCAGCTTGATAGTTTGCTCGACGAGGCGGCGCGCGCGAAGCCTGTCGGCGCGTGAGACGCTGATCTTGCTGTGCGAGCGCGAGATCGCACGCAAGGACCATCGCCGCATCGAGATGGCGCTGAAGCTCGCACACTTCCCGGCCGTGAAGGAGCTTGCTGGCTTCGACTTCGAGGCGCAGCCCTCAATTGATCCAAAGCAGATCCGCGATCTTGCCGCGTCACGTTGGATCGCCAACGGCGAGAATGTGCTGCTGCTCGGGCCGCCCGGCGTCGGCAAGACGCACTTGTCGATCGCGCTGGGGCGAGAGGCTATCCTGGCCGGGTACACGGTGCAGTTCACCACGGCGACGACGCTGGTCGCAGGTCTTGCCAAGGCCCACGGCGAGCGACGCCTGGACGAGAAACTGCTCGCGCTGTCGAAGCCAAAGCTGCTCATCGTCGACGAGCTCGGCTACTTGCCACTTGAACCTGACGCGGCGCATCTGTTCTTCCAACTGGTCAGCCGGCGCTACGAAACCGGCGCCATGCTGATCACGTCCAACCGCAGCGTTGCCGAATGGGGCACAGTGTTCGCCGATCCCGTGGTCGCCACCGCGATCCTCGACCGGCTCCTGCACCACAGCCATGTGCTGACGATCCGCGGCGACAGCTACCGGCTCCGCGCCAAGCGCAGGAGCGGCCTCATCAAAACGCCGACCGCCGGTGACGACCCTCCGGTCGGCTCCGCCTCCCTCCGGCCCGTCACCGGCGGAAACAACCTTCACCGAGATCATAATCCCGATGGTGGGGGCAGTTCTACATGACGCAAAGGGGGCAGTTCCGGATGGCGTTTGACACCCGGGCCCGCACTCGCGATCGTACTGGCAAGACCCAAGAGGGCGCGGCAGCGCGAGAAGCGCCAAAAAGAGCAGGTATTTCGTTGAGGGCTGCTCTGCTGGGCAAGGGCTTTAACGAGGCAGAGTACCAGCGCGTCTTCAGATCGATGGAACAAGATCACTTGGATGCGCTGATGGTACGCGATGAAGCATCAGACAGCTCTGTTGCTCGTTCGTCTTGGTCGGCACGAACGGCATGTTGGGCCTTGTGACCGCCTCGCAAATAGCCTCCGCGTCGGTGCTGTCGTTCTTCTGCCGCTTGACGTAGGGCTTCACATAGGCCGGAGGCATCAGACGCACCGTATGTCCCAACGCCTGCAGCTCGCGGGACCAATGGTGCGATGAAGCGCAAGCCTCGATCCCAACTAGACACGGCGGCAACTTCTCAAAGAAGGACAGCACGAAGCGGCGCTTGAGCTGACCGCGTATGATCACTTGGCCGGCTGCATCGACCCCATGCACTTGAAAGACCGACTTCGCGATATCCAGACCAATCGTTGAATCTGACTGCATAGTTTGCTCCTCCGAATCGTGGGAGCCTTAAACGGCGCCCAGTCTTTTGGCACTCTCGTGCCCGTGGAGGAGCCGTCCACATGGGGTAATCGCGGGAGCGAGTCGCCCCTCAAGCCGGGTCAACCGACAATGGAAGCTGGTGGCTGTTCCCCGATAGGATGGAAATACGGGCTCACGACCGGACGCCGGGCCCAAGCATCGAATGGAGAACAGCCATGGAAGAATATATCGGTCTCGACGTGTCGATGAAAGAGACGTCAGTCTCGATCCGCCGAGCAGGTGAACGGATCTGGCGCGGCAAGTGCGCATCTGATCCCAGAATCATAGCCGAGCTCATCCGCAAGCGGGCGCCATCCGTGAAACGCGTCGTATTCGAGACCGGACCGCTGTCGGTGTGGTTCTATCATTCTCTGCGCGCCGAAGGCTTGCCGGCGATCTGCATCGATGCGCGCCATGCTAAAGCGGCGCTCGATATGGCGGCGAATAAGACGGACGCAAACGACGCCGATGGCCTGGCGCAACTCGCGGAAGTCGGCTTCTTTCGTGAGGTGCGTGTGAAGGGATTCGACAGCATGCTGACCCGCACGCTTGTCGCAGCGCGGACGCGGCTGGTCCGAATCACTACCGAGCTTTCCAACCAGATCCGCGGCGTCATGAAAACCTTCGGTCTGGTCGTTTCTGCCGGAAAGGGAAGCACCTTCGAGAAGAACGTCCGGAGCCTTCTTGCCGATCAGGACGGACTTGCATCGATCGTGCTTCCGATGCTGGAAGCCTGGCGTGGCATTCGCATCCGCGCCGCCGAACTCGGACGCCAGTTGGTCCAGGACGCGCGCCAGAGTGAGGCTTGCCGCATCCTTATGTCCATTCCCGGCATCGGTGCGATCACCGCAACCGCCTTCACAACAGCCATTGAGAGGCCGGACAACTTCAGGAAATCCCGATCTGTTGGCGCCTGGATCGGCCTGACAACGCGCCGCTACCAATCCGGAGAAGTCGATTATGACGGCCATATATCCCGACGGGGCGACCACCATTTGCGAGGGCTTCTGTACGAAGCGGCTGCGGTCATTCTGACGCGCAGCTCAACCGACAGCACTCTGCGCACGTGGGGTCTGAAGCTCCGGGAGAGGATTGGCTTCAAAAGAGCTGCCGTGGCCGTGGCGCGCAAACTGGCGGTTATAATGCATACGATGCTTAAGACTGGCGAACTCTTCAATCCGAATGCCGGAGCCACCGCATAAGCCCGATCGCGTTCAGAACCCGAACGCCCAAGGTGTCCCTGCCGAGACGTGAGCCGAGCCATTCCGCTGATGCTGTTGCACTGCTGACTCAGCAAAGTGCGTCGTCCACATTGAAGGCTCGTCCTGCGAAGCTCCCTCATGCGGCGGCTAATGCCGACCGCGAAGACAACCATGCACCCGGCAGTGTCCCCTGAACGAAATTATATGCTTGACGCCTCAGCAGCGATTAGACAACCCGCGTCGTCGGCAATGATTGCGCCGTCGAGATCGACACGAACAGCTACTCGGTGCCGTGGCGCCTGATTGGCGAGCGCGTGGCGGTAACGATCGCGGCCGGCGAAGTGCGGATCCGCCATGGATTGCACCAGGTAGCAGTGCACAAGCAACCGGAGGGGCGCCGGCTGCGGATCGTCGACTCCGCCCATCTCGATGGTGTTGCTGGTCGCAGGGCGCGGTCCGCCGGGCGGAGATCGCGGCGGTGCTGGCGCCGTCCTCACCGCCGTCGTTGTTACGTCCTCTTGCCGAATACGAAGCCGTGGTCGGAGGACGCTTCTGATGACGCGGGCAAAAAAGGTAATGGAAGCGACGACCGATCCGCTAGATGCCATGCTGGCGCGATTGCAGCTCTCCGGGATCCGCGATCAGCTTGATAGTTTGCTCGACGAGGCGGCGCGCGCGAAGCCTGTCGGCGCGTGAGACGCTGATCTTGCTGTGCGAGCGCGAGATCGCACGCAAGGACCATCGCCGCATCGAGATGGCGCTGAAGCTCGCACACTTCCCGGCCGTGAAGGAGCTTGCTGGCTTCGACTTCGAGGCGCAGCCCTCAATTGATCCAAAGCAGATCCGCGATCTTGCCGCGTCACGTTGGATCGCCAACGGCGAGAATGTGCTGCTGCTCGGGCCGCCCGGCGTCGGCAAGACGCACTTGTCGATCGCGCTGGGGCGAGAGGCTATCCTGGCCGGGTACACGGTGCAGTTCACCACGGCGACGACGCTGGTCGCAGGTCTTGCCAAGGCCCACGGCGAGCGACGCCTGGACGAGAAACTGCTCGCGCTGTCGAAGCCAAAGCTGCTCATCGTCGACGAGCTCGGCTACTTGCCACTTGAACCTGACGCGGCGCATCTGTTCTTCCAACTGGTCAGCCGGCGCTACGAAACCGGCGCCATGCTGATCACGTCCAACCGCAGCGTTGCCGAATGGGGCACAGTGTTCGCCGATCCCGTGGTCGCCACCGCGATCCTCGACCGGCTCCTGCACCACAGCCATGTGCTGACGATCCGCGGCGACAGCTACCGGCTCCGCGCCAAGCGCAGGAGCGGCCTCATCAAAACGCCGACCGCCGGTGACGACCCTCCGGTCGGCTCCGCCTCCCTCCGGCCCGTCACCGGCGGAAACAACCTTCACCGAGATCATAATCCCGATGGTGGGGGCAGTTCTACATGACGCAAAGGGGGCAGTTCCGGATGGCGTTTGACACCCGGGCCCGCACTCGCGATCGTACTGGCAAGACCCAAGAGGGCGCGGCAGCGCGAGAAGCGCCAAAAAGAGCAGGTATTTCGTTGAGGGCTGCTCTGCTGGGCAAGGGCTTTAACGAGGCAGAGTACCAGCGCGTCTTCAGATCGATGGAACAAGATCACTTGGATGCGCTGATGGTACGCGATGAAGCATCAGACAGCTCTGTTGCTCGTTCGTCTTGGTCGGCACGAACGGCATGTTGGGCCTTGTGACCGCCTCGCAAATAGCCTCCGCGTCGGTGCTGTCGTTCTTCTGCCGCTTGACGTAGGGCTTCACATAGGCCGGAGGCATCAGACGCACCGTATGTCCCAACGCCTGCAGCTCGCGGGACCAATGGTGCGATGAAGCGCAAGCCTCGATCCCAACTAGACACGGCGGCAACTTCTCAAAGAAGGACAGCACGAAGCGGCGCTTGAGCTGACCGCGTATGATCACTTGGCCGGCTGCATCGACCCCATGCACTTGAAAGACCGACTTCGCGATATCCAGACCAATCGTTGAATCTGACTGCATAGTTTGCTCCTCCGAATCGTGGGAGCCTTAAACGGCGCCCAGTCTTTTGGCACTCTCGTGCCCGTGGAGGAGCCGTCCACATGGGGTAATCGCGGGAGCGAGTCGCCCCTCAAGCCGGGTCAACCGACAATGGAAGCTGGTGGCTGTTCCCCGATAGGATGGAAATACGGGCTCACGACCGGACGCCGGGCCCAAGCATCGAATGGAGAACAGCCATGGAAGAATATATCGGTCTCGACGTGTCGATGAAAGAGACGTCAGTCTCGATCCGCCGAGCAGGTGAACGGATCTGGCGCGGCAAGTGCGCATCTGATCCCAGAATCATAGCCGAGCTCATCCGCAAGCGGGCGCCATCCGTGAAACGCGTCGTATTCGAGACCGGACCGCTGTCGGTGTGGTTCTATCATTCTCTGCGCGCCGAAGGCTTGCCGGCGATCTGCATCGATGCGCGCCATGCTAAAGCGGCGCTCGATATGGCGGCGAATAAGACGGACGCAAACGACGCCGATGGCCTGGCGCAACTCGCGGAAGTCGGCTTCTTTCGTGAGGTGCGTGTGAAGGGATTCGACAGCATGCTGACCCGCACGCTTGTCGCAGCGCGGACGCGGCTGGTCCGAATCACTACCGAGCTTTCCAACCAGATCCGCGGCGTCATGAAAACCTTCGGTCTGGTCGTTTCTGCCGGAAAGGGAAGCACCTTCGAGAAGAACGTCCGGAGCCTTCTTGCCGATCAGGACGGACTTGCATCGATCGTGCTTCCGATGCTGGAAGCCTGGCGTGGCATTCGCATCCGCGCCGCCGAACTCGGACGCCAGTTGGTCCAGGACGCGCGCCAGAGTGAGGCTTGCCGCATCCTTATGTCCATTCCCGGCATCGGTGCGATCACCGCAACCGCCTTCACAACAGCCATTGAGAGGCCGGACAACTTCAGGAAATCCCGATCTGTTGGCGCCTGGATCGGCCTGACAACGCGCCGCTACCAATCCGGAGAAGTCGATTATGACGGCCATATATCCCGACGGGGCGACCACCATTTGCGAGGGCTTCTGTACGAAGCGGCTGCGGTCATTCTGACGCGCAGCTCAACCGACAGCACTCTGCGCACGTGGGGTCTGAAGCTCCGGGAGAGGATTGGCTTCAAAAGAGCTGCCGTGGCCGTGGCGCGCAAACTGGCGGTTATAATGCATACGATGCTTAAGACTGGCGAACTCTTCAATCCGAATGCCGGAGCCACCGCATAAGCCCGATCGCGTTCAGAACCCGAACGCCCAAGGTGTCCCTGCCGAGACGTGAGCCGAGCCATTCCGCTGATGCTGTTGCACTGCTGACTCAGCAAAGTGCGTCGTCCACATTGAAGGCTCGTCCTGCGAAGCTCCCTCATGCGGCGGCTAATGCCGACCGCGAAGACAACCATGCACCCGGCAGTGTCCCCTGAACGAAATTATATGCTTGACGCCTCAGCAGCGATTAGACAACAGCATCAGAAGCGGGAATGCCAAAGAGCTCCCTGCTCAAGCCGCACCTCGCAAGAACCGATGACGTTCACTCCTTCAGGGCAGCAAAAAGCCCGCAACAATACGCGGGCTTTGGTCGCAGGACAGAAAATCGTTAGCTTTCGTCGTTCTGCCAAAAGCTCAGCGATGGTTTGACCACGACCACGAGGCCGGCAAGGGCGAGAAAGGCGACGGCGACGAACGTGATTGCGATCTCTTCCATGAAGTCTCCTGAGACGCCCTTGCGGAGGATGCAGGTGCGTTGCGGCGGGATCGTGGCTCAAAGGTGAACTTAGCGTGCCGTTTACCAACCATTGCGTGACCGCCACTCCCGTCAACCTAGGCCCGATCTCGCAGTTCTATTCGTCGACCCACCAGGTAAGCGACGGATAAATGACCAGCAAGCTGACGAGGGCCAGCGATCCGGCCAGTAGCGTCCCTATGATCAAAGCGCCTATCATGGATTATATTATAAGCACATTAAATTTTAACGCAATTAAATTATTTAATTGGTTGTTTCCCCTTCGATGGACTGGAGTCCGCTGCGGCCAAAGGTGTCGGTCGGGCGCTCGGTTGCGAACTGCCGGGCTGCCCTATGAACAGACATATAGCTGCACCGCATTAACAGACGCCATGGACTACCAGCAGACGTCGCTTGCGGGCTGAACCAACGAGATCGCGCACCGAGGCGCAGCCTCTGCCTTTACAGATTGAAGTACAACATAGAGACTAGAACCGTCGAAAATACACCTAGCCCTATTATGGCAACTTTAAAAACCAGGTCGGCTGCCAAGTGCACCTCCCTCAGTTTGCAAATCAGTTAGAAGCATACGCCTTACTTCCGCGCCTGCAATCCGGGAAAGGAAAGCCATTCATCAATATGGGCGGCGATATCGCACGTGGGCCTTCGTCAAAAGGTCTTCACGTTCCGCGCCCGAGGAGTCGTTGGCCTAGCGTCCTATCTGTTTGAACCGGTGGCGTTTCATAAACGTCCTCCCGATGTGATATCTGCTACTTAAACGCTCTCAGAGTCGCGCAGTGCGTTACGGCTATCGCGTGGTGCGGCATAGACTTCTGAATACTTGCCGTCAAAAAGCAATCGAGATGACGCTGCGGCGTATTGATGTCGCCGGCATTGCGCTGGACTTTCAGGATGTAGCTGAAATCTACACGATCGATAACGCACGGGACTGGCAGCTAGATCCTTCTGCTGCGCTCGATATCGAGGCCCGCCTGCGATCGTACGGCTTCGATCAGCATGAGATCAGCATGGAAGTCTATGTTCAAGCGCGCGATATCCTCGTGCTGTTTGAATCGCCCCTGAACGGAGCACAGCTTCGACGCCTAATGATGCTGAAAGAGATTAACAACTTTCGGCGCTCAAAAATGGCTGATCTTGCCAATCCTGCGGAGCGCAAAGGTTGGCCAAGCGGCGTCAAGCTCTAGCGAAAAGGTCTTCCTGACGAGACCTTGCCTCGACGTTAGCTTCATCCGGCAACGATCTTATGGTCCAGATTGCCCAGCGCACTGCTCCACAATTGAGCATGAGTTGCCTCACAATTGTCATAGCACCTCCACTGCAACCCAATATAGTTCGTCCAAGCAATCAGGAATGATCAGGCGAATTTCAATGATCAGACATGCTCTCCGCATGCTGGCCACGTATTGTGTTTGCAGCCAGCCAGCTTATTCAAGCTACGAATCTCAAGCAGTGGCTCCGCCGCTGTCATTCTCACAATTCTGCGTCCAGTATCCGGAGGACTGCCAACGCCACGACGATCGCAGAATCAGAGACTTCCGCTCCTCAATTCAGCGTTGGCGAGAACTCGCTGAGATCAATTCGACGGTGAATTTCGGCATAGCGCCAAAGGATCTGCTCGCAAGCCGACGTGACGCGGAATGGCAGATATTTCCTTCCGAGGGCAATTGCGGCGACTATGCCGTTACCAAGCGCCATCTATTGCTTCGATCGGGTTGGCCCAGCTCGGTTCTTCTTCTCGCAGAGGTCATCATTCGGGCAACCGGAGAGCACCACCTTGTACTTCTTGTGCGCGAGGGAAGAGCGGTCCTTGTACTCGACAATCTAAGTCCGGTAATCACGCCGCTCGTGGATGCCCTGGACCGATACATCCTCGTGCGGTCGGAACCGGGAACTGATCCCCAGCATTGGACGCGCGAAGTTGGCGCTTTCTAGCAGGAATTCGAAGCACATGCCTCGCGAGTATCCTTCACGTTGGCAAGCAGGCGCAGAGTAACCATAACGCAGATTCCGGAGCATCCCGATGGGACCGAGTAGGCCGTTAATCTAGGCTTGATTTTTGCTCGGTTTCACTCTCCCTAATGAAGTCAATTTCGTGTAAGCACAAATCTTCATTTTGGGATTGATATGACAAAGAAACGAGCACTGATTACGGGCGTCACCGGCCAGGACGGCGCCTATTTGGCTGAACTTCTTTTGCAGAAGGGGTACGAGGTCCACGGCATCAAGCGTCGAACCTCCCTTTTCAATACCGACCGCATTGACCATCTGTATCTCGATCCACACGAGCCCAATCCGCCCTTCCGGCTTCACTATGGCGATCTCACGGATTCCTCGAGCTTGATCCGCATCGTCGGCCAAGTGCAGCCAGACGAGATCTACAATCTCGCGGCGCAGAGCCATGTTGCGGTTTCCTTCGAGGAACCCGAGTACACGGCGAATTCCGACGGCCTTGGCACGTTGCGCATCCTTGAAGCGATGCGCATTACAGGCTTGGAGAGGAAGGCGCGCTTCTACCAGGCCTCAACGTCTGAACTCTACGGTTTGGTTCAGGAGATCCCCCAAAAGGAGACCACGCCTTTTTATCCGCGCTCCCCGTATGCGGTTGCCAAGCTCTACGCCTATTGGATCACGGTCAATTACCGTGAAGCCTACGGCATGTACGCCTGCAACGGCATTCTGTTTAACCACGAATCTCCTGTCCGCGGCGAGACCTTCGTGACCCGAAAGATCACGCGCGCCTTGGCACGGATTCATTTGGGTCTGCAGGAACGGCTTTATCTCGGCAATCTCGATGCGTTGCGCGATTGGGGACACGCGCGCGACTATGTTGAGATGCAGTGGCTGATGCTGCAGCAGGAAAAGCCGGAAGATTTCGTCATCGCAACGGGCGTTCAACATTCGGTGCGAGACTTCGTCAACGTCGCGGCGAGCGAAGTCGGCATGAAGATCCGATGGGAAGGCTCCGGCGTCGACGAGAAGGGCTATAATGTTGCAAACGGAAAATGCGTGGTCTCGGTTGATCCGCGTTATTTCCGGCCGACTGAGGTCGCCACTTTGCTTGGAGATCCGTCCAAGGCGAAGGAAAAGCTTGGCTGGCAGCCGCAAACCTCTTTCGAGAGTCTTGTGGGCGAGATGATGAAAGAAGACCTTGAATCTGCAAAGCGAGATGAACTCATCAAGCAGCACGGCTTTAGGTATTTCCCACGTCATGAATAGGCAATAATAGAAAGAAGCGGCGGTCACCCTTGTGACCGCCGCTTGCGAGCCTGCCGAACCGTTTGCCTAGAATTCTACTCGAACCGCCCCAGCGCGGAAGATGAGCGCCAATCTTGGAGAGCGCTCACAAGATCGAACCTCCTTACAAAACCAGTTTCTTGAAGTTTTCGCGGCACTATGTTTGTCGACCGAAACAACTTCATCACGCGAGCTCGATTAACAGAAGTTTTGATGCCGATCTTCGAAAGCACTTCGAAGAGAAGTCCCGCAAGAAGGATCAGCTGCAACGGTATCGTGCCTACGGGCTTAGGTAAGTGCGCCGCATCCCGAAATGCGGCGCAAATTCCTTCAGTCGTAACTGGCTCATCAAACGCAAAATTGTAAGTAATAAGCTTCTCATCGCTCCTTAGCGCGAATTCAAACGACGCAACGAGGTCTTTGACGTAGCCACAGGCCTTCTTCGTATCCCGCCTGCCGGGATAGAAAAATGTTCCTCTTTCCAGAGTTCTAGCTAATCGCGTAAAATTACCCCGCTCCTGAAAGCCAAAAACGACAGCAGGCCGAACAATAACAAGCTTCCGATCAACGCCCTCGCGCTGCCAGACTTCGTGTACCCGCTCAGCCAAGAGCTTCGATTTGCCGTATGCGCTCTCGGGATTTGGTTGGCACAACTCCGAGACTTCCTCTTCACTTGGCCCGTATATCGATATCGAGCTAGTGAAAAGCAAAGCACTGACACCAGCCCGACGGGCATAATCAGTTACGTTCAAGGCACCAGAAACATTTGTCCAATAGTACTCCCAATCGTCGTGACCTGGAGTTACGTGGACGGCCGCGAGATTATAGATATCCGTCACGTCAGGAACGAACTCAGGAGGAATCGGATATCGGACGTCACAATGGACATACTCGACCCCAACCGTCTCGAATCTTGGATGAGGCGCGATATCGGCGCTTACCACCCTCGAATAGTCACCAGACTCAATGAGGGCTCGAACTAGATGCGACCCAATAAATCCGTGTCCCCCGAAAACAACAGCAATTCGTTTGTCAATTTTCATAACAACCTTCTAAGGTCATGCCTTTTCAATCACCGATAAGTATTGACCCATAATAGCCTGCTTGTTCATGCAATCGGCCACGAAAGACTGACCGTTTTGCCCCTTTGCTTCCAATTCCTCCCTGCTGTCGATGAGAGTAACAACGCTCTCAAACAATGCGGTTTCATCGCCAGGGGAAACGCATATCCCTGCCTTGGAACGTTCGGTCAAAACATCCAGGGGACTACTTGGCTCTGCGATACAAACATAAGGACGCCCAGCCGCCATGATCGAAAATAGCTTCGACGGCAACGCATAATTCGCAACATCAAGCGCTTGCGGGACCATATGGAGGCTGGCCGCCTGCAAGCTTTCCGTGAACTTCTCGCTGCTTGCCAGCGGCAAAAAGATCGCATCAGCAATGCCGGCGTCCTGAAACAGCCGAGCAATGCGCTGCTTTTCCGAGCCGTCTCCCTGCATGACCACTCTCACGTCACCACGCTCAACCGACAGCCGCTTGATCAAAGGCAAAAGCTGATCGAGGTTCTGCTTTTTTCCAAAATTTCCAGAGTACATCAAAACTGGCGGCGAATGCGGCATCGGCGCCTCCCGTGAAGGAGTCGCCCAAATTGAAATCACAGAAATCGGCTTCTTACAGCCAAGCTTCTGAAGTTCACTTTTCATGCCGTCGGTCAAGACAACGATCTGGTCGGACCGATTGAGCGCGAATCGCTCGACCACCTGCATTAGCGAAATCAATACCGGACTGGTGGCGATCTTGAGAGAACGAGCCAAACCGCTCTCAATATCGTGCACAACCGTAACGATCTTTGCTCCTGAAAGCAGCTTGATTACTAACGCTCCGAACACCGTTAGAATGCTGGGCACGTAAGCGACCACTATGTCAGTGGCTCCAAATTGGCGGCGAACAGCCCGGTTGAGCACACCAAGCAGAAAGCGAAAGTCGTTCTTTACTCGCTCTTTGAAGCCTCCCGCACCTCGCTCGCTTACAGGAATGCGAGATATTTTTATCTCGTGCAGACTCTCCTCGTCCCGCCCACCATCAAGCCAGTCGCCGAACTTTTCAACTGTTGGGTAGTGTGGGCGGAAAGCGACCACACGAACTTTAAATCCGTGTTCCTGGAGCCAAATCGCAAGCTCCGTGCAATATGGCGCAGATCCGATCTCTTCAGGCCAAAAATACGGGGAAAGATAGAGGATATTCTTGATCACTTGCATATCTCTTCTGAACGGGCAGAGCTCTAAGCTTGGACGCCAACACGCATGTTCCGTCCACCCATCTCGAGAAAATCTGCATAAGCAACAGCCAGCCCAACCGACAAGGGGGTCTTTGGCGCCCACCCAAGTTCGCGAACGCGGGAACTGTCGAGGAGCTTGCGCGGCGTGCCGTCGGGCTTGGACGCATCGAAAATCAATTTACCTTCGTAGCCGACAACATCAGCTACAGCCGCTGCGAAGTCTGCGATCGACAACTCGTCTCCGCTACCGACGTTTATCGGCAGGTCACTCGAATAATTCTTCAGAAGAAAAACGCACGCGTCCGCAAAGTCTTCGACGTTGAGAAATTCACGAAGCGGCGTACCGGTGCCCCATACGGCGACACTGGGTGCTTTTGCGAGCTTGGCTTCGTGGAAGCGCCGGATCAGTGCCGCCGGAACGTGACTATGATCCGGATGATAATTGTCGCCACGGCCATAGAGATTGGTCGGCATCACCGAAATGAAGTCATCGCCATATTGCCGACGAAAGGCTTGGCACATCTTGAGGCCGGCGATCTTCGCGATAGCGTACCACTCGTTGGTCGGCTCAAGCGGCCCAGTCAGTAATTCGCTTTCGGCGATCGGCTGCTTGGCGTGTTTGGGATAGATGCAGGACGAGCCAAGGAACAGTAGGCGCTGCACGCCAACCATGTGACTTGCGCGGATCACGCTCAATTCCAGCGCCAGGTTGTCGCAGAGAAAATCGACCGGGAGATTGTTGTTGGCTGCGATACCGCCAACCTTTGCGGCGGCGTGAACCACCACCTCTGGACGATTGGCCTCGAGCCATTTCAGCGTTGGCTCTTCCCTTGTGAGGTCCAGCTCACGCCGGTCGGCCGTCAGGACAGTGCAGTTCTCTGACGCAAGCCTGCGGACGACGGCTGATCCGACCATGCCGCGGTGACCCGCGACGAAGACACGTTTGCCCGTGAGATCGTAGGTTGAAACCCCTGCCATCGTATCCTCTACCAGCGGCTTGGCCGGATCATCCGGCGGCCGCCGCACTACGCAATCACGCTGCCGATGCAGCCCGGGCAGTCTGGTAACACAATCTTCACCATGCGACAGCCTGTCCCGGTCTGACAAAGATATTCATGGTGAACCTGCGCTGCGCGCACAAAAGGTCAGCACACAATGAAACAAAAACGAGCAAGGCAGCCGCATCAGCTGTGCGGCTGCCTTTAGACATCATCGAAAAACGGCAGACGCCGCCTGTTAGCTCAACCTCAGTACGCCCGGCGCAGGACAGGACCGAGAGGCGCGCAGACCCGATCCATATACCAGCCATAGGGCGTCTCGACCCGCACCAGCGGGCAACGGCGCCACGGCGCATACCGATACGGATAAGGCTGCGCCCAGAAGGTAATAGGGGTCACCTGGCCCTCACCCGTAAGCAAGGCCGCAGGTGCCGGCATCTGCATCGCGGCGCTCGCTCCGCTCGCCGCGGAAAAGCTAACAGTTGCGGCCAAAAGACCCGCTCGCATCAACGTCTTAAACATCCCAAAAAGCTCCTTGCCCTGCGGATTTGATCCCCGAGTCGCTTGTCAGCCCCCAGCCGACCAACGTCACGATGCATAAGCCACTCCGCGATTGGCCCAAATAGTGAACCGAACTTTACCAAGGCCACCGGTGGAAATGCAACTCATGCCGGGCGGCCGACGGACTTTCAGAACGACATGGCGCACGGGTGTGGCTTATTGGTTCTATTTCTCCCCACTCCAGGCGCCTGGGGTGGCGAGGTCCGGTGAACGGCGGTACACATCCCGAAGGAACTGGTAGTTGACCGTCTGAGCGAGCGGCACGTCTTTCTCGCCTAGGTTGGCGAAGAGGAGGATGTCCCGAAGCGTCCGCCAGCGGCTTTCGTCGTAGTCGCCGATACGCCCGCCTGTCGGCAGTACCAGCGGGCGCAACTGCTGCAACTCGAATCTCAGCCGCTCGGAGTTCAGCCTGGCCGGGCCGGCGCCAGCGAGAACGGGCACGCTCCGTGCATAGTCCCCGTAGGCAAACTGCCATCCTCGAATGAGGCCCTGAAGGACATCGGCGATCACGGACTGCTGGTCATGGATGAGATCATTGCTCGCGAAATAGACCTGGCCTGGGACATGGATGCCGTAGTCCTGCGGCTTGATCACGTTCAGCTTGACGAAAGTCGGACTGGAGGGATCGGGCTGCTCGTCGGTCGGGGCAATGATCGCATCCGCCTCTCCCGCCCGGAGAGCATCGAAGCTGTCGCGGTCCAGGACCTTGGTAATCTGGCTGCGGGGAAGCCCGAGCTGCGCCATCATGGCATCAAAGACGACCTCTCCCTCGCTCGCCTTGCGATACCCGACCCGTTTCCCGACCAGGTCAACCGGCCGCCGCAATCCCGAGCTTTCGAGCGTGAAGATCGCAACCGAGGTATCGAGAAAGCTGGCCGCGAAGGCCGTGACGGGGACGCCGCGCCAGCTCGAAAGCAGAAACTTCTGGCCACTCGTCACCCCGATGGCATGTTGGTGTGCAATCGTCTGGACGAAGTCAGGGTCGGGTTGGGCAGCCAGCTCAATGCGGGAGGAGAAATATCCCTGCTTCGATGCAGCGAGTTCGCCGGCAAACCGCGCGCGATATGGCCCGTCGAGGAGGAGCTTGACCGCGACGGGCTCGGAAGTCATCGGAGCTCGGAGGGGGGCCGCGTCGGGGCGAATAAGGAGCAGCACGGTTCCGACCAAGGCCACAACAGCAAGGCCAATGGCGAGGTAGCGCTTTCCTCTCGGCCGGGTCCGCCGCCGGGACTGGGTTCGAGGCAACGAGATCTTCCTAACGGGTTGTGAAATTTAACATATCAGTCGAGGCGAGATGGACTACAATGCAGCTTGTGGGGTAAGGTTAATTTTTCCTTCGCCTTGTTCTAGCAGCGATTTTGACCGATAGCACGACGTGTTCGGATAATGAATTTTGAGTCAGTGGGTTTGGCAGGATGACGATTCTTTCCACTCGACCAGTACCGGTGGCTGATTCTGCGACGGAAATTCGTGTGGTCGAGCCGGCCGTTGCGGCTTCTACAGGTTTTGCACCGAGCTGGCTGCGCCCTGTGATTGTGGAAGGTTTAGTAGCGGTGGTCGATGCGGCGCTGGTCGTGATCAGCGGGATTGGCTGCGCGGTCGGTTATCTCCTGGCGAGCGCAGGGGTCGTCGGCAAGGCCGACGTCTATGCGGGGGCGAGCGTTCTTGTCGCCATCAACTTCATCCTTCTGACGACCGTGCAGCACGGCTACCGTCTCAAGGCCCTCACCAACCTGCCGCGCACGTTCCGGATGACGCTGGCGACGTGGACAGGCTTGTTCGGCGCGCTGCTGGCGATCGCCTTCACGATGAAGATCAGTGAGGAGCTCTCCCGCGGCGCCGCCATCTCGTTCTATCTTGTCGGCCTCACCCTCCTCCTCGCCTGGAGGACGGCCGCAGCGCGCTGGACGGCGCGGGCCCTGCGCACCGGCGCCTTCGCCAACGGACGGGCGATCATGATCGCCGAGTTCGGCCTTGCGGCCTCCTCCAACGCGATCGACGAGCTCGGCCAGCACGGCTACCGCCTGATGCGTGTGATGGAGATCCCGGCCAAGGACCTCGCCTCGCCGCTGCTGCTGTCCTCGCAGGCGCCGCGCTTCGAGGAGATGGTCGCGTATGCGCGCGAGAACCGGATCGAGCACGTCTTCCTGCTGATGAACTGGAGCCGGCAGCACGCGATCGACAGCATTCTGGACGCGCTGAAGATCTTGCCGCTCCCGGTGCATCTGGTGCCTGACGCCAACACGGCGCGCTTCCTGCGCTATCCGCTTGAAGGCACCGGCAACACCTTCACCGCCGAGCTGCGCCGCGCGCCCTTGTCCTGGAAGGAGCGCGCGCTGAAGCGCGCGCTGGACCTCGTCGGCGCCAGTCTTGCGCTTTTCGTGTTCGCGCCGGTGATGCTGGTGACCGCGATCCTGATCAAGCTGAGCTCGAAAGGCCCGGTGTTCTTCCGCCAGACCCGCCACGGCTTCGGCGGTCGCGCGTTCAAGATCTTCAAGTTCCGCACCATGCGCGTGCTGGAGGACGGCCCGACGATTCGGCAGGCAGAGAAGAACGACCCGCGCGTCACGCCGATCGGCAAATGGCTGCGCAAGACCTCGATCGACGAGCTGCCGCAGCTCTTCAACGTGCTCAAGGGCGAGATGTCGCTGGTCGGCCCGCGCCCGCACGCGGCCGCCCACAACACCGAATATGAGCAGATCATCGGCAACTACGCCTTCCGCCACCACGTCAAGCCTGGCATCACCGGCTGGGCGCAGGTTAATGGTTATCGCGGAGAAACCAGGACGCTCGAGCTGATGCAGAAGCGCGTGGAGTATGATCTTTGGTACATCAACAACTGGAGCATTGCTCTGGATCTAAAGGTAATCTTTCTAACCGCGCTGACGGGAATGCGCGCCCCGAACGCCTATTGATTCCTTTCGACGGCCACCATCGAACTCGGTGCAAACTGGAGTGCTGAGCAACCGTCGAGACTAAATTCCCATAAGCATGCACAAATTACTCTGAGGCGCCAAAAAGCTATGTCGCGTGAAAAAAAAATCAGACTTCTCGCGGTAGCGACCCATCTCTTACCCGCGAGAGGCTGGGGCGGAGTTGCTGTTACAGCCCGCACTTTCTTCGAACTCCTCGCCTCTCGCGGTCAGGCCGAGTTGAACGTCGTGACCAGCGATGCGTGCCGGGAAAAAGGGCATATAAGCCACGACGACCTACACTTTGCCGATTATGTCGAGCTCTATTCTGCGAGCAATTTAGATAAGAGCGCGTTCAGCTGGGCCGCAGTACCGGCCATACTGCGACAAATTCGTCGAGCTGATTTCGTCTACTCCGCCGGTATCATGACATGGCCAACCACTTTAGCCGCTATCGGCGCGTACCTTTGTCGTCGGCCGTTCGCTTTCCACGCTCATGGTGGTCTACTTGAAGATCGCTTGCGCGAACTCAAATCAAAGCACCTCAAGTGGCTTTTGTTCAAAGGCGCAATTTTGCCTTTTCTGAAGCGAGCATGTTTCCTCAATTGCTCGTCGGAGTTCGAGGCTACGAACGCCAGGAGAATCTTCCAGAAAACGATTCTCATTACTCCAAATTATCAGGACATTTCGTCTATTCCCCTCATTGGGGCGCAAGAAACACGCACCAAGGAACTTCGATTGACCTTTGTGGGCCGCCTGCACAAAGACAAAGGCATCCATCGCTTCAGCTCCATCTGGAAATCATTCGCTCGCAATGGCGATCTTCTGCAAGTCATTGGGGGGCATGATGATGAATACGGTCGTACATTGATTGGGGAATTTGGCAACGATCCGCGTTTTTCCTTTCTCGGCGAGCGAAGCCGATCCGAAGTATTCCAACTGATTGGCAGCTCAGACGCCCTTGTGCTGCCCTCGGGACTAGAGGGGACGCTACGCGAGAACTTCGGCAACGTCGTGCCGGAAGCTCTGGCTGTTGGACGTCCAGTCTTAATCAGCTCTCGTCTTGCTTGGCGCGACCTCGAAGAACGGGGGGTCGGATTTTACCTTCCCGAGAACGATCATGAAATAGTGGACACGCTAGCGACCCTTCGTGAATCTGCGAAACCTTTGGCCGATCCCACAAGCTGCCGAGAATATGCAATGAGCTTCGACCGAAAAGCCTCAGGCAGCGAAATCGATCGTTTCCTCAGCCTCGTTGAGCAAAATACACGAGGCAAGACGCCCCGCACGTGAGGCGATTCGTGGTCCACGGATCATCGAACAGCAATTGAGCAATCGCAGACGAAAGTCCTCCACTTCTACCCGGCGGCACTTTTTCCAGCGCCAGCTACGCCTTGGTCGCCGTGGGCGTCCACATTCTGAAGCTTCTCCTAAGGTCGACAGATGACCAGACAGCGCCTTGTTCGAGCAATCGCATCGGCCGTAATCGCCCTCACCACAAAAGGGCAATCACTCCTCTTTCTTCTTGCGCTTCTCGCTTACGGCGGCCAATCGGATATTGTTCGTTTTGGCCAGTATACGTCCATGCAAATGCTGATCGGATACGTACTATTCTTCAGCACCGCATTCGCGCACGGACGGCTCATCTTTACTGGCAAAGAGACTCGCGAATACCGATACATTCCAGTTACAGCCTCCGTACTGTCTCTTCAGTGTATCATACTCCTTCTGATCAGCTTGATCGTCCACGTGCTTTGCAATCCGATGAGCATCGCCGCAAATCTGCTTAGCGTTTCCATCGCCTGCTCGATAATTCTCTATCTCGCATCGGAGCATTTCGTAACAACCGCGAGGTCCGTAGACAATTCCTACTACCTCGGCATGACCGGCGTGATCCGCCTTTTGTCGGCTGGCGGTCTATTTGGAGTTGGATATTTCACCAGGTCCATCACCTTTGACCAATTTTTGTTTTCCATCTCGACAGCGTCGCTATTGGTTAGCGTAATAGGGTACATCGTGTTTAGAGACAAATATCAACTCTTCTCTGGAGCTCGACATTTCTGGATTGACTCGAGATTCGCATTTGGAGCGATGGCATTCTCCCTGCAATTCTCGCTCCTGCCTCTTTGCGTCTGGATACAAAATCTCTCTGGTCGACTAATCGTTAGTCCACAGGCGTCATCAGCCCCCGGCTACACAGTGTATTCGTTCGCCGCAGCCAACGCTTCAATTGTGACATTGATCGTATTCGATTCAATGCGATCGAGCATATACAATATCTCGAGCGATCACATTCCAGATCAGTGGCTGAGAGTATTCCGGATGACCACTCTAGTTAGCGCTTTGAACTTCGCGCTTTACGGCTTGGTGATAGTAGGAGCGGTCCACCTCTACACGCAAACGCACGATCTACACTTTGACGCACGCTGGTACACACTGCTCTCGCTGTCGATTGCCCTAACTTTTCTCTCCGGTGTGAGCGAGTGGCTTTGCGTCTCGGTTGGCACGTTGAAGATTCTCAATCTGGCGATGACCTTCTCGACAATTCTTTTCGGACTCCATTTACTCATGCAGCGGACGCTTGCATCAAACGACATCGAAACGGCCCTAATAACTTCGTCTATTTCTTCGAGTCTGTTATTTTCCTGCATCTGCATTGCAGGAAATCTTTCTATTGTGCGACGATTGGTAGCTGCCTCGCTTGGACCGACGCCAGGAGCAGGTGGGCTGCGATGACTCCGGATATTCGACACAGCCGATGTAAAGCCGATCTGCGAGCGAGCCCACAATGAACGACCATCCGACAGCAATCGTAATCCTTACAAGAAACGAAGAGATCAATATCGGAAAATGCATCCAACATCATCAGCAGCACTGTGACGTTTACGTAATAGACTCTGAAAGCACAGATCGCACGAAGGAGATTGCCGAATCTCTGGGAGCGAAAGTTATAGAAAGAACATGGAGCGGGTTCGCCGACCAACGAAATTTCGCACTCGACACGCTCGGCCCTACGTATGAGTGGCTGATATTCATCGATGCAGATGAAATGTTTGACGCGGCAGTTTTTGATTTCGTGAAAAGCCGGGCCTACCCCTCCGAGAGCGATGTAATTTACGTTTCTCAAACGATTTACCTGAATGGCAAGCCGCTACGATATGCACCCGGTTATCCGATATACCATCCTCGCATCGCGAGAACCTCGCGCGCGCGATTCTCTCAGAATCAATCCGGGCATGGCGAAATGATCGACGCGACAAAGGATCTGAAGACTTACCACCTCGACATTCCGTACAAGCATTTCATTACTAGCCACGGAGTTGACCAATGGCTTGTTAAGCACATCTCGCTCGCAAGACTTGAAGCAAGCCAAGTTAAACAGGTGAATGAAGCGACTACCGCTCGAATGCGCTTGAGCTTGCTTATACCCGATAATATTCTTAGGCCACTCATCCGGTTCGCCTATCACTACATGATAAAGGGAGGATTCCGGGACGGCCGCGAGGGATTGGTCTTTTCCGTCATGTATATGTGGTTCGAACTCTCGAAATGGATAATTCGGACCGAACGACGATACTCTCAGCACTAACGCGCCCAACGACGTCGACTAGTTCGCAATAGTAGCAAGGCTTTGTTTCAAGCGCTCACGCCTGGGACCGACAAGTCAATCGAAAAGGAAGAACTCAGTTGCTGACGCTGCTGGTAAATCTATCGACCGTAGCGATACTTGGACCGGTCGTTATTAGAAGTTTTGGTGCGATCAGTTATCAGGTCTTTGTTTTTGCATTGCTTACCATCGGGTTGCCGATAAGAAGCTTGGTTCTACATATTGACATGAATCAATTTTTGCTCGGGGGAGCACTTATATCGAGCGACGACCTAGAGTTTGCAGATGCGATTGGTGCCGCCAGTATTTTTGGCTACACTCTTGTAATCCTCGCATTGAAGCAGCGTCGGCGCCCACACCCCGATGGGACGACAACCAATTTATTCAAACACAACCAACTACTCCTGTTTTCTCTCGCACTGTTAATTCTTGTCGCCCAAATCACCTTGTCGCTGAATTATTCCTCGGGCGATCTAAGTTCATTGGAGGTACTGTCTCAACGGAGCATCGTTTCGGGAAGTGCAATCGTCCTCGCGATAAATTTGTCGCCCATCGTGTTGACGCTCGTAATCGCCAACATATTGGTCTCCTCCAGGTCTGGAAGTCATGTTGCCGTCGTAGGCGCATGGCTCCTCCTCTTCATAGCGCTTGGTTGGCTTGCGCTGCTATCGGGCCGGGCTACTGCTGCCATTGCGCTTTGGTCGCTTATCCTCGCAATGAAGTATATTGGCAAGGCGAAGGTAAATGCACTGCACGTTAGCTCGGCAGGAGTTCTAGTGGCGCTTGTCACGATCGCTGGGCTTGCGCTGAGAAAGGCGAGTCAACAAAATATAGACGTTACCGCCTCCGTTGCCTTGTCTTTGGGCGACGTGCTCAATTCCTTGTCTGAGGCGTTGCCGTCAGTAGATCACTTTCTCGTTGGCATTCTCTATTATACGAGGTCCGGGTTCGATTTCGGAGCGCATATTTTGGATGCGCTGGTAATTCTCGTTCCACGCGACATCTGGCCGGATAAGCCAATTCTAATGCCGCAGAAGATTGCTACCGCGCTGACACGGTATGACAAATCCGGGCTACCTGCGGGCTTTCTGGGTGAAGGATATATTGCAGCGGGAATTGTTGGAACAGCCCTATCGACCGCAATACTGGGATTCTTTGCTCATTTTTTCCAGCGGGTTCTCGAAAGAGTTCAGGGTCGCAATATGATTGTTGCGACTTGGGCGATTGTTATTATGTCGTCTATACTCGCTGAGTATGTGCGAGTGGGACCACAGGGAGCCTTGTCAACTTTGATTATTGATCTTGGTCTGTTTCCGATCGTCTATCTTGCAGCGAAGCTCACACCAAAGAGACCGCTGCGGAAGAACGTTGGATATTTTCCGCAGGCCAATTCGTCGGGCGAAACACACGGCTTGTCGTGAGGCGGCCTGCGGATTGACTTGACCAGCTGTGGAGGGCGCATTGGAAATGCAGGCCAGGATTTTAGGTACCGAGTTGTCGGCGGCGATGAGATCACGACACGCGCCATACGGCCGTTGTCTTATTTGTCGTAGCCAACCACGTAGTTATCTGAGAACTTCACGTCTTCGGCACCGATCATGATGAAGGCCGCAACCTCTGCCCCGTGGTCGGAATTATTAACCAATAAATTATCAGAAATAGCAACGTTCGCGGGCGCCAGATATCCCCTTCCGCGGAACCGCTCGCCCACCGACACCACGATCCCATTTCTGTTGCGAGAATAAATAGCGTTACTTCGAATCTGCACATCGTCGGCGAACGGCCCGGCTAGGTAGCTCGAATCTCCACCAGAATTTCGATTTCCAACAACGATGGCACAGTTGTAGTACTTGTCCCGGCTATAATCAGAGCGCACAACATCGACAATTGTGTTGTTCTCGATCACTATTCGTTGGTTGGTCTCCTGCCTGTTATTTGTATCTGTGATGATCGCAATTCCGTGTTTTGAGGCGCCGATGATGACATTATTGTAGACTTGGATGCCTTCTGATCCGTAGATGCCAATGCCACCGCCCTGCGGACCTTGCCGCTCGCAAAAATTGTGGTGAATAACAATTTCGGACGGTGTGCGCTTTCCTTCCTGGTCCACCTGCGATCCGACGGCGATGCAATCGTCGCCGTTAAACTGAAAATGGTTATGACTAATCTCCCCGCGAGTCAGGCTGGTTCCTGACGCTTGACTGCCCTGATTTGACGCCTGAATGCCATCGGCGACGCTGTGCAGAATGCGATTACGAGTCAGCCTAAAGTCAGAGACATTCCGTAGGAAGACACCATACGAGGCATTTTCGACAACGTTTCCCTCGAAAGTGAACGATCTGACATTCTGCGCGTAAATGAGAGGCCGGGATGTAAGCTTGTATCTCTTTCTGGCGCAGAGAAAGTGCAGTCCCATGACCGAGACGTTCGATATAACGGAAGCCGACGATATGCTGAGGAGCGCAATATCTTCTCCCAGTGAGGCATCCGCCTCCCGATAGACGAGAATAGGAGGAGCGTTCTCGTCCCCCAACAGATGAGTGCCTCCCTTTGTGATCTGCAAGATATCGTTTGATCGGGCGCGAACAACATACGTTCTTCCTGAAGAGAACCTAATTGCGCCTCCTTGAGATAATGCACTTTGAATTGCCTCAGTATCGTCGGTCTCACCATCTCCCTTAGCTCCGAACTCCTCGACATAGCGCACCACTAGCGCGGGAGCGGGAGGGGAAAGGCTTGCGGCTTGCGATGGACGGAGCGCAAATAGCGACATCAATCCCAATAACGTGCGGCGATGGATCTTTAGTTCATGATCAGGGCTTGCGTTGCCCATCCAACGACAAACAAAAGATCGTCTCTCCAAGTAGCCCAACCAACTCCAGTTCATTTTTGATCGACTGAGTAGCGAAATGCCGTCACCTTGGTCATCGTTCCCAAAATTGTGTCCACCCGCTTGTAGGCTTGGACATTGAGAGCATTGCACTGCTGAGTATTGTGATAGCAGACCTTGAGTTTAATTGGCCTCGAGCAGTTGTTCTTCACGCTCACCACGTGGTCAACAATGTCCTTGTTCGCGACGTGAACACGCGCGACCGCCTCGATGTCCAAGCATGGCTTACCTAGCGGGTCCCGCACGATTGATAAGGACGCTTGTTCTGCCGGCCCCTGAAGAGTGAAGCTCGACCTTTTTTGCTCGCTCTGGGCATAACAAGAAGAGGAATAAATCAAGGCGACGATAAGTCCTCCTACTTGAACAACTCTCCAAAACATCATCGCCAAAACCTCTCATCTATACTCACCCCAGGAATGCTTATACTTACAGCCTCATTGGCCAAGCGCTTCGCAAACAAAGTGCGGGGGAGTATATGTATCTGCGAAATACCCTGGAGCAGTCGATTTCGTTGCTGCCATCCGACGCCAACAAAATTGAACACCGCAGCATCAATAAATTCGCTACTAACCAATGCACAAAACTCGGAAACAACTTTAGCCTGCAAGGATTCGTCCAACATTGGAAAGGCAGCCAGCGCCAACCTGTTGCGTCGGATAGCAATCCATCCTTCCATCGGTCCCAGGAAGTATGACGTATCGAGGTAGCTAATCGCTTCCGAATCAAAACCTTCGCTGAGAAGTTGAGTAGAATACAGCGCTAGCCAAAGATAAGCGTCTCCAGGATTAGACGCCAGCGAAGACAATATACTCGCCTTCGCATGAACTTTCTCGGTACCTGCCTCCTGAAGGTCTATACTTCTGATCGACTCCTCGGCAATTCGGATTTTCATGAGCGCTTCTGCGCGCGTTATCTTAGAATACTCGGGAAACCACTTGGCTCGCCCCGTAAATACTGCAAGCGACTCTCGCAGCGCACCCGGCTTAAAGCGATCATCAGCGAGAAGGCGCGCAGTAACTTCGTTCTTAGTTGCCGCCATCCCAAACGGGGGCACCGCGAAGCCAACCCAACTCAAGGAAACAGCACCTAATACGATCAAAAAAGCTCGCGCAAACGTCTTAATATCGCGCATTGTTTCCCTCAATGCTCCGATGTGGGACGCTCTCTGGCGAACCTACTCCACATACCCGTACCGCGCGTAGTATTTTTGATAGTAGTAGCGGCCATGATAAGACTCATATCGAGCAAGGAGCTTTGTATCTGCCTTATTCAGTACCACGCCCAAAAGCTTGTCGTGTATCTCCGGCGCTCCGCGTAGATTATGACGCACGACGTCAATCTTGGTCTTGCCCCATTCCACGACAAAGACATAGGAATCCACGTAGTTTGAGGTAACGCGGACGTCGACCACAGGCGCCATAGGTGGCATGTCAAGTACGACGTAGTCATACTTCGTCCGCAATAGTGCCATCAAATCGCGCATCGGCTTGGACGCTAGGATTTCGTTGGTATGCAGCAACTTCGAAGTGGTGCCGGCGGGCAGGATTGCAAGTTTAGTCTGTGGGTCAACCGTCAGAACATCATCGAGTTTAGCGTGCTGCGCAACGACGTCGACTAGGCCAGCCCTTGCATCCGGCAGCAAAGCGCGGGAGAGCGAGGGATTACGCAAATCGGCGTCGATCAGAATCACGCGCGCGCCGCCATGGGCAATGAGCTGCGCAAGGTTGGTCGAGAGCGTGCTTTTGCCTTCGTTGGGCAGAGTTGAGGTCACCGCCAGCACGCGATTCTCGCGCACGATCGAGTTTAGATCAACCGCAACTTTCAGCGAACGCACCGCCTCTGAAAAGCGCGACAACGGGTTGTCGACGACGTAGCGCAGAAAGTCCGGCTCGGGATTTCTCTTCTTTCGGTCAAGCTTGCTGGGCCACGTCGGAGCCGACAGTTGCGGCCCAAGCGTCGGGAGGATCGCGATGCAGTTCGTGCCGAGCTGCTCCTCGACTTGGCTGGTGGTACGGAAAACCTTGTCGGCGAACTCGCGCGCAATAGCAGCTCCGAGACCCAGCATCAGCCCGCCGAGCAAGCTTACTGCCAAGATAATCAGCGTCCTTGGATAGCTCTTGACTAACGGGGTGGTCGCGGCGCTGATGATCCGAGCCTCGGTGATCGGAAACGACTGCTGCTGCACGCTCTCCATGTAGCGCTGCAGGAAGTTGTCATACATCGCCTGATAGCTCTGCGCGTTGCTTTCGAGCTCGCGGAGCTGCACCTGCGCCTGGTTCGTGAGCTGCGATTCCGAGACGACGTTAGCGAGGCTCGACTTGATCGCTTCCTCCCGCGTGACGGCGATGTCGTAGTCGCTCTTGTAGGATTCCTGGATGCGCCTGAGCTCGTCGATGATGTTCTTCTTGATCTCAGCCATCTGGCGGCGGAGATTGACCGCGGCGAGGTGATCAGAGCCATATTTCATCGCCCAGATAGATTCCTTCGAGGCCATGTCGACATACTGGCCGCGCAGCTTGACGATGGTCTCGTTCTTTAGCGCGTCGGCGACGCTGGCATCTGGAATCTCCTGCTTGAGGATGTCGTTGATGCGATCCATCCGCGCCTTGGCTTCGGCGGTTGAGGCATGCGCCATCACCAGCTGGCTGTTAACCTCGGCAAGCTGCTGCTCGTTCATCAGCCGCCCACCCGTGTCCACGATGTTGTTGGCGGTCTTGAAATCCACTACCGCCTTCTGCGCGGCCGAGGCCTGCGTGCGCAGCTCCTTGATGCGGTCCTGCAGCCAGACGCTGGCGCGGCGAGTGGCCTGGTATTTTGCTTCGAGCTGATCAACGATGTAGGCGTCAGCGACTGCGTTCGCAATCCGAGCGGCTTTCTCCGGATCGCGCGACGTGAAGCCGATTTGCATCACATAGGTGAGACCAAGACGCCTAATCGTTCTGCTGCTCTCAAAACGTTGAAGCGCCTTACGCGTCAGCTCGAATTCGGAGGACTCAATCCCCGAGGTGAATAGGCCAGCAATCGAGCCGACGATCGCTCCGAACAGGCCGCCGCTGCTGCCAGTGAACTCCGGGTCTTCCGTGAGATGTAGGTCGCGGATGACGGCGAGGCTGATGTTCTCGGATTTCAGAATCTCGACCTGAGTTTCAATGGTAGCCGAATCGATCGCGATGTCGCCGAGCACGGATTGCTGCTGGAACAGCTGCACCTTGCGCGTGTCGATCACCATCGAGGCGGTGGAGGTGAACAGCGGCGCGGCGGTGAAGAGATAGAGCAGCGCCAGGATCACGCAGGCCGAGACGATCGCGACCATGGTCGGGAACTGGCGCCTGATAATGTCTAGATAGGAGGTCAGCGTCTGCGACGGAGAGCCGTCGGCCTCGGCGAAATCACGGTTGATCTCCGAAGGCGGCTTGTTCACCTGCAACATCTAGCAATTCCTGAAAATGGATCGATCTGTGTTCTTGGGATCAATGTTCGCCAGAACCTGGCTGCGTCCGGAGCAAGCCGGATGCCAAAGCCCGCGCTGCGCGCAACATTAGCACAACTCTGCCTGCAATTGAACGCGCTCGATGCAGTGCACAGCGGACGTCACGCGACTTTTTGTAGCAAGCTTAACGGCGCAAAAGCAAAGCGGCGCCCGCTGGCGCCGCTGCCGTGATCGTTTCATCGGGCGGCCGAGAGGGCCGGGTCCGGTCAGCGCGGGCTGACGTTGCCGCCAGCGTTGGTCGTGCCGCTGACGCCATTGCTCGCGTTCGGGTTGACCGTCGTCGCATAATGCAGGCCGCCGAAGCTCGGCGCGCCGTTGTTGGAACCACCGGTGTTGCCGGGGTTGCCGGTCGGTCCGCCCGCGCCGGAGCCGCCGCCGCCGCCTGCGCCACCGCCGGCCGCCGCGATCGCGACGTCGCCGGTTGCGGCCTGGTAGGCTGCGATCACGTCGGGGTTGTTGGTGCCGGCGATCGCCGCCTGGATCTCAGTGGCGAAAGCCTGGTCGGCGACCGCGGCCATGCGGGCGAGCTGGGCCAGGCCGGCGGTGATCGCGCGGATCTGGTCCTTGGTCGTCGCGGGGTCCTTGAGGAGCGCGATCAGCGCCGGAACCGTGGTGGGATCAGACGCGCCGAGGTCGCGCACGCGCGAGATCAGCTGCGCACCGGCCGGATATTGCGTCAACAGCGTGCCTGGTGTGGCCTTGAACTCGGAAATGACCGTGGCCGGCAGCTGGCGCTGCGGCGGATAGACGGCAGCGCTTGCGGCGCTCGAAATCGTCGCGGCCAGGGCCGCGCCCGCAGCCATGCGAAGCGCAATCTTGATAACGCTCATAATAAAACCTCCAAAAAACGTCTGCCCACTTTACGTCTCGGGCCCGGGCAAGTGGCTGTGTAGTGTCGGAACCTAGCGGAAGAGCAAATCGCTGTCCACTTATTCTAAAGACTTCGTAAACGGCGCAACTGCTTCAAAACTAGACAGTTTTGTGAAGCGCGCGGGCGCGGCGCAGGCCCCGCGCGGGCCGCGTCTGGCGCCCCTTCTCGTCCGGTGCGGCGATCGCCTCGCCTTGCGCCCGCGCCGGCTCGCGGATGCGGAACGATTGCGCCAGGCCGGCGCCAAAAAGCGCAAAGAACGGAATGGAATAGCCGGGGATCTGGAGCGTGAAGTCCAGGCAGGAATGCAGCAGCGACAGGCTCGCGGTCGCCGCCGCCGCCAGCGGGATGATGGCATCGCGCCGCCGGGCGAACACGCCGCGGCCCAGGATGACGAACATGACCGCCCATGCGGCCGCCACCAAAAGCGCCATGGGGATGCCGACGTCGGAGGCGAGCTCCAGCGGCGTGGAATGCGCGATATCCCAGATTCCGCGAATCGAGATGTTGGGGCTGCGGTAGGGCGGGAAGGCCCATTGGAAGGTGCCCATGCCGGTCCCGAACCAGGGATTGTCGGCGATGATCTGAAGCGTGGATTTCCAGGCCTCGATGCGGCCCTCGTCGACCAGGCCCTGGCTGTCGAACCGGCTGGAGACGCGGCCGCCGAGCAGCTGCATCAGGCCGAGCGCCACCACCACGCCGGAGCCGAGCGAGATCCAGATTCCGGTCCGCGGCGGCAGGTCCTTGCGCAGGAACACCGTGAAGGAGGCGATCATCGCGAGCAGCGACAGGCTGACGCCGGCGCGCGAGCCGGTCATGAACATCGCCATCAGGCAAATCAGAAGCGCTCCGAGATGCGGCAGGATCTGGCGCGGCGGGATCTCGGCCACGTCGCGCGACACGCGCTTCCATTCGACGTGCCGCTCAGGCAAGCGCCGGCGGACATCCTCCAGGATCAAGAGCATCCAGATCACCGCGCAAGACCCGAAATAGGCGGCGGCCGTGTTGCGGTTGATGAAGGTGCCGGTGACGCTGCCCATATAGGCCGTCTTGTCCCGCCACAGGATCATGGTGGGCTCGATCAGGAACGAAGCGACGCCATAAAGCGCGTAAAGGCTGCCGGAGACGGCGATGACCCAAAGCAGACGTCGGGCGCGCTCACGCTCGGCACCGACGGTGATGCCGAGGAGGATCGCCAGAATGTTGGCGAGCGGCGCGCCCAACGCGAAGAACGCCTCGTTCTTGACGATGGATGCCGACGGCGCAATCGGCACCCCTAGGAGATCGGACGCCTGCTTCCAGATCGGGTTGAACGGCGCGATCCAGGGATGATCGGAGAGCTGCTCATGCAGCACGAAGGCGTATCCGGCCACGATCACCCCGATGCCCGCGATCATCCAGAAATGGGGGCGGCGCAAGTCGCGCGTCGGCGCCGCGATCAAGGCGAGGCCCAGGCACAGGCACCAGAACGCGATCGAGAGGTCGTTGGTCGAGCCGAACGGGAACGGCGCCCCGGCGACGACGAAGAACAGGATGAAGGTCGCAGGCCAGCTCCACGACCAACGTATACGGGGAAGCGGAAAGCGCATCGTCGGTTAGCCGGCCTTGGCTCTAGCTCTAGAGGAAGCAATCGATCGGATAGATCTTCAGATCCACATTCAAGCGGCTGATCCGGGTCTGCGCCCGGAAGCCGTAGAATAGCCCAAGGTTATCACTCCCCGCGTCCAGTTTTATTCCGGGGGTCAACTCATCCGGCGGGACCAGAAGCCCGATGTGGCGGTTGATGCCGGCTATCTCGATTCGCCCGTCGCCCTCGCCGAAATGTCCCGCGAGCTGGGTCACCGTCACCTTCGGCAGCCCGCGACGCTGATGGCAGACCTCCTCTTCCCATAGCTTGGTCTGCCGAACGAGAGGTTTGCCCGCGCCGTCGGGAACAACAATGTCTGAGAAGTTGGGGTGCAGCATTCCGAAGAAGCGGCTCTCCTTGGCGTTTGCTGAAAGCCGGACGGTGAAGGAGAGCTCGCCCTTGGCCTCGCGCAAGTGCCGAAAAATTGGTGCATCAGGCTCAGCCGAGACCACCACGTCGATCCGGTGGCGGACACCGAGCTGTTGGGTTTCGCCGGCAGCCTTGCCCATCAGAGACGGCCCCGCGATGACGAGAGCCAATAAGCACCGAGCTGCTTGCCGTCCAAAGCACATGAAGACCTTGCAACCTGCGGGGTGACCGATCGGCGGTGAATCTTGCTCGGTGAAGCCTTGATCCACCCCGAACAGAACCGCTGTGATTGCTAAACGAAAATGGCACCGGGACAAAGCCCCGGTGCCATCGCTCTTGGTAGATCAAGTCGGCTGATTACGGCGCCAGCTTGATGTTGTTGCGGAAGATCAGGGCGTTGTTTCCGAGGTTCACCGCATCACTGCCGGTCGCCATGATCACACGCAGGTACTGCAGGAACTTGGCAGTTTCGACGTTGCGCGAGTTCGAAACGTAGATGATGTCGCCGTTCTTCATCATGACCTTGGTGCCGAGGAAGAAGCCACCCGGATCGCGGAAGTTCACGTTGAAGATGACCGGGATGGTCTCGGTCGTGTATTTGCTGACGTCGATGCCGAGCTGGGCAGCGACCTCACGCGGCTCGCGGCGATAGAGATACACGGCAGCCGGATCGGCCTGACCGTCGAGAAGACCACCGGCCTTGCCCACGGCTTCGCCGAGGTTGATGCGCCATGCGTCGAAGTTGAACTCGCCGCTCTGGCCGCTGGCGCCGAACGCCAGGAACTTCTGCTGTTCGCGATAGACATAGATGCTGTCGTCGGGACGCACATAGATGTTGTTCTCAGGCGACATGACCAGATTCTCGAACGGAACGGTTGCGCGCCGTCCGCCGCGTTCCAGCATCACCCAGGTCTCGAAGCCCTGGCCTCGGATGCCGCCGGCGCGGGTGATCGCGTCGAGCACCTTGTCCTTCGCGCCCGCAGCGCTCGCCGGATAACGCGCGGGCGCATTGACTTCGCCAAGCACGCTGATGAGCTGGGTCCGCTGCGACGACATCGCCACCACGACCTGCGGCTCGATGGCGCGGTTGGATATCTTTTCAATGATCGCGCGCTGGATCTGAACCGCCGTGAGACCCGCGGCCTTGACCTGACCGGCGTACGGCACGGTGATGAACCCGTCATTGTCCACCGACTGATCCGGAATGGTGACGAAGTTACCGGGCCTGACGCCGGCTTCCGCCGGAATGAACAGACCACCCGCAGCCGCTTCGAAGATGGTCACGCTGACGACGTCGCCGATCCCGAACACAATGCTCGCCGGCGGTCGTTTGTCCGTGAACGCGCCCGCGAGACCCTTGGGTTCATGGGTATGTAGAATGTTCACGGTGGCTGGGTTGAGCGGCACCAACTCGTAAGCCGGCGCACTTTCAGTCTGTATGTGGTTGTTAACGTCGTCCGTTAGCGGGCCGGAGCCTGGATTCGTGGAGCAGGCGCCAAGCGCCAGCGCCACGGCCAAAAACGCGGGCTTCAATAAATAGGTCTTAGCAAAGGAATGCATCAACGCGGCCCCAATCGTCCCAATTACCTCAAAGTGGTACGGGCTAGCGGACGGCGCGACAAGGGTTCCAGGCCGAAACCGATGGTTAACGGCGCAATGAGTCCGCCGGTGTTGCGCCCGCGCCACTACTTTGGAACCCCTGCTAACCCTTTGTGACTGTTTGTTGTAATTCGTGTGCCCGATCGATAGGCAACCGCTCAACCGACGGGCGAGGCGTTCTCACCCCCGCGTATCTCTGGTAATGCTCCGGCCGTCTCATGAGGAGTTCCGGCGTTGCTCTTGTCGCTTCTTTCCCTTGCCCTGACAGGATGGTTGCTCGCCGGACCGGGATACGAACCCCCGGGGCGCCCCTTCGTTGAGATCGCAGCCTCCTCCTCGATTTGGAAATTCACCCGCGCCCAAGGCCCCAAAGAGGGCGAGAGCTTCGCTTCCATCTCCAAGACAGCCGAGACGATGCAGTCTGACCCGGAGTTCGCCGGCCTGATCGTCCGCTGCGCGCCTAAGGGCAAGATCGACGTGCTGGTGGCCTTGGTTCGCCCCTTCCCGCCGCGGAGCCACCCGCGAGTGACGATCTCCTCAACTGGCGGCGGTACCCAGACGTTCGAGGCCAGCATGGCCGTCGCGGGCGCGGCCGTCCTCCTGCCGGACGAAGTTTCCGCCTTTGCCGCCGGCAAGTGGCAGACGACGCCCTCGCTTTCCGTGACGGTCAAGGAAAGCGACAGCGAGATCAAAGGCGTGGTGGCCCTGAACGGGCTCCGCGAAGCCTATAATTCTCTGGCGGCAAGTTGCGGCCAATAGACAAAATTTAGCCATACGACTTAAGGGTCTTTTTAGGGTGGGGAACCTAAGGTCCGGAGCACGGAGTGTTTCGGATGACCGAGCTTTTGATCTTCAGCTTTCTGGTAGGCGCAGTTCTGGGCCAACGCTTTCGCGTCCTGGTGCTCCTGCCGCTGACCTTCGTCATGCTCCTCGCCGCGATCCCGGTCGGCTGGATGGCCAATCTGAGCTTTCTCAATGGTCTGAAGGGCGTAGCGCTCGCGGCCATCGCGCTCCAGGCCGGTTATCTCTTTGGCTCGGCCGCCCGCTTTGCTCTCGCCGCCGGTCGTGCCGCCCGCGTGTTTGCCCGTCCGCTCAAGACCGCCCGCTGACCTCCTCTGTGGCGCATCAATCCGTCTGATCCCGCAGGCGACGCTTCGTTGATCTGGGGTTGGGCTGGGAGCTGCGTGGGCTGCAGAGCTCTGTTTGAAAACTTGCCTCCGGCTTGTATGGTGGCCTGACCCTTTCAGGATTCCTTCCAGGCGCACGTTTGTCCTTCGCTTATTTTGCCCTCATCGTTTGCCTTGTTTCTGCATCCGCTCTCGACATTGTCGGCGCCAAATTCGGCGTACAGCTCGGGATGACGGCGACGGCCCTGGGGCTATTTGCAGCGGTCTTCAGCGCACGAAAGGCCGACTACGAGCACTATTTGCGTGCCACGGTCTGGGGCCGCTGGGTCCTGATCGCCATTCCCCTTTGCATCGCAACCCAGCTGGCGCCGCTGTGGCTGAATTGGGCGCATCCGATCTGGGCGAGCAGCCACGATGCTCTGGGTGGCCTGTCGCTTGGGCCAGTGACGGCGGATCTCGGCCTTACCCTGAATGCGCTGTTTCAAGCCGTCGCAGCGATCTCGTTGCTCAGCGTGACCATCGTCGTGGTCCGTGACCGCAGCCGTGCCGAACTGGTGCTGTTCGTGCTGAGCGGGGTAACAGCAGTGTCGGCTCTGATCCTGGGCTTGCGTCCACTGTCGCCCGCCCTTGCAACCGCCGTCCCTTCCGACCTCGGGACAACGATGGCCGGTCTTGGCGTCATGCTTAATCTAGCCGTCATGCAGCTTGCCGCCGAGCGGGCCGAAACGCGCCACTCGGTGGTTCGATCGGTCGCTGTCGGCCTTTGCGGCCTCGTGGGCGCGTTGGCCAGCGCGGTTGCGGTTTTTGGCTTGTCAGGGACGAACAGCGCGATCGCCGCGGCCTTTGGCCTCGTGTTGATCTTGCTGATCCTTGTCATTCGAAGGATCGACCTGTCGCCGTTGGCCGCTGGCGCGCTGTCCTTAGCTGCGCTGGTCGGAGCGATGATTGTCCTGAGCTTCCTGTTCGAAAAGAATGCAGGGCCGATTCTTTTGCGGCTCGTCCCGGATGCGGGGGCCGAAACCAGAGCCGCGCTGGAGCGAATGTTGGCCGACACCAGGTGGTTCGGTGCGGGCGCAGGCACCTTTTCTGCCGTTGGCAGGATCTACCAAAGCGATGCCGGCGCGGCTTTGATGGCGCCCTCGACGGCTTTTGCCATCTTCGCGGATACCGGATGGGTCGGTTTTTCCGCCGCGCTGCTGGCGGGCATGATGGCTTTGGGGCGCTTGTTTTTGGGGGCTTTGCAGCGCGGCCGCGACTCGTTCTTCCCTGCGGCGGCCGCGGCCTGCCTTGTCTTCGCGCTGGTTGAGGGCTTCGCTGGTTCAGGACTGCTGCATCCTGCAGCAATCCTTTGCCTGTCAACGATCATGGGACTCGGCTTGTCCCAAAGCGTCACCCAGTCCTCACGCGGCACGGGTCATTAGTCGTTCGTCGTTAGACGTCGCGATCAGCCAGTGACGCCCAGTAGGTCGGGTTCTTGGGCATTTGGATGCGGACCCACCGGTAGGACTTCTTCGACCACGGCAGGATGTGCCCGGTGAGGTTATCCAGCACGAGATCGCCGGCGAACGTGCGCACCACGACCACGAGGTGATGCTCACCCCAGCTCGTCACGACCTCGCTGAGCAACACCGATCGCGCCGGGAAGCCCTTGGCAATCAGATCGTGGCGTTTTGTCACGGCATAGTCGTTGCAGTCGCCGCTGGTGGGATGCAGCAGCCACTTCTCGCCGCGCAGCCCCTCCAAATTGGGCTCGGGTCGGATCGCGCTGTTAACCCGCCGATTGACCTCCCGAAGCTGCGCCATGCGCTCGGCCGTGAGCTTGAGACGTCCGCCCCTGAACACGATTTGCTGCGGTCGCGGCTTACACTCGCCCTCGTACTTCAGGCAAAAGAGCGTGAAAGCCATCGGCGCCAGGGTCGGCTGGTCGAACTTGATGTACTGGATGGCGCCGCGCAACGCCGACGGCGCACCGACAAAGGCGGCCTCGGCCTTGTGTTGAGCCGCCCCAGCCAACAGAGCGGCGGCAATCGCCAGGAACTTTAAAGTCTTGCGCATGTCGCGCTCCCCATTTCTTGTTGGGGAAACGCTACGGGACACGTCTTGAAATCCGGCTCAAAAGCCGAGCGATCCTTTAATCAAAACCGCTGCGACTCCGTCAGAAACAATTAAGAATACCGATGCGTAACTTGTTCTGCTATGAGCGACCATGCCCTCCATTCATGACGCCAGACCCGATTCGACCAGCTGATGGGCCTTTCCAAGCGTTTTCGTAAGAACGTCAAGCCGCGGCTCCCCGACGGCGTGAGGATCTATGCCATCGGCGATGTGCATGGACGCGCCGACCTGCTTCAGTCGCTCTTAACTGTCATCGACGCCGACCTTGCCCGCTCCGCTCCCGAACGAGCGATTCAGGTCTTTCTTGGCGACTACGTCGACAGGGGCCCGGACTCGCGCGCTGTGATTGATCTCCTGATCGAGCGCTCGAAGTCGCATGAGACAGTGTGCCTCAAGGGCAATCACGAGGTGTTCCTGCTCGAGGTCCTCAAGGACCCGGCGCGCCTGGAGGAATGGCGTCGCTACGGAGGCCTGCTGACCCTTGTTTCATACGGCATCAACCCGACGATGAATCCGACGCCGGAGCAGCAGATTGAATTGATCGAAGGGTTGAGGCAGGCGCTTCCGCGGGAGCATCTTTCGTTTCTTCAGCAGCTCCGCCCGTCCTTCGCGTGTGGCGACTTCTTCTTTGCGCACGCCGGCGTCAAGCCGGGCGTAGCTCTGGAACGTCAGAAGGAGGAGGATCTGCTCTGGATCCGCGAGGAATTCCTCGAGTCCGAAAGACGCTTCGGCAAATATATCGTCCACGGCCATACCCCGGTCAGCGTCCCGGATATCCGCTCAAACCGGATCAATATCGACACCGGCGCCTACGCGACCGGCAACTTGACCTTGCTCACGATCCAGGGCGATAGTCTGCTCGCAATTTAGGACTTTTGCAGAGTTGCTGGCCAACTCCTGCGCCCTTCCACACGGGCATCGAAATTCATCATGAGCCGCATGACCTTGCTTCGCATCATTGGCGCCTGCATCGCAGTGATGTTGCTGCTTGACGCAGCATTGGGGTTTTACGGCGATCTCACGCGGTCGAACTTTCGGGCGAGCGATTTGTTCTTGGGCGAGTTTCCGCCCGAGAAGGTCAACGTAGCCGCTTCGGGCGTTCTGGCGCCCCTTTCATTCGACGGCGACTTGCTGGCGAATTATGCGGCGGCCAAAGCCGCGGATTTTCTTCACCGTCCTGCAGCCGATGTGAACAGCAGGGCCGCCGAGAACAAGGCGGCCCAGGACGTCGTTGTTGCGGCTCTGAAAGTATCGCCCATCCGGCCCGCGCTTTGGCTCACGCTCGGCACGCTGAAGACGCAGGCGGGTGAGCTGGCGACGCCTGCAGTGAAAATGTCTTACCTGGCCGGCGCGGTGCCGATCGCCGTTGCCTTCGCACGGCTCCAAACCGTCACATCGAATGCGGCAGCAGCCGACGAAGAGATCAAGCTGCTGGCGCAATCGGACGTCCGCGCGGCGCTTGCCAACCGCTCTCGCTACGAGCAGCTCCTGATCGCAGCCTACCTGCAGGCCACGCCGCAAGGCAAGTCGCTGCTTCTGGAGGCCACGCAGGGGATCGATCCCAAGTTCAATCAGATTTTGCGGCGGTACTGACGTTCGAGCGCGAGTTAGCCTGCTGGCTTGCAGTCAATTTTTCAGCGCGTCGCTTTTGGTGCGATCGGCACGAAATCCTGCTCACGGCGCGGTTGATCCGGTCGCCCCTGGTAGACGAACATGCCCTTCTTGGTCGAGACGATGTCGCCGCGCTGCAGGCTGTCGTCGTTGAGGAGGCGTTCGGTCGCGACAAGGTCCGGATCCTCCGGGACCGGTTTATAGAGCTCTGGATGGTCCCGCCGCTCGCGCGAGAGCTGCTTGGCTCGTCGCCGCGCATCTTCGATACGCTGACGCCACTCGTCACGGCTGACTTCCGGCTCGCTTGGTGGCAGATAGTCGCTGACCGAGGGCTCCGGTTCGGTCTGGGCAAAACGCGAGGGCGGACTGGCGAGACCGAAGCCGATTGCACCGGCAACGGTCAGGACCACTCCGGCCAGCTGCCCAAGCCGCCTGGCATGAGCTAGAAAGGTGTGAGGTCGCGCGGTTGGCACGCTGTAACTCCAGGGCAGAGCGAGAAGAACGAGCAAGGGCCGGAAACTTCTCGTCCATTCCCTTCAATCTATACGTTTGCCGATTGCACGAAAGCCAAATCGCGGGCAAGCTTCGTGCTTTAGCTCGCGAGGATATTGACCAGTGGTCCGCAACGTTACTTTCCTGGTTCTGGTGATCTTTTTAGGCACTCACTTTGCGACAGCAGGCCAGATCGAATACCCGCAAGTGATCCATACGCAATACGAAGCCGTCGATCAGAAGACCGGGGGTCACTTCGTGCTGTGGTCGGAGCGGGAAAAGATCTTCTATGGCCTCGACCAGAAGCTTTTCCCGGGAGCTCGGTTTGTCGACATCACCCAGGTAACCCCAAGCGTGGGTTCGATCACACTGACCTATGTCGAGGTGCGGACCGTCAGCAGCACGACGTCGGACTATCTGTATCTGGCAGGAAATGTCCGCTTTCGCGTCAGTGGGATGGCGCTCAAATCCAGCAACGTCCCCGCCGGCGGCGGAATGACACCCAACGCACAGTAGCCAGACTAACGCCTGCTCGACCCACTAGTCCGCGTTCTGTTGCCGTAATAGGGGCGCGCGCGCCCTCCACTGACCAGAGGCGGCTGAATCTGGCTCGGAATATTCCGCGTAGCCGTGCTCGGCGCGGGCTGCGAGGGATTGACGATAATTACATTTCGATCGGGGGTCGATGGATCATTGACCCCCTGGGCCCGAGCGCTGAGGGCCCACGTGCTTGCCGTCACAAGAAGCGTAAACGCGGTCAGGACTAATCGTTTCATAAGATGTCTCCCAAGCGAGAACATCGGGAGGCGATCACCGTTCCTTCACGGTTGCTTGGGTCGTCATTGCCGAGGCACGGCGATCAACTTGCCGTCTCTCCAGACCCCCTGAGCCGCCATCCCGCTCGGCAGCTTGCCCGGCGCCAGGTTTCGGGTGGCTGTGGGTCGTGAGGCGCTCTGGGCCGTTTGGGTTTTCTTCGTAGGGGTGGTCACGATACTGGTGCTCGTCAAATTGGCTTTGTCCTTGGTCCCTTGTGCAAAAGAAGGTTGCACCAGGAGAGCCACAAACGTGAGTGCTATGAAACCGTCGCGCATGATCAAAATACCGGAAAGAGGAGCTCGTCGAACTGTCACAGCTTTCTGCCCAAAAGCAAGCCCCCGAAGCTGTTCGACATGGGCTCTTGCAAGGCTGGCGATCAGAGCGGCTTTCGCCGAGATAGGATTTTGACGCGGAAAAGCCTAGCGAAACAGCCTGTTCCGGGTTACTTGATCGGCCTTGATGACCGACCCCAGCGACACCGCCGCCGGCGCGCCAAATATGCACGCGATCAAGGCCGGGTTTGTGCGTCTCCTGTCCGGGCGGATTCGCGACATATCCAGCGACCCCCGGCAGATCCGCGAAATCGTATACGAGCTGGCTCGCATCAAGCTTCTGGAACAATTAACGCATGGCGACGCACGGGAGTCCCGCGAGCTCCAGCAAGTGCTTGAGCGCGCCATCCGGGAGGTTGAGCTTTCATTTGACCGTAGCGAGCGCGACGCGCTGTCCAAAGCGCCGGAGTTGGCGCTAGACGTCGCTTCGCATCAGTCGCCACCCAGTCCCCCGGCTCCTCAGCCCGTTCCGCATCTGGCGCCCGTTCCGCCCTCGCCGCCCGTCCCGAAGCCTGCGGAAACAGGGCGCGGTTCTGTCGCACCGCCAAGCCCGCCCGACCAATCTCGGCGAAGCGGCATCCTCAACTCCCTCATCCGATTAGCCGCCATCCTGGTCGTCATTGCCGGTGCCAGCGCGGCGGTTACTTATTGGCCGCGGTTGAGGACACAATCCCTCGCATTGTGGCAGTCCGCGACGCTGTCCAAGCGCACCTCCACAAGCCCCGAGCCTCACCCCACCGGGGCTGTGACTCCATCGAGCGGTGAGAGCGTCGAACGGACACCGGATCAACCGAAGGAGCCGGTGACGCCTGCGCAACCCTCGATGCCGTTGCCAACGACCTTCGGCGTCTACGCCCTGAGCCAGGGCCAGCTCCAGGAGCTCAAGCCGGTCCCCGGGAAGATTCCGGATCGTCGTGTCGCGATCTCAGCAGCAATCACCACACCGAGCGCGACGACCCTGACAAGCGGAGATGTCAGCTTCATTGTTTTCAGGCCCGACGGTGGTGTCGATGCAACCGGGACCGAGGTTCGAGTAGTCGCAAAAGTCTCCCGAGCGATGGGCGTCGATGCAACCGGGAAAGCGGCCATGGTCTCTGCCGGCGACACCTGGGTCATCCGCAGCATGTCCTTCCCTTACAAAGTAGGTCCGGTCGAGGATCAGCCGAGAATGCTATCGCTGCAGCCGGAGCAGGACGGCTTTACGCTTTCGCCGGGTCGCTACGTCGTGGTCGTCAAAGGTATGGGCTATGACTTCACGGTGGCCGGGACGCCGACTGATCCCAACCAATGCGTCGAACGCATCAATGCAACGAACGGCGCATTCTACTCCCCCTGCCCGCCGCGACGCTAAAGTGGCGCGACGCGTTCCGTTTATTTCTTGGCCTTGGCGTCTTTAGGCGCATCCGCGGGCGCATCATCGACCTTGCCGTTGTTCGTGACGCATTTGCTGAAATAATCGCGCCGCTCCTTGGCTGTCCCTGCGCTGCCGGCAGCGGGATTGCCGATTTGCTTTGGAGGAAAGGCCTTGGCCAAAGCTGCGTCGCATGCACGCGCTACTTCTACAGTGACGGCCGACGCCGTTACTGGCGCGCCAATAGCCAAAACAAATGCCAATCCCATAGACCTTTGCAAATTTCTGGAGATCACCTGGCTCGCTCCTTCAATCCGTCCGAGAACGCTGGACGGGACCATATCAAAACCGGCAGAAGAGCCAAACGGCAAAGCGGCGCCCGAATTGTCCCGTGGCAAAGCTGTTCAGCGAGAGATTATGCTTTTCGGACCGAGATTTCCATCGTGCCCAAACCTGCTGCGTTTAGCAGACGGAAGGGTGCCGAGCCAAACCCTCGATCCTAGCTATTGAGCTGCGGCGGCTTCAGGTTCGGAAAGCGCGTGAGCATCGCGGTCCTGATAAACCTCAGATGAGCGATGGTGTTTGCCAATTCCTTGAGCCGCCGCTGGCCGTTGGAGATGTCGGCGGCAAAGAGATCTTGATGATGACTGTCGATCGGCTCCCGTTCGAGATATTCATCGGTGCCGTTTCCGAAAGTGACGGATGCACGCGCGAGTGCGTCATCAACACGTCGTCCGAGGCCGACCTGCTCCCTCTCCGCATCGCGCAATGCCGTATCGATCGCGACCATGACGGCATCGATTCGAACGCGGTCCGTCTCCGCATCGCGCTCGATGGTACGGGCCTTGAAGCCTTTGTCCTCACGGCGGGAGCTGAGAAAATTGTGTGCGCGCGCTCTCAGGAACAGCTGAAACATTTGGGCCATCCCACGTTCGAGATTTGGACCGCTAACATCGGTCAGACATAGTTAACAAAGCTTGAATCTTGTGGCTGCTCCGCCTGGCTTTGTACGATCCACGCCCGCCAGGCTCCTTCGTGTTTCGAATAAAGCTCAAGCCATCGAGCTTCGTGCGCCGCGGCGGCCCCATCGCCCGGACCGATTTGAACCGTCTCTCCCGATGTGATGTCCAGCGCTTCGAACTCCGCCGTTTCCGGAAGCGACAGCCCTATCAGCACCCGCTTCCCTTGCGCATCAACGAAATACCTGCGGGGCGCGTTGTGCCTTTCAGTCATTCGAATGAGCCTCGTCCATGATCCAAGGACCTGGAAGATCTTTCAGGTGTCGATCATAGGCGCGAACGAAAACCATCAAAATAACGATGCAAATTATCGCGCCTAGCAATGCAATCAGATACGTCATTTACGCCTACCCTAACGCGGGGCCACGGAAAAATCGGGGCGGCTAAGCTTCCGCCGTGAATCGAGATGTTCTAGGTGGCATTGGCTAGGCTCTCAAGAATTGCGACAAGTTAACCTAACCGCACATGGTTATTTCGATAATGCTACAGAGATCGCTCGGCAAACAGGCCAGGCGCGAAATACCATCATTAGGAGGGCGACCGACTTCGTCCCGCCCCTGTTGCGGGAGTATAGGGCGCATAGAGACGATATCTTGCCGATCGCTTGCGTGAGCGCCACGCCCTCGCACCATAGCCGCAAGCAAAACCGCCCGCGAAGATCGAACCCAAAATCACAATTGCCAACATTTGAACGTCCCATTTTTTCGGCGCGTTCCTCCCATTGCATTTCATCTTGTCGTTGTGACGACTTCAAGATCGGCACCGCTGAAAGTTTTGCCAGGCGATGACGAAATTTGTGCAAGGAGCTGATTGAAGTTTGGTCGTTGCCGGACAGCCGCGGGCCGGGGAATGACAAAACGTCTCACTGATTGAAGTTGGATCCGGCCGGATGTTAATCGGGGTTCACGCAGTCCATGCAGCCTTCAGAACCGGCGCCCGACAATTCGGCTTCCAGCCATTCAAAGCGCGGTAACGGCCGCCGCTGATCAGCATTGACACCTCCGTGATAGTACGGAGCGACAAAGCCGGATTAGACGCGTTAAGGTTGAGCGGTTAGCTTAATCCGCGTTGTTTGTTGCGAATTCTCACTAATCACTTATCCCATCGTCTCACCGGGCTCCCCCAAGCTCGGCCCCACCCAAGCAAAGCCGTCGAGCGACATAGGTCCGCTTGGCGGCTTTGTCCTTGTCGCGACGAGAGGATGATTTCGGTTATGGCGCGCAAGCCCTGGTCGTTCAAGGAAGACCGCCGGCTGATGGAGTTGGCTAAGTCTTCGGCTTCATTGGAGGAGGCGGCGAAACAGCTCGGACGATCGCCCGATGCGATCAAGCGCATGGCCCTGCGCCTTGGTCTTTCGTTGAAAACGAAGGCGAGAAAAAAGGCCTAAGCGAGCGTGCGGCGGCGTTCCGCCAACGACGTCATGATGGCCGCGGGCGCGCGATCGCCGGTTCTGACGAAGAACGAATGCGTCGTGTTGCCGATCGGAGTAGAGCAAGGACCTCAAGGCAAGGTGAGGTCGCCGTCCGCCCCGAAGGCTCGACTCCGGCTACATGAAATAGATGCGCTCTAGCCCGGTTCGCCAGGGAACCGAACCAGCGCGCTCGCGTTGACTCCAACTTCATCGCGAGGTCTGGCCGTGGCCCATCTTGCCATTTCCGTCATTCTGGTCTGGTTGGCTATCAATATCGCCTTCGTGGTCTTGCGCTTGCGAGCCACCCGGCCACAGCATGGTGGCAGCCCTCGGCAGGCTTCCATCGCGCCCTACAATCCCGCACCCGCTTCGCTCCGCCATCGAATGGGCCGCCAGAACTTGGGAGCGGAAGGTTAAGTAGCATTTTCGATAGGGTCCCCCGGTCCGGGGGCAGACGGGTCCCTCGCCTGCCCACCCCCAAAGGCCGGTTCCACATACCTCGCCCGCGCATTAAACCCTATCTTAGCGCGTCCTGATTAGGATCGGCCGACGCTTCCCTCTGTTCCGCCGGGCCGAATGAGATTGCAGCGACCGACTTTCGTATTTGCGGCGTTCGTGCTCGCGAGCGCGGCCGCGTTCGGCGTGGCTGGCCACTTTGCGGCAACTTCGTTCATTCGGTACCAGCAGGCCCACCAGCTCGACGAATTGACCGAGGTGGTTCTGCGTCGCGCCGAATTTGCGGTCGACTTTGCCGGCGCGAGCCTGGGCGAACTCGCGCGGCGCGATCTTGCCGATTGTGGGCCCGCGACGCTGCAGGCGATCCGGCTCCACGTCTACCAACGTTCCGCAATCAAGGATGTGCGCCTCGTCAACCCGGATGGCTCGGTGATCTGTTCGGCCTATTCCGAAACGCTGGAATTCGACAAGGGATGGATCGACCGCCGCGATATGCTTCCCTCGCACGACAAGAACCTTTCGCTCTTCCGTGTCGAGCAATTCGGCGGCGATGCTCTGGGCGTGCTCAAAGACATCAACGGCAATGCCGCATTGGTCGCCATTCTTGGCGTCAACGCCAGCCTGTTCGACATCATGCCCGCCGAGTTGCGCGCCCACAGCGAAGTGATCCTCGCGTTGAGCAACGGCGAGAAACTTGGCGAATTCCTGCTCGATCCCGACAAAGCCTTGCAGGCCCCGATCGATCTCGACAAAAATTCAGCTCGATTCCCACTCCATGCGACCATTCGCCTCGAACGCGGCATCCTCTCGACGTGGAACAACGAGGCTTACTGGCCGACGCTGGCCGTAGCATTTGCAATCGGCGCCCTTTTCGGCGGGCTTTTCGCGCGGAGCCGCCGCATGGAAGGGCCCGTCGCCGATCTCGACCGCGGGCTGGCCGCGAACGAATTCAAGCCGTACTACCAGCCCATCTTCGAGCTCAAGACCGGTCGGATCAAAGGCTGCGAGGTGTTGGCTCGGTGGCTCCTCAAAGACGGATCGGTCGTGCCTCCGATGAACTTCATCCCGCTCGCGGAATCCAGCGGCCGCATCCAGGTCATGACCTGGCAGATCCTGCGATCAGCGCTGTCGGATCTGCAGCCGCTGTTGAAAGCGAACAAGGATTTTAAGCTCTCCCTCAACGTCGTACCAAAGCATCTCTTGAGTGCGGGCTTCATTGAAACGCTCCGCCGCACGGTCATGGCGGCGCAAGTCTCCGCGCGCCAGATCGTCATCGAGGTGACCGAGCGCGACGAGCTCGACGACCTCGCACGCGCCGCAGCCGTGGTCAGCGAATTGCGGGACTGCGGGTTTCGCGTCGCCATCGATGACGTCGGCGTCGGTCATAGCGGGCTATCCCGGCTCAAGGGCCTGGGCGCCAATACAATCAAGATCGACAAATTTTTCGTCGACACGATCACCGTGGACGCATCGACTGCCACGATCGTGGAGATGCTGGTCGCACTTGCGAAGGACCTCCAAATGACGGTGGTCGCGGAAGGCATCGAGACGGAGGAGCAGGTCCGGGCGCTTATTTCATCCGGCGTAGAGGAGGGGCAGGGCTATCTGGTCTCCGCCCCACTGCCCTTCCCTCGATTCAACGAGTTGGTCGAGTCACGCTGCTTGGCGCAGAGCGCTAAATTGCCGACCGACGCGGCGTTGGTGGCCTGAAAGGATTGAGCCGTTAACCCGGGACGGCAAACGCGCCGCGCCGCGCCCCTTGCTCAATCAGCCTTAACGATACTCTCATCTTTCAACGCGGCCTGGCTCCGGTCCGGCTATGGTCGTTCAATGCGCCGCAACCACCTTATCGCAGCCGCAGGCGTCTGCTTCGCGCTCATCGTCTATGCCACGCTTGCGAGACTGGCGGGGAGACCCGTGCTTATTGGCCATCACGACGCTTATTGGGTCGTCGTGATCGAGCGCTTCAGCGCCTACGGGTTGCTGGGATTTCTCTTGTCCTTCCTGTTGCCCGGTCGGCTCACCCTCGCATGCTCGCTTGTCGTGGCGGTCGCAATGGGGCTGGAAATTCTGCAAGCGATGACGCCCGATCGTGATCCGGGTTTCCTGGACGTGCTGCAAAAAGCAGCAGGCGGGACCGTCGGGGTCCTCCTCGCTCAAACAATCCTGGCCTTCTTACCGAGGCCGCCCTCCTGAGCAGATGCATGGCCTGCACGTCTGCATCGGGGAAGTGACCGTCCTTATTTTATCATTTGTCCGCGTAGTTCACCGCCCGGGTTCGCGGCCGTATGAATGTTGGCATACCATTTCCCAGCCAGCAGGTCCGCAGCCTGAGCTTCGGTGAGCGTTGCGCTCCCCTGAATCGGGCTTTGGACCGTCTTGAACGGCAGCACGATGCCGGCGTTCTTGCCGGCCTCCACGGGGCCATGGAAATGTGCCCCCATGGCTGGCCCGGTCAAGCCGGCGAAGCTGACTGTGTAGGTCAGGGTTTTCGCCTCCGTATCGTAGGTCGCCTCGGCCTTGCCTGTTCCAGGCGAGTTGTTCGGAGGCACTTCATTGCTGCCTTTTAAATCGGCCTGCAACTTCACGAGCTCTGCATTTGCCGTTGCGGCTGTCATGATGATCAGCGCACCCAGCATCGCCGCTGCCAACAGTGTCGCGTAGCCTCGATCGCTGTCGTTCCTCATGGCATCCTCCTTCAGGCTCTACGGCCCGCTGCGGTTAGACCCCGGCCAGCAATGAAGATTCCGGATGGAGATTTATGCCTGATTCGGAACAACTATCGCGAGAATCTCGGCTCCTTGTACCCGGAGCCTGATGGATTGCGTGCGGGAGCTAAGCCGAGCGGCGCCGGCCCAGGAACTGGTTCGGCGTCAGGAGTTCTGCCATCTGCCGATGGGTGGCCTGGAGCGTCTCGATGGCGCCGTCCAGATCAAAATCGGCGTCCCGGACAGAGGCGAAATATTTGGCCGTCAGCGCCAGATCGAGCTTGACGCGGGTTGCGCCGTCGCGGCTTTTGCGGCGGTCAAGTGACAAATGCATGGCCCGCATTCGTGCCTCGGCAGACGTGCAGCCGCTAAGCTCGGCGAGTTCGTCATAGGTCATCCAGATCTGTGCCATGTTTCAGTCACTCCTTTACTCGGCATCAGCTTAATTTTGGTTCTTAAAGCTTCGGTTGCCGCGATGCGCGCGCCCACCGTTTCGCAGCGATAGGGTCAATGCGAGCTAAACGAAGAAGGACGATCGTGCCGAGCCGCCGGTGGGTTGCATACAGCGAAGATCAATCTATGCTCACCAGATCGATCAACTATTGAACTGAGGCAATCGCATTGGGACAGGTCACTTCGGAAGCCCTCTCCTTGATTGATGTCGTCTCCCGTGGCGCCACGCGGCATGTCCTCGCCTTCCGCAAACGTCCCGCATGGCTGACGCTTGCGGTGCTCGTGCCGGGTGCCGATTTGGTGCTGGCCGCGGACGCATGGATGATCGTTGATTTCACCTCGAGGTAAGCAGACATGACCGACCGACCGACTGTCCTCGTTACGGGAGGCGCGGGCTATATCGGCTCGCATGCCTGTCGCGCCCTGACCGCCGCCGGCTATCAGCCCGTCGTTTATGACAATCTGTCGACAGGTCATCGCGGCTTCGTCGCCGGCCCGCTGGTAACAGGCGATCTGCTCGACGGCGCCACGCTGGCGCGCGCCTTCGCCGAGCACAAAATCACGGCGGTCATGCATTTCGCGGCGGCGAGTCTCGTCGGCGAGTCCATGACCGACCCGCAAAAGTACTACATCAACAATGTGCAGGGCACGCTGTCGCTATTGCAGGCGATGCGCAATGCGGGCTGCCATCGTATCGTGTTCTCCTCGACCGGCGCCGTCTACGGCAATGCCGATTCCAAGGAACTGCCGGAAGACTTCCCCTGCGCGCCGATCAACCCCTATGGCGCATCGAAGTGGATGATCGAGCGCATGCTCGCCGATTACCGCGCCGCTTACGGCTTCGGCGCGTTCTGCCTGCGCTATTTCAATGCCAGCGGCGCCGATCCTGCCGGCGGCATCGGCGAATTGCGTGACAATGAAACCCATCTCATTCCGCGCGCCATGATGGCATTACAGGGCCATGTCGATTTTGCCGTGTTCGGTCAGGACTACGACACGCCCGATGGCACCGCGATCCGCGACTACATCCACGTCACCGACCTCGCCGCAGCGCATGTCGCGGCGCTGAAGCTGCTGGAACAAGGGCATGCCGGCGGCAGCTTCAATCTAGGCACCGGCTCCGGCTTTTCGGTACGGGAGATCCTGACCGCCATCAGGCAGGAGACCGGGCGCGAGGTGCCCCACACCGTCAAACCGCGCCGCGCCGGCGATCCCACCTATCTGGTCGCCGATCCCTCCGCAGCGCGAAAAGCGCTGAATTTCGTGCCGCGATATTCGGATCTGCCGACTGTAATCCGCACCGCCTGGGCCTGGCACCAGAGGGCTCATCCGCTTAAGCAGCCCTGACAACATCCTCGAAGTCGATCAGGCGGGATAAGACGTGGCCTTATGGTCTATTCCGTTCTGAGCCGAGCGATCCCGGCGCAAACGGATGGCGCGATCGCGAACGGCCGTCGAGCCCCTTGGGCAGCTTGTCGGCGTTGAGCTTCACGACCGCACCTCGGGCGTCAACGGCCGGCACCTCGTCCTGGCTGTAGATGAGCGTCGCCTCGAAGGTCACATCGGGGGCCTGCTCGGCCGTTCCGGAACAGGTCGCCATCGCACCGCTGCACACGCCCGCGAGCTTGACCTCGACCTCGTCGAGCCCGAACACGGTCGGCGGCCCCTCGGCATGACGCCGCGTGGTCAGAACCGCCGTGAAGCGCTGCTCGTCAATTCGGTAAGAGCCTCCATAAGTGAAGAAGCTGTCGCTGCCGGAGATTCGTCCCTCCGCCAGATGCACGACGCCCGTGCCCTGACCGCGCGGGGTCCTGAACCAGGCCGCATATTTGCCGTCTCTCAGCATGAAAACATCCACCGTAAAACTCCAACGTATTTGCAACCAACTCTGGGGCGCGACAATGACCCGCGCGGGGAGCATTCCGCCACGGTTAACGCCCTGCAAAATCAACCCGTCAATTTGACGCCGAGGCGCAGCGACGCGGGCGCACGCTTCCCGTGCGGCGGGCAAGAAAGCTGGAGCTGGACCTCGTTGCATACCGCGCTAAAAACGATCGGCGTGCCGACCTCGTTTGGCAGCACGCATATAACCGCTATCAACTCCAGCCAGTTCGTGACAGCTAGCCTGTCACGCTGGGAGGAAGTGGTCGAGATCGCCGCCGGTCAGCAGGCGACGCCGTATCAGAAAACCGAGGCTACGCTCGCGCCCATCATAGATATGGAGAGTGCAGCGGAGAGCCACCCGGTTGAGGCCGTCCCAGCCGAATGAAATTATCCATCCAGCTTGCCGGCGCACTGTCTTCTCGAGTCGCCGGCTTGAACCTCTTCCTGATAGAGTGCACCAATATCAAAGAGTGATTCCGGTCACACTTGCCTGGGCGTTTCGCTGCTAAGCATCGGGCCTGGATGGGGACCGGCAAATATTGGTCGAACTGGATGAGAATTGCCATGAAAAGCCTGATCGGCGCTGTTGTCGGCACATGCTGTCTTGCTGCTCCGGCTTTGGCGGAGAGCCCGACCGCCATCGTCGAGGACGTGCAAGGCAAGGTCGACGGTGTCGCGTTCATGGATTATGTGGTGCCGGGCAAGATCATCAAGCTGGGGCCCAAGGCAACCATTACGCTCAGCTATCTCAAATCGTGCCAGCGCGAGACCATCAGCGAAGGCGTCGTCATGGTCGGCACCGAGCAGAGCACCGTGCAACTCGGCGAGGTCAAGCGGGAAAAGGTCCCCTGCGATACCAACGCGGCAAAACTGTCGGAGCGCGAGGCGAACCAGAGTGCCGCGACGACCTTCCGCACCATGCGGTCGGACGCCAAGGGCAGCGCTCCGGCCAAGCTGCCGACGCTCTACGGTGTCGCGCCGTTGGTGCAGGCCAAGAGCGGCAGCACCCTGGTGATCGAGCGCACCGATGGCAAGGAGCCCACGATCAGCGTGCCGCTCACGAGCGAGACCATGGTCGGAGGCAAGTTCTATGACTTCGCCAAGGCCGGGAAGTCGCTGACGCCGGGCGGCAGCTATCTCGCCATCCTCGGCACCAAGCGTTACGCCTTCCAGGTCGATCCCAGCGCCACGTCGTCGCCGACGCCGATCGTGGGACGCCTGCTGCGGCTCGAATAGGCAGCTAGCGACGGGGCGATGCGGCGGATCGGCAGACGGGACATCGTTGCAGCGATCCTGATTGCGCTTCTTGCAGGCGCCGTCGTCACGTCTCCGCCGTTCCAGACGCTGCAGGGCCTGTCGCTCGACGTCCTCACGGCACTGCGCGGCAAGCTCGTCGGCGACCACCGCGATCCCGCGACATCACCGGTCGTCGTCGTGGCCATCGACGGCGAGACCTACGACACTCCGCCGTTCCAGGGGTCGCCGACGCTGACCTGGACGCGCGAGATCGGCCGGGTGCTCGGCAGCATTGCCGACGGCGGCGCCAAGGTGATCGGTTTCGATGTCATCTTTCCGAGCTCGATCGAGCGGTCGGAGATTCCCTTTGGCGATGCGCCGCTTGGCGCGCGACTGAAGGGATTCGACCGAGACTATCTCATCGCCTTGCGGAAACTCTCTAGTGACGGCAAGCTGGTGCTGGGCGAGGTCCTCAGCAGCGATCATCCGGACCGCGCACAGCAATTGGCTGTGGGGAATAACGTCCGCGGCCTCAACGTCTATACCGACACCGACCATGTAATCCGGCGAATGCCGCTGAGTTTTCCTGTCGGCGACATGCCAGCTTCCGCAATGGCCGTCGAACTCGCCACCCGCGCGCTCGGCGCAAAACCGCAGACCGCGCCTTCTGGCGTGACTGCTTTGTCCGGCTATACGATCCCGAGCGCGGTGCCGAACACGCTAACGCTCAATTTCCGAGGGCTCGGCCGCGACGTGCCGACATATTCGTTCGCAGACCTGCACGCCTGCGTCGAGAAGAACGACCGCGACTTCTTCCGCCGCGCCTTCGGTGGCAAGATTGTGGTGCTCGGCACGATCCTCAATGTCGATGACCGCAAGATCACCTCGATGCGTCTTTCCGGCGGCTATGACGGAACGCCGGCCGCAAGATGCGCCCTGCCTGCACCGGCAACCACCGAACAAAAAGCCCGCAGCGACATCGCCGGTGTCTTCGTGCATGCCAACGCGGTGCGAAATCTGATCGAACGCGATGCGGTGACCGAGCTCGGCTTTCCACTGCGGAGCATTCTCACCATCGTGTTCGCAGCGATCGTGGCCTGCGCGGCCTGCGTGCTCGCACCGGGTGGCGCACTGATCGCATGGTTCGGCCTCACCGCTGTATACGCCGCTGTGGCTGTCGGTGCATTCGTCCATGCCTTGGCGCTGCCGCTGACGGAGCCGGCACTCGCAAGCCTTGCCGCGCTCGCGATGATGATCGGCTACCGTTTCGTGCTGGCCGATCGCGACGAGCGTTTCCTGCGCAGGAGCTTTGCGTTCTATCTCGCCCCCGAAGTGATCGACACCATGGTTGCCTCCGGCAAGATGCCGGCGCTCGGCGGCGAAATGCGCAACGTCACCATGTTCTTCTCCGACCTGAGTGGCTTCTCCTCCATCGCCGAGACGATGACGCCGGGCGAACTGGTGACGCTGATGAACGAATATCTGTCGGCCATGACCGACATCATCGAGAGCCATGGCGGCTATGTCGACAAATATATCGGCGATTCCATTGTCGCCATGTTCGGCGCGCCCGCCGACGATCCCGCGCATGCGCGCCACGCCGTCCATGCCGCGCTGAAATGTCACGCAAAGCTGGCGGAGCTCAACGCCGGCAGCGCCGCTTTCGCCCGCCGCGGCCTGTCGCACCGCATCGGGCTCAACAGCGGCGAGGCTGTCGTCGGCAATATCGGCTCCCGCCGCCGCTTCAACTACACCGTGATGAGCGACACCGTGAACGTCGCCTCGCGGCTCGAAGGCGCCAACAAATATTATGGCACCGCAATCATGGCTTCAGAAACGACTGTCGCGCAGACAGGCAATACTTTCACCTGGCGCGAGCTCGACGCCATCAAAGTGATAGGACGCGGCGAGGCGATCAAGGTGTTCGAGCCCCTCGCGGAGAAGGGCACGGAGAGTGCCGGGCAGACGAAGGTTGCCGCCGCGTATGCGGAAGGGCTGGCGTGCTGGCGGGCAAGGGAGTTTGCGAAGGCGGCTGATGCGTTCGGGCGAATGGCGGAAATGGATCCGGCGTCAGCGCTTTTTGGCAAGCGCGCGACTGCGCTCGCTACAAATCCACCGGGGTCGGATTGGACGCCGGTGAACATCCTAGAAGGAAAGTAGCGCAGCGTCCCACCGCTTTTCGGGTCCACTCCCCGCTAGAACGGCAACCCCACGTAATTCTCCGCCAGCAGACGCTGCGCCGTCTCGGACGACAGCAGATACTCCAGCTCCGTCTGCTGAAGCCTCTCTTCATACTCGGAACGGTCGGGGAAGCGATGCAGCAGCATCGTCATCCACCACGAAAAGCGTTGCGCCTTCCAGATCCGCGCCAGCGCCTTGGCGGAATAGCCCTGGAGCCCGGAATCATCGCCGTTCTGATAATGCGCGAGCATGGCGTGGTAGAGATAATAGATGTCGGAGCCGGCGCTGTTCAGCCCGCGCGCGCCGGTCGGCGGCACGATGTGGGCGGCATCGCCGGCGAGAAACAGGCGACCGTAGCTCATCGGCTCGGCGACGAAGCTGCGCAACGGCGCGATGCTCTTCTCGATGGACGACCCCGTGATCAGGCGGTCGCCGACCTCGTGCGGCAAACGGCGCTTCAGCTCGGTCCAGAACGCATCGTCGCTCCAGTCCTCCACCTTGTCGGTGAGCGGCACCTGGACGTAGTAGCGGCTCAGCACTTGCGACCGCAAGGAACACAGCGCGAAGCCGCGCTCGTGCTTCACATAGATCAGCTCCGGCGACACCGGTTTCGTGCGCGACAGCACGCCGAGCCAACCGAACGGATAGATCTTCTCGTATTCCCGCAGCACGTCCTTCGGGATCGACTTCCTGCTGACGCCGTGAAAGCCGTCAGCGCCGACGATATAGTCGCAATCGACTCGGACGGTTTCGGCATTCGAACGATAGGTCACGTACGGCTGGTCCGAGGTCAGGTCATGCGGCGTCACGTCCTCGGCATTGTGCACGACGTTGCCGCCAAAGCGATCGCGCGCCTCGTAGAGGTCGCGCGTCAGCTCGGTCTGGCCGTAGACCAGCACCGAATTGCCGCCGGAATGCTTGTGGAGGTCGATCTGGGAGAGCACCCCGTCATGGGCGATCTCGAATCCCTTGTGGATCTCGCCCTCGCGGTCCATCCGCTCGCCGCACTGTGCCTCGCGCATCAGCCTGGCGAAGCCGTGCTCGAGCACGCCGGCGCGGATCCGGGCAAGCACGTGGTCGCGGCTGTACTTTTCCAGCACGACCGTGTCGATGCCCTTGAGGTGCAGGAGCTGGGACAACAGCAGCCCGGACGGCCCGCCGCCGATGATACAGACCTGGACTTTCATTTTTGCGTCCTCCTCGGCACTTTCTTGCAGATTCAGCGCCGCTGACGGATGGAGGCTTTCGTCTTTGTCTTGTACTATTCGAACATGAGAAACCCAGCCCCCGCCCCGGCAATCCGGGTCTACAATTTGTTCGGCGAATCCGGTGATCTGCCCGATGTCGTGCATTGCGAGACGATAGCGTCGCGCTCGGTGCTGCACGATTGGACGCTCGCCGTGCACCGCCATGCCCGGCTGCACCAGGTGCTGCTGATCGAGCGCGGCGGCGGCGAAGCGACGCTCGACGGGCGCGTGGTGCAGCTGAAGCCGATGCAAATCGTCAACGTGCCCGTCGGCCACGTCCACGGCTTCCGTTTCGTGCCTGATACCCAGGGCTGGGTGCTGACCATCGCCGCGGAAATATTGGACGAAGCGCTGCTCGCCTCCGAAGGGCTGCGAGGTGCCTTGTCGCGCTCGGCCGTGATACGCGGCACGCCGCAGATTCGGACCACCATGAAGCAGATCTTTGCCGAACACGCCGCGCGCGATTTCGGCCGAGCGCATGTGCTGCGTGCACTTTCGGCGGCCATGATCGGGCTGGTGGCCCGCGCGCTCACCGGCGAGAGCGGTGGCAACGGCACGGCTGAAAGCGGACTATTCCGCCGCTTCGAGGCGCTGCTGGAACAGCATCATCTGGAACGCTGGAGCGTTGCGGACTATGCGGGTGCGCTGTCGATCACGCCGACCCATCTCAACCGTGTGACCCGGGCAGCAACCGGCGACACCGCCTCGCACCTGATCCTCAACCGGCTGATCCGCGAGGCGCGGCGCAACCTCGTCTACACCAATTTACCGGTCTCGACGATCGCCTATGCGCTTGGCTTCGAGGACCCCGCCTATTTCAGCCGGGTCTACGCCGCCGCCACGGGCGTGTCACCGCGGGCCTTTCGTGCCCAGCTTCATGGCGATGAAGGCTGACACACCGGCCGATCGATCAGCCGCGCCTGTGGTCGAAGGCCACGCTGGGAACCGCAATGGCCTTTGTGCCAGCGCTGCCACTTAACCTTCGTATATGGGGCCCTATCCTTTGGATAGGCGCCCTTTACCTCAGTACAATTGAGTAGGGAATGCGCGCGCCTTAGCCTGGCTGCATTCGGCGCCCTGGCGCCGGTGGCATTGTATCCTCCCTAACCTGGGCGCAAGACGGCCGCCCCTGTCCGGTCGTCTGCGCTGCTTTTTCGGCAAGCCATCGGTGCCTTCAATGTTTTTCCGGCCGACACACCGCCCCCGGCGGTTGGACCGGCCACCTTTCGCGTACAACTGGAGATTTGTGCATAATGTCTTCGATTGAGAAGATCGCACTCTTTATCGATGGCTCCAATCTCCATGCCACCTCCAAGGCGCTCGGCTTCGACATCGACTACAGGCGACTGCTCGGCGAATTCCAAAGCCGAGGTGCGCTGTTGCGGGCCTTCTACTACACGACCGTCGTCGAGGATCAGGAGTATTCGTCAATCCGTCCGTTGATCGATTGGCTCGACTATAACGGATACACCGTCGTCACGAAACTCACGAAGGAATTCGTCGACGCCATCACCGGCCGCCGCAAGGTGAAGGGCAGCATGGATGTCGACCTCGCCGTAAATGCGATGGAGCTCGCCGAGCACGTCGATCAGATCGTTTTGTTCTCGGGCGATGGGAATTTTCGTTCGCTGGTGGAAGCCCTGCAACGCCTCGGTGTCCGCGTGACGGTCGTCTCCACACTCTCCACTCAGCCGGCCATGGTCGCTGACGAGCTGCGCCGACAGGCGGACATATTCATCGATTTGGCAGAACTGAAACCAAAAGTGGGGCGCGATCCGGCCAATAGGCCGGGATCGCGCGAGATGCGTCAGTCACCGCAATTCCACGCGCGCGTAGCGATCGATCGCAGTGACCAGGTGGAGTGAACCTTCGGGCGGCGGCTCTCAGACGTCGAAGAACATCGTCTCCTCCGGCCCCTGCAAATTGATCGTGAAAGCATACACGATCTTGGCGCCACGCTCGCTGCGCTTTGCGATCAACGTCGAACGTCGCACCGGCTGCTCGATCAGGCTGAGCACGGGGTCGGCGGCGTTCGCAGTCTCTTCATCGGAGAAATACAGCCGGGTGTTGAGCCCGATATTGATGCCACGCGCGACGATCCAGATGTTGACGTAAGGCGCGCATTTGCGGCCCGCCTTGTCGGTGATGGCCCCGGGCTTGATGGTCTCGAACGTCACCAGCCCGCTCTCGAAGTCGGAGCCGGCGCGGCCCCAGCCACGAAATTCCTCGTCGAGCGCGCCGGTCGACCGATCGGCCGGATGGTTGTAGCGGCCGGCCGCGTTCGCCTGCCAGATCTCCAACAGCACGTCACGCAGCGGCGTGCCGCTGCCGTCGAACACCTTGCCCTCCAGCGTGATGCGTTCGCCTTGCGTGTTCGGCGTCACCAGCACGTTGGAAAAGTTCTTCTCGAAGATGTCGAAGCCGGCCATCGCCGGGATCAGGCCGATATGGACGTAGGGCCCGGCGGTCTGCGAGGCGGTTTCCTTGAGGTAGTTGAGCGGCTGCGGCATGGACCTAGTTCCCTGCGGTGCGATTTTCAAAGTAAGTGGAGCGCTGGCCGCGCAAGACGATGTCGAAGCGGTAGGCGAGCGAGTCGAACGGGGTCGATGCGTTGAGGTCGAGCGGCGCGATGAGGCGCTCCAGCGCATCCTTGTCCGGGATCGTCGTCAGGATTGGGCAGACCGGGATCAGGGGATCGCCCTCAAAGTACATCTGGGTGATCAGACGCTGTGCAAAGCCCGAGCCGAACACCGAGAAGTGGATGTGAGCGGGACGCCAGCTGTTGACGTAGTTGCGCCAGGGATAGGGTCCCGGCTTCACGGTGCGGAAATAATAGTAGCCGCTGTCGTCGGTCAGCGCGCGGCCGCAACCGCCGAAATTCGGATCGATCGGCGCCAGATACGTGTCCCTCTTGTGCCGGTAGCGGCCGCCGGCATTGGCTTGCCAGAACTCGACCAGCGTGTTCGGCACGCCGCGGCCCGTCTCATCCAGCACGCGGCCGTGGACGATGATGCGTTCGCCGACGGGATCGCCGTCCTTGGCGTAGTTGCGGATCAAATCATTGTCGAGCGGGCCGAGATCGTTGTGCCCGAACACCGGCCCCGTGATCTCCGAGACCGAGTTCTCAAGCGACAGCAACGCCTGGCGCGGCGAGCGCAGCACCGAGGATTTGTAGCCCGGCGCGTGCGCCGGCGGATGCATGGAACGGTCGCGCTGGAAGAAGCCGCCGTCACCGAGCGGCGGCGTGAACGGCTCGGGACGGTTGGGGCGGGATTCCCGCAAGGCTGGCGCCTGGGCATGCATCGGCGTTGTCTCTCCCTCTGGCGCGCTCCCGTTGGGGCGCACGGCTTATCGGGAGATGATGGCGCCGGCTATTCTCAAGATAAATAGATCGATTATAATGCATTCCATGAATAAAATCGATCATTTGGCGCTCGATGGCCACGCGCTTGAGCTGTTCCTGGCCGTGTTGGAAGAAGGTTCGGTGACGGCGGCCGCAACGCGGCTCGGCCTGACGCAATCCGCGGTCAGCCACGCCCTGAACAAGCTGCGGCGGATCGTCGGCGATCCGCTGTTTGCCAAATCCGGCCGCGGCATTGTCGCTACGGCGCACGCCCAGGCGCTCGCGGCAAAGGCGCGAGCGCTGATCGACGAGATGCGCAGCTTTGCCGGCGGTGTCACGTTCGAGCCGGCGAGCGCGCAGCTTTCGCTGACAATCGCCGCCAATGACTTGCAGCGCGACCTGCTGCTGCCGCGGTTCTTCGATCATGTCGCAGCGCAAGTGACGAGCCTGAACCTGCGCGTGATCCCCTCGCAGTCGCCCTCGCCGGCGATGCTGCGCGAAAACCGCTGCGATCTGCTGATCACGCCGCTGCCGCCATCCGGCGTGGACATCGTGCAGAAGCGCCTGCTGCAAGACCATTACGTTTGTTACTACGACCCCAAAGCGCGCGCGGCGCCGGCTACGCGCGGCGACTATCTCGCGGCGCGTCACGTCACGGTGGTCTACACTGACAATGAGCGGCTCGACTTCGATCGCCGGCTTGCAGCCAACGGCTTCCACCGCGACATCGCGATCTCCGTGCCGAGCTTCTCCGGCGTGCCGTCCTTCCTGCGTGGCTCGCAGATGCTGGCGAGCATGCCGAGCCTGCTGGCGACCGGCGTGATGCATGGCTTCGCCCAGGTGCGGATTCCGCTGGCCTCGCGCACGCGAACCCTGGCTGAGTTGCCGATGTTCATGGTCTGGCACCAGCGCTATCAGAAGGACCCCGCGCATCGCTGGATCAGAAGCCAACTCGAGACCGTGGCGGCGACGGCCTCGCACCCCGCCCCCGCGAAAACCTGATCCCCGTCAAACCCACTGGTTGCGCCGCGGCCGCCACGCTAGAATTCCCCCATGACAGTGACCGACATTGCGAGCCGGACCTACAATCACAGCTGGCGGCTGGATCCCATCATCCGCAGCCTGCTTGATACCGACTTCTACAAGCTATTGATGTTGCAAATGATTCGGGAAGCTTACCCGAATCAGCAGGTGACATTCTCGGTCATCAACCGATCGCGCCATGTCCGGCTCGCCGAAATCATCGACGAGGGCGAGCTGCGCGCCCAGCTCGACCACGCCCGCACCATCCGCTTCACCAAGAAAGAGCTGATCTGGCTTGCCGGTAACACTTTCTACGGCAAGACCCACATGTTCTCGGCGGACTTCATCCGCTGGCTCGCCGAATTCCGGCTGCCCGAATACGAGCTGCGCAAGGTCGAAGGCCAGTACGAGCTGCACTTCCACGGGCCGTGGAGCCATACCACGATGTGGGAAATTCCTGCGCTCGCCATCCTCAACGAATTGCGCTCGCGGGCGGCGATGAAGGGCCGCGGCCGCTTCGAGCTCGACGTGCTCTATGCCCGCGCGAAGGCCAAGCTGTGGACCAAGGTGGAACGCCTGCGCAAGCTGGATGGCCTCCGGCTCTCCGATTTCGGCACCCGTCGCCGCCATGGCTTCCTCTGGCAGCGCTGGTGCGTGGAGGCCGTGAAGGAAGGCCTGGGCCCGTCCTTCATCGGCACCTCCAACGTGCTACTCGCGATGGACAATGATCTCGAAGCCATCGGCACCAACGCCCATGAACTGCCGATGGTCGCGGCTGCGCTGGCCAAGGACGACGAGGAATTGCGCTGGGCGCCCTATCGCATCCTCGACCAGTGGCGCCAGACCTATGGCGGCAACCTCCTGATTGCGCTGCCCGACGCTTTTGGCACCAAGGCTTTCCTGCGCGATGCGCCGGAATGGGTTGCCGACTGGACCGGCTTCCGCCCCGACAGCGCGCCGCCGATTCAAGCCGGCGAGGAGATCATGAAATGGTGGGAGCAGAAGGGCCGCAATCCCAGGGACAAGCTGCTGGTGTTCTCCGACGCGATGGACGTGGGCTCGATCGAGGAGACCTACCACCACTTCGTCGGCCGGGTGCGGCTCTCCTTCGGCTGGGGCACCAATCTCACCAATGATTTCGTCGGCTGCACGCCGGACGGCTCGTTCAACCTCGATCCGATCTCGCTGGTCTGCAAGGTGTCGTCGGTGGACGGACGTCCGGCCGTCAAGCTTTCCGACAATCCCGAGAAGGCGACCGGCCTGCCTTCGGAGATCGAGCGCTATTTGCGCGTCTTCGGCGACGCCGGCCGCGTGCGCAAGCCGGTGCTGGTCTAGCGCCAGAGCAATCTATCTCCATCAAGTAAACCATCTGGGGCAAATGCGCGACATCAGCTCGCCGATGCCGCGTCAGTTCCGGGTCGACGGCATTTGCGACGATCTGCAAGCATCCACTTCACAACGCCTTCACCCTGCGACGCAGTCTCCTGGCATTTTCAAGTCGAGTTAAGCACCTTTCGCGCGTAATCCGCGTTATGAGCGGATCGCTCCGCTGGGGTCGTTGAGCGACTTGGGGAACGCATAGTGTTTCGCAGAACAGCGCCGTCAACGAAGGGACGAAGCTTCCTTCACGTCATCAAGCTCGTTTCGCCTTTCGTCACCGTCGTTCTGCTGCAGGCGGCGATCGCCGGATTCAGCCTGGAGGTGATGTCCTCGGTCCGCGCCTATGTCGCGGGCGAAGCGTTGTGGTCGCGCTCGCAGAAGAACGCCGTCTATTTCCTCAATCTCTATCTGCATTCGGGCGACGCCAGCCAGTTTGCGCAATATCAGACCTCGCTGGCCGTTCCCATCGGCGACGAGTTCGCGCGCTGGGCGCTCGAGCGCGATCCGGTCGACGTCGAGGCCGCCCGCATCGGCTTCCTGCAAGGCGGCAACCATCCCGATGACGTGCCGGGACTGATCTGGCTGTTTCGCTACTTCAAACAGGTCAGCTTTCTCAAGGAAGCGATCAGCGAGTGGGCTGCCACCGACCCCATGCTGCTGGAGCTGAGCGTTTTCGGCGAGGTCATCCGGTCAGAGTTGAAGAGCGGACCGGTTCAGGACGGCAACCGCCTGCAATTATTGTCGTCGCGGCTTTCGGAGCTCAACACTCAGTTCACGGTGCACGCCAAGCGGTTCTCCACCGTTCTCGGCGAAGGCTCGCGCGCCATCAAGATGACGCTGACTGGCGTCAATATCGTCACAGCCATGACGCTGATCCTGCTCCTGATCTGGCACACGCGGCGATTGGTGCTGCAACGACAGGCGTTTGAGGATGCCCTGCATGCCGAGAAGGAGCGCCTAGTCTGGCAGGCGTCGCACGACTGGCTGACCGGCTTGTCCAACCGGCGCGCGTTCGAGGCCCGCCTGCAAAGCGAGTTGGACGACACCGCGGCGGGTTCGCTGGGCCTGGTCCTGCTCGATCTCGACCAATTCAAGGACGTCAACGACAGCTGCGGTCATCTCGCCGGCGACCGCCTGCTCTGCCAGATCTCGCGTCTCCTGCAACAGGAACGACGGCCGCATGACCTGGTGGCCCGGCTTGGCGGTGACGAATTCGGCCTAATCCTTCCACAAAGCACGCCGTACGACGCCGTGGATATCGCCGAACGGCTGCGCCGGTCGCTCGAGCTATCCGTCTTCGCGTGGGACGATCGTTGCTTTGCAGTGACCGCCAGCATCGGCGTTGCCTGCATCACCGACGGCAACACCATGCTCGAGGACGCGATGCGGCGCGCGGATGCCGCCTGCTATCGCGCCAAGGAGAACGGACGCAACCGTGTTCAGGTCGACAACGGGACGACGGACGTCGTCGTCGTCACCTCGCGGCACCGCAAGGCCGCCAGCGCGTAGCAGCGCTCCACACTTTATCGTACTGGCACAATCCCGAGCCCTGCGAGATGCGCATCCAGAAACTGATCGACTTGCTGGCGCAGCATCTGCGGCGGCACGGCTACCATGCGTTCTTCGAGGCCGAGCGAGATGATCCCGTGCACGGCGGAAAACAGGGTGCGTGACAGCAGCGCGATCTGCACGTCCTCTGCATTCGGAAGCAGCCGCACCAGGGGTGGATGCATCAGCGCGAAGGCGTCCATCACCATCTGAAGGATGTCATCGGGGTAAGGGCGGTCGTCCTCCATCCGATGTTCGAACAGCGAGCGCAGCAGATTGGCGTGCTCCGCAAAAAATTCGAGGTAGGTCGCGGCCAGCCCGTAGAACTGGCGAACGGGATCCTCGGCGGGAACCTGGCCCAGCCGCACCGTCAGCTCCTTAACGGTCTCCCGATTCACGGTCAGGATCACCCCGTCGAAGTCGCCGAACTCGTTGTAGACGCTCCCAACCGAGCAGCCTGCGGCGTCCGCAACATCCCGTACTTTCAACGATTTCAGCCCCTTAGCCGCGATAATGCTGCGAGCGATCTCCACGATCTGCTGCCGCCGGCGAGATTTTTTTCGGTCTCGCAACGATTCGTCTTGAACATTGTTCATTTTCAAGGTACTCATTTGAACAATGTTCAAATTAACCTGGAGATCTGCAAAATGCAAACCCTCGCTGTTGATATCGCCTCCACCTTCGTCGATGACGCCACAGCTCTCGTGACCGGATCTGGCCGCGCCCTCCTGCGGTTCGCGACGGGGCCGATCGATCGCATTGCAAATGCCTGCGACATCGCCGGCGTCCTGACCGAGCGGCGGGCGACCTTCCGGATGTGGCGGGCCAACCGCGACCGCGCCCGTCATGAGGGCCGCCGCATTAGCCTGCTCGGCCGCCTCTCGCCCTTTCGCCGCCTTGCCCACCTTACCTGAGGCGCGCACGCCTCCTTGCCGGGGCGTGATAGAGCCGCGACCAGCCATTTGCGAACCAAACGTCGCCACGCGGAGACCAACAGGATCGGAAGGTAAAGGCGCAGAGCAGGCCGGGGCGATCGTTCGTCAACCCGCAAATGCCCGTCGCATCTCCTCGGGTCCCGAAGCCCATCCGACAATGAAACAACCTCAGACAGCGTTTCCAAAACAGGACTAGTCATGATCAGGGATTTGATGTCGTCACGCCGCTTCGCGCCGCTGTTCTGGGCGCAATTCTTCTCGGCGCTGAACGACAACGTGCTCAAGAACGCACTCGTCATCATCCTGCTTTACAGTGCCGCGACCGGCCACGGTGATGCGCTGGTGACGGTCGCGGGCGCGGTGTTCATCTTCCCCTATTTCATCCTGTCCGGGCTCGGCGGCCAGCTCGCCGACAAATACGTCAAATCCGTCGTCGCAAGGCGGCTCAAATTCGCCGAGATCTTTGCCGCGGGCTTTGCCGCGGCCGGCTTCTTCCTGCACTCGGTGCCGCTGCTGTTCGCAGCGCTCGCACTGTTCGGCGTCATCGCCGCGTTGTTCGGACCCGTGAAATACGCGATGCTGCCGGACCAGCTCGAGCTCGGCGAGCTCGCGACCGGCAACGCGCTGGTCGAAGGCGCGACCTTCATGGCCATCCTGCTCGGCACCGTTGCCGGTGGCCAGTTCGTGGCCGGCTCCGCGCATATGGGCTGGGTCGCATCGGCCGTGGTCGTGCTGGCCCTGCTGTCCTGGACCTTCGCCTCCCGCATTCCCGCGACGACGCCGTCTGCACCCGATCTGCCGGTCAACGCCAATCCCTGGACCTCGACGCTCGGCCTGTTGAAGACGCTGCACGCCGACCACCGGCTGTGGGACGGCACCGTGATCGTCTCCTGGTTCTGGCTGGTGGGCGCCATCGTGCTCTCGCTGCTGCCGGCGCTGGTCAAGGAGGTCATCGGCGGCACCGAGGGCGTGGTGACGTTGTGTCTCGCGATCTTCGCAATCGGCATCGCCATCGGCTCGCTGTTCGCCGCGAATCTGAGCCACGTTCGCCCAAACCTCGCGCTGGTGCCGATCGGCGCCGTCATGATGGGGTTTGCCGGCATCGACCTCGCTTGGGCGATCGGCGTGACCGCCAAGGGCCAGGACATCACTGCTGCCGACTTCGCAACTTCGTTCGCGGGCCTGCGCATGCTGCTCGACTTCGTCGCCTTCGCATTCGGCGGCGGGCTGTTCGTCGTTCCGTCCTTCGCCGCCGTCCAGGCCTGGTCCGCCCCCTCCGAGCGCGCCCGCATTATCGCCGCCGGCAACGTGCTGCAGGCCGCCTTCATGGTGGCCGGCTCGCTGTTCGTCGCGCTGTTGCAGGCCGGCGGATTGCACATCGGCTGGATCTTCTTTGGCCTCGGCGTCATCAGCTTCGGCGCAGTCTGGTTCGTGCTGACCAAGTGGGGCAAGGAAGGCGTGCGCGACTTTGGCGGGCTGCTGTTCCGCGCGCTGTTCCGCACCGAGGTCCGCGGGCTGGAGAACCTGCCGCCTGCTGGCACGCGCATGCTGATCGCGCCCAATCATGTCAGCCTGATCGACGGCCCGCTCCTGCACGCCGTGCTCCCGATCGACGCGAGCTTCGCGGTTGATACCGGCATCGCCAAGGCCTGGTGGGCCAAGCCGTTCCTGCGGGTGGTCAAGCACTACACCATGGACCCCACCAAGCCGCTGGCGGCGCGCGACCTCATCAAGCTCGTCGCCGCCGGAGAGCCGGTGGTGATTTTCCCGGAAGGACGCATCACTGTTTCCGGCTCGCTGATGAAGGTCTATGACGGCACCGCGATGATCGCGGACAAGGCCGACGCAGTCGTCGTCCCGGTCCGCATCGAAGGCGCCCAGCGCTCGCATCTCAGCTATCTCAACGGCAGCCAGATCAAGCGCTCGTGGTTTCCGCGGGTGACCGTCACCATCCTGCCGCCAGTCAAGCTTCCGGTCGATCCGTCGCTCAAGGGCAAGGCGCGCCGCAACGCCGCGGGCGCAGCACTTCAGGACGTGATGATCGACGCCATGGTGAAGAACGCCATGCTCGATCACACCCTGTTCGAGGCGCTCGGACACGCCTATCGCGACCGCGACACCGGCAAGGTCATCGTCGAGGACGCGCTCGGTACCAAGCTGACCTATCGCAAGCTGATCCTGGGCGCGCAGGTCTTGAGCCGGAAGCTGGAGAACGGCACCGCTATCGGTGAGAATGTCGGTGTGCTGCTGCCGAATTCCGCTGGCGTCGCCGTCGTCTTCATGGCGCTGCAAAACATCGGCCGGGTGCCGGCAATGCTCAACTTCTCGGCGGGCCCGGTCAACGTGCTTGCCGCCATGAAAGCCGCGCAGGTCAAAACCGTGCTGACGTCGAAAGCTTTCATCGAGAAGGGCAAGCTCGACAAGCTGATGGCGGCGATCTCCGCGGAAGTTCGCGTGGTCTACCTCGAGGACGTCCGTGCTTCGATCGGCACGGCCGACAAGATCAAGGGCCTGCTCGCCGGCACCGCGCCCCGCGTCGCCCGCCAGGCGAGCGATCCGGCGGTCGTGCTGTTCACGTCGGGCTCGGAAGGCACGCCCAAGGGCGTTGTGCTGTCCCACCGCAATATCCTTGCGAACGCCGCACAGGCGCTGGCGCGGGTCGATGCCAACGCCAATGATAAGGTGTTCAACGTGCTGCCGGTGTTCCACTCCTTCGGGCTGACCGGTGGAATGATGATGCCGCTGCTCGCGGGCATTCCGATCTACATGTACCCCTCGCCGCTGCACTACCGGATCGTGCCCGAGCTGATCTACCAGACCGGAGCCACGATCCTGTTCGGCACCGACACATTCCTCACGGGCTATGCACGCTCGGCCCATGCCTACGACTTCCGCACCTTGCGCCTGGTGATCGCCGGCGCGGAGGCGGTCAAGGATCGCACCCGGCAGGTCTTCATGGAGCGTTACGGCATCCGCATCCTCGAAGGCTATGGCGTCACCGAGACGGCACCGGTGCTGGCGATGAACACGCCGATGGCCAATCGTCCAGGCACGGTCGGCCGCCTGTCGCCGCTGATGGAAAGCCGCCTCGACCCGGTCCCCGGCATCGAGGAAGGCGGACGCCTGTCGGTGCGCGGACCCAACGTAATGCTCGGATACTTGCGGGCCGAAAATCCCGGCGTGCTCGAGCCGCTCGCCGACGGCTGGCACGACACCGGCGACATCGTGGCGATCGACCCGGCCGGCTTCATCACCATCAAGGGTCGCGCCAAGCGCTTTGCCAAGATCGCCGGCGAAATGGTCTCGCTGTCGGCGGTCGAGAACATCGCGACAACGCTGTGGCCGCAGGCCGGTTCAGTCGCCGTGTCGATCCCGGACCAGCGAAAGGGCGAGCGCATCGTGTTGCTGACGACGGAGAAGAACGCCGAGCGCAGCGCCATGCAAGGCCACGCCAAGGCGATCGGCGCGTCCGAGCTGACCGTTCCCGCTGCGATCATGGTGGTCGACAAGGTGCCACTGCTCGGGACCGGCAAGACCGACTACGTCACGGCAACGACGATGGCCCGCGAGCAGGCGTCTGGACCAGAGCGCGAGGTGGCATAAGAGAGATGCACGAGGCGCCTCAATCAGGCGAGGCGCGGTGCCCCGATCGGCCGCTTCCGCGCCGCCTGAATCTCAAGAACCGGCTTCTCCGCGTCGCTCCTGCGCATAACGCACCAGCGCCGCGAAGCGATAGATGCCGTGCACGAACTTGCCGTAGGGCATGGTGATGAACAGCGCGAACACTGCACCTAAATGGAGTGCCAGCAGCGGTCCCATGGCGGCAGTCTCCCGCAGAATCAGAAGCAGCATGCCGGTGAACCCGGTCAGGAACAGCATGGCGATGAAGCCGACATCCATGCCGTAGCGCTGCTCGTCGAGCAGCGCCGGATCACGCCGCATCTTGGCGACGAACAGGCCGATCGGCCCGATGATCAGGCCGATGCCGCCGAGCGTGCCGAGAACCACCGGCAGATCCCACCACGGATACGGCGCCTCGCGGCCGAGCAGATAGTGATACAGCGTTGCGGCCGAGGTCGCGGCGAAGCAGAGCAGGAAGCCGTAGAAGGTCAGGTGATGGAAAAGCTTGCGCCGGTCGGTCGGCTTGTCATCCTCATTGTAGCAGCCGACGCCGCCACCATGGAGGTAGCGCAGCTCACCAGCGTCGCGCATCGCCTGAAAGATCGAGCCGCCGTCCGCACGGCCGCCGATCGGCGGGCCGATATCCCGCCAGAAGGCACGCACGCTCATCACCAGCGCGAAAATCGCATAAAGGAAGGCGGCGCTGAACAACGCTGCCATCGCGTTGTGCGGCATCAACTTGTAGAACGCGCCGGGGCCAGTGTGCACGCCAAACAGCACGCTGCGGTCGTTTAGGGCAGCGAAGCCGAGTATGAAGGCGGCCATGCTGAGCGCGGCGACGATGCTGATGACGAGACCATTGCGGGCGAAGGCACCGGACAGCGCCTGCGGCCAGGCATAGGTCGCATAGGATTCCGCGCGCGCGATCGCCAGCGTCTGCGGGACGTTGACGTTGAATTCGTGCGGCGGCGAGAACTGGCAGTCGACGTAGCAGGCGCCGCAGCCATGGCAGAGATTGGCGAGATAATTGAGGTCGCCGTCGGAGAAGGCGCGGCGCATCTCCATGGCGGGAAAAACCGCGCAAAGGCCTTCGCAGTAACGGCAGGAATTGCAGACCGTCATCAGGCGGTCGCCTTCATCCAAAATTCTGCTTCCGTGCATGGCTTTACTTCGTCAGGCCTTTGCCCTCGAGCCATTTCTGGATCAGGGCCGCGACCTCGAGATTGTTCTTGTCCATCATCACCATATGCGAATTGCCCTTGATGCCTGTCTGCGGGAGATCGATGATGTCGACGCTGCCGCCGGCCGCCTTGATGGCGTCCGCAAAGGCGATGCCGTTGGCGCGGATCTTGGGCCAGCGCGAATCGCGCTCGATATAGTCGCCGTAGATGATGAGGGTCGGGACGTTCTTCAGCACATCCGCTTTGGCGGGATCGCCGATGCCGGCCGGCTCGATCGCAATCAGCGCCTTGACCTTGTCAGGGCGGGCTTGCGCGACCTTGAAGCCGAAGGTGCCGGCCTGGCTGTGGAACAGAAGCACCGAGGGGCCGACGCGATCGATCTCAGCGATATAGGCGGCGATGGTCGCATCGTCGGTCGTGGTCCAGCGCGGTACGTTCTGCTTGACGAAATTCTCGTAACCCTCGACGGGGAACTGGTTGCCCGGCAACAATTTTCGCTTGGCGGGATCGGGATCGTACGAGTTCGGCCCATCGCCGATGCGGAAACGCTCGAACGGGTTGGCCGTGGTCAGGAAGACCGGCTCGCCTTTGAAGATATCGGGATATTGCGCCCAGCCCGCGCGTCCGCGCTCTACTGCGTCGGAGTTATAGACCCCCCACCCCATGCGTAGAAAATAATTCAGCCAGCCTTCGCGTCCGTCAGGCGTGGTCTCGTAGGTGACGCCGGTCAGTCCGCCGCCATGCCACATCAGCAAAGGATAGGCACCCTTCTCGTTTGCCGGCAGGAAATACTGAACATACATCTGCTCGACCTGATACGTGCCGTTGGGATCAACCTTGGCCGGCACTCCGCCGGGCGCGAACACGACCTCCCTCACCGGCTTGCCCGAGATTTCGACAAGACGGCCACCGACATGGAACGAGCCCATGTCTCGCAGCGTGATCGGCTCGGCCGCGTGGGCGTAGCCGACGGTCAGCAGCGCCGCGATCGAAGCAATGGCAATGCGTGACATGGTTCCTCCCTCGTGTCTGTTCTTCCGCCTAATTCTTCGCGTGGCGTGCCGCTTCCCGTCCTGCGATCCGCCCGAACACGCTGCCGATGGTCATGCCCATGCCGGCGGCATAGCCCTTGCCGAGCACGTTGCCGGCCATGATCTCGCCGGCCGCGAACATGTTGGCCGACGGCTTGCCGTCAGCCATCAGCATGCGCGCTTCCCTGGTCACGCGCGTGCCGAGATAGGTGAAGGTGATGCCGGGCCGCACCGGATAGGCAAGGTAGGGCGGTGTCTCGATCCGCCGTGCCCAATGCGTCTTCGGCGGCGTGATGCCTTCCGTGCGGCAATCGTCCAGAATGGTGTGGTCGAAGGTGCCGGGCTGCACCGCGGCGTTGAATTCGGTGATCGTCTTTTCCAGCGCGGCCGGATCGAGCTCGAGCTTGCCGGCAAGCTCAGCCACCGTCTGCCCTGCGATCGGCGGGAATAGCGTCGGCATGAAGCTCGTGACCACGGTGGAGTCGAAGATGATGTAGGCGATCTGTTCGGGCTGCGCGGCCACCAGCCGGCCCCAGATCGCGTAACGCTTCGGCCAGATGTCCTCACCTTCATCATAGAAGCGCTGCGCGTGCTTGTTGACGACGATGCCAAACACGACAGAATCGTGCCGCGTGATGATGCCGCCGTCGAATTTCGGCGCGCGCGCGTCGATCGCGACCGCATGGCACTGGGTGGGGTCGCCGACCTCCTGCACGCCCTTGGCGAGCAGCATCTTCAGGATCGAGCCGCGGTTATAGGGGGTACCGCGGATCAGGAAATTGTCGGCGGCCTCACCCCAATATTGCTTCAGCCATTCGATGTTGGCCTCGAATCCGCCGGCGGCGGCGACCAGCGACGTCGCGCGGATCTCGGTGTCGCCCTTGATCGGCCGCCTGAGGTGGGCGGCGAGAAACATGCCGTCTTCGATCATGAGGTCGATAACCTCGGCGTCGTATTCGATTTCGACGCCGAGCTTCTCGGCGGTGAGATAAAGTGCGTTCAACATCGCGCGGCCGCCGCCGAGGAAGAATGAGTTGGTGCGGCCGAGGCCCAGCGTGCCGCCGAGCGAGGGCTGCCAGCGCACGCCCTGCTCCACGATCCAGTTCAAGATGTCCTTGGACTCGCGGATCATGTGCCGGGCGAGCACCTCGTCGGTCTGGCCGCCGGTGACGCGCAGGAGATCCTCCCAAAACTCTTCCTCAGTGTAGGGGCCGGTGAGGATTTCGGTCGCCTCGTCATGTGCGCAACGCATGTTGCGGGTGTGGCGCGTGTTGCCGCCGCGATAGAACTTTGGCGCGCCTTCGAGCACCAGCACCGATGCCCCACCGCGTCGCGCGCTGATCGCCGCACACAGCGCCGCGTTGCCGCCGCCGATCACCAGCACATCGTATTTGCTGCTCATGCCGTCTGTCCGATGCGACGAAGTTGGAGACATTCTGCCCGCCGGCGGCCCCGGCCAATCCGGCTGGTCATTGCGCACCTTTGTATACAAAGATATACGAATGTCCGGCAAGCGTTATCCTGCATGGGAAGGATGCGCGTGGCGAGCACGAGGATGCATGGCAAGACGCCCGACAAAAGCAGGCGGCTCGATCGCGCGCGGCAGCGGCGTGGCGCTCGGCGAAGCAGTGTTCCGCTCGCTCTGCGAGGCGCTGCAGGCCGGCAGCTACCGCGCCGGCGACCGCCTGCGCGAGGAAGAGGTCGCCCAGCGGCTGAAGGTCAGCCGCACCCCGGTGCGGGAAGCGCTCGGGCGGCTTGCCGCACGTGGGTTCGTCGAACCTGCCGGCGGCCGCGGCCTGATCGTACGCAACCTCGACATCTCGGAGGTGCTCGAGCTCTACGCCATGCGCGAGATCATGGAGGGCGCCGCCGCCCGACTTGCCGCCGAGCACGCGTCTGCGACCGAGGTCGACGCGCTCAGGGACATCGAGCAGACCTTCGTGGAAGCGTCGGGGACTGATCCCGCCGAGATGGCGCGGCTCAACCGCGCCTTCCACGAGGCGATCTGCCGCGCCGCGCGCAACCGCTATCTCGACAACGCTTCGCGGGAATTGCAGGACTGGATCGCCCTGCTCGGTCCAACCACGTTCACCGTATCCGGTCGCCCGTCGACCAGCCACGGCGAGCACCAGGCCATCATCGACGCCATCGCGGCTCGCGACGGCGGCAAAGCGGAGCAGCTCGCGCGCACACACATCCGCGAAGCGCTGCGCTGTCGGCTGAAGCTGTTGCAAAAACAATAGCAGAGCGCCGCGCTCAGGCGACCAGTTCCGCGACGATCGCCTTCAACACGTCCCGCACATCGCCCGGACTGAGCCGCACCTGCAGTCCGCGCTGACCGCCATTCACGTACACGTAATCATGTGCGAGCGCGCTCTGCTCGATCACGGTGCGCACAAGCTTCCGCTGCCCGAATGGGCTGATGCCGCCAACCTTGTAGCCGGTGAGGCGCTCGGCCTCAGGCGGCTTCATCATCTGCGCCGACTTGCCGCTAACAACAGCGGCGAGCTTCTTCATCGAGACTTCCTGATCGGACGGGACGATCACGCAGACCGGCTTGCCGTCGACCAGCGCCATCAGCGTCTTCAAGACGCGCGCGGGATCCTCGCCGAGTGCGGATGCAGCCTGAAGGCCGATGCTCTCGGCGTCGGGATCGTAGTCGTAGGTGTGGACAGTGAAGGCAAGACCGGCGGCCGTGAGCGCGCGTGTGGCTGGGGTGGCTTTGGACACGGACGATGTCTAGCACCGCCGCTGCGAGGAGCGAAGGGACGGCGACACGGGTGGACACATGCACCACAGCCTCAGCGTCGTCCCGGCGAAGGCCGGGACCCATAACCACAGGGAGGAGTTTGGAGAAGACTCGTCGTTCGGTACGCCCACCATCCGCTAACGAGACACCTCGCGGTATGGGTCCCGGCCTTCGCCGGGACGACACCGCAGGCATTGTGTCGCCAAATAACCGGCGAGCGCGCTGCCCTACTCCGCCGCGTCGCGCATCTCGGCACGTTCGGCCCTGGCCGCGCAGAACTTGAACTCCGGGATCTTGCCGAACGGATCGAGCGCCGGATTGGTCAGGAGATTGGCCGCCGCCTCCGCGTAGCAGAACGGCATGAACACCATGTTCTCGGGAACGTCGCGGTCGGAGCGGACCTTGACCTCGACCGCGCCGCGGCGGGTCTCGAGCCGGATGAAATCGCCGGGCGCGAGCTTCTTCCTGTGCATGTCCTTTGGCGACATGAACGCGACCGCCTCGGGCTCGATCTGGTCGAGCACCTGCGCGCGGCGGGTCATCGAGCCGGTGTGCCAATGCTCGAGCACGCGGCCGGTCGAGAGCACCATCGGATATTCGGTGTCGGGGATCTCGTCCGGCGGGATGACGTGAGCCGGAACGATCTTGCCGCGGCCGCTGGCGGTCGGGAAGCCCGTGGTGAAGATGATCTCGTTGCCGGGCACGTCGGGACCGTCGACGGGATAGGTCACCGCGCCTTCGCGCACCAGCCGCTCCCAGGTGATGTTCTTCAGCGACGGCATCAACTCCGCCATCTCGGTGAAGACCTCGCCGGGACCGGCATAATTCCACGGCAGCCCCATGCGCTTGCCGATCTCCTGGATGATCCAGAGATCCTGCCGCGCATCGCCCGGCGGCTTGATCACCTGGCGTGCGAGCTGCACGCGGCGATCGGTGTTGGTGAAGGAGCCTTCCTTTTCGGCAAACGCCGAGGCCGGCAGGATGACGTCGGCGTGGAACGCGGTCTCCGTGACGAAGAGATCCTGCACCACGAGATGGTCGAGCATGGCAAGCGCCTGGCGCGCATGCTGGAGATCGGGGTCGGACATCGCTGGGTTTTCGCCCTCGATATACATGCCCTTGATCTCGCCGGCATGGATCGCGTTCATGATCTCGACCACGGTCAGACCGCGCACGGGATCGAGATCCTGGCCCCACAGCTTCTCGAAGAAGCCGCGCATGTCGTCGCGGCCGACCGGCTGATAATCCGGCAGGAACATCGGGATCAGACCGGCATCGGAAGCGCCCTGCACGTTGTTCTGGCCGCGCAGCGGATGCAGGCCGGTGCCGGGACGCCCGACCTGGCCGGTGATCAGCGCCAGCGCAATCAGGCAACGCGCATTGTCGGTGCCGTGGACATGCTGGCTGATGCCCATGCCCCAGAAGATGATCGACGATTTTGCCCGCGCATAGGTTCGCGCGACCTCGCGCAGGGTCTGCGCCGGGACACCGCAGATCGGCTCCATCTTCTCCGGTGTGAACTCCTTGATCTTCTCCTTGAGCTCCTCGAACCCCTCGGTGTAGCCGGCGATGTACTGATCGTCGGTCAGCCCTTCGGTGATGATCGTGTGGATCATCGCGTTCAGCATGGCGACGTCGGAGCCCGGCTTGAACTGCAGATGCTTGGTCGCATGGCGCGACAGCGTCTGCCGGCGCGGGTCCATGACGAACAGCTTTGCGCCGTACTGCTTGACCGCGTTCTTGATGAAGGTCGCGGCGACTGGATGATTCACGGTCGGATTGGCGCCGATCACGATGATGACCTCGGCGTCCATCGCAGCCGAGAACGGCGCCGATACGGCGCCCGAGCTCAGACCTTCGAACAGCGCCGCGACCGACGAGGCGTGGCACAGACGGGTGCAATGGTCGACGTTGTTCGAGCCGAAGCCGGTGCGCACCAGCTTCTGGAACAGATAGGCCTCCTCGTTGGAGCCCTTCGCCGAACCGAAGCCGGCCAGCGCCTTCACGCCCTTCTCGTCGCGGATCTTGACCAGGCCTTTGGCCGCCATGTCGAGCGCTTCTTCCCAGCTCGCTTCGCGGAAATGCGTGAACGGATTGGCCGGATCAACCTGGTCGTTGGAATCCTTCTTCGCGTTGGGCAGCCGCACCAGCGGCTTGGTCAGGCGATGCGGATGATGGATGTAGTCGAAGCCGAAGCGGCCCTTGACGCAAAGGCGGTTGTGATTGGCGGGGCCGTCACGGCCCTCGGCATAGATCACCTTCTCGTCCTTGACCTCATAAGTCACCTGGCAGCCGACGCCGCAGAACGGGCAGAGCGAGTCCACCTTCTTGTCGGCATAGACGACACGGGTCTGCTTCTCGTCCAGCATTACGGCCGGCATCAGGGCCCCGGTCGGACAGGCCTGCACACATTCGCCGCAGGCGACGCAAGTGGACTCGCCCATGGGATCGTCGAAATCGAACACGATTTTCGAGCCGTGGCTGCGATAGGCCATGCCGATGACGTCGTTGACCTGGACCTCGCGGCAGGCGCGCACGCACAGTCCGCACTGGATGCAGGCGTCAAGATTGACGCGCATGGCCGGATGGCTGGCGTCGGTCGCCCAACGCTCGGCGGCGGGGAAGCGACTCTCGGTAACCCCAGTGGTTTCGGCCCAGTGCCAGAATTTGGAGTCCGGATCGTGCGAGGTCTCGCGCGCCGGCTGGTCGGCGACCAGCAGCTCCATGACCATTTTTTGCGCGGAAACCGCGCGCGCGCTCTCGGTCTTCACCTTCATGCCGACCGATGGCGTGCGCTTGCAGGACGCCGCGAGCACGCGCTCGCCCTCGATCTCGACCATGCAGGCGCGGCAATTGCCGTCGGGGCGATAATCCGGCGCGGGCGAGTAGCACAGATGCGGAATCTCGCGACCCTGGCGTTTTGCGACTTGCCAGATCGTCTCGCCTGCATTGGCCTCGACCTGCTTGCCGTCGAGTTCGAACGTAATCTTGGTCATTCGGCCGCTTCCTTGAACTCGTCAGGGAAATATTTAATCACGGTGGCAAGCGGATTCGATGCCGCCTGTCCGAGCCCGCAGATCGAGGCATCGCGCATCGCCTGGCTCAATTCGTCCAGGAGAGCGCGGTTCCAGACCGGTTGCTGCATCAGCAGCGCGGCCTTCTGGGTTCCGACGCGACACGGCGTGCACTGGCCGCAGCTCTCGTCCTCGAAGAACTTCATCAGGTTCAATGCGGCCGCGCGCACGCTGTCCTTTTGCGACAGGATCACGATCGCGGCAGAGCCGATGAAGCAGCCGTATTTTTCAAGCGTGCCGAAATCGAGCGGGATGTCGTCCATCGCCGCCGGCAGGATGCCGCCGGACGCACCACCCGGGAGGTACGCGTAGAACTGATGGCCATCGGCCATGCCGCCGCAATATTCGTCGATCAACTCGCGCACGGTGATGCCAGCAGGCGCGAGCTTCATGCCGGGATTCTTGACGCGGCCCGAAACCGAGAAGCTGCGCAGGCCGTGCCGCTCATGCCGGCCGTGGCCCTTCCACCAGTCGGCGCCCTTCTCGATGATGTCGCGCACCCACCACAAGGTCTCGATATTGTTGATCAACGTCGGCAGGCCGAACAGACCGACTTGGAATGGATAAGGCGGCTTGTGCCTGGGTAAGCCGCGCTTGCCCTCGATGCTTTCCAGCAGCGAGGATTCCTCGCCGCAGATATAGGCGCCAGCGCCGCGGCGCATGTGCAGCGTCGGACCGCCCGGCGGCAGCTTCGCGATCTCACGTTCGAGGATTTCGCGCGAGGCCGGATATTCGTCGCGCAGGTAGATGTAGATATCCGAGGCCTGCACCACATGCGCACCGATCAGCATGCCCTCGAGGAAACGGTGCGGATCGCTCTCGAGATAGACGCGATCCTTGAACGTGCCGGGCTCGCCCTCGTCGCCGTTGATCGCCATCAGGCGCGGGCCGGGTTCACCAAGCACCGCGCGCCATTTACGTCCCGTCGGGAAGCCGGCGCCGCCGAGACCGCGCAACGAGGCGTCGTCGAGCGCCTTCAGCAGGTCGTCCGTCGGTAGTTCGCCCGAGCACAGGCGATTGAGCAGCTTGTAGCCGCCGCCGGCGACATAGGCTTCATAGCCGATATAGTTGGGCAGATGCGCGTGGGTATCGCCAGCCTTCGCCGCCGCCATGACATTGGCCACCGTCGCATGGTCAACAAAGTTGTGTCCGACTTCCGCGGCAGGCGCCGTATCGCAGCGGCCGACGCAGGGCGCACGCACCACGCGGATACCGGGACCTGACGCGTCTTGCAAATCCGCGAGCAGCTTCTCTCCGCCGAGCATCGCGCAGGTCAGCGAATCGCAGACGCGGATCGTCAGCGGCGCGATATCGGGCTCGCCTTCCTTTACCACGTCGAAATGCGCATAGAAGGTCGCGGTCTCGAACACTTCGGCGAACGCGAGCTTCATCTCGTCGGCGAGCGCGGCGAGATGCGCGGCCGAGATCTGGCGGTACTGATCCTGGATCAGGTGCAGATATTCGATCAACAGGTCGCGACGCCGCGGTCGGTCGCCGAGCAACTGCGCGATCTCATGAGAGGCGGTGGGATCGACCTGCCGTCCCTTGGGTGTGGATTTGGCGCGCTTCCGTCCCTGGCCGGGATGTTCGAACTCGCGAACCTTGTGAACGTCGTCGTTGCTGCTCATGGAGACGTCGCGTTCTCTTCAAATGCGTGATGAGTTTGGACCGGACCGCCAAGGCGATCAGTCTTCATTTCCCGACTCGATCAAACGGAACCACCGGTTCCTGCGTCCCGCCGATCAAGCCAAATTCGACGCAACTCTAATCTCTGGTATGCCAGATGCAAGAGAATTTAGAGCGTCTCTAGAATGATTTAGGAGGCAGGCGGTCGCCCGCCGTGCCCTTTTGCGCAAGCGTCGGATGGAACCCGATCTCAAGTCTTGCTCATGCACTCTTCAATGTAGAACCAGCGATCGTCGCCGGCGAGGCCCTTGGACTTCACGTCGGCGCGGCAGGCTTTCAGCTTCGGCTTGTTGGTTGCCCATTTCGCCTTCATGTCTTTCAGCTTCTGCATGGTGAGCTTCATCTTGCCAGGTTTGGCTTGCGTCGCTGCAGCAGGCGCCGCCGGCGGCGTCGCCGTCTGCGCGGATGCGGCATGAAGGCCAGCGACGAGCAACACGGCCGCGAGGCAAATTCGAAGGCAAATTCGGGTGCGAATCATTTCAATCCCCCTAAGTCCCATTTCTGATGATGTCCGAAAGGCCAACGAAGCGGGACGCCTGATGAGCATCCCGCTTCTGTCTCGACGACGGTCAGAAGATCTTGACCGCGCTCTCCAATGTCTTCCAAACACCCCAAAGCAGGGGGACGCCGACGAACGCCCAGAACAGCGCCGCCTTGGCGTCAAGCCCGCCAAATCCGATGCCGTAGGAGCCGTGCGGCCCCGCGGCGGCGGCGCTGGCGCTTGCAGCCTGCAACTTGGCGACATCGGCGTCCTTCATGTGCCACTTCGAATCGACCGGCTTGATCAGATAGTTGCAGATCAAGCCCGCAATCAGCATCGCACAGAGGATGTACATAGTCGTGTTGTAGAGCTGATCGCGCGGCACGCCTGCCGCGAGCTGGAACTCGCGGATGTAGTTGACGACGACGGGACCGATGATGCCTGCGGTGGACCACGCCGTCAGCAGCCGGCCATGGATGGCGCCGACGAACTGGGTTCCGAACATGTCGGCGAGGTAGGCCGGCACGGTGGCGAAGCCGCCGCCATACATCGACAGGATGATGCCGAAGCCAAGCACGAACAGGAGCTTCGAACCCATCGCGGCAAAGGTCGGCGCCAGCGCGTAGAGCACGATGCCGAGGATGAAGAACGTATAGTAGGTGTTCTTGCGCCCGATCTTGTCCGACAGCGATGCCCAGAAGAAGCGGCCGCCGATGTTGAACAGCGACAGCAATCCGGCGAAGCCCGCGGCGATCGCGGCGATCTGCGCCTTCTGTCCCGCATCGAGCGCGTTGAAGCCCACCTCCGGCAGGCCGATCAGCTTGCCGGCGAAGATCTCCTGTAGCATCGGCGATGCCATGCCGATCACACCGATGCCGGCCGACACGTTCAGGCACAGCACCCACCAGATCAGCCAGAATTGCGGCGTCTTGTGCGCGTCGTTGAGATGGACGTTGGCCTTCGAGATCATCGCGTTGGCCTTCGACGGCGCGGTCCAGCCCTCGGGCTGCCAGCCGGGCGGCGGCAAGCGATAGCGGAACGCGCCGATCATCATGAACACGAAGTAGATGACGCCCATCGTGACGAAGGTCTCCCAGACGCCGACCGAGGTCGGGGTCTTGAAGTAGTTCATCAAGAGGTTAGCCAGCGGCGCGCCGATCATGGCGCCGCCGCCGAAACCCATGATGGCCATGCCGGTCGCCATGCCGCGACGGTCCGGGAACCACTTCACGAGCGTCGAGACCGGCGAGATATAGCCAAGACCGAGACCGATGCCGCCGATCACGCCCGAACCCAGCCACAACAGCCAGAGCTGATGGGTGTATACCCCGATCGCACCGAGGAAGAGGCCGCCGCACCAGCACAAGGCCGAGACGAAGCCGGCCTTGCGCGGGCCTACGCGCTCCAGCCAGCCGCCCCAGACCGCAGCCGCGATACCGAGCAGCACGAAAAAGAGCGTGTACATCCACCCCATGCTGGCGACCTTCCAGTCGCAGCTGGTCGTGAACAGCTCCTGAAACAGTGACATGTCCGCGCACGCCTTCGGCGCGGTAACTCCGATCGCGCGCGACAGCGGCAACCAGAACACCGAGAAGCCGTAGGCCATGCCGATACAGAGATGGATGCACAGCGCAGCCGGCGGCACCAGCCAGCGATTGAACCCGGCGGTCGCGATGGTCCGCTCGCGATCCAGAAAACCTGCGCCGGCACCCGAAAGTGTTCCAGCGCTCTCGATGGTAGACATGCATTCCTCCCCTAAAGCCGCCCTTCTGAACGGCCTGCCACGACGGTCCTGTTCCTCAGCCTGCAGCGCAGCCTTTGTCCCTGCTGCTCCACAATGATCGACGCGCGCCAGGATCGTCACGCGCATCCGAGACGTTAAACCCCTAACCGTGGGGACTATGCCCGACGCCACGGCCGGGCTTCTTTCGACGGCCCATTTGCTCCGCATATCGCAGGCACGACTCGACCTCCGCGTCTCGGCGGAGGACGTCAATTGGGGCAGAAGTGATGATCGATGTCGATAGACAAAAGGTAGGTATCAACCGAGTGACCGCGAGCTAAGTGGGCGGCGCACCATTGATATTTTCTATCGATCGATCGGCCTTCTCAATCAAGAACACGATGCGCGCGTCGTTGCGCTCGGTGATCTCCACCGTGTCGCCGGTCTCCCGGATCAGGTTCGGAATGTCAATCACCGACAGCGGATCGGTGCAGTACACTTCGAGCTGATCCCCCGGATGCAACGGCTTCAGCGCTTTGCGCGTCTTCAGGGCGGGCAGCGGGCATTTCAGTCCGGTGAGATCGAGCGTCGTTCTGGTCATCGGCGCAACATGGCGGGAGCGACCGATGGCGTCAACGCCGAGCCAGCACCAGCATCACGTTCAGACTCAGAGCAAATCGGCATAGGACAGGAAACCCACGCTCTGCCCCGGCTCGACACGCGTGACCTCCTCATCGAGCTCGATGAGGCCGTCGGTGTCGATCAGAGAGGACAACAGCCCAGCCCCCTCGCGTGGAAACTTGATTGCCTCGAATGCGCCGTCCTGCGTGCGCCGCAAGGAGGCGCGAACATATTCGCGTCGGCCCGCCTTCTTCTTGTAGGTGAATGCCGCGCGCACCGGGATCGGCAACAGCGGCGCCGGCAGGCTCCCCGCAAGCGCGAGCACCGTCGGCCGCACCACATGCACGAAGGTGACGAAACTCGCGACGGGATTGCCCGGCAATCCGATCAGCGGCGTGCCCTCGATGATGCCCATCGCCACGGGCCGTCCCGGCTTGATCGCCATCCGCCACAACACCAGCGAGCCGATGCTTTCGACCGCGGCCTTGACGTGGTCCTCCTCTCCGGTCGAGACGCCGCCGGTGGTGAGGATCAGATCGTGCGTGCCTGCGACTTGCTTGAGGCCATTCGCAAGCGAGGTACGTTCGTCGCGCAAAATGCCGAGATCGCTGACCTCGCAGCCGAGCCGGCGCAGCATCGCCATCAGCATGAAGCGGTTGGAGTCGAACAGCTGCGAGGCCGCGCGCGGCTCGCCGGGCGAAGTCAATTCGTCACCGGTCGAGAACACCGCGACACGGATGCGCCTGACGACGTCGAGCCCGACCAGGCCGAACGCCGCCGCGAGCGCGACATGTTGCGGCAGCAAGCGCTGGCCTGCGCGCAGCGCGATGTGGCCCTGGGGGATGTCCTCTCCCGCAGGGCGGACATTCGCGCCCGGCTTCAGCCCCGGCGGCAGCACAATTCGGCCGGCGTCATCGACGCGGACGTCTTCCTGCATGAAGACGGTTTCGGCATCCGGCGGCATCGGCGCGCCGGTGAAGATGCGCGCGGTGTGGCCGGCCTTGATCGGCGCTAGTGCCAGACCGCCGGCCTGGATGCGGCCGTCGAGCGGGAGTGCCCGCTCGGCGCTGTCCGGAAGATCGGCGTTGCGCACGACGTAGCCGTCAACAGCGGAATTGGTGAAGGGGGGCAACGGCAGCGGCGCCGCGATATCGCGGGCCAGCACCCGCCCATCAGCATCGATGAGCCTCACGGTTTCGAGATCGACAATCGCGTTGACGCGCGTCGTGATCAGGCCAACCGCCTCGTCGACCGACATCATCGGTCCGCCGAAGGCAAAACAATCGTCCGACAATTGCGCCATGGTGCCTCGTCAGCGCATCGCAGCGCTTTTCGCGACCGCTTCCTCGACCGGCATCGCCGCGCGCAGCAGCAATTCCGCGGCAGCGGCGATATCGTCGAGATGGACGGTCGGCAGTCGCGTTTCAATGGCGACATCGGCCGCGATCCCGTAAATTCCGGGATCATCGGGAAACAGCAACGGCTTGTCGTTGGCCGCGCGATGCACCTCGATCTTGCGATGCGGCTCGCGCTTGAAACCCTCGACCACGACGAGGTCGACGGCTGACAATTTGCTCAACAGTTCCGGCAGTCGCGGCTCCGCCGCCCCGCGCAATTCGTGCATCAGCGCCCAGCGATTTGACGAAGCAACCAGCACCTCGGCCGCGCCGGCCTCACGATGGCGCCAGGAGTCCTTGCCGGGAACGTCGACGTCGAACTGGTGATGCGCATGCTTGATGACCGAGACGCGCAAGCCAAGCGCATTGAAATGCGGGATCAGCCGCGTCAACAGCGTGGTCTTGCCCGCACCGCTCCAGCCCGCAAGGCCGATGACTTTCATTCCAGCTCCGTCTCCGCGAGCGACCAGGTCCCTGATGGAACCACTCTCTCCTCCGTCATTGCGAGCGCAGCGAAGCATCTAGGAATGGATCCACAGCGGCAGCCCGGATTGCTTCGCTTCGCTCGCAATGACGAAAAGGCGGCATTTCGTTCTTTCGCTAGCATGCTTATATCGGCTTGACCCGAATGTCATGCTAACGTCGCGGCCATGATGAAGATCGACAAAGCCCCAGTGCCCCTGATCGTCCCTGATACCGACGACCCGCGCCTCACCGAGAGCGTGACCGGGACCGACCAGTCCGGCGCCAGAATCGAGATCAAGGTGCCGGTGGAGCGCCCGCTGACGCTCTACCTGAATTCGCAGGAGATCGTCACCATGATGACGATCGGCGACTATCCGGAATATCTGGCGCTGGGCTATTTGCTCAACCAGAACATGCTGAAGTATAATGACGCGGTCACCGAGGTCGAATACGACGACGACCTCCAGGTGGTGGTGGTGCGCACCGAGCATCACACCAATTTCGAAGCCAAGCTGAAGAAGCGCACGCAGACATCGGGCTGCGCGCAGGGCACCGCCTTCGGCGATCTGCTGGAGGCGGTCGAGAGCGTGGCGTTGCCGAAGGCGGAGCTGCGGACCTCCTGGCTGTACCAGATGACGCAGACCATCAACACCATGCCCTCGCTCTATCTGGAGGCCGGTGCGATCCACGGCTGCGTGCTGTGCAGGGAGGGGGAGCCGCTCTGCTACACCGAGGATGTCGGCCGTCACAACGCCGTCGACAAGATCGCGGGCTGGATGTACCGCCACGGCGTCGATGCATCCGACAAGATCCTCTATACCACGGGACGGCTCACCTCTGAGATGGTGATCAAGACGGTCCGCATGGGAATTCCGATCCTGGTGTCGCGCTCCGGCTTCACCGCCTGGGGCGTCGATCTCGCCCGGCAGGTGGGCTTGACGCTGGTCGGCCGCGCGCGCGGCAAACGCTTCATCGCGTTGTCGGGGGAAGAGCGCATCGTCTACGACCAGAACCTCGCTTATGTCGAGGAGGAATCGGCCAAGCACAAGCGCAAGGGTGAAGGTGGTGACGATTAGCTGTCCGACCACGCAAGGCGTGCTGCTCGCCGGCGGCCTCGCGCGGCGCATGGGCGGCGGCGACAAGCCGATGCGCACTATTGGCGGCCGCACCATTCTGGAACGCGTGATCGCGCGCCTATCACCCCAATGCAGCGGGCTGATCCTCAATGCCAACGGCGATCCCGCCCGCTTCGCCGCGTTCGGTTTGCAGGTCGTCGCCGACGACGTGCCCGGCTTTCCCGGTCCACTCGCCGGCATCCTTGCCGCGCTCGACTGGACCGCGGCGAACCGGCCTGAGGTGGAATGGGTGCTCAGTGCCGCCGGCGACTGTCCATTCCTGCCGCGCCATCTGGTCGCGCGCTTGCATGACGAACGCATCGCGGCGAATGCCGAGCTCGCCGTTGCGGCGTCGGGCGGCCAGTCGCATCCGGTGATAGGCTTGTGGCGCGTTGGCTTGCGAGACGAACTGCGTCACGCGCTGGTGGTCGAGGATCTCCGCAAGATCGACCGCTGGACCGCGCGTTATCCGCTCGCGACCGTGACGTGGCCGAGCGAACCGCTCGATCCGTTCTTCAATGCCAATACGGTCGAGGATATCGCGGAAGCCGAGCGGCTCGCCGCACTGGATGCGGCGTCCTAACCAAGCTCTACGCCGGCCGGAATCCGGCCCGCTCCAGCGCGGCACGCGCTTCGTCCGAGCCGAGCGCATCGAGAAAGGCCCGCACCGCCGGACGCTGCTTCCGCGCCGTCACCAACGCGAAGTCATAATGCTCCTCCGCGAGCGGAATGAAACCGAGGCCGACCGCCTTGGCGACCGGCGCAATGGTCATGCCCCAGTCGGCGCGATGCTGCGCGACCGCCGCGGCCACCGCGTTGTGCGAGCGTGGCTGGTTCCAGTAGCCTTCCGGGCGCGCACCACCGAGCAACCGGTCGATCAGGATGCGCGTGCCGGCGCCCTGGTTGCGGTTGACCATGATGCAGGAGGGATCAGCGAGCGCCGCGACGACGGCGTCCTTCGCGCTGTGGCCTTCGAAACGCTTGTCGCCCTTGCGGAACACGATGCCCTGCATCCGTCGCCAGCCCGGCACGAGTTCGAGACCTTCGACGAGGTAAGGCGCATTGTAGGTCTCGCTCTTGTCGTCGAACAGATGGATCGGCGCCAGATCGCATTCGCCGCGCCGCGCCGCCGCAAGTCCACCGAGACTGCCGACCGCGATCGAGCGCACGGTCAGCCCGGCATGCGCGAGTTGCGCCGTGACGAGATCGAGGCCGGCGCAATGACTGCCGACGATGACGAGATCGGGCACCCGCACATGCGGCGTGAACAGCGTCACCTCGGCTTCGGTCCCGGCCGGCATCTGGTCGGCGAGTGCGTCGATGCGCAGAAAACCGTCGGCCTGCGCGAACGACGTGATCGCACCGGACCCCTTGCCGGAGGGATAAGCGATCAAGCCGTCCTTGCCTTCGACCAGCGAGACCATGACGAATTCGGTGCGGCCGAGCTCGGAAGCAATGCGCACCGGCACGGTCGCGCTCACCTTGGCATCGGAGCGCGGCGGCAGTCCGGCCATTTTGCGCAGCATCGGTACGATCATGTCGTGAAAGGTGAACATCGCCGAGGTCGGAAAACCCGGCAGGATCACCACCGGCTTGCCGTCGCACACCGCAAGACACAGCGGCTTGCCGGGCTTGAGCGCAATGCCATGCGCAATGATGCCGGGCTGGCCGAGCCGGCCGATGATGCGATGAGACAGATCGCCCGCGCCTTTCGACGTGCCGCCGGAGAGCACTAGCATGTCGGCGTCCGCCAGCGCACGCCGCATGGCGGCTTCGAGCTGAGCTTCGTCGTCGGGAATGGCGCCGAGGAAAACCGCCTCTCCGCCGTTCTCGTCGATCGCAGCAGTGACGATCGCGCCGTTGGTATCGTAAATCGCAGCAGGCGCGAGCACCTCGCCGGGCTGAACCAGTTCGTCGCCGGTGGAGATCACGGCCACACGAGGTTTGCGCACGACGCTCACCTCGGCAAGACCGCAAGCCGCCAGCATGCCCACCTCGCGCGAGCCCACGATCGTGCCGGCGCGCAGCAGCGCCTCGCCGCGCGCGATATCGGATCCTGCGTAGGATATGAATTGCCCGGGCGAGGCGGCGCGACGGACGTCGATGGTGGCCGATCCCGCCGGCTGGGTATGCTCGACCATGACCACGGCATCGGCACCGCGCGGCAGCGGACCGCCGGTGGCAATCGGCGTTGCCGTTCCCGCCGCCACTTGCAGCGCGGGTACGGTGCCGCAGTGAATAGTCTCGCCATTCAGCCCGAGGCGAACTTGCGCACCTTCGCCGGCTGTCGCAAGGTCCGCTGAGCGCACCGCGAAGCCGTCGACGTTGGAACGGTCGAACGGTGGCACGTCGATTGGCGCAGTGATGTCTTCAGCAAGCGACGCGCCGAGCGCTGCTGCGAGCTTGCGTCTTTCGCTTGGGATCGCGCGAGGGAACAGCGCAGCCTCGAAGCGTGCCAGGGCCTCCTCGCGGGAAACGATTTTCAGGAACTGTTCCTGTTCGAGTGCGCTGCGGACTTGCGATTGCGGGATCATGGTCATGCTAAACCCATATCATTCCCGCATCAGATAGGCATCGACCGGCGCGCCCGCTGCAAATCCCTCGTGGCCGGCGGGAACAAGCAGCCATGCATCGGCACGGGCCATTGCCTGGAGCGGCCATTCTCCTACCGCAAGCGGCACCCACGCATGATGTTCCTCGGCCAGCAGGACCATTTCGGCGATGCCGACGCTGGATGCAATCTTTCGCGCGAGCGGCAAGACTATCTGTCGGCGCGGCTGCCGCGCCGACAGAAGGTCGACGAGCGGCAGCACGAGCGCGAGCCAGACCGCGAGCGCATGGTCCGGCGATCCGGGCAAGCCGACGACAGGAATGGTTCCCAGCCGCCCGATCGCGGCGGTGCGTCCGGGCTGGAGCGCAAGACCATGGGCAATCACGTCACCACCCTGGGCCAGCGCCGTGACCGCGGCATCCTTGCGACCGACGCCGCTGCCGCCGATCGTCAGCAGGAGATCGCAGGTAGGCGTCCCCAACGTCTCCGCGATCGATCCCGCGTCTCGCGCGCCGGCCTCGCTCGTCTGCACATCCAGTCCAGCGGCGCGAGCAATGTCCGCGATCAAATGCATGGTCAGCGTTGCACCTGATACATTGACAATGCGCAGCCGCGGACGGCGCACGCTCAGCCGGTCCAGCCCGGCGGCGCGCGCGAGCAAAAGAGCGGCAGGACCGACCGGATACCCCTCTGCGGCGGCAGGCGTTCGTCCGTCGATGTCGCTTCCTGCGCGCCTGACGCCCTGCCCCGGCACGCCCTCCGCCAACACCTGGGCGAGCGGACCAGACACCTCGACTGAATCGGCATCGAGCACACAGTCGCATCCCGCTGGCATCGCGTCGCCGGCATCGACCCAGGCGGGCGCTGTCGGCAGCGGCAGCGGTGAATAGGAGGACGCGCCGACCAGATCATTGGCGCATAACGCCCAGCCGTCCGCGGCAGCGACGTCACAGGATGGTCGAGGCGCGAGCAGCGGATTGCCCGCGGCGATGCAGCCGGCCGCTTCGCTCAGCGGCAACTCCACCGGCGTGAGCGGATCAAGCCCCTTCAGCAACGCGGCGAGCGCGGTGTCGAGTGGCGTCAGCGATGGCGGCAGGCGCTGGGTCATGCGCCATGATGGACCATGCATCGCCCGGTTTGGCAACCGCTGGCGACACGAACGTCAGCCGCCCGATTTGTCCGCATTGGGGAAGAACAGTTGTTGTCCGTCGACCTTGTATCCGGCGATCGCCGCCTGCCCGTCCGGCGAGATCAGCCAGTCGACGAAGTCTTGCCCCAATTCCTTCTTGACGTTCGGAAACTTCGCGGGGTTCACCAGCATCACGCCGTACTGATTGAGCAGCCGCTTGTCGCCTTCGACGACGATGTCGAGATCGCCGCGATCCCGAAAAGCGATCCAGCTGCCCCGGTCGGACAGCACATAGGCGTTCGCCGTGCGCGCTGCATCAAGGGCTGAGGCCATGTCCTGCTTGGCTTCGCGATACCATGCGCCCTTGGTACGGGCGATGTCGATGCCGGCGACGATCCAGAGCGCGAGCTCCGCGGCATGCGTGCCCGAGCGGTCGCCGCGCGTCACGAACGGCGCGCCCTTGGCCTCGATCGCCTTCAGCGCGGTCGCGATGTCCTTGCCCTTCACGCCGGCGGGATCGCTCTTCGGCCCGATCAGCACATAGTCGTTGTACATCACGTCAAAGCGCTTCACCGCAAAATCGTCGGCAACGAATTTCTCCTCCTGCGGCCGTGCATGCATCAGCACGACGTCGACTTCGCCCCTTCGTGCCCCCTCGAGCACCTCGTCGGCGCGCCGCGCGATCACCGTCACCTCGATGCCGGTCTTCTCACGGAACATCGGCAGCAGATAGTCGAGCAGGCCGGACTCCTGCGTCGCTGTGGTCGTGGCGAGCACGATCGCGCGGTCCTCCGCGGATGACGCTGCAACGCCGGCGACGAGGCCGCAGAGAAGCGCGAGTGCAACGGAGAGGCGGCGGACGGCCATGATCGGGTTCCCACTGGCTATGACGCGATCATGATGCTGATGGATTGCGCCGCACTCGTGACGCGTTTGCACATTGTGCCCGCAGCGTCGGGAAATTCCGGCAATGCGCCGCGCGCGAAGACCGCAAGATCCGCACCACGCGAGCGATTCAGGATCGTTCACCAAGGCAGAGATCGCGCGTGGGGATGTGTTGCAAAGCAGCGAGATGATCGGGCATGGTCGTGGCGGACAAAACTTGAAATGCAGAATTCCACCTGCGTCGAACGTCAAAAAGAAGCAAGAATTTGCATAGGAATGCAGGATGGAATTCCTGACGACCAGCGAAGCCGCCGACTATCTTCGGCTCGGCGAACGCAAGCTTTACGAACTCGTCACCACCGGTGCGATCCCCTGCACCAAGGTGACCGGAAAATGGCTCTTCCCGCGGCACGAACTCGACCTCTGGGTGCTGTCCGGACTGGCGCGCCCGGCCGGCATGCTGATCGCGGAGCCGCCGCCGGTCGTCGGCGGCAGCCAGGACGAGCTTCTAGATTGGAGTCTGCGCGAATCCGTCTCGGGCCTGGGCTCGATGAGCGAGGGCAGCGCACGCGGGCTCGAGCGCTTACAGCGCGACGAGGTGATGGCCGTGGCAATGCACTTCCACAGCGTCGACGCCGACGGCAATCTTGCGGCCGAGGCCAATGCGACGGTCCTGCGAGACGCTCCGGACCTGCATGATGCATTGCTGGTCGCGTTCGCGCGCCGCGAGCAGGGTCTCGTGCTGCCGCCGGGCAATCCCAAGCGGCTGCGCGGCCTTTCCGACGTGCTCGCGCTCGGGGCCAGGATGGCGATGCGACAGCAGGGCACGGGCGCGCAGATGCTGCTCGATGTGCTGCTGAAGCGCGCCGGCGCCTCGACGCGCGATTTGCGCCGGATCGAGATGCCGGCCCTGACCGGGCCGGATCTCGCCGAGATCGTTCGCGCGGGACAGGCCGATTGCGGCATCGCGACGCGTGCGTCCGCGCGCTCGGCCGGCCTCGATTTCGTGCCGCTGGTCTGGGAGAACTTCGACCTCGCGATGCGGCAGCGCAGCTATTTCCGCCCCGCCATGCAGGGCCTGATCCGGCTTCCTCGGCGAAAAGCGGTTGGTCCAGCGCGCCGAGGAGCTGACCGGCTACGATCCCTCCCCGGCCGGACAAATCCGCTTCGCCGCCTGACGTTGACGCCCGCCCCCAAATAGTTGCAAAAGAAACCAATTCAGCCGGGCCATACCCGGGGGTACACCGGCCAACGCGCCGGATCAGGGGAGGACAAATATGAAGCCAACGAGATTTGGACTGCCGGTCGCTGCCGGCTTTGCAGCGACGTTCCTGGCGGCGACGCTGCTGCCGGGCGCCGCAATGGCGCAGGTGTCCGACGACGTCGTCAAGATCGGCGTGCTCACCGACATGAACGGTCCGGCCTCGGCGCCGACCGGCCAGGGTTCGGTGACGGCGGCGCAGATGGCGATCGACGATTTCGGCGGCACCGTGCTCGGCAAGCCGATCAGCATCGTCGTCGGCGACCACCAGCTCAAGGCCGATATCGGCGGCGCCATCGCGCGGCGCTGGTACGACGTCGACCAGGTCGATCTGATCGTCGACGTGCCGGTCTCCGCGGTCGGGCTCGCGGTGCAGAACATGGCCAACGAGAAGAAGCGGCTGTTCATCACCCACTCGACCGGCACCGCGGATTTCCACGGCAAGTTCTGCTCGCCTTATGCGATCCAGTGGGTGTTCGACACCCGCGCGCTCGCGGTCGGCACCGCGGACGCGGTGGTCAAGCGCGGCGGCGACAGCTGGTTCTTCATCACCGACGATTATGCCTTCGGCCATTCGCTGGAGCGCGACGCCTCGGCGGTCGTGACCGCCAATGGCGGCAAGGTGCTGGGCTCGGTGAAGCCGCCGCTGGCGACGCCCGACCTCTCCTCCTTCGTGCTGCAGGCGCAGGCCTCCAAGGCCAAGATCATCGGCATCGCGGCGGGTCCGCCGAACAACATGAACGAGATCAAGACCGGCTCCGAATTCGGCGTGTTCAAGGGCGGCCAGCAGATGGCGGCGCTGCTGGCGCTGATCACCGACATCCACGGCCTCGGCCTGCAGGCAGCCCAAGGGCTGTTGCTGACGACGTCGTTCTATTGGGACTTGGACGACAAGACCCGCGAATGGTCGAAGCGCTACTTCGCCAAGATGAACAAGATGCCGTCGATGTGGCAGGCCGGCGTCTATTCGAGCGTGATGCACTATCTCAACGCCATCAAGGACACCGGCACCGACGATCCGCTCAAGGTGGCCGCCAAGATGCGGGAAAAGCCGATCGAGGATTTCTTCGCCCGCAATGGCCGCTTACGCGAAGACAATCTGATGGTGCACGATCTGTGGCTGGTGCAGGTGAAGACGCCGGAGGAAAGCAAATATCCGTGGGACTATTACAAGATCCTCACCACGATCTCGGGCGACAAGGCGTTCGGTCCGCCGGACCCGGCGTGCGCGATGGTGAAGAAGTGAGGGTGTAGCGACGCCGCGCTGACGGTGCACCCTCTCCCCTTGCGGGAGAGGGTGGATTCGCGAAGCGAAGCCGGGTGAGGGGTCGTCTCCGCGAGTCCAACTCGCTGTTGAGTTCGCGGAGAGATACCCCTCATCCGGCGCTTCGCGCCACCTTCTCCCACAGGGGGAGAAGGAAGGAAGCGCGCTACTTCACCACCCCGATCTCGCGAAAGTACTTGATCACGCCGGGATGGATCAGCTCGGGCTTCGGCGCGGCGGCGACGGTGTTCGCGGCCGTAGTCTCGCAGGCTTGCGCGAGCTGCTTGCAGAAGGTCGGCTCGACACCGTGAAGCGTCTTCGCCAGGCGATAGGCGACATCGTCAGGCAAATCTTCGCGTGTCAGCACAAAGCTCCAGGAGCCGAGCGAGGCGATCGGCTCGGACTGGTTCGGGTAGCTGCCGGCCGGGACGGTGAGCGGCTTCAGGAAGGCATGCTTGGCGCGGATGCGCGCGATCTCCTCGGCACTGGGCGCGATGAAGCGCGCGCCTGATACGCTCGAGGCCACCGCCGCGAAACCGGGCCAGCCGATGCCGGCGCCCCAGAGTGCTGCGACGCGGCCATCCTCGACCATCGCGGGGCCGTCGCCGGCGCGGTCGAGATAGATCGCCTTGAAGTCCTCGTCCTGCTTCAGGCCGAGGCCATCGAGCACGTAGCGCGCCAGGATCGGCAGGCCGGAGCCCTTGGCGCCGAACGCGACGGGCTGACCGACGAGATCGCGAATGGTCTTGTACTGACTGTCCGCGCGCACCACGAACATGCCGGGGTTGGAATAGATCGCCGTGAGAATCTTCAACGAGACCTTCGCACGGCCGATGCCGGCGAAGGCTTCATAGGCCGGCTCGCCCGCGACCAGAGCGAGATCGAGCTCGCCCTTCTCCAGCAGCGGGATGTTCTCGTTGCTGCCCTTGGTGTTGCGCGGGGCAATGATGGTTTGCGGATCGGCTGCGTTCATCGCTTGCGCAAAGGCGTTGCCATAGAGCGGAAAGCCGCCGCCGGGCGTCGCAGTGCCCAAGCTGATCGTCAGGCTGGGTGTGTTGGTCGGAATGGCGTTGGCTCCGGTTTGAGCGGCGGCGGGGCTTGAAAGCAGCGCCGCGCCGAGCAGGAAAACAAAAGCGAATCTCATGGTCGGTCCCGGCGGGGGCGCGTCAACATCGACTTGCGGCGATGTAGGCAGCGCCCCGATTTTGTGAAAGCATGCAGCCCAACGACAATAGAACAATGGGAGACGTCATGTTGCGAATTTTGCGTAACAGTGTTTGCGGGCTGGTTTTCCTTTCAACGCTGTTGGGCGCCGCACCTCCCGCCTCCGCCGCTTATCCCGACCGTCCCGTGCACTGGATCATCGGCTTCTCCGCCGGCGGCCCGGTCGACATCGTGGCGCGGATCATGGCGCAGTGGCTGACCGACCGCTTCGGCCAGCAATTCATCGTCGAGAACCGCACCGGCTCGGGCGGCAACATCGCGGCCGCTGCCGCGATCGCCTCACCGCCGGACGGCTACACGCTGCTGTTCGTCGCGCCCAACAACGCGATCTCGACCTCGCTCTACAAGAAGCTGCCGTTCGACTTCCTGCGCGACACCGTGCCGGTCGCGAGCATCATGCAGCTCACCAACATGCTGGTCGTCTCCAACGCGTTCCCGGCGAAGACGGTTCAGGAGTTCATCGACTACTGCAAGGCCAACCCCGGCAAGATCTCCTTTGCCTCGTCCGGCAACGGCACCTCGGTGCATATGTCGGCGGAGCTGTTCAAGGTGATGAGCAAGTGCGACATGGTGCACGTGCCCTATCGGGGATCTGCGATCGCCTTCCCCGACATCATCTCCAACAAGGTGCAGCTGATCTTCGACAACCTCCCCTCCGCGATGGAGCAGGCCAAGGGCGGCAATGTCCGCGCGCTCGGCGTGACCTCGCCGCAGCGCTGGCCGAGCGTGCCCGATGTGCCCGCGATCGCCGAGACGTTGCCCGGCTTCGAATCGGTCGGCTTCTACGGCATCTCCGCGCCGAAGGGCACGCCGGCCGACGTGATCGAGATCCTCAACAAGGCCGTCAACGAGGCGCTGAAGGACCCGAAGCTGGTCGCGCGCCTCACCGAGACCGGCGGCATCCCCAAGCCGATGACGCCGGCCGAGTTCGGCAAGCTCGTCACCGACGAGACCGAGAAGTGGCGCAAGGTGGTGGAGTTCGCCGGCGTGTCGGTGGACTAGGCCTGCGGAACTGCCGCGCGCCTGCAGCGCGCCAACGCGACATCGGAGGGGATCGGAAGACCCCTCTCCAACAAAATGTGCGAAAACAACCCCATGCACAGTAGAAAGATCTTGGCATTACAAGGGGTTACAGAATCGAAAACCGAGCCCCCTGGCGCGATTGCCAGAGGGCGGGGACGAAGGCTCGGCGAGATGGGCTTGCGCCGTCGGGTAAAACAGGACTATAAGGGCATCATCGCCAATTTCGGTTATTCAAAAATCCCAAGGCTTGCCGCGCCAACGTTTGCAACCGCCGGCGCCAGCATTGCACCCCCGCCTCCGTCCCTGTAAACGAACCGCGCACCGTTGCCGGCCGCAGCTTTCGCGGCCGTCTCGCGGCGGGGCCTGTAGCTCAATGGTTAGAGCCGGCCGCTCATAACGGTCTGGTTGCAGGTTCGAGTCCTGCCGGGCCCACCAGCAAATGTTGGACGCCATGGAAGTTTGGACTTGCGCCACCCAGGCTGGACTCCGCGCCATGTATGTCTGGACGGGTGGAGCAAGTACCCTGCCTCCACTAGTGCGTTTATGGTTAGAACTAGCCGCCCATAACAGCGGCGTTGCGGTTCGATTTCACGCATCCGTCGACGAAACATTATTCATGTGAGCCGGATGTGGCTTCCGACCACGCGTGGTGAGAATCTAGTCTGCCCTGTCGCTTCGGAGCGAACCGAACATGTCGCGGACGCTGTCCTCGGAATGGCCGGACTCTCTCTGGCGATCACGATACTCGTCCATCATCTGGTCAGCTCGCTGCTCTTCGTAATCCGTGTACTCAGCGTATACTTCTTCCAGCCTCTCCAATTCCGGACTAACGTCCACGCCAAGGGTCGACGCGAATAGCTCATAGGCACCTCGAAGGCCGTTGAAGTCGTCCTCTTTGCGGCATTCGTCGATATCAGAGGCGATCTCGTGTCTTGAGTTCTCGAACGCTGCCCGTAGCACAGCTAGGTTCGCCGCGCTTCTAGGTTCTTCGAGGTCGAGCACGCTGACAATTTCACTGAGCTCAACTGACCTGCAGGAAACCTGCGCCTGCTTTAAGAGCTGTTCAATTAGCTCGTGCTTCAACGTTGGAGATTGTAGTGGTGCCCACGAGACGCGCTCAAGTGCGCGGAGAGCTTCGACACCATCGATGATCGACATTTCACGGTCGCGCCAACTTGAGGACATATCACCCCCAAGCGACTTGGCGAGATCTAGCATATCCTTAGTCTTCATCGCATCTGCGAGAGGGACGATTGCGGCGAAGCGCGTTTCTTCCGTCCACTCTATCAGGAAGGTCCCATTCTGCAATTCGACCAGCCGATGCGATCTCGATGTAGCGTTTCGTATAGCAGCGGCAATGGATTCGCCGCCTTGGACGAGGGCTGCTCTAACCCCTTTGACGCCACGTTTGCTTATATTCCAGACTCGTTCGATTTGGCTGAAATCTACGGCGCCAACGACTAGGTCGACTGCGTTTTCCGGCGCCCTGCGAATGACTGCGTTGACCAAGTCGATGACCGAGGGATCAAGAACTTCGAAGGCGTTACCACCCGTCGGCCGGAGGAACGCGTTAGCGAGTTCGGCCATCGCGGTAGCCCAGTCTTCCGGCTTTCGTTGGAAGCCCCACCGCTTTGCACGTGCGTCGTGGAGCTTTTTGAAGGTCGGCTGGAGGACTACGCCCTCCGCCTTGCCGCCGAGGCTGTAAAGTGTCAGCAACAGGGAGCGACCAGCGTCGCTAAGTTGATGGTCGTAGGCATGCAACCAGACCTCAGAGGGGTCCTTGAGCAAATTGCGAACAAAATCTCGGTACTCGCCCGGCGAAATAGCCTGAATTCGGCTGAAGCTCGACAGCCATTCGATCAAACGCGGATTAAACTTTGGGTGCCGGACGACTTCGAGATAAAAGTCGGATCGCAATAGAGCATCCTTGTAAGCGCCAGGCAGCTCGCTGAAATAGAGGTGATTGTACAGGATTTGAGCCTTCTGGGCGAAGCTGTAGTCTCCAATTTGCAGGACGACTTTGTGGCCGTTGAGGCCGACTTGACGGAGTCGTTCCGACGCGGCGACGGCTTGCCCAAAGATGTGCTCGCGAGTGGTTAGCACCAGGCGGGCCTTCGGTGAGGCCCTAACCATTTCGATGAAGTCGGAAATGGCGCGGTCTTCGTTGCGAAGCAAACCGGATGTGCGATCGCCGAGGAAGGTTGCGCCCATAAAATCGTCAAAATAAAAAATCTGTGACTTACCACGCTGAAAGAGTTTCTGTCCTTCGGCAAGATCGCGGCGGATCACCACCGGCTCCCAACCGCGTTCAAGGTGCTTGTAAAGCAGCATGTTAGCCAGAGTCGTCTTTCCAACGCCGGGCGCCCCAGAGATGATAACCACTCTGCTCCGGTCGAGGATATCGAGGGCGTTCGGATAAGGTCCTTCGCGCGTCGACGCGAGGAGCAACAGGAGTTGGAGATCAAATCAGAGCAGGCGTTCGAGTTCCTGATCTAGGTGACAGTGCAGTCATGAGTACCACCGTTTTCGCGGATTCGATGGCTCACGAATTTAGTGCACCGTCACCCTAATACGCCTCACCAAATTTCCGGTGGACCGCCTGATTTTGTTGGTGCCAGACATGATTAATATCACGACACTCCCGTTGCGACACGCGATGTCCGCGAGCGCATCCAGCGGCGGACGTGTGGCGCCGCTTCGGCCTCTCTCATGTCGGGACTGATGATGCGCAAGCTTCTGGCGATTTTGGTGATCTCGTGCTGGGCCAGTTTGGCTTACGCACAAAAGGCCGACCTCATTGTCACGAACGCAAAGCTCGTGACGCTGGATCCCGCATCGACGATCGCGCAGGCTCTCGCAGTCCGCGACGGCAAGATCGTCGCAATTGGCGGCAACGATGCCATGGAAGGCCTGATCGGGCCCGCGACGCGCCGTGTCGACGCAGGTGGACGCACAATCATTCCGGGATTGATCGATTCCCATATTCACGCGGTGCGCGCCGGCCTGACCTACGCAACCGAGGTCAACTGGATCGGCGCAAAGACGATTCCCGAGGCCATGGAACGCTTGCGCCAGGCGGCAACAGCGCGCCCGGCATCCTGGATCATCGTGGCCGGCGGCTGGAGCGAATTGCAGTTTACTGAGAAGCGGCGGCCAACGCTCGCCGAGGTGATGGCGGCCGTTCCCGACAATCCGGCTTACATCCAGCTGTTCTATTCGGCGGTGCTGATGACGCCAAAAGCGCAGCAAGCCCTCGGGATGTCCGCGGATCAGTTGCCGGCCGGTATCACGACTGAGCGCGCCGCATCGGGCGACGCCACGGGGTGGCTCAACGGCTCCATCGTCAGTATCTCCGCGCTGTTCGATCGGCTGCCGAGGCCGAATTTCGAAGAGAATGTCGCCGGGACCCGGCAGTTCTTCACGGAGCTCAATCGTCTCGGCGTGACCGGGATCGTGGATCCCGGCGGCTTCAGCATCTATCCCAGCCACTACGCGGCCTTGCAAAAGCTCTGGCGTGACAAATCATTGTCGGTTCGCGTTGCCTTCAGCCTGTTCGCCCAGAATGTCGGCGCGGAATTCGACGAGTACAAGACTCTCACGCCGTTCCTGCCGATGGGATTCGGCGACGACATGCTGCGGTTCAACGGACTAGGCGAGCGGATCACCGGCGCCATGTACAACAACAATGCGCCTGACGCGGCCGCCAAGGACAAGTTCCGCGAGATCATTCGCTGGGCGGCCAAACAAGGGCTGACAGTCACCATCGACTGGCAGGAAGACAAATCCGTCCATCACCTCCTGGACCTCTATGACGAGGTCAACAAGGAGACGCCGCTCGCGCCGTTGCGCTGGTCCATCGCCCATCTCGACAACACCTCGCCCCAAACGCTGGCGCGCATGAAAGCCCTTGGTATCGGCTGGACCATGCAGGACGCGATGTATCTCGGAGGTGACCGTATCGTGGCGCAGGTCGGCGAAGCCGCCCGCAGCATGCCACCCCTCGTCACGGCGTTGCGCATGGGAGTCCATGTCGGGGCCGGCACGGATGCGCATCGGGTCGCATCCTACAATCCGTTCGTGGCGCTGCAATGGATGCTCGACGGCAAGACCGTCGGCGGACTCTCGACGCGCGGCCCGGACGAAACACCCAGCCGCGAAGATGCCTTGCGCCTCTACACCGTGGGAAGCGCGTGGTTCTGCTTCGACGAGACGCGGCGCGGCACGCTGGAGACCGGCAAGCTCGCCGACTTCGCGATTCTCGATCGGGATTTCCTGTCCGTCCCCGTCGAGCAGATTGGCGCCACGTCGTCTCTGCTGACGGTTGTGGGCGGCAAGGTCGTCTACGCAGCGGATGCTTTCGCGAGCGCGAAATAGGAGCTGGAGGGCCGCCGTCCGCTCATGACGGTCTGGTTGCAGGTTCGAGTCCTGCGGGCCCACCAGCTTTCCATTGAGAAGGATGGCCGTCGCACTTGGAGGCTGTCGACTTACCGGCGCGATTGCATCTTTGCGCGGTTTCCGCAGGTGGCCATTTCGCACCAGCGACGGGATCTGTTTTTGGTGCGATCGATGAACAGCCAGTGGCAGTCGTGCTGTGGACATCGTTTCAATCGGTCGAGTTCGTCGCCGCGCAGCAGGTCGACCGCAGCCCAGGCAAGCGGACCAAGGATTCGGTCCCCGTGCGTGAATTCGATGGTGGCCGGCGAACCGGTCAGCAATGCGGCCGTGAAGGTACGGGCCGCAACATCGTGGATCACCGCCATGCTCAGCGCCGGCGGTTCATCGCCGTCCGCGATCGCAGCGCCTACCTGGTCGATCGCGTTGCGCAGGCGCCGGCCATCGTAGACCAGCAACGCCCGCTGCCTTGCATTAGGCGAAAAATCGACGCCCACCAGTCCAGCATCCCTTGCCCAGGCCAGCATTCCCTCGGCGTCGCGCAAGTGATCGGCCTCTTGGTCCGTGCCGCGCCAGCTGATCGTGTTGGCGAAATCGAGCGCCAGATTCCCCGCTACGCGGTGAAGCGGCGGCGGTCGATCGGCGATGCTGCGCAAACGCTTCACGTCGGACGTTCTTCCCAAGGCCGGAGCAGCGCCATCGCGGCGGCCACCAGCATGAGGGCAGCGCCGCCGATCTCGAGCCAGCCGATCGCCTCGCCGAACAACCACGCACCGGTGCCAAGCGCGATGATCGGAGAGACAAAGGCATACAGACCTGCGCGCATCGTACCCCATTCACGCAGCAGCACGAGATAGATCGTATAAGCCACGATCGTTCCGAGCAGCAACAGGAACAACAGGCTGCCGATTGCCGCCGGAGTGAGGAAAGCGTCGAGCGTGTCTCTCGATACGGGTTCCAGCACCAGCGAAAGGCCGAGCAGGGCGGCGCCGCCGATCGCCGCCTGCACCATCGTCAGCGCCAGGGGCTTCACCGGACCGACCAACGGACGCGCGACCACGCTGCCGACGCAATAGCTCACGGTCGCGGCGACGATCGCCGCGAGCCGAAGGCCGCTCGCATCGGACCCGGCCCCGAGCCGCGCCCAGAACAGCCCGATGACACCGACACAACCGATCGCGAGCACGACGGCATGATGCCAGGTCGGCCTCTCCTCGCCGGTCAACGCGGCGAGGGCAAACAGCAGGACCGGAATCAGGGTAAGGTTGACCAGCCCCGACAGCCCTGATGGCACGTGCTGCATCCCCCAGAACAGCAAGCCGTAGGTGCCGGTGTTGACCAGCAGAGCTGAAACGATCGTTGGCCGTGCGCGGCCTTCGGCGAATGCGGCGCCGGCGCCACGCACCCCGATGGCTAGCAGTGCGGCCGCCAGCAGGTATCGCGCGGCGGCGAGCAGCAGCGGGGGCAGATCGCCGAGCCCGACCTTGATGGCGGCCCAGGTCAGCCCCCAGATCAACGACATTGCGGCGAAGAGGACAAAGTTGCGCACCATCGTGCTCAGCGCATGCCGTACCGATCGACCAGAACGCGGTGGATTTCCACCCTTTGAGGGAGTTCGATCAGGAGTTCGGGATCGCGGTCGAGGTGATGCACCTTGGTCGGCTCGGCCTTGGTGAAGGCAGTCATTGCCTGCATGTCGGACCAGTAAGAGATGGTCGTGAACCATGTCTCCTCGTCAAGGTCCTCGCGCAGCAGCTGGACGCCGAGCGCCGTCTTCTCGAGCGGCGGAATGCCTTCAGCGCGCAGATATTGCTCGTAGCTGTCGGCGATGTCCCGCCGGGTACGACCACGCCAGATTCGTGCGATGGAAGGATTGGTTGGCATGCTTGCTTCCTCCTTTAGGCGGCGAAGGGACACCAGCGCGGCGAAGGCCGCGCCGTGGGACGATCAGGCATGGACACGCGCAAGGAAGGCGCGGACCAGGGGCAGCGCCTCATCGAAATGCGTCTCGAGCAGCCAGTGTCCGGCGCCGTCGAGCAGGTGCAGATCGACATCAGGCAAGTCGCGGCGATAGGCGCGGGCGGACTCGGCCGGCATGTATCCGTCTTCGGGGCCCCACACCACGAGCGTTGGAGGACGGTGCTCGCGCAGATACGCCTGATAGCGCGCGAACCAGCCGAGATTCTCCTCCAGCTTCTCCATCAGCCCGACGCAGACCTGTCGGCGCACTGGCGTGTCCATGAGTGGCCAATGAAGCTTCCAGAGGTCGGGCGGCACCCGGGCAGCGTCGTCGTCCGCCACTTCGCCAACGAACTCCGCACGGAAGCCATCCTCGCTCACGGCCTCCTCGAGCGGCCGGTGCCTCGCCGGCGTCTTGTCGGCCCACCAGGCCTTGATGGTCGCGTATTTCGGGCCCAGCACATCCTCATAGATATCGCCGTTCTGGATGATGAGCGCGGCGATCCGCTCGGGGTGAGCGATCGCGTGCCTTAGCCCAATCTGCGAGCCGTAATCGTGGAGCCACAAGGCGTATCGTCGCAGGCCGAGCGCATCGGCGAAGCGGGCCAGCACGTCTGCATAGGCATCGAAGTCATAGGCGAATTCCGACGGGTCGGGCGTGTCGCTGTAGCCAAAGCCCGGCCAGTCGAACGCGATCGTCCGCCATTGGTCGGCGAGCGCCGGCATCAACCGGCGGAACTGGAAGGAGGAACAGGGATAGCCGTGCGGCAGCAGCAGGACCGGCGCGCCGGCGCGTCCCGCTTCGCGATAGAAGATCGACATCCCGTTCAACGCCAAGCGCCGGTGCGTGAGCCCGCTCGCCATTCAAGGCCTCCATCATCTGACACCACCTAAATGCGTTTAGGCGGTGAACGTTCCGAGGCCGGGGAGCCGTGTGGCGACGAACAATCGGCGCGATCACGCGCCATCGTTGTGCGGGTGGTGCCGAAGCCGACATGAGCGTAGGGCTTATCTGGCACCGTTCGGCTGTTCCGCTGGGCTGCCCCACCAGAAACGCTGCGTGTTCTCGCCGAGAACCCGCCCATACAATGCTCAATCAACCGCTCTTTCGCGGCAGGAGCCGTCCATGACCAATGAAAAAGGCCCGAACATCAAGAAGAAGCAGAAATGCAAGAACTGCGAAGGCAAAGGCCTGCTCAAGAAGGGCGACAAGGTGGTGAAGTGCCAGCGCTGCAAAGGCACGGGCGTGCGGTGATGATGAGGTGATGGCCTCCAATGCGGACGGCGTACTTTCCCAGGTTGCGCAGGCTCGCGACTGACGTGCACCGCATCTGACATCACGATTGGCACTTCCTGCGGCAAGACGCGTTGCGGTCTTTTCGAGGGAGGTGCAGATGACCAAGACCGACACGGAGGGCGTAAAGACCGGGACACCGCCGACGGGTTCGGCGGCGCTCAACCCCGGGGATGAAGCCGCACCGGGGACGATGGGCACCGGCGAAGATGTGTGTCCGGATTGCCATGGCAAGGGGCGGATCGACGGCGCGCCCTGCGCGACGTGCGGCGGCAGCGGGACCGTGATCCGGGCCGTCGGCGGGGCCTGAGCAAAGCGCGGGCCGCGCGGCGCTTGAGCCCGGCTGTGGCTTTCGATCGCGGCTTCATTGTTCCAGCAACGAACGGCCCTCGCCCGTGTTTTCCGGATGCGAGACACAATGAGGCGCGCCATGACCAAGGATGCCGGACTGAAGCCCGACGATTTTCCCATCGAAGCCGACAAGGACAAGCTCAGGACCCACAAGGGCGAGCCGGTGGCCTCGGCCGAGTCGGAGAAGATCGCGGATCAGATCGCCGAACGGCTGAACGAGCATGCTCACCAGGAAGAGCAGGATCGTTGGTCGGCCTAGGCAATTCGCCTTGCCGACACCCATCCGGAAAGAGCAACGGATAGTTTGTAGGACCGAGCTCGCAGGAACGACGTCGTTGGAACGACCTGGGGCCGTTGCGTATTGGGCCGCGCCGGGTCCTTGCGATTCCGGCAATGGCGGCCTCGGCTCGAAGCCCCGCCCCCGGGCCACAGGCCGGGGCCGCCTGACGGGGGATCGGCCCGGCATCTCAGGCCGTCTTGGAGGACTGCGCGAGAGACCATGGAGGCGCCCACACCAGGGATGCAAAACCCGCTTCGACAGGCGCGGCTCTACGGCTACCTGATCGAACGCGAGGGCGCGCTGTTTCATCCCGGCGGCAGCCACCCGCTGTGCAGCGCAGGCATGACGCGACGCATGATCGAGGCGGGCTGGCTGGTGAAAGCCGGCGATCGCTACGAGTTGACGCCGCAGGCGCAGGAACGGATCGCCCCGCGTGCGATGAGCTCGGGATGACTCATCGTCGCTGTCGCGGGATTTCCGCTCCCGCCCAGGAACAGGTGCGTGCCGAGATCTTTGCCTCGGCACGGCATGTGACGACGTCAAGCACAGGAGCGGACATGAAAAAGCTGGTTCTCGCAGGGCTCGTTGCGGCTCTCGCATTCCCCTCTTCCGCATTCGCGCAAGGCGGCGCGGGTGCGTCCAGGACCGGGTCGAGCATCGACTCCTCAGGCACCGGCGGCACGACGGGAGCGGGAGCCTCCGGCCTCAACACGTCATCGGACAACAATGGCGGCGGCGCGAACGCACCGGCCAAGTCCTCCACGACCCGGCCAGGCGACAACGACACCAGGCAAACCCAGGGCGGTCAGCAGGCCATGCCGGGCTCAGGCTCGACGGGAGCGAACCGCAAATAGACGCGGCGCGACGCGCATCCAGTGGATGACCCTCACGCAAAAGGCCCGGATGATGGTCCGGGCCTTGTCTCGTCACCACCAGGGATCCCAATAGGGCGGTGGAGCGTAGGCGTAAGGCACATAATAGGCCCGCCGCACGACGCGCGGTCCATAATAGCCGTAGGGCGGGCCATAGAAGCGCGGGCCATAATAGGCATCGGCCGCCAGCCCCGCCGCAAGCGCACCGGCAACAAGACCGAAGCCGATGCCGGGACCGCCCCAATGGCCGTGCCAGCCGCCGCGCCAGCCATGGGCTTCCGCCGGCGAGGCCGCCGCCACGAACAGGGCCGAGATCATCGTCAGGACTAAAGCAAGTTTCTTCATGTGCGACTCCCAGAACTTGGAAACCGACCGCAAAACGCCAGACCGGAATTGAAGTTTCCGAGCGTTCCGGAAAATTTTGCAGCGAGCCGACGGACGCAAATGCGGCCGCCGGCCGGACGCGGGCGGGAGCGGCGGCTCCCGCCCACGGCCATGCTTACACATGGTGCTTACTTGCCTTTGATCGCGATGCGCCTCACCTTCTGTTGTGCCGCCGGTGACTTCGGCAGGGTGACGGTGAGAACGCCGTTGTTGAAGGAAGCCGCGACATTGTCCTGGTCGACGTCATCGACCGGAATGCGCCGCTCGAAACGGCCATAGTAACGCTCGCTGAAGAGACGCTCCTTGTCTTCCGTTTCGCTCTTCTTCTCGCCGCTGATCGTCAGCACGCCGTTTGCAAGCTCGACGTTGACGTCCTTCTGTTCGAGACCGGGAAGCTCGGCGACGACCTTGACTTCCTTGTCGCTCTCGTCGAGTTCGACGTTCGGCCAGCCCATTGCGGTCGAGGAGCCGAACGGACTGAGATCAAAGCTGCGGAAGGCGTCGTCGAACAGCCGGTTCATCTCACGATGAAGCGCAAGCAGCGGGTTGCCGGCTTCGCCGCGTTGAACGGCCATGTTGCGTGAGCCGTTGTTCCACGGAATGAGATCGCGTAGTGCCATTGTCGTTTCTCCTTATCTCCTGTCTTGATTGTCGATTGGGCGCAGCTCGGCGCGCGGCGAGGGCCACGCACGCGCTGCAAAGCCCGGACGATCAACTCGTCAGGCCGCCTGCTTGTGCTCGATTTCGGGTCGGCATTGCCGGCAGCATCGATCGCGATGCGACGCGGCGGAACGGCGGTCGAAACCGATGGTCGAACGCCAGAGGGGAGACATATCGTCGGTTCTCATAACCACATCCTCCTGTGAGCAACATGGATTAAGAGCATCACCGGGGCGAGCCCCGATGGCCTTGCCGGACCCTGCTTTGGCGTCCGGCACCGCACTCGCATGCGGCTGCCAAAAGAATTAGGAGGCGCCGATTTGGTTTCAAGAGCCGGCTGCCAGGCGTCCGGCGATAGCAGCCCGAACCTTTTCGAACGCGCGCATTTCGATCTGCCGCACCCGCTCGCGTGAAACGCCATACCGTGCCGCGAGCTGCTCAAGTCTCAGCGGCGGCTCGGAGAGCCAGCGCGCCTCGAGAATGTCGCGCTCGCGCGGCTTGAGGACGTCCATGGCGCCGGCGAGGGCTTCACGCCTCCGTCTGGTTTCTTCCCGCTCGGCGTATTCGGCTTCAGGACTGGACGCGGGGTCGACGAGCCAGTCCTGGACTTCCCTGCCGTCGGCGTCGCGCACCAAGGCATTGAGCGACAGGTCGCCGCCGAGGCGCCGGTTCATCTCGATGACGTCGTTCTCCTGCACGCCGAGCCGCCGCGCGATCCGGCTGGCGTGCTCGGGACGGAGATCACCATCCTCCAGGGCGGAAATTTCCGCCTTGGTCCGGCGAAGCTTGAAGAACAGCTTCTTCTGCGCCCCGCTGTTGGCAATCTTGACCAGCGACCAGGACCGCAGGATGTATTCCTGGATCGACGCCTTGATCCACCACATCGCGTAGGTCGCGAGCCGAAAGCCCCGCTCCGGCTCAAAACGCTTGACGGCGTGCATCAGGCCGACGTTTCCTTCGGAAATGATGTCCGCAACCGGCAGGCCGTAGCCGCGATATCCCATCGCAATCCTGGCAACGAGCCGCAGATGGCTTGTGACGAGATGATAGGCTGCCTCGCGGTCGCCGTGCTCGCGCCATCGCTTGGCGTAGGCGATTTCCTGATCGGGCCGCAGCATCGGAAACTTGCGAATTTCCGCCAGGTAATGTGTCAATCCGCCCTCAGACGACAGCATCGGAACAGTTGCAGTGCTTCCCATTGCCCACCTCTTCGAGTTGGTCTGCTTACGCTCCAAAATCGACATGACAAAAAATGGTTTCGGCCGACGATGTAACGACCGGTGGGGCCGGCGCGTGAGTTTGCGGCGGCTCTGGCCGGGTCACGAGATAGAGCTCGCCCGCCACCAACAGGAGGGCAGCGACGGCCAGGGCCAACATGCCGAGCACCAGATCGCTGTAGTCATCCATGCGCGTTCGAAAGTATGTCGATGTCGAAGATCGGCAGCCATCGCTTTTGGCTGTCCGCGACGTCGAACGTCGTCACCGGAATTTTGTTCCGGACTTTCGGCGCCCCGCCGGGACGCGGCCTCACCCCGCCAGCGAATTCCTCGTCGCGCGAAGAATATCGTCCGACAGCTTGGGATCGTCCACGGCGCGGGCAAGCACGAGGGCTCCCACCATGGAGGCGGCGGCGGCGAGCGCCTTGTCCTCGCGCTGGCGTGGCTTCAGCGTGGAGGCCATCCGGCTGCTCAGCAAACCGATCACGCCGCGCACGCCGGCGGTGAAGCGCTGCCTCAGGCCGCCGCTTTGACGTGACACCTCACAGGCGAGCGCAGCGAAGGGGCAGCCGGCGGCGGGATCGTCGCGATGCCCCGGCGAGAGATAGTGCGAAACATAGTCCTCGAGCTCGAAGGCCTCGGGGAATTCCTGACCCTTGGCGTCGATCGCATGGGCCACGGCTTCCTCGACCAGCCGCTCCTTGGAGCCGAACTGGCTGTAGAGGCTGCCGTGCGTCATCCCGGCCGCCTCGGCGAGTGCGTCGACACCGACGCCGGCGATGCCGCGCTCCCGCAGCAGGCGCGAGGCAGTCTCGAGAATATGCTCGCGATTTTTGGCGGCCTGTTCCTTTGAGACGCGCATGCGACCGATCCTTAGAGGCGGGGCTTGACTTTTATAATTACGATCGTCATGTATATCAATAGTTACGATCGTAATCAAACGATTTCAGGCCCGGAAGTGGCGTCGGAGAGGCATTAGAACAGGATTACACCGAAGATCGCGCTGGTGACCGGCGCCTCCTCAGGCATCGGCCAGGCGACGGCGGAGCGACTCGCGAACGCCGGCTACAAGGTGTTCGGCACCAGCAGGCGGGGCGCGCAGGCGGGCAAGCAGGCGTTCGAGATGCTGGCTCTCGACGTCACCAGCGATGCATCGGTGGAAGCCGCCGTCGGCGAAGTGATCCGGCGCGAGGGCCGCATCGACCTGCTCGTCAACAACGCCGGCTTCGGCGTTGCCCCTGCCGGCGCGGAAGAGAGCTCGATGGAGCAGGCGCGCGCGATTTTCGAGACGAACTTCTTCGGCCTGATCCGGATGACGCGCGCCGTCGTGCCGCACATGCGGCGCCTTGGAAGCGGCCGCATCATCAACATCGGCTCAGTGCTCGGCTTTCTGCCGATGCCTTACGGCGCGCTCTATGCCGCGACCAAGCACGCCGTGGCAGGCTATTCGGAATCGCTCGACCATGAACTGCGCACGCGGGGCATCCGGGTCTCCGTAGTCGAGCCCGCCTACACCAAGACGCCGTTCGACGCGAACTTCATGGAGCCCGACGCCACGCTCGACGAATATCGCGAGGCGCGCGCCGGCGTGACCAAGCGGGTGAACGAGGTGATGGCGACGGCCGAACAGCCCGGCGTCGTGGGCGATGCCGTGCTGAAGGCCGCGAGCGCGGTGCGCCCGCAACTCAAATACGCGGCCGGCAGCCTTGCGAAGCGCCTGCGATTTCTGCGCCGGTTCGCGCCCGCAGCCCTGGTGGATGCCGGAATCCGAAAGGATTTGCGGCTGGATGCGACGGCGGCGCTGCAGCCCGCCCGCACCGCGCGGGCTTTCTGAGGGCCGCAATCTTGCCAGTGCGAAGAACCTTCGAACCGAGAGAAAAAATGAGAGCCCTCGTGTTCAAGCGCTACGGCAAGCCGGACCAGATCGCGTTGGCCGATATCCCGCGGCCGACGCCGAAGCCGAACGAAATCCTGGTCCAGGTTCATGCCGCGGGGTTGAACCCGATCGACAACATGATTCCGAAGGGAACGTTCAAGCCGATCCTGAAGTTTGAACTGCCGGCCACGCTGGGCAGCGACCTGGCGGGCGTCGTCGTCGAGGTCGGAAGCCGCGTGACCCGCTTCAAGCCGGGCGACGCCGTCTTCGCCAGCATCTTTGATCTCGGCACAGGCGCTCTCGCCGAATTCGCGACCGTGCCGGAGGATGCCGCCGCGCTCAAGCCGCCGAACCTGGACTTCGTGCACGCGGCCTCGATCCCGATGGTCGGCCTGACATCGTGGCAAGCTCTTAGGGAGCGCATACGTCTCAAACCCGGCCAGAAAGTCTTCATCCCCGCCGGCGCCGGCGGGATCGGCACGTTCGCGATCCAGCTCGCGAAATATTTCGGCGCCAAAGTGGGGACGACGACCAGCACTGGAAATATCGATCTGGTGCGCAGCCTCGGGGCTGACGAGGTGATCGACTACAAGACCCAGCAATTCGAGGAAGTGCTGCGGGACTACGACGCGGTGCTGGGCACGCTCAGGGGCGATGCGGTCGAGACATCGCTTCGGATCCTGAAGCGGGGGAGCAGGATTGCCTCGCTGGTCGGGCCGCCGGACGCCGCGTTCGCGCGCGACCGCGGGATGAACGTCGTCATGGTGTTCCTGTTCGGATGGCTGAGCCGCAAGATCATTCGCCGCGCCGGCAAGATCGGCGCGGAGTATTCGTTCGTGTTCGTGCACCCGGACGGCAGGCAACTCGCCGAGATCGGCGAGCTTCTCAAGGCGGAGCGTATCCGGCCGGTGATCGACAAGGTCTTTCCGTTCGAACAGGCGAAAGACGCGCTGGCCTATCTCGAAAAGGGACGAGCCAGGGGGAAAATCGTCGTCCAGATGAGATGAGGGCGTGGATCCGCCCCGCGCGCAATCGCCTCAGTCCCCACCCCGCCACCGCTCCGGCACGCTCTTGAGCCCACACCCTCGTTCATCGTCGTTTCGAAAACGCAGATGCGTTTTCCGATACGCACGATCGCCCATGTCGGGCCTGATGCAATCTTCTGCATGATACCACATCATCGCTGCAGCGCTCTCATCAGCACGGGAAGACAGAATCCATGATGTCACAATCTGACGAGTCCGCGCCGATGGCGGACATTCCGTACGGTGAGCGGACGAAGATCACCATCGAGCGCAAAGGCCACATCGTGCTGATCGGCATCAACCGGCCTGGCATCGACAATCGGCTGGACCCGGAGGCGACAGAGAGCCTGGCGAGAGCCTACTACCAGTACGATCGAGATCCCTCGCTGCGTGCAGCGGTTCTGTTCGGCTACGGCGAACGCTTCTCCAGAGGTGTCGATGTCGACGCCTACAAGGCATTTGCTCAATCGGGAAAGACGATGATGGAGGGACCCGGCTTCATCGACCCTCTCGGGCGGACCAAACCGGCGCTCACCAAGCCGCTGATTGTCGCGGTGCATGGCGATACCTGGAATATGGCGCACGAAATCTTCCTCGTTGCGGACATCCGCATAGCATCGGAAGACACGGATTTCGGCCAGGACGAGAACACGCACGGCCGCTTTCCCGGCGGCGGCTCAACCGTTCGCTTCCCACGAGAAGCCGGTTGGGGAAATGCCATGCGGTTCATTCTGACGGGCGATCATTGGGATGCGAACGAAGCGCTCCGGATGGGAACGGTTCAGGAGGTGGCAACAAACCGCGACGCCGCTCGCGCGAAGGCCGTCGAGATCGCCGAGAAGATCGCCGCATGCGCTCCCCTCGGCATCAAGACCTCGATTGCGTCCTCGCACCTTGCGCTCGAAGACCCCGAGGCCGCGCTTGCCAAACTTGGCGACCAATATCGTGCGCTGCTCACGACCAGGGACTTCCAGGAAGGGCGGGATGCCGAGGCACAGAAGCGTCCACCCGTTTACGAAGGACGGTGAGAGCTTCACCCACTCTCACCCCTCCACTCTATAGAGTCTCCATTTTTCCGGCACGCCCTTGAGCCGGTGAATGCCGTGATCTTTCAGGTTGATCGCCGACTGCGACGCCATCAGCTCCTTCACCGCGCTCGACACCAGCACCTCGCCGGCGCGCGCCTTTGCGGCGACGCGGGTGCCGATGTGGAAGGCGAGGCCGACCGCCTCAGTGCCGCTCACGGTGTATTCGCCGGCATGCAGGCCGACCCTGAGCTCGAGGCCGAGCGTACGCACGGCCTTCTGGATCGCGGTCGCGCAATTGATTCCGGCGGCCGGCGTCTTGAACGTCGCCAGCACGCCGTCGCCCGTCGCCGTGACTTCCTTGCCGCGCGAGCTCTTCAGCTCCTTGCGGACCGCCGCGTAATAATGGCCCATGATCTTGGTCCAGCGGACATCGCCGAGCTTTGCGGCTTTTGCGGTGGAGCCGACGATATCGACGATCAGGATCGTGGCAAGCGCCCGCTTGAGCTCGGTGTTGCCTGCGGCCGGTCGGCGCCGGAGCACGATCGCGCCGGTCAGCGGTTCATAGCGATGATTGCGGCGCCGCGCGATCGCGGCCTTGGCGTAATCCTGGGCACGCTGCGCGCTGCCGCAGCGAATTGTCTTCTGCTGCGGCAGACGCGTCCAGTAGACCTTTCGTCCGTCACCCGCGCCCTGGACTTCCACGGCGCCCCATTTCAGGAGGATCGCCGTGCCAACGCGCCGGACACACCACGCCTTCGACGTGTAACCCGATACGTTCGACTGATGGATTCCGATGCGGAGGAATTTTGGCATGAACGTGCGGCCGATCGATGACACGCTTGGACGAAACGCTTGGGCGGCGTCGCACCGAGCGTAGTCACACAATCCTGCGTTGGCAACAGGACTCGATGATCGCCCGCTGCTTAGCCGGGGGCCTCCGTCATCTTCAAAACGCAAAAAGCTCGATCGGATCGCTGAAGCCGCGCACCTCATATTTTCCGACCTGCTCCAGCTCGAACTCTCGCTCGACCAGCTCGGCAAAGTCGCGTGACAGCAACACTTTCTTTCCCAATTGCTTGGTCAAGGCCTCGAGGCGTGAGGCCATGTTGACGGCGGGACCGATCACGGTGAAGTCAAGCCGGGTGGACGATCCGATATTGCCGTACATGACGTCGCCGACATGGACGCCGATGCCGTAGTTCAGCGGCGCTCGGCCGGTGCCGTCGTTGCGCGCGTTCAACGCGATCATGGCCTGCCTGGCTTCGGTCACGGCATGCAGCAGGTTTGCGCAGGCCTTGGGCTCGCTCAGCGGAAAGATGGCGAGCAGGCCGTCACCGATGAATTTCAGGATCTCGCCGCCATGCCGCGCGATCGGCTCCGACATCGCGTCGAAATAATCGTTGAGCAGATCGATGACGTCGTCGCGCGGCCAATTGTCGGAAATCTTGGTGAAGTCGCGCAGATCGCAGATCATGATCGCGGCGCGCACCGTCGTACCGGTACCGCGCCGCGTGGCGCCGGCCAGGATGAGCTCGCCGGCATGGGAGCCGACATAGGTCTCGAGCAGCGTTCGCGCCAATCGATTCTTAACGCGGATCTCGCTGACCAGCGCCAGCACAGGCAACAAGTTCTTGAGGGCAGCGACATGGGTGTCGTCGAAGCCGCCGGGCCGGTTGGTCGCGAAGGTGACGAGATGGCGCTTGCCGAGCGTATGATAGAGCGGCCAAGCCACATAGTCGGTGAGGCCCTGCGCGCGCATCTCGCGGTAGAGCGCGTGCTTGCGGCCGAGCGCTGGGTCCTGCTCGAGATTTTCGCGCAACTCGGTCGCGCCGTCGAACATTTCGTTGGCGGGACTGCCGATATATTCAGACCGCTCGCGGACGTCATGGTCGACCCGTGCAATCTCTGCCTCGCGCATGCCGTCGGCCCACATGAAGCGGGCGCCCAGCCATTGCGGGTGCTGGATCAGCACGTGAAGGGTTGAGCGCGCCAGCGGAATGCCGGCCTGCTGAAGCCGGATGCACATCTCGGCAAAGATATTGTCGATAAAGCGCTGGTCGCGCGTGCCGTTGATCAACCAGTCGACGACGCCGTCGGACAGCGTGGCGGATTTGTTCTCTGGCGCGGTCATATCTGCCCGTTCATATCGTGGCCACCCATATCGCGCTTGGGGCGGCGGCCTGCATCAAGGCAGATATCGTGCTCCGGCGCGACGGCGTCAACCTAGCCAGTTGCATGGATTGTACGCATCGCTCTGATCGGCGGGAACGCCGTTCAGCCGACGACCTGGATAGAGCCCAGCACGGCCAGCCCCGAGACGAGCGCAAGCGTCGATGCCCCCGTCAGCTCGACTTTCAAGGTGTTTTCGTGCGAAATCGAAAAATCCGTGCCTTCGAGACGGATAGTGCAGTCGCCGCGCGCCGCATAAATTAGATGCGTGCCGGCGGAAAATCGCCGCTCACCGGGCTCCTTAAGCGCTTCGAGCTCAAGCGCGACCGCACCGCGCCGGCCCATCAAATTCACCACCTCGACTCGCCCTTCCTCGAGCCGGGTCACGATCTCGAGCTCGCCGGTGAAGCGCACCGTCGTAAACGGCTCGCGCTCGTCGAATTCCTCGGTGGGCGACTTCAGCACCAGCCCGCGTCCGCCGACCACCATCTGCAGGCGGTCGATGCCGGGCATATGGGAGAATGGCCCCGGCGCCACAATCGGCGTGGTCGCGAAGCGCCAGAGCAGGCTGTCCCAATCCTTCACGGATTCAGCGCGATGGGCATCCGCAATATCGGTGAAGATGCCGCCGCCGTTCTTCCAGGGCGAGCGGGCGTAGTCTTCGGATTTCAGCAGTGTGGTTTTCATGCCTTTGAGGCTTATCAGATGAGCAGGCCCTGCGAAACTGTCGCGTCGAGCCGCAGCCTGTTACGGATCGACGTCACATCCCGCTCAGGCCGCTATCGACCGCGAGCGTTTGCGCGGTGACGTAGACGCTCTCGTCCGAGAGGAAGAACAGCACGGCATAGGCGATTTCCCAGGCGGTGGCCTGGCGGCCGAACGGGACGTGACCCTTGCCGCGCGAGGGGCGGCCGGCGCCGGCCTCGCGACCGTTCGGCGTGTCGACGAGACCGGGATAGACGAGGTTGGCGCGGATGCCGCGGCGCGATCCGAGATGGGCGATGTTGCGCATGAGGCCGCCGAGCGCGGCTTTCGAGGAATCATACACCGCCATCTGCGAGCCGGCCTTCAGAGCGGCGATGGAGGAGATGAAGACGATCGATCCGCCGTTGCCGAATTTCGGCAGGCCCGCGCGGCAGCACAGCATCGGACCGCGAACGTTGACGTCGTAGATCGCATTCCACTCCTCGGGGCTGACGGCGTCGAGGCCGACCTTGCCGAAGGTGCCGATGTTGAGGACCATGCCGTCGAGCCCGCCCATGGCGCGATGTGCTTCCTCGATCATGCGCTGGACGTCGGATTCAGAGGTGACATCGGCCGTGATGGCAAAGCCCTCGCCGCCTTCGTCGGTGATGTGCTTGACGGTCTGCTGCGCGGAGGTGTGGTTGAGATCGGCGACCGCGACCTTCGCGCCCTCGCGCGCGCAAAGAATGCTCATGGCGCGGCCGTTGCCGATCGGATCGGTGGCGGCGTCGAACACACGCTGGCCACCGCCGACGATCAGGATGCGACGCCCCTCAAGGCGTCCCCTGCCCGGCGCTTCGCCCAGCGATTCCGCACTCGGCGCGCGAACATAGCGCTCCAGCCTGGTCTCGGAATTCTCACGCATGCGCGCCGCCTATCTCTTGCCGCTGTCGTAGACCTTCATGCCGGCTGCCGGGTCGAGATCGGTCTCGGTCGCCTCGGTGACACGCGCCATCATCATGTAGAAGCCGAGCGCGACAATGGATTCGACGATCTCCTGGTCGCTGAAATGCGCGCGCATGGCGGCGAAGATCTGCTCGGGAACGCGAACGTGCTCGACCACTTCGCGGCCGAATTTCAGCAGCGCGCGCTCGGCCTCGCTCAAACCGGCAGCATCGTAATCGGCGCGCTCGACCGCATCGATCTGTGCTTGCGTGCAGCCGACACCAAGCGCGATCGGCACGTGCTGGCGCCATTCATAGGCACCGCCTTCGAGCTGGGCGGCCTAAAGGATCAGGAGCTCGCGATGGACCGCACTGAGCTTCTGCTTGTGCAGGATCGAATTGCCGAGCCGCATCGCCGGGATCATGTTGGCCTCGGCATGGGCCATCATGCGGAAAATATTCAGCTTGACCGGCATGCGGTCGAACGAGGCGCGGATGTCGCCGCTCGTCGTCTCCGGATCAATCAGGGGCAGCCTTGCCACGAGTCTCTCCCTTGGCTTTTCGTTTCTTATTGTCCTGTGTCCCGCCATCCGCCGCGATCAGCGACAGGAAGAAGGTGAGATAGCTGTCGATCGCCTCGATCACCTTCGGCCGCGGCGACGGTGCCGCGCCCATCACGTAATGCTCGAGACGGATGTAGATCAGCCCGGCCGCGAACAGCCGCGCGGTCTCGCGTGGGTCCGGCGTCGAGACGAGACCGGCGAGCGCAAAGCCGCGGAAATAATCCGTCATCATGCTCTGCTCGCGCGCATAGAAATGATCGGCGAATTTGGCGCGGATGCCGGGCACGCGGTTGCGCTCGGCGGTGATCACTTTCTGGAACTGGTGCTCGCGCGGATCGGACCATTGCTCGACGAGATCCAGTGCAAACTGGCGGCAGAACGCGGCGGGCTGGCGCGCGAGCTGCTTGTAGCGCGGCTCTTCCAGCCGGCTCGCCGAGCTGGCCGGGCCGTGCTCGCTGACGATCGCCTCGAGGATCGCGGCCTTGCCGGCGAAGTGATTGTAGAGGCTGCTCTCGCGAATGCCGACGCGACGCGCGAGCTCGCGCATCGAGGCGCCGCCATAGCCGCTCTGCGCGAACAGATCGAGCGCCTCGGCGAGAATGCGCGCGCGGGTCGTGGGCGCAGCCGCTTCCGCCGCGCTGGTGGTGTGGATAGCCATGCGGGCTTGACTAACGAACGATCGTTCGCTAGTCAACCGCCGGCACGATCGCTCGTTCGGTCTTGCGCTTCAACTCCGCTCTCAAAAGAAGCGGAGAGCAATCTGGGGAGATCAGGTCATGGCGCGCTTCGTCCATTTTCGTCTGCTGCGCGCCGCAACTTTGTCATTGGTCATAACGTTTTCGGCAATGCTGCCTGCGCGGGCCGAGGATCCGGCCGCCTATCCCACGCACAAGATCAGGATGCTGCTGCCTTATGCGGCCGGTGGCGGCGGCGACGTGATCGGACGACTGCTCGGCGACAGGATGGGCAAGACGCTCGGACAGAGCGTCTATATCGAGAACCACACCGGGGCTGCCGGCACGCTCGGCACCCAGATGGTCGCGGCGTCGGCGAATGACGGCTACACCATCACCGTAGGCGGCATGACCACGCATGTGCTGGCGCCGGCGATCTATCCGAAACTGCCTTACGATTCGATCAAGGATTTCACCACGATCGGGCGCATCGGCACGTCCTCGATCATGCTGGTGGCGACCAAGGATTTTGCCGCCAACGACATCAAGGGCCTGATCGCGCTGGCCAGGAAGGGCGAGCCGATCCAGTACGGAAGCTGGGGCGTCGGCTCGACCGGACAGTTCTGCGCGGAAATCCTGATGCAGCAGACCGGAATCAAGATGGACCACGTGCCGTTCAACGGCATCGCCAAACTGGCCGGCGATCTGCTCGGCGGCCACATCTCGCTGGCGAGACTCGACATGGCGACCGCGACGCCGCTGGTGAAGGACGGCTCGATCAAGGCGCTGGCCGCCTGCGGCGAACGCTCGCCGAGCCTGCCGGATGTCGCAAGCTACAAGGAACAAGGCGTGCCGTTCGACCGCAGCCTGTCCTGGGCGATGTATGCGCCTGCGGGGCTTGCCGAACCGATCGCAAGAAAGCTGTCCGCGGCGCTGAAGGACGCGCTCGCCGATGCCGACGTGAAGGAGAAGCTGCTGGGGCTTGGCATCACGCCGCAATTCGTGCCGGGCGACGAGCAGCGTGACATCAACGCCAGCGACATCGCGGCCTGGAAGCAGGTTGCCAAGGACGCGGGCATTGAACTGAAGTGATCAAGCTGACAAGAGGAGCGCGGGCATGAGCCGCATCTTCGGCGCGGTACGCCAGAACGGTTATGTGGTGCGGGACATCCACTCCGCGATGAAGCACTGGATCGAGGTGATGGGCGTCGGTCCCTGGTACTACATGGACCGCGTCAAGACCGACTGGTTTTGCCATCGCGGCGAAAACTCCGCCCTCGAGATGAGCATCGCGCTGGCCAATTCCGGCGACCTCCAGATCGAGCTGATCCAGCAGCGCAACGACGCGCCCTCGCTATATAGGGAATTCCTCGAGTCCGGCCACGAAGGCCTCCAGCACATGTCCTACTGGAGCCACGACTACCAGGCGCTCTACGACAGGGCGCTCGGGCTCGGCTACAGGATCGGCCACGAGGGCCAGATCGGCGGCGACAGAGGACGCTTTGCCTATTTCGACACCCAGGCCCATCCAGGCACCGTGATCGAGATCTCCGACATCAGCGGCACCAAGGGGCCGTTCTTCGAGAAGGTCCGGCAGGCGGCGGCCAACTGGGACGGCACGCGGCCGATCCGCGAGGTCGGCGCAAGCCGATGACGCCGGCGGCCAGCAAGGCGATGCAGGCATCGGCCGGATTCACCGCGCTACTGGCGCGGTAGACGGCAATCCATGGTAACGTGAGCCTCGTCTCCGAACTTCAGCGAGGCAAGCATGTCCAACACCGACAAGGTTTTCGCCGGCTCGATCCCGAAGCTTTACGACGAATATCTGGTGCCGATGATCTTCGCCGTTTACGCCGACGACATCGCAAGACGTGTCGCGGCCCGGTCTCCCTCCGTGCTGCTCGAGATCGCGGCAGGCACCGGCGCCGTGACGCGCGCGGTGGCGGCGGCGCTGCCGCGCGGCGTTCGTTATGTCGCGACCGACCTCAACGAGCCGATGCTGGCTGTCGCGGCGCAGCGTCAGGCAGACGACGATCGCATCTCGTGGCGCCAGGCCGACGCATCGGCCCTGCCCTTCGACGATGCAGCCTTCGACGTGGTCTGCTGCCAGTTCGGCGCCATGTTCTTTCCGGACCGCGTGAAGGCCTACGGGGAAGTGAAGCGCGTCCTCAACGGCAATGGCACGTTCGTGTTCAACGTCTGGGATCGCATCGAGGACAATGTGCTGACGCATGAAGCGACCGTCGCGCTCGAAAAGCTGTTTCCCGACGACCCGCCTCGTTTCATGGCCCGGACGCCGCACGGCTATCACGACAAGGCCGTCATCAGAACCGACCTCGAACGCGCAGGCTTCCGTGACATATCGATCGAAACGCGAGCTGAAATAAGCCGGGCCCCGTCGCCCGAGCACGTCGCGATCGCGCTCTGCCAGGGCACGCCGCTGCGCAGCGAGATCGAGGCACGCGATGCCAGCAAGCTTCAGGCTGCGACCGACATCGTTGCCGAGGCGATCCGAACGCGCCATGGGTCCGGACCGATCGAAGGCAAGATCCAGGCTATCGTCATCGAGGCGCGGCGATAGTGGCGAGCTTCGATCCGCCCGCTCCTACCAGAAGCCCCGCTGCATCGGCTGTGCCGGCTGATAATATTGATACTGGCCGCGCCGGCGCGGATTGACGGGCTGCGGATTCGGATCGCGCTGGAAGAAGAAGCCGAAACCGTTGCCGCCATTGTCCCAGCCGTCATCGCTCGCCATGGCCATCGGAGGCGCGGTCGGCTTGCGCGTGATGAAACCGCCCTGGGGCTGGTTGCTCAGCACTGCGACGAACTCGGTGCGGTAGTTGGTCTCGCTGCTCAGCGGCTCGTCCGAGATGATGATCGAGGAGCGCGGCAACGCGGTCGGCGCGATGCGATCGAGCACCTCCTGTGGGATGGTGATGCGGTCGAGTGCGTTCCTGGCGTTGTCGCTGTCTTCGATCGTGACCACGCTCCAGCGCAGGCCTGTGTCGGTCTTCGCCATCGCGGTGAAGATATGCGTGCCGAGCGGCTGATCCGGATTGCGGATCGCGACGGGAACCTCGATGCTGGTGTCGAACACCTCGCCGCCGCCGTCCGGTGCCGGCTTGTGCGTGTTCCGCCGCACGTAGAGCTTCTGCGTCGCGCGGCTGATGTAGACCGAGACCGGCTCGAGTGCGAGCTTTGCGTCGGTCGCGGCCTTCACGGCATCGGCCTTCCTGGCCGCTGCCGCCTTGGCGGCCTCTTTCGTGGCAGCCACCGCGTCGCGCTTCGGTTGTGCGGCGCTCTTGGCGGCATCGAGCTGCGTCGCCGCGTCGGCGGCCTTGGTGGCGGCCTTCTGCTTCAGCTCCTCGGCCTTGGCGCGGGCCTGATCGGTCTTGGCGGCCGCGAGCTGCCTGTCGGCGAAGGCGAGCTCGGCGTCGGCGCGGGTCTTCTGCTGTTCCAGCTTGCGCAACGAGGCCGGCAGCGATGCCGCCTCTTTCGCGGCCGCCGTCGCGGCCTTCTTGGCCTCGTCGGCCGCCCTTGTGGCCTCCTCGGCCTCGCCGGAGAGCCTGCCAATTTGGCCCGGCGCCGCCGCAATGGCGTCCCGCTTCGGCATGAACAGTGCGGGATGAACGATGTCGATCGGAGCCGCGTCGTTCGGCGAGATGATCACCCGCATCCCGATGTTGGTCTTGTCGAACAGGCCCTCCGCAAAGCCGAACGGCATCCGCACGCAGCCATGCGAAGCGGCGTAGCCGGGCAGCGGCCCGCCATGCAGCGCGATGCCGTTCCAGGTGATGCGCTGCATGTTCGGCATCCAGGCGTCGTCATACATGGTCGAGTGGTGGTCCTTGTCCTTCTCGATGATGGCGAAGACGCCGGCCGGCGTCTCGCGTCCCGTCGTGCCGGTGGACACCGGCGCGCGAAAAATCCAGCCCTCGGCGTCGTAGAAGGTGACCTGCTGGCTCTTGATCGACACGATCGCCATGATCGGTTCGCCAGCCTCGCGCGGTGCCACCGCCTCGGCCGGCTGACGCGCCTGCTTGGCCGCATTGGCCGGAGCCACGGCCGCAAAGGCGAGCATTGCAGCCAGGGTCACAATTCCGGGGGGCCCCCAACGCCGCATCGCCACGGTGGATTGCGCCGTTGTCATCAGGTTTCTCATGCCATCCTCGGTCGAAATGCCAGTCCGCCGGTCATTGATCAGATTGCGATCTTTGAATTAAGAAATCGCCGCCGCCTTACGTTCCGTCTGTGGCGACATTCGGCACGTTCCGGCGATAAATCTCATATACGACGGTTAACGCAGGCGGAAGGGCGCCGCGCGGCCGAAGCTGGCGGTCTATCGCTGCGACAGAATGACCGGGGATCGGTGACACGGCTGCCAGCGCCCGGCGTCGGACGGCGAAGCCACGTTGAACGGCCGCTAGACGCCCATCGCGTTCCGATCGCGCGAATTCACGCCGGTCGGCGGCCGCGCGGGGCGGCGTAAAGCTAAGCCACTGGAGTCAAGGCTGCCTTTTCAAACAAGGCTGCCTTGCCAAACAAGGCTGCCTCTCCAAAGGAGACGAGCCGCTGCCGTTCCTCGTCCCACAAGGTCAGCCGCACGGTCCGCAAACTCTGGAGCAGCGTGATCCGCCCGACACCAGCGAACTGCGGATGGTCGCGCAATACGTCCTGCAAGCGATAGCAGGGAATTCGACTGGACAAATGATGGATGTGGTGGACGCCGATATTTGCCGTGAACCATCGCAAGACACCCGGCAATTGGTAGTGAGAGCTGCCGTGCAGCGCGGCGTCGTGAAAGTTCCAGGTCTCGTCGTGGGCCCAATGCGTGTGCTCGAACTGGTGCTGGACGTAGAACAGCCACACACCGATAGACGCCGCCAGGACAACGATCGGCAGATGCACAAGCAGCAACGGCCCATAGCCGACCAGCCAGATCATCGTGACGGCGAGAACCGCGAGGGCGATGTTCGTGCCCATCGTGCTCAGCCAGGGTTTCCAGCCGCGACGCATCATCCCGACCGGCAATCGGTGCTTCAAGATGAACAAATACGAGGGACCGGCGCCAAACATCACGAGGGGATGTCGATACAAGCGATACAGCGTCCGGCGCCATCGCGACCGCCCGAGAAATTCGCGCGTGGTCAACGTATCGATGTCGCCCAAGCCCCTGTGGTCGAGATTGCCGGAATTCGCGTGATGGCCCGCATGGTTATGCCGCCAGTAGCCGTATGGCGTCAGTGTCATCACGCCGATGGCACGGCCGACCCAATCGTTGGCAACGCGGCCGCGGAAGAACGAGCCGTGTCCGCAATCGTGTTGGATCATGAAGAGGCGGACCAGCAAACCCGCCGCGGGCACCTCGAGCAGGAGGGCAAACCAATAGCCCTGGTCAAGAGCGACCCAGATCAGAGCCCAGATGACGACGAACGGGATCGCCGTGATCGCCAGTTCGAGGACACCCCGCGTATTGTCAGGCTCGCGATAGCGGGCAAGCAACTGCGCCGATGCGCGGATTTCCGGCGTTCCTTGGGTCATATCTGCTCTGCTCCCGACATGCCGCCCAAGAAGCACAGTTATGGCCACGGACGCAACAAAATCGCCCTCCGCCCTAGACCCGGGCGGCTGTGCGCTTCCGGTCGGAACCGAGCCATCGCCAGGCCAGGCGGCGCTTTCAGAGCTTCAGACGCTGAGGCCGAGCCTCGTCAGGCATCGCGGCTTAAACGCCCAGCGCCTTGCGGTTGAAGGTTCGCAGGAAACGCAGCGACAGCGTCCGGACGTTTGCGATGTTCAGCAACCACGCGGCAGCGGCATAAGCGAGCCCGCCGGCGAGGCTCACGAGCATGAGCGGGACGAGGCCGATGCCATTGACCTGGGATCGTGCCACGAGGATCGCAGCCGCCATCGCCGCGGCGGAGACCGCAACGCCGGCGAGGCGGTGGAGGTCGAACGGGACCGGATGGGCGCGATGCATCAGCACGACGGCAACGAGGAAACCGATCGCTTCGGTTGCAAGGGTCGCCAGCGCCGCGCCGTAGAGACCATGGCCGGCCACCAGCACGAACATCAACGCCACGCTGACGACCAGCGTCAGGAACGACTGCGCCGCCAGCATGAACGGTCGCTCGGCAAGCTGGAAGCTGATCTGCACATAGAACTGATTGGCGATGCCGAACAAGCGCGCGAGCACCAGGGTCGGCAGCAATACCGACACGCCGGCGCGGAAGTCGACGCCGACGAGCGTGCCGGCGACCTGGTCGGCTACGAGCGCGAGCCAGACCGCGACGGGCGCAACTACGACGAGCAGAAGTTCGAGGCTCTCGGTCAGCCGCTCCCGCGTCGTCTCGATGTTCTTGTCCGACAATGACCGGAACACCAACGGCACGGTCGCCGCGGCGACGCTGGAGGCGATCATGACCATGAACTGTCGCGGCAGATCGGCGGCGACGCCAAAGATTCCGGCGGCGTCCTTGCCGAGCAAATAAGCCACGATGAGGCGGTCGCAGGCCGAGTAGACCGCAACCGACAATCCGGCCAGCGTCAGCGGCAGGCCGTAGCGCGCGAGCTGCACGAACTGGCTGCGCTGAAAGCGCGCGATCCTGGTGCGGTCACCGAGAAGGTTCAGGATGATCCCGGCGAGCGAACCCAGGCCGAATGCGGCGAGCAGTCCCAGTCCACCCCAGCCGAGCCAGATGCCGAGCAGGCCGAAACCGACGCTCGACACGCTGCGCACGATCGAGATCGCCGCGAACCTGTAAGGGCGCAGTTTTGCGCGCTCGAACTCCTGGCCGACATCGACGGCATTCGCCATGATCGCGACGAACATGCTGGCAAGCAGCAGCCCAACGCTGAGATCATTGCGGAACAGGAAAACCAGCGGCGTGGTGGCGCAGAGGACGGCAACGGTGAGCGCGAAGGCGACAATCGCTGTGCCGCGAAAATCGACCTCGGCCGACATCGCCTGATAGCGCGACACCGACAGCTTGATCCAGGCGAAGAAGATTGCGCCTAGAATGCCAGCCAGGCTGATGCCGACGACATAAACGCCGTACTCCGCCGGCGTCAGCAGCCGCGTGTAGGCCGTGACGGCAAAGAAGCCCACCGCCGCAGGCAGGATGTAGGCGACGAGATAAATCGAGAAATGGCGGTTCAGCATGCGAGCACGGGACCGGCAACGTTGTTGCGAGTGTGACGGCCGTTCATCAATTGGACCATGGCGGGGCCAACGAATTGCGCCGCAACATCTCTCAAGAGTGTCACATAAGTCTGGAGATCGGGCGGCGAATCCGGTTTTGAAGCCGCTTTCGCGGGTTAGCGTTAAATTTGCCCTTCCCTGACGGCGCCACGGCCACCGAAAGGAACCGTGATTCGCACTGGCAAAGTTAACCCAACGAGGGAAATCCCCGGCGTTGCAAGGCGTCGCTTGGTACGGTGGCGCGTTGGCTCCGATAAGGAATGCCGTGACCAGGCTCGACAGACGCGAATTTCTCCTCGGCAGCGCCGCAGCACTCGCGGCAGCCGCATCGGCGTCCGCAGCGCCGGCGTCGAAACTCGCCCAGCGCTATCAGGGATTTGGTGCCGCGGCCACGCTCTGGGATCTGCAAGCGGATCCCAGGCTCGGCGAAGCCATCAGCACCTACTGCACACAAGTCGTGCCGGTGCTCGAGCTGAAATGGCCGATGCTGCGTCCGGACGCGCACACCTTTGCCTTCGAACGCGCCGACGCGATCCTGGATTTCGCCCGGCAGAACGACCTGACGATGCGCGGCCACGCGCTCGCCTGGTATCACGACATTCCGGACTGGACCAAGCAGATCAAGGATACCAAGGGCGTCGAGCGCGCTTATGTCGACCACATCGGCACCGTCGTCTCCTATTACAAGGACAAGCTGACGTCGTGGGACGTAGTCAACGAGCCGATCCCGGACAATCCGCACAGCCCGAAAGACCGACGCGAGTCGTTCTGGACGCAGCATCTGGGCAACCGCTGGATTCCGCTGGCGTTCCGCACGGCGGCCGCGGCCGATCCCTTCGTCAAGCTCGCGATCAACGAATACGACATCGAGTCGGCCAAGGACACGTTCGTCGCGAAGCGCGCTGCCTACCGCCATCTCATCATGGAGCTGCTCGACCAGGGCGTGCCGTTGCACGCCGTGGGACTGCAAGCGCATCTGCATGCCGAGCTCGAGATCGACACCCATGGGCTTGCCGAATTCGTCACCGAGCTGCGCGCCTGGGGCCTCGAGGTGCTCGTCACCGAGCTCGATGTCGACGACCAGAAGCTGACGGGGACGCCGGCGGAGCGCGATGCCATCGTCGCCAAGCGCGTCGATGATCTCTTGACCGCGATCTCGACCAGCGGACCGGTGCGCTCGATCCTGACCTGGGGCCTCTCGGACCGCTACAGCTGGATCAACGGCACCTTTGCCCGCGCCGACAAGCAGCCGAACCGTCCTTTGCCGCTCGACGGCGAGTTCAAGCCGAAGCCGTTCATGAACGTGATCAGCAAGTTCACGAGAGACGTGTAAGGTCTAGCGAGCTTTCGGCACTTCGAACTGAGCCTCGTCGCCCATGTGCTCGGGCGAAAGACTCGGACCGCGACGGTCGCGCGAGCTGAGGCGGAACACGTCGCGGATGTCGTCGATCGAGGTCGACGAATAGGACTGGATGCACAGCGCGACCTGGTCGGGCGAAGCGGCGCGCATCATCGCTTCGATGGCGGGACGGTCGAGGCGGGTGTCGTCCCAATGCGAGACCGCGATGCTGTCCTCGGTGACCCGATGAGTGGCCAGATGCGCGGGCGCGTTCGCGACGAAATGGCCGTACATGAGATATTCCGAGAACTTCTTCTTCCGGCACAGTGCCAGAACCCAGTTCAATCCCGTTGCCGACTTGATCGAATCGGTCATCGCGCGCGCGGTGTCCTTGTCCCAGACCAGCGCGTTGCCGACATAGTCGTCCGCGGGGAAGGACCGGTCCTTGATGCCAAGGAGCTGATCGACGGTGCGGAGCCACAGGACATGCAAGGGGTGGGCGGCGTCGATCCCGTTGCGCGTGACGAACAGCGGGGTCTTCTCGGCGCCGGCATACTCACCGACGTCGAATTCGCGGAAGAACAGATTGTCCGAATCCAGGATGCAAACGCGCTGCTCTGGCGCGTTGAGGACGCCGGCGATCTTGAGGATCTGCTGAATGTGCCAGCCATGAACAGGTGACGACAGCAGCGACAGCCAGACGCGCCGTTTGCTGATGAACTGCAGAGCCGGCGGCAACGCCCACAGCCATTTCGGCAAATAGCGCGAGGCCGGAACGATGACGCGTTTGTCGGAAGCGAACCGCGCGAACAGCGGCAGATCCTCATCGTTAACGAGAACATAATGCCGTGTGTAGCCCGTCAACCAGATGTCGATGCTCTCGCTGAGCAGCGAAAAGCGCTCGATATCCTTGGCGTAGCTGGCGGTCAGCAGGGCAACGGAATGCATGGCGCGCGCTCGTATGGCGATCAGGCCGCAGTCATAGCGGCGCCGAGACGCGTTGGATACTTACATTCGCAATCAAGGTAAAATGAAACGAAGCATTAGCCATCCGACGGCAACCCCTGCGCGATGCCGCGAAAGCGCAGCGGCGCCAGCGCGGAGGCGCGCTGCCACCAGTCGGCGACGCGGTCGTCGAGCGCGGTCAGACCGCGGCCTTGGCCGGGAAATATCCGGATCTGCTGCACCGCCTCGGCTTCGAACCCCCTGCCCTTGCGGGTGATCTTGAGGGCGGCGCCTTCGCGGTCCCGCTGGGTCAGCGGCACCAGAAGCCGGCCGCGCGGACGAAGCGACCGAAGCCAGAGCGGATGCGGCTGCGAGAAGCCGGCATGAACGATGATCACGTCGGCGGGTTCGCCGATGTCCTCGCATCCGTCGCCATGGACGACCGCGACGTTGCGATAGGCGCCAAGATAGGTTGCGGCGCGCGCCGCAAGCCGCTCGTCGCATTCGATTGCCTGCACCCTGCCCTTGGGCCCCACGATCTTCGACAGCACGGCTGAGAAATAGCCGAGCCCGCAGCCGATCTGGACCACACGGTCTTTTTCCCCGACGTCGAGCAAATCGATGAAATGCGCCCACAGGCTCGGAAGTCCGGTATCAAGCTTGCGGCGCGCATCGATCGCGACCAGCACATTGTCCTGGAGATGAACGGGATCAGCATCCGGCGTCAGCCGATAGTTGCGCGCCGCCTCGGTCTTGATGCGCCACGGCCCCTTCGCCAGAAACTTTTCGCGCGGAACAGTGCCGAGGGCTTCGAGCAGGCGCGTTGAAGAGATCCGCTCGCGTTTTGAGATCAGCTCCACGTAACGCGCACGCGCGGCGGCAAGATCGCTCATCTCACGGAATCGGCCTGTTTACGAACAAGCGCGTCCACGCCGAGCTCGTCGATCAGTTGCATCGCCTGTTTCAGGTCCGGCGTGGAAAAGCCCTCGCTGAACTTGGCCACAATCGGTACGAGCAGGAGACGAGCGTGCTCGCGCTTGCCGGCTTGGTGCGACAGGCGCGCGAGGCTGACGGCGGTGCGAAGCTCCCAGGACAGAGCGCCCTGCTTACGCGCGATCTCCAGCGACAGGTTGAACAGGTCCTCGGCCTCCTGCACCGAGGCCGGATTCTCATCCGACAGGGTGATCTCGCCTTGCAGGCGGTAGACTTCGGCGAGGTAGGAGTGGTCGCCGGTCCGTCTTGCGGTCGCGAGCGCACCGTCCAGCGCGCGCAAGGCGGCATCGCGCATTCCGACCTTGGCGTAGGCCTCCGCGAGCAGGCAGCGGAACCAGCAGCCGGCGAGCCAGGAATCCATCGCTTCGTATTCGTCGAGGCCGAACCGCATCTGGCTGAGGCCTTCGTCGGCCTCGCCGAGCTGCGCCAGCGCCCAGCCGCGCAGGATCGCCGCCTGCTGCTTCCAGTGCAGGAAATTGTGCTCCGTGGCGATGATCATGGCGCGGTTGGCATGGTCGCGCGTGCCCTCAACATCGCGCAAATGCTGGCAGAGATAGGCGCCGAACACGAGCGCGAAGGCGAGCGTGAATGGGTGGCGGATCTTCTCGGCGTTCGCGATCGCCTGTTCGCTGTGCTGGCGCGCCGCGTCGGGCCGGCCGAGGAACCACAGGAGGTAGCCGAGATAGGACAGCGAGACGACACCGGGATCGGTGCCGTGCCGCTCCATCAGATCGGAGTGCAGGTCGGGGCTGTAGAGGTTGATGCAGCGGTGCAGATGATGCTGGGACGCGGCAAAGCGCCCGCGATAGAGCATAGTCATCGCGATCGAGCGATGCGCCTCGATCAGATAGCCGGTCTGCTGCGCCGGTTGCGTCCCCTCGTTCAGCCGCTCGCGCTTGGCGAACTTCAACAGCTCGACGCTGAGATCGTGCGCGCGGGTCAGATCGGCGCGGATGAAATGACAGACCCAGAGCCCGCGCGTGGCGGCGAAGGCCTTTTCGTCGTCGTCGAGCTGCTGGCCGAGTTCGAGGGCGCGGACGTAGTTCTCCTCGACCTCCTGCACGGCATAGCCCTTGGCGGCGATCAGCGCGTTGCCGAGCGCGATGCGCAATTCGAGCTCCATCTCATCGGCGCCCTGCATGCGCGCATTGGCCTGCACGACGCCGAGGCCGCGGCCCAGATGCCCGATCGCCTCTAGATTGGCGCCACTCTTGGCCGCCTGCTTACCGGCCTTAAGCCAGAAGCTGGCGGCGCTCTCGCTCTGGCCGGATTCGGTCATATGATGGGCGAGCAGTTCCGGTTCGCGCTCGGTCTTCTCGGGATACATCTCGGCCAGCACCTGGGCGATCCGGGAATGCAGCTTGCGCCGCTCGCTGTGCAGCAAGCTCGCATGCGCGGCGTTCTGAATCATCACGTGCTTGAAGGAGTAGAGCGCGTCGGGCGGATGGCCGCGGCGCATGATCAGTCCGGCCTCCTCCAAATGATTGAGCGCGGCCTCGATCTGTTCGGCGGGTGTGTTGGCGACCGCGTGCAGAGTCTCGTAGGAGAATTCGCGGCCGATGGTGGCACCGATTTGCGCGATCCGCTTGAACGGCCCCATCCGGTCCAGCCGCGCCATCAGCGAGTCCGTCAGCGTCGCCGGGATCGCAAGCTGCCGCCACGGACCCGACAGCACGTAGCGCCCGTGCCGTTCGGTCAGGAGGTTGGATTCGAGAACCGTCTTGGTCAGCTCCTCCAGGAACAGCGGCACGCCGTCGGTCTTGACGATGATCTCCTCGATGACCTCCTTGGGAAGCTCGCGTCCCGCCACGCGCTCGACCAGCGTCGCGCGCAACTGCCGGCTCAACCGGTTCAGCACCAGGGTCGTGATATGCGAATGGGCGTTCCAGCTCGGCTGGAATTCGGTGCGCGCGGTGATGATGACCAGGATTGCCCGGTTCTGTGCCCGGTCGACCAGGAGATCGATCACCTCACGGGACGTCGGGTCGATCCAGTGCAGATCTTCGAATGCGATCACCAGCGGCTGCTCGCGCGCAAGGCCGAGGAAATGATTGACCAGCGCCGCGACGGTCGCATCCTTTTGCTGCTGCGGCGACAGCTCGAGCGGCGGATAGCGGTCGCCGGTCGGAATGGACAACAGCACGGCAAACAGCGGCGCAACCTGCTCGATGTCGCCATGAGCGGCGGCGATCGCGGTCTCCAGGCTCGCCAGCGACTGAACGGACGCATCCTCGCGATCGAGACCGAGAGAGAATTTGAGCTGCTCGGCGAACGGATAGAACGCCGTGGAGGTGTAATAGGGCGAGCACTGGAACGAGACCTGTCCATGGCGATCGCCCGCGATCCGGTCGAAGATCTCCTGGATGATGCGCGACTTGCCGATGCCGGGCTCGCCGAACTTGACCACGACCTGGCCCTCGCCCTCCTTGGCCTGCTGCCAGCGCCCCATCAGCAGCGCAATCTCCTCCTCCCGGTTGACGAGCGGGGTCAGCCGCGTGCCCATGGCGGCGGCGAAGCGGGTCTCCACCCGCGAGGCGCGCATCACGTGCCAGGCCTGGGCTTTCTCCGAGATTCCCTTGAGCACGTGGACGCCGAGATCGCGGTAGTCGAACTTCCCCTTCAGCAGCGACTGGGTCGACGTGGAAATCACCACACCGTTGGGCGGCGCCAGGCCCTGCAGGCGCGCGGCGAGATTGACGGTTTCTCCGACCGCGGAGTCGCGCTCTTCGGTGCCCTGTCCGACGAGGTCGCCAACCACGACGAGACCGGTTGCGATGCCGATGCGGACGGCGGGTGAGTGGCTGAGCGCGCCACGCGGCTCGATCGCGCGAGCGGTCGACAGCACCCGGACGATTTCCAGCCCCGCACGCACGGCGCGCTCGGCGTCGTCCTCATGTGCGGTCGGATAGCCGAAATAGACCAAAATACCGTCTCCGACGAAGCGGGCAGCAAAACCTTCGTAATGCTTCACGACGCGGACACAGGTTTCGCGGAAGCTCGCGATCATGTCGCGCACGTCTTCCGGATCGAACTGCACCGAGAGCGAGGTGGAATCCACCATGTCGCAGAACATGGTGGTGAGCTGACGCCGCTCGGCGCCGACCTCCGTCCGGATTTGCGGGCGCGCCGTCGCGTCGGGCTTCTCCGCGGTTTCGGCCCGGAACAACGCGGTCATGGCGCGCTGGAGCCGCTTCCGATCGCCGAGCGGCAATCCGAGCTCGACCAGATCGGATTCGGTCAGGTCCGCCATGACGTCGAGATCGAGACGGTGCTGCGCGAAGAGATCGGTATAGTGGCTAAGACCGATACCCTCGAGCCAGCGCTTCAGCCCGCCTTCCGCTCCCGTGCCCGGCTCATTCTCCAGCATGGTGATTCCGCCCGACCAATCACTCCGTCGAAGGGCTTAGGGCCCCGCAACCACAGATTTTGGGGCCAAAACTTCACCTCAGACTGGACGCCTTTCCTAACTTCTTGGAAGAATAGCCCAATCGGATCAAAAGGGAACGGAATTGTCGGACGCCACACGCCCAGCCCCGCGGGAAGCGAGCACGACGGCCGAAGCGAAGATATTCGAGGATATCGGCGGTCTTCTCGATTTCCATGCCCGCAAGATGCCGGTGGCCCCCGCCCTCCTCGCCCCCGGCCAGCCGGTCCTCAACTACGGCGGGATTGGCGCGCGGACGCAGGATCTCGTCCGCACGCTGCGCGGGCTCGGCATCGCTCCTACCGACCGCATCGCGGTTGCGTTGCCGCGCGGTGCCGACAGCGCACTGGCCCTGATCGCGGTAGCCTCGAGCTGCGCTTGCGTTCCCGTCAATCCCGATCTGACGGCGGACGAGCTGCAACGCTATTTCAGCGAATTGAAGCTGACGGCGCTCGTCACCCGGGCCGACACGAACTCGGCGGCCCGCGATGTCGCCAAGGCGCTCGATATTGCGGTGATCGATTTCGTGCCGGGGCCGCAAGACGATCTCGGCGGCTGCGCGTTGGTCGGGCCGGCGGTCGGACCGGCGAGCAGCAGCGGCGCCTCGCGCGGCGACGACGACGCGTTCATCCTGCTGACCTCGGGCACGGCGGCGCGACCGAAGATGGTGCCGCTGACGCATCGCAATGTGTGCCTCTCCGCCTACAATGCCGGCCGCGTGCTCTCGCTCGCGTCCCACGATCGTCTGCTCAACGTCCTGCCGCTGTTTCACGCCCATGGTTTGATTTCCGGCCTGCTGACGGCGCTGGCCGCGGGCTCCAGCGTAGTCTGTACCGAGGGTTTCGACGCAGCCTCCTTCTTCGGCTGGATGCGGCAGCTGCGACCGACCTGGTACACGGCAGTGCCGACCATCCATCGCGCGCTGCTGACGGCGGCGGAAGCCAACCCGGATCTTGCCCGATCGTCGTCGCTGCGCGTGATCCGCTCCGCCTCGGCCTCGCTTACGCCTGCGATCCTCGACGGGTTGGAGGCGACGTTCGGCGTTCCCGTGCTCGAAACCTACGGCATGACGGAGGCGGCCTCGCAGATCGCGGCCAACCCGTTCGAGCTGCGCAAGGTCGGATCGGTCGGCCGCGCCGCGGGCCCCGAGATCACAATCATGGACGAGACGGGCCGCGCGCTCGCCAGCGGCCAGCACGGCGAGATCATGCTGCGCGGACCCAACATGAGCCGCGGCTACTATAATGACGAGGCGGCGACGCAGGCTGCCTTCCGCGACGGTTGGTTCCGGACCGGCGATCTCGGCTATCTCGATGCCGACGGCTATCTCTTCATCGTCGGCCGCATCAAGGACGTCATCAACCGCGGCGGGCAGAAGATCTCGCCTCTGGAGGTGGAAGAGGTTCTGCTCAGCCATCCGGCGGTGCTGGAGGCCGGCGTGTTTGCCGTCCCGCACCCGAAGCTCGGCGAGAACGTCGCCGCAATCGTGGTGCTGCGGCCGAATTCCGAGGCGACTTCGGACCAGTTGCGCCAGTTCGCCCGGAAACGGCTCGCGGCCTACAAGGTGCCGAGCCTGATCCGCAGCGTCGCGACGCTGCCGAAAGGCGCCAGCGGCAAGGTCAAGCGCAATGCGCTCGCCGAATTGATTGCAACGGACGGCGGCGAGGAGGAGGCCCGTCTGCCGCGCAACGCGCTGGAGACCGAGCTCGCCGGGATCTGGGCCAATCTGCTGGAGCTGCCGCAGGTCGGGGGCGATCAGGACGTCTTTGCGCTCGGTGCCGACTCGCTCGCGGTGACGCAGATGCGTTCGCGCCTGCGCGAACGCTTCAATGTCGATTTCTCGTTCGAGGACGTTTTTGATTGCGCCACGGCCGCCGCGCTTGCGGCCCGGATCGAGACCGCCGCAATCCATCGCGAAACGATGCTACCGGCCTGGCGCCAGGCCGGGGAAGCAGACGCGCCGCTGTCGTTCCAGCAGCAGCGGATGTACGTGCTCTCGCGGCTCGACCCCACGCGCTACAATTATAACGTCGTCGAAGTCGCGCTCCTCAAGGGTGGGCTCGACGTCGCCGCACTTTCTGCGAGCCTCACCGCCGTATCGGCGCGCCATGAGGCGTTGCGGTCGGTCATCGTCGAACGCGAGGGCGAGCCGGTGCAGCTTGTGCTGCAATCGCCACCGCGGTTCGAGCGGATCAAGCTCAAGCCCTGCCCCGCGAACAAGCGGGTCGCTGTTGTCAGGCGCGAAGCACTCCGGCTCGCGCAACATCCGTTCGACCTTGCGAACGAGGCACCGCTGAAGGTCACGCTGCTCTCGTTCGACAAGAGCAGCCATGTGCTGGTGGTCAACGTCCACCACCTCGTCACCGACGGCTGGTCGCAGCGGCTGTTCTGGGAAGAACTCGCCGCCCATTATTCGGCAGCGCGCAAGAACGACGTGGCAGCACTGCCTTCGCCCGCCTTCCAGTATCGCGACTTTGCGCTCTGGCAGCAGAGCTGGGCGCAGACGCCGGCGGCCAAGGAGCAGCTCGATTACTGGCGGGTGCAACTGGACGGCGTCATCACGCTGCCGCTGCGAACCGACCGCCCAAGGCCGGAGGTCTGGAGCGGCCACGGTGCCCGTCACTATCTCGAATTCTCCAAAACCCTGTCGGCCGACCTGCGCGCGCTGAGCCAGAACAAGGGCGTCACGCCCTTCATGACCCTGCTCGCCGTGTTGCAGTGCCTGCTGTTCCGTCACACCGGACAAGAAGATGTCGCGACCGGATCGCTGATCGCCAACCGCAATCAGATCGAGAGCGAGCGCCTGATCGGAGTGTTCGCCAACACCCTGATCCTGCGCAATGATTTTGGCGGCGATCCGAGCTTCGGCGACATGTTGCGCCGGGTACGGCAGGTCACGCTCGATGCCTATCGCAATCAGGATCTCCCGATCGAGGAAGTCCTGCGCTCGCTTCAGATCGCACGAAGGACGGACGGCAATCCGCTGTTCCGGATCATGTTCATCCTCCAGAATGCCTCGATCGAGGCGGCACGATTCTCCGGTCTGTCGACGCGGCGGATCGAGATCGATCCAAAAGTGGCGCGATTCGACATCACGCTCGAACTGGTCGAGGCCGACGGCCGTTTCACCGGCTTCTTCGAATACGCCACCGATCTGTTCGACGCGGCGACGATCGAGGGCATGGCCGCTCAGTTCAAAACCCTGCTCAAATCCGTCATCGCCGATCCGGAGCAGCGCATCTCCCGCCTGGCACTCCTGACTGAGGCCGAACGCCGGCAGCTGCTGGCGCAGGGCCGGGGCGTGCCGGCCAATTTCGTCGCGCGCGGCAATTTGAGCGAAGGTTTCGATCGCCAGGTCAAGAAGACGCCGAACGCGATCGCGGTGTCGGACGGCCGCACATCCCTGAGCTACCGCGAGCTGGCGCGCCGCAGCCAAGCGGCTGCGCGCTGGCTCACTCTCGAAGGCGTCGGCGCCGAGGCCGTGGTCGCCTTGCTTGCAGATCGCGGGCCCGACCTGCTCGCCGCGATGATCGCCGTACAACGCGTGGGCGCCGCCTTCCTCAATCTCGATCCCGACCAGCCGCGGGAACGGCTCGCAACCATCCTCGGATCGAGCGGGGCCCGCATGCTGCTGATCGAACGGGCGCAGTCATCCATGGCGGAGGCGCTGCTCGAACCGCTGGTCGAGCGCATCCAAATGGCCGAGCTCGAGGACGCGATCGCGCCAGCGTCGGCCAAGCCGGCCCCCGCAAAGCGGCGCGCGGCGTCGAGCCTTGCCTATCTCATCTACACCTCCGGGTCCTCCGGCGCGCCCAAGGGCGTCATGATCGAGCAGCGCGGGCTGTCAAACCATCTGGCGTCGCTCATCTCCGAGCTGAACCTCTCGTCCCGGGACGTGATCGCGCAGACCGCGCCACAGAGTTTTGTCATCTCGGTGTGGCAGTTCCTCGCGGGGCCCATGGTCGGCGCGCGCGTCCACATCTGCGGGACCGCGATCGTGCAGGACCCGATTTTGCTCGCGCGCGAGATCGAGCGCGAGGGCATCACGGTGCTCGAGATCGTCCCATCGCTGCTGCGCGTGATCCTCGATCGCATGGACGAGGCACAAATCCGACGCGCCTTTGCGAGGCTGCGCCTTCTGATCTCGACGGGCGAACCGCTGCCCGTCGATCTGTGCAAGGCCTGGTTCGCCCGCTGTCCGAAAGTGCCGCTGATCAACGCCTATGGTGCCTCGGAATGTTCCGACGACGTCTCGCTGCATCGCCTGACCAGGGCGCCCACGACCACGACGGGCAACGTCCCGGTCGGCGCGCCGCTGCCGAATACCCAGCTCTACGTGCTCGACGCAAGCCTGCAGCCGCAGCCGGTCGGCGTAACCGGCGAGCTCTGCATCGGCGGCGCCGGCGTCGGCCGCGGCTATGTCAACGATCCCGCGCAGAACCGGCAGCGCTTCCTGCCCGATCCGTTCTCGCGCAAAGCTAGCAGCCGGCTGTACCGGACCGGCGACCTCGCCCGTCGCCGTGCCGACGGCACGATCGAATGCCTCGGTCGCGCCGACCATCAGGTCAAGGTCCGCGGCTACCGTATCGAGCTCAAGGAGATCGAGAACGCGCTTACCGACCATCCCAGTGTGTGCGCCGGCATCGTCGAGCCGCGTCGCGAAGCAAGCGGCGATATCAGGCTGATTGCCCATATCGTCGCGAGATCCGGCAGCCGGAGCAGCGCCAGCGAGCTGCGCGATTTCCTGAAGAGCCGGCTGCCGGGCCATGCCATCCCGTCCGCGTTCCTGTTCCTGGGTCAGGTGCCGCTCAATGCCCATGGCAAAATCGATCGGGCCGCGCTGCTGGCGTCGGCGCAGCAGGAAACGTTCGGACCGGATGCGGCCGTGCCGGCGCGGCGCTTTACCGAAAAGGTGCTGTCCGACATCTGGATCGACCTGCTGAAGGTCGAAAGCCTCGGCGTCACCGACAATTTCTTCGACCTCGGCGGCCATTCGCTGCTGGCGGGCCAGGTCATGGCGCGCGTCGCTCGGGCGCTCGGCGCGTCGCTGCCGATCAAGACCATCTTCGAGGCACCGACGATCGACGAGCTTGCCCGGCGGGTCGACGAGGCCGTGGCGGCAAAGCCGCGCAAGCCGGCCCCAACTGTAGCGAGGTTGGCTAGTGCGAGCCTGGCCGAAGGCAGCCCTCTCTCGATCGCGCAGGACCAGATGCTGCGGATCGAGCAGAATCTTCGCGGACTGCCGCTGTTCAACCTGCCTTTCGCTTTCCGCCTCCAGGGGCCGCTGAATCCGGCCGCCCTGGCGCAGGCGATCGACGACATCGTGCGCCGGCACGAATCGCTGCGGACTCATTTCGGCTGGAGCGGCGGGGAGCCCGTCAGCCGCATCGCCGCGCCCGGCGCCCTCGGCCGTGTCCTGACTGTCGGGACGATCGGCGACGGTCAGCCCCACAACAACAAGCGGCGCAAGGCGCTGGAGCTCCGCAAGATCAATCTCCTGATCGAACAGGAGACCTATGTCCCGATCGACACCACGCGCGCGCCGCTGCTGCGCGCCCGGCTGTTGCGGCTCCACGATGGCGATCACGTGTTGCTGCTGACGCTGCACCACGCCGTCGTCGATGGCTGGTCGATCGGCGTGCTGTTCGAGGAATTGTCCTACCGCTATGCGGCGCTGGCCGGATATTCGTCGGTGCCGCTGCCGAAACCGCCGCCGGCCTTTTCGGACGTGGCGCGCTGGCAGCGCTGGTGGTGCGGCACCGATGCCGCCCGCCGTCAGGCGGCCGACTGGACCGAGAATTTGCGCGGGGCGGCTCCCCTCTTCGAGGGCGAATCAAGGCCGGGCCCGTCCAGGGGGCACCATCCGGTCAGTCTCAAGCGTGAGCTGATCGGCCGGCTCGCGGCTTTCGCCGGCCAGCACAATTGCACGCTGTTCATGTGCCTGCTGACCGGCTTGAAGGCCGTGCTGCTGGCGCGGACCGGCCGCGACGACATCTCGATCGCCACCGCCATGGCCAATCGCGCCCAGCCGGACACCGACCGGATCGTCGGTCCGTTCGAGAACACGGTGATCGTTCGCACCAAAATCACGCCGGAGCTGTCGTTCGCGCAGGCCGTAGTCCGGGTCCGCCAGAGCGTGCTTGACGCGCATGCGCGCCAGGAGCTGCCTTTCAACATCCTGGCCGATCATTTGGAGCAGGAGGGGGTCAATCCAGCCTCGCTGCTCCAGGTCTATTTCACCCTGCAAAATCCGCTGCGCCAGCCGCTCGATCTGCCTGATCTCACGACAGGATCGATCGGCAACATCGCCCGCGAAGGCCAGCCGGTGCTGCCGATCGACCAGACATGGCTGTCGCTGATGCTCAAGGAGCGGCCGACGGGAATCACCGGTTCGTGCAATTACAAGAGCGAGCTGCTCGACGGCGCTACGGTCGGCCAGTGGATGGAGGATCTCCTCGCGCTGCTCGCGGCCGCCCTCGCCCAACCCAACACACCGCTCGGCCGATTGCTCAATCGCAGGGCGGCATGACCGGCCGTACATCACGGATGAATACGGGGTCACTCGTCAAAGCTGTGAATGACCAAGTTGCATCTTGATTATTTGGCGCCATCGCGCAAGATTATTCTCGCGTTTTGATTTGGACGAGTATTTTCAACCGGGGAGTTCGTTATGGGTTTCATCAAATTTACCAAGGGCACCTCGTTGAGCGACAAGGACCGCAAGGCCCTGCAGAAGTTGCTCGGCGCCGAGAAGAAGAAGCTGCAGTCCGCGCTGAAGGACGTCGACGCCAGCATTTCGATGTTGGGCAGCTCCAAGAAGTCCAAGAAGAAGAAGAAGACGTAAGACTCGTCGGCCGGGACGCCGCACGAATCTTCAGGCTTCAGTTTTCGGGCTTCATTTTTCACATTTGGCCGCTCGCGTGTCGAGTTGGGGTCTCGCACAAGCTTGCGCCCGTAAACCGGCCAGCAATCGACAAGGATTCGCCCGAGTGGACCGCTAGAAGCGGTCCGCTTAGTTGATTCTTGCTCAGTTGATTCTTCCGTCATGGCAGGGGATTTGGCCCCGGCCTGGCGCCATGGGCCCAATTGATGGCAGACGACAGAATTGAACTGTTTGTCGGATTGATCGAGAATTTTGACACGCCAGGTGCGATCGATACGTGCCGGCGCCTGCTCTCGGTCGACGAACGGGTACGAGCCGACCACTTCGTGTTCGAGCGGCACCAGCGACAGTATATTTTCGCGCACGCGATGTTGCGCCTTGCGCTCTCGCACGTCGCACCTGAGGTCGCACCGACCGACTGGTCATTTGCGGCCGGGCGTTACGGGCGGCCGTTTGTCGCATCACCCAGGACATCGAGCACGCTGCATTTCAGCCTGTCGCACGCCGACGGCTGCGTCGCCTGCGTCGTGTCGGGGCATGAGACCGTCGGCGTCGATGTCGAGACCGTGTCGCGTCGGGTGGCGCCGCTGTCGACCGCGCTTCGGTTCTTCGCGCCGGAAGAGGTCGAAACGCTGCGCAGGCTGCCGGAGCCCGCCGCGACCGAGCGCTTCTTCGACTACTGGACGCTGAAAGAAGCCTATCTGAAGGCCAGGGGTTTCGGCCTCAATTTGCCGCTCGACGCCTTCGCGATGCAGGTATCGCGCGAGGCCATCGAGATCAGCTTCAAGCCCGATATCCCCGACGATCCGCAAGGCTGGCGATTCCAGCTGATCTCGCCGTCGCCCTCGCATCGTCTCGCGATCGCGGACGGCTCCCGCGCCACCGGCGGCCTTCCCATCACCCGCAATGGATGGCCGCTACAGGAGGCGGCTGAATGACGCCGCGGCGGCTGCGCGTCTTTCCCGCGATTTCGCGCAACCGCGACCCCAAGAAATATGTCGACGAGCTGATGCGGGTGGCGCAGTTCGCCGATCGCAACGGCTTCGAAGGCATCCTGCTATTCGAAGGCAACGACGTGTTCGTCGAGCCCTGGGCGATGGCCCAGCACATCATCGGCGAGACGACCCGATCCTCGCCGCTGATCGCGGTCAATCCGGTCTACATGCACCCGTTCACGGCGGCAAAATTCGTCTCGTCCTTTGCGCAGCTCCACGGCCGCAAGGTCTATCTCAACATGATCACGGGGACGGCGGTCAGCGATCTGCAGGGGCTCGGCGACGAGCAGTCGCACGCCGATCGCTATGTCCGGCTCGGCGAATTCGTTGCGCTGATGCGCCAGCTGCTGGCAAGCCCGCGTCCGACGACTTTCGAGGGCCGGTTCTACCGCGCCAGCAACCTGCAACTTCGGCCGCGCCTGCCGCCGGAGCTGATGCCGGAATTTCTGGTCGCAGGCCAGTCCGAGCCGGCACAGCGCGTCGCAAAGGAGACCGGCTGCATCAAGATGCAGATGTTGCCGCCGGATCTCGACCGCGGCCTCGATGCGCCGGGCATGAATTTTGGAATTTTCGCCCGCGAGGGACGCGACGAGGCGCGGCAAGCGGCAAAGGCGCGTTTCCGCGATAATGCCGACGATCGCGAGCTGCTCGCGCTCACCGTGGAGAACAGCGATTCCGTGTGGAAACGGCGCCTCTACGAGAGCCAGAGCGGCGAGCTCGCGGACAATGGCTATTGGCTGCTGCCGTTCCTGACCTTCCAGGCCGACTGCCCCTACCTCGTCGGCAGCTACGCGGAGATCGGCGCGAAGCTGAAGGAGTTTGCCGCGAAGGGGCTGACCACGATCATGCTCGACATGGTCGCGGACGAGACCGAGATGCAGCACGTCTGCAAGGCGCTCGCGGCAAGCGGGATGTTTTGAGTTGTGGATGAAGTCGACCTAACCATCCACATCGTCATTGCGAGCGTAGCGAAGCAATCCAGAGTCCCTCCGCGGAAAGATTCTGGATTGCTTCGCTACCCTCGCAATGACGGAGAATGATGGGCTACTCAGCGAGAATCAGCGCGCCTCTTCGAAGCCGGCCAGCACCGAGGTCAGGTTCGCGCCGAGGATGTCCGAGAGGTAGCCGCCCTCCTGCACGAACACGGTCGGCAGGCCCATCTTCGCGATGGCCTGTCCGATGCGGCGGAAGCCCGGCGTGGTGACGGCGAGACCCTTGAGCGGATCGTGCTCGGAGGCGTCGAGGCCGAGCGCGATGACGAGGGCGCCGGGCGCAAAGGACTCGATCGCCTTGCGCGCGACGTCCATCGCCTGGATGTAGCCGTCATCGCCGGTGCCGATCGCCAGGGGAATGTTGAGATTTGTGCCAAGGCCGGGACCTTCGCCGCGCTCATGCGCATAGCCCCACACGTAAGGATAATACGCGACGGGATCGGCATGGATCGAGACCGTGTAGACATCCGGCCGCGCGTAGAAGATTCCTTGCGTGCCGTTGCCGTGATGGACGTCGACGTCGAGGATCACGACACGCTCGTGCCTCTGCCGCAGATGCGCCGCCGCGATCCCGCTGTTGTTGAGGAAGCAGAAGCCGCCGGCCATGTCGCGATAGGCGTGATGGCCGGGCGGCCGGCAGAGCGCATAGGTCGCATCCTCGCCGTCCATCACCATCTGTGCCGCGGTGACCGCGACGTCGGTCGCAGCGCAGGCCGCAGCCCAGGTGCCCGGGCCGATCGGCGCCGCGGTGTCGGCGGTGTGCCAGCCGAGCTTGCCGGTGATATGGGTGGGATAAGTCGCGGCATGGCGCACCGGATGGATATTGCCGATCATCTCCGGGCCGGAATCGCCGAGCGCGGTCCAGGCCTCCCAGGCCTCGCTCAGGAACGACAGATATTCCGGACTGTGGATGCGCGCACGCGGTCCCTGCCCGAATGTGGTCGGCTCGACCAGTTGATGCTTGCCGTCCTTGAGCCCTTTGAGCAGGCGGTCGGCACGTTCGGGCTGCTCGGTGGTGCGCTTGACCACACCTCGAACCAGGAAGAATTGCGGATCGTGGCTGCGATGCAGCTCGGTATGGACGGCTTTCACTCGAACACTCCGTGGTCGCTTTGAGGGTGCCACAGATGTCTAAATCCCCGCGGCGGCGAGATGCAAGCAAGAAGAATGCCGCCCCTGTCGCACCGCCCTGCGCCGGAAGCAGATCCCTCGTGAAGCTCAGCAGCGCCCGCGCTGAAGGCAGTGCTCGCGGCCCTGCTGGTCGGTGCGGAAGGACTCGACGAAGCCGCCCTGACGCTGAGTGACGAAGATCGTCTTGCCGTCGTGGCCTCCGAAGGCGAGGTTGGTCGGCTCCTTGGCTCTCAGCGTGATCTCCCGCTCCACCGCGCCATTGGCCTTCATCAACGTGATCGTGCCCTTGAGGATGCGCGCAACATACAGGCGGCCAGCGATGTCGGTGCGCAGGCCGTCGACAGTGTCGGGCTGAAATGCCTTGACGAGTCTTGGACTGGTGAGCTCGTTGCCGGCGACCGTATAGGACCAGATCTGACCGCTGCTGGATTCCCCGACATAGAGCGTCTTGTCATCAGGGCTGAGATCTATGCCGTTGGTCGTGCCCATCGCGCGCGGCGCCGACATCAGCTGTCCCTGCACCGTTCCGTCGGCTCCCTTCGCGATGCGCCAGATGTGGCCTTCGCGACCTTTCCAGTTCGGATCGCTCGCGTAGATCGTGCCGTCGCGGGCGATGGTGATGTCGTTGGGCTGGTTCATCTCGTCGGAGTGAAACCAGATGGCGGGCTCGGTCGATCCCTTCGGGATCGCGAAGATGTTGTGCTTCTTGTAGTCGGCGATGAACATGGTGCCGTCGCGCGCGAAGCGGATGGCATTGCCGACGCTGCCCTCGGGCAGCGCCGTGAACGGCTCGGACGCCGTGCCGCCGACGGGCAGCTTGCCGATGGTGCCGGGCTTGCCGAAATTGACGACGAAGAGATTGCCGTCGAGATCGGCGGCCGGCCCTTCGATGCCGAACGTGTATTCGCCTGATGGCGTCACCTGCACGCTTTCGAACAGTTTCGTTTCCGCTCGGGCCGGTGCCGTCGCAAGGACGAGAACAACGCTACTGCACAGGCACCAGAAATTCCTGCCGGATGTAATAGCCATCGCCGTCGCTGCACTCGCCATTCAGATAGGCATCGGCCGGTCGGAAGAAGCGGCTGAAACCGGGTTTGTCTACAGCGTTCCTTTGTGTCACGACGACGACCTTGGCAGCCGGTATTTCGCCGCATTCCTTGTTCGTTTTGCCAAAGAACTTGCGCTGCGGCGGGCCGGACTTGATCCGCATCCGGATGCCTGGAACCATTCTTGACACCAGCAGATCCGCCGTGTCGAGCAGGCGCGTGTAACCGGGTTCGGCCTTCGGCAGGCCGTCGCCACCCGGCGGCATCAGTTTCTCCGCGCCCAACCCACGAAGCCGCGTGCGCAACTTTCCGGAATCGGGATCACCAGGATAGATCCAGCCATCCTGCGACAGCATGAAGCGAAGCACCGTCGCGTCCTTCTGAGCGTCCGATAGGCCCGGCTTCAGGCCGAAATCCGAGTGACAGCCGACGCAGTGCTTTTCGACGAGGCCCTTGCGCAAATTGGTGAGCCGGACGCTGTTCTGCGCGTCCCTGGCCACGAAGACCGCCAGTTGCTCGATCAGCGCCTGGCTACGCACGTCGCAGGGCAGCGGCGACGGCGCATCGCCCGCGGCGCGGTCGATCCGGATCACGGTCTGGTTTTTGTCCTCGACCAGCCAGATTGCGCCGTCCTCCGCGACCGTCATGCCGACCGGCGCACCTTGCGGCCGCGCGCCGTTGACGCGGTGCCAGCCTGCGATCAGCTCCTCGAACGGCGCGGCGGCGACGGCGCCGGCCTCGGTCTGAAAGCTGTGGGTCGGATCGGCCGCGCAACTGACATGATAGCGTACCGGCGCCGGGGCGGGCTTCGGGAAGCCGTGATCGTCGACGTCATAGACGATGACGCGGCTGCCGGTCGGGCGATAGCCATGCAGGCCGACCAGCAGCTTGCCCTCGAGCTCCGGAAATTTCGCGCCGCGATAATAGAGCATCGCGAGCGGCGCGCCGTGCGGCGGCAGCAGCGAGAACGGCGCCTTGTAGAGAGCGTTGGCGGTGCACAGCGATTTGTAGACCCCCGACCGCAATACGATCCTGAATTCTAGACTCGGCGTCGACAAATCGTAGCAATAGGGCCAGCCGTAATGCCTGCCCTGCTCGATCGCGTTGATCTCCTCGTTCGGCTTGAAAATGTCAGGCAGGTCGCGGCCGTTCTCGCCTTGCAGAAAGGCATAGCCCGCATCAGGGAAGTTCGGATGCAGCGCCAGCGCCATCGAGTTGCACAGGCCGCGCGCATAGACACCGTGCGGCGGGTCGGGTTCGCCAGGCTTCAACGCCGGGAAGATACCGCCCGGGGGCGGCGTGAACAGCCAGATCGACGCCATTGCGGAAACGCCCTCGGCCGCCGCGCAAGGTCTCGTGATCGGCGCCGGCGTGATGCAGTCGTCGCTGTGCGAGCCGACATTGACGAACAGCCGGCCGTTCTTATCAAAGACAAACTGCTTGAATGGATGCGCGCTCTCGTCGAGCTTTTTGCCGTCGGGCAATGTGATCCGGCGGCCGGGCATGTGACGGACGACGGTCTTGCCGTGTCGCGCGGATTGTCGGCGAGCGGATCGAACCGGAAGATCGTCTCCGCGCTCGAGGCATAGAGCTTCTTGTCCGGGCCGATCGCGAGGCCGAACGGATATTCGATTGCAGTCAGCAACTCCTTGAACAGCTGTCCCTGGGGTGCCCGCGGGTCGAGCAACGGCAGCCGGCCAACGGTATGGCCCCAGCCCGCCATGTCGGCGACCACGAACAGGTCACGACCGGGCACCTGGATGATCGAGCGCGGGAATTTCAGCCGATCCTCCTCGCTGGCGACGAGGCCAGCGCAAAATCCCGCCTTCATGTCGATCTGGATTCTGGGAAAGGCGAGATCGGCGCTGCCGCAGGTCTCCGTGCCGATCGCATAGCCGCTCTTGCGGACCGGTTCTGATGAGCCTACCGAGGCGAGGGTCAGGAGGACCACCAAGGCGCCCGTGCATGCGCGCAGGCTTCGGCTTTCACGCCAAAATGTGAGGTGGTTCACGGCGCCTCCCGGACGTTCCGTCCAGGGTTGTTCCATGCCGCGGGAACGCCGTCCAGTTGATCAACACCCCCTTGTGATCAAACCAGCAGGGGGCTTGGCGCCGACCAATCTCCGTAGATTCCCTTACCGGGCTCGACCCGAATGTTTCGCGAAGGCTTGGAATGGTATCGGTTTGCCGTCCCAATCGCTCCCAATAGGAGACGCATATGGTCCAGGTCTATTTTCACTGCTCCAACTTGGACGGCACGCTGATCGATCGCAGCGGCACAGCCGTGACCAACCTGACCGAGGCGCGCGACCGTGCCGCCCAGATCATGAACGCGATGATCCTGACGCCCGGCGCTGAGGATTGGCGCGACTGGGTAATCCATGTCAGCGGCTCCGACGGCGAGGAGATCTTCGACCTCCCCTTCACTGCCATGCTCGGCAAGCCGCACTGAGGTGATGCCATGTTGCTCGCGTCACTGACCCTGCTCCGCCAGCCCCTGAACTTCATCGCCAGCAAATGGCTGACGCTGATCCGGATCGCGGGCAATCCCTACCGCCCCGAGCTCCACTACATGCGCGGGCCTGGCCCGAAATGGCACGCCAAGTATCAGGCCAGCCGGCTGGATCGCGCGCGCTGAGCCCTGCGGCTTCCGCTTCCCACTGATCGGTCTCATAACTCGTCATGCCCGGGCCTGTCCCGGGCTTTCTCGTCTTGGCATCTACGTCTTGCCGACTGCGCCACCCCCGCTGTTACACACCAGCCATGCCGCGTCGCCCTTTCGATGTTCTCGATGGGGGCGATGTGCCATTCTTCGCGGAGCTCAGCGCAACGAAGCCAAACCGAAGACAGCACACAGACATCATCATGCCGCACCAGTTCAGCCACACCCAAACCGTCCGCAAGCCCGCCGTCACATCCAAAGGCGGCATCGTCGCCGCGCAATCGCGGCGGGCGGCCGAAGTGGGGGCGCAAGTGCTGGCGGCGGGCGGCGACTGTGTGGACGCGATCGTCGCCACCACCTTCGCACTTAACGTGCTGGAGCCCTGGAACAGCGGCATGGGCGGCGGCGGCGCGATGGTGCTCTACCGTGCCGCGGAAAATCTCCACGAGGTGATCGACTACGGCATGTGCGCGCCGCAAAGCCTGCGCGCCGCCGACTATCCGCTCAGCGGCGAAGGCGCGGCTTCCGACCTGTTTCCCTGGCAGCGGGTGAAGGACGACCGCAACATCCACGGCCCCGGCTCGATCGCCGTGCCCGGCGTCGTCGCCGGCATGGAGGAGGCGCATCGCCGTCACGCCAGGCTGCCGTGGAAGGATCTGGTCGCGCCGGCCGTCGCCCTCGCCGGCGAAGGCCTGCTGGTCGATTGGTGGACCACGCTGACGATCGCGGCATCGGCGTCCGATCTTCGGCGCTATCCCGCGAGCGCGACAACGTTCCTGAAGGACGGCCTCCCGCCGAGCGCGCCGTGGGGCATCAAGTCCGAGACGCGACTGCCGCTGGACACGCTGAAGGCGACACTGGCGCACCTGGCCGACGCCGGTCCGCGCGATTTCTACCAGGGCGATCTCGCCAGGAGCATCGCATCCGACATCAAGGCCGACGGCGGCGCGCTGTCAGTGGAGGATCTCGCCGCGTTCCGAGCTCATCGGCGCGATCCGCTGGCGATCCCCTATCGTGGCGGCAACGTGTTTGCGACGCCGGAGCTCACAGCCGGACCGACAATGGCGCATGCGCTGCGCCTGTTGCAGCAGAACCTGAAGCCGGGAAGCGCGCCCGACGCGGCCGCCTATGCCGAATATGCCGCCGCGCTGCAATCGGCCTATCGCGAGCGACTCAAGGATATGGGCGATGCCGACGGCAAGCGCTCGCTCGGCGCGGAATATCTGGCGCCCGCCTGCACCACGCACTTCTCCGTGGTCGACCGCCACGGCAACATCGCGGCGGTGACGCAGACGCTGCTGTCGTCCTTCGGCTCGAAATACGTCACGCCGCACACCGGCATCGCCATGAACAACGGCATCATGTGGTTCGACCCGAAGCCAGGCACCACCAACTCGCTCGCCTCTGGCAAGCGCTGTCTCACCAACTACACGCCCGTCATCGCCGAGGCCGAGGACGGCAGACGGCTCGCGGTCGGTGCCTCCGGCGGTCGCCGCATCCTCCCGTCGGTGATGCAGATCGTGTCGTTTGCGATGGATTTTGGCATGGATCTCGATGCCGCAATCCATCAACCGCGCATCGACGCCAGCGAAGGCGCGATCGTGATCGGCGATACCAGGCTGCCGGCGGACACACGCGAGATGCTCGCGGCCCGATTCGACTACGAGGAAGCGCGGGTGCAGTACTTGCCGCAGAAGTTCGCCTGCCCGAGCGTCGTGATGCGCGACGGCGACACCAATTCCGGCGCGGTCGAGATTTTTCAGCCCTGGGCCGACGCAGTGGCGGAAGGCTGAGCTTAGATCCCCAACCGGTCCCGCACGCGGCCAGCGATCACTGCCGTCGTCACGCCAACCGGCCAGAAGGCGTGCATCGGGATCGGCTTGATGCCGGTGACGGGCATGTCGATCTCGGCCTTGGCGCCGCCGATCAGACGTCGTGCGAGCTGCGCGCCCATCGCGGTCGAGAGCGCGACGCCGCGGCCGTTGCAGCCGAGCGAGATCAGGATGTTGTCCGCGGGCTCGTGCACATGCGGGTAATGATCCGCGGTGATGGCAAGCCGGCTGTTCCAGCCATGGGTCCAGGCCACGCCCTTGAGCTGCGGCCATAGCCGTTCGGCGTATCGCATGAGATAGGCGACGTCGCGCGGCGAACTGATCCAGCGCATCGGGCCGCGGCCCCCCATCAAGAGGCGGTTCTGCTGATCGATGCGGTAATAGACGGTGATGTGGCCGCTCTCGTAAAGGACGGGACGCGTCGGCATGATCGAACGGGCCACGTCGTCAGAGAGCGGGGCCGTGGCCGCGATCGAGGAAAACACCGGCACGATGGTGCGGCGAAGCGCCGGCCAGAGATCGTCGGTAAAACCGTTGGTCGCGAGCAGCACCTTGTCGGCATGCACCACCGCGCGCGGCGTCTCGATGCGCCAGCGGCTGCCCTCGCGACGGAGTGATAGTGCGGGTGTTTCGCCATACACCTTCGCGCCCGCGGAGATCGCGGCGCGCGCGAGGCCGCGGGCATAGCTGAGCGGATGCAGATCGCCGCCGCGCGCATCCAGCATGGCGCCGATGTAGCGATCCGTGCCCGTCATCTCGCGCAATTGCTCGCGATTGAGGTACGACACCGGCATGCCACGGGCGATGCACTGCTGTGCGGTTGTCTCGATCGCGGCGGCGCTGGCCTCGTTATAGGCCGCGCGCAGCGTGCCGTTCTGCCGTGCTTCGCACGGGATCTGGTAGCGGCGGATCAAATCGTGGGTGAAGTTCGTCGTGCCGTAGGAGAACGCGACCATGCGGCGGCCGAGCTCAGCGCCGAAATCCGCCTCGATCTGATCGGGATCGTGCTTCAGTCCGGGATTGGTGTGACCGCCATTATTGCCGGATGCGCCCCAGCCCGGCTCCTGCGCCTCCAGCACCAGTGCCTCGACACCCTGCTCCGCCAGGTGCAACGCCGTGGACAGGCCGGTGTAGCCGCCGCCGACGATCGCGACCGAGACCGTCCTGTCGATTTCGAGCGGCGGCGTAGTCGGCGGCACGACGGCGGTGTCGGCGTAGAGGGACGGCGGCAGAGGCAGGCGCGTGGTCATGGCGAAGACCGGTCAGAGCGGATGCAGCACGCGGCGCAAAAAGTCCTGCGTGCGCGGATGCTGGGGTTGATTGAGCAGCGACTTGGCCGGCCCCTGCTCGACGATGACGCCGCCGTCGATGAACAGCACGCGGTCGGCGACGTCGCGGGCAAAGCCCATCTCATGGGTGACGACGACCATGGTCATGCCGTCGTCGGCGAGCTTGCGCATCACGCCGAGAACGTCGCCGACCAATTCAGGATCGAGCGCCGAGGTCGGTTCGTCGAACAGGATGGCCTTGGGCTGCATCGCCAGCGCCCGTGCGATCGCGACGCGCTGCTGCTGGCCGCCGGAGAGCTGGGGCGGATGCTCGTTGGCTTTCTCGGCAAGGCCCACCTGGGCGAGCAGCGCGCGGCCACGCTCGAATGCGGCAGCGCGTGGCTCCTGCTTCACATAGAGCGGACCTTCAACCACGTTCTCCAGCACCGTCCGGTGCGGAAACAGATTGAAGCGCTGGAACACCATCGAGACCTGGGTGCGGACTTTCACGATCGACGGCGCGTCGCTGTCGACCTTCAATCCCTCGACGCTGATCTCGCCGCGGTCGTAGCTTTCGAGACCGTTGATACAGCGCAAGATGGTGGACTTGCCGGAGCCGGAGGGGCCGACGATGCAGACCACCTCGCCCTTCTGGACGGACGCCGTGATGCCCTTGAGCACCTCGTTCGCACCGAAGCTCTTGTGGACGTCGGTCAAGTCGATCATTTCTTGCCGGCCCGCTTCTCGAAGTGACGGACCAGCAGGATCAGCGGAATGCTCATGGTGAGATACATCAGCGCGACAAGCGTGAACACGTTGGTGTTCTTGAAGGTCGAGGACGCGATCAGCTTGCCCTGAAGGGCGAGCTCGGCGACCGTGATGGTCGAGGCCTGCGAAGAGTCCTTCAGCATCATGATCATGACGTTGCCATAGGGCGGCAGCACGATCCGCACCGCCTGCGGCAGCACGACCCGGCGCATGGTCAGCCACCAGCCCATGCCGATCGATTGCGCCGCCTCGATCTGCCCTTTGTCGATGGCCTCGATGCCGGCGCGGAAATTCTCCGCCTGATAGGCCGAGTAGGCGATGCCGAGCCCGAGGATCGCGGCCTGCAACGCGGACAGGGTAACGCCGAGATCGGGCATCACGAAATAGAGGTAGAACAACAGCACGATGATCGGAATGCCGCGGATCACGTTGATCAGGCTGGCGCTGAGCAGCGACAGGACGCGGATGCCGGAGACCCGCATCATCGCCCAGACGAGGCCAAGAACCGTCGAAAGCAGCAGCGAGCCGATGGTGACGACGATCGTCAGCGCGACGCCGCTCATCAGGATCGGGAAGAATTCGGCCGCGTCGTGCCAGAAGCCTTTCATCGATCAGCTTTCATCGATGGCCTCTGCCGATCAACCCTGTGCCTTCAGACCCCATTTATCGAGGATCTTGTCGATGGTGCCGTTGGCCTTCAGCTTGGCGAGCGAAGCGTTGATCTTGCCGAGCAGCGCGGCCTCGCCCTTGCGCACGCCGATGCCCACCGAGCCGACGGTGACGGGCTTGTAGCCATCGACCAGGCGCACCTCGGGGAAGCCGCCCTGCTTCAGATTGTAGGCGAGGATCGGATAGTCGGCGTAACCGGCCTTGAGGCGGCCGGTGTTCACGTCGCGCAGGATGTCGGGGATGGTGTCGTAGGCCTTGACGTCGGCGAACAGGCCGGACTTCTTCAGCGCGTCGACGAAGGCGGTGCCGACCTGAGCGCCGACCGTCTCGCCCTTCAGATCGTCCTGGGTGGCGTAGGCCTTGGTGTCGCTCTTGGGGACCACGAGGCCTTCGCCATAGGTGTAGATCGGGTCGGAGAAGTCGACGACCTCCTTGCGCGGCGCTGTGATGAACATCGCGGCCGCGATGATGTCGATCTTGCTTGATGTCAGCGACGGGATCAGGGCCGAGAACTGCATCGGCTCGATCTGCACGTTGAAGCCGGCATCCTTGCCCACTTCAGTGACGAGATCGACCATGATGCCCTGGATGCTATTGGTCTTGGTGTCGAGGAAGGTGAAGGGAATGCCTGTCGGCGTCGAGCCGACCTTCAGCACTTGCTGCGCCGAAGCCGGCGCTGCTGCGGCAATCGCGAGTGCCGCGAGCGCGGCCAGACCAAAACGCTTCATCGCATCCCCCTTGGGCCCGACCGATGGCGGCGCTCGCAAACCTCGTTCATCGCAGACGTTGCGGGCAAAGCCGTTTCGGCCTATTTTCACCAATATGAAAATTTGGTCACACTTCTGCGGCCGATGCAAGTGGTTTTCATGCACATGAAGGAAGCGGTTTGACGTGAGCGGTGGCAAGAGAATGCACAGGCCGGCCGCCGCAAAGCCGGTGAAGAAGGTGAAGGTGAAAGCCTCCGCCCGGGCTATCGCCAAAGCGGCCGAGCCGGCGATGGATGTTGCGGTCGGCCGCCGCATTCGCGATCTCAGGCGCATCAGGCAATTCTCGCTCGAGACGGTCGCCTCGCGCACGGAGCTGTCGATCGGTTTCCTCAGCCAGATCGAGCGCGGACTGTCGTCGCCGTCGCTGCGCGTGCTGGCCACGCTCGCCGACGTGCTCGGCGTCGGCATCGCCGCGCTGTTCGGCGCGAGCCCGAACGCCGACGGTGCACCAGATCAGGTGGTCACGCGCGGACTGCAGCGGCCCGAGCTGAAGCTCTGGCGCACCGGCGTGTCCAAGCAGTTGCTGAGCCCCGCCAGCCCCGACAACCGGCTCAACCTGTTCCTGGTGCATCTGGAGCCGGGCGGCTCCACCGGTGACGAGCTCTACACCCATGACGGCGAGGAAGCCGGCCTCGTTCTCGAAGGCGAGATGATGCTGACGGTGGACAGCGAGACGTGGTCGCTGAAGACGGGCGACAGTTTTCGGTTTGCAAGCCGTCGGCCGCACCGGTTTTTAAATCCAGCCAATGACGCGAAGGCGGTGGTGCTGTGGGTGAATTGCGTGACGGGGACGGCGTAGCGCAGCCGTCATTGCCAGCGAAGCGAAGCAATCCACATTCTCACCGCGGAGACACTCTGGATTCCTCGTCGCGAGAGCTCCTCGCAATGACGGGAGGATAGAGTCTTAGCCAAACCGGTACTTGTACCGGTCCACTGTCAGCGCACTCACATCAATGTCCGGCTTCTTGCCTGACAGCATGTCGGCGAGCACGCGGCCGGAGCCGCAGGACATGGTCCAGCCTAGCGTGCCATGGCCGGTGTTGAGGTGAAGGTTGGCGTATTGCGTCGGGCCGATCACGGGCGGGCCGTCCGGCGTCATCGGGCGCAGGCCGCTCCAGAACGTCGCCTTGGAGAGATCGCCGCCTCGCGGAAACAGATCGGTCAGCGAGTGATCGAGCGTGGCGCGCCGCGCACCATAGAGCTGGCTCGAGAAGCCGGAGATTTCGGCGGTGCCGCCGACGCGGATGCGATTGCCGAGGCGCGTGATGGCGACTTTATAGCTCTCGTCCATCACCGTCGATTCCGGCGCGCCGGAAGCGTCCTTGATCGGTACCGTGATCGAATAACCCTTCACGGGATAGACTGGCAGCGAAATATCGAGCGGCGCGACCAGCCGCGACGACCAGCTTCCGAGCGCGAGCACGTAAGCTTCTGCCTGCAACATCCCAGCGCTGGTCGCGACGCCGCTAACGCGCGCCCCGTCGGTGACGATGCGGTCGATGCCGGTATTGAACATGAAGCGCACGCCGAGCGCTTCGGCATGCTTGGCCAGTGCCTGCGTGAACATGTGGCAGTCGCCGGTCTCGTCCTGCGGCAAGCGTAGTCCGCCCGCGACCTTCTCTTTCACGCCCGCCAGAGCCGGCTCGGCCGCGATGCAGCCCTCGCGGCTCAACACCTCGAACGGCACGCCGTATTGCTTGAGCACGGCGATGTCCTCACCGGTGCCGTCGAGCTGGGCTTGGTAGCGAAACAGCTGCAGCGTGCCCTGCGAGCGCTCGTCATACTGGATGCCGATGTCGCGGCGCAGGTCGCGCAGGCAATCGCGGCTGTATTCCGCGATCGGAATCATCCGGCTCTTGTTGATCGCGTAGCGTTCGCTGGTGCAGTTGCGCAGCATCTTGAGCAGCCAGACCCACATCACGGGATCGAGCTTCGGCCGGATCACCAGCGGGCCGTGCTTCATCAGCAGCCATTTGACCGCCTTCACCGGCACGCCGGGACCGGCCCAGGGCGAGGAATAGCCGGGCGACACTTCGCCGGCATTGGCAAAGGAGGTCTCGAGCGCCGGTTCGGGCTGACGGTCGACGACCGTCACCTCATGGCCGGCACGCGCGAGGTAGTAGGCAGAGGTGACACCGATGACACCGCTGCCGAGGATCAGAACTTTCACGCTTGGTCAAACTCCTGCGGCATCACGCTCGCCGCTGCAAGAGGGAACTCCGCAACGGCGAGAGCAATTATCAGGCCACCCGCTTGATGGCATCGCCGAGGATCGACACGATATCGTCGATGTGGCTCTTCTCGACGATGAGCGGAGGCGACAGCGCAAAGCTATCGCCACTCATGCGGAAGTACAGCCCGCGATTGAAGCAGTCGACCATGACGTCGTAGCCACGCACGCCGACCGTACCGTCACGCGGCGACAGCTCGACCGCGCCCATCAGGCCGCAATTGCGGATATCGACGACGTTGGGCAGGCCCTTCAGCGAATGCAGCGCGTCGCGCCAGTATTCAGAGATCGAAGCACCGCGCGTCAGCAGGCCTTCATCCTTGTAGATGTCGAGCGTCGCGATGCCCGCGGCGCAGGCGACCGGGTGCGCCGAATAGGTGTAGCCGTGGAACAGCTCCATCGCGTTCTCCGGGCCGACCATCAGGCCGTCGTGAACCTTGCGGCTCGCAAACACGGCGCCGCAGGGAACGGTGCCGTTAGTGATGCCCTTGGCCGTCGTCATCATGTCAGGCGTGACGCCGAAGAAGTTGGCGGCGAACGGCGTGCCGAGGCGGCCGAAGCCGGTGATGACCTCGTCGAAGATCAGGAGAATACCGTGCTTATCGCAGATGTCGCGCAGGCGCTGGAGATAGCCCTTCGGCGGCGGCAACACCGCGGTCGATCCGGGCACTGGCTCGACGATGACGGCGGCGATGGTCTCGGCGCCATGCAGGGCCACCAACCGCTCGAGATCATCGGCGAGCTCGGCGCCATGCTCGGGCTGATCCTTGGCGAAGGCGTTGCGGGTGAGATCGTGGGTGTGACGGATGTGGTCGACGCCCGGCAGCAGGGTCGCGAAGGCGCGGCGGTTGGCGACCATGCCGCCGACCGAGGTGCCGCCGAAGCCGACGCCGTGATAGCCGCGCTCGCGGCCGATCAGACGGGTGCGGCTCGCCTGGCCGTTGGCGCGGTGATAGGCGAGCGCGATCTTCAGCGCGGTGTCGACCGACTCGGAGCCGGAATTGGTGAAGAAGATGCGATCGAGGCCCTTCGGCGCGATCTCGGCCAGACGCTCGGCGAAGTCGAATGCCAGCGGATGGCCCATCTGGAACGACGGTGCGAAATCCAGCGTCATCAGCTGGCGCTCGACGGCGGCGGCGATCTGCTTGCGGCCGTGGCCGGCATTGACGCACCAGAGGCCGGCGGAGGCGTCGATCACCTTGCGGCCGTCGACGGTGGTGTAGTGCATGCCCTCGGCCGAGGAGAACAGGCGCGGCGCCTTCTTGAATTGCCGGTTGGCCGTGAACGGCATCCAGAACGAGTCGGTCTTGATGGTGTTCGGAATCTGATGAAGGGTCACGGGCCACGCTCCTTTGCTGACCTGCTACCAGAGGCACGGCTTGAAAAGCGCAACAAGTCCTTTTCTGAGAGGCTGCAAGCCATTGATTTGACTGGGGCTGCCGGTCCATATTTGCGCGATCCGCAACACCTGCAACACGGGACAGGGACATGAGCGTCGATATCGGTGGACGGCTGCGATTCATCCGGGCGCGCCAGAAGCTGTCGCAGCGCGAACTCGCCAAGCGCGCCGGCGTCACCAATTCGACGATCTCGCTGATCGAATCCAACCAGATGAACCCGTCGGTCGGCGCCCTCAAGCGCATCCTCGACGGCATTCCGATGGGGCTCGCCGAATTCTTCGCGCTGGAGCCGGAGAGCCGGCGCAAGATATTTTACCGCGGCGAAGAGCTGACCGAGGTCGGCAAGAAGCCGATCTCCTATCGGCAGATCGGCGACAATCTGTTCGGTCGCAGCCTGCAGATCCTGAAGGAGCGCTACGAGCCCGGCAGCGACACCGGGCGCGTTCACCTCGTCCATGACGGGGAGGAAGGCGGCATCGTGATCTCGGGAAAGCTCGAAGTCACCGTCGAGGACGAGCGCCGCATCCTCAATCCGGGCGATGCCTATTACTTCGAGAGCCGGCGTCCGCATCGCTTCCGCTGCGTCGGCGGCAAGCCGTGCGAGGTGATCTCGGCCTGCACACCGCCGACATTTTAAAGTTATCCGCGATCCTACGGAGCCACCGGTATCTTACGGAGCTTGAGCCATCTCAATTTCCGCAGCCTGATCCTCTATATATTTCGAGCCATAGCCAAGCAGCCTCCGCTTTCCGGAGCCGCTTCGTAACAGGGCTCGCTATGAAGATCACGCTCGCAAATGCAGAGGCCGCACTCGATGAAGTGCAGCGCGACAACGACAAGCTCCATTCGGAGGAGCTGCGCAAGGCCATCGCGAACTACATCGAGTCGCAGCGAGAAGCGCTCAAGGCTCTTCGCAAGAAGCTGCACTAGCAGGCGGAGAGCGAGACAGCCTCGCCGGCCCGCGGCCTCAGGCTACGTCAGCAACTCCTCGATCCGGATCGGAAAACGGCGGACACGCACCCCAGTCGCATGCCACACCGCGTTGGCGACCGCGCCCGCACTGCCGGTGATGCCGATCTCGCCGACACCCTTGATACCGAGCGCGTTCACGTGCGGGTCGTGCTCATCGACCGTGATCACGTCGAGCGGCGGCACGTCGGCATTCACCGGGATATGGTACTCGCCGAGATTGGCGTTCATGATCCGGCCCGTGCGGCGGTCGGTGATGGCTTCCTCGTGCAACGCAAAGGACAGGCCCCAGATCATGCCACCGAACAGCTGGCTCTGCACCATACGCGGGTTGACGATGCGTCCCGCGGCGAAAGCGCCGACCATGCGGGTGACGCGGACCTGGCCGAGCTCGGGATCGACCTTCACCTCCGCGAACACCGCGCCGTGGGCGTGCATCGCATACTCCTCCATCGCCGCCGGATTCGGCGCGCCCGTGCCGCGCGCCTCGAGCTCGGCGACGCCGGCGCGCGCGAGAATCTCGGAATAGCTTTCGCCGCGGCTCTCGTCGTCGCGCCGGATCAACCTGCCATCGCGCGCGATCACGCCGGCATTGCCGGCGCCAAACAGCGGCGAGCGCTCATCGTTGGTGGCGAGATCGGCGAGTTTTGCAATCACGGCCGCGCCTGCGCTGTGGATCGCGGCACCCGCGGTTGCCGTGTGTGCCGAGCCGCCGGCGATGCCGGCATCGGGCAGGTCGGATGAACCCGCCTTGAACTCGACGCGGTCGATATCAAGCCCCAGTTCGTCGGCCGCAATCTGCGCCAGCGCCGTCCAGGCGCCCTGCCCCATGTCATGCGCGCCGATTTCCATGGCGCCGGAGCCGTCGCGGCGAAGCACTGCGCGTGCCTCGGCCTGGAACATCAGCGCCGGGAACGTCGCGGTGCCCATGCCCCAGCCGACCAGAAGGCCATCGTCGTCGCGCATCTGCCGCGGCTGGAGCGATCGCTTCGCCCAGCCGAAGCGCGCCGCTCCCTGCTCGTAGCAGGCGCGCAATGCCTTGGACGAGAACGGCTTGCCGGTGATGGGCTCGACCTCGGCATAGTTCTTCAGACGAAAGGCGAGCGGATCGATGCCGCAAGCCCACGCCATCTCGTCGATCGCGCTCTCTAGCGCGATCGAGCCGGTGGCCTCGCCCGGCGCGCGCATGAACAACGGCGTGCCGGTGTTGACGCGCACGGCATCATGCGAGGTGCGGATCGCGGGCGCCGCATAGAGCGTGTGCGAGGCATCAGCCGCGGGTTCGTAGAAATCGTCGAACGTGCTCGACACGGTCCTCGCATGGTGATCGAGCGCGGTCAGGCGCCCCTCGCCATCTGTGCCGATGCGCAGCCGCTGCCGCGTCGGCGCGCGATGGCCGACCGGGCCGTACATCTGCTCACGGCGCAGCACCAGCTTGACCGGTTTGCCGACGAGCTTTGCCGCCATGATGCCGAGCACCGGAGGGCCGGCCATGAGCCCCTTCGAGCCGAAGCCGCCGCCGAGGAACGGGCTGCGGATGTGGATCTTGTCGTGCGCGATGCCGAATAATTCGGCAACGCGCGCCAGCGACAGCATGAGACCCTGGGTCGGCATGTCGATCTGCAGACTGTCGCCGTCCCAGGCAGCCACGATCGCATGCGGCTCCATCGCATTGTGATATTGCGGCGGCGTCTCGTAGATCGCGTCGATCCGCTTGTCGGCGGAGGCAAGCCCCGCCTCGACATCGCCGCGGTGATTTTCCGTGGGGTTGCCGACACCGACGACCGGCGGCACGAAGCTTTCACCCGCATCGAGGCCGATGAGCGCGGGCAGCGTCTCGTAGCGCGGCGCCAGCAGCGCCGCGCCTTCGGTCGCAGCCTCCAGCGTCTCGGCGATCACGACGGCGATCGGCTGGTTGGCGTAGCGGACCTCATTGCTCTGCAACACCTCCATCCGGAACACGAAGGGATTGGTCTTGATCTCGGGATCGATCGCGAGCCCAGGCTTGTGGTCTGGCGTCATGACATCGACGACGCCGGGGTGGCGCTTGGCGGCGCTGACGTCGAGCGAAGTCACGCGGCCGTGCGCGATGCTGGAAACGGCCATCACTGCAAACAGCATACCGGGCGGATGATTGTCAGCGGCGTAGGTCGCCTGGCCTTTGACCTTAAGCACGCCGTCGCGGCGGGTCAGCGGCTGGCCGATGTTCGAGCCGTGGCGCAGATGAGCGGGCGCGCTGGTGAGATTAACCTCAGGCATGAATGGCTCCGGACGTCGAGGCAAAGGGAGAGGCCGGCAGCGCGGGGATGCGCGCAGGCGTACCGGCAGCGGCGAGGCTCAGCGCGCGCACGACGATGCGGCGCGCGAGCTCGATCTTGAAGGCGTTGTCGCCGGACGGTTTTGCGTCGGCGAGCGCGCGCGAGGCGGCTTCCTGGAAAGCGTGCACCGTGGGCGCGACGTTCCTGAGCATGTCCTCCGCAGCGCGGGCGCGCCAGGGCTTTGCGGCGACGCCGCCGAGCGCAAGCCGCGCCTCCGCGATCTTGCCGTTCTCGATCCGCAGCGCAGCCGCAGCCGAGACGACGGCGAACGCGTAGGACGTTCTATCGCGGACCTTGAGATAGCGCGCATGAGCGGCAAAGCCGCGCGCCGCGGGCGGCAGACGCACCGCGACGATGAGATCCCCCGGTTCGAGCGCCGATTCACGCTCAGGCGTATCGCCGGGCAGGCGATGCAGTTCGTCGAGCGCGATCTCGCGCCGCCCGTTCCTGCCTTCGATCTCGACGATGGCGTCGAGCGCGACCAGCGGCACGCAGAAATCGGACGGATGCGTGGCGATGCAGTTTTCGCTCCAGCCGAGCACGGCGTGGGTGCGGTTCTCGCCGTCGCGGGCGTCGCAGCCGCTGCCGGCCTCGCGCTTGTTGCAGCGGCTTGCGGTGTCGTAGAAATACGCGCAGCGCGTCCGCTGCAGCAGATTGCCGCCGACGGTCGCGGCATTGCGCAGTTGCGCCGATGCGCCGGAGAGCAGCGCTTCGGCGACGGCCGGATAGGCCTTGGCAAAGTCTGCGTCATGCGCAAGATCGGCGTTGCTCACCAGTGCGCCGATGCGGATACCACCGTCGGCGAGGCGCTCGACCCGATCGAGTCCGTCGAGATGGGTAACGTCGACCAGACGATCCGGACGGCTGACGCCGCCCTTCATCAGATCGAGCAGATTGGTGCCGGCGGCGAGATAGACGGCGCCCGGCTGCGTCGCGGCCGCGACGGCTTCGGCGACCGTGGCGGGCCTGACATAATCAAATTGCTTCATGCGGAGCGCCTCTGATTGGATTCGTCCATGCCGGCCTGCGCGTCGAGCACGGCATCGACGATGCCGGCATAGGCGCCGCAGCGACACAGATTGCCGCTCATGCATTCGCGAATGCGCTCGGGATCGTTGCCGGCCTGTGCCTCGCTCATCATGCCGATCGCGCTCATGATCTGGCCGGGCGTGCAGAAGCCGCACTGAAATCCGTCGTGGGAGATGAAAGCGGCCTGCACGGGGTGAAGCTGGTCGCCGCGCGCCAGGCCCTCGATGGTGAGAATGTCGGCGCCATCATGACTGATGGCCAGCGCGAGACAGGAGTTGATGCGCTTGCCGTCGACGAGAATGGTGCAGGCGCCGCATTGGCCGCGGTCGCATCCCTTCTTGGTTCCGGTCAGGTGGAGGCGCTCACGCAGGAGATCGAGCAGCGTGACGCGCGGATCGTCGAGGACGAAGTCGCGCCGCGCACCGTTCACGGTGAGGCTGATGGAGTGGTTCATACAAGGCTCCGATCAGGAATAGACATGAGTGATCGCGCAGCGCGCCACCGCCGTGGCCGCCGTCGATATGCGCCCCCCGAACATCATCCGGGGCAACGACTTCAGCGAAGATACGGAGGCAGCCTCCGCTTAACAAGGGCCGGCGGGAAATATTTGGAATTCGTCAAAAGCCCGTGCGCATCAGCGCGATGCAGCCCCGTAAGGGTTCAATCTAACCAATTCGTGATCTACATTGCGTGGATGGACGACCACACCACCGACCAGACCCGCAAGCCCCGTGCCGATGCCGTGCGCAATCGCGAGCGCGTGCTCGAGGCGGCCAAGGCCGTGTTCAACGCGGGTGGTCCGGAGGCGAGCCTGGAGGCGGTGGCAAAACGCGCCGGCGTTGGCATCGGCACGCTCTATCGGCATTTCCCGACCCGCGAGGATTTGTTCGAGGCGGTGTACCGGCGCGAGGTCGAGCAGCTCAGCGAGCTCGCCGAGCAGTTGAAGAACGCCAGTGACCCGGTCGACGCGCTCAGGCGCTGGCTGCGCTCAGGAGTCGAATTCGTTGCCACCAAGAAGGGCATGGTGGCAGCCTTGGCACTCGCGGTGCAGAGCGGGTCGGAGTTGCATGCCTTTTCCTTTGAGCGCCTGACCAAGGCGATCGGCTCGCTGCTCGATCGCGCAGCCGCGGCCGGCGCGATGCGCGCGGACGTCAGTCCCGAGGACTTGCTGCGCGCGTTCTTTGGCATGTGCTACATGCACGACCAGCCCGGCTGGCAATCCTCGGTGCTGCGGATGCTCGACGTGTTCGTTGACGGTTTGCGGGTGCAGCCTGCCATGAAAGCCAAGGTCCGCGCGTCCGCCAAGCCTGCGAAGCCGGCTGCAAAGCGGAAGCGATAGCCCTCGAGATGTGCTAGGATCGGCGCCGCCGGGATTTCAACGCGGAGCTTGTCATGCGCATCGCCGCCTTGCTGGTCTTTCTCAGTGTCGCCTTCGGTCCCATCTCAGCGCGCGCCGACGATGTCGCGACGGCACAGAGTATCATCCGCGCCCAGGAGCAGGCATTCGGCCGTGACGACGCGCGCGGGGCCTATTCCTACGCCGCTCCTGCGATCCAGGAGATCTTCCCCGCGCCCGACATCTTCATGTCCATGGTGCAAAACGGCTATCCGCCGGTGTACCGGCACAAGAGCTTTGAATTTGGCGGCAGCAAGAGCGAGGGCAGCCGGATTGCCCAGCACGTCCATATCATCGATGCCAATGGCGAGGCCTGGGAAGCGCTCTACACGCTGGAGCAGCAACCGGACGGCAGCTACAAGATCACGGGTTGTTCGCTGCTGAAGGTGGGACAGGCAGTCTAGGTCGCAAAACCCGGACCGGTCCTGACTGCATTGATCCGCGAGCGGATCAGCAGCGTCAAGACGATGCCGATATTGAGCGCGTTCCACGCCACGCCGTTGGCGAACGCCGCCGCGTAGGAACCTGTCGCGTCGAAGATGACGCCCGAGACCCAGCCGCCGAAGGACATGCCGAACACGGACGCGAAGATCACGATGCCGACGCGGGTTGCGGCCTCGCTCGCCGGCATCGCCTCGCGTACGATGATGGCATAGCTCGGAACGATCCCGCCCTGGAACAGGCCGAACATCGCTGAGATCAAATAGAGCGAGGTCAGGCCGTCGAAGAACAGATAGAACACGAGTGCGAAGCCTTGCGCCACCGCACCGATCAGCAGTGTGGGGATGCCGCCGATCTTGTCGGCGAGGTAGCCCGAGCCGATCCGGCTGACGATGCCGCAGGCCATCATCAGCGACAGCATCTCGGCGCCGCGCGCCACGCCATATCCGAGATCGCCGCAATAGGCGACGATATGCACCTGCGGCATTGCCATGGCGACGCAGCAGGAAATGCTGGCGATCGAGAGCAGCACCGTCAGCGTGTTGGTCGAGAGCTTGAGGTCGACCCGCGGCGGCGCTGCATTGGCATGATCGTGAACCTTGTCGTCGCCCATCTGCGCGCGCAGGACCAGCACCAGGATGGTCATCAGGCTGACGCAGACGAGGCCGATGCCGATATGAGTGAAGCGCCAGCCGATCGTCTGCATGCCCGTGCTCACGAGCGGCGGCCACATCGTGCCGGCGACATAATTGCCGCTGGCGACGATCGTCACGGCCAGGCCGCGATAGCGCTCGAACCAGTGCGAGGCCTCGGCCATCAGCGGCGCAAAGGTCGCCGACGTGCCGAGCCCGATCAGGAAATACGCCGCCACGAACTGCCAGAGCTGGGTCGACAGACCCGCCAGCACATTGGCGACCCCGAGGAAGGCAATGCTGATCGCCATAGCCGCCACGATGCCGAAGCGGTCGGTGATCCTGCCGGCGATGACGCCGCCAAGCCCGAAACCGAACATCATCAGGGTGAAAGCCAGCGACACCGCGCCGCGCGTGGCGGAGAATTCGGCTTGCACCGCGGGAATCATGACGACGATCGCCCACATGCCGACGCCGCCGATCGAGCCGATCAGAAGCGCAATGACGAGGCGCATCCAGGCCTGACGCGAATCAGGGGTGAATGCTTCGGGTGTTTGTCCTGACTGATTTGGTGCGTGCACGGGCGGGACCATGGCCCGCGGATCACCACAGGGTCAACCATTGTGGCGCGATATTGGGCATGCACGGTGCACTGCGGTAAGATGGAGCTTGGCGAACGCGCGTTTTGTCATTATTTTGCAAATCAGCGCATGCAACACGGCGGCGCGGAGAGCATGTCGGCGGAATGTTGCTGCGATTGACACGATCGATGCGGATCAAGGTGGGGCGCTTCATTGCCTTCGCCTATCTGTTCTGCGTGATCGCGCCGGCCGCAAGCCTCGCCTGGGGTAGCGCTCCAGCACCGTGCCTCGACGACGCGCTTCTCGCCGACCGCGTGCCGGTGCATCACCAGATGCAGGCCGGCCACACGCATGACGGCGCCTCGCATGACCACGCCAGGCCGCATGCGCATCATCAGGGCGCCGCGCAGGACGCGCCCCCCACCCCTCATCATCACGGCGGCAAGGGTACGGCGGGACCGTGCTGCGCGATGATGTGCGTGAGCGCGCTGCCGGCCGACCTGCCCAGCGTCGCAAAGTCGCTTCAGCCGGTTTCCGCCTGCTCGCCCGAGATCGTGGCCAGCCTGCACAGCGCGGCGCCGCCCCTGCACTACCGCCCTCCGATCGCCTGATCTGACGCGCGACGACGTCAGGCCGAGCGCGCATCCGCGCGCGCGCACCTGTGGTCTCCAGACAGATCAGGGATGACTCATGCTTACGCTTTCCGGGGCGAAGTCCGCCGCTGCATCCGCGGCGCGGGGACGACACTTTCGATTCAATTGGCCGCTGCTGGCCGCGACGGCCTTGGCGTTGTCCGGCTGCATGCCGGCAACGATACAAGTCGCTGGCGCTGATCCTGCCGATCCCGCGGCCAAGATCGCGCGCGCCGGCTATCATTCGACGATTGCGCCCTACACCAGCCTGCGGCCCGCGACGCCGGCACCATGGCGCGAGCGCAACGAGAGCGTCGCGCCGCAGCTCAAGCAAGACCGGTAGGAGCGCGCCATGACACATCGTCTCGCGCTAAGCCTGCTCGGTCTCACCTCGTTTGGACTTGCAGGCTGCGCCGCCTTCTCGCCCGACAGCGGCATGAAGGCCGTCTCGGAACTGACGAGCCAGACCATCAACAAGGATGTCGCCTTTGTGCGAACAACCGAAGGAGCCGGCGCGGTCGACGCGCGCGGTCGCCAGCTGCTGTCGCGAACACTCAGCATCGAGACCGCCGTGCAGATCGCACTGCTCAACAACAAGGGGCTTCAGGCCGCTTATAACGAGCTGGCGCTGGCCGAGACCGATCTCGTCGAGCAGAGCCTGCCGCCCAATCCCGTGTTCTCGGTCTCCCGGATCTCGGGCAACGGCGCCAGCGAAATCGAGCGTCAAATTGTCGGCGACATCCTCGCGCTCGCCACCCTGCCGTTCCGCTCGGAAATCGCCCGCGACCGTTTCCGCCAGGCGCAATTGCGCGCAAGCCTGGCGACGTTGCGGCTTGCCGCCGATGTCCGCCGCGCTTATTGGCGCGCCGTTGGCGGCAACGAGATGGTGGCGTTGCTGACGGATGCGAAGGCGACGGCGGAATCAACCGCGCAGCTCGCGGTCAAGCTCGGCGAAACTGGCTCGATCAACAAGCTCGATCAGGCCCGAGAACAGGTGTTTTACGCCGAAACCACCGCCGACCTCGCCACCGCGCGACAGACGGCGACGAGCGCGCGCGAAAAGCTGGCGCGCCTGATGGGGCTGTGGGACGGCGGCCTCGACTTCCGGCTGCCCAATCAACTGCCGCCGCTGCCACGCCGGCCGCAGGCTTTGCCGTCGATCGAAGCCGACGCGGTCGCCCATCGCATCGACCTGCAGATCGCGCGGCTCGAGCTGAGCGCGCTCGCAAAGTCGCTGAACCTCACGGAGGCGACGCGCTTCGTGACCCTGCTCGATCTCGCCGGCATCTCCCGCCGCACCCGGGATCCGGAAGGCGCGCCGTTCCGCGAGCGCGGCTTCGACGTGCAGTTCCAGATCCCGATCTTCGACGGCGGCGAGGTGCGGGTGCGGCAGGCGGCGGAGACCTACAATTTCGCCTTCAACCGGCTGACCGAGCGCGCCGTGAATGTACGCTCCGAGGCACGCGATGCTTATCGGGTCTATCGCTCCGGCTACGACATCGCCAGCCATTATCAGCGCGAGATCATCCCCTTGCGAAAAATCATCACCGAGGAGATGCAGCTCCGCTTCTCCAGCATGCAGGTCGATATCTTCGCGCTGCTCACCGAGGCGCGGCAGCGGCTCGCGTCGCTGCGCGGTGCAATCGATGCCAGGCAAAGATTTTTCCTTGCCCAATCCGACTTGCAGACCGCCGTCAATGGCGGCGGCGCGCCTGCTGACGGCGACAATTCAACCACTCTCGCCGCGGCAGCGCCTGCCGATGGCGGTCACTGACATGGAGGCCAACATGTTTTCCCGCCGAGGATTTTTGGGTAGCGCCGCGCTCGCCGCCGCATCCGTCGTCAGCGGCCGCGCCCAGGCCGCCTCGATTCCGGAAGCCCCGCACATGGACAAGGTCGTGATGCAGCCGCCGCTGCACCCCGTCAGCGGGCCGGACTATCGACCCGTCGTCACGCTGAACGGCTGGTCGCTGCCGTTCCGGATGAACGGCGACTGGAAGGAATTCCATCTCGTTGCCGAGCCCGTGGTGCGCGAATTCGCCGAGGGCATGAAGGTGAATTTGTGGGGCTATAACGGCCAGTCACCGGGCCCGACGATCGAGGCCGTCGAGGGCGACAAGGTCCGCATCTTCGTGACCAACAGGCTGCCCGAATACACCACCGTGCACTGGCACGGCATGATCATTCCCAGCGGCATGGACGGTGTCGGCGGACTTACCCAGCCGCACATCCAGCCGGGAAAAACCTTCGTCTACGAGTTCGAGATGAGGAAGAGCGGGACCTTCATGTACCATCCGCATTCGGACGAGATGGTGCAGATGGCGATGGGCATGATGGGCATGGTCGTCGTGCATCCGCGCGACCCGAGCTTTCGGGCCGTGGACCGCGACTTCGTCTTCGTCATGAGCACCTATCGCGTCGATCCCGGCACTTATCTGCCGAAGGTCAACGAGATGACCGACTTCAACATGTGGACCTGGAATGCGCGGGTGTTTCCCGGCATCGATCCGCTGCCGGTCAGGCTCGGCGACAAGGTGCGCGTGCGCATCGGCAATCTCAGCATGACCAACCATCCGATCCATTTGCACGGCCACAGCTTTGCGGTGACCTGCACCGACGGCGGCTGGATTCCGGAGAGCGCGCAATATCCGGAGACGACGACGGACGTACCGGTCGGCGCTGTCAGGGTGTTCGACGTGCTCGCCGACAACCCCGGCGACTGGGCGTTCCACTGCCACAAGTCGCATCACACCATGAATGCGATGGGACACGACATGCGCAATATGATCGGGGTGTCGCGCAAGGATCTCGTCAAGGCGGTCGGCAAGCTCGCGCCTGACGGCATGGCGATGGGCTCGACCGGCATGGCGATGGGCAACATGGAGATGCCCGCGCCCGACAACACGCTGCCGATGATGACCGGCACCGGTCAGTTCGGCCCGATCGAGATGGGCGGCATGTTCACGGTGATGAAGATCCGCGAAGGCCTCGCGCGGGACGATTATCGCGATCCCGGCCCCTACCAATTCCCGCAGGGCACCGTCGCCTACGAGGTCACGCCGCCGGCCCCGGAGCCCGTGCGGCAACAACCAGGCGGACCGCCGATGAAGAACATGAAGATGTGAGCGTTTCGATGAACCACCACCAACTGGAGCTACCAATGAAGACGACGATCAAGCTCGGTCTCGCGCTGGCCGCGCTTTCCACCGCGCCGGCCTTGGCCCACGACCAGCACGGGCACGGCACCTTTTCGGCCGGCGAGCCCGGCGATCCCAAAAAGCCCGCGCGCACCATCGAGATCCTGCTGAACGAGATGGACTATGCCCCCGCCAGGATCGAGGTCAAACGCGGCGAGCAGATTCGCTTCGTGCTGCGCAATGTCGGTAAGGAGGACCATGAATTCCTGCTCGCCACCACAAAGGAGAATCTCGCGCATGCGGTGGAGATGAAGAAGCACCCGCACATGGAGCATGACGATCCCAACGGGGTCAGGCTCGCGCCGAGCAAGACAGCCGAGATCCTCTGGAAGTTCAGCAAGGCCGGCACGTTCGAATTTTCCTGCCTGATTCCCGACCACCGCGACTACGGCATGGTCGGCCACGTCACCGTGAAGTAACGCAAGGGAGGCTCCCATGAACCGCATCATCCGTATCGCCGCCGCGCTGGCGCTGGCCGTCGGCCTTGCCACAGGTGCCCTGGCAGCCCAGGGCGCCGCGATCAGCGGCGAGGTCAAGAAGATCGACGAGGGCGCCGGCAAGATCACGCTCAAGCACGGGCCCGCGAAGAACCTCGGCATGGATGAACCCATGACCATGATCTACCGCGTCAAGGACCCGGCCGTGCTCAAGCAGGTGAAGGTCGGCGACAAGGTGACTTTCGAAGCCGAAGAGGCGACTTCGGGCTATACGGTGACCCGGATGGAGAAGGCGAAGTAGGGCCACTTCCTCCGTCCGCCGATATCGGCCCCAGACGCTTCCACAAATCATGGCCGGGCTCGTCCCGGCCATCCACGCCTTCGGCGGGACAAGCCGGGCATGACGACTGCTTGCCTGCCAGATGGCCGAAATACCCCGGTCAGCCCCCATGCCGCACCCTTTATTAACCCTTTGCTAACCATACACCCGGCAAGAATTGCCCAGTGGAGTCGAGTGTCGTCAGCCGCGTAGAACGGGAGCTCCCGTGGACGCCAGTGCGGTGCCTCACTTTCGGAACGGCGGCCCCTCGGCCGCCGCGCAGACATTTGGGGCGCGCGGACGGCAGTCGCGCGGAGGGGCAGCTACCATGGTCGACGTCACCGCAGGACAGGGCGTAGGCAGCACGAACGCCGGTTTCCCGACCCTTGCCGAAGTCGGCAACATCCTCAAGCGCGGCGATATCGCGCTCGCGCTCGGCGTTCTCACCATCCTGGTGGTGCTGATCCTTCCGCTGCCTGCGATAGTGCTGGACCTGTTCCTGGCGATTTCGATCACACTCTCGATCCTGATCCTGATGACGTCGCTGTTCATCCAGGCGCCGCTGGAATTCTCCGCTTTTCCGACCGTTCTGCTGATCTCGACCATGCTGCGGCTGTCGCTCAACATGGCCTCGACCCGCCTGATCCTGTCGCACGGGCACGAGGGCACGGATGCCGCCGGTCACGTCATCGAAGCCTTCGGCAGCTTCGTGATGGGCGGCAATTTCGTCATCGGCATCATCGTCTTCGCCATCCTGATCATCGTCAACTTCGTCGTCATCACCAAGGGTTCGGGCCGTATCGCCGAAGTCGCGGCACGCTTCCACCTCGACGCCATGCCCGGCAAGCAGATGGCGATCGACGCCGACCTCTCCGCCGGCCTGATCGACGAGACGGTCGCCAAGCAGCGGCGCAAGGATTTGGAGGACGAGAGCGGCTTCTTCGGCGCCATGGACGGTGCCTCCAAATTCGTCCGCGGCGATGCCATCGCCGGCCTCCTGATCGTCTTCATCAACGTCGTCGGCGGCATGATCATCGGCGTGGCGCAGCAGGGTCTGTCCTTTGCCGATGCCGGCCGCAGCTACACGCTGCTGACCGTCGGTGACGGCCTCGTCACCCAGGTGCCGGCGCTGATCGTTTCGACCGCGGCCGGCCTGCTCGTCTCCAAGGCCGGCGTGTCCGGCGCCGCCGACAAGGCGTTGATGAAGCAGTTCTCCGGATATCCGCAGGCGCTCGCGATGTCCGCGGCGGTCATGCTGGTGCTGGCGGCCCTGCCGGGCATCCCGACCCTTCCCTTCCTGGCGCTCGGCTCCGGCGCCGGTGCGCTCGCCTGGCACGCCCGCAACCGCAACCGGGCGACTGCCAGGGCTGAGGAAGTCGCGAAGACCGCACCTGCGCCGGGAACGCCGGGCGCAGCCGGCTCCGCTGCGGCGGAGGAGCCGATCTCCGCGGCGTTGAAGATCGACGATCTCAAGATCGAGCTCGGCTATGCCCTGCTGCCGCTGGTCAACGGCCCCGACGGCACCGATCGCCTCACCGAGCAGATCAAGGCGCTGCGCCGCTCGCTCGCGATCGAGATGGGTTTTGTGATGCCCGCCGTGCGCATCCTCGACAACGTCCAGCTCGAAGCCAACACCTACATCATCAAGATCAAGGAGGTCGACGCCGGCACCGGCAAGATCTGGCCGAACCAGTTCATGGTCATGGACCCCGGCGGCAGCCAGGTGCAGGTGCCCGGCATCCACACCACCGAGCCGACCTTCGGCCTGCCCGCGACCTGGGTCGATGCCAGCCTCAAGGAGGAGGCCTCGCTCAAGGGCTATACCGTCGTCGACGCCGCGACCGTGCTCTCGACCCACCTCACCGAGCTGCTCAAGGCCAACATGTCGGACCTGCTCTCCTATGGCGAGGTGCAGAAGCTGCTCAAGGAGCTGCCGAAGGAGCAGGGCGAGCTGGTCAAGGACATCGTGCCCGGACAGGTCACCGTCTCCGGCATCCAGCGCGTGCTGCAGCTGCTGCTCGCCGAGCGCATCTCGATCCGCGACCTCTCGACCATCCTCGAAGGCATCGCCGACTCGCTCGCCTTCTCGCGCAATCCGGCCACCATGGTCGAGCACGTCCGCGCCCGCCTGGCGCGGCAGATCTGTGCGCAGAACACCTCTTACAGCGGCTACCTGCCGCTGATCGCGCTGTCGGCCCGTTGGGAACAAGCCTTCGCCGAATCCATTATCGGCCAGGGCGAGGAGCGCAGCCTCGCGATGCAGCCCTCGAAGCTGTCGGAGTTCATGACCGGCGTGCGCGACGCCTTCGAGCGCGCGGCGCGTGAAGGCGAGGCCCCGGTGCTGGTCACCTCTGCGGCAATTCGTCCCTTCGTGCGTTCCCTGGTCGAGCGGTTCCGGGCCCAGACGACCGTGCTGTCGCAGGCTGAAATCCACCCCAGGGCGAGGTTGAAAACGGTCGGAAGCATCTGATTTGCCTTAAGAAGCCGTGTGTTTTTTGGCCACAGGCAAATGGTTTTTCAGGTTTTGGCGCCTTGCCGATCGACGGCGGGCAAGGCGCTTGGCAGACACATTACAGCTTTGAAATAATTGCTAAATTGCACGATCAAGGGTCGTTTTCTGATCGCGGCTTCTCACGTCCTGTCACGCCCTTGTGATCGCCTCTTGGGAACGAATCCCCCCAATACTAGGTTGTTGGGCACCGGAAGCATGAACCTGCCCAAGCACGCAGGCGACTACTTCGGGTAGATGGCGGCAGGAGCCTTCCATGAACCACTCGATTTACAGCGCAGATCGCTCGACCCACCTCAAGATCGTGGTTGTCGCGCTCATTGCCGGCATCACGGTGGCGGGTCTCGGGATCACCGCGCGTACGAGTTCAGATGACGGCCTGACCCAGACCGCTCGCGTCATGAAGGCGGGCAAGCCGATCGCTATCACCAGCTCGAACGTTTCCCTCGTTCGCTAAGGAGATTTGAGTTTCAGGAATTCACGCGGCTCTTTATCAGCCCCCCAAAGTCGCCACGTGGATATGTAGACGACCCCAACCCCAAGTCGACTACAGAAAGCGCCCGCCCCCCACGGGCGCTTTCTCATGTCTGGGGTATGTCGTCACCGTGAGCGCACGCGCGTGCAGCTGCGTCATTGCGAGGAGCTCTTGCGACGAAGCAATCCAGAATCCCTCCGCAGAGACATTCTGGATTGCTTCGTTACGCTCGCAATGACGATGGAAAACGTACCGCCGTCATCCCGCAACAGGCACGGATACTACCGCGCCCCATACGTCGGCGGCGGCGCCTGCACGGTTGGGACTGCCGCAGCGAATAGCTCGTCCTTGCTGCCCGACAACGGCGGATAGATGCGCTTGCGGTTGATCGTCTGCTTGGTTGCCTTCGCGGCCGCGCCGGTGGCGCGGACTTCGCGGTCCCACCCTTCCGTATAGAGTGCGCCCCAGCCGCCGAGATCGAGCACGGTCACGTACCAGTCTATCCGCAGCGGCAGCATCGGCAGGCCCGCGAGATCGGCGACCACATTGTGGCCGGCGAAGCGGCCCATCGGACGCGCGAACTGGCAGGACATCACGGTCGGATGCAAGCCGTCGACCACGCTCGAGGCGACGTCGCCGGCCGCGAACACGCCGCCGGCATCCGCAACCCGCATCATGGGATCGACCAGAAGACGCCCGAGGCGATCGCGTGCGTCCGGAAAGCTTGCGGCCAAGGGGCTCGCGCGCATCCCGGCACACCAGATCACCGTCCGCGTCGGAATGAATTCGCCCGAGCTCAGACGCAGTCCGGCGGCCTCGACGGAGACGACGCGCACGCCGAGCCGCGTCTCGACGTCAAGCGAGGCCAACGCCGTCGCGATGACGGGACGCGCATGCGCGCCGATCGTGGCGCCCACCACCGGATTGGGATCGACCAGGATGATGCGGCGGCTGCCGGTAATGCCGGCGCGCGCCAGCCTGTCGGGCATCTCGGCCGCGACCTCGATGCCGGTGAAGCCGGCGCCGACCACGACGATCGTCGAGCGCCCCGGCGCGGGCACGCTGCGTCCGAGCGAGGTGAGATGATCCTCGAGGTGGCGCGCCGCTGAATAAGTGTCGACATCGAAAGCATGCTCGGCAATCCCGGGAATGTCGGGACGCATCACTTCGCTGCCGAGCGCCAGCACCAGCCGGTCATAAGCCAGCGTCTCGTCGCCGCCTCCCGTGACCAGCGAAATCTCGCGCCGTGCCGGATCGATGGCTTCGACCTCGCCGATCCCGTGACTGACGCCGATCGGATCGAGCAGCTGCGGCAGCGGAAGCGCGACCTCGCTGAGATCGGCCTCGTAATTGCGGACGCGGATGTTGTGGTAGGGATTGCGATCGATGACACGGATCTCGATGTCACGGCCGGCCGCGCCGATCTCCTCGCGCTTGCGTGCGGCACCGATGGCCGCCCACAGACCTGCAAACCCGGCGCCGAGCACGACGATACGCGCCATGTCCGTTGACTGCATTTCCCAAGAGAGCGACGACGAAGCGACGAACGATCAAGCTGTCTGACCGCGCAGACAAATATAGCTCATCCTGCCGGATGGACCAACTGCGGTGGTACCGGCGCGCCGCACAAATTCTCGGTCGGCTCAGGCCTCGCGCAGTTCCGACGGCGTCGCGGCAAAGCGCTTGCGGAAGGCGCGGTTGAAATAGGACAGATCGGAGAAGCCAGACGAATGCGCGATGTCGCTGATCTTGCGGGTCCTGGCGCGGGGATCGCTGAGCAGCTTGCGCGCCTGCAGCAGGCGCTGCTCCAACACGAATTCGGTGAAGGTCGTTCCGGCCTGCTCGAACAGGCGCTGTGCCTGACGCGGGCTCAGGCCGGAGCGCGTAGCAATCTCGGACAGGCAGAGATCGTTGCGGCCAAGCGCAGCCATCACGTCGGCGCGCATGAGATCGAGACGGGCCGCCGCATGACCTCGCCCGCGCGCGAGACTTGCATGTTCGGCGTCGGTGCCGAGCAGCAGGCCGACGAGATCGACCATGTGCTGCGCGGTGAGGCGCTGGCCGACGGCATCGAGATGCGGCGCATGATGGGCGGCAAGGGAGTGGTAGCGCAAGATCGTCTCGGCGAGCGCGCCGTCCGAGAGCACTTGCGACAGCTTGTCCTCGGCGCGCGGATGGATCTCGAGCAGCGCGCGGCGCGGCATGCGGATGGTGGTGAAGCGATCTTCCTCGGTGTGGCCGACGGTGCCGGTGATGCCCATGTCGACGAGCACCATTTGCGCGGGCGCAAGCTCCACGGCATGGCCGTTCTGCCCGACGCGGACGAGGCCCGCATGCGCGGCGATCAGGACGAGATCGTCGCTGCCGTCGGCAAGATGGCTCTGGGTGCGTGAATATTGCGCGGAGGCGCCTTCGGGAATGGCGAGCGCGATATTGTCGACCACGCTGACCTGGAGCCGGCAATCGATGCTATCGCCTCGGCTCGGCCCGATATCGAGGCCGCAGGCCCCGAAAGTCCGCTCGCGCCAATGCTCGAAGGCCGGGCCGTGTGGCAGCCCCGCATATTGGTGAATGAAGATGCCCGATGTTTTCGCTGCATCCATCTGATTTCTCGCCCCTCTCCGGCACCATGATTGGGGGGCGCCGACTGCAAATTCCGGGCATTTGACGCCGCGAAGCGCGGAGAGGTTCAAATCGAGGGCGGATTCGGCGGAATTTGTCGGAAGACGACGGCGGGACGGACCGTGGCGACAGAACCGATCAGGCATTGCCACCACGATGTTGAAGCGTCCAATGCCCCCGGTGTCGTCCTGGACAAGCGAACAGAGCGAGCGCCGATCCAGGACCCATTACCCCGAGATTGAGTGGTTGCTCACCCGTTGCAACAAGCTCTTGGGGCAATGGGTCCTGGCTTTCGCCAGGACGACAATGGAAACCTACTTCTTCGCGGGCGCCTGCGGCTGTGACGGCGGCACGGTTTCGATCAGCTTGCCGGAAAACACCGGCGCCGAGGTCGGCTGGCCGTTGGGCGAACCGCCCGCCTGCTCGAGCGTGACGGCGTAGGTCGCGCCGTTGACGACGTCGGCATCGTACGAGCCGAGCACCGGTCGTGCGGTGAAATCGCCGGCGCCGATCACGCCGAGCGAACGCGGACGCGGCAGCTTGTCGGAGATCAGCCAGAGCTCGAAACTCTTGCCGGGCTCCGGTGTCGCGCCCACTTTACGCACCGTAAAGTTCTTGGTCGCGCCGTCGATGGTGAGGATGAAGGCGGGACCTCCGCCCTGGCCCTGCAACAGGGCGACATATTGCGACGACGCCGGGAGCGGCGCCGGTGTCTTCACCTCGACGGTCTGGATGCGCGGTGCCGGTCGCAAGCCGCCCGGCAGCGCGTCGGGCAGGAAGATCTGAAGCGACAGCGTCACGAGCAGCGCGGCCGCGAGCGCGCCGACGGCGGATGCGATGGTGCGCCAGCGCTTCACGCGGCCCTCGAGCCGGATCACGTTGCTGTTGTCGGCAACCGGCGGCGGTGGCGCACGCGCGACCTCCGGGTCCGGCGCGTGGACCTGCGGCATGAATATCGGCACGACGTCGGGAATCGCATCGGTCTCAAGTCGCGCCGCGGCAGGCTGCTCCGCTTCAGGAGGCTGCGGCGCCGGCTGCATATTCTCCGACGGCACCTGCGGAGGCACGGTCTCGGGCGAGGAATATTCCGGCACAGGTGGCGGCGGCGCTGCGTCCGGCAGTGCTGGCGGATCCTGCGCAAAGCCCGTCCGCGCGAGCTCGGACCTGATGTTCTCCCACACGATCGGACGCGGCTCGATCGAGCCGACCATCTGGTTGAGGACGCCGAGCCGGAATGCCCACGCCTGCACGACATCGGCGAACGCCTTGTCCACCGCCATCATTGTCTCGACCTGCGCGCGCTCGCCGGCGTCGAGCGTGCCGAGCGCATATTCCGCGGCGAGCGCGATATGGTCCTCCGTATAGGCCATCACTTGCGGTCCAGACCCACCCTCACCGTATGAGCTCCCGTAGCCCGAATCTCATAGCCCGAGACATTCGCGAATATCCATCATGCTGCGCCGAAGCCACGTCTTCACCGTGTTGACGGGCGCCGCGAATTTCTCCGCCAATTGCTCGCGGCTCCAGCCGTTGTAATAGGCGAGAAGCACGAGCCTCTGACGGTCCGGCTCGAGCCGGCCGATACATTCCAGCAGCCGCTTCAATTCCTCGGTCATCTCCCTCCGCGCCAGCGGATCGGGGCTGTCGCTTGCGACTTCCATCGCCTGGGGCTCTTCCTCGATGGAGACTTCCGTCTTCTTGCGCACGATGTCGATGGCGCGGTTGCGCGCGATCGACGCCATCCATGTGATCGGCGACGCGAGAGCGGGATTGAACTGGCCGGCGCTGTTCCAGATCTTGACGTAGGTCTCCTGAATGACCTCCTCTGCGAGATCCTGTCGGCGCAAGATACGGAGCACGACGCCATAGAGTTTCGCGCGCGTGGCGACGTAGAGGCGCTCGAACGCGGCCTGATCGCCCTGCGCCATCGCCCCAATCAGCCCGACCAGCTCTGCTGGCGTCAGCATTCAGCCCCCCAATGCGCGGCCCGTCGCATTCCGCGCAGGCGCTGGCATTCCGCCACCATAGCGCGCGACAAAGCCGACCACCAAGGGGGCGCGGCGCCACACTGTGGACAGGGCATGCGAAAACCCGGACCTTGGGGTCCGGGTTCTGCAAATTCTCGCAGGTCTGGCGGCTAGCGTCTCAGGCGACGGCGCCCATGCGGGCACGCATCAGGCCGATGCTGTCGAGATCGGCCTGCTCGCGGGCGTTTTCCTCGGCGCGTTCGCGGGCCTGATCGCGCTCGTCAAGGAGCTCGACCTTCTTCAGCTCCTCGAAGGCTTCGGCCAGCGCAGCCTTGGCTTCGTCGAGCTGGCCCTTCAGCTCGTCGGCCGAGCGGGTCAGGTTCTCGCGACGCTGGATGGCAGCCTTGGCGTAGGTCGGATAGGCGAAGTGCGAGGGATCGTTGATCCCGGCGCGCTCCTGCTCGGTCGAGATCTCGCGTTCAAGATCGGTCGACATCCGCTGGAAGTCGGCGATCATGGTCTCGATCTGGGTGACCCGGCGGCGCTTCTCGTCGACCTGAAATTTCTTCAGGCGGATGAGTGTATCACGTGACTTCATCGACTCGTACTCCCCAGAAGTCCCTTGGCTGCACGTGGGACAACACCGGTCTCCCCACAGGCCCGACGGGGGCCAAGACCGGCTCTACTACTCTGTGGGATGGGATGATGACGGGACAAAGTTAGCGTTCCGTTTCCAAATCACCAAGGATTTGCGCCAACTGGCGGTAGCCGTCCGCCAGCGATGCATTTTCATCCTTGCGCTGGCGCAGGAAGGCCTCCAGCGGCTCGTGCAGGCGGATCGCCTCGTCGACCTCGGGGCTGGAGCCGGCGCGGTAGGCGCCCAGACGGATCAATTCTTCCATGTCGGCATAGGTCGCCATCACCGCCCGCGCCTTCTGGATGGTCGGCCAGAACTGCGGGTCGGCCGATTTCGGCATGGTGCGGGAGATGGATTTGAGGATGTTGATGGCGGGGTAGCGGCCGCGCTCGGCGATCGAGCGCTGCATCACGATGTGTCCGTCGAGGATGCCGCGGACGGCATCCGCAATCGGCTCGTTATGGTCATCGCCATCGACCAGCACCGTGAAGATCGCGGTGATGGCGCCCTCCCCGAGGCCCGGACCGGCGCGCTCCAGAAGCTTCGGCAGCTCGGTGAACACGGTCGGCGTGTAGCCCTTGGCGGTCGGCGGCTCGCCAGCGGACAGGCCGATCTCGCGCTGGGCCATGGCAAAGCGCGTCACCGAATCCATCAGGCAGAGGACGTCCTGCTCCTCGTCGCGAAAATACTCGGCGACCGCAAGCGTCAGATAGGCGGCCTGGCGGCGCATCAGCGCCGGCTCGTCGGAGGTCGCGACCACGACCACGGAACGGGCCAGGCCCTCCTCGCCAAGGTCGTCCTGCAAGAATTCCTGCACCTCACGGCCGCGTTCGCCGATCAGCCCGATGACGCTGACGGCGGCATCGACGTTGCGCGCAAGCATCGACAGCAGCACCGACTTGCCGACGCCGGAGCCTGCGAAGATGCCCATGCGCTGGCCGCGGCAACAGGTCAGAAAGGTGTTCATCGCGCGCACGCCGAGATCGAGCGGCGCGCCGACGCGCTTGCGCGAGTGCGCCGGCGGCGGCGAATTGCGGTACGGCATCGGCGCCGGGCCCTGCGGCAGCGGCCCCTTGCCGTCGATCGGCTCCCCCAGCGCATTGACGACGCGGCCGAGCCAGGCCGCGCAAGGCCGCACCTGATTTGCGGCATTGGCGATGACGGCCTTGCAGCCGCGCCGTACGCCGTCCAGACCGGCGAACGGCATCACGACGGCGTTGTTGCCGGAGAAGCCGATCACCTCGCAGGGGATGGAACGGTTGCCGCCGGTCTCGATCACGAGCCGCGCGCCGACCGACATCGCATGGATCGGACCGGCGACCTCGACCATCAGGCCGCGCACGCCGACCACACGGCCATAAATATTGATGCCGTCAATGTCGCCGATCTGTTCGGCAAGAGCCTTCACAAGAGGGCCTTCATGAGGTGATCGCCTTCATAATCCGGGGTTTCGTGGCGAGAACCTTAAGTTTCGCCATATTTCTGAACGGCGCTTAACTTCGTGTTTACCCGCATCGTTAATCATTGCGTCACTGTCTTTGTGACTGAGCGTGGCTCCCCTTCAGAAGAAGGCTGAGTCGCGGGAGTCGGTTAGGCCCGTCTCTTAAAGTGGAACTTGAACGCAACCGGATAACGAAAGCTGCTTCGCACACAAGACCTTAGGGCGATTCGACGAAAATTGCATCTACAGGGCTTGCGTTCCAGAATCAGAATTTGTTAACCATCTGTTGTCAGGATCCGAATCAGTTGTTCAAAGGCGTTTTGTTGTGTGCCGCGAATGCGGCCGACCTGACGCCCAGGAGCGGCGACTATGGGGAACTGGCATGCGCGTTTTGCTGATTGAAGATGACAGCGCCGTCGCGCAGTCGATCGAGCTGATGTTGAAGTCTGAGAGCTTCAACGTCTACACGACCGATTTGGGGGAAGAAGGCGTCGATCTCGGTAAATTATACGATTACGACATTATCCTTCTCGACCTCAACCTGCCCGACATGTCCGGCTACGACGTGCTCAAGCAGCTTCGGGTCTCCAAGATCAAGACACCCATTCTGATCCTCTCCGGCCTCGCCGGCATCGAGGACAAGGTCAAGGGTCTCGGCGTCGGCGCCGACGACTACATGACCAAGCCCTTCCACAAGGACGAGCTGGTTGCCCGCATCCACGCGATCGTGCGCCGCTCCAAGGGCCATGCCCAGTCGGTGATCCAGACCGGCGACCTCGTCGTCAACCTCGACACCAAGACCGTGGAAGTCGGCGGCCAGCGCGTGCATCTGACCGGCAAGGAATACCAGATGCTGGAGCTGCTCTCGCTCCGCAAGGGCACGACCCTCACCAAGGAAATGTTCCTCAACCACCTCTATGGCGGCATGGACGAGCCCGAGCTGAAGATCATCGACGTCTTCATCTGCAAGCTCCGCAAGAAGCTCGCGAATGCCTCCGAAGGCCGCAACTTCATCGAGACCGTGTGGGGCCGCGGCTACGTGCTGCGCGAGCCGCATGAGGTCGAAGAGCGCATCCCCGCCTGATCCTGGGTTTTACCCGCGAGCCCTTCGGGGCTTGCTCCTCCCAGCCTGGACCCCGCCGCAAATGGCGGGGTTTTGTTTTTTGGGGACGCGAACGGGGCCTCATCGTCCTTGCGCCGTTGAACCGCTATCCTTCCCCCGCCGACGAATGGTCGCTGCACGATGGGGGAACGATGATCCTGCAATCACTGACCGGCCTGCCCGCCTTCCTGGTCTATTTCTGCACCGGGCTGATCGCGATCGTGGCGTACCTGTTCGTCTACACCCGCATCACGACGCATAACGAATTCCAGCTGATCCGCGACAACGATCCGGCTGCGGCGATCGCACTCGGCCTCAGCCTGCTCGGCTTCGTGGCGCCGCTGGTCAGCGCGATCGCGCATTCGGCCAATGTGCTGGACTGCCTGATCTGGGCGATGATCGCGCTGATCGTCCAGATCGTCGTGTTCTTCCTGGTGAGAGTGCCGGTGCCGAACCTGTCGGCGCGGATTGCCGCCGGCGAACTTGCAGCTGCCATCTGGCTCGGGCTGTCCTCGCTCGCCGCAGGCCTGCTCAATGCCGCCTGCATGATCTACTGACATGGCCGGCAAGCCCTCCAAAAAGGAGTTCGGCAAGCGCCGGCCGGCGGCCGGACCGCCGCCTGCACAACAGCCGGTGAAGCGCTCCCGCCATGTCGCGCTGCTGGTGATGGGCACGATCGCGGTCGGCACCACCGCCTACACGCTGATGCCGCGGCAGAATTGCGAGCCCTCTCCTGCCGGCACGGACCCGGCGGTGCAAGCGAGCACCTCGTGCAGCAGCAGCCGCAGCTCCTCCAGCGGCGGCGGCAGTTCGTCGCGATCGAGTTTCTTCAGCAGCGACTCCTCGAGCCATTCCTCGTCCGGAACGTCGTCCGATTCAGGCTCCGGCGGCGTGAGCCGCGGCGGCTTCGGCTCGTTTGGCCATGGCTTCTCCGGCGGCGGCTGACCCATGCAACGCATCGTCTGCCCCGAGCGCGACGACTGGCGGCAGACCGCCGAACAATGCGGCTTCGCCTTCCACACCATCGACGGTGAGCGCTATTGGGACGAGCGCGCCTATTACGCCTTCACGCTCGACGAGATCGAGCGTGGCATCGAGGCGCCGACCGGCGAGATCGACGCGATGTGCCTGGAGCTCGCCGGCCGCGTGATCGGCGACGAGCGCCATCTGCAGCGCTTGAAGATACCGGAGGCGTTCTGGAGCCTGATCGCCGAGAGCTGGGCACGAGACGACCGCAGCCTCTATGGCCGGCTCGATCTGAAATTCGACGGCAAGGGACCGGCAAAGCTGCTCGAATACAACGCGGATACGCCGACCTCGATTTTCGAAGCCGCGGTCTTTCAATGGACCTGGCTCGAACAGGCGATCGAACGGCGCATCATCCCGTCGCGGGCCGACCAGTTCAACTCCATCCACGAACGATTGATCGAAGCCTGGAAGCAGATTGCCGCTAGCCGCCACGTCCATCTCACCGGCACCACGGGCAATGAGGAGGACGCCGGCACGCTCGCTTATCTCGAAGATACCGCGCGCCAGGCGGGACTGACGACCACGCTACTCGACATCGAGGCGATCGGCTGGCGCAATGATACCGGCGGCTTCGTCGATCTCGGCGACCGCGACATCACGCTCGCCTTCAAGCTCTATCCCTGGGAATGGATGTTCCACGACAGCTTCGGCGCAAAGCTCAGGGACGCACAGACACGCTGGATCGAACCGCCGTGGAAGGCGGTGCTCTCCAACAAGGGCATCCTGCCGCTGCTATGGGAGATGTTTCCGAACCATCCCAATCTGCTACCGGCGTTCTTCGAGGACGATCCGCAGGCAGCCGAGCTCGGCAGCTCCTATGTGCGCAAGCCGCTGCTGTCGCGCGAAGGGGCCAATGTCACGCTGGTGTCTGGTGGAATGCCGCTCGACGAGCAGGCAGGCCCCTACGGCGCCGAAGGATTCGTGCGGCAGGCGCTCGCGCCGCTGCCGAATTTTTCCGGCTTCTATCCCGTGATCGGAAGCTGGCTGGTGGATCACGAACCCTGCGGCCTGTCGATCCGCGAGGACGAAAGCCCGATCACCGGCAACGGCTCGCGGTTTCTGCCGCATGCGATCTTGTGAGGTGCGCTCTTCATTCCTTCTCCCGTTGTGGGAGAAGGTGGCGCGAAGCGCCGGATGAGGGGTTCTATCCGCGAGTTCAAGTGTCGGTGGGCTCGCGGATAGAACCCCTCACCCGTCTCGCCGCTACGCGGCGAGCCACCCTCTTCCGCAAGGGGAGAGGGGAAGAACGCATCTCAACGCGCCGCTGCTACCTTCAATGACGGCGGCATCAGTCCACCCATCGGGCGGCCGGAACGCGTCGGATTGAGCTGATAGAGGCCACGACGATCGGCGATCGGGCGGAACGCGTCGGTAATTCCGACGACGGATTCGGCGGCGCCCAACAGCAGCGTGCCGTCGGCTTCCAAAACCTTCGCCATGCGCTCGAAGATCACGGCCTTGGTGTCCTGGTCGAAATAGATCAGCACATTGCGGCAGAAGATCACGTCGAACGTGCCGAGATGGGAGAAGTCCTGCAACAGATTGAGCTGGCGGAACTGCACCATCGCGCGAATGTCGGCATTGAGCTGCCAGACTTCGCCCGCTTGCGTGAAGTATTTCATCAGGTGCTGGATCGGCAGGCCGCGCTGCACCTCGAACTGGCTGTAGACGCCGGCCTTGGATTTCTCCAGCACCTCCTGCGACAGATCGGTGGCGACGATCTCGATGCGCCAGCCGGCGAAGGCTGCGCCCATCTCCTTCACGCACATTGCAATCGAATACGGCTCCTGTCCCGTCGACGACGCCGCCGACCAGATGCGCAGCGACTTGCGCGCCGCGCGCGCCCGAAGCAGTCCCGGCAGGATCGTTTCGCGCAAGTGATCGAACGGGATCTTGTCGCGGTAGAAGAAAGTCTCGTTGGTGGTCATCGCCTCGACCACGTCGCTTGCAAGCCGTCCGTCGCCATTCCTGATCTTCAGCACGAGATCGGGAATCCCGGCGAGGCTCGCCTTGCGGGCCAGCGGCAGCAGCCGGCTCTCGACCAGATACTGCTTGTCCGGGGAGAGATCGAGGCCGGAGCGCTCTTTCAGGAATTTGCGCAGATAGTCGTAGTCAACCGGCGTCACGAGCGGTCTCCCGCGAACAGGCGATTGACCCGGGCGCCGATCTGGTTGAGCGGCAGGATCGCCGCACAGATGCCGGCATTGGCCGCTGCGCCCGGCATGCCCCAGACCACGCTGGAAGCTTCGTCCTGCGCGATCACGCTGCCGCCGGCGGCGACGATGTCCTTGCCGCCGCGCATGCCGTCCGAGCCCATGCCCGTCAGGATCACGGAGAGGATGGCGCCATGCCAGATGTCGATGGCGGACGTGAACAGCGGATCGACCGCGGGCTTGCAGAAATTGACGGCGGGACCGTCGTCGAGCGCGATCGCCACGTCGGCGCCGCTACGCACGACGCGCATGTGCTTGCCGCCCGGCGCAAGATAGATGCGGCCCGGCTTCACCGGCTCGCCATCCACCGCCTCGGCCGCCGGCTTGCGGCTCGTGCGTGCCAGATGCTCCGCGAGAATGGTGGTGAAGGTCGGCGGCATGTGCTGGGTGATCAGCACCGGGACGCGGTCGATCACGGGGCCAAGCTCGGCGACGAGCGCCATCAGGGCCTGAGGACCGCCGGTCGATGAGCCGATCAGCAGCACCCTCGGGGCTTGGGTCGAGAACGGACGCGTGGATAGCGGCGAGGACGACGACGCATGCAAAGCCGGAGCCGCCGCGGACGCGGCAGGCCGCGCGACAACCGGCCCACGTGTCGCCGGAGCCGGGCTTGCGGGCGCGAGCGGCGGGCTCGCAACCGCGGCCTTGCGGCGCAGCCGTGCGCCGAGGTGGCGGATTTTCTGGATCAGGTCGTGATGGAAGATGTCCGCAGCCGAAGCCTCGCGCGTCGATTCCGGCTTCGGAATGTAGTCGGCGGCGCCGAGCGACAACGCCTTGAAGCTGATCTCCGCGTTGCGGCGGGTCAGCGTCGAGGCCATGATGATGACGAGATCGCGCTTCTTCGCCAGAAGTTGCGGCAGCGCCGAGATGCCGTCGAGCTCGGGCATTTCGATATCGAGCACGGCAACATCGGGATTGATGCGTTCGATCTGGTTGACCGCCTCGAGCCCGGTGCGCAGCGAGGCCGCGACCTCCATGTCGTGCTCGGCGCCGATCCAGCGCGAGATCAGACCGCGGATGACGACGGAGTCATCGACGACCATCACCCGCAACGGTCCGGCTTCCCGCGACGAGCCCGGGGTCGAATTACCTGCGAACGCAACACTCATTACTCACCAACTCAGACTGAAACGGTCAGTTGAAAACAAACGCCGAAGGAGCCGTTCAGCCTCCAGGGCGGTCGCTCAGATAAGGCCGACTTCCTGGAATTTCGCCGTCACGATGTCCTTGTCGAAGGGCTTCATGATGTACTCGTTGGCGCCAGCGTGCAGCGCGCGCGCGATATGCGCGACGTCGTTCTCGGTGGTGCAGAACACCACCTTGGGCTGGTCGCCGCCGGGCATGCGCCGGAGATGGCCGAGGAACTCATAGCCGTCCATCACCGGCATGTTCCAGTCCAGCAGCACCGCATCGGGCAAGCCGCGCTTGCAGGCCTCCAGCGCCTTCTCACCGTCCTCGGCTTCGAGGATCTGGAAGTCGAGGCCCTCCAGGATCCGGCGCGCAACCTTGCGGATGACGCTGGAATCATCAACGACGAGACAAGTTCGCATGTGAACCTCTGCTTCCCCCCCTTTTGCGGGGGCACTTCCAATTGCAGGTACGTCGGCGGATGTGCCGGCGTATCAGGCCGCCATCATATCGGGCGCGAGCTCGAGGACGCGATCGACGTCGAGGACGACCATGAGCTGGCCGTCGAGACGGTGGACACCGCCGGCGAGCTTGGCCACGCGGGGGTCGAGATTGACGGGGTTTTCTTCCATGCCGTCCTCGGCGAGCCGCAGCACTTCGCCGATCTGGTCGATCAGGAGGCCGTAGGATTCACCGCGCAGGTCGACGCCGACCGCCATCGGGATCTTGCCGTCCTCGGGCTTGGGCAGGCCGAGCCGGGCGCGCATGTCGACCACGGTGACGATGCGGCCGCGCAGGTTCAGCACGCCCGCGATCTCGCGCGAGGACAGCGGCACGCGGGTGACGCGCTCGGGCATGAACACGTCCTGGACGCGGGAGATCGGCAGGCCGAACAGCTGGCCGCCGATCATCGCGGTGACGTATTCGACCATGGCGCCTTCGCCGGACTGGGTCTTCTTGGTCATGTGCGTATCTCCTGATCCCGCTGGTTACGCTGCTGCGCGGCTCAGCTCGGAGGCACCGGCGGCGCCCGCGGTCTGTTCCTTCAGCGCCGCGATCAGACCGGGACGGTCGAACTTGGCGACATAGTCGTGGAAGCCGGCCTGACGGCCGCGCTCGATCGCCGCCGGCGACACCAGCGCGGAGAGGCCGATGATCGGCATCGCGCCCAGATTGCTGTCGGAGCGGATGGTCTCGGCAAACTCGAACCCGTTCATGTCGGGCATCTCGATGTCGGTCAGGACCACGTCGAAGCTCTGCGCGCGCAACGCCGCGAGGCCCTCCTGCGCGGTCGGCGCGGTGCGGACGCGGTAGCCGGCGGCCTTGAGCACCGGGGCCAGCATGTTGCGGAAGAACGCCGAGTCGTCGACCAGCAGCACCGATTGCGAGTGCAGCGACGGTTTCATCTCCTTGCGGGTGAACCAGTCGGCGAACGCCATCGGCAGGAAGTGGCCGACGTCGATCACTTCGGTGGCCTGGCCCTTGATCACGGCCGAGCCGAGAATGCCGGAGGAGGATCCGCCGACCTCGATGTTGAGCCGTTCCTCGACGATGTCGATGATCTCGTCGACGACGAGGCCCATGGAGCGGCCGTCGTCGGAGAACACCAGGATCGGCTGGGCGCCCTGGCTCGCGATGGTGACGCTCTCCATGGCAACGAGCGGCATCAGCTGCTCGCGGTACTGCACCATGTAGCGGCCGTTCGAGAACTCGATCTTGTCGGCCGGCAGCTCTTCCAGGCGCGTGACGAGCCCGAGCGGGACCGCCTTGGGCTGGGACGAGCCGGCGCGGAACACCAGCAGCGAGGTGGTCTGCTCGCCCGATCCGATGCTGTGCGTCCCGTTCTCGCTGTTCATGTCATGGGCCGAGGAGCCGGCGGCGCCGAGCGCCTTGGCAATGCCGTTGGGGTCGATGATCATGATGACCGCGCCGTCGCCCAGGATGGTATTGCCCGAGAACATGTCGATGTGGCGCAGCTTCGTCGACATCGGCTTGACCACGATTTCTTCGGTGTGGAACACGCCGTCGACGACGATGCCGAAGGTCTGGCTGCCGACCTGCGTCACCACGATGAAGCCGTTCTCGGGATCGGAGACGGCGCCGTCGTCGATCTTGAGCAGCTTCTTGAGATGGATCAGCGGCAGCAGCTTGTTGCGCAGCCTGAGAACCGCGGTGTCCTTGATGCGCTCGATGCGGTGCTCCGAGTTGGCGCGGGCCCGCACCAGCTCGACCACGGAGAGCTGCGGGATCGCAAAGCGGTCGCCGGCGGCTTCCACGATCAGCGCGGAGACGATGGCGAGCGTCAGCGGGATCTTGATGGTAACGGAGGAGCCTTCACCGGCGACCGACTTGATGTCGATGGTGCCGCCGATCTGGTCGATATTGGTGCGCACCACGTCCATGCCGACGCCGCGTCCCGACACCGAGGTGATGGCGGCCGCGGTCGAGAAGCCCGGCGCGAAGATGAACTTGTGGATCTGGGCTTCGCTCATCTTCTCGAGCTCGGCCTCGGTGACCAGACCTGAGGAGATCGCCTTGGCCTTGATCCTGTCGGTGTTCAGGCCACGGCCGTTGTCGGCGATGCAGATGATGATGTGGCCGCCCTCGTGATAGGCGGACAGGCGAATGGTGCCCTGCTCGCCCTTGCCGCCGGCGAGACGCTCGGCCGGGGTCTCCAGGCCATGGTCGGCGGAGTTGCGCACCATGTGGGTGAGCGGGTCCTTGATCAGGTCGAGCACCTGGCGGTCGAGCTCGGTGTCGGCGCCGTGCATCTCCAGCTCGATCTGCTTGCCGAGTTCGCTCGAGAGGTCGCGAACGATGCGGGGCAGCTTCTGCCAGGCATTGCCGATCGGCTGCATGCGCGTCTTCATGACGCCTTCCTGCAGCTCGGCGGTGACGTTGGACAGCCGCTGCAACGGCACCTTGAACTCGGTGTCCTCGTTGCGGCGGGATATCTCCAACAGCTGGTTGCGGGTCAGCACCAGCTCCGAGACCATGGTCATCAGATGCTCCAGCGTATCCACGTTGACGCGGATCGACTGGTTGGCGATGCTGGCTCCCTCAGCGGCGCCCTCGTCGGCGATCGCCTTCTTCGGCACGGCCTTGTCCTTGGGCGCCTTGGCTTCCTTCGCTGCTTCCTTGGCAACAGGCACCGGGGCTTCAGCGGCAGGCGGAGGCTCCGCCTTGACTTCGGCCCTGGCAACCGGGACCGGCACTTCGATCGCGGTCTCGCGGAAGGCACGCTCGAGCTCGTCGAGCGAGACTTCGCCCGGACGCAGCGGACGCTCCAGGCTCTGGTCGGCCAGCACGCCGGAGGTCGGCGCGGCTTCGACGGCGACAGGCGCGTCCGGCACCAGCGGCGGCGCTTCGGCAACGGCAGCAGCAGCAGCGCCGGCCGGCATCGGCTGCGCCGAGCCTGACGCGATCGGCTGCGCCGACGCTGACATAGCGGCCATGCCCTGCTCGACCATCGCTTCCAGCTTGTCGATGAGATCGCGGTCGGTGCCCTCGGGCTCGGCTTCGGTCGCCTCCAGCCCGGCCAGAATTTCCTTGATGCGGTCGATCGAGGACAGGATCACCGTCACCGCCTGCCCCGTCACCGGCATGCCGTCACGGAATTTGCCCATCAGCGTCTCGCCGGCATGCGCCAGCGCTTCCAGTCGCGGCAATCCGAGGAAGCCGCACGTGCCCTTGATGGTGTGGACCAGCCGGAAAATGTTATCCAGGATCTTGGCGTTGTTCGGCTCCTGTTCGAACTTCACCAGCTGATTGTCCACGGTGTCCAGGCTCTCGCTGGTTTCCGTCAAAAACTCCCGCAACAGATCATCCATGAAAACAGGCCTTCATACAGGGAGGGCGCGCACACAAGACGTGATGCGCCAATTCGGAATGGGGCCAGCTTCACCGCAAAGCGTTTAATAATGGTTGAGTATGTGGAAAAGAACGGAACCAACAAAGAGATAAGGCGCTCCGGACAAGCCGAAGCGCCTCGTAAAGATTCGATTAACGTTTGAGAGCGGCGGCGTGTCTACGACGCGATAATGGTGATGGCCTCGCCTTCGTGCGCGAGCCTCACGGTCAGCCCGCAAGCCTCTGCCAACAGCCGCGTATAATAAGGCTGGATCGCATGTGCATCCGCAGCCGGGCCGCGCTCGCCGCTCAGGAGCTCGGAGATGTTCTGCGGCAGGCGCGCATTATGTCCGGTCGCGGTGATGCGGAAGCTCATGGTCTCGCCCTCGCCGATCGGATCGATCGTCAGCGTGCCGCCGCGCGGGATGGTGTGCTGCGAAACGACCAGCATGTTGAGCAGCAGCTTGACGCGATTCTTCGGCAGCAAGATCCGCGGCAGATTCCAGGTGATCGAGCACTTGCCGTCCTCGATGTGGCCGCGCGCCATGGTCTGGGCATCGCCGAGATCGATCTGCGCGCCGGACGAGCCGGCCGCACCAAAAGCGAGGCGGCAGAACTGGAGGCGAGCGGAGGCGGTTTTCGCGCTCTTGCGTATCAAGTCGAGTGCGAACTCGCGGTCGTCGGGCTTGGGATCGTCGTCGAGCACTTCGAGCCCATTGACGATGGCGCCGACAGGGCTGATGAGATCGTGGCAGACCCGCGAGCACAGCAGCGCAGCGAGTTCGAGCGCATCTGGAGCGGTGGCGGTAGCGGGTGACGAAGCGTCAGACATAAAGGGTTCCTGGAATTGCACGGCGCGGACGCGGCGAATCAAGCATGCTTGACGAATGCCGCAGGTTCTAACATTCGCTGGCACGTGGCAGCTAGCTTGCGATCGGTTCGAAGCGGCCCTAATGCCGCGGCGAATCACTCGCTTAGGGATGGAATTGCCGATGAATGAGGCATGCAGGTGAAGCGGATCATCGACGGCGCGGCCGCCTCCCACCTGATGGAGCCGCTCACCGCCCTGGTGGTGAAGGCGGGCGAAGCCATCCTCGCGGTCAACCGCGCAGCGATGCGGGTCGACGGCAAGCAGGACGGCTCGCCGGTGACCGAGGCCGACCTTGCGGCCGACCGCATCATCGCGGACGGGCTGGCACAGCTTGCGGGCGACATCCCGACGCTCTCGGAAGAGCGGACCCAGCTCGCCTCGCCGCCGTTCCGCGCCAGCTTCTTCCTGATCGACCCGCTCGACGGCACCAAGGAGTTCGTCGCCGGGCGCGACGAGTTCACCGTCAACCTTGCCCTGGTGACATCGGGCGTGCCGCTGCTGGGCATCGTCAGCGCGCCGGCACTCGGGCTGCTCTGGCGCGGCATCGTCGGCCGTGGCGCCGAGCGCGTCGGGTTCGACGGCGCAACCATCGGCGCTGCCGAGCCGATCCATACCCGCAAGCTGCCGCCCCTGGGCGAACCCTGGATCGCCGCGGTGAGCCGCTCGCATGGAGATCCCCGAACCGAGGCGTTCATCGATCATCGCCCCAGCGCCGTCAGAAAGGCGGTCGGCTCGGCCGTGAAATTCGGACGGATCGCGGAAGGCAGTGCCGACATCTACCCCCGCTTGGGGCCCACTTGTGAATGGGACGTCGGGGCCGGCTACGCGGTCGTGACCGCGGCCGGCGGCAGCGTGACCGACGGCAAGGGCGGCGCGCTCCGCTTCGGCGAGCGGCACGATGGCGGCTTCATCATCCCGGAGTTCATTGCTTGGGGTGACCCGCAGGCGGCAAGACTCTGAGGTCGTAAAGGGGCCTACTGGCTGAGCTTGTCCTGGAGGGCGGGCCAGCGCTTGCCCACCTCATAGAGGAAGCGCTCGGGATTGGCGGCGAAGGCGTCGCGATTGGCTTCCCGGCTGAACAGATAGAGCCGCTGCGCCGCGATCGCGAAGAAGCGGGGGTTACCGGCGATGATGACGCCGCGGGCGATATCGACCGGATCGTAGCCGCCGAACTGCGGCCCGTAGACCTCGGGATGGGCGAGGAAAGACGCCCGGTTGCCCTCGTTCCGAAAGCGCCAGACGGCGCCCCACAGGTTCGCCTCGAACTCGGCCGTCCCCTGCACGGCCGTGCCAGCGACGAAATAGGCCACGGGGTCGAAGCCCTCGATCACCACGCCACTGAAACGGTTGACGACGATCCGCTCGGTGGTGGCCGCCTGCGCCGGCAACCCCGCGCAGAGGATCCAAATGCCCGACAGCATGCAGACCAGAAGGCCGATCAAGGCAATTCCGGGGCGCAAAGGGCTGGCTTCCTGCCGTTGTGCCGTCATAGTTGCTGCGGATAACATCCGAGTCGAGGGGACATCCGGCGCAACCTAGAGCCGCGCCTGTTGGCGCCAGGTTAAGGAAGCGACCGGATTCGATACCAGGGGTTCTTTTATGACTTTCGCATCACGCCTTGCCGCAGTCGCGCTTGCCGCGATGGTCGGGTGGATCAGTCCGGCTTCCGCCCAGCAGCCGCCGCCGCCCGACTTGCCGCCGCCGCAGCGGACCCAGACGCCCAGCACCTATGGGCCGGACGAACTCGTGAACGCCGGGCATCGCTTCTTCGGCAACGTCTCGCGCGGTCTCGCCTCGATCATCGAGAAGGCGGTCAGCCAATGGGGCCTGCCCAACGGCTATATCCTCGGTGAGGAAGGGTCCGGCGCTTTCGTCGCCGGCCTGCGCTACGGCGAAGGCACGCTCTACACCAAGAACGCCGGTGACCTCAGGGTCTACTGGCAGGGTCCCTCGCTCGGCTTCGACTGGGGTGGCGACGGCGCGCGCACCATGACGCTGGTCTATAATCTGCCCGCCACCAACGCGATCTACCAGCGCTTCGCCGGCCTCGACGGCTCGGCCTACATCATCGGCGGCTTCGGCATGACGGCGCTCACCGCCAACAACATCGTGCTGGTGCCGATCCGCTCGGGCCTCGGCCTGCGGCTGGGAGCCAATATCGGCTATTTGAAATTCACCCCGCGCGCGACCTGGAACCCGTTCTAGCGTTCCGCTTTCCCCTCCGGCGACGGATCAAGGTTAACGACATGTCGGGGCTGGCTTTTTGCCGGCCCCGCATGCAATGTCCTTGGTAAATTTTTCCTTAGCTTTGGGAGTTCTGGCCCATGGTCGAACCGATCATGTACCTGGCGATCGGTTTCCTGCTCTCGATGCTGTGCGGGCTCGCGATCGTGCCGCTGGTGCATAACCGCGCCGTGCGCCTGACCACGCGCCGGCTCGAGGCCGCCACGCCGTTGTCGATGGCCGAGATCCAGGCCGACAAGGACCAGCTCCGCGCCGAGTTCGCCATGTCGGCGCGACGGCTGGAGATGAGCGTCGACCAGCTCAAGAACAAGACCACGAGCCAGCTCGCCGAGCTCGGCAAGAAGAGCGACGCCATCAACCGCATGAAGATCGAGCTCGGCGAGAAGAACGCCACGATCTTCGCGCTCGAAGCGCGCGAGAAGGCGGTGAAGGAGCAGCTCCGCGCCACGGAAGAGGAATTCAACACCAAGACCGCAGCCCTGCGCGCCGCCGAGCTCGCGCTGACCGACAAGCAGGGCGAGCTCGCAAAGATCAATTCCGAACTGTCCGACCGCTCGATGATGGCGGAGAGCCGTCAGGTCGAGCTGGTCGCGGTCCGTGCGCAGATCGAGGAGCTGAAGCACCGCGTCGGCGACGCCGAAAAGGAATTTGCCGCGACACAGGCGCGGCTGGCGCAGGAGCGCACCGAGTCCGAGACCGCTTCGCGCGAGCTCGGCGACGCCCGCGGCCGCGTCGAGAATCTGAGCCAGCGCGTCACCGACCTCGATCGCCAACTCATCGTGCAGGTGAAAGAGGCCGAGATGTTGTCGGGCCGCGTCGGCGATCTCGAGGGACGCCTTGCCACGCAGGGCAAGCTGCTCGCCGAACGCGACTATGAGAACAACCAGCTCCGCCAGGCCAACGAGGCCAATGAGCGCATCATCAAGGAGCTGCGCGTTGAGATCGCGGCGTTGAGCGGCGGCAAGTCCTCGGCCGCAATGGAATCGATCCGCGCGGAAAAGACCGCGCTCGAGGAGCAGCTGCACACCGCCCGCGACGAGCGCGCCAAGCTCCAGCGCGACATCAACGCGATCCAGCAACAGGCCGAGAGCTCCTGGGCGACCGAGCGGATGGAGAACGCGCTGCTGCGCGAACGCATCAACGACATCGCAGCCGAGGTGGCCAAGCTCGCGATGCAGCTCGAAGGGCCGAACTCGCCGATCGAGGCCCTGCTCGCGGCGGAGGCCGGCCAGCCGCCGAGGCCGGCGCCACGCCCGGCCAACGACGCCCCTGCCAACGGCACCGCCGCAGGCACCCTGCCCGAAGGCGGCGGAACACTGGCCGAACGCATCCGCGCGCTCCAGGCCCACGCCTCCCGCGCCCGCCAGCAGGGCGCGTAAGCGGCCCCAAGATGGTCTGACCGCCGAATTGCGGGTCCGGGGGAAGGTTTTCCGGCCCGGCAGCGCCTCGAAACTTGACACCTTCGGCCTGCACTTCTAAATCGCGGGCTCCAAAGCATCGGCGGCCGAAACTCGGGTCGCCTGCATGATGGTTTCGGGTGCATAGCTCAGCGGGAGAGCGTTCCCTTCACACGGGAGAGGTCCAAGGTTCGATCCCTTGTGCGCCCACCATTAACCTAGCTAAATCAGCCACTTAGCGGCGAGGTTCTCCAAGTATGTGCCCCAAAAAAGCGGGGGCACAATAGGGGCACGAAGCGGGCAATGATGGTGCGAGGTCTACAGAACGGCTCGGCTGGTCATCGTACGACCGTTCGATGTTCTCCCCACCCAACCAGTGTAGGCGACCTCGTTTGTCTCGACGCGCTCTTGTCCTGCGACGTTCCTGCACTGTTTCGCTCTGCCTTTAATCCTTCTCAGGCGGTAAGCGATCACTCTGCCGAGCAGCAGGACTTCGGCTGCGTCCCTAAAGAAAAACCCGCCAGCGACGTAGGGCTGACGGGTTCTCATTTGCCCGCGCGTATCCGCGGTACTCGTCACCCATCCGCGATGGCACATCGTGCAGCCATAACGATCGACGTTTAGGTTATCACCGTCTCTTGCTGGCTGATGTGTTGCTCGCCTTGATGAAGGCGACGCTCGGCCAAGGTCAAGAATGAGGGGCGGCAGCGGTCTCGCTTACCTTCGCTCTGGCTCAAAGCGACCGAGCCGCCGTGGGCCACACCAGACTTCGATCGGTTGGTTAAGAGCGGCGCCTGTGCCACCCCATTTGGGGGACCGGCAAAAAGAAAACCGACGCTGGCAATCGGAAATCGAAACCCGATTCAAACACCGCTAGGTGGCCAATGTCGCACGTCCGTTCGGCGCGTTTCAGCGCCCTACTCCAGATTTGCGCTCCCGAATATTTCACCGAAGCCGTAGATCGTGCGGCCGATAGGCGCGCTCAGTCGCGTTCTGACTACGTGCGTGCTGCTGTTCTCGATCGCCTTCGCGCTGATGGAATCGAAGTCGAGCGAGGGGCAGCCTGACATGCTTGCCAATTTCGCCCGCGCGGTCGCGCTTGGCTCACTCATCGTCATTGGCGCTGTCGCGCTGTTCGGCGGGGACAAGTCCGAAGGCGCCTTTGACGTTTCGTTTGGCCTCGCATTCGATCGGGGCCGCTGATGTTCGGTGACTCGTTCAAGTTCGTCATCGGATCGCTCTGCGTCGCCTCGCTGGTCTTAGCCGCCCCCGCATTCGGTCAAAAGACTAAGGCGCAACTCAACACAGAAGTCGGCACGACCTTCCCGGATCAGTCCACCCGCCAGATCACCCCTTCGGGCGTCCGGACGTTTCAGAATGACCTGATCAACTCGATCATGCCGACCGCGCCGGTCATCAGCGGCAATCTTGCGTGCTTCAGTGGCACTACAGGGTTGCTTCAGGATTGCGGATCGGCGCCCTCGTCAGCTCAATTGCAGCCGTACACAGCTGCGAATACATCCCCAGCATCGCAGACAATCCAGGCGCAGCTCCGCAAGATACCCGTGTCGTGTGAGGATTTCGGGACGTGCGGCACGACCGACGATACGATGAATGTGCAGGCGGCGATCAACTACGCCGCAGCTCAGGGAAGGTGTTTCCAATTCAATAGAATTTATACATTAACGACAATTATTATCGATACTGTTTCAGCGCCTTGCATGAATGGCAGAGGTGGACTAATTGCGAAAGCAGGCTCTGTTGCCAATGCACTGCTTGAAATCAAGGACTCGGTCGGTATCGTTATCGACGGCAATATTTCGCTAAACTGTAGCGGAGAAGCCGGCGTAGCGAATGGGTTCAAGTTTTGGGGCACAGGTGCCAATGCCGCTCAGTACAATCCAGGACTATTCTTTGCGGCAATCGCTGGCTGTAAGAACATGGCACAGTTCGGCGATGTCTCGAAGCCAGATGCGACGACGTTTAGCGAGAACTCGTTCAAGGTCGGGTATAGCTATTTGAATGCTGGCGGTCTTACCGTCACTGGCTATCAGGCTGTCGTCAACCTTCACGACAGCGTTCTCTACATCAACAACACGCTTTTCCCGGCGGTGACACCCTACGCCATCCGTCTGGTCGGCGGGGGCGTGCAAAATACGGGCGGCGAGATTGTCATCGCAGGCACCAGCGGGGCAGCTGTGCGGATAGAGGCGATTGCTAGCCCGACCTATGGCAACGCCTACGGCAACGCCCAAATGACGAACGTTCTCGTTGAGAGCAGTACACTTGCGAGCATAGCGAACCCTGATGCCGTTTCGTCTCCACTGTTTGGCGCGTTAATGTGCAGCATGTGCTACGGGTCTATCGGTACAGACGTCGGCAGCTTCATCAGCGCCGCCTCCGATTTTGTCGGCACGATCCAGATGAAGGGGAACCGTTTCTTCGCGGGGGCCGCTCGCTCAAACCCGAATATCGCCGCAGCGTCCGCGACAATCTCTTTCGATTGGGAAAGTTTCGGAACTAACATGCTGCAAGGTTATGCCGGCGTCGTCGGCGGCATCCAGCGCATGACGTCGAAAGACTTGGCGCCCGGGGTTGTGTTGACTGGTACGTCCAGCACCATGACTGGCGGCAGCAGCATCGAGACTTTCAGTGCGAGCGGCACCCACACCCACACGCTGCTCAATCCATCGTTCTATCCTGGCCGCACTCTGTACCTCAACAATGGGGCTGAGTTGCTGCCGGTTTGATGGACACCAAGATTGGGTGTTTTATCGAGCCAGAGGTGGGTCATGCAGAGACGGAAGTTCAGTCGAGAGTTCAAGATCGAGGCGGTCAAGCTCGTCAGGGAGCGCGGGGTATCTGTGGCGCAAGCTGGCCGAGACCTGGGCGTTCATGAGAACGTGCTGCGCAAATGGGTGAAGGAGTTCGGCTTCGACGCTGCGCAGTCCTTCCCCGGCCACGGGCAAATGAAGCCTGAGCAATTGGAGATCGAGCGGCTGCGGCGCGAGGTCAACAAGCTGAAGGCGGAGCGGGATATCCTAATACTTCGCGAAGGAAGCGACATGAAGTTCGGCTTCATCGCGAAGCACCGGGGCATCTGGCCGGTGGCATGGCTATGCGAAGCGATGGGCGTGTCGCGGTCGGGCTTTCATGCCTGGCTGAACCGATCGCCCAGCGCCAGATCCCGAAGCGACGAGACCGTAGGCCAGCAGGTCAAGGTCAGCTTCCTTGCCAGTGACCGGACTTACGGCGCGCGGCGCGTCTGGCGAGACCTTCTGGCGGACGGCGTCGAATGCGGCCTGCACCGGGTCGAACGGCTGATGCGCCTGCAGGCCCTGCGGGCGCGGCCACGACACCGGCGTCTGCCGAAGGACGCAGGCCATCGCCAGATTGCGAACGTGGCGTCGAACCTTCTGGATCGGCAGTTCGAGGCCGAGCGCCCGAACCAGAAGTGGGTCGCCGACTTCACCTACATCTGGACGGCTGAGGGCTGGCTCTATGTGTCGGCGGTGATCGACCTGTTCTCGCGCCGGGTGGTCGGCTGGTCGATGAGCGCCAGCATGACCGCCCAGTTGGTTGCGGACGCCCTGTTGATGGCGGTCTGGCGGCGCGGCAAGCCGGATGCCCTGATGCATCATTCCGATCGCGGCAGCCAGGGCGGATTCAAGCGGTTGTCGCAACACCGAATGTGTTCCACTCATGACAGCAACTCGTCAAGCGCCTCTGCTGGCGTTTTCCAACCCAAAGTTTTTCTCGGTCGAGCATTGAGGGCCGCGGCCACGGCGGCGATGTCGTCGGCGCTGTGGACGCTCAGGTCGGTGCCTTTCGGGAAGTACTGACGCAGCAGCCCATTGGTGTTCTCGTTGGTGCCACGCTGCCAGGGGCTTTGCGGATCGCAGAAGTAGACTTGGACGCCCGCGTCGATCTTGAGACGATCGTGCTGAGCCATTTCGGCTCCCTGATCCCAGGTCAGCGAACGACGCATCTCTTCGGGCAAGGTGATGATGGTGCGCGTAATCGCGTCGCGCACGGCTTCAGCTCCGTGTCCCGCGAGAGCAGGGCCATTCTTCATGCGTGGAGCTTCGCCATGCCCCGCAAGCCGGGGAAGATGCAGCAACATCGTGAAGCGTGTTGTCCGCTCAACCAGCGTGCCGATCGCCGAGCTGCCAAGACCAAGGATGAGGTCTCCCTCCCAGTGGCCCGGCACCGCGCGATCGGCCGCTTCGGCGGGGCGTTGGCTGATCATGATCTCCGGCGAGACAAAGCTCTTGCCTCGCCTGCGTACGCGCGCCCTGGGGACCCGCAATACGCGCCCCGTTCGCAAGCAGGCTGACAGTTCGCGGCGTAGCGCTCCCCGACCCTGAACGAAGAGAGCTTGATAGATGGCTTCGTGGCTGATGCGCATCGTCTTGTCGTCCGGGAAGTCGATCGGCAAGCGTCGGGCAATCTGCTCCGGGCTCCAAGCCCTGGCCCATCGCCGATCCTTTCGCGGGCCATGCCGGCGGCCCTTCCACGGAACGGCGGGACCAGGAACGGCAGCGCCACTCGGGGTCATGACCACGCCGGCCAGTCGCTGCTCCAGATAAGTGCGCAACGTTGTGTTGAGCGCAAGCTTAGTCGGTTTGGGCCGACGGGCCGATCGCTCGGCGTGCCATTGGGCTGTCGATGCACGATACTCCAGGCCGCCGCTGCGCGTCGCGGCATTGCGTCGTAGCTCACGGGAGATGGTCGAGGCGGATCGGCCAAGTCGGCGTCCGATCTCGCGTCTCGAAAGGCCCTGAACGCGAAGAAGTGCGATCTCCTCACGTTCCGCAAACGAGAGGTACCGCCCGGACCGCGGCTGGGTTGAAGATCTGAACATCGCTGGTGCCATGCCGCCTGCCTGTCGGAACAATCTGGTTCCGACAGGCTGCGACATACCAGCCGTTAATGCAGCATCCTCGCTGGTCATTCCCTGCACGATCCCCAACCAGAATCGCTGGAGTTCAGATCGCCCCGCTACCGGCGGCCGTCCCGGTGACGCCAACGGTGCTCGTCGAGAGCGGTGTGATCGTCGCTTTCGAATGCCCATCGCAACCTCCTTCGTTCAGGTGTTGCGACGACCGCTTGAATCCGCCCATGGATTGCCGATCACTGCCCGCGTCTCGGATATGTCCCTGATCCGAAGACAGAACGAGACCGGCCAGTGACGGGGGCGTCCCGAACGTACGTCAGCTTTGTGACCCATCGCGTCGGCTGGCGCAGTGCACAGGCAGGCCGGGACTCAGGGGCGAGCAGAAGTCATCGCCTCCGGTGCGGACCGCCGCCTTTGACCCAAGTCGGACATCATTCCTCCGGTACGCCGGCCACGCGCAGCCCTTTCAGGATGCGCCTACTTCCCTCGAGATACACCGCACTATTGCCCATTGAGATGCTCTGCACCCGACGAATAGTAAATGTGGGATCGAGCGCTTGCCCTGCTTTCGCAGCGGCGTACGCGTCGTTCAGCTTGCCAAGTAAGGCGAGAGCAGCCGCAAGCCCAAAATGTACGAGGGGATAATTTCGGTTGACTTCGATACCGCGAAGGAACCAGCTGACTGCTTCGTTATCTGCTCCGATCTGCAACTTGGAAAACCCGACTGGCGACAGCCATCGGTAGGCAAGGATGTCACGAGGAGAGAGGCGCAATGCTTGATTTACGTGAGCCTCGGTCTCTGCGCCGCAGCCCATCATATACTTAGCGAGACCAATCATCGCGTGGGCGTCAGCAAAATTGCGATCCAATTCCAACGCTCGCTCGCACTCTGTCAGGCCTTGAAGCGCGCGGTTCGTATGCATCAAGACGATCCCTAGGAGCAAATGTGCAAAGGGATGATTCGGTGCATGGGACAGCGCCTCTAGGAGTATCGTCTCTGCGGCTGCTAGCCGAAGAGATAGGTCGTCGATCAAAAAGATCGATGAGGATGTCACATCGACCGCCGCCATCCAGACCGTCGCGTCAATGTTTTCAGCGTCGATCGCCAATGCCCGCTCGAAACAAAGGCGAGCTTGCGTCAGGGATCTAGACGTAAGGCCCTCATTGAATGAATGGCGGCCTCGGAAAATCAGATCCATGGCGTCGGGGTTCGGCGTGTTTTCCGCTCGCCGTGCCTCAGCCTCAATCAGCTGGGCATTTACTGTGTTCGCCAGCCGCGCAACGATCTCGTCCTGCATGTCGAGCAGGTCAGCGATAGATTTGTCGAATCGGTCAGCCCAGAGGTGACTACCTGTTTCGGTATCGACAAGCTGCACGTTCACTCGCAGCCGGGTGCGGTCACGCTGTATGGAACCTTCGAGTGCGTACCGGACCTTCAGTTCGCGACCGATCTGTTTGAGGTCAGCGACCTTTCCTCTGTAGGTGAATGCTGTGCGTCGGCCAATGACGAACGAGCCTCTAATGCGCGACAAATCCGTGGTCAGGCTCTCGGTCACGCCATCTACGAAGTAGTCTTGCTCGGCATCACCGCTGAGGTTGGTAAAAGGCAACACAACGACGGAAAAATGAGGTGGCGAAACCGGGGCCTGTCTTGTGCGCCTAGTCTCTGATGCCAACTTATCTCCATCCCGGATCATCGCATAAGCCCGGACAGGGTTGGCGATGTTCTTGAGATGTTGTTCGCCCATATCGGCGAACTCAGCGTCGACCTTGCCTCGGACGTGTTCGTAGACAGAAGCCGACACGCATATGCCACCCGGCTCTGCAATGCTCTCCAGCCTTACCGCTTTGTTGACGCCGTCTCCAAAGATATCGTGGGGCTCGACGATGACGTCGCCAATATTGATGCCTACGCGGAAAGCAATACGTGTTTCGTCGGCGTCACCTATTGTAAGTTCCTTGATGAGCGTTTGAAATTGTACGGCAGCCCGCACCGCTTGGACGGCGCTCGAAAATTCTGCCAAGAACCCGTCGCCGGTATTCTTCACGATGCGGCCCCGGTGTTCGGTGATTGCTGGGTTGACAGCGTCCGCCAAGAGCGCGGCAAATTTGGCATGCGTAGGCTCTTCATCGGTATGCATTAGCCGCGAATAGCCAGCCACGTCGGCCGCCAATATCGCTGACAATCTGCGTTCGACCCGGACTGGCCGTTCTTGCACCATGGCTTAGAATCCAAACCTGGGCGATTGTACATCAGATCGAACAGGATTCCACCTAACCGATGTCTCCTATTGGCCGATTTTGTTGCAAAAGTCGGTTGAGACAAGTCACGAACCGTGATTCCGTTGTGTTGACGCGAATCTCGGCGAGGTCGATCCATGATGGGCCGTCTGAAGAGTGACCAAGGTCAACTGTTCTACGAGTTTCGTCTTGGCGACGCGATACCCGAAGATCATCTGGTGCGGAAGATCGATGCTGCTCTCGATCTGTCCTGGCTTCGCGGTGAACTAGCATCTCACTATTCGTCGATGGGGCGCCCGTCGATTGATCCGGAACTGATGATCCGGATGCTGGTCGTGGGGTATGTCTTTGCGATCCGCTCGGAACGGCTGATCTGCCGTGAAGTGCAGGTGAACCTCGCCTATCGCTGGTTCTGCAAGCTTGGTATCGAGGACGCTGTCCCGGATCATTCGGCATTTTCGCGCGCCCGCAACGAGCGCTTCCGTGATGGAGATGTTCTCCGCCGCGTGTTCGAACGGATTGTCGAGACATGCATTGCCGCCGGTCTGGTTGGTGGCGAAGGATTTGCAGTCGATGCGAGCCTGATTGCGGCCGACGCGAACAAGCAGCGCTCGATCGCAGGTCAGGACTGGCGCAGGGATCGCGATCCGGCCAGGTCCAGCCGCGCGGTGAAGGAGTATTTGGCAACCCTCGACGATCCGGCGTGGGGCGCCGCCAGCGATGTCATCCCGAAGTTTGTCTCGCCATCCGATCCGGCAGCGCAGTGGACCGGCGCTCACAAGGGGCCGGCATTCTTCGCGTACTCCGACAACTATCTCATCGACGTGAAGTTCGGCGTCATCGTGGATGTCGAGGCCTCCCGCGCCATTCGCCAGGCCGAGGTCGGTGCAGCAAAAACCATGATCGAACGAACCGAGGAGCGCTTTGGTCTCAAGCCAGAGCGACTTGTCGGGGATACCGCTTACGGAGCGGCTCCGATGCTGAACTGGCTGGTCGAGGAGAAGGGCATCGCGCCGCATATCCCTGTGTTCGATAAGTCGAAGCGGGATGATGGCACCTTCTCGCGGAGCGACTTTCGATATGACCCAACCGGGGACGTTTACCACTGCCCGGGTGGTAAGCGGCTTGGGACGAGCGGTACCGTGCACGAGAGCAAGACCCTTCTGTATCGTGCCAGCAAGCTCGACTGCGATGTATGCCCGCTCAAACCGCAGTGCTGCCCAAAGGAACCATCACGCAAGATCCCGCGCGATATCCATGAGCATGCCCGAGACGTTGCCCGGTCGTTCGCTGGCACCGAGGGCTTCGAGCTCTCTCGGCGTCAGCGCAAGAAGATCGAGATGAGGTTCGCACACTTGAAGCGCATCCTGAAGCTTGGTCGGCTCCGATTGCGAGGCCCGCAAGGTGCCCAGGATGAGTTTGTTCTAGCCGCCATCGCTCAGAATCTGAGGCGGTTTGCATCGCTGGTCGCACGACCGCCGCCGGCTCAGGTTCTGCGCATCGCGTAGCGTAGCGTCAAAGTTGCGTAAAATGCGTCAGGGCCAGCGCTTCAAAGCGCGGCTCAACAAAAGGCCCAGCGGCCAAATCCATTGCAGCCAACTTTTGCAACAAAATCGGCCCTTCGACGAAGTGGCAGCATCGCTCCACGAGGTCCGCTTATTGAGGCATGGCAGGCCAGATTTGCTCACGTTCAGTTCTTCGTATTTTGACCCGCAACTGACTTTCGAACGGTTGCGATGTTGGGCGGCCCCGAACTCATGCTGATTCGATGAAAAAGGGTGTAGAGCCAGAGCGCTCGCTCGGTATCCGGGTGATCGACTTGGCCGTAGCCTCTTAGGAGGGCTGATGGCTGCGCGGGTCTTCGTGGGAAGAGCAGAACAGGGCCTTGGCCAAGTCGAAGAGCTTGGTCGGTGAAGCTTGGTGCGTAACTCTAATTTGCATTCTGGCCAAGCCGCTACAGCTGGCTGGAAGTTGGTTGAAATCTACTACGGGATCGTCAAGCAAGACCTTGGATGGGGGCACGCATTAGGCTCGTCGGAAATTTCCGAGCTCCAGAGGCTTGCGCCTGTCGATAACTTGTTAAACCATGGCTCTCTTTTGATGAAGCTTGCACATGGCCCTTTCCGTTAGATTTTACCTCTTTGCCGAAGACGGGCTAAAGCGCATTTCGCAGCGCGTGATGATGGCGCTGGTGCATGCCCAGGATGCCATGCCGCAATATGCCGGCACAAAACAAAAGGTTGCTGATGTAATTCTGGAGGTGGAGGACGGAAAGCCGCTCCGTATCCAGCAGGCAGAAGGCACCTTTCTGAGATTTGATGAGCGTGGACAAGTTCGCGAGGGCCTCGTCGCCTCAGGATTTGCGGCTCTCAATACAGGTCTCGCACTGCAAGAAGCTCTTCGAAAACCGCCTAGCAAAGTCGTCAACCTCGCTCCAAAGCTCAATCGAGAGAAATGGGAGCGCGAGAATCGCTGGACGTTGTCCAAAGAGGATCTCGATCTGATCGCTGATGACATCTGGGGCCGTAAGCGCGTGGCTGCATCCAAGGTGGAAAGGGCGAAGGGGACAGTACCCAAATCTCCGCAAATCACTTTTGACGCGCGCGAGGCGCTGCGAGAAATTCAAACCGGCATCTCGAGTATCGACAACAAGCTGACCTGGTTGAGCGAACCGTCCCTGAAGGGGGTTGCGCATGAATCCCGACAGAACGCCAAGAGTGACGTGGACGGACCGTTCTGGCTCGCTGTGGCGCAGGCCGCCGATCGTTATCATGAGCTTCTTGTCAGACGCCGCACTGGACGAGGCGCTTGGTATGCCGTGGTTTCTATTCTGCATTGGGACGCTGTCCGTCGAACGGCCGATACCAGCGCCTCTTTTCATGAGCGTTGTGCTTCCAAAAAAGAAGCAGAGGACGCGGTGCGGCGGCTCTTGGCCGAGCACGGAAAGCTTTTCAGCGCCATAGCGCGATCGGCAACAAGGCGCCGATATCGCTGTTGAATGGCTCATCGGCGCCCCCGCCGGCATGAGCTAAACCCCGGAAAATTCCAGCATCAGCTGGCCTAGTTTTGGGGAGCACTTCAGCACTTCAAAGCGGAAGTGCTCTCTGAATTGGAATGGGATGATAAGGAGGAGCAGCGCGCTACTTGATGGCCAGAACAGCGCATGAACATATTCCCCGGATTTCCCCCGGGTGTTGCAGCTTCGTTCTGCCATCTAGTGCCGGTAACTGCCGAAAGCCAGCAAACCACAAAGGGCGAATACGCCTATAATATCAGAGGGATTGGTGGTGGCCGCACAAGGGATCGAACCTTGGACCTCTCCCGTGTGAAGGCGCTACCAGCCATTGTAATTGTTGATGGATTTTTATCTGATCGGGCATTCCCCGCGATTTCCCCGGTTCACCCACCTTGTTGAGCATTGGTTGCGACTCTGGCAATCTTCTGTGATGGCCTCTAATCCGGACGCTCAACTTTTTGCGCAGTTTCTGGACGCCAAGGGCGTCTCGAACAAATGTCCTCGCTGCAATACCTCGAATTGGTTGTTGAACAACCAGCCTTCCCCTTGGGGTGGGATTTGGGGGAAGAATGCGGAGGGCAGCTTTTCGCTGGACTCGCCGATTTTCGAGATATCGATCTTGATCTGCACCAACTGTGGATTCGTCAGTCCCCACGCGAAGCATTATTATGACCAATGGGTGGAGGGGCGGAAAGAGAAATGAGCGAGCAGTCAGCGACTTCCGGAGGCATTGCCGAAGGGCATACGCCTGCTGCTCGCATATCAATGCCTGCTTTTGTGGATTGGCACATGATTCTTGATCGCGAGCTTGACCAACTTACCCAGCCGCAGTCGGGGCTGCTTGGGTCCCTCGGCTTCGTAGGCTTGGGGGCGGTGCTCGGCCTGATCGGCTCTTTTGTCGCGGCGCTTGAGAAGCTCGCCACGATTCCTGCCGCTCCTGTATCCAAGGCCGATATCAGTAATCTGCTGGCGTTTCCGGCCTGCATCGTGCTTACCGCTATTTGTCTTTTACTCGCGTTCCTGTCATGGCGGCGCAATTCTGGCCTCGCTGATGAAATCCGTAAGCGACCTAAGCACGCTTCCTTCTAGAAAGAGCAGTATCCGGCACCGGCAGCAGATCCGCCTGCCGCGCCTCCGCGCTCGCCATCGTGTGATTGTACCGATCAGCCGAGTCAGGATCCTTCCATCGGCCGGTGCGGGTCAGCCCATAGGTGTCGAGCCCGCCGTAGCGGTGCATCCAGGTGCCGTAGGTGTGGCAGAAGATGTGGAAGCCGCGCATGCGGCGCGGCAGCACGACGCCGGCGCGGTCCAGCGCCAGGTAGAGCATCTTGTAGAGCCGGCCGCCTTTGCAGAACCGGAACAGCCGCTCATCGCCATGGCGGTCGAGGAACGGCTCACCGGCACCAATGCGGTTTCGGCCGGCAGCACCGTTGGCCAATACCGTCCCGGCGGCCTTTCGGGGCCGGGTGGGGCGGGGCGGCGCCTTTCGAAACGCTTCCACCACGATCGGTGGCAGGTGTACCGGGCGGGGCTCGCTGTTCTTTGTGGTGCCCAGATAAAGCAGCGCCTGGTCCAGCTTCAGCCCGCGTAGCAAGGCCTCTTCCGTCACATCCCCAAGCCGCATACCTGTGTAGAGCAACGTGAGACAGAACAGGCCGAACTCAGGCTCGATTGCATAGGCCTCGCGGATCACGGCAAAGGCCTGGTCCGGCTCGAGCCATTCGGTGGCCTTGCTGCCGCGCCAGCCCTTGGGCCGGCGGATCTTCAGTTCGATGCCGGCGTGCTTAAGCACGGCCGATACGGGCGTGTAGAATTGGCGGTTCAGCGTAGTAGCGGGCGGCAGAGGGTAGACGCCGCGCGCGGCGTTGTCGATTGCGATCTGGTCGATGCTGGAGAGCGGTTTGTCGCGCAGGGCGTGGTCGCCAGTGGCTTCGATGATCTTGCCCAGAAACTTGGCCTCGCCGCCGGCCTTGAGATAGGCGAGCGCCGCATCGGCGAAGGTGGGCGGCCGAGGTGCCTCGACTACCTCCGGAGCGGGACGATAGCCTCCCCGGCATAGCCAAGCTGAAGAGCTTCTTCCGCGTTGCCGCACTCGATCTCCTGCACATCGAGTGTCTTCTGCCCCAGTCGTCGAGCGTCGATCCGCGCGAAGCTAATGACCTCCACGGAAGCATCTACTCAAAGTTCATCGCGAAGTTGCGGATTGACTTCGCTCAGGTCAGTCCGCTCCGAGAGCTACTGCCGGATCGACTCCTGGTAAAGCTCGTGCGCTTTATAGGCTTCGAGTTCGACTTCGTCCTCGAATTCACCGCAGACGATCACGTCAATTTCGTTGCCAAGCCGGTCACTCTTGCGCTTGCGAGCGAGCTCAAGCCGGCGTGCGTGCGGGATTTTGCCGAGAACGGAAAGGCCGTCGCGCCGATCTCCCGGCATTCCAGGGCGGCGCCGCCGCCTTTTTTGGCTACGAGCTGAACAGGACGCTGGAACGATACCGTCGGGAGGCATCGCTTGCCTCAGGCACTCCTATATCTTTACGAGGCGTGATAAGCTTGGATTACCGCCATGACAAATGCTGGTCCTTTCTACCGGGTGGCCGGAGCAGGATCCGGTTCGCCGGCGTGAGAGAGCTCGCCGAAGAGTCGAAGAATTTGTTGGGCTGGTTACAGTCTCAGCCCCCTCCTTTACACCAGGCCAGGCCGTCACGGCTGTACAACGCGTGATTGATCTGTCGGGTGACGCCTTCCAGGTCAACATTGCGCAGCGCTTCAGCGCTCGCCTGGCGAACTCGTTCGATCTGATAGCCTTCTATTGTCAGCTGCGGAAAATGAATTCGGCTCCCTTTGCCGACCTTCTTCGGTATGGCGAGCTCACCATTGCATCGAGTTCGCCCGAGCATTTCACAAAAGTTTGACGCGCCGGCAGATCAGCTCAAAAGCGCGGCCGATCGCGCGAAATGCCTGCTCACCATCGCTGAAATCGCCGCTCACCATCAGCGAAACGCGGAGGCCTTGGGAATAAAGCTCGCGAAGCGTGTCGGTATGAAAAGGCAACGTCGCCATTGCGCACAATATCTCTGTGATCCTCCACTGCATTTCCCTCGACGGCACGTCGTTTGACTGGGGCCACGCGCCGGCCCGGCCTTAATTTGCAAGTTTCTGGCCCGGTCCGCCGGGCCGGCGATGTCCCGCTGAGACGGTGGTCGTGGTGACCTCGGTCAATCGACTGGTGGCGAGCTCGCCCGCCCGCCGTTGCAGAGGATGACCCACCCCATCCGGACATCATCATGAGGCGCTTGCGATCTCGGAAAGGACCATAACCCCGGCGACGGGCAGCTGATCGCATTGCATTTAGGTGACGGCTAATCGACCAAGAGAACCGAGCTGGTTATCGATCCGAGTCTCTTTACACCGCATTCTGGTGCTCCAGGCCGGGAAGCGCAATCATTGGTAGGGCGCTAAGCACGGCGCCGCAGACACTTACGAAGCGATCGGCGATGGGATCTCGAACACAAATGCGCAAAACTGTTTCATTCACGATCTGAAGCATAGCCGGATCCTAGGCTATTCGGACCCGGCCATCGCAAGCGCGGCGACAAGGGCCGCGATGCTGTTTTTCAAGCGAACGGAAGTCGGGGTCTCCACGCTCCCGATCGAATTTCAGTCGGACCCGTTGTCGATCTGTTCGAGGAGCCCGCGCGGGCTTCGAGTGCATCGAGGATTTCCTCTCGGTGATACGGTCTGCTTGATGGTGTCAGCACAGCGACGCTCTGGCGCGAGACACTCAGGTAACTACATCCTGAGGCGCGCGAACTGCATCGACGCGTGCTCCGCCTCGGGAAGGGAGGCGATGCTCAACAACGACTTACAGAACGCAGGCGCGAGCTTGCCGCGGTGGATCACGACGTTCTTGTGCCCCGTGCGGGCTTGAGCGCTCTGCCATTGCCGATTGTAGCCGCGCTGTTCATTGGACTTCACGTGGCAAGCGGCGAAGTCGGCGACGCCCAGCGTCGCCAACTGCAAGGCATGTACCGGCAGCTTGGTATGGATGTGCACCCACATCGGATTTGGCATCCTACCACTGCGCAGCGCCTTGGGCTGCAGCTCGACCTCGAACAGCGTCGTTGGCTCGATCTTCAATGCGTGGGGTGGATACACAGACGCAAGTTCTTCGGCCGCCCGCAACTGTTCAAGGTACTTCTGCGATGGAAACGCATAGGTCTTCATGCAATCGATCGTGATCGCCGCCTTTTGCGCGTTCACTGAGTTTGCCTGTCCCTGAACCTCGGACAACATCGCCTTAAGCCGGACTATTTTGTTGTGCACTTCGGTCATTTGCGCAGGCGTGAGTAGGCCACGTCGGCGGGGCTCCTCCAGCGCGGCTACACAGGTCTTAATCTCGATGGTCTGCGTCTGCAGGCGTTTAAGGACGAGATCCACGACGTGGTCGGCGTCCTCGGGCTTCATCTGGCGCGCTTGCGAGACGGCGCTTTGCTGAGCCGGCAGATCGAACTGCAGCAGCTCGTCCAATCGCTTGAGTAATCCCGTCAGTGCGTTCCTGGAGGGCGGAGCCTTCCACATGTCCAGGTGCCCGGTCGCCGATGACGACGCCCTCGCGCGCGCCTCCTCTGCACTCGCGAGTTTCTTCGTACCCAGATCCGAGAGTACGATAACCGTGGCAGCGTCGGGCCTGGCGAGCTGCGGCTCGCGCAGCCTGGCAGTTGAACTCCCCTCGCCTGCGGCCGGTGCGCGCTTGCCTTTCCCTTTCCTGCGCGCCGCGTGGTTCTCAGCCGCTAAGTCGGTCTTTTCCGATATCGCAGTCTGGGCAGGCGGCTCCACTTGCCTGTTTGGCTGCACTGCCAAAAGTCGCGTGACTTGGTGCGCGGTGACCCATGCACCTTCCACGATCTGGTCCAATTGTTCCAATGGAAGGTCGGCATCCGTTCTAGCATCCCTTAGGCTGGCAACGATGCGTTCCACCCCTGAGGCAAATTCCGAATGCCGTTCCATGGCTCCTTCCAGAACGGCGCAGTGCTCTGCGTCGAGTGGTTCTCCGTCCTCGTTCAGAACGGCTTTGCACGTCGAGTTGAATGCCGGAAAAGCATCCTGGATATAGGTCCCGAGCAGACGCACCCGCCCCTTCTCATCCATGAGGGCGTCCCTCACGGCTGGTTCAAACGTGCTCGCCTGAGACTCAATCAGAAGCTTCGCGAGCTTAATCCGCGATTCCAGATGCAAGCACCCATCATAAAGTGCCGAGCCGGTATGCAGGCGTAGTGCGGCCTCGATGGGCTTCCGCATCTCGGCCGTCGTGCTTGGCAAGTTGGCAGCGGTCTCGCAGACGGACACCATCCGTTCCGAGCGTAACAGCTTCTTTCCCCACCACTCGATGACAGGCATATGGTCCTTCACCATACTGGAAGCCACTCGGCTCAGCTGGTCGGGGGTAGCGTTCGCGAAAATCCGCTGGAACAGGTCTGCCGAATTCTTTCTGCGGTCTTGCAAGGCGGAGATAATCGCCGAGCCCACCAATTTGGCTTTCCCCCCAGCATCGAGCACGACATAGCAGCATCGACGGACGTCAGCGTCGGACAGAATGCTTGGCGCCATGGCCGGGCGCAGCCTCGCGTAGTACTCCAGAACTGCCGAACCTGCTTCGACGAACCGATCGATCAGCTCTAGCGTCTCCTCCAGCTCGGCATCCTCGCCCGGCTGACGGCAAGCGGCAAGTTCCTCACGCAGGCGCTCCATGTGCCGCCTTGTTGCGTTGATTTCTTCCTCTGACGAAGAAATGGGGACTGCCACACCGGAAGTTGGCGGCTGGCTGGCGACCGGTGCCGTGTCTCCACCCTCCGACACTGAGGGAAAGCCGCGCCGCCGCGCAGTGACTGCACGTGGCGCAGCGGCTGCCCGTGCCGCAGCGCCTAGGATTCGATCTGGGCCAACGGAGGGACCGGAAGACCTGTCGCCAAGGGCATCGTCGGCACCGCGCGCCATGCTAGCGGAGGGCGTCCCTCTATCTTGGGGCCCAGAGCGCATCCGCTCCACGACGGAATCGAACGATTGACTGCCTTCCCCAGGGGCTAGACTTGAGTGCGAGCGTGAACTGCTCGATCCGGCTCCAGCATCCCCAATGCGCGATCTGCCAGATCGGCCAATGCCCGTCATATTCCATCTCCAACCAAGTCGAGAATGCGTAGCCTGTCTGGATAGACAGGCTGGCTGACGAGTAGCTGACGAAGGGCGTTTTTCCGGTTGCACAGGAAACCCACATCGCCGTGGATCGTGGTCGAGTAGCGAGGCCATTTGGCTTTGCCCTCACACATCCGGGCAGACGGCTTGGCGAGTAGGCCGGCGGAATCTCACCGCCGGGCTCTCATGGATCCCAGCGTGAGACTCTCCCGTCACTGGGCTCCCATCAGGCGAACGAGCCGCGTATGCCGGTCTTGCATTGTGCAAAAAACCGGGACGTTCGCGAGATAGCCGTTCGAGAACGCGGCCGGTCTTCGCCTTGCGACCCATAAAGCGTTTGGACCTCCGCATCATCCAAGCCTCGATTGTCTGATTGACGTATCGGAGGATTGCCCCAGAGGCGCCCGCCTGAATCGACCGTAATACACAATCCCCGCCCGCGGAGCGGATTGAGCTGCCGAGCGATGTCACCATTGACACATGGGTCCGTTTTCGGAGGTCCAAATCCCGGATTGCCACCCGCATAAACTTCACCGCCGAAGCGCTGAGCCGAGGCAGAAAACTGCAAAATGCCGAGGCGTTTTGTGAGTTCTTTGCCCGTCGCGGTCGGAAGCGGTAGCCGAGGAAGTCAAACTTGACGTTCCAAACCGGGCATCTGTCACGCGCGAGGAGCACTATTCGGCGCGAGCGCTTCCTTCAAGTTCACTACTGAACCGGCCCCTACAATAGCGAAATACCAGTCGGTTCCGCCAGCTTTCATCATTCCGAATCGCCTTGTCCCACAGCCAATCTTCGAACAGCGCGCTCCAGGTAATACGAGGGATCATCGTCAGACGAAATCCGTCTCGCAGCTCTCTTGACCATCGCTATCCTCGACTTTGGAAAGATACTTTGTAGGGCTGTCTACTCGGTGCCACTGGTCGTTCTCGTTCTCCGTCCACACTTTGGGATCCTGTTGAGGATCAAGCACCCAGTTTTTGCGACCCGCCATGAACAAAACCCATTTCCGCTAGACGGGGTTCCATACCTCCTACGCCAGGACGTGATAAGACCAACGGATGATCGCCGTCCATTCGCAGTTCATGCTCCAGCAGGATATCGCCCGCGTACTCGTCGAGCGGATGAGTAACGCGTAGATCTACCACGGACGTGATAACGTTACGCCCGAACTGTTGGCGAAACTGGTCTCCCTCGATCCGGACCGAGCCTCCGGCTCACAGTTTCGTCACCCGACCTGATAGCTGAAAAATCGCGCCGGCTTATCCGGATCACCGTAAGTACTGGAATAGCCTTCACCGGCAGTTGCAGCCCGCTCGGCTTTCTCCGACAAAATCCGAATACTCCTGCGGGTTACTGGCGATGTGCATGACGTCACTGGACAAGACTGTCTCACTTTGCGCATGAAAGATGCTCGGTCGACGATCTTGATAATGGGCGGATTGGAACGCAAGGAGTATGGCGACGCGCCCGCCGACGACGACCCACCTCGCTCCAGGCCGGCAACCGCTTCCGCAAAACGGATCCACCGATTCTGCCATACATCAGATCGCTCCCGCATTGGCAAAGGGCACGCGATTGAGCTCGTGCGCGGCAAGCTTTGCCAGGAGGATATACAGCTTAGCTGACCAAACGTGACCAAAGCAGCTGTCCGCGCTCCAATGCGCCGGCCAAGCACTGCGGAAGACTTATTGGCCGTCAAGCTCTCTAGGACCGGGGCGCTTCGGCTCAGACGGGACAACTTGCAGACGCGCGGTCATGCACCATGCGATTTCCTGAGCAAGTCGCCCACCGATTCCGAGATGCTGCACATTCTGATCAGACGTAGAATGTCGATCAGAACAACATTTTTCTCACGTCCGGATGGAGCAAAACCGACATTGCTGGGCGAGTGACCATGACTGGGTTTGCTAGTCCAGAAGAGTCGGTGCCCAATGTGAGCCTTGCAGGAAGACGCCGTCATGCAAAATCACCAAAATCATCGCTCACCCTACCAGAGCTGTCAGCGACAGATTGCGTTCGGTCATCAGAGCATCAGGTGCGACTAGGAGAGTGAGACACAGACCTCAGACGTCTTGTCACTATCCAGGATGTGAATGCAATCTATCCAAAGAATTGATTTCACACTTCATGTGCTGCCGGGTAGGGAAAGCGCCGTGCATCACGCAACATCGTAGGTTTGCTGTCGGCAAAGCTGCGATGAGTACGTGATCATGGACACCGCGATCGGATTGTAGGCACGGTTTTGCCCGGTGCGGCCAAGTTCATGTCACCCCCCGTCTTTGGATTGAGCAGTTCTTTCCAAAGCGTCTCGGTGATTTTATAAAAGTCAAAAATAGGAAGGCGCGGCAGGACGGCCTCGTTATGGCGTTCTCCAGCTGAGCGTAGCCGCGCTTCGCCATCACTGTCGCTCCGGTGATCGGAGCACGAAGGAGGCTCACCTTTTTGGCCGAATGAGGAAGTTCGTTGCTCAAGCACGGAACGCCTGCCGGCGTGTGAGGCTTTGCAAATTGAGGGCCGCGATGCAAATCGCATATCATCGCTGCTCCCCCATCAAACCTGCGGCCGTGCGGCTGCGTTCGCCATCGGAAGCATCGATCGTGATGAGGAGATTTAGATCCAGACCATGGAACGGCATTGTCACTAATCCGCCATGTGAATGCATCGAACCAAACCATCGATTTCACCAATCAATGTGTTCTCGGCAATCATCTCGACTTCACGATGTCGGCGACAACTGCCGCGATTGTTCCGGCGCTGAGCGGGTGCTGCCCGCCTATCGATGCAATGTATTGATTGCCGCCTACGCCCCGGTGGAAAGAGCACATTCGACGTCACCAAGATTCACGCGCGCCACGTGAGACAGTGAACAACGCCAGTCGAGCTCACAATGGAATCCCGATCCAATATGCGATTCGCCAGTACCGCAGCTCTTCGTCTATTCCCGATTCCAATGCTTACGCGGAGGCCGGACTGTTCAATTCCGCTCGGGGGTGGCGTGACGTGGTGGGTGTCTTGGCGTGACTTGATAGGAGGTCCTGGAATGCGAACGCTACTCGTTGATCATGAGAGGGACCCCGCGCGCGTTGTACAAGATGCGCTCTCCGATTGCGGTTTTGCCGTTGACGTAGCGTGCACCCTGGACGAGGCCGCCGCCGCTTTTTCTTGCGCCAGCTATGACATTCTCTTGCTCGAGTTGGTTCTACCGGATGGAGACGGCTTGGATTGGCTGAAGCAGTTGAGACGTGACGGACATTCGATGCCTGCCGTGATGATGAGTAACTTCAATGAGCTCGGTAGGCGGATAGCGCTATTTAATGGCGGTGCGGACGACTTCCTGCCCAAGCCCGTATCTACTGATGAACTCATCGCACGAATGCGCGCTACTCTGCGCCGGTCAACGCAAATGACGGCCCCCATTGTTACCTTTGGCAATCTACGATTCGATTCGATCGGTCGGCAAGCGACGGTCAATGGTCGACCACTGAAGATTGCCCGCCGCGAGGTGTGCATTCTCGAACATCTGCTCAGCCGCGCCGGCCGCACCGTGGCTCGTGCGTCATTGGAAGATAGCCTCTATGCATTTGACGACGAGGTCTCAACCAATGCGCTTGAGGTCGGAATCTATCGTTTGCGCGGTCATTTGAGTCGGTCCGGTGCGACGCTACGGATCAAAACCGCGCGCGGGATCGGCTACGTCCTTGAATTGAAAGGCGCGGCATCGACCGCGTAGTTAATTGAACTTGAAAGAAAAGACCATCTTGAGCATCATTCTTGACAAGCATGCTGGCGTCACTCGAGGATCGATCGCCGCCAACGGCCTTTCGTCCACATTTCTTCCTTGTCTTTGGCATCTTTTGTGCGTGGTCATCCTGCTATTCCCGGCTGCGGCCGTAGCTCAGATCAAGCGGGATGATGGAAGTGGGCCGCAGCGTACGGCTGCCGACGGCATTAGCGCAACGCTGACCCTTTCCTCTTCGCTAGGTAAGACGATTCACCTGCCAGCGCCAGCCGCGAGCATCTTTGTCGCAGATCCTACGGTCGCGGACTATCAGGCACCTTCGAACAGGACCATCTTTGTTTTCGGCAAAAAATCCGGTCGGACCACCTTGTTCGCACTGAACGAGGCCGGGGAGGCTCTCGCTGAGCTGCGTGTTGTCGTCACCCAGCCGATCGAGGATCTGCGCGCCACGCTGAAAGCCCAGGTCGGCGACTATCCCATCCAGGTAAGCTACACCCCGCGCGGGGCCATCCTTAGCGGTACGGCGCCCAATGCGGAGATCGTCGATATAGCGATGAAAGTGACCGAGCAGTTTCTCGGGTCTGGTGCGCTCGTCGTCAACAAGATTCAGGTGGCGGGGTCATTGCAGGTGAATCTGAGCGTGCGGGTGGCGGAGGTCTCCCGGAGCGCCATGAAGGAGCTCGGCGTCAACCTCTCCGCTTCCGGTCAAGCTGGCCCTTTCACTGTCGGCTTGGTCAGTGGCAGTGGTGGTGGATACGGCGCGGCGCAGGGCGGCGGTACGGCGAAGATGGGGGTCAACACTGGCCATGTGAACGTCAGCGCTATGCTCGATGCACTGGCTCACGAGCGCCTCGCTTCCGTACTTGCTGAACCGAACCTCACCGCAATGTCAGGCGAATCCGCCAGCTTCCTCGCCGGCGGCGAATTTCCCATTCCGGTGTTGCAGGACAATCGGCAGGTCTCTGTCGAGTTCCGTCACTTCGGCGTCAGCCTGGAGTTTGTGCCGACCGTTCTCAGTAACAATCAGATCAATATCCGCGTGAAGCCTGAAGTCAGCGAACTATCGTCACAAGGTGCTGTCAACATCAACGGCATCTCCGTGCCGGCTCTCTCCACCCGGCGTGCAAACACGGTTGTCGAGCTCGCCAGCGGCCAGAGCTTTGCAATTGGTGGGCTTATCCGGCGCAACTTCAGCACTGAGATCACGACTTTCCCTTGGCTCGGCGACGTTCCGATTCTTGGTGCGCTATTTCGCTCATCGTCATTTCAACAGGATGAGACGGAACTCGTGATCATCGTCACGCCTTACGTCGTGCGGCCAAGATCGAACTCGAAGCAGATGAGTGCGCCCACCGACCGCATCGCTCCGCCCTCAGACCTCGCGCGCAGTCTGACGAACACATTGGCAACGCGCTCGCCTGTTCGCGGTGCTCCCCCGATAAGCGTACCAGGCGCGACAAGGGGCACCGGCCACACCATCGAATGAGGATCGACCAATGAGATTACGATTCGTGCGCCCCTTCATCGGTCTGACGGCCAGTCTAGGTGGCTGCGCAAGCACCGCGCCGACTTACCTCGAGCCGACCGCGCAAGCGATCCTAGTTGAACAAGAGAAGAACGTCTTACTGTTACAGACCCTTGGAGGGCCCGAACGGCAGCGTCTGCGTTACTTCATAGCGAGTACCAGTCGCGGTCGGTACGACACGCTCCATCTTGATATCGTCGGCTCACGTCGGCTCGGGGCGCAGATAGCAGCTGAGGCCCGCGCAGTGGGCGTCGACGCTCACAACATCCGCCTGTACGGTCCATTCATCGATAGGCGTGATGGCTCTGCCGCCCGAATCGAGGCGATTACGTACGAGGCGCGCCCTCCAGTTTGTCCGTCGATTGCGATCGTCGGCCCTTCAGTGAACGACAATTCTTTCGATCCGACGCTTGGCTGCTCGATCCGCAACAACTTGGCCGGCATGGTCAACGATCCGCGCGACTTGATTGACAATCAGGCCGTTGTGCCGAGTGATGGTAATCGTGCGGCCATTCCCGTTGCCACATACAAAACCTTCGCGACCGGCAATAACAGCAACTTGGGTATGGCTAACAACAAGCTGCCGTCAGATCCCACGTCTGCCGGCACCCAGACCGTGCAGCCCTCTCGATAGCGAGAACATCAGTCATTCGATGCGACCTCATTCACAACACGAACTAGATTTGGCCGGCGGCAAAGAGTGCTTTTGCGACAGCCTCGAAGTACTGGACAGGAATGGAATTGCCAAGGCTAGTGTTGCGGATTAGCTCACGGACCAGGACGTGATCTTCGACGATACTGAGACGAAGGCGCCTCGCTTCATCAAAGAGCCGTGAAGCCGCCTCCCCGTCGCCGCGGCAAACCAGGACCGGGACGCCCGTTTCGCCACGGATGTAGCGTACCCCGACCAGCAGCTCGCGCCCAGTCAAGATCAATGTCGCGCGACTCACGCCGAGAGGGGACTCGCTCGCCTGCTCCCGCCGAAGGCGTCGGTGTTCGCGTTTGACCTCCGGATTGCCTTGCTGCTCCTTGTCCTCGCGCTTCATATCGCTCTTAGTCATGCGCATGCCGCGCAAGAACAACCAACGCTGGATGAGGAGATCGACCAATCCGCCGATAAGAAATGCACCACTTGCAATCCCGATCAACAGTTTCACTTGAATGAACACGAACTCGAAGCAGCCCGTGCCGCAAACCGGCAGATAGACCAGTGTCTTCCACGCGCCGACAACGACGAGGACAAAGATCGCGCCGAGGCAGAAGACCTTGAACAAGCTCTTGCCAAGCTCGATGAGGGAACGCAAAGAGGCGATGCGCTTCAGTCCGTTGATGGGATCAATGTTCTCGAATTTCGGCGTCATCGGCTCGGAGGAGAACACTAATCCACCATTGGCTAGGACCGTCGTCAGAATTGCGCAGGTGACCATACTCCCAAGAAGCGGGCCAACAATTCCCAGTGCAAGTTCGGGCAAGACGCCAAGCGCAAGATCGACCGCAATATTGAACGGCTTATCAAGCAGCTTGTCAGTCAGCATGAGCGCTTCACGACATTTGTCGTAGATGGAACTCGCTTCTAACCAGACATAACCGAGACCGGCGCAAGCGCTGAGGGCCCTGACTAGATCCGTGCTATGCGGAACCACGCCTTTCTTGCGCGAGTCGCTTAGCTTCTTTTCAGTGGGGGCGAGCGTTTTCTCTTCGCTCGTGTCGCTCACTTCAGTTTCCTCTCGAGCCTCTCCAGCTCTCGGCTCGACTGCATGATTTCCGCTTGCATGTATTCGATGAGGTAGAGCGTATAAGTCACCATGACGATCGCAAAACCTATATTCTTGATCGTCAACGATAGGTCCCGCGGGTTGAATTGCGGCGCAAAGCGCCCGAGCAGAAGCGCTGATATGTCGGCCAGCAAGAGGAAAGCTACCACAGGTCCAGAGACCAGGACGGCGGTACGTATGATGCTGTCGAGCACGCCCCACAACTCCAGTGTCCCTTGCATGCTCAGCGTGGGTCCAAGCTGATAAGCCGGCCAAACCAGATAGCTGCCGTAAAGCCCGCTGATCATGGTTTGCAGGCCCCCCGATACGACGAAGATCGTGGTCGCGGTGGTCCCGATAAGAAGTCCCGTCGCCGAAGCCTGACTGCGTGTCGCGGGATCGGCGGGAGTGACCACGCTACTGATGCCCCGTTGCGCGTCGATGAACTCGCCGACGGCCTGAAGACTCCAGAGGGGAATACTGAGGAGGGCGCCGATCAGTAGGCCGACACACGTCTCCTTAAGACCGAGTAGCGGGATCTTGAGCAGACGAGTGTCCGGATCTAGCTCCTTCAGGCCATCGGCGATGTGCGCCAAGTATGGTAGTTCGAGCGCGACGGCAAGGCAACCGCGGATCAGGCCGCCGATCTGCGGACGCGTAAATACTGGAAGCACCAGCATGATGCCCACGGGGCGGGCCGCACCAAGGCCGGCAGCAACGACGAGTTCGATGGTCGCCTGGATCAGACTTGGCGTGTCGGCGGTTGACAGATCATACATGACGGCTGCTGCTAGTAGCCCGTCGTGAGCGCGGGAAAATCAGTGAAGATCTGCTTGGCTTGTTCGATGAGCGGGGCGCTCAGCACCGGAGCAAACAAACCTATAATCCCAACAATGACCAAAAGCTTCACAGTCAGTGGCAATGTCTGATCCTGGATCTGCGTTGCCGCCTGGATGATGCCGATGATGGTTTCGGCGACCGCCGCTGCAATGAGCGGAGGCAGAACCCAGGTCATGAAAAGCACCAGTGATCGGCTCATAAAAGGGAGAATAGTGGCCTCATCCATGCTCACCCTCCAGGTGTTGAATAGCTCAGCACCAGCCCGTGCATAAGCCGCGACCAGCCGTCAATCGCCACGAACAGAAACAGCTTGAAAGGAACTGAGATCACTGTCGGAGACACCATTGACATGCCCATGGCCATCAGAATGGTCGTTACGATCAGATCGATAGTGATAAACGGAAGGTATAGTAAAAACCCGATTTCGAAGGCACGCTTGAGTTCTGAGATTAGAAAAGATGGGACGAGAATGACAAAATCATCGGCTGTCGCTCTGCCGCGCATCTCTTCCGGCCAGACACGCTCGGTCGAGGACAGGAAGAAGCCTCGCTGTTCTTCATTGGTGAAGTTCTTGAGATAGCCTCGCAGCGGCTCCTGCCCCACTTTCGCGGCGGCTACCCAATCCTCGAGCGTTTGATAGCGGAGCTGCAGATCGGCGACTCGATTGTAGCTCTGCTCAAAGACGGGGGCGCTCGTGAAGGCGGTGAGCATCAATGCTGCGCCGTATAGAACGATGTTCGGTGGAATCGATTGGGTCCCAAGCGCATTGCGAACGAGGAAGAGAACGACAGATACCTTTACGAACGCCGTGGTCGTGACGACAGCGAAGACCAACAAGCCGAGCGCGGCCGTGACCGCAAGAAGCGGCAGTATTGCTGGTTCAATGTTAGTCATTGCCCGCTAACCCGCCACGCAGTCTAACGCCGAGCTCGTCCCCAATACGTACTATGTCGCCACTCCCGATACGTACGCCGTTTGCAAGGATATCGACCGGGCCGTCGACCGGCCGGCCAAGTTCGAATACATATCCTTTGCTGATGCTTCTCAGGGCTCCCAGCGTGATGGGCCAGCGGCCGCATTCAAAGACAAGCGAAATCTCAATATCGTCGAGATCGGCTTCCGAAGGCGACTGCTGTAAACCGGGCAGTGTCGTCATATGCGCATACTCCAGAGGGCGCGGCCGCAAGCGAAACGGTCCGTGCAGAATCAGGCGGGTGCCAGTGACATCTGCCGCGGCCCATAACGGGCCGGCAGTGAGGATGATCTGACCGCGGGCGAATGGCATTACATCCGGCAACAAAGCGTCGCCCTCACGTGTTTTGCGAAGAAGCGAGGCTGACGCCCGGAGGGAGCCGATCTCTCCTGCAATTGTAACGGGTAGCTGTGCGGGGACCTCACACAACTGTCGCGGCAATTGGCCGAGCAGCTCGCCTAAGGCGCGGAACGCCGGCGGTATCGGTCCGTCAAGAGGCGAGAAAAGAAATAGGCGACCTTTGCCCCTGACCGGACCGTAGATGATGTCGAGTTCGATATAAGGCCCGTTCTTCTCGGCCTTTCCAACATGAAGGAGTCGCAGTTGCTGCTCTGTCTCAGTCTCCAGGTGCGCGAGCAACGATTCAATTGCAAGTTCGAGAACCAGCGAACGACTTGGCTCGGAAAGTAAAGCTAGGCCACTCTGTACTGTCGAGATCAAGACCTCCGCAAGCGCATGCGGTATCGACAACACGAGCGCATCATCGCCGAGGCGCCAAACGCAATCGAGCATCGACAGAGCCGGAGGTTCCTCCTGCCACACAAGTCGTTCCAGTCGCACCGATAGCGGCTTGTCGCAAAGATTACTCCGCAAAGAGGCGGAGGGCCACACGTTTCTGTTGAGCCATGAGACGAGACTCTGGGTTAGACGCTGGCTCGGCTCGTACTTCGCGTATGCGTTCGCGCGAGTTGCAGGAGGCGACTGTACAGGGCAGCGCATTTGGTTCCCAGCTGGACTAGCGGTCATCAAATTGAACCGCCCGCCACCAGCGTGGGCAAACCCCTCCCATGGCGAAGCAAGACTTCATCATCAGCCTCTAGCTCGGCTGTTACTTCCGAATGGGTATCGGCCGCACGCCGGACGTCGGTCTCGATTTGTCGCCATTTATGAGTCGCTGCGGAACGCTTCGCCCAGTGCGCACGCCTCTCGGATGCCGCTGTCTCGGCCTGCTTTTGAGTGATACGCGCCTCCTCAAGTGTGCGGCGTTTCGAGCTGATCTCAATCGCTAGCCTCTCAAGAGTGAGTTGGCAATGATCGAGTTCAACGACGGACAAGGTACCGACCGACATCAACTGCTGGTAAACCTCCGCCTGGGCCTCTGTATGATGCTTTTCAGCAATTCCAAGTTCGTGCCATGCGTGCTCCGCGGCCGAGGTCGCGATATGACGCTTGGCTTCCATATTGGACAACTCACTACGAGCACTACGCTCGCGCATATCCTTCACTTGCCGCAAGCTCGAAACGTGTATGCAACTCATGCAGTCAGACGGCACATCCATGTGACGGTTTCCTCAAAAGTGGACGCATCGTTTTCACCCTGGCGTAAAAACTCGCGCAGATCATCGATCGAAGCGACAGCTCGGTCCGTCAGCGGATCGCTGCCTTGCTTGTATTCGCCAACCTTGATCAAAAATTCGGCCTCTGCATGACGGGAGATAAGATCACGGAAGAGGGATGCTGCCTTGCGATGCGGTGCAGATACGACGGCATCCATGACGCGACTGCGGCTCGACAGTACGTCGATGGCGGGGAAATGCGCCCGCGCCGCGAGAGAGCGTGAAAGAACGATATGACCATCGAGAATGCCACGCGTTTCCTCGGCGATTGGATCGCCCGTGCCGTCACCTTCCACAAGCACGGTATAGAAGGCGGTGATTGAGCCACGCTCACTCATACCAGCGCGCTCCAGCAAACCTGGCAACATTGCAAAGACAGAGGGAGGAAAGCCCCGGCGAGTCGGTGGCTCACCGGCAGCAAGCCCGATCTCCCGCATAGCGCGGCTAAATCGCGTCAATGAATCCATCATCAGAACGACGCGCAGGCCTTGATCGCGAAAATATTCGGCGAGCGCGGTTGCCGTATAAGCACATTGCGCCCGCTCCGTCGCTGAGCGATCGGAGGTCTCAACGACGACGACCGTGCGGCGGAGGGCAGTCTCCCCAAGATGCCGCTCGATGAATTCACGCACTTCGCGTCCACGCTCGCCTATCAGCGCAACCACGGTCACGTCAGCGACCGCGCCTTTTACGATCTGCGACAGTAACGTCGACTTGCCGCCACCAGGCTCTCCATAAATGCCGATGCGTTGGCCCTCGCCGCATGTCAGAAGACCATCCAAGACGCGAACACCGAGTGGCAGAGGGCGAGCGATGATGCACCTCGTCATTGGATTTGGCGCTTTGCCGCGCAGCGGGCGCGTCTCCATGGCTTTGACTGCGCCCTTGCCATCGAGTGGACGGCCGAAACTGTCGATCACCCGGCCAAGCAAATTGGGGCCGACCGGCACTTCGTGCATTCGGCCAGTGGCAACGACTTCTGCGCGGCCGGACATGCCTTGCAGGTCACCGATCGGCGTCAGCAACACGCCGTCCTGCAACAGACCGATCACCTCGGCCTCAAGCGACCATCCGGTGCGCGGATCCTTGAGCACACAAACTTCTCCAATACGAGCATCCGGCAAGACTGCATGGATCAACGTGCCGATCGCACGCGTGATCCGCCCGCGTACGGCACGCGTGTCCACATGGCTTGCCGTAGTTCGCAGACGCGCCAGCGCCGCGTGCAGAGTCCCATCTCCATCAGGACAGCTATGGTCTGGTCTCGGCGCCGTCACTATTCGTCTGCCTCATGATCTAACCCAAGCCCCAAACGCAATGCGCGGAGCTGCGCGTCAAGTCCGAGATGGATATTGCCAAATTCGCTCCACAGCACGCATTCGTTCGCTGACAGCGCCGGGTCCGGAATAATTCGGACTTCCGGCCGGTCCTCCCGTCCGTCGCAGGCAGCAAATTCGCGCGTAAGCGCATCAGCATCCATGGGGGACGCATGAAGGGACAGTTTCGGCCCGCCATATCTGTGCGAAATCGTGTGACGAACCGTCCTCACCAACATCTCGCCGGGATCGAAATCGCCCAGTAGATCAGTTACGATGTCCATCACGAGCGCTGACAGTTCCTGCTCCAAAACGGCCTTTCGTCGTGCCACTTCCGAGGCAGCCTGCGCGACCAGCTGTGCCATTTCCTCGGCGCCGGCCCTCACCCCCTCAGCATGGCCGCGCGCACGCTCCTTCTGATAAGCTCTGCGCGCCCAGCCGCGAACGCGCTTCAGATTGCGCTCGGCCACGGCACGCGCCTCGAGGGCGCTGTGCCAAATCTCGAGATCCCTCGCCGCTATGAGTGGCCCAAGGGGGCGGATCTGCGGAGCGACGGGCGGCGCAGTTTCGTCGTCTGTCATCCCGCTGGGGCCTCCCTCGCCAAATGGGCCAACACCGGCGAAAACAATTGGCCCGCGGCATCGCGGTGTTCAGTCGCCGGATTGTCGGCGGCCGTTCCGACAGCTAGGCGTAGAAGCACGCGGCGGCAATCAAGCGTTGACGCTTCATCGAGCCAAGCGCCGAGGCAGGCATGTCCATCGTCTTCAATCCCTAGCGCGAGTTGTTGAGGATCAGCAATTAATCTGGTCGAAACCGCATGCGCTGCATGTCGGATCCCGAAAGCCAGCACCTCGGTGCCGACGTGCTCGACCAGAACGGCGACATCATGCTTTGAAACCAGCCTTGTCAGCGAACGGGCATGCCAAATGCCGCCGGCGAGGAGGGCAGCCCTGCTCGGATCATGCCCGAGGAGAAGGTCTGGCCCGAAGTCACCTCCGTTCAAGCCCAGTTCATCTTCAAGCAGCAACGCTTGCAGTCTTATCTGCAGCCTAGGACTCTTCTGCAGTCGCACCAACGTCGCAGACGAGAGGTTCGCGTCAAGTCGCGCGGCAAGGCGGGTCGGATGAATCGTGGCAGCAAGCTTACGAATACCTACAGAGGCTAGTTTCAGCGGATCATGCCGCTCGGCAGACGGATTCGGTCTCGTCATGTCGGATACCACACTACGCCGCATTAGGCTTAATCGCTTTGCGAATCATCTCCATAGCAGAGACAGCCGAGCGCCCACCGACAGCGCTAACTTTCTGAGATGATTGCCTGCGCTGACGCCCACGAGCGCTCAGCAAGACGCAGGACAGCACGCCGAATACAGACCCGCCGAGACCCATGGCAACTGCAACCAATGGCGTCGAAATGACTCCAGATGCTTGGGCGAGACCAGCCGCAGCCGCCGGTCGCGGCTCTAGTGCGGGCCGCTCGACTGAGACGAAAACAACAGCCACCTTGTCATAGGTTAAGCCCTCGATGCTGTTGGCGACGAGCATTTTAATCTGCGGCAGCAAGATTGAGAGATTTGCCCTCGAGTCATGTCGGATGAAAACCGACGCCGAAGATGGCGTGGTGTCACGTCGCAACAGGTCGTTCTTTGGCAGAACAACGTGGACGCGCGCCGAGAGGACACCATCGATATCACTGATCGTGCGAGATAATTCCTCGCTCAGCGCATAGACGTAACGGGCGCGCTCCTCGATTGGCGAAGCAATCAGACCCGCCGCGCTGAACACTTCGCCTAGACTCTTGAAAGCGTGGCGCGGCAACCCTTCGCCATTCAGCAGGTCGATTGCGGAAGCAATCTGAGTCTGCTCGACCTGGATCGTGATAGTCCCGTCCTTAGCAGCAACGCGGAGCGCATCGACCCCGTTCTTGAGGAGGACCGCAAGCATCTCATTGGCCTCACGCTCCTGAACTTTCGTGTAGAGATCGGCTTTGCAACCAACCAGGGCAAGCAGGAGCGGCAGCAGAGCCACAAGTTGAAGCCGCTTGCGGAATGGGCGCGCCTGATCGCTTTCGCGATCGATTAAACCAATCATTCGCCCCACTCAGCCCGCCGATATCAGCTTATTCAGAGATGAACCGAGGCTACCGATGCCATTTGAAATGAGTGTTACCTGGATGACGCTGTCAGAAACATCCTTCAGATTCGCCAACATCGCCTCGAAGTCACCTGCGCCACTGGGGGCGCCCGGCACACCTGCTTCCGCTTTGCCGGGTTGCAGCAAAAGGGGCTCCGACGTCGACCCGGTCTCCGCACCTTTTGGAACTGCATTGACCGGATACATCGCAGAAAGATTCTGGAGGATGCGATCGCCCAGCGGGCTCGCCTGTGTTGTTGCACGCGATACCTCGGATGTCGACGGAACCGCCACCGCTCCCGTTACTGGAGGCGCAAGGTCTTGAACCGAAGCCGCTTGCAAGAGACTCTGCTGAAACTGGGCCTGCTCGTCGACCGCTGTTGCCGAACAGGCCTTGGACAGGCCTTCCAGATTGTGAGAGATCGGCGCAGCGCCTAACATCATCATGGAAAGACTCGCTCTCATCGAGATGTGATACGACCAGCCGTTCAAGCCGATTAGCGGCTCAATGTCCTAGACAGGCCAGCTGACGACAAGCTGACGAGTTCGCCCGCACATCGCCATCTAAAGATCACGTTTCGCGTTCACGTACCGAACGTACTCCTGTTAGTTTAAGTCAAAGAGAACCATGAATGCTCATCCGATCCATAATCCCGCACGTTTTGAACGGAGTTCTGTGTGTCGCCGTTTTCGTTTCCGGCGGAACACAGATCGCGCGCGGCGCTCCCCTGTCGCTGCCCTCGACCCCTTATCGATATACGGTTCTGGATCAGGAGCTTTCTGCCGCGCTGCAGGAATTCGGCAACAACCTCAATATTAAAGTCACCATCAGCGCCGAGGTGAAGGGTCGGATTCGCGGGCACATGCCTGACCTGCCACCGCGCGAGTTCCTTGATCATCTGACTCAAGTCTACAATCTTCAATGGTATTACGATGGGCTCGTGCTTTACGTCTCTACCGCAAAGGAAGCGCAAACTCGTCTGCTTCTGCTAACTTCAATCAGCTGCGACGCGCTCAAGGCAACCCTCGATGCGCTCGCCATTTCCGACGAACGCTACATCATGAGATCGGCTCCGGGAAGTGGCCTAGTCCTTGCGTCCGGTCCACCGCGCTTCATCGCACTCGTGGATCAGACGCTCAATGGTCTTGTGGCGGAGGCGCAGGCGCGACCTCGCTCCGTCGAGATGCCGTCTCGGGAATCTGTGCTGATGTTATATCGCGGCGCCTCCGCGACGATCGTTCGGGAGGCGAACTGAAGGCCCGTACTCTTCAGACCTGCCGCGTCGGGAGGGTACCTTGCCTGCGCAAGGGCCGGGCCCAAGATGATACCGCTCAATCAGCCGTTACGCGGGGTGTGCAAGGAGGCTGGACCGATCGTCTGATCAGACGCCGCACAAGCGGGGCGAGACGAACGTGTCGTAAATCGGCTCCAGAACACGAGAATTGTCGCTGCGCGACCTTGTCCACCAGTATCGGGATATCCGGTGGTAGTGTGCGGGAGGTTCTGCAAAAGCTAGCGGCTGAAGCCGTCATAGTAAATCCGGTGCTTGCGAAGATCACCGCCCCTAGCGGAGCAAGCGATCGGGTGTGCGGCAAGCGGCTCAAGGTGATGATCCCGACCTTGCTGCCGGCGCTGGAGCAACATGGTAGATTGCAGCTTGGCCAACCGGACCGTGATCGTGTTCTGGTCATCAGCGCCGCAACCATCGATCGCCTACTCGTCGATGTGAAGATCGCGGCGAGCGGCGGCAGGCGGCGCCGTGCCGGATTTTATTCGGCAATCCGGCGCGAGGTCCCGATCCGCACCTTCAATGACTGGAACAGCCCGCCGCCCGGTTTCTGCGAAGTTGATATGGTCGCCCATGGCGGCACGTCGGTGGCTGGCTCGTTCATCCAGACCTTGACGATGGTCGATGTCGCCACGGGCTGGACGGAGTGCCTGCCGTTGGTGACGCGGGAAGGCTCGCTCGTCGTTGAGGCGATCAATCGAGCACAGAGCCTCTTCCCTTGGCTCTTGCGCGGGGTGGACTTCGACAACGGCAGCGCCTTCATGAACGATGTCGTTGTGCCATGGTGTCGCGAACAGAAGCTCGAAGTCACACGCTCGCGCGCCTACAAGAAGAACGATCAGGCGTTCGTCGAGCAGAAGAATGGTGCCGTCGTCCGTCGCCTGATGGGCTACGGCCGCTTCGATGGCGTCGAGACGGCCCGTGTGATGGGCCGCCTCTATGCGGCGGCACGGCTCTACGTCAACTTCTTCCAGCCGTCGTTCAAGCTGAAGGAGAAGCGCCGCGAAGGGGCTAAAGTGATCAAACGCTATCATCTCCCATCAACGCCCTATGAGCGTGCATTGGCGCATCCCAAGGTGACCGCGGCCGTGAAGAAGCGGCTGCGCGATCAGTATCGCTCGCTCGATCCCGTCGCGCTGTTGGCCGAGATTCGCGCGACCCAGGACGAACTCGGCAATCGCGTCGATCGTCGTGCCGGACAGGTGCGCCGCCTGCAATCCGCCAGCACGAGCACCGCGCCAGCCACCACAGCCACTTTTGCGAAGACGCTCGGCAAGACGACGACGTCCGGCGAGTCACGTGCCACACACCGGCGCACCCGTCGGCCCTATAAAACCAGGGTTCGCATGCCGTCCAAGCTCGACCCGCATATTGCTGCGATCGAGGGCTGGCTCGGTACGCAACCGCAGTTAACTGCACTCGCCATCGTCGACCGGCTGAGGGAGAAACACCCCGAGGAGTTCGGGACGAGACAGCATTCGATCGTGCAGCGTCTGCTGAGGGCGCTTAGACGGAAGATGGCCGAGCAGTTGTTCGCGAAGGAGCCGCTTGCGGACGCTACGACTGCTGCCCCATTGCCCGGGGTTGTGGACGGCTCGGGCTATGTAGGGCCCGACCCGCCCACAGCCCCTCTCATCGAGCAAGCCGGACAAGCCACTTGGCGCGGCCGATCAGTCGAGGTCGCATCGACCAGTGCAATGGCGCCATCAGGGTAACATTCGCTGATGCGGCAATACGGGGGGTCCACTCCAATGCCGAACGCCACCCGTGTCAGCCACGACGGGCTCGTGTGGATCAGTGGGAACTATTACAGCATACCCGACCATACGCGGCGCAGTGTCGAGGTGCAGCAATTGCCCGATGTAATCCCATTCTCGATCAAGCGCAATCGTTGCCGTCCATCCCGTTCTAGAGAAGGCCGCCGGCGAACTCGCGTCGCGCCCGAGCATCGACAGGCGGTCAACCGGTCTAGGTCGCGACCAGGCGTATCCGAAGCCCTCGTCGATCGGGCCGGCGATCACATGCCAAGGCGGTCGCTGGGTGTTACCGAGGTGTCGCAAGCGCCTCCCCCAATCGGAAGGCCGGCCATAACCATCCACGCGCAGCCGGCAGCGATCGACAGCGTCAAGAAAGGCCTAGTCGCACTCAACATGCCAGGTGCGCTCAGAATGACACCACGCTGCGGCGGATTGAAAGAGGGTGAGGTCACCTGGATTGAGGCGCTCGAAACGCTTATCGAGGAGCTGACCGTGCGCGACAGTCGCGGTGTCAGCACCGCGGTGAGAATGTCTCGCCTGACCACGGTCAAAAAGGCTCGCTGGCTTCGACTTCGCATTCCAGCTCGATCGCAATCGCATTCTGGCGCTTGCCCAATTGAAATTCATCTGCTTGCGACACCGGCAAGAGCGATCTCACGACGGCACTCGCGGTCGAGGCCGTGAAGGCGGGAAAGAGCGTCGCGTTCGCCACGATCGCGGACATTGTGACGACCACCGTGCGCGAGCACCTGCGGTTCCTCGCCCGCGCCTCCCTCCTCGTCGTCGACGAAATCGGTTACCTCCCGGTCGCCCCTGGCGGCGGCAATCTGTTCTTCCAGTTGGAAGACGCTCGCTATGACAAGGGCGCGATGATCCTCAATTCAAACTGGCCACAGCAGTGCTTGATGGACTGCTTCCCCACGCAATTGTTATCACATCGAGGGATCGAGCTATCGGCTCCGCCAGCACGCCGCTCTCGTCCCGGAAAACGTCCGCTCGCCAACCCGCCGCAGCCCAAGCGCCGCGGCCGCCCGCCTGGAAGGACCAATGACCTAGCGGCTGATCCCCGAAGCACAATCGCCGTCACCCAGGGAAATCTGGACATTCTCACGGAAAGTTCGCTGCCCGTTGACAGAGGTCCATGATCGCCACCAGGTACAACAGCCATCTGCAGTCGAAACGTAAGTGATGTCGGCGAGCCAGATCCGGTTCGCTGCTGCGGCCCTAAAGTTGCGATCGATGAGGTTTGGCGCGATCGGCAGGCCATGACGGCTGTCGGGAACGCGGTGCGGCCTGGCCATCATGGCGCCGATGCCTTGCCGATGCATTAGGCATTCGATCCCGCCACGGCTGGCGCCAGGTCCCTGTGCCCGCAGCGCAGCATAGACCCGTGGGTTGCCGTCCCCGAGCGCCGCTGTCCTGATGAGATATCAGTCGAGAGCGCAGCATTGGTCGTCGTGCGTGCTCTGTCCGGACGCTCGCGCCAGGCGTGATAGCCGGCCGGCGAGACCTCGAGCAAGAGACAACAGAACCAATACGTCCGCTACTATTAGCTATGCCCGGGTCACTTGTGTAGGGCGGCAGCGCCAGCGCAGCGGGCGGGTGCTTGCATTGCGCGATATCGTGCACCGATCGTTGCGGACAACGTGATTTGGTCCGCGCAATCGGAATAGCTGCGCTGACGCGATTGCTTGTACTGCGGTTGTGGCTCACGAAGCGTCCCACGTTCTCAAGTTAACGCATTTAGTCTTGAGCGCATATAGGTCGCAGGTCCAGGCAGACGTTGACGAGCAATCAATGCGAGGCGCTTTCGCATCGACACGCAAGACCGATCCGCTGCATTGATCTTCCGAGCTTTTTTGCTTCAACGCGTCGCGCAAAGCTCCTGGTTAGGAGTCCGGCCGATCGCGCACTCAATGCGTTCGCGCATAGCTGGATCGATATCTTTGGCGCCGAGCAACTTTGGCGCCGGCCGCTCTTGCATTTGAAGAGCTGGTCTATCCCAGCTAGCGCAACTGCAGAGCCCCAGAGTGGCGAAGAGAGCCGAGCACGAAAGCAGACAAAATGAACCCAAGCGCCACCGCGCTGCCTTACGAGGTGAATTCATGCGGTCCTTCTTAAATTGACTGCTGTGCCTGTGAATCGGGCGCAAGGAGCGTGTTGCTGAGTTCCTCGGACGGGGCGTCGTCGTCCTTTGCAGCTGCGAGTGTAATGGATCCAACAGGCTGGATTGTGAAGTCCGAGGCAAGGTCCTGATAGGATAGAACAGCAAGATCGATCCCATTACGGGTGAGAAAGCCGCGGACAAAGCGTCGAATATCCATCGAAGCAAGGATAACCGGCTTGATCTGCGCCCGAACTACGTTCGAATGGATGTGACGCATTTTTGAGAGCAGCGCCTCGCTTTGCCCGTCGCTCAAAACCAAGTAGGGTCCTTTGGCAGTCTCTCGAACCGCGCTGCGCACGATATCCTCGGTTTGACGCTCGATGATAAAGACCGGCACGACGCGGTGTGCGTTGGCATACCGGTGGCAGATTTGCCGTCTCAGACCGGAGCGAACATGTTCCGTGAGCAAGACGACGTTTTGTTCACGTCCGCTCCATTCGGCCAATGCCTCCAAGACCAGCCGTGTGTTCCGGATCGGAATACCCTCCTCCAGGAGGCGCCGCAAGACGTCGGCTACTTTAGGGACCGGCGTCGTACGCAACACCTCCTTGACCAGATCGGAATATTCGGTCTCCATGCGGGCCAGCAACTGGCGCGTCTCCTGGATACCCACCAAGCACTGTGCATAGCGGGTCAACGCCGAATGGACGCGCAAGGCCAGGATTTCAATGGGACGGTGGTGCCCGATACCGGCTGCTTTGAGAGCCGGTGCATTGCTCTGTTCAATCCAGATTTGATCCGTCTCCCGGTCATGCCGAAACGGGATGCCACTCAATTCAATGTTGGCCGGATCGTCGTGGAGTGCGAGCTGGGTTGGATCAATTAACTCCTGCTCGACGGGCACGCCCTCGACATCCACCCTGTACTGCAGGTCTGGCAAGCGCTCGTCGACCTCGATGGGGATGCGCGGAATTGTGATGCCGAGATCAGACGAGATCAGTCCCGAAACGCGTGCAATGTGCTGTTGCAATTCTTCTTTGTCGATCGCCCGTGTCAGACTTGACGCAAGGAACAACGCGATGGGAAGCGCCTCCGCAGGCACGATTTCCTTGTTAGACTCTGTGGGAGCCGGGCGAGAGACATCAGCGCTTTTCTTGCCGCTTTGGGTCCCACCGTCGGCAAAGCTCGCTGCCGCAAAGACTGCAGCCAAGACGAGAAAGACAGGGAGCGGAAAACCCGGAATAGCCCCCATTACAACGAGGACGCAGGCAGACAGCCGCAATGCGTGCGAGTTTGCTGTGAGCTGGTTAACGATGTCGGTCCCAAGATTGAGCCTTACGACCCCATTTACACGAGTGATGATTGTCGCAGCTGTAATCGAGAGCAGCAGCGAGGGAATTTGTGAGATTAACGCATCACCTATGGTCAGCAGGGTATATTGATGCAGCGCCGCCTGGAAAGACATGCCCTTGGAGAGCAGGCCGATCGTGATCCCGCCCAGCATGTTGACGCAGATAACCACCAATCCTGCGATGGCGTCGCCCTTCACGAATTTCATGGCGCCATCCATAGCCCCGTAAAGCTGGCTTTCTTTCTCCAATGTAGCGCGCCGGCTGCGGGCTTCGTTCTGATCGATATGGCCATTGCGCAATTCCGCATCGATTCCCATCTGCTTGCCTGGCAGAGCATCGAGCGTGAACCGCGCCGCCACCTCCGCCACGCGTTCAGCCCCCTTGGCCACGACGATGAACTGCACCATGGTCACGACTAAAAATATGACAATACCAACGACGATATTCCCCGATATGACGAAATCACCGAACGTGCGAATGATGCTGCCCGCATCCCCCTCAGCCAAGATCAGCCGCGTCGTTGATACGGTGAGCGCCAGACGGAATACCGTGGAAATCAGAATGACGCCTGGCAAGGACGAGAAATCAAGTGGAGTGCTAATATAGAGAGCGACCATCAGCAGCAATATGGCGAAGCCCAGATTGAAGCCGACGAGCGTATCGATCGCCACTATCGGGATCGGCATGATCATCATGCCGACCGTCAGAAGCAGCATCAACGCGACCATCAAATCGGAGCTGGCCGACGCGCGCGCAATGATCTTACGCAGGACGCTGGTCATGGGGACCTTCCGATCGTTGATTGATCAGGCCAGTGCCGTCACGCAACGAGACATAGCGTTGGAAAGCGGCGAGCGCCTCGTCTATGAGGCCGGCCCGCCGCAGGGCGTGGCTACGCAACAGCATCAAAGAGATACGCGCCGAGGGTTCGTCATCAAGTGTGTTCAGCCTATCTATGACCTGCAACGCCTCACCTCCGAGACCTTCCAAGATGAGGGCATAGGCGAGAATCCGTAATAGATCGACATCTCGCGAGTCCTTGCCGACGATGAGTCGTAAGAGAGCCACGCATTCTGCGCTCTGCCCACATGCAAGGTGAAGATAGGAAAGTGTACAGAGCAAATCGCGCTCCTGCCCGGAACTCAGTGAGTCGTTATCGGATTTGGAAACGTTGGTCGTCCGTTGCGCTCCATCGGAGTTGAACATTGTTAGGCTTCGATCAAGCTATTCCGATTCCGGCGGAGCAGCGCTAGCCAGTGCAGTCCCTGCCGTAGGACGACGATACCGCCCCCAGCTATCGGATCCGCAGGCGCGGCCGCCAGCTTATGGACGAGACCTTCCAGAACAATGCTATACCGCTCCGCCCGCAGCATGTCCGGATGACGAAGGCTTGGCGTGACGAAGGAGAGTAGATCGTGCGCGATATCGCGCCCGTAGAGCGATGCCATCCCAGCGCGTTGCTCGAGCTCATAAATGCGAGTGCGCATCTCGTTGAGACTGACACGCCCGACTGCATCAATACCTTTGGCCTCCGATGCGGCTTCGATCGCTAGATCCAGCGGCATATAGCGCGTGTTCAGCTCGCCCCAGATCGACGCCAGCTCCTTCTCGCCGTTTGCACGAGCACCGTCCGCCTCACCTTTATTGGGTTGGATGGTCGGCCCTATCACTGGTTGATGATGGTGCTCGCTGAGTCTCTGCGAAGCAGTGCCAGGCCCGACATCGTAGCGGGACACCTTTGACATGACGATCTCCTTATCCTTCCTTCGGGCCCGGAAACCCTAATACGGAACGGCAACAACGCGGCCATTGCGGCTTAGCAGCACACGCCCATCCTCGATTCGAGTGACCGCCCATCCGTCGGCCAAGAGAGCGCCGACGAAATACTTCTGCCCACCGACAAGGAGATAGGGCTGGGGTCCGCGCGAAACAGCTTCGATCGCGATTGAGGATGGCTGCTTTTCCTCCTTGACGATCACTCCGTTCACCAGTGTCACCGCACCGTATGTACGACCATCGAACCATTGCTGGAGCTCCTGCCATTTCGCAACGGTTGCAGGCGTGACTTTTCCCTCAGCGCTAACAAAACCCGGCCCCGAACCAACCCTGATATCGAGCAGGCCCGCCTTATCAATTTCCTGTTTCAGCACTTCGGCCGCAGCCTGAGCTCGCCGATCGTCAGGCCGGTTCATACCCAGCTTGGGTACAAGCTCTGCGGCAGGCGGAGCAATGCCGGTCGGTGCACTTCCGCTGGCTTTGAAGAAAATCGTCGAGAGACTGCCTACGCCAAGAAAGCTGAGGAGCACGAGGGCGAGAGCTGAGATCCAAACGCGCGAGAGGCTGATCGACCGAGCCTCAATCGCATTCTGCATCGACCAGCGAATAGACATGGCGCCCGCACGAATGACGGCGGGAAGAAAAAGAACAACACGCTCACCTGCGGCGATATCCCCTTCGCCCTCTGGGGTGCTTACGGTCGCAAGAGCCTCAAGCTCGATTGAATTGCCAACGAGGGTGATACGTAGGTGATGCGGCTCAAGCCCTTGTTCGACGAAAACCATATCCGCGTCGAGGCCGCTACCGATAAGACTCGTTCCGACAGCCGCCTTCCCGCTTAGCCCAGCATAAGGTCCCGACAGTACCTCGAAATGTAAGGAGGCGGCCTCATTCACGGACAATTCTCCGAACTATGAGGAGCACGGCAGGGCGATTGGTCGCACGACTCATTCCTAGGCCGCACCACTCACATCACCCCGACGACGGGAACGGCGGGGCGAGATTCGCCCCGCCTTTCACCGTTATCCGTTGACGCGCTCGCTGGCCGCCTTCCTCTCACTCGAGAGCTCGGTCGTCAGTGCACGCAACTTTATGTCCTGCACCATGGCCTGCTGGTTAACCGCCTTCAATTCGTCGATCAGTTTCTCGAAAGTACCCGTCCCACCAACGTTATCGGTCGCCGAGTTACCGACGCCGGGACCCGCGGACTTGGTATCAGTCTTGTTATCAGTCTTGCTAGCATTCTTGCTATCATGGGAGTCGTGGACACCACCAGTAGAAGGGCTAGTAGAGCTTGTTTTGGTCATATCGCTTCACCTTCCATTTTTTTGCTGCCATCAATGGCAACACTCCACTGACGTCGAAGAACCGGCGTCAGGTATCCTCTTCTGTTTCAGCTATAGCTTCGCGAAGATTTGACATGTTTCGCTCCATCGCCTGCATCGCGACGTTGGCAAGAACCGAACCGAAAGCCGATTCGAACTTCTGACGATCAGCTACCGACTGCGAGCTGCCACTGTCAGAATTGGTATGGATCACGCCTTCGATTGCCCCGGCCATCTGGTGCCCCTCACTTCAGTTCCGCCAAAACGGTGGTATCACCACCGAGCGATTCACATTGCTCACGCTACTGGGATTAGCTGTCGAGAAGCTGACGAGAATGAGAACAACCTCACTATCGTCAAGTGAACCCAGCTGAGAGCGCGCATTCGCAGGTACATGCCGCGACTGCCACCGCGCGAATTTCTCGGCCCCACTTTCAATCTCTACATAATGCCGACGAGCGCCAGATCGCGGCGCCGGCCCAACGCACCTCATCACATCGCTCGATCAGCAATGGTGTGATGGCAAGTCGGAGGCAAAACCGTGCGCAGTTAAAAATGCTACCGCGGGAATCGGTGGTGATGTTGTTTCGTGGCCCCACAGCGATCGTCACTCGGGACTGACGACCGCAGGCACCTGCTTTGCGAAAGCGTCAGAGCAGCGTCGTGCCTGCACATGCTCTGAGCCGGAGATGAGTTTCATGAGCACGATGACGCCTCTCCGGGATGTTAAGACGACCGACACTGGCTCGTCCTGCTCCGTCTAAAAGTCGTCAGCTTCTCGAAAGCTCGCCCCCTTAACGTGAAAGCCTCGATCTTACGATGTCGATGCCAAGTATTTACCGCAATGGAATGGAAATGAACCTAATGCAGCTCAACAGCGTTTCGCTGCCCGCCAGTGCAGATCCAGCTCTGTTCGGGCTTGTCCCGGGGGCTTCGTCGGCCTTGGAATCATCCGCGCAGACCCCCGGCCAGATTCGGGAAGGCGAACCTTCGATGTTCGAGGCGATCTTGTCCATCTGCTCGCGGGAAGAGAAATCCGACGTTCCCTCCACGCCACCGGATCTGCTGCAATCAGAACGACAGATCCCGCAGGATTCGCTGGACCAGTTGTCAGCGCACTCGAAGGCGGCGATCGAGGCGGTGATGAAGGATCCGGTTTTTTCTTCCTCGGTCGATTCCTCCTCGGTCGACACCCCTGGTGCAGACGCATCGTCGACGGCTGCTCCATCGCCTGACGTACCGAGCACTCCGGTGCCAAGCTCTAGGATCACGTGGAACGGCGGCACGCTCACCAATGCCGAGTTGCAGATCGTGGCAGTGCTGAACCGGCATAAGGACCAATGCCCACTCAGCTGGGACTCGCTGGCAGCCAAGGCCAGCGATCCGTCGACGCCCCCGGATCTGAAGGAGGCGATCGAAGGATTGCGACGCGATCCAGAGCTCTTCTATGCGATTGGCTCCCAAGGGGACGGCCGCTGCGGCGGCAAGATCAAGGCCAAGGATCTGTCAGAGTTTTCCGCCAGCCATTCGCAGGTTGCTACATTCCAGGAGCAGCAAGCGCAAAGCTACGAGCAGAACTATATTCCATCCGACGGCACCTCGAATGGACAAGCATCGGTCATGACGTTGAATGATGCATTGCGCGAGCTTTACAAGTATTCTGACTACCTGCCCAAGAATTTGAGCCTGGACGATTTCAAGCGGATCGTCGACGGCAAAGCCGACACTGGTAAGTGTCCGCCTCAGCTGATCGCGGCGGCTCAACACTTCCTCGAGCACCCGGACGCCTGGGAGCAGTTGTGCGGTGGTGCGACTGATAAAATCCACAAGGAAGACTTCTTGCAAGTCGCCTCCTCGTCGATGAATTCCACGCAAAGCGAGCTGAACACGCTCGACACGATCAACAAGAATCAGAACGCCTTCTTCGGGGACGGTGACCTGACACGACACAAGTTGGCGAGTATGGTCGAGGACAAGACTCTCGACCCGAAGATACGAGAAGCGGCATCGCAACTGCTCTCGGACCCGATCTTGTTCCGTTTGCTAAACAATTCGATTACGGGCTACAAGACCCATCAGGAGTTCTTCGATTTAGGCGGCGGGCATACGGTCGACTCCGGTAATATCAGCAACAACGACTTCAGGCACTTCTATAGCAACATGTCACCTGCGAACCATACCGTTCAGCAGATCAAGACCCATGTCCCCAAGACCGCCGCTGAACAAAATGCAGTCACAGACATGTTGATGGGGGTATCCGACCAACCCGATGTCGCGTCTCCGAAGAAGAATGGCGGGGTCCTCATGCATGCGGTCGATGACGTAGCCAAGGTGGGCTCGAAGGTGCTCGACTGGGAGGCCACGGCAGTAGGCCTGCTCGGCGTCATTCCGGGACTGGGCGAGTTGGCCGATGGCATATCGATGGTGCTCGAGCTCGAGTCGCAAGCATTGAGCCTTCTGCATACGGGCATTAGCGGAGGTGATATGAAACAGGCTCTGAAAGAGGTTGGCCTTAATCTTGCGGGGCAGGCCATTAGCTTTGTTGCTGGGCCCGAGGTCAAATTCGCGCTGCGCGAGGGCCTCGCAAAGGAGATGCTCGAACAGACCGTGCAGTTCGGCCTCGATACGGCGATCTCGAAAGTGCAGTCCTATGCCGAGGACCATTTGGACGACCTGAAGGCACGCCTTACCGAGCCCATGCAGGCCGCAGGCGTTCCGAGTTAGGTCGCTACGCCGCCGTCGTCTCAGAAGGTGGCCTGAAAGGCCAGTTGCGGGTAAAGGTGCGATTCGTATCTACCTTTTCAGGGACGGACGCTTGCAACTTCTGCGCCGCTCGACAGTACGGCCTCGAGAAAGTCGGTATGTGCCACGTCATCAGGGCGAAGCCGCCGCTCGGCAAGCGGCGGAAGAACGCGCGCTGCACTCGAGGCGCACCCCACGCGCGATGAAAGTCGCCTGTAAAAGCCGCCGAGCGCGGTGTCTGTACGGCCCACGGTTACGGCAGCAAGGCGCAGAATTGCCGCCGCCCTACCGCCGGATCCGCGCGTTCGGGACGAGAGCATTCTGCCGCCGGAGACCTTGTCGTTCGGCGCCAGTCCCAGCCAGGAGGTAAAATCCTTTGCACTTCGCCACGAGGAGAGGTCGTCGCCCCATTCAGCGATCAGCTTCAGCGAGAGGTAAGGACCGAGGCCGTCGAGCGTGGTGATGTCCTTTCCGAGCAACGGAACAGCGCCACGCGGACGTTCGTAAGCTAGAGCGTTCGCCTGATCGGTTCGATTCCGACGCGCCTTCAACACGGCTTCGATCCGGGGCGTCGCAGACAGATGCTTTCTCGTGGTAGGCGTCCTAAAGCGCAAGTGCCTGCTCGAGCGCAAACAGACGCTCGGCGCGATAGCTTCCGGTGAGCGCGTTCACGATCGTCTCCGCGCTAGCGTGGCAACTGTAATGGGCGCAAGCACGCCAGCGCCTCAGGATCGCGCGGATGAGGCGCAGCCGGTGGCGCCGGTGATCTCGGCGAGATCTGGTGGAGTTGAAGATTATCTCCGTCAAGGCCTTGTGCATATGCTTGATGTGGGAGGCCGCGTACCCAATCAGACGCTCGCGCTGGCGCACGTAGGCTCGCAGCTCCGCAATCTGTCCTTTGGGCCGAAAGCTGGCTCGCGACAGCCCAAACGAATGGAGCCGCTGCAGCCACTGCGCATCGGTGATATCGGGCTGCCTCGAGCATCGGCACCACTTCTGACTCAAAACACATCGGCCAACCGGTCCGGCCGGCGACGGCCGCGCCACCCTTCTTCTGCGATGGTAGGCGGGGTTGTTCTGGGTCCGATACGCGGTTGACGGACTAAACGACGCCTTGGCGGCGGCCACTGGCGGGCTGACGGTACTTCGTGTAGAGCCTTCTGTCGTTGCCGCCCGTGATGCAAGAAGTTTCTGACCCGTTCGGCGTGTGGACGATGCGCTCTTCTGTCAGGCCTTCCTTTACGGCGTCCTCAGAAGCCGCTGGCCGGTACGGTGATCCGCGGATCAAGTCCAATTCTCATCTCCGAGCACCTCGGCTCTTCAGCTCTAACTGGTTTTCCTGATCCAGATCTGTTCGATCGTTCCGCCCATTAGGGTCGTCCCCTTCTCACACCCTTCACCAACGTCAGGCTATTTCGTGCTGCATTCGTCATGATGCCGTCACTGCCTGCGCTGGGTTCCGATAATCCACCTTCCGGGTGGCCATGGCCCAAATCGTCCCAGCCATCTTGGCCGCGAAGGCGATCGCCACGAGCAGTGCGCGGCTTCCGCGAGAGCGCTTCGGCGAGCACAAGAGCTGCGTTTGCGCTCAGGTAATCTACCACTTCGCCGGCGGCCAGACCGTCGTCCGCCACTGATCCAGCAGAGCTGGCTCGAGACCGGAAGACGAGCCGCGGGCGTGGTAGTCGATGGCTCAGCTCCGGCTGCCTGTCTTCTCGACTCGGCTTCGGAAGGCGGAGCTTCCATGAGTTCGAGCACGGCGCGCCCCTTCCTACGCCAACCGCCGTTCAGGCGCTCGTCGAACGGCAGTGCCACGTAGTAGGCGACGTCATCCGGAGTCACTCTCGCGATCGCGTTGCGCGCCACGCGCCCACCATCCAGTCGACACTGCGTGCAGTTCGCTGCCTCGGACTGGGAGTGCCACCAGGTCGAGCAAGCCATCCAGCGCACGAGACGCTCGGGCGGCGGTGGAAGTCGCTTTCCTCGCGGCGAGCTCGACGCCTCGGCGGGTCCGAGTGCCCCGCATCATGTTCCCCTTGCGACGTGCCGCTTGCACCAGTCCAGCACCTCCTCGCCTCGTGCTGGGTGGATAACGTGGAAGCCTGCATCGCGCAACGCCTCGACGATACGCGGTCGAGCTGCCCAAAGGGGTCGGATTTTCCCTTTATGCGCTGGCGTCAGCTTACGGACAGCTAAGCTGTCTATCAATCGGGTAAGGTCTAACGACCTGAAGCAATGCAAGACGTATGATCCAGGTGCAGTCGTCATGTACGGTCGAGTTAACAATTGGCCCGATATTCCGGCCGAAGAAAGATATCATCGGGCAGCAAACGCTGAGGAAGCGGGTGCCGAAAGCCAGGGCTTCGCGGATGCGTTCGCTAGAACGCGATTGCAGGAGTCCGCTGGCAGCTCACCTTCGCAACCGAGTTATTCCCTCGTTCGAAAACCTCCTGTGGTCGAGATCGACAGAGCTACCTTCAGGACAGAAGTGAGGACCTTTCATGGCGACGCAATCAACCGCATCGCCAACAATCCACACGAGTACTCGGAATTTGTATCCGCAAGAGCTAAGCGCACAGCAGAGGTCGCTAAGGAATACGGTATCAGAAGAGATTCAGAAGACGCCCGATATTACAGCTACCAATTAGGAAATGTGAGCGTTGGCCTCCAAAGAACGGAGGCCGGATTCAACATGACTGAGTTCGAAAGCGATAAGTGGCGAAAACAGTTCCCTGGACGCAGTGAAGTCACCTCAATTGTTGATTTTCAGGTTGCTCATCCGCTTGTCGCGAACGCCGGCGATATTCTGCTCGAACATCAGCTTCGGCAAGACGGCGAACGACCATTGGTGAACTGGCGTCCTGCTAATGCAGAAGCGAAGGCCCGCGCAGAGACAATGGGCTTCGTTGAAGTGGACGAGGACGACATGGTACTTGACCCCACTCAGTCCGCCCAGTGGACAAAAAACAGCCTCGGTGAATGGCAGCGCGCAACTAAATCTCAGCTTTATCTCTCCAAGGTCGATAGTGATACGGAGGTTGCAGCAGATTCCGAAGAGGATGGTGACTTTATGTAATGCCCAGATCCGCTGGCATTCATGTTTGGGGAGGCGGTGGAGCAAGGAGCGCAGGCAAACGGACAGCTGCGGCAAAGGTCAAGCCTCAGCCGAGCGAAACCGACAATTCGACTGGATCGATGCCGACAACCCGGCAGCATCCTTGCCGAGCAGCGCAGCCAGCGCCTCAGAGAAGTCGCCGGTCGAGATACCCTTCAGGTAAAGGATCGGCAGCAGCGTCTCGATCGACTTCGACCGGCGCATGTAGGGCGGCAGGATCGACGGCGAGAACCGGATGCGGCCAGGATCGGCGGCGTCCGCTTCGCGATCGCGTACACGCGGCTGGCGGACGGCGACCGGACCGATGCCGGTCATCACTTCGCGCTCCGGCAGGTGACCGTGGCGGACGACGCGCTGGTGGCCGTCCCGAGTCTTCAAATCGGCATGCTGGCCTAGAAAGTCTGCAACCTCGGCCTCGACCGCCTGGGCCAGCAGGGGCACGCGCTCCATTGCGCAAGACTTCTGTGAGTTGATCGTCGAAGATTCCTGGCTGAATCAGATGGATGACGTTATCGTTGGACACGGCATATCGCTCCTTCGGTGGAGAAGTGGAGGCGTCAAGCACCCCCACGATATGCCGCCTTTCCGATTCCCGCCGTCACCAACTTTGGGCGATAGCTCATAACCGGCGTGCCCTCGCTCGTGCTGACGGACCATGACCAGCTTCGCTCACGGCGCTTAAAGGAAATCTCAAAGAACGAAAAACGATCGGACATAAACACCGATGGTCTGTCTGTACCGGAACGCCCGCCGCGGCTGCCCCGGAGATGGATTCGCCGTGTGGTGGAAAATAGACACTCTGGCAAGTGGCGAGACATCGCACGGACATCGCGGCGAAAATCGTCAAAAAGAGCCCCTCCAGCGCTGAATTCCACCAACGATGCGGTTCCTCCAGCACTGGAGTGGCGGAGCAAGACCAGCACAACTACCCTGTACGTGGAGGGCACAGCAGCAACGTCTCGGGCACCTACGAGCAACGACGACTGTGGTGAAGTTCATACTCGACTTTGGAATCAGCTAGTAGTCTCTTTGAGCGGTTCAGCGTGCTTCCTCTGCTACCATTCTTTGCGCCTTGCGGAGTCGCCAAGTGTTGGACGCAACGACCACTGCGCTTTTGCGTGCTGTTCTCGAGGAGGTTTGCGACGGTCTGCCTCGCAGCGAAGCCGGCACTCGGGCCCATGTCGCTTCCAAGATCTTGGAGGCTGCCAACAAAGGCGAGATCGCGGCGGAGCGCCTTCGGCAGGTCGCAATGCAAGCTCTTCGCTCCGCGCCAACTATGTGGCGCTAAATGCGGACAATTCTGATAGTGCTCATGTGAATTTCCAGGTCACGGGTTGAAGATCCTTGTGAGCTACCCGAACGGGTTCGCATCCATGCCGGATCTCAAGCGAGACATGGCCATTTTGGCCACGAGCGGTCCGGATTGGGCGGCGCGCACCAAACGAATGGGCGCCCGTGTGCCAGAGCTCGATTTTTTTCGCAGCAACTCGTCGAGCGCTTGAATGGAGGGTGGCGCATCACGGAAAAGGGACGAGCGGTGCTCGAGTGTCATTCGGCCTGCAAAAATTTGCAAACGATGACGTAATTGCGGTCGGCACTCGTGGCAGACAACCTCCGTTATCGTGGAGCCTCGCAATTAAATGATTCGAAGGAGCTCCCATGAAGCAGTACGTCCGGCTGGACGTCTCACAGAGAGAAACCGCTGTGTGCGTTGTCAACGAGACTGGTCAAGTGATCTTCGAAGGGAAAGCAAAGTCTAATCCTGGTGCCTTGACTGACCTGCTTAACAAACATGCGCCTCAAGCCGAGCGTATCGGCTTCGAGACGGGTGCGATGGCGAGTTGGCTATGGCATGAACTCCGCAGGGTTGAGCTTCCCGTGGTCTGCATCGACGTTCGGCATGCGCACGCAGCTTTGTCCGTCCAAATGAACAAGAGCGATCAGAATGATGCGCGAGGGCTTGCCGAACTGGTGCGGCTTGGATGGTATCGAGAGGTAAAAGTCAAAAGTGAGGAAAGCCAGAAGATCCGAGCGATCCTTGTCGCCAGATCTCGGCTAGTGTCCATGCACCGAGACATCGAGAACCAAGTTCGCAGCTTGATCAAGAAATGTGGATTGCTGTTCCCTCGCGCGATCGGCCAACAATTCCGCAACCAGGTCAGCGAACTCTTGGGCGTCGATCATTTGCTTCTCAGCGTGATATCGCCGCTGCTCTCGATCCATGAGAACGTTTGTCAACAACAAGGTAAGTTCGACGACGAGGTCCGCCGGTTGGCAAAGCTGGACGACACGACGCGTCGCCTGATGACGGTCCCCGGGGTCGGTGTCGTGACGGCCCTAACGTTCCGCCACACGATCGATGACCCCTCGCGCTTCCGATCGGCTTCGACGGTCGGCGCCTACCTAGGCCTTACGCCGAGGCGCAGCCAATCCGGCGAAACCGACACCAACGGAAAGATATCTCGATGGGGCGACCGGCTTCTCCGAACTTACTTGTTCGAGGCCGCCACTGTCCTTCTTTATCGAACCAAAAAGTGGTCTTCCCTAAAGGCCTGGGGCATGAAGCTCGCCAAGCGGATCGGCATGAAGAAGGCAAAGGTCGCCATCGCCCGAAAGATCGCCGTGATTCTCCACTGCATCTGGGTCGATGGCACGTCGTTCGACTGGGGCCAGCCGAAGCCAATCTGATATTTGCTCGCAAGTTCCTGGTCCGGTCCGCCGGACTGGCGATGTCCCGCTGGGACGGTGGTCGTGGTGACCTCGGTCAATCGGCTGGTGGCGGTTCGCCCGCACTCCGCTGCAAACGTTGAGGCGCCCGATCCGGACATCATCATGAGGCGCTAGCGACCTCGGAAAGGACCATGACCCCAGCTACGACATCAACCCAACCCGACGAAGCCGCCAACGACGTCGATTGCCAAGCCCGCTAGGCAATCGTCTCGCCATCCGCGATCGCTCCGTCTCCACAACCTGATCAGCTCCGACGGAGCAATCGCTACCGGCGTGTCACTGGAGAGAGGAAGAATGGTAGCTTGACAACAAACCGCAATTAAAGGGCCGATTGACACCCGAGGGCAAGGCGCCATTACAGGTTTTGATCGCCGAGGAGACGATCGAAGAAGCCAAGATACGGGCAATCCGGGAGAAGACCAGCGTGTCCGGGGTCGTCGAGGAGCTGCTGCAGGGTAGCTAAACGGCACCTACCAGCTGAAGTAATAGTGATACACGGCGACCGAAAATTCGCGTCCTAGCGGGTTCCAGAAGACACTTTAGTCATACCGTTGCAGTCGAGCCGACTCGATTGACAAGCTGCGGCGCCAACGCCAAGCCGACACCCGTCTGAACTCGGCGACCCGCACATCCGCCCGCCACTCTTGTGGGTGTCCGAACAGAACCAGCATCAGGACCTTAGACAACCGAGCGTCGCGTGACAGAAGGACGCGCCGCAACGCGCGTTTGTCGGTCCCGCTAAGACGGCCAGACAATGCATCAGGATGTGTGTGCCAATCACCGACATACACGTTCGTACGCCCCGATCGTTCGTATTCTAAGCCGATCTGAGCCGCTTCCCAAACGTGATCGTGTTCGTACGAATAGCGTTTATGGACGGCGGCAGGACCTGCCCCCATCACGGCGGTGATCACGACGTTAGCATCGTCGGCCCAATATCCGGTAAGCACCCCGCCGGTCTCGTTCGGGTAGAAGCGGTCGGCGTCACCGCGCAATTCTTCCAGTGACGGCGACGAAATCCAGGCGGTTAGGCCTTGCATGTACAGTTCGCATGTCGGCTCAAGGTCTCGCTGCGCCACGAGGGCAGTTTTACCCCAGCCTGCTCATTAAAACTCAGCGTGTGAACGGTAGTTGAGCCGTTCCCTCCACCGGCAGCAAGAAAAGCTGAAGCGACTCGCATTCCATGCAACGAGATTTCCTGCAGATCGTAAGACACACCTGTGAACGTTCGCTCTGAGCAACCTGGAGGCTGGACGAGACCGCTTTCGTCACCAAGGCCAGGCGGTTTGGAGATCAAGCCGTCGTCCCAAGCGCGCAGAAGACAAGCGGGGCAACCTCCTTCCGGACCATACAGCACCACGACACCTCCACTAACCGGAGGCGATGCATGCATTGCCATGACGGGAAGGCCGAGCCGCGCCGTAAAGTCGTGAATGAATGACATATTCCAGTACGCCGCCGTGGCGTCGATAACCAGGTCAACTCCGTCGGCCGCATCGGTCAAGGCGCGCTCATCCCTGAACGGATATTTCTGCGACTGCGTCCCCAATTGGTGCTTGATAAAGCGCACGTCACAGTTGGGGAATTCGTTCTTAATGAAGGCATCCAGAGCCTCAACCTTCGACCGTCCCCAGGCGCTCGCCCCCAACGGCCAGCGCATGGAGTTGCCAGGCTCAACGATGTCGGAATCGAGTAGCCTGAGCTCTTTGACGCCGTTGCGAGCCAGATCAATTGCGAGCGGCGCTCCGATGGCACCGGTACCGATGACGCAAACCTTCTTGGCAGATAGATCAGACGCTTGCGGCGCCCTCGAAGCCAAATCGGAAACACCCGCCCGTAAGGTGCGAACGATGCCCCCTGACAGGGGTTTGCGGCCTTGGAAACTCTTTTTGCCGCCCACAGACAGTGCGAAGAGCCAGCCGTCCCCGTTCCGCTTCCACTCGAGCTCGGAAGGATAAAGGAAAGCATTCAAACGGAAGCGCCGTGTGGACAGAGTCGATGAAGAAAAAACTGGAGACGAAGAAGCGATTTCGAGGCCTATGAGATTCCGCAGGGCATCCTCGGTCCCGGGATTCGGAGTTGTATCGAGACGTTCCCACGGAATGGTTAGGTCCCTCGCGTTACCATTCGCGAGAAACGCGGGGAGTCGTCTGTTCCAGTCTGCCAGTAAAGCGCCATCCTGTGCGAAAACCGCGGTCACCGACGCGCGCAATCGAGGCGTCTCCGTTTCGCCATTCTCGATGGTGTATTTGACACTAAGCCGACCTGAATCGATACGCTTGGCCCAGAGATCCCAAGTTGTCTCGATCAGGCAGTATGGAAGGTCATCTACTGGCGATCCGTTCCACCAAACTTCCGCTGGCTCGCCCTGCCGATCTTCATTGGCGCTTGCCTTCAGCGCATCGGTGAGCATCTCTCGAAGTAGGGCCGGTACCGTCAGACTAGAGGTCCATTGCCGACTATCCCTGCCGATAAGGCACAAGGTGCCGTCGGGGGCAACGTGTCTGCGATCGCGAAATGGCACCGGATCCCGCAGCAGGACCTGAGGCCGAAGAAAGGGATAACTGTCCGGATATACCGCCCTGAGTGGAAGAACTCCGCCCTCATGAGGCCACTCGAAATCAAGTACAAGTCGGTGGTCTTGCAGAGCACCGTCCTCGGGGCGAGGATCTACGTTTTCGGACTGAAACGCGTCGAGCTCCATCTGGAGCCGACCGGGAAAGCGTAGATCCCACTGCGGTATTCCGCCCCTTGGCTGCAGGACAGTATCGCCCACTCGCCTTACCCCACGACACGTGGCGGCGGCTTGGGAGGCTCGGGAGGACCGGGTGGCTTGCCGGGGTGCGGTGGCGGACCGTTGCCAGGCGTATCGCTGGGCGGGCCCGGCGGCACGTCAGGATGCTCCGGATGAGATGGGTGGGGCGGCTTAGACACTTAAAACTCCTTCTGCTCGCTTGGGCCACGGGGCCGACGTACGCACGCTGCAAGGGCACAGATCCACACGTTCGTCGTCGGTACCCATCGATCCAGAGCCAAAAGTGTGGTCCCGTTACCTCACTTGCAAGAAAACACCGCAAAACTGCGGGATTTTCACGTTTTGCGGCATTTTCGCCGCAAATCACGGACTTTCTTTTGTGTGAACTAGATCAGGTCCCGTTTTGCTGAGCCGATAGTAATAACGATTATTCGTGCCACAACACGGCCGAGTAGCCTTGTGTGGTGCTCAAAAAATGCATTTTCGAGGCGCAACAGCCGGAAATCTGTGCAGAATCAGATGGATGACGTTATCGTTGGACACGGCATATCGCTCCTTCGGTGGAGAAGTGGAGGCGTCAAGCACCCCCACGATATGCCGCCTTTCCGATTCCCGCCGTCACCAACTTTGGGCGATAGCTCACGCAGCCGCCTCAAGTCCTTCAAACCGCCGATAACCGATGATGCGTCGGACCACGGCTCCGTTCTTCTGTTCGACAAACGCCTGGTCGTTCTTGCGGTAGGGTCGGCAACGCGTGAACTCGATGTTCATCTGCTCACATGCCGTGCAGCGAGAGCGGCAGCTGTCGGCGAACTTTTGTCGTCACGGTGCTCAGGAGCGTTTGCTCGCGCACCAGCAACGGCGCACACTCCGTCCAACAGGTCGCAATATCCGTGAGCACCAGCGTCTGTATAAAACCGGCGCGCGCCGAGGGCCCACTGTGAGCGACCAGATCGGCTTCGACTAAGCCCGGCGCCGGATACTTCCAGCCGGCGGACGTCCGTACCGGGATTCCGTCGCTCTGCGCTCGCCACCGGGCGGCGCCGCTGGCGTCCACCTTCCTCTCGGATCTTGCCCAGCGCCCTATCGATCGTGGACGCGCTCCCCGCCAGTAGCTTCGCACAGGATTTCAGGAGCCAGGCCCATGTGACCGTTGCGTTCCATCGACTCGATCAGGAGCGGCAGCAGCGCTTTCAGCCTCTTGCCGCAGATCCGGTCGGATGCCTCACAAAGCACTACCAGCGCATTTCGCTCAGCTTCCTCGTAATCCGGCGACGGGTGCGCCGAACCGAGGATTGCCTCATCTCGCCTCGGAGCAGGCGCATCGCATGCTTTCGATGCAAGCCCGTCACAAGCACAAACTGGTCCAGAATTCGCGCTTCTCCGCGCGGCTCGCCTCTCTGTAGCGCTGCCCCACAGCGCCCGTCAGCTCTCTCCGAATCGCCATGCTCAGTTGCCTCATTATCGCGCCCGCAGTCCCATCCCACTGGGGAGCAAATTACGTGAGGCAGGCACAGCACAGCATTCAGGAACATTTCAACCGACTTCTTGCCATCCTCGTATGGCTTGCGGAATCCGGGGCAAAGCGGCCACCGATTCCGACGGAAGGCGGCCACCGATTCCGATCGAAAGCGGCCACCCGATCCGAACGAATGCGGCCACCCTGTTGATAGGGTGAGACGGGGGGCGTTGTCGGCAATCTGAACGGGGCAAGGTCCCTCCTTTTGCGGTTGACGCAATGGGAGGTCCGATGCCCGCCGAGAGATTGCCGATGCGGAAGATTCGAGAAGTTCTACGCCTGAAGTATGCTTGTGGGGTGAGCGATCGGGTGATCTCCCGATCGGTCGGGATCGGTCGCACGGCGATCGCGGAGTATGTCCGCCGGGCCGCGGTGATCGGCATCACCTGGCCGATCCCGGAGGAGCTCGACGACACAGCCCTGGAGCGCAAGCTGTTTGCGCCAGCCGGCTACAACCCGCCACGATCGAAGCCGCTTCCGGATTGGGGGCATGTCCATGCCGAGTTGCGCCGCCGCAGCGTAACGCTGGCACTGCTGTGGGAGGAATACCGCGGCCATCATCCCGACGGCTACGGCTACAGCCGGTTCTGCGACCTCTACGTCGAATGGCGCCACGGCATCACGGCGACCATGCGGCAGACCCACGCGGCCGGCGAAAAGCTGTTCGTGGACTTCGCCGGCGATACCATGCCGGTGTTCGACGGGCTCACCGGGGAGGTGCGCGCCGCCAAGATCTTCGTCGCGGTCATGGGAGCGTCGAATTACACCTTTGCCCAAGCCCGGTTCAGCGAGGCGCTGCCCGACTGGATCGGCGCCCATGTGGATGCGCTCACCTTCCTGGGCGGGGTGCCGAAGGCGCTCGTCTGCGACAATCTGAAGGCCGGGGTGACGGTGGTGAGCCGCTACGAGCCAGGCGTCAACCGGACCTACCAAGATCTTGCCGCCCATTACGGCACCACCATTATGCCGGCGCGGCCCCGCAAGCCGCGCGACAAGGCCAAGGTGGAGGCGGCGGTTCTTATCGTCCAGCGATGGATTTTGGCGCGGCTGCGCAACCGGCGCTTCTTCTCGCTCGCCGAGTTGAATGTTGCGATCCGCATCCTGGTCGACCAACTCAACGCCCGCCTGATGCGCAAGCTCGGTGCCAGCCGCCGCGAGTTCTTCGACACCATCGATCGTCCGGCCCTGATGCCGCTGCCGGCCGAGGCCTATCAGTACGCCGAATGGCGTCGTGCCCGTGTGGCGCCGGATTACCATGTCGAAGTTCAGGGACACTTCTACTCGGTGCCATCCCGCATGATCCGCCAGGTTGTCGAGGTTCGGGCCACCGAAGCCACCATCGAGGTGTTCCATCGCGGCACCCGCATCGCCAGCCATGCACGCTCGGGGGTGAAGCGCCGCCACACCACGATCCCCGAGCACATGCCGAGCGCGCATCGCCGATACGCCTTCTGGACGCCGGCGCGTCTGCTGGCCGCCGCTGAGAAAGTCGGTCCGTCCACAATCGCGCTGTGCGAGGCGATCATGCGGACAAAGCCGCATCCCGAGCAGGGCTTCCGATCCTGTCTCGGCATCCTGCGGTTGGAAAAGACCTATGGGACGCAACGTCTCGAAGCCGCTTGCCGCCGCGGGATCAGCATCGGCTCAGCGAGCTATCGGTCGATTGCCTCGATCCTCAAGACCGGCCTGGACAAGTCCTTCCTTCCCGACACCACCCCCGACGCCGATCCCATCCAGCACGGTAACATCCGTGGCCGCGGCTACTACCACTGACCAGCAACAAGGAGGCATTATGCTCAGCAATCATACCCACGAACGTCTCGCCGCTCTCGGGCTCGCCGGAATGGCCAAGGCCTTCGATGATCAGCAACGCCAACCGGACGTCACCGCGCTGACCTTCGAGCAGCGCCTCGGCCTGATGATCGATCGCGAAGCAACTGAGCGAGAGAACAAAAGGCTCATCGTACGCCTGAAGTTTGCCTCGCTACGGCAGGCCGCAATCGTCGAAGATGTCGATCTGCGCGCTCCGCGCGGCATCGACCGCGCCTTCTTTGCCAAGCTCGTCGATGGCGATTGGATCGGCCGCAAGCAAAATTTGCTCATCACCGGGCCGACCGGCGTCGGCAAGAGCTGGATCGCCTGCGCGCTCGGTCACAAGGCATGCCGCGATAATCGATCGGTCTTGTACCATCGCCTGCCAAGGCTGTTCGAAGCTCTTGCGCTCGCCCGCGGCGACGGACGCTATGCGCGGCTCCTCAAGACGTTATCGAGGGTCGATTTGCTCATCCTCGACGACTGGGGCCTCGCTCCGATTACCGGCGAGCAGCGTCGCGATCTCCTCGAAGTCGTCGACGATCGTCACCAGCGCGGATCGACCATCATCACCAGCCAGGTACCGATCGAAAATTGGCATGAGATCATCGCCGACCCGACCATCGCCGACGCCGTCCTCGACCGCCTCGTCCACAACGCTCACCGCCTCATCCTCAAAGGAGACAGCATGCGGAAAATAACTGCCCAACGCGCCAATCTTGACGCCGCGAAGAAAACCTGACCCAACTCCTCATGCCGGCAACGACACCCCGGCCGCCTTCGTCGGAACAGGTGGCCGCCTTCGATCGGAATGCATGGTCGCGTTCAATCGGAATCTCTGGCCGCAATCCCCGGAATCCGCAATGGCTTCCGACCGGGACGATCGCCCATGATGCCCTACACGCTTGAGGCCGATCCGTGTGCCACATCCAGGCGCACCGCTCTCGAGCGCTTCCTAAGCGACGGTCGCATCAAGCTCGACTCCAACGCCGTCGAGCGCGCAATCCGGCCACCAACCATCACGAGAAAAAGCGCGCTCTTCGCGGGCAGCCATGGTGGCCGGACCTCGGCCACCATCGCCACGCTGCTGCAGACCAACGAAGATGAACAACCAGACCCGCACTCCTGGCTCACGCAAACTCTCGAACGGATCGCGCGGCGCTGGCCGATCTCTCAGATCGATACTCTCATGCCCTGAACTTCCAAGCCTGAACGGCCAAAGTTTCGCGCTTACGCCACTGCCAACACGTCTTATCGGCGGCGGCGCGCCTCGCGCAATTAAGGTGCTCGAAAGCGGGGTAGATCACCAAGCTGCGAGGATTTGCCGCATCGTGAAACGGGTATGAAAACCCAAGCAGGCTCGACGCGACAGCGATGGGGGCTTGAAGTCTACGTAGCGTCAGGTTGTACAGTCTGAATCATACATACGGCCTTCTCTGAAGCTTCATGATCACTCGGAGAGGCTCGGTTGGTTGTAGCGAATGTGAGGACGTTGACCTGAAGAGGAAGCAGAGCTTGCAGTGCAAGTATTGAAACCCGGTCGCCTTCCAACAGCAGTGGGGCGGCCCAATGTCGGTCGCCGATGTGCCGCATGCGATGTCCCGGAAGGAGGGGCGGCAACACCGTGGCTTTTTGAGTCGTGCGAGTATTTGGGTTTCGTTTCTCCTGGATCGTTTTGAGTTTGGCGAGCGGTCACCTGTTGCCCAGGAGCCGGGGCGCTTTTCTGCAAGCAGCCAAGACCGGGCAGGTGTGAGTAATGCACGAGCTCGGAGCGACGCGCGATAACAGTCCCTTTTTGTTCAATTTGGCGATCTTGACGTCCGGCTTTTTGAAGCCGGAGTCTCTGTGGTCAATGCGCCGGAGTGTGGCTCCCGGGCAACTATGAAGAATCTTCTCATCTTAGGAGAGTCGTGTGGAACCGATCTATAACGATCCGAACTCTTGGATGCGCTGGTACGCCGAGCAGCAGGCGTTGCAGCGTGCGGGGCAAGAGGCCGACGTCGACCCTGCGGATCAAGCTGGCTTCGAGCAGCAATTGGGCGAGCTGCAACTCCGCTCTCCTGAGGAGAGTTCCGGGGCTAGTTCCCCCGACAGTTCAGCCGCACGGTCGCATGAAAACATCCAGCGTACGGACGTTGGTGGTTCGATGCGAATGCGGCCAAGGTCCAACCTGCGGGACAATTCGTTCAGCAGCACGCGTCACAGTGTCGATGTTCCGCACGCTCATCTTGGCTCGGCTGCAAATAATTATCGGTCTGACTTGCAGGACAGGCCATTCAGCAGCATGCGTTACGCAGCGCCCTCGGAGGAACAACCTACGGCGCGGACGAAGGACAATAAGCCGCGTGGACTGTTCTCTCGGGTCAAATCAGGGTTAAGCAAAGTCTTTGGAGGAAATCACCGTGAGAAGTGGTCCGGCGGCCCAGCCTCTGATGACGTCTACTCGGAGCTTCGCATCGACTTTGCAAAGCGCAGTCGCCCGTCCGAAGCAGACCTAGCGCTGATTGAAGAGTTCAAGACGGCATTGGGCAGCGCGAACCGTAAAACGAAGACGATCGAGAATTATGTGATGGCTCTTCGAATGTTCAGCGAATTCCTCCAACCCAAAGGCGTCACTCTGAACGACCTGCTTGGCAATGCTGATCTGCTGACAGCCTATAAAGATGAATTTAAGAAGGTGGCGAGCGCCAATAGCAGGAACTATGTGGGTGGAGCCTTGGATACACTCCAGAATTTCCAGGCTGGAAATCCCATATCTGCTCCAGCTGGGGTGGGTACGCGAGAGCAACCGATGCACCCCCAAGACGAGCGGATGATCCGCCAGTTCGTGGAAAACGTCAAAGACTACAGAGTAGATCCCGATGGTACCAGAGGCCGCGGGACTGGAAAGGTCCCGCTTGCAACGATCAAGGGCAATGTGCAAGCGCTCAACGCGTTTGCTCGTTGGCTCCGAGCGCAGAGCAAGGGGCCCCTGGCTCCTCGGGCATTCAATGAGCCAAGGTCGCTCGCCGACGACATCAACGAGTACTTCGTAGCTGGCGGCGATGATCGTGACCGCCTCAGCGCGGCATTGTCTCATCTCCGCAGGATCGGGGCTGACGGGCTCCAAGCTGTCGGTGCCGGGCCCCGCCTGATGGGGCGCGAAACGTTGTCGGCTCATCCGAAGGACGTCTCCACGATCAGTGACTTTTTAACGGACGCTCTATCCAAGCTTGGATCCGACGCGACTCGCAAGGAGAAAATCTGCGCTTCGGCGAGGGCTTCCAGGCTACGCTCTTTTAGTGATTGGCTTCAAAGAGAGGGCAGGCCGAGCATCATGGACCGTATCGAGGGCAATGCTAAGCAGCAGTCGTCATTGAGCGCAGATTATGCGGCGTACAGCAAAGCCACAAAGCAGACACCCCCACTCGATCTCCTTCGACAATACCTGGGGCTCGAGCCCCAACAAGGACTTCGTGCTTATGACGATGACGCCAGCCTGATCGAGAGCCTGGCCAAGGAAGAGCTGAGAAACCTCGACCCAGCTTCCGAACAGAGAAGAAAAACAATTCGTAATACTGCTTCGGCCCAACGCAATTTCAGTAATTGGCTCCGCACAGAGGGTAGGGAAAGCATCGCGAGCCGAATCAACGGCAATAGTGAGCAGCGGCGCTCGCTGGAGGCAGACCACCGGGCTTTCACGGAAGCCAAAGGGAAACTTGGCCTGAGTCTCAGGAAGCTCAGGCAGTATCTGCAACTCGTTGAGGCAAACAGAGGGCTGGGTGTGACCTTCCCTGAGCAGAGGGCTAGCTCGAACTCAACCTCAACCTGGGTGCGAGATTTGCCGACGCCGCCGTCCGAAAGTGAGTGGCCGCCGCTGCTAGATCCGTTTGGGCAGGCTGGCTTGCAGGAACCGGCCAGGTCGAGCTCGACCTGGTCCCCGCACGTGCCGTCCGACTTTGATCCAAGTGAGTGGCCGGCAGCGCAAGGCCCGGTTGGACCGGGTTGGCAGGACCTGGCCGGCTCGAGCTTAACCTGGTCTCCACGAGTGCCGTCCGACTTCGAGTGGCCAACTCCAGAGGGCGCGCCAGCTCGGTCCTCAGACATCTACCACGGTTTGGCTTCTTTCACTGATCTGCCGTCCACACCGCAGGAAATACGTGACGACGCCCAGTCAAGGCCGGTGCTCAGCCCTGCCGGCAGACCGCCGTTCTTCATCGGTTCATCAGGCAAGCCGCAAGAGCTCGAGGATATCGGATATCTCGTCGGCGAGGATTGGCAGCATGGCACACAGCCGGTGCCAGACTTCCTGCTCGATGTACTGGACAATAAAATGCTGCTGCCGAGTTCGCAAATGGCTCCCCAGCCGGTCTCTATCAACGGTGAGACCTACTCCATTGCGTTGGGGCCGCGAGGACGCCGCGACGCCCAGCTGATCCATCACCCTGGCCCATCCTCGGTTCCTGATGCCCGGATCGGCGCTTCGAGGGCGAGTGCCTCTGCCAGCGATCGCAGCGGACGGGTGCTCGGAGCCGGGGAATGGCTGGGTGACCAGCATATCCAGCGGGACTACGAGCTCCTGTCGCAGGAGTTGCGGCAAAGCAATCCAAACCTCGCCGCCCGGACCCGGTTCGTCGATCCTCTCATCGCCTTTCAGGTGGGCCATGGTACGCACGGCGACGCCCTGGACGCATTCCATCGCATTGTCAACGATCGGAATGGCAACGATACGGCCGACTTCCTGTTCTTGCCGGTGAGTGATGCGAGCGCTACGAACCTTCGTGCCCGCGGCTCCCATTGGTCGTTGCTGCTGGTAGATCGCCGCGATCGCGACAGGCCGGTCGCCTATCATTACGACTCCGCGAAGGCATACTACGACTCCGCCAAGGCATACAATGCCACACCTGCAGCAAAGCTCGCAGCGCGGGTGGGAGCCGATTTGCGAGATGCCCCCATGCGCCAGCAGGGGAACGGCTATGATTGCGGAGTGTTTGTGGTCGACGGTACCCGGGCGCTGGTCAGACGGCTCGCGGGAAGACGGCACGCAGATCTGAGCCTCCTCTACCTCGTCGTCGATCGGCAGGCATTGCAAAACCGACTAAGGGGGTGAAGTGGCTTCAACTGAATAGCGCGTGCAGCTGGTTGAACTGTATCCGTCCGAGATAAGCCGGGGACAGTGGATCACCGATTCCACCGCCTGAGGGGTTCGGTTCCCCTGTGCATCCTGATGAGCTCCATCAGGTTAGCCGAGTCGGTGAACGCCGTGACGCCGTCGTTACCTATGCTGTAAACCGAGATGACGCCGCCCACCGGGTCCACTCCGTTGGCCACATCCCAGAGCCAGTCCTCGTCCTCGCCGAGGTCCTTTGCCACGCGACCGATGGTGAAGACGAAATTGACTCTGTTGACGTGCGCTGAGCGGAGGACGTCGACGTGAGCGACGTCTAATTCCACGGCAGCAACTGGTGTAGGCAGCTCTGTGGCATGTCCGCGATGCGCGCGAAGGCGTCGGCGAGCCACGCTTTCGCATCGATGTTGTTGAGACGCGCCGTCATGATGAGCGTCATCCGGCGGGAAGTTCCGAACCGGACGTTTAATTGGACAGCCCGCGGCCGGGCTTCTGCGAGGTCGACATGGTCGCCCCCTCGCGGCACGTCGGTGGCGGGATCGTTCATCCAGACCATGACGATGGCCGATTCGCGACGGGCTGGACGGAGTGCCTGCCGTTGGTGAGGCGGGATGGCTCGCTGGTTGTCGAGGCTATGAAACACGCACAGAGCCGGTTCCGCTGGCTTCTACGCGGTGTGGACTTCGACAACGACAGCAGGTTCATGAACGAGGTCTTCGCGCCGCGGTGCGCCAACCGAAGCTCGGGGTGACGCGCTCGCGTGCCTACAACAAGAACGGTCAGGCCTTCGTCGAGCAGAAGAATGGTGCGTTGTGCGTCGCTTGATGGGCTACGGCCGCTTCGTTGGCCTCGACACGGCGCACGTGATGGGCCGCCTCTATTCGGCGGCAACTCTAGGTCAACTTCTTTCATCCGTCGTTCAAGCTCAAGGAGAAGCGCCGAGAAGGGGCCACGCCTGCACCCTTTGGTTTTAAGAGTTGGTACGCGGCTTGCTCCGTTCGGAGCAACATTATGGCGCGAGAGACACACGTCCGCCTTGTAAGGAGCGGTTCATCTGCAGGGTTTGCGATAAGCGCGGCACCATCCTAAGGGAACGAAGTGACCCAACCATGCCCATGAGAAAGCGTGCCGACCAAAAACTGCAATATCTTCACGTCGTGTACGCGTCAATCCAGCTTTCTCTTCTGGTGCCGACTTCGAGACTCCTCCATGCAAGATCCGTACGAAGGCCGATCTCGTGGTCCTTCTCACTCTCGTCGACCCTATCGAGCACCGCCCGCACCGGCGAGGTTGTCTCGGCTTCGAACGTCGGGATAGTCCCGAGAAGGAATGATCAAATCGACCGGGCTTGCAGAATTCGATTGATTAAGGCCACCGCACAACCCTGTCCAGGGGCTGCGAGATACCAGATACCGGTATTTCGAAGTCCGTGAGGTATCAACGCCTGCTCGGCGAACGTCCGCTTTGGGCAATCGGGTTGAACGCTCCGAGCTTGCGAACAGCCGAAAGCGCGGATTCACATAGGCATAGAAGCCTGGGATGAAACGATTGGGCGAACAGCAAGCGCATCAAGCGACCTATCATAGGCATGAAGGCAGATCTCTGTAAGAACGCGGACCACCAATCGCCGGGCCTGAAGCACTTCCGGAGAAGCGCACCGCTTTGTGACCAGCAAAAAGTAAGCGATCATCGGCGCCAGGCAGATATCAGCTAGCCAACTCATTGCCGTCTCGATCAGAGACAAGACACGATCGGAGCTTCTCTTGCGCGCGGGTGCCGCTCTTTCACGTTTCAAACGCATTCACCGTGTGTTCGCCGTCGCGATCGGCGCCAAGAGCACGACGAGGCACATGAGCCCGGCTAGGACCCCAAATGCGGCCGGCAGTCCCACGTACTTGGCCAGCAAGCCGATACCAGCTGGCCCAATGAGAATTCCGGCATAACCCACCGTCATGATCGCGGCAATCGCCGGACCAACGGGCATCGCCTCCTGCGTGCCGGCGCGCCGGAACAGAATCGGGGCGACATTCGATAGGCCAAGACCAATGAGCAGCAAGCCGATCATGGCGATGACGGCCGCCGGTGCCGCCAGCAGAGCTCCGAAACCTGCCAAGGCCAGTAGACTTCCGAACATAATTGTCGCGCGGTCCCCCGCCCGTTCGACGACGGCGTCGCCAGCAAGGCGTCCCACCGTCATGGCTATGGAGAACAGTACATACGCTAAGCCGCCCTGCGTCTTTGGAGCAAGACCAGCGCCGACGACCAACAAGGCAGCCCAATCGAGCATCGCGCCTTCGATAAGGAAGGCGATCGCCGCAATCACGGCTAGAAGGAGCACGATGGAACGCGGCAGAACGAAGGACGGTCCCTGGTCCGCCTGCGCCGTTGGTACCAATCGCGGCCACGCCAGCATGATCGCGATCACTATCAATCCCGAGCAGACCACAGCCGAAACAAATGCGTCAATCTGCAGTGAGAGAAAAGCGGTCATGGCTGCAGACCCCACAAGTCCCCCGATGCTGAATTGAGCGTGGAAGCTGGACATCAGCGGGCACTCCGCCGTGCGCTCCACCTCCATCGCATGAATGTTCGCGGCCACGCTAATCGAGCCTATCGAGGCGCCTAAGGCGAATAGCGCGACGCCGAGCGCCAACTTGCTAGCTGTCGTGAGGCACGGCAGGACGATCGCGAGACTAAGCCCACCCACAAGAATGATCAGCCTGACGCCGTAGCGGGCGCTCAAAACACTGGTCAGAAGCATCGCGATGATGGATCCAGCACCCAGGCAGAGCAGTAGTAGGCCAAGTACGCCGTCATCGGCCGCCAGCCGGTCTTTCGCAAATGGTACGAGCGGGGCCCAGGCCCCGAAGCCAACCCCGGGAACGAAGAATGCAAGACGCGTTGCTAAGCGAGAGGATGGTTGACCAGCAGACGCCATGAAAGGGACCTTATTGATAGACGACCCGCGGGCGCTGTACCAGCGACGGGCTCCCGAGCGACAGAGAGTGCGCAGGTTCGGCGGTCGAGAGGACATCGTTTGTTGGCGCAATCCGCCATGCCGACGGTTCAGCGCGTGATATCGGATCGCGTCGATCGTCACTCTAGTTCGATCCGCGACGACATCTTTGATTGCAAATACGATGCCACCGCGAAAACGCACGTGACGCCTCGATCCGGCCTCGATACGATCGGACCACTGTGCCGGCTAGGCATGGAGCGTCGGGGCTCTCAACAAGCTTGTTACTTGCTGAATTGGTGAGCGCGGTGGCGCACGGAAGGAGCACGAAGCACCCGAGTGCGCCTCGAGACCTCGTATTACGATTTGGTGACGCCCTTCAGCGCGCCAACGCGGCCTCGCCTTCCGTAGTCATATCCGCGACAAGTCAACATGGCTCAGTCGCAAAGCTGACAACGAGACGAAACTCCATCAGCCGATCGCAATCGGTCTCAATGCGAGGCGATGGGTTTGCAACCCTGTTACTCTGGGCTTGCGTAGTCTGCCATAGCTTGTGGCAACCGCCATCGCGGTGTAGACGCCGACATAAACACTTTGATCATGGAAGGCACGCAGATGCTTATGTGCCTGCTAGACTCACGGTCTTTGTCAACGCCCCCCTCACGGCTCGCCATTGACGACTTCTTCATCCAATTGGCTGTGCACATGGACCGGCATTGATTCTTGTCCGTGTGCGGAGGGATGCGCTCGTTGCCCAACAGTTCATCCAGAAAGCTGCCCCGCCCGAGATTGCGACCCGCTCGTGCGTAAACAGCGGACGAATCCGTTGCTTGGTCTGCCGCAACAAAGAAGCCCACAGCGTCGCGCATCTTCGACCGACGCTCCACCAATCATCAAATCCCGAATGATGGTGGCCCAGAGATTCAGAACCACCCGAAAATTGCAACTGTAGTGCTAGATCCGGTGCGCCAAATGCATCGAACCCCGTCCGGATCGCGTGTCGGTGTTCCGTTACGCGCATATTCTCTCCTTCAAGAAGGATCAGTGCAAGATCGGCGAATACGCGCTGCCCCAGACAGTCGTGCGTCATCTTCAGTCGGAATTGATTGCGGAAGCCCCCTGTCGACGCGGGCTACGTGCGCATTAGTTTCGACGACTTCGATCTACCCCGGCTAGAAATCTTGCCGCGGCGAAGCGCGAGGGGCGGCCGCGTCGGAACTTCCAGGGTTACACCGACGACCGCTGAAACAGATAAGAAGAACACAGTTTGTCGATTTGGTTCTGAATTGCGCTACAGAGTTGGCAACGCGAGCAGTACGTTGTCGATCAGCCGGGTCGAACCGACGTAGGCTGCGGCACAGAGCGCCGCCGGAAGCCGCAGCGGACTCGCGGCGCGCTTGAGCGTATCACCATCGACAAGTTCAAGGTATTGCAGCCGATCAACGGTCTCAAGATGCCGCTCCGCGATCGCAATCAGCTTATCCACCTCGCGCACTCCTGAGCGGAACTCATCCGCCGCGGCGAACAGCCCACGACTGATGGCAACGGCTCGCCGACGTTCTTCCTCGCTCAGATTGCGATTGCGACTGCTCATCGCGAGCCCGTCCGGTTCCCGAACGGTTGGCACGGTGACGATCTCGATCGGAAGATTGAGATCAGTTGCCATGCGACGCACGACCGCGCATTGCTGAAAATCCTTTTGCCCGAAAAACACGACGTCCGGACGCACCATGTTGAACAGCTTGCATACCACGGTTGCGACGCCGCGAAAATGCCCAGGCCTAAAAGCCCCGCATAGTGGCTTCGCCAATTCGCCCGGTTCGACGAAGGTCTCGAATTGAGCCGGATAGACTTCCCGTGCACCCGGCGCGAAGACAATCGCAACACCGGCATCGCGGCACAATTTTTCATCGCGCAGGAAATCGCGAGGATAGCTGCTGAGATCCTCGTTTGGTCCGAACTGAGTCGGATTGACGAAGATGCTAACGACGGTGACGTCGCATTGCGCTCGGCTCGCCTTGACCAGGGCCAGATGGCCCTCGTGCAAATAGCCCATTGTCGGCACGAGCCCGACGCGTTTGCCCGCGCTGCAAGCCTTCGCCAGTTCACGACGAAGCTCAGCGACCGTCGTAATCGTCTGCATCGTAGCACCTTACATCAGGTTGTCTTAGGAGGAGCCCAGTTTGCGATGATGTCACCCAGGCTTTCAGGAAGCCGATAGGACTCTTGCGGCGCCGGGAACGCTCCACTGCGGACATCGGTAGCCCAGCGCGACAGCGCCTCCTGCAACAGCTGAAAACCATCTGCATAGGCGCGAACGAATTTGGCCCGACGACCTTCGGTCAGCCCCAGCACGTCATGGAATACGAGCACTTGGCCCGAGCACCCGGGACCCGCGCCTATTCCAATAGTTGGTATCGACAGCGATTCGGTCGCTCGCTGGGCGAGCTCGGCCGGAATGCCTTCAAGCACCAACGCGAAGCATCCGGCCTCCTGCAGACGGTGAGCGTCATCAAGCAGCCGCAAAGCGTCATCGGCTTTCCGGCCCTGCACCTTGAATCCGCCCATGATATTGACGCTCTGCGGGGTGAGGCCGAGATGGCCCATGACGGGAATTTCGCAATCGACCAGGGCGCGCACCATTTCCACGCGCTTGGCCCCGCCCTCGAGTTTCACTGCATCTGCACCTCGCTGCAGGAATCCTCCGGCGTTGCGTATCGTCTCCTCCGGACTGAGGTGAAAGCTAAGAAACGGCATATCGGCCACGAGCAGGGCACGGGGCCTTGTGCGCGCAACAGCCTCGAGATGATGATTCATCATCGCCACGCTGACAGGCAACGTGTTGTCGAATCCGAGGCAGACGTTGCCAACACTGTCGCCGACAAGAATGATGTCGACGATGGGGTCAGCGATGCCTGCAGTAACCGCATCGTAGGCGGTGGTCATGGCGACACGCCGCCGCTCCTGCTTCCATCGCTGCAGGATTGGAATCGTGATCCGCTCAACTGATACTTCCGAAGCGTGGCTCATTTTCGATCCGTTCCGTCAGATGGCCTCAGGTCGATTTCGCAGCTCTAAGCGATACAATTTAATCTCACCTGTCTCGCCTACGATTTTGAAGCCACCGCCCTCCCGAAGTCCCCGCGTCACCGAATATGCTAGGCGAACGGTAATCCGATTCTTGCGACCGAAGCAGTTGAGTATTGCGCGCATCCCGGGGGACCACCCTTTTTCTATGGCGGACGAGTGAAAACTCGTCAACCATGAAAGGGAAACATACGCCTCCAAAGTAGCAGGCGCGTGCATAAAAACTCCAATGGTCGCGCGACCATCAAGCAAGAACTCCCAGATTCAAATTGTCATTTGGAAGCGCCTTGCGTCACGCTGGGCCTCAGGGCGCGCCGATGCGATCATTCTGGCAATTTGCCTGCGGCGTTGTCTTAACCGCATCTCTTGCATGTCGCACTGGCTGGCTCTGCCCAGGGAGGCAATACTCTACCGGAGCGAGTTCTTTTCCGAGCCTCATCAAGTTCAACTGCAGCCCGAGGATTTGTTGCCGCTCACACTGCGCTGCATCAACGCTCCGGCATACTTACTTCCCCATACAGAGCTGATAGAAATTGCGTACCATGCCCTGCTGCAATCCCTTCCCCGGGATACTTGGCACTTTCCAGCTCCCGAAACAGGCCTCGTGCTCACCCTCTGTTGTAGCGGCATATCGCGATCGATTCGTTCGATGAACCCCTGCCTGTCGGCCGAAAATTGCGTTGCGCGTATTCCGCGGTGAAATCCTTCAAACGAGCTCGGAGTGAGCGCCGCGCCTTCGTCAAATGCAAGCATGGGAGTGCTTTCCAGGCGCAGCAGATCGTGAAAGCTATGCAGACGCGCGTCTGCCGCCGCTAATTCGATGGCGTGTGGATAACCCGACCGTACAGACTTGTCAGGCGAGCCGCTTAGAGGCGTCGCTGACCTGAGGCGCCGGTGCGCTTGCCGTCGGCTTGCTGCTCAATTCGCAGCAGCCGTGGCAACCCAAGCGTCAGGCCATCGAAGAGTCGACAGTTTGACACGGCCAGCCAAGTCATGCGATGCAAAAAGGGCTAAGCGGGGTTAAGGCGCAGTAGTGCGGTCGCAATCTAAGCGGCGGCCGCCATTGCGAGGTCAGCAGCTTCTGCTGCACACGTTCAAAGGCCATTACTATTCGTCGAAGACACGATTTCGTAACAACACCCCGCATTCCCTTGGTGCGTCCTTTCGTGGCGTCTTGTACTGGTTGTCAGCGCGATCGTTCTACCCGCCGCGCCAATGCCTATGTCGGGTCGATACCGCAATAGGCGTCCGTCCCCGAACGAGAACTGGCAATTGCCAGGATCCCCCAGATACGTCCTTGCAGACAAGAGCGTCCTGCCAAGCGGGTCGCAGGACGTACACCCGAAGGCGAGACAAAGCCAAGTGGCATGGGAAGTGCTAGCAGCGACAAACAGCAGATTGCGCATGTCTTGCCTCCGCTAGGCTTTGCTTAAGGATAGACCATCGAATTCACTTGTATTGATGTCAAGCAAATGGCAGCCGCGCTTCCCTGGGCAATCGCATCCACCGATGTACCAGCGCGTTGGGCTCGCATGCGCATGCAAGCAACACGGTCCAAGTGAAGGCCGTCTAGGAGTGCTCGATCAGAACCGCGGCACCTCGGGCGGCCATTTTTTCCCAAAACTTGGCGAAGGCGGAGCAGCATTTCAGCGACTTTCCGGAAGGCAGCGCAGCCTTCCGGCGCGATGCAGCTGCGCGTTGGAAGCGCCTCCAGGCAAGCGTGTGCACCAGGTACTACCCTTCTTCGTTACTTCGCGACGAGCAGCGCCGAAACGATAAGCTCCTCCCAGGCGGCATGTATGGCTAAGACTCACGTTCCGCGATTGAAAGTCGTTTCACGATCATCTCTCTGCGGTGATCAGCCGAAGAGCGGAATCAACCTTGAAGTCACGCGTCGATGTCATCGCTTCAGGGGCTGGTGGCGGCCTTCCCCCTTCTGTTTTTGTGACCCGGCCTGTATTCAACGAAGGAGCGCATTTTGCTGCAGTTCTTATGCGCCGATTCTGCAAGTGAGACCGTTTCATGCACGAGATCCGCGCGAAGCTAATGACCGTCGACGGAAGCATCTGCTGAAGTTGTCCTAGCGACTATGATCAGGCGGTTCCTTACTTCGATGCAGAATTTCGTCTCAGAGATTGTCTACCTTGCGTAATAGCGGAGGAAGAACAGCGAGCTAAACACCCGCCACCGGGATGGTGCAGGGCGCCTGCCGTGCAGTGGCATCTGAACGGCTGCCCGAGGCTTGCAGACTTTGCGATGAGGCATCTGTCGCTTTGGGCGAAGTCAAACCGCAATGTTCGCGATCACCGACGGTCATCTATGATTCGACACATCGTATTCTTCACCGCAAAAGATTAGGCGCATGTCGACAAAATAGTCGACGGCCTTTCCGTACTCGCCAAAATCCCGCACGCACGCCGGCTTGAGGTCGCTCGCAACCGCAAGAGTGACCGGCCTGTCAACGAAATTGACGTGATCGTCTACGGTGAATTCGACGACGATGTCGAACTGGTAGCCTATAAAGCGCACGAGCTTTACCAGGAGTCGATCCGGCAGGTAAGACCGCTCCCAGAGCTACGTCTCGCGGCCGATTACAGCATGTCAACAGATGCGGAGCCATTTGGCAGGCCCTACCCGCGGGCGTAATTAACCTGGCCGGCACGTAGCGGTTTTTGGGTGCCCACGAGGCACGCCTTCGCCGGACGGGATTACAATCGGCCATGTATCGCTGAGCGACAGACTAATGCATGTATTGGAACTGCAGTGGATTGAGCCCGTCACAGCCATGCGACGCATCGCGCATCGGAGGCACCTCACGTTCCTGGATAGCGCATCGAGACACGCGGTGCTCGGGCAGTACTCGTATGTGACGTGCGATCCCTTCATCACTTACATAATCGCGGACGGGAGAGGTATTTGCAACGGAGAGTCCATTGTGGGCGATCCGTGGGCGGCACTTCGCGCTCTGCTAGCCAACTATCCGCAAATACATCGCGCCCATCTCCCGGCATTCCAGGGCGGCGCCGCCGGCTTTTTTGGCTACGAGCTGAACAGGACGCTGGAGCGATTGCCGGTGCCGACCATCGGGGGGCATCGCTTGCCTCAGGCACTCCTACATCTTTACGACGTCGTGATAAGCTTCGATCATCGCCATGATAGATGCTGGATCCTTTCTACCGGGTGGCCGGAGCAGGATCCAGTTCGCCGCCGTGAGAGAGCTCGCCAAAGAGCCGAAGGATTTGTTGGGCTGCTTACAGTCTCAGCCCTCCTCCTGATTTTAAACCAGGCGAGGCCGGCTCATGGCATTCAAACTTCAGTCGCCAGGGATACATCGCGGCGGTACAGCGTGTGATTGATCTCATTCTGTCGGGTGACGCCTTCCAGGTCAACATTGCGCAGCGCTTCAGCGCTCGCCTGGCGAACTCGTTCGATCCGATAGCCTTCTATTGTCAGCTGCGGAAAATGAATCCGGCTCCCTTTGCCGCCCTTCTTCGGTATGGCAAGCTCACCATTGCATCGAGCTCGCCCGAGCGTTTCCTAAAGTTTGACGGGCGACAGGTCGAAACGCGACCTATCGAGGGGACGGTGGCGCGTTCTGCTGATTGCGAGGAAGACCGGCGTCGCGCTGAGACGCTGGTACATTCGGAGAAAGACCGCGCCGAGAACACCATGATCCTCGACCTCCTGCGCAATGATCTCTCGCGCGTTTGCACGCCTGAATCAGTCCACGTCCCGTCCTTATGCAATCTCGAGTCCTATGCCTCACTGCACCATCTCGTGTCCGTCGTTACGGGTGAGCTAGCACACGGAGAGGATGCCGTAGGCCTACTTAGGGCCTGCTTTCCCGGCGGCTCAGTTACCGGAGCTCCCCAAGGTACGCTCGATGGAAATTATCTTGGATATCGAGCGTGTGGCGCGAGAGGTGTATTGCGGGGCCATAGGCTACATAGGATTCAATGGACATATGGATGTAAATATTGCCATTCGCACCGTAACGATCGGCGACGGCCTGGCCGTCTTCCATGCAGGCCGGGATAACAGCAATGTCCGATCCGGCCGCCGATTATGAGGAGAGCCTTGCAAAGGCAGAGCGCATTTTTCGCGCATTCATTGCTGAAGACGCCGGTGCATCTTGATTGTCATTATCGACAACTACGACTCTTTCGTCTTCAACATTGCGCGATATTTTCGCAAGCTTGGTGCAGCAACACGTGTCGTCCGGAACGACGCGATGGACGTGAGCGAACTTGCTGACCTTAGGCCGCGCGCGGTTGTCATCTCCCCCGGTCCGTGCACTCCAATTGAGGCTGGAATATCGATAGCCGTCGTTCGTGAACTTTCGGGTCAGGTGCCAATTCTCGGGATTTGTCTCGGACACCGGTGCATTGGGACCGTGTTCGGCGCACGCGTAACGCGCGCCCGTCGTCCTATGCACGGACGGTCCTCGTATGTCACACATGAAGGCGGCGGGCTTTTCAAAGAACTACCGTCTCCACTTCGTGTGGGGCGCTACCATTCGCTTATCGTCGAATTGGATCCTTCATCTGCCCGTCACCTGACGGTGACAGCACGCTCGGATGATGGAACTCATGGCCCTCGCCCATTGCGATCAACCAACATATGGCGTGCAGTTCCATCCAGAGTCGATACTCACCCCACAAGGGGACGTACTGTTCGCAAACTTCCTACGCGCTTGAACCTTAGAAGGGCCAAGCGAGCGCGAGCTTACTCACAGGCAAAATGGCTGTTCTGTTCCCGCACATCGGCGATACAATTCCGGTCAAGAACCGCACAGGAGCTGCGGCTCACCCTGGTTTTGCGCGGTGTGAACAAGTCGCCGCGGTAATCTCTCTTGCCTCCGTTGACCTGGCGATCTCGGGCATTCTTGATTCATCGAAAGCTCGCAATCCAAATGCCGCAGCGGCGCCGTCCTTACGATCTCCTTCGGCTCCCCAGTGGGGTATGCCCAGCGCGCCGTCAGGGATCGCAATCTCTGTGCAAACCTCTCTCGTCCGCTGCACCAGTTTCTCGGCCTCAGCTTGCTCCCAAGCATCCTCGCTTGATTGCCGCCGCAGCCTGCCGAGAATTTTATAGCTGTCGTGATTGGCAAGCTTGGCTTGATAGCTGCCTGGCGTGTGGAACTCCACTTCGAAGCGATAAGAGTCCGCCGTGGTGAGCACTGTCTTGATGCCGACGAAAGTCGGACTGCGCATTCTGAACCAGTTGGTTGTCTGGCGTTCGGTGTAGTCCCGCTCCTCGAAGGCCAGCATGGCTTTCTTGAAGGCACGTGTAAAATCCTTGTCAGGAATTTCTAAGACGTGGCGTACCGCGTTGCTGAAGAGCTGTGGGGCGCTGCTGGGTGGGATGCTCATGCCGGTGAGCTGATCTGTCATGGAGGCATGCGATTTCAAGCGGCGCTCCAGATGGGGCATCTTCACCTCGATGCCGGCTTGCGCAAGGATTCCGGCAACCTCGCGTGCCGCTGCGGTGATTTTCCTCTCTTCGGCTATAGCTCGGCCAGCCTCATTTTGAGCGCGTTCTGAGGCCTGCTCGCGGGTCAGCGTGATCATGTCAGCATCGTCAGCGGCTGGCCGGAGGCCGGACGGTTTGCGCAAAATGCCCTGCTCCGCAGCGAGTTTGATCGAGGTCTCCATGATTGAAGCCGCCAGAGTGGGGTTGTCCCTCAGATCCTCCAAGGTCGCATCGACATCAAACCTTCCGCGGGCGAGGGTCGCCGCCACGCCCTTGACGTAGGGCACGGACTTCAAGCCCGGCGTCTCGTAGAGGAGCCGCTGAAGATGACTGCTCTTCTGGAAAAAGAGGTTGGCGCCAGTATCGGATTTATAGGCGTCGGTGCCGACCTTGATGCCGAGGCTCAGCAAGTTGTTTGCGCTTTTTACGAGGTCGTCCGCATTGTAACCATCCGGGCGGGGATCGATGCGAGCAGGATAGTGGTCGAGTAAAAGCTGGATGCGGTCTCGTGGCTGAGGCGTTGCCGGATAGGTCTCCGCCAGATCCGGGAAAAGGTTGCAGAGCCTTGCGCTGAGGCTCGGGTTTGCGGCGTTCGAGCTTTCGATTATTTCGGGCAGGGGTTGCTCATTCGGCTTCACTGCCCATGCCGCTAGGTTGTCGACGAGCAACTCGGCCATTTCGCGAGCAACCAGATGTTTGGCGACCTCAATCTCGCTCCTCGCTCTCGCAAACGTGTTCTGGATATCTTGGCTACTCACCTCTTCCTGGCCCAACAGCTGACGGATCTCTCGCCTGAGCTCGTGGTGAACGCCCTCATAGGTGCCAAAGACAGCACGCTCGGCAAACCAGCGTTGTGCTTCATGGGATTGAGCCAGAAAGTTTCGCTGCAGGCAGCTATAGGTTCCCAGGACATCCTGCGTGGCGGCGAGGATCTGGCGGGCGCGACCGAACTGGTAATTGTCGCCCTCAAGCGCCGGGGTATGCGACTTTGGCGGCTTCAGCGACGGAAGTCCGAGAGCTTGCTCCTTGCGATCGAACTGGCGCACATGCTCATAAAGCTGCGGCCGGTCGCCGACGATGACGACGGTGTCCCCGTCGAAGTCTCCGTCAAGTTTTTTCTGTTCACCGATCGGGACGGCAACCAACGAGCCCGGAGCGAACACCTCGGTAGCCTGCAGGATGCCGACGCACTCGAGCGGCGTGTCCACCTTGGCGCGGTCCTTGCTCGAGGTCCAGCTCGAATGGCATTTGACGTCCTCGGCAGACAACACCAGCCCACGGTCGGCGTAGCCGGCCGGCCACATCTTATCCGGCACAACCATCAGAATGCCTTTGGCAAAAAAAGTCGGATCGTCGCCCGCCAGTTCCTTCCCCGACTTCTGCGCGACATTGAAGCTGTATTGGATGGCTGTGCAGTTTTCGAGGAACACAGCGGTCGGGTCCCCCTCAACGGCCGACTTGACTCGCTCGGCGGCAAACGGGCGCAGATTGGGCTTGTCGTAGGGCGAGCGCCCGATCAGCACGCCGCTCGCCCCCATCAACGTCTCGCTCTTGAGCGTCGGCACATGGAGACAGTCATCGCTGGACGGTACGGCAACCGCGCCGGGACCGTCGATGTGTCCGGCCGTCACGGTGCGAAACAACTCTTCAGACGTCAACTCTCGCCCTTGTCTGCTCTCGAGCCAGGTTTTGGCCTTCTCCCGCGCCTCATCGGTCACCGGCTCGCTTCGGGGATAGTGTTGCAGCGCCGATGCGGGAACGGACATTCTTCTTCCCTCAGCAAAGGCAGGCACCCGATCAGGACCTTCCTGTCGGCGGGCGCGATTTACAGCTGGCATACGGTTGGCCAGCGAGGCCTTGATAAAACCGCAACCATCATGCGGCCGCAAGGCGATCGGGCCTTCTGGCCCAGTCAGCTTGAAGGGATGCTCCTCGCTGGCAGGACGGTCCGGCAGCAGCGACAGTTTGAAGGCGCCCTCCAGCGCGTAGTCCCGAGGACCTAGGTCCTTGATTGCCGGCGGCGCGGCAAAACCCCTGCGCTGAGTGTAATAGTATGCCTCTTTGAAAGGGGCCCAGGCACGTGACAGCTGCTCGAACGCTGTGCCCGGCGCCGTTTCGGCATACGGAATCGCCAGCAGCTTTCCCCCGGAGGACTCTGCCCTCGCCACACCTGGAAGGCGGCCGGCGATCTGCGACACGGGCTTTTTGGGCGGCTTTAACTTGCTTCCGCCGAACAGGTCCATGCGGTATGGCACACCCTGGACGGTGATCGTACGCGCCAGCATGAACGCGCTCGGCTTTCCTGGCAGCTGGACCGCGACGACGGGCAAAACCCCCGAGGTCAGGCGATGAAAAATCGAATAGCGTGTCTCGGGCTCCGTGGCCACTGGCCGGCCCTGCATGTCCACCACTGACAACTGCATAAGTCCCGCGTCACCCTGCGGAGGTCTGGGCTCGTGGGCCATGGTTCGCAACACCTGATGGACGTCGAACACGGACGCTGGATGTTGGGCCTGGACCGTCGCCGCATTCTGCGCCAAGAACGTGTCCAGCGCATCGACCGGACTCTCCGCCGCGATCTCCGCCATCAGGTTCCAGCTCATGTTGGAAAGATCGCCTTCGACGAGGCCGCCCGTTTTGTCCAAAATCTCCTTAGTCTTGCGCTGCAGCTCTTCCTGCCTCACCCGCAAATCGGACTTCTTGCCTTCGACATAGGGCCGGCGGAACAATGCCGCGAAAACCGCACGGGCCTTGAGCGTTTGATAGATCGACAAGGCGGGGCAACGGCTCGAGTACGGCCCTCGGGCTCGCTCGGCATCGCTTGCTTTGAGATGCCCCTCGATCTTGTGCTCGACGATCGGTTGAATGTCGTTCAGCAAGTTTAAAGCCCGCCTCCGGTGCCAGCGCAGGTGCGGGCTGCGCGCCAGCGGCAGGAGAGCGACGCAGAGAGTACCCATGGTTTCGAGGTCGTTCTCAGCGGCAAAGCCAGGGGCACGATGCAGTTCCGTCAGCCGGTCTAACCCCGTGGGTGCGAGCAAACCGAGATCGTCAAACAATTGAGCCTTAGCCAGCGCTTTGAAAATCATGGCGATGTTCAGAACCTGGGTCTGCTCCAGGCGATCACTGGCATAGTGAAGGTAGTGGGCCATACCGTGCAGCCGATTCTTCAGCAGAGCGGTCTCTATGATCTCTCCAGTGCCCTCTCCCCTCGTGACACCTCGCCCGAGAGCATTGGCTATCATGCTGAGCTGAGTTGTGGTGAACGCTCCGAATCGGAGGTCTCCCGAGCCGAGTTTGCCCGCTATGTCGATTATCGCCCCATGGCACACCGCCTCTTCCGGCCACTTGCTAAAGCCGTTCACCAGGATCGCCAGTTCCCGCGGAGTAAAATCAGAGAGCCGGTTGTCACGGCGAGAGACCTCGTTGGCAATCGCGACTGTGGCTTGGCGAGCGTCCTGCTCTTGCAGCCACTTGCTGAAACCGTTCACCAGGTTCGCTAGACCCTGCGGAGTGAAATCAGACAGCCGGTCGGCGCGAAGGACCTCATGGGCGATTACAACGGTGGCCTGACGTGAGTTCTCCTCTTGTGGGTACTTGCTAAAGCCGTTCACCAGATTCGCCAGGTGCTGAGAGGTAAAATCGGAGAGCCGGTCGGCGCGGCGAAGCACCTCACCGGCGATCACAGCGGTGGCGTGACGTGAGTTCTCCTCTTGTGGCCACTTGCTGAAACCGTTCACCAGGTTCGCCAGACCCTGCGGATCAAACCCAGAAAGCCGGTCGGCGCGGCGACAGACCTCACCGGCGATCGCCAGCGTGGCTTCGCCACAGCCCGTCTCGTCAGGCCACTTGCTGAAACCGTTCACCAGGTTCGCCAGACCCTGCGGATCAAACCCAGATAGCCGGTCGGCGCGGCGACAGACCTCACCGGCGATCGACAGCGTGGCGTCGCCACAGCCCGTCACATCAGGCCACCTGCTGAAACCGTTCACCAGGTTCGCCAGACCCTGCGGATCAAACCCAGACAGCCGGTCGGCGCGGCGACGGACCTCGTCGGCTATTTCAATTATAGCGCTGCAGCAGTCTGTCCTTTCCGGCCACCTGCTGAAGCCGTTCACCAAGCTCGACAAGTGCCGGGGAGTAAAACTGGAGAGCCGGTCCGCTCGGCCAGCGCGGCGACGAACCTCGTTGGCGATTGCAAGTATAGCGTCGTTGCACTTCACCCCCTCGGGCCACCTGCTGAAGCCGTTCACGAGGTTCGACAAGTGCTGGGGAGTAAAATTGGAGAGCCGGTCGCCGCGGTGATGGACGACCTCGTCGGCGATTTGAACTATAGCGTCTCGGCAGCCCTGCGGCCACTTGCTGAAGCCGTTTACCAAGTTCGCCAACGCCTGTGGATCAAAATCAGAGAGCCCGACATCGCGGCGGCCCGCGCGGTAACGGACCTCGACGGCGATTTGAACTATAGCATCTCGACAGTCCTGCGGCCACTTGCTGAAGCCGTTCACCAGGTTCGCCAACGCCTGTGGATCAAAATCAGCGAACCAGACATCGCGGCGACCCGCGCGGCGACGGACCTCGACGGCGATTGCCCTCATTGCACCGCGACACTCCGCCTCTTCCGGCCACTTGCTCAAACCGTTCACCACGGTAGCCAAGTTCTGCGGACTAAAGTCAGAGAGCCAGACATCGCGGCGGCCCGCGCGGTGACGGACCTCGCTGGCAATTGCCCTTATAGCACCGTGACACTCCGCGTCTTCCGGCCACTTGCTCAAACCGTTCACCACGATAGCCAGGCTCTGCGGACCAAAATCAGAGAGCCCGGGAGCGCGGCGGCGAATCTCAGCGGCAACTGCTATTGTGGCCTCACGAGAGTTCTCCTGTTCCGGGCACTTGCTGAAGCCGTTGACCAGCAGGGCGAGACTTTGAGCGTTGAGCTCCGAAAGTGCTCCGCGTTGCTCACGAAAAAATCTGGCGATTCGGATCATTCCATTGCGACATTCCGCCACCCCGGGATATCGACTGAACGACAATACGAATAGGGAAAGCGTTTTGCTTTCGACGTCGTTTAGCGCATTGCCGAGGCTCGACACCTGAGCTGCCATGGCCCTGCAAGCTTCCACGCCTGCCTGACCTCCAGCCTCCCGGCTCATCGTGTTGCATGAGGTGGCGTACCCCCATGTATTCCGGGCGCGGATATCTTGTTCCCATCTTGGGACAAATTCGCGTTTGAACTCGGAAGCGGCCTTTTGCAGGAATGTTGCGTGGTCCGCTCGACCCTGCAGCTTCCTGTCATACTCCACCACAGCGCATGAGAATTTAGTGATGTCGCCAGCGAAGGAAATGTCATGTAAAGCGTTATTAAGTAGTTCCGAGTATCCACGCTTGAAGCTCTGTTCGGCTACATGGACGAAACGCCGCCTTCCCGGTCCTGCACCCGGGTCGGTCTCCGTTTGCCTATGGGGTGGCACCGTGTCTGGTTGCCAGCTTCTGGATCCTTTATTGCCGAGCCAGGGTTTGCCATCAGAACCTAAAGAAGTTTCTTCTCGACCTGGCGCTCCACCCTCCGGCAATGGGGGAAAACCGCACCGTCGCGCAGTGGCTTCACGTGGCGCAGCACCCAGGATCCGATGTGCGCCAACGGAGGGTCCGGAAGATCTGTCGCCAAGGGCATCATCGGCACCGCGCGCAATGCGAGCGAAGGACGTCCTTCTATCTTGAGGCCCAGAGTGCATCCGCTCGACGGAATCGAACGATTGGCTGCCTTCCCCAGGGGCAAGACTTGATTCCGGGTTCGCCGCCTTCGCCAGTCCCTGCGCCTCGGACAACTTCATCTTGAGCCGGACTGTTTTCTCGTGCACTTCGTGCACATGCGCAGGCGTGAGCAGGCCGCGTCGACCAGGCTCTTCCAGCGGGTCCAGACAGGCCTGCATCTCGGCGGGCTGCGTCTGCAGGCGCTCGACCACGATGCCCACTACGTGATCGGCGTCCTCGGGCTTCATCTGGCGCGCTTGCGAGACGGTCCTTTGCTGACCAGCCAGATCGAACTGCAATAGTTCGTCCGACCGCTTGACCAGTGGCGCCAACGCCTCCGTCGATGCCGGGGCCTGCCAGACCGCCGAGTGTGCCGCCGCCGACGACGCACTCGCATGCGCCTCCTTGGCGCTCACAAGCTTCTTTGTACCTAGATCCGAGCGCACGAGAACCTTGTCCGCTGGCGCGGTGTCGCTGTCGCCCGCGGCGACTTGCGGCTCGGGCCGCCCGGCCGAACTCGCGGCATCAGCAGCCGGCTTGCGGTTGCCTTTCCCCTCCCTGCGCGCAGCGGTGCCTTTGGCCGCCGCTGCCTTGCCGGCAGTGTCGGCCGGTACCGTAGCGCCAGCGTCGGCCGGGGATGCAATGATGGCTGACGTTTTCAGCTGCAGTGCCAGGAAGTGCATGACCTCGTGCGCAGTGATCCGTGCGTCGTCTACGATCTGGCCCAACAGTTCGAATGGGAGGCTGGCACCTGTTCGGTTATCGCTTAGCTTGGCAAGGATGTCGTCGTGCAACGCCAACGCAAATTCCGAAAGCCGTTCCATGACTCCTTCCAGAACGGTGCAGTGCTCTGCGTCGAGTGCCGCTCCGTCGTTGTGCAGAACGGCTTCCTCCGTCGAGAGGAATGCCGGATAAACATCCTGGACAAAGGTCCCGAGCAGATGCACCCCCCCGTTCTCACCCATGAGGGCGTCCCTCACGGCCGGTTCAAACGTGCTCGCCTGAGACTCAATCATAAGCTGCATGAGCGCAATCCGCGATTGCAGACGCATGTACCGCGCATGAAGTACCAAGCCGGTATTCAGGCGTAGTGCGGCCTCTTCGGGCTTCCGCATCTCGGGCGTCGTGCTTGGCAAGTTGGCGGCGGCCTCGCAGACGGACACCATCCGTTCCGAGCGCAACAGCTTCTTTCCCCACCACTCCACGCAAGCCGCATGCTCCTTCGCCACACTGGAAGCCACTCGGCTCAGCTGGTCGGGGGTAGCGTTGGATTCGAAAATCCGCTGCAACAGGTCTGCCGAATTCTTTCTGCGGTCTTGCAAGGCGGCGATAGTCGATGAGGCCAGTGCGTTGCATTGGTGGGCCGCATCGAGCACGGCATAGCGGTATCGACGGACCTCAGCGTCCGACAGAATGCTCCGCGCCACGGCCGGGCGCAGCCTCGCGTAGTACTCCAGAACTGCCGAACCTGCTTTGATGAACCGATCGCTCAGCTCTTGCGCCTCCTCCGAGTTCTGGGCGTGCATGGCCGCATTACGGCAAGCGTCAAGTTCCTCAACCAGGCGATCCATGTGCCGCCTTGTTGCGTTGATTTCTTCCTCTGACGAGGAAATGGAGACTGCCACACCCGAAGTTGGCGGCTGGCTGGTGACCGGCGTCGTGTCTCCACCCTCCGACACTGAGGGAAAGCCGCGCCGCCGTGCAGTGGCTGCACGTGGCGCAGCGGCTGCCCGTGCCGCAGCGCCTAGGATTCGATCTGGGCCAACGGAGGGACCGGAAGACCTGTCGCCAAGGGCATCGTCGGCACCGCGCGCCATGCTAGCGGAGGGCGTCCCTCTATCTTGGGGCCCAGAGCGCATCCGCTCCACGACGGAATCGAACGATTGACTGCCTTCCCCAGGGGCTAGGCTTGAGTGCGAGCGTGAACTGCTCGATCCGGCTCCAGCATCCCCAATGCGCGATCTGCCAGATCGGCCAATGCCCGTCATATTCCATCTCTGATAAAAGGGGAGAATCGCTGCTTATGATGTTGCGGGCTGATGTCGCTCGACCATGGTGCATCAAGCCTTTGGCCCATAAGTGCAATCGCCCAGATGGCGCATGGCATGAGGTCTGAGGAACCTGCGGCATGTTTTCGTCAACCGTCATGGTCAGCCCGGACCCGAGACGGCGCGGCCTACTCCTGGCCAAAGTACACGCCAGCAGCCCAAGATCGGCCGAGACTGGCACGCGATCGCATCACGCCGCACTCGCTATCCTCAGTTTTTCAGAGACAGAGTGGAGGTTTGATTGCGCGCTGCCATTCACCGGGGCCGTTCTTCGTCCACCTACGCGAAGATGAATTGTCGGTAGAACCACTCCGGCCAAATGCATCCGGGCAAACATGTTCGCGAATCTTTGGCTTCCTACATCCGTTTGCCCGGTGGCTCCCGACTGATTCGCTTCGTCAGCTTCGCCGCTGTAGAGGACATCGAACGAGGCACCAATTCGACCATACATGATGATTCGCAGCTCCTGCGTTTGCATTGGGTTCAGGCTGATGAGGCGCGGCAGGCCTAGATACACCGCCTGGCTGACGATTGGCTGACGAAGGCGTTCTCCCGGACCGATAAAGAAAATCCGAGACCTGGCTCAAGCGTTAATGAATCGGGCTGCGGCCTACACCGGCCGGCGAAGGCCGCAGGTCAGGCCGCCTGGGCCTGCGATCAGGCGCTGTCACCTTATCTAAGGAGCGGGAGCTGGCTTGGACGAAGAGATTACGGAAGGTTGAGAATATCGAGACGAAGCGCTGCAGGCTTCCCCGGCGAACGGAAGCCCTGCATCGTCCGCTCCCGCTTTCGCAGCGGCACATGGCAATTCTCGGCCCTATTGTTGAAGCCCCTGTGCGCGGTGCTCGGCATCCGGCATGACCTGCCGTTTCGTCGCTCAATAGGACCGCAGTGTGATTTTTCATGGAATAAGGACCCTGCTTGAGGGGTCGTTTTCATCCAAACGGGCCCCCCCTTAACGCAAGGGCGTGACACTGCTTCCGGTTTCATCGGAGGCATTTGTTTTGGATGTTGGTTGTGAAGCCGATTGCAAAGATGCGCCGGCTTTCGCTGGTTCAATCGATCAAGCAGATCTGCCGGGAATTGAAGGTCTCTCGGGAGGTGGTCCGCAAGGTCCCTGCGTTCGGGGCAAACGGAGTTCCGCTACGTGCGCAAGCATCAGCCGTTGCCTCGGCTGGGTGCATGGCGCGATGAGCTTGAGCGGCTTTTGGCGACCAATGCGACGAAGCCGTCGCCGGAACGGCTGACGCTGATCCGGATTTCTATCTTGTCGAGCCGGTGGCCTGCACGCCGGCGTCGGGCTGGGAGAAGGGCCAGGTCGAGAACCAGGTCGGGCTGTGCGCGAGCGCTTCTTCACGCCGAGGCTCCGCTTCAAAAACCTGGAGGAACTCAACGCCTGGCTGCTCGACCATGCATCGCTGTGCGGGAAGGCCTCGCGAAGCCTGAACTTGTCCAGCGCGCGCAGCGACGACAGCCGGTGGATCGATTGATGACACTCGTTCGCCGGCATTGCCATTTCCGATCCGGACCTCAGTCTGCGGGCGATCGCGGCACAGCTCGAGACAATGCGGGAGCGGACGCCGGGCGGCGGCTGGCAATGGGCGGCCTCGTCGGTCGAGCATCTGCTCGATCACGCGGCGCGTCTCGGTTTGACGGTGCACGAACCCGCTGACGGCTGAAAGCGGGCATCCGCCGCCGTTCTCCTGCCCTCCCGTTTCGTCCTGGTGTGACAAATAAGGAGAAATTCTACTCTCCCTCTGGCGTAACGTCGGAGCCTGCCCACAAGCGCGGAAGACCGGCGTTGTGATTCCTGATGTTCAAAGCCTTCCTTGCAGCGCGGGGAAGTTCTCTATCGCGTGCTTGACGGCGGCATCGCCTTGGAGACTGCTGACGTCGATCCGTCCCTCTTCCAAGAGAGCATCAAGGAACGACATCTCGCCGCGATCATGTTCGAACAAGGGCGCCAGTCGTTCTTGCCATTCGGCCAGCACGAGCTCGCGCCAGGCTTCCGGGCGGCCGTCCTTGTCGAACATGTCGCTCTTCACGACGGTTAGCAATTTTCCGCGGAGTTCGTTGGCGTCGTAGCTATATCCGTCCAGCGAGGCCGTCCGCCAGTTCAGGTCCCGTGTGGCCGCCCCGATCGCGAGCGTAGCGAGCTTGACCTGTTTCCAATCCAGCCCGCGGACGTGCAGCAGGCGCCATGCGTCGTAGAGATCGCGCAATGCGCAGCGCGCGGCCATCGCGACGCTTTGTCCGGCTGCGATCTCGCGCAGATCCACGACTGGGATTTTCTTCGCGGTGTAGCCGCCCAGAGGAACGGAATTCATTAGCGACGTCCCGAAGAACGGCGTGCGGTACATGTAGTTGACGTCGACCTCGATCGTGCCGGGCCGCCGATGGGCCGTCCCAGCCGTTGCCCAGCGGTGTGCACGGAAATCGGCGTTGCTCAGTCGCGAAAGAAGTCACTGACAGGCACGCCGCAGCGAGATCGACGGCCGGCCGCTAAGCGCATCCGCGACCTGGCCAGACGACCTTTTGGGGTATCCCGCTTAGAGGCGGCGCGCCATTGAGAGGTGGTGCCGCAAACGGGGCAGAGCGGTCCACGCGAAGCTGACGAGACGCGTGCCGTCCCCGGTCGCTGCATAGGAGGAAAAGAGCGCGACCGCCTTCCGATGGCCGGAAATCATGAGGGTTCCCCCTGGTTCGACAGCTTTGAGCCGGAACGGCGCTCCGGTTACTCCGAAGCTGCGGAATTTGCACACGCTGGCACCGCGATCGCAAGTGTGCTTGCCACGATGGCGATGGCAAGAGTGGATTCCTGAAGCGTTTTCACGGGCATCCTCTCTCGGACTTGTGAATTCATTGACTTCGCCCACTCATGCGGCGAGGGGAGCGATCAGAAGCTCAACTGGGGCGATCACAAGGGATTGAGACAACGGAGCTACCTCACTTGGCCGAGGCTCCCAATGCTGGCGCCAATAAACGGAAGCCCCGGCTTGGCGCGCGCCGCTCCCTTCAGTCTCGGACGTCTGCGGAGTCCACTCCCTCAGGGGAGAGTAGGCCAAAATACAACCATAGTCGCAGTACAGAACAGAGAGCGGCGGCACAGAGCGCCGGCCGACTGCTGCGGCCCGACTGCGGCGGGGTTTCTCCTCCTTTACCCCGCCGCGCCCGAAATCAGATCTGCTGCAAACGGCATCCTCTTCTTTTCTCGCGCAATCAAGGAACAGAATTGACAATTCAAATCGGCGTCAATGGCCACTCCATGTTCGCCTCCGGGGCGTACCGCCAGATCAATGACGAGGACGTCTTCAAGACGCTCGCCGCACATAAACTCAAGCGATACCGCCTGACCATTCCTCTGGCGGCTGACACTGATCCATGGGCAGCGACGCGCTTCACCTCGATCGTGGGCCTTGCCGCCAACTATGGCGTCACTCTTGAACCTGTTCTGGCGCTTCCGCTAATGTGGGGCGACAAGACCGATGCCGGCAAGTATCCTGCCGGCGACGCTGCTGCGATCTACTCCCAGGGCTACAATCGGACCCTGGCGTTTGTTCGCCAGTTCGCATCTTCGGTCGGCGACTGGGAACTTGGTAACGAGATCAATCTGACCGTCCGTGATGCCAACGGCTCTCCGTTGTTCGGCAAGGGATGGACCTCTGCCGAGTTCGCTGCATATCCGTCGATGGTCGACTTCGCCAATCTCTTGCGGGGAATGTCGGACGCGATCGAGCAGGTACGCCGCGACACCGGCAGAAACCTTCGGCGCATCGTCGGCACCACATCGACGATGTTCGGCTACATCGACTTCATGAAGGCGAATGGCGTCAAGGTCGATGTGCTCGGCTATCACTATTATGAGCATGCCGGCGTGAACCCGACGAACTACTGGGGCGGAGTTCGTCCCAATTTCAACCTGTTCACAAAGCTGTCGAGCTACGGCGTTCCAGTCGCCATCAATGAGATGAACGGCGCCGAGATCTACGACTCAACGTTCGTCAACACCTCGACGTCGGCGTCGATGTCGGCCTGCAACTCAAACCTGGATGCGATGCTGGCGAGGTTCTCTCAGTATTCGTTCATCGAGTGGATTGATCTCTACGAGCTGATCGACGAGCCGGACAAGACTGGTCCCGATGGTCGGTTCGGGCTGATGTTCAATCTGTCGACCCCGAAGCCGCTCATGTCGACGGTTGACAAGTATACGGGTGGACCCCAATAGGCCCCACCCGCACCAGCACCGACACCAGCTCCCGTATCGCCTCCGGCGCCGACCTATCCGTGTCCTACCGATGCTCCTGCGTACGGGGCATCGGTCATTTCGTTTTCCTGTCGATCACCCTCATCGCTTCAGCAACCTCAATGACCGCAACCGCGCATCCGGCATCGGCCTGTTCAATGCCGGTCGCCAGCTTGGCTGGTCTCATGGGAGCAACCCTGCTCCACAGATCGATCGACGATACCCGACCTGTCGACTTGGAAGCTCGCGGTTCAGAGCGGAACGCTCATTGATCAACGCTCTTTGGCCTGTGAGCGACCAATCCGTCCTTCACGCGCTCCGCGAATGTCTCCCCAGACTTCGCTTGTTCAGCAAAGGCCACAATGCTTGCTTCCGTTTCGGCGATCTGGGTCTTCATTGTTCGGGGCGCGCGGACCATCCGCCGCCATGCGCCTGATGCGGTCGATTTCTTCGACTGTCTGAGCCTGCACCTCATCGGATAGAACGTCAGGGGGCGGCAATGCGCAGAGCTTCTCGAACTGATCGCTTTCGCTCTGGAGCACGATCGACGAGTAGTCGGAAAATACGATGAGGGAATCGACCATCTCGTCGGTCTCGTCTAGGATCAAAACTCACGCACCCGGCGAGCCTTTGGATCATATTCTGTGGCGGCCGCCGACGAGGATTCTGATTCGACATCCAGGCTATGATCCAATGAAGATGATACAGGCTTAGCTCGCTGTTCCGGTGTCGTTCGAGAAGGCCGTTCGATAAAGCTCCTCAATCTTCGCGACTTCGTCTGGCGTTAATTGGGAGAATTCGTTGTCACGGGCGCGCTTTGAGAGTCGCCCTTCATTCTGTTGCAAGAATAAGAGATTGTTGAGGGTGCGCTCCGGCAAGTCCATCATATTTTCGACGCCCGCTCGGAATGTATCGAAGCTCCGCAAGAACCGGATTTCCTTCGGAAGATCCTGTTCGATGGTCCTCTGCACGCATTCGTACAGAAACTCCGCGTGCGGCGTTGCATCAAAAAATCGGTAAACGTCAGCCCTATCATTCAGGACCTTGACGTTGCCCTGTGGAGTAGGCTGCCATTGGACGCATGGAAGCAATCTACTCGAAGCTTTCTAATACGTCCTTGTATTCGGCGGTTTTGTCTTAGGACGGCGGCTGAAAACCGGAAAGTGGATGCCGGCGGATTGAATCCATCGTGCCAGGTGAGGCCATTGCCGTCCTCGAATGGATGGATGTAGACGAACCCGAAGGCCAGCACGGCGGCAGCCACGGCGGGGTCAAGCTTAATTGACGAGGCCTGGTCGAACGCGATCAATCCGTGGACGAGGGAGGCGATATCTTCGTGATGGCGCGCTGATATGGTCCGGAATGGGTCTCTGCGTCTCGTGGTCATGCTCACCGATGAAACCGCCTTCCTGCCGAAAGCCGAGCTTCACGAAACGCTCATCCACCGATGACAATGCGGTGCAGGCGCAAGAACACCGTCTCATCGAGCGGCGTCCATCCTGCTTCGCCGATGACCTTATCCCACCGCTGGATAAGATCCTGCGGCGGCTCTCGCCTTCGATGACGCAGCTCGATTTTGACTCCTTGAGGAGAAGGTTTAATTGCGCGGGCCCGCCGCAACGCCCTGGCCAGGGGGCCTGGCTCGGAACGCCGGCGCGCCCGTCAGGAGGCGCAGCCGGCCCTCGGGACGCACGGCGGCCTCCAGAATGGCGCACATTTCCGCTTCCGCGCTGCGATTGTGCTACGCCGGCGGATTTTCCCCTCGTAGGCAGCACCATTCTCAAGCGCGATCGGGCTGCACGACCGGGTCCACGAAGGTGATGTGCAACGTGATCGGCCCTCTGGAACCGTCGAGCAACACGCGAAGCCTGCTGCGCGTAGCACCGAACCCGAGAACGACTCCTTGCTTGCCGCTCAGACGCGGTCCAGCCGCTTCGCAAACGACTACACGTTCACCTACGGTCCAGTCGTGGAGCGTACTTTCACTGGCACATGTCACTTTGAGTGTCCCAGGACTTTACCCGTCCCAACTCCAACCACGCCGAAAGAGACACGCGAGTTAACGATCGCACATCGGGTCCCTCCGTTTCCGACACGCCTCGAAATGCTGCAAGACTCGCATAATTGCGGCCCGAGGCCTAGTCGAATGTTAGAGCTCTGCCTGGCGGTTCAGGGCCGGACTGGATCCACCAGTTGGAGTACGAACCTCCCGAAGCTGGTCTACTTTGAATTGGAGGATCCTTTTTGCAGTGGCGTTTATCCATTGGTCTAGGAGGGGCCTAACGGGCGTGTGGCGCGGGAACTGGACCGGCTGATGATCGAGCGCGGCAAGCCCAGGATGGTGGTCAGCGATAACGGCAGCGAACTCACCAGCAACGCCATCCTGGTGTGGGCCGACCAAAGCCGTGTCGAATGGCACGACATCGCGCCGGGCAAACCCATGCAGAACGCCTTCGGCTGTGGGATGAGCTGTTGAACGAGACGTTGTTCACGTCACTGGCACAAGCCCGCGTCACACTTGGAAGTTGGCGGGCCGATTACAACGACACAAGACCACACTCGCAGCTCGGATGGAGAACCCCGTCCGAGTTCGCGATGACCTGCCACCCGCGCCGGGATCTGGCGCTGCGCTATGCCGAAGGCTCCGCGCCAGCTCCCGTCGCTACCACCACCCAACCGGGCAAATCCAACGGCACGGCCGAACTCAGGATTGGATAAAACCTGGGGGCAAGGTCAGGCGCTCTCAGGGCAATGAGCGTTCTGTCCACCGTCGCGACGATATCCGCGACCGTGCTGTGGTCGGCATCGCGGTGGTGCTGTTCACGACGCATGACCATTCGGAGGTTACGCCACGTTCTCCGATGCCGCGATCGGACTGACAGTCTTACGCTGCTGAGCATGGACAGGAGGACTTCATCTTAATAAAACTGGGAGTCTAATACTTCTGCGGCGGGTCCACAATTGTGACGCTTCGCTCTGACGAGAATATTGTGTGATTTGAATCCACGGCTACGATGTCGCGGTATTTTGTTATCGACCAATATGGACCGTACGGGCTGCCTTCGCAATAATGGACGGGATCTTCCCTTCGCAGCCGCTCGAAACAAGTCCAAACGGTATCACCTTCAAAACGCTTGGGCTCGCTTACATCAAGACGGCTCAGCGGGATGTCAGCCTCCTCGCAAACGTTCTCTGCCGATAAGGCTGTCATGATTGTCTCGCGGACATTGGCGTGAAATTTTGAAAGATCGGCTCATGCGCTATTTTGCACTCGCATGGAAGCTCGGTCGAAACACAGCGAGCTGGGCCCTACAGTAACAATGCGTGACGGATGTCATGGCTCGGCTTCGCGAGAGCTCTCTGAAATTATCTTACGGCCGAAGTTACTTGGGAACTTGGTTCGGCCCCCGTCGATAAAGAAAAGTGGAAAGGCGAGCGAAGCTCCCCTATCAAGATTGGGGAGGCGCGCGAACTCGCTTTGTGGTAGTCAACATCAGGACGCAAGCACTCGCCGCGATGGCACCCAGCGGCACGCCCGGTTGCCACTCGACTACTTATATTACGCGAGCAGATGGCACCCTAATCACGGTAGGGACTAAGAAGAGAGCGCGGTGTGCCAAGGACACTCGTTTTCCTTCACTCGCGAGCGGGCTTTCTTAGAATGAATGAACAGGAGACCAAACCGGCGATCGTGCGCGAGCCGGACGAAGAGTAAACTAACCTGGGCGTCACAACTGGCACTAAAGTATCCTCCATGCGCTGGAATAGAAGAGAATTGGCACAGCTGGAAAAGCTCTGGGCCGCGGGACAGAGTGCCGCGCAGATCGCGCGTCATCTCGAGTGCAGTCGCAACGCAGTTTGCGGCAGGCTAGCTCGGTTGGGCCTCACTCGAGGTCACAAGCCACCAACAGCAAAACCCAAGATTAGACCCGCCCCGAAGCGAGGGCCGACGGCGATGGCGGCTGGTCGCGACTTCGTCGGAAAGAAGCTGTCGCAAAAGGCGCTAGATAGCCAGCCTCAGGAAATGAGCAAGCGGCAGCTTTACGCGATGCTAGCTGAGGCAGTCAGGAATACCGCGTAGAGCTATCAGGCGCGCCGCGATCTCCCGGGCCTATGCGCCGGATGGTCCATTCGGACGATTTGCTTGTTGGTTTGCGCGCTTTGTGGCTATGGGACGAACAGTGGCGTCGAGTAGACTGTTTCGCGGCGGAGGCTCGATCGTAGGTCAATTCATTCAATCTCAAGAGGCTGGATGCTCTGAATTAGAAGAAGAATGCGTTCTGGTTCTTGAGCCTCGGTTTCGGCTATGCATCTTCGGGGAAGCGCCCGACGTCCTGGTTTGCGCCGGTGTTTGGAACTTTCTGCACACGCCTGCCCGACGAAATACACGAGCTCGGGTGAAGCCGCTTGACCGTGAGCCTGTCCGGATGGAACCTCCGACAGGTACCGCCCCGGCGTCGGTGACAAGCTCAGCCTTGGAGCAACTTCACGGACCGCCGAGCTCTCGAGATATTGTCCGACCTCAGTCGAAGAAATAGACCCCTGCAGTGCCCAGGCACAAGACGACCACCACCCACCATAGGTGCCTTGACGATCTGTGCAAAACCGGTGGCAAGTCTGAAACGGCTGTTCAATTGCATCGATCACTTCTCGCTCGCCTACCCGGTCATTACTTTTTCCATACCAACTCGAGAACAGACTCACGCCAACAGCCGTGGCGCCGCGCGACACCGACGATCCGCGCATTGGTGAAGTCGACTACGTACCGGGATGTCCCCGAGCCGGCGCAGGATCCTTGGGTGGATGGGGAATACGCCAGGCAGAAGTCAACTACCAAACCTGGTCAGTTGCTGAAGATTGCGAGGCGACGTATCAATTTTGATCGATGAACCTCTCACGAGTCAGGTCGTGGAGCAGTTCCAGCTCTAGCAGCGTCAACCCCCGGTGGATGTCTCGTTGGCGAACGTCGGAGATTCGCGAAGCGGAGTTGAATCTGGGGCCCCGCCGTGGCCGTGTTGATTCGAGTATCTCGCCTGCAGCAGTTGTTCTCTGTCTTCGAGAGGAACGGCTTGCTATCCCACACCGCGTTTCGTCAGCAGATCGGCCGTCACGCAAGCTTCCAATTGTCTAGCGACATTCCGGATACTATCGGCAAAAAGGAATGCAAAAGACTTCGCTTGCGACCACAAACTTCGTAAACATAGGATAACAATCGTTGCAGACCTCGGTCCTGGAAAAGTATTGCGATGCTCGCCTTCCTTGGTACACCATTTATCCAACTGTAGCCCAGTTCTCCACGGTGGTCGGCGCCGAAGCCTGCGAGAAATGGCTGCAGCGCCTGCCGGTTAATGAGTCCGTGTCGCTCTATTTCCACGTTCCGTTCTGTCGATCGATTTGCTGGTATTGCGGCTTCGCTCGAAGCATCACTCGCCGGGATTCACCCATCCTAGAATATTTGGCGGTTCTTCGTAAGGAGATCGAGTTGGTCGGGGCGCAGGTGCCGCAACGGCTGCCTGTGAGCGACGTGCACTTCGGCGGTGGAACGCCGACCCTCATCGAGCCCGCGCAGTTCGGGGCGCTGATGGAACTTCTGCGCCGCCGCTTTGCGGTTTCGAAAACGGCCGCCATCGCTGTTGAGATCGACCCGCGCACGTTCACGCTCGCCACATCCGAAGCGTTAGCGGCTGCCGGCGTGAACCGCGCGAGCCTGGGCGTCCAGAGCTTCGATCCAATTGTTCAAAAGGCCATTAACCGCGTTCAGAGTGAGGCACAAACAGAGCGCGCTGTCGAAATGCTGCGGCAGCATGGAGTAATCCGCATCAACTTCGACCTCATCTACGGTCTGCCAAATCAGACGGTGCAGTCCTGCGTTCAGACCGCGACTACGGCGGTGGCCATGCGACCAGACCGGCTTGCGGTATTTGGCTACGCGCACGTTCCTTCCTTTAAGAAGAATCAGCGCCTGATCGACGAGGCAACGCTGCCAGACAGCCCTGCCCGTGCAGAACAGGCCGCGGCGATGGCCAATACACTGATTGCTGCGGGCTACCGCCAAATCGGACTCGACCATTTCGCCTTGCCGGACGATGAGCTCACGCTGGCGCAGAAAGCCGGTCGCCTGCGGCGGAACTCACTGGGTTACTCGGCCGACACCCGCCATAAAGTCATCGGCTTTGGCCCGTCGGCCATCGGCCGCCTTGGCGACGGTTACGTCCAGAACGAAGTTGAAGCGGGTTCTTACAGCGACCAAATCAATGCCCGCCGTCTGGCGACGGCAAAGGGCTACTGTCTCAGCCTCGAAGACCGCGTCCGGGCCGCAATCATCGAGCGGCTGATGTGCGATTTCGAAGTCGACGTGCCGGCAATTTGCATTACTCATGGATTTGACCCGGTCCCTTTCCTCGGTTCACCCGAACGCTTGGCAATGCTCGCCGAGGATGGGATCGTGGAGGTGGAAAAGGGATTCATCCGCGTGAGGCAGGAGCATCGTTTTCTAACTCGCGCTGTGGCCGCCGCATTCGATGCTTATCTTGGCGCGCCGCTCTGCTAAGACCAGCCAAGGAGCGCTGATCGTATGAATGCATCACCTTCGGTTATGCGCTCAGAAGCCCGGGTAACGATTTTCGCTCACCTGGTGCACTCACGTACAGCGCCAAATTCGTAAACGACGCCGTGCGCAGCTGCGCGACGAGAGCCGACCCGGCCCTACCGCGAAGACGGCTAGGCGAGTTGCTGCCGGGAATTGGACGCCCCCGACTGCAACGCAGTCCGCTCAAGCGGCGTGACCGACAAAGTTCATCACATCACCACCATTGCCCGTGTGGCCGCGGACCTCGACCAGGACGACGACTGGCTGCGGGAGGCCGCCAACAAAATGGCGATCGAGGACGGCTTCATCTGGGTCTAGCGCGCCGGAGAAGATGAGATCTAGGCGTTCAGCGACTTCGGTATCGAAAACCTGATCAAGCTCGTCCGGATGTACGAGGATATTTCGACCTCCTCAAGCGCTGGCAGCTCGGGATACCGCAATCAGCCTGCGGTCTACGCTGGATACGAACTCCCAGCAAAGAGGAGCGCTTCGTGGTGATGCACGACGGATCCTATTGATGTGCATGGTCGCCGCTCGACCGGGATCGCTACGGACCGCTGCGTGCAATCCAGAGCAGCAGCTGGCGACGCGATGAGCTAGACCAAAGAGCACAAAAGGACCAGCGCCGGCGCGACACGGCGCCAACGATAATCGAGCACCACAGTTAGAACCGGATCCCGCGGGATCGAAACAAGTTTCCGTAAGAGCCTCGCGCAACCGAAATCGAAGCGACCTTCCCGAATAGCACCACTCGATGCTGCCATACCGGAGTTCGTCCCTGACGCCGGGACGGTCTCGCGCCGAGCGGCACGATACCTACGATTCGCACAGCGAGGCCGACGTCCCGCGCCCGGTCAACCTACCAAACCTAGCAATTGATGGAGATGACGGACACATGCCAGTCAGTGCCGGTGAAACTCGCTCGGGCCACATCAAGGACGAAGTCGCGATGCGATATAGATTCGGTAAATCCAATCGAGCTGATGGATGTTCTGTCTGGTCCCGCAGCTATCAAAACGCCTCCAATCGCGCTCTCCATCTTCCCATGAGAGCCAATCAAGGCCTCGTGCCGGCCTCAGCGAGCTTACGGGCGTCAAAAGATGTTAGCCCCTTCTGCCCGCCTGTGCTTCATCGCATGGACCGAGCTGCGGGCGTTTCTAGGGTCCGGCGTGTTCTTATGCGAGCTCAGCTACTGGCGCGGCTCTCTGTTGAAGAACATCCTCGTGGCAGCGGATTTGTCGCGAGAATCCCTGGGCTCCGTGCGCTGGCCGCCAATCTCTTGGCAGCGAACGTCACGTCGAGCAGGCCACTCTCCGTCTCGACACGGTGCGGCAGATGCTTGCACTCGATTAGCGATCGGGCGGCTGGGTTGCGCCGCGCTGGGTACCACCCCGTTGGCCAAGCTGCGCCAGCATTGGTGATAGCACGGAAGGCTGAGCGGGTCTCGTTGGCATAGAGATGCGCCCTGGCCTCAAGCGTCACCTACATCGCCTTGAGCACTAGGATCGCGAACCGGTCTAGGCCGTCAGGTGGACGTGCACCTTATTCAAATCGACGGACGTGGAAATCACGATGCATTGTTGCGGTATAGCGCCAGTATCCATGCGGGCATACTCGGCTGGCGCAGTTGCTTTCATCTCTCGACCAAGTGCGAAGCCAAGAGGGCGTATTCTCCTTTCCCTGATAGCTAGTCTCGCCTGCAGTTCGGCGGAGGCAGAACTTCGTGATATCTCTGGCGCTAGAAGTCACAGCCCCGATGAGCTCGCCGAGGCAAGACTCCAAACAATCTCGAATCCGGCTGTAACCTTCCGAAGCGGCAGGCCCAAAGGAGCAGCGCGCCTTTCTGGGAACTTGCTGCCAAAAGCGACTAGGTCTACCACAACGCGCGACAGTGCGGAGGTCACCGCCAAGAGCAGAAGTCAAAAGCAGATTGACCCATTCGCAAAATTCGAGAAGCTCCGCGAAAAAGGTGCGGCGTTCACTGGTCCTGGTCCTGCGGACACCGTAGATCAGGATACAGCTTCTGTCAGATCCGAGCTTTCGGATCTCGGGATTGGATTCGCTGGCTGGACCCTAAACACGTTTATCAACAATCAACTCGATAATGCGGCCAGAAGCACCATCGCCAATCAACAATATGTCGGCCAGAATCCGACATTTAGTACGGTCAACTCTATGATCGTGACCTATGACCTCGCTCGGTTTGGAATTCCCGACGGTCAGATCGTCGTGGGAGCCGAGCATCAATATTGGACATGGAAGAGCGCCGGGCCAGACCGACTGGGAATCAATGCAGTTTCCTACTATCAAACGTTGTTCGAAAGGAAGATCGAACTCAAAGTGGGTTACCTCAGGAACCAACATGAGTTTGCGGGTGCCGGAGAAAAAGTTTTTGGACCCTCGTCGAAGATGCTGTTCCAAGCAGGCATGAGCAACAATTGGGCGCCAACGCCGGCTCTTAATCTGAAGTACAATTTTGACGATCGCTTATATAACAAGCTCTCAATCCAGCGCTCGCTTAGTCCAGCCGGTCAATATACGCATGTAAGCGAAAATCCCACTGGCTTGAACTGGAGCACGCGCGACGCGGGCATTCTTTTACTTGATGAAGTTTGCTATAAGAACAAGCCTACTCCCGGGGTACCCGAGACTTGGCTGCGGGCTGGCGCGGGCTTTAACAACAGCAGCTACACGGACCTACAGCATCCGACGCAACCGACAGCCAAGGCGAACAGCGTCTACTATGTAGCTGCGGATAGGCAATTCTGGCAGTCTGCCGTCCATGGCTCGGCATCTCGCGGAATCTATGGCGGGTTCTCTGTAATGTACGCTCCGCCTGACCTAAATAGGGCTAGCCAGTACTACGAGCTTCGCCTGTATGCGAAGGGCCTGTTTGACAGCCGGCCCACTGATCAGATGAGTCTTGTTGTCAACAACACCATCTGGAGCCATTTCGCGGTGGACGCTGTATTGGCGAAAGAGCAGCTGGCGCACCGGGACAGCACAGCAATTTCGGGACTGTATACGGCGCATCTCGCGCCCGGGATATATACAACCGTAGGACTGACGTACATCAATCACCCGACAAGCATTACCTACACGCCGCAAACAGGACACGCCCTGAATATATTGGTATCTACGTCGGTATTCTTCTAGGCTCTCAGGACTGCGCGTAGCGTCATGTAGTCGATATCCCACTCGCCCTTTTCAACGGTGTGGGCTACCCATCACGGCGATTTTGGTATCCGCTGTGCGCCTGACGCGAAGCCGGGTACCGCGTAAATTGAGCCGTGATATCCAACGTAGCATGCTGTTGGGAATGGTAGGTTAGAGCCTTTGCTGCTTCGGTCTACGAGCGATAGGCCGACGTCGTACTTGCGCAAGAGCTCCTCCGGCCGCGGAATGATCTCCCATGCCCATTTGTTCAATCGAGTGCTGAGCTTGCGGCAGCGACATTGCTTTCGGATGATTGCTGGTGCAGCTCGTCAGAATCGCGCCCGAGCTCGTACTCTGCCATGACAGGCCGAAATCGTGCCCTCGGAGCTTAGTTCACGCCGAAGAGGTGTGGTAAGCGGAGCCGCGACACAGATGCCAAAGCTACCCAACTACGGTAATCGCTGTATCTGTCCGACGGTCGTGGCGCTGGCCGAAAGGCAATGCGCGAGGTCGGCGGACACGTGCCCCCCCTTCGGCGGCAAATCGACCGGACGCGGCCGGATGACTTGCGCCACTCGAATGCTGACTCATTTTCGTCGGTCGAGACGAGCTTTAGCATCTTACTCCAGCAAGGAGGTCGCCTCCCGAGTCTGCGGCGCGTTAGCCCTCCCATCCAATTGCGCGTGGCGTTCTGCTGTCTCTTCTCAAACATCTATTCGCGCGAACATGCGATAAGAGCAGTGCATGATCGGTGAATTTTGCCGAGCCTTGCTAGGCAACCTTCGTGGACGGGTGCTTCGTCGTCTTGAGGCGCGTTACACTGCTTCGACCGTCGACGCTGACGGGCGCGTCACCATCGATTGTGGCACGATGAACGACGCGATGCTGGTCACCGTAATCGTTGACCGCATAATGCTGCGTTGCGCGGTTATCCCAGATCGCGACATCGCCTTCTTTCCAGCTCCAACGTACGGTGTTTTCGGGTGCCGTGATATGAGACTGGAATAGATCAAACAGCTTCTGACCGTCGCGTTTTGGGATATCAATAAACCTTTGCACCAGATCGCCGAGCACCAGGGCGCGCTCGCTGGTCTCGGGATGTACACGGACCACCGGGTGCTCCGTCTCATAGATCGTTTTGGTAAAGACCTCATCAAAATGCTTCTGGTCGATTTCGCGAACACGGCAGGTCCCGGCGTAGTCGAAGGCGTTGCTGTGAACGGTCCAGAGTTCGTCGGCAAGCCGTTGGAGCGGCCGCGGCAGATCCAGATAGGCGGCCACAGCGTTCGACCAAATCGTATCGCCACCGGACGATGGGACCACAATGGCTCGCAGCACCGCAAGTCTAGGATACGCCGCGAGAAAGGTTCCATCGGCGTGCCATACATCGGCCCGGCTACCTCCGCGCGCGGAATCAAGCTCGATGATCGAGGCCGTTCCATTGACCGTACCGAGTGTCGGATGCGGCACCAGCCTTCCCAATCTAGCAGCAAATCGCTCCTGCTCCGCGTCATCAAGATGCCCCTGATCGCGGAAGAAGATCACCTTGTGTTCGAGCAGCAAGCTGGTGATCTCAGCGATGGTTTGGCTCGGTAAATCACCCGAGAGCTTAATATTTCCGATTTCAACACCGATGCGCGCTGCGCGCTTGACGACGTCGGTCAGTGGAATGACCCTCTCGGTCGAAGCCGTTTGTTTCATTGCGAATATTTCCAAGCTTTGCGGATTCTTCAAGCGCACTAGGGCGCGTGTGACTAGGTTTCGTAGGCGAGCCTCGCGCTACGGGTACTCTCGAGCAAGCACCATGCCAGTTGGAAAACGGAGCTGTGAACGTCCCTCAGGTACGGGACCGGGTTTGAGTCGAACAGTTTGCCAGGAACTCGATGCCACCCCCCACCCTCTTTCCAACCCACCCGGGCCGGCGGCGAAAGGTATAGGGCGCATAGTCGATAGAAAATGTACCGCTCGGCACTCGAAGCCATACGGTCCTCGTGCAACGTCGGGCAGCCAGCCTTGCGCGCTGTTCTCGTCCAGTATGCGCACTCCGCTTAACAGTTTGCGGCAATCGGCCAGTCTCGAGCCGCCTCTGCGAACGGACCATCACCGGCTCTCAAGGTGTCCGGGACCTGCCTTGGCCGTGATCACTGCCGAAACAGCATCGGCTGGAAATGGGAGAGGAATAGATGACCCTGGAAGAGCTCCAAACGATTGAACTACGGCTTCATCCAGGCGAAAGCCATTGATCCGCGGCACTGGGCTCGCGATGTTCTCGATGCACCGACGTCCGAGCACGGTAAGGCAGATGTTCTGCACGGTCCGGCTGGATTTGCCCAACAAGCCAAAGATATGTCCACTACCAGTCTTTACAGGTGTTTCAATGTTGTCAAAGTAGTTGCCCTCGATCAGCACTTGCACAGATGGTCCAGCATCCACTGCATGGAAGAATCCGCCGCTCTGTTGCGCATTCGTGTTGTGGAAGTAATTGTTGAGGAGATGAATAATAGCCTGGGCACCGTCAATGTGCGGCGCCCGCCCTGAGATCTCATGGAAATAGTTATTTGCGATGGTGATCGTCTGCGGGACACCAAGAAAAGGAGATTCCAATAGTGCTCCCCGTTACAATAGGAGGAATAGGTATCGCTGCCATCGAAGTCGTTCCAGGAAATCGTAATATTCGTCGTAGGGCCAAGGCCGCCGGCAATCATCTGCCGCCCGATATTATGAAACCGGTTGTGATCGATCCAAACCAGGTCGGCTCGTGCAATTGCAATAGCATCGCCGGCAAATATCATGCCTTGATTGATATCACTGATGGTCATGTTGCGAATAACGACGTTGCTGACCCCATTTAGGCGCAGCCCCTTCCCTTTGATTGTCGCGCTCGGGCCAACGCCGATCACCGTCTTGTTTGAGCCAATCTCCAGCGGGTGCTTGCCGGCCCTGTCGAAGCCGACCAATGTCTTCTCCTTGCCGTCGCAATGCGCATCGTTGCCATCTATAAGGAGAAGGGACTCACTTTTATACGGTGCCGAACAAGCACGGCCGTATTGGCAACCCTGCCCCTCGCCTTGCCCTTCCGTACCGGTAAAGTCTATGGTTCCGGCTACCTGAATCTCGCGCGGACTACTGTCATTGCAGCGCCCGAAGCTGTACGAACGACACAACTCATACTTCAGAGCTTTGGTTGATCTGACCTGAACTACCTCGCCTCCAAGGCCGCCCGTCGCTGCAGAGCCAAAGCCATTGAGGGCTTCCGATCGCACATAGTTCGATCCGAGCACGGAAGAGACGCCGACGACGACAGCAAGTCCACCGAGCACGCGCAACGACCGTTTGATGTGCTTCATCGTGTCCCTCATAGGCATGTGCTCTCTTTTACCCGGAAAACCCGCACGAGGACTTGAACTATCGAACTCAAATGCTGAACTGGAATAGGCCATCAGCATCCGGCGTTAACGCCATCAGATCGTCCTCAATAAGGCAGGATCGGAATATCGGAACCATGCTACGCAACAGGTGCAGCCGCACGCTCCGCACCAGCTGTGATGGATCTGGGTAGCCATTGAGCCAATCACGGCCGATGAGAGCAGCGGTCGACCTTCAAGAGCCCCGTCAGAGGAATACTGTGGGGTGCAACACGTCTGGCCTAGGAGTTTAGTCCCAAGTTTTGATGGTGCATTCTTATCGCACGATTCGAAGGATGCGCTATGGGACAAGTTTTACACGGCTGCGCCACGACGACGGAGGCGGTCCGTCGAACAATACAAAATAGTCAAGAGAGCCTGAGAGTGCTCGCCAAGCGCTACGGGATCAACCAGAAGACTGTCGCGAAGTGGAGGGAGCGCGAGACCGTCGCCGATCTCCCGACAGGCCCCAAAGAAGCCAAATCGACCGTGCTTTCCATCGAGGAGGAGGCGATCATCGTCGCTTTCCGGCGGCATACGCTATTGCCGCTCGACGATTGCCTCTATGCGCTCCAGCCGACCATCCCGCATCTGACGCGATCATCCCTGCATCGCTGTCTCCAGCGCCACGGGATCAGCCGATTGCCGGAGGTCGGAGGCAGCAAGCCTCCGAAGAAAAAATTAGAGGCTTATCCGATCGGCTATTTCCACATCGACATTGCTGAGCTCCAGACCGCTGAAGGCAAGCTCTACCTCTATGTCGCTATCGATCGCACCAGCAAAGTCGCCTTCGTGCAACTGGTCAGGAAGACGGGAAGGACCTCGGCCTCGACCTTCCTCGAAGCTCTGATCGCGGCTGTCCCCTACAAGATCCACACGGTTCTCACCGACAATGGGATCCAGTTCACTTTCCCCCCGCGCTACGCGGACGGCCCCACGGCAAGAGAGCTGGCTCCGCAAATTCGGACAGTAGTTTGAGTGGATTTTCTGCCTGACAGCGGCGAGGATTCTTGCCGCGAATCAGGAGCGAAGATGACGAAGAAGAGCCGCCGGACGCATTCTCCGGCATTCAAGGCGAAGGTTGCTTTGGCTGCGGTCAAGGGCGACAAGACGCTGGCGGAGCTGGCGCAACTGGTTGATGTTCATCCGAACCAGATCACGATCTGGAAAAACCAGCTCCTGGAAGGCGCCGCCGGCGTGTTTGGGCATGACAAGGCATCGGCCGAGACGCCGGTCGATTTGAAGGCGTTACATGCCAGATCAGCGAGCTGGCGTTGGAAAACGATTTTTTGTCCGGCGCGCTCACCAAGGCGGGCCTGCTGAGCGCAAAGCGATGATCGACCGCGGTCATGATCTTTCTATCGTGCGCCAGGCGAAGGTCCTGAAGCTGGCTCGCAGCACGGTCTACTATGAACCTCGGCCAGTTTCGGCCGAGGACCTTGCCTTGATGCGTCGGCTCGATGAGCTGCATCTCGATTATCCCTTCGCGGGAGCGCGTATGCTGCGATCGTTGCTGCGGCGGGAGGGCGTATACGCCGGTCGCCGCCACATCGCGACGCTGATGAAGCGCATGGGGATCGAGGCGGTCTATCGTCGCCCGAACACGAGCAAGCCGGCACCGGGTCACAAGATCTACCCGTACCTGTTGCGCGGATTGAAGATCGAGGGGCCCGACCAGGCGTGGGCAATGGACATCACCTACATTCCGATGCGGCGTGGCTTCGTCTATCTCGCGGCGGTCATCGATGTGTTCAGCCGACGGGTCCTGGCCCATCGCGTCTCGATCACAATGGAGGCGGCCTTCTGCGTCGAAGCGGTCCAGGAGGCGTTGGCGAAGCACGGCAGGCCCGAGATTTTCAACACGGACCAGGGCAGCCAGGTTCACCCGCCTCGAGTTCACCGATGTGCTGCTGGACGCGAAGATCGCCATCAGCATGGACGGCAAGGGCGCCTGGCGCGACAACGTGTTTGTCGAGCGGCTCTGGCGCACGGTCAAATACGAAGAAGTTTATCTCCGCGCCTACGACAGCGTGTCCGAGGCGCGAGCGTCAATTGCCAAGTATCTGGCCTTCTACAATCAGGGAGGCCCTCACTCGAGCCTTGACGGGCGCACGCCCGACGAGGCTTACTTCGGCACGCAAGCTATGGTGATGGTCGCATGACCGTCGCCGACGATTTTGTCGTCGCTCTGGTCGGGCTACGCCCTCCCGACGCAACGACAAAATCGTAAGGCCCCGCGTTCAGCATAACCCGGCAGGAATCCACTTAAACCCCCGCGGGGCGCTGTCCAAACAACCGGGGTCAGCTCTGTCCGCCGCGTCACCAAGACCCATCCATCCGCCGCGAGATGAAGCGCCGCGCCGCGGTCGAGCCGGTGATCGGTCACCTCAAGGCCGAACACCGCATGAGCCGCAACCACCTCAAGGGCCGCGCCCGCGACCGAATCAACCCCGTCCTTGCCGCCGCCGGCTTCAACTTCCACCTTTTGCTGCGCTGGTTCGAACGGCTTTTGCGGCCCTGATGCGCATTTCGCTGATGGTGAGCGGCGATTTCAGGCGATCGTGAGCAGCTGTTTCGCGCGATGGTGAGCAGCGGCTTTGACCGACATGGGTGATTGGTTCAGGGGTTTGAGTTGGCGTCAAGAGTTTGATTGCGGGCGTTCTGCTTTCGCATGCTTTCTCCGGAGAGTTGCAGACGGTGAGCGTTGTGAACGAGGCGATCCAGGATGGCGTCGCCGAGGGTTGGGTCGCCCATAACGTCGTGCCAATGTTCAACAGGGACCTGACTGGTGACGATGGTGGAGGCGCGACCGTGGCGATCATCGAGGATCTCCAGAAGGTCGCGCCGTTCGGGCGGATTTAGAACTGACAGGCCCCAATCATCGAGGATCAGAAGTTGAACGCGGCCGATGGTTTTGAGCAGCCGGCCATATCGGCCGTCGCCGCGAGCCAGGGCGAGCGCCTCGAACAGGCGCGGGACGCGGTGATACTGGACCGAACGAGTGTCGCGGCAGGCCTTGTGGCCGAGGGCGCAGGCAATCCAGCTTTTGCCGAGCCCGGTTGCCCCTGTGATGAGCAGGTTCTCGTTGCGGTCGATCCAGTCGCCGCCGACGAGTCTGGCGAAGACGCTGCGGTCGATGCCGCGTGGCGTGCGCAAATCGACGTCTTCCACGCATGCGCTCTGGCGTAGCGCGGCGAACTTGAGACGGGTCGTGAGACGTTTGGTGTCGCGCTCGGCGGCTTCGCGATCGACGAGAAGCCCGATGCGCTCCTCGAACGGCAGGGCGTCGAGGTCCGGTGATCGTCGCTGCTCCTCGAAGGCTTTGGCCATTCCGGTCAAGCCAAGCGTGATCAGCCGTTCATGGGTGGGGTGTGTCAGCATTGGAGTCTCCCTGGTTCAGTGGAAATAGCCCTGACCGCGGATGTTGCCGTGGCGCAGGGGCTGGTGGTCGGACGTCTCGTCGAGGGAAAGCGCGATCGAGGCCGCTCTTGAGGATCGAACGGATCGAGGCGACGGAGCGAGCCTTGATCAGGATGCCGCGTCGGCAGGCGGCATCGACGCGCGCATGGTCGTAGCTCCTGGCCAGCGACAGAATACCGAGGCAGGTGCGAAAGCCTTGCTCGGGGTGCGGCCGGGCTTCGATGACGACCTGGAAGAACGCCGCCGTCGATGGACCGATCTTCTCGCCGGCGGCGATCAGCCCTCCCGTTGTCCATTTGCCGTAGCGGCGGTGGGCGCTGGGCATATGATCGGCAATCGTGGTGTGGCCGCGCCGGTTGGGCGCACGGGCGTGGCTGGCGATCCTCTGTCCCTTGTGGAAGACCTCGACGGTCTTGTCGGCGATACGGACATCGACGAGTTCACGGATCAGGCGGTAAGGGGTGGAATACCAATGGCCGTCGATCTCGACGTGATAATCTGGGGCGACACGGCAACGCTTCCAGCGCGCAAAGACGTAGGGCTGGTCCGGCAGTTCTCTCAACCTGGGGCGATCAATCTCGGCGAACAGTTCGGTCCGGCTGGAGCCGAAGCCGCGCATCTGGCGGGCGTTGAGTTCGACGACGAGCCCGCGGATGGCGGTATTGAGCTCCGCCAGGGAAAAGAAGCGCTGGTTGCGCAGGCGGGCCAGGATCCAGCGCTGGGCGATCTGGACTGCGACCTCAACCTTGGCCTTGTCCTTTGGTCGCCTCGGCCGGGCCGCCAGGATCGCGGTGCCGTAATGGCCGGCCATCTCAGCATAGGTGCGGTTGATCCCGGGATCGTAGCGATCGGGGTTGGTCACGGCGGCCTTGAGATTATCGCAGACCACGAACTTCGGCACGCCGCCGAGATACCTGAACAGGCTGGCATGCACGCCGATCCAGTCGGACAGGCTCTCGCTTGGGCAGGCCTCGGCGTAGGTGTAGTTCGAGGCCCCCATCGCCGCGACGAACAGCTTCATGGCGCGCACTTCGCCGGTGATGGGATCGAAGATATCGATGGTGTCGCCGGCGAAATCGACGAATACCTTCTCCCCACCGGCGTGGGTCTGACGCATGCTTGGCCGGGCCCGCTGCTTCCAGGCCTCGAACGTCGTGCAAAACCAGGTATAGCCAAAGCCGTCCGGATTGGCGGCGCGATACTCTTCCCACAACAGCAGGCGCGTCACGCTGCGGCGGCGCAGCTCCTTCTCGACATAAGCCCAATCCGGTGTCGGGCGCCGGTCGCTTTGCGAGGCTGCCGTCGGCGCCGGAAACAGCAGCAGTTCAAGGTTCTCGTCGTCCAGGCCCTCCGGCAGCGGCCAGGTCAGCCCCGCAAGGCGGGCGCGACGCACATAACCGTGTACGACCCCATTGCTCACTCCCAACGTCCGCGCGATGACGCGCTCGGTCAGGCCCTGGTGCCTCAAACGTAGAACTTCTCGGATCCGGCGCATCGACAATCTCTCGGTAGGCATCAGGCTTCCTCATTGGTTGAATGAGAAATCCGTAGCCCGGTTGAGTTGTCGGTCGAAGCGTCCGGCACCGCCAAACGTTGCTCACGATCGCCTGAAATCGCTGCTCACGATCCTCTGAAATCGTTGCTCACGATGCGCTGAAATCCGTGCTCACGATCCCGCGAAACGCGCAGCCCTGATGCAGAGGCTCCGGTGCATCATCCGCCAGCCGCACTACGCTTGAACCAGCGCGTTGCGGGAAACTTCACGGACGACATCCTACGCCGCATCAGCGCTTTACGCCACGCTCGCCAACCTCTCAGCACGCCGGCGAATAAGACGGGCTAGCTCCGGCTCCGCTCTCGTTGTGAGACACCATCATGCTCTGCGAACGGGCCGATTGCAGACCTTCAATCGGGGCGAAGTTGCACTTCAACCCCTTCAACCAGCTGCGCGCGCTATTCAGTTGAAGCCGACATCAGCCCCTTAGTCGGTTTTGCAATGCCTGCCGGTCGACGACGAGGTTGAGGAGGTTCAGATCTGCCTGCCGTCTTCCCGCGAGCCGTCTGACCAGCTCCCGGGTACCATCGACCACAAAGACACCGCAATCATAGCCGTTCCTCTGCTCGCGTATGAGGGCATCTCGCAAATCGGCTCCCACCCGCGCTGCGAGCGTTTCTGCAGGTCCGGCATTGTATGGCTCTAAGGAGTCGTAGTGATAGGCAACCGGCCTGTCGCGATCGCGGCGATCTACCAGCAGAAACGACCAATGGGAGCCGCGGTCAAGGAGGTCCGTAGCGCTCGCATCACTCACCGGCAAGAACAGGAAGTCGGCCGTATCGTTGCCATTCAGATCGTTGACAATGCGATGGAATGCGTTCAGGGCGTCGCCCTCCGTACCATGGCCCACCTGAAAGGCGATAAGAGGATCGACGAACCGGGTCCGGGCGGCGAGGTTTGGATTGCTTTGCCGCAACTCCTGCGACAGGAGCTCGTAGTCCCGCTGGATATGCGCGTCACCCAGCCATTCCCTGGCTCCGAGCACCCGTCCGCTGCGGTCGCCGGCAGAGGCACTCGCCGTCGAAGCGCCGATCCGGGCATCAGGAACCGAGGATGGGCCAGGGTGATGGATCAGTTGGGCGTCGCGGCGTCCTCGCGGCCCCAATGCGATGGAGTAGGTCTCACCGTTGATAGAGACCGGCTGGGGAGCCATTCGCGAACTCGGCAACAGCATTCTATTGTCCAGTACATCGAGCAGGAAGTCCGGCACCGCCTGTGAGCCATGCTGCCAATCCTCGCCGACGAGATATCCGATCTCCTCGAGCTCTTGCGGCTTGCCTGATGGACCGATGAAGAACGGCGGTCTGCCGGTCGGGCTGAGCACCGGCCTTGACTGGGCGTCGTCACGCATTTCCTGCGGTGTGGACGGCAGATCAGCGAAAGAAGTCAAATCGCGGTAGATGTCTGAGGACCGAGCTGGCGCGCCCTCCGGAGTTGGCCACTCGAAGCCGGACGGCACTCGTGGAGACCAGGTGAAGCTCGAGCCGGCCGGGTCCTGCCAACCGGTCGGTCCAACCGGGCCTTGCGGCGCCGGCCACTCACTTGGATCGAAGTCGGACGGCACGCGCGGGGACCAGGTCGAGCTCGACCTAGCCGGTTCCTGCAAGCCGGCCTGCCCAAACGGACCTAGCAGCGGCGGCCACTCACTTTCGGACGGCGGAGTCGGCAAATCTCGCGCCCAGGTTGAGGTTGAGTTCGACCCAGCCCTCTGCTCAGGGAAGCTCACACCCAGCGCTCTGTTTGCCTCAACGAGTAGCAGATACTGCTTGAGCTTCTTGAGACCCACGCTATCAACTCTCCCTGTGGCTTCCCTGAAAGCCCGGAGGTCTGCGCCCAGCGAGCGCTGCTGCTCACTATTGCCGTTGATTCGACTCGCGATGCTCTCCCTACCCTCTGTGCGGAGCCAATCACTGAACTTGCGTCGGATCGAAGCAGTCTGTTGAATTATTTTTCTTCTCTGTTCGGAAGCTGGGTCGAGGTTTCTCAGCTCTTCGTTAGCCAGGCTCGCGATCAGGCTGGCGTCGTCGTCATAAGCACGAGGTCGTTGTCTGTGTCGCCTGGTCTCGAGACCCAGGTATTGTCGAAAGAGATTGAGTGGGGCGCCCGGCTTTGTGGCTTTCTGGTACGCCGAATGATCTGCGCTCAATGACCGCTGCTGCTCAGCATTGCCCTCGATGCGGTCCATGATGCTCGGCCTGCCCTCTCTTCGAAGCCAATCACTAAAAGAGCGTAGGCTGGACGCCTTCGTCGAAGCGTCGTGTTTCTCCTTGCGAGTCGCGTCGGATCCAAGCTTGGATAGAGCGTCCGTCAAAAAGTCATCGATGATGGAGACGTCCTCCGGATGAGCCGCCAATGTTTGGCGCCCCATCAGGCGGGGCCCGGCGCCGACAGCTTGGAGCCCGTCAGCCCCGATCCTGCGAAGATGAGACAATGCCACGCTGAGGCGATCATCATGATCGCCGCCAGCTTCGACGTACTCGTCGATGTCGACGGCGAGCGACCTTGGCTCGTTGAACGCCCGAGGAGCCAGGGGATCCTTGTTCTGCGCTCGGAGCCAACGAGCAAACCCGTTGAGCGCTATCATATTGTTCCTGATCGTATCAGGGGGAACCGTTCCAGTCCCGCGGCCTCTGGTGCCATCGGGAGCAACTCTGTAGCTTTTGACGTTTTCCACGAACTGGCCGATCATCCGCTCGTCCTCGGGGTGCATCGGTTGCGCTCGCGTACCCACCCAGGCTGGGGCGGATATGGGATTTCCAGCCTGGAAATTCTGGAGTGCATTCAAGGCTGGCCCCACATGGTGCCTGCTATTGGCGCTCGCCACCTTATTAAATTCATCTTTATAGGCTGTCAGCAGCTCAGCATTGCCAAGCAGGTCGTTCAGAGTGACGCCTTTGGGTTGGAGGAATTCGCTGAACTTTCGAAGAGCCATCACATAATTATCGATCGTCTTCGCGGTACGGTTCGCGCTGCCCAATGCCGTCTTGAACTCTTCAATCAGCTCCAGGTCTGCCTCGGACGGACGACTGCGCTTTGCAAAGTCCATGCGAAGCTCCGAGGAGACGACATCAAACGCTGGGCCGCCGGACCACTTCTCACGGTGGCTTCCTCCAAAGACTTTGCTTAGTCCTGATTTGACCCGAGAGAACAGTCCACGGGGCTTGTTGTCCTTCGTCCGCGCCGTAGGTTGTTCCTCCGAGGGCGCTGCGTAGCGCATGCTGCTGAATGGCCCCTCCCGCAAGTCAGACCGGTAATTATTTGCAGCCGAACCAAGATGAGCGTGCGGAACATCGACGCTGTGACGCGCGCTGCTGAACGCATTGCTCCGCAGATTGGACCTTGGCGGCATTCGCATCGAACCACCAACGTCCGTACGCTGGATGTTTTCATGCGACCGTGCGGCTGGAGTGTCGGGGGAACTACCCCCCGAACTCTCCTCAGGAGAGCGGAGTTGCAGCTCGCCCAATTGCTGCTCGAAGCCAGCTTGATCCGCCTCTTGCCGCGCACTCTGCAGCTCCTGCAGCTCGGCGTGCCAGCGCATCCAATAGTCCGGATCGTTATAGATCGGTTCCACACCACTCTCCTACTAGATGAGACGACTCTTCAAGCCGCCTGGCAGCGACACCGGCGCGAAAAGCTAGACGTCAAGATCGCCAATTGAACAACAAGGGACCGTTATCGCGCGCGCTCCGAGCTCGTGCATTGCCGCAGAAGAGCGCCCCGGATTCCTAGGCAACAGCTGAGCTATCGCCAAACCTTAAACCAACGAAACCAAATACTCGCACGGTCCAAAAAGCCATGGTGCCGCCTCCCCCCTTCCAGGCAAGAAGGGCATGCGGCCACACCGCGATCGAAACTGGGCCGCCCCATTGCTGTTGGAAGGCGTCCGGGGTTTGAGAAGTTCCCTTGCAAACTCTCTTCGTCTTCAGTTCAATGTCCTCACATTAGCTACAACCAGCCGGCCGTGCCTGCACAATCAATACTCCAACGCACCTGCGCTCTTAGGACATTGAAGCCTCTCCTTCCGATCATGAAGCTTCACCGCATGTATGATTCGGACTGTACAACCTGACGCTACGTAGACTTCAACCCCGATCGCAGAGCCGGCTCCGGAAATGAGCTATCGCCAAATTTTGGTGACGGACGGGCCGGTCATGCGGCGGCGGTTTTGGGCTGACGGTCGGTCGGCTTGGCGATGCAGCACCTCCTCAGGGCTGAGAATGAAGGCCAGTGTCTTTGGCGCCTTTGGCGCACTGAATGATCTGGTCGAAATCCCAATCGAGGCCGAGCGTGGCGCGGTAGAGAAATCGAAGCGCCGCGACGGTCACTTGCACCGAGCGTGGCGCCAGCTTCTTCTCGTTCGTCAAATAGACCGGGTAGGCGTGCCAATCGGTCGGCAAGTCGTCGTCGGCGATCTCGTGTTCGTCTGCCCGCCGCCTGGGCCGGTTTCCGTCTTCGGCCTCGAGCGCGGACCCTTTCGGAAGGGATCGTGCGCCGGCGGCGCCGCGCCGCTCATCAAGACTGTCGGTGCGGCCCCGGGTGCACACATCGAGATCGGCGCCGCCGTCGCGATCCATGGCGTGCTGCTGCCCCGATCCCGCCTCAGCCCGTCGACGCTCAGGGACGATCGCTTTCGCCTTGGGCGGGTAATCGTCGCTCCGCCTGGCATCGCTCAGCGCATGGAGTTTTGTCGTGCGGCCGCCTCGCGAGCGGCCGATTGCTTGATTGTGCTCCCCCCTTTTCCGCCGGAGGCACACCGGTGAGCTTTAATCGAGGTCGAGTCGAGCGAAAGCGCGACGGCATCTTTGCCGGGCTTGGCGAGCGCTTCAAAGATCGCGCACCATCGTCCGCGCTTTGCCCAACGATTGAAGCGATTGTAGATCCACCGCGCACCCGATTGCAGCATTTGAATGAAGCCGCTGATAATGCGCCGATCGTCGTCCCGATCCGGTCCGGTCAGTCCCGTCGGCAGGTGAGGTTCTATCCGCGCCCACTGCTTATCATTCAACCAAAACAGGCCGCCACGCATCGCTCGTCCCCGAATCAAAATATGCGGAAGAGAATCACGTGGCGCAAATTAGGTACAGACCCTAGCATTACAGTTGCTTTTGTTGCGGGCTTCTGAATCCATGGGCAACCATGATTCGAATGTCGTGGGCGCGGGCCGCGTCGGTTGAGGCGACGCTTGCGTTGTGGGCGGCGTCGCTTCGAGAGATCAAGCAACGGATACGTCCGTTGTTCACGCAAGAGCGTGTTGCGACGAATGCAGGTCTGTTCCTGGAAGGTCTGCTCGGAGATGAGCAGCGCAAGACCGGTTGGATGCGCGCGGAGGCGGCTGGCGATCCCGGCCCATGGCGGCAGCAGGCGATTCTGGGTCGTGGAGACTGGGACGCTGATGCCCTGCGCGATATCGTGCACGACTATGTCATCGAGCATTTGGCGGATGACGATGCGGTGCTCGTGATCGACGAGACCGGTTTTCTCAAACAGGGCAAAGCGTCATGCGGAGTGGCGCGGCAATACACTGGTTCGGCAGGAAAGATCACGAACTGCCAGATCGGCGTCTTCGCTGCCTACGTTTCGCGTCATGGCCATGCGTTCATCGATCGCGCGTTGTATCTTCCGAAGGAATGGACCGACGATCCAGATCGTCTGGAAGCCACATATGTGCCTGCCGATGTCGGCTTTGCGACCAAACCAAAGCTTGCGACGAGAATGATCGCACGCGCGATAGCCGGGTCTGTACCATTCAAGTGGGTTGCCGGTGATACCGTCTACGGTGTTGGCAACATCGAACAGCAACTACGTCGGGCAGGCAAAGGCTACGTGCTTGGGGTCAGCAGCGCTCATGTGTTTCGATCCTGGGGCAAGCGACCGCCGGTCGCCGGTACGGCTGCAGACCTCGCCCGGACGCGGCGCTCATCCGACTGGAAGCGCCTGTCGGCGGGAGCCGGAACCAAAGGACCGCGGCTGCACGATTGGTGTTATCTCGAATTGGCGGATCTCGAGGCCGAGCAGTCCAACAGTGCAAATGACGGTTTGTGGACACGCGGTCTACTGATCCGTCGTCGCATTGCCGATGATGACCTCGCCTTCTTCACCACCTGGTGCCCAGCGGGAACAGCCATTGAAACGCTGGTCGCGGTCGAAGGCCATCGATGGGCGATCGAGGACAGCTTTGAAACCGCGAAAAACGAGTTCGGGCTCGATCACAACGAGAGCAGATCCTGGCATGGCTGGCACCGTCATGTGTCCTTGGTGATGCTCGCCTTCGCCATGATGGCCGCGATCCGACATCGCGCTAATCCGCCACCGCCCAAAAAAACGAAACGGCGCCCCCCGGCAAAAGCCAAAACATAACCACCCCACCACTGATCCGTTGGTCAATCCAGGAAATCCGCCGCATTGCTATCAGACTTGCGCGGAAGCGGATTCAACCCGCACACATCATCGCATGGTCCTTCTGGCGCAGAGCTCACCAGGCTGCCGCTCAACGCGCCCACTTCAAATCAAAAAAGCAACTGTAATGCTAGGCTAGGAGGATGGGCCGTCGCTCTTGACGTGCTGGACCGGCGGGAGGCGCTTGAGCTCTTCGCCATTTTCGACCAGCACCAGAACGCGTGGTGCATTCGCATCCCGCGGGAAACAGATAGGCGGCGCGGCTGGGATCCTCGTCATCCTGGATTGCACGTCGGATGTTAGGCCCCTGTCTGCGATATAGGTGGGCCAGATTGGGCCTGTATGTCGCGTGCCAGACACATCGCACAGACGGACGCCTCTTATCGACTTCTTGACCGGCGATCATCACGCCGCCGGAATGGCCAAGATTTCCTTGCTTTTGATATGTCCGTCCAGTGCCGGCGCGGATCTAGCACAACCAGTCACCGCCAACCTGCGACTCGCGGCGCGGCGAGCTGATGCGGCAAGGGCTCAGCCGCAACTCTGGCGTCCCACTCATAGCTCTAAGGTGAAGCTGCTCATGTGCTGCAGTCATCGGCACGAAGAGCCGAATTCGTCTGCAGGCGGCCCGTGGAAGGCAACGGCTGGCCAGCGTGCAAACGCACCCTCCGATCTGCACCTGCACCTTTGACTCATCATAGGCTTACTGGCCCAGGGGCCTAGAGCGCGGAGGAATGAAAATACCCACCAAAACCGATCGTTTCTGTGATCCGACACGAGGCGTACCCTAGTCCGAATCATGAGTCGCCCGGCTTTCCGTCGGGCTGCCGGGGAGCTTCGTCGATGTACACGCCGCCCTCCTTCCAAGTTGTCGATATCACCGACGTTCATCGGACGATGCGCGAGGCACGCACGGCGACACTGATCACCGCTACTCACGAAGGGCTTGTTGGAACGATGCTGCCCGTAGTACTCGACGAGCGCGAAGGCTCCATGGGCACGATTTACGCCCACGTGGCGCGTGCGAATCCGCAGTGGAAGCTGACACCGGCTGGCGAGGCGATGGCCATTTTCGCTGGGCCGGAGGCCTATGTCAGCCCTTCCTGGTACGTGACCAAGCACGAGAGAGGCGAGGCCGTACCGACGTGGAACTATGTCGCTGTGCATGCCTACGGGCCGATCGAATTCTTCGATGATGCCGATCGGCTGCGAAGGGTGGTCACGCGGCTGACCGATGTGCATGAGCGCTCGGGCAAAGACCGCTGGGCGGTGTCTGACGCCCCTGCCGATTTCGTCAAAACGGAGCTGAAGGGGATTGTCGGCCTGCGATTGCAAATTACACGGTTCGATGGCACGCGGAAGATGAGCCAGAACCGCAACGCGGCGGATCGCGCCGGCGTCATCGAGGGGTTATCAAAGAGCGACCGTGACGAAGACCGTCGTGTGGCTCACCTCATTGCGATGACGAACCCGAACGACGTATTGTGAACGACGCGGTACCACCTGCATTTCTCCATATCTCGACTGCTCTCCTTCTGCACAGCGATGCGCCGGCAGCGGAGGGTTCCTGCTCGCGGCAGGTGCTTTTCACAGAGCAGAGAAAACCATACAGGACGCCATCGCTTGCGCGTCAGCTATTGCAACCGCCAACAGCGGCGCGCGGCCCCGAGGCCAACTCCGGAGAAGAAGAGCGGTACACCGGTTGCAATCCGAGGTGCGCTTCGGGGCGCATGACAGAATGCTCTGCATTGAGATCGGATTCAAGTGGGCTGCCCCGGCTCCACGGTTATCAAAGCAAGCGGTTTCGAAACCAGTTTAGTACGGAATGTTGCGATGGGCCGAACTGATCACCGACACTGAAGATCTGCACTGCCACAGGCGACGGTTGCATGCATTAAGTTAAATCATGTCGCCCTCCCGACTCAAACAAAAGATGCTTTGGAGGGCGATTGCCGTCATTCTCTCCAACAGGTGCAGCTTTCGTCTGATTCCGCTTGACGCCCTGCAAGCCTCTGAGACTTGCAGGAAGCCCTCAAAGCGTCTTGAATCCGACGTTAGGGTCAGATTGCAGATCTTCTGACAATTCGCGACAATCTGCGCACGCTCCAACACTCCCCGATGGGCAGTAAGAAACGCGAATGTCTCAAATCCTCGAGGTCTCGCCGTTGCTTCTGTCACGATGATCGGGGCTCCCGGAGCGCCCTGCTCGATGTCGAATTCGAGCCTAAGACGTTGAAGAGACCTGTTCCGACCGATCCACGCCCTCCGGCGCAACCGGCATGCTGAACTGAAAGACAGCCCCGCGAGGATCATTGGCGCCCGCCCACATCCGGCCTCCGTGCGCCTCAATAATAGAATGGCAAATGGCCAGCCCCATGCCCATGCCTTCGGACTTGGTGGTGTAAAACGCATCGAACACGCGGTCAGCGCAGTTCGGATCGAGTCCTGGACCCGTATCCCGAAAAGTGACCACTACGTTATTCGAGTCATCTGTCCGCGCACTGATCAGTAACTCGCGATCACTTTCGTTGATCTCGCTCATGGCCTCGATGGCGTTCGTGATCAAATTGAGAATCACCTGCCGCACCTGGACGCGATCTGCCCGGACGAGCGGCAACGCCTCAGTCCGTCGCGTTTGCACCCATACATCATTTTTCGCAAGTTCCGCGCGAACTAGGCCCAGCACCTCTAAAATCAATTCGTCAATTGCGAGAAGCTCCGTTTGCATAGGAGCCTTATTCATAAGAGCGCGGATCCGGCGGATCACGTTCCCTGCTCGCATACTGTCACGGACAATCAACCCGAAGGTCTGCCGAACTTCTTCCAGATTTGGGGGTTGAGCACCGAGCCAATTTAGCCCCGCCCCCGCATTACTCCGGATCGCGGCAATCGGCTGGTTGACCTCATGGGCGATTGAGGCGGCCAGCTGTCCCATTGTCGTGATCCGATTGGCGTGTGCCAGCCCCATCAGAGTCTCGCGATACCGTCGTTCGCTTTCACGGGCTTCCGCTTCCGCTCTCTTTCGCTCTGTCAGGTCGAGGACGAAGCCAACACCTTGGTCGTCTCGCGCATCGAATACGGCGACGCCAACTAGCACCGGCACGCGGCTGCCATCCTTGCGGACATACTCTTTCTCGAACTGCTGAACCGCTCCGGTCCTTTTTGCTTCTGTTCGCGCATTCAGTGTACGCTCGTGCCATTCTGGCGGTGTCAGGTCGAGACCGTTCACTCGCCCCGCGACGAGATCCTCTCGGTCGTATCCAACCATCGTGAGAAAGCTTTGATTTGCTTCGATGATCTCGCCTCCTTCGCGAATGATGAATATTCCAATGATGTTAGCGTCAAGTAAGCGCCGGATTTTCGACTCCCGTTGCTGAACTTCGCTGTACAAGCGGCTGTTTTCCAGCGCTGTTGCAGCTTGGGACGCAAGCATTTTCAGCACCGAGTTGCGGGCAGCCGAGAATATGCGCGCGGCGAGATTATTCTCCAGATAAAGTACGCCGATCAGCTTGCCCTGCGTGATCAGTGGCAGGCAAAGAATAGAACGCGCTTTGCGCTCGCGGATATACGGATCTTCCGCAAATGAAGGCTCGGCGACAGCATCTTCGAGAATGACGTTTTCGCGGACACGCAGGACGAAATGCAGCACGGACTCGGGAAGAGCCATCGGCGTTACGGGCTGTTCATTCACCTTTACAAGCAGCGCATCCGCTACCGTTGTGGCTTCCGCCTCGATCCGTGGCTCGCCTCCATGTAGCAGAATCAACAAACCTCGTTCGGCGCCGGCCTGCTCAATGGCAGTCCGCATAAGCGTGTCGATTAGCTTTTGAAGAACAATCTCGCCGGAAATCGCCTGCGACACTTTTGTTACCGTCGCGAGATCAAGATGCTCAACCGGAGCTCCGATCCTCAGGCCATTCACGGCAGGAGCGGTCTCCTCATGGCTGAGGTGGGGATTCTGCTCGTCGAGCTGACGCACTTTGCCATCTGCCCCCCAACGAAGGTAGCCGCGCCGGGCGTCCTGCAGGTAAACCCGGGATATTCTGTCAAAACCACGCGCAGCATAAAAGCGCGCTGCAAGCTCGCAAGCGATTGCCTCGTGGTGGGCGAAACCGTTACGTGCTGCGGTCTGGATTGCGTGTTCATACAGTCGCATTGCGTGTGCATCCCGGTATTCGAGCCTTGCAATTTCAGCGCCGACCAGGGCAGTCCGATTCTCAAAATTTTCGGGGCAATTCGTCGCCCATATCTGCAGCTGTCTGTAATGGGCATCAATGATAAGCCAATGTTGCTGTTGTTCGCTTTCGCCTAGCTTGTCGCAGTAACATGAGTGAGACAGCGCACCAAAGAAGTGAAACTCCGCGATCAAGGGCTCTGTCGGCATAGTCCATAATTTGGGCTCCGCCTTGGAGCGAGCATCAACAGCCGCAGCATAATCGCCGGCTAGAAATCGCGCCTGAAGTTTGCGGATCCAGTAGACGGTTTCACTAGGTGACAGCTCCAGACTCCGAGCCAACGATCGCTCGACGTCTAGCTCGTCAAACTGTTGGTCATCCAAGCAACCGAATGAGCGCGTGAGGCCGCGCATGCTTCTAATGATTGCGAGCTGAGCGGCTACGGTATCAGCAGCAAACTGAACCTTTCTATCCCGTATCGTAGCAAAGCTTTTCTCTATCTCGTTCTGCACCTCTTTCAGGGGATCTCCGGCCATCATCATATTTGAGGTTAGGTGAAGCAAGCTGTACGCCTCGTAGATGACATCGCCGCTGCTGACCGCAGCTGCGAGCGCTCGCCGAATCAAAACTCGGCCACCTCTTAGGGGCTTCGTCCACGGGATCACGTTGCACCCGAAGGCCAAATAGACGGGAGCCCGAAAGCGGGAGAACTCACCGCGATCAACCAGGTCGCAAGCAAGACGACCAAATTTGTCAGCTGCTTGGTAGTCGCCGAAGCGCCCGGCCAAGATTCGGCCCAGCCATGCGTAATGGGCGCAAGAAGCATCGGTGTTGCCGTATTCGAGGCTGATGGTGACAGCTCTGCAGATGACCAAAGCGGATAAATTGGCGTCCGTGAAACCTGCGGGCGGAAGAATGCGCGTCAAGACGGCAAGCGTGGCAAGCATGGTCTGATCTGTCATCGCAGGCAACCTAGAAAGATCCTCGATTGCCTCGGGCAGCTGTGACCACATCCGCTGATATTCGGTTAATGTTTCCTGGTCCGTCGGATGCTGCGACCACTCGATCCCGACGTCGTGAAGATATTCGAGCCCTGTGAGCACTGCCCGCCCGTGCTGGCCGAGCGCCAAGTAAAGATCGACCCGCAAGCATGCGACCGTTGCTCGCTGGGGCGCGTTCAAGGCGCGCTTCGACAGTACCGACAGGAGGCTTTCTGCAATGTCCAGCTGGCCTACCAAGAATTCGCATTCAGCCCGGCTTGTCTCCAGTGCAAACGCGAGTTCGTGGCGCCTTCCCCAAGAGTGCTCCGCGAGCAGCGCAGCACCGACGGTGAAATATGTGAGTGCCGAGGCGTAGGCAGCCGACGCCCTGGCACGCTGCCCTGCGACGAAATTCAGCTCTGCGAGCTGCTCACGCTCATGACCGGAGGCAATTAGCGCGACGCCTCGATTGAGTTGGCTGACGATGTCGAAGACAGCCTCTTCGCGTTTGTGCGCAGGAACGTGTGCCGCCAGCAACCGACCGATCCGCAGATGGGCAGGAGCGCGCGAGGATTCCGGCACCAGGAAGTAGGCCGCCTCTTGAACGCGATCATGGAGGAAGCGGTAGGCTGTTCCGTGGCGCGCGATGAGTTCCTGCCGGATCGCCGGCCACAGGGTCGCATGCACCTTCTCCTGCGAAATTTCGAGCACGATCGCAAGCTCCGCCGTCCCGGCGATGTTGCCGAAACAGGCCAGCTGTTGCAGCGCGTCCTGCGTTGCCTCAGGCAGGCGGATGAGCTTGCCGAGCATCAGATCCACGACATTCTTGGTGTACGCTTTTGCGTGAATACGCTCGAGATCCCACCGCCAGCGCGCCGACTCGTGATCGAACGTCAATAGCTGCTCTTCGGCCAGTTCAGAAAGGAATTGAATGGCGAAGAACGGATTACCCATCGTCTTCTGATGCACCAACTTTGCAAGCGGGGCAGCGCGTTTTAGTCCGCAGCGAAGGGTATCCGCGACTAACTGCGCGACATCGTCTGCAGCGAGCGGCGAGAGCGTGATCTCCTCGAAATTTACGTCGGCTCTCCTGAAGGAGTCGAGCTTGCGTTTGAGTGGATGGCCTGCATCAAGTTCGTTGCTGCGGTAAGCTCCAATCAGCAGCAGGTGCAGATCCGACTGCGTCAGGAGATCCTCGATCAAGTCGAGCGTTGCGGCATCATGCCACTGCAAATCGTCGAGGAAGAGCACCAAAGGATGGGTTCGCCGCGCGAACACGCCAATGAAGCGGCGAAGCACCAGTTGGAAACGCATTTGCGCTTGCCGGGCTGGAAGCTCAGCAACTGCGGGCTGCTCGCCAATGATCAGGCTCAGATCGGGGATCAATTCGACCATCAGTCGTCCATTCGTGCCGAGCGCCTCCAGGAGCGCTTGCCGCCAGGTGGCGAGTTCGCCCTCACTTTTGCTGAGAAGAGGACGGACAAGACTCTGAAACGTCTGCACTAGCGTCACATAAGGAACGTCGCGCTTCAGTTGGTCGAATTTGCCTGATACCAACTGCCCGCGCGAGGGCACCAGTGCTTTGTGTAGCTCCTGGACGAGCGAAGACTTACCGACACCGGAATAACCGGCGACGAGCACCAACTTCGGCGCGCCGCTCTTCACCGCGCGATCGAAAGAGGCAAGCAAAACCTCGATCTGAAGGGCTCTGCCATAGAGCTTCTCGGGGATGAGCAGCCGATCAGGTGTGTCGTCTGTGCCGAGCTCAAACGGGTCGATGCGAGCGTGGTTGGCCCATGCTGCGAGACAGTGTTGCAGATCGTGCTCAAGGCCAGCGGCAGTCTGGTAGCGTTCCTCGGCGGTTTTCGCGAGGAGTTTCATCACAATCTGAGATATCGGCTCCGGGAGGGTTTGCGACTTCTCGACGGGCGGTGTTGCTTTTCTTGCAATATGACAATGGATCCACTCCGAGGGATCTGAGCCCGTGAACGGCAGCGCGCCCGTCAGCATCTGGTAGAATGTCACGCCAAGTGAATAGAGATCACTGCGACAATCGACCGAGCGATTCATTCGTCCGGTCTGTTCGGGCGCCATGTAGGGCAGCGAGCCGGCGATGAACTCGGCAGGCTCAGGCGGCACGCGCTCGCGGGACAGACGGGAAGCCAGACCAAACCCAGTGAGTCGCACCTGTTCGTCAGGACAATTGACCAGAATGTGAGCGGGTTTCAGCTCCTTGTGGACCAAGCCGTGCCGGTGAAGCTTGCCCACGGCCCTCGCGATACCCACAGCGAGGCGTAGGAAGCGCTTGGGCTCCATACGGATCCCGAGTAAATTTAGCAGTGGCTCGCCGCATGGATCCTCCAGGACCAGCATAGTCCGACCGGCTTCCCGGATGAGTTCCAACGGCCGCACCGCCCATCCCTCGTCTAGCTCCTCCCTCAGCCCGTACTCATGGGCGAGGCGGTCGAGCGTCGCTGGGTGTTCCGCGATGGGCCGCACGACAAGCACGACAGCCCTGCTGCCGTGGATTTGCCGGTGCCACCCACGGCAGAACGCGCGATCACCGTCCTCCCACAGGAGCTGGATGTCACTGTCGATACTTGAGCCGAACAGAGTTCGGCTGAGGTCCCGCGGCATTTGCCCGCCCGATCAATAAGGACTGAGCCGGAAGCTGACACATATCGGGCGAGCTTGTGAAGAGACTTCGCAAAGGGGCCGGAGTACCGATTAAGGCCGCCAAAGAGTGGACGGCGGCACGCCGAGATGCGACTTACAGACCCAATACGTGGCCCAAGCGTGTCGATCCAGCCCAATCCTGCGCGCCGGCCGAGCCTGCACAGAATCGGCGGCGGCGCTCTCGCTAGCGCAGTGTGTCGGCGAAGGATTGTATTCGATGGAGTGGGCTCGTGGCCCGTTACCCGACCATGGCGCACTGCCCGACGTGCAGCAGGGCCCAGATCGCTGCTTCGGTTCTAAGACCCGAGGAGAAGCAAGATGCTCGCTCGAGTCGCTGAACATAAACGCCGCAAGGGCGCTCAGGCTAGAAATCCCGGCGACACGAGCGGTGCTGTTTTCGAGATCGACGTTCACTCCTGGCTCCATTGTTGGAATGCGCCATGCAGTCATCGACTCTGAACCACAGCATCAAGGGCAGATCTGAAAGCCAAGTGTGAGCGAAACCGCGCCCATAACTATTCTCTTCATTCCTCCAATGATGGAGCAACTGACCCGCGACAAAGGCACCCCTGATGCTCACCGAACGCCCGTATAGGCCCTCGCTGATCGGAATGCCGCTCGCTGCCGTTCGCCGCAGGGCAATTGCCGGCCGTTGCGAAGCCGATGACCGAGAGAGTTTTCGCTGCTTGAACCGCTGTTCAAGCAAGGCGTAGGCTACCCCAAAACCGGTGAAGAGAATTGGAATTAGAATAAAGTACAGCGGAACGCCTTCTTTGCCAATTCGATAGATCTGCGCCGGCATCGTACAAACTGACGCTACGAATGACCAAGCCCCCCTTCCTGGCCGGCACGAAGTAGCGGGGAGTCACGACCTACTCTGCCTTGCTGAGCGAGCCTCAGCTTTGCCACGCTGGTTGCTTCATTGGAGGCAGCATCACCACGGATGTACTGGCGATGTGGGGCGAACCCGACGCACTTTCTTCTCGACGGAGTGCGTCGGCTCGCCTTTAATGCTTCTGCCTGGCCCTGGGCCCTTAGCGGATCGATGAGCTACTGGCAGGTCTAACAACACCTTCAGGTTGACCCCTCGGGGCGCGTTTTGTCCTTCCTATGTAGGTCAAGAGCGAACCTTCAAGGTGCCGGGCACGGACCTCTGATGTCCGCAAATTCTGGTGGAAGAATGATTCTTTCGCTGGATCAGCGGTTGTTTGGCTGGTGCAGGAGAGCAAATGCAACTGCCTTTTGGCGAACCGGTCCGCAGCTGGACACCGAATGGAGTGTGTCCCGCCTCTCCTTCAGATTACGCCGCCTCATGTTGGGGTGCGAGGCTCGTGAAGGAACAACGCCACGAACGCACGTGAGCGCCCCTGCAGCAGCTCGAATTCGAGCATCTTTCCTACAAACATGACGGAAAGGACTTGAATCGCACCTTGCGTCAGGTTGTACGAAGTCGGTGCGAGGTGCTTTCCTCACACAGAGCAACTCACAGGCGCTCTGACGACGGAAAAGAAGAGTTCATGTTGCTGATGCCGCTGCTACTCGCTCTGATGTCTATTTTCCTTAGCATGGGTGCGATAGTCTACTCCGCTTGCCGATCTCAACGCTGGCGGGATCGGCGCATGCACAGGCACAATCGGGCCGATTCGCTCAGCTCGCGCCCCCGCGTGCAACTACCAAGGCGACGGGCATTCTGATCGTTCAGCCGCATAATGAGCGGTCCGCTGCAGTCTCACTCGCGAAGGCCAGGCGACACGCGCCGCCGCTAAAGGGAGCGCCTCAAGTTCTGGATTCGGTGCTTCTCGATCGGCTGCTGATCGTTTGATCGGCGCCTTGGGAGCCAATCCAACGCGACGGCGGACAGACTCCAAAGGCAGTTCTCGACCAGTCGGGCGGTTTTTGCTACACTTTCCTGTCTGCGTCACGCTGGCGCGAATGGCTGACCGGTCACATACCTTGAAAATTTCAAAGATTTGCACTGCGCGAACGTCCTCAAAAGCCTATGCGATCAATCGAAGGTGGTCGTGAGGCAATAAGTCTACTGTAAATCGTACAAGTGAGGCCCTTATCGTGACCAAGCGCTCTGAACCCCGGAAGGAAGCCCCAAATGTCGTCGGGCCTGAGGTGAGGCCGAGCGTCTTCGTCGTCGACGATGACCTCTCAATGCGCGAATCGCTGGTCAACCTATTTCGTTCGATCGGTCTAGATGTCGTTGCTTACGGATCCGCCCGGGAAATGCTCCAGAGCGAGCTCCCTGATGTTCCTAGCTGCCTTGTGCTTGACATCAGGCTGCCTGGATTGAGCGGCCTTGAGCTCCAGAATGAGTTAGCCAAACAGAAGATTCACATTCCCATCATTTTCATCACCGCTCATGGCGATATTCCGATGACCGTCAAAGCCATGAAGAGTGGAGCAATCGATTTTCTCAGCAAGCCGTTTCGCGATCAGGAACTACTCGATGGCGTAGTCGCAGCTATCGAACAGGATCGGAAGAGACGAGGTGTAGACAAGGTGGTCAGCAGGCTCCAGTCCTTGTTTGAGGCCCTAAGTCCACGAGAGCAGGATGTGTTGAAACTGGTCGCCGCCGGGCTATTGAACAAACAGGTAGCCGCGGAACTCGGGCTCGCCGAGATTACAGTCAAAATCTATCGCGGCCACGTGATGAAGAAGATGGGAGCTCGATCGCTAGCCGATTTGATCAGGATGGCTGAGAGGCTGGGAATTGGGACTGAGCGTTTCACGGTACAAACCTAAGTATGATTTTACAATTTCGTCGTACACGCGCACCCTTCTGCTGGCCGTCATGCGTCGGCCAGCGCCTTCGCCCAACCAAGAACAGGTCGTCTTGTCTAGGTATTCAACTGTTTCCGTTATTGACGACGATCCTGCGATTCGTGCCGCACTGAACAACCTTTTGAAATCGCAGGGCCACATCGTTCATACGTTTGCATCGGCTGAGGAATTCTTGCGGTCGTCTCAATTGAACCACACGTCCTGTGTCATTGCAGACGTGCAGATGCCCATGATGAGCGGCTTTGAACTTTTGGAAAAGATGCGAGCCCAGGGCCACGCTGCACCGTTCATCTTGATGACTGCCTTCGCAGATGATCGCACGCGAGCTCGCGCGTTGAGCGCGGGCGTAGCCGGTTTTTTTGCCAAGCCGTTTGCTGACCTGGAGTTGAGCGCCTGCCTCGATGCAGCGCTTCGCGAGCAGGGTGGAACGAACGCGTGAAAGATGGGGAAGCAGTCTGGACCAAGCGCACTCGCGCGGCGCTTACGATGTCGATCAATGCGCGACTGCCCGTGCTTACCGCGTGCCAGTGGACCATCGCCTTTCTTGCCGCATTCCTGTCGTTGTTGTTGCACTTTCGGCATCTGGTTGAAGCACTTGCAACGTCGGGCTCCTGACAAGGCGCCTTTGGTATGATCGCGCAATCAGAGGAGGCGAGGCCCTCATCGGTTTAACGAGCGCCCTACCTTCACTCCTAAGATCCTTGCTGAGCTTAGCGCGAAGTGCCACGGCAGCGGCTTGCCGGCAGGACGTCGTTAGAACAAAGAATTCACCTGAAACTTGTGCCACCGCTCCAGACAAATCTGGCACCGAGTTTGCGGGAGCAGGACGGGACGATCGCGTCCAAAATCCCGCAGTCTGTCGAGGCGATCGCTTCGGAATTCACAGGAAACCCAAAGGCCGCATTTTCGATGTTGAGCTTTCGAAGGATCGAGCGGTGTACGCCAAACTCGCCAATTTGCGTTCGCTCCCAGCAACCCTTCGGCGGGCCGAAGCACCCGAACCTACGCAATCGGGTTGCAGGGCAACACAAATGCCACTGGTCGAAGCAATTTCAAGCCACGCCTTTGCTGCCGAACGCATCCACGCCACCACTCTCCGCGCCGATCCCGGCCAAACGCAAGGCCCAAAGCGGCGGCTCTGGACGAGCGATAAGCCCGCGCACCGGGCCAGATCCGCGGCGGCCCTGTCCCTTCTACTCGCCGGGACCCTGAGCGTGAGCATCCAACACACGCCTCCGGCTGGCGGGCTCCGCGGTCGCCGGGAGCGCATCGGCCCTCTGGTCGCGATGAACTTTCTCGGCCCACATACTTCCCCGCTTCCAAGCTAACCGCGCTGTATGCGCAAATTCTTCGATCGCGCGCGACTAAGCAAACCTGCCCGCGAAAGACGACTTAGCCGGGGCCCTCGCTGGATGGGGACAAAACTACTAGACATAGTAGCTTTGTTCCGCCTGGTTCTCGGGTAAGCCGTTGGAGCTGATTTTCAGACGCCCTACGCAGAGCCCAAAGGACGACGAGAGGCGCCGGAACCGTGCGCTCATGATCCGCCAATCCTGTACAATGTTGGCCGCGCGCTTGTTCGTCGGGCAGATTTTCTTGTCGAGGAGACGACGACATGGTTGGAGGACACGAGCCGCACAGAATGAAGACAGTCGAAATGCTAGAGTCTAACGTGCGCTCGTACTCACGTTCCTTTCCTGCTGTGTTCAGCAGGGCGCGCGGCTCGATTATGTTCGCAGAGGATGGCCGAAAGGTCATTGACTTTCTGTCCGGCGCTGGAGCGCTAAATTATGGCCACAACAATCAGGAGATCAAAGCGGCAATCAGCGAGTATCTGGACTCGGACGGCGTCGTCCACGGCTTGGACATGGCCACTCCAGCTAAGGTCGAATTTATGGAGACCTTTAGCTCTGTCATTCTTCGTGAACGGAATCTTTCCTACCGCTTTCAATTTACAGGGCCTACGGGAGCTAACGCTGTTGAAGCAGCTCTAAAGCTCTCGCGTAAGATCACAGGACGTCACAACGTCATTTCTTTCACGAATGGATATCACGGTCAAAGCTTGGGAGCCATAGCCGCGAGCGGTAACCGCTTTTACCGCAAAGCCAGCAGCATTCCCTTATCCGGCACAACGTTCATGCCCTATGATGGGTATCTTGGCTCCGCTCACAGTCCGGCGGATTACGTGCGAAAGGTATTAATGGATGAGAGCAGTGGCACTGATCTTCCAGCCGCCATTCTCGTCGAAACCGTGCAAGGAGAGGGAGGCATTAACGTCGCCGGTAAGGAATGGTTGCAGTCAATTGAGGCTTTGGCAAAAGAGGTCGGAGCTATTTTCGTAGTTGACGATATCCAAATGGGCTGTGGCCGTACAGGCGAGTTCTTCAGTTTCGAGTTCGCCGCGTTGTCGCCAGACATTGTTGTAATGTCGAAATCGCTGAGTGGGTACGGTTTGCCACTATCGATGCTCCTGATCAAAGAAGCGATTGACGCATGGGAACCAGGCGAGCACACGGGGACGTTTCGAGGAAACAACCTTGCACTCGTTTCTGGCAAAGCGGCTTTGAATCTGTATTGGCGCAACCAGACGCTCTCGCAACAGGTCCGACGCTTGGGCGCATTTATGCGGCGTAGACTCGATGCTATCGCGCACCAGCACGGAAACAAGTTTGCTGTTCGTGGACGGGGCTTGGTATGTGGATTCGATTGCAAAACGACCGAAATCGCAGAGGCAACGTCACATAGAGCTTTTAAAAAGGGATTGATTATCGAGCGATGCGGACCGACCGATCAGGTTGTCAAGTTCTTGCCTGCACTTACGATCGATCAAGAAACGTTGGGACAAGGCCTAGATATATTTGAGGAGTCATTGACCGAAACATTGAATTCAGCCCGAGCAAGCTAAACTTGTAGGCACACGAGAGAAACTGTTGCTACCGACAGCATCGCCGCACAAGTCACTGGCGTGAGCCCTTGCTTGCCGCCGAAATGGTCAGGAGTTTTGAAGCGATGATCATGAAGGTGACGTCTGAAGGCCAAGGCTATTCGAGATCGGCCGAGTCGGCTTATCCGCGGAGAGCGCCTGCTGCCCTCCTCGGTCCACAACGTGAGTGCGAGCAGCACCTTTGACCATAGAACCTCGCCCTCGCGAGCGACTCTGGTCGGGGTGGCTTATTTAAGTTTTCCAGTCTGAGGTCGGCCGAAGGTCAGCTCGTTGTGCGGAATGGAGTCCAATGTTGTGTATGGCTTCTTGGTGGCCAGATGCCAGCCGCACGAGCGCGGACTTTGTTAGGACCGTAGATTGAGCAGCAGCGATCCAGCCCGAGCCGTTTACAGCATAGGCGCAGCAGCAATCATCCCGCGGCCGGCTTTGCGACGAAAGCCGTCAAGGAACGCGCGGTGGGGATGTCCCGGGTTCTGTTGAATTTCTGAAGAGGTCGGGGTTGCCGTTGAGCCGGTAGGCTCGGCGTGCTGATTCCCCAAAGGAGAGCGACGTGATGACGAGAGATATCACACCGGCTGGTTGGCCGGCGACCGGGCTGTGGACGAAGCGTTTGCGAAAGTGCAGGCGAGCTTTGACCGGTTCTGCCTTCCGGCAGGGATCGAGGCGCTCGGCACGATGACGGAGCCGGATGTGACGGCGGCCTGCGAACGGGTTAGGGCGTGAACGCCCGCGAGGTCACGATTCCGTCCTGGGACAATGGCGGCGCAGGAGCACTGGCTCGCTCGCTGGGCGATGGACTTGATGCTGATCAATGTGTTGACGCGCCGGTTCGCCCGCGCTGTCCGGCTGCCGGAGGGTGACGCGCAGGCATCGGCCGGATCGGGGGGTGTCAAAGTCGGCTGCCTCGCGGAGGTTCGTAGCGCTGCCGACGGCGCGGCTGGCCGACTTCATGGCGGCCGATCTGTCGGCGCTCGACTTTCTGGTGGTCCAAATCGACGGGCTGCATCTCGGCGACGATCTTGTGCTGGCCACCGCGATCGGGGTCGACGGCGAAGTCAAAAAGCATCCGTGGCGCTGGTGGAAGGGGCGACCGGATTGCCGCAACGTTTCAGGCCCTACTGGACGATCTGGTTTCGCGCGGGCGCGACCCGGCGGTGCCAAGACTGTTGAGCGTTGTCGAAGGCGATCTGCCGCACCTTCGGTTCGGTCGCCACGACCCAGCGCTGCCAGATCTACAAGGTGCGCAAACATCATGGAACGCCTGCCGAAAGAGCATCATGCGGCCACCCGTCGGGTGCTGCGCCAACCTGGGAGCTCGATGACGCCGAAATGGCTGAAGAATTGATCCGCAATGTCGCGCGTCGAGTCGATCGGCATGGCTCGGCGTAGCTGTGAGCATCCTCGCGGGCCTCGACGAAATCCTGACTGTCGTCCGGTTGAAGTTGCCGAAGGAGCTTCGTTCATCGCTTGCCTGTACAACATCACCGAGAACATGATGCGCACCATTCGCGGTGTCACGCGCAACATCAAACGCGGGCGGGATGGCCCTGCGACGGGTCACGGCTGGCGCTCGAGGTCAACAAGGGCGTCGGACGATTGAAGGCGCATAAGCAATGATCGGTTCTGCGTGCGGCCACGATCGCAGGACGATCAAGCCCGTTGCCCACGTCACGACGGCCGCGTGGCATTCATTCCGGCAGCGTCGGCCCGGTTGAACAGCCATCGGGAGATCGCCGGCGCTGTTCACGGCGTCAGCTACGCTAACCGAGCCAGCATCTCAATCAGAAAGGGTCGGTCCTCGGCTTTTGCCCCAGTCTGCAGAGCACCGCTCTCCGTGTGCGCGCGTAGCACACTGCCGCAACCCCAATGTTGGCGTGCCCGAGTTCAGCATCAGAAGCGCCTATTGGCGTGAGCGCCTCGGCGGCAACCGAAGGTGACGGCCAAATGTCAAGTATGCTGGGCGGACGGAAGAAGCCCGACGCATCTGCCGGGTCTGAAATGCGTCGGGCTGAGTGGGAGACTGAGTGCGACAGTCTTCCTCCCAGAACCTGCCTCAGCAAATAGTATGCCGCGCCCGTACTGCTACATCACTACCTTGACCTAGATATCTGTTCTGCCGCGAAGTTCCTTGAGGCATTCAGAGAGGCTCGGCCCACAGCTCGTTCTTGAAGGCTAAAACAAGCTGAGCTTACTCCCTTCCAAAAAGTCCCGCCATCACCTTTCGTTTGGATCAAAAATGAGGCAGAAGAACCGAACAACGGGCCGCCGGCTCATCAACAACAGATAGCTAGATGTTTCATACATTGCTACGCGTGACTGGAACGATCGCCCCGAGCTCGCGCACGACAGAGGCTAACGATCGAGATCTGAGCTTAGACTTCGCGAAAGGTGCGCTCATTCTTTTGGTGATCGTTGGGCACCTGATCCAGTATGTCATCTACCGAGACGACGGGTTTTGGTATTCGCCGTACTACAAATCGATCTATATGTTTCACATGCCACTCTTTATGGCGATAAGCGGATATCTTTCTTCTCGATCGCTGCTGCAAAAGTCGTTCACTCGAGCCGCCAGCGACCGTGCGAAGCAGCTCTTGCTGCCGATGCTGTTTTGGTGGACGTTCATGGAGACCGTTAAGCTGGCGGCATTGTGGCGCGCGACCAGCATAACGAGCGGACTTTTGGGATTTTTAGACGATTTCGCTGGCACCTATTGGTTCATCTGGGCCACGTTTGTTTCCTACCTTCTCATCAAGATTTCTAGCAGGCTCGACCAGCGATCGTGGGTCATATCTGGCGTAGCCATACTGGTCGCACTCGCGCCTCTGACATTCTCCATATCACCCCTGATCAGATTCACTTACCCATTCTTCTGCTTCGGCTTCTTGCTTGCTCAATCGAGAGAACGATGGACGAGTACATGGCGACGTCACAAGCCGCTCCTGGTCTTATTTCTCTCGATAGTCACTTGCGTATGCTTTCTAGCGTGGGGCAAGGACACCTATGTCTACAATAATCTTGGGGTAATTCACGATCTTCGGTCGGCTAAAGACGTGCTTCTGATGTTTGTTGGCTCTGCAGCTGCCTCAGCAATCGTTATCGAACTCCTGCTGCAATGCTGGAGCCTTGGCCATTCAAATCGGATGGCCCGCTTTATCGCTGTGGAGTTGGGCCAGACCACGCTGCTGCTCTACCTGGTCCAGGGTACCGTGTTCCGTCTCATGGATTTCGTACAATTCGGAGAACTTTGGGATCTCACGACCCGGTTGATCATCGCGGGTCTGCTCGGTGCCTCGATTATTGCGATCGCGCTAATGGTGCGCTCGATTGTTCGCGGCGTTCCATATCTATCTCAGCTCGTCGTTGGAATGCCGCCACGCTCAGGTCTCCCGCAGGCCAAACCTGCAATAAACTAGCTGTATTGCATTTAATTGTTTGAGTACGGCAGGGTATTGCGATGGCATCGACTTGTGACGCCCGGAACAGCGTTCGACGGCGACGGCGTGCCGCCCGTCGAGCCGGTGATCGGCATAAGAGCAACCCCATCGAAGCGTGTATTGCTCAGGTTTGTATGGCACCGGCGAACTCAGCCCATTGCGTCCGTCTGTTCAATCGAGAGTCGTGAGATGAGCTTCGCTGTACCAGTCCTCTAGCCGCCGGGTTTCGACCCAGATCTGGCGATCGAACGTAATCCAATCACACTCGGCGAAATGTTTCTTCGAGTGCCGTACTGAATCCGAGACGTCCCAGTCGTTCGAATCTCCGTCTCGGCCCGCAGTTGCCCATGCACTACCTTGACTTGGAAGACGTCCAGTTTACGATCGAGTCGCGCAAACCGTCCGGAAGACGACATGACTCCTGCGACGCGGGGAATGCTGCGTTAAGGACATCAGCTGCCCAGCGCGAGAGGCCCTCCTGCAGCAGCTGACGGTCCTCTACATAGCCTGCGTCTGTGCCAAGCTGCAGGAAATCTCTAGCGTTGCGTATCGTGTCCTCGGGACTGATATGAAAGCTGAGAAACGGCATGTCAGCTACAAGCAGGGCGCGAGGCCTTGTTCGCGCGACCGCCTCCAAGTGGTGATTCATCATCCCATGCTGACGGGTAAAGTGTCATCACACCCAAGGCATACATTGCCGACGCTATCGCCGACAAGAATGACGTCGACGACAGGATCGGCGATACATGCCGTCACCGCATCATAACCCGTGGTCATGACGATGGTGTGCCTTTCCTCCTTGCATCATTGCAGAACTGGAATCGTGACGCGTTCAACTGACAGCTGCGAAATGTGGCTCTGTTCGATCTGATCCGGCCTCCGCATGTCTCTGGAAACGGCCTTCCTTGGAACCCACATTGCAGATGCGAGGTCACAATCGCCCATTTCGAAAGTCTATGGCAAGGCTCTCTCAAGTCGTTCGGGAAGCCGACGACAGCTCAGGATCCTTCATCTTGCGCTACCGCGCGCGTCTTCAGGCCAGCGCATCGGCAGCGTCACAGATGCGTGCATAAATTTCGTCCAGGTCACCTGCTGTTACATAATATGGCGGCATCACATAAATCGTATTACCGAGTGGACGCAGCAAGAGATTGCGGTCGTTAAGAAGGCGTGAAGCCTCGGGCCGACGCCTGCGAGATAGCCGGTATCTCTCGTCTTCAGGTCGAGTGCTGTGATGGTGCCGCTACGGCGAACGTTTGCAAAGCGCGGATCGGCGCGGAATCCTTCAATTGCCTGCTCTTGCATGGTTGCGACCGCAGCGATGCGCCGGTGACATTCCTGGCCTTTCCACAGATCCAGGTTAGCTTTGGCGGCGGCACAGGCCACCGGATTTGCCGTATACGAACTCGAATGAAAGAATGTGCGCGTACGGTCTTTTGAATAATGGGCATCGAAACTCTCTGCCCGGCAGAGTGTCACCGCGAGCGGCAGCGCCCCTCCCGTGAGACCCTTGGAATAGCACGCTATATCTGGCACAACATTGGCCTGCTCACAGGCGAAGATTGTTCCGGTGCGGCCCCAGCCCGTCATGACCTCATCGGCAATGAACAGAACGTCCGGCGCCTCGCAGATCCGCTTCATATCTCTTAGCACCCAAGCTGGGTACATCAGAATTCCGCCTGCCCCTAACATCAGAGGCTCGACAATAAAGGCTGCGGGATTTTCGTTCCGACATGCTGACTCAAGCGCATCGAGCGTCGCCCGCTCACGCCGCTCGCAGGGAACGGGATTGAGGTCACGTCGAACAGGAGAGGTCCGTACGCCGCGTTGAAGACACCGCGGGCACCAACTGACATCGCGCCGAACGTGTCCGCGTGATAGGAGTGCTGCTACAATGATGCGGGTTCGCTCTTCGCCTATATTGTGCCAATAACCGAGTGCCATCTTCAAGGCGACTTCCACGCTGGCTGACCCGCTGTCCGAGTAGAACACGTGGTCCAAGCCTTGGGGTGTGAGTTTCAAAAGGAGCCGAGCGACCTCCTCAGCCGGATCATGCGTGTAGCCGGCGAAAATGACTTGGTTTAGCTTGCCGGCCTGTTCCTGAATCGCGCTCACGATCTACGGATGGCAATGGCCGTGAGTGACGACCCACCAGGGTGAGATTGCATCTATGATTCGATTATGCATCCGCAGTGTAGAGTTAAGCACCATCGCCACGCACAACCTTGGTCATCTCGTTGTGAAGAGCATGCTGCGTGAATGGATGCCAAATTGGCGACCTCTTGTTTGGCTTCATGGCGTGAAATCGCCGCGAATAAACGAGCCTTTGAAGACAGCCTGCAGGCTCTCTGCCGTCAAAGGAGAAATCCAGGGCAGCCGTCCTAACCAACGCACCCGCGCGATGTCACAAATTGCGCTCTCAGTCTCCGAATTTCTTTCTCCGATGAATGCGATCCCAAGAATGTCGATCTGGCGCTTTCGCAAGGCCTCTATCGAGAGCAGGGAGTGATTGATGGTTCCGAGTAGCGTGCGCGCGCAAAGCACGACGGGAAGTCGCCACCGCTCGAAGATGTCGATGTAGAGTGCACTAGAATTCAGCGGCACCATCAACCCGCCAGCGCCTTCGATGACGAGCGGTCGCTCCCCGGTTTGCGGCAGGACGAGCGAATCGGGGTCGATGCGAATTCCGTCTATTTCGGCGGCATGGTGCGGCAAGGCGGACGTTTTAAGGCGGTAACGCTCCGGAACGATCCGATCGGCCGGAAGACCGCTCAGTCGTGCGACCTGCTCGCTATCGGTCTCTCCTTCAACACCGGCCTGAATTGGTTTCCAATAATTCGCGCCGAGAAGATGGGCAAGGCCTGCCGAAAAGACAGATTTGCCGATCCCTGCATCTGTGCCGGTCACCACGATCCGCTGGCTCATCGAGATTCGCCCCCCGTCTCCTCAGCGAGGGCATCGAGCATCGCACGCACCTCATCCTCTCCGACGTTGACCGTCAGTGAAATTCGTAAACGGGCCGTGCCGGTCGGCACTGTTGGCGGTCTGATTCCTCGGATGTCAAATCCGCGAGCCTGTAGCGCGGACGCTAGCCTCATGGCGCGGGCATTCTCGCCAACGATATAGGGAAGGATCTGCGAGTTCGAAGGACTTCTCTCGCCTCGCGCAACCATCTCCTGATGCGTGAACGCGACAAGCTTCGCCAGCCGCTGTTGGCGCTCCGGCTCCTCCTGCAGGATCAACAGAGCCTCCCGTACGGCCACCGCCATTAACGGCGAAGGGGCGGTCGCGAAGATAAACGGGCGACAGCGATTGATCATGAAATCGCGCAGCACGCCAGAGGCGGTGACAAGCGCGCCGGCAGCTCCCAGCGCCTTGCCGCAGGTATGAACAACCAGGAGATTTTCGCGTCCTTCAAACGGCCCTGTGAGCCCTCGCCCCTGCTCGCCGTAAACGCCGGTGGCATGAGCTTCGTCCACAACCAAGAACGCATCGTGCCGGTCCGCGATCGCGAGCAGGTCTTCAAGTGGTGCGAAATCGCCATCCATGCTATAGAGGCTCTCGACTACGATCCAGACCTGCCCCGCTCCGCCCGCGGCACGCCAGTCGCAAATTGCGCTTTCGATAACCTGCGGGTCGTTATGGGCGGTGATTCGAAACGCGGCTCGGCCAGCTCGTGCTCCTTCGTGAATGCTGGCGTGAACCAGGGAATCAAGGACGAGCAGGTCATCCCGTTGCGGCAACGTTGTCAGCACCGCAACCTTTGCAACATAGCCACCGCCGAAGAAGAGCGCGGTCTGCGCGCCGAAGAACCGCGCCGCTGCTGCTTCGAGGCATTCGTGCTCCTCGCAGTTGCCGCCCAGAAGCCGTGGTCCGCCGGCTCTGATCGAAGTACCGGCTTCAAGCGCGGTGACGATCGCTTTTTTCATCCGCGGCGCGCTCGCCAGGGCCAGATAATCGTTGGATGAAAAGTCAATCCCGGTGCGCGGCCTGAGACTCTGCAGGCGGTTCTCGTGTTTAAGCGCATCCAAGCCTGCCGCATAGCTGGTGACTTTACCCGCAATGATGGTATTCATTCTTCACTCGCTGAGCCAAGGATCGACGCCGCAAAACTCCTAACTGGCCACCAACGACAGGGCTCTACGCGATTAGCTTGTTGGATTCAAATCGGCACGATGCGATTTTGTCGATCAACCAGCACAATGCGCGGCCTGAAGATTCTTGCCTCCGCCTCGTCAACTGAGGCGTATGCAACGATGCTTATCCTATCGCCGGGCATCGCCAGTCGCGCCGCCGCACCGTTCACGTCTACCGTGCCGGACCCTCGCGGCGCTTCTGTCGCAAACGTTGCAAAGCGTGCCCCCGTCTCGAGGTTGTAGAGTTCGACGCGTTCGTTAATCAGGATACCGGCCGCGTCCAAAAGTGCGCGATCAATCGAGATCGAGCCTTCAAAGTGCAGGTCGGATTCAGTTACCGAGGCGCAATGAATCTTTCCCTTCATCAAGACAATCTGCATTTCTTACCTACGCTAGTGGCTTGCGCGCAGCACGCCGTTCTTCTGATGGCTTAAGCGAGTCCAGACGTAATGCCGAGCCGAGCTAACAAACTTGCATCACCGTCAAATTGCGGGTTTTTGGTAGTCAGCAACACATCGCCGACAAAGATGGAGTTCGCACCCGCCAAGAAGCATAGGGCTTGGAGTTCATCACTCATGTACTGGCGCCCGGCGGCCAACCGTACGACGCTCTTGGGCATCATGATCCGCGCGGTCGCCACCAGGCGCACCAGTGCAATCGGATCGGGACGCTCCGCCGTGACCTTCACCGGCACGCCATTCACCTCGTTCCACAGGTTGATCCTCGGGTGAAGTGTCCACGTTATGATTGTAGAAGTCGAGGCCGGCGTCGGCGAGGCGTGCGGCTTGCTTTGGCGTGAGCATGCCGAGCGTTACGCACGTCTCCATGCCAACACGTTTAACGGCGGCAATCATGTCGCAGACCTTATCGAGGTCGCGGTCCTTTGGACTGCGCCACGCCGCGGCCATGCAGAAGCGACTCGCCCCGGCCGCCTTGTCGCGCTGCGCGGCGGCGACCACATCAGCGCGATCCGTCGCGCGAGTCGCCTTCAGGCCAGTGTCGTAATGCACGCTCTGTGCGCAATAGGCGCAGTCTTCAGGACAGCCGCCGGTCTTGATCTGAGCAGGCTTGCGGTTTCGACGTGGGTCAAAATTACCGCGAGGAACGGTCTGGGCCTGAACTAGGAGCTCGGGAATTGGCTGCACGTAAACCCCCTCCGCCTCGGCACGTTCGCAGTCGCGGCGGACCGGCGCGCCGTTGCGGCCGCTATTGCCTTCGACTTCCACAGCACCCTCAAGATTTTCGCTCGATCGTACAGACGACAACGTCGTGCGTAGCTCCGCAAAGCAACACTCTTGCCCTGTATTGAACGAGAAATATCGCCGAGTTGCGCGGGCATGGCGCCGATATCAGGCTAATCGCCGCCCCCTCATGCAGGATTTCCCCGCGGGCGCGCCTCACTCAGGTAACTAAGCGGTGCGTCCGGTAGTTGCGCCCCCTAGGAGACTCTTCCGATGCAAATGTATTTGGCCGCGCGCCGTGTATAACGGAGCGACAGATCTGCTCACCTGGCTGAATCCTCAATGGTGTTGTTATGCGCGTCACATTCCGCACAACAAACGGCGGCCTCAACAAGCCGACTCTGCGAGCGTTACCTTCCGCCCCTTTCAGAAGTGCAGCGGGTTGGGCTCTGGGGCGCAGAGTAGTGGCTGACGGCCCCTTGGCGGGCCTTGGCCACCTAGGCTCGCTCGCCGCTGTGCTCGTCGTCCCTGGCTGTGGTGAGCAACTCCGCGGGACTCTCGATTATGTCGCCGCCGCCCGACTTGGCGTCGGCGGGGCGAGATCCGCTAAGGTGTCGCACTCATCTGCGCAAACAGAATTGCCGCTTCAGACGGCCCGAGCCCGACGATGCCCACGAAGGCTGCCGGAGGCATCGGAATGACCTGACGCGTCGGCCTCCAGAGATGCAGGCAATAGCGACTATTGTTCACATACTGCGAATGAGGAGGATGCAGCTGCATCACGCATTCCTCTTCATCCCAAAACATATCTTTAGCGAGGCACATCTCCTCCCAGTTTGGAGATCGCCGTGGCGTCGACACTGAGACATGCTCCCATCCCGGACGGATTAAGCCGATGATCTTGAGTTGGCAGCCACAAGGCCCCTGCACGAAGAAGAGACCAGAAGGGCCAGACCCTGGTGCAGTGGCGAATTGGCCCTCGCGAACGCGCCCCGCTTCCAGTCTTTCTACACTGTGCCTCCTCATGCGTCCTCCATTTGGCCGATAGAGTTGCATTCGGCACCACTCGTCTTGTCCGAGTCGCACATCGAACGGGCACCCGGGCATGGGCAGCCCCAGCTACCGCTGATCATCTGCACCGAACCTACTTGGATGAAGATCATCGGTTCTATCCGCACCGTTCACCGGGGAGTTCTCTTCGGTTTGTCTTTCGACATCTGATCGTCTCTTCAATTTTCTTGTCATTCGCGCCTTCGTTGCCGAACCCGGCCTCATGCAGACAATCTGCGCAGAGATCTATGATGGCCCGTCTTGGCAAGCCGTGCCAGCAGGAGCTTCTGCTCGCCTCTTCGCCTGAACATGTCCGCAATGTATGGCGTTGAGTTCAGCAGTGCTTGGTGCAAGATGCCAGAATTCGACTGAAACGCCTCACGCCAAAATGGCGGCGGAAGCCAATTCGCGTGGCATGATCCGGCGAACCGGCTACTTTGTCACCCAAACAAACGTCCTGGCTTCAGCAACATGATGCAAAGCGCGACGCCAATGCCTCGCCAGTTCATCGAGCGAGAGGCTTTTGATTCGACGAGCTGACGGTGGGCTTTCATCTCATCCTTCTCATGTCTAGCGGTTAGCCGGCTTGCCGCCTGAGACACCGTCAATGCGTCATCTATGTGGCCGGCCCCGCGACTCAGAATGGATTCATGGTCAGAGGCTCGGACGCGCGGACCGCACTCGTTCAGCAGCCTAGCTCATTGGCCTTACCGCATGACGCAGTTTCGCAGTTCAGCTAACGGGCTATGAGCTCCAACGGAGAGACACCCGCGCCGGGGTCACAAGGCGTTGACGATCGGTGCAACCGTCCGCCCGGTGGCGATCAGAACTGCCCGTCAAGCTCATTTCTTTGCCGCCCCTCCGCGAGGCGAGCCAGCTTATCATATTCTTCAGCGACCTTGAGGAGCCTGCATCTGGATGTGTCGTCCTCGAGCGACTCCGCTTTTCTTCGGGTCGCTTCAGCACGGCTTCTCCAATGTTTGGCGTCTGAGAACAGCTTTTTTTCCTTCATGCGGAAGACGATGCAATTTTTAGATCACGAAAATGCGACACATGCCCTACGTAAGATCCCGTAGGTTGGCTTTCGCAAAAGCACCTCATTTGCGGTTATCTGCCGACCACTCTGTTGATGTCTGCGATGCGACAAGCCGCTCGCAGCAAGCGCAGCAAAGGGCGCGAATGCGCGACTCTCGACATTAGGGCTTGAATCGTACGTAGCGTCAGATTGTAGGGTCTCTTACAGTTGGCAAGCGTGCTTGGCCGTACAACAGCTTCCGGGCGACACAATTTCGAGTGTATCATTTGGCGCCCAGATTGCAGAACGCCCGCCTTGTCCCGGGCGCCGCAGTGAAGTCGCCTCGGCGAATCATTGCACGTGTGGCGACTAAGCCAGGCTGCAGGGGAACCGGATTCTAAGATCGCAGCAGCATCCTCGCGTGGCGGTTGCCCGATTTGACAGATTGCTCACGCAGAAGGTCGCCGTCCGGAGATCGGGGCCTCGCAGCTCAGAGTGGAATGGAAGTTGGAGGCCATACTCATCTTACGTAGCCGTGATGCGGCCGCGGCGAACCTGCAATAGCTTGCTCACGCCAAAACAGGTAGCTCCAAGCATACACGGTTGCCAGCATTCTCGCCAGAGATGCGTCGACTGGTCGCTCATGCCGAAGCCGCCTTCGGGTGCCTGGATTGCCTCCGCCGCCGCCTCCATCACGTCGTATCCAAAGACGGGCAACACGGCCTTCGGAGTAGCAATGACTTCTACAGCTTTGGCTAGCAAGTGGCCGTTCAACTGATGGCCATGGCGAGCGCGCGAGGTCAGACCACAAGGAAATCTCGATCTATGCTCTGTCCGAAATGTCACACAGATAACTGGTGCGAGATCGCAATGCACGATCCCTGGAGCGGCCGACCAGTGATCAACTGCAATACTTGCGGTGAGTATGCCGAATACGATTGCCTCCAGCGCAAAACAGCGCACGCGATCATCGCAGCTACCTTGGCCTGTAACGTTAGCAAAGAGGACGAGCGAGATCCGCGGGCGGTTGCTGAAACGATTTTGGATGTGCTGGAGAATGCCGGCCTAACAATCGCTCGCGCCTCAAGATGAATGGGAGGACGCCGATCGGTGCCCGCTACAAGGCCTCGGCCATCCATCAGAGAGCATTGCCAACTGCGCCGCTCGTTCCAACAGCCATTTGATTGCCTGCAAAACCGCGGTCTTTCCCCCGGCCGACCTGGAGTAGTCGGCGTAGCAAGTCTTCAATACCAACACGATTGTAGCAAACGCGCCAATCTGGACTCGAGCCGCGATGCTCTCAATGGGACCAGGGCTGAGTACCGCTTAGGCCTTCCAACGTGACGCTCGGCAAATCTTCCCACAAATATCGAATCCGCGATGATCAACCCGGCGTGGCCTGCACCTGACGACGCCTTTCGAGCTCGTCCATAGTTCAAGGTTATCTAGAACGGCGAAGTCATTGTTGGGTTACCTGACGGGAGCTTGGCTCTTTGACCAGGTTAACGGGCTGCCGATTGATCTCGTTTCCAATCTTCTCAGCCGCCGCGGCACCGACAACTCCCGGGAAGCAGCCCCATTACGATGGTGACAGCGGCAGAGCTCGGCTGGATAGACAAAGCCAATTCGCACCGACTCGCCAGAGCATTCCAGCCATGGGCGATCGATTGCGTCGCCAAGGCACCTCCTATCCACACATTTAAGTAAGCTTGATTGATTCGCTTGATCACTCGTGGCCACCGACGAGCAGCCTCCCAACTGGGGGGTCGCTATGCGCGCACACTCGAGCGGACCTGAGCTGCGCCTTCCGCAGACGATTGATACCCAAAGCCAACTGCCTTGGTGAAGCGCCTCCCGCCCTGCTCGTCTTGCGGCTGGCTCCTGGCAAACGAATACGGGTTCGACATATTCACGCGATAAGCTCGGAGGGGGATTGAATCATACGTAGCGTCGGATTGTAGAGTGCACAGCTAGGGAGCACCAATGTTCGGCCGCTTCCAGCGGAGCAGGCCGACCGCTTGCGATGAGAGGTCTTCTGCCAAAGCGGCTGAGGATCGCGCTCAGCCGAAGAACGCACCTTCTGTCCTGTCCACGCAATCGCCGGCCCCATGAAGACAAGATCGCCCACATGTAAGAAGGACCAATCCAGCCTTGGAGGCTACGAAATACGTTTGCGGGCACTGAGTTCCAAACCAGCCGCCGCGAGATCGATGCGGTATCCCGGAGCGGTCATGTGAGAGGACCCGATGGATCCAACAGGGTCTTGCTCGTCGATCACTGTGAGGGCCAATGCCGGGCGATTGTTGGTTTCAAGAATGGCGATCCGGGAGCCGCGTATATGTGCGGCGACCCCGTTGTGACGGGGCCTCGCCAAAAGCTGTCATCGTGGTGCGCTTATCACCATTCCCGAATGCACGTCATGCCATGGTCGGACGGACGCAGCCTCGTTGAACGAAAGTAGACTAGATGAACAACCGTAATCCGAGACGAGTCCGCGCAAGTGCTAGGCATGGGCAGCGGTCATCGCGGGAGCAAGAGAGCTGCCGATAGATCCGCGAGCTGGGTCTGCTCGAGGTGCAGGCCTGACGATTGCCCAAGAGCCGAACGCCGATCCGGCAATGAGGCCCATCAGGACCTGACGAGCGATTATGGAGAAGCTCATGTGAGCGCCTTGGAAGAGATGATGTGGAAGTTTATACCCGCGAGGGACTGAAGATTGATCTCGGCACCATGATTGAGGGAAACACCGCGTTCGAACCCGATAATCCGGCGATTCATTTCGAGACGCGCCTCTAAAGCTTACGCTGCTTTCGGCGCATTCGAGCGGGGGCACTTGGTTTAATGACCCGGCTCGACCTCTCCACTCTCGACGAGCAGCTCATCCGACTTCCTTCTGCCGAGGGGCTGCAAATCAAGTGTGATAGTTGAGGTAGAACGCAGTTGATCCGTCAGCTCAGGCTGCTATCCGCAGAATGCTTGCTCAAGAACCGGACTTTGCCGACAAGAGAAGGGGCGCTCGGGACCAGCAAACCGCCAGTTTCAATGGCAGCGGCACGTGCTCGAGGCGGCTTAGCTTAGCATTACAGTTGCTTTTTTGATTTGAAGTGGGCGCGTTGAGCGGCAGCCTGGTGAGCTCTGCGCCAGAAGGACCATGCGATGATGTGTGCGGGTTGAATCCGCTTCCGCGCAAGTCTGATAGCAATGCGGCGGATTTCCTGGATTGACCAACGGATCAGTGGTGGGGTGGTTATGTTTTGGCTTTTGCCGGGGGGCGCCGTTTCGTTTTTTTGGGCGGTGGCGGATTAGCGCGATGTCGGATCGCGGCCATCATGGCGAAGGCGAGCATCACCAAGGACACATGACGGTGCCAGCCATGCCAGGATCTGCTCTCGTTGTGATCGAGCCCGAACTCGTTTTTCGCCGTTTCAAAGCTGTCCTCGATCGCCCATCGATGGCCTTCGACCGCGACCAGCGTTTCAATGGCTGTTCCCGCTGGGCACCAGGTGGTGAAGAAGGCGAGGTCATCATCGGCAATGCGACGACGGATCAGTAGACCGCGTGTCCACAAACCGTCATTTGCACTGTTGGACTGCTCGGCCTCGAGATCCGCCAATTCGAGATAACACCAATCGTGCAGCCGCGGTCCTTTGGTTCCGGCTCCCGCCGACAGGCGCTTCCAGTCGGATGAGCGCCGCGTCCGGGCGAGGTCTGCAGCCGTACCGGCGACCGGCGGTCGCTTGCCCCAGGATCGAAACACATGAGCGCTGCTGACCCCAAGCACGTAGCCTTTGCCTGCCCGACGTAGTTGCTGTTCGATGTTGCCAACACCGTAGACGGTATCACCGGCAACCCACTTGAATGGTACAGACCCGGCTATCGCGCGTGCGATCATTCTCGTCGCAAGCTTTGGTTTGGTCGCAAAGCCGACATCGGCAGGCACATATGTGGCTTCCAGACGATCTGGATCGTCGGTCCATTCCTTCGGAAGATACAACGCGCGATCGATGAACGCATGGCCATGACGCGAAACGTAGGCAGCGAAGACGCCGATCTGGCAGTTCGTGATCTTTCCTGCCGAACCAGTGTATTGCCGCGCCACTCCGCATGACGCTTTGCCCTGTTTGAGAAAACCGGTCTCGTCGATCACGAGCACCGCATCGTCATCCGCCAAATGCTCGATGACATAGTCGTGCACGATATCGCGCAGGGCATCAGCGTCCCAGTCTCCACGACCCAGAATCGCCTGCTGCCGCCATGGGCCGGGATCGCCAGCCGCCTCCGCGCGCATCCAACCGGTCTTGCGCTGCTCATCTCCGAGCAGACCTTCCAGGAACAGACCTGCATTCGTCGCAACACGCTCTTGCGTGAACAACGGACGTATCCGTTGCTTGATCTCTCGAAGCGACGCCGCCCACAACGCAAGCGTCGCCTCAACCGACGCGGCCCGCGCCCACGACATTCGAATCATGGTTGCCCATGGATTCAGAAGCCCGCAACAAAAGCAACTGTAATGTTAGGGTTCAGACTCAATTGATCCAATAAGCGACGAGAGCGGCGAGGTGGACGGCGGCCAAGAAGTTTCTGGCAAGTTTGTCGTAGCGAGTAGCAACACGCCTGAAATCCTTGAGCCGGCAGAAACAGCGCTCGATAACATTGCGCCCTTTATAGAGGCGCTTGCTGAAGCTGTGGAGGGTTACCCGGTTGGATTTGTTTGGAATGACGGGTTTCGCGCCGCGATTGACGATTTCGGCGCGAAAGCCGTCGCCATCGTAGCCTTTGTCCCCAATGAGGGAAGACATGGGCGGCGCGAGCTTCAAAAGGGCCGGCCCTGCGGCAATGTCTGCGGCTTGTCCCGGAGTGAGATGAAATGCGCAAGGTTTGCAATCAGGGTCGCTCAGCGCGTGGATTTTCGTGGTCCGCCCACCGCGCGAGCGGCCGATCGCCTGTTCACACTCCCCCCTTTTCCGCCGCTCGCCGAGCGATGCGCTTTGATCGAGGTGGAGTCGATCGACAAAGCCGCTCGGTCCTTGCCGCAGCGGGCGAGCGCTTCAAAGATCGCCTGCCAATGTCCGCGCTTAGCCCAGCGATTGAACCGATTGTAGATCGTCGTGTAAGGGCCATAGTCGGACGGGCAATCGCGCCAGCGTGCGCCGCACTGGAGCATGTGAATGATACCGCTGATAATGCGTCGATCGTCTTGGCGCGCCGGGCCGGTCTGGTTTGTTGGCAGATGCGGCTCTATCTGAGCCCACTGCTTGTCGTTGAGCCAGAACAGTCCTTTGCGCATCGAAGTCCCCCGTGCCGAATCAACTTGGCACCAGGGAATCAGAACTCGCTAATTAGGTACAGACCCTAACATTACAGTTGCCCTTTCTGAGGATTTCTGAATCCATGGGCAACCATGATTCGAAGATCATGGACGCAGGCAGCGTCGATTGAAGAGACGCTTGCGCTGTGGGCGGCGTCGCTTCGTGAGATCAAGAAACGGATACGTCCGTTGTTCAATCAAGATCGTGTTGCGAGGAATGCAGGCTTGTTTCTGGAAGGTCTGCTCGGAGATGAGCAACGCAAGACTGGTTGGATGCGCGCGGAGGCAGCTGGCGATCCCGGTCCTTGGCGGCAACAGGCGATCCTGGGTCGCAGGGATTGGGATGCTGATGGTCTGCGCGATATCGTGCGCGATTATGTCATCGAGCATTTGGCGGATGACGATGCGGTGCTCGTGATCGACGAGACCGGCTTTCTCAAGCAAGGCAAGGCGTCTTGCGGGGTGGCGCGGCAATACACTGGTTCCGCCGGCAAGATCACGAACTGCCAGATCGGCGTCTTCGCCGCCTACGTGTCGCGCCACGGTCATGCGTTCATCGATCGCGCGCTGTATCTTCCGAAGGAATGGACCGACGATCCGGATCGTCTGGAAACCGCATATGTGCGTGCCGATGTCGGCTTTGCGACCAAACCAAAGCTTGCGACGAGCATGATCGCACGCGCGATAGCCACGTCTGTCCCATTCAAGTGGGTTGCGGGTGATACAGTCTACGGCGTTGGCGATATCGAACAGCAACTACGTCGCGCAGGCAAAGGCTATGTACTCGGGGTCAGCAGCGCTCATGTATTTCATTCCTGGGGCAAGCGGCGATCAGTCTCTGGCGCCGCCGCGGACATCGCCTCGACGCGGCGTTCGTCCGACTGGAAACGCCTGTCGGCAGGGGACGGAACCAAAGGACCACGGCTGCATGATTGGTGTTATCTCGAACTGGCCGATCTGGTCGGAGAATCAAACGACGAAAATCCTGGCGTTTGGACACGCGGTCTGCTGATCCGTCGTCGTATCGCCGATGGCGATCTCGCCTTCTTCACCACCTGGTGTCCAGCGGGAACATCCATCGAAACGCTGGTCGCGGTCGAAGGCCATCGGTGGGCGATCGAGGACAGCTTTGAAACCGCGAAAAACGAATTCGGGCTCGATCACAACGAGAGCAGATCCTGGCATGGCTGGCATCGCCACGTGTCTATGGTGATGCTCGCCTTCGCCATGATGGCGGTGATCCGACATCATGCCAATCCGCCGCCGCCAAAAAAAACCAAACGTCGAACCACAGCAAAAACCAAAGCATAGCCACGCCGTCGTTGATCCGATGGTCAATCCAGGAAGTCCGGCGCATCGCCGTCAGGCTCGCTCGAAAGCGGATCCAACCCGCGCACATCATCGCATGGTCACTCTGGCGCAGAGCTCACCAAGCGATCGCTCAGCGCGCGCATTTCAAAGCAAAAAGCCAACTGTAATGCTAATTCACCCACAAGCGGGCTTTGCCTGGTCATACTACGGCCGGCCCGAAGACATGCTTGCGAGCGCGGAAAACACCCCCGGCGGAATGGTCGCCGAACCGAGCACTGACCTTGTGAGCCATATCGTCCGCCCGCTAAACGCACCATTGTTGTTGATTCCTTGGCCACTCGCGAGCAATGAACCGCCAGATGCCTTTCGCTACTGAATTCGCCCTTCGGGGGCGCAGGGCACACTAATCGTCGCGATAACCCCCTTGAGGTCCCATATAGCACTGGCCTCATTCATCCAGCGTTTTTCTGTGAACTCAAACAGCACGGAGGCAGTATGCGCGCCTTCACTTTTGCTTGCCAGATCACCAACTTGATTGTCCAGAAATGATCGACGATGATAAGTACTGCGCGACAGAGAACGAATTTCAATGCTTTGTTTGGCCGGCTTGCTCGCGGTTGCACTGGATGAACAGCAAGATTGGAAAACTCATAGGCAAGGACACGAAATGAGGGAAACTCGCTGGCTCAACGTGCGAGTTGACCACGAACGGAGTGGAACGCTTCTCGGCCAAACGGGTCTGCTTACCTCCCATCCGCGCCGCAATTTCATTGGTCGCGCCCACGCCGAGAAACGCCTGACGAAGGCCGAACGGAATCTTCCGGACTACAAACTTTCGTATAGTCCTTCAAAACCCTTTCGATGTGGAAGGTTACCTCCGTACAGTTGAGCGCTTGATGCAATGCCTATACAGAATCCAGAACTCGGCCGTTCGAGAGCGTGACGCTTCCGCATTTCGAAGAGGCCAGACGCGATTGACGTCGTCGATCGGGGACCGACATTAGCCTGCGCAGAGCAACGATTTGTCAAACCAAGAGAGCAAACGGCGGGTCGCTCTAATCACCGGCGTGACTGGACAGGACGGCGCCTATCTGGCCGAATATCTGCTGTCGCTCGGCTATGTCGTGCACGGCATCAAGCGGCGCTCGTCCTCGTTCAACACTGCGCGGGTCGACCATCTCTACCAGGACCCGCATCTCGGGGACGTGCCGTTCCTGATGCACTACGGCGACATGACGGACTCGACCAATCTGATCCAGCTGGTGCAGCAGATCCGGCCGACCGAGATCTACAATCTGGCCGCCCAAAGCCACGTCGCGGTCAGCTTCGAGAGTCCCGAATACACCGCCAATGCCGATGGGATCGGCGTGCTGCGGCTGCTGGAAGCGATTCGCATCCTCGGCATGGTGAAGGAGACGCGGTTCTACCAGGCCTCGACCTCCGAGCTCTACGGCCTCGTCCGGGAGATCCCGCAGAAGGAGACCACGCCGTTCTATCCGCGCTCGCCCTACGGCGTGGCAAAACTCTACGGCTACTGGATCACGGTGAACTACCGCGAAGCCTATGGCATGTTCGCCAGCAACGGCATCCTGTTCAACCACGAGAGCCCGATCCGCGGCGAGACATTTGTGACCCGCAAGATCACGCGCGCTGTCGCCCGTATCGAGGTCGCGCTGGAGGAGACGCTCTATCTCGGCAATCTCGAAGCCAAGCGCGACTGGGGCCACGCGCGCGATTACGTCGAGGGCATGCACAAGATCCTGCAAGCCGACAAGCCCGACGATTTCGTGCTCGCCACCGGCGAGATGCACTCGGTGCGCGAGATGGTCGAGCTATCGTTCGCCCAGCTCGGCCGCCGCATTGCATGGCGTGGAGCAGGGGTCGAGGAGACCGGCGTCGATGAGACGAGCGGCAAGACGGTGGTGAAGATCGATCCGACCTATTTCCGCCCCACCGAGGTCGATCTCCTCGTCGGCGACGCCAGCAAGGCGCATCAGGTGCTCGGCTGGAAGCCGAAGCACACGTTCGCCCAGCTCGTCGAGGAGATGATGGCAAGCGATCTGGCGGAAGCAAAACGGGAGGCGGCCCATGGCAAGCGCACCGTTTGAGCTGAACGGCAAAAGCGTCTACGTCGCCGGCCATCGCGGTATGGTCGGCAGCGCGATTGCGCGCCGGCTCGCGCGGGAGGACGTGCAGCTCGTCACGGTCGACCGGCGCGAGGTCGATCTCTGCAACCAGACGGCCGTGTTCGAATGGTTCGCGAAAACGCGGCCGCAGGTGATCTTCCTCGCCGCCGCAAAAGTCGGCGGCATCGTCGCCAACGACACGCTGCGGGCCGAGTTCATCTACCACAACATCACGATTGCTGCGAACGTGATCCAGGCCGCGCATCAAAACGGCGCCGAAAAGCTGATGTTTTTGGGCTCGTCCTGCATCTATCCGAAGCTAGCCCCACAGCCGCTGCGCGAGGTCTCGGTGCTATCAGGCCCGCTGGAGCCGACCAACGAGCCCTATGCGATCGCCAAGATCGCCGGCATCAAGATGGCGGAAGCCTATCGCGGCCAGTATGGCAGCGACTTCATCAGCGTGATGCCCACCAATCTCTACGGCCCCGGCGACAATTATCATCCCGAATTGAGCCATGTCGTTGCCGCGCTGATCCGCCGCTTCCACGAGGCGAAGGTCGCGGGCGCAAAGAGTGTCGCCGTGTGGGGCACCGGCACGCCACGGCGCGAGTTCCTTTATGTTGACGACATGGCGGATGCCTGCGTGCACCTGATGAAGAGCTATTCGGGACCGGAGCTGATCAATATCGGCACAGGCGAGGACATCACCATCGCCGAGTTCGCCCGTGTCGTCGCCGAGGTCGTTGGCTACAGCGGCGAGATTGCCTTCGACACGTCGCGCCCCGATGGCACTCCGCGCAAGCTGCTCGACGTCAGCCGTCTCGCAAGCCTCGGCTGGCGCGCGAGGACATGGCTTGTAGATGGAATGCGCCAGACCTACCGGGCCTTCTTGGCCGTATCGGGTACATCGGACAAAACGAGAGCCTCATGCAGCTGCTAACTGCTGACGGCGCTCATTGTGCGATTGCCAGACAGTTGCTTTAGGAATCTCCCGGCGAATTCGACAGGGCTCCACGTTTTCTTGGAGTTCGAGCACCTCCGGGTGCCGCGTGCCCGATGGAGGGCAGGCACGGCTAGACTGGCGGATAACTAAAGCGAGCGAATTGGTCAGGCGCGCCTTGCGGGACGCTCTGTTTTGAACTTGAGGTAAACTGACTAAATGTGCGGAATTGTCGGCATCTTGGGGCGCGGTCCGGTGGCGGATCGTCTGATCGATTCACTGAAGCGACTGGAATATCGTGGCTATGACTCAGCGGGCATCGGAACGCTCAAAGGAAACCATATCGAGCTTCGACGCGCCGAGGGCAAGCTGAGGAACCTTGAGACACGCGTTCGCTGCCATCCGCTCTCAGGCCATGTCGGGATTGGGCACACGCGCTGGGCTACTCACGGCAAGCCGACGGAGCACAATGCTCATCCCCATGCAACGGACAATGTTGCAGTCGTCCATAACGGCATAATTGAGAACTTCCGCGAGCTGCGAGCGGAGCTAAAACAGCATGGCGCCTGTTTCGCCTCTGAAACAGACACCGAGGTGGTGACGCATCTCATCGACTTTTATCTGAAAGATGGCTGCTCGCCGCAGGAGGCAGTAAAAGCGTCGCTGCCGCGGCTAATCGGCGCGTTTGCGCTTGCAATCCTGTTCAAGGGTCAACACGACCTCATGATCGGTGCGCGCAAGGGCTCACCACTCGCGATCGGACATGGAGAAGGCGAAATGTATCTCGGATCGGATGCTATCGCGCTCGCGCCCCTTACCGGCTTGATCACCTACCTTGAGGACGGCGATTGGGCTGTGCTCAACCGCAACTTCAGCGTGGTCTACGACGCACAAGGCACAGTTGTCCGCCGGGAGGTGATGAAATCTGGCGCGTCGTCGGTTCTCGTCGACAAAGCAAACTACCGCCACTTCATGGCGAAGGAAATCCACGAACAGCCAGAGGTGATCGGGCAGACGCTGGCGCGTTACGTCGATATCGCCACCGAGAGCGTGGCACTGCCGCAGGAGCTTCCGTTCGACTTCAACGAGATCGGACATATCTCGATCACGGCTTGCGGTACGGCAGGCTACGCCGGCCATGTCGGCAAGTACTGGTTCGAGCGGCTGGCTCGTATTCCGGTCGAGCTCGATGTCGCCTCCGAATTTCGGTATCGTGAGGCGCCGATGCGCAAGGGAGATCTTGCTATCTTCATCTCGCAGTCCGGCGAGACGGCCGATACGCTGGCCGCGCTCCGCTATGCCAAATCGCAAGGCCTGCATACCCTCTCTGTCGTGAACGTACTGAGTTCGACCATTGCGCGCGAAAGCGGGACAGTGTTGCAGACGCTCGCCGGACCTGAGATCGGCGTTGCCTCGACCAAGGCGTTCACATGCCAGCTGGTCGTCCTTGCGGCGCTTGCGGTCGCTGCTGGCAAGGCGCGCGGTGAATTGCCGGATAGCGACGAGGTCGATCTCGTGCGAGCGCTGATCGAAATCCCACGGCTTGTTACCGCGGCGCTTGCCAGCGAGCCGCAGATCGAGAAGCTCGCACGCGACATCGCCAAATCGCGTGACGTGCTATATCTTGGTCGCGGCACGTCGTTTCCATTGGCCCTGGAGGGGGCACTGAAGCTGAAGGAGATCTCCTATATTCACGCGGAGGGCTATGCGGCCGGAGAGCTCAAGCACGGCCCGATCGCCTTGATCGACGAGAGCGTTCCCGTAATCGTCATTGCTCCCTGCGACCGGGTGTTCGAAAAGACCATCTCGAACATGCAGGAGGTCGCCGCACGCGGCGGCAAGATTACCTTGATAACGGACGCTCGGGGAGCCGCAGAGGTATCCATGGATTCACTCGCGACGATTGTGATGCCGGAGATGGATACGACGTTCACGTCCATTGTTTATGCGATTCCGGTGCAGCTTCTGGCCTACCACACGGCCATCCTGATGGGCACGGACGTCGACCAACCCCGAAATCTCGCGAAATCGGTAACTGTCGAGTAAGGCAAGGTGATGCGACCTGGACATCGTGGTCAGATTCCGAATGCGCACAAGCCTCGGTCACATCGAATTACGATGTGCCGCCCAGCTCCTGGCCCGATGCCACCGCATGGTTTCGCGGCGGTTCATAGCCCTCGCTTACGGAGGCGAGCCTCATGTGCAAAATTTACGGCCAATCAGGTTGCGAGGCTGGCGTGGCCTTGCCTCCGGCAAGCAAGCAGTCGCGCAGGGCTTATCACGACATTCCGATTGCTTGGACCTGGTCATAATTCGTGACAAACATCCAGGTTTCTAATACGACGTGGAAGCCAGATGAAGCTGTTCGATTAAGCCCATTATCGCTGAGGAGGCCCGCTGTGATCCTCCCCCTCAGCGCGGGTTTTGGACCGCATTAGGACCGCAGCGCCCCTCGAAGTACGAGGCGCGCCTCGCTTCGAAGGACAACGTGGCACTTGCCCGAGCATGGCGATCGGCGCTATCGGACGGGCTCGATCACCAGCACGCTCACCAAATCTTTTCCGTAAACCTCAGGTTAACTTGAGCAACTCGAGGCCAAATCGCTGGACATCGGGTGAGATGCTAACGCACCTCGGCTCCAATCGCAGGCTCGCGAGCTGTTCTAGCAGACATCTCACGGCAGCTCTTCCCTGCCGCTCTATCCCATGCATCTCGTCCTTGCTTTTCATTGCATGTCGGTGCGCTCAATGAGGAATTCGGCCACGCCACAGACAACAACCTTTCCACCGAGAATTGCCCGAGGTTTCAATAGGTTGAGAGTCACTCCTGCGACGCGAGCGGAATAACGCCCGAAAAACTGTGCGAGTTTGCGGCAATTGCCGAAAATATGCCGGAAACGTCAGGCGCTTACGGGTTGGTCGATAGTGCCCTTATGGCAGATTCGCGGCCATGAAACTGCACTCGGCTGGCGTGAGATTTTCTCCAGAACCGGCCATTTCAAACCGAGAGGAAACTCGCCATGTCACCAGCGTCCATCGCGCAAGCGTCAAAGGCCAAACAGCGCATTGGCGCCATCTTACGTGCGACGAGCGGCAACTTCCTCGAGCAGTTCGACTTCTTCTTGTTCGGGTTCTACGCCAGTGCCATCGGAAACGCGTTCTTTCCATCAGGAAGCGAAACCGCTTCACTGCTTAACACCTTCGGTGTGTTCTGGCTGGGGGCGTTGATGCGACCTGTTGGCGCGATTGTGCTTGGAGCCTATATTGACCAGATTGGCCGTCGGCAAGGCCTGATCATCACGCTTTCGATTATGGCTATTGGCACCGTCATCATCGCCTTTTGTCCCGGCTATGCAACGATCGGCATTGCCGCACCCGCGATCGTGCTGTTCGGACGGCTGTTGCAGGGCTTTTCTGCGGGCGTTGAGGTTGGCGGCGTTTCCGTCTACCTCTCCGAGATTGCCACCCCGGGTAACCGCGGCTTTTACACATCGTTTCAGTCTTCGAGCCAGCAGGTTGCGATCTTTGTCGCGGCTCTTATCGGATATTTTTTGAGCGAAGCACTTCCGGCCGAAATGGTTGCCGCCTGGGGCTGGCGGATCCCATTCTTCCTTGGCTGCTTGATCGTTCCGCTTATCTTCTTCCTGCGCCGGACGCTGGAGGAAACTCCGGAGTTTCTGGTCATGAAGACCCACCCAACGGCCCGCGAGGTCTTTGCCTCCACAGTTGCGAACTGGCGCATTGTCATTCTTGGCATGATGATCGCAATGCTGACGACCACGACCTTCTATTTCGTCACAGTGTACACGCCTACGTTCGGCAAGCACGTATTGCAGCTGTCCTCGCAGAACACGCTCTTGGTGACGCTTTTGGTCGCCGTGACGAACTTCATCTGGAACCCAATTGGCGGCGCGATCTCTGATAGAATCGGTCGGAAGCCGGTCTTGCTGACCATTGCCGGCCTTGCCTTGGTGACTGTATATCCGGCGTTGTCCTGGCTTGTGACCGACCCAAGCTTTGGCAAGATGGTGGCAGTGGAGATGATGTTCTCGTTCTATTTTGGCACCTACAGCGGCGCCATGTTGGGCGCTTTGGTCGAAATCGTGCCGAAGCACGTTCGCACAACCTGCTTTTCTTTAGCCTTCGCACTCGCCGCAGCTCTCTTTGGTACCTTTACGCCGCTGGCATCGACTTGGCTGATCGATCGGACCGACGACAAGGCTTCGCCGGGTTTCTGGTTGATGTTTGCAGCTTTGCTCGGCATTATCGCCGCGCTCAGGATTTATCCAGGAAACACCAACAGAGTTGCGAAGCTGTCGCGACCCGAGGGGTCTAACGGGGCCGTAAGCGCGCAATTTACCACACGTTAGCAGCGCGCCCACGGGGGACCTTCACGTCCAAGACTGAACTGAGCGGGGTGCGTGGCGGTCCTTGCGGTGATCTCGGTAGTCCGCGTGCCACTCGGCGGGCCGCGGGCCACTGCGGAATTCATGCAGCCTCAAGACGTGCCCGTTAAGTTTGCATGGCAGCGCACGTGGAGCTCGCGCGAGGGATGTATCTCCCTCGCGCGAGCTCTGCTCGTTTTTCACCTAACCGAAAAGTGCGAGTCGCGCCGCTCGACCACACAACGCATCGAGCGTTGCGTTAGTGCTCAGCCATTCCGACTCAGCATCAGCGACGGCTCGTCCCGATACGGCGTAAGCGCGAAGCCGATACCCTTGCTTCAGAATTCGAATGAACGTGCGAAAGAAGCCTCCGGCTTGGACGGAGGTTTGGGATGGGATTGGACAGCAAAAAGGACGTCCATTTGGACGGCTCAACGAGGGGGTCGGTGAGCCGGCTGGAGGTTCTTGAAGGACCATCGGGGCGCCGCGTACGTTCGGAAGCCGAGAGAGCTCGGATCGTCGCCGAGAGTCTGTTACCCGGTGCCCAGGTGTCCGAGGTGGCGCGCAAGCACGGAGCGACGCGCTGGCAGATCTACGATTGGCGGCGGCGGTTTCGACAGCGAGGCATGTTGCCGCCGCGCGAGGCATCGCAGCCGACATTCGCGCCGCTGGTCGTGGAAGGTGCGTTGGAGGAGCGTCAGGTTCCGGCGATCAAGCTCGAGATCGCGATCGGCGATGTCGTGCTGCGGACGGACACAGCCATAGATGGCGAGCAGCTGTCCCGTGTGATCCGCGCGATGCGAGCGTCACGATGATCGCGGCCGGTGCCGATCTGAAGATTTACATCGCGACGCGGCCGATCGACTTCCGCTGTGGCCACGATGGGCTTGCGGCGAAGGTGCAGGAGATGCTTCGTCTCGACCCGTTCAGCGGCGCAGCCTTCGTGTTCCGATCGAAACGAGCGGACCGGATCAAGATTTTGGTCTGGGATCGAACGGGTCTGGTGTTGGTGCACAAGCGTCTTGAAGGTTGCAAGTTCGTTTGGCCAACGATCGCAGACGGCGTGATACGGATATCGCCGGCGATGTTCGCAGCCCTGTTCGAGGGGCTGGATTGGAGGTTGGTCCGCCCGGAAGAAGCGCGGCGTCCCCAGGCGGCTGGATAACTGCGGCAGAATGACTCGGAAGCTATTTTGAATGTGGCACGCGCGGCGGCGATGTGCTCGAAATAGCGCATGAGCATCGCGGCGCTGCGCGACGAAAATGAACAATTGAAAGCGCTTTTGGCGCAAACGCAGGCGGCCTTGAGCGAACATCAGGCGGCGCTGGCGACGTCGGAAGAGGCGCGGCGTCGGTTGGAGGTCATTCTCGGCGAATTGCGACGCGAGAAGTTCGGCGCGACGTCCGAGAAGCTGCGGCCAGATCAGTATCACTTGCCGCTGGAAGACGTGGAGATCGCGCAAGGCATCCTGGACGCGGCGCAGGAGAGAGCCGAGGCTGTGATCAAGGGCCGATCGCGGAGCGCGCCGGATCAAGGTTCTCATCGCAATCGCGGCTGCCTGCCTGCCCATTTGCCGCGGGTGGAACGGATCATCGAGCCTGCGAGTACGCTTTGCCCGTGCGGTTGCGGCGCCATGACGAAGATCGGCGAGGACGTCAGCCAGCGCCTCGACGTGATCCCGGCGCAATGGCGCGTGCTGATCACACGCCGCCCAAAATACATCTGTCGCCGCTGCTCCGGCCCCGTCGTGCAGGCGCACGCACCGGAGCACGTCGTGCCCGGCGGGCTGCCGACCGAAGCGGCCATCGCGCATGTGATCGTCTCCAAATTTGGCGACCATACGCCATTTTACCGTCAGGCCGAGATCTATGCGCGCCAGGGCATCCGGCTTGATCGGGCGACACTGGGCAACTGGTCCGGCCGCGCCTGCTTCCATCTTCAGCCCATCGCGGAACACATGCGCCACCACCTGGCCATGGCGGATCGGCTGTTCATGGACGAGACCAAGGCGCCGGTACTCGATCCGGGGCGCGGCCAAACGAAGAAAGGCTACTTCTGGGCGATTGCCTCAGACGACCGCGGCCACAGCGGCCCAAGTCCGCCGATCGTGCTGTTCCGATATGCCCCCAGTCGCAGCGGTGCCTTCGCTGAGCAGTTCCTGGATGGCTTTGGCGGACGCTTCCTGCAATGCGATGCCTATGACGGTTATGATCGACTGACCGAAGTCGCTCGACTGCAAGGGCCTTGGACGCTCGTGCATTGCTGGAGCCACTTGCGCCGACGCTTCGTCAAATTGGCCCGCAATAGCAAATCGCCGATCGCCGAGGCCGCCATTCGGCACATCGCACAGCTTTACGCCATTGAAGCCATGGTGCGCGGTGCATCGCCGGACATCCGGCTCGCCGCACGAAAGGAGCATTCGTTGGCTCTCGTCGCCGCTTTGAAAATGTGGTTCGAGAAGCAGCTGTCGATGATCTCCAGCGGTTCGACGCTCGCCGAGGACATCCGCTACGCGCTCAATCACTGGCAAGGTCTGACCCGCTTCCTCGAAGACGGGCGCCTCGAGCTCGACACGAACCCTGTCGAGAACGCCATCCGGCCAGTCTGCCTGACCAGAAAAAATGCGCTCTTCGCCGGTCATGAGGTCGGAGCCGAAAACTGGGCCTTGCTCGCCTCGATCGTCGCCACCTGCAAGCTCAACGACGTCAACCCGGCCGCCTACATCGCCGAAACACTCGAGACGATCATCGACGGCCATCCCCATAGCCGCATCGAAGACCTCATGCCGTGGCGATTCCGCAAAACGTCAAGCCAGCCTCAATAGGGTTGCGGCTAAGCGCTTACGATACGGCTCGACATTGCATAGGAAGAAGGTGTATCGCAGCTCGCCAATTCTCAGCTAGCGGTCGAAAAGCTTGAATCGTGCCTGGTGCGCCGAGCGTCGGGCCAGCATGACCACGACCCGGGCCGTCGCTGGCTCCGCTCGATCAGCGGCGACTTCACGCACCGCTAGTTTGGGCGGATGAGGTACCGCGCGCAAGCTGTGCGAGCTCCGTCTCGAGCGTAGGGTTGCGCTTGAACATGGCGTCGATCAACGCTTGCGCCGGCTGCTCGGCCGCTTCCACCCACGTCGCCTTCTCCGCTCGTGCGGAGGGCGCGAAGACACGCTTGACGACCGTCGGCGACCCCCTCAGACCGCATTTGGCCATGTCATCCACGCCGGCAGTTTGAGCGCTCCATTTTACGACGGAGGCACGGGCCGCACGCAAGGCGTCGATCATTGCACCGCGGCGAATTTGATTGCTTGCCTCTAACATGCTGACGAGACAAGGAAGCTTGGAACGCAGCACTTGGACTCCTCCTTCGCAGCGCCGTTCCGCATCGATCGTGCGTGCTTTGAAGTCCAACGCTTTGATTGTTGAAACATACGTAAGCTGCTGGACCCCGAGCCTCTTTGCAATGCCAGGTCCCACCTGCGCCGTATCGCCGTCGATAGTCTGCTTGCCAGTGAATATGACGTCTGGTGGGCCATATTCCTTCCCGATATTGCGAATCGCGCACGCCAGAGCGTAACTCGTCGCCAGCGTATCAGAGCCTGCGAAACTACGATCGGTGAGCAGGACAGCACGATCGGCACCAAATGTCAGCGCCTTTCGGAGAGATTCTTCGGCCGACGGCGGCCCCATTGTCAGAACAGTGATTTCACCGCCGAACTTGTCTCGTAGCTCGAGCGCAGCTTCCAGTGCGAACAGATCATATGGGTTGATGATCGTCGGCACGCCCTGCCGCATGATCGTATTCGTGACAGGATGCACGCGGATTTGTGCGGAGTCGGGGACCTGTTTGATGCAGACGATGCTGTGCATATGCTTCTCCTAAGATGTTGAGCAGGCTCCCCACGAATAGCAACTGTCATACCACCCCAGGCACTTCGCCGATGTGCGACGAATGCAACGGCTGGCGATTGACGGCGAGACCGTTGGGACTGCGACGAGCTGCGTAAAGCGGGACGTGATCTCTCTCATCTGAGTCGCGCCATAAACGGCCCGGCCGCGATCTTGCGCTGGTTCGACACCTAATCATTTCTCATAGGGCGAATACATTGCAAGCAGACGATGACCAGCACGCGGCTGACGCGAAGATGGCTTACGCTCCCGGCATGGCCTCCCAAGCAGAGCACATCGGTTTCGTATCCGCTTCATGGACCAGAGTACCGCCTCTTGCGCACGCTCTCCTACCGCGCCCGGCGATCGAGAGAGACGCGAGCCGACTTTTTATTCAGAAGCGCTTGATCTCGATACCGTGCCTTCTCAAGGCATAGCCAATCTGGCGCGGCGTCAGTCCAAGCAAGCGCGCCGCCTTGGCCTGTACCCACCCGGACGTTTCCATCGCGGCGACTACGCGCTCGCGATCTGTGACCTTGGCGGCACCTATGTTGGGTCGGCCGGGTGGCTCTAGCGGCGTCAGTTCGCTACCGACCGGCTGAACGTGTGCCACAGCTTGTGTCGGCGGCATGCTCAGCCTCGCGGGAAGTGAGATTATCGGGCTCGGCTGTCGTGCCACTTGCTCCAGCCCGCACTTCCATAGCGTGGCCGACAGGCATTGCCCGTGGCAGCAGGCAAAATCGTCTCTTACGATCGACGATCCGTGCGCCAGGGTCGCGGTCCGCTGCACACAGTTCTCCAGCTCACGGACATTACCGGGAAATCCGCAATTCATAAGAACGTCTATCGCACTTGACTCGAAGACCAGAGCACGGCCGTTCTCATTGTTGAAGTTCTTCAAGAATCGAGCGGCGAGAAGCGGAATATCAGTGCGTCTTTCGCGCAGCGGCGGCAGTAGCAGAGGAACCACGCTAATGCGATAATAGAGATCGGCACGAAACTCCTTCCTTGCCACCGCCTCTTCAAGATTCTTGTTCGTGGCAGCAATCACGCGGACGTCGACTTTGATCGTCTGATTGCCGCCCACCCGCTCGAACTCCTGCTCCTGAAGCACGCGCAGGAGTTTCGCCTGGAACGACGCCGAGATCTCGCCAATCTCATCCAGAAACAACGTTCCCTTGTCCGCGAGTTCGAAGCGACCCTTGCGCGCGTTGAATGCGCCCGTAAACGCCCCCTTCTCGTGACCGAACAATTCGGATTCCAGCACCGTCTCGGTGAGGGCTGCGCAATTCAGCTTGATAAAGGGGCGTTTGGCGCGCGCTGAACGCTCGTGAATAGCCTTCGCGACCAGCTCTTTGCCGGTGCCCGATTCGCCACGCAACAGAACGGTGCTATTCGATTTTGCGATCAGCTCGATCTTCTCAAGCATCGCGCGCAGCGCCGGACTGTCGCCGATAATTCCCTCGACTTGGACCTTCTTACGCTCCCGGCCATGAGGCTTGAGCTCGGACGAAGGCTGCGTCTGCAGCCGGAACTCCTCGTCCATAAGCCGCCCGCGGTCGCGCACAAAGGTGCAATGCAGCTTTGCCGTCTGGCCCAGAAGGCTTGCGACCATCGTCAGCAGGCGGAGGTCGTCCTCGAGCTGCGCATGCGTCCCGTTGTCTGCGATGCGGTCGATGCTCAGCGTACCCACAACTTTCTCGTCGATCTCTATGGGAACCCCGATGAAGGCAACACACGTATTACGGGCGGCGTCTAGCATCATCTCGACTTCCGAAAAACTGAAGATCGAATGCAGCGCTACGTTCTCGACGATGAGCGGCCGCCCCGTCGCCACAATTTGATCAATTGCTCCTTGCGGCAAGCGCCCCCCGCAACGCGCGTCGCGCCCTTCGCTCCGGCCGTCGTCTACGATGATCTCGGGCAGCCCGTCATGTTCGAACAGACATACGATGCCGCGCCGCATCTGCACGAGCGATGGCAGCCGCTCGATGACGCTCGCCAGCTTGGCTTCGAGCCGGGATAGGCCAGTGAGCGTGTGCGCTATTTCAAAGATCGTGCTTAGCGATTTCTCTTGCGACGGCAGAATAGAAGCGGAAGGGTCCGCGCCGGAGGTTGAGTTTGGTGTTTCGCTCAGGGAAACGCTGGCCAGCATAGTGACTTCTCCGTTCCTTTCTTGATCCTCCCCATCACCTCGATCGGACTTGTTAGACTCGTGTTGCATGCCTGCCTCGATCTGACATCCAATTCTCAGGCCGGGGGCGAGAGATGACGGCTCTTCATGGCACGCCGGCAGCACTTACATTGACTAGATTTTGCGCTTATTCTTTCCAACTCGCTGCGCGGATTCGCCCGGCCAACATGGCTTCGATCGATGAAGCTGAGTTAGTCGGGTTCGCCAGGAACGGATTCACTCACAAGTGTTGCCCGCCATTGATCGGCACTTCGGCACCCGTGACATAACTTGCCGCATCTGAACATAGGAAGAAAATGACCTTGGCGACCTCTTCGGGTGTACCCACCCGGCGTAGTGGGATCTTTGGCACAAGATGCGCTTCCGTATCAGGCGACAAAATGTCCGTCTTGATTTCGCCGGGCGCGATCGCATTGACGCGAATGCCATGTGAGGCGTAGTCGTGCGCCATTTCGCGCGTGAGACAAGCGAGCGCAGCTTTCGACGTGGCATATGCCGTGCCTGCAAATGGATGCACCCGCGCTCCGGCGATCGAAGTCACATTGACGATCGAGCCTGACGCCGCTTTTAGCTCATCGAACAGACCTTGAGCGAGCAGGATCGGCGCCACCAGATTGAGGTGGAACACGCTCATCCAGGTATCGACTGAGGTCGCCAGCGACGTGAGCCGGGCACCGTTTGGCGTTTTTGGTGAGTTTCCGGCATTGTTTATCAGTCCCTGCAGCGGTGCGCCGGCAAGGCGCTCCTTTATCTGGGCAAGCACGCGCGGTAGCGTCCGATGATCGCTCAGGTCGACTTCGATATAGCTATCCCCCTCTGAGTCCCATGGGCAGCGCACCGCGTCGAATGGTTGGCGCGCGCAAGAAATGATGCGCCAACCGGCTTCCGAAAACAATCTTCCCGTGGCGCGACCGATACCGCGCGATGCCCCGGTCAATACCAGCGTCTTCCGCTCACGCAGCGGACGGCCCGCTCCATCGGCGTGAATTGGACCACGAGGGTCCGTTTCCGACGATTTAGCTGCGACCGCGTTGTCATCTGGTAGACCTAGATTCACACGCGACTCCCTTCCGCTCCCCTCGCCCGTGCACCTGGTGCAGGATCCGGGCCAGAGCGAAGCAGGGCACAGGTGGCGCGCTTTTACGACGCAAATGGCAGGTTCCGAACATCTGGCCTGTTTGCTTTGCGACACCGGCAGCGCCGCAGCAATGGCTGTCGTCGAGCTCCCGGGTGCTGCCCACTGCGTGCGCTACGCTTCGAGCCAGAGGCTGGGGTTTCCATGGCGAGCTGACTGCGTCACCACTCCACGAGTGGTCTGTGGGTCATGCGCGCTAGACGAGATAGATTAGCTGCGGGCGGAGATCAGGATTTAATGGCCGGTTCGTCCAAGTTGCTCTCGGCCTGGTTACGCGCGGCCGCACATACGGCTCTTGAGCAATACCGATGGGCCGCCGGCCGCGCGGTTCATCACACCTCCGTCCGAAAGGACTCCGCGAGCGGAGCATGAACAAAGGCCGTCGTCCAGAAAACGAAAGCCCTGCCCAGCAAAGGCGATCCATCTACCGGACGCGCCTCCTTGCTGCTGGGATATTCTGTCGTGACTGTCTGTTACGTCAGATTTCCTCGGCGACCCGGACCGCCATTGCCGTGCTTTTCACCGTCTGGCCAGCCACGGCGGACTTGGCTGGAGGATGACAGAACTGTAAGCTTTCCGCGCGACTCGACTTGCACCGGAGGGCCCGAAGTGTTGCCGGGCAAGACCGCCGGCCCTCGCTGGCATCCGCCTTACGCTTCTCAGGCGTTCGCCCTCCCACCGCACCGCATCCATGGTAGTGCGCCGGTCAGCCGTCGCTTGCGGGACGGAAGTCGCCATCCAACGTTCCTGCGACACGTTACGAAACTCGACCGTGTCGAAGCCAGCAGTATCAGACCGATGATCTAGCCCGTCATTGTTCAGGCCCACATTCTGGCGCTTCAGGAAGCCGCGAAATGCTCGTATGGATTATCGATCAGGGTCAAGCGCTCCGGATTGCTCTGGTCGAATTCAATAATCCGTGGCACGAGCAGACGGGCATAGCGCGTGAAGGCGCTGGTGGGGGGAAAGCGGATCACGGTAGCGCACCGCGCAAGAAGATACATGTCGATGAGAGCCGAAGCTCCACCTTCAATTCCCATTTCCGCACTATGCAACGGCCCTGCCCGATCGGCCTGGAAACGTTTTGGTACGGCGAAGACATCGGGAAACAGACCCGATAGGCGATCGAGCACCTGTGCACTGTCAGTGCACAGGAAGACCTTTACAGGCTTTGGATATGGCAAAGCCTTGGCTTTACGGATTGCCATGCAAACCTGACGAAGGGCGAGCTCCGAATCGGCCCAGTACGGCGCATGCTCCATGATATCTTCGCCATTGCCGTGCCGAACATGAACGCCAATGATGCTATGGCCGCTAAAATGTTCCTCATACAAGGCGTCGATCCGCGCTTGAATCTCAGACCTGAGCTTGATGTTCCGAAAGATCAGTCGTTCGGCTGCCTCGCCACAACGCCACATCAGGCAGGCGTCACAGACAATGGTGTTGGCTTCGTTATCTTCTCTCGCCTGGAACAGCTCGGTCAGTTCGTCACGTTCTCGGAAGATCTGCTCATCCGGACGATTGATGCAGTCGATCGACGGCCTATTCCACCACCGCGGGAAGAACGGTCCGGGAAACGAGAGCTGGTTGATCCGGTCATCGCAAATCACCGGTACCCCAGCGATGTCCTCAACCGGCTCGAAGAACACCGGAAAGGCGTTGCTGAACGGTCGGTCGATGTAGCAGGAACCGCGCCAGTCAACGACGAGCGTCCGCCCGGTCCGCTGCGCGTACGACCAGGCCGACGCCAATGACCAGAGGCAGTCACCGAAGCCGGTACGCCTCCGAGAAATAACAAAGCGTTCCTTGGTCAAGTTATCAAACCCTTCTCGTTGTGCAAGATCAGCTTTGTGTGGCGCACCTAGCATCTGCGATTCCGATCCACGCCAGTGGACGGCTGGTCACCGGGACGCAAGGCGATCAACCCGCAACCCTCCTCCACGGCACCGCGCTTGGGAGGTCATACGAGAGGCCTCCAAAGAGCCCTCTTCCGCATTGCTCACCTTTTGCAATCACGCAGTCGGTGACGGATGCAGCCGTATACGGCGGAGATCCCAGAGCCCACGCAGTTCGTTCACGAGAGCTTCTCGCCTAGTCCTGTCAGTGGTGACCCTGGCGAGAAGATCGGCAAGAACAGCTTCCTTCTCAATTTGCATCAGCATGTCGAACAGGTCATGCGAGACGCGCACGCTCTCCTGGCTGGAGTGACCCATGCGGATCTCGCAGACTGTCTCCTGGCGTTCTCGGCCCGCATGAGCGCGAACCCGGTAAAGAGATACATGGGGCGGCAGTGATACAGCGAGTGCAGTCCAGCTTTCGAGCGTTGTCGCCCGCTTTTTGACGAGGAATGAACCGATTACAAGGCCATCCAGCTCGGTTGACAAAAACGCCGTAATCGCATCGGCAACGGAATCTACGATCGGTTCGGCATTGTTGTTGAACGACGTGTTAAGCAAAATCGGGACGCCTGTCCGGCTCTTGAACGCATTGATGAGTTCCCAATAGGCGGCATTGTTCGTGCGGGAAACCGTCTGCAGCCGAGCCGTACCATCGATATGCGTGATCGCGCCCAGCAAAGCACGCTTGGATTCCCGCACGCGAACGACGAAATTCATGAAGGGGTATTCTGCGCGACCATCCGGCAACTCAAAAAACGCGCCCGCATCCTCCTCCAGAACTGATGGTGCAAATGGTCGATAACTCTCGCGCTTCTTGACCATCGCATTGATCCGGTCCTTGTTCGCCGCGGGCCTCGGGTCCGCCAGAATACTACGGTTGCCGAGCGCACGAGGGCCGAACTCCGATCGGCCCTGCACCCACCCGATCACGGCGCCATCAACCATCCACTCGGCTGCTCTGGTTGCGACGTCAGCGGTCCGTTCAAACTCGAGGTGTCCGGCCCATCCCTTCAGTTCCTTTTCGATGCTATCGTCGCTGCCGACATCTGGCCCCCAATAAACCGCCTGTAGCCGCTCGCGGGGCGCAGGCTGCCCGGCCTCGTTCGACACCATCAGCGCCGCGCCCAATGCGCATCCGGCGTCATGCGCAGCCGGCTGCACGAAGATGTCTTCGAACAGGCCTGAATACAGGAGTTTTCCGTTCAGCGTGCAGTTATGGGCCACCCCGCCAGCCAGGCACAACCGTTTCATTCCGGTCGACTCACGGTAATGCCGCAGAATGTGAAACACGATCCGCTCCAGCGCCTCCTGCAACGATGCGCTCACATCTCGATGCTGTTGGGTGAACGGCATTCCCTTTCGCCGGACCTCGATATTTTGCAGCAATGCTGGGCCGATACGTTCGAGGTGAACGCGGTAGCCACCGTTTGCGCAGAGCTCATAGAATTGGGAAAAGAGCTCGCGATAGCGTGCGGGATCTCCGTAAGGAGCCAGTCCCATAACCTTATACTCGTCGAACAGGCCGTAGCCGAGATATCGGATCGTCTCCAGATAGAACAGTCCGAGAGAGTTATTCTCTGGAAATGTCATAAGCTCGGTCATTTCGCTGCCTGACCCGACAGCCAAGAGACCCGACAGGAAGTCGCCACAACCGTCGATCGCGAGGACCAGGCTATCTTCAAAACCCGACATCGCCAGAGCGCTCACGGCGTGGGCCTGATGGTGGCCTACGAATGACACCCGGGAAGGATCAACTTGGGTACCGAACTCCGTGGCTAGAAGGTGCCGTAGCAGCAGATTCGCATCTAGGGGAATTGAGATTTCCGGTTGTGAGATGAACAACCGTTCGAGCATTGCATTGCAATAGGCTTCAGTAGCGTAGAACGCAATACGATCGACGTCGCGAAGCTCCACACCCGCGGCTGCAAGACAGTATTCGATCGCACTGCTCGGGAGCTTGTTTGAATGTTTGATCCGGTTAAGGCGCTCCTCTTCCACGGCAGCGATCACGCGCCCGTCCTTGACAAGTACCGCCGCGCCGTCGTGCAGAAACGTGCCCGGCAGCCCAAGGGGGTTTTCATAGACCCTGTCGAGGCCGCCACTCAATCCTAGACACAGCATCTTGTTCTCCGTTAATCCTGAGAGGCCTGTTGGCCTATTTCGTATCGCTTGCTTTGGGGGTAGGCCGCGCGAGGCCGATCAGGCATCGCTAGCTGACGAGACGCATATAAGCGTCGCACGCGATTGGAAATTCGCTAAGCCAGATATCTCATCTCGCACACGCGATGCTTCGCTTAGATCTTATTCCTCTCACCGCATCAGGCGCTGCCGAAGGAGCACGGCCGAGACGAGGAAGGGAACTGCTGCGTAGATGCAAAGTGCGCCCACATGCAATCCGACGCTGTCAACCGGTCGACCAAGCATTGTTGGACGAATGAGATCGACCGAATGACTCAGCGGCAATAAGGCTGCGATGCGTTGAAATGAACCGGGCAACTGGCTCATTGGGAAGATCGTCCCGCTTAAATACATCATGGGCGTAAGAATAAGCGACTGGTAGAAGATGAAATAGTCGTGGCTCGGTGCAAGTGCTGAAACGACCATTGCGAGGCTCGCGAAAGTAACGCCAGTGAGGGCGATGGCTGGTAACGCATAGGGAATGGATGACCACTCTGCGTAACCCAGCGCGACGGCCACAATCGTGATCGCGGTCCCGGCGAGCAAGGCCTTGCTCGCTGCCCAGGCCACTTCACCGAGGACAATGTCGCCGAGCGTAAGGGGCGTACAGAGCACTGCCTCCCAGGTGCAATTTGTCTGCATGCGAGCGTAAGCCGCATAGATCGTTTCGAAGGTTGCGGAGACCATCGCGCTTGTGGCAACCATTCCAGCCGCCAGAAACGAGATGTATGAGGTGCCCTCAACTCCACCTATGATCATTCCAAGGCCAAAACCGAGACCGAACAGAGAGCTCATCGGCTCGGCCAGATTCCCAAGAACCGATGCCAGAGCAACTTTCCGCCAAACCAGAAAATTGCGGCGCCATACCGCCATCCAGTTCCATGGATTAGCAGGGAGCGCCGGCGCAAAACGTTGCCACATCGTTCAGTCCTTTATCTCTCGCCCGGTTAGCCGCAAGAACACATCCTCCAGATTTGGAGGACGCTGCAGAAAGCGCAGATCCGTGCGGTTGACAAGCCGGAGGCGCACCTGCTCTGGATCCGTGACATAGCAGAACAGCGTCTCCCCGCTCACCTCAGCGCGCTGCACTTGGGGTCTGACCAGCGGCAGCAGTTCGTGCGGGTTACCGCCGTAAATCTCGATCACTTGGCAGCCGATCTGCTGCTCGATCAGCGCGCGAGGCTGACCTTCGGCGATCTTACGGCCGTGCTCGAGCACGCACAGGCGGTCGCACAATCGCTCCGCCTCTTCCATGAAGTGGGTGGTGAGAAGGATCGTTTTGCCGCGCCCTAATAACGAGCGCAAGCGTTCCCAAATCAGGTGACGGCCGTGCGGATCGAGGCCGGTCGTCGGCTCATCAAGGACCAAGAGCTGCGGATCGTTAATGAGGGCCCGTGCCAACGTCAGGCGTCGCTTCATGCCGCCGGACAGTTCGGCGACTCGCGCGTCCGCCTTGTTCTCCAGGCGTGCGAATTCGAGCAGTGACGGCGTGACCGCTTCCACCTCAGCCGCGCTCATGGCGAAGTAGCGCCCGAAAACGAGCAAGTTTTCGCGCACCGTGAGCTGAAGATCAAGGTTATCGAACTGTGGGACAACCCCGATCCCCCGGCGCGCCAAGCGCGCCCGCGCCGGCACTGGCTCGCCGAGCACGCATATCTTACCTGCGTCGGGCGATGCAACACCCAGGATCAAACGCGCAAGCGTGCTTTTACCCGCGCCGTTTGGTCCCAGCAGACCGAAGCACTCTCCCGGCGAGACCGTAAACGAAAGAGCGTCCACGACGACCCTGTCGTCGTAGAACTTGCTCACCTGGAAAAGGTCGACTGCCGCGGTTGACATCTGCTTACGCCATCGCGACGGACGTTGTTCCCGCCGCTTCCCCGCTTGCGCGCTTTTTTGTCCAAAGCAGGCCGTCACACCATACGTGATCGACGCGTCCCCACTGGCACGCGGCGGCAGCATCCGGGAAAAAGCCGCGTCCATGCAGATTGGCGCTGGTATTGCAAAGCAGCGGAATGGCTGTGAGCTTCTCGTATTCGACGAGAAGCTCGGCCACTTTATGCTGGGAGGTTCTAGAAACGGTTTGTAGACGAGCAGATCCATCGAGATGCACGACGGCGGGAATTTTGTCCCGCCATTCTGGTCGCGTCTGGTGATCGAACAGCATGTACGGATCGGGTATTCCAGGGCTAAAAATCTCCGCGGCACGATCCTCCAGGCATATCGGCGCTACCGGCCTGAAATGCTCACGAAGTTTGACATCGTTGAGATGATCTTTCATTCCTTCCCAGCTCGCAGCCGCGAGAATGCTTCTGCCACCCAAGGCTCGCGGCCCGAGCTCGGCACGCCCGGCAAGGAAGACCACGGGCTTGTCGCAAGCGAGGATTGCCGCAAGTTGGCCCATAGTGCAGGGCGCGCCCTCCCATTCGGGCGGGACTTCGCTGGGACGCACGGCCGGTCCGCTGTAGACCGACCATTCCAGAGCTCTAAAGCCTTGCTGTGCCGCCAATGCAGAGCAAGCAGCACCAATGGCTGAGCCGCTGTCGTTCGGAAAGGGCGGCACCCACACGAAATCGAACAGGCCTGTCGCACGAAATGCACTATTCCACTTAATATTCAGGCCACAGCCGCCGGCAATGCAGAGGTTACGCGCCCCCGCAAGATTCGAATGCCGCTCCACCACATCAGCAATGGTGCGAACCAGCAGACGCTCTAGAAACACGTGAAATGACGCAAGGACGTCTTGGGCCTGTTTTTCCTTCAATCGCATTGCGCACGCATCGAAGAAGTCGTGCAGAGCTTCAAGTGGCGATTGTGAGCTGTTGATCTCTTCAAGCTCGGGACAAGCACCCTCAGCATCCGTGGCAAAGTGCGCCTCATAAAGTTCATGAAACGTCTTAATACAATCCTCGTCGGGCGATCCCAGTGCGATATAGGCCATCAGCTTGCCGGCAATACCGAGATCCCAGCTGGTCCGGTCTGCCCGCCTGTAAGGTCCAAAGTGGTGTCCTGCCGTCGCATAGGCGTGACCTATTACCGGAAACAGGCACTCGATGAACCGGATGCCGTGGGGCTCTACATAGTAGAGGCGCGGAAACATGCAGCCGTCCCACACCAAGCAGAAAGCAGATTGTCCGGATTTGGCAAACGAGCTGGCGCAGTATGCGGATGCTACGTGCCCGGTAACATGGGGATAGCTTTGATAGGGATATAGCTTCCCATCAAGCATGAGGCCGATCCGATCGCGGGACGTCAGGGGGCTATCGCCTTGCCGTTCGACATACGGCGCGCCCTTGAGCTTGATGGTCGTCGTCCCACTAAGGACTTCAAACTGTGACTCGAACTCTCCATCCCAGCCATCAATGACGAACTGATCAACATCGCTCGGATCCAGCCCGTGCTCCGCCAAGGCGTCAACAACGGCATCCAGGTTGTCGATGGTTTGATAACGCGGATTGTTGTTCAGCTTCTCCTGTTCGACACAAAACACCACCCGGCCGTCCTCGATCAGAGCGACTGCCCCGTCGTGCGTCAACTTGATACCGCAGATGCGCATAGTAGGTCCTTTCAAGCTCGGCCGTTAGAACAAATCGAAGATCGCTCCGGATTGCGAAAGCGGACCAACAAGCAGTCTTCGTCAGCCGACTGCCCCTGGCACTGCACGCGTTCGACCTCAATGAGCGCTTCAGCCAACATCGTGATGACTGTCTCGGCGCCAGCGACATGCCCCCATCGCCTGCAGGTGGCATCACGTGCAGATCCGAAGACCAGGTGCCCACCTGGAGCAAGCATCTTCACCAGCTTGTCGATTGCGGTACGCATCCGTGTCATGTCTTCGAGATAGTAGAGAACTTCGGCGACCACGATCAGATCGAACAGCTCTTCGGTCGAGAACTGCAGAATATCGGTCGCCGCCCAGCTGATATGCGACCACCTCTTGGTCCGCTGGACCGCTCGACCGATCGCTCGCGGCATAACATCGATGACCGTGAGCCGTTTGCAGTGAGGAGCAAGCTTCTCTGTGAATGCACCGGCCGCGCACCCGATCTCGAGGCCGGTTGAGACGGCGCCGTTCGACAGCGATAGTCGTAGCAATTGGGTGTGACGCTCACGTTCGAACGGATTGTCGTCAAGCCGCCACGGGTCATCGTTGGTCAGCTCCCGTTGCAACGATTGATATGTCTTGTCCACGCTCACCACTAAATCCCCTACAAAGCTGTCAGTCAGTCGCGGCGGCAATGCCATCAGACGCGATCAGCTGCGAGGAAGCGCGCGAAAGACCTGCCCCGCGAATTGAGCCTGGCGCTTCCGATCCCGGGTTAAGGCTTGGTCCATTTGTCGCGTCTTCGATCGAGGCCTTCGACTCATCGACGTCTGATGATTTCGCTACTTTGCGCGAGAGCCAGTCGCTGTTGCTCAAGGTACAGAGCGCATAGGCTTTCATCGGGAGCAGGAGGAAGATGTTGATAGGCGTGTGCAGCGAGAAGCCGATAAATCGAAGCTCGCCGGCACGAAGGGCCGCCACGCTGCATCGAACCATGGTCATCGCGACGATGGTCAGACCGGTCCACCAGGGCACGGTGCCGGTGAGCGCGAGCTGAGCGAGCGCGGCAATCGATGAGATGGCGAGCAGCAGCGGCCCGAGGTTCTGTCCGAGCACGTCGAGCGTAAGGTACCGGTCCAGGCCGGGCAACAGGTGCAAACCCAGCAGCGTATCGCGGTAAGTGCTCCGCGCCCAGCGGAGCTGTTGCCGCAGATAGGGCAAGAGCCTGTCCGGGACCACCGTGGCGGCGATGGCGTCCGGAACGTACTCGGTTCGAAACCCTGCCTTGAGCATGAGGATCGTCAGATGGCGGTCCTCACCGAAGTCGCTCGGCTTTCCTCGGAAGAACTGCGTCTCGTACTGGTCCAGCAGCAACAGCAGCGCGGAGCGGCGGTACATGGCACACGGCCCGCAGCAGCACATGACGGCACCAAAGCGCGTCTGAGCCGCGCGCTCCTCGTTGCAAGCCAACCAGTACTCCATGTCGATCAATCGGGTCAGCCAGCTGTCGTTCCGGTTGCTGGCCATCAATTGCCCCATGGCCGCGCCGACGGCTGGATCCTGCATCTTGCGTACGAGTTTGCTGACCACGTCGCTGGCGATTTCCGTATCGGAATCGACGTTGAGCACGAGATCGCCGAACGACCGGCGTATCGCTGCGATCTGCGCCTTACGCTTTCCAACGTTACTTGGCAGCAGAATGACGGTGAACCTCGGGTCATACGCGTAGCTCCCATGGACCGGGGCCACTGCAGCGACATTTGCAGAGCCGTCATCGACCACATACACCTGCAATCGCCCTGGGTAATCCTGGCTTGCGAGAGATTTCAGGCAGGCCGCCAGCGTGCGCGGATCCTCGTTGAAGCAGGGCACGATGATATCCACGCTGGGCAGAGCTGCGCTCTCGACGAGGTCGTACGGCGGCAGTGAGGCGTCGGTTCGCAGCGCATAAAGCGCCTGCGCGGTCTTATGGACGCTGGAGAGCAACGCGTAGGAGGCAACAGCAGCGGTGCTGATGGTGGCAAGCAGGCTCATGTGATTTGATCTATTCAGTGAGTTTGAGGAAGCGACCGGATTGCAAATCCAAGGTCATGCAGTGCTGGAATGAGCTGGGCGAGCGCCGTCACGGTCTGGTCGCGCCGACTAGAGTGAGGGCAGCGTTTCAACTCGTCGGGAGGGCACCCGTCGTGCAGGAGCACGATTGCTCCCGGCCGGACCGAGGCCAGCACCGCGGCAACAATCGCCTCGCCGCCAGGACGAGACCAGTCTTGCGGGTCCACTGACCAGTGCAGGGCTGCCAGTTCGGCCTTCGCCGACACGGCGAGGGCCTCCTTGGTCCAAGTCCCATACGGCGCACGCATGTGCCGCACAGAGGCTCGCGGGCAGGCCATTCCGATGACCTTGTTCGTCGTTAGGATCTCGTATTCCACCTCATCCGGCATGCATTTGGATAAATCCGGGTGCGTCATTGTGTGGTTTGCGAGTTCGTGGCCTTCTGCAATGATGCGCTGGATCAGCTCCGGCTGGCCCGCTGCATATGCACCAATCACGCAGAAAGTGGCGGGGGCCCGATGCTGCGCCAGCACATCCAGGATAGCCGGCGTGCAATGCGGGTTGGGACCATCATCAAACGTCAGATAGACACAGCGCTCTCCGCCCGAGTCGGCGCAGTCGCTCCGCGCTTCAGTCTCGTTGTCTGCGGACGTCACAGTTCTGGCCCGTTCCGTTCAATCATCTCACCGGCCGGCCATTCGCTCATTGGCCTCGCAATCGGCAGAACGAGGCCGACCACGTCCTCCACGCGCGTCGGAGGCACAGTGAGATAGATATCCGGACGAGCGGACCGGACACGGAGCCCTGGCAGAACAGTCGCTAATCCCTGTCGCCCGAGCAGCCTGGTAATATGTTTCTGCAGGGCAGATCGGACCGTGCCAAAACCGAACGGCACCCCAAGATCTCGCAATACGGGATACATCACGCGGATGGAGTGGCTGATGCCGAGCCCCTCGAGATCCGGGCGCACCCCGTACAATCCGAGTTCAGCCACAAGCAGATCGACCTCACCCACTTTTATGAAGCGGCGCAGTGCGCCGATGTGAATCGCAACACCACGATCATCGTAGCCGATTGCGCGAATCTCAGGCCTTGCGCCGGCCCAGCTTCGATGACCTTCAAAGGGCTTTGCATTGAATGCCCCGGTCGGACCATAGGTCTTCCGGAAGAAGTCGGACAACTCAATATGGTCAGCAAGTTGAAGCTCATTCTCCCAGCACAGCCTCCAACGAACTGGAGGGCGCGCCGAAGCACCTCGTGTGGATCCGGGCGCGATCATTTTCATAGAGAGTAATTCCTATTCATTATCTGGCTCCTGACGCACGCCAGCAGTTCGCTACGCTCGAAAGGCTTGCTCAAAAACTGGAGTCCAGTTTGCAGGACTCGCCTCATATCGTTTTCGAAGCTGTCTGTGAGCAGAACGGTGGGAATCGCGCGTCCGGATGCAGCCAGATGATGGAAAAGCTCAAAGCCACTCATCACGCTCGACTGCATGTCCGCGATCAAGCACGACGTGATCAAACGGCGGCCCGATTTCAAGAACTCGTCTGCGCTCTCGAAGGGTTCGGGTACGTAACCCGCCGAAAAAACCATATCTGTCAGATCTTCACGCACTGACCGATCTGCATTCACAATGGATACGACGTCGAGCGTGTGCGCAACTCGCATCAGATTCACGAAGGACGGCTTCGCTTGCATGTTCGGCACGATTTCTCCGCAGCAAGGACGCAATCGGATGCGACCAAAACACATTTGGCACCCGCAACCGAAGGGGTCCAACTGGAGGGAAATCTACGGTCAGGTTAAGCGTTCGCTCAATTCTACAGCGGTACACGGCCGGTATAGAATGGGTTGGCGAAGCCATACGATGGTTTGCTCGTCCTATACGCCCACGCACATTTGCGGATCCCCACCGTGCTAGCTCGCCGAGATAGGACTTGCGCAACACGCGCGAAACTGCGACCGCACGGTCCAGATGTCTTGATCGATCCCTGGCGCTGGGCTGAGACGCGCTACGATTTGTAACCATTCTGATAGATCTGGCATCTCGCTAAACTATCCTTTGCTATCCTCAGTCGGTACAAATGGTAAAATCGATTGTATCGATAGAACACATTCACACGGTGGATCACTCAAGATTATGCGTTTCAAGGGCCTCGATCTGAATCTCCTCGTCGCGTTCGACGCCCTGGTGACGCAAGGCAATCTCACGGCGGCGGCAAGAAGCATCAACCTCAGTCAACCTGCCATGAGTGCTGCCGTCGCGCGGCTTCGCACTTACTTTCGCGATGAGCTATTCACGATGAGGGGTCGGAAGCTTGTCCCAACGCCGCGGGCTCAAGCGCTCGCAGCCCCAATTCGCGAGGCTCTCGCTCACATTCAGCTCTCCATCATTTCTCCGGAGGGCTTCACTCCGTCTCAATCGAATCGGCGATTCAGGATCATCCTGTCCGACTTCATGACTGTCGTGTTTCTTCGAAGAATCGTGGACCGCGTCGCGCGGGAAGCTCCGACGATCAATTTCGAGTTGCTGCCGCCCTTAGAGGAACCCGATGAACTTCTCCGGCGCGGTGAAGTCGATTTTCTCATGTATCCGGAGATGTTCATGTCGAGTGCGCATCCCAAGGCGGCACTGTTCGAGGACACGTTCGTTTGCGTGGGCTGCCCCATGAACAAGCAGCTGGCGCCGCGACTTACGTTCGAGAAGTACATGTCGATCGGGCACGTGGAAGCCCGGTTCGGGGGCTCCCTGAGGCCCTCCTTTCACGAATGGCTCTTGCTCGAGCATGGTTTCAAGATACGCACCGAGGTCGCAGTGCAGGGTTTTGGTATGATTCCGCCTATGTTATTGGGCACCAACCGTATAGCGAGTATGCCCTCAAGACTGGTCAGCCATTTCGCAGACACGATGCCCCTGCGGGTCATCGAACCTCCGCTGCGACTTCTCACATTCACCGAGGCCGTCCAGTGGCCGGCCATTCATAATACTGATCCTGCAAGCATTTGGATGCGCAACATGTTCTTGCAAGAGGCATCCATGATGGTCTCTCCGTCCGAGACCAACCAATGTCACGGCCCGTTCTAGCATTGTTCGGCCGTTTGCGATCTAATCTCGGTTAACCAGATCTACGCCAGGCTCGAGGCTCCGGTCCTCGCTGGTGTTCGGATTGGCGCGTTTGAGCGTAGTTTGATCGGGTCGGCCGCGCTCTTGATCTCGCGCTGGCGTGACGATCTTGCGCTTCATACAGCTCGTTCGGCGGCGCTCCGCCTGACTTGCCTGACACGACGGCTGCATCGCACTGTTCTACATGAGCTGAGGCTCAGAGCTCGCGAAATGATCCGGCCAGTCAGATGAACGAAATCAGGCCTTGGCACTAAAATCCCTCGAATCGTACACCGCGTCAGGTTGTAGACTAAGACCTGCGATCGAGGCTGCAAACGTGGACACTGGCAGGCACCCACACCGCTCTTAACCTGCCGGTGGGCATTCTCCTTGCCGTCTACTCTCCCGGTGATCGCAGCAGCAATGCCAAAGCACCACATCGGATCGGTGGGTGCAGGTCATCCTTTCGGATCGCGACAGTGGTGTTATTCGAGAGTGTCGTGGCGCGTCGCGCGCGGGATGCCGCCGCCGTTGGTCCCGAGTTGCGGCCACTCACCGCTGACCTCGAAGAGCTACTTCGGTGCGGTAACATGATTTGCCAATCTTACCCAAAGCATCTATGTCCAGCGCTCGCACACCAAAGCGATACTGTTCGAGAATGAAAGTGAGTGAGCTTCTGGACGAGCAAGGGACTGTGCTGCGCAACACTGATCCGGCTCACGTCTGGATATGCGAGTTATTGCTGTAGGAGCTATGGCACGTCGTTGTTTCCCGGCGCGCCCGCGCGGCGCCGGGGGCGTGTTGCCCGTTTTGAGTGTGCCTCCACGTCCGACGGATATCGGAGCGATCCTTCGAGGCTCCGTCCTCAATCGCGAGTAACGCTTCGCCAACCGCGCGAGGTGCGCTCGCGTTGAGATACATGCCGGAAATGGTTTTGCGGCCCGCCTTCTCTCATTATACTGGCGCTTTGCGTCGCAGACTTTCGCCGTTGAAGAGCAGCCATCATCTTGTGGCATTCCAAAACCCGATGTTGCCATGCGCGAACAACGCCTTCGCGGCCACAAAGCCATCAACAGACTAGCAGCGCGTCGAAAACGCTGCTAGGTGCCGAGCGGGCGGCCGCGCCACCCATCTGATCAGATCAGTACTTTGTCTGGGCAGCCGTTCGTGAAGCTGTGTCTCAAGAGCAAGCGGGGTGGCATGTACCTGCTTTCGCTTCGCGTGGCGATCAGACAGCAAATGGCCGCTGCTGCGCCAGCATCCAGCGGAAATTGCACAGTTTCGGTCAGGCAGTGTTGGACAAAAGGGAAGTAAACGCCGTGTTGCACAACGGCACCACACGAACGCACCTGTCACATTCTTTCGCGCACGTCGCCGCTCCGTCTTGTTTTTGCCCTACCACAGCCAAACGGCTTCCCCACGTGCAGCGAAGGTGCCGCAATGAAAGGAGCATACTGTTGGAGAAGCCGAGCGGAGTCTACGACCCGGAGGATCTCGCGAGCTTGGGAAACCTTTTTGATCGAGCAATCGGGTCTTTACCGACATGCATGCGAACCGGCGAGAATCGCGTAGCGATCGCCAGACTTGTGATGCAACGCGCAGCGAGGGACGAATTGGCGTCGCTGGCGAACTTGATGCTTGCACTTGTCTCGGCTGATTGATTAACAGCATGCGCTCAGTGCTCCTGGGGTTCGCAGCGAGAGACCATCATCTAGATCATTGAAATCACTTGATTCTCACGTGACGTCAGGTTGTAGGCTTGCAAATTGAGGACCATGACAAAAGCCACACCACGACGGCGCCGATGGCGCATTGGAGAACTTGCAGAGGCGACCGGCGTAACGGTACGCACTCTGCATCATTACGAACATACGGGGTTGTTGACGGTCGCGGAACGTACCGGTGGCGGTCACCGCATGTACGATCGTGAAAGCCTACAACGCGTCTGTCAGATACGGGCGCTACGTGAGCTGGGCTTCTCGCTTCCTGAGATCCGCAAAGCCATCGAGGGACGGTCGTCTCTCACGGACCTATTGCGCAACCATCTCGAGCGAATTGAAATTCAAGTCGCGCGGGCGACATTATTACGGGATCGATTGCGCAATATGACGACGCAAGGTGAGACAGAAGTTAGTGTCGACGAGCTACCGGCCACGTTAGATGCAATGTCGCGGATTCAGGAACGTACCCCCTCGGCCATCTGCACATGCGCCTCTAACGCTAGCCGCGAAGATCGGTGGCGCAAGATTCGGGACGAGCTACGAAGCTGCATGGATCGGGGCGAGCCGCCATGCGGTGAGCGACCAAATGCGGTCGCGCGTCAGGCCCGTTCGCTGCTGACTGAGATCGCAGGAGTTGATTCGACTGTCTCGATGATACTGAAGGTGCTGACGCGATTGACTGAACCACACAATCTCGCCGGCTGGGATGCGAGCCTCATGCGATACCTGGATCTCGCCCTCGCCGCGCTGGAGAGCCAGCTCGGAACGAGTTGACGCACCCGGCTGCCGGACTCGGTTGCTCAAATGTCTCTAACTGAATGAGCTGATGCTGATCCTTGTCTGACTGAGGATCGTTGGCCCGTAGCAATTCGCCTGCGAATGTGCGTTGTCGACACCCTGGGAACTTTCGCTCTGCCAACCTCGACGAGCACGCTTCGAAGTACTTGATCCGTACGTAGCGTCAAATTGTACCTTCTAAAAGTATCGACGCAGCGGCGGGGCGACCTACAGAGCGCCGGCTACGCCGATGGAGACTCCAATGATCTGCACCACTTTTGGAAGTTCCCGGTGAGAGCGCTGGGCGAGAACAATTCGGTGGATGACCGTCTTTGGCCATTGCCGGCGACTCCGGCACGCTCCTTTACCTCCATGCCGCACTCGACGAAGAATGCTGCAGGGGCAGCCGATGTCGCCAAGCTCAAGGCTTCAAGCCAATCTGCTGCAGGTTGCAGGCTACGCTTATGCCCCAGTTCAAGCATGGGCAGGCTCGGTCAGACGGGCGGGCACCGTCGATGCCACGCGGGTCGCTGCGGCCGAACCTCGGGCTCAATCGAAAGGGCCATTGCCACGGTTCGATTCGACTCCAAGGGAGACAATGCCGCCCCTGGGTCCATCGATTACCGCTGGCCCGATAATCCGTCGAAGGGGTCGCGCAGACCTGGCCGCCCGCACCAACACCGCACGGAGCGTTGAATGATGAACCATCCTAGGCCTCGCGATTGCGCGCTGGTCACGTGCGTCGCAGTCGCCGCAGTCGCGGCATTTCTCGCCCTCGCGGCAATGCTATCACAGCTGTCGTACGCGCCCGAACGGCCGCCCGAAGAGTACGTTCCCATTCGTCTGGTACCACTGGAGTGAGCATCACTTCCACAATCGTAAGGCCGACGAACATCGGTGGCTTCTTCCACCTAGTGACACTGATGCGCACCTCGCTCTCGGGAGTGAGCTGCCATGACCTCTTTAGAAGGAACGTAGCTTGTGGCAACATGTCAGGCGTGCGCAGTCTGTCTGCGGATTACGAGTTCAAGCCACGTTAGCCGCGCTGTTCGGCCGAGTGGACGTGGCGTTTCCTCCCCTCTTAAAACAGGTATTCGCCGGGATAACGCCGTGCGCCCGCCTGATCCGCACTGATCGCTGCCGGACTTTGAGCCGGACTCTGATCCGGTGCGGCGCTTAGATCTGAGCCCGCCTGTGGCACCCACCCTCACATTCATGCACGCCTTGCGCTTCCCGGCTCCGAATACGGGGCGCGCATCAGGTAGGCTCGATGAAGGCCGTCAACTGCTCTCGTCGACGAAAGGGAGAACATCAAATTGGATACAAAACTGCAAAATATGCTTTCCTCGCTCTCGCCGGTGGCTCGCGAATTGGATGCTCTGCCGTCCGGGCGGCCTACGCGCGACAATACTTCCGTGAAACTGAATACGAATGAGAACCCATTTCCTTTGCCAGCCATCGTGATGCGAAGCGCAATTGCAGCTCTTGAGGTGCAATACCGCTATCCAGAAGATGACAATATCAGCTTGAGGCAAGCGGCCGCAGCGGCGTACGGGATTGCCACTGATCGCGTGATGGCTGGCAATGGATCGTCTGAACTCCTCAGTCTCATTTACAGAGCCTTTCTCGCCCCGGGCGACAGCATCGCAATGATGTCGCCCGGCTTCTCATTCAATCGCAAGCTTGCCATGTTGCAAGGGGCTCGGTTCATTGAAATTCCCTGGTCTGAACCCGACTGCTTGCCGATGGACGAGCTGCTTTTCGGTCCGGCTAAACATGCCAAGTTCATTCTGCTGGCCAATCCGAACAATCCGACCGGAACCTTCGTTCCGGTCGCTGAGATCGAGCGCCTCGTTACACGGTCTGACCGATTGATCGTATTGGACGAAGCTTATGTCGATTTCGCACCTGAGGACGGCCTACGCCTCATTGAGCGCCATTCGAATCTTCTGGTCCTGCGCACGCTTTCCAAGAGTCATTCCGCCGCTGGCATTCGCGTCGGCTTCGGTTTCGGCCACCCCGAGCTGATTGGGCGGCTTCGCAACATCCAGAATGTTTTTAACATGAATGTGGTCGCTCATGCCGTAGGCATGAGCGTCCTTGCGCATCGCGACGCCTACGAGGAGAACCATCGCCACGTCAGGTCTGAGCGTCAGCGCGTAGCGGCCGCCCTCTCGGAATTTGGGTTCTCCGTAACGCCTTCCCACGCGAACTTCTTCCTCGCCCGTGTGCCGGTAGGCCAGGGTGGCAGATGGTGGCAGGCGGCGTTGCAAGACCAGAGCGTCCTCGTCGCCTTCTTTCCGGATCCCGGCCTGGAAGAGTGCATTCGGGTTAGCATCGGTACAAAGCGCCAGATGGATGCGTTTCTTGCGGCTGTCGGCAGCATTCTTAAGAAAGTGGGATGCCGTGGCTAGTGAACCCTTCCACTCAGGTCACAGATCCCCGTTCGTCATCGAACAGGACCCGCACATGATGCAGCTTCGCGACCGGCCTCAGTCAGTTGTTGTCCGGTCGGCGCATTGCGAGCTGCTGAGAACGGCTTCGCAGCATATGCACGCCAGCGAGCGCTTCTTGAACCCCAAAAACCTAGCGGACTCCGGTCCTCTCTATAGGAGATAACTGAGTGAGAAACGTTCTTCCCTCAAACCTGACCTGCGGCATTTTTGATCATCTTGACGAGGACGGTCCCGATATCGCCAGGCAATACGCGGACCGCCTCGCGCTGGCGGAGGCCTACGACCGGCTCGGTTTCTATGCCTATCATCTGGCAGAGCATCATTGCACCCCCCACGGACGCGGTCCATCGCCGAACTTGTTTCTGTCAAGCGTCATACAACGCACACGGCGACTTCGCGTTGGTCCGTTGGTCATGCTGCTCAACCTCTACCACCCGTTGCGGGCATTCGAGGAGATCTGCATGTTGGATCACCTGAGCAGCGGCAGAGTCGAGGTCGGCCTTGGTCGCGGCTCCCTCCCGATCGAACTGAGCTATTTTGGGGTTGGAGCCGATGTTGCCTCTAGCCGTTACGAGGAAGCTTCCCAAATCTTCGTTAACGCGATGAATGGCGGCCCGCTCTCGTACAAAGGGCAACATTTTGCGCTGAGCGACGTTCCTTTGACGCTTTCACCTCACCAGCGTCCTTGTCCCCCGACATGGATTGCTACAAATCGGCCAGAGTCCGCGCATTGGGCGGCGGCGAATGGCGCTAATCTGGCGTGCATGGGACCCTCTTCTGCCGTTCGCAAAGTAACAGATCGCTATCGCGCTCATGGAAACGCGAAGTATGACACCAACGGTTCAGCACCATTTCTCGCATTACTCCGCATGGTCGTAATTGCCAGCTCTGAAGCAGCCGCCCGCTCCCTCGCCGCGCCAGCCTACGAAACCTGGCTCAAGAGCTTTAAGTTCTTGTACGACCTCAATGACATCCCGCCTCCATCCAACCTGCCCCTAACCTTGGATGCCGCAATTGAGAGTGAACTGTGCGTTGTCGGATCCCGCGCTTCGGTGCGCCAAACTCTTCTCGATCACGTGGAAGAGGCAGGCGCCAACTATCTCCTTTGTCAGCTCGCCTTTGGATCTCTGTCACTGGATGCCTGCCTCAACACAGCAACTGCGATTCACTCCGAGCTCATGGCGGCGGAGCACTGATGGTGAGCCGATTCGAAGCAGTTCGCCCTTGACCATGCAATAAATGGCAACACCGAGGCCCATGAGCACCGCAGCCGGATGCATTTGTCAGGCCGCTCTTATGGCTCAAGTGGCTCTTACGCGCATGAGACCCTTTCGACTACATCACCAAGGTGTAGTCTCGACGGCAATAAATGCCGCGTCTCCCATTTTGCATGTGTTGATATTGCCCGCGCAGTGGTTTGCTTGGCCAGGTGAGTTGGCTCACGCTCATCCCGCTTTGGCGCGCCAGTTCGTCGATCGCATTTCACACGAATCCAAGATGTGGCTTATCGCACGGGCGGGCCTGTCGTGACGCGGTCCCCGCAGCGCTTCGACCAGATGGACGAGATCGCGCGTAAGCTCGAGATCGTGCTGGCGGAGTTGGCTTCGCTGCGCATTCTGCTGGCTGCGCACGGAATTAGCACCCCTCCGCCTCTGCATGAGGACTACCTCACTGTTCAGCGATACGCAGCGATGAACCACATAAGCCCCGAAGGGGTGCTCTCTCGGATCCGCCGCGGCAAGCTGCGCGCGGAGAAGCGCGGTGGCCGCTGGTGGGTGAAATGCACGGTTTGCACAGCATAGCCGTGCAGTGGCGAGGACAGTTATGGTAGCCGAAACGAACCAATCCGAGATACGGAATCCAGCACGTGAAAATGATCTGCGCGTTTAAGTTGCCGCCCTTTCTGCGCTCGACCCGATGACCAATGGAGAATCAAGAGATGATCGAGGTCAACGTGGCGCACGACCAACACACCGTCGCGGGATCGGTAGGCTCGATGTCGATGCACCCAGGCAATCACAAAACGCGCGCGTGGCAGAAGTCCAACTCCGATGCCGCTGCATGTATTGTGGCAAATGGGAAGCGGCGCATACCCTCCGTTTTGCACGTGAGCCACCGCACGCTACCGAGTTACGGCTTGGAGCGCAGGAAAGAGAAGTGCCTTGCTCGCAATCGCACCTTGCGAGTTCCGCTGAGCATATCTTGAACGTCCGTCTCACGCGGGCTGGGGTGTAGCAGCCGACATGTATCCCAGTCATTCGCCTGTTCAGGGTCGCCTCGCGCGCCGGTGCGAGACGCGGACAGGTCTAATTTCGCTGGGATAGTCCGAGATTCAGGCTGGAGAAGGAGATGGCCAATGATGTCACCAAGGCTAATGTCAGTTCTCGGGTCGACGGTAGCAGTCGAGCGTATATTTTGGAAATTTCGAGAATTGATTGATGGCGATAGCGCGATCTCACCTGAAGTTCGAGAGACGCTTCATGTAATCCTAGATGCAAAGCTTCTTTCCGCAAAAGATAAGATTATGAGCGACGCGCGCGCTGCGATTGACGCAACTCCTGATTTGCCGCAGGCGGCCCGCGATCGAGCATACCGGTCGCTCGACTTTGCAATGAAGATGTTCATGACCAGTGAACCGCGCCGCGCTGAGGATCCCTTTAACGAAGTTGGTATCTGCAGCGCTCATCCCAAGACGCGTTGATGCAGGACCCGCTCCAGCGATCGGCGCCTCACTGCCGCCGTACGACCCGGTCAAGATCGGTGCTTTGCCCAGCGTGGATGTCGTCGTGCCCTGCTTCAACGAGGGACCGGCGTGCGCTTGCCGCCTGCCTGAGGTCTCTCGCAAGCCAGGGCTTCCGGCAGTTCTGCTCCGCCGCCGCTCCGAGTTCCCGCACGCCGTGGTTCCTAATGCGGCATTCGGCCTTGCTCAAGCAAGGAACTGCCGATCTGCCACAAGAGGGCGAACGCCGGGCGCCGTCAGTTCGTCGAGCACAAAATCGGGAGGCGGCGTGGAGGGCACGCGCGTGCAGTCAGTCCCAACAGCGCGGTGCAAGGTACGACTGCTGGCCGATTTGACCCGAGACACTGACGGTGACGACGGCGAGCCGGCCGTTCACGGATGATCGGATCGGCAGCCGTGTATTCGCGACCGGCCCTGGACCTTGCAACGTACGTTTGTGTGATCTTAGCATGCGCGGAAGCCATTGCCGGACCGAATTCTAACAAGCGCTAGTGCACACCATCGACAAGGAGCACCTTTCACTCTCCTGCGGCATCTACGCCGGTTCAATGCCCGTGTCCATCTGCACTGGGCCAGAAGGCTGATCCAGAGCCACCGCACGACTTCGAATTTCATCTCGCGCAGGATCAGCGCCGCATTGACCGCCGAATTGAAATCTCTCAACTCGCCTACCTAAACCGAGAGGTTTCCAAGGTTAGGCTCTCCTCCTAGAACTCGATCCGCGATAGTCACTACAGCGGATGCATCATGAAACCTGACGAGCGCCTCGCCGAGGTCCTTGAGAATAGCGCGTGTTTTGATCATGAGGCATCGGAGGTGTGGGCGCAGTGCCTCTCACCCACTGAGCGGCTGGCGTATATTCGAAAGCATCGCTCTCACTTCCGGTTCGCAGATTACGATGACGTGATATCTGTTATACGGGGTCGGCGCTTCACCGGTTGCTCATCGCAGCTCCTTCGGTGGCGTCACAGGATAAGAGCAAGGGCGTTGCAAGGCGCTTTGCTCTTTTCGGTTGCGGTGTGGCTGGGCCTCGTGTGGGTTGCGGTGCGCTTCATCCGCTGAGATCAGCAGCTCGCTTTTCGCCGACGCCACGCAATCTGGTTCGCACGCGAAAGAGCATTGCGAAGCGTGATCCGCAACGCCGCAACCTGACGCAGGGTTCGGTTCAAGCATTCCTTTCCGACGAAATGTTGCGGTGCAGCTACAGCTATCCGTGCGGATGTTGTTAAGACGCGCGAGGCTCGGGGCACTCAAGACATGAGAGTAGAAATGAAGAACTTGTTGCTCGCGACTGCAAGCATTGTGGCGCTCGGCGCGATTGCGCCCGCATTCGGCGCGGATCTGGCTGCGCAGCCCGTCCAGCCTCTCTATGGCAAAGCTCCGCAGCTTGTTGCGGCTATGATCTATGACTGGAGCGGCTACTACGTCGGCTTGAACGGCGGCTTGGGCTCAAGCGCGAATTGCTGGGACTTCAATGGCGGCACACCTGAGGGCTGCCATGATGCGACCGGCGGTACTGTGGGTGGCCAGATCGGGTATCGAAGGCAGACGGGCCAGATCGTGCTTGGTGTTGAAGGCCAGGGGAACTGGGCTGGTTTGACCGGCTCGAATGACAGCGTCGCGTTTGCGGATATCAACCAGACCAAGATTGATGCGTTCGGCCTGATAACAGGGCAGATCGGTTATGCCGTAGACAACGTATTATTTTACGCCAAAGGTGGTGCCGCAGTGACGAGCAATACCTATCAGATTAGCTCGACCCTCACGGGCGCGCAGCTTGGGAAGAGCGACCACATTCTTTGGGGTGGTGCGCTGGGAGCTGGGATTGAGTACGGTTTCGCGCCGAGCTGGTCGGTCAGCCTCGAGTACGACCACCTATTCATGCAGCCCGGAGCGGTGCACTTCGCCGCGCCCGCAGGCGGAACCGATCGCGTCCGCCAGGATTTCGATCTTCTGACTGCCCGGCTCAATTATAAGTTCGGCGGCCCGTTTCTTCTGAAATATTGATCAGCAGTACGAACGAAGAATCGGAAGCCCCGGCCCATGGCCGGGGCTTGTTTTTGCAAGGGCAGGCTTGCTGCATCAAGCAATACCGTTATCCCAGGCGACTAGCTTGCCGCAATCCAGGCCCAAAAACCGCTCCCGTATTGATGGGTATCGGCATCCACAACCAAGCACGCTTGCGAAGATCACTGTGATCGCACGCGCGTCATCGATGCGCCGAATGGTCTACCGTCATGGCCAGTCCACGTCGGATTTAGGCGATCGTACGAACCTCTCCCGCCTCGAAAACTCGACCAACCCTCGGCGGGATACGCATCTATGCCCCCGAAGACGACGAGACGACAGGCGTGTCAGCTATTCGCGGCGACAGCATCTTCTGCACCTTGGGCTGAACGTGTCCTCGCTGTCATGTTGCCACGCTGGTCAGATCGATCGCTCGTGACTTCGACATAGGTCGGTACGGGGCAGCGGCGCCGAAACGTCAGATTAGACCGGGGCGAATCGCCTTGGCAAGGCAATGGGTACGGCTGTTCGTCTCTAGCTTTCGCATCGCGGTTCTTCAGGTGAAAGTTCACCGTATTCTCGCTGACTCTCAGGATGACTCCGATTTCCTAGGATGATTTCCCCTCTTCCACCCAGCGGAGGCAATCCTTTTCTCGTTCGGATAGGGCCACTTTCATATGGCATTTGCCCTCCGATGAGGGCGCGATTTTTGTAAATGCATGATGAAACTGCCAAGCCAATGCGTTGAGACGACTGAGGCGATACTGAGGGTCGACATCGTCGAACCTGGATGCAAAGGATACGACGCATAGCCGTCCAAATGGTCCGAACAGTGGTACGGTTACGCCGTGCTTCAGACCCGCCTCTTTGGCCTCGTTCAACACACGCACTTCGCCGGGTTGCAATCGATCTTGTGAGCGAGTTGATCCCATAGAAACGGTGACGACTGCATCGTCGTACCGAACCACAGGATCGATGGCATTGTATCGGCGTTCAGCATAGCGCTCGCGCCACGCGGAAGGAAAGCTCACCGTCACGGCGGCTGGCAGATACTCTGGCCGGCGGGTCGGCTCCGCGTCCGTCAGCGCCCCGTAAGCGACTTGACTGAAGCCCTGTTCGCTCGAGCAGCTCACAAGCAGATCGAACAACACCTCGGGAGATCGACTCTGTTTTGCGCATTCGATGAAGCAAAATAGGTCCATTTGGTGCCTCCCGCCACCGACTTAGGCAATCCGGTGCTGCGTCTTTTGAGTGGATCGATTTGGGCAGGGCCCTGCGCCACTTCGGCCTCATCTTGCTTCGAAGTGCTCGACCGAACGCGACAGTCATACTTCTCGTCACGAGCTGCAATCGAGTTGGCTGAGATCGGGTAGCTGCTCGATAGAGAACATTGTGCATGCGCCTCTTCCGGAGGAGGCGGACCTGAAGCGTCCAGCAAATGTCGTCCCAGCTGAGGCGGCAGGAGCACTGCCGCAAGCAGGAGTGTTGGAGAACTGGGCGCCACGTTCACTGCTACAATTCGGACATTCGTCGCAAGAGAGACAACCTTGTTGGTGCTAGCTGAAGAATGTATGTCGCATCGGCAAGTACGCGAAGGATCGTTTACGCCTTGGGTCAGCCTCCGCGCCTCTGCTCCGGGGGCCAGCCGAGCTAATAGACCCGGCGCCCGCGTCATAGGGCACAGAGGCAATTAGTCGCAGAAATGGCATGCATCCGCTGCGATATACCCGTTTGCGGTCGCGCCGTAACCGAACGGAAAGCCGGAGATTCCCGGTTGCGCGGTCGCCTATTGCCAAGCGCTCGTGTTGAAAAGCACCCGGACATGTTTGGGCAAGCGAATCATCCGAATACGGCAATGGCCTGCGGCTTAAATGAGATCCAACCGACCGCACACATGGGCGTTGTGCTCACGCACATTGACAGACAGAAGCCGTACGCATGGTTGCGATAGCGCCCCCAAGCGTCGCTCTTATCGGCCTCCTCGCACCATCAATACTGCCCTTGAAATCACCCGTCTCTGCTCTCATCCTGGTAAGCAGCGTCGCTCACGGAGTGTTCGCAGGCGGCTTGCAGCGCCTGATGCATGTCCGCAATGAGATCACTCGGCCTCTCGATGCCGGCGTGAATACGAATCAACGGTCCATCAAATGAAACCTTAGCTTCCGTTCGTGGAGGATCATCGACAGGCAGCGCAAGGCTTTCGTACCCACCCCACGACAATCCGATTCCAAAAAGGCGCAGTTTCTGGAAGAAAACCGAAAGCTGGGCCTTGGGCATAGCCTTCAGAACGACGCCGAACAGGCCACTTGCACCCAAGAAATCCCGCTTCCAAATAATGTGGCCGGGATCGTTTGGGAGCGCAGGGTGTAGAACCCGGCCCACTGCCGGGTGGTCTTCCAGGCTTTGAGCCAGCTTGATGCCATTTTCGCAATGCTGCCTCATGCGAACGGCTAGTGTCCGCAGTCCACGAAGAGCTAAATAGATGTCATCTGGCCCAGCGATCTCCCCGAAATGATGAGCGCTTGGCTGCAGGAGCGGCCACGCTTCCTTGTTAGCAGTAGCAATGCCCAGAAGGGCGTCGGAATGACCAACGATATACTTGGTCGCGGCATGGATCGAAATGTCGACGCCATGGAGAAAGGGTTTGAAATAGAGCGGCGTCGCCCAAGTGTTGTCCATGAGCACGAGCGCACCCGAATGATGCGCGATCGCGCACAGCGCGGGAAGATCCTGTACCTCAAACGTCAGTGACCCCGGGGACTCCAGGTACACAGCTCGCGTTTTTGCTCCAATCTTCGCGAGTAGATCCGAAGGTTGTGTGGGATGGAAGTACTCCACTTTGACCTTAAATCTAGTTAGAACCTCGTTCGCGAATATCCTGACCGGTTCATAGACGTTATCGCAGATCAAAACATGATCCCCGGCCTTCAGTATCCCGAGAAGCGCGTGGGAGCACGCAGAGAGCCCCGAAGGGAACAAGATCGAACGATACCCGCCTTCCAGTTCACAAATGGCAGCCTCGAGAGCGCGAGACAGCGGTGAGCCGAATCGTCCGTAGTTCGTCACTGGATTCTGCTTGCGCCTATCCCACTCTTCGAGGCTTTCCGAAACGATCGTGGAACCTCGATAGACAGGCACATTGACCATCCCGGCGTGTTCAGCCGGCGCGCGACCGAGATGAGACAATTTCGTGTTGGGCTCTGGCAAGCCTTTACCCGAAGGGATCCGATCCATACTTCTCCTATCTGGGATCGCGCCGCTTAATGCGCAGCGAATGCCCACAACGTGCAACTCGTCTCCGGCGCGACCACTCGAGAATTCTGCATCGACGCCCTCTTCGTCATCATATCCCAATTTTAGAGCAGCTCTCCTCCCGCACCGAAAGCGCGGTCAACCACACAGCGAGACCGTGCCGGACCGCGCTCCTCAAAGTCGGTGGTCAGCTTCATGCAGATCTACAGTGGGTCCATCACTACAGCAAAGGTTGGGCCAGACGCGCGGGGTGCGGGCTGCAGGCGGATTAACCAGGACTGATCGAATGACTCGGCACCAGGCGACTTTCTTGTCGGACAAAAGACGCTGCATGTGGGCTCCTCGCCAAATCGGTTAAATCGGGACGATCTTGATGTGGGTTGACAATTGCACTTGTTATGAACTCGCGCGTTGGCGTTGTTTTTTCAGCCGCTTGGCTGGATCGCGCCGCTTGGCCGCATCGGCGTGGTAGGTCGAGGGGGCGCATCGGCAGGACCTTGCAGATCGGCTCACCCCCATGCGCCCACGATGGATCATCAAGAGGCGATCATGGCTTGGACCCGCGGTCGAGCTCCGCCATCGCAAAATAGGCGCTTGCGTTCCGTAGGATTTCGTTAGCCTGCCGGAGCTCGCGGTTCTCCCGTCGGGGCCTTCAGCTTCTCGGCCATCTCAGTCGGAACGCCGGTCCGCTGCCCGCTGTCGATCTCGCCTTCTTGACCCAGTCACGAAGCGTTTGCGGTGTGCCGCCGATCTTTGCCGCAACCGATCTCACCGCCGCCCGGCGCGAAGGATGCTCGCCGGAGAGATCCAGAACCATCCGAACCGCTCGGGTTCGGACCTCGGGTGACAATTTGTCCGTCGTCTTGCTCGTCATGGCTCCATCCTCTCAGGAGTTGGAGCGTCCGACAAACCCGGGCGGTTCAAACCGATACCTGACTGGATCGAGAGCTGGACCTTAACACCACTTGAATCGTACCTAGCGTCAAGTTGTACTAACTACCGGTTCGATTCTCCGAACCGAGACACATTCCGGCCTCAAGGTGCAGGCGCGGGACATTGAGGATCTGCGAGGCGTGCTTGAGATGATGGTGGCAGCTCTTATTGTCCTTTCGATTGTCGCCGCCGGTGGGGCTGGCTACGGCGTCCGTACTCGGCGCTTTCGCATCCGACGAGAGCGCGCGCGGCTGCATATGGCTACGGCCCACTCCGCAGAGAGTTGCAGCAGTCGTCCGCCGTCGCGCAACTCGCTCGAGCAACCCGCGTGCTGGCAACCAGAAGCAGATCTTGCGGACCAGAAGCGCTCGACAATAGCCCGCGAGGGCTAAACAAATTCACACGGGCTCACCTCTCACCTGCAGAATTCGCTGCCGGCACCCTCGGCAAGGTGCAGCTGATGCGCGAGTTCTTACGTTGTGCTGCGGCGTGTCGCGGCTCCAGAACTACGACAGATGCTTTGTCTGGCGGGGACGTCCGAACGGAGCGGCGTGCCGCAGGCAGCACGCGTTTCGACGCGCTAAGTTCAAAACAATTTGAAACGCAAGTGAGTCAGATGATACCGCGAAGAAGAACCCCAATCCCAGATCGTATGATGGCTGGAGCCACGCGTGGCTCGTCGATTATGCGCGGTGCAAGGCTTGTTCCCCGATCCTTGCGCTGTACGATCATCGATCCGCTTTCGGAGGCCTTAACATTCGGGCTCATCAGCCTCATAGTGTTAATGATCGTGGCAAACCCCGTTTTTCAGAAAACAGGTGATCAGGATTGGAGCCAGGGCGACGATCCCACACTCTGTCTGCCGGAATGTCGCACGGGTCTGACCAGCGCTTGCGCGACCTACAGCTCGATTTCAGTGAAGGAGCTTCCGGACGTCCTAGTCAAGGCGACATTGGCAACCGGGGATCGCCGCTTCTATAGCCATTTCGGCTTTGACCTTACCGCGATCGCGCTCTCATTGCATGCCGCCCCGGGCACACAGGCCGTGCGATCGTCCATTACCCAGCAGGTTGCGAGAATTCTATTCCCCTCAGATCAACCAAATTTGGAGGTCAGGATTCAGGAGGCGCTTGTCGCAATTTGGCTCGAATGGCGGCTCAGCAAGGATGAAATCCTGAAGATCTACCTAAACCGTGTGGAGATCGGAGGCGGCATCTTCGGCGTCAGTAAAGCTGCGCAGAGTTATTTCCAGAAGCAGGTTCAGGATATCGAGCTTGGCGAAGCAGCCTTGCTTGCCGGCCTGATAAATGCGCCACTAGATCTATCTTCGCATGTTGCTCTTCCGAATGCGCGTGAGCGTGCAAACCTGGTTCTGGACACCCTCCTCGAGACCGGGCTCATCACCAATGATCAGCTGTTCGCGGCAAAGCAACATCCGGCACGCCTGATCTTCATGGATCAGGACGCATCGCCGAATTGAAGCGATCGAGGTGAGCGTGATCTCGCGGAAGATGATTGCCACTGCTGCCAACGAGTGGAGGGTAGCACAGCTGATTGACTGGCTATGAAGCCTGCTCCGTGTTGACGGCTGCGGCCAGCATTGCCTCGCCCACCACATTGTTCCCTGTGCCTTTAGGGCATAGCCGGCGCCGACAATATCTCGGACCTCTTTGTTCTGGCTGAGCTTCGACTTGCCTATGAGGCGTGTGACCTCGATCTCGACGCCGACGATCATCTTGAGCATCTCGCCGATGTAGTCCTTGGGGCTGTCGGTCATCTTCCAAGGATCGGCCTGTTTCGCCTCATAAATGCGCGTCAGGCGCGCGACTATGCCGCGGACATACGCTCATCATCGCGGATCGTGACACGTCCGTACACATGCGCAACCATGTAGTTCCAGGACGGAACCTGCTTCTTGGACTCGACCTTGCTCGGATACCAGTTTGGCGCGATGTAGGCATCCGCGGCGCGGAAATCGATCAGAACCTCATCGCCGGTGGCGAGATCCTGACAAATAGGGCTCGTACCAGCGACATGCGAATGAAGCACGCCCTGCTGACCTTCGTGCGCATGCAGCTCGAAGGGAATATGATTCGCGTCAAACCCACTCTTCCCGTTGGTAAAGAGGGTGCCGAGCGGATTTTTTTCAATGAGATGGTGAAGTACCTCGGCGCGAGCCTCAACGAGGTGCGGAGGGACGTACATGATAACTCCTTTGGCATTGTGGGACGCCGTGCACCATAGGGTCGCGCAGCATCAACGGTTTGGTTCAGACCTCGGTCATCTCGAATTCACTTTTGCCAGCACGCCGGTCGGGGCAGATCCAATCTGCGGGCACGTCCTCCCAGCGGGCGCCGGGCGGAATGCCCTCTTCAGGCCATCCGTCTCGCTCGTTGTAAATGAGCCCGCACAACGCACACATCGAGGTCTTGTAGAGAGGCGCGTCGGACGCGATCTCGGTGTTCACGTGAGCACTTTCGTTGCTCATGACAGCTTCCATATTCGTCGGGCAGGGTTCATGAGGTCGACTTAGGGCGAGTCTGGCCTATCCAACTTGTAACTGCATTTTTGCTGGTGCGATCGCGATGGGATAGATCAGGCCGGGGTAGATGTTGCCGGTTGCCGGTGTAGCTGACGAGCGAGAGGCTGATCAGCGGAACGAAGCCGCCGAGTATGCCAGTGCCGATGGGATACGGAAGCGACAGCGAGGTATATCGCAGCCGCGCCGGAAAGAACTCGACGAGAAACGCGGCATTCGGCCCATACACCAGCACTACCAAGACGAGTTGCGCCAGGAATAGCGCGGTGACGGCCACGTAGTTGTGCGCAGCCGTGGCGCTTGCAACGCCCATGTAGATGTGAATGTAGAGCGCGGCGGCGAGCAGAAGTCCGGTGACGATCAGCGGACGACGTCCGATGCCGTCTGACAAGGCCCCGCTCACGACCACCAGGGGCGTACCGATAGCTAGGGCAATGGCGACGCAGACATTCGCCGTCAGGAAATCCACCTTGAGAACGCTCTGCAGGAAATACAGCGCGTAGAATTGCCCGGTGTACCACACGCATCCCAGACCCGCCGTCGCGCCGAAGAGAGCATACAGCGCATAACCAAATCCTTGTCTCGTGCCGAAACTTTCGCGAACCGGCGCGCGCGAGACCTTGCCGGCCTGGCGCATCTGCTCGAAAACCGGCGACTCGCTCAGCTTGAGACGAAGATTGATCGAAAACACGACGAGAAGTGCGGACAGCAAGAACGGGATACGCCACCCCCAAGCACGGAAACCTTCCTCCCCGAGCGTTAGCCGACACGCCAGCACGACCAGAATTGCAACGAAGATGCCATCGCTTGGTAAGAGAAGTGCCTCGATGGACCTTCAGAAATTCTCGATCAGAAAATCAAAGATCTGCCTGCAGGCCCCTATAAAATCGGCCTAAAGGCGGTGATGGCGCATATTGATGCCGCCATCAAGCACTACAAGCGAGGACAATCCGAGCCAGACCAAACACTATTCACCGATGTTGTCTTTCGCTGCAATCAAGCTTTTGAGGGTTAAGGAAGCTTACCGAGTGCTCGCTGGCAAGGACCCGTCGCGTATCGCGCCCCACAAAATCGAGGAGTTCCTCGGTCAGGCTGATCTACTTCGAAAGAAAGTGTTGGATCAATTTGCGCGTTACCGGACCGAATGGCGCAACCCATTCCACGCACGACTACGCTCTCGATTTCGACGAGGACGCAGGCCTGATGGCAATCGTATCTGTCACGGTCTTCGCCATCGTTCTTTGCGATCAGATAGACGGAAACTTCCTTTTGACACTGCGGCGGACCCACGAGCGCCTGCCGCCACCCCGACGACCCGGCAGGCACACCGCTGTTTGACTTAGTTACGAGCGCCCTTCTCAGATTTGCTCAAGGACATACAGATGATCCTTTGGTTTCTCGCGATCAATTGAGACCGCATTATCTTCGTACGGTGGGCACTATTGCGGGCTATCTCGTCAGTGCGCTGCGCGGCGTGCCAGGTGTTAGGGTCAAACAGAGCCAACTGTTCTCTGATAGAGAGGCTGATATCGTCGTCGAGCGATCAACGGGAGTGAGCTCTACGGAGAAGGTAATCGTTGAGTTGAAGGTTTCCTCCTCAGGGAAGTCCCTTCCGAGGCGCTTCCTTCGACGTAGCGCGGTCGAAAAAGCCGCTTACTTCTTGCACCTGCCCGACGTGACGGGAGCCGTCGTATTTCTATATTCCGGCAGCAATAAAACGTATGAGATTGCCGATACAACGGAGGCGCCGATAGAGAAGATGCGAATAGTCGGCGCGGCTTCGGATACAAAGTTAGTGAGCCCAAGAGATTAGAAGTGCACCGTCTGTTTGGCATGGGCCTCGGGCTTCTCGTTGGCATAAATGCGGTGCTCTTCACGGCTATGATTTTCTCGGAATGCCGGCTCACAGCCGCGATTGCCGGCGAGCGGTCCGCCGAGACGCCGGAATGCAGGGAGATAACGGCTCGGATCATCGAGCGGGAAACACGCATTTCGATCACTTCTCGGCCTCCGGCGGCAGTGTCTTTTTCAAGAAGCCGGACAGGGTCTTAATCTGCGATCCAAAGTTTGTGAACGCGAGCGGCTTCCCGTCAAATGATTGGTTTGCCCTCGCCGCGACGGCAGGAAGCGCGGTCACGGGTGTCGATCCGAAAAAACTGCAGGCGGCGGCTCATCGATGCCAGAGAACCGCACTCAAGGACGACGGCGAACAAGCTAGCGTTGCTCTTCCTAACGCAGCAGTCGGGTGTCAGGCGTTCACCAGAGACGGCGGAGGCGTGGTCGTGGATGTGGCAATACCGCTGCGAAAGCATTGAACTGGTTCAACGCAGGTCCCAGCACACCGCCGCGTTGTTGCCCGCGAAATAGCCAGAGCCTGCCCGAATTGGTTAACGGGTTGTTGATCGGGGTTCGGCAGGCTTACCATCAGCGCTGCCGATCAGCCCCCCAGCCACAGGTAGCGCAAAGCGATGGCCGGCGGCAGCGATGCCCGCCGGCCATTGTCGTGACCTAGCCCTTTCAGCAGCCGAAGGCCATCCTTGCCGCAGCAACCGACGGTACCCACTGTCAGCGACCCATTTCGCGCGCTCAAGATGGCTTTCGAACGCGGGCCGAGCGCGCGCTGGCTCACGTTCCGGGTCAATGCGCAAGATGATCCGCGATACCTCGCGCCAGTCAGCGCCTTCCGCATCGGCATCAAGCATGCGGAGATAGGTGATGCGGTGCTGTTCATCATAGAAACATGTGCTTCCTTCCGATCATTGGTTGCAGCGCCGGGACCATTCTCGGTCTTTGTGTCGCCCGGGTGGGCGCCGGCACGGGACTAAGGCCGCTGCGAAAGGTCGCTGATTTATTTCCCGCGCGATCCGGGTTGACGTGATCGGTATGCGCGCCGGCGTTCCCAATTCGGCCCGCGGTAGGGCTGGTCATCCGGCGTTCTTGTGAAGCGCGCCGGGCGAGTACCGAGGCAGCGCCGCTGCGACATTCCATGCAGCCCGCGGCCGCTTCCAAGCCGCTAGGGAAGTTGGACAGGATAGCCAAATCGCCCCCGCGTTTCGGGGTCCGCACCTACCGCAGCGCGGGGCCGTAGGACTGCCGGCACTCGACAGCCCGGTCATGTTGCACACTGGTTATTGATCCGGCCAGCCCAACATGCAGGCTTGGGATGGGCCGGCGCCGACGCCAAACACGCGCCCAGCTGGGACCGCAGCGCCTGCGCGCCGTAACGGAAGTTCAATGCCAATGTGGAGCATCTCTCGGCGGATCGCGGCCGCCACCTGAGCCGGTAAAACAAGGCGGGCCCGGTATTCCTAGGAACCCGGGCCCACAACCTCAGCAACGTCATGGCGGCGCCGTTCGGCTGCGTGTTGGGTTCTAAGCGCCCTTGTCTCAAACCGCCTTGAGCAAGGTCAAAGACTGCCCTTCTGGCAGTGGGGCTGGTCATCGGTCGACCTGATGCTATCGGCTACAAGCGGATGCAATTCAACCTCGATGGACCAGGCGAGCATAGCTTCGCCTGACAGTGGGCACGAACCAAGCAGATGCGTCCTCCCATGCCGCAAAACAACAACCATGAACCATTTAGAAAAGATTGCCGGCTGTTCCCGGTCGTTAAGTGATCGTAAACCATGCGATGGCAACAAACCGCATGGAAACCGAACTCCCGCCTGAAACGATACTGCGAGACAGCCGTCGGCAAGAAAAGCGCAGGTCGCTTTTTAAGCACTATCACCGGCAATTTCTCGATCGTCTTCGTGACCGCGATTGGGTGTCTTCGTTAAAGCTTCCCGGCAGCCCCGGAACGACGCTCGCTCTTTTACGAAACGGATGGATGGAGCGACGCTCAACGGGCAAAGGCGTCGAATATCGTATGACCGAAGCCGGTCTGTTGGAGCTTAGCCGGCCGCGATAACTCAAAGGCGCAGTGGAGGCAACGCAGTGTCAACAGCCATGGAAATGATCGTCGCCGGCTACGTGAAGGTGCGGGACCGACGTGCCTTGACGGACCTGCTCGCGCATCGGCGCAAGATGCTGGGCGAACTACACGCTGTCTCCGGCATCGATCCCGCGAACGCTGTTCAGGCCGTCCAAGACGAAATAACAACTATCGAAGCCGGCCTAGAAGAACTCAAGCCGCCGCCCGGCTCGCTCCCCGAAAACGAGTGGAGCTAGGGCGTGCGCGTTAACAAGATCAATTGGGAGAAGATCGGCCGCATGACAGAGCCCGGCCGTTACAAATGCTTCTTCGGCTATCTAACCGTTACGTCAGACGACATCGAAGTGTGGACGCGCTATCCCGACGCGACGTTCACTTTGATTGTGGGGCCAACGACTGAGCAATCGGTGGGCGAAGATTACCGTTTAGGCGCGTTCGACATCGGCGATCCACAACAGTAGGCGGTTCGCCGTCGGCGATGCCTATCAGGCTGCCGCTTGCGCCGACCTCGCCAAGGCGCCAGGCCCCGATCTAGACCGCCTCGACGGTACATCGCTGGACAAGGGCGCCGAACTTGATGCACTCGCGGCGATGCCAGCAGACGACCGGGCTTCGCTGATCCGATGGGCGGCCGCCGGCGAGATTGTCGCCGCCTTTGCGGTCCTGCTGGCCGGTTGGTTCAGCGAGCGCGCACTCCGTGCAGAAAGACGGCGCCGGATGCCCCATCGACGCCGCTGATCGTCGTGGTTGCGATGCTAAGTGAAGCCTCGCCAATCAGTTTGGGGCAACATGGTTCGGGCATTTCGCGATACTGTCATGGCACTCACTTTTCTTGTAGTCGCGGGCAGCAACATTTTGTGGGATTTCATGAATAGCTACCTCGCCTGCGGCCTTGCACTGACCGCTTCAATCACGGCCGGCTTTTGCGTCGAGCGCGACTTCATCAGGCGGCCCAATCGCGAGATGGCCCGCCTCCACCGCGAGCATTCGGCAGAAGGACCAATAGGCCGGCGCGGCTGGGAGTAAGGCCAGCTCGGCTTACGAAATACGGCTCCCGTGATTGAGACGCTGCATTCCCGATCGCGGCGAGATCAGCCCTTAGCTATTCCGGGCCGCTTATCGCATGGGTCTTGAGGGGCTGGTATCCAAGCATCGCGATCGGCCTCACCGTGGCCGTCGGCAGAAGCACTGGATCAAGGTGAAGAACCGCAGCCACCCGGCGACGGGACGGGAGCTATAGATCGGGAGCACGGCTGTTCCAGAATTAACCTGATCTCGCTGCATCAAGCTTAATTTTGCAACTCGATTGCAGCATCGCTGCGAAGCGTTACCTTCTGAGCGCCGGACATTGCCCGTCCGGCTCCACCCAAGGCGAAGTCGTCGCACCACCATATTCGACGCGGCGCTTCGTTTGATTGCAGGCGGTTTCGTTTGGAAAAGCAGCCGGACCACGAACCGCTTGATCTCGTCGAGATGCGTCGGCAACTCACCGTACTGCGTTCGCAACATTCCGAAAATCATGGAATAGCGTCGCTGTTGAACCGCTTCCTCGTGAAGATCGCGTTTCTGTCAGAGCCGAGGGACGTCGCGCACGTCCAACATCTGCGGTCTGAGTTCGCACGAACGCTACAAAAGGTTGAAGCGATCGCCTCGCGGTCCCCATCTGTGAGGCCATCAGGCGCCGTCAAGCAGCCCAAGTAACACTAACGCACAGACGTCCTTGCGCCTGCCGCCGGCGGCGCCGATGCTGGATGCAGTCGCGAAGTCGTCCTCGTCTCGCGTCCGGCGGCTTCGCGGCTAGGGGTCGCCGCCACAAGCGGCGGCCCCGCCCATGATCAGATCTAGGGAGCGCGCCGCACCGCTCGGGGTACAAACGGCAGTCTCGGAGAAAACGACTTGGCGGTCGCGAGAACCGCGGCTTCGTCGGTTTCGAGTGCGATCTTCTGGGCGAGCATCACATCGCCAACTGCCAACGCCCGTTCGGGGAGGAAGCACCATCCCACCTTAGGCTCCAATTTTTCATCCAGCTCCAAAACATTGCTCATGGTGCCCTGATGAATTCGGTATCGACGGCCGGTAAGAGAACCAGTGACTTCAAAAAAGCCATTGACATCAAATTGCGCGCGCTGTTCTGGAGATAACCATTCCCGCAAAAGACGGCGTGCACGCGCTTCCGGGCCATTTTGCTCGTTGAAGCTCTGATAAAGCGCACGCAGGGCGCGCAAACGCGCGCCCTGCGCGACGTTGCGTCCGAACAAAAACATCTTCGGTGCTACGACGGTTCTAACCGCCGACTAAGTGCGGATAGAACAGCGTTTCCTCCGCTGTTGCATCAAATGTCCGTATCAGCTTGAGATCGCCGGCCGGGGTCCGAGTGGCAGCGGTAAATCCCCGGCCGGTAAACATCTTGAAGCGCCGCTCGGCCTCGGCGAGCCCCTTGGGGTCGTCTTGCTCAAAAAAATGTCTGCTGTCGCCTGTGCTGTCCATTACAATCTGGGTAGCCATGGAAGAGAACTCCGCAACGCCTAGCCTCTGATGAAGAACAAACCTCGCTGCGATCAATAGTGTTCCTGCTCTCGGCAAATTTCATTGTGCCTTCTTGTTAGTCAGCGGTCGTCTACGAACATTCTACCGTCGCGACGCTACCCGCGCCAAGGGGCTAGGTTCTTGGACTATGTTTCAACACGTCGCGCACCAATCCTCAGGAAATGGAACGAGCAGCCACGGCCCGTCCTCAATGTTATCGTTTGCAGCTACGGGTCTGCCGGTCGCGAGGGGCTCGGCTGCGAACTCTTCGACCTCAGCGGTACTCGCCGCGTGACGCTCGGCGCAGCTTAAATCACTTTGCATGAATAAAACTTCCCACCGGGGCACGATCGAATTTGCAGCGTCTTCGAAAAATATGGATCAAAAAGATCGGCACGCGACAAAATATCAGACCCCCTTGGCAAGCGATAGGAGCGCGGACCTGTCCTTTTGCATCCTAGTCGCGCGCGCCATCACGCGTTGCAGTGCAGCCAACAGCCATCTCCATTCTTTGAGAGCCGTCGCTCCATCAAACTTTGGGGGGGCGATCATGGCCTGTGAGGGCGGCTCAACGGAGTTCTGCGCCGCGCGCCGTACCTCCCTGCCGCGCAGCGCACGGCGGAAGCGATCGCTGCTAACCCGGAGAAGTTTGACCGCGCTATCGCGGCGGAAATCGGCGTCAGTCACCCAATCGTAGCGAAAGCCCGTCGATCAACTGGAAAGCAGTTACCAGTTGCAAAACGAACCGGCCGCCACGGCAAGCAACGGAAGGCGCCGACCATGTCAGCTGCGCAGGTTGAGGCATTCTCGGTCGATGAACTCGACGCCTGCGACCGTGCTGTCGTTTGCCTATACTGCAGCGAAGCTTCAAGCGCGGCTTGCGAAGGCGAAGAAGGCCCACGACGAACTGATCTGCGCCTACCGCGCGCAAGGCGATGCGCTTAATATCGAGGCGCGGGCAAAGCGTCGGCTTGCCGACGAATACGACGCAGCGCAAGCGCGGGGTGAGGTTGCGCGTCTTGGAGATAATCTGCCTAGAGTTACCACCCGGAACGCTAGCAAGCCGACAGCGGCCGACGTCGGTATCTCCCGCCAAGAATTCCATGAGGCGCGCCAGATCAGGGACGCGGAAAAGCGCCACCGCGGCGCGCCGCTAGGAACCACCGCGGGGGAATTCCTCGCGGCAATCACGAGTGTAGTGTCCGTCGGTGCCAAACCCGGCCGCCTCCGGAGTGTTGCAGGGGGGGGCTGCTATTGGCAATCATTTTGATCCTGGCTCTCGCCGGCGCGATCCTCCTTCTAGCGATCCGCATCGTCATCGGCTGGATTTCCCCGACCGCCGGTAAACAGTTCTCCCCGGCGATCGACATAGCCGGGACGTTCTTCCTGAAACTGATCGTCGTGGTTGCCCCGGTCGCGATCTTGGCCGTCGTCGGCTTCGCGCTGATGACCTCCACCAAGTAGAGCAAGCGAACCACGACATCGATATCAGACGCCACTTCGGGATAGAACGTCGCCTGACGATTACCTAGATCGAAGTGAACGCGACCTCGGTCAGGCATGGTTTTGGCCCGAGCTCGCAGATACCGATTGCCGCGGCTTGATTGCGTGAACTCGATCGGCTTGATCGGACAGACGGCCTTCAACATGTGGGCCGACAGCCCGCAATAGCTCGCGGCTTGACCCAGCCGCAGCGCCGCCGGCCAGTATGGTAGGTCGCGCTTCATGTCGCTGCTTTGACCGGCCCGGCCAGCGCGGGTACTCGTTCGTACCGACGTAGCCGCGCTTCCCAACACCCGACCTATATGACCGTTTGGTAAAGCCATCGTCGGTCCACTCCGCAAACAACATCCGCTCGCCCTGGAACCTAATTTCGAGTTTTCTGGTGTGCGCTGGATTGTCGATCTGCCGACGCAAGGACAGCGCCATATCGTTGTATCGGAAGTCGTAAACGCGGGCCCGGCCGTCGAGCGCTTGGATAATGAAACCGGCAGCGTTCCGGAAGGATCGCTAGAGCGACCTTCGCCAAAGCTTGACGCGTTCAGAGCGGTCAGCTTGGTACATGCAATTCAGCTGGGTGTTTCGGCTATAAGCTGGTCAAGTTCACTGGCCGTGATCAGATCGCGGTGCATTAGGACTTTCGCTACACGATCAATCTCGGCCCAGTGCTCGTCGACCAACTCTTCACAATTCTGCAAGATGACGGCCAGTATGTCGTTCGCCTGCCGAAGGACGTCCCGGGGAAGTTCAAGCTCCTCGTTCCCAGCGCCGGGCAACGACTGGCCGGATTTCAATAGAGCAATAGAAGCGGCCGCCGCTTGTGCAATCTGCAAGTCGCTTTCGGCGCCGTCAGAAAACGAGCTGGGACGCCCGGAGAAACGAACGTTCGCGACTGGTCCTGCTAATGCTACAGCGGCATCGATCTCGTACCCCGCAATCTTCGCTTCTACTGCTTCTCCACTCTCATAAGACGCCGAAGCCGTTAGGGCTCCGACCGATCCTGACATACGTATTTCCGCGCATGCTAGCCCTTGACGGCGAGCCAGCACTGCGTGGGCCGCTTCATGGTATGCCATCATCATTCGTCTTCGCCTTCGCTCGCCCATGGTTGGACCTTTTTCGTAAAGATGCCCCGGAGGACGGCGGCGGAAGCCGCCGCCCCATTCGACGATGTTATGCCGCAATTCCGGCGACGCGAAGGACCGCACTTGCGAACTCGCGGCCCAGAAGCAGACCTCGCCCCTGTTCGCCGCCGCAATAGTTGCTCTTCTGCACTTCCTCGAACAGCATCATGCCGCGCGCCAAGATCAACATTCCTGAGACGGTAAGCGGCGCGTGCTGGCGACTTCTATACAGCAAAGAATGGATTTTCCTTGCTTCTTTGTGTGCTGCGTCCTTCGCGGCTTCGACACCGGAGACTTCGATAGCTCTGGCGCACTGGGCTCCGTATCGTTCGGCTGCGACAATTCGCGCTGTCAGGTCCCCTTCCAGTCGTTGCCTAGCCCGCTTGCCTCCCCAACGTTCGGTATCCCCCCGGACCGCGGCGAGTGCGATGCGGAGACGATCGGGCTTGAGCAGGTTGAGCCAGGCCGCGTCGGCGTGGACCGCCCCGTTGGCATCGACGATCGTGCGATAGAGCGGCTGGCCTTCGAACCCTTCGGCTTGCTCAAAGTAACCTTGGAAGGCCCGCCGGTCGGCCGCGGACGTGATCACGATCGAAGGCGGCGGTTCGGGCCACTGTTCAGCCGCCAGCGCCCGGGCCTGCTCTAGGCGGGCCACCGCGGCCCGGTAAGCCAGCGTGCGGCAGCGGTGCTCATTGGTCACCGCCCGGCGTCAGAACCTGCCGCCACAGTTCGGCGCGGACCTTTGCTTCGATGCGCCGGACTTCCGCGTCGATGGTGAAATGATCAACGCCTATTTCATCTAGTGTCCGACGGATCGCGTTTAGATTTTGCCGAACATGCTGCTCGCCTTGCTCGGCAGGTCGCGTCAGAACGAATTCGACGTGGCGCTTGATGTAAGCGGCTTCCCGGAAGCGGCCGGGCAAAAGTAAGACCTTCGCCTTTGGCTCGGCGATGCGGACATGAAGCCGGGGATCGCCTTCCTGGGCCGGCGCCACTTCGCGCCGGGCGTTGCGCACGGCGCGCGACACGGCCCGTTTAGTCATGCTGCCCCCCAAGTCCGACGATCTGCGAAGACGATCTGCCAAGCGGCCTTCGCGAAAGCGTGGCAATGCTGTTCGGTTTCGGCATCGGTGACGCCCAGCCCAGCGAGCCGGCCTCACTCGATGTCCAGGTGCTTGATCAGATATTTCTCAGCGTCGTCAGCCGACGGTCGCTTGCGCATTTCGGCGGCTATGAAAGCGACGATCCGACGGTGGCGGGCCGACGGGAACGCGTAAACGTGCGCTGAAGGAACTGCCTTGCGTCGGCGCTTCATCGGTCAACTCCCGGTCTGCTGGATGAAGGGCGGCGCGCTGGGGAAAGGTTCAGAGACCGCAGCGCGCCGCCGCTCGCGCCGCCCGGGTACGTCCGCCGGGTCGGCGCCGGCGCTGACGCGGGACGGAACCGCGCGCACCGAAGTGGAAGGTTAGGCGGCGGCTTGATCGCCGCGCAGAAGCTGGAACAACTCTTCCACAGGAGCAGTCGTGTGGCGTCCGTTCTTTCGAACGCGGATCACGCCGTCCTTCACTAGCTCATAAAATCTGGTTGTCCCAATTCCAGCGACTTCGCAAAAGCGGTCGGCGGGCACGTTCAGGGACAGGTTGTAAAGTTTGACGACGTCCGGGAGCGTCATGTCGCCGGGGCGAGAACGATGGGAGGTCGACAACTGGGGCGGCAATTCGCGGCGCATTGGGAGAGTTCTCCTAGGCTTCAGTTTCGTCCAAGACCGCAATCATTCGCAACACTCAGAGCGCTCGTCAACGCGCCCAAAATCCAATACTAAAGCACCGGAGTTATGTCGTTGATGCGAGGTTTATTCCGGTCCGACGGATTATTGATGAAACGACTACATCGAATGGGCGGGTGCGAAATCGCGCAGCGATGTGATTTGCGGCGGTCATTCCGGGCGCTTTACCGGTTGATTTCGAGCGTAGAGAGACGAAGGCGAATGCAAGTGACGGTGCTTTCGTTTCACCGCGGCGTCGAATGCCGGCGGATGACTGCGCCGAGCTGATTACTCGGATGCGTTACGGAGACGCCATCTTTGGCGACGAGATCGTGCAGTTCAACGGTGGCTCGGCTCATATCACTCGCGCAAAGAATGGATTTTGGCATGGGCCTAACGGTCCGCGGAACACGCATGTGAGCGCAGTTCTATTCTTACCTGAGACAGGATTGTCGAAGCTGAGAGAGGAGAAATGGCAGCCGGTACTCGCAGTTCATCCTTGGGCGGACCACCCTCTTCCGGGCGAGCTACGAGAGATCAACCGATTTGAGGCGGACGACGACAAGTGGATGTTTCGGGACGGAAAGCGGTTCGCCGACATTGTCAGCCTGCCTGATCCGTGGTCGCCAAAGGAAGAATGAAAGCTATTCCCTTGCAGGCAAGCGCTGGCGCATCCCAATTCGGGCCGCTGTTCTCATCGATACGTTCGCGGTCGTCGTAGGAATTTTCGTGCCACTGCTTGTGGCCGGCGAAAGCGCCTCATGCGTCAGCGCCATTAGTCGCCGCCGCCATCACACACCTTCTCGTGACCGGGTGTAAATTTAGAACGGGGATCGATCGTCCTTCTCCCAGCGGGAACGACGCACCTGATACTCGTCTGTCTTGAAGACGACGCCCTCCACATGGTGTACGCTGACGCTGTCCGGCATGACGCGAAGGCTTGGCTCCCGCAGATCGGAATCGACCCGTTCTCCCGCCAACGCCGGCATGGCATCGAAGTCGGGCCATCCTGGCGATTTTTCCTTTTCTTCATCAACCTTTGGCCGCGGCGGCACCTCCTCGAATACCGAGTAATCGACTTCCCACCCCTCCGCGGTACTTTGCCCCGTCCTGGCTCTGATCTCGGTCCCGCTCGGAATTTCCATCGCCTCGACGCGCGCAGCCTTGTGGAATAGGACGACGTTGAGCACGTCTCCCGCGACCTGAACCGACGGGAAGATAATGCCATCAATGGGCACCGAGGATTCCGTTGCGAGAAAATCGGCGATGGCTTGCGTTGCCAGATACTCGAAAGGCTCATCGTCGGGCATGACCGGTTGGGTGATACGGTTGCTCAGAGATTTCAGAAATTGCGCTCGTTCCAGCCGGCGCGCAAAATCGACGTCAAAGATGCTTCCGCGCATCTGGACATTCTTGAGCGCCGTCAGATCGAGCAGCCGGAGTTTTCGGATAATCTCGAATTGCGCCACGGCAACCTTGCTTCCAACCGGAGGCCGCACCTCGGCGATGGCGGCCTTGGGATCGTTGGCGCCGTAGAACACAGAAATGCCCCGCGCATTCATGCGACCTGCCGCAGCCACCAGCGCTGGGGGCGACCCGAGCTGGAGGTCGGGCCGACACATCGCCACCTCGAGTTTGTCCTCGGACTGGAAGACCCGGGCACGAGAGAGTGTATGGAAGAGCGTTCCGGGCCCCGCATCTACGACCAGAGGCTGCCCCTGCCGCGTCCGCAAAGCATCCACCCCGTCGAAGATGGCCGCCAGATGCGTAGCTGCGGTGCGACTGAAGAAACGCGCCTCGGTCTTGAGTGAATTCTCGAACCGATACCATTCCTCGCGCCAAGCATCATCGCTGACCTTTTTCTCTTGATAGTAACTGTCGCTCGCGAACTCCGTCTCTTCACCCATGGCCGCGCTGTCGAAATCGCTATGTTCCTCCTCCAGGATTGACTGGACGTCCTGGGCCGCGTCTTCAGGGATTTCGGCGGCGTTTTGAATGGCGTACACGACATCATCGCCATGTCGATTCCATTCGTAGCTCAGCTCCTTGTCGCGCTGGAGCATATATTCGTAGTCGTTTGGTTGATCTGACGTTCGATAGTAGTGCTGCTCGAACGCGGTCGCCACACGTGCGGCCATCTTGTCAAGGCTGAAGGTACGACGCGCCTTGTCGCAATAGCTGCACTTGGCGCGTTTGCCCTTTGCGCGAACTTCTTCGCTTAGATACTGCTCGCCAATGCAGGCGTAGCATATGCGCTTCGCTTCGAGGTCGTCACTATCTACGGAATGCACGATATTTTCCACCTTGTTGCGCCATCGTCTCCTACCAAGCCGCTGCCCCCACAGGCAATCTGGCCCCGTCCGCAATCCTCGACTCACTTGATTGCGCTACAGAATACGTCAAGCGCTGAGATACGCTGCTGGCATTGCGTCAAGCTGAAGAGAATATCTCCGGGAACAAGGCCAGCGCGATCCGCTCTTTCCATTTCGTACCTCTTTCGCCGAGCGCGCCGCGCCAGCGCGACAGAAAGTCATGATGCCAAGGCGGCCTCGACGGGACCGCGTTTGCGCGCCCTCCCTCGATCCAATTGAGGTCGGAAATCGTGACCAATTTCGAGCGCCATGCGTCTTCATCCAGCCAGAACGCGCGCAGGATTACTTCTCGCCGCTGTCTGGAGAGGGCTATCGTTTCATCGTCAATTGAGAACAGGTTCTTGTCGTGGGAGTAGAAAATGTCCTCAAACGAACTGAGTAATCGGCCGCTCGTGGGGGGCTCAAAATTCCAGGTGAGCCAAATCAGGCGAATGGACGCGCTCTCATAGAAATCTTCGCGTTGCACGATGATGGGGATTTGCGTGGTTGCAAGTTGAACCTCCACGACGAGTGGCATGCGATCATAGATCGCGCGTACGTCCGGCCGCCGCCGTCCATTCTCTAGGATAAGATACTCATCGACAACGACGCTTCCTGCGGTCGTGCGCGGATCGTTGGTCAATAACTCACCGACGATATGTTTGATTTTAGCATGCAGCGGGCTTTCCTGCGCTCCGTCAAATTGCTGCGCGCTAACGATATCGACGCTGGCCGGCGTCCCCGTCCACCAGGGACAAAGCTGTGGGGCACCCGGGTGGTGTTTCCAGTAAGGCTGGCCGGTCCGGCCTTCGCGCGGAGCGTAGACGGCATGTCCGCATTTCGCGCAGACGAAACGCGCTTTCCTGTCGAGCCGCGCGCGCGTCGCCGCGCGACGGAGAACCTGATAATCGTCCTTGCTCATCGCTATGAGCGCATCACTCGTGATGCTGTGCATCGATGCAAGGTCAAGCACTCTTTTGAGTGTCCTTCGGAGAATCGCCTCGACCATCTACCGAATCTCCCTTCGTCCGGCGTGATCATTGAGCATTTGGGGGATCGCGTGCTATGGAAAATCGCCTGTGTCTCAAGGAAGTCCCGCCGACGGCATGACCGGCGGCGGGGCGAAGACGCAATTCGCGGCTTCCCCGATTGTCAGCCCGGCATACCGGCCGTCAGGTGTCCGCACCGGGAAGAATGGGTTCTTCGCCGAACGGGCGGTTAATGATCGACAGCGCGTCGGGCGCGGCGAAGACGCGGTTGCGCGCATAGCCGGTACGCTCGTTCAAGATTTTATTCTCGACCAGTTGCTCTACCGCTTGCGACGCTGCAGGCACCGTAATGCTGAGAAGCGAGGCCAGACGCTTGACGGTCAGCACTGGATAGTGCGGCAGAACATCGAGTGCTCGCAGGCTCGCTGAGCCCTGGCGAAATTTGCGCCGCTTTCGCCATAGATCGCCAAGTGCAGACAAAGCGTCGCGCGTCTTCAGCAGCTCATCCGTGGTGCCGACAATTGCGTCCGCCATGAATCCGACCGCTTCATGCCAATCGAGGCGCTGCTGAGCCGCTTTGAGCGATTCATAATAAGCCGCCTTGTGGGCTTCAATGTACGGTGACAGGTAAATCGGCATCATGCCTTCCGCCGCCATCATCAACGGCAGGAGGAGACGGCCGACGCGGCCATTGCCGTCACGAAACGGGTGGACTGCCTCAAAATGTGCATGCGCAACCGCCATTCGCACAATGAAGCTCTGGTACATCGCCTGCATGCCCTCGCAGCGCATGTACTTCATCGTGTCCTCAAGACACGCGGCAATCTCAGACGGCGGCGTCGGATTGTAGGTCGAGTAAGCAATATCGCCCCTGCCGCCGGTCCAGACCACAACCTGGCGAAGATCGCCGGGCTTGTCCTTGTATTCTGCGTCGCCGCGCATGACGGCGTGATGCAGATCCTGCACCAAACCGCTTGTGAAGATTTCCAGTTTCTCTTGTCTGGCCCGCGGCAGGAAGTCATCGAGCGCGAGCGCGTAGTCACGCACCTGAACTACCGCCTCGCCCTGCTGGGAATCTTCGCTTTCTTCACCGGACAGCAATTCGTCAAGCGTGCTGTTGGTGCCTTCGATCGCCGAGCTGCTGACAGCTTCCCGCCGTGGCAAGATGCGGCTGATCAGATACGGGTCCTTTAGTTCGGCCGCGAGCGTCTCGATGCGCACCAAGGCTGCATCCGCCGCCCTGAGCCGGGCAAGGACCGACCCCGCGGCAACCCCGTCCTCAGGCGGGGGCAGCGGAACCACGCCGTAATGCGCCGCATAGGGCGCCGGAAGCCGCTGCAATCGTTCCCGAACGGCGTGAGTGAGATTATTGCGGTTCAAGAGAAACCTTTCGCAGAAGAGCCAAGTCCGACACCAGAATAAAGGTTGTTTATCTATACTTCAATAAAGCGACTGATGGTGGGCCCTATCTAACGTTCTTAGGTTCCATCAAGGAACCTCTTTCCCGTACTGTCGTTACGGTATAGATGGCGTAACGACAGTACGGAGACATTTCGTGGCCGATCCTACGGTAGTCAGGCGAGTAAGACGCCAGCGCGACGTTCGCCTGGCTGAAGGCTGGCAGGAAGTCCGTGTGTGGGTGCCCACCGAACGAGACGCAAACGACATCAGAAACCTCGCCGCCGATCGCAGGGCAAAAGCAAAAGCGCTCGCCGGCCTTGACGAAGGAATTAAGAGCATGCCCCCAGAAACACTGAACCGCATTGCCGAGGCGATCGCATCCCAGGGCTCGGCAGCCTACACGACCCCTTCCGGTCCTGTACTGGACCTCCTCACCAAACTCGCGGAAGAGGACGATCTCGCGAGCTTCTCGCGGGCTTTCATTCTTCTGGCGCGCGCCGCACCGGCTAGAGCCGCGTTTGTCGCGGGCGCGGTGCCGGCAAAGATCTCCAACTTCCTGATCAAGCATCGCGGCGTCAAGGCGACCGCGCTGATCAAGTGGACCGAGTCGAATCCGGATTGGACTGAGGAGCTCAAGAACGCACTGCGTGATCCCGATCTATTTGTTCGTGTTGTCGAAGACTTCGCCTCTGCGATCAAGCAAGGTGCCGCCGCTCACTAGACCTTTGACAAAGAAACCGGCGCCGTTTCAAAAAAGCGGCGCCGGTTTCTAGGCTGCGCGCCCCTCGTATTCACGGCGAAAGGCGTCGACACTGCAGCCCGCGTTGCCAGAACCACTGTAGCAGCTCCAGAGCCGTCCCCTCAGGGGTGCGCGAGCTGGCTATAGCTGGGGCGGCCGCAAAGTGAATATCTTTGCGTCGCGTCTTACGGACGCCTTGGCGGCGGCAGCGAAAACCGCGCGGGAATCCGACCTTCATCAGCTTCAGCTGTCAATCGGCTTGCAAATTTTGGACGCCGATCCCCCGGCTTAGGGGGTCAATATTGGGCTCTGACTCATATGTGGAACGGCCCGGGCTGCAAGATCTTTCTCTGGTTGAACAAGGGATGACGGTGCGGTCATATGTTCGGCCTGCGAAGCGGCGCCTGGCCGCTGGCCACGATGATATCCGCGGAAGCAATCGCCCAATCAATTTCTCGCGCTCGAAGCGCAGTGAGTCAGGCGGTCTGATTGCTACCGGGAATGACGTCATTCGGGGTTCATCCAGATTTGCACCTTGCCTCCTCGGCAGCTTTCTTCTTCCGCCGGAGAGCTCTTAAGATTAGGATTTCAGCATTGCGGCCGGCGCCTGATAGATGCCGCCTCTGACCAGCAAGGCCCAGATCGTGCGCGCAATCTTATTGGCGAGCGCGACCGATACGACCTTGACCGGCCGTCTTTGCAGCATGGTCCGAATCCAGAGTGGGACTTTCAAGCCTCGTTTAGCAAGCTTGATGATAGAGGTCGCACCAACGATCAAGAGCGTCCGTAGTTGCCGATTTCCACGCTTTGATATCGCGCCGAGCCTTTCTTTTCCGCCGCTCGACTGTGCCCTCGGTGTGAGCCCCGTCCAAGCCGCAAAATCTCGTGCAGTCGCAAAATTGCGAGCGTCCAAAACCGACGTCCGAACGGTAGCGGCGATGAGAGGACCGACACCCGGAATGCTCATCAGACGCTTTGCATCGGGGTCCTTTCTGACGGCAACCAAAATCTCTCTGTCGAGCTTCTCTATGCGGGTTGTAAGCAGCTCAATCTGTTCAGCGAACAGGATCAGGGCAAAGCGGGCGGCGCCGGGGATCCTATTGTCTTTTTCATCCCGGAGAAGCACCAGGAGTTTTGCGATGCTTGCCATGCCTGTGCCGGCGATAATGCCCAATTCGGCCATATGAGCACGTAGGGCATTTGCAGTCTGGCTGCGCTGCCTCATCAGCAGCTCTCGCGTTCGCAAAATCATGCTGGCCGCTTGTTGTTCGGCAGTCTTCAGCGGTACGAACCGCATTGTCGGGCGGGTGACCGCCTCACAAATGGCTTCAGCATCCGCCACGTCGGTCTTGTTTCGTTTGACGTAAGGCTTCACGTAGGCTGGCGGCATCATGCGGACAGCGTGGCCCAGCGCCGCGATCTCGCGTGCCCAGTGATGGGCACTCGCACAGGCCTCCATACCAACCAAACAAGCTGGAAGGCTCCGAAAGAAGGGCAGAACCTGCGATCGCCGCAATGTACGACGAACCAAGACTTTCCCGTTTTCGGCGATGCCGTGAACTTGAAAGATCGACTTGGCCAAATCCAAACCCACCGTGATAATCTTCTCCATGGAACGGTCCTTCCTTTGTGGCGCCTCTCTACGCGACCACGTTAGGCACTTTTGATGCCGGTTCGAAGGGCCGTTCCACACCATCACTTTTGATGAAGTTCAAGCGCCGGCTCGCGTTGGTTTCACAAAGGAATCAACATGATGCAGCGTGTCCTGCGACCGTCGGCCCTGATCCCTCCTGGGTTTGACGTGGAGAGCGCCGTCTGTGATGGCGCCACGACCGTGATCACCGTCCGTCCCACGAGCGACAAGAGTCTCTGTCCCGGATGCGGAGCCAGTTCTGGGCGGATTCATAGCCGATATCAGCGATGCCTCACCGATCTGCCGCTGGCGGGGCGGCCGGTTCGCCTGGTGGTCGTGGCGCGCCGCTTCCGCTGCGTCACTGTTATGTGCGGGCGACGTATTTTCACCGAGCGGTTCGATGACGCGGCTCTGGCGCCGTGGGCGCGGCGAACGGCCCGGCTCGATCTGCTCGTCCATCACCTTGGGCTCGCCCTGGGTGGCCGCCCGGCCGCGAGTTTCGCTCGCCGACTTATGCTGCCCGTGAGCAACGATACATTGCTTCGGGTGGTGCGAAGGCGCGGTTGCCAGCCCTATGCTGCGCCGAGCGTGATCGGTATCGATGACTGGGCATGGCGGCGCAATCAGCGGTACGGAACAATCATCTGCGACCTCGAGCGGCGACGACCGATCGCCCTGTTACCCGACAGAGAGCCAGCTACTGCACAGGCCTGGCTCTCGGGGCAGCCGCAAATTGCTGTCGTCGCGCGCGATCGCGGCGGTGGTTACGCCCTTGCTGTAGCCAAGGCGCTTCCGCAGGCCACCCAGGTCGCTGACCGCTGGCATTTGATGGAGAATGCCAGCCACGCATTTCTCGATGCGGTCCGCAAATCAATGCGCCAGGTTCGTGTGGCGGTCGGCTCCGCCACAATAAATCCTGCCTTGCTGACGGCTGCGGAGCGGATCCAGTACGAGGGCTATCTACGGCGTGAGGATACCAACGCGGCAATCCTCAGACAGGCGGAGACGGGCGTCTCCATAAAGGAGATCGTACGACTTACGGGACATAGCCGAGGCCTCGTCCGCAAGGTGCTCCGAGGTCAGCGAACGGATGTATTCAGAGTGCGTGAGAGTTCTCTCGAACATCATCTGTCTTGGCTTGATGCCCAGTGGACTAGTGGTCATCACAACAGTGCCGACTTGTGGCGTCGCCTCAGGAGGCTGGGTTTTAGGGGCTCCGAGCGGGTTGTTAGAGAGTGGGCGACACGCCATCGGCGCGCCGAAACGCCCGATGCTCAAAGTGTACAGCGCGTGCCGTCCGCCAGAACCATTGCCCGCCTGATGACTAATGGCCGCGATGCGCTATCAAAGTCTGAGACCGTTACCATCGCGGCGATCGAGCAAGGCGTTCCTCTCCTGGTGGAAGCGCGCGAAATCATCGCAGCTTTCCACACGATGATCCGCAAGAAGGCTCACGTAGATCTTGATCCTTGGCTGGAACGAGCATGCGCAAGTCTCGTCGGGTCCTTCGCCAACGGTGTCACCAGAGACAAGGCCGCCATCAACGCTGCGATTAAAACATCTTGGTCCAACGGGCAGACCGAGGGTCAGATTACCAAGCTCAAGCTCGTCAAGCGTCAGATGTACGGGCGCGCCAAGCTCGATCTTCTGCAGGCCCGCTTGATCGGTGCTACATGATCCCGATGCACCAAAATTGCGTCAGAGCCAATATTGCAAGCCGAATGACACTTCAGCCACTGCGCGAGATACGAGCGTGATCGGCACGCACATCCTGCGTGATCTGAAGCTCCGCGCACAGGAACGCCGCGCCGAATTTCAGCGACCAATTCCTCGGCGGCGTAGGCCTGACTGCCGAAGCGTTTACCGAACGTGCGATCGAGCCTATGTTTCGCGCCGGGTCAGCTCGTGGACAAGCGTGGCGTAATAGCCTTCGCTGCGGGACAGCGTTTCGGTGCCGCAGAACATTTCCTCCGGAGGCATCTGGATACTATCGGTGGAGAGCCGGTAAAAGGCCCGGTCGCGCCGTGCTCGATGCGCGCGCCCGTCGCTCTCACGAACGCATCGGCGCCTGCGATGCGGGCGACCGGACCGAGAGGCTCCGGCACTGGGTTCAGGGCGTAACCCTCGACCTGCGCCGCGTTGAACACCCGCGCGATGCGCGGGCGACACGCGGTTTGCCGTCGTCATCCGCAACGTCGGGATCGGGCTCGGCGTCGAATTCCTTGTAGAAGATCACAGGGCTCGATTTCACGCCTGCGCGAACCTGAGCGCAAAGCTCCGACCATTGTTTGTAAGTGGCCCACACGGGCGAGCTGAACCCCTTTAATTGGGCGGCGACCCAGAGACTCACGATATTGCTATAGCCGTTCTTGGTCAGCACATTGACCGGCATGAAGAGAGCGCCCGATGATTTGCGCCAGGGTAATTATGGTCTGTCGGGATTCGCTTCGATTGCGGCCACAAGCTGGGACGTGATCTCGGATTAGCATCCTTCCGGGTGGAGACGCTGGTTGATTGAGGGGACATTGCATCGCCTTTCGCTCTTGCGAGCCCGCCGTGATTGGCGGTCTCGATGCCGAGCGAAGGCGGCGGTGCCTGACGAAGTGCCGTACGCTTCGAATCCACGGCTGGTCACAGCACTTATTGCTGTAAGCCCACAAGACTCACAGGGAATTGACGAGCATAGCTCCTGATCTCGTACGTTCAACCTGAAGCGGATTCGAACCAAAATTGTGAAACATCGGCTTGGTAGTAGCTAATGGTATTCTCGGTTTGGTAAATTATAAAATTGTGAATTTTCAGTTAGTTGGTGGTATTCTTAGATTCCGGCCAGGGGCTTGCGGGTCAGGCAATGGAAACGAAGCTTGGCCGCCACCGCCTTCCTCGACCATGCCGAGGATATTCGACCACCTCTCCGACGAGAGGGATCGCCGCAGCCCGCACCCTCCGGCCAGCTGTGACATAAAGGCGGCAGGCGCACGGCACCCTTGAAGCCACGGATCGATGGGATCATTCCAGAGCAACTCGATCGTCCCCTGAAGCACTACGACATCGCCAATAACAGAGTCGACGATCCCGCCCTGGGATTTGGAAGAGACCGCACAGGCTATCGTCGCGCTGGGAATGCTTTACTTTCTTTCCTATACAAGTCCACGTGAGCCAAGCTTTTCCCATAACGAATCAACGGTGCACTGAGTCAGTCGGAGCCCGAAGACATTGGCCAAGACCTGCTGCAGTTCGATCTTCGTTTCCAGTGTTTGTGTTTCCCTAAATTGGCTGCGAGTCAATCTGAGCTTCTTGTTAAGCAAGGTTGCACGTCCCTCCGATGTCAGCACACTCATCATGAGGACGGATGGAAAGGGCATACGATCCCAGCGTGCGCAGATGAAGTTGGCGCCCTCGAAATCGGGTGGCAGGGCGACGGCTCGGTCAATGCCGAAAAGAGCGAACCATTCATCTTCGTTCTTGCGTTCAAGCACGAGCTCTCCACTGGCCGGGTCGGCCCGCAGACGAAACACGTCCCCGCCAACTATTTGCTGCTCCTTCGCATCGATTCGTAGCGGTGTAATCGGTGCCGGACCGGGAAAGCCGGCATCGGCAAGCCAGTCGCAACCCTCTATGGTCACGATCAATGCATGATGTGTGCGTGGGCCACCTTCCGAAGCCCCCATGCGCACCCTGCAAAGAATTGGCCGGACCGTGAAATCGAGTTCTTCGAGCGCCAAGCCAAACAACTTGTTCAATTCGAAGCAATAGCCGCCTCGCCGGGCATCGATAAGTTTGGCCCAGATCGAATTCTCAGTCAGATCGGGGATATCGCCCAGCAGAACATCAATGTTCTCATAGGGGATCGCTCGCATTTGAGCCTGCTGGAGCGCAAGAAGGCCATCAACCGTTGTCGGGACTTGAGCAAGGCCGATCCGATCGAGATAGGTCGCAATCTTAAATGCCATGGCACGTCCTCTGATGTCTGGACTCGTTTGATTAAGCCGCCGGAAGCGCGATGACTTCGCAGGCGACGCGTAGAAGGTGGCCATCTCTCCTATAGAAATGAAACAGCCCCAGCACTTCCGGCGACAGCCTCAGTGCCAGTATCGAGCCAACGGGCCATTTGTGCACGGCCGGAGCAGCCCGTAGGACTCCCGGTCCGCGGCGATTTGCAACGGCGATCTTCCAGCCTTGCGAATCATCTCGTCTCGCCTCGCCGCGAATGCTCCGCGTTTCGAGATCCACCGCCGCCCGCGATCCGCCATCACTAAGTAGAGAACGGCGACAGCTACCAGCTGAGGAATCGCTCTCAGCTACACCAGCAGTTTCTGCCGCGTTCAACATGACATCACCCTTGATGAATCGTAGTTACGAACCTGCAGCTCTTGCGCTACTAACGAGCGGCTGTCGCTCTTTTGGTTGCTCAGCCGACGGCAGCGATAAGGCGCCACACCTGTATCGCGCAACCAGGCGCCCTCCGGTGGCGCGCCGGTCTGCCAGAACACGTCGATCGGGATGCCGCCACGCGGATGCCGGTAACCGCCGACGCGCAGCCACAGTGGTTTGATCGCCCTGGCAATGCGTCGGCCGACTAGCGCTGTGCATTCATCATGCAAAGCGCCGTGTTTGCGGAACGAAGTCCTGAACTGCTTCAGTGATTTGGAGCCCACCAGTGCCTCGTCGGGCGCGTAGTCGATTACGATGAAACTCGGCTGACCGGTGACGGGCAGACCGAGGTGAATTCCGGGCAGGTGCAGCGCACGTTGGCGGGCGGTCCGTCGCCGCGCCTGAGCGGCGCGTTTTCGAGGACCGCCTTATCTGGGCTTCCTGGCGTCTCGACGTGGGCGCCGACCTGTGTAAAGTTCCGGGTGGTAGGCACGGGCAACTCCTTGATGCATGCCGCCGGAAGTGCAGCCGTCGAGCCGGGCATCGCCGATGAAGTCCTCCTGATCCACTGCCGCTGCTCTCGAGTGGACGACGACATCGGAGAAGCCACCGCGATCGTCGCAAGGGTGAAGCCGCAGAACCTTCCAACCCCGTTACCGCACGCCGAGAAACTTCGTGTTTGAATGACGACGCGCTCAGTCGCGTGCAGTCACCTCCTGAGTGCTCCGCTCCGCTGCCTTGGCTCAACGATTGCATCCATATTGCTGGCTTGGTCGCCCCACCGATGTTGAGGGTTAGTAGTTTGTCGACGTCGGCAGGCTTGTCGACGGGCGACATCTTGGCCCAACAGGCGACGGTGCGACGGCGGGCGCCGCTGGCAAAACGCAGCAGATAGGCCGATTTCACGGCCGTATGTCTTGAGTGATACATAGGTCACGGTTTAGTCCTTGATGAGCGCCAGAAATTCGCTACGCAGTATTTTGCTGTCGCGGAAACACGGCGCATGATGCTGGTCACCATAGTGGTTTCCGTCTCGCGAACGCCTCGCCACACGCACTGGTGCCGCGCCGTAACCATGACGGCCAACCCCTTCGGATTAATGTGGCCTCGAGCTCGTCTGCCAACATAATACGCTTCCTCTTGGATTGCCGGAGCGCCATGATCAAGTTGGCCGCACGCACAACTTTGCTGATACCGATCACCGACACCAGGCAGCACGCCGACCCACATGCGGTGGAGCTTGTCGGGGCCGAACCATCCCGAGCCGCCGGGCCGCAATGAGCCGAACGAGGCCGAGAGAAGCGCGCGGCGGGCGGCGGCGGTGAGGCCCGCGAGATCGGGGCAACCCGGCTCGCCGATCACGAGCGTCGGTTGCGGTGTGGAAAGGTCCGGGAGGCGCATCGAAAACCCTCAATGAAAATGCCAATGACCGGAACAAAGTGGTGCGAGCACGCCGATCTCACGGTGATGGAGCCAAGCGCGTAGGTCTCTTGCAGGCAGCCCGCGTTTGGCAAGTTCCGTAGCCGCAGGGCTAGCTTCAAAGCGCTCGACGAACACCTGGCGCACGTACATCTTGGCTATCCGTTTTGCAGTCGCAGTCGTGTTGTGGTCGCGGCTAGTGTCGATAACCAAGCCTCAAGCAAGACTGCAAGTGCTGCTCGACTTCTGCTTGTACTATCTCACCCTCACCGGGCCGCAAGTATTCTGCGACATCGGCGTTTATTCCAAAGGACACGCCTGCGTCGAGCAGGCGTTTACGAGTTGCTTGCGTTGAGCTCATCAAACATCCTAGCCGGGCGCTTTGCCTCGCTCTCGCGCGAACAAGTTGATCTGCGGGCGCTTCTGCATTTCGGCAGTCCACATGATGCCCCTGGCGTCGGAACGGCCGCTTGTCGCCTCCCGATCTGCGATTACCTGCCGCATGGCCTTGATATCCTGGATGAATTCGAGACTTCCACCGTGTCGGCAGTATGGCCAGTCGAGCGATGCCATCCATTGTGCTGCGTAGCGCCTCCAACGTTCGAAGAATGACGGAGTTGTTTGATGGAATAGATAGCTTTCATCTGAACTCTTGACTGGTGACGGCGAGAGATCGCTGTTTTTGAAATGCGTCCTTCACCGTCGCTGCAATCAACGTGCCGAAAACCGCCTTCTTCGTCTTGCTGCAAGAGAACAACACCATTGCGCTTTGCGAGCGCGCGCGGAAACATTTTACGCCCTGATGTCGGGGACCGGACATTAACGTCTTCAAGACGACCCGGCTGAAAACAGACATAGCGGCGTGAAAACATGAGCCGGTCCCCTTGCCGACCTCGCTTGCGTCTGCGCCATGTGCCTGAAAGTACACTCAGTGAAGCCTAGCCGAATCGCACGAGCTTCGTTCACAAACGCCCTCATTTATGTGACGCTTCAATAGCCTTCACTTTGCGTATCGATGCCGTCACGGAGCGTCTACCAATTGAAAGCTGCAACAAGGGCGGACAGCGCTGTTCGCTCCGTGACATCAAGGAGATCGGAGCGTGCACGAATTCAATCAGCAAACAGGGCCCGATGGTCCCTCAGGTGGGGGTCCAGTTCACTGAACGTTTTCGTTCTTCAGCGTAGGGTTCGGACTGGCCGCTTGAGGATTGGACCAAGACATTCCCGCCGCGGCAACAGTCGCTTAACGCTCTTTGCTGCGGCTGCTAGGCGGAGCACCGCGGGATAGCCCCATCAGGCACCGTGCCCACCAAAGCTGACTTTTGGCGGCCGCGCTGTCGGAAGTCAGGCAGCCGGATCAGGGCGGCTGTTTCGAATCACACAGTTCGCTTGCCAAGCTCGGCGAAGCCTCCTGCCCGCGAAAGAGGACTTGGTACGAGCCTTGCTTGCCGAGGCGCAAAAGCATGTGCTTCGCGCCAGCTGACGGATTACCTCCGCTCGGTGTCGGTTCCAGACATCGGATGTCTGCAACCGTACAGGGGGGAAAACAACAACATGCAACGGGCGACATCCATAATCGTCGGTCAAGGAGACATAGCATGTCCGGTGCTGCAGGCGCATTTCTGTTGCCTTCAAGCCGCTCACAAAGGCCGGTTTCCGATCAGCTCAAGCACATGGTGCCGAAGCTTGAAAACCGTGCACAGAGGGGGTTCCGCGTTGCCGCATCTATGCATGAAGAACGGTTTCAACATACAAAGTTATGCCGGCCAGCAGGCAAACTAGCAGATGTTGATTTCACTGAGCAGGACGCGCATTCCAGGCCGCATGCAGCTATAGCACACGTTCGCACTCCCTCTCACAGGGAGAAGAGTGACGCCGACTTCCAGCCCTTTGACAATCATAAAACCTCCTGCCGTCGTTTGACGGTTTGTTTGAACGGGGCTCTGGTCAACGCTGATGTGCCCTTTGAAGTCTGCTTTCCTTGCTGCCGCGGGGACATGAGGGAATCGGTCTTTCTGCGTTTACGCTCGAGATGCCGCCCCCTTGGCGGGCAAAAACGCGCAGACGAGACTTCAAATAGATTGATCGCCGATCTCACCTCAACGAAAACGTCTGCAGCATGAGGCCATGATGAAACCTGCTCTTGTATTCGATTGGAACGGCACTCTCCTCGACGACGCCGACGCCTTGCTACAAACGACGAACACCATTTTGGACCGCTTCGGCCGAGCTGCCATCGACATGCACACTTTTCGGGATCATTTCGATGTTCCACTTTCGGTTTTTTACCGCAATCTAGGAATGTCGGAGAGTGAAATCGAAACGGTCGATGACCATGACAGCGCTATTTTTCACGATACTTACGAACCGCTGGCGAGCAAAGCCGAACTGCGCGAAGGCGCGCGTTGCATTTTGGAAACGGCACGTCAACAAGAGGTTCCCAGCATTATTGTTAGTAACCATATAGTCGATCCCCTTATTACCCAATTACGAAGACATGGAATCGACGATTGTGTCGCGGAGGTTCTGGCTTTTGAAAGCCGCGCTACTCAATATAAAAGCACAAGCAAAGGAGAGCGGCTTCGTCTGTATATGCGAGCATACAATCTGAACCCCAGCTCAACGTTCATCATCGGGGACATGCCCGTCGAAACGGATATCGCACGCGAACTTGGCCTGATCAGCGTAGCCATTACGGGCGGATTTGTTTCCGAGACGCGTCTGCGAGCGGCGCAGCCGGATTATCTCATCGAGGACCATCATAAGCTGCTGCCCATTCTGCAGGAGCGTGGCGTTTTTCAGAACTCATAACGACGCAGAGCATGACTGAAAACCTCTACCGTCCATGTCTTCCTGTTCTCCAGCGAAGCCTTCACACTGATGGCCGAAGCATCGGCTCTGGACGGACGAGGCCCAAACGAAGGTGCGCGCCTAATTAGTATTGGCCGATAGGGGACTTCGCCGTTCGAGTTTGTCAATCTGCAACCTGACGCAGTCCGACTTAACACCCATTCCCTACGTCGAGGTCCTTCCAGACGGGCTGCGGTCTTTAAGACGTAAGACCCGCGCCGAGAAATTTCCTCTGGTCGGGAGCGCGCTTGCCGCGGCCCTGCCGTCGAGTTCTTATCCAGGAGCGGTTAGAGCCTCGGAATTGTGCAGCGACGCGCATGCCTGAAAGCGCCCACAAAGCTGCCCAGATTACTCGCGGACCGGTGCGGCAACTTCCGCTTCAAGCTTTGGCTGGTGCTTGAAGATCGCGTGGATCAAAGCTTGCGGCGGCTGCTCGGAAGCCTCCACCAGCATCGCTTTGTCAGCGCGCGCCGAGGGAGCGAAGACTCACTTGATCACGGTCGGCGAGACCACATTTGGAATGGTCCTCGAGACCCGCGTCCTGTGCGTTCCATTTCACGATTGGCGCGCGGGCGGCTCGTAGCGCATCCGGCCATGGCGCCGCGGCGAATGTGGTGGTGGCCTCGAGAATCGTAATGAGATACGGGCTGGTAAGCAGAACCTGGACACCGCCTTCGGCACGTCGTTCCGTTTGGATTGTGCGCACGGTTAGGTCTAGTGCTCTGATCTTGCCGACGTAGGTCAGCCGTAGCATCCCAAGCCGCTTCGCAATCCCGGGTCCCACCTGGGCGGTGTCACCGTCGATGGTTTGCTTGCCGGTAAAGATGAAGTCGGCGGTCCATGCTCCTTACGAACTTTTCGGATGGCGGCCGCCAACGCGTAAGTTATCACCAGAGTTCAGAACCAGCGAAGGGCCGGTCAGTGAGCAGAACGGCTCGATCGGCGCCGAATGTCAGCGCCTTGGGTACAATCGTCCTCCATCAAGATGCTCACGCAGCATGGACATCAAAAATAAGATTGAGGCGGATCGCCACAATGACAGCTTGGATCCGGCTGGTCGCGCCCAGCTTTCGCATCGCGTTCTTAAGATGAAAGTTCACCGTATTCTCGCTGATTTGTAATATCCTCCCGATTTCCCAAGACGATTTGCCCTCTGCCACCCACCCTAGACAATCTAATTCCCGCTGTGATAGCGCAACTCTCATATTGCAGTTATCTTCCGCCGGACGTGTGATCTCCACACAAGCGGTGTGAAAGTGCCAGGCTAGTGCGTTCAGATGGCCTTTGGAATGTTGAGGATCGGCATCGTCGAACCGAGATGCAAACGATACGACCGATAATCGACCCAATGGCCCAAACAATGGTACACTCATGCCGTGCTTGAGACCGGCCTCTCTGGCCTCATCAAGTACGCGCCTTTCGTCGGGCTGTAGTTGATATTGCTCGGCGAGTTGATCCCACAGAAACGGCCGCGAAAGCGTCGGCGTCCGCCGGACCACCGGATCGATTTTGTGGTACTTTCGCTTAAAATATCGTTCACACCACTCGGGCGGCCACTTAACGGCCACGGCGGGCGGCGGATACTCCGGTAGGCGAAGTGGCTCTGCGAAATTGAGCGCTCCGTAAGAGACTTCGCTGAAGCCTTCGTCGCTGGCACAGCTCACAAGAAGCTCGAAAAGCGATCGGAGCGATTGCGTTCGCGTCGCGCATTCGGTGAAGCTGAAAAGATCCATTTTGGGCGCCTCAGCGGGCTGACCCAAGAGGTCGGTATTGCGCCGCTCGATTGAGCTTGTTTTAAGCGGAGGCAAGTTCCAATCCGTCGCCGAGCCGCTCCGCGGTCCCGAGCTCAACGAGCCCGGTGTCACCGCGGATGTTCGGCTTGCCGGCGAGCATGAAAAGAAGTGGGCCAAGGTCGTGCACGATCTACGGATCTGCATCGTCAGCCCCCAACTGATCTTCACCGCGCCGGCACCGACGATAGCCGGGTCGATGAGCAGCCCAACAGACTCGTCGCGCAAGTTTGGCTCCTTGCATGAACAATGCGCGGCGTCTGGGTGGCTTAGTCGCACGCCTTCGACGCGAACAATTCTTAAGGGTTGAGCGCGACCGGCCCTCGTGGTGCAAGACGATGTTCGTCGGGGGGATACCCCGATATGCCGGCAGTCGGAAATTCTGTTTGGTGCAGAGGGCACTTTGCATACGCATCTCCGGAAGGGAGAGAACCTAGGGATGAGAACAGCAAGGGTCGTACCAGTTGCACCGCTCCAAAAAATCGGGTTTAACGACAATGACTTGAGAGAATTGGGATAGCTGCCTCGAGCGCGTGCGTTGAAGAATTCGCGACAACAGGAGGAAAGCCGACAGCGCCATTTGGCTTAATTGTTCGTGACGATTGCCTGATTGGCTTTTTCTCTTGGGTGTGACCGGTGCCCCTGAATCGCTCATTATTGCGTGTCGCTTGCCAATAAACTGAAAACGAGCGAAAACGTTCAAGGACAGCGCATGCAGGCTGTCTGAATCCTCTGTGAGCCGAATCCGCTCTGGCCGACCAACACATGCACTTCTGAGGCACTGACGGGAGATGAGCGCTCGTCTGTCTAGTTGCGCGCCGACGCTTCAATCTGTCACTGCCGCTGTTAGCGGCTTACCGACGTTTCTCAGGACAGCGGCGCGGCAGTTGACAAACATCTGCTTCGTGTAATTCTCGCCGAAGTAATCCAGTACGAAGGTGCCTGTATAGTCCGGATCATCGCCCACGCTGCGGATTAGGTTGTCGAGAATCTCACCGATTTCGGAAATGCGCTCGCAGTAACGGGCACGGAGAACATTAACAGCGTTCATCGAGTGAACTGCCTCGTCGGCAACCACCTCTCTCAGGCAACGAAGGAAGCTGCTGCCAAGTCCGGCATAGAACTCTCTATCCGCAGCATAGGCGCGGCAAGTACACATCTCATCAAATGCGATCATTACGATCAGAGAGAATTCGTCCTTCAAGTATTCATTGATTGCAGAAAAACTATGCGATCGAGCCTCCAATCTGTCTCGAAGATCTTTTTCGGATTCACCAGCGACAAGCTCCATGATCCGGATGAAACTATCGGTGTGACGCTCTTCATCCGCGGCCCAGGCACTAATAAACGCCTCAGCTTCGTTGGTGGCGATCAGATTTCGGTTGAACACTTCTTGTTTTAAGTGCCTCGCGTCGTATTCAGTATACAACTCTGGCCACAACTTGTCCCGACGTGCGCGCACAATCGATGGTCCGGCCGTGAACATGGCCGGCGTCAACTCATCGAAAATGTCTTTTGGATTCCAGTTCCGTCGAATCGGCGCAATCATCCGACTGTCCTTCTCTGTGAGCAGCCTGGCAGACGGCGCTCGCAAAGCACACTTGCTCCACACGAAGTATGCTGTCGCCCCCTCGTTTTGGTGGGCAATTTCGAGACGGAACTCATCAAACGGTTTGAAACTCGCGATCATCAACAGAAGCTCATGGGGACGGTCAACGTTTTATAGTCCGCGTGTAGTGTAGGCTGCGGCATCCCATCGCTTTCTTTGCAAACCGCTCCCTTTGCTTGCGCGGCAGGCGAACTGGGGGTCGCGGCGGCTTCCCGGCGTGCGTCAAAGCAGAGAGCCGACTGAAGGAATTCTGGCCGATTTGGTGGCCGCCGCAGGAGCTTCGCTCGGATGTGAAGGAGCTTGAGCCAAGCTGGGACCATCAGCTATGACGGGTAAACCGGACTTGACCTCCCAACGCCTTTGATCGCCCCTTTTGACCCGATCCAGGCGTTCAGCCCTGACGACATCGTTCGCGGCATGGCGCCCCGCGGCTGCCAAGGAGATTCCCGAACTGCATTTGGAGCGGCCTACGCCATTCTACCTAACGAATATCGACGCAGGTGGCGATGGCGCGCGATGCCCAACATTGAATGATTTCACTTCGCATGGAGTTGCGAGGGGTCGGCCTGCTTCTGGAGCAGCAAGCCGAGGTTGCGTGCCTTCTTCCTTACTGAGGTGATATGGCGATCGAGCCCCGGCTATATCGAAGGCCACGCGAATGGTCAAAGCAGGAGGCGCAGCGATTGATAGCTCTCGCGCGTCAGAAAACCTGCGCCGTCGGACCCGGTATCTGGGTTGGACTCCGCCCGGCGCCGACAGTGCGGTCGCGATGTGTGTCTCTGTCCTAATTCCCACGGAACAAAAGCGCAGCCGTTTGTCGCCCCTCGGACAGACGGGCCAAATCCGCTCGGCTCCAACTTCACTATTGGAAGCAGTCATCGGTTGGGGAGACGAAATGGAACATTTCCTATTAATTGAAATGACGCGACAAATATGTCGAGCGGTGCAAGCAGCGGGCTTTCGATCATCTCGACCGAGCTGATCTTAGGAACTCGGTCGCCTCGTTTGTGCGCAATATGAACGCGCTTCCCGATTGCGAGTTGCCAAACTACTTGGCAATGCTTGGCGGTTCGCTTCTGACGGCGAACGATGCGCTCGGCCGGAGAACGCTCATTGAGGGATTGAGGTGATGGTCCGATGATCAAGCCAGCGAGGGTCTGGGCCCGCTCAATTCCTTGGGGAGGGGATGGCGCACTACCGAGCTTACCTTTTGGATCACGACCGCCACGTTATAAGCGCGGCCAATTTGCAGTGTGCCGACGAGCAAAAAGCACAGGAACGTGCTCAGCAGCTAGTTGATGCCATCGACATCGAGCTATGGCAACTCGACGGACGTATTGCGGTGTGTTTGAAGCCGCCACAAGCCGAGCCTCGCACGTGGCAGGACAGGCAAGACCGCGGCGCCCTACAGACAAACGAAGCGTGCGTGAAAGTTAAGCGCGCGTCTCAGTCCTAGGCTTCGATTGATTGCGGATCACAGGCGCGGGATAGTTAGGGAAGACGCCCGGCATGGGCTGCAAGTTGCCGATGTAGCGATTGACCACGCGGAAGATGGCTCTTGAGCACTCCCACACGGAGCAGGTTTGCGGGCGCGGTCAACTACCAACCCTCGCAATTGATCTAGATGACGGAAGCAGGTCACCTATCGATTGATGAAATCGGCCGGTCTACACGTTAGGCCCGTCATCACAAGGAATTGGCATGCAAGACCGATTAGCATCTGTTCGCGCCAACGGCCCCGATCACTCCGCTGGTTCCTCACCTGCTGAAATGCTGCGGGCCGAAATCTGTTGCCGCAGCGAGCTATCGTTCCTCATGGAAGCGCATGATGGTCTCTCCGCCGCAATCGCTGAGCGCGCGGGGTTCAAAGGCCTCTGGGCGTCCGGCCTGTCAATTGCCTGCTCCCTGGGCTACCGCGATGCCAACGAAGCGTCGTGGAGCCAACTCGTAGATGTAGTCGAGCGGATCGTGGACTCGAGCGGACTGCCTGTGCTCGTTGACGGAGATGGCGGCTTCGGGAATTTCAACAACGCGCGCCTCGTGACACGCAGCCTCCGTCAGCGTGGAGCAGCCGGCGTGGCGCTCGAGGACAGTTGCTTTCCGAAGATGAACTCGTTTGTTGGGCATCGGCACCCCCTCGCCGATATCGACGAATTCTCTGGCCGCCTCCGGGCAGTGAAGGATACAGTCGCGGACGACTTGATCTTGGTGGCAAGGACCGAGGCGTTGATTGCTGGGCATGAGATGGACGAAGCACTTTCGCGCGCTCACGCCTACGCCGACGCGGGAGCCGATGCGATCCTCATTCATTCGCGAAGGAGCACCGCGGACGAAGTCCTTTCGTTCGCGCGCGCTTGGCAGAACAGACTGCCGGTCGTGATCGTTCCGACGAAATACTATCGAACACCGATTTCTGTATACCGAGAAGCCAGCATCTCTACGGTGATCTGGGCCAACCAGTCTATGCGAGCGGCAATAGCGGCAATGCGTCAAGTCTGCGGTCGCATCATCGCTGAGGAAAGCACCGCGAGCATTGAGCCGCACATCGCTACTCTCGAGGAAGTCTTCGAACTGTTCAAGTACGACGAACTCGCCCGTGCGGAAACGCGATATTTGCGTCCCGACGCTGAACTGCGCAAATAGGGTTTCGTCGACACAGGAGCGCATTTTCGTTGTCCACCTACTGTCCTGGACTTCCTCCTAGCTGGCCAAGTTCGACTGCAATCTCAAATGCCTAACCATTGCACTGAGATGTCCTGAGATAGCGTAGCCCGCCTCACTCAACCGAAATGCGCACTTTGCCATCTCGGCAGCTCGAGGCACCGGATCCACCGCCTCCCTTCTCTCTGGTGAAAGGACCGACGAGAACCATTTGTCTGTCTTAACGCTTGGGCTCCATTTTCAGATGGCTCCGGCAGACCTGATCTCGCTTCAGCACGCTAAAGCTGGCGCAAGAAGTCCGTCGGTGTTTCACCTTAGAGGCGCGACGAAAAAGGAACTAAACTTTGACCGATGCTCCCAAGAACGCCATCATTCTCGCCGCTGGCTGCGGCTCCCGCCTGCGTCCTCTGACAGATCTGCGGCCGAAGTCGCTGGTCGAGGTCAACGGCACTTCGATTCTTCACAACGCTCTACACAATCTGGAATCTGTTGGCGTGGAAGAGGTGACGATCGTGGTGGGTTACCGCAAAGACGCCATTCAATATGCCTGCGGTAGCAACTTTGGCGAACTCAAAATCAAATATGTCGAGTCGACCGTCTTCGACCGCACCGGAAGCGCCTATTCTTTGTGGCTGGCGCGCGACGCTCTTCTCTCCGGAGACTGCTTTCTTCTCGAGGGCGACGTCTTTTTCGAAGAGGATGCGCTGCGACACTTGATAGTCTGCCGCGGGACCGACGTAGCTGCAGTCGTTCCCTTCGATGATTCAATGGAAGGGTCGGCCGTCCTGTTGTCGCAGAACGGCTTCATCTCAGGCTTTCGATTGAAGCAAACCGCGGCAAATCTTGTTGCGGATGGCCCAAAGCTTTTCAAGACGATGAACCTCCTACGGCTTTCAGCGCCGACACTCAAGGCAACGATCGTTCCGACACTGGACGATATCATCACCGCTGGAGCTAGGCAGACCTACACCGAAGAACTTTTGGGTTATCTGATAGCGAGGCGAGGCCTACAGCTCGCCGCGGCGCAATGCGACGGCCTCAGCTGGTACGAAATTGATAATGCTGACGATTTGGAGATTGCCGAGCGCATTTTCAAGGACCGAACGAATGCCTACGCGGCGAGACGTCATTTGCAAACGAGGTGAGAGTTCAATGCTGAAATACCTTTGGGATCCAGCGAACGCGATAACGATCACAGGTCTTCTCTTTTCCTCCGCCAGCCTGTTTTTAGCTCTCTCTGACCGCCTGGAGCTATCTGTGGCAGCGGCGCTTTGGGCTGTTCTATCGGACCACCTGGACGGGTTTGTGGCAGGTCGCACGAAAGGTCGAGATCCAGATGTCGCAAAAATGGGAGCGAGCCTCGACGGCTTTGCAGATATCATCTATGGAGCCGTTGTGCCTGCGGCAGTTGTGGTACAAGTCAGCCAAGCTTCACAAGTCGCGTTTGCGACCGCAACCGCTCTACTGGTGACGGGAGCAATAAGGCTTAGCTACTTTGCGAACTTTGGCAGGTCGCGTGATGGACGGTTCTTGGGCATCCCCTTATCATACGACGTGCCGCTCCTGGCGCTTCTATTTCTTTTTAAGCCTCTTATTCCTGCTGAAGCATTTCCGGATTTCGTGAACATTGCCTTCTTGCTGCTCGCTATAGCGCATGTCGCGCCTCTTCGCGTGCCACCACTCAGCGCAACAATGTATACGGCAATAAGCATCTTCGCCGTCGCGTCATCGGTGCTTTTAGCCAGTCGCTCCTTTTGATTGCGGATGGAAGTATGATCCAGCGACTGGCCTTCTTGGGCTTGCAGGCTTCACTCCATGCAGGTCACATGATGACGTGTAGTCTCGCCAACCCCGGCGTGCACCAGACTTGTTGCCGAGAACATCTCCGCACGGATCGGCACTGCTCGAGGCTTGTTCGCCGGGAGCTTGTCGGGAGATCGCGACCATCCTACGATTTTCGTTTGCCCTGAAACGTTGAGCTAGTCGCACTCATGAATACCGCAGCACAAATGGCCGTATCCCTTAGGCCGGACGAGGTTTCTGACCTGGTCAACCGATTCCCCGGCGGCTATTGGAAATATGACATCAAGGACTTCGTCCTTCTGGTAAATCCATATTTTCCGCCGCAGGCGTTCCTTGACGAACTTAAGAACGCTCTACCGCGGCTTATTACTTGCTATCCCTCTCCTAATGCGCAGCTGGTCCAGCTTCTTGCGGATGCGGTAAAGACGCCGGTTAATAATCTTGTCATTTGCAATGGCGTGGCTGAACTGATTCCCATCCTCCTTGGCCGACTTGGTATGCGGATTGCTGTCCCGGTCCCAACCTTCAATCCCTATGAAACCACCGCCTTGCTCGGGCGGTTGTCACGCTTTTTCCTGTCACCGCCAGATTTTGAACTCGATGTGCACCGCTATGCAGCATTTGCGCGTGCAAATGGTGTCGACGCCGCAGTCGTGATATCGCCGAATAATCCCACCTCGCGGATGGTTCCCTATGCGGATTTACTATATCTGGCTTCCGCGCTTCGAGCTCAACAGCAACTCCTACTGATCGATGAGTCATTTATCGAGTTTAGTGAGCTCGGGCGAAGTGCAAGCCTGGAAAATCATCTGCTGGAATTTCCGAACGTGATCGTTCTCAAAAGCCTTGGAAAGATTTACGGGACATGCGGTTTACGGGTCGGGTATGCGGCATCAGCAAATGTACAGACGATGGACGAAATTAGAGCCGCCCTCCCCACGTGGAATGTTAATACGTTTGCTGAGTTTTTTCTAAGCAAGCTTCCTCACCTGGCGCACGCTGCAAAGCAGAGTTGGGTGAGGGTGGGCAGCGACAGGGACAAACTATACGCAGACCTGCGCAGCATCGACGGAATGAGAGTTCTGAAGCCCGACGCAAATTTCGTGTTCTGCGAACTCCCGCCCCATTGGCCGGATGGGGACGTGATCGCCCAAACACTTTTAAAAGATAGACGGATATTGATCAGGCACAATGGCGGCAAGACTCTTCAGAATGGTAAACGATTCTTGCGCATCGCAAGCCGCACTGAAGACGACAATAGGCTTTTGGTGGAAGCACTGAAAGACATCTCTGATTAGCGCAACCGACGCCGGTACTAAGCCTTCTCATGGCTGATCCAGAAGGAAAGAAACTTTAGTTGGGGGCCAGAGCTGCAATCGCAGAACACTCCATTACTCGATCTAGCGGAATCAAAGCAGATCAAGGCCCCGCGGCAACCACATCGCGGTTCTCTTCGCGCCGTCGGCGACCACAATCTTCCAGCGCGGATCGGCTATGTACAGCACTCTTCATGCTGACCTAATCTGGTATGTGACACAAGAGCGCGTCCGCGCTGGCGGACGGAAGTCCGCCATGTTCGACTAATAAGGCGCGAAAATTGCCCCATCGGGTCACATGCCCATCCTCAAGCCACGCACACTGAGTCTGCTGTCCAAGTGCGAGCGTCGTTCTCCCGAACAAGCCTCATCATTTCCACCTTCGCGATGTTCTACCTCGCCCACCGGGCGTTGACGGTCTGAAAGCGGGTTCTCCCGATTCTCGGAACGAGGTATCTGCATTAAGTCGTCATGCGCTCGTCTATTGGTGTTGCCATCTCGTAGTCCGCCAGCCTCAGGCCGCGAGCGACAGCTTCCGCTCCTTGTAGTCTCGCCCCCGACAATCGATAATCCTTGGTAACTCCGCTGTCCCGTTGCGCCACTTGGCCGACGCGATGCCGAGTTCGGCCAGGTGCCCGCGCAGTGCATTGCTCAACATTGGTAGGCTGGCGCACCAGCGATTGTCGAGTCCGGTGCAGCATCAAAACGGCTGCTGCTCCGTCGTCTCTTGACCGGGACAAAACGCATCGGCGGCCGCGTCACAGCCTCACAGATCGCAGCCGCATCATTCGTAGCGTTCTTACTGCGATTGAGGTAGGCCTTCACATAGCTCGGAGGTGTCAGTCTGACCGTATGTCCAAGCGCCTGAAGTTCGCGGCCCCAATGATGCGCTGAGGGTCATGCTTCGATCCCAACCAAACAACGTGGCTGCTGGCAAAAATACTCCAGCACCTTTGCCCGACTTACCCGCTTCATCAGGACCGCGCGCGTGACATCGATCCGATGCACTTGGAACAGCGACTTCGCCAAATCCAGACCAATCGTGCTAACCTCACCCATGACGGCTCCCTCAACGGGCAGATCACGCTTCCCAGCACGCCCGGCATGTTCCGGCGGTACCAACTTGGTCGGCTTGGCGATGTCAGGCGTGCTGAGCAACATCGCCGATGTCCCGACTGGTCACAAGGATGAACTGCAGATGATGCAGTGACGACCATCTTCGAGACCGGCCGGTCCGGTGGCCCGCCGCAGCCTTGAGCAGCGGCATGCCATCGAGCGCCGGTTCGTCGGGCTCGACCAGATACGTCAGCAAGGCGCCAGGTGTATTGCGTTTGATTTTAGCCAGATCAGCGCGGCGGTGGTGACGATTACTCACAGTGATACCTCGTCGTCTCCCGCAATCGTTTCTCTCACCCAGTTTGTCGTCGTAGCAAGCCATCTGGTGGTGCCTTGCGTGGTGGGCGTGGCGCGCGGCGGTGCATCATGCTGTAACGCGCCAAACGCTCGCGGCATGCGCGCGTTCTGCACGCCCCCGAACAGAACCGCAAGCTGGAGCGCTGCAGCGTTTAAGCCCTGCCGCACTGCTCGCACGTCCTGCGCCGTTCCGGAGGACTCTCGCCCTCGTCACGAACGTGGAAGACACGGCGGCTCGTGTGTCGGGCATCGAACCTGAACTCACGACGACGCTCCGGCAAAACACCCAGACGCTGGGATAATCGACGAGCAGCGGTGGGCTGACGTGTGACTGCTGGCTCGCCTCGATTCAGAACGGCACAGCCGGGGTCAAAATCTCAAACAAGGTAAATGCGCCAAGCCCAACCGCTCGGCGCCCAGAGGGAGCGGCTTGCGTCAACATCCGGGAATTCTGCGGCCGACAAGCGGCTTGGAACGACTTCCCGATTGCAAAGTTTTCCTGTTGCCCTTTGCCAGCGGGTGGCTGCCTTTCCCAAGGGGCAGCCTCAAGACAGCCCCAGCTTCACCGCCCTGAAGCTGGGGTCCTTTTGCTCTCTCAATGGTCTCGGACCGCGCTGACCGAAGCAGCCACCCTGCGGCAATTAGCCTGACGTATTGAAATCCGATGTTTACCCATGATAGTTTTCACTTTTACGCTCGCGCTATTTGCTCTGAAGCCGTCCTGATAGTGCTTTTTGTGCTGGGGAGGACATTATGCGAAGCTCTCGCCCAATCTTTTGTGCCCGACGACTTAGTGAACTCATTTCTCAGCTCTCAGAGTTGGAAGATCTTCGAGATCTGGTCGAAGAAGCTGAGCGAAGCGCCCGAGGTGTGCCTCCACTACGCTGGACACATCCTCCGTCGCGCCGCGTTCGACGTGGTGAACGGGTCGCTTTGTCTGTTCGCCTCCGTCGCCACGCGGCACTAAGGGGGAATGCAGGAGCTATCAGCTCCCCCTGACAACGACAACCAAGTCGATTGGGCTTTGCCGGAGCCATTCCTGGACGGATGGTGGGCTTCCTCCTAAGCCTCTCCAAACGCTGGCTTGACCAAGAGATCGATCGAATGCTGGTGGACTACCCACCGTGAGAAGACACCTGACAGCCCTGTCGGACTATTCTTATCGTGGCCATAGCCCATGCAACAGAAGGGCCGTTCGCCAATGGACGAATTCGCGATGCTTCTCGCCGAGCTGGACCGGTGCAAGGCGGAATTTCAGCACCTGCAGAAAGAACTCAATCTCGCGACCGGCGCCGGGCCGACCGACATAGTAGCGCTTCAACACGCGGCCCGCCGGATGAGCGGCATCGCAGCCCGCCTCGAGGCTTTGACGCGCGCGATCTCGAAAGGTACGGCCAGCGGAGTACATTGAGCACTCCCCTCCCTTCCCTTGAAGAGAGCGAGCCGACATCCCTGAGGGAAAGGACGCGACAAACCCTCTATCGGTGGTGGTGTTTGTTCATCATGGTAGCCGCGCGGGGAAGTTAAATGCCCGCACCGATCGAAGGCCTTTTGCATTTTTCGTTTTGGTAGCCTCATCGCTGGGGGTATTCCTTTTTGCCGTTGTTGCTTATGTCCTTAATCACACCAATATTGTCGGCCTGGCGATCAATGCTGGGTTGGTCGGGCTAGGAATATGGGCAATTGTGACTTGGCCGCATGATTCCGGCGCGTGGTTCATTGCCTTCTGTGCTTTTGCGATTGGCGGGTTCAATCTCTATTCAATGTTGTCGGAATAAACTTCTCTTCTTCGTTCCGATCGAATCGAAGCCTTCGACATGGCGGGTCTCGGGCGACCCGCAACGGCTCGAAGATTGTGATTGCATAATAAGACTTCTCCCGATGCTGAGATGACTTCGCTCGACCAACGACGTGATGAGGATGGCGGCCATGGAATTTTGCGCCCCTCTGGAGGTTCAGTGACTTGAAGGGAGTGAAGGCAACCGTCGAGAAGGCGACCTACGAACGCCATTACGGGGCTATGACCCGAATCGGGAAGAATAGCGCCACAATCACGAGACAAACGCCAAGTCCAGAGATCGCAAGGTTCATCGCAATCCAAAACTGATTCAGACGTAGAACACTCAGTTTCGGAAATTCTCGCGTGTTGTCATCATCCGCGATCCGTCTGATGCTTCTCAGAGGGGACCCTGGAAGCAGCGCATCATAGGCATCACGATAGCCCCGTGCGCGCCGCGTGTGTAGCTGTATACGCTCGTATTGCTTCGCGGAAAACACTGCTCCGAACATGCCGAGCAGAACGAGTAGCAGTGCAGGCGGCAGGTCCAAAGGACTCAGCGTCTTGTCCGAAGTCATGAAGGCGATGACTGCGCCCGAAATGCCTATGAATGTAGATGCTACCGCCGCTCGTTGCGTCTCGTGATGACGCGCTTGGATCGAATTCTCTGAGTACATTTTCCAATGCGCATCGCGCAAAGTGGAGTCGTGTTCATCAGGCACTGGACCCTCCCGGCGTAGGAGCGAGTTTCCCAACAAATGAGACCACAACATTAGCAGAAATGCCACAGGTTGATAGTCCCTATGTGCTCACCCCTGAAGGGAGTCTAGCCGAAAATCTGCACCGGAATAGCGCCGCTGTTATTGGGGTCCACCCGTATACTTGTCAACCGTCGACATGAGCGGCTTCGGGGTCGACAGATTGAACATCAGCCCGAACCGAGCATCGGGACCAGTCTTGTCCGGCTCGTCGATCAGCTCGTAGAGATCAATCCACTCGATGAACGAATACTGAGAGAACCTCGCCAGCATCGCATCCAGGTTTGAGTTGCAGGCCGACATCGACGCCGACGTCGAGGTGTTGACGAACGTTGAGTCGTAGATCTCGGCGCCGTTCATCTCATTGATGGCGACTGGAACGCCGTAGCTCGACAGCTTTGTGAACAGGTTGAAATTGGGACGAACTCCGCCCCAGTACTTCGTCGGGTCCACGCCGGCATGCTCGTAATAGTGATAGCCGAGCACATCGACCTTGACGCCATTCGCCTTCATGAAGTCGATGTAGCCGAACATCGTCGATGTGGTGCCGACGATGCGCCGAAGGTTTCTGCCGGTGTCGCGGCGTACCTGCTCGATCGCGTCCGACATTCCCCGCAAGAGATTGGCGAAGTCGACCATCGACGGATATGCAGCGAACTCGGCAGAGGTCCATCCCTTGCCGAACAACGGAGAGCCGTTAGCGTCACGGACGGTCAGATTGATCTCGTTACCAAGTTCCCAGTCGCCGACTGAAGATGCGAACTGGCGAACAAACGCCAGGGTCCGATTGTAGCCCTGGGAGTAGATCGCAGCAGCGTCGCCGGCAGGATACTTGCCGGCATCGGTCTTGTCGCCCCACATTAGCGGAAGCGCCAGAACAGGTTCAAGAGTGACGCCATAGTTGGCGGCAAGGCCCACGATCGAGGTGAAGCGCGTCGCTGCCCATGGATCAGTGTCAGCCGCCAGAGGAATGGTCAGGCGGTATCGCTTGAGTTTATGTGCGGCGAGCGTCCTGAAGACGTCCTCGTCATTGATCTGGCGGTACGCCCCGGAGGCGAACATGGAGTGGCCATTGACGCCGATTTGAATTGTCAATTCTGTTCCTTGATTGCGCGAGAAAAGAAGAGGATGCCGTTTCCAGCAGATCTGATTTCGGGCGCGGCGGGGTAAAGGAGGAGAAACCCCGCCGCAGTCGGGCCGCAGCAGTCGGCCGGCGCTCTGTGCCGCCGCTCTCTGTTCTGTACTGCGACTATGGTTGTATTTTGGCCTACTCTCCCCTGAGGGAGTGAACGCTAGACCTGCCGCCCGTATGGGCAGGTAGCCTCAACTTTCGGCGAACGATGATATTCGCGCCGTGCTAGCTTTCGGCATTCCCGCACGGTTGGCGGAGGAAGCGGACCGGCACCTGACAAAGTGCAAAGTTCAATGTGGCTAAAAATGTGCGCTGTTTCACAAAAGTGCACAGACTGCCGGGCTAAAGTCATACACGCTTACTTTCCCTCGTACGTTGCGCCTGCACTATTTTTTGGCTTTCATTGTTTTGTGTTGGAGGCATTGATGAAGAGCTCTCGCGGTCTCCTTTTTGCCCAGCGGTTGAACGAACTCAATTCTCGGCTCTCAGAATTGGAAGAACTTCGAGAGCGGATCAAAGAAGCGGAGCGACGCGCCTGCGGTGCACCGTCACTACAATCGACACCAAAACTCCGAAGTCTCGCGAATATCGATATCTGTCCTGACACTCGTAACCGGGCACGCGCCGCTTCTATGCGACGGACTTCCCGAAGGGCGCGACCGGCGCCCTAATGGAGTGGCCGGATTCACCTATGAAAATGCTGGAACTGGAGAGGACTGCGACGCTGCGGCCATTCCAATCGTCCAAGTATTGCGGGTCGCTCCATGGTTTCAGCCGATCAGTCGAACGAGAACACCGTTGTCGCTACGCAGTTGCCGATCGCGGGCAATTGGCGCCTTTTCGAGTGGATTTGGGGAGTGAGCTTTTTCCTCAGCATCATGCTGGCGATGGCGGGATGGCTCTACGTGCTGGGCACGCTTTCCATCAAAGTTGTCTATTGGCTAGCTTCCTAGCAGCTTCGCGCGACGCGCCCATTGCCGTGAAGATTACCATTAAAATTTGACCGAGATTTTAGAACCGTCCTTCAGCGGTCTTCCGGTGCGCTGTTTGAGCATTCATCAGTGGAGGCACTCATGAGATATCTACCTGACCATGGCCTGCTCCTTGTTCAACTCAAAGAGCGTCGCCGCGAATGGTCGTGGCGCTGCAGATCGGCCCGATCAGCGATGACGAACTGCAGAAGATTGCAGCCATACAGCAGACCAGCTCAGCTTTCGAGGATGTCATCGCAGATCTCGACACGGAATGCCTTGATCGGGCGGCTTGAGACGAGCCAATCAGGCTTGCGCACGCCCCGGATCTGGATAAGGGTAAGCGCGAATTTCCCTGCACCTTTTGCTTTTGAGTGCTCTGATGCATGAGGTGTCCACCAAAATAGGTGGACACCTTGTGATGGCAGACGATGATCAGAAACTGCGGGTCAGGCTTGTTGGTCGGAACGGTCGCCGGCGCTACGAGGCGGCATCGAAGGAGCGTCTTGTCGCGAGTTGTCTTGAGCCTGGCGTTTCGGTATCGAGACTTGCGCTCGAACACGGGGTCAACGCGAACCTGCTTCGGAAATGGATCAAGAAGCACACCGCGACCAGGTCTCTCCCGCGGTCTCCCCCATCGGCGTTCATCCCGGTTCAACTTGAGGGGGCTTCCGATCGCGCCCTGTCGCGGGGGAGCAGCGTGGCGATGGTGGGTTTGCCGGCGGCTTGCGATGAAGTGCGCGGGTCGGAACCCAAGGGGACTACAGCTTTTTGTTCTCCGGCCAAAGTGAGCGCGTCGCTGCCGAACGGCGTGAAGGTCGCGCTGGAATGCGGCGATGTGGATGCATTGACGGCGATCATCGGAGCCCTGGGCCATGTTCAGACTGGGCGGTGACCTGCAGGTCTATCTGCACCGTGAGCCGATCGACTTCCGGGCTGGCATCAACAGCCTTGCGGTTCTGGTCCAGGAGACGATGGCGCTCGATCCGTTCGCTCCGGCGGTTTTTGCGTTCTGCAATCGCCGTTGCGACCGGATGAAGTTGCTGTTCTTCGACCGGTCCGGCTTTGTGCTGGTCCTGAAGCGGCTGACCGAGGACAAGTTCCGATGGCCGCGCCGCCAGGAGGCGGTCGTCACGCTGACGACCGAGCAATTGCACTGGATCCTTGACGGCATCGATATCGATGCGATGGTCCGCCATCCGGTGCGGCAATATCAGGTTGCCGGCTGAGCTCTCGACTTGAGCGGTTGACGCGTCGGTACGGTTCAGATTCAAGAATCCGATGAATCGAACCGGCGAACCGAGTGTCGAAGCGCTGTTGGCGCGCATTGCTGCGCTGCAGGTGGAGAATCGTCAGCTCACGGAGCGCGTCGTCAGGCTCGAGGAAGAACTGGCGCTGGCACGCCTGCATCGTTTTGCGCCGCGCAGCGAAAAGCACGTCGACCGTCTGTTCAATGAAGCCGAGCAGGCCGCCGACGAGGATGATGCCGGCAGCGAAACGGACAATATCGCCGAACTTCCGGACACGGGCTTGCCACCCGTCGAAAGCACAACGGGAAAGAAGCGCGGCCGCAGACCGCTGCCGGCGAACCTGCCGCGTGAGCGGGTCGAGTATGACCTGCCCGACGATCAGAAGGCGTGTCCTTGCTGCCGTGGCCAGATGCATCGCATGGGCGAGACTGTCACCGAGCAACTTCATATCGAGGTGAAGGCGAAGGTTTTACAGAATGTGCGCTTCAAATATGGGTGCCGCCATTGCGATCGCACCGGGATCAATGCCCCTGTCGTGACCGCGCCGATGCCGACGCAGCCCTTGCCGGGCAGCGTTGCCACGGCCTCAACGCTGGCGTTCGCGCTGGTTCACAAATATGTCGATGGCACGCCGCTCTACCGTCTGGCGCAGGCCTTCGAACGCGCAGGTGTTCCTGTCAGCCGCGGCGCTTTGGGTCACTGGGTGATCGGCTCGAGCGAGAAGCATCTGCATCGCATCTCAGACGCCCTGAAGCTGCGGCTCAGACTGCAACCTCTCATCCATGGCGACGAGACGACGGTTCAGGTCCTGAAGGAGAAGGACAAAAAAGCCACCAGCACATCGTACATGTGGGCTTATCGCAGCGGCCAGGGCAGTCACGAGCCCATCGTTCTTCTGGATTATCAGCCGGGCCGCGGCCAGATCCACCCGCAGGCCTTCCTCGGCGATTACCGTGGCATCGTGATGAGTGACGGCTATACCGCATGGCGCACGCTGGAAGGGACCACCCACATTGGATGCATGGCCCACTCCCGACGGCGCTTTGTCGATGCCCTCAAGGCGAGGAAGAAGGGCGGCGGCCCGCCAGAGCAGGCGCTGCGGTTCTTCGAACAGCTTTACCGGGTTGAAAGGCAGGCGCGGGACGAAAAACCAGACAGAGGCGAAACGCCAGATCAATGCATTCGCCGCTTCCGCCAGCAACACAGCATTCCCGTCCTGAACGCCCTCAAGGAATGGCTCGATCAAATCGCCCCGAAGGTCTTGCCCGACAGCAAGCTTGGCGATGCCGTATCCTACACTCTGAACCAATGGTCATATCTGACGCGCTACACGCAAGACGGCAGGATGCCGATCGACAACAATCTCCTGGAGCGCGATATCAGAATCTTTGCCACTGGCAGAAAGAGCTCGCTGTTCAGCGACACCGTCGAGGGAGCCAGGGCCAGTGCCGTCGTCTACAGTCTGATGCTGACCTGCCGCGCCTCACGCGTCGAGCCGTTAGCCTGGTTGCGCCACGTGCTCACCGAATTGCCTCAGCGCGCCGACGACGCCGATATCACCGACCTGCTGCCCTTCAACTTCCCCAAAACCGCCGCTGCCTGAACGGGTCAGATGCCGCCCTCGATACGAAGGCCATCCGTCAAAAGCGCGGGCGTCATCGTGCGGAGAAAATCGCGCTTACGGATAAGGATCATGCCGCTACCGGCTCGCGTATTGGGTGGCCGCCCCACCTTTTATTAGGACCATTGGCAGGCCGCCGTCATCCCCAGGATGACGGCGGTATGATTCAGGGGCGACGAGCTAGCCTAGTAGCGCGAGCACTCTCAATGCCGCGCAGCCGATCATTCCCCAAATCGCAAGGCTAATCAGCAACGCATCGCTCATCGCATCCATCCTGCGTATCCCCTGGTGCAGAGTGGCGGTGGTTCGAAGAAGTGACCAGAAATTCCCGTTGTGCGCCGCAAGGCCAGCACGTACTCGCCTCCCAACGAGAGAGCCAATACCCTGAGAGAGTGGAAGGACTGCCATCTGCGCGAACCAGATCGCATCGACAGTCGCGCAGATGACGACAATCTTACGCAATAACCTTTACGAACAAACTATGCGTCTACTTACCGAGGAGAGCGAACCGCATGTTGCTAGCCAACATAGATTCAGCCAAAGACTAACACTGGCTGGAGGCAAGGCCGAGGGAACGGCTGATGCCAAGAACTATCCAGGAACAACTGGACCAGGTGGAACGTGATATCAAACTTTACACTGAATTCGATAAGGCCGAAAAAGCTCGCTTCGATCGCGAGTGTTACCTCTGGACCGCGGAAGACCGCATCGAGTGGCAGGAGACGCAGCTTTCCAATGCTCAATATCTTCGCGAACTAAACGACGAGCGCGTTGCGTTGCTTAAGCGGCTAAAGGGGTGAGCGGCTGTTGGCGCAGCGCGGTGCCCTGAAGGGAGTGGACCGCCTGTCCTAGGGAGTGGACGGTTGGCGAGGGGAGATTTACGCTGCGATTGTCCAGCCGAGAGGAACCCTAAGTAACTTTCTCACGTAAACACTTCTAAGATGGCATTTTCGGAGAAGACCCATGGCCAACGCGAACCTCGCAAACCCGTTTGCCAGCTGCTCAATGAAGCTGAAGCGCGCTCATTCCCATACGGAGGCTTTCGCGAGAGAGTTTAAGGCACTCGACGGGACTGATTTTGCTGCAATGTATGTAAATTATAATCGCGCCAGCGGTGATTTCGACCTTAAGTGGGGCGGATCGCAGCCCTTCATTGTCGATCTACAACTCACCGTCGCAGACTCGCTTTACAATCTTCGGTCGGCATTGGACCAAGCAGCATGTGTATGCGCAGAATTAGGCGGCCAAGCTGCAGACGGAACGTACTTCCCCCATGGGAAAGATGCGGCACATTTCGAAAAGAATTTAGAGAAGCAATGTCGCAGGGTACCCCAACATTTCGTGCAGATTATTCGTGAATGCGAGCCATACTGTGGGGCAAGGGATACCTAATCCGTGCCCTGCACGAGCTAAACATCGTAGGCAAGCATCGCCGTCTTATCCAGCAAGATTTCGCGATGCAAGAGGTGCATATCGATCAACAAATCGAATCGACCCCCGAAGGTCTTGTCATCCTTCCGCCCGTGCATTGGAGCAGCGAAGCGGCCGCGAAAGATGAAGACACCATCGAAAACTCAAAAGACGGAGTGCGTTTTAGCTGTTCGCTCTCGTTTGGAGAAGTCGAAGTCCTCCGAAGCCGGCCGGTCGAGTAGTGATGGAAGAAATGGCGGCCTGCGTTCAGCAGATTATCGAAAAGCTAGGAAAATCCGCTCTCTCGCAGCCATGACCATACCGAAATGCCTGCACCTATGTGCTTCGTTTGATGCACCGCCCTGGGAGATTGTTCTCGGAAAGGCACTGTCCAGAAGGGAGTGGACACAGCTTGCTCAGGGCTCGTAGGATCAAGCACTCAGGAGAGGCCAGATGCCTGTTGCAAAGCCCTTTCACCGGAATTTTCGAGGAATCGCAGATGGACCGAACTCGGGTTACAGCAGCTTGGCCTACATCCTCGATCGCGACTACGCGAGAGACGCCGAACATTATGTTCGTGCACTGACACTGATCCAGGCACGATCTTCGTTCAATATTCGAATACGTCGAACCAAGCGCCGAGTGCATGAGCGCCTACTCGTTCCGGATCCACTCGCTCTTCATGCGGACCTGCATCGAGATTGAAGCAAATTTCAAGGTGATCCTAGCCGAGAACAATTGCAGCCGCAGCGGCCGGCAATTGAATATGGTCGACTCTCGAAGGGTAGATGCTACACACCACCTGTCGTCCATGTTACCTATTTGGAGCGGTTCGCCGCCGACCTTGCGACCTTTCGAACAGTGGCGACCTCTACGTGGACTTCCGAGTCCCACGGAAAGGGCGCCCCAATTTCCTGGTACCAAGATTACAACACCAGCAAGCATGATAGGCACGATGCTTTCAAGAAGGCTAATTTGAAGAATCTGATCCTTTCCGTCGCCGGTCTGCTGGTGATCGTCACGTCTCAGTTTGGTGCACACGATTTCGGCGCTGGCACACCAGCAATTGTTTGGTCCAACGGCTATCAGCCGATGCGCGCTTCGATCGGCGAGCTATTCAGAGTCAACTATCCCACCGACTGGGCCGAAGATGAAATCTACAACTTCAACTGGTCGGATATCAAAGATCAACCGAACCGGTTCGGGCGCATCGACTTCGACGCCATACCCGCTTAAGCGACGTGACGCGCGATGGACGATGCACGAATAGTCAAACTAGCTCTTCGATTCAGCTCGCCTCAGGCCCAAAGCGCTCAACGAGGCGGCCAGTGTCTCTTGAGCCTGTTGCGTCGTGTAGCTGTCTCGCGTCGTCATGGTTACGATCAGAGCTGCCGCTGCCGCGATAGCTTCTGCTTCACTGACTGGCCCAGCCACCCCCTGCACAGGCCAGGTCGCAACTGGCATATTGCCTGGCAAACTCTGAATTACCGAGAGTTCGCCGCCGTCGTAGGGACGACCGCCAAACCAGTACGTTGCCGCATCGCCGATGTCGCCGCTTTGATTCGTCGGCTGGCTGACATTCTGCGAGACGGCCGGATTGTCTCCTACCCAAAGGGCGAGCACGACGTTGATTGCGTTCTTGTTCGCAGCAGAAATAAGAGTGACACCATAGTGAGCGGTCATGATCAGGGGTTCCTTCGCGACATGAGATAGGAGGCCAGGACCGCTGGTTTGGTGGCACTCAGTGGCTTGGTGATAAGTAAGGCCGCTCCGATCCCGGTCCAATAGTTTGACGGAGTGGCGAGCGCGCGAGCAAACAGAGCGACGCGGGCTGCCGCCGTTGCGGGCGTCCCGGGCAAGCTCCCTTCCTGCGCTCCGTCCATGAACAGCACAGTGCCAGCGGAGCTATAGGCCCCTCTGATCACCCGGTCCTGAGAATAGCGTGGCGCCGCCGACAGAGACGTTGCCGCCGCCGGTTCCGAAAACCGTTCGGCCGTAGACTGGCGTGGCGATCCTTCCGATCGTGCGAGCGTCGCTTTGAGACGCGTTGGCATAGCCGAACAGATCGAAAAACGTTGCGCCGGCCACAAGATTGTCGTTCTGCGCCAGCGACCACAATTCGCCGCCCGCGTCCCCTGCCGGCAGGCCGGTGAGCAGCGCGGCGTCTGTGCACGCCAGACAGTCGTCGATACCGTCAGAGGTTAAACCCGGGGAACCGTTGAACGAAGTGCTGGAAAACACCGGCTGCGCTGCCCCCGAAGCTTGAACCGCGCTGCATCCAGCGACGATGTCCCGCCAAGAAGAAACCCCCGTCGCAATCGTCATGCCGCCGTTCGCGACCCAATAGTGCGCGTCAGCGTCCACCATGCAAGCAGATCATAGCCGAGCGCCACTACGGGATTGTAGGCGTTCACTCCCCCAAGGAGTGTGTACAGGTCAGTGAAGTTCGCCTGCGTCGCGGCGCGCAACTGATCGCTTGAGAGCCCGGCATTTAGATAGCGCGCGACCGGCAGCAGCAAGCCGCTGGCCACGATCGCATAGGCCGGCACGAAGACAGGAACTCCGGTGAGCCCCTGCGCCTTCACCGCAGCATAGAGGTCCGCAAAATTGGCCCGCGTAAAGTCCAGCACCTGGCTGTCAGAAAGCCCGCTGTTCAGAAGCCGCGGCACCAGGTTGGTACCGTACTCGGAATTCAAAGCGGCATAGAGCTCCACGAAGTCGGCCTGCACTGCCGCCCGGATCTGCTCGCGGGAGAGCCCGATGTTTAAATTTTGCTGCGTCATCTTAAGCGGTCGATCTCAGGATGTCGTTGAGCGACGCAAACCGAAACTCCTTCAGCGCGCTGCTTCAGTCGCGTTGATGACTTCGACGCCGACGGCGCGTGCGGCCTCGTCCCAGCCTGCAAAGCCCGGAACGAATTCGCGCTAATAGATCTCGGAATCGCGGGCCGAGCCCTTGTACTCGTCGTGGCAGTGCTCCCGGTCCTACCCGCGTCGCGCCGAGCGCGATCGCCAGGCCATCCCAGTTCGCCACCAGCTGGCGCCGCGGCTCGTACCAGCCGGAATCCGTGAAGAACAGCACGCTCGCCCAGGGCGCCAGCACGGCCGACAAGTTGATGGCGATCGACCGCCGGCCGCGCACACGCTGGCAGATCTCCGCCATGAGGCTCGGGCCCGACGCCAGGCAGAAAATCGTCTCGCCATTGAACAACCAGGCGTGGTTGTCTTTTCCGGTATGCTTCAACCCAGGAATCCGTTCCAAGCGGCCGACCGCCACGATGTGCGAGCACGCTTGCCAGTCACGTGTTCCAGCAACAGCGCATGCATCACCTCCCCGGTGTAGGGCGGGCTGGCGGGCGGGGGCGTCTTTTCACTTCCGCACGTTCCGATCCCTGTACTGCCGGAGAAGCGCAGAGCGTCGCGCCAGAGGCGCCGTGCCTAACTATTGACGAGCTCCTGGCACAGATCGGGAGCCCCGTCACACGCCTGACCACACGAGCGAGCTAGACGATGCCGTTTATCAAGGAAGTAAAGTGGGAGCACGTTCCTAGCAGCACCAGCGGCGAGGATAGTAAATGGTGAAGCCGCTGCGGCCAAGGCCGTGCTTGGATCGGATCAGTTGGCTATTTGACGGCGCGCAAAGCGCCGAAGGAATTGTTGCTTTGGTCTTTGACATGCCGCTGGAACATTGCCCAAGCGCGGTCCAAACATCTCCATCTTCTGTTTGATTGAACGCGCGACCCCGACCACCGCGTCGGTCCCCTGCCCGATCGCGTTGTTCAGATTGAGCATGCCGAAGTCAGGCCTTATTTCGCAGCGGCCACAATTCAAGCGGGCCGCCGCGACCCTTCCGCAATGAGACGTGGCCGACTTATCTGGCGGCGTTCCGCTCGCATAGACAAAGTGGCGGCGATCTCGCTCCTGCCGGAACTGGCAGGGGGCGCCGCTCAGTTTTTCGAGTATTCTTTGCCGCTTCGGCGAGAAGCTCTTCCCAGCTGAAGCACTCGGCACGCACTCCATGCGGTTACGACCTGTCGAGATCGGGTTCTTCAAAGAGAAACGGCCAAAGGACACGGTCATGAAAACGCCCTTTAACGTGCGCGGAGGCGAAGATGTGCCGGCATCCCGTTGAGAGATCTAGATGTAAGCGAACCTAGACGATTTCAAGATGATAGCTTATGGCCCTGCTTCGAGCGGCTGCGAAGGGAAGATCCCGTTCACCACTGCCAAGACAGCCCATACGGACCATATTGGTCGATAACGAGATACCGCGATATCGTGGCCGTCGATACAAATCATAAAATATTCTCGTCAGAGCAAGGTGTCACGATCCTCGACGTGCCCGAGGAACATTGGACACCGAGTTTTATCAAGGCAGGTCCTCCCAAACATGCCGCGCAGCGCAACACCGTAAGTCCGATACTCGCACCGGACAATTTGGAAAAACTCGAGGGATTAATCCGCACTCGCGCTAGAACAATCCTTGATGCCCTGCCGCGCAATGAAGCCTTCAACTGGGTCGATATGGTCTCGATCGAGTTGACGACGCAGATGCTGGCCACACTTTTCGACTTTCCGTTCGCGGATCGCCGGCTCCTAACGCACTGGTCGGACGTAGCCGTTGCAGCGCCGACGGTTGGGCAGGCGATCGACAGCTGGGGCAAGCGAAGCGCAATCCTGTCCGAGTGCTTGACATATTTTACTCGGCTTTGGCGGGAGCGGATAAATGCCGAGCCACGACTTGATCTCATTTCGATGATGGCGCACTCGTCCGGGACTCGGCATATGGAGCCACGTGAGTTTCTTGGCAATCTCATTCTACTGATCGTAGGGGGCAACGACACCACGCGCAATTCGATCACCGGTGGCCTGCTGTTCATGAACCAGCACCCCTCCGAGCTACGAAAGCTACGAGATAATCCCGCCTTGGTGTCGAGCGCTGTGTCCGAGATTATTCGGTACCAAACGCCCATCGCACATATGCGCCGCAACGCCACCGCGGACATTATCATGGGAGGCAAACAAATCAGGCGAGGCGACAAGGTTGTAATGTGGTACATCTCTGGCAACCGAGACGATGAGGTCATCGAGGACGCCAACAAATTTACGATCGATCGCAAGAACGTGCACCAACATCTCTCGTTCGGATACGGCATCCATCGTTGCCTTGGTCGACATCTCGCGCGGCTGCAGCTTAAAATCCTCTGGGAGGAGATACTGAATAAGCGCATGGAGGTCGAGGTCGTTGGCGATCCGGAGCGCGTTGCATCGAACTTCGTGCACGGTTATTCCGCACTCCCGGTCCGAATCATAGTCTAGGCTGTGACGCCCTGAAATGATGCGTGAGCTACACGGCAGGACCGTCGTCGGGCTCTCTGATGACCAGTTACGCCATTGCACGCGGACTGGCGCGCGCCGCTGAAGATCGCCATCCCGGCTGGAGCCCGCACCTCCTGACCAACTTGGTCCGCCACTACGCTTCGCGTGACGCATCTCTCAAAGGCATCAAGTCCATGTCCGGGAACTCTGTCACAATCGGGTTCAGACCGGAGCACGGGCGTATAAGATGATAGGTAAGCGGCAACGAGACCCGCAAGCCGGAACCTTTGGTCGCAGCGGTCCTCCGGTGCCGGCTTATCGCTTCGAAGACAGCCGGTCCGGCGAATGCACTGTTCGCGATTCAGTGGCCTTCTGCCCGCAGAAGCCGGCCGCCGACCGGCGTGCGGCCTGATCCTGAACCCCTGCGGCCATTATCGTCGGCACCAACCCCAGGTGCAGCGCCCATCATCATAGCGGTGTCAAGCCACAATGAATGCGCGATCATCGCGATCCGTCATCGGCGCTGCCGGTCGATTCAGAGCCCGCGCGGGGCGACGAGCGGACCAACTTCACCGCATGATCCGGCCTCGAGGGTGCGTGGCCACAGGTTCACATACACGCGTCAGCGACGGTCTGGGCCGGGCGAGGAGCATCAGTTCTTCTTCGGGACGAGGTTGAGACTGACAGCGCTGCAACTGCAGCGGAGCACTTCCTTGTCACCCTTGATAGGCGAAACGCAGAGGAATTCGCCGCAATCGGTGTTGGGGCACTGCATCAGTTGAAGCAATTGTTGAAACGAACTCACGACCGCAGCGAATTCCTTCGATTGCAGGTCCGCCCAGGCGTTGTAGTGAACCGCCTTGTTGATCATCCACTCTTCGGACTTTGTCGCCGCCACCCGCTTTTTGGATTCTATCTGGAGCGCTTCGGCATCCTGAATATTTTTCCCCCACGAGGAGGCGGAGTCGCGCGCCTCTTTGAGACGGGCCTTCCATGCGGCTAACACCCCGGGCCAGAGATCGCCCAGGTCGTATTGTCCGTTTCCATGATATTCGATGCGAGCGCGCAGATTATCCGCAAGGATCGTCGAGGTGAACTCCAGATAGCGTCGCAAAGTCCCTGCCGCCAAAAATACATTGTCATTGGCGAGGTGTTTCTGGATCTGCGTCCAGACGTGACCCTCGTTCCAGACCTGTGGGCCACTGTCGACCGTCCAGCCGCCAAAGCTAAGAGTGCTCTGAACCAGCTTTTCGCTCTGCATGAACTTGAGCCACACGCCGTCGTGAGTGGTCAGGACAAACTGCGTGTTTGGAAATTTCTGCTTCAGGAGCGCGCAAACCTCACGACGATGGCCGGCGTCGACCGACATCAGCACATCGTCGAGGACGGCAAGCGTAAATCCATCGCCGAGCGTGTGCTTCACCAGTGCAAGATAGAGGCAAAGCCCCATGCCATCCTGATGGCCCTCGCTGTGGTAGGCCCCGGGAGGAAATCTGCCTCGTCCGTAAAAGTCGACATCGAAGGCCAGTTTGCCGAATGATGCAGAGAGCTTGCCCTCGAAATTGGCCTCATCGTCGCGGTTGATGAAACTGTAGTATTCGGTGAAGTCCTTCTGCACCTTGTCGTAGATGCCTTCCAACATTGCGGTGCTGACCGTACCGTAGTGGCTAAACACCGCAGAAGCTGTTTCGGCCTGCTGGGCCGCGATATTGAGGGTCTGCTGCGTCCCACGGCATTGATCGTATTTCTCCTGGGCGACGATCAAGAATTCCTTGGCTTCTTGCTCCTTTGAAGGGTCGGAGAGCGTTTCGATATAGGCCGCCAGACGATCGGCGGGCTGAAGCAACTCGACCGCGGGCGATGCCCCCAGTCGACCAAGGGCTTGCAGCGCGTGGGCGAACGCTGCCGGGTCCCGGACGACCTTGTCTAGTGTGTCGCGGTCACCGTCGAGGGCCTTTGCGTGGGACCGCAGCGACGTGGCATCTATAGGAGGACTGGCCTTTTCGCACCATTCGGCCACTTTGCCCGCGTCAAGCGCCATCGCCCGCAGGTGAGCCGCGAGGGGGTCGATCGCCAGGGCCAGTTGCTTCAATGCCGTCGAGGCTGCATCTGCCTTTGCGATCTTCTCTTGAAGATGTGTTGCCAGGAGGGCCATCTCCCAGGGACCGTCGCACAGTGGACAAGCGTCTCCTTCGACCAGCTCAAGACCCCGCTCAACCAAAGCGCGCTGCTTGACACCCCTTAACAGGGCCGGATCGTCCGTGAGCTGGGCGAGAGCGGCGACTGCATCCGACTTTGCGCCAGTTATGGTTATTTCCTGCGAGACAGCCAGCCTCTTCAGGAAGCTCGCAAGGTCATTCTTGGCGCCGAGCTTGGAGAATGGCTGCGACGCCTCGTGCTCGGCATCTGGATTGATGCCTACCTTCAAGGCATTTTCCGGCGCGAGGTCCGCCACAGGATCGAGCTTCAGCACAGCTCGACGAGCATTTACAGAAGCAAGCAGATCAGTTTTGTTTGGAGTGGCAATGCCGAGATGGTGAAAGAAATCGGACTTGGTCCGCCGATCCTCCACCTCGGCCCTTCCGTGGTCGCGTTTTGCATCGTTGGCGACGCGTTGGAGTGAGACCCGCAGCTTTTCGAGCTGATCAAGGCGCAGCAGCTCTTGGACGTATTGTGATCGTTTGCCTGCAGGAACGAGAATATATTTGATGATTTCTCGACGAGACAGGGCAAACTCAGGATGGGTTTCGAGCTGCGCTAGAAGCGCCCTGGTTTCAGCACTGCTCGGCTTGAGTACCGCGGCGCCTGGATTCTTGACGCTCCGCTCGATCATGAAGCTCTTTTTGAGAGCGGGCGCATAGACCTGCAGGCGAACGAGCGCGGTTTCTGGCTTTTTGCTCGCGTCGACATGTGGAGCGTGCGCCTTGACACTCAGCTCCGCCGTGCCCGCACCGCCGAGACGAGTGATGTTTCCGGTGAGGGCAAATTCGATCGCATCCACGATGCCGCTCTTGCCAGTACCGTTCGGCCCGGCAATGCCAAAACTCCTTCGGCCCAACGAGCGCTTGAGATGACGAATTCCACGGAACTCGACAATTTCGATTTCTTCAATCTGGATCATTGGTCGGCTCAGCAGCATTGAAAATGGCCGCCCGTAGGCTCTCGGCGTCCAATTGATGATCCGCCAGTGCCTTTCGCAGCGCCGACAAAGACGCCCGCGAAAGGGTTTTCTGGTCCTCGAGCTTTTTCAAGAAGGCATCGACAACGGATGAGACCGTAGATGAAAAGGGAAGATCGTCAGCGGCCATATGGTTGCTATTCCTGGGCTGGCCACCTGCTTCTGTGCGGCAGCGTCAATCGCGAGACGTCTCGACAAACAGCGATTTCGGACGTGGTCCTAGTGGTTGTGCACAATGCGCCACTAATCGCTTACGTTACTAGCCCTGCAAAGCCGCCCAGAACGCTTCGCCAAATGAAATTGAGATTAGAACTGAGCCACCCATCTGGCACAATGAAGCCGACTTGAAAGCGCTGCCTGAAAATCAATCAAGCCGACCGATCGACCATCGGAAAGATCTGCAGTGACCTCGGCTTGAGTTTGACTTGAACTGAGTCAGCGAGCACACCGCGGAGGCCAAGCCGACGCGAACGAAGCAAAGAACGCTGCCCTCCCAAGCTTGACATATTTTCCTGCCCCAGGCCCGTGGCGGGGCTCGTTTTACCCGCCACGGCAGCTGCGAACTAGGCTAGGCGGACGCAATGTTCGCAGCGCGGCCGCCCTCCGGTGCCGGAGGCGAGATTCTGCCGTTCGATGTTATTGCCCTCGGTACACTTGTCGTTGTCGTGATAGACGCTTCGCGCACCAGGCTTCGTTGAATGAAATGGTGAAACTTTCGACATAAATCGGTCCCCGACGGAGATGGGTGCATTTGTTCGTATGTGGTAGCAAACATGGGGGTTTGAATTAGTGCAATGACTCTCGAGCCAGCGCTTAAATTTGGCGCTCCATCGAATTTTTCGACGAATTTCACCATCGGTGGCAGCAGACCGGCGCTTGCGGGACGCAGATCGAGCTTGAGTTATGTCAGTTATTGGGACGCCCCACGACGCCAGCAAAATCAAGATAGACTGCCTCACCGACCTGCACACGACGAAGGTGCTGCCGGTATGCACCGGGAAGCCCGATATTTCCTCGCACGATTGTGGGACTGGCGCGCCAAAGACGATGGCAGCGATCAGCTTTGTCGATCGGCAGTTGCGCCGCGTGCTCGATTGGTAGAAGGCTGAGGGCGCCTCCCTTGGCGTGCACCTGATCGCCGCCTCCGATCATGGACATGTGACGGTGCATGCGCGGGCCGATCTATTTGAGACGCTCGAGGCTGCCGGGCTGCGCTGCGGCCCGGCACCGGCGGCCGGCATCGATGCCATCGTCATACTTGGCCAAGTCGGAGCAATTTACCGCCGAGCCATCGGACGCCGTTATCCGCCGCACAGTAGGATCGATGATCGAGCGGCCCTGGTGTGGTCCGGTGCTTACCGCGGGTGGCGCGGCCTATGGCATTGCAGCGGCCAGCTTTGCCCGCCATTTGGTGTTCGCCGACCATGCCCTATCGGCGGACATTCTGTTCTCGTTCCGGTCGGATGGTCTCGATCCATTTGGCGTTATGGGCCGCACCTTGAGTGCGGATGGGGCGGTCGGCTTCGGAGTGCACGGCGGGTGGCATGCCAACGAGATGTCGTCGGTCGGCATTTTGGCGGGACCGCTGATCGAAAAACGACTTCGTCTCGCAAGTTCCCTCAGGCATTTGCGACATTGCGCCGACAGTGCTCGGTCTTCTGGGCCTTTCGCGACGGGCAACGATGACCGGTCGTGCGCTCGCAGAGATCTTCATCGATGATGGACAGGACGTACCTCGTACGGTTGAAAAGATATACGAGACCAGCAGCGGAAGGAGAGGATTGCGACCTCGGGGCCGAATTTGAGGCCAGATTACGTCGAGGAACGCTGAAGTCAGGAAGGCTTGAGAGGCAAGATCTGGGTTGCCGGCGGGCGGCGGCGCAGGCGTCGGCGCCAGCAGGGTCTCCACTCGTCTGAGCATCTCGGCGGAGGTCGCGATGCAAGGGAAGTGGCCGGAGAGCGTCACTTGTCCGAGCTTTCGAGCTTTATGATTCAGCAGGCGCGTTGCCCCCCGCCGAGTTGGAAGCGAGGACTGAGAAGGTCCTGCCGTTCGCCGCGAGGATCTCACCAAGTGATGGCACACCGACTAGATGGCCGTCGCTCGCGGCATCAAGGTGCTCGATCAGGCGCGCGTCGCTCGTGTCGACACAGCGCGGTATGGGCGACTGCCTGTCGAGATATTGATCTCAATGATGCCGTGGCGATCCGGCGTCGCGCCAGTGACGAGGCTCGTGAGCGCTATTCGTGTTTCGCTGGGCGAGACGGTGCGCTGCCTGCCCAGCACCGCACCGCGGCGCTGCAGCCTGACCAGATTCGGCGTCAATGATGGTTTGACGAGATCGGGTCGAAGCCCATCGAACAGCACGATGAGAACCCGATTCCGGATCGGTCGGTCGAACATGTAAAACTTTCGTCTAACTGGAACGTAGCAGACTGGGAGCGACCAGGACCTGGCTGGCGCAGCCCAGCGCCATCGACTTGGAGCCGAGGCTGATCGCTAGCACGAGCGCAATGCGGGTATGGCGCTCCCAGCCATGCTGACCAAAGCCCGGCCAGCGCGACGGCCGCTCCCGAGCCGGGATTGCGGCGTGCGAGCGCCAGCAGCTCTCCTCAGCTGTAGATCGGCCCGGCTTGTCTAAAACGGAGGCTGCGGCGTCAGTGGTTTGGTCTGATCATGATCGCCTGATGCACCTCTGCGGGCACAGCGTGAAGACACGGAAATCATCACAGGCCCCGAGGATCGCCCAATTCCGGCGAGGACGTCAGGTAGGATGTCCAGCAAGCCGTCGATAGCACGGCCCCGCAAGCAAGCGTAGCAAATGCCGCGTCCAGGAGAACCTGCTCGCGCCCTAGCCGATCCTGATCTGGTCGACGTCGCTTGAGCCAGCAAGCGTGATCGATGCTGCCGGCAGATCGTTTTGCCTGGCGGCTTGATTCCTGCGAATGCGATGCATCTCGTGTGCTTGGCATTTCACAGCTGTGGCGCTCGCAGACACCGGTGGGCGTCTCGAAAATTGATATGCCCTGACTAAGCGTGATCGTATCGACGCCCGGTGCGCGCCGCTGGGCTGCTCGATTTTGCCGGCGTTGCTCTCGAAGGGAGGGACCCGTTGAGCCATTCTGGCAGGAGTGACAAGTTGGAAAGCCTGCAAATCGCCAGGGACGCCTTGAGGACTCCTACTCGCACTCGAACGAGCTAACCACTTTGGCTATCGTTTTTTGAAATGAAATGATCGAAAAATATGATGCTAGTTGAGTTACTATTTCGTTGTTATGTTATCCCTGCAGTCGCGCCGTGACGCGAAACCTTCAATTTTCAGTCCGGGCGTTCGCCCCGGTCACAACCGCACGGGCAAGCACCCGGGCATATCGTCGCCGCTGGCATCAGTGATGCGCGCGCCTCAGAGAGGGCGACTTGCTAAGTGGCGGAACCGCAGCACGAGGATCGCCGCATAGATTGTGAATCCGGTCGACAAGCCAATCCATATACCGACGGCCCCCAAACCGATCTTCAGACTGAGCCAATAGCTGAGGGAAAAGCCGATCGGCCACCAAGCAATAGTCGCAAACAGCAGCGGCACCCGCGTGTCCTTCAGCCCGCGCAGGCCGCCTGCCGTAATGCACTGGGCGGCGTCAGTGATAAAGAGGGTTGCGCCGACGATGAGGAGCGTTGCAGCGAGGCTGATCGTTGCCTCCGAATCGCGAGCCGTTCTGCCCAGAAACAGCTCCACGACCTCAAAACGCACGGTGATCAACGTAAGCGTTAGCGTTGTAGCTATGACCATACCGAGCAACATCGCCGCCAGATTCGCCCGCTTGACGCCTGCACGGTCGTCGCGGCCGGCGGCATGGCCAACGCGCATGGCAGCAGCCGTCCCAATGCCGAGATAAATCATAAACAGGGTCGAGGAAACCTGAACAACAATCTGGTGAGCGGCCAGTGCGCTGTTGCTGATCGAGCCCGCAACGAGCGACGTGGCTACAAAAAGTCCCGACTCGATCAATGAAGCGATGGAGATCGGCGTCCCAAATGCGATGAGCTGCCGCATTGCGCGCCAATCGAAACGCCAGAGATCCGCAAGCACATGGTACTCACGGAACGGCCGGCGCAGTGCAGCGAACCACAAGCCCGCCAAAAACATGCCGCAGTTGACCAGCGTGGTCGCAAGACCTGCCCCGAACAGTTCCAACCGGGGCAGCCCAAGCTTCCCATAGGCCAGAATATAGACCAACAACGCATTGAGGGGGATGGCGGATAGCGTAATCCAGAAGACTGGCTGTGGCCGATTGACCCCACCCATGAAATTGCGGATAGCCAAAAACGCCAGTGCCGGAGCCGTGCCGAGGGCTAATCCGAAGAGGTATTGCTGGGCGAGCTGCGCCACATCTGGGGTCTGGCCCAAGGCAAGCAGTATTTGCTCTGCTCGCAGCGCCACAGCAATGATCGGGAATGACAGGATCAGGGCCAGCCATAGGCCCATGCGCAGCGAGCGCTGTACCGCGCCTAGATTATTTTCCCCAAACGCCCGCGCCGCCAAAGGCGCAATGGCACTTAGTAGTCCCACGCCGAATGTGACGCTAATGAGATAGAGCCGGCCTGCCAGCGCTGCCGCGGCGAGCGCCTCAGCGCTGATACGCCCGATGAAGGCAAGATCAGTCGTCATCATCGCAACCTGCGCAACCTGCGTCAGCACCATTGGCAACGCGAGCTTCGCGGTTTCGCCGAGCTCGATAGAGAAGCGACGGATAGCTGCCCGTCTCGTCCCTTCTGGTCGCCAGATTAATTCCGGCTTTGTCTTGGCTATCTTGTCCATATCATCAGGCCGCCGTTTGCCTCGGCGAACGAAATCCCGCTTCTGTCACGGGAGTATTACGTTCTGACTTGAATTCGCGGTCAGCCTGCGATGCTGCTCGCGGGCAGCCTCGTGCGACCGCACGTTTAGACGCAAAAACGGACCACGGCTTGGCCGCTGGGCTTCGACCAGCGCGGCGCCCCTTTTCGCATGCAATAAGCGCCAAGGAGAGGTTGCAAATGCCGCGCCAGAATTGGCCAATCACCGCAATCGTGCAATGGAAACGGCGCGCATCGGGATGGAGCCAGGTCGATCATAGAGCGATTCATGCGCAGGCCACTGCGTTGATGCCAACGATTTAGGCCCGAAGTCGGACCCGATCCATGCCACGAATTGAAGACTTATCATCCCACAAGCCATCCCTGCACTCCTGAGCAATCGATGGGATCTCGCTCTTCAAAGCCCATTTCACTCTTCAAAGCCCTGCCAACTGCGACGGAATGAATAGATGCTCGCTCTTCTCCAAGCGGACTTGTCGGGAGATCGACAGCACGTCGCAAACAAGACAACCGGCATCGCCTGCTCAGCGGCGAGAGGGCGGCGGTGCGCCACATGGCGAGCGTGATTTCATCCGTTAGGAGGACCTAGCGGGATTGACTCGTTTGCTCGACTGGATCACAGATATCGATATGCAATCACATTGATGAGCTGCGTGGCCTCGATCCCAGTCTTGGCACCTTGGAAAATGAAGTGCTCTCGACATTGGTGGCACAAGTTAGGAAGCCATAGACGTCGATCGTGACTTCCCCTTCCTGGGCCTTGCGCAGGGTTGTCCAGGAAAGGCTGCATATGAATGCGGTACTGTGCTGCCTCGTTAGCTTTATCCGGCAAGGTTTTCGTTTGAAAGCGCTGATGTACGCTACCCGGCCGTGGCTAGTGCCGGTATCGTCGGGAGTTCCTTGAATCTTTGCGTGCGCATGTGAGCTTTCAGCTATCCATACTGAAGATACTTGCCGGCCAGCCGGGCGGCCGAGCCGCTCTTGAAGTCGTCAAACAGCACTTGGCCATCTTTTACACCAGCGGACCCGAGTGGCCAGCGCGCATGAAGCGCATCGCGAGCCGCGAGCCGAACCTCGACATCTTCGGACAAAATCTCATCGACCGCGAGGTGGGATACTGGACCATCACTGAGGAGGGACGGAAGGTCCTTGAGGCCCTTGAGAAGCTCGATCGATTTGTGGCGCAAGGCCAGCCCGAGGCACAGGCCGATGAGCCAGCTGGCGATGAGCGACCGCCATTGCCGGCTGCGCCGCCACGACCGATGGCCCGCAGAAACCGTCCTGGGCGTAAACGGTTGTAGACGCGTGATGGGCGCTCAACGTGAGGGGTCGCGCGGACGTCCTTATGGTCAGGCAGTTCTTCGATTAGATCGCGGAACTTCAGTTTGGAAACAATGCAATGGCATTGGGGACTGTGAAGTGGTTCAACGCGGCCAAGAGATACGGCTTCACCAGCCAGAAGACGGGGGAGCTGGCCTCTTCGTTCACATCAGCGCGGTCGAGAAGGCCGGCTACACTGATCTCGCGGAAGGCGTGCGGGTCAGCTACGAGCTGATGGCCGGTCGTTCGGGCAAGAGGAGCGCCGAAAATCTGCCCATCGGCTGATCGGCTTGCCCTGAGGAATCTGCCAAGCTTTGGTATTTCTGAATTAGCTTGTGGCTTGCGCGAGAAGCATCGACTCAGCAAATCTCCCCGCCTGAGGCCGTTTCGACGAGCTTGTAAGGACCGCTTCGAACAGGGGCTGTGGTCCACCGCTCCCACGAGCCCGCCGCCACGAAGGCGCGCTGACTGACGATCTCCGATCCCCAAGCAGCCAAACGCTGCTCGAGGAGCGCGTCGCCGCCCTTGGCAATGACGATAAAAGGATCAACGATTTCGACTTTCTCGAGCCGATCAAGGGACTGAAGCGCCTGGGACATTCCGCGGCGTCCAGGTCCGAGCAGGTGGTCAGGACCAAGACTGAAGGCTACATCTTCGGCGGTCAAAGACGTTCCGTCATGGAAAGCCACTCCCTTGCGCAGGAACAGCCGCAGTAACTGCGCATTGATCCGCTCTCAACGCTCGGCCAAGCCGGGCCGTAGCGCCATATCGTGGGCATGGTCGAAGGTGATCAGCGTTTCGAAAAGCTGCGGCATAGTCCGGCGAATGGCAGTATCGGTCGCGATGACCGGGTCTAACGATCGCGGAAATCCGGACATGCCGACCTTGAGGCGGCGACGCGTCAATGTCTTAGGCTCACCCTCCACAGCACCGGCGCCTGTGCTGGCCAACACGCTTGCGGCAACCGCGCCTGCGATGGCTTGCCGTCACGTGAGTTCGATATGGGTCATCACCCCTCCGGTTCCACTTCCATTCCTACGGATGCCACGCCCCGGAATTCTTAGATCGGCACTGACATTGGCGGACCACCGAAATTGGGCGCTTGTGTCATCAGGCATATCCGCGATTGTGTACGACCTTAAAAACCTGAACTGCTGCGGCAGGATGACACTATCGAATAATTCGATGTAAGCTTGCGAAGATGCGATAGTTGGCATTTCTAACGCAGTCTGATGAAGAGGGAGAGCGAAGACGCAACGCGCTGCGAACGGCCCAACAGAGCCGCACGAAGAAGCGATACACTTATCGCAATCTACGATGATTTTATCCAATGCTGCGATCACTCGGTTAGTTTGGTCGTTCGCGTTCGGGTAGACGCCACGAAACCGCTCATTCGAAATCGAAGGATATTGCGTCTTGTCTCTCGTTTCAGAACGGCTCAAACTCGTCCGTCCCTCTCAAACCAAGGTCATGACGGCTCGCGCCGCCGAGCTGCGCGATCAGGGCGCCGACGTGATTACGCTTAGCCAGGGTGAGCCGGATTTCGACACGCCGTCCGCTATCTGTGAAGCTGGCATCCGAGCCATCCGCGACGGGAATACAAGATACACGGCGGTCGCCGGAATCAAGCCACTGCGGGCAGCGATCGGCGAGAGCCTCCGTCGCGATCATGGCCTCGATTACGGTATTGACCAGATCACGGTGGGCTGCGGCGCCAAGCAGGTCGTGTTCAACGCACTATTCGCTAGCCTCGATCCGGGCGACGAGGTTGTGATCCCAACGCCATGCTGGGTCTCCTATCCCGACATGGTGGCGCTGGCCGGCGGCAAGCCGGTGGTCGTCGCCTGCAGCGAACTCGATGGCTTTAAGCTCCGCCCTCGGGCGCTGGAGAAGGCGATCACGCCGCGCACCAAATGGTTGATGTTGAATTCGCCATGCAATCCGACCGGCGCAGTCTACAGCCGGGGTGATTTGCTCGCCCTCGCTGCGGTGTTGCACGAGCGTACCCATGTGCATGTGCTATCCGACGACATCTATGAAAAGCTCACCTACGGAGCCGACTTCGCAACAATGGCCGCAGTCGCGCCGGATCTCTACGAGCGCACCTTAACAGTCAACGGCGTGTCCAAAGCTGACGCGATGACCGGTTGGCGCGTCGGGTATGGTGCCGGACCTCTGGCGCTAATCAAGGCCATGAACCTCATCCAGGGCCAGACTTCTTCGCACACCAGCTCGATTTCTCAACATGCCGCGCTCGAGGCGCTGTCAGGGAGGCGGGACCATCTCAAAGAGTTCGTGCGCGCGTTTTTGGAGCGCCGCGACCTTGTCGTAGCCAAGCTAAACCAGGCGAAGGGGCTTGCTTGCCGTGTGCCGGACGGTGCCTTTTATGTTTTCCCGTCCTGCAAGGGGGTTATCGGCAAGCGCACGCCGGACGCCAAGCTGATCGAAACAGACAGTGACTTTGCGATGTATTTGCTCGACGCTTTCGCCGTGGCTGTCGTGCCCGGCAGCAGCTTCATGGCCTCGCCCTATATCCGGATTTCCTATGCTTCCTCGTTCGAGGACCTCAACCGGGCCTGCGACCGAATCATCGCCGCCTGCGCGACCCTGTCCTGAAAGCCAATCTGATGTCCCTGCCCAAAAGCCTGCGCGCCCGCATGGCCGAGACTGGCCTGGTCCACATCATGGCCGCCCACAGCCCATTTTCGGCGATTCTCGCGGGAAGAAGCCGGATTTGACGGACTGTGGGCGTCCGGCTTTGATCTGTCTGTGCCTTATGGGCTGCAGGACACGAGCCTCATCTCAATGACACAGCATCTGGACATGCTGCGGGCGATCGCCGGACGCACGAGGCTGCCGATCGTCGCGGACATTGATGCGGGCTATGGCAATGCGATCAGTGTCATTCACACTATCACGGAATATGAGCGGGCCGGCGCCAACGCCGTTGTGATCGGCGAGGCCGCCATAACGGCCAGATCGGACCCTGATTTCCTCGTCATCGCCCGCACCGAAGCCTTGATTGCCAGCCTCGGCGAAGCGGAGGCCCTGCGTCCGGCGCGCGCGGAGGCTGGCGCGGACATGATCCTGATCCATTCGAAAGTGACGAATCCTTCCGAGATCGAAAGCTTTTCGCGCGCCTGGATGGAAGCGGTGCCGCTGGTGATCGTGCCGAACGCCCTGACCTCGAGTCCAAGCGGGTCAAAACGTTGGGCAATGTCAGCATGATGATCTTTGGCAATTACGGCATCCGTGCTGCTGCGAACGCCATGCAGGAGACGTCCCGACGGATCATCGCTGACGGCGGCGTCCAGAACGTCTACGCAGGATATTCTGCCGGTAGATGAGATCTTAAGAATCCAGAATATGCAAGAGGTTAAGGCGGCTGAAGCTCGCTTCCTTCGCTGAACGCTGCGACTGATACTGCTGTCGAGATTTGAACGAACTCAGGACCGCGCTCTGCTCCGGCGCACTCTAAACGCTCTTAAGATGTGGTCCTGTCGTCTAGACGACCCTCGATGTCGACTGCTCCATCAGCGGTTAGCCCGCTTGGCGGCACCTCGAGATCACCTCTTAAAAAACCGTCGACGGGAATCGGTAGTTGCGTGCCAGACCGCACGAACCGTAGCAAGAAGGCGGACTTTGCGCGTGAGATATCGTTCATAAGCGGCAATCCGGCTACACGCATCGAATAATGTGATGGAGCATTCATTTCCGGCAATGGCCCGCCGTGACAATCAGCGGACATTCCAGGACTACCGGAGCAGAAAATGCCTGCCGAACACAATGAAGTGCCTCTCAATGCTATACGGGTGTTTGTGACCATTGCGCGCGAGGGAAGCGTAACGCGTGCAGCGAGCACATTGGGAACGACACAGAGCTCGGTCAGCCGTTATTTGGCTGTGTTACAAGACTACTTTGGCACCGATCTTGTGCAACGGCGAGGCCGGCGGAACGAATTGACTGAATTCGGAAGGCTCTTCGCGAACGCGGTTGCCGAACCGCTTGACACAGTGTGTTTCACCGCGAAAAGGATGCGGCGTAGGATCCGAACGGACGCCAATCGACTCGTGGTCCACACGTCTCTTTCCACCTTCGCATACTCCTTTCTGATTCCGAATCTCCAGGCGTTCTCTGCTGAGATGGGCGGCGTAGTCGTCGACGTGATCAGTTCATTGTCTCCGCCGAGATCCTCCGACAATTTCGACATCTTGCTCACTCGCGATCTTTGTATCGCTGAACCGGCCGACGATTGGGCGATCTACAATGAGACGCTCGTATGCGTAGGTTCTCCAAATCATGTCATGGGAAAAACGCTCTCAACTGTCCATTCAATGCCAATTCTGAACATCACATCGCGGCCCGACATACTGCCAACATGGCTTAGGGCCATGAACCTTTCCGCACGGGAGATCAAGTCGGGGGCGCGATACGATCATAATTACCTTGCTTTGCCGGCCGTAATGACCGGAAAATGCCTGCTGGTGGCGCCTGAAATTATTGTCAGCGATCTCGTGCGGACAGGGGCGCTCCATGTGATACCAGGATCACGTACTTCAAGCGGCATGCAGTATCGGGCTTATGCGGTGGACCGAAGTGACAATCCCGAGATCGCTCGTGCCTTTTGCCGATGGGTCGCTCGGCTCTGCAAAAGGGCCGCAATTCCGGAAGCCGCCTAATCGCGTATTCGGTCTTAGCAGAAGTTCGATCGATGCTTTGAATAATACTAGCAGGTCCATTTGCACGTGCAGACGTTCGCGATCGACGGCGAGGCTCATTTTTAGGCGAGTACCGCGGCCAACCCGCAGTCCAAAACGCTCACCGCGCCCCGCAGAACGCTTTCCGCCTTCAAACCGGCCGCCGCCAATGGTCTTGTGAGATCAGGGTCGCACCATCAACCAAAACATCAAGGCCTCTCGCCCTTGTCTTTGCGGTTGCGACGGAGCAATGCGCGATAGCCGCCTCGCATGAGACGCAGCCCCGCCCGGACCAGGCGAATGGTCCGGCTGCGGAGATGGTCTGTTTTCCAGCCGCGATCGGGAATACGATGCTTGCCGAATAGGCCTTGCGCAATTTCGCGATAGCTGTTTCCTTCCAAGGACCCATCGACTGCACGCAAGGCGAGGATGAGCCGATGACCGGTCAAGAGTGGCAGCGTCAGAGGGGGTGGTCCGATGGGCCGCCGTTCGAGCGCCAGCCAAAGGCGATGAGCTGCCCGCACACGAACCTCGAAATTGCGATCGAGCGGCAGGTCGACAGCAACCGATGAGCCCACCGGTGGCAGTTCTGCTAGCCAAAGGCGATGCTTCGCTCCTCCGAGCGCCACAACGGCATGCCATCCATCCGGCGCGCAACGAAGCTCGCTACCCGCTAGTTTGCTGAAATCCAGGTCGTACCGTTTGGACGCCGCTGAGTGGACAGCCGTGCGCACGGACAGCACGGTCGAAAGCACTTCAGGCCCCCAGAAAATGGCTTGTTGGTCGCACGTCTTTTGCGGATCAGCTGCGAAAAGACAGCCCCCATCGCTGTCGAAAGTGGTCCGCCATCGCGCTGGATCGTTCGCTGGCGGCCAGGGCCATATAGTCTCTTTGGTACTCGCAATTGCGGCGCAGCCATTCCCAGGCTATGTCCGCAGCTTCTGCTTTCTTGGCGTCAGGATAGGCTTCCTCTGATTTCCAGTCAGCACCTGGCATCGTACCACTTTCCCCGTATGTTCTTAACGCACATGCAAGGAATTGCAGCCCGACAAATGTGACCATTTATGGTTGCGCAAACCCAGATATTCGCCGTTAAACGAAGTTACGCGATGGGACGATCTAACTTTGCGATCGGACATCAACAGAAGTGACGTCCGTTTCGAAGGCATTCATTCCTCGCCGTTCGGCCAACCGCGCTGCAGGAGACGCCGAAAGCCGTGACGCGCCGCCCATTTGGCGCGAGCCATATGACTTTCAAAAGTACGGCGGGCGCGATCCGGATCCAGGGTGGGATCAATACCAAGCACAATGCGCGCGACTTCCCGCCAATCAGCGTTATCGGCCTCGGCATCCAGCAGACGCATATAGGTGACGGCATGTTGCTCGTCATAGGGCGTAAGCTGGGGCGCGTTGGGCGCGGAATCTGCGATCTTGGGATCGGACGGCACTGCCTGAAAGTCCTACCAGATTGAGAAGCATCGATTAAGCGAGGGTAGCGGCATTCAGAGCCTCTTCGTAGAGAACCGATCGTCGCGGCCTGAAACATTCCATGCCGGCTTCAATTAGTGGTCGCAGTGGCTATTCCCGTCGTTCCCTTCGATTCCGGTCGCTCCAAGCATCGCCACAATGCATTTGATCGCAGTCCGTTACGCTCGGCTGCCGCGCCCGCAGCTCGAATTAACAGGTCGACACTGCTCTTCATAACTCGTCAGCCTCGGCTCATTCGGCGCGAGATCTGGCAGCTCTTTCACCCAGCTCACGTCGGGACACAGCTCATCTGCATTTTGGAAAACCTACCGCAATAGTACGGTTATAGCCAGTGGTTTGATGGCCGTCGTAATGGCTGCTTTGGCGCATGAAAGCTCGTGCGCTTGTTGCCTGGAATGTGCGCCGAATCCGCGTAGACCGCGGTATTTCGCAAGAGCGGTTAGCGTACGATGCCCGGATTGACCGCTCCTATATGGGCGGTATCGAGCAGCAATCGCAGAACCCGACAATCGATATTCTCGAACGTATCGCGGAAACACTGGATGTTCATCTGTCTGAGTTCTTTCTTCAACCGCCGATAGGCGCGGCGTCACCAAAGACGTTACGTAAAGGTCGCAAGCCCGCGCGTTCAGGTCGCAAGACGAAGTAGCACGTATCCCCTGAGAGCTAGCTATGACATGAGGAGTGTTGGCTACAGTTCTGCCTGAATGAACGTCGCGTAAGTTGCCAAAAGCAGAGACGATTCACGCAAAATTGTTCCTTGGCAGCTTGCGACATACAACACTATCAGCGATTCAGATCTTGGTCAGCCTACTCCATTGCGCTGTTCCTGCTCGAAATCGCAAGGGCGCTAGGCCAACTGCATCGATCCCTACGGGCATGCAAGAAACGCTCAAGGACGCCAAGGCAAAAGAGCCTCGGCTGAGCGAAGATTCATCGGCAGCTTGGACGAGTCGTGGACCGAAAAGGAGGTCCCGCCGAACATTTGCTTGGCTCTGAAACCGTGCGGCTAGCGGCGCGAACGAAGTAGTCCGCGAAACACCTGACCGCTCCACTCAAGCCGCAACCTCCTAGCCGTTTTGATTCCTTCGACGGAAAATATGCGGCCGAGAGATTCCTATGCATTTTTTCAAGCTCCTGCCACATGCACCGAGAGCGTCCTTGATAGCGGCCCGCTCATTCTGTCGGATCCGTTGGAGAGAGCATTAACGCGTCCCTGACGGGGGCAGTGCACGTTTGCTCGTTTTCAGCACAAGCGAAAGTGGATCTGCCTTCCCTAGAGTTGGTAGCGGGACTTGCTTCGGGTTTGCTGTAGACTTCCTTTGAGATCGACGATCGGTTCGCGACGGAAGCGCCGCAATTGGTGACGGCGATCTGCCACGATCGTTCACGATAACCGCAATCCTGGGGCGGTAATGACGGTAGACTCATGGACTTATGGTCATGAAGCTTGTCGAATATCCTTCCGGAAGCTCCGCCGGGTCGACCGTCTTTGTTGGCAAAAACCGTTTTGGAAACTGGGTCGTCCGCGAGCAGAATGGTATTTTCGGAGGTCTGTTCGCGAGCCGCGCGCATGCGCTCAAATACGCACTCTCTGAGAATGGCCAACATCCAGACACTATCCTCGAGGTATCTCGCGAGATCGACATCTTTTGTCGCAATCAGCATGAGGCGAAAATCGGCGCAATTGAGCAAGGGTAATAGCTTCTCGTGAACAGACCGCTACGCCCTTATGAGCATGTCGCTTCCGGTGGCACGACTACGAGCAGCGAAAACGGGATCGTCGGTCTTGCGTCAAGAGGACGGGAACCCAATCGCATCTTCGTCGAACAGTGTCCCGTGGGCACGCAGGCCATATCCCGGAGTGGAATTCTGAACTGGTTGGGATACCTTCGACCCTTAACTCCGAGCTGTCGATATCAGCCCATTGATTGCAACTCAACAAAGGCACGACGGTAGCGCTCGCACCATCGGAGCTGGTCAGGGTCGAAAACCGGCTTAGGTGTATCGCTTCATCAGGCATTGGATCGGACTGTATTTGGAGTGGCCGAGCGCCTCAGGGCGAGGCCCTAGTCGGGCGCTCCGCCCGTGCAGCGGAGTGCGGACGAGCCACCACCGGGCGATAGACCAGCTCATCACCGCTGTATCCCACCTGAATATCGGCGGCCCTCGCTTCGGCGCCCTCGATCACGGTCGGACGGCAATCTTTGGCCGGAGATCATCTTAACGGCAGGAAGCCAAAAAGCATTGCCAAGACAGCGCTCATTTGCGTACTGTTATCTCACCCAACATGTCTTGATGGCTTTCGAGAAAGCCTGCGAACACATCCACGATGAACTCAGCATCGGTGCGCGCCATCGGCGTCGAAATCGATGCGGCAGCACCATACGGCAGGATGATGCCATTCTCCGTAAAGAAGCGTGTGAGCTCCTTCATTAGAGTTGCTCCGGCAGGCGTGGGATAACTCTCGCGATAGTCATTCGGCGCTTCTGCCTGCGGATGAATGCGAAATAGCGAAGCGGCTCCCGTAACATACAGCGGCGCAGCGAGGTTCGAGATGGCGCGGCCAATCCCGTCACGAACAATGTCCCCAAGCATCTCCAGACGTGCAAAAGCGGGATGATCTAGATGCCGCATGGCGGTCAGCCCCGCGGTCATGGATAGAGGATTGGCGGAAAACGTACCGCCTTGCGGAAGCAGCGGTCGACCCGCTGAGGCATCAAATACCTTCATTACGTCCTCGCGACCGCCGATTGCTCCAATCGGCAACCCGCCGCCGATGATCTTGCCCATGGTGATGACGTCCGGAGCAAGGCCGTAGCGTGCGGAAGCACCCTGGAAACTCTGCCTGAGATTGAGGACCTCATCAGCGATGACAAGAATGCCGTTTTTGAGGGTCGCTTCCTGCACGGCAGCGAAGAATTCAGGCTTCGGCGCAATGAGGCCGCAGCGGCTCGGCATAGGATCCAGAATGACAGCGGCCAGGTCGTGCGCATTTGACGATATCAAGCGGCGCGCGCCTTCAACATCATTGAAGCGGAGCACAACGACTTCATCGAGCACGCTCGCAGGCATCCCGCGATAGAAGGCCGTGGACTTGGGCTCGATTGCGTCACCCCAATTGTCCGGCGCCGCCGCTTGACTGACCTCGACCCAATCATAGGCACCATGATAGGCGCCCTCGAGCTTGGCAATCTTCGAACGTCCGGTGAAGGCTCGCGCAGCTTTGATCGCAAACAGCACGGCCTCAGTTCCCGTATTGACGAAGCGAACGCGATCAATCCGCGGAATGCGGCCGCAAAGTAGTTCGGCGAGTTCGATCTCGCTCTCCGTCGGATTGGCGAAGCAGCTACCGCGCTGGAGTTGATGGGTTAGTGCTTCGACGACCGGGCCGAAGGCGTGTCCATGGATCAAGGTCGTGAAGTTGCAATTAAGGTCGAGAAACCGGCGGCCGTCCACATCGAACAAATAGCTGCCCATCCCACGATCGATGTAGAGCGGAGTTGGATCCCGCTCAACCGTCACTCGCGAAGTGCCGTCTGGAAAAACCTTTTGCGCGCGGGCAAAGCTTTCGTTCGACCGCCGGCTAGCCCGCGATAATCCGGCCATCGTACTCGAACCTGCAATCTCCTGGTTCACCACAACCTCCTCGATTTCCTTCGCATTTTTGCTGAGTTGCCGGACCGGCACGTGTTGAAGTGCCGACTTTCGCCACCTGTTATTGGGGAACTGGTGCGGAGCGTCGATCTATGAGCATCGCGGCGACAGAGATAACTTAGACTAGAATAGCTGCCCGCCTCCCAAACCGCTGCCATTCGGCGTGTGCTCTCAACTTCAAGATGAGTGGGTACGTCCCAATCTAGGAGCCCCGATGGTAACAACTGCTGGCAGGCGCGCCTCGCGCGTCGCTGTAATAGCCGCTTTGGATCGCGGGTGAGTGTCATCACCTGGCGGCTGCGGCTGTCACAGGCTCTGCTGGTGGCCTCAGACTAGCTTGTCACAGCCTTTAAGGCGAATAGCTGACTTACCGTGCACGATAGCAATGAATCGAGATACTACCTACTCTGGTGAGATGACAGCCGTCTCGCTACGCATCTGCTTGAAGCTGCCCCAGACAAAAGAGCCGCCTACTCGTTTTATGCCCCACCGGTCGTCGAATTCTGACTTGCGACAAATTGTTCTCTTCGGTCGCAGCATTTGGCACAGAGCTAACTTTCACGTGCAGTGGAGTACTTCTGGGGTATAGCGCTGCAGAGCACTGAACAAGAGCGCCACGATGAGTCTCTGTCTTCCAAGCCTGAGAGTTCGTTGGTCGGATCTAGTGTTGATTTTTCAACCTTGCGGTACCGTCTTTGTTGTCGTTAGCCCCCCTCTTTCTGAAAGCATCACTGAACCGATGATACCCTCCTTGGCCAAGTCCGCGATCTCGGTGTCGGAAAGCCCAAGAAGACCTGATAGAATCTCTGTGTTGTGTTGTCCAAGCGTCGGTGCCGCTGAGCGGATTGCATACGGCCCTTCACCTTCCCGAATCGGCATGGACGGCTGTGGATGCCGGCCGATGAAAGCGCGCTCAATTTCTTGCAGATACCCACGCGAGCTAAGATGCCGATCGCTGAGCAGATCAATTGGAAGGCGGGCCACGCCGGCCGCAATCCTTGCGGCCTGCAACTCGGACATCGCCTGATCGGCCTCGCGGGCGATCGTCCAGCTTTCGATCTCTCTCTCGATCAACTCCTCGATATCGCGGCGATCTTCCGCAGATCTCAGCGAAGCGTCCATCGCCCAGTCTGGCCGCCCAATAAGTCTGGCAAGTCTCTGCCACATGTCCTGGTCGGTGGCGGCTACCACGATCCAATTGTCCTCACCTGCAGACCGAAAGCAGCCATGCGGCACAAACTGCGGATGTCGATTGCCGTATCTTATCGGCAAGGACCCGTCGATCGAATGGACAATGATCCATGGCGCTGCGAAGGGTAGCATGCATTCGATCAGCGCAAGATCAATGAACTGCCCCAGCCCTGTGGTGCGGGCGTGAATAAGCGCAACCAGAACTGCAGCGCAGCCGTTCAACCCACCAACGGCATCTCCAAATGCTACGTGGCTCATCACAGGTGGCCCGTTGGTCTTGCCCACCACGCTCGGCAACCCAGAGCCTTGCTCGAGGGTCGAGCCGTAGGCGCGGCAAGTGCGAAGGACGCTGTTCGTGCCAAAGGCCGACATCGACATCATGACAAGGCGAGGGTTGAGCGCTCTGAGCACGTCGTAGCCAAGCCCGAGCTTTGGCAGCACATCGGCCGAATAATTGTCGACGACAATGTCGGCTTCCCCTGCAAGCCGCTTGGCAAGAGTGCGGCCCTGCTGCCGCGTCAGGTCAAGGGTAATGCCGCGCTTATTGCGGTTCGCCATGCAGAAGCGTGCGGTCTTTTCATACATTTGCTCCTCGATGTAAGCAGCACGCCGGTCAACGCCGCGCCACCAATCCGGATACTGGATGGCTTCAATCTTGATGACGTCCGCACCCAGATCAGCCAGCGTGCGCGTACACAGCGGGCCCGCCCAGCCCATCGAGAAGTCAAGAACCCGAATTCCCTGCAGTGGCGCCCCACTTGCATCGTTGCAGCCCGACGATACTGACGCAGTACCGGTGAGGCGTCTTCCTGTATCCGCGAAACTCTGCTGCGCGCCTGGAGCCGGAACCTTGCCGCCCCGACGCGGCGGCGTCAGTGTCAGCCTTTGCATCGAGCCCGGCGTCTGGCCCCGTTCTTGGCCAAGCAGGACAGGCACGATTGCACCGCGCTCCCTCTTCTCCGCATCCTGCAGCAGATCGGACATATCGGGTGCCGGAACGATCGGGATCTTGCGTTTCAATCCTTCCGCAAGCCACTCGTGCGCTGTGCGCGTTTTCAGCCGCGGAATGAAGTGTCTCTCGATCCGCTCCATGTGTTGCAGACGATCGGCGCCGAGAACGAGAGCCGGATCGTCACGCAGTTCGGCCAGATCAAGCATGTCGCAGAAACCGCGCCATTGTGCCGGAGTGATCGTCGTGACGCCGAGCCAACCCTTTTTGGTCTCGTAAATGCCGATCGGAAAATTTGGCCAGAAGCGGTTGATGCCAATCCGGCGCATCACGTCGCCGCGCTCATAGGCCTCGAACATCTGATACTCGCTCAGAGCGAGGCTCGATTCAAAAATACTGAGAGACCACGACCGTCTTCTCCCAACGGCTTTTTCTTCCGGAATCGTCGAAGAAGCCGCCGCGATGAAGCCCCACAGACCAGCCAGAATACCAGTCTGGTAATCCGGTGCGTGCAACGGTGGGCCCTCGACAGCTCCAGCCAACTTGATGAGGCCGGCGAGCGCGCGCACCGTCGAATCGGTTGCGGCGAATCCTGCATAGGGTCCCGCTCCGCCAAACCAGCTTGCTTCGAGGTAAGTCAACCTGGGACATCTCTGCCGAATGGCGGCAATATCAATGGAAGGGCAATCTGCGGGATCAATATCGCGCCCATCGACCAGAATGTTGCAATTTTCGATCAGTGCCGTCAGCTGCGGGATCGCGTCCGGCTCGGCGGCATCAATGACGACACTTGACTTGTTGAAGTTCAGGAAGGCAAACCACGCGCTTTGGCCAGAAGCCGTGAGTGGCGCGCTACCGCGGAGTGGATCTCCTCCTGGCGGTTCGACCTTCTGAACGTCGGCGCCGAAGTCGGCAAACAATCGCGCGCAATAGCTGGTCGCGGCGGAGCTACCGATCTCGACGACCCGCAGATGCGAAAACACTTCCATCGAGGTCTTCATTTTCGCGGCCATCCGATACTCCGCATTGTTACTTGCTCGCAACGCAAGCCCGCAGACGCGGCAAGCGCGGCGCCTCTTACCACGCCATTGGCGGAAGGGGCCGTACTGCAAGCCCGTGCAAACAAGCCCTTATTCAATCCTGGCATCATCCGGACCCGATAACGTACTTGATATTGAACATCGCGAGAAAGAGGCATGAAGGCCGACACGAGGGGACCCCCCGCCGCCGACTGGCATATCCGCTCCAGTCAATCCATCATCTTCATGCTTCCACGCGACTGTATGCCGTTTGCGCCGCGAGACAGTTGAAGACACGGTCAGCCTGAGCGAAACCAGCATTTTAGTGTCGGCGATCAAATGCGATATGCATCGGCTTACGCGGCGAACTCGCCGCCTGTGATATCGATGGTTGCGCCGGTGATAAAGCCCGCCATCGGCGAGGCCAGAAAGGTTACGACGTGCGCCACCTCTTCAGCAGTTCCAAATCGGCCGACCGGAATCCTGCTGAGAGCGGAGCGGTTGACCTCGGTCTCGGGTGGTCCAGTCAGATCGCTGAGAATACGCCCAGGAGCGATACAGTTGACTGTGATACCGTGTGGAGCGAGATCCCGCGCAGCAGCGCGGGTTAAGCCGACCAACCCCGCCTTCGATGCAGCATAATGTGGGCCTGCGATCATCGGCATGGCGCGCCCCGCGAGTGACCCGACATTGATAATGCGCCCATAGCCGTTCGCGATCATTGCTGGCGCCAATAGCCGCATAAGAATAAACGGTCCGTTGAGATTGACATCGACGACCCGCCCCCATTCATCTAAGGACGTCTGCGAAAGCCAAGGTGCATTTTGGTCCACGCGCTTCGGGGAGATGCCAGCATTGTTCACCAAAATCGCTATTTCGCCCCAACGTTCCCGGATGTGGTCAACAAATCCCTGGACATCGTTGTGTCGAGTTACATCAATCCTCTCAGCATAGAGCCTATCTTCCGGGCGGCCGAGAAGATCAAGCGCGCGGTCGACATGCTCCGCTTTTGTCGCTACAAATGCTACGCGATAGCCATCGGCCAAGAACCGGCGCACGATCTCGAGTCCGATCCCGCGCGCTCCTCCGGTCACAAGCGCAACGCGCCGGTCGCTTTGACCTCGGAGTTTTCCTGGCTTCGGCATACTCAGACGCTCCCAAACAGCGCAACGAGCGAGTGGCGCCTCGCCGAGAACATTGGCGTAAGCGGTCTGGAGGCACCTCCGGCGTCTAACAATGGATCGAGACTTGACGAACTTTCGTTATTCTTTCCGGCATAGGGGGATAGCAACCGTACCGGGCAGTACCATGAATTCGTCGGCTGACTCATTACATCACCTCAGAGGGTATGGCTTTCCGGTCGTCTCGGCCACAGCTTCCAAAATGCAGTCGCACAATCGCTCTATATCGTTGTCTTCATGATCGGCCGTAATGCACACCCGAATCCCTGCCTTTCCTTGGGCGACCGTCGGGAAGAACGTCACCGAGGTGTAGAAGCCGGCATCGAGAAGCTCTTTGGCTATTGCAATCGCCTTGGTTTCCGATCCTATTGCAATCATTCTGATGGGAAATGAATTTCCTTGCTGAGCGGTTGCAACATGATCGTCAAAGACCTTGATACGTTGCGCTAACCGCCTCTGACGATCGCCGAGTTCTGCCGAGCGATGAATCCTGCACGAGCCAAGTGCCGCGCCAACCGCCGCCAGATTGGGGGGCACCGAAAACGCATAGGGGATAGAATAGCGGCGGAACAGAGCTTCGTGATCAGCCGTTCCGAGCATCACCATGCCGCCCGATGCGCCGAAGCCCTTAGCGAGCGAGGCCACTATGATCGTCCGGTCACCCAGCACTTGCGGAAACTGAGATCGAGCAAATCCTTCGCCTTGACGTCCGAAGATCGATATGCCGTGAGCATCGTCGATATAGAGAAAGAGCCCATACCGTTCCTGAAGTTCGCGCAGTTCCTTGATAGGCGCGTTCCCTCCCATAGAGTAAATGCCATCGCATACGTAAGCGACCACCGGATGTTCGCGGCACAAGCGTTCGAGAGCTTCAATGTCGTTATGCGCGATCGTCTCCAATCGCGTTTCATCAGCAACCACCGGCTTGTGATAGGCCAAGGATATGTGCGCAAGGCGGTCGAACACGACAAGCGGCTTTCTTCCGCCTGTCAGTTGGCCCGAGGCAAGGAGGGGCATCATACCTAGATTGGCGAGCATGACAGTGGAGAAGGCGATCACGCGTGCGCAGAACATCTCCGAGAGGGTTGCTTCAAGCTCTGCCAAGAGATCGAAATTGAGCCGCGTTCGTGCGCATGACCAGTGCAAGGAACGATGCGCCTCTATCGCGTCGATCGCGCCACCGACGATCGCAGGATGATTGTCCAAGCCAAGGTAGGAACATCGCACGAAATCAATTTTTTCCGGCCGGCCATCAAGCGCCCCCGAGCCAAAAGCAACGGCGCGTCCAGTCATCGAACGTCCATGGACGGCCATGAGACCAGCCTCATGAGCTGCATCGAAATACGAACGGCTCTTATCGATCATGTATGCCGTGTTCCGAAAATGTCCGGCCGGCCGACCATCCTCAGAGAGAGGGCTACGCTGTGGCATTTGATTCTCCGTTCTATTTGCCAAGCATGCAGATCCGACGGATCGGCTGAGTAGCACGGTAGGCGTTTGCACGACCGCTCACATTGAATTCTCTACGCGCAGCTCGATCGCTTCCTTAGTTGCATAGAGACTTTATATCGGCGGGATCGCTTGGGCAGCTACCAACTCGGATAGCTTAGATTTGACAGAGTCGAACACGACGCTGAGACGGAGCCCGGACACGATAGCCACACTCCTTTCATGAATAAGATCGGAAATGAAACGCGCAAACCGAACAAACAGCGGCCACAGCTGCAGCTCTCCAAGATCGCGGCCTCAATGTTGGTGCTGTCGCCGACCCTGGGTGGCGATGGGCAAACACTCGCCCGATTTGAATTGGGCTTAAGGGCCACGCTGCTTGGTCTTGCGCCGAGCTGTCTGGCAGACCCGATAGCATGCCTTTTTTTGACGGAGATCGGTCGGCGCTTGCTAGGAAGCCGTAGCAGTTTTGGAGGTCGTCCGTTTCCCCCAGCCTTGGCTTCTGCGGCCGCGGTACGGCCGAACGCGCCATACGCAGGTGGCAATATGCTGGCCACAGAGTCGGGCTCGGTTGGGTCGTAGTTCCATACAGCGCCGTGGCAGTGCCGCGGCCATCCTCCATCAGAACCAAGCTATGCGGCAAGCTCACCACGCAGTTCCAGCGCAAATAATCAAGCGCTGCCGCCTTAGCCTTGCAATTTTCCTTGGTCGGACCTGGCTTTGCCGGCGATGTGCACGATCCTTCACACGCTCCCCCATTAGATTCAAGTGAACCGGCAAGAACGCGGATGATTCGCAAGGAAAACCGCTCAAGGCAACCTGGCGATTGTCTTGCTCGTCCATCTGACCGATTACCGTGCAACCCTGACCGGATGCCGCCCCTTCGTACGAGAGCCCGTATCATCAATGATCAACGCTTGATTTCTCGTGACATTCGGTGCCCCCAGCACCAACTCACCGTACCTGACCAACACCTGCTGATGCGACCAGTCGCCTCGGCGACCGCCACCACGCGACGCTCTTACGATCACCGCATCATCACCGCAGCATAGATCCGCCAAGTGGTTCCAACATGCTCAGCTCACGTTCGTAAGGTGCCCATGACGTATCGAAAACCGCGACGCTACGTCCCCCGATTAGTCAGCCCCATCTCAATCTCTCCTTGCTGAACGTTCAAAGATACATCACTCCTGGGGATACGGGCCAACTCTGGCTATCCTAGCCCGACGTCAGTGAAATTCAGTGGCGCTCATCGACTGCTTTGCGCGAACCGATTAAGTGGCCGCTTGAGTCCGAGATTCTCTCTTAATGTTTGTCCAGAGTACGTGGACCTGAATTTACCTCGCTTGCGCAATTCCGGGATGACGAGTTCAACAAAATCCTTGAGCTCGCCTGGAACAGTTGCTGGTAGCACGTTGAATCCGTCAGCAGCACGCAGGTCAAATCTATCGACCATGGCGTTGGCGATTTCGTCCGGCGTTCCAACAATCATGAGATGGCCCCGGCTGTCCGATACGAAGCGGATCAGTTGTCTCCAGGTGAATTTCTGGCGTACGGCCAGATCGAGGAGCGTCTTCTGACGACTCTGGATAAAGTTCGTCCGCGGTAATGATTCAGGTACTAATGAGTCGAGGTCCATCGAACGGATATCAGTGACAAATCCCAGCCAACGATCGGCGGTCCCAATTTGAACGTCAATGTGAGTATACGATTGTAGCCTTTGCAGCTTGGCGGCGGCTTCTTCCTTGGTCCTGCCAACAATCGGAACAATGCCAGGCATAATTAGAACCTGATCGTCCGTCCGCCCAAGTGCGCGTGCCTTCTCTTTGAGAGTTGCGTAGTATCGTTTACCGCTTTCCAAACACGGTTCGGCGGTAAACACTACCTCGGCCAGAGCTGCAGCGAACCGTATTCCGGACTCCGATGCGCCCGCCTGAATCAACACGGGATGTCCTTGAGGCGGCCGTGCGATGTTCAGCGGGCCTCTGACTGAAAGGTAGTCTCCTCGGTGATTGAGCAGATGCAGCTTCGTCGTGTCGACAAAAATACCTGTTTCCTTGTCGCGAACAAACGCGTCGTCTTCCCACGTATCCCAAAGCCCCTTGACAACTTCTACAAATTCTTTCGCTCGGGTATAGCGCGTGTCGTGATCTGGAAGCTCTTCTTCGCCGAAATTTGGGGCCTCGTACTTATTTCCCGAGGTGACAATGTTCCAGGCCGCCCGTCCAAGGGAGAGGTGATCAAGTGAGGCGAGCATCCGTGCAAGGTGATATGGCTGGTGGTAAGTCGTTGTCGCTGTCGCTACGAGGCCGATGTCCCGCGTTCTCGATGAAAGTGCCGACAGTAGTGTGATTGGCTCGAACGTGTCGTTTCGGCTCACACGCGCAATATTAGCGTTATCTTGTTCTACAACGCTAGGGCTGTCGGGGATAAACACGAAGTGAAATGCCGCAGCTTCGGCAAGTGCTGCTAGGTGAGCATAGTGGTTGACATCAACTCCGCCATTGGCAGGCACGCTCGGATCTCGCCATGCACCTTCGTTATATCCCGCCTGAATCAGGTATAATCCGAGCGTCAGTTCACCATTGCGCTGCATGTCGTGTCTCCCGTTGAATTGGACTAACTAGCGCACCATGTTCGGTCGGTAGTCCTCGTCTTTGAACAGAACAGATGCCTTACTCGTTCGCTTTTCGTAATGCTTGACGGTCTCGTCGATTGAGCCGCAAATGGTTGCCGCGCTTGCCAGTTTTTGTGAGATCCAGAGGATCCTAACGCGCGCCGCCTGAGAAACATTCGTGCTTCATCGTGGCCACCGATTTTCGGCAGCCTAACGGTTTTCCCGAGACACTCGCTTGCTGTCGCCGCAAGTCACTTAAACCGGCGCCGACGTGTATCGACCGATAAGTGACATGCTTGCGCTATGTAGATCAATTACTAGCAATGGTAGTTGATGGCACTGCACGTTCGGCGGGGGTCCTGTAGCACGGCTCGAAGTTGACTAGAGCTCTGGTCGCACAAACTAACGAAATGCTGATTTCGGAATAGCTGGCCGGAGTCGACCGAGCTGACGCGTGCTTAGCGCTTTAGAGTATTCACCGTGGCTTCTGCGATAATCATCTGCGAAGTGGTTCGCGCGCTCAAATGGACAAGAGCACGGTGCATCGGTGCGCTCGAGTCCGGATCGTGCAAAATGCACGATCACGATCACTCCCCTCGGTCGCGGTGTAGTTGTCGGCAGATCACCGCATTCACCGGCTGGAGCGAAACTGGTCAGTCGGCAATCGTCGGAAAGCTGCGGATGGATCATTGCTCGGCTGGGTGGTGGTTCCAAGGTTATGTAGCAAGCACCCTAGCGGGCCATATGCTGTTTGACAGGATGGCGCGGTGATACGAGCGATGACGCTTCCATGGGAAGCTGGGTCCCGCTCGATCAGAGGGATTTTGCAACCCGTCTTTCGACCTGCATGAGGTGGTGGTGGAAGCGAGCGCCAACAGCATGGCCGTGTCACGCACCTATGCCGCAGACCTGGTCTTTTCATCCTTCGGGCCGCTCACCAACTGCCGGATGATGTGCGAGCGTCGATCGGTCCACCCTTTCGTAAGCTTGACTGGCTGGCGGAAGACTCGGTCCTGCTCGCGCCCTTAGGAGATTTGATGAGGATCGCCGTCAGCGAGACTTCAGGAGGCTAAAGCCGACTTGCTGCTATCGTGAACGGCAACGAGGCTTCTCAACTCCTCGCCGGTTAGCCAAACAAGCAGATCGTGATCAATGATGTTCTCCTCTACCAGATGTAGTATCGAACCGCCGTGTTCATAGTGGGCATGTCCGTATTGCGCAAGAACGCCCTTCTCGAGCAGCCAGCGCTCTGCAAGTCCACATACGAAGTCGGGAGACCACATGGCAAATGAAGCGCCGCGCAGTATTGCAGCCATGATCGAGGGTATGCCTTGTCGCCTAAAGTCGCTGCGCAGCCAAAAATCTCCATGGTAAGCTACTTTCCCAGTAATCTTCTTTGCGGTTGGCGCAGCGCAAGTACAACGGTCCTGAGGATGTGCATGTACGGCTGGTTCGGCGTAGAACGCCCTCAGAGATTCAAGATGCTCTGCAAAGTTACTGTGCGAAAGGTCATAAAGTCGAGCAGCCTGTACGAGCGCAATCTGCTTGTCCTGGTCGACGCCCACCATCCAATAACCCTCACCCGATTTGATCGGCGAACGATCTGGCCGAAAGTTTGGATATGTCGGTTTCTTTGTTGGAAGGGCCCGTGTGATCGAGACGTACTCATTGAAATCAAATCCTATCGAAAGCTTGATGCCCTTTTGGGCGGCGGCATCGTCATATACCCGAAGGAATCGCGAGACCTGCAACGGATTAACTACGGATTTCATTGCTGCACCTCCTTTCTGATCTGATGAATGCGTGTAGCCTCGACAACTCATCCAGCTCGCGTGTACAGCACAACCAATGAACCAACGGTACTACCTATCCTGATGAGAGATGCGTGGCAATTGATGAGGCCATTCGCAATGATTAGTCTTGCGGCGGCAAACCGTTCTCGAGCGGCACCGGATCAATACGAGCTGCGGCCTGCGGCAAAGCACATTGACCAAGCCGACGCGAGAAGCTGCACTCCCTCGATGGCGAGCTAAGGCCGACGGCGACATGGTCAAGTCGCACAAATTGCTCGAGAGCAACTCCCAAAACAGAAGAAGGCTTCGGCTCAACCCGTGCCTTCCCGCACGGTCGGATACTTTATCCAGCCGTCTTAATCGGTCGTGTCGTCTGTCTGACCTCAGCCATTCTCGCTTCCTTTCTCGCTTGCGACAAGCCTCTCTGATCCACGCCATGACACAATCCACGCCATGACACGATGCGCCGCGAGGCTTGCGAGTCCTGATGCGCCGTGCAGTCTTCCGCGCTCAGCGACGGCACAGTGTCGCTGCAGCAAGGCAGCGCGGACGCCGTCGCGGCGCATCTTTCCATCGGTGTGACGGAGCCACATCACAGGCAATCCGGCGCGATCGGTCGGCATCCGAAGATGCATCGTCGCAGGCAAGATAACGTGCGTTCCGTCGTGTTGGTGCTGCACCAGTCCTCATCCGCCGGCGGCGGAGCTCCGTGTTCAGGTCGCGGCCATCACCGCGTCGTTGCCAGGTTGCAGGATCACGCGCCTCATGCGTAGGGCCCGAGCAATTTGCGCTGCTTAGCTGTTGTTTCGGCATGCATCTCCGCCGCCGAGGCGTCCGGATCGCCGCAGTAGAACGTGCCGCTGGTCCACATCGCATGCATGATCACAGCGAGCTTGCGCGCTACCGCCACCGTCGCCTTGCGGTGCGAGGAGCGCTTGGCCAGCGCCAGCCCCCACGCCTTGACCTTGTCTTTTTTCTTGTAGCGAGTCAGCAAAGCGCTGGCCGCCTCGTACAGCGCCCGCCGCACGTCACCGTCGCCCGCCTTGCTGATCCGGCCCTTGACGTCGATAGACGAGCCGGACTGCCAGCGCCGCGAGGTCAGGCCAAAATAGGCCGCCACGTCGCGCGAGCGCCTGAAGCGCGAGGGATCGTCGACCGCGGTCATAAAGCTCAGCACCGCGATCGGGCCGACGCCAGGAATCTGCATGAAGCGCCGGCACAGCTCATGGCCGGCGACCAGGCGAACCACCAGGTCGTGCAGCCGGCAGTACTCCTTCCACAGCGCCGCGCGCGCATTCAGCATGGCGTCGATCAGCTCGCTGACAAGCGCATCGTGGGCCACCGCCTCGCGCACGACTTGCGCAAAGCCGCCGCGCCCGACCCGGTTCAGCCGGATGCCAAACACTTTCAGCGAGTGCCGGATCGCATTCTCGAGGTCCACAAACTTGCGCTTCAGATTGCGCCGGTGCGTCAACAACAGCCGCAGCCGGTAGCAGGCCTCGCTCTTGATATGGGCGCGCCGGAACCAGCCGGTGCGCATGATGTGGGCAATCCCGAGCGCATCTGCCCGGTCGGTCTTGTTGCGCTGCGCCTTCAGCGCCGCGCGAACATGCAAAGTCTCCAGGCAGACCGCCGGCAGGCCCAGCCTGAGCAGCTCCGGATGCAGCCAGGGCGACAGCGATCCCGCCTCATGACCAAGGCGTCGCAAGCGGCCAAGATAGGGCGTCAGCGCCACCTTGATCGCGTCCGGATCGGTCACCACCGCCGTCTCCAGCATCACCTTGCCGGTCGCGTCCACCACGCAGATCGCCGTCTCGTCCATGCCGACGTCCAAACCACAGAAGAATTCCATCACACGCCTCCCGCGTTGCTGAGCCGGTGCAGTGTGCGCAATATTCATCGCGCAGACCATCTGCTCCGCCGCCGCAAGTTCTGCAGGAGACCGATTACGGGCGGCCATCCTGCTTATCTTTCAATCTGCATTCTTGCAGGGGCGCGGCGAGACTGGTTGAGCTGAGTTACCAAGAATGCCATCGCTGCCGATGAAAATCCCGGCCGCTCGCTAGACTCACCGACTCGTCGACGAGCTGATATCAGCGGATCGGCACGGCCCGGAAAATTGCCTCATCGAGCGGCGCGGATCGGCTAGGCTGGTAGGGCAAGGAGCCATCATTTGTACTCTCGTTCCGTCCACCATGGAAAAAAATCCGGCATGTCGGCCGACACCTTGTCTCTGAAAACTGCGGGCCGCTTCTCCAAGAATGCCATCACACCTTCCTTGGCATCGGCGGAACGCCCGCGCGTATACATACCGCGGCTTTCGATCTTGTGGGCTTCCATCGGGTCATCTGCACCTAGCATGCGCCACATCAACTGCCGGATTAGCGCAACAGATACGGATGAGGTCTTGTCGACGATTTCGCGAGCGAGCTCACGCGCGGTGGGAAGCAGTTGTTCTGGCGGCACAACTTTGCTAACTAGCCGACCGGCAAGCGCTTCCTGTGCCGGAAATACCCGCCCGCTGAGAGACCACTCCAGCGCCTGTGCGATGCCGACGACGCGCGGCAGGAACCAGCTCGAAGCTCCCTCCGGAACGAGGCCACGCTGCGAGAACACGAACCCAAAGCGCGCGGCTTCAGAAGCGATGCGGATGTCCATCGCGAGCTGCATGGTCGCGCCCATGCCGACCGCCGGCCCATTCACGGCGGCGATGACGGGCTTCAGACACTTGAAGATCCGCATCGCGATCTTTCCACCGCCGTCGCTGACGTTCGGATCGCTGTAATCCACTGCGCCATCGGGCAGTCGTTTAACCGGTCCACGCCGGGTGTCGCGGTCAAATGTGTCGCCGCCCGAAGATAGATCGGCGCCGGCACAGAAGGCTCGTCCTTCGCCAGTCACGATAATGGCGCAGACATCATTGTTCTTATCTGCTCGATCAAAAGCGTCGACGATCTCGCGCTCCATGGTTGCGGTACAGGCGTTGAGCTTATCCGGCCGATTTAGGGTTATCGTAAGGATTTGCTCTGCGATGTCATATTTGATGGTCTGGTACGCCATGGTGTTCCTTTCAGATACTTGAACTAGTTGGGGGGGGCGCTCACTCGATCCCAGTCTGCTTCAGCGCTACGGCCAAGGCTTCCTCAAATATTTCAAGGAGCCTGATTTAAGGTGTCATGATTAATCGTGAGTGCTGGCAAGAACTTTATAACCTGATCGATTGGCCCGCATCGTTCGATGATCAGTCCTCTCTCAAAGGCCTTGCGCGCCGTGGTTGCTCCAGCCTCAGTCCTTCGGCAATCAAAGCCCACCGCCATGCCTCGCCCTCGAACGGCAAAACTGTTTCCATACTCTGATGCAATGGCTTGTGGACGTGCGAAAGAGCCGATTGCCGCTCGCGGCAACCGCTCCTAAGCTCATGCCATCATATCCATGCGTGAATGAAATATGGCTCTGACGCCGGGTGACTTTGCGTGAAAGCTTCAGAGCTGACTCAATAGCATTAGCAGCTGTCGGCCCTGAGAACTGGAATCGGTAGCGCAGATACCGCTCTCGAAGTATGAGAGAGGAAAACGTCTCCATGAAGCCGAGCTTTGCCGGAGTGGCCATGTCAAGCCCGTGGACCATGGCATCCGACGCAAAATACTCAGTAATGTCAGCTTCGATCTGATGATTGTTATGGCCGTAATTCAATGCTCCAGCATCAGACGGAAAGTCAGTTGGCTGTCGACTATACTCCGTCAACATAACGGGGCCGCGCGCTCGACTGAAAATAGCCGGAAACGAACGTGAGTACGATCGGACGGTTGACTTGAGGACTTCGAAGGCTTGCATCTTACGGGGCTCGCCAATGACTTCATCCACGATCGTCTCCTCCACCAACCTCAGACGTATCAGATTGCGCGAGCTGTGGACTTAGCGAGCGGCACGTGCCGCGCGTCTCGGCGCGGCCTTCCCCGCGTGCTCTCCCAGAAGGCCCACTCACTTACCAGATAACCGGCAACGACGGACCTAGTAGGATTTGTGGGTTGTGACTCAAAGAGCGACGCATATCCCTGCCGATTCAGGCGGAGAGCCAATGATGTCCTCAAGTCCGGTACTCATTCGTGTCTCGCAAAGCGGCTTCCGTTCTGGGTTACGAATGGGATGCGAAGCTGCATAAGCTATCACGCAGTCGTCACTGAAAGGCGATCGCAATGCCATGTAGTTCCACAGTTTGCTGAGATAATTAAAAACGCCGCCCCACTGCTTTGCCCTGAGGTATGGATGACCGAGGCCACAGGCTGCGCTGCTGAGCGAGCTGATCCGCCAAGTCTGAGTGCAATCGAGCCGTAGCATGATCTAGCAGTCTGACGCCACCTTCTAGGTCTTCGCGAGCTACCTCAGGAGACCATCGCGGTACCGATGATGTTCTCGCTTGCCAGTTGCGCGATCTCGGCGTCGGAGAGCCCGAGAAGTTCTACTAGGACGTCTCTGTTATGCTGTCCCAGTGTCGGGGCCGCCGAGCGGATCGCATACGGGGCTGCGCCTTCGCGAATCGGCATGGATGGCTGCGGGTGCGAGCCAATGAAAGCGCGTTCGACCTCCTGCAGAAATGCGCGCGAGCCGAGATGTCGATCCTTGAGCAGGTCAATCGGCAGGCGGGCCACGCCTGCCGCAACCCTTGCGCCCTGCAGCTCGGACATGGCGTGATCCGCATGACGAGTGTGCGTCCAAGCTTCGATGCCTGCCTCTATGAGGTCCTCAATGTCGCGGCGAGCTTCCGCAGATTCAAGCAATGCGTTCGAGGCCCAGTCTGGCCTACCAATAAGGATGGCAAGCCTCTGCCACATCGCCGCATCGGTTGCCGCTATGATGATCCAGTTGTCCTCACCCGCACACCGGAAGCAGCCATGCGGCACCAACTGCGGATGTCGAGCACCATACTTTGTGAGTGGCGCCCCATCAATCGAGTGAACGGTTATCCATGGCGCCGCAAAGGGTATCATGCACTCGATCTGCGCGAGATCAATGAATTGTCCCTGCCCGGTGTTGTGAGCGTGAATCAGGGCGAGAAGGACTGCAGCGCAGCCGTTCAATCCGCCGACGGGATCCCCGAACGCGATGTGGCTCATCGCGGGCGGCTCATCGGCGCTTCCGACCACGCTCGGCAGACCTGAGCCCTGCTCGAGAGTCGAGCCATAGGCCCGGCAATCGCGATGGACACTGCTGGCGCCAAAAGCTGACATCGACATCATGACGAGGCGTGGATTGAGTAGTTTGAGTACGTCGTAACCAAGCCCGAGCCTTGGCAGCACGTCGGCTGAGTAATTGCCGACCACAATATCAGCTTCCGCCAACAGCCGCTTGGCAAGAACGAGGCCCTGCGGCCGCTTCAGGTCAAGTGTGATGCCGCGCTTGTTTCGGTTCATGATGCAGAAACATTGCGCCAACTCATAGATCTGCCCGTCCACGTAGCCGCTGCGCCGGTCAACGCCGCGCCACCAATCCGGATACTGGATGGCTTCGATCTTGATAACGTCCGCACCGAGATCGGCCAGTGTCCGGGTACACAATGGGCCAGCCCAGCCCATTGTGAAGTCGATAACGCGAGTCCCATGCAACGGCTGCCGGTCCGCATCGATGCAGTCGGACGATCCATGCCCAGTCAGCGACCCGTGAGTTCGGATGTGCGCGGAATGTTGCTGCTCGCCGGGAGCCGGAACGCTGCCGCCCCGGCGTGGTGGCGTCAAAGTCAGCCGCTGCATCGAACCAACCGTTAGGCCCTCCTCTTTACCAATCACAACCGGCACGATTGCGCCGCGCGCCTTCTTCTCCGCGTCTTGGAGCAGATCGGATATTTCGGGCACCGGCACGATCGGGATTTTGCGCTTGAGTCCCTCCGCAAACCACTGTTGCGCTGTCCGCGCCTTCAGTCTCGGCGCAAACTGTCGTTCGATCTGGTCCATGTGTTTCAGGCGACCTTCGTTAAAGGCCAGAGCCGGATCATCACGCAATTCGGGCAAGTCGAGCATGTCGCAAAATGCGCGCCATTGCCCCGGCGTGACAGTCGAAAGGCCGAGCCAACCTTTTTTGGTTGGGTAAATGCCGACCGGAAAGTTGGGCCAGAAGCGGTTAATACCGATCCGACGCATCACGTCGCCGCGCGCAAATGCCTCGAACATGAGATACTCGGACAGAGTGAGACTCGATTCGAAGATGCTGAGCGACCACGAGCGCCCTGCCCCACCCTGCAGTCGCCCAACAACGGACGATGCCGTGGCGATGAAGCCCCACAAGCCAGCGAGGATACCCGTCTGGAAATCCGGTGCGTGCAAGGGCGGGCCTTCGGCCGGTCCGACTAGCTTGATGAGACCGGCGAGGGCGCGCACTGTCGAGTCGGTGGCAGCGAATCCTGCATAGGGGCCCTCGCGGCCGAACCAACTCGCTTCAAGATAGATCAGCCCAGGAAGTCGCTGCCGGATCGAGGCGATATCGATGGGTGGGCAATCCGCCGGATCAACATCGCGCCCATCGACCAGAATGTCGCAATGCTCGATCAGTTCCGTCAGCTGCGTGGTCGCATTCGGGTCGGTGGCATCGATGATGATGCTCGATTTGTTGAAGTTCAAGAATGCAAACCAGGCACTATTGTCGCTGGGCGTGAGCGGCGCGCTGCGGCGAAGTGGATCGCCGGCTCTCGATTCGACCTTTTGAACATCGGCACCGAAATCGGCAAACAAGCGCGCGCAATAGCTGGTCGCGGCCGAGCTACCGATCTCGACGACCCGTAGATGCGATAACACTCCCATCGATAGCTCCTTTTCCACACCGATGCTCAGGAAGTCGCCTATCAGCCGACGCAAGCTTGTCACATCGCAGCCGCGGCTCTGCTTAGTAGGCGACGGCACACAGTTGTTTGTGCGATGATGCGAGGCGGCGACAGCAGGACCGAGCACCGAGGCCGCGTTTCCGAGGGCCCGTCTGCCATTGTCGGCTTCAGACAACGACCAATCGATACGGCCGTGCCGTTCGGATAGCGCTCAGCAACTTTCTTCTCGTCTGACCTAGGCGAACCGCGATGGCTCTGTCTCCCGATGAAAGCCAAACAGCATGTGGCCCGGCCGCCCATGCGGGCGAGTTCGCCGGTCGTTCCCGCGGCCGCGCAGAAGGAGCCGTAAACGCGCCCGATCATTCGACTTCTAGCCAGGCTGTGACCATTGCGCGGCACGACGCCGAACGCGGCGCTGGCAGCGAGCCCGACAATGAAGATTCGTAAACTGGCCATTCTTTTTCTGTCTCCCGCGCGACCCAGACCGGACTTATCGCACGATGATACGGATCGGCAGATCGAACCTATGGGAGAGCTGAATGAAACGTGCGGCCTTGTGTATCGATGATCACGCCCAAGCGCCCTAGGGTTTCGCCAATCAAGTCGAACGGCTTGCTCTCGATACTGATCAATGCTTTGAATATCCCGGGGGGCGATATCGCGGCGAAATTCGAGCACCGAATTCTGATCGGCGACCAATCGATCACCCGCCGGAACTGCGTAGATAGGCAGACGTTTTCCCGAAAATTCACGCCGTAGTGACAGCCGCTGGATGACCATTTTCCAATCAGTTGACGGCCCCTGAAAATAGGCCATGTACTCGTGTGCGGTGCGCCGTCGATTTCTCGTCATTTTTGCACGAAGACATCGATTGCGCCGGTCGAGGCCCACTTCCTCAACTACGCCCGCGATCATGGCCGCTTCTGCCTTGGCGATCGAGGTGTTCCTCGTCGCAATAACGTCGCAGCAGCCGAGCCTTGCCGCATCGCGACGAAACCAGTAGGCAGAAAGGACATCAACCACCGGCAGCAAACCGGAATCTCGGCAAGCTGTAAAAAGCACGTGCCATCCAAGCCCGTCATGCCGAACCGATTGGTATCGACCGGCCGATCTCCGGCGCACTTTGCGTAGAATACTGGCGGCTTGTGTCACCGCCCGGCCAGCGTCAGCATCCGATCGAGCATCTGACTCTTCGCCATTAAAGGGCAACGAGCACGCGTAGCCGCAAGCCGTCACCCTGCAGCAGGTGGCTTCCGGCTTAAACGAGCGACGTTGACAACAAGCCCGCCCGCTTGCGCGCTTTTGATTAGGTCCAGGAACGGCTGTCGGCCTTTTAGAGCGACTGCAAGTCCCCATTCGATGAACAAACCTCGCTTGACGGGCTGTGCGAACTTTCATCCGCCCTCGGCTGGTTGCTCTAGGACCCCAGCTCGACCGCCGCCGGCCGATTCTGTCAAGCATATCGGCCTTCGGTGCGACTATCTCCGCCAAATCCGGACGACTATAATCGAGATCGAGTTCATCGCGCCGAAACTGTTCGGTGAGGTAAGCACCGTGAGAGAGGGCGATCGACTGTTGCATTCCATTCTCCGTCTCATTGGCCTTCAAAAAGAGAATGCATACCACCAATCAGATGAGCCGGCACGACAGCCAGCTTAGTCGCTGTCGGGTCGAAGTTGAGATTCCTGTACAAGCCTGCGGCAGTGGTTTAAACGAAATAACCATCAGCTATCTCGCTTGGGCAGCTACCAAATCAGGGAGGCGGCACCATACGGCGTATCGATGTTCCGCCCACTAGCGCGCGTCAGCTCAGCATTGCGTTGGAAACAGTTCGATACCGGAGCCGAGCTGGACCGATCGGTCCATCATCACGCATGCTGCCACATTCTGCTGCGCCCTCTGGGTCCCTAGGCAGAATGATCACGATGATAAACGATCGTCGCTGCTACCATGCTGAAGCGCAGATCGATTATCTACTCGGTACTCAAGCCAAGTGCATGTTCAAAATCGCTAGAACAACGCCCGCGCAGCGGCATGGTCGCCCAGCCAGGTCTAGAAAAGCTCCTGGCCTCGCGCGGGAGGCTGGGTTGCACTCTGGCTTGATGCCAAAGGCCGAGATCGAATGGGTACCATAGCAAAACACGCCCTCTGGGCTATTGTATCGTAACCGGCATGGGGCCCCCACCTCGCCATCGCTAGGTTCGCCTGCGATACAGCCTGGCATGAGCTGATCGGTGAAGTTGAAGCGATGGCAAATGCCATGCTTGATGCCAGGCAGGAAGGTGACTCCTATCGTCGCGTCGAGGTGATCACTGGGGAGCGCCGACGGCGACGGTGGACGGGCGAGGACAAGGCCCGGATCGTGGCGGAGAGCTTTGAGGAGGGCGCGAACATCTCCGAGGTGGCGCGGCGCAATCGCGTTTCCCGCGGGCTGCTCACGGTGTGGCGCCGCCTGGTTGCGGCGGCGGTGGCCGGCTTCGTGCCGATCCAAATTGGCGCCGGAAGCGGTGGCGGGACAGCTGGCGAGTCCGAGCGTATTTCGCCGGCACAAACGACGCCTTTGGAGATCGCCGCGCCGCCGGCGAGGCCCTGCGGGGTGATCGAGATCGAGGTGAGTGGAGCGCGCATCCGCGTCGAGCCAGGCGTGGAGTTGGCGACGCTTTCGACGGTGCTGTCGGCGCTCCGGGGTATCCGGTGATTGCGCTACGGTCTGACCTCAAGGTGGTGCTGGCGACACAGCCGGTCGACTTCCGCAAGTCGGTGCACACGCTGTCGGCGCTGGTGAGCGAAGCGCTGCGCGCGAACCCGTATTGCGGCGACGTCTTCGTGTTTCGCAGCAAGCGCATGGACAGAGTGAAGCTTCTGGCGTGGGACGGCAGCGGCATGGTGCTGGTGACGAAGTGGCTGCACCAAGGGCGCTTCACCTGGCCACCGATCCGCGACGGCGTGATACATCTGAGTGCGACGCAGCTCACGATGCTGCTCGACGGGCTCGAGTGGACGCGTGTGTCGCCGAAGCCTGTGAAGCAGCCGGCGCTCGTCGGATGACGCGTGTGGATTTCGCTGGAGCCTGTGGCGCGCGGATGTATCGTTTGATCATGGCGATTCGTCCCGACGCTCTCCCGACCGACACCGCAGCTCTGACCGAGATGGTGCTCGCGCTTGACGCCGAGAACGAGAAGCTACGTGTGGCGATGCAGGCGCTCAAGGAGATGATCTTCGGGAAGCGGTCGGAGCGACTTGCGGTGCTCGTTGACGAGCAGCTCGCGCTCGAGCTGGACGATCTGGAGACCGGCGTCACACCAGCTGCGCCGGCGAACGACGATAGCGGCTGCGACCAAGCCGGCTGGTAAGCCGCGCAAGAAGGCCCACCGCAACATCGGCGCGCTGCCCAAGCACCTGCCACGCTGTGAGCAGGTGCTGGAGCCGGACGCGACAGCGTGCCCGTGTTGCGACGGCCGCCTGCATTAGATCGGCGAGGACGTCAGCGAGGTGCTGGACGTGATCCCGGCGATCCTGCAGGTGCTGCGCACGATCCGTCCCAAATACGCCTGCCGCGGCTGCACCGACGGCGTGGTGCAGGCGAAGGTGCTGCCGCGACTGATCGAGAGCGGCATGGCCTCAACGGCGCTGGTGACCCACGTCGTGGTGTCGAAGTTTGCTTGGTATCGGCAGGTGCAGATTCTGGCCGGTCAGGGCCTTCATCTCGACCGCGCGACGCTGGCCGGCTGGGTGAAGCGTGCGCCCTGGTGGCTCAAGAGCCTCTATGAGCTCCAGCTGCGCACGATCCAGGCCTCGCCGCGCGTGTTCTGCGACGAGACGCCGATGCCGGTGCTCGATCCCGGACGACATCGCCCCCGCATCTGCCAGTTCTGGGCGCATGCCATGGATGACCGCCCGTGGGGCGGCCCCGCGCCACCGGCAGTCGCCGACGTGTTCGCCGGCGGCCGCCGCACCGGGGAGATCGCCGGACAATTGATCGGCTTTTCCGGCATTCTCCAGGTGGATGGTTATGACGCCTACAAGGCGCTCGCCCGCGATCATGGCAGCGCGATCCAGCTCGCTTTCTGCCTCGCCCATGCCCGGCCCAAATGTGTCGAGGTCTACAAGACGACCCAGTCGCCATTCGCTCGCGAGGTGACGAACTGTTGCAGGCGGTCTATGCCATCGAGGCCGAGATCCGCGGCAGCAGTGCCGAGCAGCGGCTTGCTGCCCGCCGCACCAGGACCACTCCGTTGATGGCGGCGCTCAAGGCGCGACTGACGGCAACGGTCGGCCAGCTCTTCTCCCAGTCGAAGCTGGCCGAGGCCATCAACTACGCGCTCAATCACTGGACGGACTGACGCTGCTTCTTCGCGACGGCCGCGTCGAGGTCGATTCCAACACGGTCGAGCGTTCCATGCGCCCGATTGCAAAGGGAAGACGCAACTCATTGTTCAGCGGCAGCGAAGGCGGCGCCGAGAGCTGGGCGATCCTGTCGTCGATCGTGAACACAGCAAAGCTTCATGAGCTCGATCCGCAGGCCTACTTGTCCGACGTGCTGGAGCGCATCGTGTCTGGGCGAACCAAGAGCCATCAGCTGCACGAGCTGCTCGCCTGGAACTGGAAGGCGGCCCGCGAGCGCATCGCACAAGCCGCCGCATGAGCCCGCGTCGCCATTCAGCATCGTCGTCGACGGCCGCAGCCGCGATGCCGCTTGCGGAGCTCGAGCGGTGGCTCCAGGTTCGTGTCGATCGGCACGCTGCCGCCACCAGTCTCCCCATGCTCGATGGCTACGTCGCCGCGATCGTGGCCGGACCGGTGTCGATCAGCCCGCTCGACTGGATCTGCCCGCTGCTCGCCATCGATGCCGATGCTTTCAACCACGGCGGCACTCCGGAGTTCGCAGCGATCTCCGCCGTCGCGCCGCGCCACAACGAGATCAGCCAGATCCTTTCGACCACGCCCAGCCAGTTCGAGCCGATGCACCGGCGCAAAGCCAATGGCGACGTCGATCCGCGACCCTGGTGCCAAGGATTCTATGCCGCAACGCGGCTCAGGCCGTCGGCGTGGGCGCCGTTGCTGGACGCCAGCAACGTCAATCATGGCCTGCTTCTGCCCATCCTGCTGCACTGTCGCGACGATCAGGGCCGGCCGCTGCTCGGACCGCCACGAAGCGGGCGCCAGATCAGGGATTTTCTGCGCAACGCCCACGCCGATATTCCAGCGGCCGTCGAGGCCATGCGCCAATACTGGATGCCGATCCGCTACGCTCGCGCCCGCTGATCACCGCAGACGTGGGAGCTCATACCGGTTACATTGTATCGCGCCTCGTCGTCCTCTACCCGTGTATCTCCTCGGCCGCTGTACTCTCACGTTCCCACCGCCTGACATCAGGTCGCGTATCCCGGGCTGATGCGATCGAGGCGGCGTTTGAGCGCCGCCCAGGGGCGCGGACTCTCATTGTAGCCATGATACTTGAACTGCGCCGCCGTGTGGGCAGCCACACTCGCAGAGAGTAGCGTAACCTTTTGCCTACCCTGAGTAGCCGCAAGCTGGATTCGGCAGGATTGCTCCAACTGGTACATATTAAGGAACGCTTCGGCCACGGTACGCCCGACCGTGAGCAAGCCATGGTGCTTCAGGACCATCGCGTCGTTGTCGCCGAGATCATCCACCAGCCGCTCGCGTTCCTCGAGATTGAGCGCGACACCTTCATAATCGTGAAATGCAATGCTGCCGTAGAATGCCATTGACTTCTGATTTAACGGCAGCAGCCCCTGCTCCTGGGCGGCCACCGCCATGCCAGCTAAAGTGTGGGTGTGCATGACGCACTTGGCGTCGTCACGACTCATGTGCACCGCGGAATGAATCGTGAAGCCCGCATTGTTTATCTTGGTTTCTTTTTCCTCCTCGCGAATATACCCGTTGGGGTCCACGACGACGAGACTAGAGGCCGTGATTTCGTCGAACATCATGCCGTAGGGATTGAGGAGGAAGCGATGCTCCTTACCAGGCAGGCGCGCCGATAGATGAGTGGAGATTAGATCATCCATGCCGAAATGCGCGATTAGGCGGTAGGCCGCGGCCAGATCACAGCGGATCTCCCATTCCTGGGAGGTATCATTACGATTATCCACTTTCATGCTCCGTATATCTTCTTCTTCCGTTTTCGACTTTCATGTAAACTTTTCGATGCCGGTCTAGAGATGCACAGGAACTGCGGCTTACGCTCTCCAGTTCTAGGATGCCGAGGACTCTGACATCTCTCGCTCTGCAGAGTTCGGCTAGTCGCCTCCCTTCCGATCGACCATGCTAGGGCGATTCCTTCAGAGGAAGGTGGACTCAACTGCGTGAAGCCACAAGCTACGAATGCTGGTAGCCTTCCGAGACGGAAGCTTGGCTGAAATCATACAGGGCTATCCAGTACGGCTTGTCCCAATCTGTCGGGCGCCCTATTGCTCGGATTGCGGTCCAGTCCGGCCGAATGTTGATTCCAGCATCAATCGCCGACAGCAAGCTGGCTTGCTGCGCAGGCATGATCTTTCCAGATCATTCGCAACATTTCGGAGGCATCGCTATTCATCGCGCTGCTACGCGACTGTGCGGAGCGACCAGTTGCGCGGGGATAAGTTTGGACTTCGGAGAAAGGCTTGTTGCGGCTAACAATGGTTCCGAGCCAAGCTGACTTCAGCGCTGTACCCCGTCAGTTCGATCCAGAGGATTCAAGCGCGCCCCTTTCATGGCGGCTTCTGCTCAGCTGCATTGTTGGGATCGATAACAAATGGCTGCGACTGGCGTACTTGACGCAGAGTTGCCCGCACAGAAGGTCTCGGACGCTCGAACTGTCGCTTGCCACGCGGCCATCAACGGGGCGGATGCTGCTCAGAAGGTTCCTCAGCCGCGCATTCCGGTGCCGCAGCTCTCTCGCAGCCCGACCTGGGTAGCTTGCTTTAGTGCGCAACAGTTGCACGGGCTCAGGCCCGACGGGTCGCGCCATTCTTCAATATCTAGGCCAGCCGCACCAGCGCTAAAACCGCTTGGTGTTCGCTTGAGAATGTCCCAGAGATGCTGCCGGTCACGAAATTTGGGCCGTTTGATCATCATCTGTGCCGCAAGTCGAGCTGATCGCGAAGCGCCACGTGCATCACAGCCGACGCGTTGGCTTTCCGACGCTGTAGCGCTTGCGACAAATCGCACTCACTGAAGATCGTCTCTTTTCACTAGTTTGGAAGAAGTTCTGGCATGGCACGGGGCTTGCTAACGTGGTTGGAAAGACCAAGAGGCGGCCACCCATGATTGAAGCCACTGCCAACCGCGAGACGTCTTCAGCTAAGCCGATCGTGTTGACGAGACCACACTCTGTAGGGCAAGCAGGCGCTTGGCTTGCAATTTGCGACAGCGGAAAACGTAGCGATTGCGCGTGCGCTGGCGAGCTGAAGGACATCGAGTTGGCGCCCATGATGGGAATACAAGAGACAGGCCATCATCGACGCCTGCCGCCGCATGAATACGCCAGGCATCAACCATCAAGCAATATCTGCGTGCGGCATGGGGACGGGCTCCTGATCACCCCGACCAGCACGCCCTATGAGGCCATAACACCGGACCAGGTTCATGGCGATCGACGGCTCGCATGAAATCACCGCCAAATGCGAGGCGAACCTGCTCTATCACTATGCTCGAGACCGATTGTCGAGCCCCCGATCTGCACCTGCCTCAACGGCGACTCTGCCTCAAGCTGGGAATTCGGTCTGTCCCGAATAACCTCGTCAATGATCTCGCGAACGCCACGCTCTCTCGGAGTTATGCACCTCGAACGTGGGGCGCCGGTCGGCGCCACGCCGCCGATACCAGCGCCCGGCTCAATGCTCAATTCGGCCACCTTCAATTTCCCGATCATCTCCGAAACGGTCGCGGGAGCTTGGGTAGAGAATGTCGTGCGCGGCGATCCAGCTCTTGAGGCGTCATTCATCGCTGCCGCCCAGCGGCTCGTCGACCGAGGTGCCATCGCGATAAGCTCTACCTGCGGTTTTTCTATCCGGCATCAGCAGGCGGTGGCCAAGTCGATGAATGTGCCCGTAGTCATGTCAAGTCTGCTCCTGCTGCCGGCGTTGCTCCGGCAGCTGCCGGCATCCGCCAAGATCGCAGTCTTGACCTACGACTCGACGCATGCAACCAAAGACCTGCTCGGGGTTGATGATCCAGCCCAGCGGGCGAGGATCGTGATTGGCGGCATCGAGGGCGGCAAGTTCTGGCACGACGAGTTGAAGCGTCCGCCACCACCAACCGACATCGCGGCGATCGAGAACGACGTCGCTGCCTGTACCGCGCGACTTCGCATCGCGCATCCGGAGATCGCGATCATCCTGTTCGAATGCGCGGCGTTCCCCCTGGTGGCGCCGGCGATCCGTCATATCACGAAGTTGCCTGTCTACGACATCACAGACCTTTGCAGACTGACGATGGCGTCCATCGCATCATAAGGCGGGCCGCGGTGACAGACTTAGAGGGATACTTCGCAACAACGGGGGCGCCAAAACGACATTTCGCGGCTGCGTCGCTTCCATGCCGAGCATCGTCCGCCATGCGATGAGTTCAGGAGAAACTGAGATGCCCGCATTTGATCAACAGGAATATCGCGAACGTACGGCTCGGCTGCGCCAGCGAATGGCGGAACAGGACATGGATGCAATGCTCGTCTTTAACGAGGCGAACATGAATTATCTCACTGGCTACGATGGATACTCGGACTACGTCCCGCAGCTCGCGCTTGTGAGTCAAGATGAGGAAGATCCGTGGCTGATCCTGCGCGAGATGGACGTCGCATGCGCAACGGTCACATCCTACCTGCCACGGTCGCGCGTACTTGGTTATCCCGAGAGATACATCGGTTCGAGCCAGCGGACGCCGTGGCGGCCGATCGGAGATATGATCCGGGAACGCACCAAATCAAGCCACATCGGGGTCGAACTGACGGCAAAAAATTTCGGGGTGAAGGCCCAAACTACCCTGGCCCAAAACCTGGATCTTTCGGAGAGCATCGATGCCGATGGCCTCATTTCCACGCTGAAGCTGCTGAAGTCTCCTGCTGAGATCGCCTACATGGAACAGGCCGGAAAGATCGTCGATCGAGCCATGAGAGTCGCCCGTCTAGGCGTTGCTCCCGGAGCGCGAGAATGCGATGTGGCCGCAGCCGTCATGCACGCGTTGTGCACGGGCACACCGAAATTCCCGGGCCATGCTTCTCGCATTTATCCGACCATGCCGACCGGTCGCCCAGCGACTGCGCCGCATCTCAAATGGTCAGACGCGAGCTATGCGATGAATTGTCAGACCAACTTTGAACTTGGTGCCTTTCGCCACCGCTATTGCTGCGCATTGTCCCGGACCGTGTTCTTAGGTGAGCCGTCCCCTCGGTCACAGCACCTACACCAGGCGGTGCTTGAGGGCTTCCTGGCTGCCTTCGAAACGATGCGACCTGGAATAACATGCAGAGATGTCGACAGAGCTTTCCGGCGTACCTTCAATACTCGTGGCGTACGCAAAGAATCTCGAATCGGCTACTCCCTCGGAATTGATTGGCCTGACGGTGGCGCGAGCCTACAAGAAGACGATGACACCGTGCTCCGACCCAACATGACTTTCCACCTGATCATCGGCATCTGGGAGAAGGACGACGGCTATGTCTTCAGCGAGACAGTGCGCGTGGCTGAAAAAGGCGCAAAGTCGTTGAGTAGCATGTCACGCGACCTGCTGGTCAACCGCTAAGATCACAGTCGCTTATCCGTTTCGTCGTCACCAGCCTCGATGTCTGCTCGGCCAAGTGGATCTACGACAGTGGCTGCGCTGGAAGCGCCAGACATATTGGACGTCAACATCGCCCAACCCTCGGCCAACAGAGCGCCGACCCAGCAGCTTAGACTCCGCTTGTCGGTGGCCTTCGTCGGCTGCTTGCCGGGCCGCGGCTTGCCTTGCACCTTCAAGGCCATGATCGGCATAGGGTGCTGCCAAAGGCTGACAATGCGGGGCTGGACTCCGACTTCTTAGGCCATCGAGCGGATGCTCCGCCCGTCCGCCGCCAACAGAACTACCCGCGCCGCTTCAAATCGCGCTGCAACGTCACCGGCGAGCGACAACACGCCCTCAAGTACCTTGCGATCTTTCCGCGAAAAGTGGACTTCTCTTGCTTCGGGGATCATCCATATCGTGAATAACGATTCAAGAAAAAGTTAATACTAGGCCGCTTCCGGAACTCCTGTGCCATCAGCCCGGCGTTCCGAAGGACCCGGTGCTCGGCGCTAAAGGCTCGGCGATGAGCGTCGCCAGGTGGTACGGTCTGCAAAAGAGATCGTCGCGCCTTGCGGTAACTCGGCGGGCGGTCATCATGCACCTTAGGTAGCGCGACGGACACTCGGTGGACGAGGGAGACTATGCCGGTGTCTGATCCGCCTCGAGAAAGGACGCACAAGTCCCGCCAGCCGACGGAAGGTTTTCCTCGCTGGACGACCGATGCTCCCTTGAAACCATCAGTCAGCGCCGATGCTATTCTCGAAGGAATTGCGATTGTCCATATGATGCATAAGCGACGGGTAAGGTACGCCTTCGATCCGAATCTGTCCCCAGTGCGATTCGCTATCTCGCCAGCTGATCCGTAGCGTCCCTGACCCTCCGTGCGCCCTACGTTCGCGAGGTAACCTGTCGACGATCATTCCCCGAAGCCGGAGCGAACACGGCGGCGCACGACCGACAGCAGGTTTATCCCGCGCACGAGCAGAAGATGTGCAGCGCGGTCCAGAGCCCTGTGCGCCGAACATCTGCCCGAACGCGAAGACAACGACTCTCGCAAAGCCCGCAAGCGCGAATCCGCCGCCGCGGTGAGCCTGACAGTGCGCAAGAAAGCCGCCTGATCGCTGGCGCCGATGGAACGCAGGGGCGCGCTGCTGAGCGGTCGCGGCGATTCCGTCGAGGAAATAGAACAGAAAAATGCAGCAGCACCGCGTTGGCGACGAGGATCAACGTGCCAAGCTGGGCGCCCTGCCGCGTGAACAGGAGGTATCTTCCCATGAGCACGAAGGATCATTATGTCGCCGTTGAGGTGTAGCATCCGCCTCAGCCACGCCTTGAACGTTTCTATGACAAAACGCGCCAAGAAACGATTAGCGCTGTTACAAGAAGCGGGTTTGACTTTGCCTCGTTCCCAATGGCAGGTTCTGATCGCCAGATGTTGACCACTCAATCCGGTAGCTGCCTCTCCGGGTTGTTTGGCGCAGGCAGAATAAACGTAAATCTGTCCACGGACAGGCAGTTGTTCGCCTCGAAGTCACTCAAATCGACGCACTAGCCAAGGACGGAACTGTGGAAGCGGTGTAGGTGCGGAATGCGTGGCGTGTTTCGTCGGCGTCGAGTGGCGTTCCGAATATTGGGTAAACTCCGAGGATCCATCCGGCACGCATTTTCCGCGCGCTCAGAGATGTTCGTGCCCACGCGGCGACGAGGCTCGGCATAGCGGGAGCTGAGGGATGATCAATGCTGGCTACATTAGACTCACGTCCCAAACAACTATGACGTGGAGCTCGCAGGCCTATCAGGATTAGGCATTGAGCATTTCCTCAACCGATGCGGGCTCGCGCGGAAGCTAATCACACGGGCGTAGTCTCGATTCCGCCCCCGGACGCCTCTTAATGCGATCACATAGGAATGATTAGATGACGCAGCCTCTGCTCTTCCCGCTGCGCTTTCCCGTCGAGGAACTCCGCTCGCGCCTTTGCAGCATTGCGCATCCTCATGGCCGAGAGGCAGGTCGATATTCTTATCGTCGACCAGTTCGAGCACATGGCCTATTTCGGGGCTACCGGTCCACAGCCGCCATGTATCAGGCCTTGCTCATCCACCTTGATCAAGAAGCGGTCACTGTGATCGGTGAGCTCGACCTTCCGGTTTCAGCGAAAAAAGCTGGCTAAGCGATTCCGTGGCATTCCGCGACGCCTCCAATCCGATTAAGGTCGTGGCCGAGACGATCAAAGCCCGTGTTTTTGGAGCGTCGGTCGTAGGCCTCGACCGCGACAGCCATTTTCTCACAGTGAGACGGGCATGTGAGCTCGAAAGCCTGCTGCCGGATGCAAAGGTCGTTGATTTCTCCCGTGTCATGTGGGAAATGCGGCAGATCAAATCCCCGCTCGAACTTGCTTGCCTCGAGGTAGCTGCGGAAATTTGCGGCCGCGCAGCGGCGGCAGCCTTCGACGCCGCTCGAGCAGGTATCAACTAGTGCGAAGTCTTCCTAGCCATGACTAGCGAAGCGTGGCGCAGTGGCGCAGATAATGCAGGGGTCGTCGTCATGGCGTCCGGACCTCGCTCAGCAATCTTGCATGCCTCGCTCGGCAGCCGTGGAGGACATCCTTCATGTGGAGCCGGTTCCGCACTTCCGCGGCTACACCTCGCGAATGATGCGCCCGAAACCGATCGTCGTCGGTGAAGAACGCGGACGAGCGGTGATTTAGGGCGATCTTTCAAGCCGGGACAGTTTCGGCGCCCGGATGATGGCGCAAGAGTGCTGCGAGCCATCGCAGGAGCAGACCGAAGTTGTAGCCGGCTGCTGCGAGGATGGCGTTGACGCGGTCGCCGAGGCGGCCCTTGAGGTAGTTGCGGTCCATGCGGTGCTCGGCATTGACGTGGCCGATGACGGGCTCGACAGCCGCACGACGCTTCATCTCGCGCCGGATGGAAGCCGTGACGTGGCGGACCTGCTCCGAGACCCAGACCCTGAGCCGGTTCGAGTGGTTGTGGCCACGGTACCCTTTGGCGACGTGGATGCGGCGAGCCTCCACGCCGGTGAGCTTCTCCACGGCGATCACGGGGCCGAGGGTGTGCCCATCGAAGGGATTGCCATGCAGTGCCTTGGCAAGCACGAACTGTTCGCCCTTCTGGGAGGTCACGGGGGTGGCGATACTGACCTTGCAACCGAACTCGTAAGGCGCGCGGGCATTGCCTTTGCCGATGCACTCGACCTCCGCCGCATCTAACGCACAGACCTTGGCCGCGCTGATGCTCATCCTGCAGGCGTATCCGCTGCGCCAGATCGAGCAGCGGGCCGAAGTGAGCTTCCAGCACCGCATCGCCATCAATCTTGCGGCGGACGTCGCGGATGATCCGGCCAAGCCGCGTCCGCAGGAACTTGAGCTGGCGCCGGGCGCTTTGAACTGGTGAGCGTGGGTATAGCGGCCGACCATGATGGCGTACGCTTCGCCAGGCGCAGGTAGCTCTGAAGAGCCGGCTCCGGAAATCTGAACAGGGCGATAAGTGGAGTTTCTGCCTGACGGTGGGCAAGATTGGCCCGCGAACAGGAGACGATGAGCAGACGAGCACGCCGGAACCACACCCCAGCCTTCAAGGCGAAGGTAGCACTTGCTGCCGTCAAGGGCGACCGAACACTGGCTCAACTGTCAGAGCAGTTCGACGTCTACCCCAATCAGATCACATCGTGGAAGGCGCAGCTTAGGCAGCGCCGCCGATGTGTTCGGGCCAGGTCACGGTAACGCTACGCCGTTGCCCGCGATCGTTGTGAAGTCGCTGCATGCCAGGATCGGGGAGCTGACGCTGGAGAACAACTTTTTTTGAAGGAGCGCTCACCAAGGCGGGATTGCTGAGCGCAGAGCGATGATCGACCGCGAGCACGAGCTGTCGATCACCAAGCAGGCGGAAGTTCTGAAGATCAGCTGTTTGCGTCTTGCCGCATCCGGGAGGAGCGCTGGCAGGATCGTCTCATCGGCGAAGATCCGTTCGCCTTGCTTGATCTTCTCTAGCACATAGTCGGCCAGCGGCTGTAATTCGAAGCCGACCTTGCCTATCCATTGCGCCATCCGACAACCCATCGCGATGTCTGTGTGATGCCCAGCGTAGCCATAATGCCGGCATCCAAGCATCGTGAGTCCGCAGTGAGTACTGCGATTTTCTTGTTCGCAGGCACATTTAACAGCGACGATGGAAGCATGAGTCGGCGTGAAGTCAGACAGGAACCGATACAGCTGCCGAAATTGCACGCTGGTATCGCACCGTAAAGCCGCAGTCACATGGATTGCGTCAGCTCCTTCCCGTGCAAGCTCTTGCGCAGCTTTCATATACTCATCCTCACAGGCAGGACACCCGAGACAACATTGCTGGCCCATGCTCCCGGATCCGCTTCTATATCGTGGGAGACCCATAGCGCCGTGAATTGGCAATGCTTGGGCCGAAGTACGAAAATAGTCGCCAACATTCGATGGGCATAGAACACCTAGCGTTGCTGTATTTTCCTCCTCCCAAACAGTAAGCGTCATGTGATTACCTTTGAGAGGCCATCCCGACGCGAACTTTTGCCCCGCCCCGCCTTGGGCTCGAGGGCCTGGATTTAGGTGTTTAGTCCCAAGCTTTGATGGTGCATTCTTATCGCACGATTCGAAGGATGCGCTATAGGACAAGTTTTACACGGCTGCGCCACGACGACGGAGGCGGTCCGTCGAGCAATACAAAATAGTCAAGAGAGCCTGAGAGCGCTCGCCAAGCGCTATGGGATCAACCAGAAGACTGTCGCGAAGTGGAGGAGCGCGAGACCGTCGCCGATCTCCCGACAGGCCCCAAAGAAGCCAAATCGACCGTGCTTTCCATCGAGGAGGAGGCGATCATCGTCGCTTTCCGGCGGCATACGCTATTGCCGCTCGACGATTGCCTCTATGCGCTCCAGCCGACCATCCCGCATCTGACGCGATCATCCCTGCATCGCTGTCTCCAGCGCCACGGGATCAGCCGATTGCCGGAGGTCGGAGGCAGCAAGCCTCCGAAGAAAAACTTCAAGGCTTATCCGATCGGCTATTTCCACATCGACATTGCTGAGCTCCAGACCGCTGAAGGCAGGCTCTACCTCTATGTCGTATCGATCGCACCAGCAAAATTCGCCTTCGTGCAACTGGTCAGGAAGACGGGAAGGACCTCGGCCTGGATCTTCCTCGAAGCTCTGATCGCGGCTGTCCCCTACAAGATCCACACGGTTCTCACCGACAATGGGATCCAGTTCACTTTCCCCCCGCGCTACGCGGACGGCCCGACGGCAAGATACTGACACACATGTTTGATATGCGCTGCCACGAGAATGGCATCGAACATCGGCTGACCAAAATCAAGCATCCCTGGACCAATGGCCAGGTCGAACGCATGAACCGCACGATCAAGGAAGCGACCGTCAAACGCCACCATTACGATCGACACGATCAGCTCGAAGCTCACCTTGATGACTTCATCAACGCCTACAACTTCGCTCGGCGGCTGAAAACCTTGAAGGGCCTCACGCCTTACGAATACATCTGCAAATGCTGGACTTCCCAGCCAGAACGATTCAAACTCAATCCGCTCCACAAAAATGCCGGGACTAAACACCTAGTTGTCAGCGGCTTAAAATCAGAAGAAGAGCCTGCGCTCCTTTTTGGTCAGGCGCTTCCCTCCCTCGGGCGTGACGACGATGGTTTCGCTGAAGCTCATCCCGCGCGCCGATGTGTACATGTGGAAAATTTGGTTCTTCTCCAGCTGCCAGTCGCTGTCGGCCAGGAAGACGCGGGTGAAATCACTCATGCGCGGTTGACATTTGAGGCCAAGCGTATAGCCGGTGATGTTCGTGTAGCTATCCCGCAATTTGGCCGCTACTATCCCCTCACGCACAATGCGGTCGACGTCCCGTGCTTTTGCACCAGCCTTCATGGCACGGAACTGCTCGTCCTGAATTCCGATCATCGTTTCCGCAGTCCGCATTTGTTCATCGGTTGGCGCACCGATCGACTTCGGGCGCATGATTCGTGAGTTGTAGCTGCGAAACTGCGGCACGGGCTCCATATGGACGATATCTCCCTCAGCGAGCATGCGGCCGCCGAGCGAGCCGTGCAAGATTGCGGAGCGAGAGCCGGACGCGATGACCGCGACCAGCGCATTATCCGCGCCCTTAAGCCAGGCTTCGTTAGTCATGGCTGCCAAGACTTCACGTTCGTTAACGCCTGCCCGAGCCGCATCGAGACCTGCCACCACCACGCGGTCGCAAATCTCCGCGGCCACCTCGATGTATGTAAGTTCGAGCGGGGATTTGACCTGTCGCATTTCCCACATGACACAGGAGAAATCTACGAACCTGACGTCCGGCAGCAAGCTTTCGAGCTCCAATGCCCGGTTAACAGTGAGAAAATGGCTGTCGCGCTCAACGCCTATCACGGAAGCTCCAAAACCACGAGCTATGATCGTCTCGGCCACGACCTTCACCGGATTTGCGTTGTCGTCGAACGACACCCAAGCAGCGAACCAGCTGTTTTCATTGAACACTGGAGCATCGAGAGCACGAATTACAGCAACCGGCTCTTGATCGAGGGGTATAAGTAAGGCCTGATACATGGCCGCTGTGGACCGATAACCGCTGAAATAGACCATGTGTTCGAACTGATCCACGATAAGTAGGTCAACGTGCCTCTCTGCCATGAGGGTGCGCAATGCTGCGAGGCGCGAGGCGAATTCGTCCACGGGAAAGGGTGGCGGGAAGAGCGGAGGCTGTGTCATCAAATCATTCCTGTGTGATCATAGTAAGCGGGCTACGGCGGAGCCGGCTTGGAGTTTATCGTTCGCGTGGTCGAGATCGATTATCACTCCGTCATCAAGCAGGAGATTCCCAGTCCAGATAGGTTGACGACGTCGTCGTCATGGCTGTGTCGCGGGATCAACCTAATACTACCGAACCTACTTCGAGCCTGACCTGAAGCGGCGACTTTCGGACTGTGCCGATCGGCGAGTGCATTCCGCTTCGCTCATCGCAGGCCGCCATTGCCTCTTTCCTCTCCCAGACGCAGATGAGCGAAAGGAACTGCGATTGTAAAAGCGCCTGGATGAGATCGGCCGGAATCTTCAACGGGTTGAGCGGAATTTGAGAATCTGAGTGGAACACTGGCGCCGTTCATTCGGTTTTACTAAATCCGACTGTCCTCCCCTGCCCGAGAGTGCCCAGGCGGCGGCTCGATGTAAGGGCGGAGAGCGCTATAACCAATTTATTGCGGCTCTCGGCCGTCGTTAAGGTCCGAAGCATTTGGCAGGAAGTGTCTGAAGAGGCTGATCAAACGAAAGCAAAGCGCATGAAATGATTGGTCACCATGGGCTGTCAGCCTTAAAGATGATCTGTCCCGCAGGGACATGATATCCTGCGCCTTTAGCCATTTTTACAGTCACGCGTCCGGACCAAGGATCGCCGTGGCCAAGGAGGAAGCCGTCTCCGCTGCTACACTCATCGCGCTCCCATCTCCGGCCTGATTTTGGCGCAATTGCCGCCATGCCAATGCACCGCGCTCCGATCTGACGACGCACGAATCCATCCGCCTGCCACCTGCTGACGACGATTGATCAGCTATCTCCAGCGCATCGGCTACCACACGGTTCGTCATCAGTCGGTGACTGCGCGAACTGGTTGCGGACGCGGCGACGCATGACCCATAGCAGGCTTATCCCTCGCATGAGCAGAAAAATGTGATAAGCAGCCCAGAGGCCGTGGTTGCCGAACATCTTCCCAAAGGCAAACAAAGTCGTGATATAAGCCCCAAAGGACATGAGCATCACGTTCCGCATGTCACGCGACCAAGTGGCGCCGATGAAGACACCGTTCATCTGGAAGGCTAGCACGCCGCTTAGGGCAGTGGAGGTCGCCCAAGGAAGATAGAAGACCGCCTCCGCGCGCACGTCCGGCGCTTTTGTTATTGCGCTAACGAGCTGCTCACCGAAGACGACAAATAGGACACTCGCAAACGCCGCAATCGCAAATCCCCAGCCCATGGTAAGTTTGACGGCACGAAAAAAAGCCGCCTTATCACCGGTACCGATGGCACGCCCGACGAGCTGCTGTGCTGCGGTCGCGAAGCCGCTGAGGAAGTATTCCGCGAACAGCAAAAATTGCATCAGCGCAGCATTGGCAGCGAGGGTCACTGTGCCAAGCTGCGCGCTCTGCCGCGTGAAAACGAAGTATCCTCCCATGAGCACGAAGGAACGGATTATGATATTGCCGCTGAGGTGAAGCATCGACCTCATGGCCGCCCGATCGAAGGTATGCTGGGGCGCTATTCTCGGCATTGCGCGGAATCGCTCAAAGAGAATAAAAAGGCCGGCGCTCATGGTGGCCAATTCAGCGCATGACGTTCCCCATGCGACTCCTGCAATACCCCAGCCGAGATAGATGCCTAGAAAGCTTGATAACGCAATATTTGCTCCGTTGAGCAGAAGTTGCAGGAAAAGTACGAGCCCTGATTCGCTACGCCCGACGAAATAGCCGACAGTTACAAAGTTGATGAGCGCCGCAGGTGCCGAGAAAAGGCGAATGCGGATGTAAATTTCCATGGCCGCCGTCAGGGCCGGTTCCGCGCTCATGAACCATTCGCAGATTGTGGCAACTAGTGGCGCAAGCAGCACCAGAGCCAAGCCAGAGAGGGCCGCAACGAGAAATGCGCGCAGGAAGACCGCCCGCTCTTCCAAGGCGTCACCTCTCCCAAAACACTGGGCAACAAGGCCGCACGTGCCGGATCGCAGAAAATTGAAGGTCACAAAGATAACGTCGTAAGCCACGGCTCCGGCCGCAAGACCGCCGAACAAAGCGGCATCGCCGAATTGACCGACGACAGTCGCGTCGACAAGGCCGACCAGCGGCGTCGTGATGGATGCGAGCATCATGGGAATGGCGATCCCGAGGACCTGCCGGTTGGTAACCGGGAATGGCTTGGAGCCGAGGATCACTGCTTTCTGTTCCACGTCGCCTCTTACTGGATCAGTTGTACCGTTTTGAGCGCCGGCGATGTTGCTCGGAGCACCTGGAGCAATCCCGAAGAAATGCGACATTCAAGGGAGGTCGGTCTGACCTGTCTGTCATCCCGGGTTGCGAACGCTGTGACTGGCCTACGTTCTTATCCTGCGTGATCTCAACGCATCGTTGGCCGAGTGGGGCATTTCGGTCGATTACTCGAGCATCTAGAGCTGGACGATTTGATTCTCTCTGTGGCTGGAACACTAGAATCGGCGCAAGCAAAGTGTCACCGGCAGATGGCCTGCGACGAACTCTTTTCAACGTCCCTGCCCGGTTGGTATATAGCGCCATCAACGCCGTCGCCGAGCCGGTCGAGTTCTAGCTCCCTGAGGGCCGCGATCTGGCGGCCGCGAGCCGGCTCTTTAGGCGAGCGTTTGAGCGGTCATGGCCGGCCCGTTCGCGTCACCGGCTGCAATTTGAGCAACCGAGTGGCGGTGATGCGCTGCAATACCACGAAGCGGATGCAGCATCGCTCGGGGCACCGACCAAAGACGATGCGGGTTCACCGAAGCACGTACTTGAACACTCTCATCGAGCAGGAGCACCGGGGTGTCGAGCATCGACGGCGAGCGATTTTCGGCTTTAAGTCCTTCGCCGAGGAAGGTGTTATTCTCGACGGGACCCAAAAGGGACAGGTAAAGCTTGCCTTTAATCCGCATCCGACCTCTCCAACCAATTTGCTATTCTCGCCGTTCGCGGCCATTTCTTTTCACTGGCGCCCTTGCAACAAGCCCAAGCTTACGCGCTCTCAACTGAACGAGCGTTCGGCGACTATCACCTATAGCCCATGCCATCTGCATCGGTGCCGGAATTAAGGGGCTGCAGCTGTCGTTTCCGCGCACCCAGTTGTGAAAATGGTGTGATGGACCAATCGATGAAGTCTACAGCGCATTGAAGTATCGCCTTGGTCTGAGCAAGGTTAGGTGAGACGGCTATGACATGTCCGATTTTGTCTCGATAGTCGCCTTTCCTGACGATCGAGGTCTTAAGTTCAATAAGAAATTTGACCTCTGTGACACCAGGTACTGCAGCCGCCCGACTGTCGCCACCAATCGCATCGAGAATGCCATCGCGGTCAGGAACCAGGATCCGCGCAGCCGCAGTATGCAAATGACTTTTGCGCAAATTGCATTCCTCCCCGATAACAAGCTTGATGTGCTCTGTGACGAGATCGACACCATAGGCCAGCTTTACCAGTTGAGGGTTGGGTGCGCCCGCAAGACGCGGGTTGACTTCAATCACGACTGGACCAAGCTTCGTCCACCGCATATCGATGTTCATCGGCCCCCAGCCCAGGCCGAGGGCTTGCAAACAGCTCAGCGAAACATCGGCGATACGCCTATGCTCGTCATCAGTCAGCAGGGCAGGATAGATGTACTCACGACAGACGAAGTGCGGCGGGCCGCCGAAGTCAGCGGCGCCAATCCCGATGACCTCATTTCCCATTATTTCCACGCTATAATGCGGGCCTTGTGCGAATTCTTCGACTAGTATCCTTGGGGAAGACCGCCATATGTGCTTCCCACCCAGCAGATAGCTAGTATGTTCGGCTAACTCATCGACATCGCGGCACAATCGGACGCCGCTACTTCCTATGCCTGCGGCTGGCTTGACTATCACCGGCAGCCCGATTTCTGCAGCAGAGTTTTCCACGTCCGCCGCATTCGCTGCCAGCCGATAAGCAGGTATTGGGACGCCGGCCTCCGCGAGAAGCTGACGTTGAGAGAATTTGTCGCGGCACCGTTCAATCGCTGCGGGGCGCGGGCCAGGCAGATCAAAATACGAGCAGAGCTCGCCGACCGCCGCATAGACTGACTCCAGCGCACTGGTAATGCCGGCAATGTCGGACGTCAGATGCAATCTGGCGCATTCGTGTATCATCGCATCAAGATTGTGTGTGTCGACACAGATTGCCTCGCAGCCTCCTGCCGCAACATAGTCATACTGAGTTGGATCGGCCGACAGAGTGATTGGATGCAGACCAAGACGCTGGGCCGCTTGGACGTACAGCGGACCATTACTTCCGCCTTCAAGCAGAATGAGAGCTCTTCGTGACATTGACTGGTGACTCCTAGTTGCATGCAGTGCTGCGGTCCGTGGAAATGTGAATCATCATGCATATGGGACATGAATGCCCCAACTTTCAATCGTTATGGGAATTAGTGAAATATCGGCGAATACCTTACGACGATACTGCCATCCTAGATAGGTGCACGGGACGAGGTTGTCGGCTAAAAGCGTAGCGCGCGTCAGAATTTCAGTTTTCTGGTCGCGCGAAGGACACGATTTGGGATGCGAAATTTTTATTGGCCGACTCTGTCCATTGATATGGCTTGTTGTCATTGTGGCGCTCAGGACGCTTTCGACATGGGTCTGGCGTAGTTGCTTGCGTGTCAGCTCCGCAAACCACGGTTCGACTAGTTGATCCAAGACGCCGAGGCGTTGAGTGCACGCGGTAGCGTGGAGGTTCATCAGGCAGGTCCGGTTCAATGCCGTTTTGCGGATCGCAGAGTCGATGGGCTGGACGCCCCCTCACGGCATTGCTGCTGCCAAAGTGGTGTCGTCGACTATCACTTAAACTGAGGCGTCCATGTAGGAATTAGCCTAATCGGGTTAGATCTGGCGACGAGTGTGCCGAGATCAGGAGCCTTGCTTTCCTGCAAGAAGCTGTGCCGGGACCAACGCTCAAATTGTTGCCGCAGCGGCGCTCGGGCTGCGCCAGCAGCCACTACCGGGCGCGCGAAATCGTGAGGCTGGAGCATGAGGTGCGACCATCGCGCCAGACTATGTAAAGCCGTTTGTAAAGAGGCTAAGAATGATGCCGCCGATGCGGAAGGCCTCCGGGAGAGCCGGCCAGCCGTCGACGATGCGTTTCGTGGCGGTCAACAGCGCAGAGCTGCAGGTGGCGGCCGTTGTGTTTCGCGCTCGCGACCTCCTGGTGCGTCAGCCCACCCAGACCATCAATGCGATTTGGAGCCATCCGGCCGACGAGAGCTCGCATCCGGCAACGCAAAACCGCCACGAGCAGCGCGGGGCTCTCGGAGATCAAGGCTGAGAATCCGCGGTTAGGATCCCCGATCGCGGTGCAGGTTTGCGCCAGGAAATGTTCAGCGCTATCGTCACGGCGCTCTTCGACCTCTGGGACAAGGAGCTAATATCCAACCCAATTGTCGCGACGCTCATCATGAATGGCTCCTATCTGCCGTCGGGGATATCTGCCAGCATATCGCTGGTGATGAGAAGAAAGAAATGATCTCACCCCACCGCAGGGTTGGAGATGGGTCACTCGACCTTCGGCGTCGCCCTCATTCAGGATTCGCTCGATGCGCCTCCGCGAGTTTGGACTGGCGGGCCGATTACAACAGCGCTTGATAACGCCCAAGGGACTGAGTTTTACGAGCTTCTGTATCGATGGCATCCGTGTTTGGTCTGCTGGTCTGCGGTTGGCGGTTATCATGGGCAAGATCAACACTTCGGCCCAGGTATGGCCGAAAGCGTGGATGTTTTGGTGCAAATGTTGGAGGTCGCATGGCACCAGCAGCGCTTGTGAACTAGCTGAAGGAAGTCGACCTGAGCTGCTGCCGGTTTGATGGACACCAAGATTGGGTGTTTTATCGAGCCAGAGGTGGGTCATGCAGAGACGGAAGTTCAGTCGAGAGTTCAAGATCGAGGCGGTCAAGCTCGTCAGGGAGCGCGGGGTATCTGTGGCGCAAGCTGGCCGAGACCTGGGCGTTCATGAGAACGTGCTGCGCAAATGGGTGAAGGAGTTCGGCTTCGACGCTGCGCAGTCCTTCCCCGGCCACGGGCAAATGAAGCCTGAGCAATTGGAGATCGAGCGGCTGCGGCGCGAGGTCAACAAGCTGAAGGCGGAGCGGGATATCCTAAAAAACTGTCCAGGGCCGTTGCGCGCCTGTGCGGGGTAGAAACAGCACTGTGTTATCCTCTGCGGCTGGGAGGGTAGCGGCCGTCAGCTTATTGGAGGCACTGTCCCCGTTAAAAAACGTGGTCCATGGGTGCATGCGGACTTGAGAGTGGTGACGCCGCTTCGGCTGCGATCCCGAATAGGAAGATGACGATTGGCATAACCCAGACCCTTCCGCTCATGAGTGAATGGAGGATTTGCGATGCCCCAGAGGACGACCGGTGACCGGCCGGAATTGAAGCCAGTCAACGTCAGCGCGGCCGCCATCGACATCGGATCAAAGATGCACATGGCTGCGGTGAACCCGGACTGCACTGACATTCCCGTGCGCGCGTTCGGCACATTTACACAAGATCTCCATGATCTGGCGGATTGGTTTAGCGCATGCGGCGTGACCAGTGTCGCGATGGAATCCACCGGGGTCTATTGGATCCCAGCCTATGAAATCCTGGAGCAGCGTGGATTTGAGGTTATTCTGGTCAACGCCCGGTACGCCAAGAACGTGCCCGGACGCAAGACCGACGTCAGCGATGCCGCGTGGTTACGGCAGCTTCATTCCTATGGACTGCTACGAGGCAGCTTCCGACCCGATGCCGAGATCGCAACACTGCGGGCCTATTTGCGGCAGCGCGAGCGGCTTGTGGAATATGCCGCCGCCCATATCCAGCATATGCAAAAGGCCTTGATGGAGATGAACCTGCAGCTCCATCATGTCGTCTCGGACATCACGGGCGCCACTGGCATGCGGATTATCCGGGCCATTGTTGCAGGCGAGCGCAATCCTGATGTTTTGGCAACCTATCGGGACGTGCGATGCCATTCATCCACCGAGACCATTCGCGCGGCACTGGTAGGCAACGACCGGCACGAACATGTCTTCGCCCTGAGCCAATCGCTAGAACTCTACGACGTCTACCAGGCGAAGATGCTGGACTGTGACCGCAAGCTCGAAGTCCTGATCGCCGCGCTAGGAAATAAAGGGGCAAAGCCGGTCGGGAAGCTATCCAAGCCGCGCATCAAGACCAAACAGATCAACACGCCCACCTTTGACGTCAGGACCGCGCTGCACGGCGTGCTCGGCGTCGATCTGACTGAGATCCATGGACTGGGTCCGTCGCTCGCATTGAAGCTTATCGGCGAGTGCGGCACGGATTTGAGGGCATGGCCGAGCGCCAAGCACTTCACGTCCTGGCTCTGCCTTGCACCGGGCAACAAAATCTCCGGCGGCAAAGTGCTTTCTTCGCGCACCCGGAGATCTTCCAGCCGGGCTGCCGCACTGTTGCGGTTGGCGGCCACCACGGTGGGGCGAAGCGATACGGCGCTCGGAGCATTCTATCGCCGCCTGTCCTTACGTGCGGGTAAGTCAAAGGCGGTGACAGCGACCGCCCGCAAGATTGCGGTTCTATTTTACAACACCCTCCGGCACGGCATGAGCTACAGGGATCCAGGTGCCAACCAATATGAGCAACAATATCGCAGCCGCGTTCTCGCCAACCTTCAGCGCCGGGCCAAATCTCTGGGCTTCGTGTTGCAGGCCATTCCGACGGACGCCAATCCGGCTGTTTCTTAGGAAGGCCGCTGCCTACTTCGCGAAGGAAGCGACATGAAGTTCGGCTTCATCGCGAAGCACCGGGGCATCTGGCCGGTGGCATGGCTATGCGAAGCGATGGGCGTGTCGCGGTCGGGCTTTCATGCCTGGCTGAACCGATCGCCCAGCACCAGATCCCGAAGCGACGAGACCGTAGGCCAGCAGGTCAAGGTCAGCTTCCTTGCCAGTGACCGGACTTACGGCGCGCGGCGCGTCTGGCGAGACCTTCTGGCGGACGGCGTCGAATGCGGCCTGCACCGGGTCGAACGGCTGATGCGCCTGCAGGCCCTGCGGGCGCGGCCACGACGCCGGCGTCTGCCGAAGGACGCAGGCCATCGCCAGATTGCGAACGTGGCGTCGAACCTTCTGGATCGGCAGTTCGAGGCCGAGCGCCCGAACCAGAAGTGGGTCGCCGACTTCACCTACATCTGGACGGCTGAGGGCTGGCTCTATGTGTCGGCGGTGATCGACCTGTTCTCGCGCCGGGTGGTCGGCTGGTCGATGAGCGCCAGCATGACCGCCCAGTTGGTTGCGGACGCCCTGTTGATGGCGGTCTGGCGGCGCGGCAAGCCGGATGCCCTGATGCATCATTCCGATCGCGGCAGCCAGGGCGGATTCAAACGGTCGTCGCAACACCAAATTTGTTCACTCACAGCAGCAACTCGTCAAGCGCCTCTGCCGGCGTTTTCCAGCCCAAAGTCTTTCTCGGTCGGGCATTGAGGGCTGCTGCCACGGCGGCGATCGCATCGGCGCTATGAATGCTCAAGTCGGTGCCTTTCGGGAAGTACTGGCGCAGTAGCCCATTGGTGTTCTCATTGGTGCCACGCTGCCATGGGCTTTGCGGGTCGCAGAAGTAGACCTGGATACCTGCATCTATCCTAAGGCGATCGTGCTGGGCCATTTCGGCGCCCTGATCCCAGGTCAGCGACCGACGCAGTTCTTCTGGCAAGGTAATGATAGTGCGAGTAATTGCGTCGCGCACGGCTTCCGCCCCGTGTCCCGCGAGAGCAGGACCGTTCTTCATGCGCGGAGCTTCGCCATGCCCCGCGAGGCGAGGAAGATGGAGCAGCATCGTGAAGCGCGTTGTACGCTCAACCAACGTGCCGATCGCCGAACTGCCCAGACCGAGGATGAGGTCTCCCTCCCAGTGCCCCGGCACTGCGCGATCGGCCGCTTCGGCCGGGCGTTGTCTGATCATAATATCCGGCGAGATAAAGCTTTTGCCTCGGCTGCGTACGCGCGCCCTGGGGGTCCGCAATACACGTCCCGTTCGCAAGCAGGCCGTCAGTTCGCGACGTAGCGCGCCTCGGCCCTGAACAAAAAGTGCTTGATAGATGGCTTCGTGGCTAATGCGCATCGTCTTGTCGTCCGGGAAGTCGATCAGCAAGCGTCGAGCAATTTGCTCTGGGCTCCAGGCCTTGGCCCATCGCCGATTCTTTCGCCGGCCATGCCGGCGACCCTTCCACGGAACGGCGGGACCAAGAACGGCAGCGCCCCTCGGGGTCATGACAACGCCGGCCAGTCGCTGCTCCAGATAAGTGCGCAAGGTTGTGTTGAGCGCGAGCTTGGTCGGTTTGGGTCGACGGGCCGATCGCTCGGCATGCCATTGAGCTGTCGATGCACGATACTCCAGGCCACCGCTGCGCGTCGCGGCATTGCGTCGTAACTCACGGGAAATCGTTGAGGCGGATCGGCCAAGTCGGCGTCCAATCTCGCGTCTCGAAAGATCCTGAATGCGAAGAAGTGCAATCTCCTCACGTTCCGCAAACGAGAGATATCGCCCGGACGGCGGCTTGGTCGAAGACCTGAACATCGCTGGTGCCATGCCGCCCGCCTGTCGGAATAATCTGGTTCCGACAGGCTGCGATATACCAGCCACCAGCGCAGCATCTTCGCTGGTCATTCCCCGCGCAATCCCCAGCCAAAATCGCCGGAGTTCAGATCGCCCTGCTACTGGTGGCCGTCCGGGTGACGGCAACGGCACTCGTCCGGAACGGTGTGATCGGCGCTTTTGAATGCTCATCGCAACCTCCCTCGAAGAGGTGTTGCGACGACCGTTTGAATCCGCCCAGTGTAAGCGCTTAGCCGCAACCCTATTGAGGCTGGCTTGACGTTTTGCGGAATCGCCACGGCATGAGGTCTTCGATGCGGCTATGGGGATGGCCGTCGATGATCGTCTCGAGTGTTTCGGCGATGTAGGCGGCCGGGTTGACGTCGTTGAGCTTGCAGGTGGCGACGATCGAGGCGAGCAAGGCCCAGTTTTCGGCTCCGACCTCATGACCGGCGAAGAGCGCATTTTTTCTGGTCAGGCAGACTGGCCGGATGGCGTTCTCGACAGGGTTGGTGTCGAGCTCGAGGCGCCCGTCTTCGAGGAAGCGGGTCAGACCTTGCCGGTGATTGAGCGCGTAGCGGATGTCCTCGGCGAGCGTCGAACCGCTGGAGATCATCGACAGCTGCTTCTCGAACCACATTTTCAAAGCGGCGACGAGAGCCAACGAATGCTCCTTTCGTGCGGCGAGCCGGATGTCCGGCGATGCACCGCGCACCATGGCTTCGATGGCGTAAAGCTGTGCGATGTGCCGAATGGCGGCCTCGGCGATCGGCGATTTGCTATTGCGGGCCAATTTGACGAAGCGTCGGCGCAAGTGGCTCCAGCAATGCACGAGCGTCCAAGGCCCTTGCAGTCGAGCGACTTCGGTCAGTCGATCATAACCGTCATAGGCATCGCATTGCAGGAAGCGTCCGCCAAAGCCATCTAGGAACTGCTCAGCGAAGGCACCGCTGCGACTGGGGGCATATCGGAACAGCACGATCGGCGGACTTGGGCCGCTGTGGCCGCGGTCGTCTGAGGCAATCGCCCAGAAGTAGCCTTTCTTCGTTTGGCCGCGCCCCGGATCGAGTACCGGCGCCTTGGTCTCGTCCATGAACAGCCGATCCGCCATGGCCAGGTGGTGGCGCATGTGTTCCGCGATGGGCTGAAGATGGAAGCAGGCGCGGCCGGACCAGTTGCCCAGTGTCGCCCGATCAAGCCGGATGCCCTGGCGCGCATAGATCTCGGCCTGACGGTAAAATGGCGTATGGTCGCCAAATTTGGAGACGATCACATGCGCGATGGCCGCTTCGGTCGGCAGCCCGCCGGGCACGACGTGCTCCGGTGCGTGCGCCTGCACGACGGGGCCGGAGCAGCGGCGACAGATGTATTTTGGGCGGCGTGTGATCAGCACGCGCCATTGCGCCGGGATCACGTCGAGGCGCTGGCTGACGTCCTCGCCGATCTTCGTCATGGCGCCGCAACCGCACGGGCAAAGCGTACTCGCAGGCTCGATGATCCGTTCCACCCGCGGCAAATGGGCAGGCAGGCAGCCGCGATTGCGATGAGAACCTTGATCCGGCGCGCTCCGCGATCGGCCCTTGATCACAGCCTCGGCTCTCTCCTGCGCCGCGTCCAGGATGCCTTGCGCGATCTCCACGTCTTCCAGCGGCAAGTGATACTGATCTGGCCGCAGCTTCTCGGACGTCGCGCCGAACTTCTCGCGTCGCAATTCGCCGAGAATGACCTCCAACCGACGCCGCGCCTCTTCCGACGTCGCCAGCGCCGCCTGATGTTCGCTCAAGGCCGCCTGCGTTTGCGCCAAAAGCGCTTTCAATTGTTCATTTTCGTCGCGCAGCGCCGCGATGCTCATGCGCTATTTCGAGCACATCGCCGCCGCGCGTGCCACATTCAAAATAGCTTCCGAGTCATTCTGCCGCAGTTATCCAGCCGCCTGGGGACGCCGCGCTTCTTCCGGGCGGACCAACCTCCAATCCAGCCCCTCGAACAGGGCTGCGAACATCGCCGGCGATATCCGTATCACGCCGTCTGCGATCGTTGGCCAAACGAACTTGCAACCTTCAAGACGCTTGTGCACCAACACCAGACCCGTTCGATCCCAGACCAAAATCTTGATCCGGTCCGCTCGTTTCGATCGGAACACGAAGGCTGCGCCGCTGAACGGGTCGAGACGAAGCATCTCCTGCACCTTCGCCGCAAGCCCATCGTGGCCACAGCGGAAGTCGATCGGCCGCGTCGCGATGTAAATCTTCAGATCGGCACCGGCCGCGATCATCGTGACGCTCGCATCGCGCGGATCACACGGGACAGCTGCTCGCCATCTATGGCTGTGTCCGTCCGCAGCACGACATCGCCGATCGCGATCTCAAGCTTGATCGCCGGAACCTGACGCTCCTCCAACGCACCTTCCACGACTAGCGGCGCGAATGTCGGCTGCGATACCTCGCGCGGCGGCAACATGCCTCGCTGTCGAAACCGCCGCCGCCAATCGTAGATTTGCCAGCGCGTCGCTCCGTGCTTGCGCGCCACCTCGGACACCTGGGCACCGGGTAACAGACTCTCGGCGACGATCCGAGCTCTCTCAGCTTCCGAACGTACGCGGCGCCCCGATGGTCCTTCAAGAACCTCCAGCCGGCTCACCGATCGCCTCGTTGAGCCGTCCAAATGGACGTCCTTTTTGCTGTCCAATCCCATCCGAAACCTCCGTCCAAGCCGGAGGCTTCTTTCGCACGTTCATTCGAATTCTGAAGCAAGGGTATCGGCTTCGCGCTTACCAGCCAGTACGTCAGCGAGCAGTTCCAGCGCTTGATGGCTGATAGCGGCATCGTCTGCAGCATGAGTCGGTCCGGCAACGTCTGGGACAACGCGGCGATGGAGAGCTTCTTCTCGTCGCTGAAAACCGAACGCACCGAGCGCAAAACCTATCGCACCAGGAACGAGGCCAGAGCAGATGTGTTCGATTACATCGAGCGGTTCTACAACCGCGCATCAGAACACCCATCTGTCTATGTTGTTGAAGAGAAAAGACTTTGCTGATTGGGATTCGATCCCGTGGGGTATCTTGGGTTCTGTCGCGCTCGTTCGGCGATAGATCGAGCAGCAGTTGTTATCAGCGAGCTGCGGGCGAAGATCCAAGGACCATCCGACAGAGGATGGATGGCTTCGATTTCACCAGCTTCAGCGGCCAGCCGGAGCGTCTTGGGCGCGATCTTCAGGAGCTTGGCGGCGTTGCTGAGGTTTAGCCAGTGCTCGATGCCGTCCTCGGCGGGCTTGAACACCGGGATGCGATAGTTCGAGCGCAGCGAGGTAACACGCTCGCGCGTCCAGCGATTGCCGTTACCGGTCTCGAGGCCGTTGCGGTTGAGGAGGCCGGCGATCAGATCGTCGCTGGCGATCAGCACCAGTCGGCGCACAGCCTCGATGATGTTGGCGGAGGTGCTGTTACGCTGCCCGCGCCGGCGCTTGGGCAGGCGTATCTCGCTGTGAACGCCGCCGACCCAGTGGACGATGAGGACGATCTCGGAGGCCGCATCGTCGATATCGGCCACGACCTCATGGATGAGGGTGCGCACAACGCGCTTCTTGAGGCGAGCATCCGTCGTCGGCGCATCCCAGACCGCTTTGAGGTTCGAGGCTAGAACGCCGAGCGAAGCTGGATCGGCAATGGGGGCGGGCGTCGCCGCCTCATGCATTGCGATCTTGCCCTCGACCTCCGCCGCGTGAGCGAGCGCCCTGTTCCAGCGCGCTTCAAGCTCGCCCGCCACCAGCCGGTTCGCGGGGTCAGCGGCATCGTACTGCCGGAAGGCCCGGTCGGCGGCATAGCGCGCCGCTTCGAGGTCGCGACTGAGAGCATCGCGCACCTCTGATCCCGCCGTTCCCTGGCTTCCTTGGCGGCCGCGGTTGCAGCGGCGATAGCGCCCGGACCGACGACGCCAAGCAGCGCTTCCTCGACTGCATCATCGACGCGCAGTCCGCCGAAGCCGATGCAGTGAGGGCCACCATTGTCCATCCAGGCGCGGCTGCAGCTGTAGCGCGGGATATGGTGCTTCATGCCGGAGTATCGGAGTGTGAGCTTGCGGCCGCAGCGCTTGCACCGGATCAGGCCGGCCAGCAGCCCGTCACCATGCTTGGGCGCGCCGTGATGCCGGCCGGTGGGAATGTTGCTGCTGACCATAGTGCGGATCGCCTCGAACCTCTCCCAGCTCACATACCCTTCGTGGGTGTTGGGCTTCAGCGCCAGCCATTCGTTCCGCGCCTTGCGGCGGATCTTCACGCTCACGCCTGCGGCGCTGTATCCCGCCGCCACAGCCGTCTTACCATAGGCATAGGCGCCGCCGTAGACCGGGTTCTCAATGATCCGGTGGATGGCGGAGTAGCTTGGTCGCCGCCAGGCCGTGTCGCCGCTGGTCTGCTTCACCGGCAGATCGAGATTGTACTCGTGGAGCCAGCAGAGCGCCTGTCGCGCGCTGCCCAGTTCCTCGACCTTGTCGAACACCAGCTTGATCGCTTCCTGGACACGCCCATCCGGATCTTTCTCATAATGGTCGCCGGCCTTCACGAAGCCGACGGGCGCCGCCACAACCAACTCGCCCCGGCGCGCCTTCTCGTAGCGGGCCGAGAGCGAGCGCTGACGCAACAGATCCAGCTCGTACTCGTTGAGGCTGCCCTTGAGCCCGAGCAGCAGGCGGTCGTTGCCGTGCCTCGGCGCATAGATTGTCTCCTGATCGACCAGAGCGGTATCGACCACGCGGCACATCTCGATGAGTTGCTGCCAATCCCGGCTGTTGCGAGCGAAGCGCGAGACCTCGCGGGCGCAAACCGCGCCAACCTTACCGAGGCAAACCTCCGCTACCATCCGCTCGAAACCGGCGCGTTGTACCCCGCCGGCGGCTGAACGACCGAGATCATCATCGATCACTTCAATCTCTGACCACCCGAGCACCGTCAGCCGGTCCCGCATGACGTGTTGCAATGCGCTGCTCTCGCGATTGTGCAACACCTGATGTGCTGAGGATTGGCGCACGTAAAGAAGCGCCTTACGCTCGAGATGATGAGGCCTGACCTTGTCAGAGATCATGATCGACCCCCTTCGCGGGCGGCGTCGCTGTCATCGCAGCATGGTCGAGGATCAACTGCGTCATCAGACTCATAAGGGCCGCCTGCGCTTCCGCCGGCAGCTCCGACCATGCCGGCGCGCCGATGGCGCCGTTCGACAGGCCGCTCCCGAACAGATCCATCTGCTGCTGCGGCCGCGGTCGTTGATTGTGTCGGTATCCGCTCCCTGGCATTGCCGTCTGGCTTGACATGAGTCGCTCCCCGATTCTGGCCGTGAGAGCCTCTGGATGCGCCAGAAAGCGGGGCAGCTGATGGCGTTTGATCCTTCAACGCTACATCGAGAAGCGCAGAAAGCGCCGCAAGTGCATCGATCCTAACAAGCGGCTGAGCTGTCAGAAACCCGGCGTCATGGCATGCCGTCCGGTCGAACATCCATGCGGGAACTTCCAGCCAACGGTCTGCTTGCGATCCGTCCAGGGTGCAGCGAAAAACGACATCGTCGGCCTTGTCGATGGCCCCATGAACGCAAACTCGGCGCCCAAACCAAGGATGATGCCGATAAAGAACCTCGCGAAGAACGGTCCTGTGGGCGTTCTCAAACGTCGTTGTACAATCGCCGCCGTCCCCACTCGAGCCTTGACGGCAGCGCATCTGATCAAGCCTACTTCACCCCACTGCCAATCCGCTTGGCAGCCTAACCCCGGCAGAGGCTCCACTTATCAACGCGGAGATTCTGTTCAGACAACCGGGACCAGCTCAGCGCGAGGTCCAGCAGCGGTTCCACGTAATTGACGCGCCGCGCGCCTACCGGCGTGAACTGCCGCCTCAAGCCCTGGCATGGCCGCTTTTCCAGCGGCTGCTGCGCTCCATCGACCTATCGAGCCGGCTCGGTTGGCGCGACTATACGATCCTCCATTTGATGTCGCACTACGGCCTGCGGCCCTCGGAATCGTCGCACTGACGCTTGGCTCGGGGATTGGGAGAACAAGACGCTCCACGTCAAGCAGTGCAAAACAAGATCAGATCTGATCCTTCTTCTGGCCGAACAAACCGTGCGGGTTCTCAGACATTATCTGCGCTGCGAGCGGCCCGGCGGAGCGTACACTGAACTGTTCCTCCGCGCTAGCACCCCGGTAGGTCCCCTCACGCACTACGCCATCGGCGATCTCTACCAGAAGCGCGCGCGTCAGAGCGGGCTGCCGCTCCAGGGCACGCCTTCCTATTGCCTGCCATTCATTTGCGATGCGATCTGCTTGATCGAGGTGTAGGGATAAAGGTGATCAGTGATCTGCTGGGTCATCGTACCCTAGAGAGCACCTGCGTCTATCTCCGACTGCAGACCGGAGCCCTGCGAGAGGTCGCCCTTCCTCTGCCCACGCTGACCACCGGCGTCGAAGAGGCGTCGCATGACTCCGATATTGCCGGATAGTGCATTCGATGAGCTGATCGACCGTTACTTGCGGAGGCAACGTTCACTGGGTCGCGCTTATTTTCATGAGGTGCCGCGCGGCTGCGGCTCGGCGGGTGCTGGCCCCACGGCCGCGGACCGGGAAAGGCCGAGCTCGACGAGGTGCCGACGAAAGAGCCTGGCACCGTAGATGGTGTGGTGGTTGCGCCAGCCGCCTTTGGCGCGTGGACACCGGCAATTGCGCAGGTGCTCGCCGAACGCGGCGAGATCAACGTCCGTCAGGCCCGCGCCTTGCTCGGCCATGACATGGCCGATGTGAGCCGCCGCTTGCAAATAGCGTACCGCTGTCGCGGGGCCATAGCCCTGCTGCTCCAGCGCCGCTGCAAACCCATCAAGTAAGGCCCGCTCGGCCCACTGCGCAGATGCCCCAGCATCTTCGCTGCCGAGAAGTACGTCTCCAACATGTCCGTCTCCGTATGTGACCGGCCATCAGTGGCCGACCCAACGGGGCCGCACGGGCGACTTGTAATGGAGAGCTCGAGAGCGGCAATACACAGGAAAATACGGTGATCGCGATTGCCAGCTCCCCATTACCGGCTTTGCCCATAAGGCAGGTAATGGGCGACGCCCATTACCTGCCGCGATCGGCACTGCCCGAAGTGCCAGGGTCCGTCGCGCGCAGTGGCTCGCCGAGCGGCAAGCCGAAGCTCCTTCCCGTGCCGTATTTTCACGTCGTCTTCACCTTGCCGGCACCTGCCGGAGAGATTGCCTTCCAGAACAAGGCCGTCGTCTGTGCGATCCTGTTCCGCTGCGCGGCCGATTCGCCGCAACCATCGCGGCCGACCATCTCGGGCCCAGCTCGGCGTGACCGCCTCCTCCACCTGAGGCCAGACCCTGCAACACCATCCGCATGTCCACTGGGTTGTGCCCGGCGGAGGACCTTCGCCCGACGGCACGCGCTGGGTCGCTTGCCGGCTTGGCTTCCTCCTGCCGGTGCGCGTCCTTCTCCCGGCTGTTACGCCGCCTATTTCTGCAAGAGCTGCAAGCTGCCTTCGCGGCCGGCCAGTTGGGCTTCTTTGGCGATCTCGCCCACCTCGGCGATCCCGCCGCGTTCATCCAGCGCCTCGATCAACTCCGACGCACCGACTGGGCCGTCTAGGCCAAGCCGCCATTCGGCGGGCCCGAGCAGGTGCTGGCTTATCTCGGCCGCTATATGCATCGCGTCGCCATCGCCAACACTCGGCTGATCTCGCTAGCCGAGGGCAGGTGAGCTTTTCCTGGAATGACTATCGGCAGAATCGCAAAGCCAAAGTGATGACGTTTGATGCCGATGAGTTCATTCGTCCGTTTCTCCTGCACACCCTGCCGGACGGCTTCCACCGCATCCGCCACTATGGCTTCCTCGCCAATGGCGGACGTAACGATAGATCGCCCTCTGCCGCCCTAACTCCTTGCTGGCCGCAACGCGCCGACTGATCAAGAAGCCGCCACAGATCCCCTCGTCAAATGCGAGATCCCCGTCTGCCCACGTTGCGGCGGCACCATGCGGCGCGTCGATGTTGTCCCGCGAGCTTGCGCGCGCGATCAGGCGTTTCGTTGTGGCGCGTCATGACCAGCGCCTGCACCATCCACCCCCTCCGTGATCCGTTCTCGGTGGCAACGTCCGATGTCGCCGTGGCCGCGTTCGTCACCGAACACCCCGCCAATCGTTCGGCTGACCTTGCCCCCAGGTTTTATCCAGTCCTGAGTTCGCCCGTGCCGTTGGATTTGCCCGGTTGGGCGGTGGCAGCGACGGGAGCTGGCGCGGAGCCTTCGGCATAGCGCAGCGCCAGATCCCGGCGCGGGTGGCAGGTCATCGCGAACTCGGACGGGGTTCTCCATCCGAGCTGCGAGTGTGGTCTTGTGTCGTTGTAATCGGCCCGCCAACTTCCAAGTGTGACGCGGGCTTGTGCCAGTGACGTGAACAAGGTCTCGTTCAACAGCTCATCCCGCAGCCGGCCGTTGATGGAGAAGACGGCCCCGCTCCCTCGGCGCCGGTGATATCGTGCCAGATGTGCTGGCGGCAGAAGGAGTCAATCAAGATGAACATCGCGACTATTGGGTTGGACATTTCGAAGTCCGCTTTTCACCTCCATGCGGTTGATGACGAAGGACGCGTGGTCTGTCGCCAACGCCTGCGGCGTGGTGAGATCATCGCCTTCTTCTCATCACTGTCATCCTGCCTGGTCGGCATCGGGGCTTGTGCTTCCGCGCATCACTGGGCACGCGAGATCCAGCGGCTTGGCCACGATGTGAGATTGATTCCGCCGGCATATGTAAAGCCCTACGTCCGGCGAGGAGCTAAGAACGATGCCACTGATGCGGCCGCAATCTGCGAAGCAGTTGCTCGCCCCAACATGCGGTTCGTTCCGATCAAGAGCGTCGAGAACCAAGGCTTCTTGATGCTTCATCGAGCGAGAGGCCTGCTGGTTCGTCCGAGCACTATGACATCTTGCGCCATCCGAGCCCATTTTGCCGAGTTCGGAGTTATTGTTGGGCAAGGCCGACAAAGGGTGGATGGTTTGGTGCAAATGTTGGACGATGATCAGTTATCGCTGCCGACTACGGCGCGCATGGCGCTGGCAGCGCTTGTGAACACGACGTTACGTGCTCCGATGACCAGCAAGTGCCTAAGATAGGAATCTCCCTGCTTCGTTATGCGGCCGAGCCGATCCTTTCCACCAGTTGAGTTCTGCCTTGGCGTTAGGCCGAGCCAAGCTGCGAACTCCCGCCCGGAACGGAACATGGTTGGATCGGGGACGGTGGCAGCAAGGGCTGTAGCCGTTACGGGGTCGACGCCCGGGATGGAAGCAAGCAACCTCGCCACTGGATGCGCTCTCTGAATCTGAGCCAACTCTCGCTCGATGGCTTCAATCTGCCGGTCGACTTCCTTCATCTGGCCAAGCGACTGCGGTCGCTGGAAGACGAGAACACGAAGCTGAAGCGGCTTCTGGCAGACGCCATGTTGGACAATGCGGCGTGCGCGCCGTAAACCCTGTGCAAAAAAGCGGGCTCGAGCCCGAACCATTTATCTGGGAACGGCACGCGCGGATCCAGGTTCGGCGGGATGGACGTCTCGGAGGGCGTCGCTTACACCATGCTTGCGGCAGAGATCGGCGACCGGAATCCCCGCTTCGTGCTCCTTCAAAATCCCGATGATCTGTTCTTCCGTAAACCCCTTGCGCTTCATGCTCTGGCCCCCGGCTTGGGCCAGAACGAACTTCAAACTGGATTAAGCCCGAGGGGCAAGGTCAACGCATCCCAGCGCAGCAAATCGCTCGCTGGATCGCGCCCTTTGCCCGATCAATCGGGCCACTCACATCCGATGAATGTTTCATCGACGCGCGGCGACCACAGGCGCGCCTCTCCCGCAGCCGCACCGGCTGCACTATCCCCATAGCGCCCACAACTCCGCGGCTTCGTTCAATCCGGCTTCTATGAGGTCGCACACCCGACAGAGCGCGCGGCTCGCGCCTGCCACTACTACCAGTTCTTCTGCGGCAAGGAGTTTTTCCAGCACCGGCTGGTGTTCGATCGCTCGTTGCTGACGAGCCGGCGAAATCGCATGGGCGAGGAACGGCTGCGGGCGCCGGATGAGATGAACTGCTTGACGACTCCTGTTCTTCGACCTCAACGACGCGCGAGGAATGTATTAATTGGGTCGTGGACTACAAACCTAGGCTCACCTATTCGTCGCTGAAATAGCTAACTCCCGCAGTCTATGCTGCTCACCTCACCGCAACGGACGATCGGCTGCGCAACTCGATCGTCTATTGCGATACCTGCACGCACAAAACTCCGCGTCTCTAATGACCGCGGGATGAACAGTGAGTGGCAAGTCACGGATGGTGGTCATACCAATCTGCATTGTCGTTCTCGTGAAGATGGCGCCGCATAGGTGGCGTGTAGCACCGCGAATGACGGCGCTCCGTTCTTCCACTGAAAGGCTTGTAATCGTTGTCCGGCTTACGACAACGTCACACGTCTGCCAGGTTCAAAACACATGACGTCTTTGCCTGGATGCCGAGTTTCTTAGATGACAATCAGCAACTTAGAGACCGAAATCGACGCTGGCACGGAAGTTGCTACTAGCATGCAGCACGCATCAGTGATGCGCCAACTAGGACCCCGAATGTCACCCAGAGCACATTCTCGCGGATGCGCGAACTGAGGTGATTTCGAAAAAGGCCTAATGTACCGACGGCAGACAACCATCTCGAAATCTTGCTCGAGACGTGTAGCTCAATCTGGTTTCCGATCTGCGAGGAGAAGGTGATGAAATTGCTCATACTCACAAGCCGCCTCGACTACTTAAGTGAAAATGATGCAGAAATCGGTGATGCGTTCCGTCGTTTCGGCTGCGAAGTGATATTTGGCGATGTCAATGCTATTGGGGCAGATGACTACCGTTGTTTCACACAAGGAGCGCTGGCACCGCCAAGCGGCGAATCGTACTATCCCGGCTCTGCGGCACCGGGCACTCGATGCGTATATTTTCTTGACGAATGCCAGTTGATCTGGGTCATGAGCGAGCCGCAGGATTGTGTAGCCCGCGATGTCTGGCAAATGCTGTGGCTAGCCTCCCAACATACCGCCTTTGTCAACAGCATTGAAGGCATGATGTTTCTAAATACAAAACATGCTTTGGGCTATGTGTTGCCAAAAAAGAACAGGGCTTCTTCACATATATCGAGCGATTTCTCGTTGCTTTGGGAACGCTATCGGAAAGCCTCAGATCAGTGGTGGGTTGCCAAGCCGCCGAATGCTTTTTGCGGGCAAAACGTCTTCTTACTTCCTCCAAACGGACCAAATGCTCGAACAATCCTCCAAAGCCTCACCGGAAACACCGTCGCACAACACGAACTCGGCTATGGGCTAGGCGGCTTCAAAGCTAAGTACGCTATTCTCCAGCAGTTCATTCCGGAAGTAACCCAAGGCGAAAAGCGTATCATAGTTGCCTGCGGGAAAGCGGTCGCCTGGCATGGTAGGCAAGTGCCTCCTGACGATCACAGATCGAATATAACGCAAGGAGGAAAGCCGATTTCAGTCGAATTGCATTCCGGTGAAATCGAGCTCGCCGAGTTGAGTGGTCGAAAGCTGATGGCACATGGAATCAACTTCGTAGGGGTAGATATGGCTTATCCGTATATACTAGAATTTAATGTCGTAAACCCGGGAGGGCTGTACGATGAGCGCTTGCTCTCTGGAATAAAGCGGTCGGACCAGGTTGCGGAGCTAATCATCGCTCACTTTAAGAAGTATTGTTCTTGATGATGACACGATTGATTTGGTCGCAAGTACGTGTGCATCCTGGGATTGAACGAAGCCGCTGCCGCGGCTTAAGGGGCAAGGTGGCGTAGATCGCCTCCTGGCTGAGAGGATGTGGGTGTTGGAGCCCACCCCTCAGACAGGAGTATCGAGATGGCCGATTTGAGTCCTCTTCGCCGCCGCATGATCGAAGACATGACCGCCCGCAATCTATCGCCGGCGACGCAACGATCCTACATCAGCGCGGTTTCGAAGTTCAGCCGCTATTTTGGCCGATCGCCTGACCGTTTGGAACTGGAAGACGTCCGCGCCTTCCAGGTGCATCTGGTCTCGACCGGAATCTCATGGCCGGCGCTGAACCAGATCGTCTGTGCGCTACGGTTTTTCTACGGCGTCACGCTCGGCGAGGCGCCCATCCCGGAGCGCATTCCCTATGCGCGAGAACCGCGCAAGCTGCCAGTCGTGCTCAGCGCCGACGAAGTGGTTCAGTTTCTCGAGGCCGTGTCCAACCTGAAGAGCCGCGCCGCGCTCACCACGGCCTATGCGGCCGGACTCAGGCGAAGTCGCGGGACTGCGGATCGAAGACATCGACAGCGCCCGCGGCGTCATCCAGGTGCGCCACGGCAAGGGCGCGAAGGATCGCAACGTGATGCTGTCGCCCCAGCTGCTGGGCATCCTGCGCACCTACTGGCGGCTCGCCCGGCCGCGGCTTTGTCTGTTCCCTGGTCGTGACGAAGATCATCCGATCGATCGGACCGTGTTGCACGCCGCGTGTCGGTCGGCGGTGAAGGCTGCGGGCCTGACCAAGCGTCACGCTCCACACGCTGCGCCACAGCTTCGCGACGCATCTTCTCGAGAACGGAACCGATATCCGGATCATCCAGGTCTTGCTCGGGCACAACAATTTGCCTGTCGCTGGAGGTGACGCCACCTCGATGATCCGCGGCGGAATGCGGGTGATGATCCGCCCCGACAGCCGCTCCAACAGGCCCGCCATCGAGATTGCCGATATTCTGCGCCGGCATGGCGACACCTATCGTCGGGTACATGCCGGTCATCTGGGGCGGGTCGAGCGGCGCGCGATGAGCGAGATCGTTGCGTGCCGGATCGAGGCGCTCGGCGGCCCATGGAGGCTTGCGACGACTGCGGCACGACACGCGTTGCCTATAATTCCTGCCTTATAGGCAAAGCCGGTAATGGGGAGCTGGCAATCGCGATCACCGTATTGTCCTGTGTGTTGCCGCTCTCGAGCTCTCCATTACAAGTCGCCCGTGCGGCCCCGTTGGGTTGGCCACTGATGGCCGGTCACATACGGAGACGGACATGTTGGAGACGTACTTCTCGGCAGCGAAGATGCTGGGGCATCTGCGCAGTGGGCCGAGCGGGCCTTACTTGACGGGTTTGCAGCGGCGCTGGAGCAGCAGGGCTATGGCCCCGCGACAGCGGTACGCTATTTGCGAGCGGCGGCTCACATCGGCCATGTCATGGCCGAGCAAGGCGCGGGCCCGGCAGCCGGCAGCGCTCGAGCGCAGATCCGCCGTGTACTGGCGATCCCGTTGAAGAAAACTGACACGCGCCTGGTGCCCTACCTTCTGCGCGAAGAGCTCCAAGCCGTGCTCGACGCCCCGATCCGGCGACCCGCGATGGCATCCGCGATCGCGCAATGCTGCACGTGGCCGTCTGCGCAGGGCTGCGCGTCTCCGAGCTGACGGGCCTCAAGGTCGATGACATCGACCTGCCTTCGATGAGCATCCGCGTGCTCGGCAAGGGACGCCGGGAGCGGACGCTGCCGTTGTGGAAGCCGGCGGCCGCTGCACTGCGTGCCTGGCTGGCCATCCGCGGGCAGGTCGCGACACCCGAGGTGTTCGTCAACGCCCGCAGTGAGCCGCTGAGCCGATGGGGCTTTGCCTATCTGCTCAGGCAGCACGCCGCGACTGCGGCTCGCAAGCAACCCGGTCTCGCCAGGAAACGCGTCTCGCCCCACGTGCTCAGGCACACCTGCGCGATGGTCGTTCTGCAAGCGACCGGGGACATCCGGAAGGTGTCGCTGTGGCTGGGCCACGCTACGCTGACGACCACCGAGGTCTACACGCGCGGCGATCCGACCGAGAAGCTCGATGCGATGGAGGCGATCGTGCCGCCCCACCTGCGGCGCGGCGTCTTCCAGCCCACCGACCAGCTGATCGAACTCCTCAGGCGTACCTCGTAATGGAGAGCTCGAGCGCGGCAATACACAGGACAATACGGTGATCGCGATTGCCAGCTCCCCATTACCGGCTTTGCCCATAAGGCAGGTAATGGGTGACGCCCATTACCTGCCGCAATCGGCACTGTCCGAAGTGTCAGGGGACAGCCCGAGCCGCGTGGCTCGCCGCGCGTCAAGCCGAGCTGCTTCCGGTTCCCTATTTCCACGTTGTCTTTACACTTCCCGCACCGATCGCCGCGATCGCTTTCCAGAACAAGGCCGTCGTCTATGCCATCCTGTTCAAGGCTGCCGCCGAGGCGATGACGACGCTCGCCGCCAATCCACGCCGGCTCGGCGGTGCGATCGGCGGCGTCGCCGTCCTCCACACCTGGGGACAGGCGCTGATGCATCATCCCCACGTCCATTGCGTCGTTCCGGGTGGCGGCCTCTCGCCCGATGGCGCGCGCTGGATCGCTTGCCGACCGAACTTCTTCCTGGCCGTCAAACCGTTGTCCAGACTATTTCGCACACTTATCTCAAACGTCTGTCGGCAGCCTTCAACTCCGGTGCCTTGTTTCTTCGGCGATCTCGGAGCTCTGGCCGAGCCGGCTGCCTTTGCGGCCCACGTCGACGCCATGCGACGCATCGTTGTTTACGCCAAGCGGCCCTTCGGCGGGCCCGCACAGGTGTTGGCCTATCTCGGCCGCTACACCCATCGCGTCGCCATCGCCAACAGCCGGCTCGTCGCCCTCGACGAAGATCAAGTCGCCTTCTCATGGAAGGACTACCGCCAGAACAGCGCGACAAAGATCATGATCCTCAAGCCCGACGAGTTCATCCGCCGCATCCTTCTTCACACGCTGCCCGATGGCTTCCATCGCATCCGCCACTTCGGCTTCATGGCCAACGGCCATCGCGCTGCCAAACTCGCCCTTTGCCGCAAACTTCTCGATCGTAAGCGGACAGCGCCAAACGATGGCGAGCCGTCGCGTGTGAATTCGGACGCTCTGACGTCGGCCAAGGTTCCCGCCTGTCCTGATTGTGGTGGCGTCATGCGCATCATCGCGCGCTTTCGACACAGCTTCAGTCGTTCCAACCCTCGAACCCCACCGTTCCGACACTCACATACCATCAGAGCAATTTCGCAACCACCGGGCGACGCGCCCCCCCGAGACCCCTCATTTAGTTCGCCGCAGCTTGCCAACATTATCCCGTTTGCGTCGGGACTCCCGTTTACTCGTGGCCCGTGGACGTACCGCCAATCAAGCCCTTCCAGCAGCGCCGAAATTCCGCCGTCGCCATCTCACCCTCGCAGTCCTCCCCGTCAACGCCTTGCGGGCTTATTCGCTCATCGATGGGAAGTTCGCCCGGCCTCGGCAGCAAGCAATCAGGCGCCAACGACCAACCAGACCCATACGGCTGCAGCCAGAGCGCCGAGCGGGGACCGGATGACAATTGGTCGTCAGCTGAATAGTTGACGGCCTTCATAGAGCTGCTCGACTTCAGGCGTGAAATGCGCGTTGACCGCGCGGCCGGCGATCAACGAGCTGGTGCCCGAAACCGCAAGACCAACAATTCTTGCCGGGATGCAAGCCGCTCCAAAAACTGTCTCCTAATAACCATCATTCACTCCCGGTCCGCCAATTTGGCATTGGTGGCTATCGAGATCGAGTCCGTTGGTTCAAGCAGCCCATCCACGAATCCGAGCCGCATCATCGCCGCGAGCTGGGCCCCGGTCTGATGACGCCAACATCCTTTGCGATAGCGATCCGGGTCCCAAACGGCTTCGAGAGCGTCTGTAAGCGGTCTAGAATGGCCTTCCCCTGCGGCGTGGGGGCGACCCGCGGGATACCCCTGTTGGCAAACCTCATCGAGCGACCGAGCTCGATCGGATAAAGTCGTAATTCAGCAAGCTGGTTCTGCTCAAATCGGATGATGGTGACAATGCTCTCATAGAAGATCGGATCGGATAATCCTGGATCTGTCTCGTATCCTCTTGCCATCTCTTCGACGGTCACCTCAGCGTCCGTGTCAACCCGCGGGTCCTTACCGTAAGCGGTGAACATGTCCGCACCAGCCGGGGTATGGAGGTTGTCCATGATGAAATTTCCAAGGCTGTAAAAGATCGGCCGGCCCTTGTAGATCTCGATGCCACGTAACTGGTGCGGTCCATGTACGACGTATGCGTCCGCTCCGGCATCAATTAGCCTATGCGCAAACCACTGTGCATAATCAGGTGGTTCCTGACTCCAATTGCCGGGCTCGTGACCGTGGTTTGTGACGATGCAGAAATCCGCGAACTGCTTGCCTCGGCGAACGTTTCGCATAATTGCGGCAACGTCGCACGGGTCGGCTTCATAGGTGTAACCGATCTTGTCGCCGGTCTTGTATGTCACTCCCGCGAGCTCGACCCGGCTTGGATCCTCAACACCGGGCCTAAAGCCGGGCAACGCATTGCGTATCAACCTCAAGCTCTCGAGCATGTCCGGCGTGACCACGATGCTTCGCGCCAAACGAAGAGCGTTGAGTCCCGGTCTGCCTGGCGCTTCGCCGGCGGGATCGGCCGCACGCGACAACGGAGTGAAAGTTGAAGCAAACGACAGCAACGCCACGCGACCGCGTGCGGTCTCTAGAAAGCGAGCGGCGCCCGCTTGTGCGAGGTTCTCGCCAGCACCTGCATGGACGATGCCGTTCTGATCAAGCACGCGGCTCGTCTCGCGCATGCCTTCGACGCCCCAGTCTAGCGAATGATTGTTCGCACGACTCACTATGTTGAATCCCATCGCCTTCAAATCGGGTCCAAGCTCAGGTAGGCTAGTGACATACGCACCGCCATACTCGGCTTGCGGACTTCCCTTGAACGATCGGATATCGAAGATGTTGGTTTCAATGTTGCCAAATGTAACATCAGCATCATGAAGTATTTTGATGATGGTGTCAAAGCCGGGATGTTGACCTTTGGTTAGCGGCCGCGTAACGAGGAGGTCGCCAACTGCTACCATCGTGAAACCGTCAGCAACATTCGTTGCAATCGAACCGACCACATCATAGCTACTGTCTTGCTTGGCCGAATGACAACAGTTGTTGTGCGAGTTTTTCTTCATAGGAGGGCTCCTCAACAGATTCCGATTTTCTGTCAGATCGAAAAGTTCGCGCATCGCTTCGGCCATTACACCTGTCTTAGGGTCTGTACCTAATTAGCGAGTTCTGATCCCCTGGTGCCAAGTTGATTCGGCACGGGGGACTTCGATGCGCAAAGGACTGTTCTGGCTCAACGACAAGCAGTGGGCTCAGATAGAGCCGCATCTGCCAACGAACCAGACCGGCCCGGCGCGCGAAGACGATCGACGCATTATCAGCGGTATCATTCACATGCTCCAGTGCGGCGCACGCTGGCGCGATTGCCCGTCCGACTATGGCCCTTACACGACGATCTACAATCGGTTCAATCGCTGGGCTAAGCGCGGACATTGGCAGGCGATCTTTGAAGCGCTCGCCCGCTGCGGCAAGGACCGAGTGGCTTTGTCGATCGACTCCACCTCGATCAAAGCGCATCGCTCGGCGAGCGGCGGAAAAGGGGGGAGTGTGAACAGGCGATCGGCCGCTCGCGCGGTGGGCGGACCACGAAAATCCACGCGCTGAGCGACCCTGATTGCAAACCTTGCGCATTTCATCTCACTCCGGGACAAGCCGCAGACATTGCCGCAGGGCCGGCCCTTTTGAACTCGCGCCGCCCATGTCTTCCCTCATTGGGGACAAAGGCTACGATGGCGACGGCTTTCGCGCTGAAATCGTCAATCGCGGCGCGAAATCCGTCATTCCAAACAAATCCAACCGGGTAACCCTCCACAGCTTCAGCAAGCGCCTCTATAAAGGGCGCAATGTTATCGAGCGCTGTTTCTGCCGGCTCAAGGATTTCAGGCGTGTTGCTACTCGCTACGACAAACTTGCCAGAAACTTCTTGGCCGCCGTCCACCTCGCCGCTCTCGTCGCTTATTGGATCAATTGAGTCTGAACCCTAAGCCAATCGACGTATGGTTCGGCAAACCGGTCCGCATCTCGTGCGGTAGTGAACCCGCAGATCGGCACGAAGCACGCGGAAGTTGGTGGGTCCGGCATCATCGCAGTTGCCTCTTCGGCCGCATGAAAGCGCCGTCACTTAATTCTCCGGTCATCGGCACGCTCGTTTGGAAAAGATCGGCTTTGGTCACTGCTCGTCGCACGCTCCGCGTTCGCTTTCCGCGATCCGCTCGTATTGATGGCTTTCGGATCATCGCTGCTGCGCCAGAGCCGTTGAGCACTTTCGGCAAATTGGCCCTCTTTGTATTTGTCTTCCTGCTACCCAGACGTGGCATCTCACTGCACATGGCTGCACCAACTTTGCCCAGAATTCAACGATGTCCTCTGTCCTAGGCTGGAACTTAGTCAGGACCATCAGCAAGTTTTCCGCTTACCGCCAGCGATCCACTTTAATGGGAGCAGCCGGAAGTTCGATGCGCAGGACATCTTGTTCTCCAAAGCAAACATTACGCGACTTTATGCCCGAGCTTGTTTTTGCCTCACAAAGGTGACACAGGGCTTCGGGGAAGGAGAGCACCTCTCCTCTTGCGGGTTTGCGTCCAATCAGTCCGTGTGTTGCAGCATTGCAAAGCAACCGCCGTGCCAGCCCAATCGGCGCCAAATTAAGGCCGGATTGTACTGCAGAACAAGCTCGGCAGCGCCCGACTACCCCTGGTGTATTGAACCTGACGGGCTTTGTGCGTGACATCTCATCGTGCTGTGCCGCGAACTCGCTGACCGAGAGGTTCCTTACCCTCACATCCCGCGCCTTGAAGATCGGTTCGCCCAGTTTCATCAGCGCTGCGCACCTGTCGACGCCCCCGTCCTCATCGCCATAGTGCGCGATGAGGCCGCAGATGGTCATCCGCGCGCCCTGATTGAACAGCGGAAGCACCGCCTCGAATACCTTGGCCCCACATTCTCGAAGTAGGCGTCAACGCCGCTTGGCAAACCGCGGCGACATCCGCTGGCAGATTGGGCGAAAGGTGGGAGACGCAGGCGTCGAAGCCCAATTCCTCGGTCACGAACTTGCATTTGGCATCACGGCCACCAATCCCGATGACCCGCGCCCCGCTGCTTGGCTAGTTGGCCGGCGATCTGGCCGACCCCGCCCGAAGCCGCCGAGACCACCACTGTCTCGCTTGGCTTAGGTGAGGCCGCTGTCTGACGGCAACCAAAATCTCTCGAGCTTCTCTATGGGGGTTGTAAGCAGCGGCATTCGTTCACGCGCGTGTTTGTTCACATCCCGACGGAAGTGCCCTCGAATAGCGGCCCAGTTGATCGAGCTGGCCGTCAGTTTGCGCCGACAGTTGAGGTCGAACTTCGCATTTTCTTCTTGTCTTCAGCGGGCTGATTCAGCCTGACGACGGCCTTCTCGAGGTATCTGCTGGCCCAGAGTATGTCGTTGGCGAGAGCAAGGCGCGCGCCTGCACCATCTCTTGCCGCTAGGCTCGTCAATATCGACCGATGAGGATGATCCTTCGCGGTTGCGGATTCACTGAAATCGTTCAGCGTGAGAAGCGGGCCGATCTGAACCCACAGGCTTTCGATGAGTCCGCAAACCACAGGCAAATCTGATGATCTGTAGATCCTAAAATGAAACTCTTCGTTGATTGAGAGCACGGTCTGCACATCGCGCTGGCGTCTTGCGAGCATCAGTTGCTCATGCATCTTCTCCAAGGCGAGGACATCGTGCGACGAGATGTTATTCGCCGCAGCTTCCGCGGCGCGGCCTTCCAGCTCAATTCGAATGTCGCGGATTTCCCTGAAGCGGGCCACACTCAAGACGGGAACCATCATGGTCCGAGACTGATGTGGAACAAGGCCGCGCTCGGACGCCAAGCGGAGAAGCGCCTCCCTGACAGGCGTGACACTAACTCCAAGTTCCTCGGCCAATGGCTTTAGAAGAAGCCGCTGACCCGGCCGGAGCCGACCAGCCATCAGAGCTTTCCGAAGCATGAAATATGCTCGCGCGTGTAAGTTGTCACGCCCCACGTGCAGCCGATCGATGTCGGTTGGCATGAGGAAGGTGGATGAGGAAGCAGAGAATTCTGCGTCTCGAGATCCTGCCTTTCTCATTTTCTATTCGTTCCTCTCTTGGCGCCGCGCGACCCGGGGCAGACCTGCTCCTGTGGGCACGACCGTGTACCACGGTCGAGGTGAGCTACAAAAGCTTAAAGGGGCCGCACGGGCCCTTTAACATCTGTCTGAACGGGGCCAGGTCGGCCTAGCCTCCGGGTGGCGGGGTCCAGGGCAACGGAGCGAGCGCCTCAAACTCTGTCACCACGTCAATAACCGCGGGCTTACCGGACCGGCGCGCGTCGTCAAATGCCTTGGCCAAGTCACCGGGCTTCTCAACACGCACACCGAAGCAGTCGAAATCGCGCGCGATTTGCGCGAAATCCGTGTCTCGATAGGCAAAGATCTCCTCTTTATTGCCTTTCCTCCCTTCGTAGGCGATGTCGATGTTTCTTCGACCCTGTCCAAGGCAATGATTGTTGTTCACGATCGTGATCACGTTAAAGCCATAGCGCCTGGCCGTTTCCAGCTCGGGAAGATGATACATAAAGCCACCATCTCCGGTTAAGCAGACGACGGGGCGATCTGGCATTGCGCACTGGACGCCGAGCGAAGCAGGAAAGGCCCAACCCAATGAGCCAGCGGCTCGCAGGTATCCCTGAGCCGGGTCGGTGAGATAGACGAGCGTCCCGCTCCAGTGCGATGCGTAGCCGGTATCTGCCACCAGCATTGCGTTCTTCGGAAGCCAGTCCGAGATCTCCCGGCAAAGACGCTCCGGCCTGATCGGCGTCGCGTCAGACGATCGGGCGATATCCGCTTCCGCCCGCCATTCGGCAACGTAATCAGCAACCTTACGCTGCCAACCTCCCCGTGCACGGGATGGCAGTTCCGAGGCAAGGCGCTCGAGAGCCGCCTTCGGATCACCGTGTACACCGATCGCTTCGGGGAAGTTGCGACCAAGCTCCGCCGGATCGATGTCGATCTGTACGATTTGCGTCTCGGGTCTCGGCAGCTTCCAGTGATTCGTGATCATGTCCCCCGTATCGCTGCCGACGAAGATGACAAGATCTGCATCGTGCAGGATTTTGTTTGCACAGGTCCGCGAGTAGGTCCCGGCCACTCCACCATTTTGCGGATGAAACTCCGGAAGGGCGTGCTTCGCATCAAGGGACATGACGACTGGAATTCCGTGGTGCTCGACGAAGGCCTTCAGGGCCCCTTCGGCGCCCGACATCATTAAGCCGGCGCCTGCAAGAATCACAGGGCGTTCCGAAGCCGCTATCGCGGCCGTAGCACGAGCGACCGATTTGGCGTCCGGAGAGGGGCGGAAAGCCGGCACCTTCGCGAAGGTGTCTTCGGGAAAAATGGAAGCCATGAATTCGGCGGCGCCGACGATGTCGCCCGTATAGCCGGTGATGTCGAGATGGACAGGGCGGGAGGCGCCGGTGGTCGCCTCCCTGAATGCTTGACGCAGGAGATGAGGCAATTGCGCTACCTCGTCGACCCGACCTCTGAACTTCGTGACGGAGGCATAAAGCGGCTCGTGCGGCAGTTCTTGATACGCGTTACGGTACTGGTAGTTGGCCGCGTGGCGCCCCGTCAACGCGACAACGGGCGAATAGGCAAACCAGGACTCCTGGAGAGCCGCGGCAAGATTGGCGGCTCCGACGGACTGCGCCATGCAGACGGCAGGACGGCGCAACGCGCGTGCATAGCCGTCAGCCATATACGCGATTCCCTTTTCGGAGTGCCCGAGGATCCGCTTGATGCCGAGGTCTTCCATCTCGGTGAGCGCCCGCCGCAGAACGGCATCCATGAAGAAGACGTGAGAGATACCCTTGGCCTTGATGGTTTCGGCAATGAAGCGCCCGCCGGTCATTCGGCGGGCTGGGGCGAGCGCGGAATTTGTCGAAAGCAACTTCAGATTGTCCATTTCTACCCCGTCAGTTTGTCGATTACGCCTGGAAAATAGGCTCACGAGCGGCACCCATCTGTCCACGACAACTGTCGCGACAGGTATCTCGCGTTGCGCGAGCTTTTTATATGATATAAAAAATCCCGTCAATGAGTTCACCCTTCGGCCAGCCTCGCGGCACGGCCACCGGGCTCGCTGTGAGAGAACGCAATAAAGGAGAGACTATGATCCGCTACGAACTGTCGGGAAGTAGAGCGCTCGTTACCGGTGCAGCGTCAGGCATCGGCTTGGCGACTTTGAAGCGGCTGGCACAGGCAGGGTGCACCGTTGCGCTGAATCACCTTCCCGATGATCCAAGGGGGCCTGAGGAGGTGAGCAAGCTCCGCGCGGATGGTTACGACGTATTCGGCGTCCCTGGCGCCATAGGTGATGGGAAAGAGGCAGAGCTCGTAAATGTTGCCGTCGACAAGATGGGTGGGCTCGACCTTCTCGTTAACAATGCCGGCACGCCGGGAGCACGGAAATCCGTTTCGTCTTCCGAGCTCGACCTCATTACTGACGAGATGTGGTCGGCCGTGCTGGACACGAACCTCATCGGGCTTTTCCGATGCACGCGCGCGGCTGCACCTTCCTTGAGACAATCGAGAGGCGCGGTCGTAAGCCTGGCATCAGTGTCAGCATTGACCTCGAGAGGGTCTAGTTTGGCCTATGCGGCAAGCAAGGCCGGTATCATTGCGATCACGCGCCATCTTGCTCAAGGTCTAGCACCAGAGATTCGGATCAACGCGGTGGCGCCGGGTGCGGTTGATAGCACCTGGCAGATCGAGTGGACGGAGGCGCAAAGGCAAAGCTCCATCGAGCGAACTCCCCTGCAGCGCAGATGCGTTCCCGAGGATATTGCCGAAACGATTGTATATCTGGGCTTTGCAGCGCCCATGATCACAGGACAGACTATTGTCATAGATGGTGGGCTCACGCTTTAGCCACGGCTCGATTCGTTCTAAGATTCGCGAAATGTGAATGCACCAACCTATCTGGGTCGCGTTCGAACTCCCCTGCTGGAAGAGCGACTAAGACCTGGATCGTGGCGCGGTGGAGATGCTACGCACCCAAGCTGCCGACATCAACGACAAAGCGCGCGCGAACTGCGGCTTTGTCGTTCAGTGATCGGAGCTCTGCCCTAAGGACGTCTCATCTAGAATGCGCGTTCCAGCCGATCGTGATCACCGATTCCAGGCCATCGTGATCACCCATTCCAGAGCATCGTGATCACCATTTCCAGCGATCACGATCGGGGGCGACCAGGAGGCGTGCACCGCTGACAGTCTGCAACCCGGGTAGCTTGGTCTTTTGCCTAACCTCAGAGGATCCAGATGCCGACCGAGAGACTGTCCATGCGCCACATTCGCGAAGTTCTACGCCTGCATTACAGCGTCGGCATGTCGCAACGCGCCGTTGCCCGCAGCCTCGGCTTGGCCCAAGGCACGGTCAGCAAGTACCTTAACCGAATCGCCGCGCCGGCCTGACCTGGCCGTTGCGGCCAGAGCTGGATGACGATGTCCGGCTCGAGCACCGCCTATATCCGCCGCCATCCGATCGGCCCAGCGACGAGCGTCCACAGCCCGATTGGGCGCTCGTGCATCGCGAGCTGCGGCGCCCGTCACGCTGATGTTGTTGTGGGAGGAATATTGCGACGCAAACTCCGACAGCTTCAGCTATTCGTGGTTCTGCGAGCGCTACAAGGAATGGGCCGGCCGCCTCAAGCTGACGCTGCGTCAGGTTCATGTCGCTGGCGAGAAGCTGTTCGTCGACTATTCCGGCCACACCATGGAGGTGGTTGACGGGCTCACCGGCGAGGTGCGCAGCGCGCAGATCTTCGTCGCCGTGCTCGGCGCCTCGAACTACACCTACGCCGAAGCCAGCCTGAGCCAAAGCCTGCCGGACTGGATCGCCTCACACGTTCGGGCATTTGCCTATTTCGGCGGCGTGGCCCGACAGACGGTGAGCGACAATCTGAAGGCCGGCATTACCCGGGCTTGCTTTCACGAGCCGATGGTCAACCGGACTTATGCCGATCTCGCTCGCCATTACCGCACCGCTATCGTTCCGGCGCGGCCGTATCGGCCAAGGGACAAAGCCAAGGTCGAAGTCGGGGTCCAAATCGTCGGGCGATGGATTCTGGCGCGCTTGCGCAACCGCCGCTTCTTCTCACTCGCCTCCCTTAATGAGGCGATCCACGCGCTCCTTGTCGACCTGAATGATCGACCGTTGCGCAGCTGGGGACGAAGTCGCCGCGACCTGTTCGAAGAGCTCGATCGTCCGGCGCTCACTCCCTTGCCGGATGAGCCGTACCAGTATGCCGAGTGGAAGCGCTGCCGGGTCAACCTCGATTATCACGCCGAGATCACCAAGCATTACTACAGCGTCCCTCACCACCTCGTGCATCAGGAGGTCGAGGCTCGCATCACCCAAAAGACCCTCGAGCTCTTCCTCCGCGGTAAGCGGGTGGCGTCGCATCTGCGCAGCACCCGCCGTATCGTGCGACCACGATTCGCGAGCATATGCCGAGCACACATCGCCGCTACCGCGACTGGATCCATGAGCGCATTCGTTCCGAAGCCGCCAAGATCGGCCCCGATGTCAAGACGCTGATCGACCTTCAGCTTGCGTTCGCAGAACGCCTACAGCGAGGATCCAGCCGCTTGTTGATCGCGCTGATCGTCGAGGCCGAGAAGGCATGGTCCACCAGTTCCTCGATGACCTGCTTCACCTTCCGCGTCGAGACGCCTTGCACGTACATCTCGGCCAGCGCCTCAACCATCCCTTCTCAGAGCGCTGATAGCCCTCGAACAACTCGGTCGAGAACCGCCCCTGGCGTCCTGCGGCACCTTGAGCTCGATCTTGCCCAGTCGGATGATCAGTTACTTGAGGAACTCCTTGTCCGACGCCAAAAGCTGTTTGACGGCAGATACATCCGTCCTAATCTTCGTCACGGTCATGGTGGTCCTTGCTCCTCTACGAGCGGTGATTTTCGCAACCACCGGACCACCATGATCTTCAGCCGCTCAGCTTTTGCAGAACCTCCCGCACACTAACACCGCCCGCGAAACATCGGATGAGCCGGCAGTCCACTGTACGATCCGAGTGGCCCGCCAACACCCTTCTTGGCGCGGCTCATGGACGCGCGATTCGCTGGCCAGGATGAGACGTAGGAGACTGTGGCGCCACAGACACAATCGACCACAAGTTTGGAACGCGAGGAGCGCCCTCTAGCGGTTCTTATCCGCTAGAATGAGTACGGAAGCCGAGACATCGAGCAGAACTTCCAACCACGGCAAACGTTGTACGAGCGATCAGCTTGCCAGCGAACGTCAGTCGCCCACAAGAAGGCTCGCGGCCGCAAGATCTTCGGCTGCGACCCCAACAGACTTGAAAAGCGTAATCTCGTTGCAGGAAAGGCGCCCTGGTCTTGCACCGCTTGTCAGCTCGTGGAGGTCGCCGCAAATGTCGGCGGCGTGCCAGCAACCGCTCGCGATAGGTTGGATCAAGTCGCCGGCTTCGTTGAGCGCTCCTGGATACGTGTCGACAAAGACGCGACTACGGCAGACCACGTCATCGTCGGTCTCGCGCATTTCCCGCGTGAAGGCGCCCACGAGATCAACATGTGTTCCCGGCCTCAGGTGCCGGCCAGCAACAAGCGGGTCGCGCGATGTGGTCGCGCAGCTGATGATATCAACCGTTGACACAGCCGACGACAGATCGGCAGTTGCGATTGCGTCAAGACCTTGCCTGGCGAGTATGTCGGCAACAATCTGAGCACGATGCAAACTGCGGCCCCAGACAACAACTTTATCAATCGGCCGGACCGCGCGATGGGCAAGAGGCAGATATGAGGCAAGCCGACCGGTACCAACCATCAGCAGCGTGCGACTGTCGGGGCGCGAAAGATGTCGTGAAGCGAGCGCGGAGGCCGCAGCGGTGCGGCGATTGGTCAGTGCTTCGCCATCGATTATTGCGCGAGGCTGGCCTGCAACGCCATCGAACAAGACGTATAGTGAGGAGACGGCACCTACATTCAGCGCCGAATTTTGTGGAAACACCGTTACGAGCTTCACACCAAGCATCTTACCACGGTCCCATGCCGGCATAGTGAGCAGATGTCCGGGATTTGAAGCCGTTCCAACCTCGTAGCTTTGCCTTACCGGCATAGCCTCGCCGCCGCGGTGGAAGGCTTCGCTTAGCGCATCAATTAGTCGCGGGTAGTCGAGGCCCGCTTCGACTTCAGCGGCGGAAAAGTAATGTAACAAGGCTCTCTCCTTCTCGGCTTGTTCGATTGGCGTCGCGAGCGTGGAATTTGCGAGGCCTGCTTCCCTGCTCTGTACTTCCTGATGGAATCGCATAGGTATTCCCTGGTCGATGCTCAGGGATGTCTCGCCATGCTGCATAGTCTGCATTCAGAATCATAAGCTGGTCAGAACCAACCTTCAGTGAGGTGAACAAGCTGAGAGCCAATCTTATAGAAGGCCTCCCGGGCCGCTCGAAACGGTTGCTCTGCGATTGGAACAACCGGTAGCGGCATGTCACTTTCAGTGATCTGACCCAGAATATAGGACGCCAGCACACTGCCAAACACCGTGCCTGGTGCAATGCCACGTCCGTTGTAGCCGCTGAAAGCGATGACATTGCGGTCGAGCTTGTGAAAGTGGGGGAGATTGGTTGCAGTCATCCCAATCATGCCGAACCAGTTGGTTTCAAGCTCGACATCGCCGAGTTCAGGAAACAATCTGCCCAACGATCGTAGAGCCCAAGCCCGATGAACCGAGGCAGCGAAGCCCTCGAGCGCGCCAACGCTACCAAATACGAGGCGACCAGAACGATCAAAGCGAAAGGAAGAAAGGACCTGTTTGGTATCCCACGCACCTTGGCGCTCGGGCAAAATCGCCTTCCTCAGATGGTCTGAAAGAGGACGGGTCGCGAAGTTAAAATAGGGTAAATGGATCTGCTGCTGTCGGACCTGAGACCATGGTCCTCTTGCATACGCATCGGTCGCGACGATTACCCATTCTGCATCTACCGATCCGTGTTCGGAGCCGATCCTCCAGCGTGATCCGGTGTTCTGCGCTGTGATGACCTCGGTTTGAGTAAATATCTTTACTCCTGCCGCAAGAGCCGCGCGCGACAGGCCGCGCACGTAAGCAAGCGGCTGTATAGTCCCGGCGCGCTTGTCGAGCAACGCGCCGGTGTAGTCGCCACCTCCAATTTTTCTACGTGTCTCCTCCGCATTGAGCACAACGACCGGAGCACCGCGCTTCTGCCACTGTTCGGCACGTGTCTCGATCTCACGCAAGCCGCTGCGTCCGACAGCACAATGAAGGGTACCGGCCCGTTCAAGTTCACACTCGATGCCGTACTTCTCGATCAATTCAAAGACCTTTTGGGGCCCGCGACCGAGAAGTTCGATCAACCGCTCCCCGAAAGGTGGGCGAAGGGTGTCCATAAGCGTATCTGGCATGACCCACATGCCCGCATTCACCAGCCCCACATTCCGCCCGGAGCCACCGAACCCTATTTCTCTCGCCTCGAGTAGAACGACGCGTGCGCCTGCTTCGGCAAGGTGAAGCGCTGACGAGAGCCCGGTATATCCACCCCCGATTACAACGACGTCTGCGATCGTGGGACCAACCAGCTGGCTTGTTTTCGGCGCGGCCTGCGCTGTCAGCTCCCACAACCCGTGCGATTTCACGTCCCTCAGCATCTGCTACACCTCTTCTAACCTCCTCACTGCATTGAGTTGCTTGTCAACTCAACAGCAGTAACGGACGGCTTCATTCTTACTCATCTACTAAAATTCCCTATGGGGGACGGGGTCAGGGATCGCTATTTCCTATGACGATATTCTCTCCCGGGATGAGCACGAAACAGAGGTCTTCGGCCGGACAAACGCGGGTGCGCGTCAATCTCCTCCGCGAGGGATCTGAGATCGAAAGACCGCCAGTGTTCAAGGCAGCAAGGCGTGCAGAAACGCATCTTCGCTCTCTCCTCTCCTCATTTCCCAATCCAAACAATGGGCCACAAACGTTATGCGTGACATGGCTCGAACTGCTGGAGCAAGGGGACGACCTCGCGCCGCCATTCGGGCGAGGAGCAGAAGACTGGAGCGCGTTCATTGCACCAGGCCGCACAAGGACCACGCGTCAGGATAACCGGCTTGTCGCGTACGCAATTCGCGCACACGCCTCCTTTAGCTCGGAATCCGAAGTGGCGTAAGAAATCCGGAAGAATGGGCCCTGTCCGAATGCAGACCCGGGAACAACTGCGACCCCGACGCTGCGCAGCAGATATTCCGCGAAATCGGTATCGCTTTCGATGCGTTGACCACCCGGTGTGGTCCGACCGATCAGCCCGGCGCAACCGGCGAAAGTATAGAATGCGCCTTCAGGCACCCTGCAGCTTATTCCTTCGATCCTGTTCAAGGCTGCCACCACAAAGTCGCGCCGCGCTTGGAAGGATCGGCATCGCTCTTGAACGACATCTTGAGGTCCATTGAGAGCTGCAACGGCGGCAGCCTGACTGACCGATGAAGGACATGACGTGGATTGGCTCTGGACGACGGCCATGGCGCGAATGAGTGCACTCGGCCCCGCTCCGTAGCCGATGCGCCAGCCGGTCATCGCGTAGGATTTCGAAACTCCATTGACCGTAAGCGTACGGTCACGTAGTGCAGGCTCGATCTCGACCGGGGTCACGAAACGAAAATTATCGTAGACGATGTGCTCGTAAATATCATCCACCATCAGCCAGACGTGTGGGTGATCGACCACAACATCCAGGATAGGCCGATAGTCGGCTTGCGAATAGGCTGTGCCGGACGGGTTGGACGGCGAATTTAGCATCACCCAACGAGTGCGAGACGTAATCGCCCGGGCGAGGTCGTCAGCGACCAGACGGAAGCCGTTGGCTTCCTGACAAGGGACCAATATGGGTTTACCACCCGCGATCAGGGCTATATCGGCATAGCTCACCCAGTACGGCGTCGGAATGATGACCTCGTCACCAGGCTCAAGTGTCGCCATCATGGCGTTGAACAGAACCTGCTTCGCGCCGGCTGTTACTGTGATCTCCTCTTGCGCGAAGGCGATGCCGTTGTCGCGCTCAAACTTCGCCCGGATGGCAGCCTTCAGTTCGGGCGTTCCATCGAGAGCGGTGTACTTCGTCGCGCCGGCTTGCGTTGCGCGCGATGCCGCTTCTTTTACATGGTCTGGCGTGTCAAAATCAGGCTCGCCTGCGCCAAGGACGATGACATTCCTGCCCTGGCGCTTCAGTTCCGCTGCTAGCCCAGTGATCTTGAGGATCTCCGAGATGCCAATTGCCGACAGGCGGCTCGATGGGCGAAACAAGGACGGTCGCATGCAAGCAGGAGCGTTCACGTTTAAACCTCTACCTTCTCACAGCACATCGAACTCGACGCCCTGTGCGAGCGGGAGCGTGCGGCCGTAGTTTATGGTGTTCGTGGAGCGGCGCATATAGGCCTTCCAAGCGTCAGACCCCGATTCGCGTCCACCGCCGGTCTCCTTGTCACCGCCAAATGCGCCGCCGATCTCGGCCCCAGACGGGCCAATATTGACATTGGCAATCCCGCAATCGGAGCCTCGCGCCGAGAGGAATGTCTCGGCTTCGCGTATATCGTTGGTGAAGATCGAGGACGAAAGGCCTTGCGGAACAGCATTGTGCAGTTGGAGGGCGGCATCGAAATTGTCGTACTTGATCATGTAAAGGATCGGAGCAAAAGTTTCGTGCTCGACCGGTCCCGTCTGAGCGGCCATCTCCACAAGGGCAGGGCGAACGTAATAAGCATCAGCGGCCCCCTCGACGGCGACGCGTTCACCACCGTTAATCTGCCCTCCTGCGACCTTTGCCGCATCGAGCGCTGCTTGCATTGCGCGATAGGCTGCGCCATCGATCAGTGGGCCAACGAGCGTGCCGCCCTGGAGGGGATCGCCGACAATCACCGACTCGTAGGCGCGCTTAAGCCGTGACAGGAAACTGTCATAAATGCTTTCATGAACGAAGACGCGACGTAGGGTCGTGCAGCGCTGGCCGGCCGTTCCCATCGCGGCAAAGGCTACGCCGCGCAACGTCAGGTCCAGGTCCGCGGTGGGTGCGACGATCGCGCCATTGTTGCCGCCGAGCTCCAAAATCGCCCGCGCGAAACGCTTGGCGAGCCGCGGCGCAAGCCCTCGGCCCATCGCCGTCGAACCGGTGGCCGACACCAGCGGGACGTTGGCATTGTCGACAAGCGCCTCACCGAGGACGCGGCCGCCGAACAATACGCTCGCAAGCCCCTCCGGCGCGCTCCCGCCCTCCTGCTTGAAACGCGCGAGCGCGCGATCGAATAGGGCCTGCGTGGCAAGCGCCGTCAGCGGTGTCTTTTCAGACGGCTTCCAGACAACGCTATTCCCGCAAACCAGAGCCAGGGCCGCATTCCACGCCCACACGGCTACTGGAAAGTTGAAAGCAGAAATAATGCCGGTGACGCCGAGCGGATGCCAGCTTTCCATCATGCGGTGCTCGCCGCGCTCGGTGGCGATGGTCAGGCCATAGAGCTGGCGAGAAAGCCCGACGGCGAAATCGCAGATATCGATCATTTCTTGGACCTCGCCCAGGCCTTCGGAAACGATCTTGCCGACCTCGATCGAAACGAGCCGGCCTAAACTCTCTTTGTTGGTGCGCAGCTCTTCGCCAAACAGACGCACGAGTTCGCCGCGCTTGGGCGCCGGCATAAGCCTCCAAGCGTGGAACGCTACGTGCGCCGTTTCGATTGCCGCAGCCGCTTCGCTGGGGCTTGTTTCCCGCACATATCCGATGCTCTGGCCCGTTATGGGCGTGCGTACCTCGACGTGGCCGCCTTTAAAGTGGGATCTGCCAATCCCGAGTCCGGTCAGTAGCCGATCGACTTCTCCGGGAATGCCGAGCTCGAGAATTTGCGTTCGCGCTTTCGTTGGTACGGACATCAGGTTTCTCCATCGGGCTTCGAGCTCAGATCGTTCGGGGTCAGCAGGTATTGACATACCCGCTGGGGTTCTGTTCATGCGAGCGACACGCATATCGATCGCTGTTCGTCTGCAATCAAAGCAACCTTGGGAGGCCAAGCTGTTTCATCGCCCGCTCGAGCGACGCTCGAGTTGCTTGGTCATAGAGCTCCAGCTCGTCGTAAACCGCGATACCGAGGGCCTCTTCGAACTGTGCGCGGTTAGATCGCCCGACATAGTTGTTCTGCTCGTCGGTGCCGAGATTCGACTGGAAAATGCCAGCTGCGCTGACGGGAAGGAAATCTTCGTAGTCGATCGGATCGTACCGAAGAAAACCATTTGCGATCAGTGCGTCCATCGTCAAGGGCATCTCGCCAGCGGCCCTACTTGCGAGGCCGGCCTCAGTCGCCGAATAGCGAAAGAAGGCAAGCCCCCTGCCACGCAATTCGGTCCAGTCATCGGGAAAGGAGCTAAAGCACTCGGAGAGTCGCGCCTCATAACTGCCCGCGCTCGAACTCGCGCCGACTTGGACGCTGCGACGGACGGACGCGAGCAGGTTATCGTACAGCTTGCGCCCTTTTGCAGTTAGAGCGACGCCGCGTTGCTCGATCTCTCCGAAGCGCGCCGCATGCGTCCCCACCGCCTCGCTGCCAGCCTGCTTGAAGACAACCGACTCTTCCAACGCCTTGAAGCTAGTCTGCCGCAGAAGGATCGGGCAGTCGCGTCGCGGTGGCCCCTCGATGACGGCCTTGGGCAGGATGCCCCGGCCAGGCATACCGGCCTGAACTGAATCGATATCCAAAGTCCGCGGCGTGAGATGATTGATGTGCGGTCCCTTGAAGCTGACGACATCGGCAATCAACCTGTGGGCAGAATGCAACTTTCGATAAGTGTCAATGTCAACAGTGGCATCACTGCGCCAGCAGAAAGTCTGCAATGCTTCGCGTACAAATTCCTCGGCTTCCGCGCGCGTGAGCGCGCCTTCACCTTCGAACACCCTGACGATCTTGAGAACCCGTGAAGTGAAAATCCGCCGGCCAGCCAGAATCGCCTCGGCTTTTGCGCGTAATGCAGGATCTTGGATCAAGTCGAGCCGGAGCAGAGATGTGAACACTCGGAATGGATTGCGCCGGAGAGACCGCTCCGGGATCGGACGAAACGCGGTCGAATGAACCGGGACGCCGGCCACGGACAAATCATAGTAACCGACGGGATGCATGCCCATAACAGCGAAGACGCGACGAATATCAGACAACTCGTGGGCCGTGCCCAGGCGGATGGCACCGTGACGCTCAACGCTCAATCTCTCGACTTCGCCACCGTTTTCGAGCCTCGCCCGCATCTGAGGATTGGCATCCAGAGTAGCGGTGTTCACCTCGGCGACCAGCTGCAGCAGCGTCCCATAGTGTGGGACCTCGGCGCGATACATATCGGACATCGCGCGGGAAAACAGGTCGCGGATGTCATCCGTATGAACGTCTCGCGCGGCCATAATTGACTCCCTACTGCTCCCCCGCTGGAGGAGACGCCGAATCCAAAGCAACGCCTTTGTATCCCGAGCGGACTTAGTATTGAATTTCTAGCGCGATCAAACGATTTTTGTTCAACACATCATTCTGAGCTGGAATGACCATGCAAACCCCACGCCGATTTCTTCCGTCGACCGCACTGCTGGCCGCGTTTGAGGCCGCCGCCAGAACGGGAAGCGTCACCCTGGCAGCAAGGGAACTGAACCTCACCCAAAGCGCGGTGAGCCGGCAAATCAAGCTTCTTGAAGAGCAGCTTGGGATCGATCTGTTCTCGCGTGAACGCCAGACCATCCGCCTGACTGCCGCCGGTGACGCCTACGGGCGAGAAATCCGCCAAGCACTGCGTCAGATCACCACCGCTTCCTTCAACCTGCGCGCCAACCCGCAGGGAGGCACGCTGAGTCTCGCCATCTTGCCAACCTTCGGCACGCGGTGGCTCGCGCCACGACTGCCTAGATTTCTGACGTTGAATCCCGGTATCACAATCAACCTTGCGACACGGCTCACCTATTTCGACTTCCGCACCGATGTTTTGGATGCGGCCATCCATTTCGGGCCACCGGATTGGCCCGCCGTCGAAATGGCGTTGCTGCGCTCCGAAAGGGTGGTTCCCGCATGCAGCGCAGAACTCAAGAATCAGTTCGGCTTTCGTGTGCCTGGCGATCTCAAGAAGGCGCCGCTGCTCAGCATCTCGACCCGGCCCAACGCCTGGGACCAATGGTTTTCGGCGCAGAACATCGCTGGAGGATCGGGACAGACGATGTATTTCGACCAATTTGCGACGGCCGCTCAGGCAGCAATGGCAGGCGTTGGCGTAGCACTATTGCCCATTTTCCTGATCAAGGACGAGTTGGCAAGTGGCAGATTGGTTCGCGCGTTCAACCGCCCGATGGAGAGCTCCGAGCGATACTATCTGGTCTGGCCACGAGAACGGTCGACCCACCCCCCGCTCATAGCGTTTCGGGAGTGGCTGCTACAGGAGGCCGCAGCTGACCGGAGCGATGATTCAGATCTGCTACGAAGTCGCCAGAAACCTTAAAGTGCTGCCACCAGGCGGTCGCGTGACCGAACAACGGCCGGTGCAGAAGCAATTGTGCGGCCGAAATCCTTTCTAATTAGTCATATTTTGCAGATTAACTGCGAATTAGCGCGTGTTTTCGAGAAACAAATTTCCAAAGCGGCCGCACTGTCTTGGTATTCGCAATGCACTTGGATTCGCGGCGAACCAATGACTGCAGTCGAGAGACACCAGGTTGGCCAGAGTTACAATCGAACAAGCGCCCAGAGATTGCGGTCTCCTCTCGACAGACTCACTAGAAGAACGACGAATGCCCTTCACAGTTCTCACAGCCGAATTCTTCCACGAAACGAACACTTTCAGCCGCATACCCGCTGACTATGCCTCCTTTGTTGCAGAGTACCTGCATCTCGGCGACGATGCCGTGGCGGCTCGCGGCGAGGCGAATACGCCGCTCGCCGGTTTTCTCGACGTTGGCAAGCAGAACGGCTGGAGCGTGATTCACACCATTAGCGCTTCGGCCGAACCGTGTGGGCCCGTGACGCGGGAGGCCTATGATCGGATTGTCGGCGTGATTATGGCGGGCGCGAGCCAGCACAAGCCCACGCTAAACGGCATATTGCTCGGACTGCACGGTGCGATGGTCACTGAGTTTAACCAGGACGGAGAGGGCGAACTGCTGGAGCGTCTACGTGCGTTGGTTGGGTACGAGTTGCCAATCGGTCTCACGCTCGATCCGCATGCCAACGTGACTCGGAAGATGGCAAAACTTGCAGATATCATTGTGTCCTACAAGACATATCCGCATGTGGACGTGCGCGAATGCGCGAGGCAGGGCGCCGCCATTCTGCAGCGCACAATGACTGGCGACATCAGGCCGGCAACTATTCGCGCTCAACGCCCGATGCTCGAAGAGATCAATGGCGGCCGTACCGACGTCGGTCCGATGCTCGAACGGATCGCCCGGGCGCGTGCATATGAGCAGGAGAAAGATGTTTTTGCCGTTAGCGTCAACGGCGCATTCGGCAATGCCGATATTGAAGAGGTCGGCCCAACAGTGTTGGTGACGGCCCAGGGCGATTTTGCAAGGCATCACGTCTTTGCAGAGGAATTGGTCCATGACATTTGGACGCGCCGCTTCGAGAACCTAAACAGCTATCTGACCGTCGAGCAGGCTGCTCGGCAGGCGAAAGTGTTTGAATTTAAGAGCGGCCCTTTGGTCATTGCCGATTACGCAGACAATCCGGGAGGTGGCGGCTACGGCGACTCAACAAATTTATTGCGCGCCATGATCGAGGCAGACGTCCGCGATGCTTGCTTCGGTCCGATGGTCGACCCGGAGGCCGCAGCAGAGCTGCACCTTCACAAGCTCGGCGATCGTGTAGAAATCCGGATTGGCGGCAAAACCGACCCTCAGATCGGTGGTGGACCGATCCAGGTGGAGGGAACGCTGCAGCTACTTGACGACGGCGATTTCGTGGGCGACGGGCCGATGCTTGGCGGATTGAAGCGAAGCTGGGGCGCGACGGCGGTCCTGCGCGTCGGCGGTATCGATATCCTCGTGACGACCTTTCGTGGACAGATGCTCGACCTGCAACAGTTCCGCTCGTTCGGCATTGATCCAGCCGCAAAGCGCGTGGTGGGGCTTAAATCGATGCAGCACTTCCGCGCCGCTTTTGAGCCAATCGCCGGCGAAGTTGTCCTTTGCGATAGCGGCGCCCTCTGCACGCCTGATCTGAGCGGGCTGCCATACAGACACGTTCGTCGACCTATTTTTCCGCTCGACCGGGACATGGAGTTCCGGGAAAATAACATCAATCGCCCGGAATGATTACTTTCCGGGAAATAAGCCGGCCGAAGTTCTGGACCTTCTAGAGTTTCCGGTCTTATCGTCGACTTCGAAGGGGCAGGCCAAACACGTCGTGCGGAGAGGCCGGTACTCTTGTTGAGAGCGCGGACCGACATGCTCCGAAGCTGAACGGCTCGACGCGCTTGACTCCAAAGGACCCGTTGCATGCCGACGGTCATCCGTGAACGGATGCTGTGCAGTAGAACGTCCAAGTGCGTCGACAAGACCCTTCTGCGGCGAGCGCATTGAGCTATCGCCAAAGTTTGGTGACGGCCGGAGCCGGTCAGGCGGCGGCGGTTATGGGCTGACGGTCGGTCGGCTTGGCGATGACCTCGATCCCATCATTGAATGTCACACCGACAACGAGTTTTGGCAACTGGTTGTGGCCATCGAGACGACGCCAGCTTCTCTGCGCGGCCTCGAGCAGTTTGAAGACCATCGCGAGTGCCGTCTTGTTGGACAGGCAGCCCTTCGATCGGATGGTGCGGTGGCGAACGGTGGCGAAGGTGCTTTCGATGGGGTTGGTAACCGGTATGAGATTTCCGGTGCCAACGTTCCGCTGCGGTGTTCTGCGTCGTGGCGTATGTGCGACCATCGGGACAGAGGCACCGGGAGCACGATGTGCGGGCAGGCCGATGCATACGATGAGCCGAGAGCTCGAGTTAGTAGCTGGCCGCCTCTGCGACTCGCCCGGTTGCGCTGGGAGCGCGAATCCGTAGTTGTCGTGTCGCCCGCAGCTCCCGTCATATCAACAGGAGGTGCAAATGCGACGGGTGATTGGCATCGACGTCCACCGAATTTTTGGGGAGGTGGTGTTTTGGGAGGACGGCAGGCTCCGACATGCGGGCCGCATTGATATGACGCGGACTGCGTTGGAGGGATTTGGCAAGACCCTGTTGGCCAGTGATGAGGTGGTGGTCGAAGCGACCGGCAACAGCATGGCGGTATCGCGGGTTCTGGCACCGTGCGTGGCACGGGTGATTATCGCCAATCCGCTGCAGGTGAAGGCGATCGCCCAGGCTCACGTCAAGACCGACAAGATCGATGCCGGCACGCTCGCCAGTCTGCAGGCGGCTGGGTACCTGCCGCAGATCTGGACGCCTGACGCGCAGACGGAACGCAAGCGTCGGCTGGTGGCGCGGCGCTACCAGGTCGTGCGGCATCGCACGCGGCTCAAGAACGAGGTGCATTCGATCCTGCACTCGCACCTGATCCCGAAGTGCCCGCATGCCGATCTTTTCAACGGCCGCGGCCGGGCGTGGTTGGCCGTCCAACCGTTGCCGGACGATGAGCGCGCGGCGATCGATCGGCACGTCCGCGAGCTTGACCGGCTGGCGGAAGATCTGGCCCTGCTCGACCGCGAGATCGCGCAGGACGCCATCGGCGATTCCGCGGTCAACAGATTGATGACGATCACCGGCGTCAACTTGGCGGTCGCTGCCGGCATCATGGCGGCGATCGGCGACATCAGCCGGTTCAACAGCCCGCAGAAGCTGGTGAGCTATTTTGGGCTGAACCCGCGGGTACGGCAGTCCGGACTGGGCACCGCCCATCACGGCCGCATCAGCAAGATCGGCCGCAGTCACGCGCGCGCCATGCTGGTCGAGGCGGCCTGGGCAGCGGCCAAGGCGCCTGGTCCGCTGCATGCGTTTTTCGTGCGCATCCGCGCCCGGCGCGGCCATCAGATCGCCGCGGTGGCCGTGGCCCGGAAGCTCACCGTGCTTTGATGGCATTTGTTGACGAAGGGCGAGGATTACCTGTGGGCGCGCCCGGCACTGGTCGCCATTAAGACCCGCGCGATGCAGCTTCAACCGGACATCCGCAACAGAAAGGCAGCCGGCGTGGGCCAGCGTATGCCTACAACATCAAGGCATTGCGCGACCGCGAAATGTTGATTGCCGCACAGGCGGAGCAAAGCTACGAGCGCTTGGTGAGGTAATGGAAACCACGGCGGCCAAAAACCGGCGCGCGGGCGCCTCAGCTCGGCAAGACAAAATAGGGCAGCCTGGTGGCGCTTGCAGCCGATGCGCCACGCTTCGCCACGAGGTCGCCCGCGCCCACCCAGGATAATCCCGCCTGACGGCAAGTGCCAGCCAGGAATGCAGTCCCGTTCCACGCCAGCATGCCGCCGTGCTCGGGCCGGTCAAGGCCAAGCCTTGCGGTGGCCGCAAATGCGGCCAGCCTTGACCGCCCCTGAGCGCGGCGGCTGCGAGATCGATGGCCGGGACGGAAGAATGGCCCGCGGCGCAGCCGAACAAAAGAATGGACGTACGCGAGTTCTGCAATCGTCATCTCGGTCATGAAAAAAATCGCTTGCCCATCTCATCCGTCGTCCGCAAGTGTTTCCAGTGCTCGGCCGGGAAGTCGTAGAACGCCAGTAGCGTGTCTCGATCCTTGCTCAGGCAATCGGCGGCCTTCTCGTACTTCAGCGCGTAGCTCTCGATGAAGGCGTCGAGCGCCAGCTCGGCGGCGAGCTTCGTTTCAGCCATCCAGATCTCCTGCAACGCGCGTTTGGCCTTCGGCTGCTGGCTCTTCGGCAACTTGGCGAGCACGTTGGCGGTCTTGTGCACCCAGCAGCGCTGCTCGCGCGTTTTCGGCCAAACCTCGCCGGCCGCCTTCCCGAGTGCGCCATCGGCGATGGTAAGCTGCGGCGCCACGTCGAGCCCGCGCCGCTTCAGATCGAGCAGCAGATCGCGCCAGTCCTGCGCGCTCTCGCGGGCGCCATCGGTGAAGCCGACCAGTTCCTTGCGGCCTTCCGGGGTCGCGCCGATCAGCACCAGGATGCACTGCTTTTCGTCTTCGAGGCGCGCTTGAAGATGGATGCCATCGGCCCAGATGTAGACGTAGCGCTTCGCCGACAGATCGCGCCTCTGCCACGCGGCGTGCTCGTCGAGCCAGCCATCCTTCAGGCGACCGATGGCGGATGCCGACAACCCGGCAGCATCCTTGCCGAGCAGCGCAGCCAGCGCCTCAGAGAAGTCGCCGGTCGAGATACCCTTCAGGTAAAGGATCGGCAGCAGCGTCTCGATCGACTTCGACCGGCGCATGTAGGGCGGCAGGATCGACGGCGAGAACCGGATGCGGCCAGGATCGGCGGCGTCCGCTTCGCGATCGCGTACACGCGGCTGGCGGACGGCGACCGGACCGATGCCGGTCATCACTTCGCGCTCCGGCAGGTGACCGTGGCGGACGACGCGCTGGTGGCCGTCCCGGGTCTTCAAATCGGCATGCTGGCCTAGAAAGTCTGCAACCTCGGCCTCGACCGCCTGGGCCAGCAGGGCACGCGCTCCATTGCGCAAGACTTCTGTGAGTTGATCGTCGAAGATTCCTGGCTGAATCAGATGGATGACGTTATCGTTGGACACGGCATATCGCTCCTTCGGTGGAGAAGTGGAGGCGTCAAGCACCCCCACGATATGCCGCCTTTCCGATTCCCGCCGTCACCAACTTTGGGCGATAGCTCGAGCGCATTTGCTGGATTGTTCAGGGTCATGGGACATGGCTGCTGCCGTCCGGGGGGCCGCGTTGCTACTGCAGCGCGGGGACAACCTTTCTGAGCAACACGTTCCAGTTCAGCGGTTGTTCCGGATGACGTCTTCCAACTGCATCGGCGAGTCGCCCTGTCCGGTTGAGCGTCTGATTGTGTTGCAAAACTCGTTTCTGACTTGGGGGCGAGCTTGGCTTTGGAGTTTCGGCGGTTTTTTTGGTACGGGGTGTCGGCGGTTTCCGTTTTGCGGCGGATTTCAGCACGCGACTGCCAGTTGTGGCGGGGGACGGCAGATTAGCTTGGCCAGCCGCCTCAGGTTCTGCGCGGTGGGTGTGAGCAGCACTTCGTCCCTGGCGCCATTCAGGCCCGCAGCCGAAGCCGGTCGAGCCTGAGAATGCGTTTCATATGAGCAAAACGCATCTCGACCTTTTTGCGCTCGCGGTGCGATTGCTCGAAGGCTTCCGTATTGGCCAGCGCACGGACATGATCGCGCACATCTTCGTTGACGTCGCGGGTAATTTTGCGCACGACCGCCGTCGTGCATTTGGGCTTCAAGGCGCAGCCAGAGCAATCGCTCCTGCTGGCCCTGTAGTAAACGATGTGACCTTGATCGATGTTGCCGGTGCTGGTCAGTTCCGCGCCACCCGGGCAAACATAGACATCGCGCTTTTTGTCGAAGACGAAGTCCGCTCGGCTAAAGGTGCCATCGGGGCGTGCCGACTTGTCCCACACCGGAACGTGCGGCGTGATGTTGCGATCCACCAGCCATTTGAGCAGTCTGACCGCGCCGTAAGCCGTATCGCCTGCCAACCTTTTGAGACGCAGATCGAAGCGACGCTCAACACGGTCCACCATGATCTGGGTGACAGAAATCTCAACCGCACGGTTCGCGCGCGTGCCTACCGCATCGAGGATGATCCCGGCCTTGTTGTCGATCAGATAGTTCGCATCATAAGCAAAGAATGGATCCACGCCCGGCCTCGTAACCCATGTTGCTTGCGGATCGGTGAGCGAGACTTCCTTGGGAGGCTTGCGGCGACGGCTGCCTTCACTCGAGCCGCCCCCGTCTTCATCGCAGTCATTATGGCGGCATCAAGCGCTGCGATGTACTCGCGAACCGCATGGGATGCTTCCTCCGCCTTTGGCCAGGTAATAGGCTGGTCGCCGGGAAGTCGCCTAGTCTTGTTCACATCTGCCTTGATCAGGCTCGCATCGACTGAGAACGCTTCGCCTCCGACCAGCCCCGCCGAAACACACAGCGCCATTACACGCTCAAAAACCCGGCGTAAGGCATCGCTCTCACGGAAGCGTTCGCGCCACGCCCGGCAAATCATCCTCGATGCCGAGCTTGCAAAACCATCTATAAGCCAGATTGACCTGGACCTCGGCGCAGAGCCGACGCTCGGAACGAAGTGCAAATACGTAGCCCAAGACCAGCATCCGGATCATGAGCACCGGATCAATCGAAGGCCGGCCAGTGTGGGAGTAGAATGGAGCGAGCTCGTTGTGCACCCAACTCAGGTCCAGAAAACCGTCGATTTGTCGTACCAGGTGATCAACCGGCACCACCTTGTCGAGAACAAAGGAGTAAAAGAACTGGCCCTGACCGCTCTCCTGCCGCCCTAACATCCGCTGCTCCCGAAATGCCGCCTCAAACCAACGGAATCACGGTTCGCGAGTCGCCTCAACCGGAGTTTTGCAACACAATCAAGTCTGGCAACGGACGCGTGCCACTCCACTCGAAAGCGTTCGACGCGAAATGGAGCCGGGCCGCAGACGGTCTCGGTGCCGGTGATCAGCTCCGCGATTAGCCGGCCCGTCACTGGGCCGAGCGTGAGCCCGTGATGCGCATGCCCGAATGCGAACCACATATCGCTATGACGCGGCGCAGGGCCAATGATCGGAAGCATGTCGGGAGTAGAAGGTCGGCAGGCCATCCATGGTTCGTCGTCGAGGCACGCGCCGAGCGGAAATAACGTGGCGTTTGCACGTGCGATCACCGCGTGTCGCGTTGGCTCTGGCCACCAGTAACGCCGTGGCCGATCGCGTGTTTTTCCAGCGGGCCGCTTCGTTGGGTCTTACATTAACGCTGTCGTCGCCTTACAATAATGAAGAGACGCGTGGGTCAAGATTAGCCAGACAATGGGGCAATCAAGCCACGTTCCTTGCTAATCTCGCGCTTTCATTGCTCGAAAAGAGCCGACGTTCCACCTTGCCCAACCTTTCGCCGCCATTCGGACCGACTAGGACTGTGTCGCTGATGGCAATGCCTCCGGCTGAGGTATACATATGGAAGACCATTCCCTCTTCCAGCACCCATTCAGAACTGGGAAGAAAGACCCAAGTAAAGTCGCTGGCACGCATCGCTCTGTGTGAATAGTAGCCGACTGTATAGCCCGTTATGTTCGTGTAGTCTTGACGAATGCCCGAGTCCAGCGCGCCCAGCCGCATTATGCCATCCACATCCTTCGCGATCGCCCCGGGCTTCATAGCCACAATCTGCTTGTCTTGCAGTTCGATCATCTTCCTCGATAGGACGTCCAACTCTGGCGGAATGTCGCCCAGGACAACACAGCGGATCAAGCGCGAGGTGTAGCCGTTGACGCGCGGAATGAGTTCAAGGTGAAGCACGTCCCCTTTCTGGAGTGCCGTGTCGTGAACATGTCCGTGCAAGAAATCCCAACCTTTGCCGACAGTAACGACAGGGCTAGTGCCGTCGCCTCCGTAGCGGAGGGTGGCTTCAACGACCATTCGGAGCGCTTCCCGTTCCGTCAAGCCCGACTCCGCGGCTGTCACGATCTCCTGCATCACGGCGTCATTGATAGCAGCGCCCTTGCGCAGTTTTTCAAGTTCAGCCTTCGACTTTAACTTGCGCATCTTCCAAGGCAATCCGTCGGCATCGACGAATTGGACATGCGGCAACTCGCGCTTGAGGGCCTCGAACGTCTGGACCGTGAGCGCGTGGCTCGTCAGGTCAATGCCGATACGCGCGCGATCGTAGCCGCGTTGTCGAATCTTCTCTGCAATTGCAGTGACCGGGTCTTTCCAGTCGGGATAGCCGACGATGTCCTTGATCGAGGCACGCTCGCTCAACGGCGCGACGTCCACTGTTCTCAGCACAAAGAACGCTTCGCCTTCAGCGGGAATAAAGCCAGCACGGTAGAAACTCACCGACACCTCGTAGTTGAAGTAGTAGGCAGTCGCTTCACAATCATCAATGAGCAGCAGATCGAGGTTGCGAGCACGCAGCTCGGAGCGCAGCCGCTCCACTCGGGCTTGGATCTCACTATTTTCAGAAGGCATACGTGCTCCATCTTTGGCTGAACTGCTGTATCACACTAGGAGCGCGAGCGTGTGGTTTGGCAGCGCATTTGTCGCATCTAGATAGCTTTCCTGCAATCAAGGCCTCATTCTGCAGGATTGCGCGATAACCGACGTAAACTCTTGAGCATTGGGCCTGGCGAAATCGATCGTTGGCACCGTCCAACCAGACGAGGGCCTAGGCTAAGCCGGCGGCCGGCCTTTAGATCGACGGCTTCTACGACCCGGGGCAGCATCATTCGATGCTCGTTATCTCAGTCCCGTTCAGTTCGATGGCTGGCCGGACAAACAGAGAATCGTTATCCGCTAATGCGAAGCGACTACGCTCTGGCATGGCGGGAATTTGTGCGGCAGTATGCGCCAGGGTTGGCTCGCGCAGGATGTACAACACAGCATTGAGCACCCGACGCAATTCATATATACGAGGGCGGCCGCAGCAGGTTGCGGGAGCAAGGAGAGGCGCCACGATCGCCCACTCCGCTTCACCGTGTCATAAAGCCTTGGCTGTCATGCCCCTTCAGAGGCTCGATTCGATATTCAAGACATTCTCCGGCAGCGAATACAGAACGTGGCTAAGCCACCACACCGTTGAACCGCCGCTTCCTCAATGTGTGGGCATCACTCATCTTCCGCCATAGCTCTAATCAGGCGAGCCATAGCGCTCAGGCATAGCTGATAGCGGTCGACAAACTCTCCATTTGCGGGACCCCAAGCTGCTACTATTCAGGCCGCTTGCAATGGCCCGCGACCTAAGACGGTCGGGCGAACTGGGCGTTCAGCCGTCGGGGATGGAAGCCCTTCATGATAGGGAGCGACCATGTTTGACCGGATCAATTTCGCGCGCGGTGTCCCAGCGGAAGCCGCATTCCCGCGCGCTCAAATTAAGGCCTGTGTGGAATCCCTTGCTTCAAAGCCTGACGTAGCCGCCTTCCAGTACGGCCCTTCGACCGGCCCCTTGGGAATTCGGGAATGGTTGGCCGATTATCATGGCGTCAGCTTGGAAAATGTCATGGTCGGTGATGGGTCCGTTGCGCTGTTCGACATATTGTGCCGGATTTGGCTGAAGAAGGGGCAGACGGTTCTCGTCGAAGAACCCTGCTACGATCGGATCCTTCATCTGCTGCGCTACTACGGCGCGAACATCATTAACGTTGGGATGGACAACGACGGTCCTTCCATTGAAGCCTTAGAAGCGGCCGCCAAGGCTTCGCCGCTCTTCTTCTACACAGTTCCTGACTTCCAGAATCCGTCGGGATGCGTGTGGTCGGCCGAAAAGCGCCACCATCTGGTGAGCCTCGCCAGACGAGGCAACTTAAGATCGTGGAGCCCTTACCTTCTGCTCCGCTACAAGGGAGCGCAGCAGCCTTCATTTTTGGAAATCGGGTCGGACGTCACTGTCCAACTTAATTCTTTCTCGAAGATCATTTCGCCAGGACTACGGACGGCTTACCTCATCGCATCACCGGAAACCATCGCGGCTGCAAGCAAGACGGCAGAAAACACCTATGTCACTCCATGCAATTTCGCTCTATCAGTTGCAGGCGAATGGCTCCGCCGCGGGTATCTACCCGAGCAAGTCGCGGGTCTGAAAAGCTTGTATTGGCCCCCGGGCAGAGGCAATGGTTTCGGCCTTGGAGGAGTTCATGCCCTCCCATCGTTTTGCCAAGCCTGAGGGCGGATTCTTCGTTGGCGTGACGTTGTCGGATCCTGTGGATCCGGAGCAACTGCGGACGCAGGCGAGGATTGCCGGTGTCGACCTCTCCGATGGTGCGGGCTTCTTTCTCAACGCGCAGCCGGCACCGTTTCTGCGTTTGCCGTTTTGCTCGATGGATGAAGACACCGCGCGGTGCGGCGTTCGCACGCTCGCGACGGTCATCGAACGCTCCTCGCCACGAGATCAGCATCGCGGACGTCCGTCGCCGATATCCCGGCCGAAGCAGCCCGTCCGAACATAGCGAACATTGACTTGGGAGGACAGGCCCTGGCCGACAAGACGGTCGATTCTGGCATTGATGCGGTGTCCGGCATCGCGCCGGTCGCATCGAAATCCGCGCGAAGGACCTAACTACAGTCCGTCCGTATCGCCGAAACGTCGATACGGTATTTCAGCACTATGTGATCTTTCCGCATCTAAAGGTATTCGAAACGTTGCATTAGGGCTGCGCCGTCGCAAGCAGCCGAAGAACGATGTCATCGAGGCAAACGCCATAGGAGCGTACGGCGAGTCAACGCGATCTCTTGCACGACTGCCTGGCTAGGCAACTTTCTGGCGGTCAACAGCAGCGGGTTGCCACCGCGAGAACGCTCGCGATCGAACCGGAGGTGCTCCTGCTCGACGAACCGGTCTCCAATCTCGACGCGAAGCTACGCCGCGACGTGCGGCGCGAAATCCATGGCCTGCAGCGTGATCTCGGGATCCGTGACAATCATGGTTGTTCCCCATGATCAAGATGAGGCATTGAGCCTCGGGATGGCCAAATGATGATGGCCAAGGGCAAGGTCCAGCAAATTGGATCACCAAGGGAAAATAAGAGACGCCAGGAATCTCTTCGTCCCAGGCTTATCGCCGCGCGAATCTCCTCGCGGCGCAAGTCAAGGCGACGACGAGTTCGTTGCCAAAGAGGGAGCAGTCACGCCCCTTGATTCGCGAAAGTGTCGGCCACAACCGCGTCCGTCCTCGATGCGCCCGCGCGCGACGTTGCTCGAACGGCGCTCGTCGGTCTCCAGTTCCGGCCGGCGCAGAAATTCGGCGGCGAACTTCACCCATTCCCGGTCGCTCTGGATCGAGATCAGGCTCTGCCTGCCTTCGCTGCTCGAGAAGACGCCATAAGGCGCGATAGAGGGATGGGCGAGGCCGAGGCGCCTGGGCGGCTTGCCGCCTTGCTCATGCAGCAGCGGCACAGTCGGCCAGTCGGCCATCACGTCGAAGATCGAGAGACGGATCGAGGATATCGGCCCCCTCGCCGGTCATTCCGCGCGCGATCAGAGTCTCCAGGATCGCGGCACGGGCTGTCGCGCCCGTGGCAATATGTCGACGATCGAGATGCCGAAGCGCGCCGGCTCTTCTGACCCGTTGGTGATTGAGGAGAAGTCCGATTCCGCCTGGATCAGCAGTCGTATGCCTTTCGATCGGCGTAAGGGCCGCTCTCCTCATAGCCGCTGATCGAGCAGATGACGAGCCGCGGTTGATCCTTGCGTAGCGCTTCGGGTGCGAAGCCGAGGCGTGCCAGCCCACCGGGCTTTAAAGCGGGATGGGGTTAAGTTGAATCGATTTGGGATTGAACGAAGCCGCTGTCGCGGCGTGGGTGGCGAGGTGGCGTAGATCGCCTCCTGACTGAGAGGATGTGGTGTTGGAGCCCCGCTCAGCCAGGAGTATTGAGATGGCCGATTTGAGCCCTCTTCGCCCTTCGACGCGACCTTGATACTTTGCTCACTGGGCTCGCCGACACAGCGATCCTACATCAGTGCGGTTTCGAAGTTCAGCCGCTATTTTGGCAAATCTCCGGATCGGTTGGACGCTGGCCATGAAATGCCGGTCGAGACCAGATGTACCTGGAAGGCGCGGACGTCTTCCAGCCCCCGCAAGGGTGCCATATCGGTCCTGGTCTAGGTCTCGTCGAACACCAGCCGCTCAGCTTTACTTCGCCATGTTGGCCTGGATGCCACAAGGATGGCGCCGTTCCGGCCTACGCTCATTGGCAGCTTGCCGACATGCCCCGGTATCTATCGACCAAGCAGGTCTCGACCGGCTGATTGCGGCGCGGCAATCAGGATGGAAGTGCAGCGTCAATCAGGATGAGAGAGCTTCGCCGGGCTCGTGACGCAGGGAGGGCGTAGCCCGACCGGAGTTACGAGCCCGGCGACGGCGCGATCCGAGCGGACCGCGCCGTCTGGTGATCGCGGCTGGCCGGTGATGGATGGTTCTTCTCGCCAAAGAGGAATCACCCGTTGCCAGGCTGCCATGTCACCGATCACCAGATGAGGCTCTACATGAAGTTCCGTCAAACCAATTCGCCGCCAGAGGCGGCCGCGAAGGCGTCGTTCAGTTCGTCGACCGCTTATCGGCTCGAGAAGGATCTGCGCCTTCCGTCGCAAAAGAAGACACCGCGGCAAAGGCGGCGGCCGGATCCCTTGGCCAACGTCTTCGGCCTGGAGGTCGTGCCGATGCTGAAGGCGGCTCCCGGCGTGCGGCCCGTGGCCATCTTCGAGGAGATGCTCCGACGCCATCCTGAGCTGGGGGCTGGAATCCGCCGCACGCTCGAGCGCCGGATCCGCGCCTGGCGGGCGATCCACGGCGAGGAGCAGGAGGTCATCTTCCGCCAGACCCACGAAGTGGGCCAGGTCGGCCTGTCCGACTTCACCGATATGGGCGAGCTTGGGGTCGCCATCGCTGGCGTGCCGCTCGATCATCGCCTGTATCACTTCCGGTTGGCCTATTGCGGGTTTGAACACGCCCATGTCGTGCTCGGTGGCGAGAGCTTCGTCGCATTGGCCGAAGGGCTGCAGAATGCCCTGTGGTCGCTCGGTGGGGCACCGCGGGAGCATCGGGCCGACAGCCTGTCGGCCGCCTTCTGCAATCTCGATCGCAATGCGAGGGACGATCTGACCAGGCGGTACGAGGACCTCTGCGCCCACTACGGCATGCGGCCTTCCCGCAACAATCGCGGCATCGCCCACGAGAACGGGGCGATCGAAAGCTCGCATGGCCATCTCAAGCGCACGATCGCCGATGCGCTGCTGTTGCGCGGCACTGCCGACTTCGATGATCTCGCCGCCTATCGCGGCTTCATCGACGAGATCGTCAGCCGCCGTAATGCCCGCAACTCCAAGCGGATCGACCACGAGCGCGCCACCCTGCAGGCGTTGCCAGATCGCCGCACCTCGGACTACGAGGAGGTGATTGTCCGCGTGACGTCAAGCGGCGGCTTCACCTTGCGCAAGGTGTTCTACACCGTGCCGTCGCGTTTGATCGGGCACCAACTGCGGGTGCGCCTTTACGACGATCGTCTCGACGTGTTCGTCGGCGGCACCCATCTCGTCACCCTGCCGCGTGGGCGGCCGCATTCCAACGGCAAGCACGACCAGGTCGTCGATTATCGGCACGTGATCCATTCCTTGCGGCGCAAGCCAATGGCGCTGCTCAATCTCGTCTACCGTGATCGGCTGTTCCCGCGCGATGCCTATCGCCGAACCTTCGATTGCTTGCGCGAACGGCTGCCGGACAGGAAAGCCTGCCGGATCATGGTCGATCTGCTCGCACTGGCCCATGAGCGCGGCTGCGAGGCCGAACTCGCCGATCAGCTCGCGACCGAGCTTGATGCCGGCCGACTGCCCGACCTCAACCGGCTGCGCGCTTACTTCTCTCCCGATCCGGCCTGCGTGCCGCACGTCGTGGTGCAGCTCGCACCGCTCGCCACCTATGAGTGCCTCATCGGTGCCGGCGAGATCGGAGGTGCCGCATGAGCACGGCCAACACCATTGACACCGCGCGCCTCAATCTATTGCTCAACGAGTTGCGGCTGCCAGCCAACAAGGTGCTGTGGCCGCAATTTGCCGAGCAGTCCGACAAGGAAGGCTGGCCGGCGGCCCGCTTCCTCGCCACCATTGCCGAGCACGAGATCGCCGAACGCGGCCGCCGCCGCGTCGAGCGCCATCTCGTCGAGGCGCGGCTGCCCGCTGGAAAGACCTTCGACAACTTCGACTTCGAGGCTGTGCCGATGATCTCCAAGGCACAGGTGACCGCGCTCGCCGCCGGCGATGGTTGGCTCGGCAAGGGCGCCAATCTGCTGCTGTTCGGCCCGCCCGGCGGCGGCAAGAGTCACTTGGCGGCAGCCATCGGCCTGGCCCTTATCGAGAACGGATGGCGCGTCCTCTTCACCCGCACCACCGATCTCGTCCAGAAGCTCCAGGTGGCGCGGCGCGAGCTCAATCTCGAGGCCGCCATTAACCGCCTCGACCGCTTCGACCTCCTGATCTGCGATGATCTTGCCTACGTCACCAAGGACCAGGCCGAGACCAGCGTGCTGTTCGAGCTCATCAGCGCTCGCTACGAGCGGCGTTCCATGCTGATCACCGCCAATCAGCCCTTTGGAGAGTGGAACAGGGTCTTCCCGGATCCTGCTATGACGCTCGCCGCCATCGATCGCCTCGTTCACCACGCCACCATCGTCGAGATGAACGTCGAAAGCTATCGCAGGCGCACCGCGCTCGAGCGGAAGCGTGGTCCAGGGCGACCATCCTCGCACGCGACACCAAAAACACTCGCTGATTGACGCTCCGCGACAATCAGAGCGAACAAAACTCTTGCGCGCGACAATCATCGCGGCAATCATCACCTCGCCGCGACACCGACTCGCCATCCTGATTGTCGCGCGCTTCCCATCCAGATTGTCGCGCTATAGGCTGATCGCTGCCTGTGACGGCGATGCCGGTGCGCGCCGGCGTGATCGTGCGATCGTACTTTTGTTGGTGCGACTCGGCCTGAGGGTCGGTGACGTGGCGCAACTGTGTCTCACTGATATCGAGTGGCAAACGGGATCGCTGCGGGTCTGCGGCAAGTCGCGGTACGAGGTCCGGCTGCCGCTACCACAAGACGTCGGGGATACGATCGCCGCCTATCTCGAATGCCGGCCGTCTACCCGCCGGAACGATGTCTTGTTCCTGCGCACGATCGCGCCGTGCGGCCATTCCGACGAGGCGACGGCATCTCGTCGGTGGTTAAGCGTATCATGAAGCGGGCCGACATCGTGCCGCCGGTCAAAGGGGCCCACGCTCTGCGGCACACCGCGGCGACCGAGATGCTGCGCCGCGGCGTGCCGCTCGACAGCGGCCTCGTCCTTCGGCATCGCGGCATCGACACGACGGCCTATTACGCAAAGGCCGACGTCGCGCTGCTGAAGTAGGTTGCTCAGCCCTGGCCGGAGGCGCTCTGATGCTCGACGCCATCGAGACCTATCTCGCGCTCCGCCGCACCACGGGCTTCGCGATGTCGACCGCGGAGTACCTGCTGAAGAGCTTTGCCGCCTTCGCAGCCGAGCGCGGACAAACGTACGTCGAGACAAAAACAGCGATCGACTGGGCCGCGCTCGGACCATCCGTCGCGCAACGCGATGCACGGCTAAAGAGCCGTCTGTCGCTTCGTACGCCATGTCTGGGTGGAAGACGTCGGGCACGAGCTGCCGCCGGCAAATCACTTCGGCGCCCGTAAGAAGCGTCGCACGCCGCACATCTACACGACAGACGAGATCAGTCGGCTGGTCGAAGCTGCGCTGCGGCTTCGGCCGATGCGCGGATTGCGCCAACACACGCAAGCGATCTTGATCGCGCTGCTCTCATCCACCGGGCTCAGGATCTCCGAAGCCCTGAAGCTGACGATCGCGGACGTGACCCGCGACGGTCTGCTGATCCGCAAGACCAAGTTCCGCAAGACGCGACTGGTGCCGCTGCACGACATGGCGCCCGCCGGCTTGCAGCGATACCTGGCACGCCGTGGGCCTGGCTCAGACGATGATCCGGTGTTCATCGACAAGCGCAATCGGCCGCTACGCTACATTGCCGTCAAGGAGACCTTCGACAGGCTGGTCGACAAGGCTGGCATCAGATCGACGTCGGCTCGCCGTCCTCGCCTGCACGATCTGCGGCACACGTTTGCGGTGCGCGCGCTGCGAGGCAGCCCGACCGGCCGAGGCCGGTGCGGGGCACACATGGCGGCACTCGCGACCTACATGGGTCACGTCAACATCTACGCGACCTACTGGTACCTCGAGGCCACGCCCGACCTCTTGCGCGATGTCGCCACGGCCGGCGAAGCGTTTATGTCCGAAGGGAGGTCATCATGACGCCGATCGCTCCCCTCATCGAGACGTTCCTGCGCGACACATTCGCTTGCCAGCGGGGCGCCAGCCGGCACACGCGGGACTCCTATGCCTCGAGCTTCCAGCTGCTGTTCGTGTTCGCCGCCGACCGGCTCAAGGTCAAACCATCGGCGCTGACGCTCGAGCAGATCGATGCCGGGCTCGTCAGCGCCTTCCTCGAGCATCTTGAGGACGAGCGCAAAAACGCGGCCGTGACGCGCAACGTTCGCCTGGCGGCGATCAAATCGTTCTTTCGCTTCGTCGAGTACCGGCAGCCGGCAGCGCTCGAGCGCAGATCCGCCGTGTACTGGCGATCCCGTTCAAGAAAACTGACACGCGCCTGGTGCCCTACCTTCTGCGCGAAGAGCTCCAAGCCGTGCTCGACGCCCCGATCCGGCGACCCGCGATGGCATCCGCGATCGCGCAATGCTGCACGTGGCCGTCTGCGCAGGGCTGCGCGTCTCCGAGCTGACGGGCCTCAAGGTCGATGACATCGACCTGCCTTCGATGAGCATCCGCGTGCTCGGCAAGGGACGCCGGGAGCGGACGCTGCCGTTGTGGAAGCCGGCGGCCGCTGCACTGCGTGCCTGGCTGGCCATCCGCGGGCAGGTCGCGACACCCGAGGTGTTCGTCAACGCCCGCAGTGAGCCGCTGAGCCGATGGGGCTTTGCCTATCTGCTCAGGCAGCACGCCGCGACTGCGGCTCGCAAGCAACCCGGTCTCGCCAGGAAACGCGTCTCGCCCCACGTGCTCAGGCACACCTGCGCGATGGTCGTTCTGCAAGCGACCGGGGACATCCGGAAGGTGTCGCTGTGGCTGGGCCACGCTACGCTGACGACCACCGAGGTCTACACGCGCGGCGATCCGACCGAGAAGCTCGATGCGATGGAGGCGATCGTGCCGCCCCACCTGCGGCGCGGCGTCTTCCAGCCCACCGACCAGCTGATCGAACTCCTCAGGCGTACCTCGTAATGGAGAGCTCGAGCGCGGCAATACACAGGACAATACGGTGATCGCGATTGCCAGGTCCCCATTACCGGCTTTGCCCATAAGGAAGGAATTATAGGCGATGCGGGTCGTGCCGCAGTCGTCGCAAGCCTCCATATGGCCGCCGAGCGCCTCGATTCGGCACGCAACGATCGCGCTCATCACACGTCGCTCGACGCGACCGAGATGACCGGTATGCAAACGGCGATAGGCGTCGCGATGCCGGCGCAGGACATTGGCGATCTCGATGGCGGGTCTGTGCGGGCGGACGTCGGGGCGGGCCATAACCCGCATCCCGACGCGCTGTCACCCCGATGGCGTCACCTCCAGCGACAGGCGGTCGAGCGGGCCCTGCGTCGCCCGGATCGTATGGGCGACCTGCGTATAGCGCGCCGTCGAAGACAAATTATTGTGCCCGAGCAGGACCTGAATGATCCGGATGTCGGTTCCGTTCTCCAGAAGATGCGGCAAAGCTGTGGCGCAGCGTGTGCAGCGTGACGCGCTTAGTCAGACCCGCAGCCTTCACCGCCGACCGGCAGGCGGCGTGCAACACGGTCGGATCGATCGGGTGATCTTGGTCACGCCCGGGAACAGATAAAGCCGCGGCCGGGCGAGCCGCCAGTAGGTGCGCAGGATGCCAAGCAACTGGGGCGACAGCATCACGTTGCGATCCTTCGCGCCTTTGCCGTGGCGCACCTGGATGACACCGCGGGCGCCATCGATGTCTTCGACCCGCAGTCCCGCGACCTCGGAGGCCCTTAGCCCGGCCGCATAGGCGGTGGAGAGCGCGGCGCGGCTCTTCAGGCTCGACAACGCCTCGAGGAATTGCACGACTTCGTCGGCGCTCAGCACCACCGGTAGCTTGCGGGGTTCTCGGGCATAGGGAATGCGCTCCGGGATGAGCGCCTCGCCGAGCGTGACGCCGTAGAAAAACCGTAGCGCACAGGCGATCTGGTTCAGCGCTGGCCATGAAATGCCGGTCGAGACCAGATGTACCTGGAAGGCGCGGACGTCTTCCAGCTCCAGCCGATCCGGAGATTTGCCAAAATACCGGCTGAACTTCGAAACCGCACTGATGTAGGATCGCTGTGTCGCCGGCGACAGATTGTGGACGGTCATGTCCTCGATCATGCGGCGGCGAAGAGGGCTCAAATCGGCCATCTCAATACTCCTGTCTGAACGGGGCTCCAACACCCACATCCTCTCAGCCAGGAGGCGATCTACGCCACCTCGCCACCCACGCCGCGACAGCGGCTTCGTTCAATCCCAAATCGATTCAGCCTGCCCTCATCGCGCTTTAGCTGGATTGTTCAGGGTCATGGGACATGGCTGCTGCCGTCCGAGGGGCCGCGTTGCTACGGCAGCGCGTGGACAACCTTTCTGAACAACACGTTCCAGTTCAGCGGTTGTTCCGGATGACCAACTGCATCGGCGAGCCGCCCTGTCCGGTTGAGCGTCTGGCAACGGACGCGTGCCACTCACACTCGAAAGCGTTCGACGCGAAATGGAGCCGGGTCGCAGACGGTCTCGGTGCCGGTGATCAGCTCCGCGATCAGCCGGCCCGTCACTGGGCCGAGCGTGAGCCCGTGATGCGCATGCCCGAATGCGAACCACATATCGCTATGACGCGGCGCAGGCCCAATGATCGGAAGCATGTCGGGAGTACAAGGTCGGCAGCCCATCCATGGTTCGTCGTCGAGGCGCGCGCCGAGCGGAAATAACTCGCGCGCGGCTGGCTCCACCGCGGCGAGCTGCACTGGCGTTTTTGGCGCATCGCGCAATCCCAGCTCAATACCGGTCGTGAGCCGGATGCCGCGTGCCATCGGAGCGATCAGGAAGCCGTTCTCCTCGTCGACCACTGGATGGCGCAACCGCGCGGTCCCGTTGGGGGTGTAGTGCATGTGATAGCCGCGCTTGACCGCGAATGGCACATTGTAGCCAAACATGGACGTAATGCGGTCCGACCACGGCCCCATTGCGATTACCACCGATTTTGCGTGGATCGCTCCCTCCTGGGTATCAACGCGCCATTGCGGCGCGAGCGTGGTCGCATCGCCAATGAAAATGCGACCTCCCAGAGCCTCCAGATGACGCGCGTACTCGCGCACCAACTCCTGCGGGTCGGTAACCGACTCTGCGGCGGTGTAGCGCAATGCGCCGACGACGGCCGGGCTCAGATCGGGTTCGAGCGCGTGCAGGCGGACCGAATCCAGTGCTTCATAGGCAATGCGGAACTCCCGGTACCACTGTTCAGCAGTAAGCAGCTCCTGATCCTGCGCGGCGCGGCTGCGAAAGATCCTGATCCAGCCGTCGCGCCGCAACAGCGCGCTTGCGCCGGCAGCCTCGGCAAGTGCGCGGTGCTCACTCACGCAGTGCTCGATTAACGTGGCGTTTGCGCGTGCGATCGCCGCGTGCCGCGTTGGCTCCGAATGCCACCAGTAACGCATCAGAAACGGCGCTATCTTCGGCAGCGCGCGCGGATGGTATCTTGCGTCAGGCGCTCGGTTGCGCGCGTAATGCAAGAGCGCGCGAGGGGATCGCGGGAGCGCGTAAGGGTAGACGCCCTCGCGCTGGATCAGTCCGGCGTTACCAAGCGAGGTCTCGCTACCAGGAGACTTGAGGTCCACAAGCGCAACTGACCTACCGCGGTTCTGCAAATGTACCGCGACCGAAACACCGACGATGCCCGCGCCGAGCACCAGCACATCGAATTTCATCACCATCGTCAGCTTTCCATCTTTGTGTTCTCAGGTGTGCTTTCTGCTGCGCTAATTTCTCATCGCATGACGCGAACGCGGCAATCTCGACGTGGAGACCAGGTCGAGCCGATTTCCGGCATCCGGCTTTCCGACCGGCTTCACCGCAGGCGCACGACGGGACCGCTCGGGGCAGGCGTTGCAGATCGTCAGCGGCAACTGTACGCAAGTGGGGACTCGGGCACCCCAAACGGTTGAGCTCGTCGGCATAGCCTGTATCGCCCAGGGATATGTTGGCGGTCAGCAGGGGCCACACCCAGCGCTCCGCGAGAAGCGGGTCGGTGGACGTCGCTGGTCTGCGGCCTGACCGACGTGTCGGACGCCCGGCCCGCCAAACAGAAGACAGCCTTGACGGCTACTTGGCTCGCGACGGCATGTAACTGCAGACGCAGAATTTGCCAGACATGATTCTTATCAAACATCGGGGACCGGCTCTCAGTTATCCCTGCTCAAAGGATGAGGCCAGGAGCTGTCTTTTCGTCGAGCGGCCAGATCGGACGGTTGACACGCCTGTAGTGAAGAGTTCGGGAGCCGCCGCTCAAAGCGCCGCCGCTGTCGACGTAGATCACCTTCTTGGCCATAGGACCATAGGCCGCCATAAAATGGTTGCTGGACTTGAGGACCAGGATTTTCTTGGCCATCGGATCGATGCCGACGTTGAGAAAGAGGTCCAGCCCAACGGCCTGCGAGCGATGGCTGACCAGCACCGCCTCAACATCGCCGACGCGCACGGCCGCGCAATCCCCTAGTTGATGCGGTGAGAGGGCGTAACGTTGCCAACAATCTCGCTTGAGCCCCAGCACCGTTACAGTTGCATCGATCGGCGCACCGGACGCGGGACCGATCTTGCCTCCGAAACGCAGCTGAAACTCGGCCCCCTCCTCCGCATCAAAGCAAAGCCGGACCGCAATGGGATCCCAGATCGGCCCCACCGCTACACTCCTGACATCGCGCTCGATGAGACGACGCATGATGGTCGTGTTGTCGGACGGCGCACCGCCGCCCGGGTTGTCAGCCGGATCCGCTATTATGACCGGCGCATCATTGAATTCGATAGCAGCGGTGATTCCGTCCTCGACAGAATAAAACTGCGGCGAAGTCTTGCCGCGCATCGAGACGAGTTCTTCTCCGATCCTGGTGGCGAGCGCGTCGCCTTTCGCCTTGTCCTTGTCCGTGATGACAAGGACGCGGCTGGACATTTCGGGCACGTCGCCATGACCAAAGCCATGGCAGATCGAGATCGAGAGCACGCCCTCCTTACCTTCCATAGCCTTTATCCGGTCCACGAAGTCGCGCATCAGCGGCAGGGTCGTCGGATAGCCCTGGATTTGCCTACAGTCGTAAACCGACATGACCGGTTGCACTTGTCCGCGCAGCGTCTTGAGCACGAAGTCGAGCATTTCCTCGGCCCGCTCCACCACGTCGATATGGGGATATTCCTTATACAGGACGATGATATCGGCAAGCTTCACGCGCTTCAGCGTGAGATGGCAGTGGGGGTCGAGCTCGACCCCGATGACGCATTTCGGACCGACCAGGGCGCGAACCCGCTCTAATATGTCGCCTTCGACGTCTTCATAACCATGCGCTAGCATGGCGCCATGAAGGCCGAGCAACACACCGTCAACCGGCAGAGCCGCCTTAAGCTGGGTCAGGATCTCATCCCGCATGAACTCGTAGGCGCGCCGGCTCGTGCTCCCGGCAGGCTCAGCGGCAAAACAGCTGCCTTCGACGAGAGTGATGCCTTCGGCCGCTGCTCTGCGGCGCGCAACCCAGAGCGGGGCCGTGCACCAGATCGGCATCTCGAGGGGATCGCCTGGCTTCCAGAAGAGACATTCCTTGTAGGAATCAAGACTCGTCGGGAGAGGCGAGAAGGTATTAGTTTCGGTGGCAAGCGTAGCGGCAAAGAGTTTCATGAATATGCGTTCTCACGATTATGTCTCGGGACTCTTTTAGAATTGAGCCATGAACGTGGTTCGCAAGCTATCTTCAAAGGACAACTGAGCCGGGGCATTTGGCGCGCGCACATGACAAGCTACGGTCCGTCCGTCCGGCATCGGCATCAAGGGCGGCACGTCGATTCGGCAACGCTCGATCGCAAGCGGGCAGCGCGGATGGAATGAGCAACCGCTTGGCGGATTGACGGGGCTTGGCACCTCACCATCCACAGGCGCCTTCAGACGAACCCGGGTGGGGTCCGGCACAGGCGCTGCCGCTATCAACGCCTCAGTGTACGGATGTACGGGGTTGTCGAAGAGTGCCTCACACGGGCCGATCTCTACGATTCTTCCCAAATACATGACCGCGACGCGATCGCCGATATGCTGGACGACGGTAAGGTCATGCGAGATGAAGACGTAAGCTATGCCCATTTGTTCCTGCAGATCCAGGAGCAAATTCAGTATCTGCGCTTGCACGGAGACATCGAGCGCTGAGACGGCCTCGTCGGCGATCAAGAGCGAGGGCTCGAGGGCCAGCGCACGAGCGATGCCAAGCCGCTGCCGCTGTCCGCCTGAGAACTCAGATGGCAGCCTATCCATCATCTCGGATGACATACCAACTTTTCGGAGAAGATCCGCGGCAAGTGCTTTGCGCTGCCTACGACTCAGGCGCTCGAAATTCTCGACAGGCTCAGTGACAATCTGCTCGGCGGTAAGGCGCGGATTTAGCGATGAGTAGGGATCTTGAAAGACCATCTGCATGCGGCGCCGCCACGCGCGAAGTGCGTGCGAGCCGAGAGCGGCAATGTCAGTGCCCTCAATCATCACGCGGCCTGACGTCGGCTGTAGCATCCGCATCAACAGTCGCGCCACCGTGGACTTGCCGCAGCCTGACTCGCCTACGATGCAGAGGGTTTCACCCGCCTCGACAGAGAAGGACACATCATCCACCGCCCGCACTACCGGCGTCGTCCGCTTCAGAAACACCCTGGCGAGCGGATAGTGCTTAGTCAGACTTTCGACCTTCAGCAGAGGAGCGCTCATGCAGCCACTACCTCTTCGGCGCGCCAGCAAGACACGGCATGACCGCCGGCTAGTGTACGCATCGTTGGACTCTTCTCACGGCATATGGCTGTTGCAAACGGACAACGCGGCGCGAAGCTGCACCCGACAATTGGATCGCGCAAGCTAGGCACAACGCCAGGAATTTCTGGGAGACGACGGCGGCGGCCGTGCCGCGGATCGGGTACAGAGCGCATGAGGCCTTGGGTGTAGGGATGCATCGGCCCCGCGAACAGATCCAACACACTCGCCTGCTCCACGATCTGTCCAGCATACATCACGATCACGCGTTGGCACGTCTCGGCCACAACCCCCAGATCATGCGTGATGAACAGTACCGCGGTTCCCATACGTTCTTTGAGATCGACGATCAGGCGCAGGATCTGCGCCTGGATAGTGACGTCAAGCGCAGTCGTCGGCTCATCTGCGATCAACAACTCCGGTGTGCATGCGAGAGCCATGGCGATCATGGCGCGCTGGCGCATACCGCCTGACATTTCGTGAGGATAGTTGTTGATGCGACGTTCGGGATCAGCAATTCGAACGAGGCGGAGCATCTCCTCGGATCTCGCCATCGCTTCCAGGCGAGACGTCCTCGTGTGAATTTGTACGGCTTCGGCAATTTGGCGACCGACACTGTAGACCGGATTCAGGCTCGTCATCGGCTCCTGGAAGATCATGGCGATCCGGTTGCCACGGATCCGACGCATCTCCGGTTCCGACAATTTCAGCAGATCACGTCCATGAAAGCGGATTTCGCCCCCGACGGTTTTGGCGGTGGTCTTCGGCAGCAGGCGAAGGATGGATAGCGCCGTTACACTTTTTCCACAGCCGGATTCGCCTACCACGCCGAGCGTCTCACCTTTCTTTACTTGGAAGGAGACGTTGGCGATTGCGCGGGTAACGCCCTCCTCGCGGAGAAAATGTGTCTCGAGATCTCGAACATCGAGAAGCACGTCATTGTCAGCGGTCACATGATGCTGCATGTCAGCGCGCACGCTTTGCGCGGGGGTCAAACAGGTCTCGCAATCCATCCCCGAAAAGGTTGACCGCCAGGATCGTCATAGCAAGGCAGATGCCGGGAGCTAAAACCGACCATGGCGCGACAGCGAGATACAAGCGAGAACTTGAGATCATATTGCCCCAACTTGGAATTTCTGAAGGCAGACCAACCCCAAGGAAGCTCAGTCCGGCCTCCGTAAGAATGGCGCTTGCGCAAAGATTAGCGCTCTGCACCATGAGCAGCGGAACGGTGCTAGGAAGAATGTGACGCCAGAGCACCTTCGGCAGGCGAGCTCCGCCGCAGACCGCAGCCTCCACGTAGGCACGCTGTCGAACACTCAGAACGACCGAACGCACCTGCCGTGCGGTGCTTGGGATCTGGGTGATCATGATGGCGAAAATCAAAATTCCGACTCCGGAACCGGTCAGCGAAACAAGGGCAATTGCCAGCAGCATCGAGGGGATCGACATCAAGCCGTCCATGAGTCGCATGACGATGTTGTCGAAGCTGCGGTTGTAGCCGGCCATTACACCGACGAGAAGTCCGAGCACGACCGCACTCGCGGCCGAAATCAAACCTACCATGAGGGAGATCCGTGCGCCGACGGCCATTCGTGCAAACACGTCGCGGCCCAGATTATCAGTTCCAAGCCAGTTTTCGGAGGAAGGCGGCTGAAGACGGGAGAATGGATCTATGTTGAGTGGATCGCCGACATACAATGGTGCCGCAAATGCCAAAATGATCAACACCGCCAATAGCCCGCCGCCCGCAAACACCAAGGGATGTCGCCTTGCCAATCTGGGAAGCTCGGAGAACTGCGGCTGGCTCATCCGCACGGGTTCAACTGGTGCAGTGGGGACGGACATATCAGTACCGAATACGGGGATCGATCAGGCTATAGGCAAGGTCGACTATCAGATTGATCAGGACGTACGCGCCAGAAGTCAAGATCAGCACGCCTTGGATAATGGGATAGTCCCTGTTGTTAATGGCATCGACCGTCAGACGACCGACCCCAGGTATGTTGAACACCGTTTCCGTGATGACGACACCAGAGATCAAGTAAGCGAAAACCAGACCGACTACGGTCAGAATCGGAACACCCGCATTCTTCAGGGCGTGATGGACAAGCATGGAATAGGAGGAGGCACCTTTGGCGGCGGCCGTTCGCATATAATCTTCGGACAGAACTTCGAGCATGCTCGCCCGCGTGATTCGGGCGATGAAAGCAATGTAGCCAATGCTCAAGGCTAGGGTGGGTAGTATCAGGTGCAAGAACCAGGACACCAATCCGTCTTCAAGGGGCTTGTATCCTTGAACTGGTAACCAGTGCGCACTGATGGCCAACCAGTATATGAGAAAGTAGCCGACCACAAACACAGGGACAGAAAAGCCAAATGCCGCGAACGCTGTCAGAGCGCGATCGATAAGGCCACCAGCTCGCCATGCGGCCAGAATCCCGAACGAAACCCCGACACTAAGCGAAAGGGCCATGGTCAAAAATGAAAGAGAAATTGTCGGCTGCAAGCGTTGCGCGACGAGCTGGAGAACCGGCTGACCGGCAAGGATTGAGTTTCCAAAATCACCCTCGATGATTCCTTGAGCCCAATGAGCGAACTGAAGCGGCAGTGGATCGGCGAGGCCCAGCTTGGCGCTAAGCTCAGCGATCATTTGCGGAGTAGCCGTATCGCCGGCCATGATGGCAGCCGGATCACCGGGGGCGAGTCTAAGAAGCAGGAAGACGAACATCCCGACCATTATCATGACCGCGATGCTCGAGACTATCCTGCCAAGGATGTAACCAGCCACGTATCCTCACGCCTTCTGCATATTCCACATTGGAATCAAATTCGGCATGCCAATGATCCCAGTTAGCGTCTTGCGGCGCGCGGTAGGAAACAAAACTTGTCCCGCCGGCACGTCGCCGACGAAATCCCACCAAATTCCCTGCATCTTTCGAGCCAACGCCCTGCGCTCTTCCAGAGTATCGATATCGGCCCATTTGCTGCGAAGGGCCTCATACTCATCGTTCTTTGGCCAACCGAACCAACCATTCTCACCGTTCGCGGTCAGGAAGACAGAATTGAGTGGATTTCCCATACTGTAGTCGGAATCGCTCGAGATAAAGATGCTCCACCCACCATTCTCGACGGGCCCCTTGTTCGCCCGACGGGCGACAATTCCGCCCCAATCGCTCGCCACAAGCTCGGCATTAACGCCGATCTTTCGCATCTGCGCGGCTACGACCTGCGCAATATTGTGGAATACAGGTATATTCGCCGCATCGAGAATGACGACTTTCTCGCCAGAGTATCCAGCCTCCCTGAAGAGCTGCCTTGCCCTTTCCGGGTCCCCCCCCTTCTTCAACCACCCCGTATTTTCGTTGTTGGAATAGAGCGTTCGATTTCCGAAAATCGAGGAGATGGTGCCGGTGTATTTTGTATCCGCGCCCATTGCTCGCACGATCGCATCCTGATCGATCAGATAAAGCATCGCCTGACGAGCCTTCACATTGTCGAATGGCTTCTGCAAGAAATTCAGACGCAGGATATTATCCTGGCCCGCCTTGTCGAGAACTTCGATTTCGAGGTTGGGATCACGCTCGATCGTCGGGATGAGATCGTAGGAAGGATTGTTGACGAAGTCGATCTCACCAGCCTGTAACGCCGCGACAGCGGTTTGCTGATCGGAGATATTCTCCCAGATGACACGATCAACCTTGACGATCTTGCCCCCAGCAAATCCATCAGGGGCTTCGCTGCGCGGCGCGTACTTCTCGTTGCGGTCGTAGGTGAAGCTTGCACCTGGCTTGGCAAGAGCATGATTGAATTTGAACGGACCTGACCCGATATTCTCCGTAACCTGCTCGGTCGCGGGACGACTCGCATCCTTCTCGCGCATGACAAACAGGCTATTTGCGGCCAGGAAATCGATCAAAATTCCCAATGGCTCCTTAAGCTTGATGGCGAAGGTTCTGTCGTCCTTCTTGGAAATGTCCTCAGTACGCGCCATGACCAGCTTTCCGCCGGAATCCTTCTGGCCCCAGCGACGAATAGAAGCCACGCAATCCGCCGCAGTCATTGGAGTGCCATCGTGCCAGCCCAGCCCCTCGCGAAGCTCGAAGGTATAGATCTTCTTGTCGTCAGAAACACCCCACCTCCCAACTATCTGGGGCTGCGGCATGAACTTGGAATCAAGCGAAAACAACGTGTCGTAGATCGCTAGACCATGATCGGCAGTGATGACTGCAGTTGAAAAGATCGGATCGAAGATGCGGAGGTCACCAGCCATCACCATGCGGACGGTTCGCGCGGGGGCTGACGCCATCTGCGCGCGCAGAACTGACGGCATCGACACCGCCGTTCCCGTTGCCAAGCCGGCCTTGATGAGGTCGCGCCGAGAGACCGTCATGTTTCGTTTCCCCGTCTTGCATTCGCAGGTCTGATCCGCGCCCGCTCACAATGGATACCGATATTTCCAGCCGTTTTTCTTCAATTCTCTGCCGGACGCGCACACATTCGTCTTTTTTGGGTGAGTTGCGCCGGAACGCGGCGAACGCGGGCGAGCAAAAAGCTTGATTTAGCAATCATAAAAAAGAGGCTCCATGTCAGGTGGCATGGTTTGCCGGCACTTGGATAACCTTGCAGCCCTCTCGGACGCTGAACGCAGATTGCGCCGTCGGAGACACCGGCGCCACCGAACGCCTGGATGGCCGGGCTTTCACTCTGCGTCCGATCCGAGGGGACCTTGATCATGGCAATTTCGAGCCGGACGATCTTGTTGCCTTCTAGCATCTCAGCGGCCTTCAGACACAAGAACCAAGCCATCTCGGATTCCGATGTGCGCTTTTGCAATCAGCTGATGCCAGCCCGAAGCGAGATGGGAGTTCAGGCGAGTGACTATCGTCTCCAGCGATTCCTTTGCCTTGCGAACCGTGCCAAGCAAGGATGGATGCGGCCTGGAGCTGGCGGCCTTGCGCGATCTCGAGGGCCGCGATCTTCTCCGGACAGCAGATTCGAGGCAGGCACCTCACATTCTCAAGGAGCTTGGCGATTAGCATGCGGCTCTTGGTGCCGGGTGTCGAGCGATAGGAGTATCTGGGACTGCTGCGGGTGGTGCCAGGCGTGTCGGTTCAACGGAGCAACTGTCGCGAAGTGAGCTGCCAAAGTGCGCGAATATGTCGTTGCTAGGCGGCTGGGTCGGTTCGAACGACGAGGTTCTCAAGTTCGCCAAGCCGAACATAGTCGGTTCGATGACTCGGAGTCGTGCGGACTGAAGCGGTCGGGCGACAACTCTGTCTGGCCAGAATTGAGCTTACGATGCATCAGGCTCGGTAGTCAGGCACACAAGGGCTCTTTCAGGAAGCCTGGACTAAGTTTAGGTCTCGTTCGGCCTGCTGTGGGGTGCCCTCATCAACTTATTTGCCCTATTCCCTCGGGGATGGCGGAAGGCGAGTCCGCCGACGGACTAAGTGGATGGGTCGGCCCGGTAACGACACCTGTTAGCACGTCGCAGGCTTGCAAAAGGCGTTTCGGTGTTGGCACTGAAAATTGGAGCCACTGTCGTTGGATTCGGCTGCAGGTCACAGCAGCGCTCCTGAGCGTCTACACCTTCGTCACAGATCGCCCGAGCCGCGACCATTGCAAAGTCGCTCCTTTCATCCTCTAAGCCAGGATCGGCGGACGGTGCTTGTGCCAGTCCGTCTCCTGCTGATAGGCGTCCGCCAATTTGAGCGCCTCGACCTCTGCAAAGGGGCGACTAGTGAGGGACAGGCCGACGGGCAGTCCATCGGGATTGAAGCCGCAGTTGACGTTAATAGACGGAAGGCCCAGGTAACTAAAAAAGCGGGTATTGGAGTCCATTGCCGTGGATGTGGATACGGAAGCCACACTTGCGTCGCTCTTCTCGATGTCAGTCTGGATGAGCGTCGGCACGCAGGTACGCATGGTGGGGGTCGCGAGCACATCAACGCTGCCGAATACCTCTTTAACGAACTCTCGCAGGATCGGTCCGCGCCGCGATAGGGCTTCAACATAGTAGGGCGCCGGGATGGCGTAGCTCGCATACAGCCAGTCCAAGATATCCTGAGGGTAATCCTGCGGGCGCTTACGCATCCACTCGGCGTGGATCGCCGCCGCTTCGACACGGCTCAAGATTCCACCATACGCGAGGATCGCATCGATCATGGGCAGCACGATCCGCTGCACCATGACGCCTTGCTTTTCGAGCACCCTGATGGCCTCGTCGATCGCGAGCGCCACCGGTTGATCAGCATGGTCGAAGAAATGTTTCGTAGGCACGCCGATCTTCAGGCCGCGTACATTCCCATCGAGTGCCGCCTCGTAGTTGGGGACCTCTTCAGTCGAGCTCGTGGGATCCAGAGGATCATATCCCGCGATCACCGAGAGAATGCGCGCGCAATCGCGCGCTGTGCGGGCTAGTGGACCGATAACATCGGCGGAAAACGACAAGGGCATTACCCCCGCACGACTGACCCTGGTCTGGGTTGGCTTGATGCCGGTGACTCCGCAGGCAGATGCGGGCAGGCGGATCGAGCCGGCAGTGTCCGATCCCAGCGCCGCATATGTCATCCGGGCAGCTACGGCCGCTCCCGAGCCGGACGACGAGCCGCCGGAAATGTAAGTTGGATTCCAAGGGTTGCGACAATCGCCGAATTCCCTGTTGTGTCCGGTTTCGCTCCCGGCGAACTCAGTCATGTTGAGCCCGCCGAACCCGTACGCGCCAGCCGCATCCATTCGCGCGAGGACCGTGGCGGTCACTTCGGGCACAAAGTCCCGCCGGATGCGGGAGCCGCAGGTGCAGGGCTTCCCACTGCGGTAGAACATGTCCTTGTGCGCCATAGGAACGCCATGCAGCGGGCCGAGCTTGGCGCCATTGCTTGTCGCTTGATCGGCCTTGCGCGCGGATTTGCGAGCGCTTTCATAGTTGAGCCAAGTAGTGGCGTTGATCTGCTGGTTCGCACGTTCGATATTGGCGAAGCACGCATTTAGGAGTTCGAGTGACGAAACTTTGCGCTCGCGGACGGCTGTTACGGCTTCGGTCAAGGTGAAATCGGCGAGATCGCTCATTACGCCCTTCTCTTCGCCTGAACTAGCGCGATCTCGAAGCTGGCTGGTTCGTCCTCGAATCTCATGGTACCCCGCTGGCCTTCGAACCTCGAGATTACATCGGCGAGTTCAATGGCCATGCGCTTGGCCCTCTCATTCGGTGCAGAGATGCCGTGCCAGGCGCCGATCCAGAACTCGACACTATCCAGGAACTGATTCACCCGATTTCTCCGCCGTTCTCAATGCTTGCGATGACGTGTAGTGGATGGGTGCAGACTTCTGCTTCTGCCGAAGCACAACATAGTACTGCGCGGCAGATAGCAGATACGGACGATTAGACAGAAAGCGGTCCCCCTCCGGCTCCGTATATTGCCGTGAATCCATCATGGTGAACGCTAAGGCGATCTTGAAGTCGAATTTCACCGATGCATGGCTCCTAAGGGTCGAAAACTTGCACCAAAACCAGCCTGAGAGCGGCGGGGCTAGGTGCCAGCTGCAGAAGGAGAAAGGGCCAGTTTGTCCGATGCCTGTATAGCTGCAGTTGAGCTCTAGAGCGCGGCTTGTCTGCTTGATCTGAGTACGCAATTCGGCAAATCTGCTCATCGACTACCAGGCGCGGTGAAGCTGCGTCTTCCCCGATTCCAAGCAGCATTCCGGCGAGGGGAGCCTCGGATTGAGAAAATTAAGCCTCAAAGAGCTAGATAAGATTGTACACGGATATTTCTGTTTCCGATGCGATCTCTAGCGACATTTCAACCTCTTGGTAGAAAAGAGAATATTCGGATACTGAACGCTCCTCCGTTGGTGAATCGGTCGAGGAGCTCGGGAGAATTGAGGAGCCATGCTTGGGAAGGAACGCACGCCTCCCGAGCAGGCGGTCTGTTTCGTCGCGGAAAGGGAGGTATGCGCGCCGAACGCAGGCAACCCTAAGCGGAATAACTTCGTTCTTCGTTAAGAAAAGGGGAAGCGTTATGAGCAAAAAGGGATCTCAACGACACAAACTCGGTGGACTGAGCCGGCGCTCACTACTTCAGTCAACGGCAGTAATGTTGAGTATTCCGGTCATCGCTAACGCCACGAGCGCGTGGGCGCAGGAAAAACTCGCGGGGAGCGGCGAAGTTGTCGTTTTCAGCTATGGTGGCTCTTTCACGGATGGCCTTCGGCGGAATGTCTATGGACCCTTCACGAAAGCGACAGGAATAAAGATCGTTGAAGTGGTGGCCGATATTGCCGAGCCTCAAGTGAAGGCGATGAATCGGGCCGGTCGGATCGACTGGGACGTAGCCTACATTGACGACAACAAGTATCCCGTTATGCACGAAGCTGGCATGTTTGAGCCCTTAGACTACACCCTTTGGGACGCAGAAGCGCTGGATGGCGTGCCTAAAGCGTATCGTCTCAGCGACGCGGTTGTGGCATTCGAAACCTCGACACCATTTGCTTATGACAGACGGGCTTTTCCGAACGCTGGGCCGCAAAACTGGGCAGACTTTTGGGACGTGAAAACGTTTCAAGGCCCACGGGGCCTCGAGGCTTTGAACGTTCGACATAACATCGTGTTTGCGCTCGCCGCCGACGGAGTTGCGCACAAAGATATATGGCCGCTAACAGACGACAAGATCGAGCGGGCATTGAAGAAACTCGACGAGCTCAAGGCGAATGTGGCGAAGTGGTGGACCGCAGGGGGTGAACCCCCTCAACTTCTCATCAATCGCGAATATGCGATGTCCAGTGCGAACGCCGGTCGTTTGCTCGTTGCCGTTCGACAGGGAGCTCCCCTTCAAGTTGTCTGGGATGGCGCGAACAAGGCTCTGGTCTACCAGGCAATTCTGAAGGGCGGCCCGAACAGAAAAAATGCGCAAAAGCTGATCGCCTTCGTAAACCGCGCACAGATTGCGGCTGGGTTTACCGAAGGCAGCGGCTACCCTGGCCCGAATACCAATCTGCTCAAGTATGTGCCAACGTATCTGAGCCCATTGCTCAGCATTCATCCGGATAACGCTCCGAAAACTATCACGGAGGATTCCTCATGGCTCTCGGCTGAACGCTCCGATGGCAAAACCAATGTGGATCATATCCAGGAGCGTTGGTTGAAGTGGAAGATGGGATGAGTCCCAGAAGCTGGACGGCTGCTGTCTGGTACACTTGGCGAGTGACAGTATTCGCTATTTAAGGTCAACTCAAAACCCGAGAAGTCGAGCGGACCGAAAGCCAACGGCTTTAAGGGCGGTGAATTCCGCCCTCTCGGTGAAGTGAAGGCATATCAATGCAAGCAGGGCGGGCTCGACCGCAAAATGTGGTGATCATCTGTGCCGGCAGTGGCATTGGTCGTAGCACAGCGGGGCTTTCATCGCGGAGGGGCGGCGGCAAAGCAAGGCGAAGGCGACAAATACCGCGCGCCTGGGACGGCCTCCCGCTTCTGCCGCACCGATGTGACCGATAAGGGGCAGATCAAGACTCTATTCGATCAATCCATCTCGCTACATTTGGGCACACGGACTGCTCTTTCAACAATGCAGGGGCGCCTTCGCCCCCCGTTCGTAATGAAAAAACAGCAACGTCACACGCCACTAACTTTCTGTTCCGCGCCTCTTTCTGGTGATGAGGCAGTCGACGGCGGTCAGCCCGGCGCCATTGGGCGCAAGGATGAGCGGATTGATGTCGATCTCGCCGATCTCTTCGGCCAGGTCGGTGCAGAGCGTGCCGAACCTGACAATACATTCGGCAAGCGCGTCGAGGTCCGTCTTCACTCCACCACGCGCGCCACGCAGAACATTGGCCGCTCGAAGTTTGCCGATCTCGGTCCTGACATCAGCCGCATCGAATGGAGGCAACAAGACACGCACATCCCTCAGGTATTCGACCCAAATTCCGCCCAGGCCGAATACGATAATTGGCCCAAATTGCGAGTCGAAAGTGGCGCCAAGCATCACCTCAGGCCCAGTTTTGGCCATTTCCTGTACGACCACGCCAGCAATGTGTGCTTCGGAGCGATGCGAGCGGACCGAAGTCATTATCTGCTCGAAGGCGGCCGCAGCCTGCTCGGCCGATGAGACATCCAACACGACGCCGCCCACATCGGTCTTGTGGATGATTTCGGCCGACTCGATCTTCATCGCAACAGGAAAATTGAGATCCTGTGCGATGCGCACAGCTTCGTCGGCCTGCGTAGCAAGCGCATCGCGCGTGACCGGGATGCCATACAGCGCAAGCAGTCGCTTCCCTTCCCGCTCCGTCAAAACGTCGCCTTTTGCCTGATCAATGATGCCGATGGCCTGGTCGTAGCAGGCGCTACGTGGGCGCCGCTGTGCGGAGAGAAGCTTGCTCGGCTTACGTTCACTCAAAAATTCGGAGTAACCGATGAGGGCTGAGAGTGCCTTCAACCCCGTGGCCATGCCCTGGAGGAACGGCAAGCCGTCGATGTCGGCCTTTGGCTCGACCATCGCGTCTTTCGGATCGAGGTTGGAATGGAAATGGCCTCCAGCAAGACTCATAACAGTGAATACTACATGAGGGGCTGCCGCTACGGCTCGCGTCAGCGCCTTGCCGACCGACGACTGCATATCAAGGCACGATGGGAAGCTGCGGCCCCAGACGATCACGTCATAGGCATTGGAGGCGGCGAGCGCCTCCAATGATTCGTCGATGATGTGTGTATCGTAGCCGGCCTGTGCCGTGAGATCGAGTGGATTGCTGACATTACCGAACTCGGGAAACACTGCTTCCAGCCGGGTCTTGACCGCATCCGGTAGAGGCGGAAATTCGATGGCGCAAGACTCGGCAAAGTCAGCAAGCATGCTGACCATCGTGCCGGAGAAGGACGCGAAAGCTACGCGACGCCCCTTCGGCCGCTTGGTCGAGGACAGTGCCGCAGTCGCCTCGATCATGTCGTCGACGTTATCAACTCGGATTACGCCAAGCCTTTTGAGAACGGCGTCGACCGCCACGTCGGATCCTACGAGCGAACCGGTATGGGCCAATGCAGCCTTCCGGGCCGTCTCTGAGCGACCAACCTTGATCATCACGATCGGCTTACCATTGCTGGCTGCACGTTCGCATGCCCTGATGAATTCCAAGGGGCGCCTGATTTGTTCGCAGTAGCAGGCGATAACGCGCGTATCCTCGTCGTCGACGAAGTAATCGATGAAGTCCGCTACGTCGAGGCAGGCTTCGTTACCGACCGTAACCACGCGCCCGATGCCGATAGTGCGCGACAGGAGCGGCACGATCAGACTATAGACAAGCGTTCCACTTTGCAGGATGGCACTTACGCCGCCTACGGTCATGCTGTGAAAATCCAAAGGCACGGCCATCAAGCGATTGGCGGCATTCATCAGCCCGAAACAGTTGGGACCAACAACAGGAATACCCGTTCGTTCCGACCACTCAGCAAGCCAGCGCTGTTTGGCGAGCCCCTCGCCAGCTTGCTCAGCGAAGCCGCTGGAGATGATTTGGATCGCGCAGACCCCGGCTGCTTCGCAATCCTCGAGCACTGCAGGGATTGCCTTGCTGGGCACACCGATTATCACGAGGCCGACTGGGCGAGGTATGGCCGCCAAGCTCGGGAAGCAGGGCACGCCCCCGATCTCGTGGTACCTCGGATTGACCGCCATCAGTTGGCCGGCGAAGCCCCATTTGTTTATGTTCATGAGAATCTCCGTAGCGAAGCCCCCTTTTTGGGAAGCTCCAACTACGGCGACGGATTCTGGCCGAAAAAGACGGTCGATTCTCGCCAGGTGCTGATTGATCTCTTGGCCGACGAAAAGTCCGCGCACCTTCTCATCAAGCATGTTCGTCCGTCCTCTCGTTAGGTGCCTGCGGTTACGTAGTCTGGTCCGCCAAACCCCTATCATTCAGTGGAACTCGCGTACGAGTATCCATGCGTCAGACGATCGCTATAGTAAGCGGGGCCCCCACAATTATGATCCAGGTTTTGGGCGGAATCTGTCCAATGCAAGCGCATTACACGCCGTAAAACTTCGCGCGGCTGCCGAGATACGACCGTTTTGTGCAGAGTAGTGCCGTCTTGGGCTCTTGGGCTCGGGGTCACCGCTGAGGAGCCAAACCAGCGCCGAGCCGATAAGCGGTGGTGAACGCCATGAATGGGCGTCATATGAACTCATCCTCAATATACAGAAAGTCTGGGTTGGGGCGGCGAGGGTCTGTAGCCGACTGACCGATTTTGGCCTCCTACAATCAGCCCCTGTCTCGAGCCGCCTTGGAGATTCGGGTCAAACGTTGAGCCGCGCGTCAGATCGCCATTTTGTGCGACGATTTGGCACAACTTTCCCACTCCGAGCAAAACCGCGCCTCTCACCTATCCATCGATCTCGAGCAAACGTGCGCCTTGTTTTGCCCCCGCATCATCGCTGGTGGGCTCTGCACTTGTTCGCTACGACAACCTGGTTTTCGGGCTTGAGCTCGGCCATTGCCCCGGAACCTTTTCGATCAAGGCACCACAAAGGGCCTTTCTTGGGCGTAGAGCTAGTAACAGTAGAGATTCCGGATGAAGATCGGAAGATCGATGAGACCAGGCCACATCAAAAGCGGCAGAAGTGCTTATTTGCGCTCTTTTTCATCACCCATTTGCGCGTTTTCGCGAGAAACCCGCGCGGCCGCTCTCCTAATCTCTGTGCGCTTGCTGGGGCTCGTGACGCTGCCTGGCGATCTCAGGGAAGTGAGATCATCGGGACGTGGCTCGATCGCAGCATGAAGATCAAAGTGAGTTTCGCAAGGACAGCGTGGTCACCCGCGCAGCAGAGAGATCAATAATGAGCACGGTACGCAAAGAGGGCGACAGTCTGGGAGAAGTCGATGTCCCGGGGGAGGCCTATTATGGTGCTCAGACCGCTCGAGCAATCCGAAATTTTTCGATCTCAGGAATCCCAATCAGCCATCTTTCACATCTTATCCACGCCTTGGCGATGGTCAAGAAAGCCGCGGTCCTGGCGAACGTCAGACTCGGAGATATTTCAGAGAGCAAAGGCAATGCAATTGCTGCAGCGTGCGATGACATCATTGCAGGTAACCTGATGGCGGAGTTTCCTGTTGATGTTTTCCAGGGCGGCGCAGGAACGTCCACAAACATGAACATCAACGAGGTTATCGCCAATAGAGCGCTTGAGCACTTGGGACTCCCGCGCGGCCGCTATGACGTTGTCCATCCAAACGATGACGTCAATCTTTCCCAATCGACTAATGACGTCTATCCAACCGCGATCCGCCTCGCAATCCTGCTGGCGCATCGGTTTCTAGATAACGAACTCCGTGGACTTTCGGAGGCGCTGGAACGAAAAGCATCAGAGTTCGCGAGCATCGTCAAACTGGGCCGCACACAGCTGCAGGACGCGGTGCCAATGACTCTCGGCCAGGAATTTGGCGCGTTCGCGACGACGATACGGGAAGATATAACCCGGCTGGAGGAGCTCGTTCGTTTTTTCCACGAGGTGAATCTCGGTGGCACCGCCATTGGTACTGGGATCAACACGAATCCGGAGTATGCCGCGATCGTAGTTGAGCAGCTTTCTGAACTTACGCAGTTTCCGTTGCTCTCGGCCAGCAATCTGATCGAAGCATGCTGGGATACAGGATCGTTCGTCTTGTTTTCTGGCATGTTGAAGCGTACGGCTACAAAACTTTCCAAGATATCGAATGATCTGAGATTGCTATCAAGCGGACCCAGAGGTGGCTTGGCCGAGATCAATCTACCGGCCCTACAACCCGGCTCCTCGATAATGCCGGGCAAAGTTAATCCGGTCATTCCCGAAGTAGTGAACCAGGTTGCCTTCCAGGTCATTGGCACGGACCTCACGATAACGCTCGCTGCCGAGGCGGGCCAGTTGCAGCTTAACGTGATGGAGCCCGTAATCGCCTACAGCATGCTGCAATCTATGTCACTTCTGGGTAACGCGGCCCGGGTCCTTCGCGAGAAATGCATTACTGGGATAACCGCCAATGTAGAACGATGCCTTGAACATCTTGAGGCAAGTACGGCAGTTGTAACCGCTCTTACCCCGCTGATCGGATATGAACGTGCCTCCGAAATTGCAAAGGCAACGCTTAAAAGCGGCCGAAAAGTCTGGGATGTCCTGCAATCGGAGCTACACCTCGATCCGGAGTTGCTTGATCAATTGCGTGACCCCTCAACGCTGACGAGACCATGGAAGGCGCAAGAACTCAAGGTATCGAAAGCCTCATCTGCAGTTCGGCTGATCAATGGTAAGCAGTCTCAGAAATCCTGAACTCAATGGTACATTCCCGATCTCGGGCCCCAACAGTTCTGAGACGGCAGGCACCAGCTCACGGATGAGTGCGCTTGGCAGGGCGTCCTCTTCATCTCGTCCAAGCTCAGTTCGTAAGCGAGCCGCGAACTGATATGATTGATCCACCCAGACCCCGGAACGTTCAGCGTTGGCGACACCACTGCGGCGGTGCGTCATGCCAATTTTGCCGCTGGTGCTGGCGCTGTACCTCCGAAAACGTGTACGGAGCTGTCTCGGCCACGCGGACAGGTTTCCACGGCTCCCGCCTGGCCGCTGCGCACTTCGAGATCGCCGAGATGTCCAGCCGGCGTGCAGGCCTTCACCTCTTCGGGCTGATTACGCCACGTGGCTGAACTGCTTTGCAGAGAGGCGAGCGGCCAGACCCGTGCTGCGGCCGCGGCAGCCGAGCAGAACTGTGGATTCTGACGCGTCCATGTGCAGCGAGGATGTGCTTAGCTGTCAGGCGCACAATTGGACCAATGCGATGAAGCAAATATTGACGAGCGCAGCCACGAAGGCCAGCCAACGGATGCGGCTGGCGATAGTTCAAAATCATCTTGCGAAGTGCTGCCCCAAAGCGGTTGCATCTCAATTTCGCCAAGTCGAGCAGCGCGAGGCGGGCGTTCAAGGCGCGCCATAGCCGCCCCACCGGGCGTCTTGATGATGCAAATATCACCCGGGCGGACTTCGCAGGAATCGTTGCCGGCGAGGGTTTCCGTTTCACCGCAGGCACGCTGAACCAGAGTCTCACCTGGCTGGCCGGGTTCGCCACCTGCAACGCCGAAGGCACGTGTCCGCCGGTGAGACGAGAGTATCGTCACCGTCATAAGCTCCAGGAAACGGAGCCTGCGAACCACGCCATCTCCGCCGGGATAGCGACCCCGGCCCCCGACTCCCGGCGTATGGAAAACTCCTCAACACGGACAGGGTAGCGTGTCTTTAACACCTCGGGGTCCGTCATCCGGGTGTTGGTCTGATGCGAGTGGACCGCACTCGCGCCTTCGAAGCCATTGCCGCCCCAGTGCCGCCACAGATCGTTTCGTAATTCTGATGCACTTCGTTGCCTTAGACGAAGTCGTTCATTTTGCCCTGGGAGCCGGCGAAGGAACTAAGCACGCCGTAGAGCGTTTCGGTGATCGCCTGGCTGACCCCCCTATTGCCGGCGATAACAGCCGCCGGATAAAGGCGGCATCGGAATATCGGATCCTAAAGGGTACGAAATACGTAGAGAACGGCCGCCTTGCAGATGGCCAGAGGTGCATTGTAGTTGCCGTCGTCCTGGATCGAGGTTCCGTGAAATCGACGGTTGCGGAGCGGTTTTTGCGATCGATCCGAATGGCGGCTCGAATGAACGCACCACTGTCGAGTTCATAGGCGAAGTCGCAATTGGTGAGCGTTGAAAGTACCGCTGATTGATCGCTTGTCTCTTTCCGTTGGCGAAAAGGTGGACGGGCCCGCGATAATTACGGACCCAAGTGGCACCAATGTCGTCGAACCTGGCTGGCAGGCCGAAACGAACATGGAAATCTGTTGCTGCGCCGGGTTCTGCCGCTGATGCGGGCGGAGGCAATCGGCACACGAGCCGACGCGCTGATGCTGTAGGTCTTCAACCACCTCTTCATGTCCATCGCCGAGCAGATGGGAGTAACGCTTCAAAACACGGCGTATTCTGTAAACATCAAGGAGCGTCTCGACTTCACCCACGCTATCTTTTGATCCAGAAGGCAATCTCGTCGCCAACGCACGGTATGCGCCGGTGCAATTTGGGCTCGATGAGTGAGAGTGTTCGAGCTGTGCTGCGCAAGCACCGAGGCAAACGGAGACTGTGTTTCGGCATGGAATAAGGACCCCGTTTTCGGGGTGATCGGCATCCAATCGGGGCTCTGACTCTGACTCATATGTGGAACGGCCCGGGCTGCAAGATCTTTCTCTGGTTGAACAAGGGATGACGGTGCGGTCATATGTTCGGCCTGTGAAGCGGCGCCTGGCCGCTGGCCACGATGATATCCGCGGAAGCAATCGCCCAATCAATTTCTCGCGGTCGAAGCGCAGTGAGTCAGGCGGTCTGATTGCTACCGGGAATGACGTCATTCGGGGTTCATCCAGATTTGCACCTTCTCCTCGGCAGCTTTCTTCTTCCGCCGGAGAGCTCTTAAGATTAGGATTCAGCATTGCGGCCGGCGCCTGATAGATGCCGCCTCTGACCAGCAAGGCCCAGATCGTGCGCGCAATCTTATTGGCGAGCGCGACCGATACGACCTTGACCGGCCGTCTTTGCAGCATGGTCCGAATCCAGAGTGGGACTTTCAAGCCTCGTTTAGCAAGCTTGATGATAGAGGTCGCACCAACGATCAAGAGCGTCCGTAGTTGCCGATTTCCACGCTTTGATATCGCGCCGAGCTTTTCTTTTCCGCCGCTCGACTGTGCCCTCGGTGTGAGCCCCGTCCAAGCCGCAAACTCTCGTGCAGTCGCAAAATTGCGAGCGTCCAAAACCGATGTCCGAACGGTAGCGGCGATGAGAGGACCGACACCCGGAATGCTCATCAGACGCCTTGCATCGGGGTCCTTTCTGACGGCAACCAAAATCTCTCTGTCGAGCTTCTCTATGCGGGTTGTAAGCAGCTCAATCTGTTCAGCGAATAGGATCAGGGCAAAGCGGGCGGCGCCGGGGATCCTATTGTCTTTTTCGTCCCGGAGAAGCACCAGGAGTTTTGCGATGCTTGCCATGCCTGTGCCGGCGATAATGCCCAATTCGGCCATATGAGCACGTAGGGCATTTGCAGTCTGGCTGCGCTGCCTCATCAGCAGCTCTCGCGTTCGCAAAATCATGCTGGCCGCTTGTTGTTCGGCAGTCTTCACCGGTACGAACCGCATTGTCGGGCGGGTGACCGCCTCACAAATGGCTTCAGCATCCGTCACGTCGGTCTTGTTTCGTTTGACGTAAGGCTTCACGTAGGCTGGCGGCATCATGCGGACAGCGTGGCCAGCGCCGCGATCTCGCGTGCCCAGTGATGGGCACTCGCACAGGCCTCCATACCTACCAAGCAAGCTGGAAGGCTCCGAAAGAAGGGCAGAACCTGCGATCGCCGCAATGTGCGACGAACCAAGACTTTCCCGTTTTCGGCGATGCCGTGAACTTGAAAGATCGACTTGGCCAAATCCAAACCCACCGTGATAATCTTCTCCATGGAACGGTCCTTCCTTTGTGGCGCCTCTCTACGCGACCACGTTAGGCACTTTTGATGCCGGTCCGAAGGGCCGTTCCACACCATCATTTCTGATGAAGTTCGCCGGCGACTGTGGTTCTTCAACGGAGAATCGGCGCCATGCGGACAGGCTTTCGTATTTCATCGCTCGTACCGAGTGGTTTGGTGTTTGATGGCGTAAGTGATTCAGAGGATTCGGTTATTCTGGCTGTTCGGTCAGAGGCTACGGAGGCCCAGTGCCCTTTGTGCACGACAGCATCGCGCCGAATCCATAGCCGTTACATCCGGCACGTGGCCGATTTGCCATCAGCGGGCAGAAAGGTGCGCCTCCGATTGCTCACGCGGCGCTTCACATGTGAGGTGCCGCATTGCCACCGGCGGATCTTCTCAGAGCGGTTTGGAGAAGACATCGTTCCGCTTCGACGGCGCCGGACGGCACGGCTGGAATACATCGTCCATCACTTGGGGTTGGCGCTGGGCGGCCGGCCGGCGGCAAGCTTCGCCAAGCGGCTCATGCTGCCCGTTAGCAACGATACCTTGCTACGGGTGGTCCGCCGGCGGGCGGCGATGCCGACAGATCCATTGCTTGTTGTGGGCATCGATGACTGGGCGTTCCGGAGAAACCATCGATACGGGACGATCGTGTGCGATTTGGAGCGCCGGCGGATCGTTACCCTGCTGCCCGACCGGGAAACTGCGACCGTTCGGGCGTGGCTATCGAAGCACCCAGCGATCAACATTGTGTCGCGAGATCGCGGTGGTGGATACGGCGAGGCAGCAGCCAAGGCGCTGCCGAACGCCATCCAGGTCGCCGACCGCTGGCATCTGATGGAAAATGCGAGCGCGGCCTTCCTTGATGCGGTGCGCCGCTCCATGAACAGAATCCGAACCGCAATCGGAGCGACGACGATCGACCCGGAATTGCTGACCTGTGCGGAAAAGCTGCGCTATCAGGGCTATCTGCGGCGCCAGGACAGCCATGCCGTAATTACGGCTCTCGCCAGCGACGGTGTGTCGCTCAAGGAGATCGTCCGCCGCACAGGACATAGTCGCAATCTGGTTCGCCAAATAGCCGCGGCGGCGGTACGGATATGTTCCGCACCCGTCAAAGCACCCTGGACGGGCATCTGCCGTTCCTGGACGCGCAGTGGTCAGGCGGCTGTCGCAACGGTGCCGAGCTCTGGCGCCGCTTGAAGGGACAAGGCTTCAAGGGATCGCTCCGCGTGGTGGCGGAATGGACGACGCGACGGCGGCGTGCCGAGACTATCAGCCATCAACAATTGCAGAAGGTCCCCGCCGCCAGGACGATAGCGCAGCTGATGACGACGAAGCGCGACCACCTAACCAGGGCGGAGACCGTCACGCTTGCGGTCATCGAACAAAACGTTCCTATGCTGGCCGATGCCCAAGCTCTCGTTGGCCGCTTCCACGCGATGATCCGAAGGAAGGCCGAGATCGAGCTCGAACCTTGGATTGAAGAATCCAAGCGGAGCCTCATTGCCTCGTTCGCGAATGGAATCGCCAACGATAAGGGCGCGGTGCACGCCGCTATTACGCAACCATGGTCCAATGGCCAAGTGGAAGCGCAGATCACTAAGCTCAAGCTGGTCAAACGGCAGATGTACGGGCGCGCTAAGCTCGATCTCCTTCAGGCAAGGCTGATTGGCGCGCCATAAAAACAATCACGATCATCGAATATGCGTCAGAGCCCCTTTTGGATGCCGATAGGGGGGTCCCAGTCGAACGCCGATTGACACTGAGACCAGGCGACGTTCTGATGATGAACAATCCCTAGAACGGCGGTACGCACTTGCCCGATGTGACGGTCATCACGCCGTTCTTCGATGAAGAAGCAACGGAGATCCTTTTCGCCGTTGCCTCACGCGGCCATCATGCCGATATTGGTGTGCGCACGCCAGGTTCCGCTCCCCGCGAAATATGTGTCGACCGTTTCCCTGCCACGTGGTGCCACACCTTGGTTGATGGTGCTCGCCGCAGCCGTCACTCCGGTCGCGAGGATCGCCTCGACGGTAATCATCTCGACCACCAGATCCGCGCCTTCAGGGAAATAGGCTTGAAGGGTGATGCTTCTGGTGCCCTCGCGCTCCCTGGGATTGTTGGGAGCTGCGCTCTCGCAGCGCGAGCGGCCCGATTCCTGAGTCGTTTCTGCCTCGTTGAGAGCTATTCCTGGCACCGCAGGCTCAGCAGAGTCATCGACCTGCGCGATCCGTAGCTGCGGGCATCTTTACCGGTTTGAGTACGCAAAAAACGACCTCGACTTCGGAAGCGGTAGAAATCGGCCAAGAGCGAGGAGTGTGTGAAACAACGCGCGACCGATGGCCGATTACGGTGCTTTTCCAGCTGAACGCCGGTTGCGTACTTACATTAAGACGGTTGCCGCGCCTATAACGAAGAGACGACATCGCTTCGAGATCGGCAAGGCACGTGTCTTGATTACCTGTTGTTTGACTGGTCTTGACCCACGCGGGGAATGAGTTCCAGGTGGAGCACATCCCCTTCCTCGAGAGCGTTATCGTGAACGTGTCCGTGCAAGCAATCCCAGCCCTTGCCGAGGTAACGACGGGGCTAGCGCCGTCGCCTCCGTAGCGGAGGGTGGCTTCAACGACCATTCGGAGCGCTTCCCGTTCCGTCAACCCCGGCTCCGCGGCTGTCACGATCTCCTGCATCACGGCGTCATTGATAGCGGAGCCCGGCTTTGACTTCAACTTGCGCATCTTCCAAGGCAATCCGTCGACGAACTCGACATGCGGCAACTCGCGCTTGAGGGCTTCGAAAGTCTGGACCGTGAGCGCGTGGCTCGTCAGGTCAATGCCGAGACGCGCGCGATCGTAGCCGCGCTGTCGAATCTTCTCTGCGATTGCAGTGACTGGGTCTTTCCAGTCGGGATAGCCGATGATGTCCTTCATCGAGGCACGCTCGCTCAGCGGCGCGACATCCAACGACCTTAGCACAAAGAAGGCTTCGGCTTGAGCAGGGATGAAGCACGCACGGTAGAAGCTCACCGAAACTTGCTAGTTGAAGTAGTAGGCCATCGCTTCGCAATCATCGATGAGTAGCACATTGAGTTTGCGAGCACGCAACTCGGATCGCAGCCGCTCCACACGAGCTTGGATTTCACCTTCGCCAAACGGCATCCGCCGAAGCGGGAGTGTAATTTGACAGCGAATTTGCCGGGCTCGCATTGTTTTCCTGCAATAAGCCGCTGCATTTTGCAGGAATACGCAATAACCAAGGCGGCTCTTTCTCGTTGCCCAAACCAAAATGCATGATGGGTCTGGACAATTTTGGCGCCGGTTGAGAAAATGCATTTGATGCGAACCAGGCAGAGTTGCGCCATTCAGCAGATATTCTGGAAGATCAGCGCATCACCGAGCACATGGCGATCATTGACGCGATCCGCCAGGCGACTCCGAACAGCTTCTGGACGCGTTATCCGATCACGCCGAACTGCTCAGGCGTCGTATCGGTTCTTCAAGCAGCGCAATGAAAGACCGGTCTTGACGCAAACCTCATAGCCAACTCCGTCACGGGAGTGCTCAGCTTTCCGAGGAGGAGCAGTCGTTATTTGATCTGCTCTAGGACAGGTTTTCTCGACAGCTTCTACTTGAGTCCCGATTTTGGCGTAAGGCATTCCGCAGAGTTAGCTGATGAGGACGACAGTTTCCTGCCATTCAGCATCATGCGATCCTCGAGGTGATGGCGCACCGCGCGGGCAAGTACGCGCCGTTCGATATCGCGACCTCTGCGTACGAGATCATCTGGCGTTTCTCCCGAGCCCCGCTGCGCGACGGATAAGCGGTTCGTACAGCTTCTCCCAGAGCGCCGCAGGCCACATGAAGGTCTTGTAGTAGAAACCAGCGACCATGGCTGGCGCAGCAAGACCGTTAACAGACAGCAAATCAAAAGCCAGCGAAGGCCAGCGATTTTGGCTCGTCGCCTCGAGACCATCGAACAGCTCGATGGTCGTCGCCTTCGTGTTCGGCTCGCGCCGAGAGCCGACGCGTAGCTCGACTAGAGCGTTCGGCTCCTCTGGGCTAGCGGACAACAGGCCGCGCGGGCGATGATACTTGAAGGAGCGGCCAAGGAAAGCATCGCGCTGAGCGTCCGAATGAAAGAGGTTGAGCACCCCGCGCTGGCTGACCATCGCGTTGTAGTTAAGGTCGCGCTCCAGCCTGTCCCAGAGCTTCATTGACAACTCATAGAACGGTGTATTCCCTGGCACGAGATAGTTCGACCGGATAATCGTTGTATTGCGGCCTACGTTACCAGAACCAATATAGCCTTTCTCGAGCACCGCGACGTTTTTGATCCCGTAGCGGCTTGCGAGCTAGTGGGCAGTGGCAAGACCATGCCGCCATCCCCGATGATCAGGACGTCGTATGCGGGTTACGGCAGCGCGCCAGGCGGGTTGCCAACCTGTATGACTCTTCATGGTCTGGGCGATCAGGGAGAAGAGAAGATGGAATAGGGCATTTGGCAGGTTTGAAAGTGGATGGTGCTGGCCGCAGAGGCCAAGCTTGTCTGACCTAGATTGGCAGGAGTAGTTTCGCCCGCATGATCACCAGCGACGTTCGATTGCCTCAGAACGACAGCCCACCTGAACCGACGGCTCATGTCGGCTTCTGCTGATTTTGTTGCAAAAGTCGGCTGTGACCGATGATGCGGTTCGGCCATTTCACCTGGGCGACGGGGTTTGGTCCCCGACCCCGGCACTTTCTACGCAACTCATACGCTACGCAATACGCAGAGCCTGAGCGGGAGGCGCTCGCGCAACCAGCGATGCGAGCCGCCGCAGGTTCTGGGCGATGGCAGCCAGAACGAACTCATCCTGGGCGCCTTGTGGACCACGAAGTCGAAGCCGGCCGAGCTTCAGGATGCGCTTCAAGTGTGCAAACCGCATCTCGATCTTCTTGCGCTCGCGACGCGACTTCTCGAAGCCCTCGGTGCCAGCGAATGACCGGGCAACATCTTTGGCGCGCTCATGGATGTCTCGCGGGATCTTGCGCGATGGTTCCTTTGGGTAGCACTGCGGCTTGAGCGGGCATATACCGCAATCGAGCTTGCTGGCGCGATACAGAAGCGTCTTGCCCTCGTGCACGGTGCCACTCGTGCCGAGCCGCTTCCCGCCTGGGCAATGGTAAACGTCGCTCGTCGGGTCATATCGAAAGTCGCTACGCGAGAAGGTGCCAACGTCCCGCTTCGATTTGTCGAACACAGGAATATGTGGCGCGATACCTTTCTCCTCGACCAGCCAGTTCAGCATCGGAGCTGCCCCGTAAGCGGTATCTCCGACAAGCCGCTCAGGCTTGAAGCCGAAGCGCTCCTCTGTTCGCTCGATCATGGTCTTTGCCGCGCCGACCTCGGCCTGCCGAATGGAGCGGGATGCCTGGATCGCAAAGACATACCCCACGACCAGCATCCGGATCATCAGTTCCGGATCGATCGACGGGCGCCCCATCGACGAATAATGAGGCGTTAGTTCACCGCGAAGCCAGGACAGATCGAGAGCAGTGTCGATCTTCCGCACAAGGTGATCTTCGGGGACCGTGTCGCCAAGACGAAACTCGTGGACCAGTTGACTTTGTTCATTCTTCAGACGGCCCATCATGGATCGACCTCAACGAGAATCGCGTCAACACAACGGAATTATGCTTCGAGGCCTGTCTCAACTGACTTTTGCAACAAAATCTGCTCATGCCTGACTTTGTGATGCTGCGGTATGTGTCCGTAATAGAACCACTGCGGGCCGCAAATCGTCTGTCGGGTCGCGTGTTGTACCGCTGGAGCCACATCTCAATCGACGGCGAACCAGCCGCGGCGTCCAACGGCGTACGCATCCACTCGGACTTGTCTGTCGCGACAAAGGAGCAGTTTGATTATCTTTTTGTCTGCGCTGGCGGCGACCCCGCGCTATTCAAGCACGCGCCAACCTTCGCTTGGCTGAGGCAACTTGCTCGGCGCGGCGTCAAGATAGGCGGAGTAGCCGGTGGTTCCTATATTCTACCGCGAGCGGATTTGCTCGGCGGACCAGATTCGCTCTTTACTGGGAGCATGCGCCGGCATTCATCGAGGATTATCCCGAACTTGATCTGCGGCGCGCTCTGTACGAGATCGATCCGATCGATTGACATCGAGTGGCGGCACCGCGCCGTTAGATATGATGCATGCCATTATTGCCCGTGAACATGGCACCACGTTGGCAATCGCTGTTAGCAAGTGGTTTCTGCAGACTCACGTTCGCGAAGGGTCCGGTCCTCAGCGAATACAGTTGCGGGAACGGCTTGGGATTACGCGCGCAGCTCTGGTGCGCGTGATCAGCCGGCTTGGGCATGGAAAATCCTCTTTCGCGCGAAGACCTGGTATGGGGAATGTCTCCCTGTGACATCCCGAGCGGCTCTTCCGCCAGCATCTCGGTTGTTCTCGGCGAGTGCTATTTGGCGCTGAGGCTGGATCGCGCGCGGCATCTGGTCCGGCAAACCAGCCTTTCGGTTCTCGAGATTGCACTTGCTTGCGGTTTCACAAGTGCAAGTCACTTTCTCGCAGCTACCGCACGCGCGTCGGTTATGCGCCCCAGAGCGATTGCGCGAAACGCACGCTAAACAGCGATAACACTCAGGTCAGATCGCTCGCTGGGGATCTACCTGCGCGACCTTACTCCCGGAAACAGGATTCCGGGACGGCGAAATATGCGTGACGTCGTGATTTGCCGAAAAGGGCAAACCTCGACGTGAAACCGCAGCATCAACCATCTCGTGCGATGCCAGCCCGAAGGGTCTCAGCAATGGCCTCTCCATCAAACAGCATTCATATTTCATTCCTGGAGAACGTCAGTGGAGCGCATTCGTGACCCCGCTCCATGCGCGGTCGCCGGGGCCCTCGCCATTTTCTGGTGCCGGCTTTACCCCACGGCTGCATAGGGCCGGTGCGGCACCACGGATGTTTGATGCCCTCGCTTCTGCGTGAAGTCGTCAAGATGCCCACATGTCATGCGCGAACGCCGAACCTAATGAAGGACGCTGAGCCGCTCTTTACGCTATTAGTCGCAAATGTGCCCATATGCGACATTGCTGTTGCGATATTTGCGCGCGCTGCGGGTGGATCTCCAATGCAGGCCAGAATGCTGGCCATGATCTCGGTTCTGAGGGCGAGCGCGACTGGCAATTCGGACCGCCCCTTACTTGGGCGGGCATGGAAAATCATAGCTAGCACCTCAGATCTTGGTCTGAAGCGAAACTTTCACCAGCGAATCCTCACACCGCGGTAGTCCTGAAAAATGCCGCTGGTGGCTGGCGTGAGTTCCGCGATCCTAGCGATAAGGCCGCGCGCACACTCTTCAGCCGATATAAAAGCAACCTGACCTTTGACCATTTCCGTTTGCACATAACCAGGATTTAGTAAGGCCACCAGGATCCCATCACGGTCCCAGGCGCGCGACAAGCCACGCATGCCATTGTTGAGTGCCGCCTTCGAGGCTCGATAAGCATACTTGCCGCTCCCGGCGCTGCTGGTGGAGCCCATAATGCTGGTGATTGCCACTAGCTTTTTCTGAATGCTGCTTCTCAAATTGTCGTGCATGGTCTGCGCGATGAGCATAGGTGCCAGGGCATTGACGCGCATAGTGGTCATATAGCCATCGGCCTCGATGCGATCGGCCGATAGACCGCTGATTCCGGCATTGTTGATGAGGATGTCGATTGGCTGATCGCCCACGGTGCGCTTAAGGGTCTCAATCGAGGACTCGTCGGCTACGTCGAGTGGGATGATCCGCACGCGACCGCTGGATGACGCGGCGATTTCTTTGAGGTCGTCGACCTTCGCTGGATCGCGGCAGCACGCAAAAACATCAGCACCCTCGCTTGCGTATTGTCGCGCAAGCGCAAGGCCAATACCTCGATTCGCGCCCGTGATCAGAACTGTGCTCATCGAAAGAACGTCTCCCCTTCAACTGGACTTCCGCAAGTTCCTCCATGAACTCGCGCAGTGATTATCGACAACAAGAACGGCCCTCAGTCGTAGTAAACGAAGAAGCGAGCCTCGACACTCTTGCGGGGGTTTGCATTTGGGTAAGCGCGACGATTGTCGAACGCTGCATGAGCGGACCGGGGATTGTGATCGTCTTCGGAATCATATCCCTTAAACAGAGCGAACTCATCCGAGGTCATCTCCGGGAAGTAATACCAGCGGTGAACCGGACTATAGTGAACAAGCCACATCTTATGCTTGACGTCATCGTTCTCGTAAACGGTATCGACCAGGTCCGTGTCCACGACCGAGTTGCCATCGCAGAACGCCGGGGGAAAGTCCTGCGGAGGCTCCGAGAGAGCATGCCAAGCTTGAATGATCATCAATCGAGAATAGGCCCGGATTGGAGTGCCCTGGAGTTGATCTTCCCGCGCCGCCATCACCGGGCCGGCGATTGGGGCATAATCGATATGAGCAAAGCCGGCCACACACGGCCTGAATAGACGGGTCCCCTTCTCTGCCGGCGGAACAGAGCTCCCGCCAGCAGAGCGAATGATAACGGCGTCTCGCTTGGGTACGACCCACGACGCTTTGAAATAGTCCTTGATGAACGAGACCATTTCTTCGAGATACCTGTCGCGCATGACCTCCGGATCGCGTTCGCTCGCACAGGAAATCTTGTGCTGAACAAGAGTAAACCCTTCTCTGTCGAGAGAAAGGTCGTCCACGATCGGACGCGCGTCGCGTATGGTGACGTCATAGCTCACCAAGGGCCCATCTGATCCCCGCACGACAATTGCTGGAGCGTTCTCGCTCGGCGAGCGTCGAGCAAAGGCGATTTGACCTTGCACCGATCTTAACAGATCACGGTTGATGTGCGCCGTCGAAGAACCTTTCATCTCCGCTCCCATCACTGTTTTTCTCCGCTTCAGAGGCAAGAGTCTTAACGAGAGTTTGGGCCGAATAGCTTCGAAATGGGAGCGAATATGCCGAAATTGTGCACGAAGGAAGGGACCGCGGTGCGGCCCGGCGTAAGGCTAGGAACGGGCCAGTAATCGAGGCGACCAGCTCACCGGCATCAAGCTTGGTGTGATCAGCCTCCCAGCGCGCAACCGCATCGCAACACAGGCCGCTACCACCCCGATGAGGTGAATGACGGAATGGCGAATCCGCACCGAACGAGGTCCCCTGCACAAAGAAAGAGGCCGGGTCAGAAGGAATCATCAACGGGTCTCATGAGTACTCTGAAGCGGGGAAGAGCGGCGGCCGCCAACTGGAAGCTATTAAGTGCAAGCATCCAGCGAGCATGTTGGCAACATCGCGGCAACCTTCCCAAGCAGAGCGGCTTTCCGCGCGGCAGGCTCCTGATCGGAAGAACCCGCAGTCGAGTTAAATCTCGAAAATTTGGCGTGGCACCTGGGTCAACACGTCAGCGCCGGAGTCCGTGACCCGGAACGTCTCACTAAGGACATAGCCAAAATCCTCATCGATCCAGTTACCGAGCATCAGGTGGAAAGTCATGTTGGGTTTCAGAACCGTCATGTCCCCTTCCTTAAGGCTCGTGACCGCCTCGTTCCAATCGATGCCGATGCCATAGCCACAGCGGGATTCTTTCTGAAAGCCCGACTTCCCAATCGTGCGATTGAATGCTTCGGCGACGTCGCTGCAGGTTGCTCCTGGTCGGACTTTATCCAGCGCAGCCTCCAAGCCGGCGACCTCAGCCTCGTGTAGGCGGCGCAGACGGTCGGAAGGCTTGCCAATGGAGAACGTACGCATAACCGCCGCCGTATAGGTGTGGCGCACGCCACCGAGTTCCAGATTGATTTGCGAACCCTGGCGGAAGATGTCGTCGCTCCAAATAATGTGGCTTGTTCCGGTGCGCGGTGAGGAACACATGAAGATGTTCGCAATCCCCGTTCCGCGCTTGCCATTTGCACCGCGCGCTAACGTCGAAAGGATCTCGGCAACGGCGTCAGCTTCATGCACTCCTGGACGTATGACATCGGCCGCCCGCATCATACCCGCATCGGCAATCGCGGCGGCCTCTTTCATCAGAGCTATTTCAAGATCGGACTTAATGACGCGAATCCATGTGACCACGTGCGTACAATCCACGAATCTAGCATCGGGCAGTCGCCTCTTGAAAGTATCCGCCGCTCGCGCTGGAAGCTGCCCCGATTCGAGTCCGACTCCACGGTTCGTGAGGTTCGCTTCCTGAAGAAAATCGATGACGGCGTCGTAACCATCCTTCTCGGGGTTGCCCACGAGCGATTCGGGATATCCAACAATCTTGTTCCGCTTCAGAAACGTCAGATGAATGCCCGCGGGCACATCCATAAGACGCAGGATAAGCGTCGGCTCCTCTTCGTGCACCGAGATCACAAGGGCTTGCGGGACATAGGCGGAACGCGCGGTGTAGCCGGTCAGATAATTGATGCTGCGATCGAAAGTGACGAGAAGGACGTCGACTTCGCGCTTGACCATTTCTGCTTTTACTGCGGTAAGCCTTCGCAAATACTCCGTGCGCGGAAACACCTGCGGTCCTTTGCTGATGGACATTCCCTTAGCTCCTTGGTTTGTTGGCATCTGAAGTCGTTTCAGGAGAGCGCGCACATTCGGCAAGCTTAGAACGATCGCTACGTCACCTTCATCTGGAAGCAAATTTCTCGATTCTGCTCGAGCGTTAGGTGATGGCCGCCGTACGTGTCCTCCAGGACCTGAAAGATCTTAATCGCAGCACAATAGAGAACCTCGCAAAGGTGAATTCCTCTAAATAAGAGATTTATCCGTCGAAATTCCGCGTTTGTGATCGGGTCGGTGCGGGCCCTCCCGCCGGAAGCCCGCCGGGCAAAGCGAACTGGATGTTGATTTCTGTTGCCGCATCCTACTCATAGTAGTCCGATTCCTTCGTTCGCATAGGACGTGTGCCCCGTCGCCAGCCTCACATCATACCTGAGCCGTGGCGGCGATGACGGGATTGGGGACCTTTGGAAGATCAAAACTGACCCAATTTCGACCGCTCCGTTCGCGCGCCAAAACGAAAGTTCTTGCTCAATAAATCTCGCGTCGGGAAGCATGTTCTTAGTGCGAGAGTGAACGACTCCTCGAAGCTGACCAATTGAGCCGCGGACGGCAGTCATGTTCTAACGAGAAAGGCCCCCGGCGGGCATGCCGGAGGCCTCTGGAGGTCAGTTGAGAGCCTGTTCCTTGCTCCTTTCGCTGAAGTGACGACTTAGAAATTTCGCTGAGCGCGGAGCAGCAGCACCAAGCTGTTCTGATCCTTCAGCTCATAAACCGTACCAGGCTTTGCGACGCCCGCCTGGACTGGAAGGGTCACTGTGCTTCCGCTCGCGTACTTCTGATCGAGCATCATGTACGCAAGCTCACCCGTAAAGGTCAGATTGTTGACCGGGGTCCAGGACGTCTTGGTGCCAATCACTGCGTAGTTGAAGTCGGGGTTGCACCCGCCAACGCCGCTCGAGAGCGCTAGATTTGCGACGAAAGCTCCGCAGATATACCCCTTGGCTGTGTTGTTATGCCGCACAGCAGCCCACGCGCCGAAGACGGACGTATTCCAATACGGATCCCAGTTATGAGTGTAGCCGCCATTGAAGCCATATGTCTTGGTCAACTCCTGACCGGAACCGGTGACGAAGACGGAATCAGATACACCGGCAATGCCCAAGCTCTGGTACGCACCAGCCACACTCGTACCGCCATACATGGCGTAGGTGGTCGACAAATAGTCCTGGAAGTTGTACCGGCTCGCACCGTTGGTGTATACGCCCGTCAAGTTGATTGTATCACCAGGTCCAGTCGGAAGATTCTTGATCGACACCGCGAGCTGACCAGCCCAACCCCATTTGTCGCCCGGGTGTCCAGTCATCTCGGTCGCACCATAATAGGCAGCATGGTTGTCATGAGCGGCGACTGACGCCTGGAAGAGGCCCCAGGCTTGGTCAACACGAAGCATTGCAACGAGGTCTGGAGCGCGACTACCTCCGATATCGTTGGTACCGTACGCACCGCTCGCATTTCCCGCGGCCGTTGCACCGCTGACGTTCCAAATGTTCGTGGTGTAGTTCTGGACTTGGTCCTGGGCTGAAAACGCCGCTGTGATTCCTTGACCAAAGTCGGCCGTGTAGGTGGCCTGATTTACCCAGTCATAGCCACCGCTGCCCACCAATTCAAAGTTGTTCGCCGGGTATTGCGCCCAAGGCGTGGAGAACTGGGAAACCGACTTGCCGAACGTGAAGCCGGCGAACTGAATGAACGCGTTATAGACGCCCAGCGAACCACCAGCGATCTGAGAACCGGTCGATGAGGTATAGGCCGTCCCACCAGTACCGGAACCACTGTAGGTGCCCGCCGTCCAAGTGAACACCAACTCAGCATATGTGCGAACAACGCCGTACTCGGTCGCGGTGCGCGTATCGATCTTCAGATCTTGGCGAGTTCGCGTCGTGTAATAGTTGCTAAGCCGATTGCGCGCACCAGCCACACCACTGCTGGCGGCGTCGAAGTCCGCGTTGGTGGCCAGCATGGTATCCGCCCGCAGATACCCCCCCAGCTTGATGCACGTGTCGGTGCCGGGAATGTAGTAGAAGCCAGCACCATACAGCGAGCAGATCTTTACGTATTGGATAGCCTTGGCCTTGACGGGGAGATCGGCAGCCTGCGCTCCAGCCCCCACGAACATTGCCGCAGACCCAAGGATAATACCCTTCATCACTGTCATAGATGACCCTCTAAGTTGGAAAACCGCGTTTCCGTCCTTCAAAGATCCGCTCAGTCACCTCGCCCCAGGGCCAGGTGCATGACGGAACGACTTCGAGGACCTCCTCGCTGTCACGCAGCGGTTTAGTTTCTATCATCAATTTGTGCAATTAATTAATTTCGGGTGCTATTAGATTGCTGCCGGCATGATGCAACCGAGCAACACAGCGGAGCCGCGGCGCCAAAAGCGCCCTTCAGTGCGAAATGCACAAAAAAGAAACCCCCGAGGGGCATCTCGGGGGTTCTGCTTGGAGGATATCCGCTGAGAGCGGTCGCGTGGTCGCGCAATAATATGCATAATTAATTGTACATGTCAATTGTTCTGTTACATAGTGCCTATGTCCTATGCGCGCTGTTTCAGGCAACTTGCGATGGATAGGATCGGCTACCGCCCCCCTGAGTCGTCCGCGACGCCTCTTCCCTCGTGACAATGAGCAAGCGCGAAAGCAGCCATGGCCGAAAAAGAACAATTCGATCGAGCCGTTAGAGACCTGATCTGGAACATCGTCGAGATCCACTCTCAACTCGAAGAAATACACAAGAGCTGGGCGGAGCTTTTAGGAATAACCGAACCGCAGTGGCTAATCCTTATGGCCATTGACGAACTGGACGATGGTCGCGGCGTCTCCGGAATTGCGGTTGCAAACAAGCTGCGGATCCATCCCGCCTTTGTAACAAACCAAACGAAGAAGCTCGAGCAGATGGATCTTCTCGCCCGAGTGATATCGTCCGACGATGCGAGATACCTGCAGATATCGCTGACCCAAAAGGCTCAAACGGAAATAGCGAAATTGTCAGACAAGAGACAGGCACTTCATTCCACGATGCTTGCCGGTCTCGACGAAGAGTCCTTGGACTACCTCAACAAACGACTGGCATCGATCGCCAAGAACAGCCGGCTTGCGCATCAAAAATTGAATCTTGGGCTATTGTAGCGCGGCGCTTGATCGAGCTCGGGACGCATTTGACGATCCTCGGAATGGCCCGCCCGAAAGCAGGCACCGCCGATTATGATGACCAGCAATGGGGTGATCGCTCCTTCCGCAAACCTGCCCGGCACTTCTGAGGCCGACTTTTGCGCAAGCTTGGAAATACTGCGCATTTTACGAAACAACGCAGAATTTCGGCGGCGCGCCCCCGTAGATCGGGGCGCGTCAGCTTTGATGATCCCTAGAATTCGGAGCTGACATAAGCGGAATCTGAAGCCTGCAGTCAACGTCGACGGGGTCAGCGCCCTCCACTGCTCAAGTTTGTAGGGCGGTCTTGAGCGATTGGTCACGATCCACACAAGGGGTGAAACCAATGCTGTGCGCTGCTTGGCCTGAAGTGACGGACAGCCTTAAGTCCACAAGGCGAAGTGCCGCGCTATTCCTAGCTAGCTTCTCTGGGCGTTACGAGGCGACCAGCCGGCGGCACCTCGTCGCAAGATGGACGAACATTGGAGATGCTCACTGCCTGTTAGGAGGCCTGAATGTTGAACGCGGGACCTTCGATGCGGCGGCGGAATCTTGGCTTTGCGCACTAACCGCGTTTGAAGTTGCCAGACGACTGGTCGACGAAGACGATCCACAAGCGGGAGACGTTTTGGCCAAACTGGAAGCTGGCATCAGCCATTTCGGTTCTCTCGAGCACAGGGTGCGCCGCGTCGAAATCCCGTCTTGGGATGAACGCAAGCTGCCCGCCTACTACGTGTCGGCGGGCCGGCCCGACCTATGTGCCCCAGCAGTGATTTGCATAAGCAGGGAAGATGAAACGGGAGCGATGCTGCTTGGACGACTCCTGCCTGTGATCGCAAGCCGAGGCATGGCGGCGCTCGTCGTCGCTTACGACGACGTTTCGACGAGTCGGCATGGACGATCAGAAATCCTTTCTTCTTGCTTGGACTATTTGTCTGCTCAGCCGGAAGTTGATGCGTCTCGAATCGGGATCTACGGTGAAGGGCTGTCGGCCGCCTTAGCAACCGATTCCGCGCTAGCTGACCGCCGCATCGCTGCGGCGGTTTGCGATGGCGGCATATGGAATTGGGCTCGTACTAAGGCATCCATCTCGTGGATGACAGGAACCTCTCACCTGCTGGATGATCAGTTGGCTTCAGCACATCGCTCGCGATTGGCGCGACGATTAAAATGCCCGATTCTCGTAGTTGTAGGTGGACACAGCATCGTCAGCGTCCCAGAAGGCATCAAACTAGAATCCGACTGCACAGCGGCGCGGCTCGATCTCAAGTTGTTAATGCCGCCGGTAGAACCGAATTTGGGCGGTGAGTCCGAGAACTTTGCAGCCTGCGACAACGACATTTTCGCCTGGCTGGAACACAAGCTGGCGCAAACTTTCGCTTTATAGGAGATGGGCGCCTTCGAACACTCCGCCCGGGCCTATCGAATGAACCACCGCACGAAATCTGTATTTAGGCTCGCCTCTAAGCCATTCGCTCGAACACCGGCTTGTTCAAGAACCGCATAATTCGCCTGTACGAGGGGTCTCTTTGGATAATCCTGCGCTAGATTGTTTTAGGGTTAAGATATGACCTCGCACTTGGCGCCACGCTCTTTCGGCATCTTGCACCTGGAACGGGGGCTGTCACCCGGCGCCTCTCTGCCTGCTCCGGCGCCCGGCTCGATGCTGAACCCGGCGACGTTCGACTTTCCGACGATTTCGGAAACCGTCGCAGGAGCTTGGGTGGAGAACGTCGTTCGTGGTGATCTGGCGCTCGAGCCGGCATTTATAGCCGCAGCTCGACGACTGGTCGATCGGGGCGCGGTCGCGATAAGTTCGACCTGTGGCTTCTCTGTCAGGCATCAACCAGCAGTGGCGGCTTCGGTTGACGTGCCGGTTGTCATGTCCAGTCTGCTGCTGTTACCCACATTGCTCCGTCAATTGCCCTGGCGCGCAAAGATCGCCGTCCTGACCTATGACTCGACTTATTGCAGCGAAGATCTGCTCGGGATCGACGCTCGGTCTGAGCGAGCCAGGATTGTAATCGGCGGCATCGAAGGGGGTAAGTTCTGGCATGACGAGCTGAAACGTCCGGCGCCGCCCCTGGATGTTGCCGCCATCGAAGCGGACGTCGCCAACTGCATCGAACGTCTCCGCTCACAGCATCCGGAGATCGCAACTATCCTGTTTGAATGTGCGGCCTTTCCGATCGTCGCTCCAGCGATCCGCCGCATTGCGAAGCTCCCAGTCTATAGCATCACGGACCTCTGTCGGCTGGCCATGGCATCGACCAGCTGATACCTCTCTCGCCTGGAGGGACGATGCACTGGCTCGCGCCAGCCACGGTTATCAAGAAGGTCGGTACCGAGCTGACGGGCTGGTACTCCTTGACCGCGACCGACACTCGATCCTTGTGGGTAGTCGCCCTTGCACAGTTAGCAACTACAACCATTGATGCTGGCAAGGCGGATCATGGCTCACCGCCTTACATTTCGGCAGGTCGATCGTCAGCTGTTCCGACAGCAATCATATTAGTAACCGGTATGAGATTTCTCGGTGCAAACGTTCCGCTGCGGTGTTCTACATCGTGGCGTATGGTGCGACCATCTTGACAGAGGCACCGGGAGCACGATGTGCGGGCAGGCCGATGCATACGATGAGCCGAGAGCTCGAGTTAGTAGCTGGCCGCCTCTGCGACCCGCCCGGTTGCGCTGAGAGCGCGATCCGTAGTTGTCGTGTCGCCCGTAGCTCCCGTCATATCAAGCAGGAGGTGCAAATGCGACGGGTGATTGGCATCGACGTCCACCGAACTTTTGGGGAGGTGGTGTTTTGGGAAGACGGCAAGCTCCGACATGCAGGCCGCATTGATATGACACGGACAGCGCTCGATGATTTGGCAAGACCCTGTTGGCCAGTGATGAGGTGGTGCTCGAAGCGACCGGCATGCGCGTTTCGCGGGATCGTGAGCACGGATTTCAGCGCATCGTGAGCAACGATTTCAGAGGATCGTGAGCAGCGATTTCAGGCGATCGTGAGCAACGTTTGGCGGTGCCGGACGCTTCGACCGACAACTCAACCGGCCTACGGATTTCTCATTCAACCAATGAGGAAGCCTGATGCCTACCGAGAGATTGTCGATGCGCCGGATCCGAGAAGTTCTACGTTTGAGGCACCAGGGCCTGACCGAGCGCGTCATCGCGCGGACGTTGGGAGTGAGCAATGGGGTCGTACACGGTTATGTGCGTCGCGCCCGCCTTGCGGGGCTGACCTGGCCGCTGCCGGAGGGCCTGGACGACGAGAACCTTGAACTGCTGCTGTTTCCGGCGCCGATGGCAGCCTCGCAAAGCGACCGGCGCCCGACACCGGATTGGGCTTATGTCGAGAAGGAGCTGCGCCGCCGCAGCGTGACGCGCCTGCTGTTGTGGGAAGAGTATCGCGCCGCCAATCCGGACGGCTTTGGTATACCTGGTTTTGCACGACGTTCGAGGCCTGGAAGCAGCGGGCCCGGCCAAGCATGCGTCAGACCCACGCCGGTGGGGAGAAGGTATTCGTCGATTTCGCCGGCGACACCATCGATATCTTCGATCCCATCACCGGCGAAGTGCGCGCCATGAAGTCGCGGCGATGGGGGCCTCGAACTACACCTACGCCGAGGCCTGCCCAAGCGAGAGCCTGTCCGACTGGATCGGCGTGCATGCCAGCCTGTTCAGGTATCTCGGCGGCGTGCCGAAGTTCGTGGTCTGCGATAATCTCAAGGCCGCCGTGACCAACCCCGATCGCTACGATCCCGGGATCAACCGCACCTATGCTGAGATGGCCGGCCATTACGGCACCGCGATCCTGGCGGCCCGGCCGAGGCGACCAAAGGACAAGGCCAAGGTTGAGGTCGCAGTCCAGATCGCCCAGCGCTGGATCCTGGCCCGCCTGCGCAACCAGCGCTTCTTTTCCCTGGCGGAGCTCAATACCGCCATCCGCGGGCTCGTCGTCGAACTCAACGCCCGCCAGATGCGCGGCTTCGGCTCCAGCCGGACCGAACTGTTCGCCGAGATTGATCGCCCCAGGTTGAGAGAACTGCCGGACCAGCCCTACGTCTTTGCGCGCTGGAAGCGTTGCCGTGTCGCCCCAGATTATCACGTCGAGATCGACGGCCATTGGTATTCCACCCCTTACCGCCTGATCCGTGAACTCGTCGATGTCCGTATCGCCGACAAGACCGTCGAGGTCTTCCACAAGGGACAGAGGATCGCCAGCCACGCCCGTGCGCCCAACCGGCGCGGCCACACCACGATTGCCGATCATATGCCCAGCGCCCACCGCCGCTACGGCAAATGGACAACGGGAGGGCTGATCGCCGCCGGCGAGAAGATCGGTCCATCGACGGCGGCGTTCTTCCAGGTCGTCATCGAAGCCCGGCCGCACCCCGAGCAAGGCTTTCGCACCTGCCTCGGTATTCTGTCGCTGGCCAGGAGCTACGACCATGCGCGCGTCGATGCCGCCTGCCGACGCGGCATCCTGATCAAGGCTCGCTCCGTCGCCTCGATCCGTTCGATCCTCAAGAGCGGCCTCGATCGCGCTTTCCCTCGACGAGACGTCCGACCACCAGCCCCTGCGCCACGGCAACATCCGCGGTCAGGGCTATTTCCACTGAACCAGGGAGACTCCAATGCTGACACACCCCACCCATGAACGGCTGATCACGCTTGGCTTGACCGGAATGGCCAAAGCCTTCGAGGAGCAGCGACGATCACCGGACCTCGACGCCCTGCCGTTCGAGGAGCGCATCGGGCTTCTCGTCGATCGCGAAGCCGCCGAGCGCGACACCAAACGTCTCACGACCCGTCTCAAGTTCGCCGCGCTACGCCAGAGCGCATGCGTGGAAGACGTCGATTTGCGCACGCCACGCGGCATCGACCGCAGCGTCTTCGCCAGACTCGTCGGCGGCGACTGGATCGACCGCAACGAGAACCTGCTCATCACAGGGGCAACCGGGCTCGGCAAAAGCTGGATTGCCTGCGCCCTCGGCCACAAGGCCTGCCGCGACACTCGTTCGGTCCAGTATCACCGCGTCCCGCGCCTGTTCGAGGCGCTCGCCCTGGCTCGCGGCGACGGCCGATATGGCCGGCTGCTCAAAACCATCGGCCGCGTTCAACTTCTGATCCTCGATGATTGGGGCCTGTCAGTTCTAAATCCGCCCGAACGGCGCGACCTTCTGGAGATCCTCGATGATCGCCACGGTCGCGCCTCCACCATCGTCACCAGTCAGGTCCCTGTTGAACATTGGCACGACGTTATCGGCGACCCAACCCTCGGCGACGCCATCCTGGATCGCCTCGTTCACAACGCTCACCGTCTGCAACTCTCCGGAGAAAGCATGCGAAAGCAGAACGCCCGCAATCAAACTCTTGACGCCAACTCAAACCCCTGAACCAATCACGCATGTCGGTCAAAGCCGCTGCTCACCATCGCGCGAAACAGCTGCTCACGATCGCCTGAAATCGCCGCTCACCATCAGCGAAATGCGCAACCGGCAACAGCATGGCGGTATCGCGGGTTCTGGCACCGTTCGTGGCACGGGTGATTATCGCCAATCCGCTGCAGGTGAAGGCGATCGCCCAGGCTCACGTCAAGACCGACAAGATCGATGCCGGCACGCTCGCCTCTGCAGGCGGCTGGGTACCTGCCGCAGATCTGGACGCCTGACGCGGAGACGGAACGCAAGCGTCGGCTGGTGGCGCGGCGCTACCAGGTCGTGCGCCATCGCACGCGGCTCAAGAACGAGGTGCATTCGATCCTGCACGCGCACCTGATCCCGAAGTGCCCGCATGCCGATCTTTTCAACGCCCGCGGCCGGGCGTGGTTGGCCGCCCAACCGTTGCCGGACGATGAGCGCGCGGCGATCGATCGGCACGTCCGCGAGCTTGACCGGCTGGCGGAAGATCTGGCCCTGCTCGACCGCGAGATCGCGCAGGACGCCATCGACGATTCCGCGGTCAACAGATTGATGACGATCACCGGCGTCAACTTGGCGCTCGGTGCCGGCATCATGGCGGCGATCGGCGACATCGGCCGGTTCAACAGTCCGCACAAGCTGGTGAGCTATTTTGGGCTGAACCCGCGGGTGCGGCAGTCCGGACTTGGCGCCGCCCATCACGACCATATCAGCAAGATCGGCCGCAGTCATGCGCGCGCCATGCTGGTCGAGGCGGCTTGGGCAGCGGCCAAGACGCCCGGGCCACTGCATGCTTTTTTCGTGCGCCTCCGAGCCCGGCGCGGCCATCAGATCGCCGCGGTGGCCCTGGCTCGCAAGCTCACTGTGCTCTGCTGACATTTGCTGACGAAGCGCGAGGATTACCTGTGGGCGCAGCCAGCGCTGGTCGCTAACAAGACCCGCGCGATGCAACTTCAAGCCGGACATCCACAATAGAAAGGTAGCCGCCGCGGACCAGCCTATGCCTACAACATCAAGGCGCTACGCGACCGCGAGATGGTGATGCCGCCCAGGCGGAGCGAAGCTACGAACGGTTCGTGTCGCAATGGAAAGCGCGGCGGCCAAAACCCGGCGCGCGGCGCCTCAGTCTCCGGCAGGACAAAATAGGCAATCCGGTCACGCTTGCAGCCGACGCGTCAAGCTTCGCCACGAGGTCGCCCGCGCCCAACAACCATAGTCGCGGCTGACGGCAAGGTCTAGCCAGTCCAGGAACCCAGTCCCGTTCCACGCCAGCGTGCCGTCGTGCTCGGGCCGGTCAAGGCCAAGCCATGCGGTGGCCGCAAATGCGGCCAGCCTTGACCGCCCCTGCGCGCGGCGGCTGCGAGATCGGTGGCCGGGACGGAAGAATGGCCCGCAGCGCGACCGAACAATAGAATGGACTTACGGCGATCTCCGCAATCGTCGCTTCGGCCATGAAGAAATCGCTTGTCCATCTCATCCGTAGGTAGGCGCGTCCGGAGCTAGTCATGAGGGCCCTTAAGCGCCGATGTCGGGACCTGAGTCGGTAACAGCAAGCCCCTCCGTTTTCCTCCGGCATATCTCACGTAAGGTGAGCGCATGATTTCGGACGGGGCACTCAGCCGCAACATTCTTGCGGTGGTGGCGAGCTCAAGAAGCCTGCTAATTGCATCACCACGATCCATAAACCACAATCGAAGGCATATTGATTGTTAACCGAACGACGGAGCTGCAGCCTTCGTTATGAATCTTGGGCCAACGCTGAAAAGGGGCCTTCAACAGGCAACAAGGAAGCGTCTAGAAATGGATGAAATCTGAGATTTCATTTGCCACGAGGGGAATATCCACGACCGAAGTTCATTCATCACCGCAAATCTTGCCCGGCCCTTGCTATGATCCTCAGTCACTTTCCCAAGTGACTTGAGGAGAAGCGACCATGTGTAACGCCGCCATCCAGGAATAGGAGATCCGCTGCGATTTGGCTGTAGCCTATCGCCTGATCGCCCATCTCGGCATGGACGACCTGATCTCCAGCCACTTGTCAGCGCGCCTGCCTGGCAAGATGGATCGTTTTTTGCTCAATCCCAACGGGATGATGTTCGACGAGATCACTGCCTCTAGTCTCGTTACCGTCGACCCAGAAGGGCATGCCATTCAGAAAGAGGACGAGGCGAAGATAAACAACGCGGGTTTAGCGATTCACTCAGCGGTGCACATGGCACGTGATGATGCTCAATGCGAAATTCACACGCACACTTTGCCAGGGACCTTCGATTGGTAAGCCGATAGTATGCTCGGGAAGCATGAAAATGATGAGCCGGGCTCCTGCCGCGGGTATGCAGGATGTCCGAAAGAAGTACGGGATGTAGGGACCGGAACCTACTGTTGAAGGAAGGCGATTTGCGCCTGGAGAATAAATCACAGGCGCGAACCGCATTTTTCGGAACTCGTCAACCCCTTCGAAACTAGACAAGGAGCGCGCAATGCGGCCCGTCAACTTTGACTATCTTGCCGATAGACTGCGCAATTGGGGGCGGTGGGGCGAAGCGGACCAGCGCGGCACGCTTAACTACATCGGACCAGCAACGCTGAAGAATGCTGCGGCCGAAGTGCGTGACGGCAAGCTCTTTAACCTGGGTCTGCGGTTTGATCGGAATGGGCCGCAGCTGGGACGCAAGCGGTTTAATCCGATGATTTACGCGACAGACCTTTTCACTCCCATGGGCCCTGAGGCGCAAGGTGTCTGCTACTCCGATGACGTCATTCACATGCCCTTGCAATGTTCGACGCAATGGGACGCGCTCGGCCACGTCCACTATGACGGCCAACTATACAATGGATGCAGCGCGCGCGAATGCCTCACCGAAAATGGCGCGCTGAAGATGGGAATCAACCACCTGGCAGCCCCCGGCATCGTTTCGCGCGGGGTACTCGTCGATATTGCACGGCTGAAGGGGATCGACCGACTGCCGCTTGACTACGCGATCACGGTCGATGATCTGAACGCTGCATGCGAGAAGCAAGCCGTAAGCGTCGACACCGGCGACATCCTTTTGGTGCACACCGGACACATGCTTTGGTTCACCGCGGACGGGGACCGTGACAGCTTCATGGGAATGCAACCGGGCCTCAGTTATACCTGCGCCGAGTGGGCTCATGAAAAGTCGCTGGCTGCCGTAGCCGCCGACAACATGGCTGTGGAGATATTAGACGCCGAGGGAATGGGCTCGGAAATGCCGCTCGCCTTCCACATGCTGACGTTGCGAGACATGGGCATGCCGCTGGGTGAGATGTTCAATCTCGAGGCCCTGGCGGCCGACTGCGCCGCCGACGGACGATACAGCTTCCTGCTTGCAGCTCCGCCCCTGGAGGTTACTGGCGGATTTGGATCGCCCGTCAACCCGCAGGCGCTCAAATAGACCATTTTAGAGTTGGGGCCGTGCAGTCGACGCTGAGCAATGTCGGCAGCCGCGTCAGGGCTGACGACATCGACAAACATCCTGCACTCCTAGCACCGCACCACGGGGTACAAAGCCAGTTGAGCTTGCATGGACCAAATAGGCATCGGCTGCAACGGCGCCGCAGGACGTAGTCCCTCTTCGCGAACGAAGGCTCAGAAAAGCTCGTTGTTTCCGCAAGAGCATTTCCATGCGACTGTGCTGGAAAACTTGGTCCTCGATCGCATGCGCTGTCCAGGGAGACCAACCGTTCACGTTACATCTCGGCTTCTGCGCTGCCCAGCAATCTACCCAGCTCAGTGCGCTCGCCACGCTAGCCAACGCTCCTGCACATGATCTGCGTTGACCATCGGGTCGCTTGGCCGCGAGCCAAGCGCCGTCCTCAGGGATGACCTTAGAAGCATTTTTCGGATCGATGCTGAGCAGAAGGATCCACTCGGCTGGGAGATACTGCATCTGATGTGTATTCGGCCCGGGATAGCCAGTACCTTCCGTAAATCCGGCCGCAATCTGCGCCCGGTTCAAGAATGCGAACAGCTTTTGCGCATTCGCTGTATTGGGATCACCCTTGAGAATCGCTGCATTTCTATACGTCATCCAGGCGCCCTCCCAGATGAACTTGATCGAAGCTCCCTTTCGAATCGCGGCGGTTACACGGCCGTTGAACGCGCTACTCATCGCGTATTCGCCGTTGATCAAGAGTTGAGGCGCTTCACCGCCTGCACTCCACCACTTAGTAACATAAGGCTTGATCTGGTTAAGCTTGTCGAATGCGCGGTCAAGCTTCTCGTCTGTCGAGGGCCAGATATCCCGGTGGGGACGCCCGGCGGCCAACAGCGCAAGCGGGATCGTATCCTTGCCAAGCAGGCCTCAAGGCTGCGCGCTCCTGCAAATTTCTTGATCCAATTTTTGCGGCCCGCCGTTGGGAAACGCACGCTCGTTGTAACCCAACACCCCGCCGTTTGGAAGACCACAATTGCATCCTTGAGACGCGCGTGCTGCGGCGTTCCTTCGAGGGGCCCTTCATCCCAGAGCGTGTAGTCAACCGGCACTAACATTGCGGCTTCATGCATAGCCGGATAGTTCTGCACGACGATATACGCGATGTCCCAATCGACCCGGCCAGCCTGATGCATTGCCTTCAGTGTGGGGCTCGGCTAAATCGCCAACCACATCCACGACCTTTATTCCTGTGGCTTTCGTGAACGGCTCATAGACACACCGTCGGATGCCTCGGTAAATGAGCCGCCATAGCTGAAGACGACGACCTCTCCATTGCCTGCAAGCTTCTCCTGGGCCGGCGCCGAGGTGGCGTTTGCATCCAAGGACATGCTCAGTAGCGCCGCTGCTGATTGAAGCATGGAGCGCCGGATAATGTTGCAGAAGGAACGGCTTCCGAAAACTCGCTTGGTCATGACCTCCCTCTCGTTGTGCAAGTTCCTTCCTTAAGCCTGCCTCACAGCGACGCTTCAATGCTTGTTGATTTTGTCTGGGCTAACGCCGCAAATTCGGCACTTCCATGATTACGTAGAGGGCAGGGTATCCAGCTGACGCGGCACAAAGACCGCATAATCCGTCTAGGATCGGATAAATGCTGCAGAACGGGCGACTTTCGCGAAATTGTCCGGTAGCTCGACGGGATGTCAGAAGGATTGTCATGCCGTTCTTGACAACCGTGACGCCGCGCTCCTTCACGCTCGCTTCGAACGAGATCACGTTGTCATCCTTCCACATCTCCAGCGTGACGGTCTCGCCGGGCTAGACCGGCGCTGAAAACCGTGCCGTGCGCTGTCTGAAGGCGCTTGGATCATAATCGGCATAGGTCTGCAGAATGCCGCGGCAGGTGATTCCGTAGATGCACATGCCGTGAAGGATTGGCTTCGGAAACCCAAATTGCTTCGCGGATTCCGGATCGGAATGCAACGAGTGACGGTCGCCGCAAAGCCGGTAGATCAGCCCCTGATCGGGAGCGCGTGCAAAGGTTCACGATCCGGTCGGGGGCTCGGCTGGGCATTTGATGTGGCTGGGGCTGTGGCCGCCAAAACCGCCATCCCCACGCGCAAAGTACGAAGTCACCAAAATTGCCAACGGTTCGCCGCGGCTGGCTTTCAGTACCGTTTGGAAGCGGATGATCGCCCCTTTATCCTTACCTTTGTCATAGACCGCAATCACGGAAGAGTCAGCTGTGATATGAGCGGCCGGCGGAAGCGTGCTGTGGAATGTGATATCGCGCTCGTCGTCCAACGCGATGAAGCTCAGATTGAACTCACCGGGTTCGGCGAAGCCGGCTGCGATTGAGGCGAACGTCGGCACCATTCTCAGTGGCCGCGCCATCGCTGCCGCCTCGTTCACAAAAGCGAGCGCCTTCTCGTCCAAAGGATCAGCTCCCATGCCGATAGCAAGGGCGTAAAGCAGCACATCGCGCTATAGCTGTATGTTTGGCCGAGCTTCTTCATCGCCATCAGCTGTTCATAGTTGATCATGTGATCGTTCCACTTGCCAAGACTTGGCTGTTTATATGGCCCGACTACTGTTGTTGCGGAGAAGGAACGAAGCAACGATCGTTGCGTGCCTTAGATCTCGTCCCCAGCTGAGCTCACCAGGCGCGCCTCAGTCAATCAGGCGGTTACCCCTTAGCATGGCACGCCCGCGATCTGCGCGTAACGGACCTCGCCGGAGAAGCCCTATTTCTTGATGGTCGTGAGATTTCTGTTGCGATGCTTTTGTCCTGGGAGACGCCTACAACGGCGACCGACCCCGGCCGAAAAAGCTGGCTGATCCTTCCCGCCGCTCCCTGGTGAACGGCGTCCTGTCGCTGTACACGATCAACTTGCATCTTCAACCCTCGTTTGTGGTCTTGCGAAACGCTGGCGCCTGGTTTGGACGAGGACCCGGTCCTACCGTTGAATTGCTTGCTCGCCGAAAAGTCCTCCGAGCGAGGCGAGCCGCTGAAAATGGTGGTCGGTATCGCCGAACGACGCGTCGATTATCGTCACATGTTTAAAGTAGTGGCCTATGCTGTCTTCCATGGTTATACCGATGCCGCCGTGGAGCTGGATAGCTTGGCGTCCGAGCGTTTTCGATGACTGCCCGATCTGCGCTTTTGCCGCCGAGATCGCCCGCTCACGCTCGGTCACATCACTTTCTCCTGCCATCATGGTGGCGTACATCGCCATGGAACGCGACTGTTCCAATTCGACGAACATGTCGACCGCGCGGTGCTGAAGCACTTGGAAGGAGCCGATTGTCGTGCCGAATTGCTTGCGCGTCTTCAAGTAATCGACGGTGATGGCATGCATTTCAGCGAAGCAGCCGACGGCCTCAGCGCACAAGCCTGCAACGGCTTCGTCCGCAACTCGCGAGATAATCGGGAAAGCGCCTGCCGTCGCCGATAACGTCAGCGGGAGCAATTCGTACATCCTTAAAGCGTGATTTCGGCGGTGCGCAGCCTGTCCTGTGTGGGATAGGCGCGACGCATAAGACCCGGCGCATGAGCATCGACCAGGAAATGGCCGATACCTTCCTTTTCTCGTGCGCTCCCCGCAGTTCGCGCCGACACTATGATCTTGTCTGCGGCGTCGCCGTGGAGGACTAGCACTACTTTGGCAGAATGTGTTTGCGCCACTGTTTTTCAAGGATTTGCTTTCGGCAGATTTTGTTGCAAAAGTCGGTTGAGACAAGTCACGAACCGTGATTCCGTTGTGTTGACGCGAATCTCGGCGAGGTCGATCCATGATGGGCCGTCTGAAGAGTGACCAAGGTCAACTGTTCTACGAGTTTCGTCTTGGCGACGCGATACCCGAAGATCATCTGGTGCGGAAGATCGATGCTGCTCTCGATCTGTCCTGGCTTCGCGGTGAACTAGCATCTCACTATTCGTCGATGGGGCGCCCATCGATTGATCCGGAACTGATGATCCGGATGCTGGTCGTGGGGTATGTCTTTGGGATCCGCTCGGAACGGCTGATCTGTCGTGAAGTGCAGGTGAACCTCGCCTATCGCTGGTTCTGCAAGCTCGGTATCGAGGACGCTGTCCCGGATCATTCGGCGTTCTCGCGCGCCCGCAACGAGCGCTTCCGCGATGGAGATGTTCTCCGCCGCGTGTTCGAACGGACGGTCGAGACATGCATTGCCGCCGGTCTGGTTGGCGGCGAAGGATTTGCAGTCGATGCGAGCCTGATTGCGGCCGACGCGAACAAGCAGCGCTCGATCGCGGGTCAGGATTGGCGCAGGGATCGCGATCCGGCCAGGTCTAGCCGCGCGGTGAAGGAGTATTTGGCAACCCTCGACGATCCGGCGTGGGGCGCCGCCAGCGATGTCATCCCGAAGTTTGTCTCGCCATCCGATCCGGCAGCGCAGTGGACCGGCGCTCACAAGGGGCCGGCATTCTTCGCGTACTCCGACAACTATCTCATCGACGTGAAGTTCGGCGTCATCGTGGATGTCGAGGCCTCCCGCGCCATTCGCCAGGCCGAGGTCGGTGCAGCAAAAACCATGATCGAACGAACCGAGGAGCGCTTTGGTCTCAAGCCAGAGCGACTTGTCGGGGATACCGCTTACGGAGCGGCTCCGATGCTGAACTGGCTGGTCGAGGAGAAGGGCATCGCGCCGCATATCCCTGTGTTCGATAAGTCGAAGCGGGATGATGGCACCTTCTCGCGGAGCGACTTTCGATATGACCCAACCGGGGACGTTTACCACTGCCCGGGTGGTAAGCGGCTTGGGACGAGCGGTACCGTGCACGAGGGCAAGACCCTTCTGTATCGTGCCAGCAAGCTCGACTGCGATGTATGCCCGCTCAAACCGCAGTGCTGCCCAAAGGAACCATCACGCAAGATCCCGCGCGATATCCATGAGCATGCCCGAGACGTTGCCCGGTCGTTCGCTGGCACCGAGGGCTTCGAGCTCTCTCGGCGTCAGCGCAAGAAGATCGAGATGAGGTTCGCACACTTGAAGCGCATCCTGAAGCTTGGTCGGCTCCGATTGCGAGGCCCGCAAGGTGCCCAGGATGAGTTTGTTCTAGCCGCCATCGCTCAGAATCTGAGGCGGTTTGCATCGCTGGTCGCACGACCGCCGCCGGCTCAGGTTCTGCGCATCGCGTAACGTAGCGTCAAAGTTGCGTAAAATGCGTCAGGGCCAGCGCTTCAAAGCGCGGCTTAACAAAAGGCCCAGCGGCCAAATCCATTGCAGCCAACTTTTGCAACAAAATCGGCAATATGGGCACTGCTGAGACGGCGGCCGAAGGATGAGATCGACGATGGCGTGACGTACGGCGGGCATGGTTGGTTGAGGCGGAGGCCCGTTGATTCTTTTTTTTCCGCCCCGCGTATGCGAGGCGATGATGTTGCAGGAAGGCGTAGGCAATCATTGTCATCAGGGCGTGGCGATGCAGACCTTGCCATGATCGCCCTTCGAAGTGATCAAGTCCAAGCTCCTCCTTCAACTGCTGATGCGCCTGCTCACAAATCCACCGTGCCTTGATGGTGGCGGCCAGTGTGCGCAGATCCGTCGCCGCCGGAAGATTGGCGAGATAGTATTTCTTCTCCCCAGAGGCACGTTGCTCGCCAATGAGCCAAGCTTCGTCGCCTGGGAGATGCTGCTGACCTTTATCCCATATCCGCTGCGGAGGGCCGTCGGCGGTCCGGACACGGAGAGCAGCAAATCGGGCTTTTAGCCGACCTTTCGTCCCGCTGCGCCAACTCACGGTTTTCCATTTGGCGCTGGCCAGCATTTGTTCTGCCGCAATCGATAAGATATCGGGCACGTGGTGCTTTCGTGGTTTGCTACGGGCTTTGGTGATCGGCCAAATGAGCTTCACATCGACCGGATACACTTTCTGGTGCCGAGGGATACCGACCGCCCAGGCCAGCCCGCGCTCTGTTAGCCCTTGTCGAAACGGCGCGCTGAGGCCGTATCCTGCATCCGCCAGCACACATCCAAAGCGCACCTTGGCTGCCATCGCGCGGTCAATCTCGGCCAAAGCGATCTCCGGCTTGGACCGCGGCGTTCGGTGTTCGACTGGCACGCGAGCGCGCTTCAAGCGAGGCATGTCACTTGTCCAGCTGTCAGGCAGAAAGAGACGTAACGCGACCATCACGGGCACTTCGCCGCGCGCAAGCGTTAAAGACACCAGCGTTTGGCAATTTGCCGTTTTACCGAGAGCCGACGCGTATTGAGCCGCAACACCGACCGATCGCTCACCCTTTTTCGGCAGTGAGGTGTCATCAATAACCAGCACCGCATCGCTGCCGCCGACAAGTCGGTCCGCCTGGTTGAGCAGCTCTGTCTCCAGCGGCGTCGCGTTCCAGACGCCGTCCGCAATGAAGTGGTGCAACTGGTCGTAGTTGCTCGCGGCAAGGCGTTCCGCCATCGGCTGAACGCTCTTGCGATCGCCAGGACCGATCAATCCCGCAACATATAGAGGACACATCCGCTGTCGGGTCTTATGACCCAGCCGGTCCAAGAACGGCATCAGCCAGCGTTCGAGTTCGTCTTCCCATCCCGGCATGGTCAGCCCTCCAAGAGCCGACCACCCATGAATCATTGAAAAATTGATTCGGGAATCCTATAAATCGCGGCAAAATCAACAATCTGCCAAAGTAGTGCTAGGCTAGCATTACAGTTGCTTTTGTTGCGGGCTTCTGAATCCATGGGCAACCATGATTCGAATGTCGTGGGCGCGGGCCGCGTCGGTTGAGGCGACGCTTGCGTTGTGGGCGGCGTCGCTTCGAGAGATCAAGCAACGGATACGTCCGTTGTTCACGCAAGAGCGTGTTGCGACGAATGCAGGTCTGTTCCTGGAAGGTCTGCTCGGAGATGAGCAGCGCAAGACCGGTTGGATGCGCGCGGAGGCGGCTGGCGATCCCGGCCCATGGCGGCAGCAGGCGATTCTGGGTCGTGGAGACTGGGACGCTGATGCCCTGCGCGATATCGTGCACGACTATGTCATCGAGCATTTGGCGGATGACGATGCGGTGCTCGTGATCGACGAGACCGGTTTTCTCAAACAGGGCAAAGCGTCATGCGGAGTGGCGCGGCAATACACTGGTTCGGCAGGAAAGATCACGAACTGCCAGATCGGCGTCTTCGCTGCCTACGTTTCGCGTCATGGCCATGCGTTCATCGATCGCGCGTTGTATCTTCCGAAGGAATGGACCGACGATCCAGATCGTCTGGAAGCCACATATGTGCCTGCCGATGTCGGCTTTGCGACCAAACCAAAGCTTGCGACGAGAATGATCGCACGCGCGATAGCCGGGTCTGTACCATTCAAGTGGGTTGCCGGTGATACCGTCTACGGTGTTGGCAACATCGAACAGCAACTACGTCGGGCAGGCAAAGGCTACGTGCTTGGGGTCAGCAGCGCTCATGTGTTTCGATCCTGGGGCAAGCGACCGCCGGTCGCCGGTACGGCTGCAGACCTCGCCCGGACGCGGCGCTCATCCGACTGGAAGCGCCTGTCGGCGGGAGCCGGAACCAAAGGACCGCGGCTGCACGATTGGTGTTATCTCGAATTGGCGGATCTCGAGGCCGAGCAGTCCAACAGTGCAAATGACGGTTTGTGGACACGCGGTCTACTGATCCGTCGTCGCATTGCCGATGATGACCTCGCCTTCTTCACCACCTGGTGCCCAGCGGGAACAGCCATTGAAACGCTGGTCGCGGTCGAAGGCCATCGATGGGCGATCGAGGACAGCTTTGAAACGGCGAAAAACGAGTTCGGGCTCGATCACAACGAGAGCAGATCCTGGCATGGCTGGCACCGTCATGTGTCCTTGGTGATGCTCGCCTTCGCCATGATGGCCGCGATCCGACATCGCGCTAATCCGCCACCGCCCAAAAAAACGAAACGGCGCCCCCCGGCAAAAGCCAAAACATAACCACCCCACCACTGATCCGTTGGTCAATCCAGGAAATCCGCCGCATTGCTATCAGACTTGCGCGGAAGCGGATTCAACCCGCACACATCATCGCATGGTCCTTCTGGCGCAGAGCTCACCAGGCTGCCGCTCAACGCGCCCACTTCAAATCAAAAAAGCAACTGTAATGCTAGGGTTCAGACTCAATTGATCCAATGAGCGACGAGAGCGGCGAGGTGGACGGCGGCCAAGAAGTTTCTGGCAAGTTTGTCGTAGCGAGTAGCAACACGCCTGAAATCCTTGAGCCGGCAGAAACAGCGCTCGATAACATTGCGCCCTTTATAGAGGCGCTTGCTGAAGCTGTGGAGGGTTACCCGGTTGGATTTGTTTGGAATGACGGGTTTCGCGCCGCGATTGACGATTTCGGCGCGAAAGCCGTCGCCATCGTAGCCTTTGTCCCCAATGAGGGAAGACATGGGCGGCGCGAGCTTCAAAAGGGCCGGCCCTGCAGCAATGTCTGCGGCTTGTCCCGGAGTGAGATGAAATGCGCAAGGTTTGCAATCAGGCTCGCTCAGCGCGTGGATTTTCGTGGTCCGCCCACCGCGCGAGCGGCCGATCGCCTGTTCACACTCCCCCCTTTTCCGCCGCTCGCCGAGCGATGCGCTATGATCGAGGTGGAGTCGATCGACAAAGCCACTCGGTCCTTGCCGCAGCGGGCGAGCGCTTCAAAGATCGCCTGCCAATGTCCGCGCTTAGCCCAGCGATTGAACCGATTGTAGATCGTCGTGTAAGGGCCATAGTCGGACGGGCAATCGCGCCAGCGTGCGCCGCACTGGAGCATGTGAATGATACCGCTGATAATGCGTCGATCGTCTTCGCGCGCCGGGCCGGTCTGGTTTGTTGGCAGATGCGGCTCTATCTGAGCCCACTGCTTGTCGTTGAGCCAGAACAGTCCTTTGCGCATCGAAGTCCCCCGTGCCGAATCAACTTAGCACGAGGGAATCAGAACTGGCTAATTAGGTACAGACCCTAACATTACAGTTGTCTTTTTGATTTGAGATGCGCGCGCTGAGCGGCAGCCTGGTGAGCTCTGCGCCAGAATGACCATGCAATGACATGCGCGGGTTGGATCCGCTTTCGAGCAAGCCTGATGGCGATGCGGCGGATTTCCTGGATTGACCAACGGATCAGCGGCGGCGTGGGTGTGCTTTGGCTTTTGCCGGGGGGCGGCGTTTGGTTTTTTTGGGCGGTGGCGGATTGGCGCGATGGCGGATCGCCGCCATCATGGCGAAGGCGAGCATCACCAGGGACACGTGGCGATGCCAGCCATGCCAGGACCTGCTCTCGTTGTGATCCAGCCCGAACTCGTTTTTCGCGGTTTCAAAGCTGTCCTCGATCGCCCATCGATGGCCTTCGACCGCGACCAGCGTTTCAATGGATGTTCCCGCTGGGCACCAGGTGGTGAAGAAGGCGAGGTCATCATCGGCGATGCGACGACGGATTAGTAGACCGCGCGTCCATAAACCACCATTTGCGCTGTTGAACTGCTCGGCCTCGAGATCGGCCAATTCAAGATAAACCCTATCGTGCAGCCGCGGTCCTTTGGTTCCGGCTCCCGCCGACAGGCGCTTCCAGGCGGATGAGCGCCGCGTCCGGGCGAGGTCTGCAGCCGTACCGGCGACCGGCGGTCGCTTGCCCCAGGATCGAAACACATGAGCGCTGCTGACCCCAAGCACGTAGCCTTTGCCTGCCCGACGTAGTTGCTGTTCGATGTTGCCAACACCGTAGACGGTATCACCGGCAACCCACTTGAATGGTACAGACGCGGCTATCGCGCGTGCGATCATTCTCGTCGCAAGCTTTGGTTTGGTCGCAAAGCCGACATCGGCAGGCACATATGTGGCTTCCAGACGATCTGGATCATCGGTCCATTCCTTCGGAAGATACAACGCGCGATCGATGAACGCATGGCCATGACGCGAAACGTAGGCAGCGAAGACGCCGATCTGGCAGTTCGTGATCTTCCCTGCCGAACCAGTGTATTGCCACGCCACTCCGCACGAGGCCTTACCCTGCTTGAGAAAGCCGGTCTCGTCGATCACCAGCACCGCATCGTCATCCGCCAAATGCTCGATGACATAGTCGTGCACGATATCGCGCAGGGCATCCGCGTCCCAATCTCCACGACCCAGAATCGCCTGCTGCCGCCATGGGCCGGGATCGCCAGCCGCCTCCGCGCGCATCCTACCGGTCTTGCGCTGCTCATCTCCGAGCAGACCTTCCAGGAACAGACCTGCATTCGTCGCAACACGCTCTTGCGTGAACAAACGGACGTATCCGTTGCTTGATCTCTCGAAGCGACGCCGCCCACAACGCAAGCGTCTCCTCAACCGACGCGGCCCGCGCCCACGACATTCGAATCATGGTTGCCCATGGATTCAGAACTCTGCAAACAAAGCAACTGTAATGCTAAGCCTTTAGGGTGTTTAGTCCCGGCATTTTGTGGAGCGGATTGAGTTTGAATCGTTCTGGCTGGGAAGTCCAGCATTCGCAGATGTATTCGTAAGGCGTGAGGCCCTTCAGGGTTTTCAGCCGCCGAGCGTAGTTGTAGGCGTTGATGAAGTGGTCAAGGTGAGCTTCGAGCTGATCGTGTCGATCGTAATGGTAGCGTTTGACGGTCGCTTCCTTGATCGTGCGGTTCATGCGTTCGACCTGGCCATTGGTCCAGGGATGCTTGATCTTGGTCAGCCGATGTTCGATGCCATTCTCGTGGCAGCGCATATCGAACATGTGTGTCACGTATCTTGCCGTCGGGCCGTCCGCGTAGCGCGGGGGCAACGTGAACTGGATCCCATTGTCGGTGAGAACCGTGTGGATCTTGTAGGGGACAGCCGCGATCAGAGCTTCGAGGAAGGTCGAGGCGGAGGTCCTTCCCGTCTTCCTGACCAGTTGTACGAAGGCGAACTTGCTGGTGCGATCGATAGCGACATAGAGGTAGAGCTTGCCTTCAGCGGTCTGGAGCTCAGCAATGTCGATGTAGAAATAGCCGATCGGATAACCCTTGAATTTTTTCTTTGGAGGCTTGCTGCCCCCGACCTCCGGCAATCGGCTGATCCCGTGGCGCTGGAGACAGCGATGCAGGGATGATCGCGTTAGATGCGGGATGGTCGGCTGGAGCGCATAGAGGCAATCGTCGAGTGGCAATAGCGTATGCCGCCGGAAAGCGACGATGATCGCCTCCTCCTCAATGGGAAAGCACGGTCGATTTGGCTTCTTTGGGACCTGTCGGGAGATCGGCGACGGTCTCGCGCTCCCTCCACTTCGCGACAGTCTTCTGGTTGATCCCGTAGCGCTTGGCGAGCGTTCTCAGGCTCTCTTGACTATTTTGTATTGCTCGACGGACCGCTTCCGTCGTCGTGGCGCAGCCGTGTAAAACTTGCCCCATAGCGCATCCTTCGAATCGTGCGATAAGAATGCACCATCAAAACTTGGGACTAAACACCTAGTGCCGTTCAGCACCCATCCTTCGCCGTTCATCTTCGCCCGAGCTTCAACATCGAACAGATCATAGCGTGACTGTGGTTAGGCAAAGGCAAGCTTTGTCCGACCTTCCACAATAGCCGGGGATGAGATTGGCCTTCTGGGCTTCGCTCGCTCCCTGCCGCAGGACGCCGCCTGCAAGGACCACCGTTGCGAAATATGGCTCGAGGATAAGCGCCTTGCCGAACGCTTCCATGACAATCATTGTTTCGACCGCCCCGGCGCCGAGCCGGCCAGGAGCCTCCGGAAGCAGGAGACCAAGAAGCCCGAGCTCAGCATAGCGCGCCCACATCGCCTCACTGAATCCCAGCTTTTCCGTCTGGTACTTGCGGCGACCCTCAAAGCCGTAATGCTCACGCATCAAGCGCTCGACGCCATCCTTAAGGAGCCTCTGCTCCTCCGAAAGATCAATATCCACTAGAAAAACGTCCTAAAAGGGGCCGCATCTTTGCCCCTCAAGCCTCTTAGAACCCTGCGCAGACATCTACACGCGCCTCCACCGCCGCCTCCCGCCGAAGCCGGCATGCAGAAATACTTCCGCGTCAGCCCGCCTTCGGCTCACCAGATGGTGCTGACGCTCGAACGTAAGCGTAGCTCTGAGGCCCATTTGATTGGTGCTTGACGTCTATTTTGAACGCGTGGTGCGCCGGCGCGGCTTCCATATTTCCGACAAAGCGTTGACGGCGGCCTCGAGCGCCTTCCGGTCGACGACGTTGGGATCAAACTGCTCAGGGCCCCAGCGGCGCATATGTTCGTGCTCCGGATGAGCAGGGTCGCAGATGGCGTCGAGGTATTCGGCATAGCCTGGCGCACCGCCGACGTCTTCCGGAGGACAACGACCGGCGGCCTCGAGCAGGAAGGGCATGCCCTCCGTCGTGGTGTTGTCGAACCATTTTTCGAGCTTGATCACATGGTCCCAGCTGTCGCCGAAGTCATAGAGATAGTGGATCGTCTTGGCGCCAGTCTCTCGAACGATATCGCAAAGCCGCGCTTTACGGGCATCCATGGGCTGGTGGCCGTAATCATTGTCGGGGTCGGGAATCCCCCAATGTGCCTCACCAGCGAAGAACTCGAAGAGATGGCTATTCGTCCAGCCAAACGCCGCCTGAAGCGTCAGATGCAGCCGATCAAGGCGCAGCGTGAGCGGCACGACAAGGCATCGCATCACCTCCGGTTTCACGTCCTTGAGAGTCACCTTGATCCGGACCGCGGTCGTGCTGAGGCTCATGCCGCAAGCCTCGGATCTTGTGCATGCATCGTATAGGTGGATGCCCAGGGAAGCAGTTCGTCCAGCCGTGCCGCCGGCCAGCCATTGACGAGCTTTGCGAGAACGTCGGCAAGCCAATACTCGGCGCTGACGCCGTTGAGCTTACAGGTCTCAATGAGCGACGCCAGCAATGCCCAATTCTCAGCACCCTCGTCACACCCGGCGAACAGGGCGTTCTTGGCATTGAGCTTGATCGGCCGCATCGCACGCTCGACTGCGTTGGTGTCCATTTCGATGCGCCCGTCATCAAGGTAGAGCGTCAAGCCGTCCCAATGACGCAGTGCATAGCGTAAAGCTTTCGCCGTCTCACTCTTCTGCGCAAGGTGATCAAGCATAGCCTCAAACCACTGCTTCAAGGCTGCAGCCAGAGGCCGGGCATGCGCCTGTCGGCCCGCGCGACGCTCGGCATCAGATCGGCCGCGGAGGGCTTTCTCGACCGCGTAGAGCTGGGCGATGCGCTCGAGGGCCTCGCGTGCAACCGGAGCCGGCGCCGGCGCAGCCTCGCGCTCGATCTTCACAAACTGGCGCCGGAGATGCGACCAGCAGAAGGCGAGCGTGCCGGACAGCGCGTCCGCACGCGTCTCTCGCATCATGGTCTTGTAAGCCTGATAGCCGTCGCAGTGGATGATGCCGCGATAGCCTTCGAGCAGTCGCAAGCCATGGACGGCGCCGCGGCCTGGTGCATAGGCATAGACCACCCCAGGCGGATCAGGCCCGGCCCAAGGCCTGTCATCGCGCGACAGCGCCCAGAAGTAGCCGGTTTTGGTCCTGCCGCGCCCGGGATCCAGCACCGGCGCCGGGGTCTCATCGAAACAGAGCTTCGGAGAGGCGAGCAGAAGCTGGCGCAGACGATGCCACAAGGGCTTCAATTCCTGGGCCGCATAGCCGACCCAGAAGGCGAGCGTGGAACGGTCGATGGCAATTCCGTGCGTCGCCAGCATCTGCGTCTGGCGGTAAAGCGGCAAATGCCAATGATACTTGGCATCGATCACATGCGCGACGAGCCGCTCGGTCGGCAGTCCTCCCCTGATCAATCGCTCGGGAGCAGCATGCTGGAGGACGACGCCGTGACAGGCGCGGCAGGCCAGTTTGGGGCGGCGGGTGACGATAACGCGATACTGCGCCGGTACGACGTCCAGCCTCTGGCTCTCACCGTGACCGATCTCAAAAAGGTCGCCTGCGCAGCACGGGCAGCAGGTTGCAGCGGGCATCACGGTCTCGATGATGCGCGGCAAATGCTCCGGCAGCTTGCCACGATTGGCCCTGCGCTCGGCAGCTCTCTTCTCGCGTGTTTTGGGATTGGCGCGGTCCTCGGCTGCTTCGAGAGCCGCGACAGCCTGATCGATATCCTCCAGGACAAGCTGGAGCTGATCACCGTCAAGCTTTTCCGACGATCGACCGAACTGCGCGTCTTTTGCAAGCTTGAGCAACCGCTCGAGCCTGGCGCAGCGATCCAGCAGAGCCGCGGCAAAGACGCGCAACTCGGCTGGATCGTTCGGCAGTTCATCAGGCAAATCACTCATTGGCCCGAGTCTGCCATGCTTCGCGCCCCGATGCAGCGAAGATTTTCTGTCCTACGCAAGCGCTTTCGGCTGCGGGATTCGAGGCGCATGCATGCGTGTCCAATCCATGCCGGCCAGAAGCGCGGTCAACTGCGCGGCGTTCATTCGCATCACGCCGTCAACGATCGGCGGCCACTTGAAGGCGCTGCCCTCAAGCCGCTTCCAATACAGCACGAGGCCACTACCATCCCAGACCACGATCTTCACCCGGTCAGCGCGCTTCGCACGGAAGACCACCGCCACGCCCTTCATCGGATCGTGGCCCAGCGTCTCCTTCGCCAACAGCGCCAGACCATCCGCGCCCTTCCTGAAGTCTGCAGGTCGGGTCGCAACGTAAATCATGAGGCCAGCGGAAGCCGTCAGCATGAACGTGTCCGGCGCAACGCAACAAACACATCACTCAGCACGGCAAGTCCAGGCGTCCCTCGCACCTCAACTCGTGCCCCCTGGAGCTCAACCGTCACAACGGCTGCTTCCGGCGATCCGGAGGGCGCGGCAGCCGCCGATGGCGACGATTCCGACACCAACGGCACAAACGACAGTGCACCCGCCGCAGCTGGCAGCACCAGTTGACCTAAACGCGCCCGGCGCCGCCAGTCAGGCACCTGCTGTGGCCGGCAGCCATGCCGGCGTGCGATATCTGTTACAACCGCGCCCGGCTCAAGGCTTTCCGCGACAATCCGGGCCTTCAAATCATCCGGCCACTGCTTACGGCCTGCGCCGGCGTACACTTCGATACGCGGTGACAATGGTCGTCTTATGTCATCCGAATGGTCGTCCATTGTGAGCACCCTTGCAGAAGATGACTCTTCTAACGGTGCTCCCAAGATTGCGCACAGATATTCTAAAGGGCCGCGGCGCTACGCTTACGCTCGAACGACAAGGCTTCATCAGACGCCAGCCGGCGACCTCACGCAGCATCGAATTGCTCGTAGATCCCAAATGCCTGCCGGAGCTAGAACCGCAAGTCTAACCGGTCATAATCACTGTGCAGGGGTACTAGTTGCGTGCGCGACGCGCCTATCCAGTGTTGGCGAACATACCTATGGCCGACCCGCCAAAACTCTCAGAATTGGAAGTCCCAGAGCTGAAGAACTGCGTAAAACCCGCAGTATTGACTTTTTTCGCGCTGGGGAGGTGTTCGATCGTGGCTCACGACGCAATCAAAGCATCCAAAAAGGTAGCCGACGAGTTGATGACGCCGGTCGCCGCCCTGCGTCAGAGCCTCATCCAGATGCTGCAATCAGTTGAAGCCGAATGTTCGTGTCGGCAGTCTGCCAGCAATTTGCACGAGGGTCGGCTGATCATTGATCGGGCTTCGCTTGCGAAGGTTGGTCGCAAGGCGCTGCAACGAACTCAACGCCCCTGAAACACGGGCTTCTGCTTCTGCGCAAACGCCCGTACGCCTTCCTTGTGGTCAGATGTCAATTCTGTCTTGATCAGGTTCGCGGCCTCGTGGTCCATCGACTGCAAAAGGCCAGAATTGAGGGCGTGATCCAAATTGTCCTTCATGCAGCTAAACGCGAAAGTAGGTCCGTCAGCGAGCGAAGCAGCAAGAGCAAAGGAAGATTCGGCCAAATCCGCGTCGGCTACCACGCGATTGAGCAGACCCATCGTTTCGGCTCGCCGGGCATCGATGCGTTCGGACAGGAGCATCAGTTCGCGCGCGCGGGAAACTCCGACCAGTCGTGTCAGCAGCCAGGCTATACCGCAATCTCCCGCCAACGCGACTCTCGCATAAGAGGTCGTCAGGATGGCCGACTCTGCGGCGATGCGGATGTCGCAGGCCAGAGCAAGCGCAAGGCCCGCGCCGGCAGCTGGCCCGGGAAGCGCCGCAACCGTCGGCTTTCGCAGTGCGAACAGGTCACCGATCAGCATTCGCTGGTCCGCCCGCAAATCAGCTACGCGCTGTTCGAATGTTGCTTCGGCTGTCGCCGTACTTCCGCCCATGCCCTTTACATCGCCCCCGGCGCAAAATGCGGTCCCCGCGGCGGTGATTAGAATGGCGCCCACTGTTTGGTCATCAGCGAAGCGCTTGATCAATTCGACCCAAGCCGCTTTCATACCTTTGGAGATTGCGTTGCGCGCCTGTGGCCGATTGAGCGTAATGAGGGCCACTCGATCACGGATCACTGCAAGCAGGTCGTCTGTTCCGGTGTGGATTTTTATTGTCTCTGACATACTCATAGCTCGACCGTCGTTTTCCGCGCTTGGGCAACTAGCATAGGGAGGGGCAGCTCGCCGCAATCAGGATCGTGCGCCGAAGAGCTTTGAGCCGTAATGAAATATGGGATGCCAGACGTCATTCCCGCTGAGTTCTTATGGGCGCTGACCGGTTCATCGCACTGACGCAGGCCACGGCTTCGGCCTCACCGGCTGGCTCCGCAGACGCCAATCAACCGGGTACGGGACGAAGAACATAATTCCTCTTTCGCCTTCGTATTTCAGCGGCGTCCCTTTCGGCAGCCAAACCACGTCGCCCAACCTTGCGTCCATCGTACGACTATAGTTTGCGCCCGTGCGAATCCGCATCATTCCACCGAGCGCGACCGAGATCTGATCATACTCAGTCGTCCAGTCGACCGAGCTGCCGTTGAAGGTTGCAATCGTGGCGCCGATCGACTTGCTAATTTCCGGAGTAACGAGGCTACATGTGGACGCGTAGCCGCCCGAGTAGATTTGCATCTGTGAATAGATCATATCCGTGCTTCTGAAGTGGTATACATCGCTCATCGGCTTCTCTCCTGCGATAACCGCGCTGTCCGTGCTCCAATCAACTGGATGCCGAGCATAAAATACCTTCGCATTGTCCCCTTGGTACTTCAAACGGGTCCCTTTGGTGAGCCAAATCACGTCCCCGAACTTCGCTTCGATGACGCGGCTATAGTTTTCGCCGGTGAGAATGCGAAATGTTCCGCCAAGGACGACTGCGGTCTCGTCGTAGTTCACCGTGCGCTCGATCGAGCAGCCATCGTAGATGACCACACCGGCATGGATCGTCTTGCTGATTCCTGGACCGACTAATTGGCAAAGCATTGCGGAGCCATTAGCCGCGCTTTGATCTTGCGCGAACACCATGTCATCGCTCTTGAAATAGAGCGCCTCAGTCATCGTCGTTCTCCTTCCTGGTCGGCGGCCAGCCACCATGGGCATGTAACCACTCTTTCGATGCAAAGGTTAGAGCAATCGAATCCAATCGCGTACCCACAGTAAGCCTCGGCGACTCCGTTCCGAGACGCTGCAGATAGTCGACGACCCTAGTCTCCAACAATCTCCGCACCAGCGCATTGCACTGCCACGGAAGGGTGCCTTCCGCGCTTTAGCAGAGCAACTATATTGCATCTCCAATGGCGCTCATATTGCGAAAAGCGCTTCACAGTGACAGAATTCTGCAAGTTGCGGGGCATTTGGTTGGAATTCCAGACTTGGATGCCTGAATCGCGCTGCAGCTCAGCTGACGGCGTTCAGCTTGCAGAGTGCGTCTCGGCTGAACCCGAACGCGTTCCCCCGGGTTCCTAGTTTCCGTTGGGAAAGCCCCCGGCGGCGCGCTTTCATTCCAACGCATTCAGGGCCTAAACGCCGAAAAGCTGCGAACTGAATCCGGTAGAGCTTTGGTTCTGATCCGAGAAAGGAATCCAGAGCAGTTCTAAACGACGCGACTCTCGCGGCTCAGTGTTCGCAGAATGGCGATGGCTAGCAGCCCCTTCTCAACCATGATTGGAATGCCCATGACTAATGCCATTGTCCAAGCAGCGAACAAGCACTTCTCATCGAACTACTTCGAAGCTCGCCAAAAATTTAGGCACTATGTTCGTGACGCCGCGATGGGCGAAGCAGCCGTATACCTCTCCCGCGCCCGGGGACCTGGTGGAGAAGAACTCTCGACGGATGTTGCGTGGTTCGGCGATCGAGGCGCTTCGAAAGTCGGAATTCTGATATCAGCGACGCACGGCGCCGAAGGATATTGTGGATCTGCTGCGCAGCTCGATTGGCTGGCCGAGCGGGGGTACGAAAGGCTCAAATCTGATGAAGCAATCTTGCTTATTCATGCCCTAAATCCATATGGGTTCGCATGGGATCGACGCGTTACGCAGGAAGGGTGCGACCTCAATAGGAATTTTATCGATTTCACGGCTTCGCTCCCTCGAAACGATGGATACGACGCACTTGCCGATAGTCTGGTACCAAGTGCGTTGGAAGGACCTGTTTTCGCGACCGCCGAAGCAACGATAGAAAAATACCGTTCGACCTACGGCGAGCTCGCCTACCGAAAGGCGCGGACCACCGGTCAGTACCGACATCGAACCGGAATGTTCTTTGGCGGTTTTGGCCCTACAGTAGCTCGTGAGACACTAGAGCGGATCGTGTCGGACTATAACATCGGATCGCGCCGGTTGATCATGATCGTGGATTACCACACCGGGCTAGGACCGTATGGTTATGGCGAGTTGCAGTGCGAGCAGGCGTCGGGCATGTCCGGATATCAGCGAGCACGGGACATATTTGGCTATTCGGTCACATCGCCAGATCTGGGCACCTCATCGGCTCTTGTCCTCAACGGCACGCAGGATGATTACTGGCAGCGGATCTTGGGTGATCGCCACGTTTATGTCTGCCTGGAGTTCGGAACCTACCCTCCAGAGGTCGCAAGGCCGGTCTTGCGCGCTGACCATTGGCTCTATGCGTATCGCCAAACTGAGATCGACGGCGAACTTGGTCGCGATATCCGCAGGCGCATGAAGGACCACTACTATCCGGACAGAGCCGACTGGAAGGAGATGGTCCTATATCGCAGCCGTCAAGTTCACCGACAGATGATGGAAGGGATGAGCGCGTGACGCCAGCGAGTGATGGCCAGGCGCGCGAACTCCGTCAGCGTTCGGCAGGATCAGCGCGAAGCGGCGCTACAAGGAAGGTGTGGGAGCATCGCCAACACCACTCTCGCCGCACTTAGCCAATCACGATGATACAGTGGAATTCAACGGAAACTCCAGACCAACACTTCGACCAAATATGGTCCAGGGGTCGCAAGTCCGCGTGCCACCTCGATATTGAATTTGTCCATCATTGTCACCCGCGCCCCCGGCACGCCCACTCTGGCCAGTTCAAGAAGTCGATGTCAGGCCGACTGAGATCGAGCACTTGCGCCCGACATTCTGCGCCCCGACGTTGGCCAATTCATCTCGAAGACAGGCATATGATCTATTGTTAAACAGCACTGTCGTAATGTTCAGGCCTTCACGCGCCTGTGTCCAGAGTGACTGAATGGCGTACAGCGCGCTACCATCCGCCTGAAAGTTGAGCAGAGGTCGTTCGGGCAGGCGATCGCAGCGCTCGTAGCCATAGGCATCCCAACCCTATCGAACCGCCCATGTTCTGAAGCCAAGTGTGTGGCTGCGAACTCCAAGTTGCAGCGAAAAAGCCGCCACCAGTCGGCATCGACTCATCGTAAGCGTAGCGCTGCGGCCCTTTCGATTGGCGCTTGACGCCTATTTTGATCGCACTTGTGCCGTCTTGGCTTCCAAATTCCGGACAATGCGTTGACGGCGCCCTCGAGCGTCTCCCGGTTGACGACGTCGGGATCGAACTGTTCGGGCCTCCAGAGGCGCATATTTTCATGTTCTGGATGGGTAGGGTCGCCGATGGCATCGGGCGCACCTCTAACATCCTCTGGAGGGCAGCGGCCGGCGGCCTCGAGCAGGAGGGGAAGTCCCTCTGTCGTCCTGTTGTCGAACCATTTTTCGAGCTTGATCACATGATCCCAGCTGTCGCCAAAGTCATAGAGATAGTGGATCGTCTTTGGCGCCGGTCTCTTGAACGATATTGGAGAGCCGCGTCTTGCGGGCATCTATAGGCTGGGGGCCAAAATCACCGTCGGGTCAGGGATGCCCCAAGACTCTTCGCCAGCATGGAACTCGAAGAGCTGGCTATTTGTCCAGCCAAATGCCGCCTGAAGCATCAAATGCAGCCGATCAAGGGGCAGGGTGACAGGTACGAAGGCGACGCATCACTTCCGGTTTCACGTCCTTGAGGGTCACTCTGATCCGGACAGCGGTCGTGTTGAGGCTCATGCTGCCAAACTTCGATCGTGAGCATGCATCATGTAAGTCGATGCCCAGGGGAGCAGCTCATCCAGTTGTGACGCAGGCCAACCATTGACAAGCTTCGCGAGGACGTCGGAGAGCCAGCGCTCTGCACTGACGCCATTAAGCTACAGGTTTATGCCGCCCGCCGAACTATGCCGAACGGATTTGGTATGGCACGCCATGGTCACGCGCTGGCACCGTCGATCGCGTGCAGGGCAGCCCCATTCCATTCGGCATAGTCTGGTCGTTCAGAGTGCCTTAGGAAGGCGAGTAGGCGGTCGTTCGGCTGGAAGCGGGTTCGCTTGCCGCGCTCGTACGGTTGAGCTTCGCCAGGGCAGCTTCCTTGAGGGCCAGGTGGGCGTGCAGGTATGTCTGCGTCGTCTCGACCGATTCATGACCGAGCCACAGTGCGATCACGGAGCAGTCGACGCCGGCTTGCAGCAGTTCCATCGCAGATCTGTGCCTCAGCAGTGCGGCGACACGCTCTTGGCCTTCAAAGACGGGCAACTCTTGTGAGCGACACGAGCATGCTTTCCCAGCAGGGACCGGACGCTATCGGCATGGCGTCACCTCCCATCGCCAATCGAGACGCCGCGCCGCTTCTTCCATCAACTCGGGGCAGGCCGAGAGATACCAGTAGGTATCGCGCCCGCAGGCGTGGCCGAGGTAAGTGGAGAGCACTGGGAGTTGTTGCTCGACGTCCTTGCCTTCGCGATACCAGTCGAGCAGCGTCCGGATGGCGAAGCGATGACGGAAGTCGTGCACGCGTGGCCCGGTACGATCACCTGGGCGCCGCAGCCCGATCTCTCTGGACAATCGCCAGAAGACGCGATGAACGTACTGGTGCAGCAATCGGCCTCCCTGTTCGGCAACGAAGAGGGTCGAGCCGCAGCGTGATCCGAGCAGCGCATCGCGCCGGTGGGCGTAGTCGCCCAGCGCGGTTCTCGTCGTCGGATACAATGGCACGAGCCGCGACTTGCCGAACTTGGTCAGCCGGACCGTCAGCACGCCGGCGTCGAGGTCGACGTCATCACGCTCCAGGCCCATCGCCTCGGATATACGCATGCCTGTCACCGCGATCAGCCCGAACAAGGTATGGTAAGTCCGTTGGCGCAGCCCGTCCGCTGGCGGCAGAGCCAGCGCTGCCGTCAGCAACGCATCGATCTCCGCGTCGCTGTAGACATCCGCGCTTCCATCCGGGCAGCATGCCCACGGGCGACCACCTCCGTTCTCGGATCGAAGTTGGCGAAATGGCGCGCGAACCCACGCACGTCGCTCAATCGCAGCGCACCAGGATGCATGACGATCGGGCGGCAGCGTTGCCCATTCCATTGCCAGCTTCGTCGTGATGATCCTGGCCTTGCGCTTCTCCATGAAAGTGACGAAGTCGGCGAGCCGACGGGTCTGGTGCTCGTACTTGTATCCCAACCCCTTGCGCATGCTCAGGTACTTATCGAGTGCGGAGCGCAGATCGGTCATTGCACGCCTCCCGGCCAGGGCAGGCTCAATGTCTGAGCGCATCGATGTCGACATCGTGGTTCTCGTGCGTACCAACTGTCCGATCTCCGACAAGGTCGCGCCAGATCGGAGAAGCTCGGTAGCGAGACTGTGTCGGAAGATATGGGCGCCGCGGTGGGCGCAACCTTCGATTCCAACGCGATCGAGAGCGGCCTTGGCGATCATGGTGATCGCGCATCCGGAAGCAAAGCCGACGTGTGGCGCGAGTGTGCGGACGAACAGACGTCGGCACGACGACTTTGGGCGGCCATTGCGCAGATATGCAACGATGGCCGCACCAACGTCTGGCGGTATCGGCATCCGTGCACGCTGGCGGCCCTTGGCGCGAACGAGTATCTCGCTGGCGCGCCAGTCGACATCGTCGAGCGTGAGCGTCGCAACCTCGTCGGCCCGCAGGCCGAGCTTGGCCGGCAACAACAGAATGGCGCAGTCGCGCCGCCCCATCACTGTCCTCGGTCGCATCCGTCGAGAGCCTTCCGCACCTGAGCGGCAGACAGATAAGTCGGCAGAGTTGCGAGCTTCCATCGGCGCATTGATAGAACGCAATCCGCCAACGGGCGCGCGTTCAGCCCCCGATGGTGGCGGTAACGGAGAAAGGCGCGCAACGACCAGCACATCGCCTTGCCTGTTTTCGGGCTCCAATCCCGGGCGTGGCGCTCAATGTAGCGGATCACGTCCTCTTGACTGATCTTGCACAGGGCGCCGGCGCCGCCGGAGCACACCTCGTGCAGGAACCTGCGGATGACTGGGAGATGGCGGACGATGGACCTCGGGGCCAAGCCGCGCTCTGATCGCAGGTAGGCATCGAACTCCTTGAAGATCCGTTCGTGCGGGGTGAGAGGCGGTAGCACCAACGGCGCGATCGCGCCTTCCTCGCGCAGCACCGACAGCCATCGCTTGAGCGCAGCTCGGTCACCGGGTTGGATAGACTGCCTCCTGCGTCGATGTCGGAGGTACCGCTCAACGAGCTGCTCATCGAGATCGACCAGCTTGTAGCGACGGCCCGCGATCCAACTCAGGAGCCCGCCAACCACGTTGAGGCAACGCGACGTGCCGTGCCGAACGAGCCTCTCCTCGACGAGACGAGCGGCGTAGCGCTCCACGAGCTGTCCATGCGGCCCTCTCATACGCCGGTACAGCCGGCTTCTGCCCAGGTACTCTTCTTTCCATCTTCCTGTTCTCCGCTGTTGAAAGCGGAGGCACAGAACGAACTATGCCGAACCGATCAAACGCTGGTCAGCGAGGAATCTGGGGAAAACGACCCAACTCGGCATAGTTCGGCGGGCGGCATAAACGTGCAAGCTCAATGGCGTATAGCGCGACAATCTGGATGGGAAGCGCGCGACAATCAGGATGGCGAGTCGGTGTCGCGGCGAGGTGATGATTGCCGCGATGATTGTCGCGCGCAAGAGTTTTGTTCGCTCTGATTGTCGCGGAGCGTCAATCAGCGAGTGTTTTTGGTGTCGCGTGCGAGGATGGTCGCCCTGGACCACGCTTCCGCTCGAGCGCGGTGCGCCTGCGATAGCTTTCGACGTTCATCTCGACGATGGTGGCGTGGTGAACGAGGCGATCGATGGCGGCGAGCGTCATAGCAGGATCCGGGAAGACCCTGTTCCACTCTCCAAAGGGCTGATTGGCGGTGATCAGCATGGAACGCCGCTCGTAGCGAGCGCTGATGAGCTCGAACAGCACGCTGGTCTCGGCCTGGTCCTTGGTGACGTAGGCAAGATCATCGCAGATCAGGAGGTCGAAGCGGTCGAGGCGGTTAATGGCGGCCTCGAGATTGAGCTCGCGCCGCGCCACCTGGAGCTTCTGGACGAGATCGGTGGTGCGGGTGAAGAGGACGCGCCATCCGTTCTCGATAAGGGCCAGGCCGATGGCTGCCGCCAAGTGACTCTTGCCGCCGCCGGGCGGGCCGAACAGCAGCAGATTGGCGCCCTTGCCGAGCCAACCATCGCCGGCGGCGAGCGCGGTCACCTGTGCCTTGGAGATCATCGGCACAGCCTCGAAGTCGAAGTTGTCGAAGGTCTTTCCAGCGGGCAGCCGCGCCTCGACGAGATGGCGCTCGACGCGGCGGCGGCCGCGTTCGGCGATCTCGTGCTCGGCAATGGTGGCGAGGAAGCGGGCCGCCGGCCAGCCTTCCTTGTCGGACTGCTCGGCAAATTGCGGCCACAGCACCTTGTTGGCTGGCAGCCGCAACTCGTTGAGCAATAGATTGAGGCGCGCGGTGTCAATGGTGTTGGCCGTGCTCATGCGGCACCTCCGATCTCGCCGGCACCGATGAGGCACTCATAGGTGGCGAGCGGTGCGAGCTGCACCACGACGTGCGGCACGCAGGCCGGATCGGGAGAGAAGTAAGCGCGCAGCCGGTTGAGGTCGGGCAGTCGGCCGGCATCAAGCTCGGTCGCGAGCTGATCGGCGAGTTCGGCCTCGCAGCCGCGCTCATGGGCCAGTGCGAGCAGATCGACCATGATCCGGCAGGCTTTCCTGTCCGGCAGCCGTTCGCGCAAGCAATCGAAGGTTCGGCGATAGGCATCGCGCGGGAACAGCCGATCACGGTAGACGAGATTGAGCAGCGCCATTGGCTTGCGCCGCAAGGAATGGATCACGTGCCGATAATCGACGACCTGGTCGTGCTTGCCGTTGGAATGCGGCCGCCCACGCGGCAGGGTGACGAGATGGGTGCCGCCGACGAACACGTCGAGACGATCGTCGTAAAGGCGCACCCGCAGTTGGTGCCCGATCAAACGCGACGGCACGGTGTAGAACACCTTGCGCAAGGTGAAGCCGCCGCTTGACGTCACGCGGACAATCACCTCCTCGTAGTCCGAGGTGCGGCGATCTGGCAACGCCTGCAGGGTGGCGCGCTCGTGGTCGATCCGCTTGGAGTTGCGGGCATTACGGCGGCTGACGATCTCGTCGATGAAGCCGCGATAGGCGGCGAGATCATCGAAGTCGGCAGTGCCGCGCAACAGCAGCGCATCGGCGATCGTGCGCTTGAGATGGCCATGCGAGCTTTCGATCGCCCCGTTCTCGTGGGCGATGCCGCGATTGTTGCGGGAAGGCCGCATGCCGTAGTGGGCGCAGAGGTCCTCGTACCGCCTGGTCAGATCGTCCCTCGCATTGCGATCGAGATTGCAGAAGGCGGCCGACAGGCTGTCGGCCCGATGCTCCCGCGGTGCCCCACCGAGCGACCACAGGGCATTCTGCAGCCCTTCGGCCAATGCGACGAAGCTCTCGCCACCGAGCACGACATGGGCGTGTTCAAACCCGCAATAGGCCAACCGGAAGTGATACAGGCGATGATCGAGCGGCACGCCAGCGATGGCGACCCCAAGCTCGCCCATATCGGTGAAGTCGGACAGGCCGACCTGGCCCACTTCGTGGGTCTGGCGGAAGATGACCTCCTGCTCCTCGCCGTGGATCGCCCGCCAGGCGCGGATCCGGCGCTCGAGCGTGCGGCGGATTCCAGCCCCCAGCTCAGGATGGCGTCGGAGCATCTCCTCGAAGATGGCCACGGGCCGCACGCCGGGAGCCGCCTTCAGCATCGGCACGACCTCCAGGCCGAAGACGTTGGCCAAGGGATCCGGCCGCCGCCTTTGCCGCGGTGTCTTCTTTTGCGACGGAAGGCGCAGATCCTTCTCGAGCCGATAAGCGGTCGACGAACTGAACGACGCCTTCGCGGCCGCCTCTGGCGGCGAATTGGTTTGACGGAACTTCATGTAGAGCCTCATCTGGTGATCGGTGACATGGCAGCCTGGCAACGGGTGATTCCTCTTTGGCGAGAAGAACCATCCATCACCGGCCAGCCGCGATCACCAGACGGCGCGGTCCGCTCGGATCGCGCCGTCGCCGGGCTCGTAACTCCGGTCGGGCTACGCCCTCCCTGCGTCACGAGCCCGGCGAAGCTCTCTCATCCTGATTGACGCTGCACTTCCATCCTGATTGCCGCGCCGCAATGGCGTCAGTGCCGAGCACTGGCTTACTGACGTCCTCGCGAAGCTCGTCAATGGTTGGCCTGCGGCACGACTGAATGAGCTGCTCCCCTGGGCATCGACTTACACGATGCATGCTCACGATCCGGGGGCTGGCAGTATGAGCCTCAACACGACCGCTGTCCGGATCAAGGTGACCCTCAAGGACGTGAAACCGGCGGTGATGCGGTGCCTCGTCGTACCCATCACCCTGCGTCTTGATCGGTTGCATCTGACGCTTCAGGCGGCCTTTGGCTGGACGGATAGCCACCTCTTCGAGTTCCTCGCTGGCGAAGGGCATTGGGGCATTCCTGATCCCGATAACGATTTTGGCCACCTGCCCATCGATGCCCGCAAGGCGCGCCTCTCCGATATCGTTCACGAGACCGGCGCCAAGACGATCCATTATATCTATGACTTCGGCGACAGTTGGGATCATGTGATCAAATTCGAAAAATGGTTCGAGAACACGTCGACGGACGATCTTCCCCTCTTGCTCGTTGCCGTCGGCCGCTGCCCTCCGGAAGATGTTGGCGGGCCGCCCGGCTATGCCGACTACCTCGAAACCATTGGCGATCCTGCCCATCCAGAGCATGAACATATGCGTACCTGGGGCCCAGACCGGTTCGATCCCAACGTCATCGATCGGGCTGCGCTCGAGGCCGCCGTCAGCGCATTACCGGAAATGTGGAAGCCGCGTCGGTACACGACGCGATCAAAATAGACGTCAAGCGTCAATAAAAAGGGCCGCTGAGCTACGCTTACGATCGACGCGATTGCCGAGTTCGTCCTGGGTTTCGCGAATCTCGGCCAACAGCGCAACCGATCGAGCGAGCGATACTGATCGCGGCGCCAGCTTCGCGGCCTAGCATTACAGTTGCTTTTTTGGTTTGAAGTGGGCGCGTTGAGCGGCAGCCTGGTGAGCTCTGCGCCAGAACATGCGATGATGTGTGCGGGTTGAATCCGCGTCCGCGCAAGTCATAGCAATGCGGCGGATTTCCTGGATTGGGACCAGCGGATCAGTGGCGGCGTGGTTATGCTTTGGGTTTTGCCGGACGCGCCATTTCGTTTTTTTGGGCGATGGCGGATTAGCGCGATGTCGGATCGCGGCCATCGTGGCGAAGGCGAGCATCATCAAGGACACATGACGGTGCCAACCATGCCAGGATCTGCTCTCGTCGTGATCGAGCCCGAACTCGTTTTTCGCGGTTTCAAAGCTGTCCTCGATCGCCCATCGATGGCCTTCGACCGCGACCAGCGTTTCAATGGCTGTTCCCGCTGGGCACCAGGTGGTGAAGAAGGCGAGGTCATCATCGGCGATGCGACGACGGATTAGTAGACCGCGCGTCCATAAACCACCATTTGCGCTGTTGAACTGCTCGGCCTCGAGATCGGCCAATTCGAGATAACACCAATCGTGCAGCCGCGGTCCTTTGGTTCCGGCTCCCGCCGACAGGCGCTTCCAGTCGGATGAGCGCCGCGTCCGGGCGAGGTCTGCAGCCGTATCGGCGACCGGCGGTCGCTTGCCCCAGGATCGAAACACATGAGCGCTGCTGACCCCAAGCACGTAGCCTTTGCCTGCCCGACGTAGTTGCTGTTCGATGTTGCCAACACCGTAGACGGTATCACCGGCAACCCACTTGAATGGTACAGACGCGGCTATCACGCGTGCGATCATTCTCGTCGCAAGCTTTGGTTTGGTCGCAAAGCCGACATCGGCAGGCACATATGTGGCTTCCAGACGATCTGGATCATCGGTCCATTCCTTCGGAAGATACAACGCGCGATCGATGAACGCATGGCCATGACGCGAAACGTAGGCAGCGAAGACGCCGATCTGGCAGTTCGTGATCTTCCCTGCCGAACCAGTGTATTGCCACGCCACTCCGCACGAGGCCTTACCCTGCTTGAGAAAGCCGGTCTCGTCGATCACCAGCACCGCATCGTCATCCGCCAAATGCTCGATGACATAGTCGTGCACGATATCGCGCAGGGCATCCGCGTCCCAATCTCCACGACCCAGAATCGCCTGCTGCCGCCATGGGCCGGGATCGCCAGCCGCCTCCGCGCGCATCCTACCGGTCTTGCGCTGCTCATCTCCGAGCAGACCTTCCAGGAACAGACCTGCATTCGTCGCAACACGCTCTTGCGTGAACAAACGGACGTATCCGTTGCTTGATCTCTCGAAGCGACGCCGCCCACAACGCAAGCGTCTCCTCAACCGACGCGGCCCGCGCCCACGACATTCGAATCATGGTTGCCCATGGATTCAGAAGCCCGCAACAAAAGCAACTGTAATGCTAGCTCGGTGCGGATTGAGCATCCAACTCGTCCGCAAGCCGCTCAAGCGCGTCCGGTGCGTCGTCTTCGCTACGTGCAAGCGTCAAGAAATCCGTATCCTCAGACGCCATCAAGCTTGGCTTGTCGGGATAGGCAAAGAAGGCCACCGGGATGCGGCTACCAACCAGGACGATATGTTTGAGTCCCGCAAGTGTCGCACGGGCTTCGTCGACCGGGAACGGAAGGCGATCGACCGCAACGCGACCAGCGCCACGCTCAATGCGGCCAACAAATGTTTGTGCCATGATCTTCGCGCCTGTGTTGGCACACATTCGCCCTGCCAGACTAAGGCCGCGTTGTCGCAGCGCGAGTTCCCCCAGCAGCACCATCGCTGGCATACCCGACCGGAATGCCCTGGCAGCATCCTTGATGCAATCCTGCGAAACCCGCGCTCTTTTGGGTGCTTCGCCCACAGCAGCGGGACCGCCGCCTTCGTTTCAGGCGGTATCAGCCGGAAGAATGAGGTTGCCACCTGACCGGGTGGGCTGCGCGCCGCTGCGATGGCCGCAGCGCCATCAGCCGCAACACGCATTGCGATCGGGGAGGTACGGACCCAGCCAGAAAACGGCTTCGCTGCACCTTCAATATCTGACGTGAGCGGTGCATCGTAGTTACGGTGGTAGGCTGCGTGATCTCCCACGATATTGATGATTGGGCCGGACGCCTTGGTGGCGTTGTGCAAATTGGCGAGGCCATTCGCCAAGCCCGGGCCCACGTGTAGCAGCGTTGCGGCCGGCCTTTCGGACATGCGCGCACAACCGTCCGCAGCGCCAATAGCAATTCCCTCGAACAGCACAAGCACGCAGCGCATACCATCGACGCGGTCGAGGGCCGCTACAAAGTGCATCTCGGACGTGCTTGGATTTGCAAAGCAGGTGTCCACTCCTCCAGCAACCAGTGTACGAATCAGACTTTCAGCGCCGTTCATCGATAAGTTGCTCGCCTTGCTTAGATCGCATCCCGCCTCGGAAACACGTTATTAGTCTTCGGGCAGAGCGATAAAAAAGAGATGGACGGCGAACGCCCAGCGCTTACGTTCATCTCAACTGCGAGGCGGACGCTAGTAGATTTCAAACCAGGACCAGAGTTCGATGCGGCTAATCGGTCAAGCTATTCTGTCAGGATTGTTGCGTCGTTCGCAGCCCAAGAGGCGACGCAGGGATCGCCGACCTCCGGCATTGTTTTGGCCGATACGTTCAGCACCTTCGATGACAGCTGCAATCCCGTTTCGCTGCGGAATTCCAAGACCGTGGCATCGCCAACGAACGTCATGCCGCTGATGCGCCCCTGAATTCCGCCGGATGAACCGGCGGCGCTCGTTTCGAGATGCAGATGTTCGGGTCGCACGCACAGCGTCGCCCCCCTGTCCGCATCCTGCCACTGCGGAGCCGGCAGGGTTTCGCCCGCAGGCCCATGTACGGTGCCAGATTTGAGCTTGACGGGTATCAGATTGACCTCACCGACGAAACCCGCCACGAACAAGTCGGTAGGCTTGCGATAAATATCCTTCGGCGCCGAGACTTGGCGGATCCGCCCCTCGTGCATCACGGCGACACGGTCGGACATGGCAAGCGCCTCATCCTGGTCGTGCGTGACGTAGATCATCGTCTTGCCGACTTCCTTGTGCAGGGTCCTGATCTCGTTCCTCAGATGCTCGCGCAGCTTCTTGTCCAGCGCGCCCAAGGGCTCATCAAGGAGAAGAACGGGCGGATCGAAGACCAGGGCCCGCGCGATCGCCACTCGCTGCTGCTGACCGCCGGACATTTGGTGGGGGTAGCGCGAGTCCAAGGCACCGAGATGCACCTGATCGAGGATGCGGCGTACCCGCGTTTCGATGTCCACCCTTGCCATACGCCGCATGCGAAGCGGATACGCAACGTTTTCGGCGACCGTCATGTGCGGGAACAATGCGTAGTTTTGGAAGATCACGCCGAGTTCGCGGCGGTGAGGCGGCAGGCGCGTGATGTCCTTGTCGTCGAGCAGAACCTGACCGCTGTTAGGCATCTCGAAACCTGCGATCATCATCAGAGTTGTTGTCTTTCCCGATCCGCTCGGACCCAGCAGGGAGATGAACTCTCCGGGCGATACGGAAAGACTGACATCGTCAACGGCCATCGCGCTACCGTAACGCTTCTGCAGGTTATGCAGCGTGATGCCTCCGGTTTTCACATCAGTGCCGCTCACCGTCGCTTTCATCAACATTTCAGCTCCCTAGGTAAACTCGTCATTTGTTTTGGTCTGAACTGCGCCCCCAGTCAGGGCCGTCAGGTCTGTTTTTGCCTTCTCAGCACGGTACCCACGATAATAACAATTGTAGCAACCAGCATCTGCAGCGTGGCTACCGCAGCAATAGTGGGATTGATGTCCTGCCGGATGCCTTCCCACATGCGCATTGGCAAAGTCGTGATCTTTCCGATGCCAAGAAACAGCACATAGACAACATCGTCGAACGAGGTCAGGAACGCAAAGAAGCTAGCGACGATGAGGGCGGGCATAACGAGCGGCGCGACGATCGTGCGAAAGGTGGCCAGCGGCCCGGCGCCAAGGCTCCGGGCCGCACGCTCATAGGTCGTGCTAAGGTCGCGCAGATTGGCAACCACAATCACCACCACGTAAGGAATGGCGTGGACCGCGTGGCCAAGCGCCAGACCAAACTCGGTGCCCTGCAGCCCGAGCCGCGCGAGCAAGAAATAGGTCGCGACGGCTACGATAACTGTAGGCATGATAATCGGCGAGAGCACGAGCCCAATCATAGCTCCGCGACCAGGCATCCCACCGCGCGATAACCCGAAGGCAAGCATACCGCCGAGCGCAGTGGCCATGCCCGCCGCCATCAGCGCAATGCGGATGCTGGTGAAGGTCGCGCGCAACCAAAGCGTGTCGAAAAGATAGGCCTCGTAGTTGCGCAGCGAGTAGCCTGGCAACGGGAAGACGAAGTACGACGAAGCGCTGAACGACAAGTATGCGACGATCACGACTGGCAGCAGGAGAAGCACGGCCAGAAAGCTTGCCAGAATCGGGACACCTCGCCCTCCCGTCGAAGGAAGCCAGCGGTCGAGCGTGTTTGCTGCCGAGCCGATACGCATCAACAGTTGGGCACCCATTTGGCGGCGGGAGGTGGTCGAACCGGCCTTGCCGTCAGAGAATCCCAGGAGCTGCTCAATCGGGAAGAAGCGCGAGCCGAGCCACAATACGCTCAGGACGGCGACCAGGAGGACCACGGAAAGCGCAGCACCGAAATTCCAATTGAGTTGTTCCAGGATCTGCGAGCTGATCGCCATGGTAATCATGACGTCTGACAGCCCACCAATCAACGCAGGTGTAATGTAGAAGCCGAGACAATAGATGAAGACGAGCAGAACCCCTGCAATCAAACCAGGCAGGCTAAGCGGCAGAAAGATGGTGAGGAAGGCAGCGATCGGGCTCGCTCCATTCGACCTCGCGGCGCGCAGAAGCTTCGGGTCAGTGCTGGACATGACCGTATACATCGGCAGGATCATCATCGGCATGACAATGTGGGTCATACAGAGGATTACACCAAATCGATTATAGAGCATTGGCACCGGTTGAGATACCCAGCCGAGCTCGAGCAAGAACTGGTTGACGACACCATTACGTCCGAGAAGGACGATCCAGGCGAAGGTCCGCGCCAGAGTGCTGGTAAAATAAGGCAGCACGACCCCGATGAGCAAAAAGGTGCGCAACGCCACTCCGCCCGTCGTCAGAGCGTAGGCAATGGGATAGCTCAGCACGAAGGCGAGCGCAGTCACGGTCACGCTGATCTCCAGCGTGTTGCGCATCACGGTCAGATAGACGGGCGTGTCTGCGATGCGCGAGAAATTCGCCACCGTCCAGCTCGGCATCCCAAAGGCGAGCAACAGAAGACCTGTGAGCGGCACCACAAAGAGCACCACGAGGAAGATGCTTCCAGGCAGCAGCAGCCAAGCCCAGGGCGTGGGCCAAGGCCGCGAGGATTCCGCCCGGCCTTTGATTGTGGTAGAACTCATTGTGCCCGCCATGCCAGCCAGCGCTCCTGGAGATGATCTACATTGGTCTGGCCGTCAGGTCGCTTGGCGGCGAGCCAAGCATCATCCTGGGCCACGAGTTGGGATGCATTCTCCTCAGTAATGCTGAGGAGCGGAACAAGATCGGCCGGCAAATGCTCGAGCTGATTCACATTGGGACCAGTCAAGTTTGTCCCCAGCGTGAATTCCGCAGCGTTCTGAGCCCGGTTCAGGAATGCAACCAGCTTTTGTGCGTTTGCGGTGTTAGGACCGCCTTTGAGCACCGTCCAGTAGACATAGACCAGATTGCCACCGCTCCACACCATGCGAATAGGCGCCCCCTGACGGATGGCCGACAGCGCACGACCATCGTAACAGCTCGTCATCACGAACTCCCGATTGATCAACGCTTGAACAGGCTCCCCTCCAGCCGTCCACCACTTCGCGACATTCGGCTTGATCTCCGAGAGCTTCTTGAGAGCCCTCTCGACCTTGTCATCGGTCAACGGCCAACGATCCGAATTTGGCACGCCGTCAGCTGCGAGCGCCAACACCATATGCCTGGCGACCGCACTGAGGCCCAGCGGCCCTGGGAAGGCTTTGACATTCCAGAAATCGGCCCAGTTTTGCGGTCCTCCCTTCGCAAAGGAACGCTCGTCATAAGCGAGCAACGTCGTTGAACGGAATGCAACGACTGCGTCACTGAGGCGAGCACTCTGCGGCGCCCCCTTGAGCGCTTCTTCGTCCCACAAACCGTAGTCGATGGGCTGAAACACCCCCGCCTCATGCATGGTCGGGAAGTTCTGCCCGTCAATCAGGGCGACATCCCAGTCGATGCGCCCGGCGCGAGACATTGCTCTCACTTGGGGCTCGGCAATGTCAGCGGTCACATCGACCACAGCAATGCCCGTCGCCTTTGTGAAAGGCTCATAAACGTATTTTCTCACCGCTTGCGTGTACGATCCGCCATAGCTGAAGACGACAACTTCGCCACTGCCGGCGAGCTTGTCCTGCGGCCAGACAGCGGTAGCCTTAGCGACGAACGGCACGCTCAGTAAAGCCGCCGACGTTCCAAGAAATGAGCGCCGGCTCGTGCCGCGATGAAAACGGCCGGCCCTATCACTTGTGATCATGACACTCCTCCCCAAACTAACCCAGCACTACGCCGCTACCGCCGCCATTTAGAACGTCTAGCTAGCCATCCGCGCGCAAATCCAGCAAAGAATTGCCACCATCAAAGAAAAAGATGCAAATCGCGGGCCACCTCTACGCAATTCCACTATCAGCTATTGCAATATGACGGCCTTACAACCACAGGCCGTACGTCGCCCAACGCTCGCTCTTGAAACCGAGACGCCGCCCCCTCCCGACAGGTTTATCCGGCGAGGCCGGCCGCAACACCGCACGGTCGACCCACAGAGTGGAAGATCCGGTAGGATCCCATCATGATGCTTCCTGCCTGCACGCGAATGCTATCGAGCGCTAGGGGGACCTTGCTACGCGATCTCAGCTGAGCTCGTTTCAGCTGCAACACACTTGTAAAGGTGTGCGAATGAACAAGCCTGTTGGTTCCGATCGGAATACAAGAAGCGACGTTTCAAATTGCCGCTTCCTTCGCAAGTTCGTCCATCACTTGCTTCGTCGCGCGATAGGCGATCTCGACGATCTCATCTATCTCAGATTCGGAAACGACGAGAGGCGGAGCGAAACCTAGAATGTCGCCATGAGGCATTGCTCGCGCGATGAGTCCCCTGTCGCGCGCCGCCTTGGAGATGCGAGCGCCCACCTTGAGCTGCGGATCAAAGCGTCGTTTAGTCTGCCGATCGGCGACAAACTCAACGGCACCGAGCAGGCCCACTCCCCTTACCTCACCGACGATCTCAAGCTGGGCGAACCGTTCCTTCAGCCGCTTCAAAAAATGCAAACCCACAGTTCTCGCTCGCTCACTTAGTCGCTCCTTCTCGACAATATCGAGGACCGCGTTAGCAGCTGCAGCCGCAATCGGATGACCGGAATAGGTATATCCGTGGGAGAATGCGCCGACACGATCGGCTGCTTCTTCCATCACCGCGTAGACCCTCTCGCCGACGATTGCGGCCGAGAGTGGCATATAGCCGGATGTCAGTCCCTTTGCCACCGTCACCAAGTCGGGCTCCATGCCATATAGCGTGCTGCCAAAATCAGCTCCAGTTCGGCCGAACCCACAAATCACTTCATCGGCAATCAACAAAACGTCGTAGCGCCTAAGCACGGCTTGAATTTCACGCCAGTAACCATCGGGCGGCGGCGTGATCCCTCCTGTACCCAGCACCGGCTCGGCAATAAAGGCGCCGATCGTTTCCGGTCCCTCACGCACGATCATCTCTTCTAGTTCGGCTGCTCGTCGACGAGAGAACGCCTCCTCCGTCTCACCTGGCTCGGCACCCCAATAGTGGTGAGGCGCGCCTGTGTGCAAAATGGCTGGAAAGGGCAGATCCATGTGATCATGGTAGAACGACATGCCGGTCATAGAACCGGAAATAACCGAACAACCATGGTAACCGCGATCGCGCGAGACAATCTTCTTCTTCTTCGGCTGACCGCGTAGATTGTTGTAGTACCAAACAAGCTTAGCTTGCGTTTCGTTGGCGTCCGAGCCGGATAGCCCGTAAAAGACTTTGCTTGGCTTACCTGGCGCCATTCGCACGAGGCGATCCGATAGATTAGCCAGCTCATCCGTCGTGTGGGCGGCATATGTATGGTAATAAGCCAACTTGTAGGCTTGCCGCGCAATCGCCTCAGCCACTTCGGTCCGGCCATACCCAATGTTGACGCAGTAAAGACCAGCAAAGCCGTCAATGTAACTATGGCCCTGCGCGTCTTCGATGCGGATACCCTTCCCCCCGCTGACGATTGTCGGATCACCAATCTTGCCAGTGGCGAAATCCTTAAGTTGGGTGAAAGGATGCAGAACAGTCGCACGATCTTTTTCGGCGGTCGTCTTGATATCGTTCATACCACTTCTCCTAAGCCACCAGATCGCCGAAGCAGACGTATTTCAATTCCATGTATTCCTGAATGCCATGTCGCGAACCTTCGCGACCGAGCCCGGATTGCTTCCAACCTCCAAACGGAATTGGCGGCCCAGTGAATGAGGCGGTATTGATGCCGACCATTCCGTACTCGATGTTCTCAGACAGTCGCAGCGCTCGGCGCAAGCTGTCGGTGTAAACATAGGCGGCCAAACCCATTTCACTGAAATTGGCTCGGTCCAGAACCTCCTTTTCAGAATCGAACGGAAGCACCGCGGCGACTGGACCGAATGTTTCCTCGCTCGAAATGAGCATGTCGTCAGTGACATCGCTCAGCAGCGCTGGAAAGACGAAGTTCTGGCCGAAGACCTGGTCTTGCTTCTTAGAAATAACCCGCGCCCCTTTTGCCGCCGCATCCTCAATTTGAGCCCTGCACTTTTCGGCCACGGATAGCTTCGTCATCGGCCCGATATCAGTCGCAGCCTCCAGGCCATGGCCAACTCTGAGCCGAGTGATTGCCGCAGCAAATTTCTCGACGAAGGCACTATGGATGCCCCTCTGTACGTAGATGCGATTAGCCGCCAAGCAGTCCTGCCCCGAGGTGGCAAACTTTGCGGCCACGGCGCCTTTAACGGCCTTATCCAGATCGACATCATCAAAGACAATGAAGGGAGCGTGCCCGCCGAGCTCGAGCGACACCTTCTTCACAGTCTGCGCGGCCCCCTCCAGTAGCAAACGACCGACTTCCGTAGACCCCGTGAACGAAAGGGCTCGCACGCGCGCATCCCGCAACAGGGGTGCTGAAAGTTCGATCGGATTGCCGACAAGCACTTGAAACACACCACGCGGAACTCCAGCCTCTTCAGCCAACCTCGCCAGGGCAAGAGCCGAGAGCGGCGTCTCGGGCGCAGGCTTCACGATGACGGGGCAGCCAGCCGCCATCGCGGCGCCGGCCTTTCGCGTAATCATAGCGACGGGAAAATTCCAAGGAGTGATTGCCGCAGCAACACCAACCGGCTGCATTCTTACCTGAAGCAGACTTCCAGGCTTATGGCTCGGGATCGTCTCCCCATAGGCGCGCTCTCCCTCTGCGGCAAACCACCGGAGAAATCCGGCACCATATCCAATCTCGGACCTCGCTTCCGCGAGCGGCTTGCCCTGCTCGCTAGTTATGAGGACCGCAAGCTCCTCCGAATGGGCGAACATTAACGATGCCCAAGTCCTGAGAATTTCGCCGCGCCTCTCTGGAAGCAGCTCTCGCCATTGAGCAAAGGATCCCTGCGCTGCGTCGATGGCAACATTCATATCTGCTGCGCCGCAACGAGCAACTTCAGCGATCACCTCGCCAGTTGCTGGATCGACGACAACATCTCTTTTGTCGCCCTCGATCCAGCGACCATCGATCAGAGCAGCCCCCGTGATAAAATCCCGACGGCGCAGATTGTCGATATGCCCCTTAGCTAGCCCGACCAGAGGTGGACTTTTGGGCCAGGCAGCTTGCAACACCATTTGGAAGTCCTTGGCGGTCATCTTGTTGAAATTCTGCTGCCAATCAGGATACTAATGTCAGAGACAGATTTGCGCCGCTTTTCACCGTCGCTTGGACGGTTTCCTGCAGGACCTCACCATTTTGCAGCGAAATTCACCCGGAGCCCGACTTATGCAATATGACCGAACTGACGCCCGTATCTTGGAGATCGTGCAGAAGAACAATCGCCTGACATCTGAGATCATCGGCGAACTTGCTGGACTCTCTGCTACTGCGTGCCAACGACGATTGAAGAGGCTCCGCTCTGACGGCATCATCGAGGCGGATGTCTCGATTGTTTCGGCAAAGGCGGTAGGAAGGCCTATTCAGATGCTCGTGCTCGTAAGCCTCGAGCGCGAGCGCGCAGATATCATAGACAGGTTCAAGAAGGCGATTAAGTCGTCAGCTGAGGTCGTCAACGGATTCTACGTCACTGGGGACGCCGACTTCGTTCTGTATATTACGTCGCGGACGATGGAAGATTATGAGCAATTCACACGGCGTTTTTTCTATGAGAACCCTGACATCAAGGGCTTCAAGACGATGGTTGTCATGGATCGCGTAAAGGCTGGTTTTGCGATTCCGGTAGAGATTCCAGACGAAGATTGATCTTCGTATCTTTGCGGTCGTTGTTTCGAGGCCTCGCGCGTTTTTTCATCGCCCATCCTCGCACAACGCGAGAAACAAGCACCCGCGCCCTTGTAGTGTCTTTGGATGTTGATACGCGCTGAGATAGAGGAGCATGGCTGCTCCAGCAGGCGGAATGGCGGCCAAGTGAGGCGACGTCGCGGACACCTGAGAGCAAATCGAACTGCCGTTGTGGCTGCGACGCCCCGATCGGATCGTTGCTGGAGCAATGCTAAAAAACTGTCAGAGAACTCGACAAATTCACTCCTTGATCTGGATATCATTTTTGCAGGTCGTGGTAGAAGCAGCAAATTCGCAAACGAACCGGGCACACAAACGCGAATTTCAGATGTTTGAGGGCGGGCCAGAACCGCTCGTCCGATTTGGCTTCAGCGTTCCGCGACAAACACTGACGTTAGTCAGGTCGTGGTGCACGGTCGGTGGATCCAAATGACGAAACTTTCCGATCCTCAGATTTTTAGCGTCGATGGTATTGCGGCGCCGCTGTGTTACCCCACCTTCCGCCGGATTTGGATCGCGAGCCTGCTGTCGAACCTCGGTATTCTTGTCCAAGGCGTCGGCGCGGCCTGGGCCATGACAGAGATGACATCGTCAGCCGATAAAGTTGCACTGGTGCAGACGGCTTTGTTGCTGCCTGTGATGTTGATCGCTGTGCCGGCCGGTGCCATCGCTGACATGTATGACCGCCGAATTGTGATGCTCGTTGCGCTCTTTATTGCGCTCTGCGGCGCGACAGCGTTGACTGCGCTCGATTGGTCGGGGCTTACCACGCCGGATCTACTCCTGGTGCTTTGCTTTGTAGTCGGCGGCGGCATGGCGTTGATGGGACCGGCCTGGAGCTCCTCGGTTAGCGAGCAGGTTCCGCCAAAGACGCTGCCGGCGGCGATTGCCCTCAATGGCATTAGCTACAACATCGCGCGTAGCTTTGGGCCCGCGGTCGGGGGAATTGTTGTTGCGACCGCGGGCGCGGGTGCGGCCTTCGCAATCAACGCATTCCTCTATTTACCACTGATCGTGGCGTTGTTCCTCTGGAACCGTATCGCGGAGCCGTCGCGGCTACCGCGCGAACACCTGAGCCGCGCCATTGTTTCGGGCGTGCGCTATATCGCCAATTCGCCTTCGATTAAGATTGTGGTAGCGCGCACCATGATAACCGGCGTCGTCGGCAGCGCGCTCCAAGCGCTAATGCCGCTGGTCGCTCGCGACCTGTTGGAGGGCGGCGCTCAGACTTACGGCATCATGCTAGGTGCGTTCGGGTTAGGCGCGGTAGTAGGAGCTCTCAACATCGCCGAGATGCGCAGGCGTATGAGTGGCGAGGCTGCGGTTCGTGCCTGCACACTGTCCATGAGCGGCGCTATCGCGGCGGTCGCGCTCAGTCACAATTCGGTCTTGACAGCCGCAGCTCTGGTTTTAGCGGGTGCCGTATGGACCATCGTGTGGACGCTGTTCAATATTGGCGTGCAGCTCTCCGCTCCGCGCTGGGTTGCGGGCCGCTCCGTTGCGGCTTGGCAGGCTGCGTTCTCTGGGGGCCTCGCAGTTGGCAGTTGGGGCTGGGGTCGCCTAGCCGATGCCGTCGGTGTCGACGACACGCTGCTCGTCTCTGCCGGACTGATGCTGCTCTTGCCACTGCTTGGGCGCTGGCTGCGCATGCCGGCCATCACCGAGCGCGGGGAGGGCGCCGAGATGCTTGCCGATCCTAAGGTGCGGCTCCCGCTGACCTACCGGAGCGGCCCACTGGTGGTTGAGCTCGAATATCGGGTGGCCTTGGAGAATGCCCGAGCCTTCCGCAACCTCATGCAGGATGTGCAGCTCTACCGGCAACGCAACGGGGCCTATGGTTGGTCAATTGCGCGTGATATCGCCGACCCCGAGCTGTGGACTGAGCGCTATCACTGCCCGACATGGCTCGATTATTTGCGCCAACGCAACCGCTGGACCCAGTCGGAACGTGCATTAGATGAGAAGGCAACGGCTTTCCATATCGGGCCTGAGCCAGTGCGTATCCGTCGTATGCTGGAGCGCCCGTTTGGATCGGTACGCTGGAAGGATGATGTGCCCGACCGCGCCGCGAGTGAGCTCTAGTTGTCGGTCGGCGCCGCAAGCACTAACCGTCCCTTCCATTGCACCGCATTCAACCCCCCGGCTGCGATGACGCCGTTGCGCTTGGCTCCCCCCGTCATCCACTTCCCCAGATACTCACTGGACATATGTCAGTCAGATTTAACGCGGAGCGAAATCGCCAACTATTGTGATGCTCTTTCTACTAGCCCTAGCAGGATCTTGAAAAGTTCGAGAGGAATCTGGGTGCGCTCTAGCAAATACAGGCCCGACGAACGCTCGGCTAATAGCGATCGGTATTAATATGGACCCCAAGTTGCTTAGCACTACTTGTCACTTAAGCATTTGTTTCTTGGACTAATGGCCAGGTTAAACGTATGAACGCACGATCAAAGAAGCAACCGTAAGGCCATCATTACGACCGACACGATCAGCTCGAAGCAAACCTTGCCGACTTCATCAACGCCAACAACTACACTCGGCGGCTGAAGACACTGAAGGTGTCTCACACTTTACGACTACATCTGCAATTGCTGGACTTCCCAGCAAAAACGATTCAAACTTAACCCGCTCTAGCAAATGCCGGGACTAAACGTCTAGCTTCCTAAGTGCCACCAATCACACCAACGCGCCCGTCTCACTCACCCGACGAAGGTGATAGTCGGCATCCCCAAACGTGTTCTCGATCATGGTCAGCCGCTTAAAATAATGGCCGACCTTAGCGGCCATGGTCATGCCAATTCCACCATGAAGCTGGATCGACTGCTGGCCGATGAATTTTCCGCTCCTCCCGATCTGCACTTTAGCCGCAGCAACCGCTTTTGCACGCTCGGCAGCATTATCGATATCCGAGGCCATGGTGGCGTACATCGCCATGGAGCGCGCCTGTTCGAGCGCCACAAACATGTCGGCGGCGCGGTGCTGCAGACTCTGAAACGAGCAGATTGGCACCCCGAACTGCTTTCGCGTCTTAATATAATCGACTGTGGTGTTCAGCGATTCGTCCATCAGGCCTACCGCTTCCGCGCAAAGCGCGGTGCGAGCGTCGTCAACCACCCGCTCGATAAGCGGCAGCGCATTTTCGGGATCGCCGATCGCCGCTGCGCTGCCCACCTCGACCCTTGTGAAGCTGATGTCGACCGCGCGCAGCCCATCTTGGGTCGGGTAGCTCTTTTTGGAGATGCCTCTCGCGTCGGCAGGCACCAGAAGCACCGCGATCCCGCCTCTATCGCGTTGAGCGCCTTTGATGCGCACGGTGACGATCAACGTGTCGGCGGTCTCGCCATTGAGCACAACAAATTTTTCGCCGTCAATGACCCATCCATCGCGGCTCTTCTTGGCGGAGGTGGTCACGTCGTTCAGATCATAGCGAGAGTTCTTTTCAAGTTGCGCGAATCCGAAGGTCTTGCTGCCGTCGATGATCCCAGGCAGATGAGCTGCCTTCTGCGCGTTCGAACCGCCACGGCGCATGAAGCCGCCGCCAATCACAACCGTGGCGAGATAGGGCTCGACCACAAGCGCTCGGCCGAACGCTTCCATCACGATCATAGTCTCCACGCCGCCGCCACCAAACCCGCCATCGGCCTCGACAAAGGGAAGTCCGAGCAGACCCTGCTCAGCAAAGCGGCTCCAGATCAATCTGCTCCAGCCGCCCTTCTCCTTCGAATATTTTTTGCGCTGCTCGAAAGTGTAGATATCGGTCAAGAGTCCATCGACGCTTTCCTTGAGAAGCCGCTGCTCCTCGGACAAATTGAAGTCCATATCTCAGCTTCTCCTGGCGACGGATCTGGACTCTTGGGGTCCCCATTTGCGGGGATGGAAGAAGAGTTAGAGTCCCAGCACCGCCTTGGCAATGATGTTGCGCTGAATTTCGTCGGAGCCGCCGTAGATCGAGACTTTGCGGTTGTTGAAGTAGCTCGGGGCGATCTGCGCGGTCCAGTCCATCGCTTCGTACGAAGACTCGTGATGTTCGTTGTAGGGCGCAGCGAATGGCCCGACCATCTCCATCAAGAGTTCAGTCGCAGTCTGCTGGCTTTGTGTGCCCTTAATCTTAAGCATGGAAGACGCTGGATTTGGCTTACCATTGCCGTGCTTGCCGTCGTCGGCGACAACGCGTAGTTGCGTGAGCTCCAGTGCCTTCAGCTCGATCTCGGAGATGGCCAGCTTCTCCCGGAACGCGAAATCCTCGATCATAGGCCGGCCGCCGCTTTTGACGTCAGAAGCCACCTCCTTGATGCGCCGGATGCGCTCCTTGGAGACGCCGACCCGTGCAATGCCAGTGCGCTCGTTGCCGAGCAGGAACTTTGCGTAGTCCCAGCCCTTGTTCTCCTCGCCGATTAGGCTTTCGTAGGGCACCTCCACGTCATCGAAGAAGACCTCGTTGACCTCATGGCCACCATCGATGGTCTGAATCGGACGCACCGTCACGCCCTTGGAATTCAAGCAGAACACGATGAAGGAGATGCCCATCTGCTTCTTGGCGCGGGGATCGGTGCGGCAGAGGCAGAAGATCATGTCGGCATGCTGCGCGAGCGTGGTCCAGGTCTTTTGGCCATTGATAATCCACTTGTCGCCGCTGCGTTCGGCCTTGGTCGTGAGCGAGGCGAGGTCCGAGCCAGCGCCGGGTTCCGAAAAGCCCTGGCACCACCAATCATCCACGTTTGCGATGCGCGGCAGGTAGTACTTTTTCTGCGCCTCATTACCGAAGGTGTAGATGACCGGGCCGACCATGCCGACGCCAAAGGCGAGCGGCGTCGGCGCGGGATACATCTGCAGCTCCTCCCTGAAGATGTAGTGCTGGAGCGAGCTCCAGCCTGTGCCACCGTATTCCTTCGGCCAGGAACTTACGTTCCACCCCTTCTTGTTGAGGATGCGCCACCACGTAACCATTTCCTCCTTCGACACATGGCGACCTTCGATCATCTTGTGCCGCATCTGCGGCGATACATTGTCGCGTAGAAACTGCCGCACTTCCTGCCGGAAGGCTTGTTCCTCCTCGGTGAATACAAGATCCATCGGATACTCCTGCGACCGAACTAATTCGGGACGCGCTACGATGACGAAACGCTCTCCAAATTGCCAATCGGAAGAGGCCTCGACGTGAATTAGAACCGAACGCGAAGAGGATCAGCGGGGCTGACGAAGGGCAAAGCATTCGCCTGTTCCTAGAGCCCTTGCGTTGCGATACCAAGAACTTCTCCTTCCTGGCCTCTGCGAACCTGTTGGATGAAAGCGTTCCATGTCCACGCTCAACTTCCCGCTGTTCAATTTGTCGCAAAACGCGATTTGTCCCACCAAGGGCGTCTTGCCCCCATCAAGCGAGCGTTAACGCTTGCCTCAGCTATTCCCGCATTCTATCTCCGTCAGGAATGCCGCACCCTGGTTTACGGGAGCGAAGCATTGCTCATCCTGCGCTCCAAAATGCATTCAACCGCCCCTTCTCAGGGTTGCCACCTCTCTGTAGCAACACTCGTGCCAGCCGCGTTCGAGCGCTTAAACCTCTGATTCGTTTTGAGAATGGCTCGTACTTCGCAAAAACGACCTCCGTTTTGAGCCGAACAGAAATGGTACGCTGTCAGAGATCGGACAACCATCGAGAGTGGACGGCTATTTCGATTGCCGCACGGCTAACGGATTCAAATTTGCTAGCCGTCATTATCTCTCAGCTCGATGCGGATCGATGTGGACTAACGTTCGCCTGCCGCTCGAGCCCTGTGGTCATCAGAACGGACGGATGCAGAAGCCTCAGGTGTGCCGAAATGCTGGCGGTCGCGCAGTTGAGGCGTTTTCGGCACGACGGCCTTGCGAGGACAGTCCAGGACGCCTTCCGACGCGCGCAGTCCTTGACGCTGCCATAGCCGACCTGCCAGCCGGTTCGACGAGCAGTCTGCCGCAATAGATTGTCCTAAGCAGACCACCGACATCATCATCCAGCCGAACGGTTCTTCGATCCGCTTGCTTATCAATGCTGATCCAACACCGGGCATGACCGTGAACGTGAGCAAGGACGGCGGAAGCATCGCTCGCCGTCTGCCCGAAACATCAGATGTGGGGCAGGGATCGCGAGACTCGAGCCAATCAGCAATGCTGGGGTCGCGCGCAGCGGCTGATGCATCACCGCCTAGCAAATCGGGCCAGCGCCTTCCGATCGATCTCGATGCCCAATCCCGACCCATTAGGCACAGCGACGATGCCGCGAGTGTGCTCGATGGGCTCGGTGAAAATCGCCTGCCTGAGCGGGTTTTCGGTTCGGTCGAACTCCAGCAACGGCGCCACGGGTATGGGCGAGGACCGCGTGTGCGGCGGCAGAACGGCGAGCAAATGCAGCGACGCGGCAATTGCAATCCCGGTGCCCCAAACATGCGGATTGTAACGGACGCCGAACGCTTCTGCCATATCGGCGATCTTCTTGCATTCGGTCAAACCGCGGGCCGCGCAAATGTCGGGCTGCGCTATATCGAGCGCGCGCGAGACGAACACGTTGCGGAACCCGAAGCGGGTGAACTCACATTCTCCGCCTGCGATCGGGATCGCAATCGCCCCCCTTTACCGCGCGGTGGCCGGCAAGATCCTCTTGCGGTACCGGCTCCTCAAACCAGCCGATATCGTGTTTCTCGATCATGCGCCCAGACGGATCGCTGCGACGCTGTCAAAGGCGTGGTTCGCATCCACCATCAGCGAAACAGCCGGCCTACCGCCTCGCGCACGACGCGTGTCGCGGCCGCATCCTCCTCCACACCGAAGCCGACCTTGAGCTTCACCGCCGAGAATCCCTCCGCGACGTAGCGCGCTGCCTCCTCGGCTAGATACCGGGTCGGGTCTTCAGCTTTGCGTCGGTGGAGGCCAGTCGCGTAGGCGACGATGTGACTCCCCTGCGCGCCGCCGAGCAGCTGATGCACGGGAACGCTAAAATACTTGCTCTTGACGCCCCAAAGCGCGATATCGATACCGCTCAACCCCTCTATCACGACACCCTTCTGGCCATGATCGCGCAGGCGCGCATAGATCATTTGCCAGAGATACTCTGTGCGCAGCGGATCTTCGCCAACTAGCCATGGCGCGACGCTCTCGACCACGGCGGCCGTCATCCTCGCCGGTCCGTAGCATTCGCCCCAGCCAACAAGACCCTGGTCGGTCTCGATTTCGACCAGCATCGCTGTACGCGTATCGTACCAGCCACGCGCGGAGGCAAGAGGCTCCGACAGCGCGGCTTGAAGGATATGAGTGCGAACGCTCGTAATCTTCATCGGCTTTGCCTTGTTCCAGTCCTGCTGCGCTCCTCACTCAGAGCAGCCGCTTCTAAATAGATACCGGCCGTGCTGCGGCTTTTAAACGCATTAAGCTTTTGCTTTGACAATGCCCGCACATAGGAAACGATGATCGATGTATTGAAGGTCAGATCTTTTAAGCTGTCAGCAACTTGACAAAAATACCGACCGTTCATGCATGAAGAGCGCCGGTACTCACCACGGTGGGGCAATGGCCGTCGTCCAGGCAGCGGCAGGGGAGCAGCGAAGCACTGCCTCTCGCTGTGCACACCGGACACCCGCAAGTCCTTAGATGCCTGAGTTGGGATCCCCGTTGAGCCGCGCGGTGCTCGTGGACACAATCATCGCCGCGGTAGATAGTACCGGACGCTTTGAGAGCCTCAGCCGATATCGCCGCCTTCATTGATGCGCATGTCCGTATTTGCGCAAGGACCGGTCCGGCTGCCATCGATCCTACAACGCAAAATACGAAGCCATGGGAAAAGAGCAGTCCAATGCTAGCATTACAGTTGGCTTTTTGCTTTGAAATGCGCGCGCTGAGCGATCGCTTGGTGAGCTCTGCGCCAGAGTGACCATGCGATGATGTGCGCGGGTTGGATCCGCTTTCGAGCGAGCCTGACGGCGATGCGCCGGACTTCCTGGATTGACCATCGGATCAACGACGGCGTGGCTATGCTTTGGTTTTTGCTGTGGTTCGACGTTTGGTTTTTTTTGGCGGCGGCGGATTGGCATGATGTCGGATCACCGCCATCATGGCGAAGGCGAGCATCACCATAGACACGTGGCGATGCCAGCCATGCCAGGATCTGCTCTCGTTGTGATCGAGCCCGAATTCGTTTTTCGCGGTTTCAAAGCTGTCCTCGATCGCCCACCGATGGCCTTCGACCGCGACCAGCGTTTCGATGGATGTTCCCGCTGGACACCAGGTGGTGAAGAAGGCGAGATCGCCATCGGCGATACGACGACGGATCAGCAGACCGCGTGTCCAAACGCCAGGATTTTCGTCGTTTGATTCTCCGACCAGATCGGCCAGTTCGAGATAACACCAATCATGCAGCCGTGGTCCTTTGGTTCCGTCCCCTGCCGACAGGCGTTTCCAGTCGGACGAACGCCGCGTCGAGGCGATGTCCGCGGCGGCGCCAGAGACTGATCGCCGCTTGCCCCAGGAATGAAATACATGAGCGCTGCTGACCCCGAGTACATAGCCTTTGCCTGCGCGACGTAGTTGCTGTTCGATATCGCCAACGCCGTAGACTGTATCACCCGCAACCCACTTGAATGGGACAGACGTGGCTATCGCGCGTGCGATCATGCTCGTCGCAAGCTTTGGTTTGGTCGCAAAGCCGACATCGGCACGCACATATGCGGTTTCCAGACGATCCGGATCGTCGGTCCATTCCTTCGGAAGATACAGCGCGCGATCGATGAACGCATGACCGTGGCGCGACACGTAGGCGGCGAAGACGCCGATCTGGCAGTTCGTGATCTTGCCGGCGGAACCAGTGTATTGCCGCGCCACCCCGCAAGACGCCTTGCCTTGCTTGAGAAAGCCGGTCTCGTCGATCACGAGCACCGCATCGTCATCCGCCAAATGCTCGATGACATAATCGCGCACGATATCGCGCAGACCATCAGCATCCCAATCCCTGCGACCCAGGATCGCCTGTTGCCGCCAAGGACCGGGATCGCCAGCTGCCTCCGCGCGCATCCAACCAGTCTTGCGTTGCTCATCTCCGAGCAGACCTTCCAGAAACAAGCCTGCATTCCTCGCAACACGATCTTGATTGAACAACGGACGTATCCGTTTCTTGATCTCACGAAGCGACGCCGCCCACAGCGCAAGCGTCTCTTCAATCGACGCTGCCTGCGTCCATGATCTTCGAATCATGGTTGCCCATGGATTCAGAAATCCTCAGAAAGGGCAACTGTAATGCTAGTCTCCTGCCATCATTTTTTGGGGTTTACCTTTGAAGATGCTGTTCACAGCCAAACCACATGGAAGGCTACTGTAAAGGTCATCTTTCGCGCTTGGTGCTATATAAAGTCGAATGTGCCTTCTGAAGCAGATCAGCGCTAAACACCTCTGCAAGATGATCTGTAGAGTTGGCACGAGAAAGCTCATACCCTCGAACAACCTGCAAAACGCGACCTCGTGGTTTTTGTCGACGCCTATCATCCAAAATCTATCTCGTGATTTTGTTGGGGAGCGATCAAGCTTTAAAGTTGGAGACGTGGGCGCCTTTGTTGATCTAGTCAACGCGATCGCGACAGACCTATGGAAATCGGATCCTGTCGTTCCCCTTGCGGCGGCGGCATGATCATATACTTGCAGCAATGGGACGTGCAGCGGGTCAACTAGGATATTCATGTCTGTGCTCCGTCCAGCTGTGACCTGCGATATAGCGTATGCTGTCATAGTATTGCCGTACACCGTCAACAAGGATCGAGACACTACCTACTCTGATAAGGAGTACATTTGATAGAAGGGCTATTGCTGTTTCGACGCGAACCGCGGCGCACGAGCTTCAGCCGGTTCAACGGGCCAACAACGCCCTCTGACCGACTTTATTGACCTTGATGCGAGAACTGGTCACTTAGAACTTTCCTAACATCGAGCTCGTTTCAACGATTTCCGTTACCTCGCGCCCGCCTTCTGCGCATATTTCCATGACGCTTTCGCGAGCGGCACGGTGCGCTTGGCAGCTTCGATCGCCTTGGCATTGGCGGCTGTGCCATCTCGGATCCGGGCTGCGATGCCTTGGGTCATGCCGACTAAGCGAAAGAGATTATACGAAAGATACCAGTTCAAATCCGGCAGCTCGCTGCCCGTGTAGTCGCAATAGATTTGCGCGGTCTCGTCCATGCTAGGAATATTGAGCGCCTTCAGGTCGGCGGTCGCAAGCCCCGGCCTAATCCATTGCATCAACAGATAGGTAAAATCGGACATGGGATCGCCGAGCGTCGACAATTCCCAGTCGAGCACCGCGATCACGCGCGGCTGCCTTGCATGGAAGACAATGTTGTCGAGCCGATAGTCGCCATGCACAATGGAGACACGCTTCTGCTCGGGGACCGTGCTCGGCAGCCACTCGATCAGCTTTTGAACCTCCGGAATATGTTGCGTCTCCGAGGCGCGGTACTGCTTGGTCCAGCGATCGACTTGGCGCGCGAAATAATTGCCAGCCTTTCCGAAGTCCGCAAGGCCGATCCTATCGGGATCAAACATGTGCAGCTTCGCGAGAGTCTCGATCTTGCTGCGGAAAATCTTCGGTCGCATCTCGGCCGGTTCGCTCGGCAAGGTCGGATCCCAATAGACCCGTCCGTCCTCCATCGACATGATGTAGAAGGTCGTGCCAATGACGGCATCGTCAGTGCAGAGCGCAAATGCATGCGCGACCGGGAAGCCCTGATCGCCGAGCGCCGAGATGACACGGAACTCGCGATCCACCGCATGCGCCGACGGCAGCAATTTTCCGAAAGGCTTTCTGCGCATCACGTAGGAGCGGCCGGGGCTGTCGAGTTTGTAGGTGGGATTGGATTGGCCTCCCTTAAACTGTAAGACGGTCAAGGGGCCGGAGTAGCCCTCGACATGCTTGCGCATCCAACGATCAAGACGGATCTCGTCGATGCGATGTCGCTCTTCGACGGGTCTCGTGCCCGAAAACTCCTCGTCCTTCCTGACGCCATCGGCCAAGGTGACGCTCCTCGAATTTCGTGAAGCGTCACGCGTGGCCGCTTCTCATTAATCACCCGAGCAGTTGCATACTTCGGAAGTCCAAGTCTGACAACCGGGCGGCACTGCATTTCATCGGGTTATCAGACGCGTGGTACGCGTCCTGGTTTGGTCGGGGCGGATTCCGCTCCTCGTGGACGCGCAGGCGCAAGGTCTGCGCCGCTTGATCGATGATTCACAGGCTGGTTCGTCTTTAGATGCCAATTCAACAGTACTCACTCGTCCTCGAACCTCTTGTGCGGATCTCAAGCGGCCGGACAGGAGGCAAAAGTCAATCTTTTGGCGATGCGAACGGGCGGAGCTGAAACTGACTAGGGTCAGGCGTCTTTTCTCTGCGCTGACAATACGATCTTGACTCGCGTGGAAGCGGGCTGCGACCTTGCGTGAGTGACGAACAGTCGGAGGGGGAACTGAACGTCCTCGTCCGCGCGGTTTCAGCCTGCAGATGATCTCCGCGTCATCACCGGCATCGTTCATCTTTTGAGAAGTCGCTGCGCTAGTGTGATCCTGCGGCTAGAATCTACAATCGCTTTGTCCGCTGGGTGACGTAGGGCATGGGAAATCCTGTTCCGGGAGCTTGCCGGCCTGACGCGCGCTACGGACACGCAAATGATCGACGCCACGCACGTCAAAGCGCACCGCTCGACAGCGAGCAGAAAACGTGGGAGCGCAAGCAGGTTATTGGCCGCGCGAGCGGAGGGCACAGCACGAACATCCACGCAGCCGCAGATGCTGATTGGCCTAATCGCAATCCTGCTGGCGTGGGTGAGGCGCATGACTGCCGATCGCCGAACGTTTTTGCTCAATTGGAAACCGAACGACGTTCGCGCACCGAGCCCTCCTGAGAAACGGACGCTACCAGCGTGCCGTCACGCTTGAAGATCAAGCCGCGCGCAAGGCCGCGTCCGCCTTGCGCGCTCGGCGACTCTTTGGCGTAAAGTAGCCACTCGTCGGCCCGAAACGGGCGGTGGAACCATATTGCGTGATCGAGGCTCGCCGAGATCATGTGCCCGTCGAACAGAGTGCGGCCATAACGCACCATTACGGCATCGAGCAGCGACAAATCTGAGGCATAGGCCAGGGCGCACATATGCAGCGCGGGATCATCGGGCAGCTTTGCTGCGGCTTTGATCCAGATATGGAAGCGGCCGTCGTCGATCTTCTGACCGACATAACGGCCAATCTCGACCGGACGCAATTCAATCGGTCGATCGAAGTCATAATAGCGCCGGATGAATTCCGGCATGTCAGGAAACATCGGCCGCTTGGATAGTTCCTCGACGGTGAGCCCTTCTGGCGGCGGAACATCGGGCATGTTGTTTTGGTGGTCGAAGGCGCCTGGCTCGCCTGCATGAAAGGACACCATGATGGAAGAGATTGGATTACCCTCCTGGATCGCGGTTACGCTCCGTGTCGAATAGCTCTTACCATCGCGCAGCCGTTGGACCTGGTAGATGATCGGAACCTGCGGGTCACCGGCCTGAATGAAATAGCAATGCAGCGAATGCGGCAGCCTGTCTTCGACGGTGCGACATGCCGCGACCATCGCTTGCCCTATCACCTGGCCGCCGAACACCCGTTGCGAGCGAGTGTTTGACTGTTTGCCGCGAAATAGGTTCACCTCGATCGGTTCAAGGTGGAAGATGGCGGATAGATCGATCGAGGTTTTTGACATTGACGCGCTTTCGTTCTTCCTCGGCATCATTCCCCGGCATGCCGGCCAAGTGACGAAGCCGAGCTCTCGAGATCTGGCATTCTTTCGCGCCATCCCGGCGCGATTCTTGTTTTTCGTCCATCTTTTCGCAGGTAAGGAGCCCAACTGCGACTACATTGAATTGGACAGATCGAGAATTCCTAGTGAACTCGTGCGAGCGAGACTACCGCGTCGACCATTCCAATGATGCTCCCTAGCAATCACCGTGCCACGACGGTATACTTGAACAGCTGCGAAATCGATGTGCTCATCCCACGCCGGCAACGACACTTCCGCTTACTGTCGGGCTGCCAACCAGACACCGCCCGGACACGACAAGGCACATGAAAAAGACATGAACGCATCACGTGCCGGAGGATCGACGGCGCTGGGATCTTCGAAATTTTCAACACGTCTATACTGAAGGCTCAGCGTCGCTCGCGAACCGAGCCTTCCTGGGCGACAGACGCGACCAGCGTGCCGTCAGGCTTGAAGATTAAGCCGCGCACGAGACCGCGTCCGTCTTGCGCGCTCGGCGACTCTTTGGCGTAAAGTAGCCACTCGTCGGCCCGAAACGGGCGGTGGAACCACATCGCGTGGTCGAGACTTGCAATCATCAGCCTCTTGTCGAACAGTGGGCGCTCGTAGCGCGCCGTTACCGCATCGAGCAGAGAGTAATCGGAGGCATAGGCAAGCGCGCACATATGCAGCGCTGGATCGTCGCGCAACCTCGCTGCGGCCTTGATCCAGATATGAACGCGACCGTCGTCAGTTTTCTGACCGACATAACGGCCGATCTCGACCGGGCGCAACTCTATCGCGTAATAGCGGCGGATGAACTCCGTCGTTTCGCAATACATCGGCTGTTTAGGCAGTTTCCCCGCTACGAGCTTTTCCGGCGGCGGCACTCGGGGCATCTTGTCCTGGTGGTGAAACGCGCTCTCCTCCCCGGCATGGAACGAGACCACCATCGAGAAGATTGCGTTGCCATGCTGGATGGCGGTGACGCGGCGCGTCGAATAGCTCTTGCCCTCACGCAGCCGCTCGACCTGGTAAATGATCGGCACCCGAGGGTCGCCGGGCCGGATGAAATAGCCGTGCAGCGAGTTCGGTAGCCGACCCTCGACCGTACGGCATGCCCCGATCATCGCCTGCGCGATGACCTGGCCGCCAAACACCCGTTGCGCCTTAGTGTTCGGACACTTGCCACGGAATAGGTTCGTTTCGATCGGTTCCACGTCGAAGATAGCGAGCAGGTCGATTAGGCTTTCGGACATTGATGTTCTTTCGGTTTTCTTTGGCGTCCTTCCCGGGCATGGCACACAGCTGTGAACCTAAAAATTTCCAGATTTCGGGGCGTTCTTTCGAACCGCACGATTCAAACGCAAATTTGCGAGACGGCACGCGACAGTGCTGCTGTCTGTGGTATTGACTTGGATAGATCGAGACCTTCTCATGAACTCACGGGCTGTCAGCATTTCGCAACGATGCTTTACGCTCGCTGCAGCAATCGGCGTGCCATAAGACGCTGTGCATCCCAGAGGAGCCGCAAATCCATCTACTTTGTGCCGCGCCGGCGAAATACTTACACCCGCGCGTCGCGGTCTGAACATACATATGAAACCGAACACAGCTGAGCACGACAATCACGCGAAGGACACCCTTCGCCTCTCGTGCCGAACGTTTGGCGACGATGGTCCTTCGGAATTATCTCACAGGTGAGGCTTCGTATTAGATCGACGTCCCTTGCACTTTCGCAATTAGAACAAAGAAGCGCGTCCGCGCTGTCATACGGGGAAATAAGCCTAATGCGGCCTCTAATCTCGCAAGCGCCTTCTGCTCCCTGTGGCTCCAGGGCAATCCGGGAAAGTAGTTTCTAGGTCGATCGTTGCAATGATCGCCTTCCATCCGGTTGCTCCGCTGGGTGAGCTGTTGCCCAGCTGACGAGCGCTATGGTCTACTCATCCTCCGCGCCAAAAGTGCGCGCTAAGCTGGCGCCACTCGCCCGGTTTGCATCTGGCAACGGCTGCTTAGCGCAGCCAGGAAGGTCAGTGTTGCGACAGCGCGCTCGGCGGAAGCTTCATCCTCGATGGCCGGCGCGGCCTTCTCCTTGCGACGCTCACACCGTTAGCCCGCTCTGAAGCGGTACTGCAGTACACTCGCAGCACGCGCGCCGTAAGATATGAGTAGTAGATAGCCGCTCACATCTCCCTTTCCGCGGCTTGGCGGACCACCAAGCGCGGCCGGATCGTTCAGGCGGATCACCAAACGGCAGCAGAGCGAAAGGCCTTTTCAGATTTTGCACCTTCGCCTTTATGGGATCGTAATTAGGCAAAGCAATGCTGGGCACCAAGCGCCACCTCGCCATACCGGCAGGCCTCGATTTCCGGGCGTCTAAGGCCGCACGGGCGCCTTGCCATTCCGCTGGCATCTTCACCTAGACAGCTCAGCCCAGCAGCGTCTGCCCATTTCTGGCGACGGTAACTTGGCGCTCCCGAACATGAGCTTCGAACGAAATCGAATGGCCGTCCTTCCAGAGATTCACCGTAATGATCTCACCCGGAAACACTGGGGCAGAAAAGCGGACGCGATGACGATGGAAGGCAGAGGGATCGTAGTCAGCATACGTCTGCAACACGGCTCTGCAGGTCAGTCCATAGGTGCACATACCGTGGAGAATGGGTTTGGGAAAACCGGCCTTACGCGCGAATTCCGGGTCGCTGTGCAAGGGATTTCGATCACCCGATAGACGATAGAGCAGTGCTTGGTCGGGCCGGATCGGGATATCCACTGATCTGTCCGGCGCTCGGCGAGGTACTTGGTGCGGCTCGGGCATTCCCTCTGATGGTCCACCGAAGCCACCGTCGCCCCTGGCAAAGGTCGACGAAGCGATCGTGACGATCTTGTCACCTTCCCCATCTTTGACCACGACTTCGTTCTGGATGATCGCGCCCTTCTCCTCGCCCTTGTCGTACACGCCGCGCACGCGCGCATCCGCCGTAACGCTGGCCGCGACAGGCATCGGCTTGTGAAATGTGATGTCCCGTTCGCCATCAACGACCATGACGCGGTCGATGTCGATGACTCCCGGTCGCGCCCCCCAGACGCAGACCGACGCAAAGGTGGGCACCACTTTCAGCGGCTTCGATATTGCAAATGCCTCGTTGACAAACTGCAGCTCCTTTAAGCTCAGCGGATCGGAGCCCATGCCTATGCCAAGCGCATACAGCATCACCTCGCGATCGCTCCACGAATAGGGAGCGGCTTCGGACTTGAGATCGAGTATGGCGGGATAGTCGATCGGCATCGGGCCGCTCCCTCGTTGTTCCCTTTGACGTCAGGCCACCTTACAGCGCGGCAGTGGAGGTCCACGCTCGGTCAACTTTTGTGTACATGCGAGCCGGCCGTTGATGGCCATGGCCCAAGGTTTTCGCGAGGTTTATGTCGCAACGACAGCGAGAAGCGGCGGCTCTGCTCGAATAGCAACTTGTTATCGCGACCTCGCCCCTTCTCAATACGCGCGCACAATTGCGGCTCATGCGCTCGGGCGTCGCAAGATCGGCGCTGGCTGACCAGCGTTTTTTTTGCATGCCGCGAAGGCGAGGCCTCTCACGGCGGAGGTTGAACCGGGCCCAATTCGAGGCTTGGCTGCTCGCTGGCGCTCCACGGCATAGGTATCGGCATAGTCGCGCGAAGAGTTGGCGCGTCCGCGGACCGCGATGCTCATGCTGGCCGCTCATCATCTGGACTTCGGCGGGGCGTGAGGTTTTTTGTTCAGGACAGGCGACACAGAGGTTGAAGGGAACAGCATCCATCGTCTTCCGTGCGAGATTGGCGCGCAACCGAGTGTTGCTGATCTCAATAGCAACGGCCGTGCCAACGTCTCACCGCTTCTAAGCCTCTGATCACGCGTTCGAAACCCCAACAACATCCAAGTCCCCAGTGTTCTGAACCTGACCGGGGCTTGTGCCTGTCAGAAATTGGACAAGAACAGAGCGCTCGGCGCCGCCAGGACGCAGCTTAAACGGTCAGCAGAATGGATTTCGGCTTCAATATTCTGCCGCTCTCCCGGCGCATTTTTCCAATCCGTGCTAGGCCACTTTGAGTCCAGCTGCCGACATTCAAACTCGCAGCCTTGACCTTCGTACGCGAAGTATACTGACGTTTTCTACCTGGGGGCACCGGGCGCGAATCGCACCGCCCGCCGAGCGCGCCCATGGTTCTGAATTCTGAAGGCGTTCTTTCCAGTTGGTGGTCTAAATTGGAGTGAATTCTTCCTCAAGCTTTAGCACATGCATGCAGCTGATGGATCGTGATTGACGAATCGGACAACCTCATCGCGGTCCCGAAATGTGGGCACCCGGATTGAGGCAAACCGAGCGTAGCGTAGACGCGGCAAGCGGAGGCGAATGACGAACGCGGATCATTGCAGACGCAGTCCACGGCAAGTTGCACCCACTCTGCGCGCCCTCTCCAGTAACTGAGCGGACAAACATGTTTGGCAGGCGACCAAAACACATGGACCCAGACGGAGGCGCGGAACGGGATGAAGCTATCTGACAAAGTCCCCTCGCTCCGTACTTTCTTATGATAATCGAGCCGGATCAGGTGGTGCAACTCCACGAGCCTTCGTTGAACAGGCTCTCCGAACAAGTCGCGCGGATCAGAGGGCGGATGGCAATAGCCTGCAGCTTCTGCACGGCTCGGTGACGCGGCTAAGATCGTTCCCGTTTGTCCGAGAGGATGATGATCCGTCTCGCTAAGACGAATGTTCATGTTGGGCGAGCGACCCCTGTCGCAGGCGTTTGCGTGGAAGTACGAACAACGTCGTTCGGAACACCGATGGATTCACGTTTGAAGTGCAACGATTGATTTAAGCTCAGAGAATGCCTCGGCGGGTGTCTTGAAGTCCAGGCATTTACGTGGCGTATCGTTGAGGCGCTTTACGTACCTCCTGAGATCGGCGGCGGTAAGGAGATTGAGGTCGGTCTTGCGAGGCAGCGATCGTCGCAAGCGTCCGATTGAGTTTTCCACGCCGCCTTGCTTTCTGCCAAGGCGGTCCCATCGCAAGGCTTTAGCTCACGCGGTTTCGCAGGCCAGGCTGGCGTGCCAGCTTGAAGCGACAATCCCACCGCCTGCGTCGATCGGCCAATAGCTGGGCTCGCACCGGTTCGTAGCCGCCGGCCCAAACCTTCGTCGGCCTCGAATTACGCTTAAGTTCCCGACTGATCGTCGATGACGCCCGGCCAACCACAGACGCAATCTGATTTCGAGATATACCGCCTGCATGCAGGCGGTATATCTCAACGCGCTCTTCAAGGCTGAGATGGCCATAACATCGTCCCATCGCAACAACACCTTAGGAGGTGTTGCACTTGCATCGTGACCGAACACCCATCCGGATACTTCCGCGGGGCACACGGCCTGCCAGCTCCTGATAATAGTGCTCAAGTTTGACGCACCATATAGACGTGACCAGAAGGCGTCCGATTGTCGGGTTTCGATGCTTCGCAGGGGTCCGGAGTGACCGGCTCGCTTGTCTCCGAGACCCTATCGCTGGCTTGCCGTTCGAACAACCATCGATAGATGCCGTCGGCCCGAGTCAGGGAGCCGTGGGTGCCCTGCTCGACGATCTCACCGCGATCGAACACCAGAATGCGATCGAGGTTGCGCACCGCCGACAGCCGGTGCGCGATCACGATCGAAGTGCGTCCCTTCATCAACCGCTCCATCGCCTGCTGGATCAGTCCCTCGGATTCCGAATCGAGGCTCGAAGTCGCCTCGTCCAGAACCAACACCGGCGCGTCCGCGAGGAACGCCCGCGCCAGCGCGATCCGCTGCCGCTCACCGCCCGACAGCTTAACGCCGCGCTCGCCGACCAGCGTGCCATAGCCGTTCGGCAGCCGCAGGATGAAGTCATGCGCATTGGCGAGCCGCGCTGCCTGCTCGATGGCCGCCATGTTGGCGCCGGGGCGGCCGTAGGCGATGTTCTCAGCCAGGGAGCGGTGGAACAGGATCGGCTCCTGCTGCACGATCGCGATCTGGCTGCGCAGCGATTGCTGTGTCGCTTTAGCAATATCTTGACCGTCGATCAGGATCCTGCCGCCGGAGAGGTCATAGAGCCGCTGCACCAACTTGACAAACGTGGTCTTGCCCGAGCCGGAACGGCCGACCAGCCCAACGCGTTCGCCGGCACGGATGTCGATCGACAATCCGTCGTAGAGCGGCGCGCGGTGCCCCCCATAGTGAAAGGTCACATCCTCGAATGTGATCCTTCCGCCCTTGACATCGATCGGTTTGGCACCGGGGGCATCGATGATGCCGATCGCCTCGCCACTGATCGTAACAAGTTCCACCATGTCGTTCACCGAACGCTGCAGATTGTTGATGTGCATGCCCAATTCACGCAAGTAGGCGTGAATAAGGTAATAGCTCGTCAGCACATAGGTGACGTCGCCCGGGGAGGCGTACCCCGATAACCACAGCAGGATAGCGCCGCCAATTACCGAACCGCGAAAGCACAAGAGCATCACGTGCTGCGACACATTGGTGGCGTTGCCACGCAGCCACGTGCGCGACACCCGTGCCTGCCACCGGTTCATGACACCGTTGAGCCGCGCATCCTCGCGCGCCTCCGCGCCAAATGATTTCACCACGGCGTTGCAGGTGAGCGCGTCCGCCAGCGTGCCACCGACCTTGGTATCCCAGGCATTGGCTATTCGTGCAGTTGGAGCGATGTAGCCGATCGTCATTGCGAGAGTGATCGCGACATAGATTACGGTGCCGACCGCAATCACGCCGCCTAGTGCGGGCCAGTGTAGGCCTAGCAGGATCATCGATCCCACGAGCACGGCGAGCGACGGCGACAATGCCATCAGAATGATGTTATTGAGCAGGTCGAGCGCCCACATGCCCCGCGTAATCTTGCGCACGGTCGAGCCGGCGAAGGAATTGGCGTGCCAATCGGTCGAGAAGCGCTGCACCCGCATAAAGGCTTCGCGCACCACATCGGAGATCGTTTTGAGCGTGAATGGCACAATCGCCTGCAGGCCAGCGAACCGCAGGATGAGCGAGACGAGACCCAGCCCGACGATGCCGCCGAACGCAACAAGCGCCGCATGCCGTGCGGCCAAATCGGACGGGCCTGACGTTAATGCATCGACCAGATGGCCCGAATAGACCGGCATGAACAGGTCGGCGACTGATGCACCTAAGAAGCCGACGAAGACGATCGTGAGGCGGACAGGCTGCTTCAGCCACTGCTGGAACACGAAAGGGATCACCTCGTTGATCGCGGCGGGTCGTTTGTCGTCGGAAACAATCATGGCGCAATCCGGCCGCACTCACAGAGCGGGCCGACTCCATCTAAATTGACGCGCGGTGACGCAAGGAACGACAGAAGTGTCACCGGAAAACAGTAGGTCGTGGGGTGCTTTGGGCGAGCGGGACGTTGGTCCGGATCAACGCCGGCGGTCAACGGCACGGACGAAAACCCACCAAGAACAGCGGGCGTAGGTGCGCGATCGTTGAACAAGACACGACCACGAAAAGCCTTGTCGGTCGGAATGGCGAGGCGCAGCCTACGGATGTATTGGGTGCAATCTGCCAAATGGCAAGCCCGTGAGCGCATCCATGTCAATGCACGTCGTCGAATGACGCCGCCACGGTGGCGGCCTCGTTTGTAGCCGATCTGGCGGTCTTGCAAGACCACACGGATATCGGTGACGTTGCGGTAGATTGATGGACCGTAGTCACCGAAGGATTTCCGGCCACAGTCGCCGCCGACGAGCACGCCAATAGATCCTGCGGCCCACCTCCGGAGTCGAGGCGGGATCTCCACCGCAGGCTCGAGATCCGCTGAATTGGCGCTACCGCTTGAAGCAAGCGTAACCCTTGTGTCGTCACGCCAAAACCCCACTTCAGTTCGCATCATAAACTTTCACAGCGTGCATATTCCCGACTTGCACACACGTCCATTGACGGAACAAGTGCGACATCCCTGCTAGGCGTCAGCTCACATAAAATGACGCGCTGGAATGGCCTGACGCTGTTACGCCGCTTTCGCGCGCTTTCAGATAGAACGCGCTGTGCACGCGACGGCTTTCCGGCGGCAACCGATTTTCTAGAATTGGCCATTTTCCCGTCTCTCGCTCCAGCATCATACAACAGTGCGGCCGAACTTCTTTGTGGCATGTCGGCTGCAGCACGAATGCCCTCACGACTCGAACATCGGAAAAACAGAGCATCGGTCTTGTGTCACCTCTGTAGCTGCCTTTACTTAGCAACACCCGTGCCAGCACGTTTGAAACGTGTTAAGTTGTTGTTTGGGATTGGAAAACCGTACGCCGGCAGACGGTGGCTGGTGTTTTGAGCGCGACGGCCGACATACCGTCGTCAGAAACCGAACAGGATCGGCGGTCGTTTGCGCCCGAAAGAATGCCTTGCGAGTACTGTCGAGCACGGCTGACCTACCCCAGCGGCAGACGCAACCAACGTTGAAATTCACTCTGGCCGATGCAAGTACAGCGCATCAAGCGCGGCTGCGTTGGGAGGTACGCGTGGTTTCTTCCGCCAAGGAAGGCGCATAAATTCCATGAGTGGCACGTCGATTGCTACTGGGAAACACCGCAGCCCGAGAGCAGTTGGGTTCTTCCCGGGGCGTCGATGAAGATTGCTACACCGGTGCATGAATGCGCCAACGGCTTTGTGGTTCTGGAAACAGCAAAATGGCTGCTGAGAACCTCGCCCGTAGGCCAATGAGAACGCTCCAGCATTCTAACAGGGGGCCATGCCATCATGATTGACTTGAGTGAGGGACATGACCGACAGCTTCATCGACCGACTGTGCAAGGCGCTCCGCAAGGGTTCGGTGCTGACTGGCACGGACATTGCCTCGCGCTATTACCACGATTTGGCCGGTAAACCGGTCACCCAGCCGCGAGCGGTCGTCCGTCCAAGGACGACGGAAGATGTCTCATCCTTGCTTCGGTTCTGTCAGCGCGAAAAAGTGCCAGTGACGACGCAGGGCGGCATGACCGGGTTGGTGCGCGGCGCTCTGCCGAATCCACATGAAATTGTGCTGTCGATGGAACTGATGACTGCGGTCGAGGAGGTGGACATCTCATCAGGCGTAGCCGTGGCGCAGGCCGGCACGCCGCTGCAAACGATACAGGACCGGGTCGGGCAGGAAGGGTACATGTTCCCGCTCGATCTCGGCGCGCGCGGTAGCTGTACTATCGGCGGCAACATCTCGACAAATGCCGGCGGCAATCGCGTGATTCGGTACGGCATGACGCGCGACTTGATCCTCGGCCTCGAAGTCGTCACCGCCGATGGCACGGTGCTACAGGGCTTACGCAAATACATCAAGAACAATACTGGCATCGACCTTAAGCAGCTTTTCATAGGCAGCGAGGGAGTTCTCGGCGTGGTGACGCGAGCCGCCTTGCGCATCTTTCCCGCCCCTAGGGAGCGGCAAGTGGCGCTTTGCGCCCTGCCCTCTTTTACACAAGTCATCTCGGTCTTAGGAATGGCGCGAAAACATCTTGGGCGGAGAATTGACAGCATTTGAGGTGATGTGGAACGAGTACTACCGCCTCGCGCTCGAGCGCGTGAACGGCATGGTTCGGCCGCTGCCGGTCGATTATCCCTTTTATGTCTTGATCGAGGCCTCTGGCGACGATGCCGATCGTGTCCACGCCGATCTCGAAAAGCTGCTCGATACGGCAATGCGCGCGAACATGATTCTTGACGCGACGCTCTCGACGTCGAATGCCTCTGCAGCAGCGATATGGCGTATCCGCGATTGCAGCTTACAACTTGCCCGGACGTTTCCTTATGCTGCACGTATCGCCCTCGACGTCAGTATCGCCATCAACCGGATGGATCAATATGTGAAGACAATTGTCGCGCGTATTAAGGAGATCGACCCCGGCGCGTTCACGATCGTCTTCGGTCACGCCGGTGATGGTAACCTGCATGTCGAGCTACATCAGGAGCACACGCCCGATAGGCGGCAGGAGTTGGAGAGGCTTGCTTAAGATCACCAGCGAATTCGGCGGATGGATCTCAGCGGAACACGGCATCGGCATAGTTAAGCGGCCGTATCTGAAGATGAGTAGGACGCGGGAGGAAATTGAAACGATGCGTACGCTCAAACGAGCGCTCGATCCGAACGAATTTTCACGATGTGAGAGGACGCGAGGACGGGGCGGGCATCTCGGTCGGAACGGTCGAACGTGCGTGAGGCCTTTCGGCAAGTGGAGGCCCAACACCTTGTCATTGCCCTGCCTCCTCGCGGGGGACGGGTTGCTCCGTTCGATACCCACAAGGAGATCGCCGGGATGCGCGACGCGCTCGAACTGGTCGCGGGCGTCTCTCAGCATTTGGCGCGGATAGAGCTCGCCCTGACTGAAGGAGACAAGGCGCAAAGCAGTTCAGGAATTTGAGAGGCTAACCTTGCCTTTACGCCATCGTGGCACCTTCCGCGATGTCGGGCCTGCTCGCCACGGGCTACAGCTTGCAGATTCTCAGTTATTGGTCGCGATGGCGTGCAGTAGCGGCTGGCGAGCACGGCCTAATCATCGCCTGATCCTGCAAGCACTGCGATCGCGCAACGTCGATCAGGGTCGTAACCGTCTCGATCGCCACATTCAACCCATCGAGCGGCTTGCCCTTCCAACCTCCTGACGGGAATGAGACGGTGAATTCCAAAGAAGGCCCTCTTAGAGCGTCGAACCACCGTCTTGCGGCGCGAGGCACTGGCCGATGACGCCCATGCGCCGACGCCGTTAAAGTAGAGCTTCGATCCGCCTCCGGCTCGGGAGCGCGGGTTTGTTTACCAGACGACGCTACGCCGATTGGATGACAAGGAAGTGCCTGAGATAGTATTCGCCCTATTTCCTATCCGCGAACCGATCCTTCCCACCGGTAGAATTCTGCTTAGGCGTCGGGCCGTGCCAAGCCGCGAATTCTCGCCCAGCGCTGAACATGGTCGGATCGGGCGCGGTCGCAACGAGAGCCGTGGCCGCTATCGCACAAATTCCGGGAATGGAGGAAAGCGACTTCGCCACCGGATTTACTTTGTGGATCTGAGGCAGCTCTCGCTCGATGGCATCCACTTGCTGGTCCAATTCCTTCAGTTGGTTCACAAGAACATCCAGTGTCATACGGGCATTGCATGGCAGCGGCAGCCCGTCGCCATCCAGCCCGGCCACCGTCCCTCCCTCCTTGGCCCTGCCAACCAAGAACCCGCTTAAAGCAGAATGAGCTCGGATGGCGTAAGCCGTCATAGCTCTCCCGCGCACCAGCAGCCCTGTCGCTCGATGGCGCAACAAGGCGCCCTGGTTCGGGGCGGCGGCCCAAGACTGCGCGACCAATGTTCCGGGGTTCGCTACCGGACTCACGCCAGCGCATGCTGAATGAATGTCCGGCAAACTCCGAACGAGGTCTGGTGAGCGAACAAGAAGGACGATCCCGAGCCAAGTTCAGCATGTACGCGCGGATTAGCCAGGCCGGACCTCGCCCACTGAGGGCGTTGATCAGCGGCTCGGTCCGCTGTGCCACTCCGAAATATTGCTTCGAGCTTGCTTTCCCGGCGGCTCCACTAGGGCGGGCCCAAAATTGCGATCGATGGAAATTCGAGACGTCCATTGCGGCACGCTCTGCTTTCATCAGCTTAAAGGGGCACATGGGTATTTTGCGACCAAACTGGTCACAATAGACGAGAACTTGGCCGTTTTCATGCAGATGTCGAATAATGGCGACGTCGAAAGAGGCCCAAATACGAGAAGACGCTCGTCACCGCGCAGCGATTCACTGACGCATTTGTCCGAAACGTCCGCTTCATTTCGAATTCCGAATCCTTTGTCTTCAACATTACCGCTGCTTCGGCGGGCTTGGTAAACTATGCGCTCCGCGGCTTTTCGGTCGACCAGCAGCCGTCGATGCAATCTTCGAACGGCAATGCTTTGAGATCAGATATTCGTCACTGTTCCTCGAAGGAGTTGGCCATGCCATTCAAGCCGAGCTCGTTACGGCTTCGTGGGTGGGATGGTGAGCATCCAGCACTCATTGGCTTCAGTGAAAATCGCCTGGTTACTTATCTCGCCCTAGCGCAGGGTTGGTGTTCAGAATGCTCGTGGGAACAGGTGCGATCCAGGTCGTTCTCGAGGATGGAGCAGGATCGAGGCGACGCATGCCTGGATCAGAATGCCACGCCGGCGGTTCGCATCGACGAGCTCGGTGCTGTAGCTTATTGCCAGACAGGACGCCGTCTTGCGAGGCACCTTCAAATCACTTCGCGTCTGTCGCGTTATACCAGATCAGCCCCAACTAGGCAGCCTTGGCGGCCTGTGGCTTTGACCTGGTGCGCGCCACGCTGCAAGGACTACCGATACTGAGCGGCACATCGCCATCGATGGCGATGGGGCTCACCACGCGATCTCGATCGCTCGATTCCTTGAGGGAGCGACGCTCGGCCGCCAGGTTATCCCAGATTACGACGTCGCCCAACTTCCAGCTCCAGCTCACGGTATTTTCCCGCGCTGTGAGGTAGGATTGAAGCCGGTCGAACAGCTTCTGGCTGGCATATTTTTCTAGGCCAACGAAGTTTTGCACAGAATGTCCGAGCACGAGCAAGCGCTCGCCCGTCTCGGGATGTAGGCGAACAACCGGACACGCGGTTTCGCAGATTGTTCCGGTGAAGACATTATCGAATTGCTGCGTGTCCATCTCGATGGCGTGCCTGGTCACGGTGCAATCAAAGGCGCTGCAGTGCACCGCCCAGAGGTTGTCGGCCAGCATTCGCAGCGGCTCGGGAAGATCATGATATGCAGCCGCAGTGTTTGACCAAATAATGTCATCGCCATCAGGCGGGATCACGACTCCGCGCAGTACTGAGATTTTCGGACATGACTCACCGAAGCTGAGACCCATGTGCATCCGGTCGGAACGACCGCTGCCGCGGCCCGGCGCCATGTCCGGGGTCAATGTTCCCTTTATCGTACGCGGGATCAGAGAGCCGAGGCGGACGGCAAAGCGCTGCTGTTCGGCATCATCGAGATGTCCCTGATCACGGAAGAAGATGATTTTGTGCTCGAGAAGTAACTGGCTAATGGCGCAGATGACCTCGTCGGACAATCCGTCCGATAGCCTGATGTTCTTGATCTCGGCACCAAGCCGGGCCGCGGACTTGACGACGTCCGATCGCGGAATGACATTATCCATTGTCGTCACGTTGCTCATGATCATGCTCTCACTATCGTGATGCCTAAAACAAAGCTGCGCGATACTTCGTCGCGAGACTAATGGGGGAGGCGAAGGAAATCGGTTTGTTGACGGATCCTACTCGGCCGCAATGTGCTCCAGCATCCGCCACACAGAGCCACGCCGGGTCATCGGCACGCACGACCATCATCATCATGTGCCCCTCTCTGTTGCGATCAGAGCCACTCTTGCATCGGCTCCGATCAGACGACGGAAAAGGCCGGCAACGCTGCCGGGATCGACGTGCAGCATAATGAATTACCTCGCTCTTACATCTCAATCATACGGTCAATCGATGTCTAGTCCATGAAACGAAACCAGCTTTCTTTTCGACGATGTGAAATGTTCATTTTGTCGGCGAGCCAGGCACCAAGCTATTTTTAGGAAGACGATTTCTCACGCGTCGCAATAGGTACAATCGCGGTGGTCAGGACGGAATGGATAGCTTGTAGTCTTAACCAATCGGCGCGATCAAGTTACTCTACCTTCGATTGTTGACACATCACGCACATTTTATAGGTTAGGCAAGATTGTCGCCATATCGAATTCCCGTTGTGTGCGGCTGTTTCACCCGTCTGTCACAGATGGAGCAGGTGCCGACTGCTCGCGAAGCGAGAGATCGATACCCCGTATGCTCTAGCAGTTCCCGCCCCGGTTTAACACGGGCTGTATCACCCGTTTTGCGGGATGCGCTTTCCAAACACGAGGAACATCGACATGCAACCTGAAGTCGGACCTGCTTTAAGTGGAAACATCATGATCAAGCATTGGAGCAACGTATAGCTGACGAGGATCCGCCCGCTCGCAATAAATGTCACGATAAGGTGAGCGCCGTCACATGTTTCCCTCGAGAAGTCGGGAGTGGCCAAGCACGCGAAGCCGTACGACATTGCCTGGGCGAGTGATTCGTGCGCGCAACACACCCCAAGAAAGAGCGAATCTGTCTCGGCTCAATCATCCGGAGTTTTTCTCTTACGACTGCCCGACGCGGCGCAGATCGCGAATGGGCAAGCGGACAATCATGCTTGCACGCGGCGACGCGCCAATGGACGACCGAGGAAAAGCGGCAGCGAAAAGCGCCAAAATGCGCAACAAAGTAGCGGCTTAAGACCGCAATCAACGTCTCCACCACCGCGGAGATAGATCAGAGCCCGATGAGGAAGGCGATTCACCCTCATCATTTGTTACCACGAAGCTGATGTTCTCCAGCATGCTCTTTGCGGGCACCGCCTACGCTTCTGCTATGGCGGTCAGCGCTTTAGGCAGGACCCGGACTGCGTTTGCGGCAAACGGGCGCCTACCTGAAAGACCTCGAATTCAATGGGCTCGTCGATAAATACTCTCGAAGCGACGAAATGCTTCCGGCAGCGCGCGTTTGACATTGACGCTGCGAGGATTGCCTTGGAGTGCCCCCCGACAACCCAAACTCGTCGAGAAAACGACGCCAACCTCGCCGCATGGCTCTGAAGTAGAGCGCGCCGAGTGGCCCGTCACGCCCATGTGGATATCGCCTGCCAAATCATCCCGCGCGCTACGGATTCCGATGCAAGTGACGCTGAGCCGCTTGTGAATGCCGCCACGTCATCCAGATCACGGGAAATGCGTCTATCGCTGGCCGAGGAGTTTTCCTAAAAAGAGTCTTTCCTGATCAGAGCCCAATGCGCGAACCGCAGCCCGTCTCTTCAAGCTTGCGACTGTACAGGGACATCAGATCCTAGCTTCGGGCAAATCGATCCATATATCTGCAGGACCATCCAAAAGCGTATCTTGATCCGGCACATAGATATTATCTGGCACTCTGAGACCGTGGCCAACGGCGATTCCACTGATTACAAAGGGAAGCTCGATCTGCTCTTGATCTTCAAAGCTGTCCGCGCCAACGATTCGGAGACTTTCCAGTTCAAACCGTCGGAATTTCATCAGCGGTTTTGCCGACGCTATCAGGTCTTTGGCGGAAGATACTCCCCGCGCGGCCTCTTTTCTCAAATGGTCCAGCGCCATGAAGAGGGACGAAAGCTCGTCCAGCTCAGAACGATTGAAGTGTCGCAAACGCGATGAAATGGGCACTCCGTTCCTGTATCGTACTGTCGGCACAAAACGTATCTCGCAATCAACAAGCAAGTCTGTGACCGCTTGTTTCACGAGAAGGGCCTGTCCAATATCCTTTAAACCGAAATAGCTGCGATTTGGTCGCGCAAAACAAATCCAGCGGATGCATCCGGTGATACCTTCCTTGAGGAGCCCATGAGGCCCGCTCGCACGCAGCGGATAATCCCCTTGAGATACAAAGGTGCGATATCCTGGCGGAAACATCTCCGCGTCGGTCGTTGAAATGACGGCAGAAGCGCCCGCTCCCAGCGCAAGCGCAATGTCATCCTCCAAATTGAACTCGTACTCAGGACCTGGGCTAAGCTGAATCTTGTTCGGATAGACTGTGACAATGGCCACATCGTTCTCGGCTGCGGCCCTTCTGATTAACTCCGCGTGGCCCAGATGCAATGCTCCTAAAGTGTGTACTGTGCCGATAGTCTGCTCTCTTCTTGCTACGTCCGTAATGAAGGTCTTGCCAGCTGAAAGAGACGCTAGATGCATGCTTCCTACTCCGTCTTGTTGATTGCCCGGCAGCCCTGCTGCTCGAGCAGACATGACCCATGGCGAGCGCTACCGGCCACATCGACGGCGCGGCGGATGAGCTCATGAGCGCCTGGAGTCCGGCCACAACGGGGACACATCCCGCTTCTCTATTGTCCTTCTCTATGATGACAGGCGCCCCAAATGGTCATGCGTCCTTTAGCCCATCAGGTCGATCCTTCTCGACCGCGCCTCATTAGCGATGAGAACTCAGCCAAATACTCTGAAGGTTCGGATTTCTGATCTTCCACGTCCTTCAAAGCAGCCTGGAGCCCAGGACATCTGTCTGCAAAAAAGGGCGGTTCAAAGGTCGTTATCCTTGCACCCGAGAAGTCTGTTTTTACAAAGCTTGCCTGGAAAGGTGAAATTCCACTCAAGTTAGTCTTGCAGAGCGAGGATTGATTCATTCGAACGTATGCCGTACGGGCCGCTTCCAGGTTGCTGCCAGTCATTCCTGCCGCAATATAGGACTGAACAAGGTTGGCTCCCTCGAAATTGGCGCGGTTCAAAGCCATGGACTGTGGAGGATCACCGGTAATCATTGAGCGATATAGGTAGGCCTGCGAAAAATCTGAATCATCGATATCGCAATCGCGTATAAACGCACAGCGCGCACGGAAGCCGCGCAACTGGGCGGATCGCATCGTGCTCTCGAAGATCGAAATGGCTTCCCCTGATGCGCGAGATAGATCAGCTCCATCGAGCTGACAAGAACGAACGGATACTCCGTTCAACACCGCGCCGACGAGGTTGGCATTAGCGAGGTTTACCGACAGAAGTCGCGCCTCCGATAGATCTGCCTCCTCGAGCTCCGCCTTCGCGAGATTTGAGAGGCTGAAATCCGCAAAGGGCGCGCTCAGCGCTTTGGCCAGGATGCGACCGCTCGCCTTTGAAAGCCTGAAGTAAGGAAGATGAGCGTTCTCTAGGACAAGATTATCGACCGAAGTGGGGCGCAGGATTGATAGAAACTCCCCCCTTGACTGCAAAAGCGAGCTGCCGGTCAGATGCGCCTTCGTCATCGTAACTTGGTTTAACTTGGCAAAATGAAAGGACGAGCAAGGCAGGTAGCATTCGTTGATGGTCGATCCTTGCAGTTCAGCGCCATCAAAGACAGCCTGGCTCGCGTCACATTGATAAAAGAGGACGCCACTTAGCACTGCGTTGTCGAAACGGGTCCTTCGCATGCTGCACCCGTGGAATAGGCTACCCGTTGCATCGATGAGATTGCGCAGACTTGCATCGTCGAAATTGCAAACCTGTGCGGCAATAGCATGCATATACGCAAAGTCGAGCTTGGCTCCGCGGAAACTTGCTCGCTCTAATCCCGGGCAAATGAGGTTGGCCTCGGACAGATCGGCTCCATCCAGCTTCGCTCCGTGAAGTTGCGCACGATTGAGGATGCATCGCCGCAACGGAAATCCAGATAGATCGTGACCGTTGAAGTTCTCGGAAGATAGCCGCAGGCCGATGCCGGTCTTCTCGATCGCGTCCTCGGTTCGCCTTCCCACCGCAGCCAACGCAGACGCCCGATCACCGTTTCGGCTCCAGTACCGGACAAAGTCGCCATCTGCCGAAGATTGGCTTAGCGCTGTGGCACGGATATCCAACTCCTCAGGCACGCTGAAATGGCTAGTGGCGTCGGTAGCTTGCGTCATTGCCAGGCTCTTCCATTCTCCATGACGAGCGCACTTTCTCAGCCTCGTTTGCCGGGCGCTTTTTGCATGGCCCGCCTGTTTGAAGTCGCCAAGGTTTGCCGCGAGCGCCTCTTGGGATTTCTCTCTGCGAGTTAAGCATCATCCCTCATCAGGATCTAACTTACCTGACCGGGCCTCTTGAATTGCGCCATCACGAACCGACACGCACGAAAAGCCTGAGCAAGTTGCAGCAGACGGAGTTGATCTCCCAGGACGTCACCCTTGGGTACTTAATCGATCTGTCGACAGTCGAGCGAAAAACGCCGCAACTTCGGCTACCCCCGAGTTCGTGCTTCTAACAGTCGGCCTCACGATGCACTTCAATAGCAACGTCTGTGCCACGTCCCTCATCTATCCTGACAGACGTTGAATCATTGTCTAGAAACCGCGCTCGGCAGAAGGCGTCTGGGCTTTGGTAACTGACAAGGACTTGCGTCCTGTCACAAACCGTACAATCATCCCCGACGCTCGCAACGGCGGCTCCTGCTTGTTCTCTATCGCTTCGACGACAAGTGCGATGTCCCTCTCCATGACCGTCGAGTGACGTTTGCCTTCAATGCACGTTGGCGCATTCTCCAGATGTCGTACTATTGAGCCACAATTCGCCGCCCGTGTTCCTCAGTTTTCGTCCCGGCGACGCAGCTCCGTTCCGGAAATCCACCAACAACGTCGCGCGAGGTTCCGGGGGCGGTGTTCGGGTCAGGAGTTCACATGCAGGGCGTACAATTGTATTACATGCGAGGGTCGGTTATCGCACTTTCTTACGAGCTCGGCGATGCCGGATGGGCGTGACGGGTGATGAGCCTGAGGAAGCGCTCGACCTGGTTGAGGCAGGAAGCATAGGCTGGAGAGAATGTGCCAGCCTGGACTTCGGGCGGGCCAGCTCCTTGGATGCTTGTGGTTGCGTCGTTGCCAAGGACGAGATGGATGTCAAACTGGGCCGGCAAATTGGTTTCGATGTGCCTTTGCAAAGGCACGGAACTGCTGGTGACTGCGCGGTCAAGAATTTTGTTTCCAATCGGACGCCTTGCCCTCTTTGAAGGCGGAGGGACCCCCGGAGTCGCCTCGCATTCCTGGATTCCCGCTCGCCAAGAACCGCCATTACGCAATCAAGTGACGGCTCTGAATGCACACCTGCTCGCCCGCAGCGGGAAACGGAGGACGAGGGGCCCTGTATAGATGTTCTTCCCGATTGACAAGCCAATCCAGATGCCGGTCGCACCAAGCCCGATCTTCAAACCAAGCACGTGGCCAAGTGAGAAGCCGATTGCCCGGTAGGCAATGCCGACGAACAGAAGCGGCACCCGAGTTTCCTTCAGTCCGCGCAGACCGCCCGCCACAATGCTCTGCGCGGCATCAGTGACAAAAAGGCTCGCGGCGACCACAAGGAGCTCTGCAGTCCGCCCGATCCTTGCGTCGGCATCTTCGGCCGATTTGTCCAAAAGCAGCTCGGCGATCTCAGAACGCGCGACGATCACCGCAACGGTCAGCAAGGCAGCGATTAGCGTACCGAGCAGCATCGCGACCAGGCCTGCCCGCTCGATGCCAGGACCGCCGTTGCGGCCGACCGCATGGCCAACGCGTCGGCCGCCGCCAAGCTGATGCCGAAAGCGAGCATGGATGTAATCACGGTGATCTGAAGTGCGATCTGATGAGCCGCGAGTGCACTGGTGCTGATCAGCGACAGGAGCGCAGCAGCGGACAAAACTCCGTACTGCATCAGGGAGGCGATTGACCGGACTTCCGATCACGATCAGCTGTCGCAAGAAGGGCCAATCCAATTGCGAGAGATCTGCAAGCACGTGGTAGTTACTGAAAGGACGACGCATTTCGGCAAACCACAAACCGGCCAGGAACATCGCACAGTTCACCAGCGTGCTCGCAAGCGCCGCACCGAACAGCTCAAGCCGCGGCAGCCCGAACTTGCCATAGACCAACAGATACACGAGCTCGGCGTTGAGGGGGATTGCCGCCAGCGTGATCCACAAGATCGGCTCCGGCCGGTTGACCGCGCCCATGAAATTACGGATGGCCTGCAGCCATAGCGCCGGCACTACGCCACAAGGCCAGTCCGAACAGATATTGCTGGGCGAGCCGCGCCGCGTCTGGAGCCTGACGAAAAGCGAGTAGGATTTGCTCTCCACGAAACACAAACGCTACGATCGGGAACGATAGTAACAGCGCCATCCATAGGCCCGTGCGCAGTGCGCGCTGAACCATAGCTAGATTCCCGGCCCCATACGCCCGCGCCGCCAAAGGTGCGATCGGCGCCACCAGGCCCGCGCCAAAGGTGAAGCTGACGAGATAGAGCGTGACGGCCAGGGCGGCCGCAGCGAGTGCCTCAGGCCCGATGTGCCCGATGAAGGCCCAAGATCCGCCGTCATCATCGCGACCTGCGCAAGCTGGGTCAACACCATCGGCCACGCGAGCTTCACAGTTTCGTTGAGCTCGATCTTGAAGTGTTGGCCAGCCGCCCGTCTCGTGCCCTGCCGCAAAACTGATACCGGTTGTGCTTCGATTATTTTGCCCATGGAAATCTAACTACTTGTTTGCCCCGGCCGCAAACGACTCTTGTTCCGCCGAGATGATGCTCTTTTTCGCCCTGAAGTCGCGATCTCCTGCCCATGCGGGATCAGTCCGGCCGGGCAGCTGCGCCTCACAGAGGAGGCGCGCATCGGCCTGGGCTTACCGTTAACCCTGTGGTTTGGCGACTGCTCGTGCGCTGATGCGCGGCTTCATCAGCGCCTCCGCCAGCGCATCGAGTCGCATTTTAAGCGCAAAGGCGGCAGGTGGCTGGCGGTCATCGGCACCGCGATAGGTGCGGGCGTGGACCGCAATCGAGGCTTGGTCGATCACCTTGGCGAAAGCGTGCGCGAGCGCGCACTGAGTCGGACAGTGGCGCTCGGGAGTCGCAATCGCACGCGACGCATACGTGAACTGAGAGGCTATGATCTTCTGAGCCATCACTACATTCCTTGAGCATGCCATGCTGGATGACAGCTCCTTTTTAAGGCTCGTGCCAACTGCGATAGCTTGATTTGTAATGGCTATTTGCCTTTGGCGGGCGTGTCCTCCTCCGACAACATGTCGCAAATCCCACGGTCAGCATCAAAGACGAGCCCAAAGCCCGCAGACATCCCGCAAATCCACCAGGAATCCGAATAGACGGATGCCGATATGACAACCCTCCGAGCTCGCCAGCGCCGCAAATCGGCTAGACTGAACTCTCGACTCGGGTGGCAATAATCGCTGCGCGCAAGACAAAGGCGTCGCTTGCCTGAGCAGGGTATGGCTTCGACGCGTTTTCAATCGCCAAAGGCCGTGGCCCGTTCGTCGAAACGGCCTTCATCACAGGATCGGGAATGAGCGCACTTATGAGCGTCTTCTTAGAGCGGCTGAATGAACGATTGGCCAGCCCGCCGCGCGCAAGACTTGGGACTGCGGCGATCAAGCCTCTGGTGTAGTCGGTACTCGGATTGAGGAATATCTCGTCCCTGGTGCCGGTCTCGACGACGCGCCCTTGCGCATGACGATGACGCGATCGCTGAGATGGCGGACAAAGCCGAGATCATGCGAAATGAAGATGTTCATGTTAAGATGCGCCTTCAGATCGGCAAGCAGGTTCAGCACTTGTGCCTGGATTAGGGCGTCGAGCGCTGAGACCCGGTTCATCACAGACGATCACGGCGGGCCTTGGAGCAATCGCGCGGGCGATCGCAACGCGCTGGCGCTGACCGCCCGAGAGTTCAAGCGGTTGGCGATCCAGGAACGCTGAAGATAGTCCCACCAGGTCAAGGAGCGGGACGACGCGTGCATCACGCTCGCCCCTGGTCAACACGTCATTGGCGAGTCTATCGGATATGATGCGTCCCACAGTCCAGCGAGGATCAAAGGAGCTGAGGGGATCTTGGTAAATAACCGTGACAGCCCGGCGCCACGTCCTGCGCTCGCGATCAGTGACCGTGGTCCAGGCCTGACCTTGAAACAGAACGGCCCCGCCGTCGGGTAGCTCGAGCGCCAGCGCCATTCGTGCCATCGTCGACTTCCCAGACCCGGACTCGCCGACGACGCCCAGAGTCTCGCCAGATCGCAGCTCAAAGGAGACATCGTCGACGATTGTCCGCGGCACGCCATCTGGCCCTTTGAACCGCTTCACAAGGTTTGTCGCGCTGAGCACGACCGGAGGCAATGTCGATGGCAATTGCGCGGGTAATTGCTCCAGAGAGCGTGACTGCGGCCGCGGCGGCCGTGCAGCGGGCAATAACGATAGACGAGAGCCTCGCGGGCGAGCAGATGGCACTGCATCCAGAAGCTGGGGGGTATAGGCGTGCTGCAGCTCCTGGAAGACTTGGTCTGCCGATCCGTGCTCAAGGACCTCGCCTTCATGCATGACCAAGACCTCGTCAGCTATCCGGGAGACCACCGCCAGATCATGGCTGATGAAGATGAGCGCGTTGCCCCGAACCTTGCTCTCTTCCTCTCTTCCAGCAATCCCAGCACCTGTGCCTGCACAGTGACGTCGAGAGCCGTGGTCGGCCCGTCGGCGATCAGGATGCGTGGATTGACAGTGTGGAGCAGAACTTTGGCACCAGCTAGTTGCAAGCGTGGGCACTATGGATGCGACGGCAACATCAAATAATGCGATCGAATGCGCTTATTTTTGTGATGTATTTCGTGAGAACTGGCAGCACTATCCGACCCTCGTGGCTCGCAATGCCTTTAGGGCCTTTATCCGGTCCTGCACACCGCGGTGTCTGAGTTCGCCACGTTTTCGCCACCAAGAGGTGCCGACATACTCCGTGCAGGGCAGAGAGTGCGTGGTGCCCACAGCCTCATACGAGTGCGCTGACTACACATGAAAGCCGGCGTGGCCGCGCCGCTAGCCCAGGCCAAGCTCAAAATAGCGCGACACGACCTCACTGCTCTGGTCGACGCGGATCGTCGCCGGGACTCCTACCTCCTTGCAGGCGCTTTCCAGGATCGCCACGCCGTTGCTGCCGCCGAAGGTGAACCGGGGCTGCAGGGCCGGCGAGAAGCCATTCGATCCAAGCAACCCCTTCCCGGTTGGCGCCATCGTCGCCAGTAAGTCAACAGATGCTGTTCCTCATGGGAAGTCAGCACCCATTCATTCGGCGCCGCGTGCCCGACATCTAGGTCCAACGCCGGCTCATTCGCTCATTCATGTAAGCTCACGCTGCAAGTTCGCTATCTTTTGTCGAACTCGAGACAATAGACGGGTTATAGCCAGTGGTTTGATTGCCTGCCAAATGGCTGCTTTGGCGCATGAAAGCTCGTGCGATTGTGGCTTGGAATGTGCGGCGGATCCGCGTGGATCGCGGTATTTCGCAGGAGCAATTGGCTTACGATTCGAATACTGACCGCTCATATATGGGCGCTGTTGAGAGGCAAGACGCGAATCCATCAATCGATCTGCTCGATCGGGTCGCTGAAACACTCGGTGTCCATTTGTCGGAGTTCTTTGTCCAACCGCCCAAAGGAGCAACGTTCTATGAGACTTTGCCCAAAGGTCGCAAGCCGGCTCGTTCACATCACAGGAAGAAATAGCGCGCTGCTCGCATTGGTTCGCGGAAAACATTCGCAATTTGGTGTATCGGAATTTTGAAAGGCTGCGGAAGCGGAAGGCTTCACGCAGGAGAGATTCGCCGAAGCTACCGGGCAATACATCAGCGGGCGGAAGTTTCGACCCAATCCCGCTGTGGTGACCCTGCTCGAACCGCCCGGCCCACATAGACGCAAGTGGCTGCGAGCGCTTTCGTTTGAGCGGCTGGCCTCAGCGACGATGCGGTCGCCCGGCCCCCAGGCTCGCGTGATGATCTAGCCCTGGAAGTCGGAGCCCGTCTCCTGAAAGTACCAATGGTAGCCGTGTCACTTCGAGCCCCGCGACTACCGCGCCTCGATAGCGATCTGAAGGCCGAAGACGATCGGCGATGCACCCGCTTCTCCGCGGGCCGGAGCATTCGCAACTTGGCCAATTGATCATTGACGCTGCGCGCGCCATCTCCGCTGAAATGGGCTCTCTGCACGCAATTGAAGCACTCGTATCAAGTTAAGATAGTTCTGTGCGCAAGCCAGAGAATCCAGCTAGAGGACCGCGCGGGCTCGTGAAGCCTTCTCACTTGCGTGATGCACATCGTACGAGTGGCAATCTCGCGTAGAGTTGAGGCCGCTTGGCCGCGCTCTCACAAATGCCGTTCGGCAGCATCCAGGATTTGCTCGCGGCGCCCTACGCGTTCAGTCGGCCCCCGGGACTGATTTGCAGTTCTTCCGCAGGCTGCTTCGAAGAAGCCATCCCGTCTTATGCTTTTGGCGGCCGCCTCACACGGCCCCAGGGTAGCGTTCGTGTCGATCTCGATGGCACAGTCGCTGCCGACGACGCGGGCCAGTTCGCGCAAAGTTCCGAACGACGGCTGCCCGCCGAGCGGCTTCAACCGGTGTGCCTCATCACGGTCTCGCCCGAGGAAGTGCCGGGCCCGCATTGGCCGGAAGCCAAAAAGAGGCCGCTGCTGGACTTATCCAGGAGCGGCCTGATTCGTGGGAGGAAGCAGACCAGCCCGGTCTGCCAGCGGATCGGCACTCCAGAGAAGTCGGCAATAGAGCGTTGGCCGGAGTTGACCCATCGGGGGTCAGTTTCTAAGTGAAAACATTCGGCAGCCAGGACAGGTCGGCGCGTGCTCACATCTAGACGGGGTTGAAACCAGGTATCAGATCGGTGAATTCCATAGATGAGTAAAATCGGGTACAATGGGCGAAAGTGACAGGCTGTCGGAAAACTTACCACGCTTCTACCGGCCACCCGTAAAGGCGCATCATCGGAAATCTACGCACGATCTTTGCGCGATTTTCCGAAAGGCTCCATGCTCGTTGTGGCCTCCTTGCCTATCATCGACTGGAATGACTGTCTGCTGCGAGATTTTCAAAACGTCTCCAAAGGTGCGCGCCGCCACATGTACGCGGCGATCACTTTTCAACGGCCGATATTTCCGACTACGTGGAGTATCTGTCCCACTCGGGTGCTTCAGAACACCGGGCGCAACTGGCGAACCTGTTTCGCCAGGCAGGATTTCGTGGCGAATCCGGACAAACTCCATTATCTATGGAGCGCGGCATGGGATAGCGCTGGCACTCAGTTCGATCTGGCAGCCGGAGACAAAGTCTTCGTCGAAGCGGCCACCTGCCATGGCATGAAGTCGTACGCACATTTGGCTAAGCTCTAGCTGGTCGGCGGCCGATGGCGGGGGAAGGACTGCTTGCGGGCCGTTCGACAAGGCGGCCGCGGCCGGACGGCGCGCGCGTTTTCGCGCCTCCGACCATACTAGAGTCCGAGGGCGAGGATTACGAGCGCGGGCGCCGTCGCGAGATCGCACGGAAGCGGGACATCCTGGCCACCGAGGATGACGCCTATTGGTCCTGACGAAGCCAGCGAGCCGCTTGCGTCGATGGCGCTGAAGCGGGCCTTCTACACAACACGCTGTCGAAGTGCTTGGCCCCAAGCCTGCGCATCGGATTGCGTGTCGTACGCACTTCCATTCTGATTGCCGCGCCGCAGTCACGCATGAATCTTCCGTATCGTGCCGTCAGCAAACACCTTGGGCCGCCAAGCCCGCCGGCCATTGAGGTGCGCGCACTGAACACGCCGCGCCCCTTCCAGCAATTGGCGATCCGCTTCCTCCAATACCGCGAGCAGCGGTCTCGCAGGCGCACACGGCACCAGCACCACGGCCTTGCCGAATGGCGTCCGCAACAGCACCAATTCCGGTAGCGCTCGGAACGACGACAAGTCCAGCGCGCGTTCGCGCTGACGGCATGCCTAAATGGGCGCGCCGCCGAGGCGATTGGCGGCACACGGCCGAGCCAATCCGCCCGGCATTCCCTACTTCTATCTTGGCTCATTGCCCGAAACTGCACTAGCCGAGGGTTCGCCCTCATACCGGCGAGGTCGCATGCGCTGCCGATTCTGCCCTTCGCAAAATAAGGCGATCGAATTGCGAAACCCGCGCAAGCTGGTCTCGCCATTCTTGCTAGTACCCACTTTTCTTGGCTCGTGAGTCGCGATTCAAGATATGGATGATCGAAGCAAGAGAAGTCCACCTTTCGCGGAAAGATCGCAAGGTGCTTGAGGCGTGTTGTCGCTCGCCGGTGACGTTGCAGCGCGATTTGAAGCGGGCGCGGACAGTTCTATTGGCGGCGGATGGCGTAGCACCCGCTCGAAAGAAGTCGGAGTCCAGCCGCGGATTGTCAGCGTTTGGCGGCACCACCATGCCGATCATCGCCTTGAAGAGCTGCAAGACAATCCGCGTCCGGGCAAGCAGCCGATCTATACGAAGGCCACCCACTAGCGGATTCCGAAGCTGCTGGACAAGCTGCCTCCGCAAGGGTTTGCGCGCTGGAGCGGCCGTGTACTGGCCGAGGCGCTGGGCGATGTTGACGTCCAATATGTCTGGCGCTTCCTGCGCAGCCACAAGATGGACCTCGCGGCTCGCAAGGCCTGGTGCGAGAGCAACGACGCGAATTTTACCGCCAAAGCCGCCGATGTTGTTGGCCTCTACGTCGCCCCGCCCGCGAAGGCCATGTGCTATGCGTCGACGAGAAGCCCTCGATCCAGGCCTTGGAGCGAGCGCAGGGTATCTGAAGTTGCCCAATGGCCGCGCCTTGACCGGCCAGAGCCACGATTATAGGCGCGATGGCACCACAACATTGTTTGCGGCGCTTGAAGTCGCCACCGGAAGATCATCGCGGCTCATTCAACGCAGTCTCCGCGTCGAGTTTCTCGGCTTCATGAAAAGCGTCCCCGCGGCCTTTCCGGGCCGAAAGCTGAAGAACGAGCACTGGCTCAAGGCCCACCCCAATGTGCAATTTCATTTCACGCAAGTAGCGCAGCGCGCTGTTTAGCCTTCATCAAAACGGCGACGCGCAAAAGAAGCGAGATGGAGCATCGCGACGAATTGTCGGAGTCGCGACACCCCGTCCTACCCGCGACACGCGCCAAATGGGAATTAGCAATGGATATCAGTGCGCCCGTTTGGCACGCTCTTTGAACTTATGAAGGGACATCCCGTCGTGTGATGCCCCTGTCAGAAAGAGGTGGTGTTAATGAGCGTCCCAAATTTGACGAAACGAGCAAATGCCCTCGGAAGCGACAAGGGTGATGAGGTCGGCGACACCCATGGCTACACCGGCTTCTACTCTTTTCTGTTCGAGGAGTTCCGCCACGAACCCTTCACAATGGTCGAGATTGGATTACAGCACGGGAACGGCTCTCTCGATCCAGATTTACTCGTTGGTCGAAAGGTTGACGATATTCCGTCTATCAAAATGTGGTTAGAGTTCTTTCCCAAAGCTGAGATCGTCGGCTGCGACATTGCTGACTTCAGCGCCTTTAAGATGGATCGGTTCCGTTTCGAGCGCCTTGACATGGGCGATGCGGTAGCCTTGGAACGCCTTGCGAGTTCGCTCCCGCCTGTAAGGATCATTATCGAGGATGCTTCACACGCAGCTTACCACCAGCAGCTTGCTCTAGCGAAGCTGTTTCCCATCGTCGAGCCTGGCGGTTTTTACTTTATCGAGGATCTTCATACCACGCACGCGATTGCCGCACGATTGCCGCCCTGCAATTCAACTGAGACGGTAGTGGAGAAGTTCACCCAGACGCGTCAGCTTGACATTCCGTTTCTGACCGCGATTGAACGCAGAAACCTCGAGACCACAATTAGGAAGATGTTCATCCACCGCAACGACAAGGGGGGCGTCAACCGCTGGACCATGAAGATGGTGGGATTTGGAAAGTAATAAGGAGTCAACTGAACCTTCGGGCCATCAAGTTGCCTATCTGGGCGGCTGTTTTCGCTAGCGCAGGTGAGAACTCCAAAACTCCAAACCTGCATCTCAGGAATGTGAATGCGTTGAAAATGGCGATAGGTGTGATTGTTTCGCTAACCTGAGTACCTCGGGGGCTTCTCATTGATGTTGCTGTCGCGCGACGCTGCCGCTCGAACTCGTTTTGGACGACCAAGTCTTTGGAGTTGAATGCCGCGGGGGAGGGCTACGACTTAATCGACCATCGCCGCATCTGTTCGACAAGAATTTCCGAAGGTACAACCTGATTCTTTGCCGGCTTCAACGCCCGAGCAATACGATGAACTCGCCGGCGCAGCGACACGGACTCGACAGGTGCGCCGCTGATGACGGACAATTGGAGACTTAAAGCGCACCTCCAGCCCGTCCAGGGATCGCGTGCGGCACTCTCTCCACTTCGACCTGTGTATACCGAACGCCGACCAGGCATTCCGATTGATCGAGACCACCCATTCCGGCCGATCGCGACCGGCCTGTAGACGGGTGTACGGGCCCCGTCGCATGATCCGGGAATCCGCTGCAAACGCCACGAGCGAGATTACCTATGAGGAAAATCGGCGACATGCTTCGACTGTCTGCTGCTGGCTTGCTCCGATTGCGGTTGGCGCAAATCATGCACTGCGCTACGCGCGGCATCTAAGAATCAGATCTCCGCGCTATCTCATGCTGCCGATGCCGAACGAGTCGTCGACATACGGAATGACACGTTGATCAAGATCGAACACGAGCAGTCCCAGGACATGAGTCGGCCACGACGACCGCTTGCTCGCATGCTCTCGGACTCCGACTTGATCTTCAAATCACTCGAATTTCCGGGTTAAATATGGAGGCACTATGCGCATCTGCGGTATCAAGCTGACGCACGACGGAGCGATCGCTCTTGTCGAGGACAACCGGCTTGTTTTTTGCGGCGAGCAGGAGAAGCGGAGCAATAATCCGCGTTATCAGTCGATCGGCAACCTTGATGCAATCGTCCTCGCCTTGGCGGAACACGGTCTAGATCCGCAGCAAGTTGATCAGTTCGTCATCGACGGCTGGGCAGGGAAAGTGGAATCGCAATTCCAGGTCCTCAGCGGAACGACACCTATCACTCTCAAAGGGGCGCCGTATGTTGAACGCCATGCAGAGGGCCTTCTCACCTCGCGCGACGGTCTTGGCCTCAGGCTCGACGGCAGAGATTTTCCTTATAGGAGCTATCCGCACGTCACAGCCCATCTGGCTTCCGCATACTGCACCAGCCCCTTTGCCAAGGCGGGACAGCCCGCTTTTTGCCTCGTGTGGGACGGCGGCACCTTTCCGCGTCTCTATCATATAGAACGCGGGGGCGCACGATTCCTCGAATCGCTATTCCCGCTTATTGGACACGTCTACGCGGCCGCGGGCCTTCACTATGGACCCTACAAGCAAGCGAACCGCGCAAGCTGGGATCTAGCCGATCCCGGCAAGCTGGACCCAGGCGGTGCCGGCAAGCTCAACCTGGGCATTGCCGGCAAGCTGATGGCCTATATCGCCCTCGGGCGTGTTAGTGAAACCATCGTCGCGGTCTTTGAGGAACTCTACCAAGAGCGCTTTCCGGCGGACACGAAGCTTTCCGCTTTCCGTACGGACATCGAGAGCATGGGATCGGCGCTTGCGAATGTACGTGACTTCTTCGATGCCAGTACGCTTCGGTTGAAGGCCACGGCACCTCAAGATGTGCTCGCATCGTTTCATTGCTTCCTCGAGCGCCTGCTAATCGGCGAAATGACGAATGCTTTGCAGCGGCATGCGTGTTTTGCGTCGCGCAATTTGTGCATAGCCGGCGGCTGCGGTCTTAACATCAAATGGAACAGTGCACTACGTGCGTCAGGCCTGTTCGATGCTGTCTGGGTACCCCCTTTTCCGAATGACAGTGGCTCGGCGATCGGTGCGGCTTGCTGCGCAATGGTAGCGGACAAAGGCTTCGTGCCGCTGGAATGGTCGGTATATAGTGGTCCAGCCCTGCAGCCTAGCGATGTGCCGCCCGATTGGGAGGCTGCGCCGTGCAGTATGCATGAACTTGCAACCATTCTGGCCAGCAACCAGCCCGTGATCTTCCTTGCAGGCCCCGCCGAGCTTGGACCGCGGGCATTGGGCAGCAGAAGCATTCTTGCAGCCGCGACTTCAGCGCAAATGAAGGATCATCTCAACGACATCAAACTTCGTGAACACTTCCGACCAGTGGCGCCGATATGCCTAGAGGATCGTGCGCCAGATATTTTTAATCCCGGAACGCCGGACCCTTACATGCTTTTCGATCACCAGACACGAACAGAGTGGCGGGACAAAATCCCGGCCGTTGTACATCTCGACGGATCTGCGCGGTTGCAGACGATTTGCAGGACCTCTCAGCACAAAGTCGCCGAGCTTCTCGTCGAATACGAAAGGCTCACGGGCATCCCGCTGCTTTGCAATACGAGTGCCAATCAGCATGGACATGGGTTCTTCCCGGATGTCGCAGCGGCTTGCGAGTGGGGACGCGTTGAGCACGTATGGGGCGACGGCATACTGTGGACGAAAGCTCCATAAACGAGCGATTGGCGTCCGAAGGCGCGTCTCGCCCGAAGATGAACGCATCTCCAGAGTAGCGACATCATGTCGAGCAAGTCGATATGGTTGCGGAAGAGTGCTCCGGCCAAAGATCGGTGCGGGCGGACGCACAATTGCGTGGTCGTCGGCATGGCACCGCCTGAGGATGTTGCATTGAAGGGACCGATGCGGCCGAAGATGCACAAGCCGACAGGATCGAATGGCCTGTTACGGCTGCGATCGGGTTCAGATCGTGTCCGTGAAGCACGCCCGGTTCTGCTTGTCGGCAACTTCGACTGGATTGGATCGGCATCGAGATCGCTTCGGTTTACGGCGAGAACTGCGCCGCGTCTTCGACGTCATCAGGCGCAACCTGCACGGTCGGCACCGCCATCCCACCCATGATCGAATCGGACACATAAAGGCCCACGGTCACCTCAGTCGCCGCTAGGCCGTCCCGGCGGTGCCGCCAACGTCGTCCTCTCAGCCGTAGGCGGCAGCTTCGGCCGCGCTCTCGCCTGGCTCAGACAACTCTTCCTCCTTCCTTGCGATTGGTATGCCAGACGCTCGTCTGCTCCCTAAAATCCGGCTTCTTGAGCAACCACTCAAACAGGACTATCCAGAGCTGGTGCCAGAAACTTAAGATGCGAGCTAGCGCAGAAGTTTCGGATTACCGCGGACATCGCCTGCCGCACCCCGCAGCGCGATGTGGCCGAGATTGAGCTCATATACGTGGTTCGCCACGTGCATGCGGGACCAAGGGCGCTGCTCGATGATGATTACCGCAATCTCCTTGGCGAGCTCAATTAGGCGGTTGGTGATCTCCTCGATCACGCCGATCCCAACTCCCTCGGTCGGTTCGTCCAGCAGCAGCAGTTTTGGATTTCCCAATAGTGCGCACCGATCGCCAGGACCTTACGCTCGCCGCCCGAAAGCCTCCCACCCGGCTGATCGAAGCGGTGTTCGTCCGGTCGAAGAGGCTTGCAAATTGTTGGGACCGTCCGCCCGGTTACGCGTGACCGGCTTCCGATCCTACCGTTTACCTGCGGCGGGAGCGCTAGGAACCGCTTACATATCGAGACGGTGCCGGCTCTTGCTCCTGTCCGGATCGCTTCAGGGCCAGCTACCACATTATCGACGTGCCGCGACGGCCGTGTTCACCTCCTGCGCAGCACGCAAGGGCCGAATAATCGAGAACGAGCAGCGGCTGTCGTGCTCGCGATAAGCGTGACAGTGAGGCTATCGATGCCGCCAGGGTCACGCCCTCATTCGTACCTACAGCCCTCGCCAGCCGACTATAGCTGGCACAACCCTCGACCTGCAGGATGAGTCCTCGGCGGGCTTGGCGCGGCTCGAGTTCGCCATGCTCGTTCATGTGAGATGACTACCTCGAAGCAATCGCGAGCACGAGAGCCTCCGACTAGTCGTCGGGGCTTGGCGGCTTTGGGACGAAGTCGTCGCACTTCGGTCAGCATGTCGGGACACGGACACGCAAACTCATCCCGGGCAGCCCAATTGTTTAAGCTTCTCGAATTGCGTCGTTCCGTCAGCGCGAGCCGGGTCGCCTGAGGACTGGTATGGCGTTTGCTTAAAGGGAGCGGAGCCACGTCTTCCGGCTAAGTACATTCGCCTGTGATGCCAGCCGGAACATCGGCGTTTAACACGAGGGGTAAAGGTATGTCCGGCGTTGCTGCAGCCTTTCTATGCCCCTCAAGCCATTCGCCATCGACTGCTTATGATCGACTCAAGCACATGATTCCGAAACTTGCACTTCGTGGGCAGGCGGGGGTCGGGGTTGCCGCTTTCATGCACAAGCAAGGTTTTCGATATGGGAGAGCGCTTCAATCATCAAGCGGTTCAGTGCGCATTGAACCCAGCGAACAAGATCGAAGCTTTCGGCCTCATGTTGCGATCGCTCATGTCCGTAGCCGGTGCAGCGAACTCAGTGAGGGCGGTGACATTCGGCCGATTCACAATAATGGGAGCACCCAGCGCCATTTGGCAGTTTCTCTGGACGGCGCTTTGGTCAATGCTCGTGAACTCAGACGAGAATTCCTTTCCAAGCAACAACGATCAACCGTCAACACAGATGCTGAGCTCTTGCTCAAGTGTATTGAACGCTGTTGTGAACGAGATTATTGGCGCCACGGTCTAGCCGCTAATTACGAAAATGTCTTTCGAGAGATTGATGATCGTATCGATGGCGCTATCAGCGCGCTTTTTTTGGACGGAGACGGAAACCTCGTTGCATATCGCAATCGGACCGGTTTGCGACCATTGGAGGCTATGCAAACAGATGACGGGTTTTTGCTCTTTGCTTCTGAAAATTGTGCCTTTGCCGCTCTAGAGGGTGATACGCAGCAAATCTTGCCAGGCCACATAAAGTATGTGGACGGGAAAACGGGGTGCAGCGTTGATCACTCGGTGAGCAACGGGCGACATAAAGCCACGCTCTGCACCTACGAAGCTCTCTACTTGGGCAGTCCGAACACGTCGATCGAAGGCCAGTCACATCTCGAAACCCGCTACAACATCGGGGTCGTCTTGGGGGCACTCGTTGCGCGGCGACTGCAAGCGGAAGCGCGCCCTGCGCCCACAATTGTTTCCTCCATGCCGCATACTGGTGGCCCGTACGCCGATGGCCTGTTTGCATCTCTCGCTGAATACGGGCTGCTGGCCGAGCGTCGTGAAGTGGTCGCGACGACACTTCTTCAGCGGACTCTCATCGGCACACCTGGCGGACGAAAATCTCGCATAGCTCGAAAATACCGCGTGTCGGACACCGACCTTGCTAAGGCCAGCATAATAGTTGTCGACGAAGCCCTCATTCGCGGCGATACCAGTCAAGCAGTAACGAGTATGCTCCTTACCGCTGGAGCCAAAGCCGTGCATTGGGCGATCGGTTCGCCGCCTATAGTAGCTCCGAACTACTACGGCATGGGCATCGACACACTAGATGAGCTCGCATTCTGGCAGGTTTGGAAGCGATTGCCGTCCAAGCAGCGTGCTCAAAGCATGCTCTTCCATAAGATGGAACCCCACGTTCTCAGACTAATCGAAAGTAATATCGCGGCATCGATCGACGCAGCCACGACAACGTATCTGCCCTTCCCGCTGCTAGGATCGTTGCTGCCCGGCAGACTGGAGAACTTCGATTTGTCACCTTTTACATTCGAGATGCCAACCCCGGCGGGACAGCAGCGCGCGGACAGGAACTTACGCAAACTAACCGCCGATCTTCCTTGTATGCAATCCATCCGCGCTTGAGGTCAGTTCATGAATCCCGTCCTCCTCTTTGATTGGAATAGAACGCTGCTCGACGGTGCGCCCGCGCTCCTCCAAACGACCAATGCCATTCTCAACCGCCATGGTCGTGCGACGATCCACATGGACACGTTTCGGAAACATTGCGATGTTCTGCTATCACTTCTTTATCGCAGTCTCGGAATGTCGCGGGACGAGGTTGCGGAGGTGGATCGCGATGGGAGCGCCGCCTCTCACGAGCCCTATGAACCTCTTGCGGATAAGGCCGATCTGCGCGAGGGCCCACATAGACTCTTGGAGCTGGCGCGGCGCGAAGCAGCTTTGTCCATCATCGTGAGCAATCATATCGTCGCCCCGCTCCGGTCTCAATTGAGACGACTTGGAATCGACAACTACATTAACGAGGTTCTCGCCTTTGAAAGCCGCACCACTCAATACCAGTCGATGGGCAACGGAGAGCGGCTTCGTCTGTACATGCAGAAGAACAATCTAGAGCCGGCGTCAATCTTCATCATCGGCGATATGCCGTCGAAATGGACATTGCACGCCATTCTCGGACTCAATGCGTATGGATCACCCGCGGTTTTGTTTCGGATTCGCGCTTGCACGCGGCGAATCTTGACTACACGATTGACAACCATCATGAGTTATTGCCGACCTTACAAAGGCACGGCTTCTTTCAGAATGCATCAATCATGACCGCCGAGCTATTACCCAACGCACGTCCAAAAGCTGCGAACCAGAAAATAGGCCTTATCGGGGTCGGGCGCATGGGAACCGGAATGGGTCTCTGCCTGTTGCGGCACCAAGTTGAGCTGCATATCAAAGCGAACAAAAGTCGTTTCGGTGCGGATCGATTGGCTGCGGCAGGCGCCCGTGAGCATCCTTCCATCGCTGAGTTGACGCCGCATGTAAGTGCGGTGGTGTTGTCCCTGCCATCAAGCCGGGAGGTTGAGGCAGTGTGCCTTGGGCAGGACGGGCTTTTTGTCCATATGTCCCGTGGAGGTTTAATAATTGACTGCACCACGTCTTATCCTGGCTCGACAGTTGCACTGGCGGAGCAGGCTCAAAAACGCGGCCTCGCTTTTATAGATGCCCCAGTAACACGGAGCCCTGAACAAGCAGAGCTCGGCCTTCTCAACGCGATTGTTGGATCGAACGAAACGCTTTTTCCTGTGGCTGAAGGCATTCTTGCTACTTTTTGTGAGACCGTTCTTCATGTGGGAGATGTCGGACAAGGTCATGAGCTCAAGCTTGTTTACAACAGCATGACTATGGGCATAGCGGCGGTAGCCTCAGAGGTCTGCCAATTCGCGAACGCTCTTGACATCGATCTTGTAACACTCCGCTCTTTGGTTAGTCGCGGTTCCACTAATAGTGGAATATTCCAAGCCTTTGTGGCCTTTTTGTTGGGCGAGAAACCCGATGTTCTGGCAGTCTCAATTGCCAATTCTGCAAAGGATATTGGGTGCGCAGTGCGTCTGGCGGGCGAGAGCGCTGTTTCGGTACCGATCCTGGCTGCCACCGCCCACAAGTTAAACAACGCAGTTGCCGGGGGTAAAGGCGAACTGACACTACCTCATTTGTCTCACCCATAAGTTCTCGGCTATCGAACCGCAACGAGGATCGGTGGCGACCAGATCGATCCTTGCCTCGTCCGACGTTCTCCGATGTTGTTTAATCCCAAGCTTTGATGGTGCATTCTTGTCGCACGATTCGAAGCATGCGCTATGGGACTGTTTAACACGGCTGCGCCACCACGACCGAGGCAGTCCGTCGAGGGAGATGTCCCGATCGCTGTTGAACTACGTCGGGCCGACGTTGTCGGAATGGATGTTACGCGGCGCTCGGACGTGGGCAACGGACTTGATTGTCATGCGATCGTGGTGAAGCTTGAAGGGTCGCACCCAGACCGACAATTACTTATGCGCCTTCAATCGTCGGAAGCCCTTGTTGGCCTCGATCATGCCGGCCGCGGCCGATCGCAAGGCCACGCCGGCATCCTGCCAGCTTTTGACGTTGCGCGTGACGCGGCGAATGGTGCCCATCATGTTCTCGGCGATCTTGGTAGAGGCGAGCGATCGTCGCAGCTCCGTTGGCACCTTCAACCGGAGGACAGTCAGGATTTCCTCGGGGCCTTGGAGGATGGTGGCCGATACGCCGGGCCATTGCTGGTCGAGTCGACGCGCCAGATTGCGGATCAATTTTTCAGCCTTGTCGGCATCGAGCTCCCAGGCCTCGCGGAGCACGCGACATGTGGCCGCATGATGCTCTTTGGGCAGGCGTTCCGTGATGTTGCGCGCCTTGTGGATCTGGCAGCGCTGGATCGCGGCGGCCGAACCGAAGGTGCGGCGGATCCCTTCGACAACGCTTTCGCGCCGTCGACGATGAACAGTCTTGGCACTGTCGGGCGAGCCCGCGCGAGACCACGTTGTCCAGCATGGCCTGAACCGTTGCGGCGTTCTCGGTCGCTCCTTCCACCAGCGCGAGCGGATGCTTGTTGCCTTCCGTCAACCCCGATCGCGTCGACCAGCACGAGATCGTAGCCGAGATGCAGCGCGTCGATTTCGACAGAAGGTGGAGCGCGGACAGATCGGCAGCCATGGAGTCGGCCAGCCGCGCCGCCGGCGACGCCACAAACCTCCGCGAGGCCGCCGACTTCGAAAGCCCGCGATCCGGGCGGTGCCGGCACGTCTCGGGCAGCCGGACAGCGCGACCGAACCGGCGCGTCGACACATTGATCAGCGTCAGGCTCATCGCCCAGCGACCGAGCCGGTCTTCCTGCGCTGCCGGTTCCAGCTCGGGATCGTCACCTCGCGGCCGTCCACATCCCGGACCCGCGGGCGCTCGCCTCGTTCTTGCCGCCGTGGAAGCCGATCTGTCCCCGCGTTCGGCCCCAACGGTTCACCCGCCGCGCCGCGTCGCGACCGTGGCGCGGCGCGCAGGCCGCCGTGACATCCGCCTCCATCATCGTGCCGAGCGCCTCGTCCCTGCCGCAAGGCAGGACTGGTCGAAGCTCGCCCGCACTTCTGCGAACGCTTCGTCCACAAGCCTCGGTCGCCGGCGAACGAGCCGGTGTAATATCTCCCGTCTTGCTTGGCGTTGCTCTCGTTTGTGGACTCAGCACCCCCGAGCCTACCGGCTCAAGGTGGGCAACGCCAACCTCTTCAGAAAATCAACAGAACACGGGACAACCTCCCGTCGAGCAATACAGAATAGTCAAGAGAGCCCGAGAGCACTCTGTGCGATGCCAAGAAAATGGGGGCGAACATCGCTGGCGAAGATCAGCATCTCTGGACCAACGGCCTGGTCGAGCGCATGAACCGCACGATCAAGGACGCGACCGTCCAACGCTACCATCACGATCGAGACGATCAGCTCGGAACTCACCTTGCCAACTTTCTCACCGCCTAAAACTAAGCTCGGCGGCTGGAGACCCTGAAGGGCCTCACACCCTGCGAATACGTCTTCAATGCTGGATTTCCCAGCCAGCACGATTCAAACTCAATCCGCTGCAGCAAACGCCAGGACGAAACACCTAACTGCTCTAAAGCAGTGTATAAGATCGGCCATACGGCCGGAGGCGTAAGAATGGGTAAAGTCATCTGCAAGCTTGCTACACAGTTAACGGCTGCGCCTAGTGGCGCGCCCTTCGAAATCTACGCGCCGTCCCTGCGAAGCCTTCCAGCAGGCTCCATGCTGGTGATGGCGACCTTGCCTGTCATTGACTGGAATGACTGCCTTTTGCGCGATTTGCGCAGCCTCGGCAAGCAAACGTTCATTCATGCCTACGCAGCAATGGTAATGATCGATTCCTTCGCCTGTTGGGAGGATTTTGCCGATTTATTAAAAGAGGCGAGAATTTGCGGTGTCGTAAATTTTCCACCTGCATCTATCATCGAGCAGCCTTCGGCTACCATGCGGGTTAACACCGGACTGGAGCTTGAACTTCGGCGTATGGAATGGTTTGCTAGCTTGGGATTCAATAACTTGTTTGCTGCTGTCAGTGATTCTGAGGTCACAGTGGCAGAGAGAAGACTTGGTTCGCATCTCAAAGGTATTGTGCATTTGCCCGAAGGGGCTCTTGAGTTGAGGATTCGCGACGAGATGGAATTAGTCCGGCTTGACCAACAGGGGTCGTCCACACCAAAATTCTCGCTTTTGCATGCGACGGCTTCAAAACAACCTATTCGCAAGACATGATCGTAGGCTATTCCAGTATCCGCAGTTTCTTTATTTTGTTGTAAAGCGTCTTCCTTGAGTGTGATGGATCCAAGGCTGGATTGTGAAGTCCGAGGCAAGGTCCCGATAGGATAGTACAGCAAGATCGCGATACTTACGCAACGAGGGCACGTGCTGCTCGCAAACTTCTTACGGCTCCAAGAGACTTCCTGCCGATAAACCTCTCAGATCATTGCGCAAATGCGCAATTTAAGGCGTAGGCGGACTCGAGCGCGAAAGGGGCCTCCGCGAAAAGCGCGCGATCGAAGTCGTCGAGGGTGGTGCTCGCAAATACAGCTGATTATGATCGACGCAAACAGTTGCTGTGCAACGGTCCAGCAGCAGCCGTCACCTGTAGCGGGCAAGATCAACGCATGAACAGCACCTCCTCTTCACCAGTCAATGCGATCGCAGCCGAGCTTGGCCGCCTCGATCCCGCATACGCGCCGACGCCACTCCTGAACCTTCCGGCGCTTGCGGAGGGGCTCGGAGTGGCGCAGGTGCTAGCGAAAGACGAGGGCCGCCGCATGCTCGGCAGTTTCAAGTCGCTTGGTGGCACCTATGCCGGGCTGCGCGCGCTCGCCCGGGCCTCGCGCATGCAGTTGGCCGACCTTCTCGCGGCCCGACCTAAGGGGCAGCCGACCCTGGTCTGCGCCAGTGACGGCAATCATGGGCTCGCGGTAGCTGCCGCCGCGCGCTTTGCCGGGGCGCCTGCCCGCGTGTTCCTGCACGAGGGCGTGCCGAAAGCGCGCGCGCGCCGCATCGAGAATCAGGGTGCCGAGATCGTATGGGTGCCGGGCACCTACGACAATGCAGTTGATGCGGCCGCAGCCGCGGCCTGCCAAGGCGCCGGCATTCTTGTCGCCGACACGACCGACGATCCGAACGACCCCATCGTTTGCGACGTCATGGCGGGGTACGGCGTCACGGCGGCGGAAATCCGTGATCAGGTGGATTTCGCCGGCCTTGGGCGTCCGACACACGTCTTTATACAAGCTGGGGTCGGCGGACTCGCCGCTGCCATCGCCGAGGGCCTCTCGGGCTGGCTGGCATCTCCGGGCTGCATCGTGACGGTCGAGCCGGAAACCGCAGCGTGTCTCGGGCCCGCGCTCGCGGCCGGTCGCCCGATTCGGGTGATGGGCGATCTCCGAACATCCGCGGAGATGCTCTCCTGCGGCCAGGCGAGTGCGGCCGCCGTTGCGGTGCTCAGGCGTCACGGCGCTCGCGCCATCACCGTGCCCGAGGCGGAATTGGTGGATGCTGTCCGCGTACTCTCCGCCCATGATGGACTTGCCACCACGCCGTCCGGTGCAGCGGGCCTGGCGGGTGCCATGGCTGCCCTCGCAGACCCGAGCCATACAAGGGATCTCGGACTCGACCGGTTGAGCCGCATTCTCGTCCTCCTCACCGAACGCGCCTGGGAGGACCGAACGTGAGCACCGCAATCTTCGCTCCTAGTTCGACTTGCATCCTCTCAGTCACGCCATGTCTGGCAGGCTCGACGCTTCATCACTGGATCATCGGCGGTCCGTCTCCGGCTCGAGAACCCAGCGGCGCGCCCCCGACGGAAACGGGCCCTTCTGCTTTAGGCGGGCGAGTGGCTCTTGTAGCCGGCTTTGAAGCGGCCTGGGCTACTGGCGGACGAATATCTGCAGGAAGATGCGCAGCAATGTTCTGCAGAGACTCAATTCTTGAGGTCAGGGCTGCGATTTGATCTAACATGCGTTTCAAATCGGCTTGCTGCGCATCGATGTTGCGGTTGAGCGCTGAAATCTCTTCGCTCACCTGCTGTTGCCCCGACCGAATCTCCGAAAGGGTCGCCTTGTCTTCAGGTGACAACGCCGGCATTGGGACGACTTCATGTGCCACTAGCGCCTCGATCATTCGGTCGATATGGGGCCGGTAAAATGGACCCCCAACGCATAGCCCGGTGAAGATGGCGACAAATCCAACAACCCATGGAAGGCGTTTTGATGACGTCTGCAAGACGGGCGGCAACTCCGAACCGTTCGCTTGATCAATCACATCCATCATTCTTTCTCTCGCTCTATATTGGCTCTCGTTGCCGCGGTAGTAGATGACGGTCAAGAGCGTCCATGCGAAACTAATTGGTCATGCGCACAAAGATATCGGGAAAGATCATGCCGCTTCAGCGTCCAGCACGACTCTGCTCGTGCAACGAATCGATGTTTTCCAGCGCCAGCAGGCACTCGGCGCATTAACGCTGCACGGGCAACGAAAACACGCACGATACGATCGCGTCCATAGCTCTAAGTACACTCGCGATGGCGCGGGCTCCTCCGCACCGGCGGCAATCTGCCGGGAGCGCTGTCGAAAGATAAACAAGCACGCTCGCAGAAGGCGGGCTCAGCTAGCTTCTCAGATCAACTCTGCGCCCGAACCGATGGCTACAGGCAAAGTTAAAGCTAGCCGACTGAGAGATGACGAATCGCGATCTATAAGAACGGGCATTATCTACGCGAGTCTAACAGCGAGCCACTTAACCAGGATCATGAGCCAGGAGCCACGGCTCCCCTATGCCGGAATTTACCGGTGTATGGGCTGGCATCGCGAGATCGGCATCGTAGCGGGGCCACGTCTTACCGCCACAAAGACATCATACGCACGCGGTGCATTTTTCAAGCGTGACCACCCGGTTCGCAGACTTACTCGGAAATACAAGGAATATTGATTTTGCCGACTGAGTGGGCCCATCTTTTCGACTTGCAAGCCTAACAGCCTGCATTGAACGCGGCGGCATTTTCGCGGCGAGCTTAGAGCAAGCCCATCAGGTGTCAGCCGTTTCAAATTGCGATGGAATTGGTGGGGAATTCTTCGGAATGCGTGGGTTTCTGGTTTTTGTGGCGCAACAGTGTGGGCAGCACGCGGCGGGCACCAAGATGGCTTTGTGCCGCGGCTGACCGCGTCCATGCCGCCAGTCACGTACCCTAGTCTGACGATCGCGGTCGAGTAGCTCGGCCATTTGGCTTTGCCCTCACAGACCCGGGAGCCGGCTTTCCCGCACCCGGCTCTTCCCGGGAGTAACCCGCGTCATTCATTGGATAGATAAAAATGACCTGGGCAGGAAATACCGCGCTCGGCCAACGGGTTCTGTTTTGTGATCAGCCGCTTTTTCACCGTTGTGGATCCGTGGCGCGACGCGCGCCTCTTTCAAAGCACTCGACCCGGGCATCCGGCCAAAGTGGGTCATGCGCCGTCATAGTGATAGCGACGCTCGAATGCTACGAACCCTCGCTAGCTCGCGATAGTATTCAACCAGAATGCCAGCCTCACTCGCGTCTCACATGATAGCCCCAACATGAACCGCGGTTCGGACCGACGCCCGGCATACCTGCTAAATCGCTTCGAAGTACCGCTGGCGTTCACAGTCGGAGAGTTGATGTTGAACGGCTTCCCACTCCCATTGCCGGGAACGGGAGAACGCTTCAACTTCCGGTACCGCACCACGTAGCCGTTCGCACTTGCCACGAAGCATCAGCTTCCTTCTAGCATTGAGATGCAGGTTTGAGGGCCACCATCTCGCCTCGCTCACAGGCAAATCAGCCGCTCTACTTACGTGTGAGCGGCGTCTTACGATCCGACGGTGAGCCAAACGCATCTGCCGGACGCGCGTTGCTGTGACCCAGACACAGGCAGCTTCACGGCACTCGTCGATGACCGGGCTCGCCTTGCGTGAGCCTCGGATTTGGGACATTCGCACTGTATGTTACTCGTTGGGACGGGCTTCGGGTGCCGAAGTCTGTCACCGCCCATTTCGACACCTTACATCTTGACGTAGGGTGCGATTCAAGCCCCTCAGATAGCTTATCGTGTGAAACTTTTCGGACAATGCGGCTGTGTCGCATGTAATCCGAGGCGCCACCGTATGTGTACGATGTCCAAGATGAATCCTATCAAGCTCCAAAGCCTGTACAATCATCGTAGCGGGTGCGCGTGGCGGCGAAGTGGCCGCTAAGAATGTCGGCTTCCTCCACGCGCTCGTTAGCGAAGAAGCGGTAGGCTGCCTTCGTGTTCGCCCAGTCTTGGCACGCGAACGGTATGCTCCCGCCCATGCATCACCAATTTGCCTTAACAGCTCGCCAAATCGTTGACCAAGACGGGCATCCTTGAAGGCAGTCTTGTCGATCTCGCGCTCAGTCCAGTGTGCGACGGCGCTTTCATCACGATCATCCTGGTGACCATCCGGGCCCGCCGACCGACGAGATATCGCACCGCTCGAACACATGAAGGCACCTCGCCGTCGCGATTCAGGTGCTCAACAATGAATCACAACCGATTCATCTGATTCAAGATTCTTCGATCGAGCCTCTCGCAAATGAATCAAGCACTTGTGGGTAATTGAAAGCCGGCGGAGGCCGTCTTGTGTAGTTTGAAGTCTAGCTTTGAGGTCACGTAGCGATAGGGCGCCGAACGTCGGTGGCGACGGAGCTGCGACGAGCAGGTTCGCCATTTGCAGGCTGGCGAGACGGTCTGCGGCCTCGCGCGCCGGTACGGGGTGGCTTACAGCCTGCTGTTCACCAGGCGCCGACAAGCGCACCAGGGGCGACCGGGCGGAGATTTCGTGCCAGCTCTTGTTCCTGTCGAGATCCACACCCACTCTGGCTCCGGTATTGATCAGCACGCCGCCACCGGCGTCTTCACAGCTCGCCCATCGCTTCAGCATTTATTTGAACGGTTGGCCAGGTCATGGTCGCGGGACAGCTCGGCGAGCTGTTCGCGCATATAGACCTGTCGCGATGCGGGCAGAGGCCCTTTCGCGCAAACCGGGGACATCGGCGCGCTCGCTGTCTGGAGCACGGGCGAGCCGTCCAGCAGCGACTTCGGCGCGCAAAGGTGATCTGAAACTGGACGAGGTGCCGAACGATCTGAGCACATTCCTGCGCTAGCTCGCGCAGCCAGTGTTGCCTCGCCTCGAGGTGCTGAGTATCGGACATCGATCAAGCGGAGCGATACCCCAATTCGCGACCTCTGCGTCAGGTTCTAAACGCATCCCAATCTTAGAACGAAGTCAGCCGACGATTCGCATTTGAACCGGCACCAGATCGGCGGGCCTTTACCAGCTCGAATTTAGGGCAGAGGAATTGAACGGTTAGGCGGGATTGGGTTGAGACGCAGAGCCGTACGACTCACTCAGAAGAAGGTCGGGTGCTCGGCGGGAAGCCGAGAAAGTGATCTGGGCACAGCCCCAGCAGAGATCCGCCCGCCCAGCGGATTTTTCCTGCTACAAACACTTGTTCCCCAAAAAATCGGTCTTATTTCAGCGGCGCCTGCATTGGCACTCGCGGGCCACGATTGCTAGCAATCGGGAAATCTTCAACTGAAGTAAATGCTTAGGAGATCTGCATGGAATTCCGTCCGCTTCACGACCGCCTCGTGGTCAAGCGCATTGACGCAGAAGAAAAGACCGCTGGCGGCATCATCATTCCGGACACTGCCAAGGAAAAGCCTTCGCAAGGTGAAGTCATCGCCGTCGGCCCCGGCGGCCGCGACGAGAGCGGCAAGCTGATCCCGATCGACGTCCTGGTCGGCGACCGCGTCCTGTTCGGCAAGTGGTCCGGCACCGAGGTCAAGATCGACAACGTCGACCTGCTGATCATGAAAGAGAGCGACATCCTGGGCGTTCTCACGGACGCGTCCGCCAAGAAGAAGGCCGCCTAAACCATCGCTCGCACCGCTCATCCTGAGGAGCCCTGCTGGGCGTCGCAAAGGGTGAGACCAAGTAAAACATTCAGGAAGACCCACATGTCAGCCAAAGAAGTCAAGTTCGGCGTAGACGCCCGCGACCGCATGTTGCGCGGCGTCGAAATTCTCAACAACGCGGTAAAGGTCACCCTCGGCCCCAAGGGCCGCAACGTCGTCCTCGACAAGTCGTTCGGCGCTCCGCGCATCACCAAGGACGGCGTCACCGTCGCCAAGGAGATCGAGCTCGAGGACAAGTTCGAGAACATGGGCGCGCAGATGGTGCGCGAAGTCGCCTCCAAGTCCGCCGATGCGGCCGGCGACGGCACCACCACCGCAACCGTGCTCGCGGCTGCGATCGTGCGCGAAGGCGCCAAGTCGGTTGCCGCCGGCATGAACCCGATGGACCTCAAGCGCGGTATCGACCTCGCGGTCGAAGCCGTCGTTGCGGACCTCGTCAAGAACTCCAAGAAAGTCACCTCGAACGACGAGATCGCCCAGGTCGGCACCATCTCGGCCAACGGTGACGCGGAGATCGGCAAGTTCCTCGCCGACGCCATGAAGAAGGTCGGCAACGAGGGTGTCATCACCGTCGAGGAAGCCAAGTCGCTCGAGACCGAGCTCGACGTCGTCGAGGGCATGCAGTTCGACCGCGGCTACATCTCGCCCTACTTCGTCACCAACGCCGACAAGATGCGCGTTGAGATGGACGACGCCTACATCCTCATCAACGAGAAGAAGCTCTCCTCGCTGAACGAGTTGCTGCCGCTGCTCGAGGCCGTGGTGCAGACCGGCAAGCCGCTGGTCATCGTCGCCGAGGACGTCGAAGGCGAAGCGCTTGCCACCCTGGTCGTGAACCGTCTGCGTGGCGGCCTGAAGGTCGCGGCCGTCAAGGCTCCGGGCTTCGGCGATCGCCGCAAGGCCATGCTGCAGGACATCGCAATCCTGACCGGTGGCCAGGCGATCTCGGAAGATCTCGGCATCAAGCTCGAGAACGTCACGCTCAACATGCTCGGTCGCGCCAAGAAGGTGATGATCGACAAGGAGAACACCACGATCGTCAACGGCGCCGGCAAGAAGGCCGACATCGAAGCGCGCGTGGCTCAGATCAAGGCGCAGATCGAGGAAACCACCTCGGACTACGACCGTGAGAAGCTCCAGGAGCGTCTTGCCAAGCTCGCTGGCGGCGTCGCGGTGATCCGCGTCGGCGGCGCGACCGAGGTCGAGGTGAAGGAGCGCAAGGATCGCGTTGATGACGCGATGCATGCGACCCGCGCGGCCGTGGAAGAAGGCATTGTCCCGGGCGGCGGCGTCGCCCTGCTCCGTGCCTCCGAGCAGCTCAAGGGCCTGCGCACCAAGAACGACGACCAGAAGACCGGCGTCGAGATCGTGCGCAAGGCGCTCTCCGCGCCCGCCCGCCAGATCGCGATCAACGCCGGTGAAGACGGCTCGGTGATCGTCGGCAAGGTCCTGGAGAAGGAGCAATACGCCTACGGCTTCGACTCGCAGACGGGCGAGTATGGCAACCTGGTCAGCAAGGGCATCATCGACCCGACGAAGGTGGTCCGCACCGCGATTCAGAACGCAGCCTCGGTTGCGGCTCTGCTGATCACCACGGAAGCCATGGTCGCCGAGCTGCCCAAGAAGGGCGGCGCCGGTCCGGCGATGCCTCCGGGCGGCGGCATGGGCGGCATGGGCGGCATGGACTTCTGATCCAACTCTCTCAAAATGCGATCCCCGGCAGAAAAATGCCGGGGGTCATTTTTTTTGCTCGCGGCTTTTTCAGTTCGTTGTTCTGATCTCGCGCTATGCGCTCCCGCTATTTGCACTGGCGACCTTAACGAACTCACTCGTGAACCGCACTCAATCCACAAGCCGCCTGGATGCATAGGTCTATTCGGGTGCCAGCCGGCGCGCGTATCCCATGAGATTGGCGGCCGCGCTATGCCCGCCGTCGATATTTTCATAGCAGTAATGGGCCTGGCCGAGCGCCGCAAGCCTGGCGGCTGCCTTGCGGCCGTGGGCCAGATGCACGCGATCGTCCTTGTTGGAAGTGAGAATGAACGGGACCGGGTAGGTCTTGCCCAGGACACGCTTCTGACAGGGTGAGTTGGTCTCGATCCAGCCGCGCTGCTCGGGATGGCGGGATCGCCGTATTCGCCGATGTAGGAGGAGCCTGCGCCAACTTGGTGAACCGAAACATGTCGAACAGCGCCACCTGCACGATCGCTGCGTTGAAGCGGTCCCGGCGCTGAGTAATCGCGGTGCCCACCAGCAGACCTCCGTCGCTGCCGCCGACCACGCCCATCGGCGCGGAGAGGTGACTTTCCGGCGGATTAGGTCCTCCGCAAAGGCGATGAAATCATCCCAGGTCCGCTGCTTCGTTGCCGTTTGGGCCGCCTCGTGCCATCGCGGCCCAAACTGGCCGCCGCCCCGCAGTTTCGCGACGACATATGCACTGCCCTGCTCGGGCCAGAGCCGGCCCATCGCTCCGGCAAAGGATGGCAGGAGCGAGGCGAGGACTCCGCCATAACCATTGAGAAGAGTTCGGATCTCCGCTCCGAACCTCGCGTTCTTCGGACGCACCAGAAAGTAGGTGCGGGTCCTGGCGGCGCTAGCTGTCAAGCCTGGTACGCGCCCAGATGCCGCGCACGTGATTCTTGTCCTGAAATTGCTGCGATCCCCTCGTTCCAACGAAACATACGAAATCCGGTCTTTGGCCTGAAGCATGCTGAGCGCATCCTCAAAGAAGCGGCGATTGCAGGGATCTGATTGGAGCACGCCGAGCGTCTTGTCATTCTCGGCGCGGGCCCAAGCCAGTGCGCGCGGCTCTTCGATTTCCTGGAGCCAAAGGAAGGGCCGCAGGGGCCGACTTCTGGAGAACCGCCGTGGAGGACAGACACGTCAGCGAGAGCAACACGGCGGCAAGGAGCGAGTGTTTCATGGGAGTGATCCTGGACTGGGTGGGCCGCCCGGCTCACGCGAGTGAGCTGGGCCGGAAGCAGACAGAAGAGGTACATTCGGTCTCGACAGCGGCATGCGTGGACCGTGCCCGCCGGTCCAAACGAAGCAAGCAGGGTGCCGCCTGAAAAATGGAGCTCCTCCAGTCGCCGGTCGCGCCCGTTGGCTCAAACCTGACAATGTGGTGTTAGCTTCGAAAGTATTGTGATGCGCTTTACGCTTCTCACCGATGGAACAGAGGTGCCCTGCGCTGGCGTTTCACAGATCGGTCCGTAATCGCGCTAGAAGCATTTATGGCGCGCCTAGCTTGCAACGGCACGTGCTCACGGAAGGCTCTCGCGCGGAGAATTTGCCGCGGCTTGGTGCAGCGAGCGCGAGCACATGTCAGCACGGCGCGTCATCATGCGGAGGGCAAGTGACGAGCCCGCCGAAACGGCAGGTCGTTCTCGCAATTCGCAGGCATTGCACGAAGTGACTCGCACTCCGCGGGATCGACCATAATTATTTGCAAGCGCAACGCACCCTTAGGCGCACATACCCAATCACCTGCGCAGGTTCCTCGGGTGAGAACAAGAACTGGCTTCACGGAATCAAGCACAGGCTCTCGGCTTTCGTCAAAACCGTCAGGGCAACGTCTCTTGATTGTTCATTAAGAGCCGCCACCAATGGTAGTTCGCTACTCACCGACCTGCGAAATCGAGGCGGCGACCCAGGGAGAGGTTGGTCTTACCGGCTGGCAACGACGGCCGTGATTTCCCGAGTCTCTGGTGGTCCGATGCTGACAGGGTGCCAAGGTCAACAAGCGTGCATAATCAAAGGTCTCGAGCATGGCGCGATTCGCCTTTCGACACGCGCTTGATCTTGGCACCGCTGCGTTGGCGCACGAAACGACTTCGTTTGCGCCGGCTACCGCCGAAGGCAGGTGTTCGGCACCTGAATTAATCCGGCGGACCGCCAACCGTGCACAGTCTTACATACGAGTTTGTGACGTTAGATTCCCTTCGAAGCACTTGAGAACGGTTAGGGCACATGCTTGCATGCCATCGAGCAACTTGACTTCTTCGCGCCTGCTCCGTGGAGGAAGAAGAGAATATGCTGTGCAATGGCAGACGCCCGCCACTCCTAGTGTCCTTACTGTTGGCCGTTAGCGTCAGCACGATGGTCAAGGCCGAAGAGCCCTCACCGAAGTACGCTGAGGTGCTCAGTGCCTTGCAGACCCGCAATACTCCGAACGTCATACTGGACCTAAACCGCTGCACCACGCGCACCGCGGGACGGCGCGCAGTTCGTCTAGAAATTGGAATGAGGCTTGAGCCGTTCTTAGCTGCGTCGCAATGTGATAGGCATCCCATTGGGCACGCGCCGATGACAACTTCGGTCGGGCTACATTACCTGAGGAGCACTAGCGACCAGGATGCCCAGTTCGTTCGTGCTCACCGTGCGTGCGCACATGGGGATCCCGGCGCTAAGGCCGTTCGCGCGGCTCCGCGTTCACTACACTCCTCCCAATCTAGTGAGGCGCATGCCGCCTGAAGAACGGCTGTTTGGGAGGCGGTGACGTTGTCTCGAAATCCTGATCAGGCTGCCGTAATGACACTTTAGAACTCCTTCTCGGAGCCATTTTGGACAACGCCCATCGCGCGGTCATCAAGCGAAGCGAGAGGCGCTAGGGCGAACACATCTGTGCAACTGAGTTGGTGCACCTCCATAGGCAAGGCGCTGGGTAGCGCTGGTTCCGCAGCGAGGCCAAGCCCGAAGCCACGGGACGGCGTAGAGCAGCACTCGAAGAGGGGAACATGTGTGAAGACTGCCTACCGATCCTGCCTTATCCGATGACGCCGTCTCGCCGTTCGCTAATGCTGTTCACGGCTTCGGCGGCGGGCATCCTGCTGGGCAGTCGGATTGCCGGCGCCATGGAGGCAACAGCGCCGCCAAAACCGGACAACCTTCTCACGCCGGACGCTTCGCTGAAGCGACTAATGGAAAGCAATGCGCGCTACGTGCATGGCCTATCACGACTCGACGATTTCAGGCAGGAGCGCGAAGCTTTAATCAGCGGGCAAAATCCATATGCAGCGGTCCTAACCTGCGCCGATTCACGTATTGCACCCGAACATGTTTTCAATAGCGGACTTGGCGATCTGTTCGTCTGCCGTGTCGCTGGTAATTTCGCCAACGATGAAATGCTAGCCAGCATTGAATATGCGGTGGCCGTGCTAAAAACCCCGGTGGTCATGGTACTTGGCCACGATCGCTGCGGCGCCGTCGGTGCTACGATCGAGTCTTTAAGAGAGGGCAAGTCTTTGCCTGGGCACATTCCATCTCTCGCCGCCGCACTTGCGCCCGCGGTAAAAGCGTCTTCCCAGGAAAGCGGGGATGCACTCGCAAATGCGATCCGACAAAATGTAATCGACAATGTCAATAAGCTCAAATCGGCAGCTCCGATTCTAAATATAGCAATTGAGCAGAATAGGCTGAAAGTCGTCGGGGGTCTTTATCGGCTCGACACCGGCCGAGTCGAATTGGTGAGCTGACCGTCATCAGAGCCCTATTCTGAGCAGTGCCGTTTGAAGCGACAACGTTGAAAGGTTGTTGTCTCTGCCGCCTAGTCGACCAGATCCTGGTGATCGGAGGGACGGATCTTACGCAGCGGGCCGGCGCAGCGCCTTCACGTGCAGGCCCCACCGGTGGGACAGAATGGATAGTACGTTACGCACGGACCTGGCTACTTCCGGGGAGCCAAAAGCTTGGAGATCTTTCTGCGATCATTTCGTTGAAAGGACTTGAATCGCACGTAACGTCACATTGTACAATCTTGAAATGAAATCGCGAACTCTAACAAACAAATGTAACCTACTCCTAGCGTGTGGGGTGATGGCATAACGATCCTATCCTATTTCGAATTTGCGGCGAACGCTCGCCGCAAATGAGCCGGCGGCAACTCTCTCTTGCCGACGGTCGGTGCGATGTGTAGCAGCGTCGCTCCTCCCAGACTGACTTCGCCCGGCTTCCAAAATGAGGCCGGGCCTTTTTTTTGCATGCAAGCCATCATACGATCGCGGTCAACGATTCCACGATGGGCTGGTTGCAGAAGAAGTCGTCCCGCCATGCTCGGCTATGGAAACCACCCACCGTCTTCCCATCCAATCGCCGGCTCTGATCTCGAGCAAAGAACGCTTGCTCCTTTGCAGGTGAACGCCATGGATAGCTTGATTCTTACGCAGCGTCAGGTTGTAGGATCGCAGAGCGGACTGACGTTCAAGCTGACCGCGCATGCCTTCGACGACGCATAACGGTCCTAGCCGGACCGGCTGCCGAGCTGCATGCCCCACGAATGCCCCCCTCAAATGACGCCTCGCTGTTGAACGCAGAAAACGAAAACGGGTGAGAATGATGTCATGGGGCGCGCAAGTATCGATAACGAGTGACTTAGGATCAGTGCAAACATCCACTAAGCCCACAAACGCTGCCGGTAACGAGCCCCGATGATGCCGGCCGAGACGCGCAAGTTGCGCAACGCGCTCGAAGGTCAGTTACCTCAAAGAGGAGGAGCACCATTTTTGATCGAGACGGCGCGACATAATGCCATATCAAGAGCAACATGCAGTGTATTTGGTCAGGATCTCGAGCTATGCGCCAGCGCGAGCTGGGAGCATCAACGACGAGTAGTCGTGTGTGGCATGGACGTCATCCTGCAACCGTCGATTGCGGCTCGATCCCACAGAACCGCAACGTTTTGTCCGATCATATATCAGCAAAGAACAGCGTGGGTAGCGGCAACATGGAGATGGGATCATCGAGCGGATTAAGGTCGCGCTCGCACGCGCGACTGGCCAGTTGGCACGCTAAGCACGTGTAGAGCAATGAACGCCCTCAAATCAATCATTAGCAAAGTCGCTACAGGTGCCACGCTGACCCGCGAGGAGACCGCAGCAGCCTTTGAAATCATGATGTCGGGCCAGGCGACATCCTCCCAGATTGGGGGATTACTAATGGGCATGCGGGTCCGTGGCGAAACCGTAGAAGAAGTCACCGGCGCAGCCTCGGCCATGAGGAGCAAAATGCTCCGGGTCAGCGCGCCCCCCGATCCTGTCGACATCGTTGGTACGGGCGGTGACGCTTTGGGCTCAGTCAACGTGTCGACGTGCGCCTCATTCATCGTCGCCGGCGCCGGCGTTCCTGTGGCCAAGCATGGCAACCGCGCCGTGTCCTCACTATCGGGTGCTGCTGACGTCTTGGCCCGGCTCGGCGTGAAGGTCGACCTCCCGCCTGTAAGCGTTGCTCGTTGTGTGCACGAAGCTGGCATCGGCTTCATGCTTGCGCCCATCCGTCATCGGGCTATGCACCACGTTGCCCGGATCCGAGCGGCACTTGGGACCCGCACGATCTTCAATCTAGTCGGCCCGCTCGCAAATCCAGCCGGAGTCAAGCGGCAGATCGTCGGAGTGTTTTCGCGTCGATGGGTGCAGCCCTTGGCCCAGGTGTTAAAGAACCTTGGTGCTGAGTCGGTGTGGGTGGTGCATGGCTCAGATGGACTCGATGAGATCACCCTCACCGGACCATCATTTGTTGCCGCGCTAGAGAGAGATGCGATCCGTACTTTCGAAGTCACCCCGGAAGACGCGGGCCTCGCCCGCTGCCACAACGAGGCGCTGAGGGGCGGCAACGCCGATGCAAATGCAATCGCGCTGCAAAGCGTGCTCGACGGCACGCCAAGTCCGTACCGCGATGTTGCTCTTCTCAACGCCGCCGCAGCAATGATCGTGGCAGGCCACGCAACCAGCTTGAGGGACGGCGTCGCCCTTGGGCAAGAATCGCTTAACAGCGGAGCGGCAGCTGCGCGATTGAAACACCTGATCACGATCTCCAATGCTTGACACGGCCGACGCGGGACATTTTGAACACCAACATGGAAGCCTACGAGCGCGAAGAGCTTGCAGGCGCAAAGCGCGATGTGCCTCTGCCACACGTCGAGAGGCTTACCGCGGTCGCGGGGTCACAGACGCAGCAGCCCCGCTTTTCCAACCGACGGAGCGGGATCCGCGAAAGGCCTCAGATCGCCAAGACCAGTGCGAAGCAGCCTGCCGAGACAATCAGCAAAGGCCGCGGCCGAAGCTTAGGTTCTCAATTTTGTGTGCACGCAAGACGTCAATGGATAAGCAATGACGTCCCCGCGAACGGTAGAAGCGCTCGCATTTATGGCAAAGATAGAAGACATTATTCCGAACTTTCGGGCGGTCATCGATACAGGCAGCTCCATCCTCCAAATCTGCGGGGTACGCTGCACACAACACTCGATAAGCATCTTCTCGCTGCAAAAAAAGCAGGTTGTCGACGATTCCAGAATCCACTAGGTGCTCTCATGCCGCTAGTGTTAACCTCGGACATTGCTGTTGAGGAGTATGCGCCGAGCCAGATGGAATTGCGGGAACGCGGCCTCATCTTAATCGGACCGCATCGACGCAGGCCCAGAGTGCGAGATGGTCGTTACCGCTCTCACGCGCGGAAAGCCATTATGCTGCATCCAAGATCAGGGCGTTAAGGGTCATGGCGAGGGTCACCAGCATGCCAACGATCCCATTGGTAAAATGAAACCGGCTTTGACTCGGTCCAGAACAACTACAGTCTCGAGGCGCTTTATATCTGGATTCTCATTTATCAAGCGTCGGGTGAAATGCTCGTACTCTTCCATATTATTTGCAGTCACCAACAAGATGAAATCAGCTTGGCCCGTGATGTAAAATCCGCTCATCACCTCCGTCATAGTGCGGATCCCCCGCTTAAAACGATCAATGATGTCGGCGCGATCGCGCTCAAAGAAAATGAGGACCAGCATAGTCACGTTTCGGCCGATCGCCCTTGGCGAAATGATTGAGACGTCTGATTCTATCACGCCCTCTTTTCGTAGGCGCTTTAGTCGGCGCTGAACTCCAGAGGCAGATAGGGCAACTTTTGCGCCGAGTTCTTCACTGCTTAGGCGATTGTTGCGTTGAACGAGATCAAGAATACGAGCATCGATTTTGTCGATTTCCATGGCTGCATTGCGGACTCTCGAGCGCGATCGCCTCCTCCAAGCATGCGAAGTAGTCCCATTGAGCGTCCCGGTCATCTCTAAATCTCCTCCCTAGCACCTCTACGAATGTACGTCTTCAGACGACAATGCGCGCACTGACGAGTTGAAGGCTCAAACCTTATTGGGGACAGCCAACCACCGGTTCCGGTCTTGTGCGCGCCCGGTCGGCTTGCGTCGCCTCCCCTCATTCCAATAAGCCGCTAAAGCTCTTTACCTCTCGCGCTGTTTGTGGAGGTGAATTTGTCGGTACCGCACCTCTCTTGACGCCTGGCAGCTGATTGAACCTAGTTCTTTCGGGAGCGGACATGTGGGCGGGTTAGCGTCACCAATGGAGCCCATCGGATTGACCTCGCGGGCGAGCTACTGGCGAGTGAATTTCCTTCAGCTATGTCACGTCGCGCCCGTGGCGGCGCGCAGGCCACACTGGCAGTTCTCGAAATCGATTAACGACAGGCAGGGCGGCTTCCCGCCTGCGTCCCCTAGTGTGATGATCGATCACTGGACGCAATAGATCAGGAAGCAGCGCGCCCGGCATCGTCGCGCTCGCACCAGCATCGAGATCTGGCATCATTGTAATGGCTTCCTCTCCGTCGAAGGGGCCGAGGATTGCCTCTCCTCCGGCGTCAGTCAACGTCCGCGGCTTCGCCGCGGCAAACGGCACCTCGACATTGAAATAGCTAAAGCGCGGCATCTCCCGGGCAAGGCGCACCAGAAACGACATTGTTAACGTCACGCCACTGAGCAGCGCATTCAGGACCAGGATCGAAATCTTGGCCGCATCTGCGATACGGCCGAGACGATCGAGCATCGAGGGCGCGTCCGCGTTGAGGCTCACGCCGTGGTAGGGCGGCATCAGCATCCACGCGCGGCCGCATAGCGGGCGCGCTCGATTGCAAATTGCGTCCTGAACTGTTTGCATGTGATCATGACCGCCTTGCGACTACCCACATGAGCCAGGCACAAATCAACCAACAATCGCACTCCTGCTCGGTTAACAGGAACTGCTCGGAACGATGAGCCAGAATGTAGATCCATCGACGCGCTCGTCGATCATGCATCGCGGCGCTGCCCCTCAATGGCAAGAACTCCGGTTTCCGTGAAAGCCGATGCGACTGGGAAGAGGCGGCTACAGGCGTATTTCCTTGCATTTAGCATGAGCAGGCTTCCAACAAGCAGATGTTCTTGACGGGCAGATGTCTTTGGGCTCGCTCAGGTCATCAAGAACATTGGATGCCTCGAACTGACAATAGGAACCGAGAATGGTCCTCCCTGTGTTCGCCGTCTGCAGCCCAAAGGCCGAAGGGATCATCGGACGTCCAGCCATCTGCTGCGAAGACTTCGTAGTTATTCTTCCAGAGGGTCCACCAAAAACTAAAGGCTGCGTCGGTGTAGCTCATGCCATAACCCGCTTCACTTTTCTCTTCCGATGAAGGGCGTGAGCAATCCCACGAGATCATTCCGGCTCTGCGGCAGCCTTTGCCGATGAGATCGGAGCGATAGAACTTTGTCCTAGCGGTCATCCGTGGATACCCGGCGTTTTTCGCTCAGCATGGAGATGACTGGAACTGTCCTGCTTCGACCTTTATGAGGCGGGGCCCTGACCCGATGGTGATTATTCCACATGAGGTCGCATTGGTCGCTGGCCCCGAAATCAGGATCTGGGTAATATTGGGAAAATATCTCTGTAAGAGACAACCCCGTCTAATTCAGCTGCCAACTCAGACTTGTCGTTTCTCGCGTATCGCGACGTGAACGGAATGATTCACCTAACATATGCTGGGCGGTGTCTTCCGCTTATACAGCTTTCGAGAAGCAGACGGCGCTAAAGGCTCCGCAGGAAGGAAAACGCTAGCGAGCTTTTGTCTCAATCCCATAGGCTCCTCCCGCGGCCAAAGCCTGCTTGTGAGTGAAGCTTTTTCTTGTGCAACTGAGAGAAGGACACGACGCCCTGTTATAGAGATCTTCAAATTGCCGGTCGTCTCAAGAATTCGAGTGCGCTGGCGCCCCCCCGGTGTCAGTCCCGTATACATCCTTGTCCACTGGACTCCGGCTGGACACTTTCAGAATGAAGCTGAGGCATCGCCGATGGTCAGGCGCATCAGGGACAAGCGCTCAAAAGCCGCAGTGCGTGGCTGGACAAGCCGGTGCGCGAAACGCCCCTCTTGGTTTCAATCGGACGAGGCCTGTCGATCGGTTATCGGAGGAACGAGACCGCCGGCACGTGGGTGTTTCGCAAAGCCGACGCCATCGCGACTGTACGCCCCCGACACTCGGACCCAACTGTCGACTACAGCGTGGAGTGCAACCGATCTAAGCGCGTGTCCATTACGGGACCCCGATGCAAAACCCACTGTCGACCTCCAAGGTCGCACCGTTCCGTTGTATCTGAATCATGACCGATCCGGGGAGAACAACCCGCAGTAACCGATGCTAAGCCGAACACCGTCGTGCCAGCAACGATTGGTATTATCGAAATAGTCATTGCCGAAAGAATCACACGAATTGTAACCGGCAGGCCCTCGCCGATGTCTTCGATCTGCGACAGACTGCACGCCCTGGCGCCACCCGCTTGATCGCATCGGCTGGACAGCCTGCGAACACCCCAATATCGTGGCTAGCCACGATATCGATGATCTCTTCGCTCATGCCGGCGTCACAGTTTCTGCTTGAAGGTATCAACTGCGGCCCGGGTCACCCGAAAAACGCCACGACCACGGGACAGTGGGCGATAGGCAGAGCCGGCTCGGGTCTTGAGAACATCAAACCATTGGTCGGGCGTGAGCCTCGCCGGGCGCTCGCTGATCTGGATCACCCTGCCATTCGGGGCGAAGCGGACGTGAATGATGATCTGCGGATTCATATCGTTCCCGTTTTTTTTCCAGGTTTAGAGACCGGTGGGCTGCTCGATTGTGGCGTGTTCAGTTTCGGCCCGCTTTGGGGTGGACCTCGCGCAGCGACTTAAACTTCGCACCTGCATTGGTGCCGGGTGGCCCGTTCGGGTTGGCGGCGATAATCGCCCGTGTGTTAGGCCTCATGCGTTCTTCGGCATTGTCTTGAGGCACGTTTCGGACCAACATTCGGTGTCGGCAAACTTCCCCGTGTGTCCGCCAGATCGACGGCATGCACGGTCTGAGAAACGAATAGGAAGAGGCGATTACCTCTTCCTCTCGCTCGATACCGAGCGCCTTCAGGCCAGGCAGGAGCCCAATCGTGCGTTTGGAACCGCAACGCTATGCTTGCGGCCAACATAGATCGCGAAAGCTCGTTTGAGCATCTCAGTCGTCGACCGACTGGAAATTCGCTGCGAACACAATAGCGCTTCGACGGCCGCGGGTCGGCAACAATGATATCAGGATGCGAGAGCGGAATTGCATTCACCGCCTCCGCGTCATCGGGGCGATTCTCTGCGGGTCCAGTGCCGATCACCGCCCAACATGCCTTCTAGCCAGCACCAATCCAGTCGCTCGCGCCTGGTCGGCCGTAATCTGCATGCAGTGGTCTGATCCATCGATTAGATGCAGGTCAAACTGCGGAAGACGCCGGAATGGCTGCTGCGCCACATCCGACGCATCACATCGAACCAAGGTGAGCTGCGGAAAGCAGCGCCTTAGGTCAGCAACGGCGCTAGTGTCTGTGTTAGCTGTCTCAAGCAGGCGTTCGATTTCGATCAATTGTTCTGTGGCGAGCGCCATTGTGACTCCTTATGATTGTTGCCAATGAGCATCACTGCCAGAACAGCCGCTCGGGATCCGTGTTCAATTCGTCGATCGCCGACGCAAGCCGGTGGAAAATGCTGTAGAATTTCCAGCTTCCTCGCGCATGATTCTTGAAGAACAGTTTCCAGATCCCGCTCACGGCATCGTAATGAAACAGCGCGACATCGATCTGACCGCCATCGTTGTCAATATTGCGCGAGCAGCAGGGACTCTCAATGAGATAGCCAGCCTTTACCGGCGTCACACTCGGCGAGTGCTTGCGGGAGATCAAAGCACGTTCGATCCGCTTGCGATCTAGCTCGTTCGGATGCGGGATCAGCCCGACCGGTACCTCTCTCGACACTCTCATTGCGAGAACATCCCCTCAAAGGAGTGTGACCTCTTCTTCAAGACAACCAACGACCAGCCGCTCACCAAAATCTACAAGATAAATCGGCACGCTTGCTTCGGTATGCATCGCGACCCGGACGATCTCGCCGATGGCACCGGCGCCGACCAGGATCCCATCAGGCGGCGCGGTGGCAACTGACTCGTCATTGATGAGATTGGCTGCCGTTTTCACGCGCTGGCCCGATCGATATTTTGGAATGCGCGGCTCTGTCATGACACAGCCACTTCCGGCAATGGCAGATCATCTACCCCCTCGTCGACCGGTCCGACCTCTTTGCGCCTCACGCCGACGCGGTAGCCACTTTCAAGAAGTTCGACACCGCAGATATAGAATTTCTGCAGGAACGTACCGATGGAAACGACGTAACCCAGGTCGCCCTTCTTGGCCAGAATGTCGCCGATCTCCTTGCCGCAAAGGGTGCCGTCATTGCGGATGGTACTGCTGGCCCTCACCTTTTCGCCAAAGCTGAACGCGGGCCGCCCGCTTAGCTGGACCACATCACTGTCGGAAACGATCATGTTCATGCACCGCCCCCTGGCGAACCTGCAGGGCGCACGGAGACGCGAGCAGAGGTGCTCTTCCGCAGCATATTGTCCTTGTCTGCGATGGGACATGCCGACTCGTCATCCGCGATGCGACTCGCCACTTCGTAGCGGGCACGCCGTTCAGCTTCGCGGTTCAGAGCGGTTACCAAATGAGGTGAAGGTCGCTGCGCGTACTCGAGGTGCACGGAGGTATCGGGATCGTTCACCGTGGCAAGCAGCCCCATACGTCGGGCCACCATGCGGCGAAACTGAATGGCCTCATCATTCATCAGCCAGCCAAGCCGACGCGGCCCGATGCGCTGCGTCCCGACCCGACAGACGCGATAAAATGCAGAGCTTTGCCACCTCCGGCGTCTTAGCCCAGCGAGTCTGTAGACGTCTAAGCGGTAGAGCTCGATCGGAACAGAGGCCAACGTCTCTGCTTCGAGCAGATGTTTTCGGCCACTCCCTCCAGATGATAGAAGAGCCCGGTCTGCCGTTGCTGATCCTCGGCCTCGGGTAGCAGACCTTCGTCGAGCCGCGTCTGTGCGACCAATGCTCCCTTGCTGCCTGATAGTGGAATGACTGGGTCCAGGTTCATGGGCAGCTTTGCTCCTCTGACAGGTGGCCCCTTCGACATTGCAACGCGATGCACCTGGCTCGGCGAAGAATAGGCCCGTCTGCACAGCGGCGTGGCTCAAATCGATGACAGCGCTGCTTAGTGGGCACTCGACATCGATGCGCAACTTTGGACTGTTGCGCTTCGTTAGTTTCTTGCGGGGTCCGGGGCGCCGCGTACGCGCCGATGTCGGCGATCGATCCCGAGTAATCCGTGGGCATGACAGGAAATTGCAAGTCGACGCCTGCGGCGCCGTCAATGCACACGGCGATACTCGCGACTTTGGAGTGACGGAGCTCGGCATGAAGTTCACGAGCACCCCCCTTTGAGGCAGGCGCGTGGTAAACGCGACACTGATGTATCCATGACGTTGGTGTTTTCAACTGGACAGACAGCGACACACTGCGGCTCGTCAAAGTAGACGATGCGTTCGGTGCATTTCTGGGATTCAATTGCGAAGCTTCCAGCCTTCTCCGACGTTGCAACATTCGGGTATAAGGGTTCACAATCCGAGGAACGCGTCCACTGCGAGGCGACGATCTTGAAGGGCATAGATACGACCTCTTACGCGACCGAGATCAGCGGTTCTTGCGGGATCGCGGCGTCGCCGCGCTTGGCCTTTGAGCCCGAATGCTGTGCCGTACTCGGGCACGGAGATCTATGGCATGATAAGTCGTTTTCGGATTGGCCAAGGCATCGCCGGGGCCGACGATACCGAGCACAGTCAGCTGCGGAATTCTGGTGGCTACCGCGAGCAGCTTTCCCGCCGCCTGCTCAGGAGTGAGCTTGTCACGACCAACACCGGGACGCGATTCTTTGGCGCAGTCGTACTTACGATTGCAGTAGTTGCATTGAAAATTGCACGCCGGCGCGACCGCGACATGGATGCGAGCGTCATGATGATGAGCTTCTTCGCTATAGCAGGGATGCGTCCTCACTTTGTCCCAGATTTCGGCCGGCAGATCGCCTGGGACAGCCTGTGACCCATAGCTCCCTTTGCCATTCTTCGAAGAGCTCCGGGAACCCTTATAATCGGCGCATCCCGCCGCTATCCTCAGCATCTTTGACATGTTTTCCGCGTCCGGCAACAGCATCCATATTCAATTCTCTACCAAGTGTGCCCATGGCGATCAGCCTGAGCGGCCACAGAACGAGAGTTAGCAACTCGCGTGCCATCTCGGATGGCGATGGCATTCCCGCCGTATGAACGAGTTAGCTAGACTTGGTCCGCACAGTTGTGCACGCGTCAGCGACAGTTCACACGTCGGAAATGCGACAGGCGTCGCAATTGTGACGGAGATGGCCGTTGGGTTCTCATTGAGCTCGCGTGAGATCTCCCAACACGCACCGGTCGCTTGCGATGCGATCTCTTCCTACTAGCGGACCGCGGCGAGAAGACCACTTTGCGCCGCTACTTGGCGCTCAACATCTCTATCGCGTGCGGGCCATATCGCGACCAGTGTCAGGTGTTGCTCGACCAGAAAGCAGAGTTCGTTGCGTGAGAGTGCTTGCGGATCGACGATCGCGTGATGGACGTCAGCCGAGCGTTTGGTGATCTGCCGGGCATAAATAGCAAAAGCAGATCAGTGAAGAGACAGCCGAAGAAGAGGGAGGAACCTGCATCCGTTCCGCCTTTCCTTGATGAGGTCGGGAACTGGTGTCTGGATGCCGATTTCAGTCAGAACCTCAACATAATCCAGCGTCAGTAATTAGTGAACCGTCCCGGGTTTGCCGGAGGCCACTTGGTTTAAGTTATGCCGCCATGGCGGGGTGTTCCATCATGGCGTAGTAGCGTTGCTCGGCTTCGGCCGGCGGGATGTTGCCGATGGGCTCGAGGAGCCTTCGGTTGTTGAACCAGTCCACCCATTCCAGCGTCGCGAACTCGACGGCCTCGAAGCTGCGCCATGGTCCGCGCCGATGGATCACCTCCGCCTTGTAAAGTCCATTGATCGTTTCGGCGAGAGCATTGTCATAGGAGTCTCCGACGCTGCCGACGGAGGGCTCCACGCCGGCTTCGGCCAGGCGCTCGGTGTACTTAATGGATACGTATTGGCTGCCCCTATCGCTATGATGCACGAGCCCGCCACGATGGACCGGCCGTCGATCATGCAATGCCTGCTCCAGCGCATCGAGCACGAAGCCTGCATGCGCCGTGCGCGAGGCTCGCCAGCCCACGATCCTGCGGGCATAGGCGTCGATGACGAAGGCGACGTAGACGAAGCCGGTCCAGGTCGCGACATAGGTGAAGTCGGAGAGCCAGAGGACGTTCGGCCTCGGCGCCTTGAACTGGCGGTTGACGTGATCCAGCGGGCATGGCGCGGCCTTGTCGCTGATCGTGGTCTTGACGGGCTTGCCGCGGATGACCCCTTGTAGGCCCATGTCCCGCATCAGTCGCGTCACTGTACAACGGGCAACATCGAACCCTTCACGCTTGAGCTGCCGCCAGACCTTGCGCACGCCGTACACGCCGAAGTTCTGATAGAAGACGCGCCGGACCTCGATCTTCAGCGCAGCATCCTGCCGGGCGCGCGCCGACAGCCTGGCGGGATCTCGCCGCTTGGCCACATGGGAGTGATAGGTCGAGGGGGCGATCGGCAGCACCTTGCAGATCGGCTCGACCCCATGCGCCCCACGATGATCCTCGATAAAGGCGATCATGGCTTGGACCGGCGGTCGAGCTCCGCCATCGCAAAATAGGCGCTTGCCTTGCGCAGAATCTCATTGGCCTGCCGAAGCTCGCGGTTCTCTCGTTCGAGCGCCTTCAAGCTCTTGACCGGCAGCACGCTGCCGTGCGTGTTGCGCAGCACAGTAGGCCAATGGGGCCGCCGAGGCATGATCAACCTCTTGGCCTGCCGGATCGTAAATTGGATACCAGCAATCGACGTGGATGCCGGAGCGCGCGATACCTTCACCTCACGCCATCCGTCGCGTGTACCGGAGAGCCGTCCGCATCGCGCCGTCGTACCAAGAGTCGACTATCACAGGCCGTGGTAAGGATGCTAGATGATGATGCAGTGGTGTCGGCTCCACCCGCGCACGAACGCCTGGACCGTCAATGCCGTCACGGTGGAGCGATGTGTGTCGCTCTCGACATCCGAGACGTTGCCTTTGGCCTCGCGCGATAGTGCAACTTTGCTGGAGAAGGCAGAAGGCCTCCTGTGTCATTGGCATATCTGGTCCGATCAACTCGGCGAGGTCAGGTCCGAGATACGGAACAATGCTGAGCTCTCATCCTCACCCCAAGATCAGTAGGAATCGCCTTCGCGTCGACTGCGTTGACAAATTTCAATTCGCGGGAGCGCGTTCATCGGTCCCCCTGTCTTCCCGCGCGTTTTGGCATTCATTGTGATCGGGAGCGGCGTGTCGCTCGCCATCTCAGGCAGATCGAGCATCCAGCTAATGGCCATTCTGATTCCAATCGCCCCGGAGCGTTTCATACTCGGATTCCGCGATCGGCTCTTCGAGATCTTTCTTGCGAAAGGCCCGCATCAAGAGAGCGGCGACTCAAGAGTTTCATGAGGCCAATTTTCTCGACCGCGATGCATACTTGTGTGGTTTAGCATGCTCCCGCGAGTTGGCGCGCAGGTGAGCCACAATGTTTGCCAATACGGAGACGACCTGGTCGACCTCTGGAGGGTTGTCTCACGCGGCAGGGACAAGCGCAGCGCGCCGTGCAGGACATGCGATGGCGCGATTGAGCAGGATCCGCAGGCTGATCCGAGCGAAGCGGCAATGCCCGCACGATTTAGATGGTGGAAATTGCGTTTCTTTCGCCAAGCGATCTCGGAAGATCTCGGCGTTAAACTGAAGAACGTCACGCTCAACATGCTCGGTCGCACCAAGAAGGGTGATGATCGGCAAGGAGAACACCACCATCGTCAATGGCGCCGGCAAGAAGGCTGACATTGGGACGCGTGGCCCAGATCAGGCTCAGACCGAGGAGACCACCTCGGACGAACAGCACGCAAAAGCGCAGTGGTCGTTGCGTCCAACACTTGGCGACTCCGCAAGGAGCAAAGAAGTAGCACGAGGAAGCACGCTGACACTTTAAAATGAACTACTAGCTGATTCCAAGACTATGAACTTCACCACAGTTGCCGTTGTTCTTTGATGCCCGAGACGTCGCGGCCGTGTCCTCCTCACAACGATAGTTGTGATGCTCTCGCTCCGCCACGCTGGTGCCGAGGAACCACCTCCGTGATGGAATCCAGCCCCGGAGGCGCTCTTTTTACGATTTTCATCGCGATGAGTTTGTCCTCGCCGCGCAACATCAATTCATGGTCGTGGCAACGCATCTTCAGCATCAATATTGGGCGCTGAGGCTGATTGAGCTCGCTCACCCGATGCTCAACTGCGCGGACGGCTATTCGTAACTTGCCCAACTCCTCAATCTCGCTGAAGCCAAGGCTTCGTCGGGCCGAGACCACGTTCTGGAAGCCCGCTGCGTAGAGATTGATGACAGACCGCAGGGAGGGTTGCAATTTGCCCAGATTCCAAGAAGGTCTGTGACAACGGTATAACATGATCTTTGAATTCGTTGCTGGCATTCGACTCACGTTGCGCCACGCTCCCGTAGAGCATGGCGACAGCGCAGATTGCGCCTGTGACAATGGCGCTTGAAATCCCCGGCGGTGCCAGCTGTTCGCGTAGCCCAACGCGCAATCCGCGACGCGGTGATGATCTCCACGAATTCCGATCGCAACTTTGCGCATGTTGCCCCTCAAATGACTTGTCCGGAGGCGCCCGATGCTGGTTCGCACTGTCGCGACGCGCAGCTATCCTGCTGGATCGCCGCGCTCAACATTTCTCTGCCGCTCGTCACGAGCGCTGACTAATTTAGATTGATTTCCGTAAATCCTGAAACCATCAACGGGACCGGACGCGTACACGAGCGAGTGTTCGATGCTCTCAATGAACAGTACGCAAGTTCGAATGTTCTCGCGAGAAGCGCTTGCAAGATAGCAAGTGCTGCGAAGTTGGCGAAATCTGCGCACAAAAACTGCAAGATATCGCTACGAACGCCTCCAATCCTCTCAGGTAAATGAGTATCCGATATCCGCTTGCACGATCTAACGATCGCTTCGTGCAAGATTGGAGTTCGCGGTGAGTTCATTTACTTGCCGAGCTCCTATTCAGTGCCCTTCGGGGCGTTTCCTCCCTGACTCGGCCGCGCGGTATCTCGCGCGGCCTTTTTTCGCGGTCGACGAAGACCTGATTGCTCGGATTTGAAGACCTGCAGGAGCAAGGCGACCCCGACCACCGCCGCACAATCCACGCAAGGCTCGTCCTTCTTCGCTAGCGTCTTGCGGATTCCGGGGATTGCGGCCAGAGATTCCGATTGAACGCGACCATGCATTCCGATCGAAGGCGGCCACCTGTTCCGACGAAGGCGGCCGGGGTGTCGTTGCCGGCATGAGGAGTTGGGTCAGGTTTTCTTCGCGGCGTCAAGATTGGCGCGTTGGGCAGTTATTTTCCGCATGCTGTCTCCTTTGAGGATGAGGCGGTGAGCGTTGTGGACGAGGCGGTCGAGGACGGCGTCGGCGATGGTCGGGTCGGCGATGATCTCATGCCAATTTTCGATCGGTACCTGGCTGGTGATGATGGTCGATCCGCGCTGGTGACGATCGTCGACGACTTCGAGGAGATCGCGACGCTGCTCGCCGGTAATCGGAGCGAGGCCCCAGTCGTCGAGGATGAGCAAATCGACCCTCGATAACGTCTTGAGGAGCCGCGCATAGCGTCCGTCGCCGCGGGCGAGCGCAAGAGCTTCGAACAGCCTTGGCAGGCGATGGTACAAGACCGATCGATTATCGCGGCATGCCTTGTGACCGAGCGCGCAGGCGATCCAGCTCTTGCCGACGCCGGTCGGCCCGGTGATGAGCAAATTTTGCTTGCGGCCGATCCAATCGCCATCGACGAGCTTGGCAAAGAAGGCGCGGTCGATGCCGCGCGGAGCGCGCAGATCGACATCTTCGACGATTGCGGCCTGCCGTAGCGAGGCAAACTTCAGGCGTACGATGAGCCTTTTGTTCTCTCGCTCAGTTGCTTCGCGATCGATCATCAGGCCGAGGCGCTGCTCGAAGGTCAGCGCGGTGACGTCCGGTTGGCGTTGCTGATCATCGAAGGCCTTGGCCATTCCGGCGAGCCCGAGAGCGGCGAGACGTTCGTGGGTATGATTGCTGAGCATAATGCCTCCTTGTTGCTGGTCAGTGGTAGTAGCCGCGGCCACGGATGTTACCGTGCTGGATGGGATCGGCGTCGGGGGTGGTGTCGGGAAGGAAGGACTTGTCCAGGCCGGTCTTGAGGATCGAGGCAATCGACCGATAGCTCGCTGAGCCGATGCTGATCCCGCGGCGGCAAGCGGCTTCGAGACGTTGCGTCCCATAGGTCTTTTCCAACCGCAGGATGCCGAGACAGGATCGGAAGCCCTGCTCGGGATGCGGCTTTGTCCGCATGATCGCCTCGCACAGCGCGATTGTGGACGGACCGACTTTCTCAGCGGCGGCCAGCAGACGCGCCGGCGTCCAGAAGGCGTATCGGCGATGCGCGCTCGGCATGTGCTCGGGGATCGTGGTGTGGCGGCGCTTCACCCCCGAGCGTGCATGGCTGGCGATGCGGGTGCCGCGATGGAACACCTCGATGGTGGCTTCGGTGGCCCGAACCTCGACAACCTGGCGGATCATGCGGGATGGCACCGAGTAGAAGTGTCCCTGAACTTCGACATGGTAATCCGGCGCCACACGGGCACGACGCCATTCGGCGTACTGATAGGCCTCGGCCGGCAGCGGCATCAGGGCCGGACGATCGATGGTGTCGAAGAACTCGCGGCGGCTGGCACCGAGCTTGCGCATCAGGCGGGCGTTGAGTTGGTCGACCAGGATGCGGATCGCAACATTCAACTCGGCGAGCGAGAAGAAGCGCCGGTTGCGCAGCCGCGCCAAAATCCATCGCTGGACGATAAGAACCGCCGCCTCCACCTTGGCCTTGTCGCGCGGCTTGCGGGGCCGCGCCGGCATAATGGTGGTGCCGTAATGGGCGGCAAGATCTTGGTAGGTCCGGTTGACGCCTGGCTCGTAGCGGCTCACCACCGTCACCCCGGCCTTCAGATTGTCGCAGACGAGCGCCTTCGGCACCCCGCCCAGGAAGGTGAGCGCATCCACATGGGCGCCGATCCAGTCGGGCAGCGCCTCGCTGAACCGGGCTTGGGCAAAGGTGTAATTCGACGCTCCCATGACCGCGACGAAGATCTTGGCGGCGCGCACCTCCCCGGTGAGCCCGTCGAACACCGGCATGGTATCGCCGGCGAAGTCCACGAACAGCTTTTCGCCGGCCGCGTGGGTCTGCCGCATGGTCGCCGTGATGCCGTGGCGCCATTCGACGTAGAGGTCGCAGAACCGGCTGTAGCCGTAGCCGTCGGGATGATGGCCGCGGTATTCCTCCCACAGCAGTGCCAGCGTTACGCTGCGGCGGCGCAACTCGGCATGGACATGCCCCCAATCCGGAAGCGGCTTCGATCGTGGCGGGTTGTAGCCGGCTGGCGCAAACAGCTTGCGCTCCAGGGCTGTGTCGTCGAGCTCCTCCGGGATCGGCCAGGTGATGCCGATCACCGCGGCCCGGCGGACATACTCCGCGATCGCCGTGCGACCGATCCCGACCGATCGGGAGATCACCCGATCGCTCACCCCACAAGCATACTTCAGGCGTAGAACTTCTCGAATCTTCCGCATCGGCAATCTCTCGGCGGGCATCGGACCTCCCATTGCGTCAACCGCAAAAGGAGGGACCTTGCCCCGTTCAGATTGCCGACAACGCCCCCCGTCTCACCCTATCAACAGGGTGGCCGCATTCGTTCGGATCGGGTGGCCGCTTTCGATCGGAATCGGTGGCCGCCTTCCGTCGGAATCGGTGGCCGCTTTGCCCCGGATTCCGCAGCGTCTGAAGGACCTGTCACTTCGGCGGGAGACCTGCTACATTGATGGCGCCTGAGTTGGCTCACCTGGCCCTGCGGTAAAAACAATCTGGCGATCGGCATTTGGCTCGCCAAACTGCCGCAGCTCTCAGCCGACGGCTCGAGAGCCGTGGAGGCTGCTGAACGAGCGCTCCCTGCATGGCCTAAGCTCACAGCCAAGCAACGTTCCAACACCCTGCGCGTGGTACGAATTGATGGTCGCAAATCGCGAGAATCTCGCGCTAATCCTGACCTCCAAGCAGGGCAAACCGCTCTCTGAGGCGCTAGGCGAACTCGATACCGGGGCGCCTATGCCGAGTTGTACGCCGCAGAGGCGCGCCGCATCTATGGCGAAACGATTCTATCGCCGCGCCCGGATGCAAGGCTGCTTGCGATCACGCCACCGATTGGCGTCTGCGGCGCCACAGGCCCTGGAACTTCCCCAACTCGATGATCACCCGCGAGGTAGGGCGGCGCTCGCCGCAGGTGCACCGTGGTGCTGAAGCCAGGCAGTCAGACGCAGCTCTCGGCGGTTGCGCTCGCAGCCCTCGCTGAGAAGGCAGGCGTGCCCAAGAGTGTCTTCAACGTCATCGCCGGAGATTCGGGACGATCGGCGAGGTTTTGTGCGTGCACGCGGCCGCGCGCTTTGTCGGCCTCACCGGCTCGACGGAGGTCGGCAAGATCCTCTACGGTCGGGCCTGCATCGGCCTGAAGAAGCTCGGCCTCGAGCTGGCGCCTTTCGTGGAGTTCGAGGCCCCCATATCGATGCCGCCATCGAGGGCGCCATCGTCTCCAAATACCGCAACATGGACCAGACCTGCGTCTGCGCCAATCGCCTCTACGCACAGGCAAGCATCTATGAGGAATTCGTCAGAAGCTCTCGACCAAGGTCGCGGCATAGAGATCGGCGAAGATGCGGTTCGTGCCTGCACACTGTCCATGAGCGGCGCGATCGCGGCGATGGTGCTCAGTCATAATTCGGGCTTGACAGCCGCAGCTCTGTTTTTGCGGGCGTATGGACGTGACGCTGTTCAACATTGACGTGCAGCTTTCGGCCCCGCGCTGGGTTGCGGGCCGATCCGTTGCAGCTTGGCAGGCTGCGTTCTCTGGAGGCCTCGCACTTGGCAGTTGGGGCTGGGGTCGCCTCACCGATGCCATCGGTGTGGACATCACGCTGCTCGCCTCTGCCGGATTGATGCTGCTCTTGCCGCTGCTAGGACGCTGGCTGCGCATGCCGGCCATCACCGAGCGCGGGGAGGACGCCGAAATGCTTGCGATCCTAAGGTGCGGCTTCCGCTGACATACCGGAGCGGCCCGCTGGTGATTGAGCTCGAATATCGCGTGGCTTCGGAAAATGCGCGCGCCTTCCACAACGTTATGCAGAATGTGCAGCTCTATCGGCAACGCAACGGCGCCTATGGCTGGTCGATTGGGCGTGATATCGCCGACCCCGAGCTGTGGACCGAGCGCTATCACTGCCCGACATGGCTCGATTATTTGCGCCAACGCAACCGCTGGACACGCTCGGAGCGCGCATTAGATGCAAGGCCACGGCTTTCCATATCGGGCCTGAGCCCGTGCGTCTCCGTCCGTATGCTGGAGCGCCGTTTGGATCGGTACGCTGGAAGGATGATGTGCCCGACCGCGCCGCGAGTGAGCTCTAGCTGCGGGTTGGAAGTGCGCACAGGCACTAGCAGTCGTCCCTTCCGTGCCCCCCATTCAAAAAGCCCCGGGCGTGTTGACGCGCTTGCGCTTCGCGAGCCCCTCGCCGTCGCAAGTTGCCTAGAGGACTTCCACCTCCAAGCTGTGGCTGATACTCGGCACAAAAAAGGGGCCACTCTGATGAGTGGCCCAAGTCTGCGAGAGAATGTCCCAGCAGAGCCTCTGGGATCAGGCCGCAGCCTGTTCGATCGGCGAGAAGGGAAGCCCGAGACTCTCGGCGACAGCCTTATAGGTTAGCCGGCCCCGATAGACATTTAGGCCAGCGCGCAGATGCGGATCTTCGAGCACAGCTGCAAATCCTTTACTTGCGAGAGCCACACCAAAAGGTAGCGTAGCGTTGTTGAGTGCCTGGCTTGAGGTGAGCGGCACAGCTCCGGGCATGTTTGCAACGCAATAATGGATCACGCCATCCACCTCATAGGTTGGATCGGCATGTGTCGTCGCCCGCGATGTCTCGAAACATCCGCCCTGATCGATCGCCACGTCCACGATCACGGAGCCTTTGCGCATCGAGCTCAACATACCTCGGCTGACCAGTTTCGGCGCGCTCGCGCCAGGAACGAGAACGGCGCCAATGACAACATCTGCCGCAAATACCTCTTCTTCAACGGCCTCGATCGTCGAGAATCTGGTCCGTACTCGCCCTTGGAACTGCTCATCCAGTTCGCGAAGCCTGGGAATCGAACGGTCGAGGATTGTGACCTCAGCGCCTAAGCCTGCCGCCATCCTTGCAGCGTGAGTGCCGACAACGCCCCCGCCGATCACCACGATGCGAGCGGGTGGCACGCCCGGTACCCCGGCAATCAGCAGTCCCCGTCCGCCGGCGTACCTCTTCAGCGCGGCGCCCGCGGCCTCGATCGCAAGTCGTCCCGCAACCTCGCTCATAGGGGCAAGCAGTGGAAGGCCGCCGTTCGCGTCAGTCACAGTTTCATAGGCAATTGCGGTGCAGCCAGACTTGATAAGGCCCTTCGCCTGCTCCGGATCCGGAGCCAAATGCAGATAAGTGAAGAGGATCTGGTTTTCTCGCAGCTGCGTCCATTCGGAGGGCTGTGGCTCCTTGACTTTCACGATCATTTCGCTCGACGCGAACACCTCGCGAGCAGAGGCCGCAATCGTCGCTCCAGCTTTTCGGTAAATCTCATCTGTCGCGCCAATCCCGGCGCCGGCGTTCGTCTCGAGCAATACGCTGTGGCCAGCGGCCACGTATTCGCGGACGGCCCCAGGCGTCAGGCCGACGCGGTACTCGTGCGTCTTGATTTCCTTGGGAACACCGACCTTCATTTGCAATCTCCATGGTGAGCAGCTCGTTGTAATCGGAAGAGCGTTACAAACCTGCGGGGCGAGAGGCCAAATAGCGCAGTAATCCGGCGATCTTCTCCGCCTGCTTGCAGGATTTCGAACAGGCGACCGAAGACCGCCGAGATGGCAGGGATGCTACCACAGGGTGGCGAGACCTGATGCGGCCCCGGCAGCCAAACCAAACACTCCTGATCAGGATTGATCTACGCCGGATTGGATCGACTTCTTCGTTGTTTTGCCTCATTCGCAACGATGCTCGATTCGCTAACACGAGTAGCGCTTGCGATGGAGGCCCGTTGGTTCATCAAAGGATGGATCGGGTTTTTCAAAGGTCTGCTGAACGATTGATCGAAAGTACGCATCGAGACGCAGCTCAGCAGAGCATGGCTTGGGTCGCCGCTGCGCTCAAACTATCGTGCTTCGCATATCTCGCTCCTCCCGCGAGCCGGGCAGTGCTTGCAACCTGATCTCGACATATCCCCCTCCTGGACCGTCATCCATCTGCAGCGCGGCTACGACTCCGTCGATCCGGTGGTACGTCGGGCAATGCGCCAGCCTAAGCTCTTCCGATCGGGGCCCGGATTTGAAGTGCGAAATCGGCCGAAGCCTGAACGCGCTCTGTTCGAAGAAGCCGACAAATTTGGAATCCGCTGCGGGTTTACATTCGCTATCCTCGATGACAGGTGCGTAATCGCCGCGCTGAGCTTTGCAACTGAACGAGCTCGAAGATCTTCTGCGTTTCCAAGCTCCAAGCTGAGGTCCGCCCAAAAATCTGGCGCCACGACGTCAATCGCGGCATCATCAAAAGCCTGATCAGCATGAACACAGGAATCAGCCTCGTGTTCGAGGCCGACATAGGCGCAAATTTTGCCGGCCTTGTTTACCGGGAGCTGCGCGATGGCGCGGGTGCGAGCCGATTCGAGCTTTCTGCCTATTGGCGCGCCGACAATGAAACCCGGCGCTGCACGAATTCCTGAAGTTGGTCTCTGAGCGCTACCCATCGCCTTCGAGTGGTCGCTGACGCGCGTGGCGCGCTTTCCGGAAGCTCCTGTCGGCTGCCATGAACCGGGCCAGCATGGGCGCGATAAGCTTAGCTGGATCGCCGATCGGCTGAGCGGTCTCCTGCGCAAGGATCTCGGCATATGCCACGAGATCCCTGTGCACGCTCGCGGGCAGTTCATGCGTAATCTTGATCGGCTTGTCGTCGTGGATTGCGCCGAGCTTTAACTTGGGCATCGTTCTCACCCCCTATACGGTTCGAGCACCAGGTCACGGTTGACGATCACCCGCACCGGAAATCCCGGACGGATCGTCAAAGTTGGCTGAATGTTGAGATTGCGGCGGACTATCTGCTGGCCCGCTTGATTGATCGATTCCCCAGCTCCACGGCGGAGCGCGGCAATGAGATCGCTGTTGGTATTGCCGCTATCCGCCCCGGAATTCACCTCCGTGCCGACGGAAAGCAGCGTCGAAAGAGCGGCGGCCCCCAACAATTCCTTCCAATGATTGTCGACTTCGTCCTCAAGACCAGAGTAACCTGCCGCATCTGCGCCGGGCTGCCGTTCCAAAACAATCGACCTCCCATTCGGCATGATAAGGCGCGTCCACACCAGGAGCACGCGCGACTGTCCAAATGCGACCTGGCTATCGTAGCTCCCGATCAGCCTTGCTCCCTGGGGGATAAGGCGAGCTCGCCCGGTAGGAGAATCGTACACCGCTTCTGTGACTTGGGCTGTGATCTGGCCAGGCAGGTCGGAGCGGATTCCTGTGATCAGCGCGGCCGGAATGACCGTTCCGGCCTGAACGACAAAAGGCGAAGCGGGCCTCACAAGGCGATCGGAGCTTGTCGTCCGACGATCGACCGTTGCACTGACGAACGCAAGCTTTCGGTCTTGGCCATTTTGAGCAAATGCTTCGTCGGATGATGGCGCGGCGGATGAACGAGCTTCGCTCGATGAGGTGGCAGGGACCTGTGGCCGGACATTGGTGCTGGCAAATACCTTGCTGATCCGTGCCGCCTCGCTCTCCTGGCTGAGACGCTGCTGTTCGGCATCGATGCCGAGGGAGCTGGATGTCGAAGACCCCTGTGCTGCGACGATCGGCCGGCCGAGATCGCCCGGCAAGGGCGGCCCTAGACGCGGCACGTCCTTCGGGATCTCGGTGTAATCCTTTGGTAAGGTCGCGAGCTGATCGGCGATATTGTGGTGGTCGGTGGCGTAAAGCTCCTCAGGCGCTGAAGTATGAGACCGTTTCTCCTGCAGCGCCCAGAGCACCGCGCCGGTGACCAGCACGAGCACAGAAGCGCTGACGCCTATCAGGACCTTTCGCGAGAGGCGCGCAACTTGCGGAGGATCCGGCCGAAGCCGGAGCGCTTCGGCGATCTCTTCCGGTGGCCTGGCCCGAGGTGGTTCGTTTGGTTCATCGATCGCCTGGTCACTATCGTTCAAAGCGACCTCCCGTCGGTTCGCACGATCCTGACCTTCTGCTGGTGCTCCTCGCCGAGCCTCAGCTCGGCGGCCGCGAACAGCCGGTCAACAATCAGCACATTTCCGTAAGCGCGGTAGTTGACGATCTCGGCTTTACCGTCGGGCCCGATCACGAAAAGCGGCGGCATCTCGCCCTGACTGACGCCGGAGGAGAATTCGACATAGGTTTTGCGGCCGTCATCATAAGCGTTGACGGGACGCCACGGCGGGCTGTCGCCCTCGATCGCGTAACGGTACCGGCGCGCCGGCAGGTCCGGAATAAAGGGTGCCGGCGGTAGAGCTCGCGTTCGCCCGCCACGATCCGCCGGATAGAACCAGGCGACCGAGGGCATATAGGGCTTTTCTTTGGCGCGAAGCTCGATCAGGTAAGTACGGCGATCAGTATTGACGACGAGGTTGGTCTCGATCGAGGGACGGGTGGGCTTGACCATGATGTGAACGCGGCGGGTGTCGCCGCTGCCACTCTCGGTGTCGCCGACCACCCAGCGGACGGTATCGCCTGCGGCGACCGGTCCTGAGCCGATCAGCTGCTCACCGGGCTCGAGGGCAATGTCCGTAATTTGCCCCGGCGCGGCATAGATCTGGTAGAGCGCGCCCGGACTATAGGAAAACACTTGCACCGCATTGTAGTAGCCGGCTTTGCGAGGCTGCACGCGTGCAGCGTCATTTGCGGTTTCGATGCGCTTGACAGGCTCCTTGGGCTCCGCGCTGTTGCCGCCTCGTGCAGCCTTCCAGGCCGGCGGCACATGCAGCGGTCGCGGGCGATCATCGGCAAGCGCCGGCAAGTCCGTTGCCGGCGGGAGCTCGTTGTCGTAGCTGATTTGCGGCGGCCTGAAGGTCGTGCAGCCGCCGAGCATCGAGACACAGACCAGAAGAGCCAGAGGCAAGCACGGCCGCGCTTTTCGTGACACAATAACGAGACCTGATGGCATGTTAGCCGAGCTCCTTTGACCAGTTGATCGCGTTGACGTAGATGCCGAGGGGATTTTTGCGTAGGCGATCCAGATCGCGAGGCATTTCCACGACGATGGTGAGGATCGCGCTCCACCGCTCCGTTGCGGCAAGCTGACCGTTCTCATAGCGCCGCTCGATCCAGGCCAGGCGAAAGCTCTCAGGGGAGGCCCGGATGACGCTAGACACTTCGATCGCGACTTGCGTTTTGCCGAGCTTGGCGAATGGTTCGTTGTTGCGGGCATAATCGTTGAGCACCGCGGCACCGCGATCCGTCGTGAAATCGTAGGCGCGCAGCCAGTTTTCGCGGAGCACGATGGCGTCCATCGGCAGACCACGCACATGCTCGACGAATCGCGCCAGGTGAAAAGCGACTTGGGGGTCGGTCGGTTGGTAGCTGGCATTTGCCGGAGCGACAGTCTTGGCTTCCCCCAATTGGTCGACCTCAACCACCCACGGCGTGATCGTCCCGTGTGCGGATTGCCAGACCAGAGCGGCGGCAAAACAGCCGGACAAGAAGAGGGAGCCAAACGCCATCAGGCGCCAGTTTTTGGCCTGGACGCGCGCAGACCCAATGCGATCATCCCAGACCTGGGCGGCGCGTTGATACGGAGTGACAGGCTCCGGCATGCGGCCATAGTGAACGGCCGATCGTTTGAACATTGTTTGACCTCAAGATGCTCAGGAATGGAAATGGTCGATGTGAAGCGTCAGCGGTCTTGTTGCGAGAGGTCGACAGATCCGCCGCCCACGCCGTGATCGCCGGAACGGATCGCCTGGGTAGCCGCTGATGCGCCATGGCTGATCGTCTGCGCTCGCTTCATCCGACGAACCCAAGGGGGCGCGTCGGACCCAGCGGCGGAAGAGTCCCCCTCTTCACGACCGGCATGGTTCGGCGCTCCGCCAAGACCAGTGGCGACCGAACGTAAAGGACTAGCCGCACCTGACGCACTTGCCTCTGCGCCGGACATGCTCCCCGCCCGCGACACGCTCATCGTACCATTTGCAATCGCGCTGCCTCCACGTGCCGCGCCAGCAATCGCGCCGCCGGCGAGACCGGCCGCGCCGGCGGCGAGACCTGCGCCAGCCGCAACAACGCCACCGGCGGCGAGGCCTGTCCCGACAGCGCTTCCGGCGCCAAGCTGCGGACCTCCGGAGACGATGCCGTTGGCAATACCGGGCCCGAAAATCCCGAGCCCCAGAAGTGTGAGCGCACCGAGCACCAGCGCCATCGCATTCTCGATGGTCGGCTGGTTGCCGCCGAAGCCTGCCGTGAACTGCGAGAAGAAGGTCGATCCGATGCCGACAATGACGGCCAGGACCAGGACCTTGACGCCGGAAGAGATTACGTTGCCCAGCACTCGCTCGGCCGCAAAGGCCGTCTTGCCGAAGAGGCCAAAGGGGATCAGCACGAAGCCGGCAAGTGTCGTCAGTTTGAACTCGACAAGCGTGACGAAAAGCTGGATCGCGAGAATAAAGAAGGCCAACAGCACCACGATCCAGGCGAACAGCAGGACCACGATCTGCACGAAATTCTCGAAGAAGCTGACGTAACCCATGAGCCCCGAGATCGAGTCGAGGATGGGTCGGCCGGCATCAAGGCCAACTTGGGCGATCCGGCCCGGCCGCAGAAAATCTGTCGACGACAGGCTTGTGCCTGACGCTTTTAGCCCAAGGCCTGCAAAGCTCTCGAAGACGATGCGCGCAAGGCTGTTCCAATTGCTGATCAGATAGGCAAAGACGCCGACAAACAATGTCTTCTTGACGAGCCGGGCAAGAATCTCCTCATCAGTGCCAAAGGACCAGAACAGGCCCGCGAGCGTGAGGTCGATCGCCGCCAGCGTCGTGGCGAGATACCCCACTTCGCCTCCGACGAGGCCAAACCCGGAATCGATGTAGCGGGTGAAGGTTTCCAGGAATTGATCGATGACGGAGGTACCACCCATGGGTCACTCGCTTTGGCTTGGAATGGAGGGAAAACCGGACGGGAGGCGACTTTCGTCCTTGCGCAGGACAGGAGAGAGGAATGGCGCGGCGCCTGTCCGGCTGTCCGGATCACCTGTCGATCTACTTCCTGCCAAGAACTGCCTGCGCTGCTCGGCCCAGATCTTCTGGCATTCGAGAAGAGCCTCTTTCTGCTCGTAGGTGACGGTGCGGCATTGCTCGAGCTTTGCTGCGGTCGCATCGGATTTTGAGGCGAGATAGACGGAAGATTGGGTCGCGCTCCTGTCCTCAGGCAACCGAATGGCGCAGACGCCAACCACCAGGACAGCAAGACCAAGGGCTGCCGCGGCGGGCAGTCGTTCAAGTCGTTTCTTCATGATCAGTGAAACATCTGCACGGTTGTTGGTTGGTAGCCCTGCCCCTGGCTAAGAAAGCGCCGCAGTTGCTCCCTGCCCTGATCCTGCGCAGCTGCGCGCTGGGCAGACTCGAGCGTTTCCGCACGACCTTGCGACGCGACAGTAGCCGTAAGGTCCGCAAGCTGCTGAGCTTGCAACGCAAGGAGCTGGTTGCCGGCCTGACTTGCCTGAAGCGCACCCGATGCGCCCTGGCTCGCCGTCACCAGGGCGGACATTTGGGTGCGGTTGGTGTCGAGATTGCGGACAACACTCGCTTGGAGCCGCATGGCGTCCTGCAGCCCGGCAACGGAGTTCTGCCAACGCGTCTGCGCATTCCCGACAAGGAGCCCATTGGACATGCTGACCGATGCCGGCGCATAGGTGGTGGAAAACGCGCGATCGACCTGCTCGACATCATAGGCAATTCGCTGTGCCTGCGAGAGTAGCTGCTGGGTGCGCTGAATCGATTGCTCGAGCTGTTGTAACGACGAATAAGGCAGGCTGGCCAGGTTCTTCGCCTGATTGATCAGCATCTGCGCTTCGTTCTGCAGCGAGGTGATCTGGTTGTTGATCTGCTGCAGCTCACGCGCGGCGGTCAGCACATTCTGAACGTAGTTGTTGGGATCGAAAACGATCCACTGCGCCTTTGCTCTGCCGGGCGCTTGGACCATGATCATGGCGATGATGCTTGCCGCCAGAATCGGCCGGATCCAGTTCATGAGAGCGCTCCTTGTTGGGCGAGCTGCGGAATGAGATTGCAGGCCCAGCCGAGGTCGCGCGCCATGAGCCAACCGGTCACGAACTCGTCCCTTCCGTGCTCGGCAAGCACCCGGTCGACGAGAGCCTGGTCGGCTTTGGACGAGGCGGCCACGAAGGCGAGGGCGATTTCGCCAAGTCCGAGCTCGAACAGGCGGTTGCCGCGTCGAGATTGGCAGTAGTAGTGTCGCTTGGGGGTGGCGCGGGCGAGGATCTCGGTCTGGCGGTCGTTCAGCCCAAAGCGCCGGTAAATCGCCATGATCTGCGGCTCGACGGCGCGATCGTTTGGCAACAGGATCCGGGTCGGGCAGCTCTCAATGATGGCAGGCGCGATTTTGGAGCCGTCGACATCGGCGAGCGACTGGGTCGCAAAAACGACGGAGGCGTTCTTCTTGCGAAGCGTTTTGAGCCATTCGCGGAGCTTGCCGGCAAAATCGGCATCATCGAGCGCGAGCCAGCCTTCGTCGATGATGAGCAGTGTCGGACGGCCGTCTAAGCGGTCCTCGATCCGGTGAAACAGATACGCCAGAACTGCGGGCGCGACAGAGGTCCCAATCAATCCCTCGGTCTCGAACACCTGGACGGAGGCTTCACCGAGCGTTTCGTGCTCGCCGTCCAGCAACCGCGCGTATGGCCCCCCGAGGCAGTAGGGCTGCAGCGCGCGCTTGAGAGCGTTGGATTGTAGGAGAACGGAGAGCCCAGTCAGCGTCCGCTCGGCAACCGGCGCCGAGGCGAGCGAGGTCAACGCCGACCAGACATGATCCTTAGTCTCAGGCGTGACCTCGATCCGCTCGCGCGACAGGATCGATGCGATCCAGTCGGATGCCCAGCCTCGCTCGCCGAGATCGTCGATGCGCGCGAGCGGCTGGAGGGCGACGAGTTCTGACGGATCGAGCGCGCCGCCGAGATCATGCCAGTCGCCGCCCATGGCGATGGCCGATGCGCGGATCGAGCCGCCGAAGTCAAACGCAATGATCTGCGCCGCGCTGTAGCGGCGGAACTGCAGCGCCATGAGCGCCAGCAGGACCGACTTGCCGGCGCCCGTCGGTCCGATGACCAGCGTGTGGCCGACATCTCCGACATGCAGAGAAAACCGGAATGGCGTGGAACCTTCAGTCTTGCCGAAGAACAATGGGGGCGCCTTGAAGTGGTGATCCCTCACCTCTCCGGCCCATACCGCAGATAGCGGGATCATATGGGCGAGGTTCAGGGTCGAGACCGGCGGCTGGCGGACGTTCGCATAAGTTTGTCCCGGCAGGCTGCCGAGCCAGGCTTCGACGGCATTGACCGTCTCGGCCATGCAGGTGAAGTCTCGGCCCTGGATAACCTTTTCGGCGAGGCGGAGCTTTTCGTCGGCTGCGCGCGGATCCCTGTCCCAGACCGTGACCGTTGCCGTGACGAAGACCTGGCCGATCTGATCCGAACCCAATTCCTGGAGCGCACTGTCCGCATCCATCGCCTTGTTGTGGGCATCGGTATCCAAAAGCGCGGAGGCCTCGTTCGTCATCACCTCCTTCAGGATCGAGGCGATCGACTTGCGCTTGGCAAACCATTGACGCCTGATCCTGGTGAGCAGCTTTGTGGCATCTGTCTTGTCGAGCATGATCGCGCGCGTCGACCAGCGGTACGGGAATGCCAGCCGGTTCAGCTCGTCGAGAATCCCGGGCGTGGTCGCAGTCGGAAACCCCACGAGCGTCAGAACGCGCAGATGCGCGTCGCCCAGCATGGGTTCAAGGCCGCCTACCAGCGATTGATCGGCTAGCAACGCATCGAGATACATCGGGATTTCTGGCACGCGCACCCGGTGCCGTTTGGTCGAGACCGTCGAATGCAGGTAGGTCAGCGTTTGCTCGTTATCAAGCCAACGGCATTCCGGCATGAAACCCTCGACCAGCTGCAGCACGCGGCTGGTCCGGTCACTAAAGCCGGCGAGCAGCTCGCGTGCATCGGCTCCCGCAGCGCGCTGGCTGCCCTCGTACAGCAGGCGCTCTGCTGCGGCCGCACTCTCTGCCGGAGGCAAATAAAGGAAAGTCAGGTAGTAGCTCGACTCGTAATGACTGCCGGCTTCCTCGAATTGCGCCTTCCGCTCCGCATCCACCAGCGCCGAGGCGACGTCCGGGAATGTATCCGGCGGATAGCGTCCGGCCGAATGCCGCTGCGCCTCGACGAACACGGCCCACCCGGATCCGAGACGACGGAGTGCATTGTTGAGGCGGCCAGCGACCGCAACGAGCTCGGCCGGCACGGAGCTGTCGAGATCCGGCCCTCTGAACCGGGCCGTTCGCTGAAACGATCCATCCTTATTGAGAATGATCCCTTCATCGACCAGGGCAGCCCAGGGCAGGAAGTCGGCAAGACGTGTGCTTGAACGGCGGTATTCGGCAAGATTCATCATGGGACGACTTCAGGTTCTGAGGTGAGCGGGAACGCGAACATGCCGGCGCACGACTTCCACGAATTCCGGATCGCGCTTTGCGGCCCAGACCGCAGCCATGTGGCCCACGAAAGCGAGGAGAAGGCCGGCCAGCCACATGCGCAGGCCGAGACCGAGTGCGGCGGCCAGTGTGCCGTTGAGGATGGCAACCGCGCGCGGCGCGCCGCCCATCAGGATCGGTTCGGTGAGCGCGCGGTGGACGGGAGCCACAAATTCCGGGACTGGCTCGTCCATCAGATCACCACTCCGCCGCCGAATGAGAAGAACGAAAGGAAGAAGCTCGATGCGGCGAATGCGATCGACAGGCCGAACACGATCTGGACTAGCCGCCGGAAACCACCCGAGGTGTCGCCAAAGGCGAGCGACAGCCCGGTCACGATGATGATGATGACCGCAATGATCTTTGCGACCGGACCTTCGACCGATTGCAGGATCTGGTTCAGCGGCTGCTCCCAAGGCATGTTCGAGCCGGCGGCCCAGGCCGGCGCGCTGGCTAGGGCAAGGCTGGAGAACGCCACAATTGAGATGAAGCCGCGCCCGAGAGACGATCGTGTGGTCATGACTGATCTCCGATGTTCGAAAGGCTGTAGTCGCCCAATGATCCAAGGCCGTCGACGCTGGCGAGTTCGCTCAACCGCCGTTCGCCGCCACGGCCAGAGAGAACGGCGATGACGTTGATGGTTTCTCCGATCAGGGCGCGCGGGACGGTGATGACGGCTTCCTGGATCAGCTGCTCGAGCCGGCGCAGCGCGCCAAGCGAGGTCCCGGCGTGTATCGTTCCGATGCCGCCGGGATGGCCTGTGCCCCAGGCTTTCAAAAGATCGAGCGCTTCGGCCCCACGGACCTCGCCGATCGGAATGCGATCGGGGCGCAGGCGAAGAGAGGAGCGCACAAGATCAGAGAGCGAGATCACGCCGTCCTTGGTCCGCAGCGCCACCAGGTTCGGTGCCATGCACTGAAGCTCCCGGGTATCTTCGATGAGAACGACACGGTCCGATCCTTTGGCAACCTCGGCAAGCAGCGCATTTGTCAGCGTCGTCTTGCCGGTCGAGGTGCCGCCGGCGACCAGGATGTTCTTCCGTGCGGCGACCGCATTGCGAAGCGCGCTCGCTTGGCTCACGTTCATGATGCCTGCGGCGACATAGTCGTCCAGGCCGAACACGGCGACCGCCGGTTTGCGGATCGCAAACGTCGGCGCCGCAACAACGGGCGGCAGCAATCCTTCGAAACGTTCCCCCGTTTCCGGCAGCTCAGCCGAAATCCTGGGCGAGCCGGGATGAACTTCTGCTCCTACATAGTGCGCGACCAGTCGGACGATTCGTTCGCCATCCGCTGCCGAAAGGCTCTCTCCGGTGTCTGTAAGGCCGCTGGACAGTCCGTCGATCCACAGCCGGCCGTCGGGATTGAGCATCACCTCGACGATTGCCGGATCTTCCAAAAATCCTGCGATGGCGGGCCCCAACGCGGTACGCAGCATACGCGCTCCGCGCAAGTTCGCTTCTGAATCAAAAGAATGGATCGCCACGATTTGCCCCAAGCTGCTGAGGCCGCTTCCGCGCCCTCATCTGAAGGCAAATAAAAGACAGATCACGTGTTACCGCAACGAAGGGAGTATGCCGTTCGTAGTCTAGCGCAGAGAAAGGAGCATTTGAAAAGAGCGGCGGCTTGACGCGCCGCCCCTCGACCGCGAGGCGAGAAATCAGCAATGAGCAATGGTCCGGAGCTTACTATTTTTACGCCTCGTCGCGGTGTTTGCTCAGGCTCCATTGCTTCTCCTGAACCACTGTCGCTCCCTCGCGTGGGCACGATTGAGCTCCCAGTTTTTTAGGAAGCTCAAACCCGGAATGATGAACCACATCAGCCGGCGGGCTGCCGCAGGTACCAATGCCGACGCTGGGTCCCGTGCACCACCCTGAGCGTAACATGCCCCTGCACCATTCCCCCTGGACTCAGGGTGGCCCAGTACTGCACGAGGATTGCCGACGCAGAATGCAGGCGTTCAAAGAGTGATTTCTAGTCCGCAATGGCCGAGCTGAAATCGCAGATCTACTTGAGCTGCGCGTGTAGCGAGACATGGTCGAGTTCACCTTCCCACCACGACACAAACACCGCGGCAATACCGTTCCCGATGATGTTGGTAAGCGCGCGCACCTCGCTCATGAACTTGTCGATCGAGAATACGATCGCAATGCCCGGGACGAGGTCAGGACTGACCACGGTCAACGTTGCGGCCAGGGTGACGAACCCGGCACCGGTAACACCACTCGCGCCCTTCGAGGTGAGCATCGCCACTACGAGTATCGTGAGCTGCTGGCCGAAGTCGAGATCGACCCCGAGCGCCTGCGCGATGAACAAGGTCGCCAACGTCATGTAAATGTTGGTCCCATCCAAATTGAAAGAGTATCCTGTCGGCACCACCAGGCCCACGACCGGCTTGGAACAGCCCAGCCGTTCGAGTTTTTCCATCAACTGCGGCAGCGCGCTTTCGGACGACGACGTTCCGAGCACGATCAACAGCTCATCCTTGATGTAGAAGATGAACTTTAGAATAGAAAAACCGACCAAGCGCGCGACCAGGCCAAGCACAATGATCACGAAGAGCCCGGCTGTCACATAGAACAGAGCAACCAAGCTGATGAGTTTACCGAGCGCGGACGGTCCGAATTCGCCGATAGTGTAGGCCATGGCGCCGAACGCCCCGATTGGCGCTGCCTTCATTACGATCCTAATGACACCAAACACCGCGTGTGCAGCATCGTCGACCAGACTGCGCATCCGCTCACCCCGCTGGCCAAGCGCCATCAGCGAGAACCCGAATAGGATGGCAAACAGCAGCACCTGTAGCACGTCGCCTCGCGCCAGAGCGCCAACTACGCTATCCGGAATAATATTGAGGAGGAAATCGACCGCCTTCTGCCCTTCCGCTCTTTTAACGTAGTTGGCTACCGCCGCGGCATCAGCCCTGGGAGCGAGCCCATGACCGGCCTGAACGAGATTGCCCATCACGAGACCCAGGATCAGCGCAAAGGTTGACACGATCTCGAAGTAAAGCAGCGCCTTGACGCCGACTCGGCCGACCTTTCGTGCATCCTGAACATGCGCAATTCCGGACACAACAGTGCAGAAGATGATCGGGGCGATCACCATTTTGATCAGCTTGATGAATCCGTCACCAAGCGCTTTGACCCAGCTGTTCGTCCCCACAGAAGGCCACAACCAGCCAACGAGAACGCCAATCAGGATCGCGATGAGTACCTGGATATAAAGAACATTGTACCAGGGGCCAGATGGCTGGAACAGGGCGGCGGCTTTAACAGAGCGGCGCTGGCGGTGATTGTACATCACGCTCGACCCGGCGCCGTGGTACCAAAGCGGAGTGACAATGAAGGCACGGCTTCGCTCAGTGTTCCCTTAGCGGGGCACGCACAGCGCACTGACCGCTTTAAAAAACCCCGTCCGTTGCCACCGGTTGCCGGCTCTCCCGAATGGGCTTGCGGCCAACGCGAAACAAAGTCCTGAATCCCTTCTGAAACCAGCGGTAAAAACTTGAGAAAGCTTCCTTGAGAGTTCGAATGCATCAGCGTCACCACCCATTTCAATCTTTTTTGGTTGTTCGAAGATGCGACCAGCATGTTAAATGCCGCCACCCTTAGCAGCCGGCGACCACTCTTCACCTGAGGCATTCTCGCCGTATCGCGCCGGACCGCGACCGTACGTTGAAGAGACATTCACCGTAAAGAACTTGTGGTGGTGCGGCGCGCCTGCGTTCACCCCTCACTCGTCCTATCCTGGCTTCAGGTGAATGCCCGGACATTCCCAAAGGCATCAACTTCGATCGAAAACCACAAGGGCCGAGAAGACATAGCCAGTAGCATTGCTCACGCTGCCTCCATTGGCGATCCCGGTTCCGCCTTTTCGGGAGCTGTGTTTTGCGGTGCCGAACAACACTCCTCGTAACAGAGCTTCTCACTCCTGTAGCTCGCCAAGGCCTGGAGGGAGCACTGCACGAGATCCCGTTTCGCTACATCGGAGGCAGGCGCTGCATCCAGCCATTTCAGCGCCACCTCGACCAATTCGATCGCGCGATCCCTGTTACCGGTCTCGTAATAGTACCGAGCGACCGCCCCGTACGAGAGGAACTTCGCGCCCTCGCTGCCTTGGGGCGGATTCGCCGCGAGGATGTGTTCGGAGAGGTCCCTGCCCATGGCAAAGCGCTCGGCATGTGGGAAACCGGAGTAGTCTTTCGCGGGGTCGAAGAGTTGGCGGATGGCCACGCTCATCCAAACCACAGATTTCTTGTCGATCGCATCGCGAACCAATTGGCGCAATACCGCCAAGCCGGCCCGCATGTCGCGTATCTTGTGAAGCAACAATTCCGCATGAAGCCCACGGATGGTGACATCGTCCGGCATCGCAGCGAGTGCCTCCTCAACCCCTGAAAGGGCTGCCGCCCAATCCTTACTATTCATGGCGGCTTCAAGTCTGGCAAAGATCGGTTCCACCAGCGCTCGCTTCTGCGATAGTTCGCGCTTTCTGCGTCTGCCCGTGGTTATCCTCTCCGCATCCAGGGCTTTGGCTTCGTCGCTCACTGCCCAGGAGCCGTTCAGAACTTTTGGCAACAAGTTATCGAGTTGCGTCGGATGGCCGATAAAGGCGAAGCGGCCGTCACGATCGACCACGAATGACGAGGGAATCCCGACAGAAAAGCTGGGATCCATCCAAAGCTTGTTCATTTCGCCGGAGTAGTCGAATGCGATCGCGAAGTTCAGATCTGGCAAGCTCTTCGTCAACCAAGCGTCCAAGCTGGCTCGCGCTTCATCTGCCGTCGAAGCTTGTTCGTGAGCCGCGATGCCCACCACCTCAACTCCGTTGCTCCTGTATTTGCTCTGCAGGGTCACCAAATTCGGCATCGAGGCGATACATGGTCCGCACCACGTCGCCCAAAACTCGATGATGTATACTTTCCCAGGCTCGAACTTTGTAAGGGGTTGGCCACGGAGCCAGTCCTCAACTTTGATGGAGGGAGCCGGCGAACCGACTCTCAGCACATTCTCCGCACCGACTTGACTTGCGCTCTCAGTCACACTGGTCATTGCTCAAATTCGCTTTACCTGGCTCTGTGGAAAACAACAGCAAGTCGCATGCCAGCCAGCGCTCATTCATATTACGCATTTTTCGTATCATTCCTGTCGACCTTGCGACGCATGTCGCATATCCGACCAGCTGTTTGGAGCTTCTTAAGCAATCAGTCGGCCGGACCTCCTTAACGCAGACCGAAGAGGCGGGAAGTCAGGCAGAAGGCCGAGTTCACCACTCCACATCATGATCGGTTTCCAGGATAACCATTTCGGCGCTCGGGATCATGACGTGAACTGACCTGCTTTGGCCCGTCGACTTGCGCTTGACGGCGATCTCAGATTTCCAATTCAACCATTTGAACCAAGGGGCGATGAACCAGACTAGTGCGACCAGCTGCAGCACAACATTCATACTGAACGCCGTCTGATACGCGATTGAGGGGTAGTGTCCGTCCTTTACCGGCCATTGCTCGAGAATTAACCCCGTCCCGTACTGGACGAGGAAAGCCCACCCGAAATGCAGAACGTTGAGCACGCCGTTTGCGCGCGCGATCAGTTGGGCCGGAAAGTAATCTCCGATGATCGCGTAGCTGAGGACGATTGCTGATCCGACCACCGCCACAACGATCCACGACGGTAGCGACGGGAATGGCGGATGCAATATCAGCGCGAGTTCGGCTGCAATGAACACAGCAGCTACGATTGAGAGCAACGTTTCAATGTTCTTGCCATGCCGGCGCAGTGAATCGGCGACCACGCTGAGCAGCAATGCGCCAATGCTTAGGGCTATCGCCATTGCGAGCAATCGAGTGACAAGGCTTGTTCGATCCAACCCTTCCACATCGCTCAGCCAGGACGCTGCCCACAAGGACTGCAGGGCCCACGCGGACCCGATACATGTTGAAGAAATCGGCGCAATTCTCCAGAACCGCCCATCCGTATAGACGGTCTTCAGGCTGACTGTCCCTGGAGGGCTCTTCGCAGTTGCCTCATGCTCTGGAACCAAAAAATAGATCGAAGCGGCCGCGGAGGCGCTGGATGCGGCAAGCACCTCAAATAGACCGCGCCAGCCTATCCAGTTAAGCAATGCCTCGGCTGGTGCGGTTGCCGTTACCGCGCCCAGTGCACCCAGCATGATCATACAGCCGTTGATGAGCGCCACGCGCTCTCTCGGAAACCAGAGCACGACTGTTTTCAGGCCAGACATGAGGGAAGCTGCGGTACCTAATGCTATCATCGCGCGAGCAATCAGAAGCGACAGAAATCCATTCGATAGTCCGAAAAGCGCAGCGCCTGCGGCAGCCAGCAGCAAGAGCGCACCCTGGACTCGGCGCGGACCGAAGCGATCCAAGAGCATGCCCATCGGAATCTGGCTGCCGGTAAGGACTAGAAAGTAGATCGAGCCCAACAGCCCCAAATCGGCCGTACCAAGCCCCAATTCAGAGGCGAGGCGGTCACAAATGAGCGTGTTGATCATCCGAAACAGGTAGGAAAGATAACATCCCGCTGCAAAGGGAAGGAACACGCAAGAGATGATCCGCCAGCTCCAACCCCGGTTGACCGGCTTCTCGCCTGATCTCAGCCCAGCGGCATCGCTGCGCGTGTCGCTCAAAACGCGGCCACTGGCTTTAACACAAGGCGTTTGGCAGCTGTCGAAAGTGGATATTGCTGCCGCCCTCCTCGGCGACAGCACCCGCGTTTGAGTTTTCACCTACGACGGCCACGCAGTGGGTTTCTTCTTCAACTGGCGCTCGTGGAACGGCGCGTGACGCTCCGCCGCCCAATTCAGGCCCGGATCGGCTGGAACTTCCCGAGCTATCAATTGCCTCCTGCAGCAAGGGCCGGCCAAACCGTACGCGACGATCGACCTGCTCGGCAAAAGCCTTGAAGCGCTCGAGGCCCAGTACGCAGGCCTCGTCCTGCTTGGATGGCGGCATCGGCGGGGTCAGCGTGAGGTGGTATCGCACATGGAGAGCCACTGTTTCCGCGATCACCGCAATGTCCGTCCGCAGACTGAGCACCTGCTTATTCGTTCGCTCGATCGCCTCGTAAACCAGGCCCTCTATACGCGGCGCCGGATCCAGGAAGCGCTCAAGTGCCGCCTCGACGACGACGCTCTTGCCCATACCAGGGCGGTCAGTCGCGGCTTCGAGTCGCTGGAAAATGCACTCAGAAAGTTGAATTGTTATCTTTCTGGTCTGCTGAGCTTCGCTTGGACTCGGCTGCGCGTCCACCTCAGCTTCATTCCGACTTGAGCTCGGTTCTTCCCGGCGCCCGCCGCTAATCTGCATACTCCAGCTTCCTTCTTTCTGCGACCGCACACCGCCTGCGCTTGCTCGCGCGTGGTCTGGATGTTTGGTCGAAACAGATGAATCGCCCTGCGATGACGCACGACAAAAGGGCCGAGACCGCATGCCGCTTCAACCGCGGGGACATTCTGGTCGCAGCCTGGCGTACCGAAAGAAAGAAAGGGCGGATTCCTAAAGACCAGCGCCAGACGTCGTAGCCTCTTGTGCCTCTAGACAGCAGGTCGCCGATAGACGCGCGATTTCGGGGACGGTGCGTGCACCCTTACGTCAAATCGACAAAGTTGCCGATCCAAAACGAGGCGCAGGCGCAATCTAGATGCGCCCTCGCGCCCTCGAGGTCGCGAACGACCCGCGCGGACGCACCGGCCTTATTCCCTGTGCGGTGATGCGCCTCGTAAGAAGCGCACCAGCTCATGCGGCGACCAAATACACCCGCGCCTCGCCCGATTTCCGGCATGCATCACCAGCGTGCGATAGGACTTACACCCGTTCGCGTGCCGCACGTCGAGCCCGTCCTACGGCTGTTCAAACGTATCAGCAGGCCCGGTGCGACCACTCACCTGTCAGGAGGCCTCAGGGGAACTGTCGGTCCCGCTGGCAGGCGGGTGGATCGCGCAGCGGGTCCCCCTCGTTATGGCTACAGACGTAGCGCTCGTTGTGCCGGTCCTCGCCAGCCACGCGATTCATGGGTCCGCCGCACCCCGGGCGTCGCTTCCGGATCGATGGAGGACTGAAATGTGAATTGCCCCTGCCGACGGCGAGCTTACTTGCGCCAAATCGGCTGCTACAGCCTCGTTGCAGAACATTCTGCGAAAGGCCCCCCTGTTCGCCCGCCCGATGTACTTAAGTGCAAATCCTGGTGGCGTTGAGTGAGGGCACATCATGGATGTCGAGTTCTACAGGAGCTTTGCAGAGCGGGCCCACGATGGCTGATCAGGCCGATCCGTTCACGCGAAAGCGGCTTCTGGTGCTGGCCGAGAAATACGATGCTAAGCTGGGGAAACCTTCGCCGGCCAGCCGCAATCTTCAACGCACGCTGCCGCTGCACCGCACCGTGCCAGCCGTAAGCACCATTTCTGATGGTGCCGAAGCTTGAGGAAGAGCGCCGGCCGCGAGGGCGACTGCGACGCCTGCAGCGGCAGCAAGCATCACCCCTCTAAGGCGCTGGATTTTCCAGGGATGGTACGCGAACTACGCCGGAAAGGATGCGCACCCAAACCGGAGTGAGCATGCCGGATGGCACCCGTCGACTGCCCTCACCGCACTTCAGAAGCACTGTGGTCACAGCTTGCCGGTGGAGGCATTCACCAAATGGACCGAGGAGCATGCCGGCCAAACGACCGGTAGATGAGTATCGGGACCGATCTGCTCCAGTCCCGTCAGCAGTTGCTGCACGTTCATGCCCGTCTGCGCGGGCACCTGAAAAGTACTGATTGCTCCATCCCGCCAGCATAGGCCTGGATACTGCGCCCTGAAAGTGCGGTTGTTTACTGAGAGCGTGCCAGCGCCGCAGAGCACCGTGCGGCGGCAGTTATGAATTTTCATCGCATCTGGAGGCCGGGTCCAGGACACAGCTTTTCGTACTCTTTGGCCCATTTCTCGAGCCGCGGGCTGGATCCGGATCGTTGAGCGCAACCGTGGGCACCTTCTCGGCGAGTAATCTGGTTTTTGTCGTCCTCCATAAAATTCCTAACCCGAATGGGCGCTCGTGTTGCGCAGGATTGCCGTTGCATGGAGATCACATAGCTTGAGTGCGCGTTCACCTTCAGACGCCAGCTTCCCCGGCGGGGATCGCCTGGACCTGATCTGTCCGCCGTTTGGCCACTCGGAAAGACCTGCCGTGACGAGCCGTCTCGAGCTGACGATGTAGGCTCCCAACATGAGCGGGTCCTCATTGAGGCAACATCCAGATCTCAAGGCGGGGCGCGGCAAGGATGGGCGCGGCGGTCAGCGTAACTTTTCGAACACCTGAAGCGAACTTGCCGCTGCAGTGACCGGGTGCGCTGTAGGCTGAAGGTCATTGGCGAGGCTCCGCAGCTAGTCATTTCTCCAATAGAGAACCGGTCTGGATCATGCCAAGCGGCCCGCATGGCCCTGCTGCAAACAAGCTCTTTCTCTTTGCGCACGTGACTCTCGGGCGATTACCTGATCTCCGGCCGTTCGGGTCGAAGCGGGGATGCGCCATCTCCGGCTCGGGCGGGGAGGACCAAAAAATGTCAAGAGGCGTCCGCAGCACGGTCCTCGCGATGAAGGCCGGCAGTCGCCACGCTCCTCGGAGGAATAGTCCGTTCATGGACATGCGAAGAAGGTGTTCGGTCGATCAGGAGGCTGATCAGTTCAGGGCGACTGTAGTGACCGCTTGCATCCATCACTCTCTTGCGCCCGTCGATTTCGATGAAGTCGAGATCGGCAATCACCTCTCCTTCACCTTCCTTCAGGGGCTCGCCTATCAATTGACCATCGGGGGCAACGATAGCCGTGAAGCAACCGCCGGAAATCGGGGCGATAGCAGCGCCCGTGTCATTGGCAATTTGGGCTTGTTGGTCGGCGTTGAGCCATGCGGTTGCGCTGACGACGAAGCAGGCCGATTCAAGGGCATGCTGTCGGGTGCTCACTTCCGTTTGCTGGGAGAAAAGAGGGCCGAAGATTGAGCCGGGGTACATCGCGGAGTGGATCTGCTCGCCATCGGCAATCAAGGCGTATCTTGCCAGCGGGAGATAATGTTCCCAGCACGCAAGCTGGCCGATCCGGCCAACGGCGCTGTCTACGGCGCGAAGGCCGGCACCGTCGCCTTGGCCCCAGACCATCCGCTCATGATAGGTGGGGGTGATCTTGCGGCGACGCTGGATCAGCGTGCCGTCCGCATCGAACAGGAGCTGAGTGTTATAGATCGATCCTCCGTCCCGCTCATTGGCGCCGACCGAAACGACCATTTGGGCGTCCTTGGCCGCATCACCGATCGCATGCGTCTCCGCAGAGGGTACCGTAAGGGACTGCTCAAGCAGCCTCTGATGCTCCTTGGCAAGCGTGAAGGGCGGCTGTACGAACGAGAAATACGGGTAGTAGGGAATGATGGTCTCGGGAAACGTGGCGAAACGCACCCCCTTTTTGCCCAATTCGCGAATCTTTCTGGTGATCTTCTCGACTGTCCCCTCTCGGCTGTACAACACGGGGCTGATCTGTACGGCGGCTGCCTTAATGATTTTTCTCATTCTGTTCTCTGCACATTGTGAGTATCCGCGTTGCACTGCAACTGGTGTAGAGGATGACGGATAACTCTCACGGGGGCTCTTCGAGCCCATGGGGGCTTGTTGGGCTCAAGGCTGTGTGCGTCTGCCATCGACAGCCACGTCGATGCCGGTGATGTAGGATGCGTCGCCCAAAGCGAGGAAGCTCACGCGCCGCGATCTTCCGTGGCTTACCGAAGTGTTTCGCGGCTATCTGCTCCAGCGGGACCGTTCCGCGGTCTTGCACGCTGGTCTCGAAAATGCCGATGTTTCTAAACAGCGGACTTTCGGTGACGCCCGAGCTCTCGGCGTTTATCCGAGCGCTTCGGCGGATCAGTTGGGTGCCAAGGGCTCGCGTCAAGTGGCACAGTTCGGCCTTGGATGCCGACACAACCGATGTTCCCGCGATTCCGACCTGATTGGACGAAGAAGCCGTGAAGACGATCTCGCTCGGGTTGCGCGCGAGAGGCAGCGCCTTGTGAGTATTGAAATAGAATCCGGGGAAATTGACGAAGACGTCAACGCTCTGCTGAGCTGTTTGCGCGAGCGAGCCGAGTTTCGCGATTTCGGCATTGGCATCGAAATGGGCTATAACAGTTTCGCGCTTTCCTCCGAGGCGGGATAGCCGGCGCGAAAAATAGCCGAGCCTCGCTGTCGGGATAGCTTCGCGATTCCCTGCAGGACTTTGGCTCATGACGCGTTTTCCGCATCACTTGGCTTATGCATTGACGGATAGGGCTTTCTGCCCACTGTGTCGGTAGTCGCGTCGGCAACTGCCGTAGTCAAATGATGCGCCATCATGTAGTACGTGGTGAAGTGGCCGCTCTTGCTCGCGATCTTACCGTTCTTGCGAGTGACGCTGCCCTTCTCACGTTTGGTAATCAGCTTCATCTTGCACCGCTTCGCGATCAGGGGCATCGGGACAAGCTTCCATCCTGTGGCCTTGCGCAACTCTGCTTGCGTAACGCCGTCTTGTCGCGAGGCCAGCGAGCTGATCAGATTGATCTTGGTGTGAGGATGCTTGGCCATCATCGCCATCCGGCGGGATTGGGTCTCATTCAACGGCTCCAAGCCAATGTGCTTCTCCAGTTGTCCTTCCATCGAAAGTGGACGATGTAGTTCCATTCCTCTAGAATTGTGGAAACATATTGCAGGCGGTCTCAGGGGTTTGCCTCATTGCAATCTGACGTAAACGGATAACGTTACACCAGTTTGCTGAAGTTTGGGGCAGTGCAAGTTCTCGCATTTTCGACAGGATTTCGCAGACTAAGACCGTGCAAGGTGGATTGCTAACACAGAGGCCCTGCGATGCAATCCGCAAAAACTGGTAGGCCAACTTTTGAGAAGAGCTTCCGGAACTCTGGAGAGGCTTCCGCTTGCTCAAGCAAGCAGCGTTACCCCATCGAGCGGCAGCTCGAATGCAGGCCGTACCTCGTCTCAACTCGCTTCAGATTTCAGCATTCATTCATGCGGCCTCCCAGCCCTCAGATATCTGCCGTCGGTCCCGATCTAAGGCGCTCGGTCCGTTCGATTTGGCCCTGTCGTTATCGGGTCCTCGTGATAACGAACCTTGGTGGCACGCAGCGGGTGGAGGCCCGACACCATCACAATCGCCTCTTTCGATGAGAGCTGCATGACTTCGCCAGGCGTCAGGAGAGGACAGGACGTTTCTTGGCGGCTCACCATCAAGTGTCCAAGCCAGGGGGCTTATGCGATGCCCGGCATAGTTTTTCATGGCGCGCAGTTCGGTCGCGGTCCCCAGCGCATCCGAGACGCGCTTAGCGGTGCGCTCGTCATTGTGGAGACGGCTATCCGGATGTGACCATTGTCGAGGCCGCGTGGTTCGGTCCATAGGCGCGTTCTACCTGGTTCAAGCTCTGAGTGATCAGGAAACTGCGAATGCCATAGCCGGCCATGAAGGCAAGCTGGCTCTCGAACAAATCGAGGCGGCCCAGAGCTGCATGACTCGTGGAGCATCAGGAGGAGCTTTTGACGGCGCCGGTCGGGATCCAGGCTCTCGGTCAGGCGCCGTCCGATCTGATTGAGGATGAGCCACATCAGGAATTTTGTGTGGACGATGTCGGATGGCGGCACGACGAGATAGAGTGAAACGGGCTGCGGTTTGTCGACGAGATCGAGAATGCGCCAATCGCTCCGCGCGGTGACCTTAGCAACGACCGGATCGCGATAAAGGCCCAAGAAGCTCATTGTGGTCGACAGCACGCCCGACCGCTCGTTCTCGCTCTTGTTGAGCAGCTCTCGCGCTGCTGAAGCGACGACGGGATGAACGCGATCACCAAGTTGAGCCCCGGCAAGTGTCTTGTCAGCTTCAGCGTAGAGGACATGCAGGATAGCGCCGACGAGCAGAGAATGGCTGGTTTTTCCCAATGGTTGCGGCGCTCGAGCGCCCCTTCGGGATCAACCAGGATATGCAGACATTTTGCGCTTCTCGTACTTCCCAAGTTGTAGGCGGCGCTTGCCGTGTTTGTCGGTCGAATAAGATTACATCTCCAAGGCGCGCGCGCCATCCCGAGGTCAACTGGAAATTCTCGCGCTTGATTTCGTGGACGATCACCGAACGCGGCCACTCCCGCTCGAGCGAAGGCGACCAGGGCACAAGCTGAAAGCCGAGGCCGTTCTCGATCATCGCGAAGCGTGCGGACGCCACTGACAGACGTCCACGATAATCCCCTCAGATCTGCTCACCTACATCAGATGATAAGTGCGGAAGCCCCGCTTGCTCCATGAGCCGTCGTGTAACGACGTCGAGTTCGCGGTCGCGGAGGCTTTCGATCACGTTGCGGCTTAGCCGGACCTTGTTGCCATCGCGCCGGGCGGGTCCTTGGTCGGCCAAAACATCGATGCGCCGTTCAAGTGCGCACGGACCTCGGCGCCAAACGCAATGGCGCGAGAGCTCGGCAGGATCTCGCGCGACGAGCTGCCGGTCTAGCCACGTTGCTCGATCCGCCGCGACCTGCTGGTCCAGAAAGAGCTCCGAGCGAACCTGCGAGCGCAATCCGTGTTCGACCACGGGTGTCCGCAAACCGGCGCAGTTCCACGATCCCACCGATCGGCCCATCGCCGGCCGCCTCGACAGCAGGAAGCTTCACGTGATGCACACGCCCGTCAATCCCGTCGACAAACGGCAAAGGCTGTGCCCTTCATCAAGCCCGCGCCCGATGAGACGGCCAACGATTGGTTCGCCATGAGTTTCGCCCTCCGGTGCCCAGGATACGGGGGTGCGGCTGGCGCCGTCCCGCGTGAGGGCTTTGTGCAGCCGCTTGATGATGTCACCGCGCTCGCCCAGCGCGCGCAACCTCGTCTCCGCATCGGGGGCCAGAACCCGGACGGCGGGGCCCGCAGGTTCCGCCAAACCGCGCCGCGCGAGCGTCCGCATGCGCCCGATCCGCTTTCCCGCAATGGATCGCGCCCGGCATCCCGCTCGGACCTCAAATTGATAACGCCGTCCGCCGTCCCCGCTTCCCGGGCAAGCGTCCGATCGAGTGTGGTCCAGCGTTCGGCTGTCGTGTCCGCCTCAAGGCTCTGGCGAGTCTCGAGCTCCGAACGAGGGCCAAGTTCGCGCATGACAAGGTCGCTGGCGCCGGCGCGCAAGCCCATAGCGATATAACCGGGACTGATGACGAGGTCGCATCATCAGGCGAGACAATGAACCTAAAATGATGGCGGTCACCCTCGCAACGCGTGACGAAGGCGCAACCGTCCGCATCATCCGCCTCGGCGTCGAATAGTTTGCCCTGAGCGCCGTCTCGTGTGACTCCGTCGCGCTGCAGGTAACCGATATGGGCGCGCAACGCGCCCGGCGAACGCATCCGCCGCACCACCCGCGCCTTGACCATAGCACCGCGGCCGCTGGCGTTGAGAAGCCGTGCCGCAGCGATGCTCGCGGCGCGGACGCGTCCAAACTTTCCGCCATGGCCATCCTTGCCTCGCGAGAGGCCGCCGGCCTTCTGAGCGGCTGTGAGTACCTGCGCCACAAACGGCTTTGTCCGGGGCGCGCGCGTGGAGCGGATACGGCCGGGACGGATCCGAAGATCATCCTCGCGCGTCATTCCGGCCGCCGCAAGGCATCGAAAGCCGTGTAAGAACAGCGCCTTGGGGAAAGCTGAACTTTGCTCCGAGTCGCCGCAATGTTTAGTCGATCATTGAAATCCATACACTTTCTCTCACAACCGACCGGCCGCACCTTGCGGCTTTTATCCTGCCGTCTTAATCGGTCGTGTCGTCTGTCTGACCTCAGCCATTCTCGCTTCCTTTCTCGCTTGCGACAAGCCTCTCTGATCCACGCCATGACACAATCCACGCCATGACACGATGCGCCGCGAGGCTTGCGAGTCCTGATGCGCCGTGCAGTCTTCCGCGCTCAGCGACGGCACAGTGTCGCTGCAGCAAGGCAGCGCGGACGCCGTCGCGGCGCATCTTTCCATCGGTGTGACGGAGCCACATCACAGGCAATCCGGCGCGATCGGTCGGCATCCGAAGATGCATCGTCGCAGGCAAGATAACGTGCGTTCCGTCGTGTTGGTGCTGCACCAGTCCTCATCCGCCGGCGGCGGAGCTCCGTGTTCAGGTCGCGGCCATCACCGCGTCGTTGCCAGGTTGCAGGATCACGCGCCTCATGCGTAGGGCCCGAGCAATTTGCGCTGCTTAGCTGTTGTTTCGGCATGCATCTCCGCCGCCGAGGCGTCCGGATCGCCGCAGTAGAACGTGCCGCTGGTCCACATCGCATGCATGATCACAGCGAGCTTGCGCGCTACCGCCACCGTCGCCTTGCGGTGCGAGGAGCGCTTGGCCAGCGCCAGCCCCCACGCCTTGACCTTGTCTTTTTTCTTGTAGCGAGTCAGCAAAGCGCTGGCCGCCTCGTACAGCGCCCGCCGCACGTCACCGTCGCCCGCCTTGCTGATCCGGCCCTTGACGTCGATAGACGAGCCGGACTGCCAGCGCCGCGAGGTCAGGCCAAAATAGGCCGCCACGTCGCGCGAGCGCCTGAAGCGCGAGGGATCGTCGACCGCGGTCATAAAGCTCAGCGCCGCGATCGGGCCGACGCCAGGAATCTGCATGAAGCGCCGGCACAGCTCATGGCCGGCGACCAGGCGAACCACCAGGTCGTGCAGCCGGCAGTACTCCTTCCACAGCGCCGCGCGCGCATTCAGCATGGCGTCGATCAGCTCGCTGACAAGCGCATCGTGGGCCACCGCCTCGCGCACGACTTGCGCAAAGCCGCCGCGCCCGACCCGGTTCAGCCGGATGCCAAACACTTTCAGCGAGTGCCGGATCGCATTCTCGAGGTCCCCAAACTTGCGCTTCAGATTGCGCCGGTGCGTCAACAACAGCCGCAGCCGGTAGCAGGCCTCGCTCTTGATATGGGCGCGCCGGAACCAGCCGGTGCGCATGATGTGGGCAATCCCGAGCGCATCTGCCCGGTCGGTCTTGTTGCGCTGCGCCTTCAGCGCCGCGCGAACATGCAAAGTCTCCAGGCAGACCGCCGGCAGGCCCAGCCTGAGCAGCTCCAGATGCAGCCAGGGCGACAGCGATCCCGCCTCATGACCAAGGCGTCGCAAGCGGCCAAGATAGGGCGTCAGCGCCACCTTGATCGCGTCCGGATCGGTCACCACCGCCGTCTCCAGCATCACCTTGCCGGTCGCGTCCACCACGCAGATCGCCGTCTCGTCCATGCCGATGTCCAAACCACAGAAGAATTCCATCACACGCCTCCCGCGTTGCTGAGCCGGTGCAGTGTGCGCAATATTCATCGCGCAGACCATCTGCTCCGCCGCCGCAAGTTCTGCAGGAGACCGATTACGGGCGGCCATCCTGCTGTCGTCCCTGCCCACTGCGTTCGCCTTTCCGCCCATTCATCTCCGACGTACGGCACTGAATGCCAGCTTGCGCATTCGATCATCGCGAGCCTCCTGCATCAGATCTCGCGACGAACAACCCTGTTGCCTGTGGCACGATGGCCGAAATGTCGTGAACGGAGGCCGCCGTCGGAGCCCGATTTGACGAGCGCCCGAGCAGCAGCGGGTCAGCGGTGTTCGAACTTTCAGATCGCACAACAAAGAGCGCCGCTGCTGGTGGCCGCAGACTCTGCACCAGAAGCTGCGGTGTCGCTACCGATGACAGGCACAAGCTTCTGCAAATAGGCCAGGGTCTCAGCCGGCAATGGACGACCGGCGAGATGTTCTTCGTAGCGACCAGGTCCGGCGTTGTAGGCCGCAAGGAAGCCCGGTGAGCCGTACCGATCGTGCAGTTCCCGAAGGTACGCGGTCCCCGCAAGAATGTTATCGCGAGGATCATAGGGATCATTGCCGAGGTCGTACCGCAGACGTAGCTCTGCCCACGTGTCGGGCATGATCTGCATCAGCCCCATGGCGCATTTCGATGACTTGGCACGGACGCCTCCGGCGCTTTCGACGTCCATGACTGTGCGTATCCAACGCTCCGGCACGCCGAAGCGTCGTGAGGCCTGCTTGACGAAATCCAAAAGTGGATCGCCAATTGCATACCCTGCTGTGGGGTCCGCGGGTCGCGTCTCGGCGACAGCAGGAACGTTGCTCACGGTCAGCGCAGCGAACAACCATGCGACAGCGAGCAGGCTCCTCTCGAACAAACGCAAGCCTGCCGCCGTGCTCGCGCCCGTCCAGGGTAAAGCCGCTTCGCGCCGGCCTTTCGGCCGCCCTGGACCGCCGCTGCGCGCGTCGGCCTTGCAAGCTTTGGTCGGGACATGGGGTAATCGCGGAGAACACTCATTGCTAGGCTCTCCGCACTGATTCCCCGTCGAAGGAGCAATGCAATGCACCCAATGGCTCTTATGTTGGTCTTGATGTGTCGCTTGAAGAAACCAAAGCTTGCGTTGTCGACGAAACCGGTCAAACGCTCTGGCGAGGATGTTGTGCATCGACGCCAGACGAAATCGAGAAACTTGTCTGCAAGCACGCGCCAAATGCTATGCGGGTCGGCCTCGAGACCGGAATGCTTTCCGTGTGGCTCTTCCACGAACTTAAGAAGCGCCGAGTGCCAATTATCTGCATCGATGCCCGTCATGCCAAGGCAGCGTTGTCGCTCCAGATTAACAAAACTGATGCCAACGACGCGCAAGGGATCGCACAGGTCGTTCGCGTTGGCTGGTACCGGCAAGTGCTGGTCAAGAGTATGGATACCTACGCAATCCGCGCGATGATCAGCGCACGCGCCCAGCTCGTCAGCACGGCCTTGAAGATCAAGAATACGGTCCGCGGACTGCTGAAGACATTCGGTTTGATCCTCAAGATCGGAAGTCAGCGGCGATACATCCAAATTGCCCGGTCGGCGATCCAGGACAATCCGGTGCTGTTGACCATTGTCGAACCAATGTTGATTGCTCTTGGTACCCTGCAGGAGCAAATCGCAGTCTTCGACCGCGCGCTTTGCCGGCGGGCATCGGCCGATCCGATCGCCAAGCGTCTCATGACTGCCCCTGGCGTCGGCGTAATTGTTGCGCTTTCGTACATAGGCGCGGTCGAAGATCCACACCGGTTCAAGCGCTCGCGAACCGTCGCTGCATATCTCGGGCTTACTCCTCGGAGATTCCAGTCGGGTGAAACCGACAGGGCTGGAGCTATCTCGCGTGCTGGCGACCCAGCTATGCGAACCTTGCTTTACGAGGCTGCTTGCGTCGTGCTGCGCCGCTGCTCTCGACCCTCTCCACTCCAGGAATGGGGACGCGCATTGATCGAACGATTGGGTAGCAAACGGGCAATGGTCGCAGTTGCGAGGAAACTGGCGGTCATCCTGCATCACATGTGGCGTGACGGGACGCCATTCCAGTGGGGTGCCCGCGCCGCGATCGCCTAGCAGGTACAAACAACATGGAGATCCGCTGTCAGCGATGGCGGTGAGAGGTCCCTGCCGGGACGAGCGCCGGCGACCGCGCCATTCCTCCTGCGGCTGCAGAAATGCAGACCGCGCTCGGGACATAGCGGCGCCGACCTTCTGACGCATAAATGCAGCCGTTGAGCCAATCGGACTGCGAAGAGAACCGTGGACTCGGCAGCGACTGACACTATGGACAGCAGCTTGGCATAGGATCGAAACTGGCGGAACAGTTTGTTTGTTTGGCCCAGCGAGCTCAAGCCTTAGAGAACGGAGGAATGGTCCTGCACTTGATCGAACAGAGGAATGGCAGGACGGAAACGCAGAACTCGCACGATCACTCCTCCGATGTCCACACCGGGACGGCACGGCCGATCACGGCCGATGCCGGAAGAACTCCAAAATACCGGCCGTCCAGAGAATCGTCCGACTGCCAGTTCATGAGGAACAGCTCGCCGTCGCCGACCACGCGACAGCCCTGCCATTTCGGCAGCGGCCGGCCGCGTCCGTCGCGATCCCGCGCCTCGCCGACTGTAATCTCATCGACCGAAATCGTGAGCCCGCTTCTGCAAACCGTCTGTCCGGGCAGCGCCAAGACCCGCTTGAGCATGGGGACGCCGACCGGCAGATAGCCGTTCAGGTCGAGAAAGGTCGCAAGCGGCTCCGGCGGTTGAACGGCGACCAGCTCGGTGACATGGAAGCGCATCGCAGGCCGCAAACGATAGAGACCGACTGGCACGCTTGCCGATGCATTCCAAATGTAGAGCGGAAGCGGCTCCAGGACGGTTGTCGCGACAAGCGCGGCAGTGACGCCAAACGTTGCGGTCAGCGTCTTCAAGCGGCCTGTCATCGCATCACCCTCTGACGATGGAGCCAGGGCGGGTGGCGTGCTTTGGTGTAAGGGCGCGGGTTTTCGTTGACCGACAGACGGTTATGAACGTGATGCCAATGATCAGGAGCGACATCGGAGGGATCGATGCCAAGCGCCTCGATGACATCGACCATCTGCAGCACCCGTTCGACCTTCGGCCAGCCTGACAAGCGCAGCAGAATCTCCCCGCCGGGTGTCACATAAGGGACGGTCGAGCAGCGCTGTCCCGGAGCGACTGCGCGCAAGATGTCGATCCGCGAAATGATCGTGCCAAAGTCGTTGGAGGTCCATCGGACGAAGGCAAAGATGCTGCCGGGTGCAAATGACAGAACACGCCGGTGACGATCAAGCTTCCGTTCCTTGACGATGCGACCGAACCTAATGCGGTTTTCGATACGCTTCTCGAGCCACAGCACTTCCACTTCAGTGAGATCGCTCATGCCACCGTTCCCTGAAACTGGAACGGAGAGCCGTGAGCTTTGGGGGCGGTGAAGGACTGGCACGGCTTCTGCCGGCGAGCAGGACTGACGGCCCCCCGCTGCCAATCGCCTCCAATGCGGCTGGTGGTCTGGTCCGTTAGAAGAAATCCGAAGGATTTCTGGTTAGCCGGGGTACTGACCGGTGCCCACTCGCCGGCCATGCTGCTGCAAAAATGCTGCACAACGATTCGCGAACGGGACGCGCAGTGCGTTCCGGCGATCAGCGGTGGAGGCGGACGATGGACTTCTATGCAGGGCTCGATGTGTCGCTGGAGGCGACGAACGTTTGCGTGGTGGATGGCGGTGGCAACATCGTCCGGGAGGTGAAACTCGACACCGATCCGGACGCGATCGAGCTGTTCCTGGCGGAATGGGGCATCCACCTCAAGCGCGTCGGGCTGGAAGCGTTCTCGTACAGCGCCTGGCTGTTCACGGCGCTCAGTGAAAAGGGCCTCCCTGTGACCTGCGTCGAGACCCGGCATGCCAAGGCGGCGCTGAACGCGATGCTGAACAAGACCGACAGGAATGACGCCAAGGGCATCGCGCAGATGATGCGGACCGGCTGGTTCCGTGCGGTCCATGTCAAATCGGAGGGCGCGCAAACGCTGCGGGCGCTGCTCGTCGGGCGCAAGGCACTGCTTGGCAAGGTGCTCGACATGGAGAACATGATCCGCGGCCTGTTGCGCCCGTTCGGCCTCAAGGTCGGCGAGATCTCGGTCGGCCGCTTTGAGGCGCGGGTGCGCGAGATCGTGGCCGGGAAGAAGGATTTGGAGGCCATCGTCACGCCGCTCCTGGACGCCCGCGGTGCAATGCGGCTGCAGCTGGCCAAGCTGCAGCGCCTGGCGCTGGCGGCGGCGCGGAGCGACAACGCTGTGCGGCGGATGATGACCGTGCCCGGTGTGGGCGCGCTCGTGGCGCTGACATTCCGCGCAACTGTCGACGATCCGGCGCGATTCAGGAAGTCGACCAATGTCGGCGCCCATTTTGGCTTGACGCCGCGGCGCTACCAATCCGGACAGACCGATCGCATCGGCAGCATCTCGAAATGCGGCGATGAGCTGACGCGGGCGATGTTGTACGAGGCCGCGATCGCGATCCTGACGCGCATTCCGAAGAACTTTAAGCTGCGGCTGTGGGGCCTGCTGCTGGCCAGGAAGAAGGGTCTGAAGCGCGCGGCAACGGCCGTGGCGCGCGCCCTCGCCGTGCTGCTGCACAAGATCTGGATTGATGGCACGACCTTCCGCTTTGGCGCCGGCGGCAAGCGCGGCCGGGTCGCTGCGGCGGTGTAAGGGCCTCCGCGACCCGGCCGCTTCCACGCGCGCCTTTTCCTTCCGGCACGGCGGAGCGGCGTCTCCCGAGGAGACGGGGTTTTGGGTGTCCTCCGAATTTGGAATGAGACCGCGGCGGCGTAGGCGTGCCGTTAGGGGATCGACGGGTGTTGGCGCGAAATTCAGCCGCTCGGTGCCGTTCGGGTCGCGTGTGAGCACGAGCTCATAGCCGGGCAGTGTCTGGCGCTGAACGATCTGCCGTACGTCGTAAGCAAAATGCTTGAGCGGCGAGAGGATGCCGGACTTGGCATGGAGGTGCACAAGATCAAAGCTCCAGCCGCCGTCCTGGTGGCCACCATGCTTGCGGACGAGCCGGTAGAGCCACCGCTCAAGTCCGCCCGTCAGCTCGAAATAGACGCGGTCGATCGTAAGCACGAGCGCGTCATCGATGACGCCGCCGTAGAACCAATCTGGCAAGATTAGCTCGAGCCCAAATGGGCGGCCATTTGCATCGGCCGTCTCCTTCCACTCGTTGATCCAGGAGAAGCGATGCCGTCTCCGCTCTGCCGGCTGACGGATCGAAGTCAGCACGGTCGTTGATTGCAACCGGTCAAGGCCGGCCTTCAGCCGGTCATAGTCCCTCGCGCTCGTGCCGCGGCCGACAAACGTCAGAATCTCGTAAGGCGTTGCAGCCATCAGGCGCGACGTCTTCAAGCCGGCGTCCCGTGCTTCAACGATCTGGGACGCCGCCCAGATCAGAACGTCTGCATCCCAGATGGTTGCCATGCCGTGTTCCGGCACGGCTTCGACACGAATCGCGATTGCGCCCGCGCGGAAATCGATTGGCAAAATCCGCTTTGTCTTCGCAAGCGAGAAGAACGGATAGGCCATCAGATCCTGCGCGTCACGGGGCGCAAGATCGCCGGGGAGCGCCCGAAAGAGCTCAAGCTGGTCACGCTCGGAATGGTGTTTGCGCCGCATGGTCACTGCTCTCGCCCGCGATCAGCGACGTTCCTGGCCCGCATATGGGCGCAGTACCGGATGCTTCTTTGCCGGCAGCACGGTCCCCTTCCCGGGGTCAGACGTCGACGTTTTGGCGCCGAGGTCAGCCCAGGCTTTCAGGTCGTCTACGGCGTAGACGACACGTCCGCCGATCTTCCGATACGTCGGCCCGGTGCCGTACGTGCGGTGCTTCTCCAGCGTGCGACCGGAGAGGCCAAGGTAACGCGCAGCCTCCGGTGTTCGCAGGAATCGCGGAGGTAGACCGGCCGTCGAATCGGGCATTCGAGAACTCCAGGATGACAGCGCACCGCGGATGGCGGCGCCGGCGTGTGTGGGGTCATCATGGAGAAGCGCGATCTCGGAGGGGGATGCCGAATATTGGGGGGGCCATTTTCGGCCACCCATGAAGGGCGCTACTCGACCCTGCGCCTGGGCCGAAGCAGCTTGCGATAGCCTCCGCGCACAAATGCGAGGCCGCTTTGTACAAGGCGACGGGTTCGGCTGCGCAGATCGTGTGTTTTCCAGCCACGATCCGATATGCGCGGCTTGCCAAACAGAGCTTCTGCGATGCTGCGATAAGTCGCGCCAGCGAGATACGCGGCGGCCGCGCGAAGGGCTGCGCACAGTCGTTCGCGCCGCTGTTTGGGCACGCGATGAAACGGAGGCCCTGGCGCGCGTCCATTCATCGCGCGCCACAGCCGCGTGGCGGCATGCGCGCGCGCCTCGAAATCGCCGTCAAATGGCAACTCGGCCGCATAGCGAGCGCCTGCGGTCAGCGGCTGTTTCGACCAGATGCGATGCTTCACCGAACCGATTTGCAGCACGGCATGCCAGCCGTCACCGGCACGGCGCACCTGACCAGATGCAAGATCAAGCGGCGGCTGAGGCGTTGGGCTTTGACCAGGCGTTGAATCGGTTACAACGACCGGGACGACGGTCGGGAGAACCTCGGGCGCCCAAAAGATTGTCTGCTCGTGGAACGACCTCTGCGGGTCATGCGCGAAAGCAGAGGCCCCACCTCCTCCTGAATTCCTCGCTCACCTCGCCGTCTGAGCTGCTAGCGACGATCGCATCGTAGTCACGTTGGTAGTCCACGTTCATACGAAGGCCTACCCAGGCGATTTCAGTGATCTCAGCGTTCTCTAGACTCTTAAACGAATCCGGCGATCGCCAGTCGAATTCAGGCATTGCTTCCGCCCCATTGCACTTAACGAACAAGGATTGCGGCGCAATAATTATGAACGAGGCGGTTGTAGGAAGCCCCTAGTTTGGCACCACGTGGTGCATGAGAATGACCACCGGTGAGCGGAAGAAAAACGTTCCGGCTGCGAGGCTCTAGTCGGCGATTTTCTTCTATTTTGAGCGGGTGCCACGTAAGAGGCGCCCCTGCTCGGTCACCCATTTGGCGCGTGCAAGATGACTCTGATATGCGGTCCGCGCACGGTCCAGCTCTCGCTCCGGATCGATGTGCAAGACCACTCGAGCCACTTCGCGCCAGTCCGCCTCCTCACCCTCTGCCTGCAGAAGGCGAATGTACGTGACGACATGTTGTTCGTCATAGGCCGTCAGCACCGGCTCATTTGGAGCAATATCTGCGACGTCCGGATCTAATGATGGCCCACTCATGTATATCTACGGCATTCGATTGAAACCCAAGACCAAACTATCGGAATAGATCGGTTATAGCCAGTGGTTTGATGGCCTACAGAATGGCTGCTTTTGCGCATGAAAGCTCGTGCGCTCGTGGCCTGGAATGTTCGCCGAATACGCGTCGATCGCGGTATTCCGCAAGAGCAATTGGTGTATGATGCCGGGATCGATCGCTCATATATGAGCGGCCTCGAGCGACAAACCGAGAATCCAACCATTGATCTGCTCGAACGATTAGCCGAAACGCTAGATGTTCAGTTATCAGAATTCTTTCTTCAGCCTCCTAAAGGAGCCGCGACTCCTAAGCCATTAGCCAAGGGCCGAAAACGGATTCGTCCCAGTCGCAAGAGCAAGTAGACGCTGCTTACGCCGAAGCGGCTCTGATTCGAGTCAGAGCACGATCAAGAAGGCGAACGGCGCCGACGCCGGGATATGCGGCTAGAGATCAAACGTAAGCCTCGGTAGCAGCCTACTTGGTATGGAGCCCGACGGAGCCCCTCCAGCGGTACGTGCTCCCAATCTACTATAGAACGGCGCCGCATCGGGATCGGCCTCGATAACCATTCGGCTTGCGCCCTTTCTCCTTGAGACCTCGGCTGCCCAGGCAAAGAGCACCCTCCCTGTGCCCTTTCGGAGTGCGTGCGGCTCGATGAAGAGCTTCAACAATTCAGCTTCTCCCGAACTGACTTTGACCTGCACGACCCCGAGAATTCCTCCGTTCTGTTCGGCAACAGCGACATGGGTCTCTTCAAGGTCGTGCTGACCGAAAGATAGCTCTCCCCGGCATGCCTCCAGGAACGTTTGATCATAGCCCCACACAGCCTTAGACCTGAAGCAAAGATCGGAGAGGCCTGACAGCTCATCGATACGTGGTCTTCGGACGATCAACGCAAAGAAGCTCCTTCTTCGTGCTGGGAAGCGCCAGCATATCAGAATTCGGGGGCGTTAGGTCAAAGCGAGCCGTTCGATCTTGGCTCGATGGAAGCGTTGCCTAAGTGGCGCCTCCGCGAGCCGGGCCGAAGGCCTGGCGAGCGCCGGACGCGGATAGGCGTCGCCGCCGCCGATCCGGCTTGCCGGATCGGCGGCGGCGCACGGGCATCAAGCGAAGCCGCGCAATGTTCCCGATTGCGCGGCTCACAGTGTCAGATTGCACGCTCCATCAAGCGCTTGGCTTTGCCTTCTAGTTCAAGGCGCGTGTCCTGATGAGCCTTGCCGCGAGCAAATGCGGTGATGCCCTGCACGAAATCAAAGATGCTTTCCGGCTTGCGATTTTCCTCACCTAGAACCGTCTCGATGATCTTCGCCGTCTCCGACTTAGAAAACCCTCCCTTGCGGAGAAAGCTATCCCGGTCCTCGTCTGTACGGGCAACAATTCGTTCCCGTGCCGCCTTGATCACGGCAACGAACGGCGCGGGCGAGGAATTTGCGAAACTCGTCAATGCAGGGGCCGCTTCATGCGCAAAACGTTGCGCTGCAAATTTGGAATGCCGGATCGTGATCTCCTCGAAATTCTCGACACCCCACAGATTCCGATTCATGCAGACAGCGCGGAGGTAGAAGCTCGCAATGCCAAGCGTCTTGCTGCCGACTTCGCTGTTCCAGCAGTAAAATCCACGGAAATACAGATCCGGCGATCCATCCGGCAAGCGGCCCGCCTCGATCGGGTTGGTATCGTCGACTAGAAACAGAAACACGTCGCGGTCGCTGGCGTAAAGCGTCGTCGTGTCCTTGGTCACGTCCACAAAGGGATTGTGGGTCATCGTTGACCAATCCAGGACGCCCGGCACTTTCCAGCGAGTGTCGCCGGTGCCGTTGCCTGCGATCTTCATCACGGCGGCGACAAGTTCATGGTCCCAGATGCGACCATAGTCCGGGCCGGTGACCGCCCGAAGCTCGACCCGCCCGTTATCGCCCTCAAGGGTTTTCACGAGCTCAGCGCGGTGCGAGAGCAGGCCATGTTGCAGGTTGATGCCTGACAGAGCCGCAGGAAGTTGCCGCAGATAGGAGGTCGGCGCGCCGACCAGCGTGCACAACTGACCAAAGCTCCAATGGGTGGGCGCCGCTGGCTCGTCACGTCCGGGTACCGCTAAGGCCAGTCGCTCGGAATTGTTACTGTTGGCCTCCACTCGGATCGCCCGGCTTTCCACCGTCCGCGCCTGCGCGCGCTCGGCGCGGCCGCGTACGGCGTCATAAAGGTTCGGCAGGTTCAAATAACGTTCGTCATCCGGTCGCGAAAACCATTCCGACGATACGCGGCCAACACGCTGGCCGCGCGATACGTCCACGCGAAAGCCGCCGGAAACAGGCTGCTCGTTCTGGGTCAGGGCTATCATCGTCATCGCTCGTTCTCCCTTTGGGGCTGGGTTAAAGCGCAGCGCTGCGCTGCAACCCTGCCCGTCGGCGAGACCGGGGTAGCAAGGGCAAGGGCGGCCGGAGCGGAGGGGGATCACCCGCCTGATAAGGGCGCGCGGAAGCGCGCGTCTGCACGCGCCTGACGACGACGTCGTCGTGAAGATCCTTGCGCGGAAGATCGGGGATACCGCTCCCGCCGGCACGGCGAGCCGTGCTTCACCCTTGCCCGCGCGAGGGCGGAGCCCTTAGGGCCCTCTTGCAAAATGCAGCGTTCCGTCGTCTACTCCCCAAGGTTGAGCCGCTGTGGCGCTATTAGCAACCGTGACCGTAATTTGGCAGCTAAAGGCAATTTACCAACACTCCAGCTCCGTTTTGTCAAAATGCGGTCCCGCAAATAATTGAAATGATATTGCGGGCGCCGATGACGCATTGTCGATGCCGCGTCATGCCTAAGGGGATTCAATGAACAAGCAAGCAGTTGCGGTTGGCTTGATGCTCATCGTAGTGGCGCTTTCCAGCGTCTGTGCGAGTCGGGCCGAGGAAGTCGAGCACGACCGGTGTTCCTGCAAGTTCACAATGAAGGGAGCTGAGTCGACGCTCAAAGGCGGCACCTGCGTGCGAACCGAGACGTCAACATGCCTGATGGAATGGGGTGGGGCCTCGAGTTCACCAGTCCCACACGGAAATGGGCTGAGCCAGACCGAGGCGGCGACCAAAGCGCAAGCAGAGCTCACGCGCGCCAATGACATCAAACTTGACATCCCGCACCTTGTCCCGGTGCCGGATGATAATGCGCCACCACTACAGTTTGCTTTTGCGATCTTGTCGCAAGTGCCGCCGGACGCATACCGTCAGCCTGGCGTGGCCGAGAGTTTCCTGCTGGCCGCCGGCGCAGCCCTGATTCGATTTGAAAAAGGTCCGCTGAATTTTCTGGCGAGCAGCTTGCTTCGATCCCGTCGCGACGAATTCATTACCGCTTTGCAGAAGGACGGCGAACTCAAGGTCGAGCAATTCGTGGTTCGGGCCCGTACGGGATGCCTCCAGATCGAAGATCCAGCTCAAGGCGCTCGCGTCTTCGTGAAGACGCCGTTCGCTATCTCAGAACGGTGCTGACATGCGTCGATCCGTCCTTGTAAGCCTGTTTATATTGGGATTCAGCACTGGGTTCGCACGCGCCAACGAGCCGCTTCTTCTCAGTGATCCGAAAACTTCGGACTCATCAGACCGGGCGTTGGTGCTGATGCACGGATTGCTTGGCAGTCCAGCGCAATCGTTTGGAAAGTGGCCGCAGATTATTGCGGCCGACCACACACTGCTGCCCGGGCACGGGGTATTGTCGGATTTCGCGGTCTACGCTGTCGATTATGAGGCCGACTTCACCTCGCGCGGAACGCTCGAAGATACCGCGAAAGGTGTCGCGGATGATCTTGCTGCGTCACCGATTTTTAGACGGCATCGGCACGTCTGGTTCGTCGCGCACAGCATGGGCGGCTTGGTACTCAAGCGGACCTTGGCGCTATGGAAGCTTCAGGGCAGAACGGTCCTGCTTGACCGCATTCTCGGTGTAGGCATGCTCGGCGTCCCTTCGGCTGGCGCCCCCCTCGCCGATTTGGCCGCCGGTGGCCGGGCTGGTGAAGTTGCGCAGCTTTTCGGATGGAACGGTGCGTTACTCAACGACCTGACCACCGATTCCGGACAACGCTACCTGGACGCATTGGAGAATGATTGGATCGCCGTGAGGGGAACGCGCGACAATGGCGCGGTACGACGATTCACGCCGATTGTGGCCTGCGGCTACGAAACGAAGCCGGAGTCACGGATTCTGGAAATTGCTTTCGGTGCTCAGTACGGAATCGTTGTTCCGAAGCTGTTTGCCACATCAGCATGCGACGACAAGCGAGGCTTTTCCGTAAGTCACACTCAACTTCCCAAGCCGGACGATTCTCGCGCTTCTGTTCATGGATGGCTGCGAGCTTTAATCACGACCTCGGCGACAGCAGCCCTCCAGGAACAGAGGGACGGGATCACAACTGCTCCTGACGTGCCGTCGTATCTCAGCGGACGCGTTGCATTCAGCAATCAAGACCTGGATCCTGCCAATCTTGACCGCGCGACGGGATTGCCGCGTGAGCCCGAACGCATCGAGTTTGCAGACGATCGCTCCAGAGAACTTGCAGAAAAGCTCATCCTGCGAAGCGGACCATTTACCGGCAGCACTAAAAGCGACCTGTATGAGGCGATCGCAAAGAAAAACACTTGTCTAAATCTGGCGATAAGTTCCAATCGCCTCGTGATCACGCTTGGAATCCGCGGTGAACCTGTCGCATGCCGCGGCGGCCGCGATCTCGTCTGTTCGAACCAAAGCTGCGATTAGCAGACATCGCCCGTTCTCCTACTCCGCTGGTAAGCGCAGAAGAGCGCCCCGCCTCCGGAGGAGGCGGGGCGGATGATCCGGATGGATCAGTCGCCGTTGCGGCGGGACCAGATCAGGGTGAAGCCCTCGTCGCCCTCGACTTTCACCAGCGAGGCGTAGATCGGCGCTGGGAAGCTCGGATCATCGAGCTTGACCGAGAGGTATTCGCGTTCGGTCTCGCGGGCGGTCTTTTTCCAGGCGGCACCGAATTCGGTGGTACCGGCGAAGATGCGAAAGTCGGGCGCCTTGTCGTTGTCCTTCTCGGACGGGGCGAACCTTGCCTTGATGTTGAGCGTCAGTGTCTTGATCGAGCCGACGTAGCCGTTGTCCGAAGCGGTGAAGGTGCCGATGGTAGCCATGGTAATCTCCGTTGGTTGCTCGGGCCGCGCCCATCGCGGCCTCGATGGCGATCCTTGGCCCGGGGAGCGATCGGCCCGCAGCCGTCAGGCCCGCAGCGCAGCGGAGGACGGCGTAAGCCTGCTTTTTTGTTTCCGCGAGGAATGCCGCCCCTTTGCGGCAGGGGAAAAAAGCTGGCGTAGCCGTTGCGGGAAGGCGATCGAGGCTCTTGCCGTCCCTCGGGCTTGATCAGCCCATTCGAGGTTGCGTTGGACGCCGCCCGTAAACGAACTGACGGAGACCACCATGGCTGCCGAACTTCAAGCAGCACAAGGACGTGGCTAGATCGGTCGAACACACGCTGACATCAGCGCATCAAGGGCGATAGAAACGCGCAAGAGAGAACGGTGAGCGACCAATTTCGCATGCTGTCGTGGCGTATCGGAGCGCCGCTGGAAGAACTCCCGCCGAAAGACGATCCGAACACTGCAGTCATTCGTTTGATTGAGGACCCGGCAAGGGCACATCGCCGCTGATGAAGCGGGCCAGACGACGATCCTGTGTTCGCGGTTCGCTACGATCGGCACAGATCGGAGGGTCCCGCATTCCGTCATCCAGGTGCGGGCTTGCGTCGGAGAGTCGTCGCTTTGCATCAATTAAATCGGCCGCGCGCCGAGGCGCGCGGCCGAAATTTTGGTGGTTGGCCGGGGCCGCATGCGCGGCCCCGGCCAAAACTCACTCGGCAGCCTCCGAATAGGCATCATCACGCCCTGCAGTGGGCGCATCGGATTGCTCTTGCGGCTTGGCCGTCCTCAGCACGGCGGGCAGCCAGTCCGTCGCAGCGAGCAACTGCTCGGCTGCTTCCGCCATATCGACCTTCTTCATATCTGCCATCCGCTCGGCAGCCTCGCCGCTCACGCCCTCGCAGACGGCCTCCAGAATGCGCGCCTTGGTGACGCGACCGAGATAGCTGCGCACGGTCGGCCGCCAGTAGCCGGTCATGTCGAGGGAAACCGCTTCCGCCAACCGGTCGGCTGTTGCCAAGGCTCGGGGCCTCCGCTCCCACGGCAGTTTGACCGCGTTGACGGTCAGCGCGACGCAATGGGCGAACAAGGCCATGCGGCTGTCGTGATTAAGCTCGGCCACGAACGCCCACAGGCTCGTGACGTCGCGCGGAATCTGCCTTGCCCAATTGCCGTGGCGGTCCGCCCAAGCCTTGCCGGTGGGCGTGTCCTCGATACCGTCCGCATGCCCTGCCAAATCCGTCTTGATCGGTTGGATACCGACGACATGGGCGTCCCCGACAAAATAGAAGATTTGCGCGGCGAGGGCATGGGTGACCGCAACGATGGCGACTTCCGGCTGTTCGCTCAGGTTGAGCCGCATGCCCAAGGTACGATGCGCGGTGAGGTCACGAACGAGAACGTCAGACAACGGGCGGTCGTCCTCCTCCTCATCGGCGGCACCCTCTCCTTCCTCGCTCTCATCTTGCACTGCCTGATCATCTGTTCCCTCCGGATCGCCTGCCACTGAGGCTTCCCCGGTTTGCTCCGCTTCGGGTTCCGGCTTTTCGTCGGCGGGCCGGATGAAACCGCGTTCGATCCGGACCGCACCATCGTGATTGAGGATCACGAACGCACCGCCGCGCGCGACGTCGTCGGGATCGTAGGCCTGCCGCTTCGCTTCCAGCCGCTCGATCTCGGCCTCAAGTTCGCCGAACCGGGCGTCCACTTCATCGGGCAGTTCATCGGCCGTCTGGTGCTTTGCGGTGAGGCGGTCGAATTCGGTCTGTGCCGCCTCAAGGGCCACCTTGTCTTCCGCCGAAAGCTCGACCGGATGCGGGTAGGTCCGCCGCATACCGTGGGCGTGCGGGAAGCCGAGATGGGCCTCCGTCCATTTCCAGCCCTCGGCGGCCCGAACCGCATCGGCTTCGCGGCCAAGCTTTGCGGTCACCAGCAAATCAAGCAACGCCACGTCTTCCAGATAGCCGCCGCGATCCTCGGTGAAGAGGTCCCGAAGGATCGAGCCGCCTGCTTCGGTGTACGCTTCGATACCGACAAAGCGCGCGCGGCGGTCGGTGGCGGCCACATGGGTTTCGGTGAGCATGCGACGGATGGTGCTGGCATCCCGGTTATAGGATAGCCGCTCATAAACAGCTTCCTGCCGGGCGTGATCATCGGTGATGGCAAAGGCCATCAACTGCTCAAGAGCCAGATCGCCGTCGCGATAGACCTGCATGAGCTTCGGCGAGATTGCACCCAACCGCAGGCGCTGCCGCACTACATGCGGCGTCACGCCGAAGCGGGCGGCGATTTCCTCGGCACCGAAGCCGCGCTCTTCCGCCAGCTTCTTGAACGCCTCGAACTGATCGGCGGGATGCATGTTTTCCCGGGTGACGTTCTCGTCCAAGCTGATTTCGTGCGGATCGTTCGCGGTGTCCACGATGCACCGGATCGGCTCGGTTTTCTTGATCTCCTTCCGCTTCACCCGCAGAAGCTGGGCAAGCCGCCTGCCCTCGCCGATGGTCACGAAATAGAACCCGGTAGCCGCATTCTCATCATCGACCTCTGGCTCAACGACCAGATTTTGCAGAATGCCCTTGGCGGCGATGCTCGCCGCATAACCCTCGATCGCCGCATCGCTGTGCGGCGTCTTGCGCGCATTCTTAGGGGACTTCTTGAGCTTGTTGAGCGGAATGAGAACTTGCGTTCCGTTCTCGGGGAGTTGTTCAACGTGCTTTGCCGACATGATCGATCTCCTTTTGCTTTCATGGGTGCAGGGCGCACTCCGCGCCTGCGCCCCTGCCCGTCGGCGAGACCAGGGGTAGCAAGTGCCAGGGCGACCCGAGCGGAGGGGATCGCCCGCCCGAAGGGGCCGCTCGAAGAGCGGGTCTGCACAAGCGCGTGCCGGGATTTCCGGTGTCGAGGAGCTGAGTAAGCGCGGAAGACCGGGGAGACCGCTCGGGTCGGCGCCGGCATGACCGGCGCTTTACCCTGGCGCGCGCGAGGGGCGGAGCCCCTTAGCGCCAGAGGACGGTTGGCTGGTGCAAGCCATACCCGGCAGTGAAAAAGGCACCCGCAGGAGGGTCAGCATAGCGCCGACGCGTAGCGGCGGGACCCGGGACCGAGTGCAGTCGCGAGACCGGTTAAGAAGGCACCCAAACGAAGGGCAGTGATAGCGACGCCGGAATGAAATGACGGCGGGTCCGAGGGCGAGTGCCTCCGGCGAGCGACACACTATTCTGCGCGAAGGATCGTCACCCGAAGGGCCGAGACGCAGACTCGGTGCGCGGCGCGCATAGAGCCCGCCCCCGGAGGGACGCGCCAATCTGGCAGCTTAATGAATAGACAGGACGGCCGTGGCATGCCGTGTGAGACAAATAGCCCGTGAAACTACACGCGCGTTACGGCTTTGCCGTGGCCGGCCAGATGTACGACGCAACACAAAGTAGCAGCACTTGAATGAACGCGAGGCCGCCCGACGCAATCTTGACGTTGCGCACGAGCGAAAGTGCCTGGAACGCGACGCCTTCGATTGTCGCCGGCCAGGTCAAGAGGAGCACGATCAGAAGATCCTCGCTAAGATCACAAGCAATATAGACGCATGGCAATAGCCAGCACACCCAGATCGGTATGTGCGACAAGAACGATGGTCCTTCCGTGAGGTCGCGCAGAGTTACGCTCGCCATTGCCAGAAACAGGCCGAGACATACGAGATAGACAATATCGAGGGGAATGACGTGTCGCGCATAGCCCCCGCCAGATCCGCGTTCGCATGTACCCACATAGCTAGCGTACTTGTTCCGAGCTTGTCTCCGGTTTTTGCCTCCGGCGGAATTGTGAAGCGCGGGTCTCCATCATTCGTTTCCCGCTCGAGAAACCTCTGCGACACCGCAGTGCCAAATGGCAATGCCCCCTTCGCAATTACGAATGGCAGAGCAATCGCGAGTGTCGCAAACAGGATGATGAGCCGGATCATTGCCGTTGGATCCAGTCGGTCTGCCTCACTTCAATTACGGCCTTGCCGTCATGCGTATCGTAGAAGGTCGAGCCGCGCTTGCCATCGAACGCCCAGATGGCATCGTTCACGTAAAGCATGAGTTCCCCGTCCCTTCGCGGCGTGATGACCGCATCGAGATCGTTTGAGGTTTTGTCTTCGTCGGGCTCGAGCACGGTTTCGTCGTTGCCTGTGGATCCGACGCGGGCAATGACCTTGAATGGCTGGACGAGCAGATGCCGCTTCAAAGGCCAGTACAGGACCGCACGCAGACGATCGGCAAGGCCCATCGACGACGGTTCGGCGCCACGCGTGCTGACAACGAGGTCACCATTCTTCCATGCTGACTTGTCACCCGGCGCCGGCGCCCTGATGGTGATCCTGTATTTACGGCCCTGCTCGACCATGATGCCGGTCGGCTTGCAGACCGATTTGATATCGAGGACATTGTCCGGATGTCTCTGGGCCCGGTCGGTCTCATTTGGCCGCACCTCACACGTGGATGGACAGATCGCGAAGCCAGTCCCTCCTGGCAGCCGTGCGGCCGCACCCGCCGATGCGGGATGGCACACCGGAACCCAAAATGCGCAATTTCCGTGCGCGGGATCGCATCCAGGCGTCGCACGCCGCTCGCATGTCGCAGCCGCCCCACTGTCCCCGCAGGAGACTGCCCGGCCGTAAGTGCACATGGGCGTCGCGTTGGCGGGCCCGCCGCACGTCGCCACCGAGGAGGCAAGGCACGCCGAAAGTCCCTCGGCAACTCCACTCTCCTGGCAGACGGCGCCGTAGGAATCCCTCACGCTAAAAACGAGATGATTGGCCAAAAAGAATGCGAGCGTCAGAAAGCTCATGGCGAAAAAGGCCGGCAAAACATAAAGCTTGATGCCCCGGATGGTGCGACGATAGAGCCACGCCGAGCGAAGATGAAAGACGAGCCAAGGCGGCGTGAAGAGAGCGATGAGCATGAAAATCAGAATACCTCTGACCCAGCCATTGATGAGGCTGTCCATGAGCGGTTCGTCCGGCCAGTCGTGCGGCAGCTTGTTGTGAAAGATGGCGTAAAGGGCCACCGCCGCGCAGACAAGCCGAAGGCAAATCTCGCCCTTCGACATGTTACTGCTACCGAAGCGGCGCCATATGCGCTCCATCCGTTCCTCAATCCGGGTACCTAGTTTCACGCCAAGCCAGATCAGGAGCACGACGAGAAAGCCAAGCAATAGAAAATGGCTCGGATCGCGCGCATAGGCTTCAACCCAAAGCGATAATGCGCTCGGCAGAACGGCGTTCAGCGCTCGGATACCGGCAGAGACAAGCGTAAGTCGGGTGGCGAATTCCCCGGAGCTGTCGGTGGTCACAACCAGCGGATAAAGAGCGACATAGACCGACGCAAACACCGTAATGAAGTAGATCAGCCGCCGTCGCCAGACCTGGTTCCAGATAAACTTTTGAGCATCGCAGCGCTGATCAACGTCGTTCGCGCTCTCGTAGTTTGACTGGGGTGCAATCCCGGCTTCAGTCATGACCTGATACGTGCGCGGAATCCCAATCGGCGCATAGCGATGCGCGCCTATAATCGCGCGCTGAATGGCCGTTTCGTGGATGATTGGCGGATTGTTATTGACGAAATCGTCTCTGCTTAGCGAAAACCTCATCTTGCTGAGATCTTCAATCTTGCGCGGGCCATAGCGATAATATCCGCCCATGCCGTTTCGCGAGTCGTACAGGCGCCCGTCCTTGTCGCGTTTCCATTGGGCATAGACGAGCATGTCGGGATCAGGGTTATCCGGCTGGTTCGGTGTCGTCTTGAAGCTAAGACCGCGCGACTGCGCCTCGGTCATGATCCAGTAGAGGGGAATATGCGCCAGGGAATCGTCAGGATAACCGCCGCCCACGTTGGAATGGACGCCCGCGAACCAAACCTGCGTCAGGACTTCGGGAGGAACAGTCTTCTCATTCCAGAGTACGGGATGAAAGGTCGTGCGCTCGTCATCGAGCGAAAGCGCGTGGCAAGCCTGATCGATGCGGCGGTCGAACGTACGGTCGGGCAGCTCGAGGGGTAATATCCATTGGCTGACGCCCCGCACCATTTCGTCGACCGGCAGTCCGTAAGCGGCGACAGTGTCCCACAGACCGAGAAAGGCGATGCTTCCGACACGCTGGTTCGCCCTTTTGTCGTAGCGCACTCCCATGATGAACAGGAAGAGATTACGCAACAAACGGAAGATGGTCTCAATGCGGTGGACAGTATGAAACTTTTCGGCGCGATACGCACGGTAGGCCATGATGGCGTTGCGATAAACTTCAGCGTCGGTTGCACCCGTTACCAGTCCCTGGCTAAGCACCAGACCGATCACGACACGGATGGTGAAGGCGCCGCGGCTGAAGCCAAAGCCGTAAATCTGGTCGCCCGGCTTGTAGTTCAGGCAAAGAAATTTGTAGATGTCGAGGACGTTGCGCTTGAGACCCCAGCCGAAGGCACCTCCCAGAATCGCGAGCGGCTTAAACGATGATGTACCTACACCATCATCGTAGAACGCAATCTGATCGCTGCCTCTGAGATCAAGACTTTCGAACACGCGCCAGACATTCGATTTCCATACCTGGCTAGCAGAATTGCCCGTTCCATCCGATAGCAGGATGATGCGCTTCCCATCGGGCATGCCGGCTCCTTGGAAAAAATCTCCCTCCCAGGGAGCGAAATTGGCTCATAACAATGGAAAGCAATTTTTAGTTGTACTGTGTGCAACGACTTTCAGAAGGTCAATCGCGGCTGCCAGGTTATCAACATGTTCAAGGGATGGATCTCGGACGACCACATACCAGTAGCCGAAGCGCGGACTGTCTAACCTTGCATTGCGTTGAGAGCGTCGCTTCGTGTCTTTCGCTAGCTATGGCGAAAACCGGCATGTGAAAATGGCTGGCCACGAGACCACGCCGGGCGGCCTCATGCGCACTGTTAACAAGTTGCTGCGCGCTATTCACGAGCGCAAGACGCGTCACCTCGAGTTCTGACAGCCGCTCTTTTTCCGTGAGAGTCCCCTCGGAGGGGATGTTGCCGCTCGAATTGGCTCTTTCGTCTGTGACCGGCCAGGCATTCGAAGCGCGCTGCCAAAACTAGTGTCACTCGCGCAGCATCCTTGAATCATTGAAAATATAAGCCCGGTCCGGCACTTGCCGGACGCGCACTAACGGGAATGAAGCGCTAAATTTAGCTGAGGCTTTGGATTTCCTCGCGGGTTCGCGGGCGGTCGTACTCCAAACCTTGAGTTCCCGCCATTGCGAATCCCAGCCATGTGCTAGCAGCCGGAACGAATGACGGACAAAGCGATTCGCCGTATCAGGAGCTATTTCAATGCTGATGACAAGCGAACGAAGGCCGGCGATACGGACGATGCGCGGATGGGCGATTGCCGTGCTTCAGGATGCTGGCGCCATCCGCGAGTGCGAGGAGCACGGTTGGATGCAGGACCGCGCCGATCCACACGCGCGGGAGCGGGCCTTCGATATCGCCCGTGGAGTCCCGCCAGCAGGCGTCTCCCTCGATGCAGCGGCGGCCGAAGTTCACGACGTGCTGAACTCGATTGGTGATACCTGCCCAGAATGCCCTCCTGATTAGAAGGACCGGCGTCGAGCATGACGGAATCTAACCCGGCGCGCGCCGCAGCGTAGCTTCCAATCGCGCCTTCTCCTTATCCCAGCGGGCTTGTTCGGCTTGCGATCTCTTCTCGAGAGCCTCGACCTCGGCCTGGATGGCGGCGGCCCGCCTCGCGTGCTCTTGCTTAGCCCTGTCCAGCGCAGCCTGCGCCTTGCCGACCGCCTGCTGACGGCGTTCACGGTCCTTCTGCCTGGCAGTCTCTTCCTTCGCCTGTTCAAGCTGGCGCCGCTTCTGCTCCTTTTGGAAGGCGAGAGCGGCCTTTCGTTCCGCAGCCTTGTCGACAGGGCGAGAGGAAGGTTTCTTCGCCTTTGGGCCTTTCGACTTGCGGGCGGCTTTCGAAGGTCCGCCGCCAAGATCGGTGGGCAGCTCGGCATGTTCGCTGAATGGTCGATCGGTGCCGACCGGGCGCCTGAGAACGACGCCGGGCTTTGCCATCGCCGCCGCGATAACGTCCGGATCGTCGCTTTCCTTCGCCGCGCCCTGATGGAAGAGATTGCTGTCGGCGCCCCACGCTTCCAGAGCCGCTTTCATCGACGGAGCAGCAATCGCCAGATCGAAGAAGCCCAGCGAGGTCAGGTAGGTCTTCAGTTTTCTCGCCATGAGACGCTTCCCCGCACCGCCCACCGACCGCTGCTATGCGATCAGCCGTGCTGTCTACCGCGCGAGCAGAGAACTTCCAAAGCGGGCGCACATAGCGGCCGGCCCGGGAAATCTCTCGATGCATCCGGCGTGTTGGAGCGAGCTTTCCGTGAACCCACCGCAAAGACACCTTAAGCCGACTTCCGCTGCGGTTTGGCCGCCGGCTTCCTTGCCACGGCCTCCTTGGCCGGTTTCTTGCCGGCAATCGGCATCAGCATTTCCTTCTGCCCGACCGTCGCCTTGCGCGCCTTCTTGGCTGGCTTCTTCGGCGCCTCTGTCGCTGCCGCCTTTTCGCCGCCAATGCTTTTGCGCAGCGCGTCCATCAAATCAACGACATTCTCGCCACGCGGTCGCGCTTTCGTGGTGATGGGTTTGCCGGCGCGCTTCTGGTTGATGAGATCGATGAGGGCAGTTTCGTACTGGTCTTCGAACTTGTCCGGCTCGAAGTGGCCCGCCTTCTGGTTGACGATGTGCTTAGCGAGATCAAGCATGTCCTTGGTGACTTTGACATCCTGAATATCGTCGAAATACTCGTCTGCAGAACGCACCTCGTAAGGATAGCGCAGCAGCGTTCCCATCAGGCCTTTGTCCATGGGCTCGAGGCAATGATGTGCTCGCGGTTGGTCAGCACCACCCGTCCGATGGCGACCTTATTCATCTCACGGATCGTTCCGCGGACGACGGCGAAGGCGTCGTGGCCAACTTTCCCGTCGGGCACCAGGTAGTAGGGACGGATCAGGTACCTCGGGTCGATCTCGCTGCGGTCGACGAACTCGTCGATCTCGATGGTTCGCGTCGATTCCAACGAGACGTTTTCGAGCTCCTCCTTCGTCACCTCGATGAAGGTGTCGGTGTCGACCTTGTAGCCCTTGACTATGTCCTCGCTCGCAACCTCCTCGCCGGTGTCGGCGTCCACTTTGGCGTATTTGATGCGGTGGTGGCCGGTCTTCCGGTTGAGCTGGTTGAAGGAGACCTTTTCGGATTCGGAGGTGGCCGGATACAGCGCGACCGGACAGGTGACGAGCGAAAGGCGCAGGAAGCCTTTCCAGTTAGCGCGCGGGGCCATGGTGGGGAACTCCGATACTGATTGCCGGATTCAAGACGATCCGCCCGCCTTGGTTCCGACATCGCGGCCTTCCCAACAGGACGATTTTTTCACGGAGCGGGCTCGATCGGACTCGACATTTGTTCTCTTTGTGTTCTTATTCAGAATGACCAATCGACCCGCGAGCTGGCGCATGCCGACCCCGAAGCAGGTGGAAAAACTGGCCGCTGAAGCCGCCCGGAGGCCGGCTTCCCCCGCTGCGGCTCCAGATGCGCCGCTCCCGGCCGAATACTGGGAATCGGTCCTCAAAGACGCTCGCGCCGGCGCGACCGGGGCCCAGATGCGGCAGCGACGTCTATCGGACATTCAGCGCCACGTCCTGCGCATCTCCTGCCGCCGCTGCGAGCGGACCGTGGAAATCCAGACCGCCGATGCAGTCCGATTGTATCGCGGCAATGCAATCTGGAAGGACGTCGCGCAGCGGCTCCTCGACAACACCTGCCAGCAGCGCACCGGAAGACACGAAGAAGACGGGTGCTGGCCGGCGTTCGAGACGCCATAACCTGCTCTGGATTTGCCGATCCGATCTCTTTGCGTCTGGATGTCCGGATGGCCCCGAAGTATCACCCTACGCCCCTGTCGGGCGGAGACCGAAAGGCTCTGGCGAAAGAGCTCGGCAAGGCGCGGGCAATGGTCAACATCCTGGCTACCCGATCGGCGGAGACGCGAGCGAAGGGGGAAGCGCTCATCCAGCAGGCCGACAAGCTGCTATGCGAGAGTTGGAACGAACGCATGTGGTCAGACGGAGAACCGATTGATCCGTCCCCGACGATCGACCAAGCGGTGAATGGAGGCTTCCCTTGGCTGGAGATTCAGTGTGCGCGCTGCAAGACGCCGAGCGACGTCGACCTCGCGGCGATGAAGCAACCGCCGACCACCTTCGTGCACGACCTCGCCAGCCGGCTGCGCTGCCGCAAATGCGCCAAGGCGGGCCGGCGTCCTTCCGCGACTCTGCTACAATTGGCGTTGCAGCCGCGCCACCCTCGGACCGAAGCCTGACCGATGTGCTGGTGTGGACGGCCTCTCATCCCCACGGTTTGATGGCGCTCTCGGCGTCACAGAAAAGATGAGAGGAAAGTCTAATGAATATTCCCGTTCGTATCGGCATGGATACCTCGAAGTCGGTGTTCCAGCTTCACGGTGTTGATGAAAATGAGGTAGTGGTTGTCCGGCGCCAATTTCGGCGAGCCGAGATGATCCGCTACTTCGAGCGGCTTCCGCCGGTTCTCGTCGCCATAGAGTCTTGCGGCAGCTCGCACCATTGGGGGCGCCTGCTCCAATCTTTCGGGCACGAGGTAAAGCTGATCCCTCCTCAATACGTGAAGGCTTACGTGAAGCGCGGCAAGAACGACGCGGCCGACGCCGAGGCACTGTGCGAGGCGGTTACCCGGCCCAGCATGCGGTTCGTACCGGTGAAGTCGAAGGAACGGCAAGCGGCTTGCATGTTGATGACTGTGCGGGAACGCCTGGTCAGCGTGAAGTCGCAGCTCTCCAATGCTTTCAGGAGCTATGCCGCTGAGTTTGGTATCGTCGGGCCCGCCGGCCAGCAGAACGTCGCGGCACTCATCAAACGTGTGCTCGAAGACGAAAGCCTGCCGGAAATGGCGCGGGATCTCTTCCGCCTTCAGGCTGACGAGTATGCCGCGGTCCAAGCTCGCCTGGCGAAGATCGAGGCCAAGCTGATGAAGTGGCATCGCGAGGATGACATCAGCAGGCGTATTGCGACAATTCCAGGCGTCGGTCCGATTGGGTCGTCGATGCTCAGCATGAAAGCGCCGCCGCCCGAGACGTTCAGATCGGGTCGCGACTTTGCGGCGTGGCTCGGGCTGACACCCAAGGATCATTCAACTGGCGGCCGGCAAAGGCTCGGCGGCATTACAAAGGCCGGAGATTCTATACTGCGATCGACGTTGATCGTCGGTGCAACCGCACTGCTGAGGCATATCCGAAAGGGCCGTCATAAGCCGACACAATGGCTCGCTTCGCTGCTGGGGCGAAAGCCGCCAAAGTTGGTCGCGGTGGCCTTGGCAAACAAGTTTGCCCGCATCGCTTGGCGCCTGATGATATCGGGTGGCGTGTACAAGCAGCCGGTAGCCGCCATGCCGACTTGATCTGAAATCGGCCCGCGAGCGAGGTTGCTCGGCGGATTGCCCACGAACTTGCAGGACGCAGTAGATGGAAGGACCGATCGGTCGATACGCGCGAGCTTCCGAAGATTACACTGGCACTAAGAATGTCGCCCATGTGCTTGGAGCGTGCGTAGCGAACACCATCTCGGCCAGCGGGCTTTGTCCGCGCAAACAGGCCGGACATCTGATAGCAAGCGATCTGGCCAAAAGTCTGCTACAATCCTGACAAGTGGGGGGCCGTCCACATCTGCAATCTCTATTCGATCACGACCAACCAAGCCGCAATCAGCGCGTTGTTCCGCGTCGTGAACCGATACGTGGGCAATCTGGCGCCGATGCCCGGGGTATTTCCCGATTACAAGGCACCGATCGTGCGCAACGGGGCCGAGGGACGCGAACTCGCCACGGCGCGCTGGGGAATGCCGTCGTCGTCAAAAGCGCTGATGGACGCCACCAAGAAACGCGCCGAGAAGCTGCAGGCCAAGGGCAAGAGCGTCGATTTCAAGGAGCTGCTACGGATGGAGCCGGACGGCGGCACGACGAACATCCGCAACGTGAAGAGCAAGCATTGGACGCGATGGTTGGGAGCCGAAAACCGCTGCGTGGTGCCGTTCAACTCGTTCAGCGAGTTCAACAAAGCAGATGGCGGTGATATCTGGTTCGCACGCGACGAGACCCGTCCCCTCGCTTGCTTCGCCGGCATCTGGACCAACTGGACGTCCGTTCGGAAGGTCAAGGAAGGTGAGACGACTAACGACCTCTACGCGTTTCTCACGACCGAGCCCAACGCCGAGGTCGGCGCTATCCACCCCAAGGCGATGCCGGTGATCCTGACGAGGCCGGACGAAGTCGAGACCTGGATGACGGCCCCTCTGGACGAGGCCCTGAAACTACAGCGGCCCCTTGCCGACGGAATGCTCCGGATCGGCGCCCGCGGCGTCAAGGAAGACACGGCCGGGCTAGCGACGTGACCATCGAGGACGATGACGACCAGGCAGCTTCCCCGAGCCGCCAGCGTAAGATCATCCACATCGACATGGACGCCTTCTATGCCTTCGTCGAGCAGCGGGACAATCCGGATCTTCGCGGCAAGCCGGTCGCCGTCGGCGGATCCCGGGAGCGCGGCGTCGTGGCGGCAGCCAGCTATGAAGCCAGGAAGTTCGGACTGCGCTCGGAAGCGTCTTGGGCCGCTGAAGCGCGTCTGACGGCCTCTCTGATGTGGCCGGTAAATCGTCCGCCTCGTCTCTGATAGGTTACGCGCTGAAACGATGACGAGCATAGCATGGACAACGAAAAGAACGGCGACGCAGAACCACAACGCAGCGACCCGGCGGAAACCTTTCCGCCGGTTTGGTTGCGCGCCACGCTCGCCGATCTTGCGGACCTCGAATTCGAGAGCCCGATCGCAGAGTCAAAGAGCGCGGACAGCCAAGAGCTTGGCGATCTGTTTCGCAAAGCCGCTGGTGAAACGGAAGATACCCCCGCCGCACGCGTATTTCGCATGCTGTCGGCGGTTGCCGGCATGCTGTTTCGGCCCAAGGATCGGAGCGAACCCTTCGGCGCTATGATGGTGTGGGCCGATGGTCGGCGGTCGCCCGTTGCTGGCGATTTTCGGGGGCCGCCTGTCGAAGTGCTATCCGCCATGGCTCAGCGCGCAACGCATCCGGCTTTGCGGGCGCGCCTTTCCGATCTCTGCTGGTTTCTCGAACGAAGGCGAGCTGACTCGGGTACCGCGGCGGTAGCCGCTTACGTTGAAATCCTGAGGAAGGTTGACAGCGGAGCGCTCGCATTCCGTTTCGACGATGGCAAAGGAGCGCTCAAGCACGACGCCCGGGACCTCCTGCGGCGGGCCTTGCAACTTGGCCGTGCCGTGGGATGGAACAAACCCGAAGCGATCGCGGCTCGCGCGATAGCGAACGAATTGCGTGTGAGGGCTATCCAAAACTCCCTCGCCGTCCCCGCGTTCTGGTTTTGCGAGCTTGACCTGGACTTCGGCATCTCTGACCCCGCCGTCATCGGAAAAGATATCGAGGATTTGATTGGCGCCCTGCCCGCAGAAACCGATGCGCACAGCATCGTTGAACTCTGGCGGCTTGGCGCACGTGCGTACCATCTCGCTAAGCAGCCTGACGACCAGCACCGCTGTCAGTCAGCCGCAGCCGACCAGTTTGTCTTGATGGCCGACCGCCAACCGGTGGCGATGATGACATCGTCGATGCTGGCCAATGCCATTGCTGAGCTTCACGGCGTTCCCGGAAAAAAGGACCGGCGAAAAGAACTGCGGCACCGGCTTATCGATGCTCAGGCGGGCATCGGCGAGGAAATGTCAGGATTTTCCATTCCGTTCAATCTTGAAGATATGGCTCGGCAGATTGAGCAAGGCGTCAAGCGCCAGCCGACCCTGCGCGACAAGCTCTTTGTCTTTGCCGCTCTCGAAAATTCACCTGAACCTAGAGAGCTGGCCGAAGCTGCTTCCGATTCCATTCGCGAACATCCGTTGGCCTCGCTTTTTGGTACTTCCCATCATGACAGCGAAGGCAAAGTCGTCCATCGGACTGCGGGGGCCGGCTTTGGCGATGAGGGGGATGCAAGTGCCATTCAACATCAAATTGCGCAGGACGAACGCATTCGCCGGCAGGTCGCCGCGGCTGGAAAGATTGAGACCGCCCGCCAAGCAATCGGTGCCGATCATTTCTTATCGGATGATATCTTCGCGCGAATTCTCGTTCACAGCGCATTTGTTCCAAACGATCTGGTCAGGACGTTCAGCCGCGGCTTCCTGCGTTTCTTTCAGGGCGACTTCGTCAGCGCGCTATACATCTTGACGCCCCTGCTGGAGAATTCGTTGCGCCATGTCCTGAAGGCGCATGGGCATGACGTGACGATCTTCGACGATGCGAACCAAACGCAGCAGGATCGCACGATCTCCTCCCTATTTGAGCAGATGAGGAACGAACTCGACACGATTTTCGGTACAGCCATCACGGCCGACATCGAACGCCTCTTCCTCAAGAAGCCCGGCCCGTCTCTTCGGCATGCGCTATCGCATGGCTTGCTGCATGACGGGGACCCTTACGGCCCTGATGCCGTCTACGCCTGCTGGCTGATTTTCCGGCTCTGCCTCATTCCCCTCTTTCCTTACCGGGAACAGCTACAGCTTCCCTTCGATAAACAAGCGCCAAGCCACCCTTAGAACCGCAGGCGGCAAATACTGCATCCGAGACCGGGGATAGCGAAAAGACCGGCTCTTAATCGGTTGGCTTGCTTCGATCGCTTTCGGCAGCAAGCTACCAACTGTGGAATGGGCCGTTACCTATTGTCAGTCGCGCGTTGCAGACGGGAAAACCCTCTCCAGCACTTCGTTCAAAACGTTGAGCCTGGTATTGAGTTCGGAGACCGCCTCGTGGGTCATCCTGACCCATTCATCCCAAACGCGGGACTGGCCGACCGGATCAATCAGGATCGACGACCGGGAGACGATTTGGTCCTGTGTCGCCTTAATCATCCCTAGCGTGTCGGCCAAGTTCACGTCGGGGTCTGCCTTAAACGATTCTTCCAGCGAGTATCGCATGCTCTCATCGTCGATTGCCTGGGCGGCCTTCATCATCGCCTGCCATTTGCCCTCCAATAGCAATTCGAATGCAAGGTCATCGATAAATCTGACCTGTTCCCGTGCCTTGTTGGCCTCAGGATGATCGGGAAGCCGATTGGCCGCGATACAGGCAGAATTGATGAACGGCAGGCATTCAAAAAAACTGGTCGGCTTTTTAAGGGTGAGCGTCGGATACTGGGCGAAGAACTCATCGATGGGGACGGATAGCTTGGCATAGTAAGAATTCAACAACTTAGATTGACCTGCCATTGGCGATACCGCCCGGTCTCCATCCAGAGCACTCATTTCTTCGATGTTGCTGGGCGAAAGTATGCTTACGAAGACATCGGACGTGACATCGGCAAAGTGGGCCGATTTCTCCAGGGTAGCCGGCGTCGTCTTCATCGGATGGATCGATGCAAACTCTGGGGCGCCAGCGACCCGGTAAACGGCCGCCACCAGTGCCGAGCAAAACGTCTTATCATCGCCCGAATCCGATATCGGCACCCCGGGCAACACCGATCGCAGGGCCGCCTGCACGGAATATTCCTTCCCAAAGAACTTGAACGCTTCGCTTGCGGCCGCGCGTGCGATGGCCTGATTGGGGTACCGAAGGACGCGCACATGCTTGAGGTCATGCACGAAACAATTCTGGGCGCTTATATTTGAGACACCATCCGCTAGCGCCTCAATAAGTGTAGGAAGCGCCGTGCAGATGAGAGCATGACTGAACTTGCCGCGGGTTACCTTCGCAATTATGTCCGACCTGCGTTTGCCCTTGAACGAGCTTGCTTCCGCATTACGCGTGAGAATGACATCACCAGGGCGCAGCTTTGTTAGGTCGAGTTTGAACACCCACAGGCCGTTGTATCTCGGGTTCTTCTCTTTCATCGTCTGCCTAACAAGACATTGCGAACACGGAACGGATCAGTGGCGTTGCCGTTGGGCAGCGTGTAGCCGAGTTCTCAGACAAGCCCAACACCGTCTTGCCCGAGAAACCGAGAGGGTGCATTTCCCCAACGGTCTGGCTCGGCGATGTACATCAAGACGCGTTCCGCGCGCGTCACCGCAACATAAAAGAGCCGCTTCTCAGCGTCCATATCCTCGGCGCGGAAATGAGGAAACCGGCCCTCGCGTAGGTTGATGAGAGCGACCGCGCCATATTCGCGCCCTTTTGAATTGTGGATGGTCGTGAGGCGTACTGCCCTGTCCGGCGACGCAAACAATCCCAGGTCTTCTATGGTCAAGTTGGCAAGGTCGACGTTCTGGCCTCGCATATCAGCTTTCATTTCCTGAACAGAGGCGTAAAACAACCCGGCATGCGCTTGGTCGATTAGTCCATCGCTTTGCAGGATAAATCCCGTCGCCTGCGACATCGCGTCAAGCCATTGGATCGCCCCACCCGCTTGCGCAAGGCGCAAAGCTTCGCGCAGCAACCGAACGAGCGTTACACGTCCGGCGTACGAGAAGATTTCGAAGCAGGCCCTTGCGGTCGCATCCTGCACGGCATGAAACAGGGCGCGCTCAAGCTGGCGAATATTGTGTGCTCCGTGATCAACGATATAGCCGCAAAGCTGTTCCGCCAGCGAGGCGAAGAGACGGGATCGGCGATACGGCCTCGCTCCTGGGCCGACGACTGGCACGCCAAATTCTCGGAGACGTCGGGAGAGTGGAAACAAGGGTGCCCATTCTCTGGCGAGAATAGCAGCGTTGCCAAACGCAATCCCCTCATCCGCCAGTAATGGAAGAAAATGCTCGGTAATCGCTTCGAACGTTCCGCTGGTCTGAACAAGAGATGGCTCGATGCGGGCAGCCCGGTTCCGCCCCACGCTCTGCATCGCTGGCACACGAGGAATAAGGCGCTCCGCATGCGTCACGATTGGCGGACTGGATCGGAAGTTACCCGTAAGCGATAAGGCCGTTCTTGCGCCAATATGTACAGCAAATGGCTGAATGAGCTCCGGACGCGCGCCCGTGAACCCGAAGATCGACTGAGCCGGATCGCCCACGGCGAATATCCGCGACAGTCCCTGCGCGTGAATGAGCTTCAAAATCTCGATCTGAAGTTCGGTCGTGTCCTGAAATTCGTCGATCAGAAAACTCGAAAAGCGACACGAAAGGGAATGCGCGATCATTGGATGATCGCGCAAGAGGCAATAGGCCTTATAAATGATGTTGGCGAAGTCAACGAAGCCCAGCTCAGCGCACTTCTGCCAGAAGTATGGGGCAGCGCGTCTAACGGGTTCGTTGCCCAGGGCAACCCCGATCAAGTTTCCATGGATGTCCAAGCTGAGGGATGCGAAGGCCTCGAAGTCAGCCGCCCTCATTTGCAGCAGGTTTACCTGTTCAGCCGCCCAACGCGCGATTTCTTCAAATTCTGGGCGATCACGGGTGAGCACCCGGATAGAACCGGCGAAGCCCGGCACCAGCCACGCAAATGGGCGTAGCACTTCGCTCAGACAGAACGAATGGATCGTTGAAACGACGAAGTGTTGCTCGTCGCCGTCGAGCAGGTGGGCGGCCAGCCGCTGCTCAATTTCCTGAACGGCGGCGTTGGTGTAAGTGATGCAAGCGACCGCTTGCGGGCTTCCCCGCAGCTTCTCGATCTCCTGCGCGAGACGTGCTGTGATCGTCCGTGTCTTTCCACTGCCGGGACATGCCGTAAGCAGGATGTTGTCTTCGCACTCGACAGCGTCGCGTTGTTCCGCCGTTAGGCTCATTGGGCACGCAACCATTCAACTGCATCTGCGATATAACTAGGAAGCTCGGTTGCTCGCGCGACGTGCCGAGCCGCGACTTGTGCGAACCGGCCTTTTCCGAACCGCTTCGCTGTCCGCAGGACAGCGTCCTTCAACTCGTCGTCGACTCCCAAAAAGTCTGCGTCGGATATTTTTTGAGCGATACGGGGTGCACCGAGCCACGCCTAAAATTGCCTTCACGAGCGGCGGTATCAACAGGACTTCGGCCGCACCTTCGACGAGCATAACTTTGCGCGCGAAAAGTAGGCTTGATTTCGTGGCATCGAGATAGCGTTCGAGATCTGCAACATCTTCTTCCGCAAGATCGGCATTAGCAGCGATCGTGCCGGCAAACGGGGCCGTCGCGCCCGTGTTAGTCAAAAGGATAAACGAGTCCAGCGCCGCCTTCGACGCGATATTTGGACTGTGGGTCGTCAAAAGGGATTGGAATGGTAAAGCGCGCAGCGCTTCAAGAAGCGTGAGCTGAAGCTGAGGGTGTAAATGCGCCTCTGGCTCTTCGATCAAGATTAGCTCACCGGCAGAGCGGCCAATTGCGGCCCGCTTACGGAAATACTCTATCAGAATTGATATATATAGAACATTGTTGAGACCGAGACCGTTGCGGCGGGGCTCGAATCGCTGCATCGCAGCACTGCTCAAGAGCACATTCAGATTTCGTACAATGGATTGAAATGACGGCGCGGATAGGCCTAATTCCACATCGAGGCTGAAAGCTGGCCCGGTGACTTCCTTAAGAGCGGTATCGATCGCTCCCGAAATCGCTTGGACAGCGGGCGAACCTTCGATGGTATCGTTCGCGTCCTGGATTGCTTCGATGAGTGCTGCCTGCTCGTTCTCGCTGATCGCGCTAGCGTCGATCAATCTGGCCAACGGGGACTGCCGTGGCTGGCGTAAATCGTTTTCGACGTCGCGTAAGGCATGGAGGTAGACGACCAGAAACGACTGTAGGTATTGAAGGCTCACGGTCGTGGCGCCAAGCGCGTCGTTCTCCGTGTCCCATTCGATATGTCTCAGCTCGACTGCGGGATTGCCGCCACCCACCAACTCCCATGCGTAGTCCGCCAAAGTGAGCGTGTTGGGCTGCCGGGTCCTCAGGCTGATAGCTTCCCGCACGGCCCGCTTCGGCCTGAAGCGATAGAAAAGGCGCGCTCGATCCTGTCCAATCTGCGTTCCATGCAACATGGCCTCTTCATTGTCGCGGCCCTGAAAACCTGTGAACTCCACGCCGATCAACACCTGAAACGGTAGGCGTTGGTCAACATCGCAGTGTACGTCGTCTTTCACGAGGGCTCGGTACGCGGACGACAGGTTCACGTCGAGGCACAGGCGCAAAGCCTGAATGAGGTTCGACTTGCCGGTATTATTTTCCCCGACAACACAGGTAGTACGCTCCGCGACCTGCGCGTCGATGAATTTGAGTGATCGATAATTCTTGATGACAATACGGCTTAGCTGCATTCGATCCCCCGCGCGCGCTCGCTCTGTCGGCGAACGTCCCACTTTCGCATGCGGACGAGCTAAATTCACGCTATAATCGTTGCAATTTAACATCTTTAGGTAGTCCGCTACACTGGCTATTTGCGATTGCGAAGCGGGACATCGCTTTCCTCGGGGCGCGCCACGCTGTTGATGCCACCTGCCAAAACCTTGCGCTCGGTTTCGCCCGTGTCGGACTTGGCCCCAATCATGGCTTTCGTCCTGCCGGGTCTGCGCGGCTAGGTGGTCGCCTACAATGGAGGTGAGCGGGTCGCTGTCGTCCTGCGCCATTTTGCCAAAGCCGGACGCCCCAAAACTCCCCCGCAAAAATTGCCTTGAGAAGGCTTTTTCGTATCTAATTGTCCAATGCCCGCGAATCGAAATGCCGGATGGGTGACCGATATCGAGTTTGTATTCGCCGAATGCGTGCGGATTCAGAAAGCGATCTCGGACGCGGTCAAAAATGATCCCGCTAGTTTACAGCACTTGCCTAAAGAGGACATGTGGGGCGATCTGCCTCATCCGGATGGCAAGGGACCCCTGATGTGCGGGCGCGCAGCCAACCAGCGGATTTGGCGACTAGCCGAACAGGCGATGAAATACAGCGATGCCCTGGGCACCATTGAAATCGAGCCGGTGCAGAAGGCGCTCGGCAAGATCCTTGTCCAACGCTTTTTGACCGAGCGCCGCCCGATCGATGAACAACAAGCGGAACGGGCTCTTTCGTCGGCAGTCAAGGAAGCCAAAAGAGCTCGTATAGACCGCACGCACTATGTTCCGTGCCGCCTGATGTACAGCAAAGGGCCGTCCAGCTTTGCCATCGGGCCAGTTACGTTCCACGCTCGTGAACGCTTCAATGAACGGATGGCTTCGCATTACGAAAACTACGCGCGGCGCGACGGCAAGGATTGGGAAAAGGAGTTGGATGAACGGCTGCTTGCCAACGCGCGGCATTATTATGACGGGTTCACCTGGATCGGCGAGGTCAACGTACTGAATTGCGACGGCGGCACCTCACTGGAGCGCGCCCGAATGGCGGTGACCGGGGCGGTCAACCTCGTGCACATTCTCTTCGGATCACATCACACGCGCCGAATGGATATTGGCGGGCCGCGCCTTGAGACGGACCGCCGGGCCCATATGTCGTTCGATCCGAAACACGGCCTCTTTATTTCATGCTCAAGCGCCTCCACCTCGGCGGTTGGCTTCGAGGACGATTGGGGGAAGTTTCTCGAAGGTGAGGATATGGCGGTGCTGCTTCGCGCCGCCAACAAGGCGCTGGAAACAGTTGTCAACCCGGCCATCAAGCGGACCCTCGGTTCACGCCTCCTGGATTCCGCTGCATGGTTCGGCGATGCGGTTCGCGAGGCATCCCCGGCCGCACAAATTATCAAGGCGGTAACGGCGCTCGAAAGACTGGTGCTGACATCGGAGCATGAAGACATCAAGAAGACTGTCAGCCAGCGGGGCGCGGCGATCCGGTATGAGCCAGCTGACACCAAGCCGTTTGAAGAGTTAGAAAGCGAACTTGCGGAGGCTTACGTGATGCGGTCTCGGCTGGCCCATGGATCGCTTTCGCTGTTCGATCCGGACGTAGCGGCCTTCGCGCCGGCCTGCCTGCACCGCGTCGAACAGGTGATCTGCTGGGGATTGGATCTGTTTGAATCGCACGGGCTGTTCGACCGCGAATTGACCAACAGGCAACTGGCCGAAGGGTTTGACGGTCTGATTTCGTTTGCACAGAAGCGTGACGCCGCGCCCGGCGATGCTTCACCCTAAAGGCTATCGGCCATTGGACTCCTGGCCTCTCCTTGAAACCCGTCATCGCGTGACTAGTATCAAGGGGATGAGCAGCCGCCGCCCCTCGATTGACGATCTATCTCTGCCGCCAGCGTTGCTGGAGGCGCTGCGGCTGTTTACCGCCTGGTCGCGGGAGAGGATGCTGGTCGAGCAGAACGAGAGTACGCCCGTCAGCCCGTTGTACCACTTCACGCGCGAGGAAGGCCTGCGCGGCATCCTCACCGGCCAGCGGCCATGGTTCTTCAGCCATTTGCAGCAGAGCGACAAGCGGGAATTCGAGTATGCGCTTGGCGTCGCCAGCCAGGTGCTACGGGAAGTCGGCCAGACCGGCGATTTCTTGATGGATAATTTCTGTGCCTGCGTCGACGACATGATCGAGACCAGCGGCCTCGCCAGCCCCTTTGAATTCTACCTTCTCAGCCTCAGCAGCCATCGCGACCACCCGCCTCAATGGCAGCAATATGGCGACGGGGGGCGCGGTTATGCGATCGGGTTCGCCCCGTCTCTGTTCCAGCCAGACCGCGACGAGCTGTATGACGAGGCCAACAAGAACCTTCATATGGGACGCGTGATCTATGGCGACGCGGCCACGGCCGCCCGGCATCGTCTTGCCATTGCCAGCGCAGCCGAAATCACCAGCCGCATCGGCAATGCACAGCCTGAATTGGTGCGGCAAGCGCCATGCAGCCATTACCTCGCGACGATGGCGCGCGAATTGCTGGCATCACAGCTGATCTGGAATTGCCTCACGGCCAAGGAGCAGAGCTTCGCCGACGAACGCGAGACGCGCGGCGTCATCCTGAATGTGCGCGCGAAATTCGATCCCTATCGCCAGACGTTCAACGGGCGCAATTACGTCGAGCACGAGATGCCGCTCAAGGGTTCGGGCGGCATCGCCGAAATTCTCATCGGACCGCACGCGCCGACGGGAGCTGAAGACCGGGTTAGATCCCTGCTTAACGCTGAGGGCTATTCGAGCACCATTCCAGTCGTGCGATCGGCCGCCGTGCTCTGACCCGGTTTGACCCGCTGCCGGTCGCATAGCGCGAAACCCATTGATCTGCTGCCGAACCTCCCTAAATCTTTGGCGGGTGTTGCCCCAGTTTTTCGTTCATAATCCCGCCGTCAAACCATCCGACGTTTTCTTTTGCCGATTTAAAGAGCCGAAATGGCCTCCATTGAGATCTTTATTGGCGCTCTCGTTGAGCACGCTTCTGAGCGGGTGGCCCTCGCGCGCGCCGTAGAATTCCTGACGGCGCGCGGAATTTCCGCCGTCATTATTGCCAACGTGAATCTCAAAATGCGTCAAGTTGACCTTATCATTGCGGTTGACCAAGGCGTCCTTGTTGTCGAAGCCAAGGCTTTCACATCCATGGTACGCGGCGGCGAGAACGGCTCGTGGGAACTTCGCCTCGCCTCGGGCCGATGGAAGCAAATTCCCAACGCCTATCAGCAAACCATCGATGAGAAGCACGCGGTACGGGATGCGATGGCGGATTTCGTTGGCCGTGTTGTGCCCTACCCCGACGCCGCGCTGGTGTTCACGCCGGATATTCCGGCCAGTCCATCGATCCCACCTAGCGATTTCAAGGTTACAGTTGCTGGCATCGATGAACTGCCAGCTTTGATCCAAGCGGTTAAACGGCAGGGCTGGTCACTGGCTCAGTGGCGGGCCTTCGCCGCGCATCATCGTTTGATCCCGGTGTCGTCCGTTGAGGCAGCGCTAAGCCAAAGCCTGCTCGACGCCGAAATGCTGCTGAACGCCTATGGAGAAGCATTCACGGATACTTACGGTGGCCCAGCTACCGAACTGGTCCCGGTCTCCTGCCGATGCGAAAGTGAGTTGGTGTCTTCCGACATCGTCCTGGAACGCTCGGCGGCTGAAAACAGCGTTTTGCTGATCGGGCCATCGGGCTGCGGCAAGAGCGTGCTTTCTTACAAGATAGCTATAGCGGCGTTGGCGCGAGGATCTGTGCCGATCATTCTCCCCGCCAAGGATTTCGAGGGCAAGCTGAGCGACGTGGCGAACCGTGAAGCAACCCTGCTGGGAGCCCATTCGGCGAAAGCTATAGTTTCCGCCGCGCGCCGCCTTGAGCGCCAGCTCGTGTTCGTCGTGGATGGGTATAACGAGTGTACACCAGCTGAACGCCAACGCCTGACGCGTAGCATGGCGGCCGCTGTGAAGCGGTATGATGCGCAAGCCGTTTTGTCGAGCCAAACCCCACTTGAACGCGACGACCTTCTGCCCGCGCGCATCTATGCCGTGCAGCAGCCTGACAAGAAAGCCAAGCTGGCCATCGCACGGCAGCAAGCGGCGGGCATTGGTGATGACGTCTTGGAACCGTTGCTCGATACCGTGGCAAGTGGCCTCGAAGCGAAAATGGTCGGGCAGCTTGGGCGGCAATTACCAACTGGCGCCAGCCGGTACGGCCTGTTCGACGCCTATGTGCGGGAACGGCTGGGTCAAGCCGCCTCAGATGGCATTCGGGCATTATCCCGCATCGCCGGGATGATGACAGATCACATCAGCTTCGGTCTTTCTGTGCGGGAACTTGACCGGCTGTCTGATCGCGAAGGTGTTTCGGGTGCGCTGCTCCAAACACTACGCGCTGCGAACGTCCTGCAAACGCGCGGCGACCGCGTGAGCTTTAGCCACGAAATGTTCCTGAACGTTTTTGCGGCGGAAGCCATCGTCAGGCGCGCCAACGGTGATCCTGAAGCCGTGCTCGCGGCCCTGCGCTTGCCGCAACATATCGACATCGCCCCGCTGGTCTTGGGCGCGATCGACGACGGATCAATGCGGCAGCATGTCCTAGCCACGTTATCGGATGGGTGGGCCATCCGGGCATGCATGAGGGGACAATGTGGGGTTGATGCCCAGCGCTGGGCGAACCTACGATGTGACGAAGTCTTGGCGCGCGTGAGCCAAGAAATCGATGGGCTGCATTTTGAAATCAATAAAGAAGCCTTCTTGGGTATTCGGCCCAAGCCGGAGTTGTTGCTGGAATGGTCCCCTCAAGACCGTGCCATTTTGGCGGCGCTGCCACGTGAACTCGCCGCTGGCTGTCGGCTCGATGAAATACTCGAGCTGGTGGCGAAAATGGATCGTCGCCTAGTGGAGGAACATCACCGTCTCCGGGACGAGGCCAAGGAAAAGAGCGTTGCATTACGAAGCGGGCTGTATGCGGCCTGCTACGTCCGGGCGGGCTGGCATCCATCGGCCCTACAGCAAATTTGCGGGCCGGTGCACAACGGCAGTCTCTATGATTCCCCGCGACTGCCGGCCGAGGCAAAACTTCTCGAACGGCTGTCTTCAGAGACTCTGACGCCCGGTCAGGTTGGCTTGCTGATCGGGCTGAACAAGTATGCCGATGGGGCCAGTCCGTCCATTGCCACGGTGTTGCCAAGTGTCCTCAACCGATACTGGCCCATTGCAGCTTACCATTTGCGCCTTGACCTGATGCATGCAGCCGCCTTCAGCGGCCATTCGATCACCGAGGATGAGCGGCTAGCTTTGATCGCGGCGGTCGAGGCACTCTTGCCAGTGCCGAATGTACTAATTTCAACGTCAGTCATCGACGCCCTAAAATATCTCGGTGCGCTCGACGAAGACCAGGCCGAACATCTTTCGACCGTTAAGGCGAATATGGCCGAGGCATTGGCGGATCAAAACAACCCCTTGATGTGGGACATGGCAGTTGGCCTTTGGAACTGTCAGTTTGATCATCCTTATGACAGCGCTTTTTGCGAAGCATGGAATGATCTTTCGCCTGCCGACCGCAAAGACTTGCTGATGATGGTGGCGCAAAGTACGGAAAATGAACCAATGTTCGTGCCTTCGATGATTGCTGAACTGGCCTCACATTCCGATTCAACGGTCGCTCCGCTGCTTGCGCGCTGGACGGTGTTGCCCGCGACCAAACAGGTTATGGTCGGCGACGCCATTCGCGATTTCGAGATGGCGCATGCCGCCCTCGCCCGGCTCCGGTGCCCCCTGCCCGAGCGACCAACGGAAATTCCTTCAGCGGCGGCCGCGGCGTTGCTGGCATGCGGCGACATCCTCTATTGGCTCAATCGTGATGATCTGCCGCTAACCGAGCGAAAACTAAAATGCGGTTCCCCGCTCCTGATCTTGTCACGCCACGAATCAGGCGTGGCGGCAGCAGTCATGGCAGAATTCTCGCGCTCGGATATGATGTTTTTGGAGAGCGCGAACCGGCTTCCAGGGTCGGAGCCGGTCATCACTTCGTTCGGGCACGTTTTTCCTGATGAGGTCGCCGCCATCTGCCGTGCGGCATTGGAAAAGCCGACAATACAAGCAGGCTATTTTAGCTACTTCCAAATCAACGACGTCATCGAGTATGCATTGTCTAATCTGGGTCGCTTCGGCGACGCCCGCGACATCCGGGTGCTTCGTCTCTGGTCGATGCACCCCGACTTTGGCCGATCCGCGATGCAGGCAATCAAAGAAATCGAAGAAGCTCCCCATAACCAAGGGCTGCGCGCGAGTGGCTAGGACTTTTATGGAAGACGCATGAAGAAGCTCCTGGTTATCCTCGGCGCGGGAAGTTCCATCCCCGTTGGCATGCCATCGGTGGCAGCAATTGATTCCCTTATGGCCGGCTGGAGCGACGAGTGGGCGCGGGAGCAAAGGCTGGACAACTACTACAGCAAGACGTGGGATGCGGTTGCCTCTTACTATGGCGCTTCGACAGCCAGCATCCGACCGACACCGAATTTCGAGAAAGTCCTTGGCGAAATGATTGGCCTCGCGCACTGGATGGAGCCCTCTCCCTTCGGTCATGCCCTTCGCCAGCTCATTTCGCCGGATGGGCAGCCCCTCGGAATGTCGTTTGAGTCCGGGCCGTACGCGGCTACGGTGAGTGTGACGGATCAAGTCACTTATCTCTTAAAGAAGCTGGCCGAGCACATGCGGGCCCAATGTGATTCTGCACGCATAACAGCAGAAGGCGGCTTCCCTCAGTACAAGGCGCTATTCGACCGGCTCAGGGCAACATTCGATGTCGGCGCCTTCAACCTAAATTATGATACCGTCCTCCTCACGGCCTGGCCCGAGGCATTTGCCGGTTTCAGCCGCGATGGTGTGTTTGCTCCGAATGCGATTCATCAACGCTTGGAGTGGGGTTTCGCCTATCACCTGCATGGAAGTGTTCACCACTCGCTCGTACACCCGTTTGGAGACGACGTTTGCTGCCAAGAGGATCTGTCCGGAACTTTCTTCGATGGCCATCAAGGCAATGCCACCGATCGCCGATCTGACAACCGATCTTTTCCCAAAACCAGCCTCATCGCGGGCGGGTTCAAGCTTGACCAGCTACTGGTCGAACCGTTTCAGTCCTTTTATGGCGCGCTGATCCGGCGTGTCTATGAGGCCGATGCGATCCTGATTGGTGGCTACGGATTTGGCGATGTTCATGTAAATCGTGCGCTGTTGAACCGGATGCGGCAAACTGGCGAAAGGCCGCCAGCATTAATCCTGACCTATTCGCGCAACGCCGATCCAATGGAGTTTCGCAACGACGAATGGGGAAGAAACGTCAATATTTCACTTCACGCGCCCACGGGCTTCCATGAACCGGGTCATGCATCGCCGCCCCATATCGATGAACTCGTAGCGCGCGGCGGCTTTGAGGTGTCGAGCGTTCACAAAGTCGCCATTTGGCACGGAGGGTTTGTCGAGGCGGTTCGCAGAATAGACGCATGGATCCCATGGCTCGAAGGAATAGTCGACGACAACGCCCTAAAAAGCTGACCTGCCTGAAAGAGGCACCCGGGCAGTGTGAGTGATAGCGACGCCGAAGGCGCACGCGGTACGAGTGCAGTCCCGAGACCGGTTAAATGGGCACCCGCCGAGGGGCAGTCATAGCGACGCCGGCATGCCAATGATGGCGGGCCCCGAAGGCGAGTGCCCCCGGCTAGGGACACATTAGCTTTCTAAAGTCAGGTGTCAGCCAGACAACCTGAAAAATCGCCCAGAACCCCGTCATGGAAACGCCCCACCCATCAATCAAACCTTGACCGGCAGCCCTGTTCAGCAATTACATCGTTAAATGCCAGCGCCGTCCCCCAAGAAAAAAATCACTCTTGCAGAGCCGAAGTTGTTTTCCGGCCCATTCTCGTTGGGAGTGGATGCGGTTGAAGCTTCGGCCGTCATACATATCCATTCTTCCGGCGAGTTGGTGTTCGAGTTCTCGCCCATCCCCTGTACGGCGCAGTCAGATTTTATCTCAGCCGCATGGCACCGCGAAAGCAGCGACGTCGTGCATTTTTCGTTCAAAGCGACGGCGGAAAACGGCGCTCGGTTCGAAACCGAACATCTCATCTTCTCCAGCCTGGGCATGGCCTCGGATGCAGCAGGCACACGTTTTACCCCAGAGGCAAGGTGCGCAAAAGGCGTTCTCCGCTACGCGCTGAAGGAGCCGTTCCCGTTACCTGCGCTACGCATACGGCTGAAGGGTTTCAGGAACTTCGGTTCACTTCACGCCGAATGTGCCTTGGGGCGCCTGGAAATGAACGGTCCCCATGAGGCAGGTGACGAAGATGACGCCGCCGACGGCTGGCTGGTCGTTCAAGCAGGCGACCCGCCACCCGATGCCGCGCTCTGGCGCGCGGATAGTGAGAAGCTATTGGAGCATATCCGGCGGATCATGTCTTTTGCCACCGCATCGCTCCTGCGCGCGCCGATCACGGAATATATCGCAGGCACCGAAAGCGAAGTCACGGTCTTTTCCCAAACGCGGCAGAGAAGCGGGGTCATGCCTGTCTTCCACTTCCTCGCGCATGATGGCATTTTCGCAGCCGCTGTACGCTCGTACTTCTCTCCACCCATCGTAGTGAAGCATCTATTTTTCGCCATCGAATGGTTTGCGATGGAAGGCACCTATAACGAGATCAGGCTCGTGAATGCGATGACCGCGCTCGAAAACCTTATCGATTCAAACGTTGAGCCTGGCGAAGCCCTGATCCTGCCGCCCGCACAATTCAAAAGAACCCGCAGTGTGCTTCTCTCGGTGATAAAAGCGTGCCTCAGTAAATGGTCGCCCGAGATGGCAGACGATGCTTCGCGCGAACTCAACGAAAAACTTGCCGATCTGAACCGCCGCTCGTTGTTGCGTAAACTTGAGCTTCTCGCCGCCCGGTGGAAAGTCCCGCTCGGCGGCATCGAGCCGGCCAGCCTCAGGGCCGCGAAGCAGGCGCGCGACAAGGTCGTCCACAGAGGACAATATTACGAGGATGCCAGGGAAACCGATGCCGATCTCTGGACGCATGTCACGATCATCAGGGAAGTGGCCGTGCGTTTCCTGTTCACGGCGATTGGCTATGAGGGTCGTTACATCTCGCATGTCGGCGGCTACCGTGAGGCGGTTTTTCCGCCTGCTGCCGCCGCTCCCTCGCCCGCACAATCACCAACCTAAGGCGGTTGGCGCCTGATCCGGCCTTTCGATGGCTGGACAAAATCACGAACAACGAAGAACTCGTCAATCATCCTGTTCAATGCTTTGCTGATAATGAACAGGCGTGAGGGGGAATCCGGTTCTTTGCGTTCTCGTATTTCTGAATCTGCTCGAATGTCACGCCCGAGAGCGTGCCGAGTTCATCCTGCGACATGTGTATAGCGCAACTAAAGTACTTAATGTTCTGACCGACAAGGTGATCGATTAGGTCAGGCTGTCTTGCCGGCATGATAGAAAGCCTGCTGTTCATCATCGCCGCGCCGCACAAGTGATTCCTGCGAATTCCAGAACCGCTCCGGGAAAGCGATTTCCTCTTGTCCGCATGCTGCCGTGTAGATTGCCGTCGTGCTGAGCGGACCCGATAGACGGCGAGCAAAAGCACCGTTTGAAAAACCGTCTTGTTCGACCCGTCTCAAACGGTGAAGTTGGCTAAGTTCTTGAAAGGATTGGTGGGCGCACCAGGGCTCGAACCTGGGACGGTTCGTTCATCGGCAAGATTATGCTCACACGCCTTCAAGGGTATCGCACATCCCTTAGTTCGACTTGTTGATGTCAAGGAGCGTCAGAAGTGAGCGCACCACTACTAGTCGCCGAGTCCAATCGTTGTCGTGACGATCCTTGCGTGCGATCTCGCGCTCGCACAGCAGGATCAGCGTCTCACGCGCCGATAGGGGAGACGAAGGGGCAACTAAGAAGACGTTGAAAAACCTACACAAACCGGCCGAACTGCGAGATGACTGCTACCACGCGCTGCTACCACCCAGCAAGCACCTCTCGTCATAGCCACGGGAGCGAGAAACGGGCAGATGGAGCCGGTAGGTGCAACTCAATGCAAAACACGGAACGGAGGGTTGCGTTGCTCCCAAGCCACGATATCCGCGTAGGTTCTCGTCTTCGCGAAATCTTCGCGTGCGAAACCCAAGCGCAATTTTGACTCCAACTCCGGCACCGCACAGTGGGCGGCATTTCTTGACCCGATCAAGGACTGAAGCGCTACGCCCAACGCAGCAATTAGGTCATGGCCGCAAACAAGCTGGTTTGGGTCCACCGTCGAAAACGAGAAGTTCTTGATGAACGCTTTCGCCTCATCGTGCCCGGTGTGCTTAAGAGAGTGATCGAACACCTCTTTCACAATTTCGTCCGGATCAACTTTGAGCTTGCGGCCGAAGAACCGATATCGCAGCCCCTTGAATTTGAGATCGGATCCCGACGTCTGCGAATACAGTCTCAGACAACCAAGATGCAAACACGAATTAATGAGAAGCTCGCGGACGGACTTCGTTTTCTGCACCGCTCTAATCTTCTCTCTTGAGCCATCTTCGGTCAGAAGTCGATCCAAGGCACCGGAATTGAACAGGACGACTTCGAAATCGTGGAAATCGCTCTGCACAATATTTTGCGAAGTGTAACCGGTTTTGAGTATAGCAGCAAAATCTGCGTCTACGATTGCAAGGACGCCTCCTTGGTCGATCAAATCGATAGTCCGAAGGACGTTTTCTTTTCCGAAGCAATTCACAAGGTTGCCTATGTCCACGTCAAGCAGGCTTTGAAATAGTCGGACGTCAGAGTCACCCTCCAGCAAAACGATTGACGACTCGGGAGCCTGCGCCCGAAGGAATAACACCTCAGCAGCCAAGGCTTCAGGGGTAATGTCTTCAAACATGCTATTTCAACGCCGGCGCTTTGAGAGTTTCAATCAAGCCCAGGCTGCCGCTCGCTAATTGTGGCGAATGCGTCGCCAAAATTACGTCCATGGGCGCGAGCGAGATGATTTGCTTTAGGTCAGGAAGCACATGCTTCTGCCAAGCTATGTGAAGCGATATCTCCGGCTCGTCGATCAACAGCAGAGAGTTTGGCTTAGTCTTGAAAAGCAGCTCGTAGATTAGCACCAGTTCGTGTTGCTCTCCGGAAGACAGATCGTTCGGCTCTAACTGCTGTCCCCGGAAATCGGTCAACACGAACCCTTGGTCCTTGTCGAGCGCGAGCTTCTTGAATTGGAATCGCTTATTGATAATGCCCAAAAACGTTTCGATCTTCGCCAACAACTCGTTGAAGACCTCTAATTTTTGCACAGAGTCAAACAGGTAAAGCGTCAATATCCTGCGGGTATTTTGATCGAAGGCCACAGGGGACAGCACTGTGTCCTCTTCACCCTTGTCCAACAGACCCGCTTTTCGCAGACGAGCACGCAGCTTGAGCAAATCGGCTAGTCTTGCGCGGAGCGGACCTTCCGGCAGTGGTTTGAAAGTCCCCTTGCCGCGAGCCAACAGACGATTGGGAAACGTCTGATCCAGAGATGAGGTTATGGCCGCCGATTGCTGAATTGCGTTCTTAATCGCTTGCGATACATCCTGAGAGAATGTGAGAACGGCTGGTATGAAGTCGATCTTTGCATCCCGGCTCGCGCTTGCCTTATCGGAGGAGCGGACCATCAAACGCTGCGTGTCGATTAGGCGGCAATCAAATAGCTGACGAGTTTCTTCGAGCCTCGCCGGGAGAGACCCTCGGTGCGCACGCGGGTAATAGTGAGCAAAGCGCTCCCATGCCTCTGCTGGATCCATCAGTTGGCCCGTTCTGGGGTCACGAAGTATGCGTCCATCAGAAGCTACGAATTCGTACCTCAGCCGTTCGGGAAGCTCCTTAATATTCTTCTCATCCCACGGCGACCATCGCTCCAGTTCCTCGCCTTGCAAGTCGAAAAAGAGGTCATAACGCCGTTCCTTCGCTCGACGCTTGTCGTTCGGCTCAACTGTGCTTTGTTCAATCCGTACTGCTCTCCCGTCGCTGAAGATGAAGCGGACCGAGGAAAACTCGTACTGCCGGAAGACCAAGAGCGAGCCGCCAAAGAAGCCCGCAATCATCTTCAAAACTGCGGTCTTCCCGAACCCATTCGGCGCATGGATTATCGTTATGCGTTCGTTGGTCCTGAAGGTAATTCGGTGATTGAAAACGCCGAAAAGGCCATCGACCTCGAAATAAGAAAGCTGGATCAACTTAAAGCACCTCAACCGGTCCTAGAGTCTTTTTTCAACACTCGCAAAAGAATAGCAAGCTGCAACGCAACCAAACTAAGACTTGGCTTGTATAAAGGAGGTTTACACGGTCGTTACAGCACGGCCGAGGTACAGTTGGTGGGAGCCGCGAACTGCAGCCTTCACGTTGATAAACCTAGCGAATTCTCGCTTACCAACAGGGGCTTTGTATCACGCTTTTGTATTTTTCAAAGGCCTCGGCTCGATAGCAACGACCAAGCTCCGTCCCACAGTCTCCGCTCGCGCGGACATTCGCAGATAGTCACAGTCCTCCCGACAAAAGACCAAGCGAGCCTTCCGCGCTGCGCTAAGCGCCATGCGGGCCGTGCTCCAGAGTTCGTTCAATCCGGCTTCCTGCGCTGGCTTAGGAGCGACGGTGACATGGCCAAGTCGCTTGCTGCGGAAGTGATAAAGGCGCTTCCAAACGTCCGCCTGTGAATTTAGTGGCGACCATCGGCGCCTGAACGTTCCAATGCTCTGCTGCACAGTTGCGCACCGAGAGGCCCTTGGCCCAACGGCGGCCCTCCATCGCATATCCGCAGCGACAAGCTCCCTGCAAAGTTCAGTGTTCCGTAGCGCGTCTATAAGGCGGTCGATTGAGGCATCATCGTCCCGTTCCTTTTGATTGGTGAAACAGAGAGCGCAGACGCGGATCACGAGCAGATGCAGCAAATCGGATTGAATGATGTTGATGGCCCTTATTTCCGAGCCAGCCAACGCTCCGCGCTCTATTGCATTGTTGATGCCGTGAAACACTCCCAACGTGTTGCCCAGGTTCAACGCTGCTTTCATTCGGTTGACGATGCGACTTTGTTCTCCGACGAGGCTCTCGTGTTCGCGGTTGGGCCGCTTGGCATCTTCGTCCTGGATTGTCGGGATCGCCACCATCTTGCAGTGATCACGCTCGCCGCGCAGCCAGCCGAGAAAAGAGCGTTTGAGCAGCTCGGTGTCGAGCCGATCGGTCTTGGCGCGCCGGTGCTCGCGCGACACCGCCACACTCGATGCGTGAATGACGTGAGCCTCAATGTCGCGTGCCCTGAGCCAGCGCGCCAGCCAGAAGCCGTCACGGCCGGCCTCGAAAACGACGGCGATGCGTTTGATCCGATGCCCGGCCTTCGTTGCTTCCTCTCGCCATCGATGCAGCAACTTCAGCAATGCGCTCTCGTCGACCGCGAGCTTCTTCAATGGCTGGCGCTCGACGCCAGGCACGATGCCGGCGACGAGCCAGCTCAACAGGCTCAGTTCGATAACTGCGATCAGCGTGCCATTCGGGTCGAGGGGGCTCGAGGATCGGCTCAGATCGTTCAACTTCTGCATGGGGCGCTCCATCGGTTCATCAGCAACAATGGATGCAATATCCTCGTCGCCGCCCCATAGCATCTCCCTTGGAGGCTTTCGGACGCCGGCCCCCGGTGCGCGCCGCCCCACCGTCATGGGGCCGGCATCCGAAACCCTTCACAAGGACAGACTTCATGGGGAGCTGACGCACACCGCTAAGCGGATGGCGCCAACTGATTTGCGTTGCAGTGAACAGAATGCGTATTCTGTTCATCAGCTGCCTAAGGGTGACGCGAACTATAGGTTGCGAATTCCAGGCCCTTATTCCGGAGCTTCACGACAACCGAATATTGTGTCTCGCTTGTCACCAATCCCATGAATTGTTCGATAAAGTCTTCATTCTGGCGACCAGCTTTGCCTGATAGTCTTTCCTGCTCCACAAGCGCTTGATTTGTCGATAATCTCTCAAAGCCGGCCCGAGATTACCTTCGGTCCAAGCCCGCAGAAAGAGCCGATCAACTAGACCTAAATCGAGACTGTCGGACGCCTCCTTGCCTGAATGATCTTCGATAGGCTCTACTTTTCGCAACAAAAGGCTCCACCGCGGGGTCCGAAAAAAATCATTCAGCCCATCCTCGAAGTTCTTCGAGGCTTTCTGCGTCCATCGCCACCAAATCTCGGGGTCGTCGATTAGCACATTTGCGGGTCGGTATGCTTTCGGCTTCGCAAGCTCCTTGTAGGTCGCGAAGCTCGGTCCGCGACGGATGACCACCCGATCAAATTTCGACAAGTCAGTTTTCTCTGTTCTAGCGGCAACTTGGCGGTAGGAAAAGTGATCTTCACCAAAGATGTGGAGGAGCCGAAGCAAAAACCAGTTCTGCGGTGCCTGCCCAGGAGAATAGATCGTTGGCGTTAGTCCCTCCACTACAATTTCAAAGTTGTTTCTGATTCTACTCTTTATGTCCCGCTTCAATTCTCGTCGCCAAATATAAGACTGCGTAATCGCGGAATAAGAAAGTTTTTTCATATGGGAGTGAATGTCGTAGCTCGCCATGTTCCGCACGAGTGGAGTTACCGCTAAATCAATTTGCTCTAGGAGTTCAGCGGGCAGAGCATCCCCCGGTTCATAAAGCTTCAAATGTTTGTCGATTTCTTCATAAATCAACCGGCCACATGCACGCATCTTGTTGGATCCAAGGTTAAACCTCGGGTGCAATGATCTTTGCCGCTTTCCGAATCGATATTGAAAATACCAGATTATGGGCCCAGGCACGTCGATAGCCGCGGGGTGAAACTCATCTAGGATCTTGCGAAAGTCCAACCCGTACGACGAAATGGGAGCCGTGAAGGGCGCTCCGTCCGAGGTCCGTCCCGGCACGAACAGTGGCAATTCCGAATGATTAAATTCGCTAATCAAATAGTGAGCAAGTTCTATTACCCCACTGTCGCCGTTTCCTGATATCAGTACGCGCTCCCCTTGGCCACGTTTCTTTATAACAGGTCTATAAAATTCCGGATTCCCGGAATGCCAATACGATACGTCATTGGTACGACTACTGCGCTTTTCGGCACCAAATCCAGTTGCCACAATTGCAACATCAACGAGCAGATTTCTTCTTACCCTGTTCAGTCCCACCCCCGTTAAGGTATGAATCTCCGGTTTCTTTCGAAGCGACCCGCGGATGCTGGAAACCTCTTCGCCGAGGTGAAGCGATATATTCGAATATCGCCTATAGTGTTCGAATTTTCGAATTACCTCTTGCGAAACAATTGGAGCAAAGTTTGCTGACCAGTTCAAAAACGGCAACATCGTCCTTTCTGACTTTCCTTCATAGTCATGGGGGTCAATCTCAGCTCTCGAATTGAGGAGTGGTGAAATATATCGAAATGACGCTTCGCGAAACTTCTTCAATAGCTCGCCGTCACGTTCGAAAATGCTGACTGTGCAATTATGACGCATTGCGAGTGCCACTGCGCAAGTGAGACCCGCGAACCCGGCGCCAACAATGCCAATATGACTACGGTTGGTTATCTTCCCTTCGGGAAGGTGTGATAAAGCATAGCATAACTTCAGTGCACGTTGTTGCTGATCAACTATCGAGATATTCTGCCTAGCAAAAAAACTGGCCGAATAGACGTTCTCATATTCAGTGGTTGCAGCTTCGAGGACTCGGCGCCACCAAGCATTATCGACTTCATTATCGTTTAGCTTACTCATGGAGAATCGTACTCCTGGCATCAAACGGGGGAAGCCTAAACCAGGTGTTGGAGAATTTTGACTTAAACAAAAGTTGTCGGTCCGGATTGTGCGACCGTTACAATACACCAGTAGCGAGAGAAGTGGGAATGCAGCAAATTGTGCGCACTCCCAGTCGAAGTGCCGAATAGGATTTTAAGGACGGTCAGGACCGACAGTCTGCTGTGGGTCATCAACTGACCCTCGGTCTCCTCTGAGCCATATCCGTTCTGCCCACAATAGCGGACATTCGCCACCTTGGTCATTGGTCACTACTTACTTAGTGGTGCTCCACGACATTCGGACGGTTACAAAGGATCAGCTTTCCGAGCGCGAGAAACGAAGGGTCCCCTTCCGGGCACCGGGGTCCCAAATGGACGAGATGGCGGGCCCAACTTCAAGCTTCTTTGCCCCTGCCGAGGTAACAGCAGCAGTGCGAGTGTGCCGAACCTGGCTGAAGGGCCACCGCGCGCCCAATCGTGTCACGCCAATTCGGAACGATGTTCACCGAATCTGCCGCGCCGCATTCCGTACAAACAAGACGCCAGTCCACACGCGACCAAGGGCGATCCAATGGAAACCTGTCGAGCCTGAAGTCCACGGTGCGTTTGCAGTCGCCGTTGAGGCACTGAACGTTGCAAGTGACGTGACCACCTGCGATCCACTCGGTGGGCTCCCCCGGTGGAAAACGACCGGCCCATTTCGTGTATCGGCGTCGGGACATCCTGCGATGGAAACAGCGCCAGACACGAGCGGCAAAGGATCAATCCTTTGGGGCCGTTGGCCTACCTGAATACGGCCTCTCGTGGGCGGGCTACAGGGTCTCGTGGATTTGGAAAGATACCGGCAAGTGGTAACGCCGCAGGGTGCCCAACGCTAAGCCGGAGCCTATGGCGAGCAGAAAAGACCCCTCAGCAAAATCAAGGGAGCCCGACCGCGAAGGCTCTCACAGGGCCCCTACGGCCCGCTCAGGATACTTTAAGTCCGAAACCCCGCTGCCGCCGAAGGTTCCCCGCCGCTTTGTTACGGGGCCGACGAACACATTCTTCTGAGGGGCCTCGCAGAAAGCGTTCCCTGTGTACCTATGAGTATCTAGAATCTATGTGTGTGTAGAACCAATTCCATATCAATTCCCTTCGCTCGGGTTCCTCCAGTCCCTCTTTGTCTCTGTTGATGGTGGGTTAATCTTTAGCGATGGATTTACCCGGTGCTTCGCATGGAAGGTCATTTTTATGGCTTCACCAGCGATTGCCGCTTTCGAAACCGGGACGATCAGGCTGTCGTGAACACACAAGCTGGGTGTGTGGTCGACAAGCATCAATTTTCGCATTGCTCCGGACATCACTTCACTTTCCGCGAACATCAGGTCAGCCCAGCTCAGAATGTGCCCGTTGATCGGTAGACCCCAAGCAGCCATTGCCGGGTATTGCCTCATGACTGCTTGAGTGATGGTAGATGGGCGATAGTTGCTCAAGGTTGGCTCGTCCTTGACGCATTTTCGTTGGCCACATACGGATAGGTCTTTTGCTGCCGAAAGTCCCTGTGAACCAGTTCTTAACAGCTACTCGATGCTCTGATCCAAAGCCCTCAAGCTCGTAAGGGTCCTTGGTGTCATCAAGTTGAATACCGTGCATTGATAGAAAAATGGTGAGATAGCTCGCACGAATATCGATTTCAGCGACCGGTTCACCGTTGATGGTCGTCAGACTGCGTTGGGCGCCGGTCATGAGCTGGTAGCTGCTCTTCATATGCTGGCTGTATAACCGCCCCCCTTGTTCCAATCAAAATCAGAATCATCACCGTTGCTAAAAATGCGGATGTATCCGCACCACTGGTACAGTTGGGTGGGCTCGAACCACCGACCTCCTGTTCCACAGACTGAACGTCGAAATTCAACCGCACCAATATCGCACCAGAAACGGCGTGAACGAACCGCAAAGAAAGCTATCGAGCTCGAACGAAACTGCAGCAAAATCAAGCAATCCGATCGATAGCCTGCCGCTCATAATGGTCTGGTTGAGGTTCGAGTTACTCGCTCCACCAGGAATCAGAAACCTATACAGCGCAAGCCAAAGAGCGCCGCCACAGTGATCGCGTCGAGGCGATAGCTGCTGTCGAGCGGATCATCCGAGCAGCATTTGCTGTAGAGAGCCCCTCCTCCCATGCGATTTACGTTCGGGCCGCTATCGCTGAACAATGCCGCGGAGATGCGCCGTGGCAACAGCCTGGAAAGAACAAGGGACTCTGCTTTTCTCGGAACTTGTGAATAGGTTGTGGTCAGGCTCCATGGGGAGATTGTCATCGCGATCATGATATTACCGCGGCCTGAGGGCAAACATATACCAGGCAGGTGTCGATGATGAATCGAAGAGTTGTTCCCGGCTCGTGTAAACTCTCGTCGCAAGCTGGACGGGTGGCTCGCGACATGCGGAGCTCACATCTGTGAGCTTTCTGAAGAGAGGACTTCCCGGTCATATCGGCGCTCATCGGCAGATAGGCCCAATCCGTTGTGGTACTCTCTGTCTGCGACTTTGTACCGTGCCGCCACCCCAATGTTTTGCCGTGCGCGTCTTGATATAGATTTCAAGGCGATGTTTATCAGCAAGAAGTCAGCACCTGCCGTCGCTGCGATCGATCGACCAGCCTCACGCGACGTCCTCTCGAGTCTTGGCTTGCGCGTCATAGATTCTCACTCGCAGCATGGGAAACCGCTTCTTCAGCTCGCGTGCGCCTGTTTTGGCCCCGTCTCTCGTCGCAAATTCAGTGTTGTGTCGCCCATCGATTTCGAGTGCGTAACCTGAACCGGCATTCACAGGCGAGAGCGACCATTTTTTTCCTTTGACAGTAAGAAGACGCGGTCGACCACTTAGCCCGAGCCGCGCAAAAATCGCGCCAGCTCACTCCTATGTTGAGTAACGTCTTTAACTGCTGAAGTTCGCGCTTTGCTGCACGAAGGTGAAGCCTTTGCAATCTCGACCGGAGCCAAGGGCACTCGCAATCGGAACTTCGCGGGTCGATGCCGACCATCATGATGACGTGGTGCTCGGGGCAGGCTACACCGTCAAAATTCATAAGAAAGCTGTCATTCAGCTCATTTTCGCGAGAGCTTGAATCGTACGTAGCGTCATATTGTACTCTATCGATTGCGTAGAGTTTCACTTCGGTCGCGCATTTTGGAGGACATTTATCGCCGACTTGTCGAGTTAAGGACAGTACCGCCAATGGCATGAGTGATGCTTATTGGAATAAGCGAGACGTTAGACGAACCCCATCGAGGGATGTGCATTCGGCAGCCGTCCAATCCTGCTGGACTGGGGTGTTATGGGAGAGAGCCGTGGCGCATTCTTCATCTGCCGCGCTTGCGACCATGCCGAGTCGCGCTGGTGGACGACGAATCGAGAACTGAAGCATGAGCGAACCGGCATGAGATGCAAATCGACGGTCCCCTCAATATCTCTTTGTTCCAAACGCGGAGCGCGGAAGTGGACAATATAGAATCGATGACTCCACAGGAGCTGCGCTCTGCAATCAGTGGCGGCAGGGTCTTGGAGATTACTACGACAACTGGCTGTGTCGTCGGATGTTCTTATTGTCCGCAAGACAACTTTGCCGAACGGCAAAGTGCGATATCCGACGTGAAGCATCTTTCTCTCCAAGATTTCAAGCGATGTCTGGCGCGCGTACCAGCAGCCGTCGACATTAGCTTTTCCGGATATTCGGAGCCTTGGCTCAATCCGGCTTGCACCGAAATGGTTGAGCATGCCTATGCGTGTGGCCATGGAATCCGAATTTTCACAACCCTGGTAGGAATGAACGGGCGGGATCTAAGACGTTTGCGTGCGATGCAGTTCCGGGTTTTCCTGGTGCATGTGTTTGATGACGGCAGGCAAATGGATAGTGGTCTCGTCAGGCGCAACTATGTCGATTTGATGCGCCAACTTGTCGATGCGGACATTTCATCGTTGCTCTTCATAGTCATGGGCGAGGTGCATCCCGAACTTCTCGGCATAATTCCTGACGAAGCGCTGGTTCGCTCGCGTCCGCGCAGCAGGGCTGGCAACGGCGAGAAGATGATTGAAGCGCGGCAGCCAATCGTTGGAGCACTGACATGTCCTGACGAACGGCAATATCGTAATGTTCTTCTCCCAAACGGCGACGTTACTTTCTGCTGCATGGATTTTGAGCGACGACACGTTTTGGGCAACCTCCTCCGCGACAGGTACAAGGATCTCTTCGAGGGGGCAGCTTTTTACAACATTGCCGATCGCATGAACGGAACGGACGGCTTTCTGCTTTGTCGATCGTGTGAATTCGCCGAACCAACAACGTCGGAATGCTGATCTTTGAGAGAAGTTGACCCCTGCTCGAAGCGAATCGCGAGCCCTGGCAAGGATGCCGGTTCCAGCTCATCACCACATCAGCCGCGGGGACGACCCTGCCATGAACGGAGGACCGCCATGGCCTGGAGCATTTTATTCGTCGCCGGCCTGCTGGAGGTCGCCTGGGCAATCGGCCTCAAATACACCGAGGGCTTTACCAAGCCCGTTCCGTCCGTGCTCACGCTCGCGGCCATGGCCGGCAGCGTGATCCTGCTCGGCCTTGCTCTAAAGACGCTGCCCATTGGAACTGCTTATGCGGTCTGGACCGGCATCGGTGCGGTCGGCACCGCAGCGCTCGGGATCATCCTGTTCGGAGAACCGGCCGCCGCGTTTCGCCTTGCCAGCATCGGACTGATCGTCGCCGGTATTGTCGGGCTGAAGCTCGTGTCCTAACGAAAACATCGAAAGCATTGACCCCACCAGGTCAGCGCCGCAACGATCGCCGAGGCCGGCACGTAATTCTCCAGGCATGGACGATCGAGCTGGCCACGTTCCAGCGCACCGTCGAGCGGCCCGGCGCCGACAGTGGCGCGGAAGTCGCCAAGAACAACGAGCGGATGCAAGGCCTCTGGACTGAGACCATCTGGCCGCGACCTTGTCGTGACGCGACTCGCATCATCAGGGACTGCCGACCCAGTTCAATTCCTAGATCGCAGAGGTGAGCTTGCGGTCTTTGACTGAGCTCAGCACTGCGCCTCGAATTAAGGTGCGACTTCATTGTGGGGTTGCAAAGAACCTCGATCACCTAATCTCTTTCGCAGGAGTGTTCACTGAAATCATCGAACTGGCGGTGCCGGCGCGCGGCATTCGATTCGTGTTCGACCTCAAACCCGGGGCTTGTTTGAGCAATGACGGCTATTGTCGGGTTGGCGACATCGCGATCGAAAAAGGCCAGGAGCTTGCATCGTGCCCGTCGGCACAGAGTCTGCACACCACTAGGTTATGGGAGCGACGCTGCGAGTTCAGTGGCTCACGCTTCGTTCTGGAAGGCGCGCACTTCGTGTTCGGTAGGTGATATGCGATCTGACGTTCTTGTTGGGGCTGCCGCAGCAATTGCGCTCGTCGCATGCGGTTTTGCTCATTCAGCGGATCTCCGGCCAGTCGTCAGCGAGCCGTGCTGCTTCCAACCGAACGAGCAGCTGCATTGTCTTCTGAGGCTTTGTTGTGATCGGCGCGTGCAAGGCAGGTCCACACGTCTTTGTCGCCGAAACCGCACGTGTGGTGTTCAGCTTGTTACGCGCCCGGCCAAATTCTGGCGTAAATCGGAGCAGCCGTGGCTTGAAAAGGCAATCGCCGCCGATATCGCCAACAGCAGCGAAGTCCGGGAAGGGACCTATGCGGCGTTCCCGCGGCAAAGGGCCCAATTCGATTGCCGTCCTTTAGATAGGCCCCGCGGAGCCGGCGTTGAGCAAGCGCTCACACCGGCTTGCTGCATCAGATTTGAGTGCGAGTGTATGAGTTTTGGTGGGACGGCATCTGGCGACCTCTGGGAATCAAGCTGCGAGCCCTGGGCATGTCAAAACCTGAAAGTTTGCGTCGAATGGAGTGGAGATCGGCTGCATCCCAAGCCTCATTCGTGTTGCCTACCGCGCCCAATGGTGCCTTGAACGCCCCTGGCCTTCTTTCTTCCGCTCAACCTGTACCCGGCGGAACTGATTGTTTTCCGTGCCACGCCTTTGCTTTGTCCGGAGAGCCCGCCATTCATCCGAGTAAATGCGGCTCTCTCAAGCTCAAAAGGCGCCGCCTTGGCATGACTGCGAGTCCATGATTCCGAAGAATTAGGGCGAGAACCATGGCGTTCCTGTGGAGCTCGCGATTTTCTGTCTTGCGACTTTCGCGCTTACGAGAGTTTGAGACCATCTTACCCCTTTTGAGCATGGTGGCGCGGCAGTGGTAAGCTTGCTCACTCGCGGCCGACGCCAGCTCGCCCGTGACGGTCACTTTGTGCGGAACGACTCTGGCGTATATTCTGGTGTGAGGAATACCGGTCAAGGGTGAGCATTCGCGTCGTCAGAACAGCTGGCTGGTCCACCACCTAACCGAATGCACGCTCGATATAGCCAAGGTACGGCAAAGCTGCCCGCCCACAAGCCCAGTCCGGCACGATCGGCCGCTCGTTGCGAAGCGTGGTATCGGCCCCTGGAGTATCGCTCCCAATCGAGCACGAGACCGTTGCGCACCAACCATTCTCCGAGATCGATGCCATCAGCTGAACAGATCGCCAATGTCCGTCCACACTCATCCTCCAGGACTGACAGACAACTGACTTCGCGCTCTGCAATGAAGGCTTCAAGATCGCTCGCGGCCATGAGGCCACATCGATAAGGATTGAGGTTGATATCTCGGCACATTTGGGACTTGTCCGGCGCGTCGATGCCCCAGAGCCTAACGCGTGTCCCGTGAATTTCAAGGGTGTCGGTGCTGATGACCTTTGCCGGCCCGGTCAATTCGCCGGCAAACACGATGCTGTACAGTGCGAGCGTGGTCAACACCACGATCAATCCATACATGGCGATCTTCTTTGTCGAACTGCGAACATTCCGGCCGAGTGCAGCAGAGCATGGGAAGCCGCCGAACGGCGGTCCATCGCGGCTGTGCTGAGGAGGCTGCCAATGTTGCATGGATAAGCTCGTTCGACGGATGACTCCCAGTGTATCAGCAGCGCAAGACGCCCTCGTGTCCAACCTCGCCCCCGATACTCTGCGACCAGGCTGCTGCCCTGAGCGCGTCCCGCCATTCCTCCGCGTCGTGGCGGCAGTTCGCCTTCGCCCCATCACGCACCAGCAGGTCGAATCGGTAGTGCGCGTCCGATCACCAGCGACCGGGCCGGCGCAGACGGCCGGCCGCAATTCGGCGAGAAATGATTGCCTGGTCGCCTTGTGCGGAATGAGCATAAAGTCGGCCCCCTCGCGGATAACAGCGAGCGCGCGTCGCCCGGGATCGCTGCAGCCGGCTGCTATCGGGGAAACCGTACGTATCGCTTGAGCAAAGCGGCCGAGATGGCGGCCATCGTTGCTTTCGACCGCAACATGCCTTCTGGGAGCGGTAGGCGACAGATCCCCTCACACTCACGCCGCCCAATTTGTTTCCCGAGCGCCAGCGCAGCCAGATCAGCCGGCGGCTCGACCAAGGCCACAACTGCATAGTAAACCGCGAGCGATGCGACTTTACCGAGGTTGGCGGCGCCGAAGCCCGCGCGATAGAGCGCCAAAGACGCGATCCAGACAGCGATACCGGATTGATACGCAGTCGAGAGCGAAAGCGCCTTGCTGTACTGCAGATCGCGATAGGCAGCCTTGGATGGAATGAGGCGCTTGGCGAGCGCCTTGATCGCAAACAGCGGTATTAGAGGCGTCGTGACATTCATCCGATATTGCGGCAGGTCGGTCGGAACAAAGAGGACGCTTTGCAGCAAGAGGCCGAGCGCAAGACCTAAGGCCGCCGCCGCCGCGCCAAACAAGAGGAACACCGTGGAGCCCAGGACGAGGTGCACTTCCGAGGCCCAAACCGCAAAGTGCGGCAGGAATTCGAATAACGTGAACACAAGGCCCGTCGCGGCGATGGCTTGCACAGCAAATGACAGAGCGCGCCGCTCGTGTATGGCCTCGACCACAAGCTTGGCCACGACGCAGCCCATCGCAATGCCTGTCGCGCAGCTCAATACGAACTTGGCGCCTGTTACTATTCCCGGTTCGATATGCACGGTCTCTAGTCCTTTCTGCCGTTGTACTCGGGCCTTGGCTCAAGAATTTGCCGCGACGTTCGTGTGGCTGACGGTTGGAAACGGCACTTCACCTTCCCCATCCTCGGTCCACGGGCAACGTGCTGTTTTCGCCCGATCGGACCAGGTCTGCACTCAGCCTTCGCTCGGTCTTTGCGACATTTCATAGCAACAGCTATGCCAGCGCCGCTGCCGCGGTTAAGGCTCTGATTGCGCTTTGAAAGCTTGTGCGGCGCCCAAGATCCGCCGTGTTCTGTAGCCGACATGCTCTGGAGGAAATTGAACACACATCGCGACCAGCTTTTTGATCAACCTGCGCCGTTCCAATCGATCATTTTCGCTCGCCCATTGAAGCGGAACTCCTGACGCCGCTGGCGCGAAGACACCGGTTCGGCATCAATCTTGCTCGACGTTGTTCGAGGAAGGCGCCTACGGCGCAGCCAAATGTTTGGCGGCCGGGGATCGTCGAATTCCTCGAAGAGCTTTGCTGGGCGTTCGATTGAGCTTGCGGGCAAGCATGCACGAACATGAAATAGAGACCACCCATCCAAACTCTGGAGCCGGCATTTGCTGGATCTCAGCCTCATCTCTCAGCAACGCGCCCGGCAAATTCCGCTGCACCATCTGCGACGAAGTTCTGGACGTGTTTCTGGGGGAACGCTATCGCGTCGCAGTGGCGCCAAACCGGATGCTAAAGTGAACATGGATCAACTTACGCCCGGTAAGGCTGTGGTCTCCGGACAGACGGCGGCCGCCTCGGTGCTGCGCATTCGGGCAGTCATGCTGGGGGATCGTATCAACCCGTCGGCTCTGGAAATCGGAACGCTGGTGTCCTCGACGCCGGTCGCTTTCCGCATTCATGCGGGCCTTGTCGTGGTCTTTCGCTATGGCGTTGTAGTGCTCATCGGGTTGTCGCCCTCGGAGGAAACCGCTCTGATCGAAACCCTGATACCGCGCGTCATCGGTGAACTCACCTCTTATGAGGAGGATAGCGCGCAGGCGCAGCTCTGCAACGAGCAGAGCGCTGAGGTCATCCTGCCGGGCGGGCGGATTTGTCTTAGAAATTTTAGTGACGATCGGCTGCTGCTGATCGCCGATACGCTAGCCAAGAGCACGGCGCTGGAGCGAGATGAGCGCCGTGTCGCCGCGGTGTTCGACGTGATCGAACCCTTTGCACGCGAACTGGCCGAGCGCGGCCGGACGCCGCGGGGCCGCAAGGGCATTCTCCAACTGATCGGCAATGCGCTCCTGGTCGAGCAGCGCGTCGCGGGCCGCATCGCGATTGCCGAAAAGCCCGACGCACTCTGGGAGAAGCCGGAACTCGAGCGGCTCTATGCGCGTCTGAAAGACGAATACGAACTGAAGGAGCGTCTTGAGATGCTTGAGCGCAAGCTGTCGGCCATCTCCGGAACGGCTAACGCACTGACGGACATTATCGACACACGGCGCTCGCTGCGTCTTGAGTGGGTTATAGTCGTGCTGATCGTGATGGAAGTTGCGATCGGATGCTTTCAGATTATTGCAGCAGGTCGCTGACGTGCCGCTGGCCGCAGCGCGTGAGGCGCCTTCGTGGGGTTGAGCAGGCCTACTGACCGACCTGGCCGGCATTGACGGGCTGCGGATTTCGGCTGTGTCTTCGGCGTGCTCGTGGACACGACGTTCGGCGAAAGCCGGTGCGGCTCGCGAAGACAGCGAATAGCCGACGCGAGTTCGGCGTATTTCCCGGCCTCGAGCAAGGATAGGGGGTTTATGGCAGACGCTCGGCGGAGCGTTCATGGCGACGATCCAGCGCCACCCAAGAAGGCCCTTTCGTCCAATTTGCAGTGGGCCGCCACTCAGCTTTTCTGCTATTCTCGACTTGCTCGCGGAATACTTGCCAGCCTTGCCTCGCCGCCCCAGGGCGCAGCCAGCGACTACCGAAACAAGGGCTGTCGATTTCACCAGGACGCCTCACCGAGTTGAGCGACCGCCTTTCGCCGCTTTGGCACATCGCCGCGGCTCAGTCGACGTGTCCTGCCGTGATTTCCCTTGCATGGCTGTTAGCGAACGGTTCCATGATCCGCCAGCGGGCAAACGCGCGCTGCAACTGAACATGAAAGCTCAGAATGCGGATCTCGTCCTCGCTAACGCGAAGGTCGCCGAGCTTGACGCGGCCGGGGACTGCGACCGGACGTGCATAGCGGCTCCGCGCCAGCGATAAACGGGAAACGGATGACAAAGGAGCTACGCCGCGAATTTCGAGGCGGTTTTGACCTCGCAAGCAGGCGCCGAGATTTTCTGACGTCCCCATCCGCTCTGGACATTCAATCTTGCAGGACTGTCCCTCAAAGCGCCCTGGACACTCACGCACGCTCGGCAGCTCCTCTCAAATCCGCTTCCGAACCGATCCCGGCATGGCGATCCTTCGCTGGCTGGTTCAGGAGCCCGGCGAGCCTAGAGGCCTTCAAGGACTCCTTCGAGCCGGTGTTCGCGAATGATTGCGGCCAGTAGCGAAACGGCCTCCTCCCGATCGACGGTGAAGCAGACGTCAGGCGCTCGCTCAACCAACAGGTCCAGCAAGGTCGGAAGGTCAGCAACGTGGTGGCGTAAGGTCGAGACCACATCATTTGCGAGATAGGTCGCGAAATCAGCATTCGGCGGCGGATCAAAGTCCAAGTCGACCTCGGCGCGCTTCTCGATCGCATGTCGTATCAACTCGCCCTGCCGTCTTGCATTCATCGAGAGCATGAACACCGCATCCGCGAGCTTCTCGCGCGGCAAGCTTCTCAGTTCGGCTATGCGGGCCTGGATGTCGCCCACCGAACTCTCACGGCGTGCCTCTGCTCGCCGCGCGTTAGCGGCTGCCCTGCTCTTTTGTAATCCAACCATCGTCATGCTCTCCGGCCGACCATATGTCCCGGCGATACAGGCGAATGAAAGGGCAAAATTGTGTGCTGCATGCGCGCAGCCCGCCTGACGATGCGCAACCCGGCGGTCGCGCGGAGGAGTCGCAAATCGCTAATTTTGTGATCCGCCGTGCTTGTCTAGTCTACAAGGCGCTCGATGGCACGTTGTCGGGTCGGCGGCTATGGCGAAGCGAAATCCTGCTTCCAGCGTTCCGTTTGAGGTGATAGGCAGCGTTGCGAGGCAGTGGCGGCAGGCGGATCGCCTCGAACTCCAAGAAGGACGAAACCGGCGAGATTTTGGGGAGAGAACCAGGATCGGTCGATCCGAGATGGACGACCTATTCCCGCCAATGAGTTGCGCCCTGTCTCGGATCCGGCGCGCTTTGGGTATCTCCGGGCATATTGTAGCGGAACCTGGGAAGGGCCCGCCCGGTAGATGGAAAGATCGGGACTCGATTGAATCAGGTGAAATCTCAAACTCGCGCGTGATCTCGTTGTACCGCCACAACGCCGCAGCCTGCCAATCAGCCCCTACCCCGAAGCTTTAACCAAATTTGAATAGCACACCGTAACCGCCACGTGGGTAGCTCCACTCGATATCACCACTTTCTTCGCAGATCACCCGGCAGGTGCCGCACTCGACACACCCGTCGACTGTCACCTCAACATGACCTTTATCGCTGAGCTCGTAGCACCGTGCAGGGCAGGCCTTCAGCATCGATAAGAGCCGCGACGAAGGTGTGGTGTGCGGCCGCACCTTGATATGGGCGCGGCCGGAATCAACGAGATAGCGGTTGTAGAATAGTTTGTCTTCGACACGTTGGGATGGCTCGCTCGGCATTGTTTCTGGCTCCGTCATTCGTCGTTGTCTTTGGTTTATGATCACCGCCAGGCCCGGGCAATGCGCAGGGCATCGCTGAACAATCCACTCCACGACCGCGCCTTGATGAACGAGCTCAGCATCAGCTTCTCTTTCTCAAGCTTTGGTGTGCCGTCGACGCGCACGTAATCCTGCATCGCCTTGGAGAAGAGCTGCGGATATGTGAGAAAGAAGTTCTGCGAGTGGGTGTGCATCAGTGCCGGCATATCCTTGTACTTCTTCAGATCCTTGATCACGAAGGATTCATTCAGGAGTTTTTTGTAAAGCGAAAGATTTTTGGCCGTCATCGGATCATTTCGCGATTTGATAAGACAGATCGCTTCCGCGGCGATACGGCCCGACGTCATCGCCAGATTGGACCCCTCGCGATGGATGGCGTTGTTGAGCTGGGCGGCGTCTCCGACAACGACCCAGCCGTCACCACAAAGCTGCGGGATCGCTCTGTATCCACCTTCGGGGATCAAATGCGCGGAATATTCCTTTACTTCCGAACCCTCGATCAACGGCGCGACGGACGGGTGACGCTTGAAGCCCTCGAGGAGGCCGTAAGGCGTCTCGCCAGTACGCTGGAAATCGGCAACAAGACAGCCGATACCGAGCGATATGCATTCCTTGTTGGAATAGATGAAGCCCATACCGGTCATGCCGCGGGAGATGGTTCCGGCGGCTTCGATGACGAGCCCCTCGTCGCCTTTGAGATTGAAGCGAGCATCGATTGTCTCGCGCGACAGGAAATGCATCTCCTTGACTGCGAGTGCGACCTTGTCCGGTTTCGGCCGCCCTCTCAAGCCCGCACCCGTCCCGAGCACTCCGTTTACCCCCTCGGCCAGCACGACGACGTCTGCATGGATTTCACCCCCATCTCGGTCTGTGCGCACCCCGACGACCCTCCCATGGGAATCCTGGAGGAGCTCGGTCACCGTGGTCTCGCACAGCACCGTGGCGCCGGCCTCGCGGACCTTCTGCGAGAACCATTTGTCGAACTGCGCGCGGATGATGGTGTAGCGGTTCGGCTTCTCCTCGTTGAAATCATCGGAGCGATAGTGAATCCCCGTGTGCGAACGCTCGTCCACGATCCAGAAGCGTTGCTCGACGAGATGCCGCTCAAGCGGTGCATCTTCTCGGAAATTCGGGATCAGCTTCTCCAGCATGTCGGCATAGAGGATGGCGCCTTGCACGTTCTTCGACCCCGAATACTCGCCGCGCTCCAGCTGCAGCACTTTTAGGCCCCGCTCGGCCATGGTAAGCGCCGCCGCATTCCCGCCCATCCCAGCACCGACGACGATCGCGTCGAATCTTTCCTCGATCATAACAAGCTCCCCTAGCCAGCGATGCGGTCGTGCGAGTGCGGCGACAGCTGCGCGCGGAATGCAGAGGTCAACGCGGGCAAAAGTCGAATGGCGTCGGTGACGATGCCGATATGGGCGAAGTCGAAGATCGGAGCGTGCTTGTCGGTGTTGATGGCAACGATGAGGTCGCCCCCCTCCACGCCAACGCGATGCTGGATCGCGCCGGAAATACCGGCCGCGATATAAAGCTTTGGCCGAATGGTTTTCCCGGTCTGGCCGATTTGTCGGTCCGAGGTGACCCAGCCCTTCTGGACCAGCGGCCGCGAGCAGCCATATTCGGCGCCAAGCACGTCCGCGAGCTGCTGTACCAGTTGGAAGTTCTCAGGCGATCCCAGACCGAGCCCTCCAGCGACGACCACGTCGGCATAGGCAAGATTGGACTTTGTAGAATCGCGGTCCGGGAGGAAGGACAGCACTTTCGTGACGATGTCTTTTTCTACAAGCCCGAGCGGATGCGAGATGACGCGCCAGACGGCGCCGGTCACGCGCTCGGGCATCGGCATCACGCGCGGACGGACGGTTGCCATCTGTGGACGATAGTTCAGTGTGTAGATCGTGCACAATAGTGAGCCGCCAAACGTCGGCCGGGTCGCTGCAAGCGAGCCGTCGGCATCGACATCGAGCTCGGTGCAGTCGGCAGTTAGACCGGTGAGCAGTGTGGTGGCCACTGAGCCGGCGAGGTCGCGGCCCAGTGTGGTTGCCCCTAGGAGTAGGATTTCCGGCTTGTACGTATTGACCAGCTCTGAGAGGGCCTTGGTGTAGGATTCATTGCGATAATCGGCCAAGAGATCATCCGCGACGATATAGGCGAGGTCGGCGCCGTAGCAGAAGGATTCGGCGATCGCCTGCTGCGTTGTCTCTCCGACCGGGCCGATGACAACCGCGGCGAGGTCAACGTTGAGCTTGTCGGCGAGCCGCCGGCCGGCACCCATCAGCTCCCAGGAGACGGGATGCACTATCCCGCGTTCCTGCTCGATGAAGACCCAGACGTGCCTATAAGCCTTGAATCGTTCGGGCAGCTCCCTCTTGGTCGCCGCGCGACCACCACCCGCGGCCGGAGCTGCGCTTTTGGGTGCGGTGCTCATCATCTGTACTCCCATCCGTGTTCGGTAGCGGCTCGCCAGCGAAGCGTGCTCCGCCTCCAGCTTTGAATTCGCGGGTGAAGATTGCTTCAGTTAAAGTTCGGCCGCGTGCCCGCCGCCATTTTTTCAACACTGCCTGGCAGCAGCGCGGGGCCCAGACACCCGTTGCTGGACTCTTGATCGACGAGCCAGGAAGCACGCGCTTGGGCGTTCTTTCCCGGTTCGGCATTCTGGGTCACCGTTTGGCAATGGAACTAGTGAGGCACGCAGCCGCGCGGTCACTCGATCCGATCGATTGTTCCCCCTCATCTTCGAGATGCAACCGAGCTGGAACAGACCGAGGACCTGCCAGAGGCTCGGCTGGTCCCATTGCCGGCCGCGAGCTTGCCGGTGAAAACGCGATCCATTACTCCGAATGCCCTCGCAATATTTCCGATTGCAGCGACACGCCCGCAGCTCTTGGCGAGGGCACGAGGGCCGGCGGTGAAGCCGCCCGTCAACGGCGCCGCGCGACCAGCGCCGGAGAGCAAGGGCGCCGCCCGGAAAACCTCGGCCATAGATCGGCCAGCGGGAGTGATTTCGTCGACGAATCTTTGGCGCGGATCAAGCGCAGCTTTCAGCTCAGCCGGGCCGGAATATGCAACCATCGCTTTGGCGTCGCGACGTATCATTGTGTCGACAGGCAGCGCGCGCGAAACTGCGCGGCGTCAAAAACAAACTCGATGCGGACCAAGATGTGCATTCGTTTCTCCAGACTAGCTGAGTAAATGTCAGCAATTGTCGTACCAATTGCGCAGACGATGAAAATTGACCGCCAATACAGAATCTTACTGAAGGAAATCGGATTGGCAGCCTCTCACGAGGATCGGAACATTCGACACGGTGCTGGACCTATGTCCAGAATGCGACAGAAGACAGTCATCCGCATCTTGGTGCTCTTACCTCGCCAAATATGTGCTCCCCGCTGCCGGCGTACAATTGCAGGAGATAGGTGCACCATGGGCACCAGCTTGAAACGACGGAAATATCAGCGCTGAGCCGTGATTGGCTCTTAGGGAGCCGAGTGTGGATATAAACTGAATTCACTCCAAAGAACCGAGCTGCACCAATTCTGGATGCTTGTTCGATTGTGGTGCGGCCGCATCCTTCAAGACCTTGAACACGCGCTGTTCGATCGGGGAGGACGTGACGAAATCGGCATAGGCGCGCTCGAGCGTGGCCTTGCAACGCAAGGCGATGTCGGGATCGGATGCACCGGTAAACTCCTCGCCCGCGAGATATTCACCCATGCGACGCAGAATATGAAGCCGCGCCACGTCGATGATTTTCGCATCGTACTCGACGCCGAGCAGTGCAAAAAACTCCTCTGCCGCGGAGGCCTTGTTCAATTGCGAAAGGATCCCGTCCGTCGTCATTCTCAACCTCCATCTAGATCCGCGACCAGAAGCCGTCCTGGCCCGAATGTTCCAACCTGATCGCGCGAAGCGCATGGCTGACCACCTGATCGCCCTCCGTTGAGGAGCGATCTCTCATGAATGTCGCGCCACATCGCCACCACCGTTTCCTCGGAAACCGGGCCTTTGTGCTCGACGGCATGCTTGCGAACGCGCGCGAGAATGGTTTGGGTTTCGTCGGCGGTGACCGAAAGCTGCAAGTCGGACAACAGCGAAGTGATAGCGGCAAGCTCTGAATGCTCGCCGATCACAATGCGGTGGGTCGATCAGGAAGTTGACATCGGCACGCGAGGAGTCTTCGCCACCTAGCGCGACACCCAGTCCCTTGTCGCGAGCGTGGGCCACGACGCGCTTCACCCGCTCCAGCACGGCCAAACGGCGCCACCGAGTTTCGCCGCAATCTGCGCGTCCGACGATGGAATCGATAGGATTACCACCGAAACACCGGCCTCGATCTCCGCATCGACATCCGCGGGTCGCCATCGAGACATTTTCCGGTGTCGCGAAGGCCACGCCCGGTGTCTGTTCGCCGTCGCGCAAGGTGGTGTCATTAAGGACTATGGACCTCGACTGATCTTTGTCGGGCGCGGTGATTGCGGCAGCTAACGCCATCAGCGGCTCCGTAGGTTTATTCCGGAAGCTGAACAGCAACTGCTGTGCCAAACCGCTCGAATTCCCGAGAACTTGTGAATGACGTCGAATTTCAGATTAGTCCGGTGTGTCGCAAATCCGCCAGGGTGGAAACGGCGGAGCGCCAGGTCCGCTGCGCTTGCGACCGAGCTGAAGGCAGGCGCCGAGCTTGGAAGCTTGGCAGCCGGGCAACGGTTCGGGCCTGACCTCAAGCTGCAACACTTCAGGGAAAGGCGCGTGCATCCCGGCGCTGATCGAAGAGGATTCTTGAGCCATCCGGTCGTCCAACCACAAGTCGTCGTTCGTAAAAAGTCAGCGGGCGCGATCGAGAGGCCGGATGTTGGCCTCGATCGCGCGTCAACATAGAACATTGGGGCGGTAAATGTGACGGTCGCATCCACCAGTTATCAAGCCCGATGATCAGGCGCCGCCGCGTCCTGCTTAGGCTGCCTGCGCGAAGTTGTTTACCCGGTGTCTTTTCAAACCCTCAGTCCGGTCATGTGACCGTTGGCCGAAAGCTGGTCCGATACACCGGGACTCGCGCCGAGGAGCGGGCATCCAATATGAGCTCAGCCCTGCGAACTTCGGATGGCTTGGACGGAGTCATCGAGACGACGCAGATGATCCCGCCGGCGTCCGGCCATCCGGCTCTCCCCGCTCTCCTCGCCGAAGCAAAGATCAAAATCATTGCATTCCGTGCAGACCGGCGTGGTACACATCACCAGACCGTCATCTTCGCATAGCGTGCGATAGAAGAAGCGCTTCCACCGCATGTTCTTGGTGTTGCGAGCCGCCAGCGGCCCGAAATGGCGCATCAGGAGGCGGGACAATTCGTCCCGCTCCCGCAGACCGAGATCTTCCCACAGGTGATTAGGCTCCATCGCGCGCCGCGCGATCATCGTCGCGAGCCAGCCGCCGACCTCTCCATGAGTGGAACGTTGCGCAAGCAGGAGGTCTCGCACCATAATCGTCTCGTCAGGAGCCGGTAACGCGGACTGTTCGCGCCAGGTACAACTCCTGATCGGCGTCGATGGAAAGTATTGCACCAACAGCGCATCGAGCTCCTGGTTAGTCAAGCCGGCCCGTTCGGGAAGTTGGCCGCCATCCATAGCGGATGCGGCGAGAACGCAAGCGAGCACATGGCGATCGAAATCGTTATCGTCGCTGATGTCGACTTCTGTTGGATGGCGCCCGGTCAGAAGCCCGTAGAGCTCACTCGCATTGCGCTGCTCGGCGACGTGAGCTGCTGATACAGGAGATGACACTGTATTGGCAAATTCGCTTTGTGTGCCAATCATAAAGGTCCCGCAGTGGACGATGTCGGCCTTCCCCGGTCGAGAAGGCCGACAAGATGAACTATGCCGAAACAGCGGCGAGCTCGGCGGCGGTCTTGCCGACCAGGCTCTCGTCGACAGGCTTGATGATGCCGTGCTCCATGAGCATATCCTCGAGCTCGTCCATGCTGATTGGCGTCGGGATGGCGCCTTGTCCCGCATTATTGTGGATCTTGGTCGCGAGATTGCGATAGTGATCCGCCTGCTTGGACTCTGGCGCGTATTCCAGCACAGTCATGCGGCGCAGCTCCGCGTGCTGCACGACATTGTCGCGTGGCACGAAGTAGATCAGCCGGCTGCCGAGCTTCTTGGCAAGAGCATCTGCCAGCTCCAGCTCCTTGTCGGTCTGGCGCTCGTTGCAGATCAGGCCGCCGAGGCGCACGCCGCCGGAATTCGCATACTTCAGAATACCCTTGGAGATGTTGTTGGCGGCATACATGGCCATCATCTCGCCGGACATCACGATGTAGATTTCCTGTGCCTTATTCTCGCGGATAGGCATCGCGAAGCCGCCGCAGACGACGTCGCCCAGCACGTCGTAAGAGACGTAGTCGATGTCCTCATAGGCGCCATTCTCCTCCAGAAAGTTGATCGAAGTGATCACGCCTCTTCCGGCGCACCCGACCCCCGGCTCTGGACCGCCGGACTCGACACATCGAATGTCCTTGTAGCCGAGCTTGATGACGTCCTCAATTTCGAGGTCCTCAACGCTGCCGGCATTCGCCGCCAGACTCAGAATGGTGTCCTGCGCTTTGGCGTGCAGGATGAGGCGAGTCGAGTCCGCTTTGGGATCACAGCCGACGATGAGAATCCTTTGGCCCAGCTCAGCAAGAGCCGCCAGCGTATTTTGCGACGTTGTCGATTTGCCGATGCCACCCTTGCCATAAAACGCGATTTGTCTCAGCGAAGACATGTTGCTCTCCATCAACCGATTGCCAATTTTGCGCGCCGAACGCGCGAGGCTGTTTCTCTCTCAGAAACGTGGGCACACGGGTTTCGGGAAGGAGGCCATCGCTCGCCATCGGCGTCGGCGTGCCCTCAGCCCTCACTCCTTGTTGCTGCATTCAGTTAGCAACTGGCGTGCCATTCGTTCGCACGCGCGTTAAGCATCTGATTAGGCTTGACTAATAGCGCAGCGCCCGAGACCGGAAGCTGTGGTGGACCCGACAGCGGCAAGGGCTCTGACAGAAAACCGACAAAGCGGGGCGCGTGGATTCCCCTGCGAGAGGCGGGCGAAGGAGCGCGCAACGGGAATGCCGGGCCCAGTCAATTGAGGAGACCACACGGTGCAGATAGGGTCCGAGGACACCGCCATCATCAAAGGCGAATGTTCCACGACCGGCATGATGGGACTTGCCATCAGCGGGATGGCATATCGCTTGCTTTGCCAGTCGCGGAACGCTGTTTCCGTGTGACGCGATGCTGTGAGGACAATATGCCTGGAATTGGAAGTAAGTTGCCGCCGTTCGACATCACAGGCGTGAAGCCCGGGTTTCACCTGCCAGAGGAGAACGGGCAGAGCGCCTTCGAGACGCTGACTGAGAGGAGTTTCCCCGGAAAATGGAAAGTCATCTTCTTTTACCCGAAGGATTTCACATTCGTCTGCCCAACCGAAATCGCTGAGTTTGCTCGCCTGTCCAAGCATTTCGCCGATCGCGATGCAATCGTGCTTGGTGGCTCGACCGATAACGAGTTTTGCAAGCTCGCTTGGCGGCGTGAGCACAAGGATCTGCACCGTCTATCGATCTGGCAGTTTGCGGACACCAAGGGCGCACTGGTCGATGGCCTTGGAGTGCGATCGCGTGATGGCATCGCGCATCGCTACACGTTCATCGTCGATCCTGAGAACACGGTCCAGCATGTCTATGCGACAAGCCTCAATGTCGGCCGCAGCCCGACGGACACGTTACGCGTTCTGGATGCGATACAGACGAATGAGCTCTGCCCTTGCAACCGCGAAATCGGCGGCGACACGCTTAAAATTGCCTGAGGCAACATATCGAAAGTGCAGCAAGGAGCAGCTCCCGAATTAAGGACGTCAGATTCAATCGTTTCTGGATACGGACGATCTTACCGCAAATGCGGCCTGCTGCTAGCGAGTGCGGCACGCAATTCAAATCTCATTGCCACCATCGAGTCTACCGCGGCCGCCGCGCTGTCCGCGCGCGGCAGTCGTGGCGGCCAATCGACGGTCTCGATGATGACGATGAACAAGGTTCACCACCGCTCTTGCCCACCTCATAACAAATCCCGCATACAAGAGGATGCCGAGGCGGCTACGCATGAACATACAAAATACTTGTACGCTTCTGCGCCTACTCGACGCACATCTCCTGCCGGAGTTCCTTTATGTTGTCGCCATAGGCCGGACCGCGGCTATTCCCTTCTTTCTGCGCCTTGCCGGCCCGCAGCATCATCGGAGCGATCTGCGTCAGCCGCAGGCCGCTAATGCTGTAGGCCGACATGCCGGCACCCACGGACTCGGGCCAAGCTCCCTCTTCGGGGCAACTAGGGTTCCAGTAGTCGCGCCTCGATAAGGATGGAGGGAGAGGGAGATAGCTCAGCGCCGAATGACGTCTACCGGCCGGGATGATGATCCGCCGGCACGCTCGCGGACCGTATTTCCGGGCTCGATAAATCTATATTGACCGATGTAAGCCGCACTATGAGACGAACGAGTCGGGCTTATCAGTCCCTGATTAAAACCATGACTCGACGAGTTTTAGGCCAAGTGAGCCGGTCTATCAGGAAATCGGTCAGCTCGTTCATGGCGCGAGCTGACTCTTGGGCGCAGGCACCTGAAGCGATCGGGTGGCCTGGCGGTCGTAAGCCGCCTTGCCGTCTCGATCATTACGCCGGTCAATTTCCGAACATTAAGGCGGATATCAGCGCTGGTGACCCAAGCCAATCCCCAAGGTACGTGCTTTCTGTCTTAGAGAGCCCTCGGATCGCTTCATAAGCTTTGAAACCCTAGCTACAGGGGTGCGGGCCTTTGAGTGCGCCTTGAGCAGCTTGACGTCATCCTTACTATACTCTTTGCGCTTGGTGCTTTTTGCCACGTGTTCTCCGATTTCGCTTTGCACATCTACCTGGAGCGTCTTGTTTTTGGCGAAGACGCAACTGCTTCCCATTACCATATCAATGGTCATCGACAACCATTCAAGCGGATTTTTCTCTTTGAGATAAGAACCGGAACTACACGCGAATTTGTCCTCTGTCATCTGGATCTTTATTCGCGTGACAAACCTGATTTTCCACGTGCACGTCAGCACCTTCAACATGGAAGCAAGCGATAGAGATGAGACACTCGATGCGTCTTCGAAACAACAACTCGAAAAGCGCTTCTGCTTGAACGCGCCGACTTCACTCAGTAGTTTGTAGTATGATATTTCCAAGCCCGAATACTAGCATTACAGTTGCCCTTTCTGAGGATTTCTGAATCCATGGGCAACCATGATTCGAAGATCATGGACGCAGGCAGCGTCGATTGAAGAGACGCTTGCGCTGTGGGCGGCGTCGCTTCGTGAGATCAAGAAACGGATACGTCCGTTGTTCAATCAAGATCGTGTTGCGAGGAATGCAGGCTTGTTTCTGGAAGGTCTGCTCGGAGATGAGCAACGCAAGACTGGTTGGATGCGCGCGGAGGCAGCTGGCGATCCCGGTCCTTGGCGGCAACAGGCGATCCTGGGTCGCAGGGATTGGGATGCTGATGGTCTGCGCGATATCGTGCGCGATTATGTCATCGAGCATTTGGCGGATGACGATGCGGTGCTCGTGATCGACGAGACCGGCTTTCTCAAGCAAGGCAAGGCGTCTTGCGGGGTGGCGCGGCAATACACTGGTTCCGCCGGCAAGATCACGAACTGCCAGATCGGCGTCTTCGCCGCCTACGTGTCGCGCCACGGTCATGCGTTCATCGATCGCGCGCTGTATCTTCCGAAGGAATGGACCGACGATCCGGATCGTCTGGAAACCGCATATGTGCGTGCCGATGTCGGCTTTGCGACCAAACCAAAGCTTGCGACGAGCATGATCGCACGCGCGATAGCCACGTCTGTCCCATTCAAGTGGGTTGCGGGTGATACAGTCTACGGCGTTGGCGATATCGAACAGCAACTACGTCGCGCAGGCAAAGGCTATGTACTCGGGGTCAGCAGCGCTCATGTATTTCATTCCTGGGGCAAGCGGCGATCAGTCTCTGGCGCCGCCGCGGACATCGCCTCGACGCGGCGTTCGTCCGACTGGAAACGCCTGTCGGCAGGGGACGGAACCAAAGGACCACGGCTGCATGATTGGTGTTATCTCGAACTGGCCGATCTGGTCGGAGAATCAAACGACGAAAATCCTGGCGTTTGGACACGCGGTCTGCTGATCCGTCGTCGTATCGCCGATGGCGATCTCGCCTTCTTCACCACCTGGTGTCCAGCGGGAACATCCATCGAAACGCTGGTCGCGGTCGAAGGCCATCGGTGGGCGATCGAGGACAGCTTTGAAACCGCGAAAAACGAATTCGGGCTCGATCACAACGAGAGCAGATCCTGGCATGGCTGGCATCGCCACGTGTCTATGGTGATGCTCGCCTTCGCCATGATGGCGGTGATCCGACATCATGCCAATCCGCCGCCGCCAAAAAAAACCAAACGTCGAACCACAGCAAAAACCAAAGCATAGCCACGCCGTCGTTGATCCGATGGTCAATCCAGGAAGTCCGGCGCATCGCCGTCAGGCTCGCTCGAAAGCGGATCCAACCCGCGCACATCATCGCATGGTCACTCTGGCGCAGAGCTCACCAAGCGATCGCTCAGCGCGCGCATTTCAAAGCAAAAAGCCAACTGTAATGCTAATGATGGAGTAGAGCGGATAGGCCGGGACAGTCGCACTGCCTCACTTGCGCGCGCATCACCAACCGGCGTTCACGGCGAGTGCACGGCGGTGGACCTAAGGGCGAGTACTCACAAAGGCACATCTTACAAAGCCTGAGCGTTATTCCTCGTCAGCAGATCGAGCACGGCTCGCTGATCCAAACTTCATCTACCGCAGTATCCTTGGTTTAATAAGCCACGTTGACGTTCCCAGGCGATTCCGTCCTCAGCGAACAGTTCTGGGAGACCATCGCCTGTCCCCGTCTTATGGACCCGATGGACGAGCGAGCGACCTGATCCTGATATTCCCGGGCCGGGCACTACGGCATGGCAAGCAACCCGCGGGCCTAGCCGTCCTGTGTGAGCTTGGCACCGGCAGGCGATTGCTTGATCGATTTGCCAGAGCGCTTGGCCAGCACAATGCCGGCGCGCTGCGGATCATTCGTGATCTGTAACAGTGACCTTCACTGTCGAGTAGATGCAGGTCGAACCTCCAACCCGGCGGAACGGATTCTGCGTCATCTCGGACGCCTCGCAACAAATCCAGGCAAGATGTGGAGCTTTCTGCCGGAGCGTCAGGCAGGGCTCAGAGGCTGTATGAATAGCGGCGAGCGTCTACTCGATCTCCGTCAAGGCGCCTTCGAGCACCATCTCCACGATCTATTGCCAGAACAAACGTTCAGGGTCGGCGTTCAGAACCGCTGTCGCCAGGCCAAGCCGTTGATGGGTTGAATGCCACTCCCAAAGGCCCCTGCGGTGATCTTTGCGGAGCAGCTGCCATGCCGCCGCAGTCCTATCGTGGTGCAGCAGCGCGACGTCGACGAGGCCGCCCTCCGCATTGATATTGCCTGAGCAGCACGGGCTCTCGACCAGATAGCCACCAGCAACCGCTGTCACCTTTGGCGAGACATATCGGTAGTGCTCGCGCTTCTTCAGCGCGCGCACGATCCGCCACCGGTCGAGCTCGTTGGGATGCGCAGGCAATCCGGAATGATGTCGTCTGATGATTGCTGCGTTCATTGCGCGATATCCTAGACTGCAGAGATTTCTGCCTCGAGGCAGCCAACCACCAACTGCTTGCCGAAGTCGACCATATAAATGGGTAGGTTCGCTCCCGTATGGCGACCGACCTGGACGATCTGACCAATATACCCGACGCTGACCAGACACTCTTCGGCCGACGCGCCGGGAAAGGAACCGTCGTTGAGCAGATCGATTGCCGCCTTGACACGTTGGCCTGACCGGTATTTTGGCGATCTTGGTTCGATCATCGGGGTGCCGCTCCTGGCAAGAACGGCTCCTCGCCTTCGTGGCTTGGCGAGACTAGATCGAGCTCCTTGCATTTCATGCCGACGCGATTGCCGGAGCCGAGGAATTCGACTCCATAAATATAAAATTGTTGCAGGAACGTGCCGATCGAGACGACATAGCCAAGCTCCCCTTTCTTGACCAGAACCTCACCGATCTCCTTGCCCACATAGGTGCCGTCGTTGCGGATGGTGCGGTTGGCCCGCACGTTGTCACCATAATCAAAGAAGGGGGCGTCCGTCAGCTCGACGATGTCACTATCACGGGCGATGTTGCTCATGCTGCCGTCCCCGCTCCATGGTTCAACTGTACCGCGCCTCGCGAGCGCCCGGGCTTACGAACCGCCCTATCATGATGCTCGATGGACCCCCTCCATTCCCGCACGGCGGCGCTTGGGGTCGCGGATTGCATGAGCCTGTCGGGATCCCGGTGCAGCAACATCAATGCCCGCAGCCTAAAATCGAGACGATCGAGACAACTATCCGTGAGCCCATCGTTGATGTTGAAGAAGCCGTCGACGCGGCACGCGCGTCTGTCATCGAGCCGGGCGTGCTTGAGCCGGCCGCGAGCCGCGTGCTTCAGCGCGGGATGCGCACAGCTGACAGAGTCGACCTGATTACCCCGCCAACCGAGGGCATTGTGGACGTGATCACTCACGGTCCCGCCCATACGCTCGCCCAACAACACCTTGGCGCTAGCATCGTCCGCCGGACAAAGCCCCAGCAGCCTCCGACAGTTGCCGTCCTTCGCCGGGTTGCCCGAGACGCACCTGCAAGTCGGCAATAGGCGTTGAGCGAGAACAGGAAGACCCGCACGAGGTGCTCTCATAGCAGCCGAATTCCAACTTGGTGGCGCCGACCGCACCGGTGGCAGGAAATTCGTTTCCGCATCACGTGATCGGGTCCGAACGCCCTGCCGTGGCGCAGGTGTATTTCTGCACCTTCATCGAGGTGATAGGATAGCCCTGTCGCCCTGTGATGATGCTTAGCCGGCTCGATACCGTGCGACCAAGACACGGCTCGGTGAGGACGCCCTCTCTCGGATGACCAACTGAAGAAGGCCTCGGGCATGAATGTCGCCTGTTCAATGATGGCCGCACATGACTGGATTGATATCGTGGAAGACGGGTCAGCCCTTTGTGGGTCCATCGGCGAAATTGATCCTTGACGCCCAAGACAGCGGCCTTCGGGTCGACAGGAATAGCTCGAGCGCTCCCGCCCACGTGCGCGTTGCCAGAATATGGGTCGACAACTGGCGAAAAGGTTAGCGACCAGGGAGAGCCGTCCACCCGGTCTGAGAAGGGGAAAGTCGTGGCCGGCGCCTCGTGAAGGCGGAGCATCATCCGCCCGAGTTTCTGAACGAGTGTCGTAGTGACATCCATCGTGGCCCTCAAGCAGCCTGGTGACGCGGCAGCGCCGTATCAAGCACGCATGTATTGTCAACCGGGCAAACCGCCACGCATTGGGGCTCATCAAAGTAGGCGGCGCACTCGGTGCATTTCTCAGGATCGATCTGGAAAACGCCGGCTCGCTCGGAAATAGCGAAGTTCGGGCACTGCGTTTCGCAGGCCGAACAGCCCGTGCATTGCGAGGCGATGATCTTGAACGGCATTGTCTGAACCCATCCTCAGGCGGCGGAAATCAGCGCATTGCGGCGGGCAGCCGGATCGACCCGCTCAACGTGCTTGATCTTCCCCTCATTGACTTTATGGAGATAGAGTTTGAACCAGGCGATCGCCGAGCCATCAATGAACTCCCAGGCGTACTGATCGACCGGCTCGATTCCGGCCTTGATCAATTCGGCCTTCGGGCAGCCGCCGATCTTTGACACGAGCACGGCATGGCAGTCGTTGATGGCATCGATGGCGATTTCGAGCTTGCTGTCCTCGCCATCGCCGCCCTGGCAATAGGAATGAATAGGACGATGGCCAACGAATTTGGCGCCCGAAGTTGAGAGCTCGTAGATCTGGAACTCCTTGGCATGACCGAAGTGCTGGTTGATCAATCCCGAGCCCTTGGTTGCAACCGCCACCAGCACCTTGATTTCGCTGGACGCGCTGGCAAGCCCAGCAAGCTGCTCCTGCTTGGCCGCAAGCTTTGCAATGCGCGCCTTCTCGACTTTGGCCTGATACTCCTTTCGGGCCTGTTCATCATATTTGATGTCCATGGCCATGATCTTTTCCATGGTGAACTCGGCGCCGCGGTCCTCCCCGAGCAGTCCGACGGCGTCGGCGCGGCACTGGCGACAGTGACGCATCATGTTCATCTCGCTTTCGCAGCTATCCTGCAATGCTGTCACTTCCTGTGCGGTCGGGCCGCGTTGCCCGCTGAGACCGAACACGGTGCCGTGCTCGGGTGACGAAATCAGCGGCATCACGTTATGCAGGAAGGCGCCGCGCGACTTCACGGCCTTGTTAACCTCAACCAGATGCTGATCGTTAATCCCGGGAATCATCACCGAGTTGACTTTGCACAGGATGCCGCGCGCGGTGAGCATCTCCAGGCCCTGGAGCTGCCGATTGCTGAGGATGCTTGCAGCTTCAATGCCGGTGTAGCGCTTGTGGCGGTAAAAGATCCAGGGATAGATTTTTGCGCCAATATCGGGATCGATCATGTTGATCGTGATCGTCACGTGATCGACCTTAAGTCTTGCAATCGTGTCGACATGATCAGCTAGCGCCAGACCGTTCGTCGAGAGGCACAGCTTGATATCTGGCGCGAGTTTATTGACGAGCTCGAAGGTCTTGAATGTCTTGTCCGGATTCGCCAGGGGGTCGCCAGGGCCAGCAACGCCGACCACGCTCATCTGAGGGATGGCGGAAGCGACCGCCAGCACCTTCTTGGCGGCCTGCTCCGGCGTCAACTTCTCGCTGACAATGCCGGGGCGCGATTCGTTTGCGCAATCGTATTTACGATTGCAGTAATTGCACTGGATATTGCAGGCGGGTGCGACGGCGACATGCATCCGGGCATAATGATGGTGCGCCTCCTCGCTGTAGCAGGGATGGTTCTTCACCTTTTCCCAGACCTCATTTGGCACATTGCCGATGCCGGCCTGAGATCGGCACCTGGCCTTGCCGCTCCCACCGACCGTACCGCAGCTGTTGTGCTTAGCCATGACTTGCATGGTCTCGCTGATCTCGCCGCCGCCGCAGGCTACCTGGTGTTGCGCTGAAGTACTCATTTTTCCAATTCTCTTCGCAAGCCGAATCCTTCCAGCAAGCATCCCCAGAGTCGTTTCTGAAAAGCCAAGAGCAACTGGCGTGCCATACCTGCCACAAACGTATTTGTGTTTCGCGTCAAGCAGTTAGGCACCGTCCGTTCGAATGTCCGTTTTATCAACTCATGTTCGAAAGCTGACAGAATTGCGATCACAACAGCGCCCGGCAGCGCTATTACGAGGGCGGTACGCTGGTTCATCTATGCCCTTGAGCAAAGAGCATGGCGGCTGGTGTCGTTGAAAGTTGATCTTGTCGCCGAAATGTGACGCGTATGCAAAGCACAATCCGCAAAAGACGTTCCGGACGCTTTGAAGGACAACTTGAACCGGCGATGCTTCCTAGATGCAGACAAGAAACCCGTTACCGACCTATGTCGTGAAGATCACGCGGGCCCTTTCCTGACACTCCGGACGCATTGTCGGGCAGGTGAAGAGAAACGCCTGGTGCCCAGAGTCCCGACGGCCACGAATTGGACCGTGCGTCCAAACGTTGGTAGGCATCTCGAATAGGTGGTGCGGGTGTGGACGCCTCAGATTCGTAAAGCTGCAGCCGCCTCGGTCGACATCGCACGAACTGCCGTCCAACAACTACACTACGTCGCTCCCGTCCTCGGTATCCAGCCAGCCGATCCTGCTCTTCAGGAAACGCAGGCCCAGCACCAACAAGCCGGCGTGCTCCCTGTTGTCCTTGCCACAGCCGTGGCCGCCGGCGGCATGCTCGTATAAATAAGCCTCATAGCCCATCGCCTGCAGCTTCGCTGCCATTTTGCGCGCATGTCCGGGATGGACGCGATCGTCCCGCCGCCTGGTGGCCATCAGGATCGGTGGATAGGACTGCCCGGGTCTTGCAGCATGATAGGCAGAATAGGTCTTCAGCCACTCCCACTCCTCAGCGTTGTCGGGATCGCCATATTCGGCGAGCCAGTTCGCCCCGGCGAGCAGTTTGGTGTAGCGGCGCATGTCGATCAGCGGGACGGTGCAGAACAGTGCGCCAAAGAGCCCAGGATATCGCGTTAGCATGTTGGTAATGAGGATGCCGCCGTTCGATCCACTCTCGGCCCCGATCCGCTTGGCCTGTGTCACGCCGCGCTTAACGAGATCGGCGGCGACGGCTGCGAAATCGTCATGCGACAATCTCTTGCCGGCCAGCCGGCCGGCGTCGTGCCAGCGCGTGCCGAACTCACCGCCGCCGCGCAAATTTGCCTGAACCGTGGTGCCGCCGCAGTCAAGCCAAAGCTTACCGAGCGCGGAATTGTAATACGGTTTCACGGACATTCCAAACCCGCCATATCCGCTCAGATGGACCGGCGCGTTGCCGGTCTGTCTGACCGGCCCGGTCTGTAGGTAGGGAATTCGCTCACCGTCGATCGAGACGGCCTCGTGCCGCGTGACCACGCAGTGCTCCGCGGCAAACGTCTTCGGCGCCTGCTTCAGCACGGCGGGACTGCCCACGCCCCGCTCCAGCAGGATGAGAGACGGCGGGGTGAGCGGATCCTCGACGTGAGCCAGCAAGTCACCATTGCTCTCGGACGGATCGCGATCGAGAGACCAGATGTCGACGACGCCAAGATCAGGAAGCCCGCCCAATTGCTCGCGGTTCCAGCGATGATCGGATGGAGTGCAGATCTCGAACACTGGGCGGAGTTTGTCGAGAATACAAAGCACAAGCTTGCCCGCACTCCAAAAGAAGCTCTGCAGCGCACGGCGCGGGCCCGGCTCGAAGAGAATGTCGAACTGGCGGCTGCCCGCCAGGAATGCCGGCAGCGCGATGACGAGCACCGTATCCGCGGCATAGGTGTGCCCTGCCACAGACCAGGATTCGCGCGGCTTCAGGGCAAGCCAGTTGCGATGCGACCGCATCCAGATGTTACTTGGCAAATCGAGCCTCGTCTTGGCTCCCGTTTCATCGCCCAGCCAGACCACGCAATTGGAGACGTCTGTCGCATCGAGGAACCAGATCCTGGGCGGCACGACAGTGTCGTCAACACTGCAACCGACTGACACATGAGCGGCCTTGGTCTCAAAGATCACTGCCGCTTTGTCAACATGCGTACCACGCCGCCACAGCCTCACGGTGCGCGCATAGCCGGTGGTCGCGGCCATGCCGTCACCATGGGAGCTTAACAACACCAGCGTATCAAAATCGAGCCATACGCCGCTGCCTTTGGCTTCCGGCAAGACAAAGCCGTCGTGGATGAAGAGCTTCGTGTCTGAGTCGAATTCACGCAAGGTGACGGCATCGCTTCCGCCGCGCGATAGACTTAAGATCCATCGCGAGTGATCTCCAGGCGGTGCGGCCGTGGCGTTCAGAAGCCAGTCTTTGCCTTCGCTGACCGCAAGTTGATCGAGGTCGAGCAGGATGTCCCATGATGGCTTCAGCCTGCGATACTCTTCCAGAGTGGTTCGCCGCCAGAGGCCGCGTGGATTATTGGCGTCCCTCCAGAGATTGTAGAGATACTCGCCGCGCCGGCTGACATAGGGAATATTGTCAGGTCGGTCGTAAATCGCTGTCAGCGCATCTCTGTCTCGTTCGGCTGCGGGTCCGCCAAACACCTCCAGGGTTCTGCTATTCTGCCGCTCGACGAAGTTCAGCGCCCGCGCGCCTTCTATTTGTTCCAACCACAGATAGGGATCATCGTCAGGAGCGGAGGGCGTTGGCCTTCCAGTTCGCGAGTCGTCGACGCTCCTTGTATGACGATGCGTCATTTACAACCTTAGTCTTCGCGCAATTCGACTGATTCAAGGATTTGCATCGCGACCGTTGCATCACGATTTGCGAGCTACGACTTGGCCCGGTGCGAGATCCAATCCTCTCGAAACTGTATTTTGCGGAGTTGCAGCGATTGGCCTAACGCTATGAAGATGTGCGGAATGTAACGACCGGGCTGGCGATGTCAGCACAATGGGCCGTCGCGAGGCCTCCCCGGCAACGCCATCTCGTTGCCCAACAGTGCAGGCTAGGCCGAGTATTGCGTTTGACACCATGCGTCGGCGCCATCTTGGGTCCCAAGGACGGTTCGAGCGCTTCCGGAGTCATCGGCAGGTTCGGCTGGAACCTTCGACCACGCCAAGCCAAAGCCAGGGATTGATGTGGCCTTCCTCGCAAAGGCCGGACCGCTGCGCCAAGAACAGCTTCCGCATCCGCTGGTTTGGCGAGGTTCTGTGGAGTCGCAGCATTCATCATTCGGTTGCTTCGCCGTCGCGCTTCCTGGCATTGATCGTAATTGGAAGGATGGTGTCACTCGCCATCGCGGGTAGGTCGAGCACCCACCCGTTCGCGATTCTAATCCAACCACCCCACAGCGTCTCGTGCTCACATTCGACAATCGACTCCTCAAGATCCTTCTTGGGCACATAAATCGAAAGCCCCGTCTCGGGCGAACGGCGAATCATGACCTTCATAGGAGCTCCGCAACTTGTGAGCTCTCGCCCGCGCGCTCCTGACACGCACGCCACAAGGCTCTCTGTTTGGCATTGATGTCCGCCAGGACTTGCAGGACACGATCGATCTCATCCGGCGCCGTCTCGCGCGACAGCGAGAAGCGAACCGCACCGCGCAAAAAGGCCGGTGGTACTCTCATCGCGCGCAGGACATGGGACGGCTCCATCGAGCCGGACGCGCAGGCTGAACCGAGCGAGGCAGCAATTCCGTTGCGGTTCAGGTGGTCGACGATGGCCTCTGCTTCGAGATGCTCGAATGCGATGTTGGACGTGTTTGGCAAGCGGTTCTTGATATCACCAAGCACGATGCAACAGCCGAGAGCGAGTATGCCTTGCTCCAGCCGGTCGCGAAGCATGCCAATCTGCGTCTGCTCTTGTATGAGGTGTGCCGCAGCGAGTTCCGCCGCCTTGCCCAGCCCAATAATGCCCGGAACGTTTTGGGTGCCAGCGCGGCGATGCCGCTCCTGTGCGCCGCCGAAGATCAGCGGTCGGAACCTGGTGTCCTTGCGCACATACAGCGCGCCGATCCCCTTCGGACCATGGAGCTTATGGCCGGAGAGCGACAGCATGTCGACGTCCGTAGTCTTCAGGTCAATCGGAATCCGCCCGACCGCCTGGACCGCATCGGTGTGAAAGAGCGCGCCGACTGAGCGCGCCATCTTGGCCAGGGATTTCACCGGAAAGATCGTACCGGTCTCATTATTGGCCCACATGACCGAGGCGATTGACGTCCGCCTCGACAATGCGTTGCGATAAGCCTCGATGTTCAATCGGCCGCTTGCATCGACCGGAATGACATGGGTCTTGATTCCGCGTCGGCCCAGCTCCTCGGCAAGCGACAACACGGCTGGATGCTCAACGGCCGTAGTGACGATCTCGTCGCGTCCCTCCTGCACGGCGAGCGCGGACAGGATCGCGGTGTTGTCGGATTCAGTCGCGCCCGAGGTGAAGACGATCTCGTGATCGAATGCCGCGCCAACGAGGGCCTGCAGCTTCCGGCGCGCTTGTTTCAATGCGAGCGCAACCTCAGTGCCGAATGCATGCCCGGACGACGCATTGCCGAATTGCCCAGAGAAGAACGGCAGCATTGACGCGACTACCGATGGATGTGCACGGGTCGTCGCGTTGTTATCCAGGTAGATCAGCTGCACGGACTGTCCGCTCTGCACTTAAGGCCCCTCTTTGGCAGCCGCGGCGAGCGGGATCAGGCGGACGAACTCGCCGAGCCGCTCGATCAGGCGCGCCTGATTGGCCGCGAGCGTCGTTCTCGCGAGCTTGCATAACATGCAGGCGCCGGTGAGCCTGACCATGATCTTGTTGCCTTCGATTTCGACGAGCTCACAATCCCCACGATCACGCCTGAGGCTTGGCCGAATCTCATCGAGCACGGCACGGACAATCCGCTCGCGATCGGAAGCCTCTGCACTCGAAGACTGCTTCGTTCGTTCAGCCTTCAGGCCCATGTTCGATGCTCCTTCCATTGCGAATGGTCCGAAGGCGGCTCAGCTGAACGATTTGCCGCAGGAGCAGCTCGATTTGGCATTTGGGTTATCGAAGCGGAACCCTGATCCTTCGAGCGACACCACGAAATCGATCGTGGTACCGTTGAGATGCGCCCGGCTCGCCTTGTCGACGAAGACTTTGATCCCGTCATGCTCAAACACGGGCTCATCGGAGACCGGCTCATGAGCAAGACCCATTTTGTACGTGAACCCTTGGCAACCGCCGCCTTCGACCATGACCCGCAAACCGCTTGCCGGCTGGGCCGTCGAGGAGATTGCGGCCTTCAGTGCGTTGATGGCGCTATCCGTTAGGCTGATCATTTCTGGCTCGCTCTCAGTTTCTGTCGGAGGCACAATTCGCAAATCCCATGCCAATCGAGATGCAGCTGAAGTCCATTGGTTTTGAACGCGGCGACCATTCGATTTGCGACCTGTCTGATTTGCGACAGGCGGTTTTCGGGCGTCCCGCCCTTATCCGGCCGAGACCTCGTGATGGTGCCAGCACGTATTATCCCTGCACATTGCGCCAATCCGCCGCTTACCGTGTGCGTCGCTGCAGACATGGGCGCACGGCAAACAACTTGCATAAGGTCAGCGGACACGCCGCATTGGCGATGCATGTACACGACAGATTGATGAGGAGCCTTCCATGACGTCGATCGACAACACCGCTCTTGGCCAGTTGGACAAGGAGGGGCGGTTGCTGAATGCGGTGCTTAAGACCGAGACAACGAAGCCGGGGCGATTTGGATTTCGGGGCGACATCGCGCTGAAGTTCCAAGCCCAGCTCGCCGACGAAAAACGACCGCCGGACTATTCCATTGAACAAGTTCTTGCAATCGCGCAGGAAGGCGAACCGACTATCCCAGTCCTTGCCGGATATCTGCATTCGTTCGGGTATCTACCTGAGGCTGCAAAGGTTCTGGATGGCAGGCTGAGCCCCAAAGGCAGCTATTTCATTTTCTGCAACAACATTGATCTGCTGGCGAAGTACCGCACCAAGATAGGCGACATCACCTTCCGCATTCTGCCTTGCGACGAATCAACTGTCTGGAAGGAGATGATGGACCTCGCCGGCGTCGACAAGAATGACATCAAGAAGCTCGGTACGGCCGGTAGGCTCGACTACCTGCTCGACGCGGCCAAGGACATCGGTGGATCATACAGGGAAGTTTCATACGAGGACGGCCTGGCCAAAATGGAGCCGGTGAAAAACAGAAGCGAAAACCGCCCCGTCTGAGGCAGACCTCTCTCTCGCCAGCTCGACGACTATGCCGCGGAGAGAGTCACTGCGCCCGCTTCACCGGGACTGGCTCTGACAAACCCTGGTGATGGACTACCGGCCTCCCTTTCGGGAGATCACACCGCCACTCTGCTAGTCGTGTGTCGGCCAAGAGCACTGTCGTCAACTGCGCTGAGGGGCGGCTGGCCACGACCGTGCGCCTGACTGCATCCATGGGGATCAGGACAATCCAATGCTGATCGGCTGATGGTCGCGGTCACATTTCAGAGGGCGGATCGCCGATGTATGGTTCGGCTTTGGCGCTGTGCTCCAGGCCTTTGCCAGCCTGCGTGGCGCAGAGATGTCGCGCGTTCGATGCTCGCCAACCGATCAACGAGCTGCGCCCATGAATGATGGAGACCGAACCGAGGACTGAGTAACGCACACGTTTGCATCGTTCGAGAGAACCCAGGGAGCCAGTGTCAAGCGGTTTGCCTCGTACATGCAATTCCGCAGAGCCGTAAAACGCGACGGCGGGGTGCCGGTTGGTCGAGCCAGGCCAAGCGATAGCTGAGCAGACTTTGCCGCACGTCTTCAATGTTGTGAGAACGAAGCGAAGCTATGCAGCATGTCGCAACTGAGTCTGTCCTGGGAAGTTGCTCGAGGTCGCGAATCGCGCGGCCGACCCGCCCATCCCACAGACGCCACTTCACAGTTCTGACGTCCCTGCCGATGGCTGGAAGCACTCAAAAAGGGCCTGATCGGAATCGTACGATGCGATCGGCGATCTGCTGTATGGGCTGGATCTCCATGGCAATATGAAACCAGTCGATGATGTGGGTCGTTGGTTTCGGCATGGCGCGGGGCAGCCGCTTTAAGATTTCGGCCCCGTCCGAGATCACCGTCACATCCCCAAAGCCGCGATATTCCGACTTCCTAGAGAGGGCGAAGAGCACGATCGCGGATTGCCTGATGGTCGGTGCTGCCGGTTAAGAAATAGCAACCGCCCCTTTCTCCCCGTCCCCCGCGGGCGCATCTGGCCACGACGAGCTCGAAAATTCGCGCCGAATGTTGATCAGGCGCTACGAACGTACGCCGTATCGATGCTGATGACGAACTCTTTGCGCCGAGCTCCGGGAAGCTGCATCTCAAGGTGCCATCGGTCATCCGTTTGGGACCTCGCACGCCAGTTTCCTGCATGACCTGGTCGTCGAGCCGCTTGCCGATCCTGATCGTACCTTGCGCACGATCGCATGCGTCTCGGTCGGTTCAGTCGGCAGGAATCGGCCAGCACCTTTGGCGCCTGCCGCTAGGGCAGCATGCTTCCTAGCCGCGCCATCAGTTCCATCAGCTCCGGTGTCGTTCGATCGGCCCTGGATGGCAATCGGGGATTGCGAACCTCAATGGTGCCGCAGACGGTTCGGATCCGGCGTGTCGTCTAGTCGCTGACCGGTCGGAGTGTATGGCAGTCCGGGCAAAACCGGCGAGAAGGGCATATGTCTCCGCCTCATGATTCACGACCGCGCTCTGCAGCGCTGCCATGATCTTCTTGGTATGGCGCATCGACAAGCAAGATGTCGCCGTCGAACAGGCTCTCCCAGCTCTTTGTCTATGCGGACCTCCTCCGGCATGTGTCGTCAAATTCGTTCCGCCCTCGATCGTAACCTTCATTCCACCGCCACCGCTTTGTCTCAAAACGATGCTGACAAACTGCTTGAGCCTAACAACCTTGTTTGACACCACAGAAAGTCTCCTCACGACGGATCGCCCATGACTCGGGGTCGATCGCTACTCCTTCATTGCAATGGACTTGCACCATCTACTCCTTGCCGGTCTCCCGGCGCACCTTGTTCCGGCCCCGTCAGGGGCTCAGCTCGTTCGGCGTGGCCGATCACCCCGATCAAAGCATCGACATAGGCGCCGAATGCGGCTTCACTCTCGGCTGTCCAGTCGGGCATGGCGGGGCGCTTCCCTGGCACGAAGCAGCACCCGAGCAAATCCGCCACCACCGCGAATCCCCGCATCCGCGACTTTCTGGCTGAGTAAGACTAGGCGCCCGCCGCAAGTGCGGACGACGCCGCCATCAACCGGCGGGCAGATGCGCCGATGGCAACAAGCGCGCGTGACGCAACGCCGCCAGATCAGCCGAGCCGGTGCAGAAGCAGGCGACGGCCAACTGGCGGATGACGATCTCGAAATGCGCGACAACCGCCTCGGTGGATACCGTAGCCGCGCGCAGCACGCCGGCCGCCTGCCCGGCCATGTCCGCGCCCAGGCGAATGGCCTTGGCCACGTCGACGCCGTCGCGGATTCCGCCCGACGCGATCAGCTTCACCGTTGGCAGCGCCTCACGTACCGCCTGCAGGCTGGCTGGGGTCGGAATCCCCCAATCGGCGAACGCCATTGCCACTGTACGGTCGGCGGCATCGCGGGCGCGCTCGCCCTCCACCGCGGCCCAACTGGTGCCGCCGGCGCCGGCGACATCGATCACCGCCACGCCCGCCGCAACGAGCGCACAGGCCACCGAGGCGGACAGGCCCGACCCCACTTCCTTGGCCACGATCGGCACGCCCACGCTGCGCGCGGCGCGAGCGATCTGCGCCAGGACGGCGCGCCAGTCGCGGTCGCCCTCCGGCTGTAGCGCTTCCTGCAGCGGATTGAGATGGACGATGAGTCCATCGGCCTCCAGCGCATCTACCGCCCGGCGCGCCAGGTCCAGGCCGTCGGCCTCGCGCAGTTGCGCGGCGCCGATATTGGCCAGCAAGGGAATGTCTGGGGCTAGGCGGCGCAGCGCGCGCGTCAGCCCCTGGGAGTTGCGGGATTGCAGGCTCACGCGCTGCGAACCGACGCACATGGCAATCCCCAAGGCTTGCGCTGCCTCGCTCAGATGCCGGTTGATGGCCTCGGCGCGTGACATGCCGCCGGTCATGGAGCTGATCAGCAGCGGGGCGCGCATGGTCTTGCCCAGCAGCGAGGCGCGCAGGTCGATCTGCGTCAGGTCCAACTCGGGCAATGCGCAGTGTTCGAAACGGACGTACTCCCAACCGGGGGCGATCGTGGCCGGCGCCGTTCGTCGGTCCAGCACGATGTCCAGATGGTCGTCCTTGCGCCGGCTCAGGGCGGTGTCGCTCATGCTCGCTCCGTCCGTCGCATCGGGCGACGGCGTTGCGTCGGATCGGACCGACGGCAGCGCGCGCACGCCGCCGCCTCCCGCGCCTTCAGGCCGGCGCACGCTGGCCTCCCCCGCAGCGTCGCTGCGGTAGCGGCTGCTCGAGGTCTGGTAGTACTGCGCGCGGATGGCCGCCATGGCCTCGATCAACGGTCCCCACGGCGCGGGAAAGCGTTCTTCCGCCATCACCCGGTGCAGCATGCGCGTATGGCCGGCCAGCTCGTCGTTGAGGAACTCCACCGCAGGCATAGCCGGATAGCGCTGCAGCAGCAGGATCGCCGCGTTGTCGGCCTCGCCGGCCGACCTGTCCTTGTCGCGTCCATGCAGATCGTTGTGCAGGCGCCCTATCGCGCAGATGAGCCGCAGGACCTCGCGAAACGCCGGACGCGCGCGCAAGGTCGCCATGTCCAGCCCCCACAGCAACGACAGGCAACAGAACACGTTCGTGTAGGCGATCGAATCGATGCCGTTGTGCAGGTACTCGGCGTAGGACCAGCGTTCCGCCCCTACCGCCTGCGCGTGTCCGCCGCGCAGCGCCGCGCAGTAGCACCGGGTATCGTCAAGAAGCTGAACATAGTCGCGACGATCGTAGGCGAGCGCGGCCAGCGAAGCGCGCAGCACAGCGCATCCCTCGAATCCGGGCAGCGCGCACGGCACGCCCTGCCCCAGCGCCTGCTCCACGGCAGCGAGCTGCTCCGGCGCGATCAGGCCAAGGTCGTTGCAATCGTCGAGCCAGAACAGCAGCGCCAGTTCGCGATAGAACGCCACGATCAGCGTTTCGTCGTGCGGATCGCGGCCGGTGCGGGCGCTGGTGTCGCGCAGGCTCGCCTGGATGCGCTGCAGGATGTACTGGCCGCCCCTGACCGCTTCCACGGCATGCTCGTCGGCGAACCCGGTCAGGGAACGCCCCCACTCCAGCACCTGCTGCAGCGCGCGTTCGGTCTGGATCATGGCGCCGCTCCTGCTCCCTCGGCCGGGACGCGCCGCCCCCAACCAAGCGCCAGCCACAACCCGGCGAGCTCGGCCACGCGCACGACCCGGGTGGGGCAATACAGTTCCTTACCGATCCACAGCGGCGTCTGCGGCAATGCATGCGCCGCATGGCGGGCGAGCATCCACTCGAGCGCACGCGCCACCGCCTGCGCGATGCGCCGGCGCCCTGTCGGCTCTTCGCTCCGGTCCATTGCGTACAACGCGAACAGCGCATAGGCGGTTTCCTCGAATGTGGACGCGCGACCGGCGCCCCAGCCGCCGTCGTCGCGCTGCGCCTGCAGCAGCGCCGCCAGCGCGCGCTCGTCGCGCCACTGGGGCTTGCCTTGCGCCAGCGCAGCGACCGCATGCGCGGTGGGATACAGCCACGAAACGTGCCATTTTTCGTTGTCCCATACACCATGCGGGTTGCGATTGGCCTCGACGTAGGCACTGGTCCCGGCGGCGGGCTTTCCCAACAGTCGCAACGCATGCAGAGCATGGATGTTGGTCGACACCGAGGCATTGCGCTCGCCGGGGAAGGTGACGAACAGCTCGCCGAGTTCGAAATGGCGTAACGCATCGACCGCCGGGTCGCGGCCTGCAAGGCGCAGGACGCACAGCGCAACGGCGGTGTCGTCCGCATCGGCCGCGAAGTGCAAGGCCGGGCCCAGACCGCGCACGCCCAGGCGCGCGTCGAGCTGCGCGACGATCACGCGCACCGCCTCGGCGAGCGCGGGATGCGCGAACAGCCCGGCCAGATGCAGGGTGTACAGCGACCAGCATGGCTCGAACACATTGATCGGCCAGACATTGGGAACGACACCTTCGATGCCGCTGCGCGTCGCCCGCGATGCCGCTAGCAGATACGCGTCGGCGCGCCCGACCTGCGGCGTGCTCCCCTGTGTCACGGCGTGCGCACGACACGCGGCGGTGGCCGCCGGACTGATGCCGATACTGCCGTCGTCATCCGGGCATGCGGTGCTCAGCGAGGTTCCCCAGGCTTCCCAGGAGTGCAGCAACGGATGGCCGCTCGGCAACGTCGCTACCGCCCCCAGCTTGACCAGGCACGCTTGCCGCAACGGCAACAGCGCCGGGTGGCGCGGAAACGCCACGCCGCCCAGTAAGGATGCGGCCTCGCCGCGCAACTGCGGCAGGATCAGCTCCGCGGCGATCGGCGCGTCTTCCGGCACCGTATGCGCGTAGGGATCGGGCTCGCGCTCGAGGAACCGTGTTGCAGCCTGGACTGCGTCGGCAGCGCCGGGAAGAGGATCGGCACGCTGCAATGCCAGCAACGCCGCCCAAGTGGGCGCATGGCGGAACAGCGGGAAGTCCGCGCTTCCCCATCCGCCATCGGCCTGCTGCTGCGCGATAAGCCATGCGTATGCGTCCTGCCGACCGGTGACGTTGCCGCGGAACTGTAGAGCTCGCGCCGTGTCATAGACCGACGGGCCGACGCTGCCGCCGTCGCTCATCTCGCTCAGCAGGTGGCGCAATTCGGAAAGGATCTGTTCGGAAAGCGCGTTCACTCGGGATTTTCCTTCTGCAGACGGTCCGGGCAGACGCCGCGCACGTCGCCGCGGGCCGGTCGCGGCCCCGCGCATGGGCAGCGCCGGACGGTCGCCCTGCTCCGGTGCGGCGACGCGCCGATGCTGGCGCCGGTCCGCCGCATAGGCTTGCGCGCAGCGCGCCGCGGCCGTTCTGGGCAACCGCTGCGATTGGCGCCGCGGACTCGGACACAGTGCAGCATGCATCGCTCCCGCCCGCCGATCGCAGCGGCACAGGGGCGACTCCACGCAGACGGGCGCGCTCATGCGCATGGCGCGTGCTTGAACAGATACGCGTTGGCCCGCAGCAGCATCTGCGCCAACCGTTCCGCACGCGGCCCCAGTGGGGCGATGGCCTCCCCGGCGTCGCGCAACAAATCCAGCGCGAACTGGCGCGCTGCCTGCAGCCCCATGATCGACGCGCAGGTCGGCTTCTGCGCCGCCGCGTCCTTGCCGGGGGTCTTGCCCAGCGTCGCGGTATCAGCTGTCGCGTCGAGAATGTCGTCGACCACCTGCAACGCCAGGCCGAAACAGGCGGTGTAGCGATCGAGCGCACAGTACAGCGCAGCGTGCGCGGCATCCTCGGCGATGGTGCATAGCGCGCCCATGCGAACGGACGCGCGCACTAGCGCTCCGCTCTTCATCCGGTGCATCGCCACGATCCTGTCCAGCTCGACGTGCTTTCCGACCAGCGACAGATCCATGGCCTGCCCGCCTGCGGCACCCTCGGCGGACACCGCCTGCGCCAGTTCGCGCACGAGCGCGATACGGTTGTCGGCCGGCACATCCAGGCTCGCCAGGGTCAGGAAGGCGTGCGCCTGCAGCGCATCGCCGACCAGGATCGCAGTGGCTTCGCCGAACTTGACGTGCACGGTCGGAAGGCCGCGGCGAAGCACGTCGTCGTCCATCGCGGGCAGGTCGTCGTGGACCAGGGTACAGGCATGGATCATCTCGATGGCGGCGCCGATGTCGTCGAGCATGTGCGCCGGCGTGTCGGCCAGTGCGCCGGCAGCCAGACAGAGCAAGGCGCGGGTGCGCTTCCCACCATTCAAGGTGGCGTAGCGCATCGCCGCCATCAGCTCGGCCTCACCATCGTCTTCGGCGCAGAGAAGACGCGCCAACGCCTGTTCGACCCGCTTTGCGCCGTCCTGCATCCAGATCTCCGGCAGCAGCCTGCCGGATGCGCCGCGCACCTGCGCGCCCAATCCGCCGAGCGCGGAAACGCCAGTTCGGTCGTCGTGTAGCGTAGAACCGGTCTGCATGTTGTTCATGTCCTTGTACCTGACACGGCCACGGCGAGCGCCGAGCCGCCGCGGTGTTGCCGGCGTCGCACCGAGCGCACGCGCCCAGTGCAGCAATGCCGCCCGTCGCCGGCGCCGCTGCCTCGCCACACGGGGATGCGATGCCAGTTCATGAGAAGCCGATGCGGATTGTCATGGACGGATGTGCGGTTGGGTAATAGCGCCGGCCTTTTTCGACGCCGCTCAGCAACCGTGGCCGCACCCCGGCCTTGTGCATGGTGAGCGCCAAGGCGATGCAGAACTGCACTAGTTCCAGCCATACCAAGTGGTAGCCGATGCAGACGTGTGGGCCGGTACCGAACTGCAGCATGTCCACCGGCTGGATCGGCTCCGTGCGTTGCAGCCACCGCGACGGGCGGAACTGATCAGGCGCCTCGTGCAGCAGCGCCGAGGTCGAGAAATGGAGCAGCGGGATGCACAGATGGGTGCCCGCGGGAATGCGCCGTTGGCCGAGTTGCAATTCCTGCAGCGCGCGACGCGGCAGGAGCGTGGCCGTCGGATGCACGCGCAGCGTCTCGCGGAACAGCGCCTCGGCGACCGGACACTGCGCCAGGTCCGCGTGCCGGGTCGGCACCGCGCCCACGCGTTGCGCCTCCTCGACCAGGGCGTCCCACAGCACAGGCTGCCGCGCCAGCTCGATCACCATCCAGGCCATCGTCGAGGCAGTGGTGTCGTGACCGGCAAGCAGCAGCAAGCGGATATTGGCGACCAGGACGTCGTCGGACATCCCATCATCGCTGCGATCGAAGGCGCTCACCAGGTCGTTGATCAACCCCGTGCGCGCGGCATGCGCGCGCACGTCGCGGACGAATTGGCGCAACTGTGCGTCGATCCAGTCGCGGGCGGCGCGGCCGCGCCGCAGGGGCAGTCCGGGCAGGTCGACCGGGGGCGCGACGATCAACTGCACCAGTTGCCGGTACTTGCGATGCCATTCCGGCAGGTCCTGCGCGGGGATTCCCAAGAGGCTGAAGATCAGCTTGAGCATCAGGTCGCCGGTTTCGCGCAGGATAGTTACGTCGCCGCGGTCGCGCCACGCCTGCACCCGCGCTCGGATGACGGGCACGAACAGGTCGCCGATGCCGGCCTGGGTCAGCCCCTTGGGCAGGAACGCCGCCTTGATCGCATCGCGCGCCTGCCGGTGCGCGCCGCCGTCCTGGGTAACCAACGTTCCGCCAAGCAATTCGGGCGCGATCTCTTCGATCAGCGCCGAGGACACGTCCTTGTGCCGGAGCAGTGCGAACGCATCCGGATCCACGCATGTCATCATGTGTCCGGCAGGGCCGAAATCCAGCCAGAAGTGGCTGCCCAGCATCCCTTCCGCGCGCCGCAGCAGGCGCGGCAGGTCGCAGACGATGGCGGGAAGATGCCCCACCAGGGGGAAAGCGCCGGGCACGACCGGGATGTCGTGCCGCAGCCGGTGCCGACGGTCCAGCGGGTTGAGCAGCATGTCCGTCAGCAGCGCGGCGCCGCGGCCGCTTCGGCGGTGTGCCGGCAGGCCGCGCGGCGCGGCTGTTGCCACGCTCGGCGTACGTCGGCACATGGGCCAGCATGCCGAAGTCGATGCACACGACCTGGCCGGTGATGAACGCAGCATCGTCGTAGAGCAGGAATGCCACCAGCGCGGCCACGTCCCTCGGCGCAGCCGACGCGCGGCAGGAGCTGGTGCCGCCGCAGATGCCGTTGCATGCACTCGTCCAGCTTGGCGAGGAGACGCTCGGTCATGACGAGACCCGGCGCAATCGCGTTACAGCGGATCTGCGCATGACCGTACTGAGTGGCGAGCGAGGCCCACAGCATTTTCATCGCCGCCTTCGACGCGGCGTAGGACGTCTGCGCGGGGTCAGCGCTGAGCCCCTGCCACGACCCCATGTTGACGATCGCGCCACCGCCGCGAGCGATATGGCCTGCGGGCAGCAGAGCAGCGTGCCGCGCAGATTGGTCGCCATGGTCTCATCCGAGACGGTCAGGTCCGGGTCGAGGATCGCGCAGTGGCGCGGGGTCAGATGCATGTCGCTCGCGTTGTTCACCAGCAGGTCAACCCCGCCAAAGTGCCGCTCCGCCGTTTCGAGCAGCGCTGCCACCGACTGTGCGTCCGCGATGTCCATGGCCACGGCCAGCCGCGTGGCCCGCTTCGGCCGCGATCTGCGCGGTGCAGGCGATGCCCGCCGAGCCACCAATGTGGGCCACCACCACTCTGCCGCCCTCGCGCGCGATGGCGAGGGCGCTGCCTTGCCGATGCCGGCGCCAGCGCCGGTCACCACGGCCACCTTGCCTTCAAACCGCGCCATCGTGTCCTCCTGGATTGCGTTGTTCTTTCGCGGCATGCAGCTCGGCCTCTCCCGGAGAAGGCGCAGGGTCGGCGCTGGCGCGCTCGTCATCGCCAACGTCGCTTTCGATGACCCGAATGGCGGCGACTGGGCATTGGCTGGCCGCAAGCCGCACGGCGGCGTGTAGCGCCTGCGGGACCGTCGCCACGCACACTTCGGCCACGCCGTCCGGTTCGCGCGGGCGAAAGGCGCCCGGCAGCGTCAGCACGCACTGCCCGGTCGTTGCGCACAGATCCTGGTCCACCACGACGCGCATCTCAGCCCCCTTGCCCACGCAGCCGCACCGGCAGCGCGCGGAACGTCCTAAGGAACTCGGAGGGCTCCCGGGTCGGCGGCTCGGCCAATGCCAGCGTGGGGAAGCGCGCCTGGATCCGCGGCAGGCTCTCGGCCAACTGCACCCTGGCCAGTTGCGCACCGACGCAGAAGCGGATGCCGTGGCCGAAGCTCAGCATGATCTTTCCGTCCGTCGACATGCCGGGACTGGTGCCGTAGAACCGGGCGGGATCAAAGCGGTCGGGATCGGCGAAGGCGTCCGGGTCGCGATTGCCGGCCGCGATCAGCACGCGCACGTCCGCGTTCTTCGGGATCACCACGCCGCCCAATTCGATGTCGAGCTGGGCGATCCGCATAGTGGTGCTGAACATGACGGGCGAATCGCGGCGCAGGACTTCTTCGACGAATGCCTGCACCCCCACGGCGTCTCCCTCAAGCCAGTGCCGCTGTTCGGGATACGCTAGCATCGCCAACACCGCATGGTCGATGGTCGCAGCAGTGGTTGAGAAGCCGCCCAGCAGCATGCCCCAAAGCATGCTGATCAACTCCGCATCCGACAGCGTGTCGGCATCGTCGTCGTGTGCGCCGACCAGCATCGACACGACGTCGTGGCGGGGATCGGTGCGCTTACGCTGTATGAGGTCCCCGAAGTAGGCCTGCACCCTGGCGCTGGCCGCGTCGGCCGCGGCGAGCTGGGGGTCGCTAGCGTGCGGGCCCAGGCCTTTCAGAATGGGGTCGATGACGGCGGCGAGCCCGAACATGTCGTCCTGGGGCATGCCGAACAGTTCGGCCAAGACCAGCATGGGCAAGGCCAGCGCGAATTCCCGATGCAGGTCCACCGGCTCCCCGCGCTCCAGCGCGGGCGCCATGCCGTCCAGGCGCGCTGCGACGATGCGCGCGATGCTCGGCCGCAGGTTTTCGATCTGGCGCATGGTGAAATCGCGCGAGATCAGCCGGCGCAGACGCGTATGCGCCGGTGGGTCCTTCATCGCTATTGTAGACGCCAGCAGATTGAGTGACCGGCTGGTCGCCGCACGCGGAAAATAGCGCGCCAGTTCGCCCGGCGCCGGTGCCCGAAACGCATCGCCCGTGGCCTTGAGCGCCCAGTAAATATCGGCGTGGCGGCTCAATAGAAAGAGGCCCGACGCCGCGCGATGCACCGGATCGTGCTCGCGCAACCACCGCATAAACGGATACGGGTCGTGGGTGCGCGCTGGCGACGCCAGTTCGGCGAAGGCGTCCCGGCATGCTGCCGTGGTTTCTTGCACGTCCATCTTCCTTACCTGTTGGCTGGCTGATCCGACCGGCGCGCGCCAGGCGCTCGGGCAAACTGCTGAGAACATCGGGGCGATTTCGCCGAGGCCCCCTGCCCATAGAATGCTGTCTGATGCGGATTTGACATTTTGCTTTTCTTTCTTCGTTCCATCGATCGCGGTGTCATCCACGAAATGAAGGTCGGTCGGCGGCTCCCGGCTCGCAACGAAGGAGCTTCAAAACTCGTGCCAATTTGGCCGACCCAGCAGAAGGAAAAGATTGTGATTGCTTTCAGCGGATTAGCCTGAGGCCAGACAAGAGCTCGCGAACTAGGCCAGTGTCGCGGACCAACAAAGGCGACAGAACAGTGTCGGATAGTCGTCAGACGCCAGACTGGCGACACCTTCTTTATCAGTTCTCCTGAATGACGATTCCAGTTGCTGGAATATATGCGGCCTCTCGCAAGTGGACTGCTGTTGCAGGCAGGCCATAATGAGATCCGCGCACACGCGTTCCCAATGAAGGTTTGGGGCACGAAGCCCGCTTTTTTGCACAGGGCTTACGGTATGCTGATCCACTGTTTCGTCATCACTATCGCGAACCTTGCAATCGAGCCAGAAGCGTCAGGCAAACGCGGGATCTCTGCCTTCGTCGCCACGCATCTGCTCGAAGCGCTAACAAAGACAGTGCTCCAGATCGACTTCACGTCCGTCGCGATGTCCGGGACTGTTAGCATTCTTGCTCTTCGGGGGAGCGCTCCACGTCGATCTCGCAACGTTGGTAAGCCGCGCCGTACCCCGAATCGAGCTTGCCACCTTCGCCACGATCACGTCGACGTTTATCCTTGGCTTTCTATTCTGGCAGCCCGCTGGTCTCCTTGGTTAGTCGCTGCCGCTGTCTTTGGCGCTCGTGTCTGGCGGCCTCATCAGCCTGACCGATCCGGTAGCGGTCATGGGTACGCTCAAAATGTAAAGGCACCTGAAAGTCTCGAGGTCGAGATGCAGGGCGAGTCACTCTTCAACGAGGTGTCGGCATTGTCGTTTTCACGATCCTGCTGGCCTTCGCCGCCGGCGGTCCATGCGAGGTCGCGGCCCGATTCGGCAACTGCCGGCTTCACGCCAGAACAGGTCGGATCTGGGAGTTCCCTACCAGCTTGTATCTGACAACTCACTCGTCGATCTCGTCGGAGAAAGCTGAATCAACCAGGTGGTGTGTGGGTCTGACAGTTTGTTGGGCACACCCGGGCGCAGGCGCTGCAGCCGATGCAAGCGCCTTCGTCCTTCAGCACCATGACCTTCTTTTCGAGCTCATCGTCGTCCTCATCGAGATCGATGATCTCGCCACCCTCGCTTAGCCCCTTCAGCGTCATGACCTCACGGCCGCAGATCTTGTAGCAGCGGCCGCAGCCGATACACTTGTTGGGATCGATAGAAACCAGGTAGTCCGGCCTCCAATTGCGACCGTCGCGGGTCCTGAATGACATGGCTAACCGTCCGCTATGTTTTGTCCAGCGCCTCGAGATATTGGCGCTTGCTTTCGAGCTCGCTGAAGGCAGCGTGGGCCTTCTGGGCCACGCTCAGGATCGACGACCAGTTGACCGGCAGCTCCTCGGAGAGGTCGTGGAGGTCCATCTTGGCCTGGGTCGCCTTGGCCGACAGCTTCTTTATTTCCGCTTTCAGAGTTTCGATATCGCTCACACTTGCCTCAACAACTCGCCACTTCCGGGAACTTACGGATCATCTCAACGCCGCTGTTGACGAATTTGTCGCCTTGATTGGCGAGATCAGAGAGATGGTCGAAACCAAAGCGATGCACGTCGCGCAGCTGCTTGCTCACGACAACGAGCCGGCCGCCGATCAGCACGATCCGACCGAACCCTTCGTGATGCATCTTCAGCATTGGCGAGATCATCACACCGGTTGCCTTCTCGATAGAGAGCGCAACGGCGTCGAAGAACAGCTCCAGCCGCCATGTCGTGTCCGGGTCGGGATTGCCGACGATCGGCAGCGCACGGCGCTTGCGCTTATCGAGAACGTAGGGTTCGAGCAGCTCAAGATCCTTTTTGCCCTCCCAGGCGCCGTGGGTGTCCTGGGCGCGCCAGATCTTGATGAGCTCTTTCAGAAATGGCCATTCCGCGGCGGCGGCGGCTGGAGTGACTTCAGACGGATCGGCCATCTTTATTCCTTCAGGCTTCGAAATCCACCGTACGATCCCGGCTTTTGGTGAGCAGCTTCCGCAGCCAGGGCGGCGGCGACCCCTTCAGCACGGTTTCGAGTTTGACGCAAAGGTCGTGGATGGGCTCTGGCTGCAGCACCTTCATCGGATGGATGTTCCTGGCGACGACTCGCGCAGCACCCGAGCCGCCAATCGCCGCAACATAGAGGATTGCGCACTCCCTGATCGCCTCGATCTTCGGCGCGAGCTTATCCTCATTGCCGTCTTCGGTGAGGTCACCGTCGAATTGGATCGCCTCGATGAACCGATGCCCGTCCGGGCCGACCTCGTAGATCACGATGTTCTTGGCCCAGCCGAAGTGGGCATCGACGTGCTTCAAGTCCTGAGTGGCGAATGCAACTTTCATCCGGGTTGTTTTCTCTCCCTGCTCAATGCAACTGGGGTGGATGGACCTGTGGGCCGCCGCAGCTTGATCGCCAGGTGTCGGGCGTCGGCCCATGGTTCGCTTCGCGGTCCGTGATGATCAGATTGGCGATGTCAAAGATCAGATCGCGCGTGCCGCGATAGCCAACCATCGTGAGGTGCGCAGCGCCAAGGCGATCGAACATCGGAAAGCCTACCCGGAAGAACGGGACATTGAGTCGCGAAGCGGCCTGGCGACCATGTGAATGCGACATCAAGAGGTCGCAGTCACGCGACCTGGCAAGCTCTTCAAGGTCCTCCAGATCGCCGATCAGGACGTCCTCGGTCCTGACCCGCTGGAGCACCGGTGAGTTCGTCGTCGTCACCGCAGCACTTACCTGTGCGCCCATCTCGTGGAGCAAGCTGGAGAGATCGAATAATAAGTCCGGCTCGGCGCCGATCGCGAGCTTGCGGCCGCCGATATGGAAATGTGCATCCAGCATGGCGTCTGCCAGCTGTCCACGCTGCCGGCGATATTTCCAGGGCACCGACCGCCCGCTGATCTGGCTCAGGAAGGCGATGAATTCGTCATTTGGGATAAGGCCACAGAGCCGCTCGAACAGGCGGAACGGCGCGCCTGTCCGCACCTGCATGGCCTCGGCCGCACGGCGCATCTGCGCGCCGATCGCGATCGTCCAGGCCACCTGCCCCATGGTCGCAATCTCGTCCACTCCAATGCCCCCGATCGTGGTGGGCGTGAATTCGTCGGGGATGTGACCGTCCAGCGAACCGGCGACGTCCGGCAGGAACGAGGGCTTGAGCCCAAAATCCTCAAAAATCGTGCGCAGCTCGTCGAGATCGCCGGGCGTCAGGTGGCATCCAGGTAGCACGTTGACGCGGGAGATATCGCGCGGTCTCGCCGTGTCGACGGGAGCCACAAGCATCTCGATCATCCGCGCCACTGTCTTGCCCCAGCCATCCTGAAAGGCATCCTTGAAATCCGGGGTGGAGACGTAGACAAGGGGCAGCTTTTCGAGCTTCGGATGCTTCTGTCGGATCAACCGGATGAAGGCTTCGACGTCATCGCCGTTGGTCTCGGTGACGCCAGTCGAATTGATACCAATGATCTCAGGCTCGAGCCGATTGTAGATGTTGAGGATCGCCTGTTCGAGATTCTCGTGGCCACCGAGCACGGTGGCAACCTCGCTCATGGCCGTCGTCTGCATCGGCACGGCTTCATTGAAATGGCGCACGAACAGCGTTAGCCCGAAGGAGGTGCAACCTTGCGGACCGTGCAAAAGCGGCATCGCGCCGCGCAGTCCCAGGAAGGCAAATGAGCCGCCGATCGGCTGGCTCATTTTGAGCGGATTGACCGAACAGGCTTTCTTCGAGGTAGTGACGATCGCCATGCCGTTCCCCTACTCCGCCGCCTGCAGCGCAGGGGGCTGCAAATCGGAACGAATGTCCTTACAAGCAACGCACCGTGAGGTGGAATTGGTGCATGGCTTGGCGAGGTTCAGCCCATGGGCCGCAATCGCGCTCTCGCCACCGCTGGCCTCATTTTCATTCGCGAGACTTATCGTATTGACGCCGTTCTTGCTCGCGTCTCGAACCGGATCAGCGGCTTGCGCATACATCTGCGCAACCGTCCTTCCCTGACGCTTTCGGTCGAACTCATCCCATGGCGCGGCTTGGCGGAGCTGATCCCATATCGGATTGTAGAGCGCTTTCTCGATCTCCTCCATGAGCTTGACAATCCCGATATAGCCCATATAGGCGTGGCAGCGCTCCTGGTTGATATCGAGCCACGGCATCGCCGCCTTTAGTGCGACGAATTGCGACTTGCCGCCGGAGAGCATGATGTCGGCTTTTGCGTCCTTTAGCATCTTGTAGATCTCGCGAGGCGACATGTCCTCGATCATGTGGGCGTGCTGGCCCATTAACTCCTTGATACGTTCCTTGTCCTTCTTGGTCGATTTCTTCACGGACGTGCCGACGATCTCGAGCCCGGCCTCTTGCAAAGCGGACACCATCGACCAGGATTTCACGCCACCGGTGATGAGAACAACCCTCTTTACGGCAAAGCGTGGCTTGAAACGTTCAATCGCAGCCCAGGCTTTGGTCTCTTCGCGTGCGATCAGGGCTTGCGTGCGTTCCATCAGCTCGGCCGGCGCGCCGCGTTCGATCAGCATGCGCGCGATCTGGCGTAGTGAATCGCTGGAATCCTCAATACCGTAGAAAGAGCCTTCAAAAAACGGGATGCCGTAGCGCTGCCTCATCTTGCGTGCGACGTTGATCATTGCCTTTGAGCAGACCATCATCGCGGCTTTGGCTCGGTGCGAATAAGCCACCTCGCGATACTTGCCGTCCCCCGAGATGCACGACAGGATCCGGATTCCGAGCTCATCGAGCAGCGGCTTGACCTGCCAGAGCTCGCCGGACAGGTTGTATTCGCCGATGATGTTGATGTCATACGCAGTGGTGTAATCGGGCTCTCCGGTACCGATGACGTGCTCCAGCAGTGCTTCGCCTGCGAGCTTGTTGCCGAGGTTCTTCGACCCCACAAATCCCGGTGCATTGATGGGAATGACCGGTTTGCCAAGTTTGGCGGAGGCTGCCTTGCAGACCGCATCGATGTCGTCACCGATCATTGCGGGCACGCATGTCTGGTAGACGAAGATGGCCTGCGGGTCGTATTTCTCTGTGATCTCCTTGACTGCCCTGTACAGCCGCTTCTCGCCGCCGAACACGATGTCGGTCTCGCTCATGTCCGTGGTGAAGCTTCTGCGCCACAGATCGGAGCCGGAGGAGGCGGAACCGCGATTGTCCCAAGAATTGCCCTCACAGGCGATTGGACCATGCACAAGATGGGCGACGTCGGTGAAGGGCTGCAGTGCGACTTTGGCGCCATCGAAGGCACACCCACCGGCGACGCCGCCCGGCTTCAGCTGCTTGGTGCATCCATTCTTGCGCTCGACGTTCGACTTGCTCGCATTCCTGGCGCAGCCCGGTTCGTTAAAGACGTCCTGTATGGTCGTGGGAAGCGAAGTCATGGTGTCTCTTTCGGGGATGTCAAGACATTCGCACAGACCAAGAGGATGGCCCGGCGGAAAACCCGGGATCCCCGCCACAGCGCCGCTGTTCCTGCGGACGATGAGGCGGGGCGCTCGCCTCAACGTATGATGTCGAAGCTGTAGTCTGTCTTGCCAACCGAGCTGGTTTTTCTATCGATCTCATCAAAGATCTTGTCGAGAATCTTGACCAGCACATTCATGCTACCCTGATAGCCCCACACTGGATAACGATGGTGATGATGGCGATCGAAGATGGGAAACCCGATGCGGATTAGCGGCGTTCCAGTGTCACGCTCGAGATACTTGCCGTAGGTGTTACCGATCAGGAAATCGACTGGTTCTGTGAACAGGAGCGAACGCATGTGCCAGAGATCCTTGCCCGGGAAGGCGCGGCAGTTTCTACCGAACGGCGAGCTCGCGAACAGCGCCTGCATCTTCTGCTCCCAGCCCTTACTTCCGTTGGTCGAGAGCACGTGCGTCGGCTCAGCGCCAAGCTCCAGCAAGAATGCGGCAAGGCCATAGCAGAGGTCGGGATCGCCGTAGATCGCGAACTTCTTGCCGTGAACATGCGCGCTAGAGTCAGCCATTGCGTCTACCAGACGCCCGCGCTCCCGCTCCAGGGCATTGGGAATAGCCTTGTCGGTGATACGCGACAGCGTCATCAGGAAATCGTCCGTGGCGCTGACACCCAGAGGGTGATTGAAGGAGACGACCTCCTGGTCGTGCCCCTTGATGAAGGGCAACGTCTTCTCCGTACAATATTGCTGCATGGAAATGGTTGCCTTCGCATGGACTGCGTTCGCGGCATCCTTTAGTGTCGTGCCGCCATCATACATGCGGAACTCGCCGTCGGTGGGGGTATCGAACACATCACTGTTATCCGCGAGGATCGTGTAGCCGATCCCCATCAGCTCGAAGATGCGCTTTATCTCACGGATGTTTCCGACAGTGTAGCCGTCGAAGCCACCGATGAAGTTGATCCAGTTGTTCGCCTTGCGCTGGAGTTTAGGCGCCGTGCCGGCTTTGCCATCCCAGAAATGCTCGAGGATGCCCTTGAGCGCGTTGTCGTAGCCCGTAATGTGACTACCGACGAATGCAGGAGTGTGAGCGAATGGTACGTCGTAGTCCGCGGGGACTGAACCTTTTTCCTTTGATGTTTTGATGAAGGCGTTGAGGTCGTCGCCAATGACTTCCGCCATGCAGGTCGTGGCGACCGCGATCATCTTCGGCTTGTACATGTTGTAGCTGTTGGCAAGCCCGTCGGTCAGGTTGTTGAGCCCCCCGAACACAGCCGCGTCTTCCGTCATGGACGAGGAGACGCACGAAGTCGGCTCCTTGAAGTGCCGCGACAAATGGCTGCGATAATACGCGACGCAACCCTGGGAGCCGTGGACGAACGGCAGTGTGCGCTCGAACCCGAGCGCGGCGAAGACCGCACCTAGCGGCTGGCAAGCCTTCGCCGGATTGACGGTTAGCGCCTCGCGGGCGAAGTTCTTCTCGCGGTATTCGGGCGTCTTGGACCATTCTCCGATACGGTCGACTTCGGCGGGATCGTGCGGATTCTCAAATAGCGCCTTCTTATTGGCCAGCATCTGCTGGTATTCGTCTCCCCGGAAAAGCTCAGAGTGGTCGAGGATGTGTTCGGCGTTCTGTGTCATCATGGCACTCTTCAGGTTCTTGTGTTCGTTCTCCTGCCCTTCCCTCCTCTGCGGAAGAAAGGGCCCGAGCGTCGGCTTTCCTATTCCGCCGCCATGATGCTCGGCCGCGGAGCGTCCTTCCAAGGTGCGGTGGTCTTCCCCCAGATCGGGGAGTTGATTGCCATGTCCATGTCTCGGGCGAAGATCGCGAAGCCGTCATAACCGTGGTAAGGACCCGAGTAGTCCCAGGAATGCATTTGGCGGAACGGCACGCCCATCTTTTGGAAGACGTATTTTTCCTTGATACCGGAGCCGACGAGGTCGGGCCGGATCTTTTCGACGAAGCGCTCGAATTCGTAACCGGTGACATCATCGTAGATCAGCGTGCCGTCCTTGACGTAGTGCTGGGCGGTGCGCTGATAGTCGTCGTTGTGACCGAACTCATAGCCTGTGCCGACAACATCCATGCCGAGGTCCTCATACGCGCCGATGACGTGGCGAGGACGTAGGCCGCCCACGAACAGCATTACAGTCTTGCCATCGAGCCGCGGCCGGTACTTCGCGGTCACCGCATCGACCAGCGGCTGATATTTCGCGATGACGCGCTCGGCGCCCTCCTTGATCTTATCATCGAAGAAGCTTGCAATTTTGCGCAGCGACTCCGCGATTTTGGAAGGCCCGAAGAAGTTGTACTCGCACCAGGGAATCCCAAATTTTTCCTCCATGTGCCGTGAGATGTAATTCATCGAGCGATAGCAATGCAATATGTTGAGCTTCGCTTTCGGCGTCGCCTCCAATTCAGCGAGAGATCCATCCCCGGACCACTGGGCGATGACGCGCAGGCCCATTTCTTCGAGCAGGATCCGTGACGACCAGGCGTCGCCGCCGATGTTGTAGTCACCGATGATGGCGACGTCATAGGCGGTCGGCTGAAATTTAGAGCTGGCTTCTGGGGCGCTCTTGTCGAAGATCCAATCTCGAATGGCGTCGTTCGCGATGTGATGGCCGAGCGATTGTGACACGCCACGAAAACCCTCGCACCGCACAGGCACGATGGTTTTGCCGCCATATTCCTTTGACTTTTCTCTGGAGACTGCCTCGATATCGTCACCGATCAAACCAATCGGACATTCGGACTGAATGGTAATGCCCCTGTTGAGAGGAAACAGCTCCTGCAGCTCGTCGATGAGTTTGGTGACCTTTTTATCTCCGCCGAACACGATATCCTTTTCTTGGAAATCGGAAGTGAACTGCAGTGTCACGAACGTGTCGATGCCGGTCGTGCCGACGTAGTAGTTGCGCCGCGAGCCCCATGAGTACTGACCACAGCCGACCGGACCGTGGCTAATGTGGATCATGTCCTTGATCGGCCCCCAGACCACGCCCTTGGAGCCCGCGTAGGCACAGCCGCGGATGGTCATTACGCCCGGAATGGACTTGATATTGGATTTGACGCCACAATCGGACTTCCCCGCCTCGTGAACACTCAGATGCTTGGCGCGCCTTTTGGCAGTCTTCTCTGGGTAGACCTTCAACACCTCATCAATTAGCTGCTTGTTGCGCGCCTTGATCTCTGCGACGCTTTCGGTAGTTGCTCGGCTCATACAAATTTCCTTTCGATTGTCGTCTCAAATGAAGAAGCGGCGCTTTTCCGGTAGACCGACGGATTTCCGATCCGGCGTTGAGGTGTAAAGCGTGCAATCTCCCTGGCCGGTCCTACCGGACGCAACTCCGCGGGGTTCTGGATCATGCCGCAGCGGCCGGTCAGAATGTTGCAGCTCATCGGCTAAGCGCTTGCGAGCGCCATGTGTGACGCTGTTGATTTGTCGACGGAATGGCTGACCAACACGCGTCTCGGTGATGTCATGCCTGCCCTCCAGCCTTGGTCATATCGGCATCTTTACTCGCTCGCGTGCCATCAGGGGGCGGCCTGCCCCTCTGCATGTCGATGCAAAGGCTAACAGCCGCCTGTTGCGCAGGGGTTTGCAACGAGTGTGCCAGCGCTGATTGAACACAAAAACCCACGTCTGTAGAACTAGATAGCTGGCAGGATGCGGATGTTATAAACCCGACCCTGCGTGGCACCGACAGGCGTACCCGCTAACGCTCTGTCTGAAACAAAACAATCACTTGCGCTCTCCGCCAGCGAGATAGGTAGAGTCTTCGCGCGCCGGCGTCACTCCGGTGCGCAGCTTTGCTTGGCGCCCCATCGAGCGATCGCAAACACGATCGGCTCGAGAGAGTTCAGCGCACGTAGATGCGCCCATGGTGTTTGCGATCGATACGGAGCAAGTGATGATTGAGCGCTGCAGCACCTCTTCTGGATGACTAAGAGAACTCAGTTGTCAGCAGACGGCGTTGTTTCACTTACAGGCGATCTTTCGGTTCGCTCGTCATTCCAGTTGATCTCGTGGAGACGCGCTCTAAGTGGCGACACCCGATCTCGTGGAGAGCATTGGGGCTGATCGATTCTCAGCCCGCGATAGCCTTAAAGGCGCAAGCTCGTGGCCCTTGGTCATTCGGGGTAAAGAGGTCGGCGTTCTACAATGGCCCGTCCTTGTCATTCGGCAGTCCAGTTGCAGCTCGCTTCAGCATCTCGGTAAGACAGGCCGCGACGCAATTCGGCGCTTCGATCGGGCGCGCGTCGACTTTCTTTTATCACCGCTTGCGGAAGCGTGACGCGGTGAGCCGACGCCGGCACGCGGCACCGAGTGCAGCGACAACGAGGCCTGTCTGATGATGAGCGCGAGGCGCTGCTCCCACTACAGACGGACACCACTAGAGCGGCTCCATCAGCGCGGGCTGCCCTCAAATTCGCGTTGAGCGTTCATCCTCCGTCAATGAAGCTTCGCATATTCTCCGTTCGGCAAATAGGGCCCCGTGGATAGCCTACTTTTATCTACTTCCCGGCGCGAAATTGATGCTTTCCAGCCTTAGGGCCAACGGCATGGGGCAAAACAAACCCGCCGGCTGGACGGCGGGGGCTTGAAGCGAGCATGACGGGTCCGAGATCTACGGAGCGGCTCGGCTGCTCATCGTCCGGCCGATGTTGCGGAGGTTGAGATTACACCGAGGGCGAGCCAGCGCTGCATTCCGGGTGCGCCATTCTTGGCATCGCGGAACCAGCGCTTCTTCTGTTCGCGCTTGCGCTCAGGGCTTTTGCTCGGTCGATTGGGGATGCATACCCCCCAATGCTCACGCAGCGGCCTCGTTCTGGCAGAGTAGAATCCGGCGTCAGTCGCAACCAGCCGCGGCACGCCCCCTGGTAGGTGCGATGGCCGTGATCAACAGATCGCCATTGCGCCGCCGGACATAGAGTTAGTCGACAATCTTGCAGCTTGATCATTTTGCCGAACTCATTGGGCTTGCCGGCTTGTCCTTACGGATGATCTCGGGCCGGCGGCTCGAACACGCTGAGAACCTTATCTTCCACATGAGTGTCGCCGTGGAAGATGCGCGCCCAGGCTCTTGACGGATCACCCGCAGCACCAGCGGCAACATCCGATCGAGCTCCGCGCGGAGTCCCCTCCAGTGCGATCTGCTGCAGAATGTCCGTCGCCCTCTTCACTCCTTTGGATATTTCTGCGCTTGCGGAAATAAAGCGTAAGACACGAGTCACTTCCAAAAAAGAGATTCTGGCCAATCTATGAACTCCAATTCGAAGCTACGTAGGCCAGTAAGTTTGGTGGTGAATTTAAGGGTCTTCCCTGAAAGGGCTGCCAATGAGCCAGATGCGAACTTGAATACTGTCGTGCCGGAAGTTGCGACCGCAATGCCTTGCTCCCCTTCCATGCTAGAGAAGCCGGTCGCCTCGGAGAGTTGCCCAATTGCAACTCCCTCCAGCGCGCGGTGAAATTCCAGGGACGCTAGGTACGTTCCTTTATCAGCAGCCCACTCGCTGACCGACACTGCTGTAATCCCCGCGTCACGCGAGAGACCATCCGCGATCCGGCAGCCATATTGAACCGTGAGAATGACCCGCTCGTTCCGAACTCCGACCGGCTCTCGATCGGCGGCAGTGATCGTGCACGCGTACCGCCTTGTGTCCGCAACCGCGCTCGCGCTTAGCCCGAGCAGCTCGAGAGCGGAACATAATGCAAAAGCGATAGCGGCTCTTCTCATTCGGCTACACCTAGTCTGGAGTATCGTTCGCCTGCTCTGTACAACCTGACGCTACGGCCGATTCAAGCTTCTTCGATCGCTCTGTCGGATGAAAGCTACTCATGGTGACCGCGGTTTCGCAGAAACGGCGCAATCGGTGTCCCCCAGCCGTGGTCCTGGATGGCGGGCCCGAACGGTTTCATTATCGGCGCTCACCGCGGGCCAGCACATCGGTGAAAAGGCTGAGGACCGACGCATTTCAGCTCGGCGGCGGCCATGATGGCGCGGCGGTGCGCGGCGACGGAGCCTACGTTTCTGACGCAGGCGCATGCGTTCTATGAGCCGACGCCATTTTGCGCGCCAATGACCTGCGGCTCCCGAATTTTGCTTGACAGTGTCAATGTAAAAGGAAACGTGGTCGCTAGGAGCCGTTCAAAGGCAGATTGCCGCTCAAGCAGGCGATCTTCGAGAACCTTACGCTCGAGATCACTCAGCTCGCTTTTAAGCCTTCTTCGACAGCGCCAAATGTCATTCCGCACGTGGCGGATCTCATTCAATCGATCGTCAATCGCAGCCATCACCGACGCCATATCTAACTTGAACCAGCCATGGACAACTGGTCAATCACGTCCTTCCCTCAGTAAGACGCGGATGAGATCTCACGACCTGGCCATCTGCGGACATGATGTAAAGATCTCCTACCAACATGTCCTCTTGTACGGAAGTCTTTCAACGCAAGAGCACGAAGTGACCATTGCTTCTGCAGAAGTTCAGCGATTCTTGCGACCAGCGCGCAGGATTTCAAAAGCTGCCACTCGGCCGTGAGTGGGTCGAAATGGTTATCTTATCCCAACCCACACGCGGCCCGATCAGGTGTCAGGCCGGCACTTCAGCTGGTGTCGAATGGGAATATCCGAGTAAATCGGACGGTCGTACCGTCAAACTCTAGTCTTGGTAACAGATTTGAGATGGGCAATTGCTCTGCCAGCGAACCCCAGGTGGGATTCAAGGCAAGCCATGTTCAGGCTTCGGGGCTCGTCTGTTACAAACGAGCGCGATTTCGGAGGCGGCGCGCAAAGAGCCGACCCGAACTGAGTCGGCGAGCCTTCAGTCGGCAGGGCGAGGCGAAATCGTGAGCGATGCGCACCGCCGGGCGCCTCGGCTCAGTGTCTCGCCGTAGGCCAGCGTAGATCTTTGTACCGCCGTGCCACGTGTGGCCGGCAAGCCTGGCAATCGGATCTCATCACAAAACTTCCTGAGCGATGATGTCTAGCCGGGACTGGCGCTTGTCGCATCTGTGACACTGTATGTATTCATCAAAGCAAGACATCCGACGTTGTTCGGCAGCCCGGACTCGTTTTGTACCTAAATCAGCAGCTTGCATGTCAGATGCAAGACTGGCATGGGGGTTGCTATTGTCCAGCGACACCGTGAGCGCTGAGCGCGACCAGCGGTGCAACACGGATAGACTTCGCTGGAGCGTATTGGCCACCCAATCGCTCAATGGAGAACCGATGCGGCCACCGGACAGATTATCCTTTTTCGGCACGCTTATTGTTGTCAGATCGGCCATCATTCCGAAGGTTGCGGCGCTAGTCTGATCTACCAAGGTCGTGATCTAAGCTCAAAGCGAATTCGCGAATCAAATAACGGCTTAAAGCCTCTTGGGCGAACGCCGGCAGCGAGCACCTCGAAATCGAACATTTGATGCAGCCTCGCTTCACAGGATCCGGTGCATGCTGCGCCGGCCCGTTGAGGGAACAGAGTGTGGCATCGCTTTCGACTGTTTCCTTCGTATCAATCAGAACTGATGAGGCGGGTGTATGAACAAATCGATCCGGGAGCTTCGGCTTGTGGCTGAAGCATCTGTTTTGGCGATTGGCCTGTTGATGTCGTCAGGAGTTAGCGCGGACGATGATCTGATGAGAACCGCCAGGCAGATCTTCCATCCGATCCCCTCAATCATTCCTGCGGTAAAGGACAATCCAGTCACGCATGAAAAGGTCGAGCTTGGCAAAATTCTGTTCTTCGATCCGCGGCTATCGGCAAGCGAGATCATTAGCTGCAATACGTGCCACAATCTCGGCAGCGGCGGAGTCGATGCCGGTCCGACCTCAGTCGGTCACGGCTGGAAGGTCGGCCTACGTCGGGCCCCAACCGTCTACAACGCGGTGTTCAATTCGGCGCAATTCTGGGACGGACGCGCCGCGGACCTCAAGGCGCAAGCAACTGGCCCTGTGCAGGCGAGTGCCGAAATGAATGCGACTCCGGATCATGTGCTCGACACCTTGAACTCAATGGCCAGTTATGTCGTCTTGTTCAAAAATGCTTTCCCGAACGAGGCGAGACCGGTCAGCTTTGAAAACTTTGCGAAGGCAATCGAGGCTTTTGAAGCCACTCTCATCACACCTGCGGCCCCGTTCGATCAGTATTTGGAGGGCAATACACATGCTCTCGATGATCAGCAGAAGTCAGGGTTGGCGCTGTTTATGGAGAAGGGATGCTCCTCTTGCCACAATGGAATCAATGTCGGTGGACAGGCCTACTTCCAGTTCGGCGTGATGAAGAAGCCGGACGCAACCCTGCTTCCGCAAGCCGATAAGGGCCGATTCGCGGTCACCAAGGCGGTCGGCGACGAATATGTCTTCCGCGCTGCGCCGTTGCGGAACGTTGCTTTGCGAGCCCCTTACTTCCATTCGGGCCAGGTTTGGAGCCTGAAGCAAGCTGTTGCCTTGATGAGTGAAATCCAGCTCGGCGCCAAGCTTAGCGATGGGGAAGAAAACGACATTGTCGCGTTCCTGAATTCGCTTACCGGGCGGCTACCTAAGATCGAGTATCCGATACTACCCACCCGGACGAACACGACGCCAAAGCCTTCAATAGACAGATAGGATTAACAGCACCGGCCTCATATCTTGCCGAATGATAACAGATGCGACGCAAGAACCCGGCGTCCCGCAATGACGTTAAAATGAATGATCCCGTGCTGTCACTCATAACCAAGCGATCGGGTAGGAGGAAGCCTCGCGGCTTCCCCCTCCCACACCACCCTACGTACGGACCCGTAAACCGCGGTTAGTCAAGCCCGATTGAGATGGCGGTGCAGTCCAATGAGGAACGGCAGACCGAGGTGCACGAAAAAGGCGGCGCGATAAGCGTCGTTCATGTGGCTGGCCCCGGCATTCCACCAGGCCACGGCCGTTGAAGGCCGACTGCCATGCCCGCTCCGGATCGAGCCCACGTTGCATCAAGCGCTTGGCAGGTGTCCATGGTCGCTTCCACGGGCGCCAGAGGCCCGCCTTGGGGTCGGACGAATAGCCGTGGCCAGCGTTGCGGTGCCGGCTTGCGAACGCGTCCCTCAGCGCCATCCAAAGCCGGTCATCAAGAGAGCGCGCGATTCGCTGTCCACGCCGCGGATGCCCTTGGTCAGTAAGACGCGGTCCACGATGGGCCCGAGCAGCTTCTCTATTTTTTTGGCCGACCCTCTCCCACATCTCCGTTACGGCCGCCCAGTGAGCTTCCTGCTCCTCGTGACTCTCAGTGTCCGGCGTCCAGCCAGCCGACACCCGGCGCATGAACTATGGCGACACTCCGGGCGCGGCTCTCGCTGTCCGTCCAGACGCGATGGAGTTCGCCTGCCAAGGCCGTTGCCTGGCGGTGGGTCGGATGCACGGGAGCGTCATTGCGGACGGCCTGCCAAACACCCTCTAGATAGGCCGCGGCGACTCCATGCGCGACTTCGCTTCGCTGGGCTCTGTGGGTGCGGAGGGAAAATCGAACGGCCTGAGCGCTCTCGCTAGGCGTCACAAAAACGAAATCATCACCGAGCGGAATAGCCAGCTCGATGCCCGCAGCCTTGGCGCGGACGTCCGCTGGAATGCGCCGCACGAATGAAGGAAAGCAAGACCCGTCCCGGCGCATCGGCCGAACAACCCTGAACAGCAATGTTACACCCCATTGTTACACAGTCGGGGCCAGCGCAACACTCTGAAAGAGCATAACTTCTCGAATTGCTGCACATCAAGAAGTTGATGGTGCCCAGGAAAGGACTCTGACCTCCAAGTCATCGACCGGACACCACTCCGGTCGAATCGCGCCAGTCACGGCGGTCCGCGCCATGCCTGGCGCACCAAAAAAAGCCCGGCCTCCTCCGGAGGCCAGGCGAAAGTCACGCAGGAACGACGCTGCTTTACGCATCGCACCAGCTTTCGTCGGCAGGGAGGACTTACCGCCGATCGATCTTCGGCGAGGGCATTCGCCGTCAAACAAGGAGAAACGGATATCACTCCGCGCGAAATCTGGAGCCGTTTGCCTTCCGCTCCTGTCGGAAACTTCACGACTTTTCCACCACTCGCCCGCTGTCCGGTTGGGACGGCAGTGCCTTGACCGAGATGGGATCCTGCGCCGGTTTGGCTGCCGTGCCCTGAAACACAAGCGGCAGTTTGCCGTCGCACAGCAGCATTTGGTACGTCCCCAAAAACCAACAACGCTCGATTACCTCTCCCGAAGAGCGTGCCAGGGCCTGAATTTCGTATGACGTTCCGTAAGGACCGTAAAATAGATTGTTGTGATGAGACGCATCCACGCGATGGATAAATGAAAAAGTCGGGCTGTGCTTCGCGTCGAGCGTTAATGACGTCGCAATAGGACCTGATCGGACCTCGCCGGCATGCTGTCGGCCGTCGGGTCGAGAATCGAGCTTGTCGCCGGCTGTATGCGACCGCCTCCGCCGACGCCCGCCCGCATTCCGCGGCGCTGGGAACTTTGAAAGCTCCCAAGGACATCGTAAGCCCCCAAAGCGCGTGCATCTTGTTCACAAACGCGTTGGCGAAACGCTCCGGCCCATCATGGCTCGGCCCGCAACTCGCGTGCGGCGGCCACCATATTGACGAGCGCGGGACGCACCTCCTCCCACCTTCGCGTTTTCAGTCCGCAGTCGGGATTGATCCAGAGCTGCCGATCGGAAACTCGCTGCCGCGCCAACACAATAAGCTGCTTGATTTCCGCCGCTGCGGGAATGCGCGGTGAATGAATGTCATAGACGCCGGGCCCGATCTCATTGGGATATTTGTAGCTCTTGAAGGCCTCGAGCAATTCCATCTTAGAACGCGACGTCTCGATTGAAATGACGTCGGCATCCATTGCTGCGATCGCATCGATGATTTCGTTGAACTCGGAATAACACATGTGAGTATGGATCTGAGTTCCGTCGGCGACCGGGGAGGAGCAAAGGCGGAAGCTGTCCACCGCCCAATCGAGATAGTTCTTCCACTGCGATTTGCGTAGCGGCAATCCCTCCCGCAACGCAGCCTCGTCGATCTGGATCATGGTCGCTCCAGCCGCCTCAAGGTCGATGACCTCATCTCGGATCGCGAGAGCGATCTGTCGGCATGTCTCGCGCCGCGAGATGTCGTCACGGACAAACGACCAGTTCAGGATCGTCACCGGTCCGGTCAGCATAGCCTTGACGGGTTTTTTGGTCAGAGACTGCGCATAGCGCCACCATTCGACGGTCATGGGCTTCGGCCGGGAGACATCTCCGAACAGGATAGGCGGACGAACGTACCGCGAGCCATAAGACTGAACCCAGCCATGCTTGGTGAAAGCGAAGCCCAACAGCTGCTCGGCAAAGTATTGAACCATGTCATTGCGCTCGAACTCACCGTGTACGAGCACGTCCAGGCCGATATCTTCCTGCCACTTCACGGTACGGGCTGTCTCCGCTTTCAGAAGCTGCTCGTACTGCGTGTCATTCAACGTTCCCCGCGCATGAGCCGCGCGCGCATTCCGGACATCGGCCGTTTGCGGGAAGGATCCGATGGTTGTCGTTGGAAACATCGGCAATGCGAACGCGACGCGCTGGACGTCGGCACGCTGGGTGAACGCACTGCGACGGCGAAGCATGCTATCGTCGATCGCGGCGATTCGTCCGGCGACATTCGCATTGTGGATCTCGGGCGATGTTTCGCGGGTGACGGCTGCCCCCTCCGAAAGCGCAAGTTCATCGGCCACCTCGGCAGCATGGCCGGCCAGCGCTTTGCCCAATATCGAAAGTTCCTTGATCTTCTGAACTGAGAACGCCAGCCATGTCTTCAGATTGGGATCGAGATCGGTCTCTAGCTCAATGTCGATCGGAACATGAAGCAGCGAGCAGGAAGGAGCAATCTGAACACGGTGCCTGCCCAATTTTTGGACCATAGGAGCAAGTTGGTCGAGCAGCGCCGGAAGATTGGAGCGCCACACGTTCCGACCATCAACGACGCCTAGTGAGACCACGAGATCTCTACGGGTTGTGGCGACAATTGCGTCCAACTGGTCAGGTGCCCGAACCAGATCCACATGAAGCCCGGCAACGGGCAAGGCCAAGGTTGTTTCAAGATTGTCGCCGATAGCCCCGAAATATGTGGCCAGCATTATTTTAAGGGCCGGCACAACCTTTGCGAAATGAGCATAGGCCCGGCGGACAGCCGCCCGCGATGCTTCGTCGACGTCCATCACCAGGCATGGCTCGTCCAGCTGAACCCATTCAGCACCGCGCGAGGATAGTTCGCGGAGAACATCGACATAGACTGGGAGGAGCCGATCGAGCAGCGACAGCGGATTGAATGCGGGATTTGCGCTTTTGCCGAGCTTCAGGAAAGTGACTGGGCCAACTAGGACGGGGCGCGTTTGGTAGCCGAGGCTTTTTGCCTCCTCATATTCCTCGATCGGCTTTCGAGAGGAATACTTAAAGATCTGATCCCGGTGAAATTCCGGCACCATGTAGTGGTAGTTGGTATCGAACCACTTCGTCATTTCCTGTGCGGCTACGCCAGGCCCGTGCTGAGCGTGACCACTGTCCTGAGCGCCACGCGCCATGGTGAAGTAGGTCTTGAGCGACACAGGACCTTCGGTCCAGCCATAGACGTCGGGAATGGCGCCGACCATTAGGCTGGTATCGAGCACATGGTCGTAAAACGAGAAGTCATTCGAAGGAATGACGGTCGCACCGCGGGATTTCTGCCGTGCCCAATTAGCGGCACGAAGTCCACTCCCCGCCTCGAGGAGCTCGGCTTCGCTGGAGTTTCCCGCCCAGTAGCTCTCGAGCGCGACTTTGAGTTCGCGTCGTGGGCCGATGCGTGACGTCCCCAGTGTGGCAACGGGAAGCGAAAGAAAAGACATAGCTCAGACCCCATGATTGGGGCAAAGGCCATGGCGGACGCATGCAGCGAATATCGCGTGAGCGACAGCTGCTTGGCGCACACCGGGACACCCCGCCCGTGGACGATATATTGTCGAGGCAGGTCTCCTGGCTCGCGGGTCGTCGCTGCTGTCCGGCCTTCCCGAAGCCGCATGGCTTCAGTGACTTCGTTGGACAGCGGCTCGCCGCTTACAGTTGCGGGGGCAGCGCCGGCATTGCACCGGCTTCCCTCTTAGCTCCGGATCAAACGAATCCGAAGACCACGACGACTGGCATTAGGCGCACGAGGATCGATCCGTCAACCTACTAAGTGTCGCCGCGATATTGCCCAAGCGATTGCGAGCTGTACCAGCTAGGGCACAACGGTCTTACTCCCGGCCTGGTAAAAACGCCTAGATCTGTGGAGCCTCCGCTTGTGAATGCGTCCGTCAACACCCGCTTGGCGTACTCGGATGAGCCAACGCGAGCAGAACGAACGCGGTGGGCGCTTCGACATCTGCGTGATCGCGACAATCCGGTCTTTTCCGTCAGCAGCTTCTCGAACTCGCCCGCGAGGACGTTTGCGATCATCCTCGGCCGGCATCCGCTTGATCACAGCGCCATGAGGCTTCTTAGGAATTGTCAAGGCCGGGTTGCTCCAGGATCAAACGGATGATCAGGCCGGACTGCCCGGACTGCCTGTGTTCGGCGGACCCCGCGACGAGCCGTGAGCTCGATCGCTCCGTGGCGTTGGTCAAGATGATCTCCTTCGGTGTGCCAAGCATTTACGTGCTGAGCGACTTTGGCCGCGCATTCGTTGTTTCCGTCGCCGCTGGCGAGTAGTGCAGCCTGGACGTTGGCCTGCGCGGCATCGCAGGAACAGTTCCGGACGTCAGGATGCGCGCTAACTTGCGAAACTGGAGTAAGCAGCGAGAGCGCGGGCGGCGGGGATCCTGTTACGACCCTAGCTCCATGCACTCGTGCATGGTGACCGTGGGCAAGCGGATGCCGAGCTTCTCGTACGTCTTCAGGATCTCCGGACCGATCTCGTCGCGCGTGGAGACCGTCTCTTCGGCTTCGAAGTGACCTAGCTTTAGATATCCTGCAAGCTGATCTTGGGATATTCGACGCCCGTCCACCTCGCCTCGGCTCGTCAGCCAACGACGATAAGCCTCAACGCGACGACCTGGAGCATCGAGGCGGCCTTGTCATTATTCGAAACAAATTTGACGGTCTCCTCTGACCGAGCCCTTCGAGCGTTTCTCGGAGTCGATCAGCGCCTTAAGCTCATAACGATGTTGATCGACCTCGATACGCCGCACGCGGACGGCGGCCTCCACAAGCTCGACATCTAGTCCTTCGTTCGCGAAATCGAGCGGTGAAGCCTTCTGGACGCGGGCTGGTTATGTTGTCTTAGACGGGACACAGGTGTCAGGCACCGGACAGACCACAGCGCATTGCGGCGTGTCGGAATGGCCCTCGCACTCCGTACACTTTTTTGCATCGATAACGTAAATGTCGCGCTTGAGGCTGATCGCCGCGTTGGGACACTCGAACTCACATGCCCCACAAACGGTACATTGCGAAGCGACGATCTTGTAAGCCATGCCTTCCGACTCCTTAGGCGAGCGATGCCATTGGCGATCCCTTTCAAATGCCGTGCCAAGGACAGGCGCGCTCAATGATGGGCAATTTGCCCAATGGTGCTGTGCGGGGTCTGAGACCATGTTGCATCTGCGACAGCATGGGCCGCTTCAATATCAAGCCGTGCGAGCCCTCGGGCCCCTACTCCGATAGCCAGTCGCGACTCGACTGCAGCGAGTTTCCGTCGGTTTGTCTGGCATGGCAGCGCGGGGCCAAGCGACGCTCGACGATTCCCGAAACCGGCAGCGCGAGTAAAAGCCGCGAGCCGACGCACGTCTACGCCGGATGTCGGCAAACCTCCGGTCACACGCCCTGACCGGAGATTTTGTCCAAGCCGCGCTCACGCCTGCAACGTTAACTCCGCGGATTGACTCGCTGGAGCCTTGCCAAAAGGGCTTTGTGCTACAATAACCTTCGGCATCGCTTCGGAGGGAAATGAAGTTCGGCCGGGAGGAGCGATACTGGGTTTGCAAAGTGACCGATTAAATTGCAGTCAGCCGCATGCCTGGTGCCGAGTAGGCATGCCGCGCGGGCCAGCGCTGGTACGCTTTGCCTGGCTGTGCTCAGTCACTCCTCATACAACTATTTTGGACGAAGTGGAACAGGGCTGAAAGATGAGTGTGCAAATTGCTTCAGCGGCATGGCCTTTCCGAACAGATGGCCCTGCGCAAGGTCGAAGCCGAGTTCGGTCACAGCGATCAGGTCGGCGTGGCTCTCCACGCCTGCGGCGACGGTGCGCACACTGTACTCTTTGGCTAGATCGACGATATGGCGGCACACCGTTCGCTTCAGGGGCCCATTTCCGCAACCGGCGACGTACTGCCGGTCCACTTTTAATTTCATGAACGGGAATTTTTCGAGCCCCATCAGCTGCGGCCAATTGGCGCCGATATTGTCGATTGCAAGGCCAATGTTGTGAAAGCGAACCTCACGCGCGACCTCGATCAGGAGATCTAGGTTCTGGATCGCTTCCTCGCTCTCGATTTCGATCGTCAAGCCGCCGAAAGCGGGGTGCGACGGCATGCGCTGACAGAGATCGCGTACCGCCTGCGGGTCAATCAGGAATGCTGCCGGGAGATTGATGGAGAGATCGGTCGAAGTTTGCTGCTCCAGAAGATACTTCCAATCCTTGATCGCGCGGTCGATCACGAACTGCGACAAGTCCCTAAAATGCGGATCGTGAGCCTCCGGGATGAAATACGCTGGTGGAACAACGCCCCAGGTCGGATGCCGCATTCGCACAAGCGCCTCGGCGCCGCGGCGGCTGAGGGTACACGGGTCAAAGTTCGGCTCATACCAGAGCTCAAGCCAGCCAGCGTGTAAGGCTTCTCCGACATGGACTGCGGGACGGGGCGCCGGCTCTCTGGGCAAGAGCATGGCGACCCGATCGCGCAGCGTCTCGGCTGCAAACGGCGTCCTCAGCGGCGGCAGCATATCAAGTCCATATTCGCCCCCGACCTGCTGCACTGCCGTCATGACGATCGACTCGCGGGCGCCGAACGCCAGCACTCTGCCTGCAAATTCTTCGCGTACGAGTATCTCGAGCAATCGTCCAGGCTCGATGCGATCCGAGCCAATGCCGAGCAGGATCAGATCAGGGAAGTCCGTGCAGAGTACGCGCGGCAGCTCGTCAGCAGTCCCGCATTCGCTGATCACAAACCCCATATCCTCTAGCACATCGCGTAGAAAGGCGCGCAGATGCCGCTTGCCCACGGCCACGCACGCTCGCGGCCGCACCTTACGCTGGCCGAAGATTACAGGTTTCCCTCCGACCAGTTCGGCCTGCCCATGCTCCATCGCAACCACTCCCCTTCCGTGAAGGTCCCTTAAACGAGGAGCGAAGGTCCAAACAAGCAGTGCTTGCCATTATCTTTCGATTCTTCGAGGTAAGCTTAAGATAGTGCATTAGCGTGCAAAATCTTTTCGCGATGTTGTTCAGACGATTTTGTCGGGCGCACGCGTATGATACCTGTCCCGGCTCGCGCAACTTTGTACGAGTGACGCACACGAGTGTGGGGAATCTCACCTTCGGACGCGCCGAGCTGATGCGCCCTATGCCACGGCAATGATCATGCTGCAAGATGTACTGAATCGACTCTCGTGAGTGATGATCAGCAATCTCTCCTACGAAATGTTTGATCGCCATGGCCGGCCTGCCCACGCGCGAATGTGCCGTCTCGTGGATTCCCTATCTAGTCGAAGGAGATCCAACTGAGTTCGCAGCGGGTCAAGCCGCGGTCGATTCTGAGAACGGCAACAGCTTGCACTTACCTCACCTCTGTTGGTTATAGCGAGTGCGGACGTCCTATTCCCTATCGAGCTTGATAGTTTCTCTCAGTTGCGTTCTCTGTATCCTTCTGAACATGGATATCCTCAAGAGGGACTGGAGGGACTAACGTGACGGGTGTTCGTGTTGGCGCTGAAGCGCAAGGCTTGCCCCACGGGGGCACGGCTTTGCGCAAAGGCGTGCCAAGAGATGAGAACGCGATCGTAGAAGCCGTCGGAAAGCTACTTTCTGAATTAGGTGGTCCCGGACCAGAGTTCAGCCTTGAAGGCGCAAAGCAGACTGCTTTGCGCCTGATTCAGGATCCCGAAGAGGGCTTTATTTTTGTCATCGAGGAACAAGCCACCGGGCAGATTGTAGGGATCGCTGCCATCTCCGCCGTACTGGCCGTGAGAGCAGCTGGAGCGTACGGCGTGCTTCAGGAGCTATGGATTTCTCGGGACTTCCGAAGCTCTGACCGCGGTGGGCATCTGCTCGAGGCGGTACGTTCGGAGGCGAAGCGCCGAGGCTGGCAGATGATTGAGGTTGCGTTGCCCCCTGATGGCTATCCGGCCTTAGAACGGGTACGCCGTTTCTACGAGGAGAGGGGATATCGGGTTGGAGGATTGCGCGCGCGCAAGAGGCTATGACAGTACTGCGACCTCTGCTCCACACTTAAAAGCGCTCCTGGTCCTGTCACTAAAGACTTTCAAGGCAGAAAATCCTGCTGCTTGTTGCTTCTCAAAACGAACGCTCCAACGCGTGCGTCGCGGCCGAGGACAATCGAGAACCTCGGCGCTGATGCGGTGCTTACTCCCACTGCGAGCGGGTTACCTCTTCGACTTTTTTGGCGGGTATCAACCATCAAATCGTTCTTCATGGTGCGGAGCGATACGATGGTCTTCTCAAGGCTCGTGGACCGCGAGCGGAAACCTGCCCGGCTAGAAGGCGCGGAGCCAGGTCGGCGGCGGCCCGTTGCGGGCGAAGCCCGACCCAGCCTTACAAACGATAGCCGAGTCGTTCTTTCGTGCTTCCCACACAATGCCGCCAGTTTGGGATCACCGCACACAAATGCGATCCATTCGTCGCCAAGTCCAATGCCTCGGCAACTGGCAAGCCAATCATCTATGGGGCTTCTTCCTGCAACTTGATTCGGTGGACCGTCGCGTAAAGGGATTCGGTACCACGCTGTCGCTCCTGCTGGCGAATGTTCAAGGAAGGTGACGAAATCAGCCATCAACACTGATTCGGTAGAGGATTCCGTAATGAGCAATGTGCCGTTTGCCGCCTCCAATACGAGGTTCGTGCAGGTCGCCCCAGCGCAGGACTTGATGCGGGCGATCGTTTCGCCGTTCGGCGCCATGACGAAGACGTGGCCGAGGGAGGCGAGCGCGACAAAGAGCCGCCCGTTTTGATCCATCGTCAGCCCGTCAGGACCGCTGGTCCCGAAGGACAAGCTGAACCGTCCCACCTTCGCAGCCCCGCCGTCACGCATCAGCGGCACGCGCCAGCTGCTGTTGTCGCGCGTCATTGCAACGAACAACAAGGCCTCGTCGGCGCTGAGCACCAGCCCGCTCGGGCTTGGCCAGTTCGAAATCAGGCAATCGAGCAGGCCGGCAGGACACAGTCGGACACCCAGCCGGTCGGATCGTGCACTCCAGTTCGCCCCTGATCGGTGAAATAGATGTCGCCGTTAGTCGCGGTATGCAGGTCGTTGCAGCCTCTGAAGGACTCGCAATTGCGGTTGCCCCAGAAGCGGGCTGATAGTATCCCGCTGCGGATCGAGCTCCATGAGGCCGTTCATGTAGTCGGCCACCAGCCCCCGGCCATCAGGTGCGATCTTCAGACCAATCGGCCAGCCGTCATATTCGATTATCAGAGACCAGATCCCGTCGCGCGAAATCTGGAAAATGCGGCCGAAGGGGATATCGACGACGTAGAGATCCCCGGACTTGTCGAACGACGGCCCCTCGATGAAACAATCCACCGATGGCCTCCGCGGTTGGCATCCGGCCCATTTCGAGGAAACACCACGGCGACGAAATTCCGCGGCATCGACGAGAACACGCGGGTCTCAGCCAGCTGAGGCGGCTTGTCGAGATACATCATGACGGGCCTCCCAGCGTGCGGCGCGGCTGTCCCTCATATTTGTAGCCAAACTGCTTGGGCATCGGTCCCTTGTTACGATCCTTGCGCCTGGTCTGTTCCCAGGCGTGGGCCAGGATTCCGACCGCTCGCGACAGGCAGAAGACGCCGCGCGCCAGCGGTGGCGCGAATCCGAGCTCGCCGTAAATGACCGCGGTCGCGCCATCAATGTTCATTGGGATGAGTTTGCCCTTGCGCTGCTGCATCACCCGCTCGATCGCGCGGGCGGCCTTGGCATAGTCGCCGCTGACACTGCCCTCAGCACTTGCGTCATCCACCAGCGCCAATAGCGGTGCGGCGCGGGGGTCGACCGAATGAAACCGGTGGCCGAAGCCGGGCAGATATTTGCCGCACCTTGCAGTGAAATGGTCAATTGCGGCGGCCGCGGCCTCGCCGATCTCTAGGCCATCGCGCCTCCGCAGCACATCTTCGTAGAGTTCGACCGCCTGCTCCCCTGCTCCGCCGTGCACCTCATCGAGTGTATTGATGGCGGACGCCATCGCACCATTCAGGGGCAGCCCACAGCTCACCGCCATCTGCGCAATTGCGATGGAGGGCGCGTGCGGACCGTGGTCAACGGACGCGACCAGCGCAGCTTGCAGCAGCCGCTCCTGCGCTGGCGTCGGCAGATCGCCGCTCAACATCAGCCAGATCATGGCGGGAAAGGAAATCCGGCCGATCAAATCTTCGATTGGATAACCCCGATAGGCGATGCGACCGGGCGCGATGTCGCAGATGGAGGTTCGCCACCAACGGGCCGCTTGCTGCCGCAATTCTTCTTCGCTCATTTGTGGTTCCGCCCCTTCAACCCTGCCATTGCCGATCGGCGCAAGCCGTCGAATATCATGATATTGGTCCGTCCGCGGCTACGCGGACGGGCAGGAAATCAGCCGCCCGTTGCTTTGGCGTCCCGACGGCCCGGGTTGAGACCAGCTGCTCGACCTCCGCATACGAATAGCCGAGCCGCTGCAGCCATCGCTCGGTGTCTGCGCCGAGCGTCGCAGGTGGCGAAGGCACCGAAAACTCCTCATCCAGCCGGAAGCCCGGCCGCATGATTCGTAACGGCTGCGCACCATCTTGTTCTGGGGCCAAAGTCTCGACGAATCCGCGCTCGAGGAGCTGTGGCTGCTGCAAGATTTGGGAGACCGTCAGCACGCAGCCTGCGGGGACTCCAGCCAGATTCATTTGGGCCTCCCATTCTTCAGCGGGCTTGCAACTCAACGCCTGGTTCAACTCCGTGTTCAGCGCTGCGCGATGGACCTTGCGCATCTCGCGCTCAGCAAAGCGTGGATCCGTCTTCAGGTTCGGTCGGCCAATCAGGTCGCATAGGGCTTGGTACTGCTTCTGCTCGTTGGCGGAAATGTTCAGCGGGCCTGTTGCGGTGCGGAACGTGCCGGAGGGAGCCGCGGTGAAGTTCTCGTTGCCGATGGGCTGCGGTTCCACACCAGCGTTCAGGTGGTTGGAGACGACCCATCCCATCGCTGCAACGGTGGCTTCGAGCAGGGACACGTCAATGAACCGACCGCGGCCGCTATGCCGCTGTTCGACCAGAGCCGCGGCGATGGCAAAGGCAGCAGTGAGTCCCGCAATCGTGTCCGAGATTGGAAAGCCGGTGCGCAGGGGAGCCGAGGCCGTATCGCCAGTGACGCTCATGGCACCAGACAGACCCTGAACGATCTGGTCATAGGCCGGACGGGCGGACCATGGCCCGCTCTGCCCAAAGCCGGAGATCGCGCAGTAGACGAGACGCGGGTTGTGCCTGCTGAGCACATTAAAGCCTAGGCTAAGCCGTTCCATCACCTTCGGCCGGAAGCTTTCGAGCACCACATCGGCTTCCTTGACGAGTCGCAAGAATACCTCGCGGCCCGATTCCGACTTCAAGTCCAGCGCCACGGATTGCTTGCCGGCGTTCACCGCGACAAAAGAGAGGCCCTGCAAGCGCTCTGCCCTTTGCGGATCGGCGCCGAGGCGCCGCGCGAGGTCGCCGCCGTTCGGATTTTCGACTTTGATGACCTCCGCGCCAAGACGCGCGAGATGATAACCGCAGAACGGACCGGCCAACACGTTCGACAGGTCCAGGACGCGGATGCCGGTGAGCGGCAGAGACATCTGAAGACGCCTTCCTTTAGGTGATCCGATGGTGAGAGCTTGGCCGGCTGGCAGCTATTTCAGTTGTTGTGCGGCGCGTTCCGCAAAACGATTGGTGAAGGTTTTGTTCAAGTCGATCTTTGCGGCAGCAATTTTTGGATCAAAGTCGCTCAGGACGGCCAGCGGGACCTTGGCCGCCTCGATGTCCATCTGTCCGGTTGGCGAGAAGAGCGCTTTCGATGCGTTCATGATTTCGATATTCACCTCGCGATTGTCAGTCTTGTAACCAGGAGGAATCGTATCGACGAGCTGCTCCGTCGGCGTTGCGTTGATCCAGCGGTGAGTTTTGAGCAAGGCGTTGACCAGGCGCTGGACCGTTTCGGGATTTTTGTCGATGAAAGTCTGCTGAAGGTAGAGACACGCGGTCGGATAGGACCCGCCGAAGGCCTGCTTTGAGCCTTCGATCGTGCGCGCATCGAACAGCGCTGTCGCGTTCTTTTTGCGCGCGAGAAGCGTCGCGATGGGATCGAAATAGACCAGGGCATCGACGTTCATGGCCTCAAGCGCCACCATGCCCGGTGCGCCGCTGCCGACGGCAATGATGTTGACATCGCGTGAACCCAATCCTGACTTCTTGATGTAGTAGCGCGCCATACTCTCCGTCGATGACCCCGGCGCCGTGATCCCGAGCCTGAGCCCCTTCAGGTCGGCGCCGGATCTGACCTTGTCGGCGAGGTCGCTGCGGACACCGAGCAGGACGCCCGGAATGTCATTCAGCAGGAACACGCAGGAAATTTGCTTACCCAGCACCTGCATCTGAATGGTATGATCGTAAAAGCCGATAGTCCCGTCGACAGAGCCGCCGATCAGGGCCTGCAGAGCCTTTGAGCCACCGGCCTGGAAGTTCTCGACGGTAACGTCAAGGCCTTCTTCCTTAAAGGAGCCAAGCTTCACTCCAAGTTCGACAGGCATATAGTTGAGGATTTGTGACCCCACCGCGATCTTCAATTTTGTTTTCTCGGGCTCGGTGGCATGCGCCAAAATGACCGAGAATGCGGCCAGCGCCACCACCGGCATCAATCTTATGGAAACGTGCATGCGAACCTCCATAATTGAGGGGAGAGCGTACGATCAGCTTTCGTGCGCTGGCGCCGGCCGCCAGACCAGGAGCCGCTTTTCCGCGCAGTCGACAATGGCATCGAGGACAACGACGAAGGCGGAGAGAACGATAATTCCTGCGAACACTCCGGTCGCATCGAGGACGCCTTCGGCCTGCGCAATTAAGTGCCCCAATCCTGCGGACGAGCCGAGATATTCCGCGACCACGGCTCCCATCACAGCCATGCCGACGGACACCCGCAGGCTCGACAAAATCCAGGTCGTGGCGGACGGCAGGTAGACATGCCGTAGCAGGGACGACTTCGATGCACGCAGCAGGCGGGCATTCGCCAGCACGACCGGATTGACCTCGCGGACGCCCTGGAACGTATTGAAGAATGCGACGAATAGAACCAGCGTGACGCCGAGCGCAACCTTGGACGTGAGGCCCAATCCGAACCAGATGACGAAAATGGGTCCAAGCAAGATCCGCGGGATTGCATTGAACATCTTGATAAAGGGCTGAACGACTTCGGCAGCAAATGGGCTTAAGCCCAGCCAGATGCCAAGTGCTGTGCCGATCCCGATGCCAGCCAGGAACGACAGGACCGTCTCCAGCAATGTTATGCCAATATCGCCCCAAAAGTCCGCCGTCGACATCCACTCCCCGATCCTTACGACAAGTGTCGACGGTGCCGGAAAGAAGAAGGGATCGATCAGTCCGGCCCAGACGCCCAATTCCCAGATCAGGATCATGCCAAGCGGGATGGCGAACTGCGTGAGAGCGACCCTACCCCTGCGTGACATAGCTTTTCTCCACTTCGGCGCCGAGCAGCGACCAAATTTCACGATAGAGCGCGACGAATTCGTCGGTGGTCTGCAGCGCAGAAACATCGCGCGGACGAGGGAGCGTGATCCTGACGTCGGCAACCATGCGGCTGGCGGGACCGGCAGACATCACAACGACGCGGTCCGCCAGCGTGATCGCCTCATCGAGATCATGGGTGATGAAGATGAGCGAGCGCCGGTCCGCCTGCCAGAGGTCGAGCAGGATGCGGTGCATGAGTCGGCGTGTGTGAACGTCCAGCGCGGAGAACGGCTCATCCATGAGAACGATTTTGGGCTCCATGATCAGGGTTTGTGCCATCGCAACGCGCTTGCGTTGGCCGCCGGACAATTGATGCAGATAGCGCTCCTCGAATCCCTTCAATCCAACCTTGGCGAGCCAGGGCCGTGCCTGCTCGCGCGCTTTCGCGACCGACCTGCCCTGAAAGACGAGCCCGAGGCCGACATTGTCCTGGGCGGTCTTCCAGGGCAGCAGCCCTTCCTGTTGAAGCATGTAGCCGGACTGACCGTTCAGGCCCGTAAGAGACTTGCCGAAAATGCGAACGTCGCCGGCGGCGGGCTTCAGCAGTCCGGTGACAGTGTTGAGAATGGTCGATTTTCCGCAGCCGGTCGGACCCACCACTGCAACGAATTCCGTCTCGTCCACCTGGAGGTTCATGCTTTTGACTGCCGTGAAGTCGCCGAAGCGAATCATGACGTCGTGCAAGTCCACGGCAAGTCCCGGCCGCCCCATTGTTTCGCTCCATAGAACTTGTTCTGAAACCTGGAACCGAGTAGCTCGCGTTCTCACGAGGAGTCAATCGTATTCTGACGTGCGGGATTGTGCTCGCGCTAGCTTGGTGGACTCCTGGCGTCAGTTTGACTATTGGTTCTGCACAGCAGAACCAGAGGTATTGATGGTAAGAACAGGCGTTGATGCGGTCACGCGGGCACTGGCAATCCTTAAGGCGTTCGACCCGGAGCGCGCCGCGATGACGCTGACGCAGATTGCGGATGCGACTGACCTCTACAAGAGCACAGTCCTTCGCCTTGCCGCATCTCTGGAGGCGGGTGGGTTCCTGGTGCGGGGTACGAACCGGCTATTTCGACCCGGACCGGAGCTATGGCGCCTTGGGGCGCTCTATCAGCGCGGGCTCGACCTTGGTGACCTGATCAGACCCTCGCTCCATCGTCTGGTCGAGGCTACCGGAGAGACCGCATCCTTCTACATCGCGGAGGGCGACGAGCGCATCTGCCTTTATCGCGTCAATTCTCCGCGTTCGGTCCGGCATCACCTCGAAGAGGGTCACCGATTGCCGATTGACCGCGGCGCTGCCGGCCGTGTTCTTACCGCCTACCGCGATTCTGCATCAACCGATGGAAAGAAGGTCAGAGATCGTGGCTTCTACGTCTCGATCGGCGAGCGGGATCCTGAGGTCGCGGCTGCAGCTGTGCCTGTGATCGACGTTCATGGCCAATTGCGCGGCGCTCTCTCGGTGTCCGCCATTCGGAGGCGCTTTGATGCAGATGCTCGGAAGGCTGCGATTCTAGTTCTGAAGTCCGAGGCTAAAGCGCTGATCGGTCTGCTGCCCGCAAGCGAGCGCTGAGCTACAATGGCAGCGTTCCGTTTATGACGCACAGCTCAGCGGGTGCCGCAAGGGCCTCTCCTGAGCGCAGCGTGCATTTTTCACATTGTTGAGGAGCATCGGGGCGCGAATCGGCGAGGCGTTCTTTTGCAACAAGAATTTGGTGGTGGAAGGAATGCCCCGACAAACGACAGAACGTCGTGCAGTGGTGACGCCCCTGAAGCCGTTCCTGGACTCGTTCCAAGTGATCCCGCCGCAGATCATCCTCGAGCTCGTACACGGGCATAAGGAGGGAGGCTTCTTCAAAGGCTACGCTGCTGGATATATGTGCTGGTGTTCTGGAGCCGGCATCTGCTGAGGGCCAAGCTGCGGCGCGCTGACATCGATGCAAGCGCGGCCAGAACGTTGCGCAGTTGTGCGGCCGTTCGACCCATTTGGCCACCATCTTCGGCGTGGTGGTGTTGAACTGGCGCGCGGCGGCGTGCATTGCTCAGTGCCGTTTCCACACACCGCACCATGGCCTCTCGACCTTTCGGCGCTCCTTGAGAGCTTCTGGCAGGCTCGACATCCGCCTGATACGCCGCCTATCTCAGTCCGTCACCACCCAGCTTATTCAGAGATCGAAGTGATCGATGATGATCTCGGTCATTCAGCCGCCGGCGGCTTACACACGCCGGCTTCGAGCGAATGGTAGCGGAGGTTTGCCTTGGTAGGGTTGGTGCGGTTTGCGCCCGCGAGGTCTCGCGCTTCGCTCGCAACAGTCGGGATTGGCAGCAACTCATCGAGATGTGCCGCGTGGCCGATACCGGTTCTGGTCGATCAGGAGACCATCTAAGCGCTGAGGCATGGCAACGACCGCCTGCTGCTCGGGGTAAGGGGCAGCCTCAACGAGTACGAACCGGATCTGTTGCGCCAGCGCTCGCTCTCGGCACGCTGTGAGAAGGCGCTCCGGGGCGAGTTGGTTATGGCAGCGCCCGTCGGGTTCATGAAGCCCGGCGACCGTTATGAGAAAGACCCGGATCGGCGTGTCCAGGATCAAGATGGTGTTCGACCAGGTCGAGGAACTGGGCGGATCGCGACAGGCGCGTTGCTGGCGCCACGGTGTCGGCGGAGAGCATCACGCAACTGATGCCGCCGTTCTTTAGTTCTCTTGCCGGCGGCGGTTGCAGCGGCGATCGCCCCGGGGACCGACGACACCAAGCGGCGCTTCCTCGATCACCGCGCTGAACGATGCGGAGTTGCATGCCCTACACCGGCGTATTGACGGGCGATGGGACAACTGTTCGAAGCGCGACGCCCTGTCGGACGATAGCAGCGCAGACTGTCAGTCTTGAGACAAATGTCAGCAACTTGACGCTACACACCTCACGGAGTGCCTGCAGAGCTTCGAACTCTCTTCGGCACGAGGTTTGCTTTACTCAGTCATCATCATCATCACGCAGTGCGATGGTCTTCGGGACGGGCTCGGCGCATCGCCGTTAGCGTCTGGTCCGCCCCGACGTTTTGCTGCGGCGATAACTTAAGGGCGCTCGGTTGTCGACCGAGAAAATGCAGGGAAGGAAGTATTGGTGCGATCTGGAGTTTTTCTTTCGGGAGCCACAACAATTGCGCTCATCGCAACCGGTGCAGCCAATGCGGCGGACCTTGAGCCAGAAGTGAAACTGCCAGCAGCGGTGTGGAGCTGGTCCGGAGGCTATATTGGCGGGCACGTCGGCGGTGGGTACGGCCGAACCTCCTTCGGTAATCCCTACGGTCCGTCAATCTATGGCGGGGTCGTCGATACCCCAGTGTTCCTCGCAGGAGGCCAGATCGGCTACAATTGGCAGAAGAACGGCTGGGTCTTTGGCGTCGAACTAGATGCCAGCGGCGCTGTCTCCGATGGCACAAATACTTGTCTGGCCGCCTCCGGCTTTGTTGTGAGCGCAAACTGCACGGCTGGTCCAAACCTCTTTATCACCGGGACCGGTCGCGTCGGTTACGTGTTGGACGCTCTCGGCCATACGCTGGCCTATCTCAAGGGAGGCGTGGCTTGGCAATACAATCAGGGCAACGTCCTCAATAACTACGAATTCAATGACCTCGGGCTACAGAAGAAAACTCATTTCGACTATGGTCAGGTCGGTGGCGTCATCGGGCTGGGCGTCGAACAAGCGCTTACGCCTGCATGGTCGGTCAACGTAGAGTATGACTATCTGCATTTCGGTGGGCCAAGCGTCGCAACGCTTCCGACGGTGCAGCTTCCGCCGTTCGCAATTCTTCCGGCGAACACAACGAGCCTGTCCAGCAGCTATCACATCGGAAAGATCGGGTTGAACTACCATTTTGGCGCCGCCCCATGGGCGGCGCAATGGGCCGATGCGCCGCTGTATGCGAAAGCACCTGCCGGCGCGCCGCCGATTGCTTACACGGCCGGTTGGTCGTTCGAAGGCGGATCGCGGCTCTGGCTCAGCCGGGGACGATTCCAATGGGACGCCAGCGCTGTTCCCCATGGGATCGCTACTGGAGATCCTAACATTCTTGTATCAAGGCTCACCTACCATGGCCTCGACGGACTTTCCGGGGAATTATTTGGCCGTCTTGACAGCCCGTGGGGAGTGTTCCTGAAGAGCAACGTCGGCATCGGGCGCTTCGATAAAGGAAAGATGAACGATGAAGATTGGAGCCTCCCGAGCGGGGTCTCTTATAGCAACACGATTTCGGGCCAGGCAAACGGAAGGTTCACCTATTATACGGTCGACGCGGGTTACGATTTTTTGCGCGGCGCCAACTACAAGCTAGGCGGATTTATCGGCTGGGCCTATTACGCCCAGAACTCCGACACGATGGGATGCATGCAGATTGCCAACCCCATGACACTATGCCCGGCGTCGGCTGATCAAATCATTGGCAGCCAGGATACGCAGTGGAATGCACCTCGCGTCGGCCTGAGCGCCGAAACCATGCTTACCGAGCGTTGGCGTTTAAGCACGGATGTCGCTTACCTGCCTTGGACCGATTTCGCTGGTCGCGACCACCATCTCTTGCGCCCGGGGACGACCTTCGTTGATCAACGCGGCAACGGAGGCGGGGGTGTACAGGTTGAAGGCGTGTTGTCCTACTTCATTACCAATAATCTCAGCATCGGCGTCGGCGGGCGCTATTGGGCAATGTGGAGCGAAAAGGACAGCGAAACGACGTGCACAGGCTGTTATCGGGGAACCACTGCGACTCAGTTTTCAAAGTTCAGCATGGAGCGCTGGGGTACGTTCTTTCAGGCCTCTTACAAGGTCAATTGAAAAGGCCCCACCTTAGTCAAGCTCCAGACACCAGCCCTGCTGGACGAGCATCCTGAAGCCGTACGCGTTTCCCTGGCAGAAGTACCTTGAACCGTCCCAGGCGTTTTCGAAGCTGGAAGTCATTACCGGCGTGGCCCGCCCGGATTTACGTTGGATTCCGCCGCCAAATAATAGTGAGATACTGTCGAGCAGCTGATGGAAACGTGGAAGCGGCGCCAGGCTGAAATCGGTAACTTCAACAAGCTCCGCATTTGCCTTTGTAGGACGATTCGCGAAGTGTGACGGGTGAAAACAAGGTTCAATTCTGATCGACGGGCGGTTCGTAAGACGCACGCACTCATTCACTAGTAAAGAAGGGGCCGCCGCCGTGAACTTCGGCGGTGACCCACCTAGGCCTACGGTGCAGAAACTCCGGTCCGTCATCGGCCCGGCATATCGAACTGGATAACAAAGACATTCAGCGAGATCACACTAATGGGGAAACCGTCCGCGTGTTTCTTTTGCTCCACGAACGCGCTCGACATCTATCGCGATGGCTGCCGTGCGATTGTTTTCACGTTTGCTTCGCGCCAAGACGCGCTCGAAAGCACGATCCAAAGTTGATACTCCCTACTCGTGACTTCCTCCTCCTCCCAGAATAGTCGTTGGAAGCCCTGCACCCCATTCAAAGTAGCTGACCACGACACCGCCCGAGTTGCGGAGAATATGGGGATGAGAAAGATCTGCTCCTGATGGCCTTGCTACTGGCTATTTCGGGGTCGATGCCCCGTTCCGGGCAGCCGGAACAAGCACGTCACACGGGATCGTCAGCAGCTCGCCTGGGTCTAGAGCAAGCTCGCTGGAGTGGCCATCCAGGCTACCTAGGAGGCAGCATGTCCGACCAGCTGTGGTATATCGAGCGCCGAGGTCGATAAAGCGCGCCCGTGTGATCTCCGACTCCGATCACTTTCGCTCGCATATTGTGTAGCTCGAGTGCGGTGATCGAACCGACATCTCCAAAGCCTTGAACAATACCGTGACAGATTCCTTCGGCATCAGCAGGCGGGTTCTTAGGTCGTCTGGTATCCTCGGGATAATTCGCGATCAGTTCGAATTGCTTTACGGCCATCTCAAACACTTGCCCAGTGCAGACAGTCACGATAGCTCCTGAGCCTGGATATGAAACGTCGGAATGCTTGTGCTTCAGAGCACCGAGCTCCCTGGTGCGTGTTGCGCGTTTCAGACGCGGGTGAGACAACTAGTCCAATCAGCAAGATTGCGTCTCGCGGTCACGCCAGAAATATCACCAATGCGATGAAAGCGAGATTGACCGAGGCGGCCACGACGGCCCAACAGCAAATCGTGGCAGGCGAAAATTCAAGAGCGTCCTGCGAAGTGTCGACCCAAAGCGGCGGCATTCAAGTCAGCTCCAAAGACGCGGGTTAAGAGACAAACCTGCATAAGCGCAGAAACCACCCACTCTGCTAAAGCCAGCCTTTCGACCTTGCGTAGAGCCCTTGCCACCCCGCCTGGCGAGCGGGAGCACATCGGCTATCGCTCGCCGAACTGCCCGATCCGTCCGCTAGGCGAGCCGGTGCGATCCGCGAGTGCGAGGAGCACGGCTGGAGGAAGGACCGCGCGGATCGCACGCCCGCGAGCCCGCAAAATCCGTGCCCACTGGCAGCCCGTCTTGCCGCGAGCTTCTCGGGAGGCTTGCGCCCAATGCTCTGGGTTCGATGACATCCATTCTAAGGTCAACCCGCTATCCCGATCGCTCTTGAGCCACGGTGCCGGAGCGCTCGTCTGAGCTCACCGAACTGATGGAACATGACGAACAGAGCGATCATTCCGGCGCCCAGCTCAGCGATTGCTTGACTGGCTAACAGCCCATCGAAACCCGCAACCACCGGGAATAACAGTACGGCCGGTATGAAGAGATAGCCCTGCCTCGCCAGGGCCACAATTGCACTGAGGCGTGCTCTCCCAAACGCTTGAAGCATTGCCGTCACGAAACTCTGAACCCCAAACAGTCCAAAGAAGAGATGGAACACGATGCAGGACGAGACGGCTATTTCCGTGACATTCTCGTTATCGCTAAATAGACTCACCAAAGGCCTTGCAAAAACAACAACGGCCGCAGAATACGCGATGGAGAATGCGACCGTCACGAAGAGCATGAACTTCGCAGCCTTCAGAATACGAACATAGTCGCGTGCGCCCCAACCGAAACCCAGGATAGCTTGAGCGCCTATGCAGAACCCGGTGATAGGCAGTGCGCCGACCATCAAGATTCGCACAGCTATTCCAACTGCAGCGATGGAATCATCGCCGAACGGTGCGGCAGCTCCGTACAAGAGCATAACCGCAAGAGCCGATAAGATACTCGTCATTGTCGCTGGCGCGCCCACCAACGCGAGCTGTCTGATGCGATCTGCTCGCAATGATATGTGAGATATCCTGACGAGAACTGTCCCGCCAAGCTTCGCAAAATACGCAATATAAAGTCCAATAGCGGCGATCTGCGATACCAGCGTTGCGAGGGCTGCGCCACGCACGCCAAGGTCAAACAAGAATATGAAGACAGGGTCAAGCACAGCGTTCAGTAGAAACGCGGTAAGCATCGCCCACATGCTGAATCGCGTATCGCCTTCGGCTCTGACAATGAACCCGCTAACGATGTTTAGAAGCATCAGGGTGTTCCCGAACAAAAGCGTTCCCGCGTAGTCGAGCGCCACGGGCATGATGGTTGGAGTCGCTCCGAGGATTGCGAATATCACTGGCAGACTTGGAAGCAGAGCGACGGTAACTATGATGCCAATCGGAGCGGTGAGCGCGAGAGCTGTACTTGCGCCTCGACTCGCCTCTAGGTACTCACGAGCGCCCAGATGACGAGATATGAAGGACGCCGTTCCAACACCGATTCCCTGTGCGGCTGCCGCGAGCAGGACCATGATCGGCAAGGTCATGCTCACAGCTGCGGTCGCCTGCGCGCCAAGTGCGCCAACAAAGATCGCATTGACGACCTGCTGTAAAGCATGGATCGATAACCCAACAACAGATGGAATGGCGAGCCGCAGGATAAGGCTCGAGAGATTCGGGTCCGATAGATCGATGTGCTGTTTCTTCTGTGGCATCAAACTTCGCTCGCTCTCGAGCGCGAATTCCGTATCCGGCTCATTCATGCATGAACGTGTCGCTACTTTCCAAATTCGCTGATCGCGCACTCAGCGCAAGCTTTTCCGATCCGCTCTTGCACAGGGGTACATAAGTTTATCTGCGCCGATCGATCGTCGTGATCGCGTGGACCCGTTTGACGTTTCACAAGCTGATTTTTGCCTTGGTCGATTTTCCCTAGGCATACGCCTCCCGCCAATCGCAGGCTTCTGCGGCTCTTAAGTAGAACAACGAGGATCCTGATTGAGGCGTCCGTGCGTAGCCACCTAGGTTCTGCCAGTCATATTGTGCCGTTCTGCCCTTTGTTGACTTCTCATCCGTTGCGTTTTTCCTCGATGATGATCGGCGGGGGAACGCGGCCGGACCCTAGAGCCTCAACTTGGCTTTGGCATCTACCGGATCTTGTAGTAGACGCTCCATCGTCTGCATGGCACACGCAATGAACGTGCCCAGAACCAGTGTTAGGTTCGGCGACGATGTCGTGCAAACGCTCCATGATCTCGGGTTCCTTGTCGCGATCGAGACGAACGGCAGGCTGCTGGTCCCGGCCGGCGTGGTAACTGGGTTTGCGGCAGCAAATCGCGCCGCACTGGCCATCGCTCGCGGACACGAACTCAAAATTCGTGTAGCCGCAGCCGTGTGCCGGCGGTTCGATGAGAGGGCTCGGACGATTTCTGCTTCGGCCCACAGACGGCCCTGGCGCCGTCGACCACATGCGGCAGGCCGTCGCGCAACGCCTGACTCATCGGAAATGGCGAATCAGCGTGCAATGTCACAAACATCCCGGCATCAGATGAAGATATCCCAGGTATTTAAGTTCGAGGCAGCGCACCGACTTCCAACCGTCCCGCAGACACATCGCTGTCATCGGACGCACGGTCATTCCTATCGCGTCGAGGTCGTGCTGAACGGGCCCGTCGATCCGCACACGGGGTTCGTAATGGATTTCTTCAGCATGGAAGAAGCGTTCGGTCTTCTTCTAAAGAAGCTCGATCACCATTGCCTGAACGAAGTCCCGGGACTCGAAAATCCGACGGCGGAAAATATCGCCATCTGGATCTGGCAGCACGCGAAACCGCGCCTTGCGCAACTCTCGAGCTTGAGGGTGTACGAGACGACAGATTGTTGGGCCGAATATGAGGGGCCCGATCGCTGAATTCCGCGCTCATTTTGGGCTGTATTGATGCGGCGCGCCTGTCCTTCTTCGGCTCCGAAACCGACGATCTGCGCTTCGGCTCCTCATCGGCCCGATCCGCGGGCAGATTCCCTCGCTCACGGGAGCCCCTTTGGATCTCGCGGGAGGTCAGACGACGGCGCCCTGCAAGGCTAGGATTTCAAGGAGCGCGAGGCAGCCATCGACAGCGCCATGAGCCGCCGCCTTCATCAGCAAAGGCGGCAGCTGTAGGCCTCCGAAGCCCGCCGGACCAATTGCCCCGGTTGAGCCGATTTATGCCTCCCGCGACGACCTGGTGTATGTGCCTGCATGGATGATGATCAGGACCTTTACGCGAGAGGCGGCCTTGAGGGACGACCGGGTTTGACGGGAATCTGAGTCGAGAAGGCCCTCATCATAGGGCACTTTCGCCTTCGGTAGGTTCCCCTTCCACGCCACGCTCGTCGAGCGCTTGACGCGCCGCGCCGGTGAAGCCATCCGGCGTCAGCCTCGAGGGACTGGCACGGCCATGGGGCGTGGCCGAGCCGTACAAGACGGCCCTTGCCCAGAGGGGTGCGAAGCGCGCGCAAGGCCTGATCTTCACCGCCGAGCTTGGTAAACTCACACACTAGGAAGACAGCGTCATCCTTCTTGCGCTCGATCTTTTCAAGCGAGGTCTGATGCTTTGGCATCGTGGTCTCCGTTCCCACAAAACATGGACGCATAAACGCGAAGACGTTCAATAAAATAGGACAAAACATAATTACACCACTCCGACGCACCGAGGCGGCCATCCTAATGCCTCGACGGAGCCGCGATTCCCGTTGCGGGCTGGCTGATTCCTCGTGGAAAACGGCGAAGGTATCCTGTCCAACCCGATCTTGGCCGAGACGGCAGACTCGGCGTGCTCTTCCCACCACAGGCCAGCGGGTCGCGTATATCGCCAGCGCTGGTGAGGCGCCACGGGGCATCATCGACGGTGTCTCGCCAGCCGACAGGGAGGAAATCCGCGGGGATCCAGACGCCGGACGGGAGCTGAAGCGAGTTCAGTTTTGAACTGCTTGGATGCCGGAACGGGAGGACTCTGTCAGAAGTAAGCGTTTTTCTGACAGTGCTTTTTCGACGCGCGCTTGCGGAGCTCACCCACACGCGAGTGCTTGCTCTTGGAGGCTCGACGCAAGGGTCATCGAACCAACGGAATAAGAAAGCCCCAACCAGCGACGGTTCCTTGGGTCGAACCACGGCGTCTGGGCTGTGCGCGACAATCCGTCCGCCAGCGGTTGATGGACGAGCCGGCGCTCCGCGCCGGCCACTACACATCTGTACGAGAGCCTCATGAACCGAGAACGGGTCCGCTAGGCACAGCTCACGCAGCACGGACTTCGTCGCCGTCACCTGCAAGTATTTTTACTCCGCTTTGCTTAGCGTATCTGCTCTCGACTACGCGCCTCATCGCTAGGAATGCCCTCACGCGCGCCGCGGCACTTCAACAATTTCATTTTCATTCGACGCTGCCGAAGTCAGCATGCGAGAAGCGTTGCGAGTAATCGCTGCGGCTTGGCTGTAGCGCAGCGCAGAAATTTAGGCTAGCTTCTGCTCGCGAGTTTGCAAATGCGTACCCGCACCCGATCTCTCCGAAGACAACGAGCGATCATTCGACCGCTCGCCCCCTCACATCCTCAGAGCTGGGATAATCCGGACAATGAGGAAATCTGGTTTGAGTTGGCGCGCGCTATCGGACGTCAGGTCGCACGGGATGAAAATCACGGCTCGGGGCAGCCGATAAAGGACCGACATGACGACAGCGTCATCGAAGAAAACGGCCGTACTATACGCCCGCTATTCCAGCGACATGCAAAAGGCGACCTCGATTGATGGTCAGCTATTGCTCTGCCGGAAGGTCGCATTGCGCAACGACCTCGATGTCATCGGCGAGTTTGTCGATGCCGCAAAATCTGGTCTTACCGAAGGTGCGCGGGACGGCTATCAGCGTTTACTCAACGGTGTGAGAAACCGGGACTTTGACGTAGTCGTGGTTGAGCATTTCGACCGCTTGTCGCGCGATCCCGCAACCATCCAGCGTCTCAAGCAGGTTTTCGAGTTCAACGGCGTTGAGCTGATGGATCAGAAGGGGGTCTATGCGACCGCCACTGATATCAGCATCGCAAGTCTCTACAACACGATTTACAAGCCGCAGCTCGCCGAAAAGGTTCGGCGCGGCCATGACAACGCTGTTGCCAACGGAAGAATTCCTGGCTCATGCGCCTATGGTTATCGACCGAGGCCGGGCGCGCCGGGCGAACGCGTGATCGATGACAACGAAGCAAAGATTGTGCTCCGCATCTTCAGCGAATATGCAGCGGGCCGCTCGACCCGAACTATCGCCGCTGATCTCACCCGCGAAGGCGTGCCCTCACCAGGGGCAACTCGTCACAAGAACAAGGCTGATCGTACCACCTGGAATCACCAGTGCATTACAGGCGGCCGGCATGGTCGCGGTATTATCGGCAACGATCTATATATAGGCGAGATACATTGGAACGTTCGCTCGACAATTCTCAACCCGGAGACCCAGAAGAAACAGAAGCGCCGCAATCCAGAAGAGCGCCACATCATAGTTAAGAAGCCGGAGCTACGGATCGTGCCGCAAGCGCTCTGGAATCGAGTGCATGAGGTTCGTAGCGCGCGCGCCGTATCTATGTTCGGACCGACTGGCAAGCCGCGGCGTCGCGCCGTGATCCCGCGCAACAACGAGCACCCGCTTGCCGGTGTGCTCCGGTGCGGCGTCTGCAATGGCCACATGCGAATCGCTCAATCCTCGCGTAACGGTGCACCGCGCGCGGCATGCGCGAGCGCGCATCAGCGGGGCACGTGCGAGCACACCCGTAGCTTCGACATGGACGTTCTGCTCGAGGATGCCTCCGACAAAATCCAACTGAAATTGCTTTCGCCGAAAGCCATTGAAGAGGCGATGTGTGCCTGGAAGGAGGAGCGCAAAAATGATCGGAACAAGGGCAGCGAACACTCTAAGCTAGAGCGTCGACGCCGCGTGTTGACTACCGAGATGGAACGCCTGTCATATGCCATCGCAAATAGCCGCCGGAAGCCGGACGAGTTGCTCAAGCGCATCGATGAGTGCGACCTGGAGCGGGAAAGCGTTGAAGAGCGCTTGCGGCTGCTGGGCGCTGGCGGCGAAAATGTCATTGGCTTCGATCACCCGAAATTCGGTGACCGATACCGTTCGGAGGTTAGAAGACTGGTCACCGCGCTCAAGGCCAATCCGAAGGCGATCGAAACTCGCGTAGCCTTCCGCAACTTGATCGAATGCATAGTAGTGCATCCGGTTCGCAAGCGGATGCCCTACGAATATACGCCCTACCTGAACAGCTCCGCGCTTTACGGCAAGAACCTTTTCCCAGAAAACCGCAGCAAGGCGCGAGAAATCAGCACGTTTGCCTACTACGACAATGGCAAGTCAGGGAAATCCGTGTCCTCGTAATAGACGCGGACCTGCATATGGTGGCGGCCGTCGCGGATCTCGCCGTCGAGATGAGCTGTCACGTCGCGAGCCTCTTCGCTTTTCGGTAACCAGCCCGTTTTGCGCAAAAACGGCCGGCTGCGCAAGCGTGGCTAGACCACCGCCGGCCCACGCCCCAGCGTCACCTCGACGATCTCCGGCGGCACGCCGACGCGGAGCGGCATGATGCTGCAACCGAGGCCGCCGGAGATGATGACGTCGCATTTCAGCCGGACATGACCATAGGCGAGCCGGATGCCGTGCTGCGGCGGAACCGCCGGCGACCAGCCGAGCAGGCGGACCTGGCCACCATGGGTGTGGCCGGACAGTTGCAGCGCGACGCGGGCGGGCATGCGCGGCGCGATATTGGGCTCATGCGCGAGCAGGATGATCGGCGCGTCGTCGGTGACCTTGGCAAGCGTCGCGTCGAGATCGTCGGCGCCGAAGCGTCCCGTGCTCCGGAAGCGTCGCGCCGGCAGAAAGGCGAGTTGATCGCCAAGGCCGGCGAGCCAGAATGCGCGGCCATCCTTGGCGAGCCGCACGACGTCGTTCTCGTAGACGGGAATGCCGGCCGCCTCCAGCGCGCGATGCGCGACCGTCGGCCCGTGGCCGGCCTGCTGCACGGTCCTATCGGCCCAATAGTCATGGTTGCCCATGACGGCATGGACGCCGAGCGGCGCTTTCAGGCCGGCCAGCACCTTGGCCCATTCGCTCGCCGGAATGATGCGCGTGACCTGGTGCAGACCGGCAACATAGTCGCCGAGCAGCACGATGATATCCGCGCTGAGCGCATTGGTGCGGTCGACGATGGCTTCGATCCGCTCCAGCGGCATCCAGGGATCGCAGGCATGGATGTCGGCGATCACGGCAATCTTCAGCGGGAAGTCCGCCGGCCATTGCCGCGGGGTTGGATGATAGCGGGTGACGCGAAGCCGCAGCACCGGCTCGACGCCGACGCCGTAGGCCGCGGTCGAGACGGCGAGAGCGGAGAGGCCGCCGAAGGAACGGATGAGGTGACGGCGCGTGATCATGGCAGCCCGATCGTGATGCAGCTTGTTGATGCGACCCGATTGAAGCGGAAATGGGGTGCGCTTGTGCAGACCCTCTGCACGAGATCACCGGAAATTCATGACGGCCCGACCGTCCGTACTTGCGCAGATCAGTCGTCGCTCTCGTCGGTGCCGAACAGGCCGAACTGTGCCGCCGCATCGCGCGATGGCTCGCTGATGCCGAGATGGCGAAAGGCGTGCGAGGTGAGCAGGCGGCCGCGCGGAGTGCGCTGCAGATAGCCGCACTGGATCAGATAGGGCTCGATGATGTCTTCGATCGCATCGCGCGGCTCCGACAGAGCGGCGGCCATCGTCTCGACGCCGACCGGGCCGCCGCCATAGTTCTGCGCGATGGTCGTGAGGTAACGGCGGTCCATCGCGTCGAGGCCGGCGGCATCGACCTCGAGCGCGCTCAGCGCGTGGTCGGCAATCTTGCGATCGATCCTGTCGGCATCGGCCGCCGAAGCAAAATCGCGCACGCGGCGCAGCAGCCGGCCGGCGATACGCGGCGTGCCACGCGCGCGTCGCGCGATCTCGTTGGCGCCATCCGCGCTCATGCCGACGTTGAGCACGCGGGCACCACGGGTGACGATGCTTTCCAGCTCCTCGATGGTGTAGAAATTCAACCGGACCGGAATGCCGAAGCGGTCGCGCAAGGGATTGGTGAGCAGACCGGCGCGGGTGGTGGCGCCGACGAGGGTGAATTTCGATAGCTCGATCTTGACCGAGCGCGCCGCCGGACCCTCGCCGATGATGAGGTCGAGCTGGAAATCCTCCATCGCGGGATAGAGTACTTCTTCCACCGCCGGGCTCAGGCGATGGATCTCGTCGATGAACAGCACGTCGCGCTCTTCGAGATTGGTGAGCAGCGCGGCGAGATCGCCGGCCTTGGCGATCACCGGGCCCGACGTGGCACGAAAGCCGACGCCGAGCTCCTTGGCCACGATCTGCGCCAGCGTGGTCTTGCCGAGGCCGGGAGGACCGACGAACAACACGTGATCCAGCGCCTCGCCGCGCTTGCGCGCCGCCTCGATGAAGATGGACAGATTCTTGCGCGCCTGCTGCTGGCCGACGAAGTCGGACAGCGATTGCGGACGCAGCGCAGTGTCGCCGACATCGTCGCTGCGGCGCTCGGGCGTGACCATGCGGTTGGCCTTAGGATCGCTCACTTCGCGAGCTCCTTCAGGCCAAGGCGAATGAGCTGCGCGGTCTCCGCATTCTCACCCGCGCTGCGCGATGCAGATGCAATGGCCGCGGCAGCTTGCGGCTGGCCGTAGCCGAGATTGACCAGCGCGGAGATCGCGTCCGCCACGGGCCGCGGCGCGCGCTGGTCGTCGACGGCGCCGGCGAGGTGCACGACCGCCGGATCGACATTGGCAAAGGCCGGCGCCTTGTCCTTCAACTCGGTGACGATGCGCTCTGCGACTTTGGGGCCGACACCCGGCGTGCGCGCCACCGCAGCCTTGTCGCGCAACGCGATCGCGTTGGCGAGGTCGGACGGCCCAAGCGTGCCGAGCACGGCGAGCGCGACCTTGGCGCCGACGCCCTGCACGGTCTGAAGCAGGCGAAACCATTCGCGCTCCTGATCGCTGCGGAAGCCGAACAGCTTGATCTGATCCTCGCGAACATAGGTCTCGATCGACAGCACGGCGGCCTCGCCCGGCGAGGGCAGATGCTGCAGCGTGCGCGTCGAGCAATGCACCTGATAACCGACCCCGCCGACGTCGAGGATGACGAAATCCTCGCCGTAGGAATCGATCAGGCCCTTGAGCTTGCCGATCATAAGCCTGCCACCTTCAGCCGCAGCGCGGTGCTCTGGCGATGATGGGCATGGGTGATGGCGATGGCGAGCGCGTCGGCGGCGTCCGCGGACGGCGGATCGGCCTTCGGCAGCAAAATCTTGAGCATCATCGCGATCTGCTGCTTGTCGGCGTGGCCGGCGCCGACCACCGTCTTCTTCACCTGGTTCGGCGCGTATTCGGCAACACTGATGCCGAACATCGCAGGCGCGAGCATGGCGACGCCGCGGGCCTGGCCGAGCTTCAGCGTCGCGACGCCGTCCTTATTGACGAAAGTCTGCTCGACCGCGGCTTCCATCGGCTTGTGACTGGACAGGACGGCGGCCAGCCCCTCATGGATCGCGAGCAGCCGGCTCGCCAGCGGCAAATCGTCCGGCGGCTCCACCGAGCCGCAGGCGACGTAGATCAGGCGGTTGCCCTCGGCCTCGATCACGCCCCAGCCGGTGCGGCGCAGGCCAGGGTCGATGCCGATGATGCGAACGGGGCCACGAATCGGGAGCGTCGTCATGAGCCAGTGATAGCGGCTGGCCGCCGTGGGGGAAACAGAAACAGAACGGAAGTAACAGGGGAAGTGCCCCCCTACCCGCCCATCTTCGCCAGCAGCGCGTCCGACACCTCGAAATTGGCGTAGACGTGCTGGACGTCGTCGTGCTCGTTGAGCAGGTCCATCAGCTTGAGCAGCTTCTCGCCGGTCTCGTCGTCGACTGCGACCGTGTTCTGCGGCTTCCAGATCAGCGCGGCCTTGCGCGGCTCGCCGAACTTGGCCTCCAGCGCCTTGGCGACGTCGCGATAGCCTTCGGTCGAGGCGTAGATCTCGTGGCCGCCTTCGCTCGAGATCACGTCGTCGGCGCCGGCCTCGATCGCGGCATCCAGCACCGCATCGTCGGAGGCGATGCTGCGGTCGTATTCGATGATGCCGGTTCGGTCGAACATGAAGGAGACCGAGCCGGTTTCACCGAGATTGCCGCCGGACTTGGCGAAGAAGGAGCGGATGTCGGAAGCCGCGCGGTTGCGATTGTCGGTCAGCGCCTCGACGATGACGGCAACGCCGCCCGGGCCGTAACCCTCGTAGCGGATCTCGTCATAATTCTCGCTGTCGCTGCCGAGCGCCTTCTTGACGGCGCGCTCGATATTGTCCTTCGGCATGTTCTCCTGGCGCGCCGCGGTGATGGCGGCACGCAGGCGCGGGTTCATGTTGGGGTCGGGCGTCCCCAGCTTGGCCGCGACGGTGATTTCCCGCGCCAGCTTGCCGAACAGTTTCGACTTCTGGGCATCCTGCCGCCCCTTGCGGTGCATGATGTTCTTGAATTGGGAATGTCCGGCCATGCGTGATCTTCTCTAGGGACTCGTGCGCCAAGGTGAGCGTGGGAAGCGCGGCCTTATAGGCCGCGCCCCCCCTGGAAAGAAAGAGGCTCTACGACTTTAAGGTAACACCGTACGGGCCCGTGCCTAGATGTCAGGCATCGTTAACCCTGATTTCATTCCAGCGTGCGAAAATAGCCTCCGACCGTCCCGTGACAAGAGAGAGCTGATGGCATTCGAACTATTTCGGAAGCGTCTGCCGGACATGGCTGCAACTGCGGCTGCCCCGCAGGCCGCGCAGCCGGCGGCCCATCCCGAGCCTGCCGCGGCCGTCGAAAGCGATTCGGCCAAGGAAATCCTGGAACTGCTGGAACTCGAGCTGGGCGCCATGATTCGCCAGCTCGAGCGCGCCGCCAATTCGGTGGCCGGCGGCGCCGAGGCGACCGCCACGACGCTTGCCGCCATTCGCGACCGCACCGACGCCCTGACCGGCCGGACCAACGCCGCGCAATCGAATGCCTCCACCTTCGCCCATGCCGCCGACAAATTCACCCAGTCGGCGCTGGGCATCGGGGCGCAGGTTCGCGAGGCCGGCAAGCTCGCCGACGAGGCCAGTGCCGCGGCACAGGAAGCCCGCGCCAATGTCGATCGCTTGCGCGAATCCTCGGCCGCCATCGGCAACGTCGTCAATCTGATCGCACAGATCGCGCGGCAGACGACGCTGCTCGCGCTCAACTCGACCATCGAGGCCGCGCGCGCGGGCGCTGCGGGAAGAGGCTTCGCGGTCGTCGCCACCGAGGTCAAGGCACTCGCGGTGCAGACCCAGGGCGCGACGGAGGAGATCACCAAAAAGATCGACGCTCTGCAGCGCGACGCCGCCGGCTCAGCAGATGCGGTGCACCGCATCTCGCAGGCGATCGAGGCGATCCGTCCGGTGTTCGAGACCGTCAACGGCGCGGTCGCCGAACAGAATGCCACCACCAGCGAAGTCTCCGGCAACGCGACCAGCGCGTCGCAGTTCATCATCTCGGTCGGCGAAAGCGCAGCCGAGATCGATGCTGCGACCAAGGCGGCCGAGAGCCACGGCGAGCACGTCGCCAGCGCAGGCAAGGCCGTGACCGCCTTCGCACAGAAACTGAAATCGCGCTGCGCCGTGCTGCTGCGCCAGAGCGAGCACGACGACCGCCGCAAGACCGAGCGGCTGCCCTGCCATCTCAAGCTCGAAACCGCCCGCGGCGTGCTGCCGGTCTACGAGATAGCGATGGACGGCGTGCTGATCGGCGGCGCGGACGCGGGCCGCCTTGCATCGCAAGCCATGGTCGAAGGCACCCTCGAAGGCGTCGGTGCCTGCCGCCTGCGCGTGGTCGAGCAGTCCAAGGCCGGGGCCCGCGCGCAATTCGTTAGTCCCAATGCCGAGCTACGCGAGAAGATCGAGGACAGGCTGTGGTCGATCCACGAGGAGAACACGGAGTTTGTCACCCGCGCCATGGAGGCGGGTAACGCGCTGACCGCGATCTTCGAGCAGGCGGTTGCCCGCGGCGAGGTGAAGATCGACCACCTCTTCGACACCGATTATGCCGAAATCGCCGGAACCAATCCGCAGCAGTACCGCACCAGATATCTGGATTGGGCCGATCGCGCGCTGCCGGCGTTCCAGGAAGCCTTTCTGGCGAAGGACCCGCGCATGGCATTCTGCGCCATGGTCGATCGCAACGGCTTCCTGCCGGTGCACAATAGGATCTATTCGCATCCGCAGCGGCCTGGTGATGCCGCCTGGAACACGGCCAACAGCCGCAACCGGCGGATGTTCAACGATCCGGCGGGGTTGGCTGCCGCGCGCAACCTGCGCTCGTATCTGGTGCAGAGCTATGCACGCGACATGGGCAACGGAAATACGGTGATGATGCGCGAGATCGACGTTCCGATCCGCGTGCAAGGCCGGCACTGGGGCGGATTCAGGACGGCCTACAAGCTCTAGTGCGCGCTCAGGCAAGACGCCAAAGCGCGAATCACCTCCTAAGATCGATATTGGAATGGGAATGCCGCGGAGAGCCGGCGAATGGCTCTGACTGGAGGACTCTCAAGACATGTCCGTCGTACAACTTGCAGTACTGGACACCGGCTCCAACCGAACACTTTCCGAACGGCTGATCGATCAGCTCGCCGACCGCATCGGCGGCCTCGGCGTGGAACTGGCTGACATCGCCGGCAACGTCCAGGAAGTCGCAAGCCGCGTCGCGAACCAGTCGGAACGTTTCCACCACCTCCAGGAAACCGCCGAGACGATGGTGTCGGCCAACCACGACATCGCCAATGCGTCACAGGCGGTGCAAACGACCACGTCAGCGGCGGTCGGCGAGATCGCGCAGTCGCGCGGCGCAGTCGACGCCGCGGTTAGCCACATCTCCGAACTCGTTGCAGCCGTCGAACGCATCGAGGCGCGGCTCAGCGCAGTCGGCTCCGCGCTGGCACAAGTCGCAAAGGTCTCCGGCTCGATCGAGGCGATCGCGAAGCAGACCAATCTGCTCGCGCTCAATGCCACCATCGAGGCGGCACGCGCCGGCAATGCCGGCCGCGGCTTCGCGGTGGTGGCAAGCGAGGTCAAGAACCTCGCGGAAGCCACCCGCCAGGCCACGCACCAGATCTCCGACACCGTGCGCGATCTCGACGGCCAGATCGAAGGTCTGATCGGCGAGAGCAGCGATGCCTCGCAGCGCGCGAAGACGGCCGGCGAAGGCGCCCAGCGGATCTCCGGCATCATCTCGCGGGTTCAGCAGGGCTTCGCCTCGGTGGAAGCGGAGATCGGCAGCGTCACGCGCGCGGCAACCTCCAACCTCGGACACTGCGACACCGTCATCAGCGAGCTCAACGAACTCGCCAAGGGCGTCGATCTCTCCTCACGCGATCTCAAGAACGCCGATCAGCGCGTGACCAAACTGCTCGACACGTCGGAAGGGCTGATCGCGCTGATCGCCGACAGCGGCGTCGAGACATCGGATGCGCCGCTGATCCGAATTGTCGTCGAGATCGCAAAGCGGATCTCGGACGAGTTCGAAGCCGCCATCGGCCGCGGCGAGATCACGCTCGACCAGTTCATGGACGAGAACTATCGGGAAATCCCCGGCACCGATCCCAAGCAGTACAACACCAACTATGTCGACTTCACAGACCGCGTGCTGCCCGCGATCCAGGACCCGATCCAGAAATCCGATCCCCGCATCGTGTTCTGCGTCGCCTGGGCCAAGGGCGGCTATCTGCCGACGCACAACCCGAACTACCGCCTGCCGCAGGGCAAGGACCCGGTCTGGAATAACGCCAATTGCCGCAACCGCCGCCTGTTCACCGATCGCGCGGTGCAGAAGGTCGCGGCCAACACCAAGCCGTTCCTGCTGCAGACCTATCGCCGCGACATGGGCGGCGGGCAGTTCGTGCTGATGAAGGACCTGTCCTCGCCGATCATGATCCGCGGCAAGCACTGGGGCGCCTTCCGGATGGGCTTTCGGCAGAGCTGAGGGTCGTCGCGACGCGCTTGCGGCGGGGGCGCATGGTCTCCCTGAATCAGAAACCTCGAAAACAACCCCATGCACAGTAGCCGGGGCGGGCAGAATCAATGGCTTAAGCGCCTGATGAATCCCTCGATCCAGACGCCTCTGAAGCGCTTGCGCCGTCGGGCAAAACAGGCGTATACTGCTATTATTCCGAAATTTCCATCCCCTCCTCTTCTCCCCTCGCGAGAGAAGCCGATTTCGATAGCCCCGCCCCGCTTTCCGTAGACGGCGCTGGCCGCGCGCTGTACGGCCTTCCGGGCCTACGCTTGGGCGGCCCGGTAGCTGTGCTTGGCAATGAACGGACTACTTCTTTTGCTCGGTGGTCGTCGTGGCGGCCGGGGTGCCGTCGCGAGCGTCCCGTCGCTCGTCGCGTCCCGTACGCCTCTCTTGGCGCCGCTCTGTGCGTCCCGTGCGGCGTTCCTGGCGGCGCTCTGTTCGCCCGCTGCGCCGCTCCTGGCGGCGTTCTGTGCCTGACTTCGGCGCGTCCGCTGGCGGCGTGGTAGGCGCGGCGGCTGGCGCAGTGGTTTGAGCAACAGCCTCTGAGGCCGCCAAAATTGAGGACGAAACCACAAGCCCAAACACCCCTGCGTATCCAAGGAAGGTTAGTGCGTTGCGACGACAGACCTGTTTCGGCTCCGAACGTTCATTCATGGTCAGGCTCCCGGTTGCTGCCCCTTAGAGCATGTCACCAGCGTCGGTGGCCTAGTTATTGATCTGGATCAACTTGGTTCGGTGCTTCGAGCCACGTTGGGATTTCGGCCGATGGGATCGACACTCTCGGAAAGTGAGGGATGACAGTCCCTGCACTGACGATCAGTCCGTCGTTGAATTTGGTTCGCGCAAAATCCTTGGCTGCTGCTTCGCTTTCAAACGTGTTGGTTAGCCGCGGATGTCGCCGTCTTGACAGTGTGCCATCCAGCGGCACTTCAAAAGTGACGTACCAAGTGTGTTTCATGCCTAAAGCCGCCCCGTCGGTACCGTGGCCTATCCCCGCCAGACAAAGCAAAGCCGCCACCGGGACGAAGCGATGGCGGCTTCTTCCTGGCTTGCGAAACCGGCCTTTACCGCCTGGCTCCGACACGATTGACGCCACCATTCGCATTGCCGCCGGCGTTATGACGGACTGCGGCGCGCGCCACCGGGCGGGGCCTGAGCACGACGCCTGCCCGAGCAACGCAACCCGCTGGGTAGGCAGTGTATTGGCAATACACGACCGCATTGGCTGGGCCTGGATTGAGCGTGAGACCTGCAAGGCCCAACAGGGCGCTGGCAGCAATCCCGGCAACAGTCGCTGACCTGATCGAAAGATGCTTGCTCGGATGCATGGCGGACCTCTCTCTTGGAACTTGCGCAACTGAGGCTCATCGCCTTCTCAGGTGCGGCAGAACACAGCGTAGTCGCCGCAGTGCGCGGGTTCGATTGATCTACATCAAGCTCCTGCGCGGAGAGAGCCGCAATCTCGCGAGCGGGGCTTAAGGAATTCATGGAAGGGTTTCTGTCATGCTCCGCTTCATTCTTGCTTCTCTTGCAGCTTTCGTTTTGCTCACCGCCTGCTTGATCCCCGATGATGCCGAGGCTCGGCGCGGCGGAGGTGCCTATCGGGGTGGCGGCGGTTATCGCGGCGGTGCGGTCGCAGTTCGAGGACCGCGAGGCGGCGGCGCTGTTGCGGTGCGCGGCGCAGGCTACCGTGGCTACGGCTATCGGGGCGGCTATCGCGGCTACGGCTATCGGGGCTACGGTGTAGGAGCGGCAGCGGTAGGCGCGGCTGCCGTTGGCACTGCTGCGTACCGCCGCAGTTGCTACGATGCTTACGGAAACTATATTTGCGCCTATTAACCCGTCGACCGCGACTTCCATCGTCTTCCGCTCAAGTCCGCGCCTGATCGAGCGAATAGGCGTGGACGGTGAAGAGCGGCTTCGGGCTTTGGCCGGGACCGGCTGATAGACGGTGAACGGCTTCGGGCTTCGCATGGCTTGCTCCTGTTGAAGCTCGGGCGAACCCCGAGCTTCAACTTTCAGCCACCGTTAGCGCGTGCAGTTAAACCAAGATTTCGGCTGGAATTCATTGTCCCCGGAATCGTTGCGGTCCGCTGCCGCTGGGTCCAGTCCTGATCGCTCTCCCCGGCCAAGCCGCCGACAGCCGTTTTTCGGCCTATTAAACATTCGGCCGTGCCATTAGGCTCCGGGACCGAGGGGACTAGGATGGCAATGCGGTTTTGCCTGTTCTCACTATCCTGGCGATCCTTTTGCAGGCGGACCTTCGCCGCCCCGCTGGTCGTCGCATTGTTGCTGGCAACACTGGGGCCGGGTCGGGCGGCTGATCCTGAGCCCAAGCGCGTTTTGATGCTGCAATCATTCGGCCTCCGCTTCAAACCGTGGACCGATTTCGCTGAGTTTCTTCGCCCTCAAATGATCAAGCAATCGAAAGTCCCAATCGACTTTCAGGACCACTCGCTGCTAAGCGCCCTTGTGGACGACGACAAGGCGCTCGCACCCTTTATCGGTTACCTCCAAGCATTGTACGGGGCCAAACCTCCCGACCTCATTGTCGCCCTCGGTGCGCCAGCTGCCGAGTTTGTGCAGCGGTATCGCGCTCAGCTTTTCCCCAAGACACCAATGATGTTTACTTCCGTCGAGGCGCGACGGGTCCAATACGACAAGCTGACCGAGTATGACACCGTGGCCGCTGCGGCTCATAATTTTCCTGCCGCCATCGAAACTATTCTGAAGGTGTTGCCCGACACGAAAGTGATCGCCGTCGTGAATGGGGCTTCGCCCAATGAAACATTTTGGCAAGGGGTATTGGAGCGAGAACTCGCACCGTTCAGCGGGCGGGTTGAACTACGATGGTATAACAAGCTGTCATTTGAAGATATCCTGAAAGACGCGGCACATCTTCCACCTCACAGCGCCATCTTCTGGCATCTGATGAGCGTTGATGCGGCGGGTGTTACACATGAGGGCACTGCCGCCTTGCACAGGCTCTCGGCTGCCGCCGATGCTCCCATCTTTTCCTATCTTGACGGATTTTTTGATGGCTCGATTGTCGGCGGCTCTATGCATTCGATCGAGAAGGGCATGACTATCGCAGCCGCGGCGGCAATCCGTATTCTAAACGGTGAAAAAGCTGGCGACGTAAAGGTCGCACCCAGCCAATTCGAGCTGCCAAGGTTCGATTGGCGGCAAATGCAGCGGTTCGGGATCAGCGACAGCCACCTGCCGCCCGGCAGCACGGTCTACTTCCGCGAGCCATCGGTGTGGGAACGGTATTTATGGCTGATCGCATCCGTCGTCGCGGTTTTTCTCATACAAGCCGGGCTTATTGCTATCCTGCTACGTGAGCATCGCCGTCGTCAATTCGCCGAAGTACAGTCGCGACAGCGCATGACTGAACTGGCCCACGTTAATCGCTTCGCGACCGCTGGCGAACTGACCGCCTCGATTGCTCACGAGATCAACCAGCCGCTTGGGTCTATTCTGACGAACGCCGAAACCGCAGCCGCGATCCTGCAATCGCAGCGTCCCGATATCGCTGCACTTTCCGATGTCGTTGAACTCAGGGAAATTGTGAACGATATTTTACAGGATGACCGGCGTGCCACCGAGGTCATTCGCAGGATGCGCAGCCTCCTAAAGAAGGCGCCGTTCGAATTGAAGCAACTGGACCTCAATGAGGTTGTGCAAGAGACGGTCAGATTTCTTTCGGCGCTAACCGTCAGCCGAAAATTCGAAATGGTCAACGTGATCACGCCAGATGCGCTACCGATCCTCGGCGATCGCATTCAGCTTCAACAAGTCATTTTGAACCTTGTGCTGAACGGGGTCGAGGCTATGAAGGACACGTCTCACGAAAGCCGCACTATCAGCATCCGGACCGCGCGCGTCGAGCAATTCGCCGAGCTATCCGTGTCAGATCGCGGACCCGGCATTCCAGAAGACAAATTGAAACAGGTTTTCGAGCCGTTTTACAGCAGTAAAGCGGAAGGCATGGGCATGGGCTTGGCCATTGCGCGCACCATTATCGAAGCACACAACGGGTTCATATCAGCGAGCAATCGGGAGCATGGCGGTGCCTCGTTCGCGATCAGGCTTCCCTTTGTCGCTTGATCCAAAACGGCGCCCGTACGCGGAGACGGACCCCTCACCCGAATGAGCCTGCGTCTACCGGCCTCGCTGCCCTCTCCCACAAGGGGAGAGGGCACAACAATGAGTCGCGGCAATTGATCGCGCCGTCGATCGACTTCCACAATCGCACGAGTTTCGTCATCGCATGATTTTGCGCATTCGCACGATCTTCTGTGGCCATCAATGACGCTTGTGAGCAAAATGCGTCAGAAAATGACGATTATCATATCAATTAGCCCAAAATTACTGCAGTGATCGCCGCACAAATTCGTGAACGTCATGGCCTAACGCGCTCACTGCGCAAAAATGCATTGCCGGACATGTCGACGCTTCATCGTTTCGCATCGATATGATTATTGTGCGCGCAAATTCGCTGACTAGATCGCCGCAAGCGATCGAGCGAGCAAGGGGATGCATATGGCAACTGTTCTCACCATCAACGGCGAAACGAAATCGTTCGACGCGCCACCTGACATGCCGCTGCTGTGGGTGCTGCGCGACGTCCTTGGGATGACCGGCACCAAGTTCGGCTGCGGGATTGCGCAGTGTGGCGCCTGCACCGTGCACGTCGACGGCAAGGCAGTCCGCTCCTGCGTCTTGCCGGTCAGCGCGGTCGCGAACCGCGCCATCACCACGATCGAGCATGTCGGCAGCACGCCAGCGGGCGCAAAGGTGCAGAAGGCCTGGCTCGATGCCGAAGTGATCCAGTGCGGCTACTGCCAGTCCGGCCAGATCATGTCGGCCGCGGCACTGCTGGCGGCAACGCCCAGCCCTGACGATTCCGACATCGACGCCGCGATGGCCGGCAACATCTGCCGCTGCGGCACCTATGTGCGCATCCGCGAGGCCATCAAGCAAGCCGCCTCCGGCCGTCAGTCGTGAGGTCCGCCATGATCACCGACAAGACTCTTCCTGACGTCTCCCGCCGTGCGGTTCTGACCGGCGGTCTCGCCACCGGCTTCCTGCTCGCCTTCCATCTGCCGCTCCGCGCCGCCGTCAACGAGCCGGAGCAGCCGAAGGACACGACCGACGGCAAATTCGCGCCGAACGCCTTCATCCGGGTCGAAGACACCGGCCGCACCGTGCTCCTGATGCCGCAAGTCGAGATGGGCCAGGGGGTCTATACCTCGATTGCGATGATCCTGGCCGAAGAGCTCGACGCGGATTGGGCAAAGGTTGCGGTGCTGCACGCGCCGCCCAACGACAAGCTCTACGCCAATCCGGCGTTCGGCCTGCAGGCCACGGGTGGTTCGACCTCGATCCGCGCCTGGTGGAATCCGTTGCGCGCCGCCGGCGCCAGCGCGAAGGCGATGCTGGTGCAGGCCGCAGCGGCGCAATGGCAGGTCGAGCCGGCAAGCTGCACGACATCGAAAGGCGAGGTCGTGCATGCCGCAAGCGGCCGCAAGCTCGGCTATGGCGAACTGGCACTGGCCGCACAGGGCCAAACGCCGCCGAAGGACGTCCGGGTGAAGGACCCCAAGGACTTCGTCATCATCGGCCAGCCGCTGAAGCGGCTCGACACGCCGGACAAGGTCAATGGCAAGGTCGTCTACGGCATCGACGCGATCCTGCCCGGCATGAAGATCGCCGCGATCGCCAATTGCCCGGTCTTTGGCGGCAAGGTCGGCAAGGTCGACGACAGCGCGGCGGTCAAAATTGCGGGCGTACGCAAGGTCGTGGTGCTCGAGGATGCGGTCGCGGTGATCGGCGATCACATGTGGGCCGCAAAGAAGGGCCTCGATGCGCTCAAGATCGAGTGGAACGAGGGACCGAACGCGAAGCTCAGCACGAAGGACGTCTGGCAGCATCTGCGCGCCGCCAGCGAGAAGGACGGCGTGGTCGCGAAATCGGTCGGCGACATCGCCAAGGGGCTCGCCAGCGGCGACAGGTTCGAGGCAAGCTTCGAACTGCCGTTCCTTGCGCATGCCTCGATGGAGCCGATCAACGCCACCGTTCACGTCAGGCCGGATGCCTGCGAGATCTGGACCGGCACGCAGATCATGACGCGCGTGCAGTCGGAGGCGGCGAAGGCTGCGGGCCTCCCGGTCGACAAGGTGATTGTCAACCAGCATCTGCTCGGTGGCGGCTTCGGCCGCAAGCTCGAGCCGGATATGGTGGTGGCCGCCGTGAAGATCGCAAAGCAGGTCGACTATCCCGTCAAGGTGATATGGACCCGTGAGGAGGACATCCAGCACGACGTCTACCGTCCGGTCTATCGCGACCAGGTCACGGCGTCGCTGGTCGACGGCAAGGTCGCGGCCTGGAAGTACAAGGTCGCCGGTTCCGCCGTGCTGGCGCGCTGGCTGCCGCCGGCGTTCCAGAAGGGTATCGACATCGACGCGGTCGATGCCGCCGTGGATGCACCCTACGACTTCACCAACTTCCATGTCGAATATGTCCGCGCCGAACCGCCGGCGGTGCCCACCGGCTTCTGGCGCGGCGTCGGTCCGAACAACAACGTGTTTGCGGTCGAATGCGCGATGGACGAGCTCGCGCGCAAGGCCGGCAAGGATCCGGTCGAATTCCGCCGCTCGATGCTGACGAAGAATCCGCGCATGCTCGCGGTGCTCAATCTTGCCGCCGAGAAATCTGGCTGGGGCCAACCGCTGCCACCGCGCGTCGGCCGCGGCGTCTGCGTCCAGCCGTCGTTTGCAAGCTTCCTCGCCACCGTGGTGGAAGCGGAGATCGACGATATCGGCGAGATCGTGCTCCGCCGTATCGTCTCGGTGGTCGACACCGGCATCGCGGTCAACCCCGACACGGTGAAGGCGCAGATCGAAGGCGGCCTGGTGTTCGGCCTCACCGCCGCACTCTATGGCGAGATCACCATCGAGAAGGGCCGCGTGCAGCAGTCGAACTTCCACGACTACCGCATGATGCGCATCAATGAGACACCGAAGATCGAGGTCGTCGTCGTCAAGAGCGGCGAAGCGCCCGGCGGCATCGGCGAGGCCGGCGTCAACGCCGGCCCGCCGGCGCTGCGCAACGCCATTTACGCAGCAACCGGCGTGGCGCTGCGGCGCCTGCCGATCGATCGGAAACTGCTGGCTGCGGGGAAAAAGGCATGAGCGGCAAGATGCGTATCCTCACTGGCATCGTCGTGATCGCCATTGTCGTCGTGGCGCTCGGCGTCTGGATCATCCGCGGGCCCGGCCCGCTCGACTTCGCCGGCGGCACCAAGGTGGCGCTGGCGGATTACCGTGCCGGCAAACCGGCCGGCGTGCCGGCAAAGTTGGAGAAGGCGAGCCTGGTCGAACGCGGCGAATACCTGGCGAAGGCGGCCGACTGCATGGTTTGCCACACCAAGCCCGGCGAGACGGACTATTCCGGCGGGCTCGGCTTCAAGCTGCCGTTCGGCACGCTCTATTCCACCAACATTACGCCGGACACGGACACCGGCATCGGCAATTACAGCGACCAGGATTTTCTCAACGCCGTCCAGCGCGGCAAGCGCCATGACGGCGCCCGGCTCTATCCGGCGATGCCCTACACGTCCTACACCTACATGACCGACGACGACGTGCTGGCGGTGAAGGCCTATCTGTTCAGCCTGCCTGCGGTGCGCGCGAAGCCGCCGGAGAACACGCTGTCCTTCCCTTTCAACCAGCGCTGGGCGATGATTGTCTGGTCGGCCGTGTTCAATCCGGACACGCGCTTTGCGCCCGATACGTCGAAGAGCCCGCAGTGGAATCGCGGCGCCTATCTCGTGGAGGCGCTGGCGCATTGCGGCGAATGCCACACGCCGCGCAATCTCGGCTTTGCGCTGGACAACCGCAAGAAATTTGCAGGCGCGATCACGGCCGGGTGGCGCGCCTTCAACATCTCCTCCGACAAGGCCACCGGCCTCGGCAGCTGGCGTGACGAGGACCTGGTCTCCTATCTGTCGCTCGGCCATGCGCCGGGCCACGGCTCGGCGTCGGGTCCGATGGGCGAAGCGGTCGACCACAGCTTTAGCCAGTTCGCGCCTGAGGACATAAGCAGCATCGTCGCTTATCTGCGCAGCGTGCCGCCGCAGCCCTCGCCCGACCTGCCCGCAATCACCGCGCCCGTCGCACCCGCCTCGCACAAGGACGGCGTCACGGCGGATGCGCGCGGCAAAATGGTGTTCGCCAGCGCCTGCGCCAGTTGCCATGGCTGGAGCGGCGAAAGCCCGGTCTCGCCGATGGCGACGCTGACCGGCACCTGGGCCGTCAACGACCCCGCCGCCACCAACGTCGCGCAAATCGTGCTGTCAGGCACCAAGCGCGACACGCCGGACGGCGCGCTGTCGATGCCGGCGTTCGGCAAGGCCTATAGCGACGACGAGATCGCGGCGGTGGCGAACTACGTGACAGCGCGGTTCGGCGCGAAGGGCTCGAAGCTGACGGCGAAGGATGTTGCGGAGTTGCGGGAGCAGACGGCGGAGTAATTCTCGCGCCGACTGACGCTGCACCCTCTCCCCTTGCAGGAGAGGGTGGCTTCGCGAAGCGAAGCCGGGTAAGGGGTTGTCTCCACGCGTCCAACTCGCATTTGAATTCGCGGAAGCGACCCCTCATCCGGCGCTTCGCGCCACCTTCTCCCACAAGGGGAGAAGGTGCAGCGGGATCTGCCGCTGCAATTCAGCTCAGCCAGAATTTCGGCGTCGTCGGCTCCAGCCTGCCGCCGGCGCGCACCGGCCCAATACGGAGCGCAAGCCCCGTCGCGTCATCCGTCTCGACCGCAACGCCGCTGAGCGTCGCAGCGCCCGCTGCCGGCTCGAAGCGGCCTGAGGGGATCCCGGAGGTGAACCTGCGCAACGGCTCCTCCTTCTGCATGCCGATGATGGAATCGTAGTCGCCGGTCATGCCGGCATCGGTCATGTAGGCGGTGCCGCCCGACAGGATCTGGTGGTCGGCGGTCGGCACATGGGTGTGGGTGCCGACGACGAGGCTGGCGCGGCCGTCGCAGAAGAAGCCGATGCCCTGCTTCTCGCTGGTCGCCTCGCAATGGAAGTCGACGACGATGGCGTCCGCGGCAATGCCGAGCGGGCAGGCGCCGAGCTCGCGCTCGAGGGCCGCGAAGGGATCGTCGAACGGGGTCATGAAGACGCGGCCCAAAGCGTTGACGACGAGCGCGTGCTTGCCGTTCTTGGTCTCGACCAACGCGGCGCCACGGCCGGGCGTCCCGCGCGGATAGTTCGCCGGCCGCACCAGGCGCTCCGCGCGCTCGATGAACACCAGTGCTTCGCGCTGATCCCAGGAGTGATTGCCGAGCGTCACCGCGTCGGCGCCGGCGTCGAGAAACTCCTGATAGATCGCTTCCGTGATGCCGAAGCCGCCGGCGGAATTCTCGCCGTTGACGACGACGAAATCGAGCGACCAGTCCTTGACCATGCCAGGCAGATATTCGGCGATGGCATTGCGCCCGGCACGGCCGACGACATCACCCACGAAGAGAATGCGCAACTTCAGAACTCCGGAAATCGAATACGTCCGATTCCGTTAGCACATAATCCAGCGCCACGTCGTGGGCTAGTGCCGGAACCGCCTTGATCTCCTGCGCTGCAAAAGCGAGCCCGATGCCGACGATGGTCTTGGTTTTTCGCAGATGCGCGAAGGTGTGGTCGTAGTGCCCCGCGCCATAGCCGATGCGATGGCCGAGACGATCGAAGGCAGCGAGCGGCGTCAGCATGATGTCGGGAATGACTTCAGCGGCCCCAGGCGACGGCTCGGGAATGCCGAGCGGGCCGAGCATCAGGCGATCGTTCGGATGGAAGATGCGGAAGATCAGCGCCTGGCCCCGCGCAGTGACGCAAGGCAGCGCAAGCCTGGCACCCTGCTCGGCGAGCTTCTTCAGCAGCGGCATCGGATCGATCTCGCTGCGGATCGGCGAATAGCCCGATACGATGCTGCCAGGCAGAAGCTGGAATGGCAGCCCGCGCTTGGCGAGCTTGGCGGCGGCGGCGATGCGTTTCTTTTCGCTCAGCGCATCGCGCGCCGCGAGGGCTTTGGCACGGAGTTCGGCTTTGGTGTTGGTCATGCGCGCTTGCTCCGAAGGCTGAGCCTTGCTCCGCCGTCATCACCCGCCTTGTGCGCCCTTGCGCACTGGGGCGGGTGATCCAGTATTCCAGAGACGCCAATGCAAAAACCTCGACAGCGCGGCGTACTGGATGCCCCGCCTGCGCGGGGCATGACACCGAAATCAAACCGCGAGCGTGTCGGGGACGCAATTTCGACAGGCACGAACCAGAAGGAAGAAAAACAAAAGTGCGAAGCCGCGAACGCCGTTGAAGCACTCGATCCCGGAGTTCCCTACGAAAGTAGGTGGGCACCATATGTCCGAGCCCACGGGCCCGGCCAGGGACAGTTCCCTAAAGGATCGATAAGGCCCCGGGGATAATGGCTCCTGACGCGCGTCGCAGCCCCGCTTGGGCAATGTAACAACGATGCTGACGAATCGCCAGCCCGGTGAAGGGTCAGCCGATGGCGATCCCGTTGCCGACGGTGCGGTTCAGGACCTGGGTCGACTTCTCGATGCGCTCGGCGGCAGAGTTCAGTGCGTTCACGACCGCGGTCTGGGTCAACCGGGCGCGCTCGACGGCGGCGTTGCGGAAATCCCGCAGTTCGGTCAGCTCCTGCTCCATGGTCCGGATGCGGTTGCCGGCATCGACCAGTTCGTCGCAGACGGTCAGCGCCGCCATCACGGTGAGCCTGGCATCACCGATCTCGCCGAACTTTCCGCGCAGCGACTGAATCCGCGTCTCCAGGCTTTCAGCCAGCTTGAGCAGCCGCACCTCCTGGCCTTCCTCGCAGGCCATGCGGTATTGCCGGCCGTTGATGGTGACGTTGATGTGGCTCATCCGTCCTCTCCGGTATCGAGCACCGAACGTATCGTGACGATCGCGGAATCCAGCCGATCGGAGATCTCGCGGCTGGAGCGCTCGAGCTTGCGTGCCTTCACCAGCGCGCCGTCGAGCTCGTCGGCAAGCCGCGAGCGGTCCGCGCCGAGCGCCTGAATCCGCGCCGCGAGCTCGTTCTCGTCGCGATCGGCATCGCGCCGCCGCTCCACCGCGCTTTCGAGCGAGTCGAGCGCCGCCATGAGCCTGCGGGTCGCGATCTCGATCTCGACGGCCGAGGACTCGGTCATGGCAGAGCTGTTGGATACGCGATCGTTCATGCAGTCAGCGGCGGAACCTGTGGCCTTGCCCTTGGAGTTTTCCTTTGGGCTTTTCCTGGGGCTTGCCGTCCGGCAAAAGACTCGGTTCGGCAAGCGGTTAGAAGCAGAAATTTACGTGGCAAGCTAGGGAATCGCAACGCCGCCGCGAAACCTATGCACTGCTAAGCAACTTTTGCGGCCAAACCGGCGTTTGATTGCCTTGGCCTGTCGGAACCGAGATGCTATCCCAGCCGCGACCCCAGCGGCCGAAAGGCTCCTTCCGGCGCGGCCAAATCCAGCCACAAGCGCCTCATTTCAGACGGATTTTCAGACATGACGCAGGTCGATCACAACCGTATGGCCAATGCGATCCGCGGCCTTGCCATGGACGGCGTCGAGAAGGCGAAATCGGGTCATCCGGGCCTGCCGATGGGCGCCGCCGACATGGCGACCGTGCTGTTCACGCAATTCCTGAAATTCGACGTCGCCGCGCTGGACTGGCCGGACCGCGACCGCTTCGTGCTCTCGGCCGGGCACGGCTCGATGCTGATCTATTCGCTGCTGTATCTGATCGGCAGCCCAGAGATGACGATCGACCAGCTCAAGGACTTTCGCCAGTTGGGATCGCTGACACCCGGACATCCCGAGCACGGCCACACCAAGGGCATCGAGACCACCACCGGTCCGCTCGGCCAGGGCATTTCCACCGCCGTCGGCATGGCGCTCGCCGAGAAGATGCTCGCCGCCGAGTTCGGCAAGAAGATTGTCGATCACCATACCTATGTGATCGCTTCCGACGGCGATTTGATGGAAGGCGTGTCGCAGGAAGCGATCGCGTTGGCCGGGCACTGGAAGCTCAACAAGCTGATCGTGCTCTATGACGACAACGGCATTTCGATCGACGGTCCGACCTCGCTTTCCGACTCCGTCGACCAGGTGAAGCGGTTCAAGTCGGCGGGCTGGGCCGCCGAAAAGATCGACGGCCACGACCAGGCCGCAATCGCCGCCGCGATCACGCGCGCGCAGAAATCAAACAAGCCGACGCTGATCGCCTGCCGCACCACCATCGGCTTCGGCGCCCCGCATAAGGCCGGCACCAACAAGGTGCACGGCGAAGCGCTCGGCGCCGACGAGCTCAAGGCCGCCAAGGAAAATCTCGGCATTTCGCTGGAGCCGTTCTCGGTGCCCGACGACGTGCTCAAGGCCTGGCGCGCGGCCGGCAGCCGCGGCGCGGCGGCACGACAGGAATGGGAAGCAAGGCTCGGTGAACTCGGCAGCCGCAAGCGCGCCGAGTTCGAGCGTCGCCTGCGCCACGAGCGCCCGGCCGCGCTCGCGAAGGCGGTGCGCGCCTACAAGAAGGAGCTGCTGGAAAAGCCGATGAATGCGGCGACCCGCAAATCCTCCGAAGCCGTGATCGAAGTGATTGCCGGCGCGATGCCGATGGAATTTCTGTCGGGCTCGGCCGACCTCACCGGCTCCAACAACAACAAGGCGAAGTCCGCCACCGCGTTCTCGGCCAAGACGCCGAAGGGCCGCTTCATCCATTACGGCATCCGCGAGCACGGCATGTGCGCGGCGATGAACGGCATCTTCCTGCACGGTGGTTTTGCGCCGAACGGCGCGACCTTCCTGGTGTTCACCGATTATGCGCGGCCCGCGATGCGGCTCGCCGCATTGATGGGGACCGGGGTCGTTTATGTCATGACCCACGATTCCATCGGCCTCGGCGAAGACGGCCCGACCCACCAGCCGGTCGAGCATCTCTCAGCACTTCGCGCCATTCCCAACATGCGCGTGTTCCGTCCGTGCGATTCCATCGAGGTTGCCGAGTGCTGGGAGCTCGCGCTCAACCGCATCGACGGCCCGACAGTCTTGGCGCTGACCCGTCAGAACCTGCCGCAACTGCGCACCACCGCACCGAACGAGAGCCCCTGCCGGTTCGGTGCCTACGAGCTGGTGGCCGCCCAGGGCGAAGCCAAGGCGACGCTGTTCGCCTCGGGCTCCGAAGTGGAGATGGCCGTGGCCGCCCAGAAGCAGCTCGCCGAGCGCGGCATTCCGACCCGGGTGGTTTCGGTTCCCTCGCTCGAGCTCCTGCTAGCGCAACCAAAGGAGCGCCGCGACGAGATCATCGGCAATGCCCCCATCAAGGTCGCAATCGAGGCCGCCGTGCGCTGGGGCTGGGACGCCGTGATCGGCCAGGATGGCGAGTTTATCGGCATGCACTCCTTCGGCGCCAGCGCCCCTCTCAACAAGGTATTCCAGCACTTTGGCATTACCGCCGAGGCCGCGGTTAACGCCGTTCTGAAACGCGTTTCCTGAGAGTTGAGATTACCGAAAAAAAGGACTACCTAACGTCCCATATGATCAAGCCCCGCCCGGCCGAACCGGGCGTCCGCCCTAAAAAAACCCTCGCAGGCGCGCTAGCGCGTTGTGCGGGATGACAACGGTCATTGAAGGAGACGAAACATGGCAGTCCGCGTCGGAATCAACGGTTTTGGCCGCATCGGCCGCAACATTCTGCGGGCCATCGCTGAGTCCGGCCGCAAGGACATCGAGGTCGTCGGCATCAACGACCTCGGCCCGGTCGAGACCAACGCCCATCTGCTTCGCTTCGACAGCGTCCATGGCCGTTTCCCCGGCACCGTGACCGTCGATGGCGACACGATCAGCCTCGGTGGCAACAAGATCAAGGTGACCGCCGAGCGCGATCCCTCGAAGCTGCCCTGGAAAGATCTCGGCATCGACATCGCGATGGAATGCACCGGCATCTTCACCTCGAAGGACAAGGCCTCCGCGCATCTGACTGCCGGCGCCAAGCGCGTTCTCGTTTCTGCGCCCGCCGACGGCGCCGACGCCACCATCGTCTACGGCGTCAACCACGACACGCTGACCCGGGAACATCTGGTCGTCTCCAACGGCTCCTGCACCACCAACTGTCTTGCGCCGATCGCCAAGGTGCTGAACGACCTCGTCGGCATCGAGACCGGCTTCATGACCACGATCCACGCCTATACCGGCGACCAGCCGACTCTCGACACCATGCACAAGGATCTCTATCGCGGCCGCGCGGCTGCGATGTCGATGATCCCGACCTCGACCGGCGCCGCCAAGGCGATCGGCCTCGTGCTGCCGGAACTGAAGGGCAAGCTCGACGGCGTCGCGATCCGCGTGCCGACCCCGAACGTCTCGGTCGTCGATCTCAAGATCGTGGCCAAGCGCGCCACCGATCCGAAGGAAATCAACGAGGCGATGAAGCGTGCCTCCGAGCAGCAGCTCAAGGGCATTCTCGGCTACACCACCGCGCCGAACGTCTCGATCGACTTCAACCACGACCCGCACTCCTCGACATTCCACATGGACCAGACCAAGGTGCAGAACGGCACGCTGGTGCGCGTGATGTCCTGGTACGACAACGAGTGGGGCTTCTCGAATCGTATGGCGGATACCGCCGTCGCGATGTCGAAGGTGATCTAACTCCGCTCTCGTGTCCCGGACGCGACGTAGCGTGAAGCGCTGCGTCGCAGAGCCGGGGCCCGTTTAACTAACCGCGGGACTCGCCGCAATTTGGGTCCCGGTTCTGCACGGCGGCACTACGCGCCGCGGTGCGCCCGGGACAAGGGCCTCCGATGACGAAATCATTCCGCACCCTCGACGACGTCGATGTGAAGGGCAAGCGCGTGCTGCTGCGCGTTGACCTCAACGTGCCCATGGAGAACGGCCGCGTCAGCGACGCAACCCGGCTCGAGCGCGTCGCGCCGACCATCACCGAAATCTCGGACAAGGGTGGCAAGGTCATCCTGCTCGCGCATTTCGGCCGGCCGAAAGGGCGCGATGCCAAGGACTCGCTCAAGCCCGTGGCCGAGGCGCTGTCGAAGGTGGTGAAGAAGCCCGTCGCCTTCGCCGACGACTGCATCGGCGAGCCCGCGGTCAAGGCCGTTGCCGGCTTGAAGGACGGTGACATCCTCTGTCTCGAAAACACCCGCTTCCACAAAGAGGAAGAGAAGAACGATCCGGCCTTTGTCGCGGAGCTCGCAAAACTCGGCGACATCTGGGTCAATGACGCGTTCTCGGCCGCGCACCGCGCCCACGCCTCGACCGAAGGCCTCGGCCACAAGCTGCCCGCCTATGCCGGCCGCACCATGCAGGCCGAATTGGTCGCGCTGGAGAAGGCGCTGGGCTCACCGACCAAGCCTGTCATCGCTATCATCGGCGGCGCCAAGGTCTCGACCAAGATCGACCTGCTCGAAAACCTCGTGACTAAGGTCGACGCGCTCGTGATCGGCGGCGGCATGGCCAACACCTTCCTGCACGCCCAGGGCGTCGGCATCGGCAAGTCGCTGGCCGAGAAGGATCTCGCCGCGACCGCGTTGCGCATCATGGAAAAGGCCGAAGCCGCCAACTGCGCCATCATCCTGCCGGTCGACGCTACCGTCGCCTATCATTTCGCGGCCAACGCGCCGTCGCACGCCTATGGCCTCGACGCGATCCCGGCCGACGGCATGATCCTCGACGTCGGTCCGCAGTCGATCGCACGTGTCCATGCCGCGATCGACGATGCGGCGACGCTGGTCTGGAACGGACCGCTCGGTGCCTTCGAGATGCAGCCGTTCGACCGCGGCACGATGTCCGCCGCCAAGCATGCCGCCGAGCGCACCAAGGCCAAGAAGCTGATCTCGATCGCGGGCGGCGGCGACACCGTCGCGGCTCTCAACCAGGCCCATGTGGCCGGTCAGTTCACCTATGTCTCGACCGCCGGTGGCGCATTTCTTGAATGGATGGAAGGCAAGCCCCTGCCCGGCGTCGAAGTTCTGCGCACCAAGTAATCGGTCGGCAAGTCGTCAGCCGCCTTCAAGCAGTGGCCTTGCAGGCCCAAACGGGAGAAAAACACAGATGGCTCGGATCACGTTGCGTCAATTGCTCGACCATGCGGCGGAGAACGATTACGGCGTCCCGGCCTTCAACATCAACAACATGGAGCAGGCGCTGGCGATCATGGACGCGGCCAACCAGGTCGACGCGCCCGTCATCATCCAGGCCTCGCGCGGTGCGCGCTCCTACGCCAACGACGTCATGCTCAAGCACATGATGGACGCGGTGACCGAGATCTACCCGCACATCCCGGTCTGCGTGCATCTCGACCACGGCAACGAGCCGGCCACCTGCATGACCGCGATCCAGGCCGGCTTCACCTCGGTGATGATGGACGGCTCGCTCAAGGCCGACGGCAAGACCCCCGGTGACTGGGGCTACAATGTCGGCGTCACCAAGACCGTAACCGACATGGCCCATCTCGGCGGCATCTCGGTCGAGGGCGAGCTTGGCGTGCTCGGCTCGCTCGAGACCGGCATGGGCGACAAGGAAGACGGCCACGGCGCCGAGGGCAAGCTCAGCCACGACCAACTCCTGACCAATCCGGATGAAGCCGTGAAGTTCGTCCAGGAGACCCAGGTCGACGCGCTCGCGATCGCGATGGGGACGTCTCACGGTGCCTACAAATTCACCCGCAAACCCGACGGCGACATCCTCGCCATGAACGTGATCGAGGAGATCCACCGCAAGCTGCCGAACATGCATCTCGTCATGCACGGCTCCTCCTCGGTGCCGCAGGACCTCCAGGACATCATCAACGCCTATGGCGGCAAGATGAAGCCGACCTGGGGCGTGCCTGTTGCCGAGATCCAGCGCGGCATCAAGAACGGCGTGCGCAAGATCAACATCGACACCGACAACCGCATGGCGATGACCGGCCAGATCCGGAAAGTGCTCAAGGACAATCCCGAAGAGTTCGATCCGCGCAAGTACCTGAAGCCCGCGATGGAAGCGATGACCAGGCTGTGCAAGCAGCGGCTCCAGGAATTCAATACCGCGGGCCAAGCCTCCAAGATCAAGAAGGTGCTGACCACGGCCGAGATGGCCAAGCGCTACGCCAAGGGCGAGCTCGCCCCGAAGGTGGCGTAAGCTGCTCTATCCTTCCCCTCTCCCCGCCCTTCGCGGGGAGAGGGTTGGGGTGAGGGGCTCTCTCGGCAGATGAGATGACTGCGGGACCTGTACCCCCCTCACCCGGATCGCAAGGGCGATCCGACCTCTCCCCGAAGCGGGGCGAGGTGAAGAGTCGCCCGGCCGGCCCAACGCTGCCCCAGCCCTTACCCTGCGACGAACGTTAACTCGGCATTTGCCCGAGAACGGTCTATTTTCACCGGCAAGGGCAGAATCGTTTTGGGAGGACATCTCGATGAATCTGACTGAGCTGAACAGGATCGCGACCGCCCTGGTCGCGCCCGGCAAGGGCATCCTTGCCGCCGACGAATCCTCCGGCACCATCAAGAAGCGTTTCGACGCGATCGGCGTGGAATCGACCGAAGAGAACCGCCGCGACTATCGCGAGATGCTGTTCCGCTCGAACGAAGCCATGAGCCGCTACATCTCCGGCGTCATCCTCTATGACGAGACGATCTGGCAGAACGCGAAGGACGGCACGCCCCTGGTCAAGCTGATCGAGAGCAGCGGCGCCATCCCCGGGATCAAGGTCGACGAAGGCACCCAAGCCCTGCCGATGTGTCCGGGCGAGCTCGTCACCGTCGGGCTCGACAAGCTCGCCGAACGGCTGAAGAAATATCACGAGCGCGGCGCACGCTTCGCCAAATGGCGCGCGGTGATCGACATCGGCAGTGGCATCCCTTCCATGACTGCGATCAGCGTCAACGCCCACGCGCTGGCGCGCTACGCAGCGCTGTGCCAGGCCGCGCAGATCGTGCCGATCGTCGAACCCGAAGTGTTGATGGACGGCGATCACGACATCGATCGCTGCTATGAGGTGACGAGCCGTGTGCTCAACAAGACGTTTCAGGAATTGCGCGTGCAGCGCGTCGCGCTCGAGGGCATGGTGCTGAAGCCGAACATGGCCATCTCCGGCAAGAAGTGCGCGAAGCAGGCTTGCGTCGAGGAGGTCGCGGAGAAGACGATACGGCTGCTCAAGGCGTGCGTGCCCGCGGCGGTGCCCGGCATCGCCTTCCTCTCCGGCGGCCAATCGGATGAAGAGGCAACGGCGCATCTCAACGCCATGCACAAGCTCGGCCCGCTGCCCTGGGGCCTGACCTTCTCCTATGGTCGCGCACTCCAGGCCGCGCCGCAGAAGGCCTGGTCAGGCAAGGCCGAGAACGTCGCGGCCGGACAAAGCGCATTCAGTCACCGCGCGCGCATGAATGGCCTCGCCTGCAAAGGCGAATGGCAAAGCAGCCTGGAACAGAAAGCGGCCTAGATCTTGTCGAACAAATCTCCTCCGCCGCGCCCGGCGCCGCGCCTTTATCTCGCGACGCCTGTCGTCGACGATCCCGCTTCGCTCCTGGCCGAGCTGCCCGGCCTGCTCGCCGCCGCCGATGTCGCGGCCGTGCTGCTGCGGCTGAAGCAGACCGATCAGCGCACCATGATCTCGCGGATCAAGGCCTTGGCGCCGCCGGCTCAGAAAGCGGGCGCGGCGCTGCTTGTCGATGGCCATCCTGAGCTCGTCGCACGCGGCGGCGCCGACGGCGCGCATCTGCCCGGCATCGCCGCGCTGAAAGAGGCGCTGCCATCGCTGAAGCCCGATCGCATCGCGGGCGTTGGCGGGCTGACGACGCGGCACCATTCGATGGATGCGGGCGAGATTGGCGCGGATTACGTGCTGTTCGGCGAACCCGACGCAAAGGGCCAGCGGCCGTCGTCGCAAGCGATCGCTGAGCGGCTGGACTGGTGGGCCGAGCTGTTCGAACCGCCCTGCGTCGGCTTTGCCATCTCGCTGGAGGAGGCCCACGAATTCGCCGCCAGCGGCGCCGATTTCGTGCTGGTGGGCGACTTCATCTGGGCCGATCCGCGCGGACCCAAGGCTGCGCTGATCGAGGCCGACGCTGCGATCAAGAAGGCTCATGCGACTGCGCTTGCAGACCAGGAGCACGGCTAGCGCCCGACATGAAGCTCCCGCGCATCATCATGCTGGCCACGCTGCTGCTGACGGCGCCCGCGGCCGCGCAGCTCCAGATCACGCCGCCGGTGGCAACGCCGGGCGCTTCGGCCGAGAAAACCAAAGACAAGCCGAAGGCCACGCCGCACACCATCACCAAGAAGAAGGAAGCGCCGCCGGCACCCAAACCTTCAGCCTCCCCGAAACCTTCCGCTTCCCCAAAGCCTGCTCCGGCCGCGACCGTGATTCCGGCGCCGCCGACCGACAACCCCAACGTCGATCTGGTGTACGGCGCCTATCAGCGCGGCCAGTACAAGACCGCCTTCGAACTCGCCACGGCCCGTGCCGAAACCGGCGATGCCAAAGCGATGACCATGCTGGGTGAGCTCTATTCCAACGCCATGGGCATCCGACGCGACTACACCAAGGCGCTGCAATGGTACAAGCGCGCCTCCGACGCCGGAGACCGCGAGGCGATGTTCGCGCTCGCCATGCTGAGGATGACCGGCCGCGGCGGCCCGGTCGACAAAAATGAGGCGGTCAAGCTGATGGCGTCCGCCGCCAAGCTCGGCGAACCCAAGGCGGCCTATAATCTCGCGCTGCTCTATCTCGACGGCCAGACCCTGCCGCAGGACGTCAAGCGCTCCGCCGAGCTGCTGCGCCAGGCGGCTGATGCCGGCCTGCCCGAGGCGCAATACGCGCTCGCGACCTTCTACAAGGAAGGCACTGGCGTGCCGAAGGATTTGGAACGGGCGGTGCGTCTGCTCCAAGTCGCCACGCTGACCGACAATGTCGATGCCGAGGTCGAATACGCCATCGCGCTGTTCAACGGCACCGGCACGCCGAAGAACCAGCCGGCGGCCGTCGCCCTGCTCCGCAAGGCGTCCCGCCAGGGCAGCGCGATCGCGCAGAACCGGCTGGCCTGGGTGCTGATCAACGGCATGGGCACGGCCGTGGACAAGGTCGAAGGCTTCAAGTGGCATCTGGTGGCCAAGACCTCCGGCAAGGGCGATCCGGAGCTGGACAAGCAATTGTCCGATTTGCCGGCCGAGGACCGGGCCAAGGCCGAGGCCGCCGCCAGGAAATGGCTCGGGGCCAAATGACTTGACGTTGAGGCCCCCGCAGGGCACCCCATCCCTCAAACAGGCGCGATTTCGCGCCATTTCCCCCGATCAAGACCGGAAGCTCATGCTATATTCCGCAACTATCAACGTCATGGTCAAGGCCGCGCGCCGCGCCGGCCGCAGCCTCAAGCGCGATCTCGGCGAGATCGAGCATCTCCAGGTCTCGCTGAAGGGACCGGCGAATTTCGTCTCGCTGGCCGACAAGCGCGCCGAGGAGATCCTCTACCAGGACCTCGCCAAGGCGCGGCCCGGCTACGGCTTCATCGGCGAGGAAGGCGGAACGCGCGAGGGCTCCGACAAGAGCCACACCTGGATCGTCGATCCGCTCGACGGCACCACCAACTTCCTGCACGGCATCCCGCAATTCGCGATCTCGATCGGGCTTTCGCGCGAGGGCACGATCATCGCCGGCGTGATCTACAATCCCGCCAATGACGAGCTCTACATCGCCGAGCGCGGCAAGGGCGCCTTCCTCAACGACCAGCGGCTGCGCGTGGCCGGCCGCCGTCAGCTCAACGAATGCGTGGTGGCCTGCGGCCTGCCTCATATCGGCCGCGGCGACCACGAGGAATTCCGTCGCGAGATGACCGCGATGCAGGAGCGCGTCGCCGGCCTGCGCCGCTTCGGCGCCGCCTCGCTCGACTTGGCCTTCGTCGCCGCCGGCCGCCTCGACGGCTACTGGGAGCGCAATTTGCAATCCTGGGACATCGCGGCGGGTCTGATCATGCTGCGCGAGGCGGGCGGAACGATCACCGACATCGATACGCCGGGCGACGCGCTGGTGACAGGCAATGTCGTGTGCGGGAATGAATACGTGCACGGGGAATTGGTGAAGATCTTGCGGAAGTAGGCCGCAGCAGCACGACGGCTCGATCGACGACGGTTAGGAATCGTCGTCCTCATCGTCCTCGTCGGCTTCGTCGTCGCGATATTCACCGCCGATGGTCAGGCCCTCGATCGCCGTGGCGCCTTTCGACTTGATCACCCGGCGGAGCGGGACCGAACTCTCGCTTCGCAGTGCGTCCATCAACTGTTCCGAATGGGTGACAATCCAGATGTCGGCGCGGCGCGATGCCTTGGCGATGAGCCGGGCCAGCGGCGCAAGCAGCGACGGATGCAGGCTGGTCTCGGGTTCGTTCAGCGCAATGAACGGCGGCAGCCGATAGCCCATGAATACCGCGAGCAGGCAGATGTATTTCAGCGTCCCGTCGGATAGTTCATGAGCCCTGAACGGCCGCGGCATATCCGGCAATTGCAGATCGAATTCACACCTGCCATTTTCTTCCCATGCGCGGAGTTCGGCACCCGGGAATGCATCCTGGATCGCGTCCTGCAGGTCGTCGGCGTCTTCCCGAATGACATAGAGGGTCGCCAGGGTGGCAGCCAGATCGATGCCATCGGCGCTGAGCGAGGGCGTTGCGATCGCCAGACAAGGCTTTCGTATCGGTGACGCCGGATCAGTGCGAAAGTCATGATAGAATCGCCAGCCCAGCATTGCATTTCTGATCAGGTCGATTTCCGGGCATTGCTTGCCATCGGAAAAAGCCGCAAGCGCGGTCTCTGACGGCAGCACCGCATCCTTGTGAGCGTTCCAGGCGCCACTCTCGCCGCGGACGCTGATGAGCGAATTGATCCGCTCCATCAGCTTGACCGTGCGTTTGCCGCGCGTCGTTTCGATCGTTTCGGCCTTGATCATCGGCTCGCCGGAAAATGCCGCCTGAAGCGGGCTGGGAAATCCGAGCTCGATGGAATATCTCATGCCGTCGAATGTCGCCGACAGCCGCAGCCGCCCGTCTTCGCCTCGCTTGCGTATGCCGGACCAGCAGACCGAATTCAAACCGCCTTCATCGGCGATCGTGCGGGTGATCTGACCGGTCGCCGCGTCGCGCAACAGCGACAAGGACTTGTAGAGATTGGACTTGCCGACTCCATTTTCGCCGACGAACACCGACAGGGGATGGATGGGTATGGAGAGCCGCCGAATGGAGCGATAGTTCGAGATCGCAATGTCGGTCGGACGCATCACATGCTCTCAATCGGCGGGCTATCTCCGCATTCGCAGTAAGGTGCGAATACGATGTTTCAATCCAGGGGTGCAGTCTGGATTGAGGCCTCCGAGAAATCAAGCCGACCGATCCGGCGTTCAATGGCCGACTCTCACCAGCGCAAACCCGACGGTCATCATCCGCGAAGGCGGATGATCCAGTATTCCAGAGACGCCGCTCGGATACGGAAAGGCCGCGGGGTACGGCATGCCCCGCCTGCGCGGGGCATGACACCTCACCTTACAGCTCGGCCGGCGCCGGCGGCCCGTACATCTCGCCCTGCTTCGCCGCCTTCTCCCGATCCCCGCCCAGCACGCGCTGCACCGAGACGAAGAACACCGGCACCATCAGCAGCGCCAGGATCACTACCGCGATCATGCCGCCCATCACGACACTGCCGAGCGCCTGCTGGCTGGCGCCGCCGGCGCCATGGGCGATGGCCATCGGCAGCACGCCGCAGATGAAGGCAAGGCCGGTCATCAGGATCGGGCGGAAGCGCAGGCGGCAGGCCTCGATGGTGGCGTCCACCAGCGGCTTGCCTTCTTTCCGCAGATCCTTGGCGAACTCGATGATCAGGATCGCGTCCTTGGCCGCAAGGCCAATGATGGTGATCAGGCCGACGGTGAAATAGACGTCGTTGGGCAGGCCGCGCAGCATCGCCGCGACCACCGCGCCGACGATGCCGAGCGGCACGGTGAGCAGCACCGCGAGCGGAATGGTCCAGCTCTCGTAAAGCGCGGCCAGACACAGGAACACCACGAATACCGAGAGCCCGAGCAGGAACGGCGCCTGCGAGCCCGACAGCTTCTCCTGGAGCGACTGCCCGGTCCATTCATAGCCGAAGCCGCGCGGCAGCTTGCCGGCAAGCCGTTCCATCTCCGCGATGGCATCGCCCGAGGTGAAGCCGGGTTTCGCCTCGCCCGAGATGCGCACCGCCGGATAATAATTGAAGCCGGCGATCTGCGTCGGTCCGCGCGCCCATTCCACGGTGGTAAAGGACGAGAACGGCACGAGCTGGCCGCGGCTGTTCTTGACGTTGTAGTTGAGGATGTCCTCGGTCCGCATGCGGTCGCGGGCATCGGCCTGCACCACGACACGCTGCATGCGGCCGCGGTTCGGGAAGTCGTTGATGTAGTTCGAGCCGAGATTGGTCGAGATCGTATTGTTGATGTCCTCGAAGGTGACGCCGAAGGCGCCCGCCTTTTCGCGGTCGATCACGAGATTGACCACGCCGGCCTCGGGCAGGCCCTCGACATAGACCTTCTGCAGCACAGCGCTCGCATTGGCCTCCGCGATCAACTGATCGGCGGCGCGCATCAAGGCCGGATAACCCTTCTGGCCGCGGTCCTGGAGACGGAACGAGAAGCCCGAGGAGTTGCCGAGATTGTCGATTGGCGGCGGCTGCAGCGCGGAGATTTTTGCGTCGCGGATCGACGACGACAAATCGCGGTTGATGTCGGCGACGATCGCGGCCGCAGAATCCTTCGGCCCGCGTTCCGACCAGTCCTTCAGGGTGATGAAGGCCTGCGCGGTGTTCATGCCCTGGCCGGAGAAGCTGAAGCCGGTGAGGAAGGTGACGTTGTCGACGCCCGGACGCTGCGCCAGGTATTTTTCCACTTTCTCGATCACCGCCTCGGTTCGGCCGTAGGACGAGTCCGACGGCGTCTGCACGTCGGTGGTGACGAAGCCCTGGTCGTCGACGGGCAGGAAGCCGCCGGGCAGATTGACGAAGGCCCAGGACAGGCCGGCGAGCAGCGCGACATAGACCAGCATCAAGCGGCCGGTGCGCTTCAGCGAGAAGCCGACGGTGCGGGAATATCCCTCCTTGCTGCCGTCGAGCATGCGGTTGAACCAGCCGAACACGCCCTTCTTGGCATGGCCATGACCGGCCGCGACGGGCTTGAGCAGCGTCGCACACAGTGCCGGCGTCAGCGACAGCGCGAGGAAGGCCGAGAAGCCGATCGCGGCGACCATGGTCACGGAGAACTGGCGGTAGATGATGCCGACCGAGCCCGGGAAGAACGCCATCGGCACGAACACGGCCATCAAGACCAGCGTGATGCCGATGATGGCGCCGGTGATCTGCGACATCGCTTTCCGCGTCGCTTCCTTGGGCGGCAGCCCCTCCTCGGCCATGATGCGCTCGACGTTCTCGACTACGACGATGGCATCGTCGACGAGGATGCCGACGGCGAGCACCATGCCGAACATCGAGAGCATGTTGATGGAATAGCCGGCGAGCAGCAGCGTGGTACAGGCGCCCAGCAGCGCCACCGGCACCACGATGGTCGGAATGATGGTGTAGCGGATGTTCTGCAGGAACAGGAACATCACCACGAACACCAGCACGATGGCTTCGACCAGCGTCGACAACACCTTCTTGATCGAGGCCTCGACCACGGGCGTGATGTTGTATGGAATCTCGTAGCCGATATTGGCCGGGAAGAAGCGAGACAGCTCCTTCATCTTCTCTTCGACGGCGCTCGCGGTCGCCAGCGCATTGCCGGTCGGCGACATCAGCACGGAAAGACCGGCGGTCGGCTTGCCATCGAGACGGGTGTTGAACTGGTAGCTGAGGCCGCCGACCTCGATCCGCGCGACATCGCGCAGCCGCACGGTCGACCCGTCGGCATTGGCGCGCAGGATGATGGTACCGAATTCATCCGGGGACGAGAGCTGGCCCTTGACCAGCACCAGCGCGGAGGTGCGCTGGGTCGAGGTCGACGGCTCGGCGCCGATGCTGCCCGAAGCGACCTGCGCGTTCTGCGCGGCAATGGCCTTGTTGACGTCGTCGGCGGTCAGGCCATAGCCGACCAGCTTTGCCGGGTCGACCCAGACGCGCAGGCTACGTTCCGTCGAATACAGCGTGGCGCGGCCGACGCCGGGGATGCGGCGGATCTCGCCCAGCACGTTACGGATCATGAAGTCGCCCAGGCCGACCTCATCCAGGCTGCCGTCGGTCGAGTTCAGCGTGATGATCTGGAGCACCGCGCTGGAGGCTTCCTCGATCAGAATGCCCTGCTGGATCACCGCGCGCGGCAGCCGCGCCTCGACGCGCTTGATGCGGTTCTGCACCTCGACCGAGGCGGCGCTGGTATCGGTGCCCGGCACGAAATTGGCGATGATCTCGACCTGGCCGAGCGAGTCGCTGGTCGATTCGAAATTGAGGATGCCGGAGGCGCCGTTGAGCTCCTCCTCGATCAGCCGCGTGACGCTGTTGTAGAGGTTCTCGGGCGAGGCACCGGGATAGCTGGTCGAGATCGAGATCGAGGGCGGCGCGATGATCGGGTACTGCGCGATCGGCAACAGCGGAATCGAAATTGCGCCGACCAGACAGATGAACAGCGCGACGACCCAGGCGAAGATCGGCCTGTCGATGAAGAAGCTCGCCATGGTCTATTACCGCATCAGCTTCTGGGCGTGCCGGTTGTCGGCGGTCGCATCCGCTTCCGACCAGGATTGCGGCTTGACCTTGTCGCCGGCGGCGAACTTCTGGAAGCCTTCGACCACGACCTTGTCGCCAGCCTTCAGGCCGTCGGTGACGAACCAGATGCCGTCCTGCACCGAACCGGTGCGCACCGGCTGCACCGAGATGCGATTGTCGTCCTTGACGACGAACACCTCGCTGCCGCCGCCGCCATTGCGCTGAATCGCCTGCTGCGGCACGGCGATCGCATCGCTATCGAGACCCTGGTCGATGCGGACGCGGACATACATGCCCGGCAGCAGCTCGCGCTTCGGATTGCGGAACTCACCACGCAAGGTCACCTGACCGGTATTGGCGTCGACCTTGGCATCCGAAAACAGCAACTTGCCATCGAGCGAGTAGAGGGTGTTGTCGTCGAGCACGAGATGCACCTTGGCGGCGTCGGGCGCGATGCGCTCGAGGTCACCGCTCTCGAAGGCGCGGCGGAGCTGGTTGAGCTCGTTCACCGACTGGGTGAAATCCGCATAGATCGGATCGAGCTGCTGAATGGTGGCCAGATTGGTCTCGTTCTGGACCGCGAGCGCGCCCTCGCTGACCAGGGCGGCACCGACGACGCCGTCGATCGGCGCGCGTACGGTGGCATAGTCGAGATTGAGCTTTGCGCGCGCGAGATCGGCCTTGCGGCCCTCGACCTCGGCATGGGCCTGGCGCTCGGCCGCGATCGCCTTCTCGTTCTCGGCTTCGGGCGCGGCGCGCTGGCTGGTGAGCGTGGCGATGCGGCGCGCCTGCTGCTGGGACTGCATCAACGCGGCCTCGGCCTTGGCGACCGCAGCCTCGTTGGCCATCACCTCGACCTCGAACGGACGCGGATCGATCCGATACAGTGGATCGCCGGCCTTCACCTCGCTGCCCTGCCGGAACAGGCGCTCGACCACGATGCCGGACACGCGCGGCCGCACGTCGGAGACGCGCGTCGGCGCAATGCGGCCCGGCAGCTCGCGCACCACGGCACGCGGCTGCGGCTTGACGATGACGATGCTGACGTCGGGGTCGTTGGGCTGGGCGGCTGAAATGGCGGAGCTGGATTCGTCGCAGCCCGCCAACAGCGGCGTAAAGGCCGCGAGCATCATTGCAACGCATGCCGATCGCGCGCGAAGTCCTGACATGAAATGGGGTGCCCCGATATTGTTGAAACCGATCCCGCTCGGCGCGAGGCCCGTTCTGGGCCATGGCACGCGGCTGATGCGGTCAAAATAGAGCGGACGTGCTGCGACGCAACGCACCTTGCGGGCGGCCCAATGTCACACGGCCTAGGGTGCTGAGTTCACGGCGTTTTTCGCGTCTCACCCGATTGTGAGTCCGGTTCCATCACCGCGTGCTGCGTCAGAAGACCGCAATTACCCCGCCGCCTTCATGCGGTAGTGGCTGACGCCCCACTCGGTTCCGTCGGCATAGCCGAACAGGCCCGAGGTCGCGAGAAAGAACCAGCGCCAGCGTCGCATTCGCTGGGCGGTCTCCTCGCCATGGATGTTGCGCAAGGCCGCTTCGATGAAACAGCGATGCGCGTCGAAATTGGCGAGCCAGTCGTTGGCGGTGCGCTGATAGTGCGTGCCGCTCCAGCACCATTCCTTCTCGACTGTGAAAATATCGTCGAATTGCCTGACGAGGTGATGGCTCGGCATCAGCCCGCCCGTGGAGACGCGCTGCGCGATCCAGTCGTCGCGATCGGCCCGGTCGAACAGGTGAGAGCCGGAGCGATGGGCGACGATGTGCATGAAGAACCGCCCCTCCGGCGCGAGCCATGATCGCAAGCGCGTCATCAGCTTGCGCCAGTTCATCACATGCTCGAACATTTCGACCGACACGATGCGGTCGAATTGCCCGTCGGGCGCGAACACGTTGATGTCCGCGCAGACCACCCGCAGATTAAGAAGACCGCGCAGCCGCGCCTCTTCCTCGATATGGGCGCGCTGCGCCTGCGAGCTCGACACCGCCGTCACCTTGGCGTGCGGAAACTGCCGCGCCATCCACAGCGACAGCGAGCCCCAGCCGCAGCCGAGTTCGAGGATGGTCTGACCATCGGCGAGAGCGGCATGCTCGGCGGTCTGACGCAGCGCCTCCTCCTCGGCCTCCCGCAAGGTGGTCGCGTCGGTCTTGTAGAAGCAGCAGGAGTATTTGCGGTTGGGGCCGAGCACCTTCGCAAAGAACGAAGCGGGCACCTCGTCGTGCTCGGCATCCGCGTCCTCGGCGATCGGCCGCAGCATCATCCGCCCGGCGAAGGCGGCATCGTCCGCCCCGCCCAGCGCGGACAGGCGCGTCACCGTGCGCGAGCACAGGCGCTGGATCGCCGCGCGGATCACGACATCAGGCAACGGCACCCGTTCGGCAGTCCCGATGATCGCGGACACGACGCTCATGCGACGACTCCGTCTTGGGCGGCGGGTTTTGGCGCCAGGGGAAAAGTGCGACTTGAACCTGTGGAATGCCGACGATTTGCAAAGTACGTCCTTACCAAAGCCGGTTTCAGCCTTGGGTTCCCCAGCTCTCCCCGAAATCGGCGCATCCGGCGCTTTTTTTGGGCTGGCGCTGTGCCATAGTGCGCGCCGCAAGCAAGTTAACGGATGATACCGGCCATGCCGCCAGGCGCCTCGCCCCGCTCCTCCCTCGACATCGAATACACCAAGCTATCCTCGCCCAGCGTCTTCCTGGTGCGGATGCTGGTCTTCCTGGTGCTCTGCACCCTGGTGGGCGTGGTGCTCTATAAGCAGATCATCCAGGCCTTCTTCGCCAATCCCGGCCTCAATGCCCTGATCGGCGGCGTGCTGTTCATCGGCATCATCCTGGCCTTCCGCCAGGTGATCCGGCTGTATCCCGAAGTCTCCTGGGTCAACAATTTCCGCATCGCCGATCCCGGCCTTGCGCCCGCCCGCCACCCCAAGCTGCTGGCGCCGATGGCGATGATCCTCGGCGGCGAGCGCACCGGGCGGATGTCGATCACCCAGACCACCATGCGGCACCTGCTCGATTCGATCGCGACCCGCCTCGACGAGGCCCGCGACATCTCCCGCTACATGACCGGGCTTCTGGTCTTCCTCGGCCTGCTCGGTACCTTCTGGGGCCTGATCGAAACGGTCGGCTCGGTCGGCAAGGTGATCGACGGGCTCAAGGTCGGCGGCGATTCCGGCGCCCTGTTCGACACGCTGAAGGAGGGGCTGGCCGCCCCGCTCGGCGGCATGGGCATCTCGTTCTCGAGCTCGCTGTTCGGCCTCGCCGGCTCGCTGATCCTGGGCTTCCTCGACCTGCAATCGAGCCAGGCGCAGAACCGTTTCTACACCGACCTCGAAGACTGGCTTGCCACCACCGTGCGCGAATATGGCAGCGGCGAGGTGGCTGTTGCCGGCACTGGCGGTGGCATTGCCAGCGGCGAGCTTCAGGCCGTCGTCGAGCGCTTACGCTCCGTGCTCGAGGAAGGCAGCGGCAGCCGCAGCACCACCGCGGCGATGGCGAGCCTCGCCGAAGCCATCCAGGCGCTGGTCTCGCATATGCGGACCGAGCAGCAGATGATCCGCGAATGGGCCGACGGCCAGGGCGAGCAGAACCGCGAGATCCGGCGCCTGCTGGAGCGCATCGCGCGTCAGCCCGAGAAGGGTTAGCGACATGGCACTGGCGCGCGGTCGCCGCGGCGATACCTCCTTCAACTACTGGCCCGGCTTCGTCGACGCGCTGTCGACGCTGGTGCTGTCGATCGTGTTCCTGCTGTCGGTGTTCCTGGTCGTGCAGTTCTTCCTGTCGCAGGAGGTCACCGGCAAGGACAAGGCGCTGGAGCAGCTCAACGCCAAGATCGCGCAGCTCAACGAATTACTGTCGCTGGAGAAGCTCGGCAAGCTCACGCTCGACGACCAGGTCTCGTCACTGAAAGCCGGCCTCGCTTCGGCCGAGAGCGAGCGCGACCGCATCAAGGGCCTCTATGAGGGGCTCGCCGCGGCCGGCAACGATGCGCAAGGCAAGTCCTCCGAGCTCGGCAAGGCGCTGGATTCCGAGAAGGCGGTTTCGGCCCGGGCGCTGGCGCAGATCGAGGTGCTGAACCAGCAGATCAGCGCGCTGCGGCGGCAATTGGCCGCGCTGGAAGAGGCGCTCGACGTTAGCGAGAAGCGCGACAAGGAATCGCAAAATCGCATCGCCGACCTGGGCTCTCGCCTGAATGTCGCCCTGGCGCAGCGCGTGCAGGAATTGTCGCGCTATCGCTCGGAATTCTTCGGCCGCCTGCGCGCCATCCTCGGCAACCGCCCCGACATCCGCATCGTCGGCGATCGCTTCGTATTCCAGTCCGAAGTGTTCTTCGACACCGGACAGGCGGTGCTGCTGCCCGAAGGCCGCGCCGAGCTCGACACGCTCGCAACCGCGCTGATCGATCTCGACAAGAAAATCCCGAACGAGATCCCCTGGGTGCTGCGTGTCGACGGCCATACCGACGTGCGCCCGGTCAACGGTCCGAACTTCAAGTCGAACTGGGACCTCTCGGCCGCGCGCTCGATCTCCGTGGTGCAGTACCTGATCTCGCTCGGCGTGCCGGCCCAGCGCCTGGTCGCCGCCGGCTTCGGCGAATTCCAGCCGCTCGACACGGCCAACACGGAGGAAGCCTACAAGCGCAACCGCCGCATCGAGCTGAAGCTGACGGAGCGGTAGTGAGCGCCCTCCACCTCCGCCGTTACCGTCCCGAGGACGAGGCCGCCTCGATTGACCTGTGGCATCGCACCTGGCAGCAGGCCTATCCGCAGATCGACTTCGCGGCCCGCCTGGACTGGTGGCGCGAGCGCTGGCGCAAGGAGCTGGTGCCGAAGGCTTCGATCGTGGTCGCGGAGCAGGACGGCGCGCTGACCGGCTTCGTCACCATCGACGGCGACGGTTATCTCGACCAGCTCGTGGTCGATCCCGCGCACTGGGGCTCGGACGCGGCGCGGCTGCTGGTGGATGAGGCCAAGCGCCTGTCACCGGCGGGCGTGACGCTGCTTGTCAACAAGGACAACAGCCGCGCCATCCGCTTCTACGAGCGCAAAGGCTTCGCGCATGCCGGCGACGAGGTGAACCCGACCTCGGGACGTCCGGTGCTGAAGATGATTTGGCAACCTTAGATTCTGGCGATCTTGATTCGGGACGCGTGACGGCCGTCACGTCGGGATCCCAGGACGTCAGCTAGTCGTTGTGCCCGCAAGTTGCGCCGGCAAGCGGATGGAGATGACCGATGAAATTGAGCGATCTGGCCAAGGGGTCTTCGGTCCTGCTCGGCGTCATCGTCGCCGGATATGTTTCGACGAGCTATGTCGACCAGCACCTCGCCACGCCGGTCAAGACGACGAGTGCTCCGACGAATGGCCTTGGGCCATCGGCCTGCGTTGATGAGGACGGGAGCTGGAAGAACTGGCCATGGCCGAACGTGCCGGCGCTGTCGCCGAAGTGCTGATAAGCAGTGCTGCCGTCAACTCGCCGCGGTGCGCTCTCGGCTCAAGCGGAGTTCAAGCTCGAACTGCCAGCTTTCGGCTTGGCGGATCGCGCGTTGGCTGTCTTCGCGAAGCCGGATCGACTCATCGATCGCTCGCTGCGCCCGCTCCAAAAGTTCGTGGGTTTCCTTGCTGAATGGCGGGGCCATGAGGCGCACTCCCATTGAGGCGGGAGCACAAATCATCTCTCAGGCACCGACGCCTACGGACGAGCCTTTGGCCGGCGATACCTGATTAGGCGCCACATCCGGGGGAACTGCAAGGTTCATCCACTCGGCTCAGGGCGCGGGCTGCCCTATCCGAAATTCCGGAAGCCCACGATGGGCAATCCGAAACTCAGCACAACGATGACGCCGCTACCAGCGACAACAAGCAGCGCCGCTTTCCACCCCGCAAGGCCGCGCATCTGCTGTCGAATAGCGAACAGGATGAGGAGGATGAACAGTACCGGACCGATCAGAACAATCATTCACAACACCGTCCACTCCGTCAGCTCAACGAACAACGCCTGCCGCATCGTTCTTGCTAGGAACCACCCAATCGATTGCGAGCAGGCAACTTTCGACGACAATGAAGGCGGCCAGACCGCCGAGCCAACCGAAGAAGACCACGGAAAAGGTAGCAAGCAAGAGCGCGCAGAAGACGTCGGCGACAAGCTTGCCGTTGCGCTCGCCTCGGGTCTGGTCGGCTGTCGAATAAGGCATTTGGCGTCTCCTGGGTCGGCCCGAACCCTAGCTTCAGCAGCCGCGGCCGTCCACTCCCTCCGGGCGCGCCAACGCTGTCCGAAATTCCGGAAGCCAACGACGAGCATTCCGAAACTCATCAAAACGACGACGCCCATGTTCTGCGACAGCCAGCAGCGCCGCTTCCATCGATCACCTTACGATGTGGCCGATTCGAATCGCGCAGCCGATCAGATCGACAAATGTCCGCTATCGACCCGGCTACGAAGGGAGACCACGTGGTGCGACGCTCTCGCCAAAAGCTCCGCTGTCATTCCCCGCGGAGGCGGGGAATCCAGTACGCCGCGGCTTATCGCTTGATCACTTCCGTCTCGGAGTACTGGATCGCCCGCCTGCGCGGGGGATGACAGCCTGAATGAAGCGGCAGTCCAGACTACCTCGCCTCACGCCCCCTCGAACTGCAACCTCGCCAGCCTGGCATAGAGCCCGTTCGCAGCGACGAGCTCCGCATGCGTGCCCTGCTCGACGATCCGGCCCTGGTCCATCACCAAGATGCGGTCGCACGACAAGACGGTTGCGAGGCGGTGCGCGATGACGAGCGTGGTGCGGTGGCGCATCAGCTCTTCCAGCGCGGTCTGCACCAACGTCTCGCTTTCGGCATCGAGCGCGGAGGTGGCTTCGTCCAGAAGCAGCAGCGGCGCATCGCGCAGGATCGCGCGCGCAATCGCGATGCGCTGGCGCTGGCCGCCGGACAGCGTCACGCCGCGCTCGCCGAGCGGGGTGTCGAAACCTTCGGGCAGGCGGCGGATGAACTCGGCGGCGTGCGCCAGCTCGGCCGCGCGCTCGACCTCGGCATCGGTGGCATCGGGCCGGCCGAAGCGGATGTTGTCGCGGGCACTGGCCGCGAACACGTTGGATTCCTGCGGCACCAGCGCAATGCGCGAACGGAATTCACGGGGATCGGCGGATTTGACCGGCACGCCGTCGAGCGAGATCGCGCCGCTGCGCGGATCGTAGAAGCGCAACAAGAGATGAAAGATCGTGCTCTTGCCGGCGCCGGACGGACCGACGATCGCGACCTTCTCGCCGGGACGCACGGCGAACGACACGGCATCGAGCACATTGACGTCGCGCCGCGCCGGATAGGCGAAGCTGACCTGGTCGAAGCCGACTTCGCCGCGCGCCGGCACCGGCAGCGCGCGCGGCGACGCGGGCGCGGTGATGTCGGGCTGCACATGCAGGATCTCGAACAGGCGCTCGGCAGCGCCTGATGCCGCCGAGATCTCGCCCCAGACTTCGCTGAGCTGGCCGAGGCCGGCCGCGGCGAAGGCCGCATAGAGCACGAACTGGCCGAGCCGGCCCGGCGTGATGGTGCCGGTCAGCACGTCGTGCGAACCGATCCAGAGGATCGCGACCACGCTTGCGAACACGATGAAGATGATGATGGCGGTGAGCACGGCACGCGCCTGCGTGGAGGTGCGCGCGGCTTCATAGGCCTGCTCGACCTCGCCGCCGAAGCGCCTCTCGGCGAGGCTCTCGCTGGTATAGGCCTGCACGGTACGGATCGCACCGACCAGCTCGCTCGCATAGGCGGAGGCCTCGGCCAGCGTGTCCTGCGCGTTGCGCGACAGCCGCCGCACCCAGCGCCCGAAGGCGACCAGCGGCAGCACGATCAGGGGAATCGCCAGCAGCACGAATCCCGACAGACGCGGGCTGGTGATCACCATCATCGCCGCGGCACCGAAGAACATCATCAGATTGCGCAGCGCGATCGAGACCGAGGCGCCAACGGAGGATTTGATCTGCGTGGTGTCGGCGGTGAGGCGCGACACCAGCTCGCCGCTGCGCGCGGAATCGAAGAAGGCCGGCGACAGCGAGAGCAGATGGGCGAAGACGTCGCGCCTGAGATCGGCGACGATGCGCTCGCCGATCGTCATTACGAGGTAGTAGCGCGCGGCACTCGCCAGCGCGAGCACGGCGACGACGGCGATCATCACCGAGAAGTAACTGTTGATCAGCTCGATGCCCTCAGGCGTCAGGCCGAAATCGATCATCCTGCGCACCGCGACCGGCACCAGCAGGGTGGTCAGCGCCGCGATCGTCAGCGCGACAAAGGCCAGCGCCGCCCGGCCGCGATAGCGGGCGACATAGGGCGCGAGCGCCAACAGCGGCCGCAGCTTCGCGCGGCTCTTCGCCGGCGCCTCGATCAGGTCGGCCTCGATCGACGGGGCTTCCGCGGGCCCGGTTTCAAGCCGTTCTACTGCGCTCATGAGATCCGACCAAAAGACAAAGAGAAGGTGGTCCGTCCCAAATAGGCCGGGCGAGCGGGAGTGGCAAATCCGGGAAGTCCCTTAGGGGGCAGCCCGGCCCGCTAAGGCCCTCAAAAGGCTTGCAATGGCTTGTTTTACAGGGGCCCGTGGGGTATAGACCCCGCCAAATCCGTCATTCGATAGCCACTCAAGTGAGGCGCCGGGGCGCCGAGGAATTGCCATGAAAGCCGAAATTCACCCGAACTATCATACGATTAAGGTCGTGATGACCGACGGAACCGAGTACCTGACCCGCTCCACCTGGGGCAAGGAAGGCGACACGCTGAACCTCGACATCGACCCCAAGTCGCACCCGGCCTGGACCGGCGGCAACGCGCAGCTGCTGGATCGCGGCGGCCGCGTCTCGCGCTTCCAGAAGAAGTTTTCGGGCTTTCTCAAAAAGGATTGATCCGGCCCCTCGAGGCTGGAGACGAAAACGCCCCCGGAGAGCCGGAGGCGTTTTTTGTTTTGGGGGCGCTCGTCGCGATGACGGGAGCTTACCGCTCGAACGCCGCCTTCAACGCGTTGAGATGCGGCACCAGCGGGTTGCCGATCGAGGAATGATCGACCGGCGGGGTGTGGATGGTGTTGTCCAGGCGGCGCACGCGGGTCTGAAGGCTCATCGAGCGATGGATCAGGTCCTGGAGCTGCGACGGCAGCTTCTCGATGGTGTCGGTTGAGCCGGGATCGGCGGCGGAGAGCTTGACCTTGGTCTTTTCGCGATTGGCCTGGCCCAGCGTCATCTCGCCTTCCTTCACGGCGCGGTGCAGCAGCAGCCACGAGGCGAGCTGCATCAGGCGGGTGGTCAGACGCATGCTCTCGGTCGCATAGGTGAGGCTGACGGCACGATCGAGCGCCTTGGCCTCGGTGCGGCCGGCGCCATCGAGATAGGCGGCGGTCTCCTCGACCAAGTCCATGCCCTCGCGGAAGAGGACGCCGAACGCCGCAGAATTGGTGAACCGCTCGCTGAGTTGAACGAGAGCGCCTTCGGCTTGCAAACGTTCCATGGTTAACGCCCCTTACGCAACTGTCTGACGCCCGGCTTTGGCACCGGCTTATGATGAACAAATCATTGCGCGGGCGAGACGCCGAGTCCAGTGACAAGCGCGGATATGGTTTCCGCGGGTCTTTGCCCGGAATTCAACCGCGGCGAGACGCAAAAAGGCGGAGCTGGGCGCAAAAAAAGAGCCGCCGGAAAACCGGCGGCTTTGAAAGTTGATAACAGGGAGGCGTCAAACAGAGTGGACAGGAGCCACTCGGTGTCCAAACGAGGACAGATCCCAGTCATAAACTCGAAAGCTTAATGTGGAGTAAACGAGCGATTATCTTGAGGGTTCGTTAGCCATGTCGGTCAGTGGCCGAGTGGGCCCGCGGAACAAACTGCCCGTCATGCCCGGGCTTCCACGTCCTCTCCTTCGGCGAAAGATCAAGAACGTGATGGCCGGGACATAGGCGAGCGGAAGCGACGCCGTCCTTCGGACGTGCCCGGCCATGACGCCGTGGAAGTGGCTGGCGCTCCTCTTCCAATCCGCTACTTCTTGAAAACGCTGTTGGCCGCATCACGCGAGGCGCGCTTCTTTGTTGCGGCTTCTTCCAATCTTGCGATCTCGCCCTTGAGAAGCGCGATGCGGTCGGTCAGTTCCTCCACCGACAAGAGTGAGAGATCCTGTCCGATGTCATGGCTGATCTTCTTGCGCGGGCGGTCGTCGTCTTCCATCGCCATCCTGGTTCCTCCTGCGTTCGCCTCACAAGCGGCTGAGGCGGTTGCCAGCCTGCACCGCGCTGGCTAAGCAATGGCCTCGTTCCATCCCGCACCTTTGCTCAAGGACACATCATGGACAAGCTGCCCGCGCAAATGACCGTGGTCGCCATCTCGAAACCCGGCGGACCGGAGGTGCTGGTGCCGGAACAACGGGCGCTGCCGCAGCCCGGCCCCGACGAGATCCTGGTCAAGGTGCAGGCCGCCGGCGTCAACCGGCCCGATGTCGCGCAGCGCTCCGGCGCCTATCCGCCGCCGCCCGGCGCCAGCGACCTGCCCGGCCTCGAAATCGCCGGCGAAGTGGTGGCCGTCGGCAGCAACGCCAAGCGGCACAAGATCGGTGACAAGGTGATGTCGCTGGTCGCCGGTGGCGGTTATGCGCAGTACTGCATCGCGCAGGACGGTCAGGCGATGAGCGTGCCGCCGTCGCTGTCGATCAAGGAAGCCGGCGCACTGCCGGAAACACTGATGACGGTCTGGCACAATGTGTTCGAGCGCGGCGCCCTGAAGGCCGGCGAGACGCTGCTGATCCACGGCGGCTCTTCCGGCATCGGCACCATGGCGATCCAGCTCGCAAAAGCTTTCGGCGCCAAGGTGATCGTCACCGTGGGATCGCAGGACAAGATCGATGCCTGCCTCAAGCTCGGCGCGGATCGTGCCATCAACTACAAGACCGAAGACTTCGTCGCCGTGGTCAAGGCGGAGACCAACAATGCCGGCGCCAATCTGATCCTCGACATGGTCGCCGGCGACTATGTCGATCGCAACTATGACGCCGCAGCGCTCGACGGCCGCATCGTGCAGATCGCGACCCTCAACGGGCCCAAGGTCACCGTCAACATCGCCAAGGTGATGGTGAAGCGCCTGACCCATACCGGCTCGACGCTGCGCCCCCGTAGTAATGCGGACAAGGCGGCGATGGTGGCCGCGATCGAGGCGAAAGTGATGCCGCTTTTGCGCGAAGGCCGCGTCAAGCCGCTGATGGACAGCACTTTCCCGCTGGAAAAGGCATCCGACGCGCACCGGCGGATGGAAACCTCGGCACATATTGGCAAAATTGTGTTGGAGGTCTAGGCCAACGGCCCACAGGGCAAGCCGGAAACCCTTTGATTTTCCTTGCTTTCGTGGCATCTATCGCGACGCACCGAACCACCTTGTTCCGTTCGGAAAACGCCGTGCACCGAAGAGCCTGCACCGAAGAGTTTGCGTCGAACGCGGAGAACTGACCTTGCGTCTGATCAGGTGCCTCGCGCCCATAGCGCTGGGCCTCATGATTCTCGTCTGCGCGTTCCCGGCGCGCGCGCTGGACGCTGTCAGCGTCCGCGGTGACGCGCCCGCGATCGACCTCACCGGCGTGCTCGAGCATCAGCGCAGCGACGCCGACCGCATCCAGGTCTCGACCGCGCCCGGCACCGACGGCATCGTCCGCCGCATCGAGGTGCGCGCCCGCGAAGGCGGCCAGAACTGGGTGGTGTTCGCGCTCGCCAACAACACCGACGACCAGCTCGACCGCCTGATCGTCGCTCCGCATTACCGTATCGTCTCCTCGGGGCTGCTGTGGCCCGACCTCGGGCTGTCGCGCATCGCGACCATCACGCCCTCGACCGGCGACCGGCCGGAGCGGCAGGAGAGCCCGACCGCCGACGTCTTCCGCGTCACCCTCGATCCCGGCGCGGTCGTCACCTTCGTCGCGGAGCTGCGCACCGACAAGCTGCCGCAGCTCTATCTGTGGGAGCCGGAATCCTACAAGGACAAGGTCAACTCGTTCACGCTGTACCAGGGCATCGTGATCGGCATCTCCGGCTTGCTGGCGCTGGTGCTGACAATCCTGTTCGTGGTCAAGGGCAGCATCATGTTCCCGGCCGCCGCGGCGCTGGCTTGGGCGGTGTTGGTCTATATCGGCGTCGATTTCGGCTTCTGGGGCAAGGTGCTCGACATGTCGAACAACGCCGAGCGCATCTGGCGCGCGGCGGGTGAGGCGATCCTGGCGGCGACGCTGCTGGTGTTCCTGTTCGCCTATCTCAATCTCAGTCGATGGCACGTGCGCTATTCCCACATCACCGTGGGCTGGCTCGCGTTCCTGGGATCACTGGTGGCGCTGGCCCTGTTCGACCCTGCGGTGGCCTCCGGCATCGCGCGCATATCGCTGGTGCTGATTGCCTTCGCCGGCTTCGCGCTGATCGTCTATCTCTCCACCCACGGCTTCGACCGCGCTGTGCTGCTGATCCCGACCTGGTTCCTGCTGGTGGTCTGGGTGGTCGCGGCCGGCATGACGGTCGCAGGCTCCGTCACCAACGACATCGTCGGCCCTGCGCTGCTCGGCGGCCTCGTGCTGATCGTGATGCTGATCGGCTTCACGGTGATGCAGCATGCGTTCGCCGGCGGCGGCGCCACCACCGGCGTCGTCTCCGACATCGAGCGCCGCGCGCTGGCGCTGGCCGGTTCCGGCGATTTGATCTGGGACTGGGACGTGTCCGCCGACAAGGTCTTTACCAGCCCTGAGACCGAGGCCCTGCTCGGCCTCAAGCGCGGCACGCTGGAAGGCCCGGCCGCCTCCTGGCTCGAAGTGCTGCACCCGCTCGACCAGGACCGTTTCCGCGCCGCGCTCGACAGCGTGCTCGACCAGCGCCGCGGCCGCTTGGTGCAGGATTTCCGCCTGCGCACGCCGGACGGTCACTTCATGTGGTTCGCGCTGAAGGCGCGCCCGGTGGTCGGCTCCGACGGCGAGGTCTCGCGCGTGGTCGGCACCCTCACCGACGTCACCGAGCTGCGCAACGCCGAGGAGCGCCTGCTGCACGATTCGGTGCATGACAATCTCACCGGCCTGCCCAACCGCAAGCTGTTCATGGACCGGCTCGGCGCCGTCGCGCATTTCGCCAAGACCATGCCGACGCTGCGGCCGACGCTGATGGTGATCGACCTCGACCGCTTCAAGCAGGTCAACGATTCCGTCGGCATCGCGGTCGGCGATTCCATCCTGCTGACGCTGGCCCGCCGCCTCACCCGCATCCTGAAGCCGCAGGATACGCTGGCGCGGCTCGCGGGCGACCAGTTCGGCTTGATCCTGCTCTCGGAGCAGGACCCCGCCCGCATCACCGCCTTCGCCGAGACCATCCGCAAGACCATCCGCGCGCCGATCGCCTTCAACGAACGCGAAATCTTTCTCACGGCCTCGATCGGCCTCGCCTTGTCCGATCCGCAAGTTCAGCTCACGGACGAGATCATCAAGGACGCCGAGCTCGCGATGTATCACTCCAAGCGCATCGGCGGCGACCGCATCGACGTCTACAAGTCCGCGATGCGCGCGCGAAAAACCGACCGGCTGACGCTGGAGAGCGAACTGCGCCGCGCCATCGAGCGGCAGGAGCTCACGATCCTGTACCAGCCGATCGTGCGGCTTGAAGACCGTTCGGTCGCCGGCTTCGAGGCGCTGGTGCGCTGGGATCATCCCAAGCTCGGACGCATGGCGCCCTCGGAATTCATCACCATCGCGGAAGAGACCGGCCTGATCATCGACCTCGGCATGTTCGTGCTCGACCAGACCGCCAAGCAGCTCTCGATCTGGCAGCGCGCGATGCGCTCGCGCGAGCCGATCTTCGCATCGGTCAACGTCTCCTCGCGCCAATTGCTGCGCCACGATCTGATCCACGACATCCGCACCGTGCTGTCGCGCTCCTCGGTCGCGCGCGGCACGCTGAAGCTGGAGCTGACGGAATCGCTGGTGATGGAGAATCCGGAGCACGCGGCGCAGATGCTGACGCGCATCCGCGAACTCGGCACCGGGCTGTCGCTCGACGATTTCGGCACCGGCCATTCGTCGCTGGCCTATCTGCAGCGCTTCCCGTTCGACACCATCAAGATCGACCAGTCCTTCGTGCGCACCACCAACCGCGGCACCCGCCCGGTGATCCTGAAGTCCATCATCGCGCTCGCGCACGACCTCGGCATGGACGTGGTCGCCGAAGGTGCCGAGACCGATTCCGACGCGGTCGAGCTCTACCAGATGGGCTGCGAATACGCGCAAGGGTTTGCCTTTGGCGAACCCATGGATGCCGACGCCGCGATGCGCCTGCTCACGGAAGTGCGCCTGGAAGCGGCGAGCTGACTTTCCCTTCGCCTCAGCCAGGCCTGCGCCGGTCACTCTTCAGCTTGGTGAACCGCACGCTCGCACCGTCCGGCATCCGCATCGCCTTGAAACCCGCGGCGAGGCAGGCTTCGCGTTGCGGCATCTGGATATCCGGGCTGCGCAGGCTGTCCCACCATGAGGCACGATTCGCCGCGCGCGGCAGGGCCGCGCCGATAATCTCTTCGATCTGTTCATAGGTCAGCACGAATTCCGCCTGCTTCTGCCGCATCAGATAATCGCGCAACGCGTCGTAGTCGTTCACCGCTGTCCTCTTCGCTGGTCGAAGCTCCGCTTTGCCCAAAAACGTGAGCCGCGGAAACCAATTTTTAACTCATTCCGGCAGCGCCGTCCCGGCTTAAACACTACTCAAGCTTTCGGGCGCATTCACTGGTGTCGGGAGCAAACGATGTTGTCTCGATGGCGCGACGTCACGGCCCGCCGGCCATGGCGGCTTTCGGCGAAGCTGCTGATCATCTCGTCCGTGGTGACGGTGATCGGCTTTTCCGCCATTTGCGTCAACGTCATGCTGGACATGCGCCGCGGCGAGGAGGCGCTCGCCCGCCAGACGCTGGAAAACCTGGCGACGACCATCGAGTCCGACGTCAGCCGCAACATCGAGATCTACGATCTGGCCCTTAAGGCGGTCGCCAGCAACATGCTGCTGCCGGAAATCGCCACGGTCTCGAAGCCGATCCGTCACCTCATCCTGTTCGACCATTCGACCACGGCGAGGCATTTCGGCGCGATCCAGGTGTTCGACGCCGACGGCCGGTTGACCATTGACGCCTCGACGCTCGATCCCGTTGTCGTGAACCGGGGCGACGAGGATTACTTCAAGGCCCATCGGGACAATCCGCAAGCCGGGCTCTTCATCAGCCGTCCCATGCTGTTCCGCGGCGCTTATTCGATCGTGCTGAGCCGGCGCATCAGCGATACCGACGGCGGCTTTCTCGGCGTCGTCGCCGGATCGATCCGCTTCAGCTATTTCCACGAATTGTTCGAGCGGCTGAGCCTCGATCCCGACGATACCATCACCGTGCTCAGGCGCGACCGTACCGTCATGATGCGGCGGCCGTTTGATCTCGACGTGATCGGCACGAATCTGGCCGACCGGCCGGTCTGGAAGGCCGAAAATCTGAAGGTCGGCAGCGCATTCGCCGGACAGGGGCCGATCGACGGCACGCCGCGGCTCTATGTCCGCAGCGGTGGGACCAGCCCGCTATTCGTGGTGGCAGGTAAGCCACTGAACACCGTGTTCGAGCTCTGGCAGAGGGAAGCCTACCGCATCGGCGCCGTGGTCGTGGCGCTCAGCCTGTTCATGCTGGCATCGACGCTGGTGCTCGCGCGCGAGATCGGCCGGCGCGCCGAGGCCGAGCGCAAGCTCGAGGAGATGGCGACGACCGACGCGCTCACCGGCCTGAAGAACCGCCGCAAGTTCGACCAGGTGATCGACGTCGAATGGCGCCGCGCGATGCGGCAGCAGACGCCGATCGCGCTCTTGATGATCGATGCCGATCACTTCAAGGCCTACAACGACACGTTCGGCCACCAGGCCGGCGACCAGGTGCTGGTCGGCATCGCCATCTGCATTTCCGATTCGGTGAGCCGCGCCGGCGACTGCGCCGCGCGCTATGGCGGTGAGGAATTCGCCGTGCTGCTGCCGGGCACCTCGGTCACGGACGCCCTCCTGGTGGCCGAGACGATCCGCGCCAAGGTGCAGGGATGGTCCGACGACCACACGAGCTCGACGGTGTCCTGCGGCATCGCGAGCCTCGTTCCCACCACCGGCATGGACTGGCCGATCCTGGTCGCCGCCGCCGACAAGGCGCTCTACGCCGCAAAAGCCGGCGGCCGCAACCAGTCGGTGGTCGCAAGCTTGCCGAAGCTGTCGCTGGTGGCGTGAGGGTTTCGTTCCGTCATTGCGAGCGAAGCGAAGCAATCCAGACTGTCTCCGCGAAGACAGCCTGGATTGCTTCGTCGCTTCGCTCCTCGCAATGACGAGCGGAGCGCTACTGCCCCAAATACTTCTTCATTTCCGCAATGAGCCCGTCACGCAGCTCCGGCCGCTTCAGGCCGTAGGCGATGTTGGCGCGGAGGAAGCCGGGCTTGGAGCCGCAATCATGGCGCTCGCCCTCGAACTCGACGCCGTAGAAGCTTTGCGATCTGGCGAGGCCGATCATGGCATCGGTGAGCTGGATCTCTCCGCCGGCGCCGCGCTCCTGGGTCTCCAGGATCTTGAAGATCTCCGGCTGCAGGATGTAGCGGCCGGTGATCGAGAGGTTGGAGGGCGCGGTGCCCTTGGCCGGCTTCTCGACCATGCCGTCGACCTCGAACATCTTGCCGGTGCGTTTGCCGACGCCGCAGATGCCGTATTGATGGGTCAGATGGTCGGGCACCGCCTCGACCGCGATGACATTGGATTTTTCGCCGAGCTTGCTGGCGGTGTCGATCATCTGCTTCAGGCAGCCGGGCGAATTGAGCACGAGCTCGTCCGGCAGCACGACCGCGAACGGCTCGTTGCCGACGATGTCGCGTGCGCACCAGACCGCGTGACCGAGGCCGAGCGGCGCCTGCTGGCGGGTGAAGCTGACGGCGCCGGCCTCCGGCTGGTTCTGCGCCAGAACGTCCTGCTCGGTCTTCTTGCCGCGCGCGGCCAGCGTCGCATCGAGCTCGAACATCCGGTCGAAATGATCTTCGATGACACTTTTGTTGCGGCCGGTGACAAAGATGAAGTGCTCGATGCCGGCTTCCCGGGCCTCGTCATAGACGTACTGGATCAGCGGCTTGTCGACGATCGTCAGCATTTCCTTCGGCATCGCCTTGGTGGCGGGCAGGACGCGGGTGCCGAGGCCGGCAACGGGAAATACGGCTTTGCGGATTTTCATGGGATTGATCGAATACCTGAGGAACACGTGAAGGGAGCAATGGCATCTTGCTAGCTTGTTTGCAGCCGCCAACAAAGGCGGATGTGGGGCCTCATCCTCACAGAGTTAAGAAAAAGGCCACCATCAAAATTTCACCTTTGTTAAGCTGTTGGCAACCGTAACCAGGCCTCCTGATGGCGGATTTTGGCCGGACAGGTGTGGACATGATGCAATCAATGGCAGGGCTGGCAAAACGGGGCGGGTCCGTGACCGGTGCGACGATGATTGCGACCGCCCTGCTGTTCCCACTTCCCGCCAGCGCGCAGGCTCAGAACGGTTTGTCCAATCTGTTCGGCGGTATTTTCTCCGGCCCGAACCAGGCGCCTTCGCCAGCAGCGCCCGGGCCCAGCGGCGCTCAAACGGGAGTTCAACCTTGGACCGGCGAGGATGGCGCCTCCGGGCATCCGCTGATGACAGCCGCCGCGATCCGAGAGGCCGCGGGTAACTTCAACAATTGCGTCGCAGGCATGTGGCCCGATGCCGCACGGCGCAACATCACGCAGGAAAATTTCCAGCGCTTCACTGAAGGCCTCGCGCCCGATCTGCGCATCATGGACCTGATGGATTCGCAGCCCGAGTTCACCAAGTCGATTTGGGATTATCTCGACATCCTCGTGAACGACAACCGCCTCGCCAAGGGCCGCGAGGTCCTGGCCAAATACAAGGCGCAGTTCGAGGCCACCGAAAAAGCCACCGGCGTCGATCGTTATGTCATCGCCTCGATCTGGGGCATCGAGTCCAACTACTCGACGCAGATGGGCGACCGCAGCGTGCTGCAATCGACCGCGACGCTCGCCTGCATCGGCCGCCGCCAGGCTTACTTCAAGGACGAATTCCTCTCCGCGCTGGAGATCCTCAACCGCGGCGATCTCAGGCCCGAACAATTGCGCGGCTCCTGGGCCGGCGCCTTCGGCCCGACCCAGTTCATGCCGACCGCGTTCAAGCGCTTTGCCGTGGACGGCGACGGCGACGGCCGGCGTGACGTCGTCGACAATCCCTCCGACCTGATTGCGTCGACCGCCAACAATCTGAAGAAGGACGGCTGGCAGGCCGGCCAGACCTGGGGCTACGAGGTCGTGGTGCCCCAAGGCTTCAACTACATGCTGGCCGACCGCGCCAAGGCGATGACGGTAGCGCAGTGGGAGAAGCTCGGCCTCAAGCGCCCGACCAACCAGCCCTTCCCGCATCCAGCCGAGAAGGCCTATCTGCTGGCGCCGGCCGGTGCCCAAGGGCCCGGCTTCCTGATGCTGCAGAACTTCCGGGTCATCATGAAGTACAACCCGGCCGAGGCCTATGCGCTGGCGATTGGCCATTTCGCCGATCGCCTCCGCGGCGGCCAGCCGTTCGTTCAGCCCTGGCCGCGGCAGGAACGGGAGCTGTCCCGGACCGAGCGGCTGGAACTCCAGCAGCTGCTGGCCCAGCGCGGCTTCTACAGGGGCACCCCCGACGGCCAGTTCGGCGGCCAGACCCGGGAAGCCCTGCGCAACTTCCAGGCCTCGATCGGGGTCCCCGCGGATGGATTTGCCTCCTCCGACGCGCTGAATCGGCTGCGGGGGCAGTAAAATCGCGCCGAAAGTAACCCTGAACAGGGATTTTGGCCGGCAGTCTTGACCGGGGCGGCGGTTCGCCGTGTATGGGCCAATAATTCTGGGCCGAGAATCTGGGCCCAGAATCTCAAGGATCTGAAGAGAATCTGAAAGAGAATCTGCCCGTTTGGCGCCCGATTCCGTTATTATATCGAGCCTGTCCTGATCCCTATTGCACGTGCCGAGATCGCATGTCGAAGAAGTCCCTGTTCAAGGTGCTGACCGAGACCGGCCCGCTGATCGCGCTGGGGACGGCGCTTGCGATTCTGGTGTCGGTCGCGGGACCCGCCTCGGCGCAGTTCTTCAACTTCCCCGGCTTCGGCGGCCCGCCGCAGCGCTCGGCTCCGCCGCCGCCGCGCAACGGCGGAGGCGGAGGCGGCGGATGGTTCGGCGGCGACTTCTTCGCGCCGTTCCAGCAGCAACAGCCGCAAGCGCCGCGCCAGGATTTTTCGCGCGCACCGGCGCCGGCCAAGCGCGACACCATTCCCGACAGGAACGTGCTGGTGATCGGCGACGCCATGGCTGACTGGCTCGCCTACGGCCTGGAGGACGCCTACACCGAGCAGCCCGACATGGGCGTGATCCGCAAGCACAAGACCACGTCGGGCCTAATCAAGTACCAGCCCAAGGGCGAGCCCTCGGACTGGACCGCTGCTGCGAAAGGCATTCTCGAGACCGAGAAGCCCGACGTGATCGTGGTGATGCTCGGCCTCAACGACCGCATCGCGATCCGCGAGGCGGCAGCACCCGATAAATCGGACAAGGCGACGGACAAGGACAAGAAGAACGACAAGGGCGCGCGCGGCAAACCACCGGCCAAGCCTGGCGATGCCAAGCCCGGCGACACCGCCGCGAAGCCGGATGACAAGCCGGCCGATGCCGACCTGCCGCAGGATGATGCCGACAACGCTGACGCACCGGCGGTCGCCGCGCCCGAGAAGACCGCGCGCAACCCGAACGGCCTCTACGAATTCCGCGACGAGCGCTGGGTCGAGCTCTACGGCAAGAAGATCGAGGAGCTCGCCAACGTCCTCAAGTCCAAGGGCGTGCCGGTGCTCTGGGTCGGCCTGCCCGCCATCCGTGGCCCCAAGGGCACCGCGGACATGCTGTTCCTGGATTCGCTCTATCGCGAAGGCGCGGCCAAGGCCGGCATCACCTATGTCGACGTCTGGGACGGCTTTGTCGACGAAGCCGGCCGCTTCTTGCAGAAGGGCCCGGACTTCGAAGGCCAGATCCGTCAGCTCCGCAGCGGTGACGGCGTCTATTTCACGAAACCCGGCGCGCGCAAGCTCGCCCACTATGTCGAGCGCGAGATCACCCGCCTGCTCGCCGGGCGCTCCGGCCCGATCGCGCTGCCGAGCGAACCGGCGACCCCCGACACCAGTGCCGAACCCGGCAAGCCCGCGCCGCGGCCGCTGGCCGGTCCGATCGTGCCGCTGGTTGCGGCCTCGATCTCGACCGATCAATTGCTGGGTGGGCCGGGCTCACGTCCTGCCGCCGTCGATGCGCTCGCTGCGAAGACGATGGTGAAGGGCGAGCCACTGGCTGCGCCCGCCGGCCGCGCCGACGATTATGCCTGGCCGCGCCGCGAAGTCGGCCGCGAGCAGGCCAAGGGCGATACGCCGGTCGCCACGACGACACCCGATGGCGGTACGCCGGGTGCGGCCGCGGCGATCGCCCCGCCAAAGCTTGCGCCGAAGAAGCCACCGGCGCCGCAGCAACCGGCACAGGCAGCGCCATCGATGCGCGATTTCTTCGGCTTTGGCTCGCCGCCGCCCCCGCCGCGTCAATTGGCGCCGGCGCCGCGCAATCCGAATCCCAACCCTGCGATCCCGCGTCCGCCTGGCAACGTCGGGCGATCGGCGGAAGTGTTCCGATAATTTTCTAAGCTGAGCTCTCGTGTCCCGGACGCGCTGCAGCGGGAAACGCTGCTGCGCAGAGCCGGGACCCAGCTCGTCCGACAGTCACAAAAAGAATGGGCCCCGGCTCGGCAACGCGGCGTACGCGCCGCGCTGCGTCCGGGGCCCTGATGCTTATCGCGCGTTGGCTTTAGCCTAGTAGCGCCAGCGCGGCGGCGGGCGGCGCGAAGGCCGCGCCATCAGCAGTGCCAGTGCAAAGCCGATGCCGCCGGCGACCAGCAGCGCGCCCATCGGGTTGTCCTGCACCTTCTGGGCAATCGCCTGCGAGCCGTCACGCAAGGTTTCGGCCGGCTTGTCGTAGGCGTCCTTGGCATAGCTTGCCGCGGTGTCCGTGGCGTCACGTACGGCATCCTTGGCCTGGCCGTAAAGATTCTGCACACTGCCGGCGGCTTCGCGTGCCTTGCCGGACGCCTGTGTCTGCGTATCGCTAGCCAAATCTCCGATAGCGCCTTCCGCGCGTCCGGCGAATTCCTTGGCCGATCCGACAATCCGATCCTTATCCATGATGCTCCTCCTCGGGGGTCAGCCCAAGTAACCGATCAGGAGCGGCGCAGTTCCATCTGACTTGAAATTGGACTCAGAGAATCAGCCCGCCGTCGACGACCAATGTCTGGCCGATGATGTAGGACGACAGCGGCGATGCCAGGAACAGCGCCGCGCCCGCCATGTCAGCCGGGGTGCCCAATCGCCGCAGCGGAATGCGTGAAAGTGCACCTTCGAGCCGCTTGGGATTGTCGGTCGTCACCTTCGTCATCTTGGTGTCGACCAGACCGGGCGCGATGCCGTTGACGCGGATGTCATCTTCGGCCCAGGCCTCGCCCAGCGTCCGCGTTAGTCCGACCGCGCCGGTCTTCGACGCGTTGTAAGCGGGATTGCCCATGGTGGAATGATAGGCCGCGGTCGAGGACACCATAATCAGCGATCCCCGCGCGTCCCGCAACATGGGATGGAAGCGCGTGGCGCAGGCCATCAGGCTCATCAAATTGACCTCGACGACCTTGCGAAAGCCCGCCATCTCGAACTCGCCGCGGCGATAGAGCACCGCGCCCTGTGCGAGCACCAGGATATCGAGCCGATCGAACGACGGCTTGAACGCTTCGACCGCTCCGGCATTGCCGACGTCGAGCTGCGCATAGGAAAGACCGGTGAGATCCGAGCCTTCAGCTTGCGAATATTCCTTCGCGTGAGCACGCGTGCCGCAGACCGCAACCTGCGCGCCCCTGACGCGAAAGGCTTGCGCAATGCCGTTGCCGATGCCGCTGGATCCGCCGACAACCAGCACCTGCTTGCCTGAGAAATCGAGCTCGTTCGTCATCGCTGGCCTCCCTCATTGTCTTGCTTGTTTGACCTGTCTGCGGATCGATGACAGCCTTGTCAATCACAACAAGAACAAGCAGGGCTCAGAGGAAACAGCATGGCCGATTTCAAACAACTCAGCCGGTCCGTGAAGGGCCTGACCGTTCTCGTTACCGGCGCGGCCAGCGGCATGGGACGCGCGACGGCGCGCGTGTTTGCCACTGAGGGCGCGAACGTTGCCGTCACCGATTATGACGAGCAGGGCGCGCTGGCCGTCGCGAAGGAGATCGTGGCAAGCGGCGGCGCCGCGAAAGCCTGGAAGCTCGACGTTGCCGACGGCGATAAGATCAAGCGCGTGGTCGGCGACGTCGCTGCACATTTCGGTGGACTCGACATCATCGTCAACAATGCCGGCATCTCCGTGCGCGTCGCGATCGACGACGACGCCTATGAGGAAGCCTGGGGCCAAGGGCCTCGCGGTGATGCTGACGGCGCATCCGCGCATCATCCGCGCCGCGCTGCCTCACTTGCGCAAGTCGAAAAGCCCGCGCATCGTCAACATCGCCTCGACCGAGGCGCTCGGCGCCACCGCATTGCACGGCCCCTATTCGGCGGCGAAGGGCGGCGTCGCCAGCCTCACCCGCTCGCTCGCGGTGGAGCTTGGCCGCGAGGGCATCACCGTCAACTGCATTTGCCCGGGGCCGATCCGCACCGCCATCACCGACCGGATCTCGGAAGAGCACAAGACCATCTACGCCAAGCGCCGCACGGCACTCGGCCGCTACGGTGATCCGGAAGAGGTCGCGCACATGACGCTGAGCCTGTGCCTGCCGGCAGCGTCCTTCCTCACCGGCGCGGTCATCCCTGTCGACGGCGGCCTGATGGCGCGCAACGCGTAAGCGGCACCAAAGGTGCGTAGCCTGGATGGAGCGCAGCGCAATCCGGGGTTCTCACATCGCAGGAAGACTCCCCGGATTACGCTTCGCTCCATCCGGGCTACGGGCAGCTATGCGCGCCCAGCGTTGACATCGCTTGTTACGGGAGTAACTTTTTCCTCGACAGAGCGGGACCAACCGCTCGCGGTTCGCGGGAGAAACGTCATGACGATCGCCATCCGGCAGCTTCACAAACATTTTGTCGGCGAGGTCTCGGGCCTCGACCTGCGGCAACCTCTCACCGAGGCCGAGGCGCGCGAGATCGAAGCCGCCATGGACAAATATGCAGTGCTGGTGTTCCACGACCAGGACATCACCGACGAACAGCAGATGGCCTTTGCGCTAAACTTCGGCCAGCGCGAGGACGCGCGCGGCGGCACGGTCACGAAGGAGAAGGACTACCGGCTCCAATCGGGCCTGAACGACGTTTCCAATCTCGGCAAGGACGGCAAGCCGCTGGCAAAGGACAGCCGCGCGCACCTGTTCAACCTCGGCAATTGCTTGTGGCATTCCGACAGCTCGTTCCGCCCTATCCCGGCAAAATTCTCGCTGCTGTCGGCCCGCGTGCTCAACCCGAAGGGCGGCAATACCGAATTCGCCGACATGCGGGCGGCCTATGACGCGCTCGACGACGAGACCAAGGCGGAGATCGAGGATCTCGTCTGCGAGCACTCGCTGATGTATTCGCGGGGATCGCTGGGCTTCACAGAATACACCGACGAGGAGAAGGAGATGTTCAAGCCGGTGATGCAACGTCTCGTGCGCACCCACCCGGTCCATCGCCGCAAGTCGCTCTATCTCTCATCGCATGCCGGCAAGATTGTCGGCATGAGCGTCCCCGAGGGAAGGCTGCTGCTGCGCGATCTCAACGAGCACGCCACACAAAGCGAGTTCGTCTACGTCCACAAATGGAAGCTGCATGACCTCGTGATGTGGGACAACCGCCAGACCATGCACCGCGTCCGCCGCTACGACCAGTCGCAGCCCCGTGACATGCGCCGCGCGACGGTGGCGGGCACGGAGCCAACGGTGCAGCAGCAGGCGGCGGAGTAGTTCTCCAGTCGTCCTGGACCAGCGAGCGAAGCAGCGCCGATCCAGGACCCATTACCACCGATGTCCAGTTCGGCGAAGGCTGGTGGTTGCCAGCCTGCTTCAACAATTGCAGCCTGGGGTAATGGGTCCTGACCTTCGCCAGGACGACACTGAGGCGCTACGCGTGCCCCGCCTCGTTCGAGAGCATGCCAGGATCGATGCCGATCTTACGCAGCGCGCGTCCGTATTTTTCGTCGACGTCGTCGCCGAAGATCAAATCCGAATCCGCGTCGCAATGCAGCCAGCCATTGCTCTGGATCTCGGTCTCGAGCTGGCCCGGCGCCCAGCCGGCATAGCCGAGCGCCAGGATGGCGTGCTTGGGGCCGGAGCCGTTGGCGATCGCGCGCAGGATGTCGACGGTCGCGGTGAGGCAGACGCCGTCGTCGATCCGGAGCGTCGCATTCTCGATGTAGAAATCGCTGGAATGCAGCACGAAGCCGCGGCCGGTATCGACCGGACCGCCGCGCAGCACCTTCATGCTTTCGGCATTCTCCGGCAGCTTGATGTGCTCGCCCTTGTTGATGATGCCGAGCTGCTGCAACAGCTCGGGGAAGTCGATGCTGCCGGCCGGATGGTTGACGATGATGCCCATCGCGCCTTCGGCGGAGTGGGCGCAGAGATAGATCACCGAGCGCTCGAAGCGCTCGTCGCCCATCACGGGCATGGCGATCAACAGCTGGCCGTCGAGGTAGCCCGCCGAACTCGGGAGCGCGGGGGCTGGCTTGCGGGTGCTTTCGCCCGTCCTCTTGCCTGTGGGAGCCATCGGTGAAGCACTCCGGTTTCAATTCCTATCCTGATGTCGGGCCGGGCCGCTGTCAAATCAAGGCTTTCAGGGACTTGATTCAAGTGCATCCATCACAAGCAATTCAATGGTTTGCCGCCGGGCGACCCTGTAAAGACGTACCATGCTGACAAGAGTTCCCCGGCGTGCGGCGATTGGCGTCGCGACAACCCTGCTCGCGTCCTCGCTGGCGCTTGCGGCCCATGCCGACGACGCATCGCCGTGGCAGCGCGACGGACATTCCGCGGTGCGGTTGCTGGCAGGATCGCGCAGCGGCGCCGTCCTGCTCGGCGGTATCGCCTTCCAGATCCAGCCCGGCTGGAAAACCTATTGGCGCATGCCGGGCGATTCCGGCGTTCCGCCGCGCTTCGATTTCTCGAAGTCCGACAATGTTGAAGCGGTGACGGTGATGTGGCCGGCCCCGCAGAAATTCGACGACGGCGCGGGCGGCCATTCGATCGGCTATCACGACCAGATCGTGCTGCCCCTGCGCATCATCGCCAAGGCGGCCGACAAGCCGGTGACGTTGCGCGCCGAGATCAATTATGCGGTGTGCGAAAAGCTTTGCATTCCCGTCGAGGCCCGCGCCGAGCTTGGCTTCAACAGCGTCGCCTCGACCGAGGACGCCAATTTGCGTGCAGCGCTCGACACCGTGCCCAAACCTGCCGCCATCGGCGATCCCAATCCGCTCACCATCCGCGACGTGAAGCGTGATGGGCCCAAGAATGTGGTGGTCGACGTGGTCGTTCCGGATGCGCGCACCGTCAGTCTGTTCGTGGAAGGTCCGACGCCCGATTGGGCGCTGCCCATCCCGGCGCCGGTCGAGCCCAGCCCACCGGGCGTGAAGCGATTTTCTTTCGAACTCGACGGCCTGCCGCCGGGCGCCCAGCCCGGCGGCGCAGCGCTGAAGTTCACGCTGGTCGGACCGGAGAAGTCGTACGAGTTCAATACCAATCTGGAGTGAGTGGTCGTCCTGGCGTTCGCCCGGACGACATCTTTGATCCAACCGAATCTTAACGAATGGTTGCTAATCCCCAGGGCTACTGCGGCAAGTCTGCCGCAGCATTCGTGTGCGCCTCGGGGATCCTTCGAATTGGCCGTGATGGATGCAGAACCCGCAACGACCGGACCTGCCGGCCTCATCGCGCGGCTGCGCGACAAATTGACGGGCGGGTCGAGCGAAGCGTCGCTGACGCGGCGGCTGGCAGGCACCATCTTCCTCATCCGCGTGATCAGCGCCGGCCTTGCATATTTCTCGCAGGTCCTGCTCGCGCGCTGGATGGGGACGTCGGACTACGGCGTCTATGTCTATGTCTGGACCTGGGTGCTGCTGCTCGGCAGCATGATGGACTTTGGCATCTCGGCCTCCGCGCAAAAGATCATTCCGGAATACCGCAGCCGTGGCGAGCATGCGGTGCTGCGCGGCTTTCTCTCGGGCAGCCGCTGGCTGACCTTTTGCGCCTCCACGCTGGTCTCGCTCGGCCTCGCGGGCATCGTCAAATTGCTCTCGCCCTGGATCGATCCCGCCGAAGTGCTGCCGCTCTACATCGGCTGCATGACGCTGCCCGCTTTCGTCGTCGCCAACACCCAGGACGGCATCGCCCGTTCGCATGACTGGATGCAACTCGGCCTGATGCCGCAATTCATCATCCGCCAGACACTAATCATCGGCATCACGGCTTGCGCCTTCCTGCTCGGCTATCATCTCGGCGCGGTTGCCGCGATGATCGCGAGCGCAGGCGCGGTGTGGATCGCGATGACCGGGCAGATGGTGGTGCTGAACCGCAAGCTCGCCGATCACATCGAGGCGGGCCCCAAGGCCTACGACGTCGGCGGCTGGCTCGCCGTGTCGCTGCCGATCCTGCTGGTCGAAAGCTTCTATTTGCTGCTGTCCTATACCGACGTGCTGGTGCTTCAGCAATTCCGCCCCTCCGACGAGGTCGGCGTCTATTTCGCCGTGGTGAAGACGCTGGCGCTGGTCTCCTTCATCCACTACGCGATGTCGGCGACGACCGCGCATCGCTTCGCCGAATACAACGCGGCTGGCGACAAGGCGCGGCTGTCGGCTTACGTGGCGCATGCCATCAACTGGACGTTCTGGCCGTCGCTGGCGGCGACCATCGTGCTGCTCGCGCTCGGCAAGCCCCTGCTCTGGCTGTTCGGGCCGCAATTCGTGATCGGCTACGACATCATGTTCGTCGCCGCGATTGGCCTCGTGGTCCGTGCCGCGATCGGCCCGGTCGAACGGCTGCTCAACATGCTCGGCCAGCAGAAGATCTGCGCGCTGGCCTATGCGCTGGCCTTTGCGATGAACCTGGTGCTCTGCATCGCGTTGGTGCCGCGCTTCGGCGGCCATGGCGCGGCGGCCGCGACCTCGATCTCGCTCAGTTTCGAGACGGTGCTGCTGTTCTGGATCGTGCGACAGCGGCTCGGCCTGCACGTGCTGGCGTTTGGGAAATAGACTTCCGACTGCCTTCGCGTGCTGCTCTCGGGGAACGGCTGCTTCGAAGCATGCCCGGGAACAACGCGAAACACCTATTTATTGCCAAGGGCACAGCACGATTTTTCTTATTTGGCCCAAGCGGTTGCACCGCAGGGAAAGTTTATTCTACGTCGTATTGCCCAACTGACGAGATAAACCTAAGATTCCCTGGACATGATCGATCCACTCTACGTCGCCTCTGGTTTCGGCGTCGGCCTGCTGGTCGGGATGACCGGCGTCGGCGGCGGTTCGCTGATGACGCCGCTGCTGATCCTCCTGTTCGGGATTCATCCATCGACCGCGGTCGGCACCGACCTGCTCTATGCTGCCGCCACCAAGACCGGCGGCAGCGTGGTGCATGGCTGGTCGCGCAGCGTGCACTGGCCGGCGGTGCTGCGGCTCGCCTGCGGCAGCCTTCCGGCGAGCGCGCTGACGCTGCTGGTGCTCTGGAAGCTCGACCTCAAGAGCGATTCCGAGCGCAATCTCGTCAACCTCGTGCTCTGCTTCGCGCTGCTGCTGACAGCGACCTCGCTGATCTTCCGCAGATCGATCATGGAGCGCTATCGCCGGCGCCTGGAGCAGGTCGATGACCGCGCCACGGCGATCGCGACGGTCGTCACCGGGATCGTGCTCGGTGTGCTGGTCTCGATTTCATCGGTCGGCGCCGGCGCGGTCGGCGTCACCGTTCTGCTGCTGCTCTATCCGCGCCTGCCGGTGGCGACCATCGTCGGGTCCGACATCGCCCATGCGGTCCCGCTGACGCTGATCGCCGGAATGGGGCACTGGGCGCTTGGCGACGTGGATTGGGCGCTGATGGGCGTGCTGCTGTTGGGCTCGCTGCCCGGCATCGTCGTCGGCAGCTTTAGCGCGACGCGCGTGCCCGAGACGGTGCTGCGCCTCACACTCGCCAGCGTGCTGTTCGTGGTCGCCGGCAAGATCATGTTCGCGGAGCTGCACCTGTCCTCGGCATTCGAGACGGCGCTGGCCTGGACGCACTGAACGAAAATGGCGGAGCTCGGCTTCCGCCATTCGCCAGCGATCGCGGTCTACTCCGCGGTCCAGCCGCCGTCGATCGACAGATTCGTGCCGGTGATCTGCGCGGCATCGTCGCCGCACAGGAACAGCGCGAGGGCTGCGACCTGCTCGGAGGTGACGAACTCCTTGGTCGGCTGCGCGTCGAGCAGCACGTCGTTGATGACCTGGTCGCGCGTGAGGTTACGGGCCTTCATGGTGTCGGGGATCTGCTTCTCCACCAGCGGCGTCCAGACATAGCCGGGGCTGATGCAGTTGCAGGTGATCTTGCTGGTCGCGACCTCGAGCGCCACGGTCTTGGTCAGGCCGGCGATGCCGTGCTTGGCCGAGACATAGGCCGACTTGAAGGGCGAGGCGACCAGCGAATGCGCGGAAGCGGTATTGATGATGCGGCCCCAGCCCTTCTTCTTCATGCCCGGGACGGCGGCGCGAATGGCATGGAACGCCGAGGACAGGTTGATCGCGATGATCTGATCCCATTTCTCCGGCGGGAATTCCTCGATCGGCGAGACGAACTGGATGCCCGCATTGTTGACGAGAATATCGACCGAACCAAAGCTCTTCTCGCCGAGCGCGACCATCCCGGCGATCTCGGCCGGCTTGGTCATGTCGGCCGGCGAATAGACCGCCTTCACGCCGAAATCGGACTCGATCTTGGCGCGCTCCTTCTCGATGTCCTCCGGCGAGCCGAACCCGTTGATGACGACATTGGCGCCGGCGGCGGCGAAGGCGCGCGCATAGGCAAGTCCGATGCCGCTGGTCGACCCGGTCACGACGGCGTTCTTGCCTGACAGACTACCCATATTATTCGCTCCTTCTTGGCGGGGGCGCAGTGACGTCCCCCGTGAGATCGTAGGTCACCATGGTCTCGCCGGATTGCGGCCGCTCGAGCCAATCCTTGTGGCGCATCGACAGATGCACGTCACGCACGCCGGCTTCCCAATGCTCGACCATGGCGACATGCGAGAAATCGTAATCCTTGGACGAGGATTCGTAGTTCTTGCTGCGGTAGATCAGGTGCACCACAGTCACGGTGCTTTCGCGCGATACCTTGGCAAGGAATTCCACGGAAGGGTCGTTCTTGAGATAATCGGGCAATTTGGAAATCAGGTCGCGCACGGCCCTGCGGGCGTTGTGCACCTGCTTGTTCTTGTCGGTGTTCATCCGCGTGCGGCTCGAGAAGCGGATGTCCTTCTCGCGCTCGGTCGCCTCGAGTAGCGAGGTCGGCAGATCGCCGCGGGCGCTGAACAGGTCGATCTGGAAGATCAGGAGATCGCGGTCGGTCTCGGCGTCCAGCACGTAGTCGAGCGGCGTGTTGGAGGCAATGCCGCCGTCCCAATAATGCTCGCCGTCGATCACGATGGACGGAAAGCCGGGCGGCAGCGCGCCGGAGGCCATGATGTGCTCGGGTCCGATTTTCTTGCCGAGCTTCCTGAACTCGAAATTGTCGAAATATTTGAAGTTGCCGGAGGTAACGCCGACTGCACCGACCGACAGCCGCGTCTTCAGATCGTTGATGCGGTCGAAATCGACCAGACGCTCCAACGTCTTCTTCAGGGGTGCAGTATCGTAATAGCTCTCGGCCTGGGGGCTGCCGGGCGGCCAGAGCGGCGCGGGCGGCATGCGCGGAACGAAGAAGCCGGGCACGCCGAAGGTCGCGATCAATGCGGCGCTGGTCGAATTGAACAGTTCGCGGCTGTGCTCGCTTTTGCCGATCGGCTTCCACGGCACCGGCGCGGAGACCATCTCCCAGAATTCCTTGAGCCGCTTGACGCGCGTCTGCCCTTCGTTACCGGCGATGATCGCGGCGTTGACCGCGCCGATCGAGATGCCGGCGACCCAGTCCGGCTCGAAGCCGGCATGGCAGAGCGACTGATAGGCGCCGGCCTGATAGGAGCCGAGCGCGCCGCCGCCCTGGAGGACCAGGACACGTTGCGCGTTCGCGGGGATAGTTGCGACTTCCGGGCTATGATCGGTCATGCGGGAACAGTAGCAGATGGCGAGCGACCGTGGCGACAGTCTGCCGCGGCGTCAATGCATCCCGTGATCAAGTCTGGCTTATCGGGAGTCCGTCGAGGCCAGGATCATGGTCCAGAACACCTTGTATTTGGTGCCGGGAGCATAGCCCGCCGCAATGCCCAATTTTGTGACACCGCTCTTGAGCATGTTCGCGCGGTGCGGGGGCGAGTCGCGCCAGCCGGAAAACGCTTCCGCCAGCGTATGATAGCCGGCCGAGACGTTCTCGACCGCAACGGTCGCCGGATAGCCGCCGGCGCTGAGGCGCTTGGCCAGCGGCGCGCGGACGTCATGGTCCATCTTGTTGGCGGCAGCCATGGCCTGGGACTGAGATTCGGCGAGCCGCATCAGTTCGGGGTCGATCACGAGGGTGCCGAGCCCGTTGTTCTGGCGGTATTGCGAGATCATGATCGCTGCGGCCTGCGCGTCGAGCTTTGCGCCCGGGACAGCCATATCGGCATACATCGAGGGCTGCTGGACCGATGCTTCGTTGCCGGCGCAGCCGGCGAGCAGCAAAAGGATTGATATCGCGGCCGCGACGCGCATGAACAGGAGCCCCCAAATCAGGCGCCGTTGTTGCATACCAACCGTGGCTGAAAGGTGAATATTGAGGAAAAATTGACCGGTTGACCCCGCTCAGGCGCCCCCAAATATCCGGTAGCGGCGGGGCTCCAGGCCGATCGTGTCGCCGGCGCGCAGTTCCCTGTCCCGCGGAGCGTCGATCTCGATGGTCTCTCCGCCTGATAATGCCACCTCGGCCCGCTGCACGGGACCGAAATTCCGGACGTGCTGCACGGCGCCCTCGAAGGCACCGCTGCCGGGCGGGCCAACGAGCATGTCGTGCCGCCGCACGAACAGTCTTGACGCGCCAGGCGCAAGCCCATCTGCCGCGAGCTGAAGCGGCCGGTCGCCAAGCCTGATGACGCCGTCGGCGATCAGGACCGGAAGCTCGATGGATTCGCCGATGAAGCTGTGGACGAAGGCGGTCGCCGGGCTCTCATAGACGTCATCGGGCGAGCCGATCTGCTCGATCTTGCCCTTGTCCATCACCACGACGCGGTTGGCGACTTCGAGCGCCTCCTCCTGGTCATGGGTGACGAAGATCGAGGTGACGTTGATCTCGTGGTGCAGCGAGCGCAGCCATTTACGCAGCTCCTTGCGCACCTTGGCATCAAGCGCACCGAAGGGTTCGTCGAGCAGCAGGATACGTGGCTCGATCGCGAGCGCGCGGGCCAGCGCGATGCGCTGGCGCTGGCCGCCGGAGAGCTGGCTCGGGTAGCGGTCGGCGAGCCAATCGAGCTGCACGAGATCGAGTAGCTCCTTGACGCGCGCACGGATGGTCGCTTCGTCCTTGCGGATCGCGCGCGGCTGCACGCGGAGGCCAAAGGCGACGTTCTCGAACACCGTCATGTGGCGGAACAGCGCGTAGTGCTGGAATACGAATCCGACGTGCCGCTCGCGCGCGCCCTGCGCCAGCGCGTCCTCGCCGTTGAAAGATACCTCCCCGGAATCGGGCCAGTCCAGCCCCGCGATGATCCGCAGCAGCGTGGTCTTGCCGGAGCCAGACGGACCGAGCAGCGCGAGCAGCTCGCCGTCATTGACCTTGAGGTCGACGCCGTCGAGAGCTTTGAAGCTGCCGAACTTCTTGACGAGATTCCTGACTTCAATGCTCACTTGCGTCATGTCCTTCGTCGAGATGATTTTCGAGAACGGTTTTCGCGACCAGCGTGATCAGCGCCAGCATCGCGAGCAGCGAGGCGATCGCGAACGCCGCGACGAACTGATATTCATTGTAGAGAATCTCGACCAGGAGCGGCATCGTGTTGGTCTCGCCGCGGATATGGCCGGAAACGACGGAGACCGCGCCAAACTCGCCCATCGCGCGCGCGTTGCAGAGCAGGACGCCGTACAGCACGCCCCATTTGATATTGGGCAGCGTGACGCGGAAGAAGGTCTGCAGGCCCGAGGCGCCGAGCGAGATCGCGGCCTCCTCCTCCTGCGTGCCCTGCTCCTGCATCAGCGGGATCAACGCCCGCGCCACGAAGGGGAAGGTCACGAAGGTGGTCGCAAGCGCGATGCCCGACACCGCGAACAGGATCTGGATGTCGTGATCGCGCAGCCAGCCGCCGAAATAGCCCTGCGCGCCGAACAGCAGCACGAAGACGAGGCCCGAAATCACCGGGCTGACCGAGAACGGCAAATCGATCAGCGTGATCAGGAAGGTCTTGCCCGAGAATTCGAATTTTGCAATCGCCCAAGCCGCGACCAGGCCGAAGACGAGATTGAGGCCGACGGAAATTGCAGCAACCAACAGCGTCAACTTGATCGCGGACAGCGCCTCCGGGTCGGTCAGCGCGGCGAAATAAGCGCCAATTCCCTTCGAGAAGGCCTGCGCGAACACCACGACCAGCGGCAACACGACGAAGACTGATAGAAAGGTCATCGCCAGCGCGATGATGACGATGCGGACCGCGCGCGGTTCGGTGCGAAGGTTGTTCCGCGCGGCGGCTGCGTACGCGCGTGCCTTGGCGTCGGAGGCCGGGAGTGGGACGGAATCTGCGATCTGCATCGTCATGGCCCCGTCCTCACCGCACCGGAATCCGGCTCTGCGCCCAGCGCTGGAGCCGGTTGACCGCGAAGATAATGACGAAGGACACGACCAGCATGACAACCGCGATGGCGGTCGCATCGGCATAGCGGAATTCGGAGAGCCGGATCACGATCAGCAGCGGCGCGATCTCGGAGACGTTGGGCAGATTGCCGGCGATGAAGATCACCGAGCCGTATTCGCCGACCGCACGCGCGAAGGCGAGCGCGAGTCCGGTGAGCAGCGCCGGACCGAGCGAGGGCAGGATCACGCGAATGATGGTCTGCCAGCGGCTCGCGCCAAGGCTGCCCGCGGCCTCCTCGATCTCTGGGTCGAGATCCTGGAGCACCGGCTGCACCGTGCGCACCACGAACGGGATACCGATGAAGATCATGGCGACGAAGATGCCGACCGGCGTGAACGCCACCTTGATGCCGGCCGCCGCAAGCGGCGCGCCGAGCCAGCCCTTCTCGGCGAACAACGCGGTCAGCGCGACGCCGGCAACCGCCGTAGGTAGCGCGAACGGCACGTCGACGATGGCATCGAACAGCCGCCGACCGGGGAAGCGGTAGCGCACCAGCGCCCAGACGATGATGCTGCCCATCACCAGATTGACGCAGGCGGCTGCGAAGGCGAGTCCGAAGGACACGCGCAACGCATTCAGGGTGCGGCGGCTGGAGAGGATGTTCCAAAACTGCTCGGGACTCAGCTCGACCGATTTCAGGAACAGGCCGGCGAGCGGAATCAGGATGATGATCGACAGCCAGGATAGCGTCAGCCCCATGGTGAGACCGAAGCCCGGCAATGTCCGGCGTCGTGCTGCGATTGCGCTCACCAGGCCCCCTGTTTAAGCCCCGCCGACAGCGCCCGATCAGTTCTTGTAGATCTGATCGAAGACGCCGCCGTCGGCAAAATGTTCCCTCTGCGCCTTGGTCCAGCCGCCGAAAAGTTCGTCGATCGTGAACAGCTCGACCTTCGCGAAGGAGTTTTCATGTTTTTTGGCGATCTCGGGATCGCGCGGACGATAGAAGTTGCGCGCCGCGATTTCCTGACCTTCCTTGGTGTACCAATATTGCAGGTAGGCATCGGCGACACTACGGGTGCCTTTTTTATCGGCAACCTTATCGACGATCGTCACCGGCGGTTCCGCCAAGATCGAGAGCGGCGGCGCCACGATCTCGAATTTCTCCGGACCGAATTCCTTGAGCGCCAGGTACGCCTCGTTTTCCCAGGCGAGCAGCACGTCGCCGACGCCGCGCTCGACGAAGGTCACGGTCGCGCCGCGCGCACCGGTGTCGAGCACCGGCACCTGCTGATAGAGCTTTCCGATGAAATCCTTGGCCTTGTCCGCCGAGCCGTATTTCTTCTGCGCAAAGCCCCAGGCGGCCAGATAATTCCAGCGCGCGCCGCCTGACGTCTTCGGGTTCGGCGTGATCACGGCGACGCCGAGCTTGAGCAGATCGTCCCAGTCCTTGATGGCCTTGGGATTGCCCTTGCGGACCAGGAACACAATGGTCGAGGTATAGGGCGACGAGTTTTGCGGCAACCGTTTCTGCCAGTCGGCCGTCGTGAGGCCTTTGCCCGCGATGGCGTCGATGTCGTAGGCGAGCGCAAGCGTCACCACGTCGGCCTGCAATCCGTCGATCACGGCGCGCGCCTGCGAACCGCTGCCCCCATGCGACTGCTTGATCTCGACGCTCTTGCCGGTTTCCTTCTGATAGGCACTCGCGAACGCCTTGTTGAACTCGACATAGAGCTCGCGCGTCGGATCGTACGAGACGTTCAGCAGAGTGATGTCAGCGGCAAGAGCCGCGCTTGCCAACAAGCCTGTCACGAGCAGTCCTGCCGCGAGCGGAACGATACGACGCATCATGTCCATCTCCATTCACATCAATGACGTCGGCGTCATCGATGGCAGGCATAACTCGGGGCGAAACGCGCTTAAGTCAACGGAACCGGATTTTCTTGTTCGTAGCCGGGCAGCGTAACTTTGCTACGAAGTCTTCATCGTGTGGATGCCGCATTCCGTCTTGGCCCGGCCACGCCAGCGACCGGCACGCTCATCCTCGCCTTCGGCCGTTCTGCTCGTGCAAGGCATACACCCAACCGATAGAAATCCCGACGCGACCAGGGGATGACGCGGCAATTTGGCGCGGGCGAAAATCGCCTCGAGTTCCTCCCGCGAGACATTGGCGAAGGGATTGAACTTCAACCGCGTACCGTCGTCCTCGACCACCGGGATGTCGGCGCGCGAGTTGCCCTGGAAGCGCTTGCGGCCGTTGAGCCATGCATCGAACGGTTTCAGCGCCCGCGCCAGCGGCTCGACCTTGCGGATACGGCAGCAAGCGTCGGGATCGGAAAACCAGAGGTCGCGGTCGGGATCTCCGCGCGACAGCGTCTCCTCGGCAGGCTTGATCGAGCGGACGTCCTTCAGGCCCAGCGTCGCGATCAGCGTATCACGATAGGCCAGCGTCTCCTCGAACAGCCAGCCGGTGTCGAGGAAGATCACCGGGATCGCCGGATCGACATCCGCCATCACCTTGAGCAGCGTCGCCGATTCCGTACCGAAGGACGACACCAGCGCAAGCTTGTCGCGCCCGACCGTCTTCAGCGCAGCGGCGATGATTTCGGCGGGCGAGGCATCGCGCAAGGCGCGATCGAGGTCCTCCGCCGAGGGCAGCGCCGAGGCGGAGATTGCCGAAATTGGAGACGCGATTGCGTTCACGTGCCGACACCCTCGGAATGACGCAGCTGCATGCGCCGGTGCAGCGCCGTGATGCGGCCATCGCCGGTGGGCTGGTAGAAGACCGAATAGCGCTTCGCGGTCTGCATGAACGCTTCCGCGTCGGCCTGCTTCTTGACGTCGAAGGAATCGAAGCCAGCGCGCAGCATGAACACGAACTGGTCCCGCAGGATCTGGCCCGTCGCACGCAACTCGCCGCGGTAATTGTAACGCTCGCGCAGCAGCCGCGCCTGGCTGTAGGCGCGTCCGTCGCGGAAGGTTGGGAACACCAGCGCGACGACGGCAATCTTGCCGAGATAGGGCACCAGCTCGGCGATGTCGCGATTGTTCGGCCAGATCACACCGACCTTGCCGGTCCGCTTGAGCAACGCATCCGCCTCGCCAACGAAACGCTCGGCCGGCACCAGAATGTCGCCGCCCTCGGGCAGCGGCGTGTCGACGGCGAGCTTGACGAAGCTGTCGTCGGCGATCTTTCCGCCGTTAACGAGTGGCATAAACGCGCTCCTTGAAGGGTTCGACGCCGAGGCGTTTTACCGTGTCCATGAACAGCTCTTCGGGCCGCTCGCGCAGCGCCAGATAGGCTTCCACGATGTCCTCGACGACGTCGGCGACCTCGTCGAACTTGACGCCGGGGCCGATCAGATTGCCGAGTGCGGCACTCTCGTCGGCGCGCCCGCCGATGGTGATCTGGTAGACCTCCTCGCCGTTCTTCTCGACGCCGAGAATGCCGATATGACCGACATGGTGATGGCCGCAGGCGTTGATGCAGCCGGAGATGTTGATGTGCAACCGGCCGATCAGATTGGCCAGCTCATGATTGGCGAAGCGCCGCGTCAGTTCCTGCGCGATCGGGATCGAGCGCGCATTGGCCAGCGAGCAATAGTCGAGACCCGGGCAGGCGATGATGTCAGTGATCAGATTGACGTTCGGCGTCGCCAGCCCGAGCTTGTCGAGCGCCTTCCACAGCGCCGGCAAGTCACGCTTGGCGACATGCGGCAGAGCGAGGTTCTGCTCGTGGCCGACGCGGATCTCACCGAAGGAGTATTCGTCGGCGAGATCGGCGAGCGCATCCATCTGCTCGGCGGTGGCATCGCCCGGAGGCGCGCCGATCGGCTTCAGCGAGATCGTGACGATGGAATAGCCCTGGGCCTTGTGCGGGGCCACCGAGTTCTTGCGCCATGCCTCGAAATCGGGATCGGCCGCGGCCTGGCGCAGCTCGTCCGGCATGTGCGGCAGCTTCTCGTAGGCAGGATAGGTGAAGCGCGAGCGGATGTCCTCGACCACCTCGTCGTCGATCTGGAGCGAGGAGTTGCGGATGTGCTGCCACTCCTCCTCGACCTCGCGCGAGAACTTCTCGATGCCGAGCTCGTGCACCAGGATCTTGATGCGCGCCTTGTAGATGTTGTCGCGGCGGCCGTACTGGTTGTAGACGCGCAGAATCGCCTCGATGTAGCTGAGAATGTCGCGGCCGTGGACGAAATGCTTGATGGTCTTGCCGATGAACGGCGTGCGTCCGAGCCCGCCACCGACCAGCACCTCAAAGCCGGTCTCGCCCTTCTCGTTCTTGATCAGCTTCAGCCCGATGTCGTGGATCTTGATCGCGGCCCGGTCGTGGTCCGACGCGGTGATCGCGATCTTGAACTTGCGCGGCAGGAACGAGAATTCCGGATGCAACGTGGTGTGCTGGCGGATCAGCTCCGACCAGATGCGGGGATCCTCGATCTCGCCGGGCGCGACGCCGGCCCACTGATCCGAGGTGACGTTGCGCATGTTGTTGCCGGAGGTCTGCATCGCATGGATGCCGACCTCGGCGAGATCGGCCAGCGCATCCGGCAATTCGGCGAGCTTGATCCAGTTGAACTGGATGTTCTGCCGCGTCGTGAAATGGCCGTAGCCACGGTCGTATTTGCGCGCGACGTGGGCGAGCGCCCGCAGCTGGTTCGACGCCAGCGTCCCGTAGGGGATCGCGACGCGGAACATATAGGCGTGCAGTTGCAGATAGACGCCGTTCTGCAGCCGCAGGATCTTGAACTCGTCCTCGGTGAGCTCGCCGGAGAGGCGGCGCTTCACCTGGTCGCGGAATTCCGAGACGCGCTCGTTGACGAGCGTGCGGTCGATTTCATCGTAAGCATACATAAGAAAGCGCCTTAAACCTGAACCGGCTGTCCGATGGTCACGCCGGTGCGGCGGATCTGTTCGCGCAGATTTCCGGGTTCGACCTTGCCGTCTGCACCGACCTGTACCGGCGCGATATAGGGGCCGATCGCGCCGACGTCATCGGCAACGGATTCCGCAAGCAACGCCTTCGCCTCGTCGGAGTTGCGCACGATCGCGGCTTCCGACAGGTCCGCGGACCAGCTCTTGGCGGCGGTGCGGTAAACCACGATGCCGTCCCAGGTGCGGTTGGCGGTCACGACCGAGGGGCCGGCGATCTTGATCTTCTTCTGTTCAAGCGGGGAGGTCATTCGGCTGCATCCAATAGGTCAGAGATGATTTGCTTTGGGGTTTGGCGGCGAAGCGAGCCGGCATGCCGGACCACATCGCCGATGATGAGAATGGCGGGACCGCCGTTGGTCCGGCGGACCAGTTCGGGCAGATCGCGCAGCGTGCCGATCTCGCCTTGCGCATCGGGACGCGTGACGCGGGCGAATACGCCGACCGGCGTCTCCGGCGAACGGCCGGCGGCCAAGAGGCCGGCGCGTATGGCCGGCGCAGCCGTCATGCCCATGTAGACCACGACGGTCATCCTGGCGTCGGTCAGCGTCGACCAGTCCACGACTTCTGCGTCGCGCGCCTTGTGCGCGGTGAGGAAGGTGATGCGCGTTGCTTCGTGACGATAGGTGAGCGGCACCTCGAAATCGGCGGCGCCGCCGAGACCTGCGGTGATGCCGGGAACGATCGAATAGGCAAGGCCGGCGGCACGAAGTGCTTCGACTTCTTCGCCGCCGCGGCCGAACACGAAGGGATCGCCGCCCTTCAGCCGCACCACACGCTGGCCGGATTGCGCGGCCTCGATCATGCGCTTGTTGATGGCGTCCTGCCCGATGCCGGGCTTGCCGACGCGGCGGCCGACCGGCACGCGCGTGGTGTCACGGCGGATGCGGTCGAGAATTTCAGGCGAGACCAGCTCGTCATGGAAGACGATGTCGGCATCCTGGAGCGCGCGCAACGCCTTGATGGTGAGCAAATCCGGATCGCCAGGCCCGGCGCCGACCAGCGCGACGGATCCTTCCGGCTTGTCGGCCCGCGCGAACGCGGATGGATCTGAAATCGCCTTGAGCGCTGCGTCCGCCTCGCCTTTGCGGCCGGCCAATACGGCGGCACCGATCGGGCCGTCGATGACGCGCTCCCAGAAGCGGCGGCGCAGCGGAAACTCGGCAATACGTTCGTTGATGGATTTGCGGAAGCCGCCGATGAACTCGGCGAGCTCGCCGATGCGCGCCGGCAGCAGCGCCTCGATCTTCTCGCGCACGCGCCGCGCCACCACCGGCGACGTGCCGCCAGTGCCGACGGCGACCACGACATCGCCGCGATCGACGATCGCCGGAAAGATGAAGCTCGAATGCTCGAGATCGTCCATGACATTGACCGGCAGGCCGAGCGCCTTGGCGCGGACCGACATCGCCACGCCGACATCGCCGGCGCCGGCGCAAACCACCGCGATGATTCCCGAGAGATCGGCGGTCAGCGGATCGGTGGCCGAGATGTCGATACGCGCCGCGTCCTCGGAGCTCAGACCCAGGTCGTGATTGCCATCGATCGCATGCACGCGAATGCGCGCACCGGCAGCGGTCAGCACGCGCAGCTTGGCGCGCAAAAGCTCACCCGCACCGATGAGGACCACCGGACCGGCCTTGAGATCGAGGAACACGGGCAAGAACCGCATACGATACTCGCTTACCCCACATGCGGGGTTGACTGGAATTATTTTCTATATATGTGTCGTTTCAGGCGCGCAAAGAGAAAATTTTTTCTTCTCTCTTGCACCGCAACTATAGAATTTTCGCCTCCAAACGCAAAGTGGCAGAGATGCATCTTCTCAAGGACAATTCCACTGCTGGCGGGCTGAGCAGCCCCGCTCTCGCCGAGCGCGTGCCCGCGCAAGAATTTTCTTCTGACCTTGCCCCGAGCATGGACCATCTCGACCAGCTCGAGGCCCAGAGCATCTACATCTTCCGCGAAGCCTTCGGCCGCCTCAAGAAGATCGCCCTGCTGTGGTCGCTCGGCAAGGACTCCAATGTCATGATCTGGCTGGCGCGCAAGGCATTCTTCGGCCGTCTGCCGTTCCCGGCCCTCCATGTCGACACCGGCAAGAAGTTTCCGGAGATGTATCGCTTCCGCGATCACTACGGCAAGGAATGGGATCTCGATCTGCGCGTCGAGCCCTGCCCGCCGATTGATGCCGTCGACCCAACGCTGCCGCCCGCCGCCCGTTCCGCCGCGCGCAAGACCGAGGGCCTCAAGATGGCGCTCGCCAAATACGGTTTCGACGGTCTGATCGCCGGCATTCGCCGCGATGAGGAGGCGACGCGCGCCAAGGAGCGCGTGTTCTCGCCGCGCGGCTTGGAGGGTAATTGGGACGTGCGCGACCAGCCGCCGGAGTTCTGGGATCATTTCAATGCGTCGCCGCCGCAGGGCGCGCATTTGCGCATCCATCCGATCCTGCATTGGACCGAGTCCGATATCTGGGCCTACACCAAGCGCGAGAACATCCCGATCATCCCGCTGTATCTGTCGCAAAACGGCAAACGCTATCGCTCGCTGGGCGATCAGGACATCACCAATCCGGTCGCCTCAAACGCGTCGACTATCGACGAGATCCTGATCGAACTCGAGCAGACCAAGGTGCCGGAACGTTCCGGCCGCGCGCTCGACCACGAGACCGAGGACGCTTTCGAGCGCCTGCGCGTCGCCGGCTATCTCTGATCAAGGACGCGAGCGTCGTATGAACATGATCGTCACCCCCGCATCGCCCGCCACCCCGAACGGCACCACGCGTCCGCAGGTCCGCATCGTCATCGTCGGCCATGTCGACCACGGCAAGTCGACGCTGGTCGGCCGCCTGCTGCACGAGACCGGCAGCCTGCCCGACGGCAAGCTCGACATGCTCAAGGCCGTCAGCGCGCGGCGCGGCATGCCGTTCGAATGGTCGTTTCTGCTCGACGCGCTCCAGACCGAGCGCGACCAGGGCATCACCATCGACACCACGCAGATCCGCTTCCGCACCAATTCGCGCGACATCGTACTGATCGACGCGCCCGGCCACGCCGAATTCCTGCGCAACATGATCACCGGCGCCTCGCAGGCGGACGGCGCGGTGCTGATCATCGACGCGCTCGAAGGCGTGCGCGACCAGACGAGGCGGCACGGCTATCTCCTGCATCTGCTCGGCGTGAAGCAGGTCGCGGTCGTCGTCAACAAGATGGACCGCGTCGACTTCTCCGCAGCGCGCTTCAAGGAGATCAGCGACGAGATCTCGGCGCATCTGCAAGGCCTCGGTGTGAAGCCCACGGCCGTGATCCCGATTTCCGCCCGCGAGGGCGACGGCGTCGCTGAGCGCACCGACCGCATCGGCTGGTACAAGGGTCCGACCGTGGTCGAAGCGCTTGACCGGCTCGAGCCGGCCCGGCCGCTGGAAGCGCTGGCGCTGCGGCTGCCGGTGCAGGCGATCTACAAATTCGACGATCGCCGCATCGTGGCGGGCCGGATCGAATCCGGCAGCCTGGTTGCCGGCGACGAAATCGTGATCATGCCCGCCGGCAAGATCGCCAGAATCAAGACGGTCGAGAGCTGGCCGGTGACGCCGGTCGCAGGCCGCCAGGGTGCGGGCCGCTCGGTCGGCATCACGCTCGACCGCGAGCTGTTCCTCGAGCGCGGCGACATCATCGCGCATGCCAACAGCGCGCCGCGCGAGACACGACGGCTGCGCGCGCGGATCTTCTGGCTGCACGACAAGCCGCTGGCCAAGGGCGACCAGCTCCTGGTTCGCTGCGGACCGAAGGAAAGCCGTGCCACCGTCGTCGCCATCGAGAAGGCGGTCGATCCCGGTGAGCTGTCGAGCGTCGAGAACAAGGCAATCGGCCGCAACCATGTCGGCGAGATCGACATATCCCTTTCGAATCCGATTGCCACCGATCCCTACACGGAAAATCCGCGCACCGGCCGTCTCGTGATCGAGGTGTCCGGGCGCATCGCCGGCGGCGGTCTCGTGCTGTCGGTCGATGCCGGCCAGCGCGCCTTGCCCGTCGACATCGTGCCGGTGGAATCCGCGCTGCGGCCCGACGAACGCTCCGCGCGCTATCGTCACAACGGCGCCGTGGTCTGGCTCACCGGCCTCCCCGCCTCCGGCAAGTCGACTCTAGCCAAGGCGCTGGAGCGGCGGTTGTTCAGCAATGGCGGCTCACCGATCCTGCTCGACGGCGACACGCTGCGTGCCGGGCTCAACAGCGATCTCGGCTTCTCGGCCGCCGATCGCAGCGAGAACATCCGCCGCCTCGCCGAAGTCGCGACGCATCTCGCCCGTAACGGCCACATCGCCATTGTCGCCGCCGTCTCGCCCGCCCGCGAGGACCGCGCCACCGCGCGCCGCATCGCCGACACGTCGTTCCGCGAGATCTACGTCGCGACGCCGGCGGAAATTTGCGAGGAGCGCGACCCCAAGGGCCACTACAAGAAGGCCCGCGCCGGCACGCTCGCGTCGTTCACCGGTATCGGCACCGACTACGAGCGGCCCGAGGCCGCCGAGCTCGTGATCGACACCTCGACGCGGACGGTCGCCGAGGCGGCGGACGAGATCGAACAGATGCTCAAGACGACCGGCGTGCTGTTCGACGAACTCGTGGACCTCGCCGCGAATATTTGAAGCCGGGCTGCTGCTCCGCTGTCGTCGCCCGGCTTGACCGGGCGACCCAGCATTCCACCGACAGCAGTGATTCAGGCGAGAGGCCGCGGCGTACTGGATTTCCCCGCCTTCGCGGGGAATGACACCGTGCGTGGGCCGCCCACCTCGCCTTGACATTTTGACAACTTTTGGGGGCCTTCTCACGGCCCCGATTTTGGGGCTAATAAGACCCCGAAAGCCGCTCCTTGGAGCGCATTTTGCTGCTGTCGGGTCAAAAGCAGCCAAAAACAGCCATTTCCAACAAGAAAGCCCATCATGAAACGCGTCGACGCCCACGGACTGAAGATCGCTCCCGTCCTGTTCGATTTCATCGCCAAGGAAGCGGCCCCGAAGACGGGGATCGCGCCGGATGCGTTCTGGGCCGGGCTCGCCGCCATCATCAAGGAGCTGGGGCCGAAGAACCGCGCGCTGCTGGCGGTGCGCGACACGTTGCAGGCCAAGATCGACGACTGGCACCGGGCCAACAAGGGCAAGGCGTTCGACCTCAACGCCTATACCGCCTTCCTGAAGGAGATCGGCTATCTCCTCCCGGAGCCGGCGACGCAGAAGGTCGAGACCGCCAATGTGGACGAGGAGATCGGCAAGATCTGCGGCCCGCAGCTCGTCGTGCCGCTGACCAACGCACGCTATGCGCTGAACGCGGCGAATGCGCGCTGGGGCTCGCTCTATGACGCCTTCTACGGCACCGACGCGATCCCGCACGATCCATCCGAGAGCGGCAAGGGCTACAACAAGGCGCGCGGCGACAAGGTGATCGCCAAGGCAAAAGCGTTCCTCGATGCCGCCGTGCCGCTGGCGACCGGCAGTCACACCGACGTCACCGCCTATAGCGTGGTCGCGGGCCAGCTCGCGGTGAAGCTGAAGAGCGGCAACGCCACCGCCCTGAAGAACGCCGCGCAATTCGCAGGCTTCCAGGGCGACGCAGCCGCACCGAGCGCGGTACTGCTCGTCAACAACGGCCTGCACGTCGAGGTAAAAATCGACCGCACCAGCGCGATCGGCAAGGACGATCCGGGCGGCGTCGCGGACATGGTCATGGAGTCCGCCGTCTCCACGATTCTCGACATGGAAGACTCGGTCGCTGCCGTCGATGCCGAGGACAAGGTGCTGGTCTATCGCAACACGCTCGGCCTGATGAACGGCACGCTGTCGGCCGATTTCGAGAAGGGCGGCAAGACGCTGACGCGCTCGCTCAATGCCGACCGCAGCTACAAGATGCCTGACGGCAAAGGCGAAGTGAAATTGCACGGCCGCAGCCTGCTGCTGATGCGCAATTGCGGTCACCACATGTTCACCGACGCGGTGCTGGACGACAAGGGCGAGGAGATTCCGGAAGGCTTGCTCGACGCCGCCGTCTCCGGGCTTCTTGCTGTCCATGATCTGAAAGGCAACTCCAAGGTCAAGAACAGCCGCACCGGCTCGGCCTATATCGTCAAGCCGAAGATGCACGGCCCCGACGAGGTGTCGCTGACCTGCGAGATCTTCGACCGCGTCGAGAAGATGCTGTCGCTGCCCGAGAACACGCTCAAGGTCGGCATCATGGACGAGGAGCGGCGCACCACCGTCAACCTCAAGGCCTGCATCCAGCGCGCCTCCAAGCGCATCATGTTCATCAACACCGGCTTCCTCGACCGCACCGGCGACGAGATCCACACCTCGATGGAGGCGGGTCCGATGATCCGCAAGAACGAGATGAAGGCGCAGCCCTGGATCAAGTCCTATGAGGACTGGAACGTCGATATGGGCCTGACCTGTGGCCTGCCCGGCCATGCCCAGATCGGCAAGGGCATGTGGGCCGCGCCGGACAAGATGGCGGACATGCTGGCGCAGAAGCTCGCCCATCCGCAGGCCGGTGCTATCACCGCCTGGGTGCCCTCGCCGACCGCCGCGACGCTGCACGCGCTGCACTACCACCAGGTCAACGTCACCGCGCGCCAGCAGGAGCTCGCCAAGGGCGGCCCACGGGCAAAGCTCGAAGACATCCTCACCATCCCCGTGTCGAAGTCGAACTGGGCGCCCGACGACGTCAAGCAGGAGATCGACAACAACTGCCAGGGCATTCTGGGCTATGTCGTGCGCTGGATCGACCAGGGCGTCGGCTGCTCGAAGGTGCCTGACATCCACGACGTCGGCCTGATGGAAGACCGTGCCACCTTGCGCATCTCCAGCCAGCACCTCGCCAACTGGCTGCACCAGGGCGTGATCACCGAGGCGCAGGTGATGGAATCGCTCAAGCGCATGGCGGTGGTCGTCGACAAGCAGAATGCGGGCGATCCCATCTACAAGCCGATGGCGCCCGCCTTCGACGGCACAGCCTTCAAGGCGGCCAGCGACCTCATCTTCAAGGGACGCGAGCAGCCGAACGGCTACACCGAATACATCCTCACCGCCCGCCGCCGCGAGGCCAAAGCCCTTGGCTGACAACGCCCTGGCTGACAAGGCGGCCTGCCGACCCGACTAGAACACCAAAAGCCCCGGCTCGCGCCGGGGCTTTTTCGTTGCGCTAGCTAAGCGCCCGGCTAAAACACTGCCAGATATTTCAGCAGCGAGACGATGCCGATGATGATGACGACGACGCGCGCGATCTGCTTGGCGCGGCCGTCCATCGGCAGCATGTTGATGAGGTAAAGTACGAGAATGACGACGAGAAAGGTGACGAGTACGCCGACCAGCATCGCTAGGACCCCCCTTTAGGCAAAATTGCTGACAGTCTCCTAACGCGCAGCTCGTGGCTTGGTTCCATCGACGCAACCCTTTGCAACTTCTAGTAAATACGTACTTCTACGATCAGCCGGCCTGCTGAAAACTTTACCCTTTTCCTTTCAGATGCGGAAACCGTTTGGGCCCTGAGCCGCAAACGGCATGCGATTGCCTTGTCTGACGGGCCCCTTTTTCTGCTGTTGCCGGGGCGCCTTTACGAACTTTGTATTGGGAATTGGGGGACTTCGATGCTGAATCGTCTGACCGTATCCGCGCTGCTGAAGGCGGTGATCGCGATCACGTCGATCTGCGTGGTGATCGCGCTCTCGCTCACCGCCTACGAGTCCTGGGATCGCCTGAAGACCGCCAACCGCATCTCGCAGATCGCCGACACGTCCGCCGATCTGTTCAAGGCGATGCACAATCTGCGCACCGACCGCTCGACCACGGTCCGCCTCCTGAATGCGACCGAGCCGATGGACGGCGAGATCGAGAAATATCTGCGCGCGCTGCGCGATGCCCAAATGCCCGCCATGGCGCGCGCGATCGAGCTGCTGCCGGCCATGGACTTTCCGCAATCAGGCACGCTGGTACCGGAGCTTGCGCGCCTCTACAAGCTGCTGATCGAGGAGCAGAAGCAGTTCTGGGAGGATGTAGCCAAGCCGAAGGACCAACGCCGCGCCGGTCTGCCCAAGGAATATATGGAGACAACGCAGGGCCTGCTCGACACGCTCGACAAGCTCTCGAACACGTTGGCCGCCACGGTCAATCACCTGGACGCCGCGATCGACCAGCTGCTGTCGATCAAGCAGAACGCCTGGCTGCTCCGCAACACCGCAGGCGAAGCATCGCTGATCGTCTCGACCGGGCTGGCCGCCGGCAAGATCACGACGGAGGGCCGCTACGCCTATACCCAACATGTCGGCGGCACGAGCGCGATGTGGAAGGCGCTGGAGCTGTCGACGTCCGGCATGCAGTTGCCGTCGGGGCTCGCCTCCGCGATGGCCTCCGCCAAGACCTCGTATTTCGAGCCGCAATATCTGGCCTTGCGCGACCGTCTCACGGACGCGCTGGTCAAGGGTGAGAAGCCCGAGATGACGGCGAACCAATGGAGCCCGCTCACGGTCGCCCGTATGGCGAGCGCCGTCACAGTGGCAGAAGGTGCGCTCGATGCTGCCAAGATCCACACGCAGGAGCAGCGCGGCGCCGCACAGCGCGCACTGATCGTGCAGCTTACGCTGCTGGCGCTCGCCGTGGGGCTTGCCGTCGGCGCGATCATGCTGGTCAGCCGCCGCGTCATCACTCCGCTCAACACCATCCGGGACGCCATGCTGAAGGTCGCCGGCGGCGACCTTGCCGTCGATAGCGGCTATCTCGACCGCAACGACGAGATCGGCGCGCTTGCCGGCGCGCTGGAGACCTTCAAGCAGCAGGCCAACGACAAGCTCACGATCGAGGCGCAGGAGCGCGAACGCAATGCGGGCGCCTCCGCGCGCCAGCGCGCGGTCGAGACCTATGTCGGCGAGTTCGAGGGCGCGGTGCGCAAAACGCTCGGCGAATTGAGCGAAGCCTCTGGCGAGATGCGCAAGACCTCGGGCGATCTCTCCGCGGTGTCGCGGCAGACCAACGACCGCGTGCAGATCGCCGGCAAGGCCTCCAATGACGCCTCCATGAGCGTCGACAGCGTCGCCGCCGCCGCCGAAGAGCTGAGCGCCTCGATCAACGACATCAGTCAGCAGGCCGCGCATGCCGCGGGCATCGCCAGCCGCGCCGTGACCCAGGCGCGCGAGACCGACGGCACGTGCAGGGACTTCAAAAGTCGGCCGGCCGCATCGGCGAGGTCGTCGGCCTGATCAACACCATTGCGCAGCAGACCAATTTGCTCGCGCTTAACGCCACGATCGAGGCGGCCCGCGCCGGCGAGGCCGGTCGCGGCTTTGCCGTGGTCGCCTCCGAGGTGAAGTCGCTGGCGAGCCAGACGGCGAAGGCGACCGAGGAGATCTCCGAGCAGATCGCCGACATCCAGAAGGTCGCGGCCGACGCCATCAGCGCCATCCAGACCATCGGCGGCATCATCGGCGAAGTGAACGAGGTCGCGACCGCAATCGCCGCCGCCGTGCAGGAGCAGGGAGCGGCCACCCAAGAGATCACCCGCAGCACCCAGTTTGCGGCGCAGGGCACCAAGAACGTCTCGGACAACATCACCGGCGTCAAATCCGATGCAGACGCTGCTGCCGCTGCCGCCGACAACGTGAAACACGCCTCCGAGATGCTGGAGAGCCAGAGCCGCCAGCTCGGCCATGACGTCAGCGACTTCCTCGGCAAGATCCGGGCGGCATAGCCCACACTCTTGGTGTCGTCCTGGCGAATGCCAGGACGACGTTGAGGCCTATTCCTTCGCCACCACCGGCACCTGGCGGAATCTTGCGCGAACCGAGTCGGGCAGCGGCGAGAAATTCATCGCGACGCCGCGGCGGTCGTTGGCATTGCGGCTGGCGACCACCAGGCCGTCCGCGCCCGCGACGATGTCGCCCTTGCGCAAGGTGGGATCGTCGTCGACCTTGACCTGAGCGAGCCCGACCGGATCCTTGCCGTTGCAGGTACAGCCTGCGACAATCTCATTGCGATAGCGGAACGCGTTAGGCAGGTCGGAATAGGATTTCCCCTTATCCGTCGTCGCGTCGTCGATGTTGCCGCCATAGACCAGCGAGGTCTCCGAGGCCGGGCAGAAGCTCTTGCAGGATTGCGCCTTGCTCTCGGAATCGTTTCCCTGCGCCGGGAAATAACGTCCGTCGCAGCCGCGCACGCAATAGGCCGTGCCGCCACCGTAGGAGGCCCGCTGGCGCGGCGGGTCGTAGCGCGGCGTGTCATCGGTCTGGAAAGGCATGCGAATCTCGGGCGCCGGCCGTCCGCGGAAGCCGCCGAACAGCGCCGAGAAAAAGTCCTCCGCATGGGCGGATGGCGTCAGCGCGAGGCCGAAGGAGGCAATGGCGACGAACGCCGCCGCGCCCCCGGCGAGTTTGCCGATCGAACGTCTCTTCATGTGACCTCACTCGACCCTTAGTTCACGGCCGAATTCGAAATGTTCAGCGCCTGCCGGCCTGAGGGCAGCGCGGTCACGGCTGGGCGCTTGCGCACGGAATCACTGCCTTTCGCCATCAGCGGCGCGTTCTTCGGTAGCACGACCACCTTGGCGCCGACATTGACACGGCCGAACAGGTCGGTGACATCCTCATTGGTCATGCGGATGCAACCGGACGAAACGAACTTCCCGATCGTGGTGGGATCGTTGGTGCCATGGATGCGGTATTCGCTCGACCCGAGATACATCGCACGCGCGCCGAGCGGATTGCCGGGGCCACCAGCGACGAAGCGGGGCAGATAGGGTTGGCGCGCGATCATCTCAGCCGGCGGATGCCAGTCCGGCCACTCCGCCTTGCGGCTGACGCTCTGCACGCCCGACCAGGTGAAGCCCTCGCGGCCGACGCCGACGCCATAACGGATCGCGCGGCCCTGGCCGAGCACATAGTAAAGGTAAGTATTGTTGGTATCGATGACGATGGTGCCGGCCGGCTCGCTGCGGTCGAAGCTGACAATCTGCCTGCGCAGGCGATCTGGCAGCGCGGCATCCTCGTCGGGCGCTTGCGCGTTCTGACTTGCATAGCCTTGGTTCGCATAGCCCTGGTTCGCATAGCTTGGGCTCGCATAACCCTGCGAATAGCCCTGGTCCTGCGGGTAAGCCTGATCTTGCGGATAGGTGTAGCCCAGCGTCTGTGCGCTTGCGGCGCCGAACGGCACTGCCAGCAAAGCGGTTGCAAAGGCAAAAGCGGTGATGCGGCGCTGCGATAAGCGGCGTCGGACTGCAGAGAACTTCGTCATGTGCTGCCCCGTGTGGATGCCTGCATCAGGGTGATGCGCTGGTTTGTTCAACGCGGTCCAACCGCTACAAGTTCCGCGGCGGGATGCAGCAGCGACGTCAGAGTCAAGCGAGCGCTTCTTCGCGAAGCCGCGATGGAACCCGCAGGGCGCGAGGACGTTCTCCCCTGGTCATGGGCGCGAGGACTGAAGTCTCCGTGCCGGAGAGGTATTGTGCGCGTCCTTCCCAGTGAACGTATGACTCCCGGCAATGGCGAAGGCACTCCGCTTCCCGAGAGCCACGGCGAACTCCCGCCGGTGATCCGCCGCACCGAACTCGTCGCCTTCTCGCTCGCCGGACTGCTCCTCATCGCAATCGTCGCGGTGCTCTATGTCGGAAAGGCGTTCTTTTTGCCTGTCGTGATGGCGTTCGTCACCGGCACGATGCTCTCGCCGGCAGCGACCTTTCTGGAGTACCGGAAAGTGCCGCGCGGGCTTGCCGCCGTCTTGATCGTGTTCGCGGTGACCGCCGTGGTCGGCTTCATCGTCGCGCTGATCGCCTCGCCGGCGATGGAATGGAGCTCGCGCCTGCCCGAACTCGGCGCGCAGTTGAAAGACAAGGTCCACGTGTTCGACCGGCCGCTGGCGCTGTGGCGAGAGCTGCAGACGATGCTCGGCGGCTCGGAGGGATTGCCAAGCTTCCAGATGCCGAAATTCGAGTGGGTGCAGCCAACGATTGAATTCCTGTCACCGACCTTTACCGAATTCCTGCTGTTCTTCGTCACCCTGATCCTGTTCATCGCCAGCTGGCGCGACCTGCGACGGGCAATGATCATGACCTTCAGCGATCACGACGCACGGCTGCGCACGCTTCGCATCCTCAACGAGATCGAGGTCCATCTCGGCAACTACCTTTTGACTGTGACCCTGATCAACGTCGGCGTCGGCGTCGCCGCCGGAATCGTCTGCGCCCTCACCGGAATGCCCAATCCGGCTGGCCTCGGCGCGCTGGCGGCCACCCTCAATTTCATTCCGATCATCGGACCGGTGGCCATGTTCGCCATTCTGGTCGTGGTGGGGCTGGTCACCTTCCCGACCGTCAGCGGCGGCCTGATGGCGGCGCTCGCCTTTGGCGGCATCACCTTCCTGGAGGGACATTTCGTCACGCCGACCATCATCGGCCGGCGGCTGGCGCTCAATGCGCTCGCGGTGCTGCTGGCGCTGGCGTTCTGGACCTGGCTGTGGGGCCCGATGGGCGCGTTCCTGTCGTCGCCGCTGCTGATCGTCGCCCTGATCCTGAAGGAGCATCTGTTGCCTGAGGATTCGCCGCAGCTCCCGCAGGACTGACCGGTTTCCGTGAACGGAACTTACACCACGACGAAACGTTTCCCGGCTGTCTCAACCGTCAACAGCCCGGAGCCCCTGATGTCCACCACCAATGCCGAAGCCGGGATGAGAGACTGGACCGACAAAGCCACCAGAGAACGCCTCGAGAAGGATGTAGCAGCCGTGAAAAGCGATATCGCCGCCCTCACTGATCAGATCACCGACGCGCTCAATACTTTTGCCAACTCCTCCAGCAAGCAAGCCCGCCGCGGCTATAGCCAAGCGCGCGAAAACGTGGATTCCGCGATCGACGACATGTCGGAACGCGGCAGCGCGATGATGGGCGCGGCACAGGAGGCCTACGGCTCGATCGAGGAGACGCTGGAGGACGCGATCACGCAGCGGCCGCTCGCGACCGTCGGGCTTGCGCTCGGCATCGGCTTCCTGATCGGCGCGGTCTGGCGTCGCTGAGATCGCGAACGGGTATCGAGACGGTGGCGCAGCGGCGCCGCCGGTGCCGGCTTGTGGGGATCTGAGGAGCAAGACCATGTTTCAGCGCATCATCGACGGGATCAGCGCATCCACCGGCACCACTGTGCGGCTGACCTCGCTGGCAGCAGGCGCGGCGTTCGCACTCTTCATCACCACGTGCTTCCTGTGCGCGGCGGCATTCATTTCGGTGCTCAACAAATATGGTCCGGTGCAGGCCTGCCTCGCCGGTGCGGGCATTTTCTTTCTGCTGACCCTCACCGCGGCGGTGAGCTATTGGGTCTACAAACGGCAGCTGCGCAAGCAAGCTCATATCGCGGCCGAGCGCGCCACGAAATCGGCGGCCTCGAGCATGCTCGCGGACCCCATGCTGCTCGCCACCGGTCTCCAGATCGTTCGCGCCATCGGGATCAAGCGGCTGTTGCCGATCCTGGCGATCGGCGGCGTCGCCCTCGGACTCATGGCGAGCCGCGCCGGCGTACCCGACGAGGCCTCGGCTGAGCCTGCCGAGTAGCAGCTACCGGGTTAGAAAATTTCGTCACGGGTCCCGCGAACGCGCCTATCCAATCGGCACCGGCGGCCCCGCGCCAATTTCGCGCCGTTTGCCTGCGCCATCACGCAAACGCTACTCGGATAGGCAGGCGGTTGCCGCTAAAAGCAGCGCCCCTGATTCCAAAAGCCATTTTTTCGATGAAACCGTCCGTCCAGGCGAACCTCGCCGCATTTCAACACGACCCCCGGCTCTATTTGACGCTCGGTATCGCCAACTGGTCGGTTTTCGTCGACCACATCCCGAACAACGTCGTCAATTTGCTGACGCTGCGCAATTTCGGCTTCAGCGGCGCCGCAGACTTGTTCGTGTTCGTGGCCGGCTATGGCATGGCCATCATTCACGGCAAGATCGCCCTGGAGCGCGGCTACGTCGTCGCGGCGACGCGCATCTTCCAGCGCATGTGGCGGCTCTACGCCGCCTATGTCGTCCTGTTCGTGATCTACATCGACGCCATCGCCTATGTCGCCTCGCAATCGATGGCGCCCGAGATCATCAACGAATACAACATCTCGGGCATCATCGAGCATCCGCTGCGGATCCTGATACGCGGACTGGTGCTTCAGGAAGAGCCGCTGAACCTCGATCTTCTTCAGCTGATGATCCCGCTGATGGCCCTCCTTCCACTCGCGCTGTGGGGGCTGTTGCGGCGTCCGAACCTGACGCTGGCGGCGTCGGTCGCGCTGTACGTTGCGGCGCGCTGGTTCGGCTGGAATTTCCGGGTTTATCCGGACCAGGAGTGGACCTTCAACCCGTTCTGCTGGCAGATGCTGATGGTGCTGGGCGGCTGGTTTGCCGTGACCGGCACGTCGGGCCGCGCGCTGCATGGCCTGTCCTGGCTGCGCGTGCTCGCAGGCGCCTATCTCGTATTCGCGATGGCAATCACGCTGATGCGACACTCGCCGACGCTAGCGGCCTATTTGCCGGATATCGCGCTCAACACCATCACGCCGACCGACAAGGAAGACCTCGCCCCCTATCGCGTGGTCCACTTCCTCGCGCTCGCTTTCCTCGCGACATATTTCGTCCCGGCCGATCATCCCGGCCTGCGACTGAAGCCGCTTCAGGCGGTGATCAGATGCGGCGAGGAATGGCTCGCGGTGTTCTGCGTCGGCGTGTTCCTGTCGTTTGCCGGCCATCTCATCCTGATCACCGGCGCCAATTTGGTGGTGATGCAGATTGCCGTGAGCCTGGCCGGCTTCGCGGCGATGGCCGCGGTCGCATATTACATCGCCTGGTCGAAGCGGCAGGACCTGCCCGCGGCCTTGCGGCAACAGGCCTAACCCGGCACCTTCCGATTCCCCTAGGCCGGCCATTACGGCTGGGCTATGCGGAGCGGCAGCGGATTGCATGGGGAGGCCGGGCGTGGTGATGGCGAATGGCGGGGATGAGGGAGCCGACGGCGCGCCCCGGCGCGGCCGGCCAAGGTCGATCGAGACCACCAACGCCATTCTCCAAAGCGCCTATGCGCTGATGGCCACTACCGGCCTTGCCGCCACCACCATTGACGCGATCGCGCGCCACTCCAGCGTCTCCAAGATGACGATCTACAAATGGTGGCCGTCGCGCGAAGCCTTGCTGATCGACGCCTTTCTTCACCATGCCGCGCAGATGCTGCCGCTGCCGCATGCAAGCTCGGGCAGCCCCGCCGCGCGCGCACGCCGCCATGCCGCCGCCTATGCCGAAGCCCTCCAGGGCGAGTTCGGCAAGGTCCAGCTCGCCGTCATCTCCGAATGCATCTCCAAGACCGGCTCGGCGGAGCTGTTCTACGCCCGCTACCTGCAATTCCGCCGCGACGCGCTGATCGAGATGATCGCCGCGGGCCAGAACGACGGCAGCATTCTGGCGGAAGCACCGCCCCAGGATCTCTACGACGCGATCTATGGCAGCCTGTTCTACCGCTACGTCTTCGGCATCGCGCCGATCACGCCGGCCTACGCGCGGACCCTGGTTGACCTCGTGCTGCGGCCGAAGAGCTAGCCTCGAATTACCGCGCAGGCCGGATCGGTGCTGACAGCTTGTCGGTGCGGTCGCGCTCGGTCATGTCCTCGACCGTCTCCATCGGCGCGGTCAGCTCGTAGACATAGGAGACATCGGTGAAATAGCGCTTGGCGGTGCCGCCGAGCGCCTCGGGCGCGACGCGGTCGAGCAGGATCAGGCCGAAGTCGGAATCGGGGCGGCGCGTCGCTTCGCTGGTGTTGAACTCCTCCCAGCGGAAATAGAAGACCTCGCCGGACCCCTCGTTCGTCACCGTCCAATTGGCAGTGATGTGCGGATGCTTGCCGACAAGCGACAGGCCCTCGTCGGAGTGCGAGGCGAGCTCGAAGAACAGCAGCGACAGACTCTGCGCCGCGCGCGCGCTGACTGCGATATCAGGACCGGTGACGGCAATGCGGTCGGCATGCGGGATGGCGCGCGCCTCGAACAGGCCCTTCAGCTTGACACCCTGCCACTGGCTCTCGCTGAGCAGCGAGACGACGTTGGACATGGCGTGGATGCGGCCGATCAGGAGCTCGCGCGCGACATCGATGTCGGAGCCATGGCGCAGCGTGCGGGTCACGATCGACTGGATCACCGCCAGGATGTTTTTGACCCGATGGTTGAGCTCGTCGATGACAGCCGTCAGCCGGCGCTCGAAGCCGATTCTGACCTGGATTTCCCGGCTGAGCCGCAAATTGTTGTAGGCGACATAGCCGAACAGGCCGCACACCATCGCGGTGATCGCAAGGCCGATCGCCGCCACGATGATCGCAGTCTGCTCGGCGCGGCGCGCCGAATTGGTCTTGGCGTAATAGCCGAGCTGCCAGTCGCGACCACCGAAGCTCACCGTGCGCGTCGCCGACGGCGCCGGCCCATCGGCCGCTGTCGGGCGGGCCGAGACCACGCCTTGATCGTTGGCGACCAACTCGCCACCCTCCCGGCGCGGATCCTTCAGCGCAACCGCGAACAACGACATGTCGTCGTTGGTCAGCATCAGGGAAGAGAGCTCATAGGAAAATGTGATGAAGCCCGCCGGCTCCGTCGCGCCCTCCGGGATGACGGGAGCCGCCACAATGATGCCGATCGACCCGTCGCCACGCAGGAGGGCAACCGGTTCTGAGGCAACCGACCTCTTCTCCACTCTGGCGCGCGCCAGCATGGCGCCGCGCACCTGATCCTGGTCGTAACTGCGGCCGGGCAGCCCCTTGGTCTCGTTGCTGCGCGGCTCGAGATCCATCAGCACATCGATCGGCTGGGTGACACCTGCCGGATCGATCGGCTTGTCCTCATAGCTGCGGATTCGCGGATTGGGGAAGCCGGCGCTCGCGATCGCGGCTTGTGCTGCGGCAAGCTCGTTCGGCTTCAGGCGGGCGACCCAGCCCGCCACCACGAAATCGGTCTTGAAGGCGTAGATGGCCGAGCGCAGCGGCTCGAGCATGTTGGGCTTGAGCACCGACGGCGCCCGGAACAGGCCGGAGGCAACCCGCGCGAGCAGTTCGCGCTCGGTGAGCCGGTCCTGGACCAGGCTCGCATGGACATCGATCGCGCGCGCCAGCGCGATCCGGTCCAGCGCCAGCTCCTGGTCGTGGACGCGATAAGCCGCAAGCCCGGAGAGCAAGGCCCCGAGAAGAGCAATGAAGCCGATGATGAAACCCAGCCGGACCACGCGACTACTCAGGCGAAAGCAGGAGGTCGGCAATAAATACGGAGCATATGGACGCCGCTCGAACGGGCACGTGCCGAAACAGGGTGAACCCCAATCGCCGAGATAATGAAGGAGGAGGCATCGGTACGCAACTTGGTCGCCTGAGAAGCTTAAATCGGCCCGCCGATGGTCCGGCCGAGTTGGATTTGCTCCGGGCACCGGAGGTAATCAATTGCCGTGACCGAAATTTGTTCCGCGGACACGGCTCTGCCCACGGTGTTAACGGGGGAAACGCCTGCGTTAGGTCGTCGCGCCGGTCAGCCGGCCCGTTTCAAGCCGCCTTTGGCCTCAATGAAGCCGATGATGCGGTCCAGCCCCTGGCTCTTTTTCAGGTTGGTCATGACGAACGGCCGCTCGCCGCGCATCCGCCTGGCGTCCGTCTCCATCTTTTCCAGGGAGGCGCCGACATGGGGCGCCAAGTCGATCTTGTTGATGACAAGGAGGTCGGACCGGGTGATGCCGGGGCCGCCCTTGGACGGGATCTTGTCGCCGGCCGCCACGTCGATGACGTAAATGGTGAGATCGGCGAGCTCCGGGGAAAAAGTGGCAGCGAGGTTATCACCGCCGGATTCGATCAGCACGAGATCGAGTCCGGGAAACTTGGCGCGCATATCCGCCACCGCGGCGAGATTCATCGAGGCGTCCTCGCGGATCGCGGTGTGCGGGCAGCCGCCGGTCTCGACCCCGGCAATGCGATCCGGCGTCAGCGAGCCCGAGCGTACCAGGAATTCCGCATCCCATTTGGTGTAGATGTCGTTGGTGATCGCGGCGATGTCGTAGCGCTCGCGCATGGTCTTGCAGAGCAGGTCCATCAGCGCAGTCTTGCCCGATCCGACCGGACCGCCGATGCCGACACGCAAGGGGCCGTGAGATGTAGCCATTGCTTTTTTTCCTATCGTCGTCCTGGCGAAAGCCAGGACCCGTTACCACTGAATCCGATTGTCACGGCACGCTGCAGCCACATCTGTGCATAACCACGCGCACCCGTGGTTATGGGTCCTGGCTTTCGCCAGGACGACAGTGAAAGCGACGAACCCGCTCAAGATCTGAACAGCCGCGTATATTGCGTCTCGTGCCGCACGCTGGCGAGGTCGGCGCGGAACGTCGCGCCGCCGACATCGTCCAATGTCGCATTCAGCGCACGATTCGCCGTCGCGGCAACCGCGGCTTCCAGCCTCACCAGCACGCGCTGGCTGTCGGTCTGGCCGAGCGGAATGAGCCGGCTGGCCGCGGAAATCCAGTTCGAGACCAGCGCATGCAGGAAGGCGTGCAGCGTCGGCGCCAGCGGCACGCCGTGCATCGCAGCGACCACGCCAACGGCAACGGGATAGACCAGTGGCGTACGGCATGCCGCAACCATCGCATCCAGCCCGTCTGCATCCCACGCGGCGCGGGCGATGTCGATGAAGGCACGGCCCTGCGATGTCGTCTCCAGCTGCCGCTCGCGCGACGGCACGAAGGCCGCGGCGAGCTCGGCGATATCGCCCAAGGTGTCGCCCTCGCCCGCTTCAGTGGCGCGATAGGCGTGGACCAGAAACGTCGCATCGCAGAAGCCAGAGCCATCGCGAAGCATCGCATCGAGCCAGTCCGCCAGCGACGCGGTGTCGTTGATGTCACCGGCTTCGACCGCCCATTCGATGCCGCTGGAGTAGGAAAAGCCCCCGACGGGAAACGCCGGCGACAGCCAGGTCATCAACCGGTACAGCGCCGCCGCCTCGCACTCCGCGAGGTCGCGGGCCGCGACCGGCTCATTTGTGGTCATGAGCATGCTTGTGGCCGTGGTGATGGTCCGGGTGATCGCAATGCTCGTCGTGGTGGTGATGGTGATCGTGACCGTCGCCATGTGCGGCATGATCATGATGGTGATCATGACCGTGATGATCATCGTGGCCGTGATCGTGATGCGCGTGGTCGTCGTGTCCATGCGCATGTCCGGCATCCGCATAGGCGCCGCCTTCGGGATCGAACGGCGCCTCGATCTCGATCACGCGCGCGCCGAGGCCCTTCACCATGGCTTCGATGACGTGGTCGCGGCGGATGCGCAGGCTCTTGGCCATGATCTGCGTCGGCAGATGGCGATTGCCGAGATGCCAGCCGACACGAATAAGGTGGTGCGGATCGTGGCCGCGGATCTCGAGCAGCGGCTCGGGCGCAGCGACCACCTCGACCAGCCGGCCGTCCTCCAACACCAGCGCATCGCCGCCGCGCAGCGCGACGGCATTCTCCAGGTCGAGCAGGAACTCGAGTCCCCGCGTCCCCGTCATTGCCATGCGGCGGCGGTGCCGATCGTCGAAATCGAGCACGACCGTATCCGCCGGCGCTTCCGCGAAGCGGTGTTGTCCCCTGACCTGCGTCGCCCGGATCATCCGCGTTTACCCCGTTACCGTGTCTCGACCTTCTCGGGCGTGATCACTTCGATCTTCGGCGGCGCCGTAAAACACTTCACCGCGACGCGGCCGAACGTCTTCATGTGCTCCATGGCGCGATGCGGCACCAGCGCCTCGGCATTCTCCCACTGCTCGACGAACACCATCTTGGCGGGATCGGTGACGCTCTCATGCAGATCATAGGCGATATTGCCGGGCTCTTTCCGCGTCTCCTTGATGCAGGCGGTGGCGGCTGCAATGAATTCGGCGCGCGTTTCAGGCTTGATGGTCAAGGTGGCGACGACGTAGATCACGAGAAATCCTCCCGGCTTTTCTTCTGGGCTTCAGATACCGGGCGGGACCTTAGACCAGGCGGGATCGAACGCAAAACCCGGAAAAGCCGCTCCCGGATATGCGACCAGGACATGGTCCTGGGACATGCGTTGAGGCGCTATTTCAGTACATGAAATATCGCTGCGCCATCGGCAGCACCTCGGCGGGGGCGCAGGTCAAAAGCTCGCCGTCGGCGCGGACCTCATAGGTCTCAGGATCGACCTCGATATTGGGCGTGGCGTCGTTGTGGATCATGCTTTTCTTCGAGATTTTTCCGCGGGTGTTCTGGACCGCATAGAGCTTCTTGTCGATGCCGAGCTTACGCGCGAGGCCGCCGGTGATGGCGGCCTTCGAGGTGAACACCACCGAGGACGCGGTGCGCGCCTTGCCGAAGGCGCCGAACATCGGCTGATAATGCACCGGCTGCGGGGTCGGGATCGAGGCGTTGGGATCGCCCATGGGAGCGGCGACGATCATGCCGCCCTTGACGACGCAATCCGGCTTGACGCCGAAGAAGGCCGGCGACCACAGCACGAGATCGGCGAGCTTGCCCTTCTCCACCGAGCCGATCAGCTTCGAAACGCCATGGGCGATCGCGGGATTGATCGTGTATTTGGCGATGTAGCGCTTGACGCGGAAATTGTCGTTGTCCTTGCCCTTGTCCTGCGGCAGCGAACCGCGCTGCTTCTTCATCTTGTCGGCGGTCTGCCAGGTCCGGATGATGACCTCGCCGAGGCGGCCCATGGCCTGGGAGTCCGAGGAGATCATCGAGAGCGCGCCGAGATCATGCAGGATGTCCTCGGCCGCGATGGTCTCCTTGCGAATGCGGCTTTCGGCGAACGCCAGGTCTTCCGCGATCGAGGGATCGAGGTGGTGGCACACCATCAGCATGTCCAGATGCTCGTCGATGGTGTTGCGCGTGAAGGGCCGCGTCGGGTTGGTCGAGGACGGCAGCACGTTCTTCAGCCCTGCGACCTTGATGATATCGGGGGCGTGACCGCCGCCGGCGCCCTCGGTGTGGAAGGCGTGGATGGTGCGGCCTTTGAACGCCTTGATCGTATCCTCGACGAAGCCGGATTCGTTGAGCGTGTCGGTGTGGATCATCACCTGGATGTCGTAGTCGTCGGCGACCGACAGGCAATTGTCGATCGCGGCAGGCGTGGTGCCCCAGTCTTCGTGCAGCTTCAGCGCACAGGCGCCGGCCTTGATCATCTCGACCAGCGCGGCGGGCCGCGAGGCGTTGCCCTTGCCGGAGACGCCGAGATTGACCGGGAATGCGTCGAACGATTGGATCATCCGCCCCATGTGCCACGGCCCCGGCGTGCAGGTGGTGGCGAACGTGCCGTGCGAGGGGCCGGTGCCGCCCCCTAGCATCGAGGTGACGCCCGACATCAGCGCGTGCTCGATCTGCTGCGGACAGATGAAATGGATGTGGCTGTCGAAGCCGCCCGCGGTGAGGATCTTGCCTTCACCCGCGATCACGTCCGTGCCGGGGCCGATGATGATGGTGACACCGGGCTGGATGTCGGGATTGCCGGCCTTGCCGATGCCGGCGATCATGCCGTCCTTGATCGCGACGTCGGCCTTCACGATGCCCCAGTGATCGACGATCAGCGCATTGGTGATGACTGTGTCGGCCGCGCCCTGCCTGTTGGTGACCTGCGACTGGCCCATGCCGTCGCGGATCACCTTGCCGCCGCCGAACTTCACTTCCTCGCCGTAGCTGGTGAAGTCCTTCTCGACCTCGATGATGAGATCCGTGTCGGCCAGCCGCACCTTGTCGCCGGTGGTCGGGCCGAACATGTCGGCATAGACGGAACGCTTTATTTTGACGGACATCACAAGCCCCGTTTGCGTTTGAATTCTGGATCGGTGCTCACAGAGAGGTTCTCGCTGTGAGCACCATGTCGTCGAAGGTCGTATCGAGCCAAGAGTTACCGCCGCGGCAACCAGCGACAACCTGTTCGGCCCAGTCGGTATAATCGACGAGATCGTCACGTTCCTCGGCCGTCGGATCCGAATGTACGCGCGCGCCGATATTGCTGATCTTGTCGGCGATCTTGATCAGCCTGGCGCCAGCCGATTTTTTCGGTGCGTCGAGCACCTGACGCCGCCGCCGCTCCGGCTTCGACAGGCTCATATCGTCGGTGCACTCGTCGACAAGCGACGCGACACGGTCGGAGAATTTTTGCGCGAGCTCCTCGCGCGTGGTGTCGGTGTCCTCGATCGCATCATGCAGCCAGCCGGCTGCAACCAGTTCGGCGTCGGCGCCGTCGGTCGCGGTCGCAAGCAGGTTCGCGACCTCGGCGAGGTGGTTGATGTAAGGCTCATGACCGCGGCCCTTGCGCGCCATGCCGTTGTGACGGCGCGCGGCGAGTTCGGCGGCTTCGGAGACGAGGCGGACAGGTGACAGCATGGCAAAGTCCTCCGTTTTCGCCTCAACCATGCCGCGCCACGCTCGTTCCTGTGGAATTCACAGCTTCCCCATCACGTCGCCGCGGAAGCCGTAGATGGTCTTCTTGCCGGCCACCGCGACGAGTTGGACGTCGCGGGTCTGGCCGGGCTCGAAGCGGACCGCGGTGCCGGCGGCGATGTCGAGGCGCATGCCGCGGGCCTTCTTGCGGTCGAACTTCAGGGCCGGGTTGGTCTCGAAGAAATGGTAGTGCGAGCCGACCTGGATCGGGCGGTCGCCGGTGTTGGCGACCGTCAGCGTCACCGTCTTGCGGCCGGCGTTGAGCTCGATCTCGCCGTCCTGGATGAAGAGTTCGCCGGGGATCATGCTTCGCTCCTACCTGATCGGCTCGTGCACAGTGACGAGCTTGGTCCCGTCCGGAAACGTCGCCTCGACCTGGATGTCGTGGATCATCTCGGGAATGCCCGGCATCACCTGGTCGCGGGTGAGAACCTGCGCACCCGATTGCATCAACTCGGCGACGGTGCGGCCATCCCGCGCGCCTTCGAGGATGAAATCGGAGATGAGCGCGATCGCCTCCGGATGGTTGAGCTTGACGCCGCGATCCAGCCGGCGGCGGGCCACGATCGCCGCCATCGAGATCAGAAGCTTGTCCTTTTCGCGAGGAGACAGGTTCATACGAAATCTCTTCCGTTCACTTCGTCAATTCAACCAGAGCCGCGGCAGCGCCGCGCCGGTGCGCGCCAGCACGGTCATCATGTCTGCGCGCAGACGCGCCGCATCTTGGGCACAGAACCGCGCCATTGCAAAGCCATTCCAGGCGGATATCCCGACCTCGCTGGCGAAGGATTCCGAGGCCTCGCGGATGCGCTCGATCAGGGCCTCGTCGCCGGGCACGATCAGCGCCGTGCCAATCGCAGCGCCGCCCCTGGCCACCGCCGATCGCGCAAGCTTTGCGCCAATATTGCCGTCGAGCCTGACGGTCTCGGCGAACACTAGCTTGCCGCCGCGACGCAGCCGCCAGCGATCGACGAACTCACCCTGCTCCATCCGTTCGCCCATCGCGGTACGGCCGAACACCACGATCTCGCACAGCAGGAGCGAGGCAGTCGCATCGAGGTCTATGTCGAAGCGACGACGCACGCGCGCGCGGTCGAACAGGATCGTCTCCTGCGGCAGCCAGCCGAGATGTGCGCCTGCGGCAACGTTCAGTGCGATATTGAGCTCCGCCGCCTGACCGGGCGCGCGATAGACCTTTTCCGCGGCCGCCGTCGTCAGCGTCAGCTTCGAACCATCTGCGGCAGCGATCTCGATGTCGAAGCGATCGCCGCCGGCGACACCACCGGCCGTGTTGACGAACACGCCGGAGAGCCCCTCGTCCTCCGGCGAAGGGAAGCGCACGCGCAGGGAGCCGGACTCATGCAATATCCCGCGACGTGTCACACCGTCGCGCGCGTGGACGTCGAAGCGCACCGCGCCGCGGGCACGGTTGGCGTCGAACACCGAAGATGCCGCTAGAACGTCGCTGCGCATCCGCCCCCCAGCCGGTCGCGGCAGAATGGCCTACAGCGCCATCTGGCGGCTGATTTCGCTCGCGTCGAGATTGGAGCGGTCGCAGGTGAACTTCACCGCGCCGCGATCCATCACCGCAAAACTGTCGCCGAGTTCGCAGGCAAAGTCGAGATATTGTTCGACCAGCACGATGGCGATGTTGCCGAGATTGCGCAGGTACGAGATGGCACGGCCGATGTCCTTGATGATCGAGGGCTGGATGCCCTCGGTCGGCTCGTCGAGCAGCAGCAGCTTCGGCCGCATCACCAGCGCGCGCCCGATCGCGAGCTGTTGCTGCTGGCCGCCGGAGAGATCGCCGCCACGCCGTCCGAGCATGGATTGCAGCACCGGAAACAGGGAGTACACGTCGTCCGGAATGTGCTTGTCCTCGCGCCTGAGCGGCCCGAAGCCGGTCTTGAGATTCTCCTCGACCGTCAGAAGCGGAAATATCTCGCGCCCCTGCGGCACGAAGCCGATACCCTTGCGCGCGCGCTCATAGGGTTTCAGGCCCGTGATATCGTTGCCGTCGAGCACGATGGCGCCCGAGGAGATCGGGTACTGCCCGACCATGGCACGCAGGAGCGAGGTCTTGCCGACGCCGTTGCGCCCGAGCACGCAGGTGACCTTGCCGGGCTCGGCCGCAATCGACACGCCGCGTAGTGCCTGCGCCGCGCCGTAGAACAGGTTGATGTCCTTGACCTCAAGCATCGCTCAGCGCCCCAGATAAACTTCGATGACCCGCTCGTTGGACGAGACCTGGTCGATGGTGCCTTCCGCGAGCACGGTACCCTCGTGCAAGCAAGTGACCTTGACGCCGAGCTCGCGCACGAATGTCATGTCGTGCTCGACCACCATCACGGTGTGGGTCTTGTTGATTTCCTTGAGCAGCTCGGCGGTGAGATGCGTCTCGACGTCGGTCATGCCGGCGACGGGCTCGTCGACGAGCAGTAGTTTCGGATCCTGGGCGAGCAGCATGCCGATCTCGAGCCACTGCTTCTGGCCGTGGCTGAGGCTGCCGGCGAGACGGTTGCGGGCATCGGTGAGGCGGATCGTCTCCAGCACCTTGTCGATCTGCTCGGCCTCCGCCCGGCTGCCGCGCCAGAACAGCGTACCCTTGACGCTGTGGTCGACATTGAGCGCGAGCAGCAAATTGTCCTGCACGGTCTGGCTCTCGAACACGGTCGGCTTCTGGAATTTACGGCCGATGCCGAGCTCGGCGATGCGGGTCTCGTCCAGTCGCGTCAGATCGGTGACTCCGTCGAACAGCACGGTGCCTTCGTCGGGCTTGGTCTTTCCGGTGATGATGTCCATCATCGTGGTCTTGCCGGCGCCGTTCGGGCCGATGATGGCGCGCATCTCGCCGGGCTCGAGCGTCAACGAGAGGTTGTTGATGGCGTGGAAGCCGTCGAACGAGACGTGCACACCGTCGAGATACAGCATTGCGGAGGTCGCGCGGGTGTCCATGACGTTCATTGCGCCTCCTCCGCCATTTTGGGTTGGGTGACGCCGTCTTCGGCCGCGGCGCTCGCAATGGTCGCGGCGTCGCGCCTTTCCTTCGACGAGTCCCACCAGGCGTTGAAAGTGCCGACGATGCCCTTAGGCAGCAGCAACGTTACCAGGATGAACATGGCACCCAGCATGAACAGCCAGTAGGGCGCGAGCATGCCGGAGGTGAAGAACGTCTTTGCGTAGTTGACGACGACGGCGCCGAGCGCGGCGCCGACCAGCGTACCGCGGCCGCCGACCGCGACCCAGATCACGGCCTCGATCGAATTGCCCGGCGCGAATTCGCTCGGGTTGATGATGCCGACCTGCGGCACATAGAGCGCGCCGGCGACGCCGGCCATGCAGGCCGACACTGTGAACACGAACAGCTTGTAGGATTCGACCCGGTAGCCGAGGAAGCGCGTGCGCGATTCCGCATCGCGCACGGCGATCAGCACCTTGCCGAGCTTGGACGAGACGATGGCGCGGCAGATCAGAAAGCCGGCGATCAGCGCCAGGCAGCTCAGCGCGAACAGCGCAGCACGCGTGCCCTCGGCCTGCACGTTGAAGCCCAAGATGTCCTTGAAGTCGGTCATGCCGTTGTTGCCGCCGAAGCCGAAATCGTTGCGGAAAAAGGCGAGCAGCAGTGCATAGGTCATCGCCTGGGTGATGATTGACAGATACACGCCAGTGACGCGCGAGCGGAAGGCGAGCCAGCCGAAGGAAAAGGCGAGCAGGCCCGGCACGATCAGCACCATCAGCGCGGCAAACCAGAACATGTCAAAGCCGTACCAGTACCAGGGCAGCTTCGAATAGTTCAGGAACACCATGAAGTCCGGCAGAATCGGATTGCCGTAGACGCCGCGGCTGCCGATCTGCCGCATCAGGTACATGCCCATCGCGTAGCCGCCGAGCGCGAAGAAGGCACCGTGACCGAGCGAGAGGATGCCGCAATAGCCCCAGATCAGGTCGATCGAGAGCGCCAGGATCGCGTAGCAGACATATTTGCCCCAGAGCGCGACGAGATAGGTCGGCACTTGCAGGAACGAACCTGCGGGCAGCAGCAGGTTGGAGAGCGGGATGAGGATGCCGCAGGCCACGACGATGGCAAGGAAGATGGTCGCGCCGCGGTCCAGCGATCGCGTCAGCATGTGAGGGGTCATGCTTCCACCGCGCGGCCCTTGAGCGCGAACAGGCCGCGCGGCCGTTTTTGAATGAACAGGATGATGAGAACGAGGATGGCGATCTTGCCGAGCACGGCGCCGGCGACCGGCTCCAGGAATTTGTTGGCGATGCCGAGCGTGAAGGCGCCGACCAGCGTGCCCCAGAGATTGCCGACGCCACCGAACACCACGACCATGAAGCTGTCGATGATGTAGCTCTGGCCGAGATTGGGGCTGACATTGTCGATCTGCGACAGCGCCACGCCGGCGATGCCCGCAATGCCCGAGCCGAGACCAAAAGTCAGCGCGTCGACCCGCGAAGTGGCGATGCCCATCGAAGCCGCCATGCGCCGGTTCTGTGTCACCGCGCGCATCTCGAGCCCGAGTGCCGTGTAGCGCAGCATCGCGAGCAGAATGACGAACACCGCGAGCGTGAAGACAAGGATCCAGAGCCGGTTATAGGTGACCGTGATCTGGCCGATCTCAAACGCGCCGCTCATCCAGGAGGGGTTGCCGACCTCGCGGTTGGTCGGGCCGAACATGGTGCGCACGGCCTGCTGCAGCACCAGCGACAGGCCCCAGGTCGCCAGCAGCGTCTCCAGCGGACGGCCATAGAGAAAGCGGATGATGCTGCGCTCGATCACGACGCCGAGCGCGCCGGCCACCAGGAAGGCGAGCGGCACGGCGATCAGCAGCGAATAGTCGAACAGGACGGGATAGCGGGTACGGATCACCTCCTGCACCACGAAGGTGGTGTAGGCCCCGATCATCACCATCTCGCCATGGGCCATGTTGATGACGCCCATCACGCCGAACGTGATGGCAAGCCCGATCGCAGCAAGCAGCAGCACCGAACCGAGCGAGAGGCCGTACCAGGCATTCTGCACCATCGACCAGACCGCGAGCGAACTCTGGATCGAGCCGATTGCGCTCGCGGCAGCCTTGGTCACCGAGGCCGGCTGGTCGCCCATGCCGGTCAGCAGCGCCATCGCCTCCTGGTCGCCGCGCGCCTTGATGGTGGCAACGGCTTCGAGCTTCTCGAGCTCGGTGGCATCCGGCTTGAACAACAGGATCGCCGCGCGGGCGTCGCCCAGCGCAGCCTTGACGGATCGGTTGGTTTCCTTGGCGAGCGCGCCATCGACCGCTTCGAGCGACGTCTCCTCATGCGACTTGAAGACGGATTGCGCGGCCTGGAGCCGCGCTCCGATGTCGGGTGACTGCAGCGTCAGGCTGCCGATCGCCGCATCGACGCTGCGGCGAAGGCGGTTGTTGAGGCGGACCGCGCTCGCACTGTCGGGCACGCTGGCCACGGCCTGACCGGTCGTGGCATCGATCGACTTGCCGTCGGTGCCGCTGACGTAAACCTTCTTGCTATCAGGGTCGGCCATGAGCCGGCCGTCCTGGAGCGCGCTGATGATCGGAAAGGCCAGCGTATTGCCGCTGCTTGCGACCACGCCGATCGCCTCCTCCGTGTCGGAATAATCGTCGTTGGCGAATTTGGCGACCGCATCCTCGAACGGGCCGGCCAAGGCCGGCAGTGCGAACGCGATCAGGAAGAACGAGAGCAGGAGCGAACAGAGGCGGGCGGACAAATTGGCTGGCACTGTGAAAGACCCCGGCAGAAAAGGGTGGAGAAGGCGGCGGGATCGCCGCCTTCTCCGATCGTGCAATGGAGCGTCAGATCCGGATCAGGAGCCCGAACCGAGGCACTTGTTGGTTTTGGTGTTGAAGTTACCGCACTTCTTGCCGACCCAGTCGCCGACCAGGTCCTTGGAGCCGTCGAGCTCCTTCGACCAGGCGTCGCCCGCGACAAGACCCGGGGTCTTCCACACCACGTCGAACTGGCCGTTGGCTTTGATTTCGCCAATGAACACCGGCTTGGTGATGTGATGGTTCGGAAGCATCTTGGAGGTGCCGCCGGTCAGGTTCTTGGCTTCGATGCCGGGGAGCGCATCGATCACCTTGTCCGGATCGGTCGACTTCACCTTCTCGACCGCCTTGATCCACATGTCGAAGCCGATCACGTGCGCTTCCATCGGATCGTTGGTCACGCGCTTCGGATTCTTGGTGTAGGTCTGCCACGCCTTGATGAACTTCTCGTTCTCCGGCGACTTGATCGACTGGAAATAGTTCCAGGCGGCGAGATGGCCGAGCAGCGGCTTGGTGTCGATGCCGGCGAGTTCTTCCTCACCCACCGAGAACGCGACGACCGGGATGTCCTTCGCCTTGATGCCCTGGTTGCCGAGCTCCTTGTAGAAAGGAACGTTGGCGTCGCCGTTGATGGTCGAGACCACAGCGGTCTTCTTGCCGGCCGAGCCGAACTTCTTGATGTCGGCCACGATCGTCTGCCAGTCGGAATGACCGAACGGCGTGTAGTTGATCATGATGTCTTCCTGGGCGACACCCTTGGACTTCAGATAGGCTTCCAGGATCTTGTTGGTGGTGCGCGGATAGACGTAGTCGGTGCCCGCGAGCACCCAGCGCTTCACCTTCTCGTCCTTCATCAGATAGTCGACGGCGGGGATTGCCTGCTGGTTCGGCGCGGCGCCGGTGTAGAACACGTTGCGCTCGCTCTCCTCGCCCTCGTACTGCACGGGGTAGAACAGGATGCTGTTCAGCTCCTTGAACACCGGGAGCACCGACTTGCGCGACACCGAGGTCCAGCAGCCGAACACGACCGAGACCTTGTCCTTGGTGATCAGCTCGCGCGCCTTCTCGGCGAACAGCGGCCAGTTCGAAGCGGGATCGACGACCACGGCTTCGAGCTTCTTGCCGTTGACGCCGCCCTTCTTGTTCTGCTCGTCGATCAGGAAGAGGATGGTGTCCTTCAGCGTGGTTTCGCTGATGGCCATGGTGCCGGAGAGGGAGTGAAGCACGCCGACCTTGATGGTGTCGTCCGCGGCTTTCGCACCAGAAATGGAAGCCAGACCAAGCATCAGTCCGGCGGTCGCGGCGAGAACGCCACGGCGGCTAAATGGCGCCGCTATATCGTGAGTGGATTTGCTATGCATGAGTGTCTCATCTCCCTGACGCAGACGTGAAAAACGCTGCGAAACGGCCCCAACGGCCGCCTGCGATTAACGGATTCGCAAGAACTGTGCCATGGATTAGACACCCTTCAAGCGATTGTTTTTGCTGGTGAAATTGACAGAAAACGAAGTATCGCACAGGCCGCGCCGCCTAAACATTGAGCAACTCTAATGTATGCGAATGCGGCAGGCAGGTTATTTTCTGAGCAAATTTGTCACTCTGGCTAAATTTCCGGCATAACTATTTCTGCACCGCGATCGCCGTTTCTGTGGGGCGTGCCTTGAAAGCGCCGCCTCAATGTTCCATATGAGGTCGAGGTCTCTTGCGAATCAGGAGACCGTTGCGAGCCGCGTGTTCTTAAGCCCTTACGGGCGTCTGGCTTGCCCCATCCCATCAAGCCATCCGACACCCCAAACACGCAGGTGTCCCACTCGACACCCTTTTGCGCGCGCCGCGCCGAATGCGCCGGGCGCCCGCTTTTGACATGGAAAGAACCCATCTTTTGACTTCGTTTCAGGATTTCGGCCTCGCCGAGCCCATCGCCCGTGCTCTCACCGAAGAGAACTACGTCACCCCCACCCCCATCCAAGCCCAGACAATTCCGACCGCGCTGACCGGCCGCGACGTCGTCGGCATCGCCCAAACCGGAACCGGCAAGACCGCGTCCTTCGCGCTGCCGATCCTGCACCGCCTGCTCGAGAATCGCATCAAGCCGCAGCCGAAGACGACCCGCGTCCTGGTGCTGTCGCCGACCCGCGAACTGTCCGGCCAGATCCTCGACAGTTTCAACGCCTATGGCCGTCACATCCGCCTGTCCTCGACGCTCGCCATCGGCGGCGTGCCGATGGGCCGTCAGGTCCGCTCGCTGATGCAGGGCGTCGAGGTGCTGGTCGCCACCCCCGGTCGTTTGCTCGACCTCGTGCAGAGCAACGGACTGAAGCTTGGCAGCGTCGAATTCCTCGTGCTCGACGAGGCGGACCGCATGCTCGACATGGGCTTCATCAACGACATCCGCAAAATCGTCGCCAAGCTGCCGATCAAGCGGCAGACGCTGTTCTTCTCGGCCACCATGCCGAAGGACATCGCCGAGCTGGCCGACGCCATGCTGCGCGACCCCGCCCGCGTCGCGGTGACCCCGGTCTCCTCGACCGTGGAGCGCATCCAGCAGCGCATCATCCAGGTCGACTTCTCCGCCAAGCCGGCGTTCCTCGCCCAGCTGTTGAAGCAGGAGCAGGTCAACCGCGCGCTGGTTTTCACCCGCACCAAACACGGCGCGGACAAGGTGGTGAAGACGCTCGAGAAGGCCGGCATCCCCGCCAGCGCCATCCACGGCAACAAGTCGCAGAACCACCGCGAACGGACACTCGCTCTGTTCCGCACCGGCGAGATCCGTACCCTGGTCGCCACCGATATCGCCGCCCGCGGCATCGATGTCGACGGCATCACCCACGTCATCAATTTCGATCTGCCCAACGTGCCGGAGACCTATGTGCACCGCATCGGGCGCACCGCGCGCGCGGGTGCCGAGGGCACCGCGATCTCGCTGGTCGCAGGCGGCGAGGAACTCGCCTATCTCCGCGACATCGAGCGGCTGATCAAAGTGGCGCTGCCGCGTGAGGATCGCCGCACCGACGCCGGCCGCCGCGATGCGGGCCCTCCCCCGCAGCAGCAACGACAGGGTCGGCCGGGCCGCCCGGGCCAGCGTCCGCAAGGCGCAAGGCATGGTGAGGGACGCCACGCTGACGGTCGCCGTGCCGACGAAAGGCATGCGGACGGGCGCCACCACAGTGCCGCCAAGCAGGGCGACGGAAGGCCCGGCAGTGGCCCGAAGGCAGCTCCTCGCAGCCGCTCCGGAGGCAAGGCGCATTCTTCGCCAAACGCCCGTCCGGAACAGCGTTCCGCGCATAGCGCCGGGGCGTCTGATGGGATACAAGGCGTTGCCTTTTTGCGCCGCGAGAGTCGGCCGAACGGCCAACCGAACCGCAAACCCCATTCGCACTAGCCGTCCACGACCTGGAGAAATTCATGGCTAAGGAAGAGCTGATCCAGTTCGAAGGACTGGTCACCGAAATCCTCCCCGACGCGCGCTACCGCGTGCAGCTCGACGCCGGACACGAGATCGTCGCCTACACCGCCGGCAAGATGAAGAAGAACCGCATCAAGACTCTGGCGGGCGACCGCGTGACGGTAGAGATGTCGCCCTATGACCTCGAAAAGGGCCGGCTGATTTTCCGCCACAAGGACGAACGTCCGAGCGGGATGGGCGGACCTCCGCGTCCCGGACAGCGCGGCGGCCAGTTCCGCCGCCGCTAGCGGGGGCCCAGCGCGCGAGCGCGGACCTGTAATTCCGACGTGTATGCTGATCCGCCGTGACCATCACGGCGGATCAAAAAATCGTGCACGTCAGCATTGTTTTGGGTGTCTGTTTCCAATAAAATGACTTAATCGATTTTCGGCCGGACGACATTAGCATCCACCGGTACAGCCGGTTCAGACACGCTGACGACCCTTCCAAAAATTCGATCTAACCTGTCCGCGCAAGCGGGCTCTGACATTGTGTTATCTGAGAAGGGACTACCCCCATGAGCATGGGAACCGTGAAGTGGTTTAACGCGACCAAAGGCTTCGGCTTCATCCAGCCCGACGATGGCGGCCAGGACGTGTTCGTTCACATCAGCGCTGTGGAGCGTGCAGGCCTCGGCACGCTGCGCGAAGGTCAGAAGATCTCCTACGAGATCGTCGCCGACCGCCGTTCCGGCAAGTCGGCAGCCGACAACCTCCGCTCCGCCGGCTGAGCCTACCGCTTACGGGCCCCGATCGGCTCGAGCGAACCAATCAATGAAAAGGCCGGGCGCGATGCCCGGCCTTTTTTTATTCCAGGATCTGCTCTCGTATTTCAGCACGGCGACTTTACACCCGTGTAAGGAACGCAGGTGACCTGGCGCGGCCGCGTGTAGGAGACATCGCTCAGCGTGATGCCCGTCTTCAGGACGAATTTGACAGAAGGCGTGTAGACGTAACTCGCCTGACTGAAGATAAGGTAGGTCGACGCGATCAAGAGCGATGGCGGAATCATCGAGGTGACCGTGGTGCCAGCTACCAGAGTCGGGGGCGGAGCCGTCAGCGTGGCCTGCGTCGCACCGTTGGCAATGGTGGCGGACTTGCTCCATTGAATCTTGGCGACCTTGCTTGAGTCGATATAGATCTGAAGGACCGTGCCGTTCACGAGCGTAGCGTCGTACGGCATGATCATCGATATGCTTGCCGTGAACGTGTCCTGCATGTCGCCATCGTCGACCGATGTCGACTGCGACGTCAAATCGGACAGAGTCCGTGCAATCATTGTGACTTTGCGATTGATCGCCACGGCCGATGAAAATTCGACGGTCCCGAAGAACATCACCAGCATCAGCGGCACGATGACCGCGAACTCGGTCGCCGCGATCGCACGCGTGTCGGCGACGAAGTCGCGCACGGAGTTACGGGCATTCCTCCAGATATTCGCAATCGCCTGCATCTGTCCGCTCGGATCCATCTGTCTCAGAAGGGTTCATTCTTGAAGGCCGCGGTCGCAATCAGCAGCCGCTTGTTGTTGCAGCCCATGTTGAAGCCAAGGCCAGTGACGAAGAGCGGCCACTGATAGAACAGCCGCACCACGACGACCTGGTTGGCGGCCCCGGCACTGTACTGCACGCCGGTTGGATTGAAGCTGCAGGAATCACCATAATTGGTGAGGCTCAGCGCTCCGAACGAGTTTGTACTCACGACGTCGACGTAGAGCTTGGTGCAATCAAACAGCGCCGGGATCTGGCTGCAGACGTAAGCCTTGAACGTCGTTTGCGAGCAGGGTGTGCTGACGCCGGAGACCGCGCAGGCCGTGAGCGTGCCGGATTGCGCCTGCCCGGTCAGCAACACGCGCGCAGAATTTTGCGAGGCACTCTCGAGCACCTGGCTCGCCAGGAACATCAGCGCCGACTCGATGATGGCGAACAGCAACGCAAAGAACATCGGCGCAACGAGCGCGAACTCGACGGCTGCGGAGCCGCGGCGGCTGCCACGAAACCGGCGCAACGTGGCGAGGAGCCTGAATCTCGTAGGTGCAGGCGAAGGCATCAACTTCCCCAGCAGCAGCAATCATCTGCCATGTTCAATAGCGGAAACTGATTGTTTAAGTGTTTCAGGCGATCCGCACCCGGCGGCCCGGGCCGTTAAGAGCGCGTTAACCGCGAACGACCCGGACCAGGGAGACGAGGACACGGAAAGAGAAACTCGCGCGCGTGCGGCGGGCGGGGACGATCCTTGCCCCCAAATCCGCCAATCAAACTTGCTGGTTGGTCTTACTTGGTTCGTCTTACTTGGTTCGTCTTGCTCAGTTCGCCTTAGTCAGTTCGTCTTGGCGCCCGCACCGGCACTGCCGCTCGCCGAGCTGCTCAACGAACCGGCCTGGCTCATCGTGCTGTTGAAGTAGGTGTCGCTGTCGCCGAGCGTCACGCGGCGCTGGCAAAGCGGCGCGCAGCTGTAGGACTCGCGTTCGATCCCGCGATAGACGGTAACGAGCCGGTCGCTCGGACCTTCGACCTGGACCTGGCGGTCGACCAGGATCTCGCCGCCGCGGTCGAGCGCGATGAAATTGGTGGCGCCATAGCCCTTTCCGGTGACGACGATCATGCCGCCGGGCTGGAGCGTGACGTCGGCGATCAGGGGATTGCCGACCACGATGGTTGCCACCTTGCCAGGCAGCCGCACCAGCTTGGCCTGGTCGACATTGACGGCGATGGTATCGGCGGACTCGGCAATGACGGCAGCCGGCGATGCCAGCACCGCTGTCGCAACCAGAAGACAGACGCGCGCATGACGGCGCAGCAGTTGTTTACGCATACTCTTACCCCCGGGACGTCACAAACCGGCAGAAGCGATCAGATAACAGCCGAGCCGGTGCCCGACCCGGCTAACCTGCCCTCAATTCGTGAACGTTCCGCAAACTCTCGGACTATTGTTTGAACGGACTGGCGTTCGCGGCTCTCGAGAACCTAGCGGCGGAACGGATAGGCAAGCTGCCCTCCGATTTCCTTCGGCATGGTGGCTTCATCCTTGCCGTAATCCTGCGGCAGTTGCCCCTCGGGCATGCGGAAAGTGCCGAACAGCAAGTCCCAGATCGGGAACGTGCCGGCAAAATTGGTGTCGCCGCCCTCTGCTAGCGCGGTGTGGTGCCAACGGTGGAACACCGGCGTCGCCAACACATATTTGAACGGCCCGAAGGTCCAGTTCAGGTTGGCGTGCACGAAGGCCGAATGGAAGGTCGTGAACGGGGCGAGCCAGACCATGGCGTTCGGCGAAATGCCGGCCATCAGCAGCACGACGTCGACCGCGATGGTACCGAGCACGAGATTGACGGGATGGAAGCGTGCCGCAGAAATCCAGCTGATCTCCTCCGAGGAGTGGTGGATCGCGTGGTACTTCCAGAACCCACCGCCGTGGAACAACCGGTGCAGCCAGTACAGCATGAAATCGGACAGCACCAGGAACAGCATGGCCTGGACCCAGAGCGGCAATAGCGCCAGCGAGCCGTGGCCATTGTCGTAGAAGGCGATGAGCCCGTCGGCATCATGGATGTTGAAGACGAAGCTCGCACCGACGATCAGAAGGCCGATCCGCATGACACGTGCGAACACCGGAACGATAAACCAGTAGCAGATGTCCGTGACGATCTCCCGCTTGCGCCACCACGGCACGCCGGGATTGCAGGCCCAGACATGCTCGAGCACGGTGAAGACCACCGCGAGCGCGAAGGTCGCGGGGATCACCTTCGCGATGGTCTCGCCAAGCATCAGGGCGATTTCCATGGGCAGGCTCGACATTGTCGCCTCTCTTGCGAATTGCTGGTCCCGCCTACGCGTACTCCCCCAAATTTAAGGGAGGGTGAAGCCGGTGCTGCGCTTGCTGCACATCCGGAACCGGAACGAATTGCAGCTGGCTGCCTTAAGGCGAAATTCACTCTGGCCAGCGGCAAGCGCGTTTGCCCGATCGAATTAACTCTCCCGAAAGAGCTCGGATCTCATGGTCGTTGCGTCAAGCACACCGCCGAACGAGGCGATCCCACCCCAGATGGAGTTTTGTTCATGAAGAACCTGATTGCGCGTTTCGCGAAAGATGAATCCGGCGCCACCGCCATCGAATACGGTCTGATTGCCGCCGGCATCGCGCTGGCCATCATCACCGTCGTCAACAATCTCGGCACCACGCTGAACGCCAAGTTCACCTCGATCAGCAGCTCGCTGAAGTAGGCGATCGATCAACGACTGCAAAAGCCCCGGATTTCCGGGGCCTTTGTTTTTAAGACGGCGAGTTCCAGTGGCGTTGAGCAAGTACAGAACCGATGCCGTGGTCGCGGCGAACGCGGCCGAGGCGGCGCAGACCGGCTCGCCGGCTTACTGGGTCTGCCTGGCCCTGCTGCTTGCGACCGTCGCGCTCGCCGCACGCATCGCCTCCCTCTGGTGAGCACGCCTTCGGCTGGTTCTACCCCTCAAGACCGCCGCCGCCGTTTTCGGTTTGTTTAGCACTGCCGGCTAGAATCCGGCGACGCCAGCTCCGCGGCACACCCAGGCCTCAAGACGCAGCCCATGATCCTCGACCTTGCGCGCCTTCTGCTCTTCCCGGCCCTGATGGCGTTTGCCGCCGCAAGCGATCTCTTCACGATGACGATCTCCAACCGCGTATCGCTGGCGCTGGTCGCCGGCTTTTTCGCGCTCGCTCTCGCCGGTGGCATGGCACCTTACGAGATGCTGGGCCATGTCGGCGCCGGCGCGCTCGTCCTAGTCGTGGCCTTCACCTGTTTTGCGATGGGCTGGGTCGGTGGCGGCGATGCCAAGGTGGCGGCCTCCGTCGCGCTTTGGTTCGGGTTCGCACAGCTGATGAACTTCCTGCTCTACGCCTCGCTGTTCGGCGGGGCGCTGACGCTGCTCCTGCTCCAGTTCCGGCAGTGGCCGCTGCCTTACGGGCTCGCTGGCCAGACCTGGCTCGCGCGGCTGCACGCCAAGGACAGCGGCATTCCCTACGGCATCGCGCTCGCACTGAGCGCGCTGATGGTCTACCCGGAGACCGAATGGGTGAAGGCGATCGACCTCGCTCACCTCGCATTGCGCTGAACGCATCGGGTAAACCCGGCGTTAAGGCGATTTAGATACGCCTCATTAACCATGCTTTGACGAATAGCTGGTCAACTGCCGATTACGGCGGCGTCAGCGTCGCGGCGTTTGTTGGAAAGTGAAGCGTATGAATAGGGCACGCATTGTCGTCCTGACGGTCGCCATCTGCGCCGGCGGTGTCGCCGCGTATCTGGCGAGCGGCTCGGACAATTCTGCACCGCCTCCTGCTCCGGTCGCGCAGCTTCCCACCGTCGACGTCCTGGTCGCGAAAAACGACATCGGCCTCGGCCAGACCGTCAAGCCGGAAGACGTGCAATGGCAGACCTGGCCGTCCGCGACCGCCAGCGCCACCTTCATCCGCCGCAACGAGCGCCCCGAGGGGGTAACCCAGGTCACCGGCTCGATCGCACGATCTCCCTTCATCCAGGGCGAGCCGATCCGGGACCAGAAGCTGGTCAAGGCCGAAGGCTCCGGCTTCATGGCGGCAATCCTGCCCACCGGCATGCGGGCGATCTCGACCGAGATCTCGCCGGAAACCGGCGCAGGCGGCTTCATCCTGCCCAACGACCGCGTCGACGTGCTTTTGACGCGCCGTCTCAAGAACCCGGACCAGAGCAGCGGCGCTCCCGATGTCGTCACGTCCGAGATCATCCTGGCCAATATCCGCGTCCTGGCCATCGACCAGGCTCCCAAGGAGAAGGACGGCCAGAACGCGGTGGTCGGCAAGACCGTCACTCTCGAACTCAATCCTGCGCAGACTGCGACGCTCTCCTCCGCACGCCAGAGCGGCACGCTGTCGCTGGCGCTGCGCAGCATCGTCGATGTCAAGCTGAGCGAGATCACGCTCGATGACTCCGCACAGAAGCGCGAGGGCATTTCGATCATTCGGTACGGTATCCCAAGCTCGACGGCGAAGGCACGATGAGGACTGTCGACATGAAATGCAGGGCGAATTTGGCGACGATGCGAACCCCGGTGGTCCGCGCCCTGTCGTTTTCGGCCGCCGTCGCGCTCGCGCTCAACCCGGTGCTCACCCCTGTGGTCGCCGCCGACTATCGCCCTGTGGCGCAGGCTGCGGCCGACGGTCAGATGAACGCGCGATTCCTCTCGCTCGGCATCGGCAAGTCGATCGTGATCGACCTTCCGCGCGACATCAAGGACGTGCTTGTCGCCGATCCGAAGATCGCCAACGCGGTCGTCCGCTCGGCGCAGCGTGCCTACATCATTGGCGCCTCGATCGGGCAGACCAACATCGTGTTCTTCGATTCCGCCGGCCAGCAGATCGCGGCCTATGACATCGCGGTCAAGCGCGACCTCAACGGCGTGCGGGCCGCGCTGAAGCAGGTCCTGCCGAACTCAGACATCCAGATCGACGGGCTAGGCGACGGCATCATCTTGACCGGCTCGGCCGCGAATCCGGCCGAAGCCCAGCAGGCCAACGACCTCGCCGTGCGCCTCGCCGGCGGCCCCGAGAAGGTCGTGAACTCGATCGTGGTCCGCGGCCGCGATCAGGTCATGCTCAAGGTGACGGTCGCGGAAGTGCAGCGCAGCATCGTCAAGCAGCTCGGAATCGACCTCACCGCCAACCTCAGCTACGGCACCTCGGTCGTCAGCTTCAGCAACTCCAATCCGTTCACGGCTCTTGGCCACAACCTCGTCGACGGCAATAACCTGACCACGAAGTTCGGCGCGGCCCCGTCGGTGCAGGCCACGCTGCGTGCGATGGAGACCGCGGGCGTGATCCGGACGCTGGCCGAACCGAACCTGACCGCGATCTCCGGTGAATCGGCAACGTTCATTGCCGGCGGTGAATTTCCGGTGCCTGCGGGCTATGCGTGCGACCCCACCACGCACGTCTGTACCACCCAGATCAGCTTCAAGAAGTTCGGCATCTCGCTCAACTTCACCCCCGTCGTTCTCACGGAGGGCAAGATCAGCCTGCGGGTAATGACCGAGGTGTCCGAGCTCTCGAACGAAAACGCGATCACGCTGTCCCAGGCCGTGACCTCGACCTCGGTCAACTCGCTCACGGTGCCCTCGATCAAGACCCGCCGCGCAGAAACCTCGCTGGAAATTCCCTCAGGCGGCGCGATGGCGATGGCTGGCCTGATCCAGCAGCAGACCAAGCAAGCGGTCAGCGGACTGCCAGGTCTGATGCAGCTCCCGGTCCTCGGCACGCTGTTCCGTAGCCGCGACTTCGTCAACAACGCGACCGAGCTGGTCGTGATCGTGACGCCCTACATCGTTCGCGCAGTTGCGCAAAAGGACCTGTCGCGGCCGGATGATGGCTTCTCCGCACCGGCTGATCCGCAGGCCGAACTGCTCGGCAACATCAACCGCATCTACGGCGTGCCCGGCCGGACCGAACCGGCCAAGAACTACCGCGGCACCTACGGCTTCATCACCGACTGAGGCGGAACGGGGACTTCATGAAGATCACTAGACCACCCCAGATTCGCAGGCGCGCCATCCACCTCGGCGGCGCGCTCGTCGGCATGGCGCTCGCCCTAGGCGGCTGCCAGCATGACGAAGCGGTCACGGCCTCCATTCCCGACGACTACAAGCAGCGCCATCCGATCGCGATCGAGGAGCAGAATCGTTCCATCGTCGTCTTCGTCGGCCATGCCCGCGGCGGCTTGACCGCCGCCCAGCGCGCCGACGTGATGGGCGTCGCGTCGGCCTGGATGCACGAAGGCACCGGCGCGATCCGGATCGACGTACCGTCCGGCACGCCCAACGCGCGTCCGGTCGCGGACACCATGCGCGAAATCCAGGCAATGCTGTCGGCGGCGGGCGTTCCGCCGCGCGGCATCAACGCCCGCTCTTACACGCCGGACGACAAGCGATTCCTGCCGCCGATCCGCCTCACCTATTCCAAGATCGCCGCAGTCGCGGGTCCCTGCGGCCTGTGGCCGGAAGATATCGGCCCTTCGATGAAGAACAAGAGCTGGTTCGAGAACAAGGACTACTACAATTACGGCTGCGCCTATCAGCGCAACCTCGCAGCGATGGTCGACAATCCGTCGGATCTCGAGCAGCCGCGGCCCGAAACGCCGTCCTACACGCCGCGGCGGACCGCCGCGTTCGAGAAGTATCGCAAGGGAATGCCGACGGCGGTCGCCTATCCTGAGGCCGACAAGGCCAAACTCAGCGACACCGGCAGATGATCAGCTACGCTCGCCAGCCCCAAGAAGATCAGTCCGAGGCATCGCTCCCACCGGTCGAGGAGCATATTGCGCCGGCGCCCCGCGTTTCCGTCCAGGCTTTCTGCGAGACCGTGGAAACGGCGGCCGCCGTGCAGTCAGCCGGCGAAGATCGCCGTCTCGGCAAGGCCCATCTGAAGATCCAGATGGGCGGAATGGCGGCTGCGGTGGAAGCCTACCGCTCGGCCCCCACGCCGAACGTGATCGTGCTCGAAAGCGACGGCCGCAACGACCTCCTGGGCGGGCTCGACCATCTCGCGACCGTCTGCGATGCCGGCACCCGCGTGGTCGTGATCGGCCGCATCAACGACGTCACGCTCTACCGCGAGCTGGTCCGCCGCGGCGTCAGCGACTACGTGCTCGCGCCGGTCGGCGCGATCGACGTCGTGCGCTCGATCTGCAACCTGTTCTCGGCGCCGGAAGCCAAGGCCGTCGGCCGCATTATCGCCGTGGTCGGGGCCAAGGGCGGCGTCGGCGCATCAACCATCTCCCACAATGTCGCCTGGGCGATCGCCCGCGATCTCGCGATGGACGCGGTCGTCGCCGACCTCGACCTCGCCTTCGGCACGGCCGGACTCGACTACAACCAGGATCCACCGCAGGGCATTGCCGACGCCGTATTCTCACCCGATCGCGTCGACACCGCCTTCGTCGACCGCCTTCTGTCGAAATGCACCGACCACCTCAGTCTGCTGGCGGCGCCGGCGACGCTCGACCGGGTCTACGATTTCGGCGCCGACGCCTTCGATTCCGTGTTCGACACGTTGCGCTCCACGATGCCCTGCATCGTCCTCGACGTTCCGCACCAATGGTCGGGCTGGACGAAACGCGCCCTGATCGGAGCGGACGACATCCTGATCGTGGCGGCGCCCGACCTCGCCAATTTGCGCAACACCAAGAACCTGTTCGATCTCCTGAAGGCCGCGCGCCCCAACGACCGGCCGCCGCTCTACTGCCTGAACCAGGTCGGCGTGCCGAAACGGCCCGAAATCGCCGCGGCGGAGTTCGCCAAGGCGATCGAGAGCCAGCCGGTCGTCTCGATTCCGTTCGAGCCGCAGATCTTCGGCTCGGCGGCCAATAACGGCCAGATGATCGCGGAGATCTCGGCCAACCATAAGTCGATCGAGATGTTCCTTCAGATCGCCCAGCGCCTGACCGGCCGCAGCGAAACGAAGAAGCAAAAGTCGTCCCTACTTTCACCCCTGATTGACAAGTTGCGGGGAAAATAGGTCGCCGCATGGAGTTTTTAAGTGTTCGGTAAGCGTAGCGGAACAGACGCCGACGCCCGGGCCCCGAAGCCCGGTGCCGTGTCGCCAGAGCCTGCCCAGGCTTCGGCGCCCGCCATGTCGCGCGTGCCGCCGCCGCCGGCAATCTCCTCGCCGCCGCTCGCCCCGGCGAAGCCTGCGCCGACCATGGAAGCCCGCCGCTCGGACAATTATTACGAGGTCAAGGCGACCATCTTCGGCGCGCTGATCGAGGCCATCGACCTCGCCCAGCTTGCCAAGCTCGATTCGGAGTCCGCGCGCGAGGAAATCCGGGACATCGTCAACGAGATCATCGCGATCAAGAACATCGTGATGTCGATCGCCGAGCAGGAAGAGCTGCTCGACGACATCTGCAACGACGTCCTCGGCTACGGTCCGCTGGAGCCGCTGTTGTCGCGCGACGACATCGCCGACATTATGGTCAACGGCGCCGACACCGTCTACATCGAGGTCGCCGGCAAGATCCAACGCACCGGTATCCGCTTCCGCGACAATCAGCAGCTCCTCAACATCTGCCAGCGTATCGTCAGCCAGGTCGGCCGGCGCGTCGACGAATCCTCGCCGATCTGCGACGCCCGCCTGGCCGACGGCTCCCGCGTCAACGCCATCGTGCCCCCGCTGTCAATCGACGGCCCCACGCTCACGATCCGCAAGTTCAAGAAGGACAAGCTGACGCTCGATCAGCTCGTCAAGTTCGGCGCAATCTCGCCGGAAGGCGCGGAAATCCTCCAGATCATCGGCCGCGTCCGCTGCAACGTGCTGATCTCCGGCGGTACCGGCTCGGGCAAGACCACGTTGCTCAACTGCCTGACCAACTACATCGAGCACGACGAGCGCGTCATCACCTGCGAGGACGCCGCCGAACTCCAGCTCCAGCAGCCGCACGTGGTGCGACTGGAAACCCGCCCGCCCAACATCGAGGGCGAGGGCCAGGTCACCATGCGCGAGCTGGTGCGCAACTGCCTGCGTATGCGTCCCGAGCGCATCATCGTCGGCGAAGTCCGCGGACCCGAGGCGTTCGACCTGCTCCAGGCCATGAACACCGGCCATGACGGCTCGATGGGCACGCTGCACGCCAACAATCCGCGCGAGGCGCTATCGCGCTGCGAATCCATGATCACGATGGGCGGCTTCTCCCTGCCTTCACGCACCATCCGCGAGATGATCTGCGCCTCGATCGACGTCATCGTCCAGGCCGCGCGCCTGCGCGACGGTTCACGCCGCATCACCCACATCACCGAAGTGATGGGCATGGAAGGCGACACCATCATCACCCAGGACGTGTTCCTCTACGACATGGTCGGCGAGGACGCCAACGGCAAGATCATCGGCCGGCACCGGTCGACCGGAATCGGCCGCCCGAAATTCTGGGAACGCGCCCGCTATTACGGCGAAGAGAAGCGCCTTGCCGCGGCGCTCGACGCGGCGGAAGTGGCGCCCACGACGTGAGCAGGTCAACGCAGCCATGAACATGCAAGTCCTTGCCCTCGCCTTCCTTGCCACCGCCACCGTCGGCGGCCTCGCCTGGGTCTTCCTTTATCCAATGCTGTCCGGGGAACGGAAGGCCGAGAGCCGCCGCGCCTCGATCTCGCGGGCCGAGGCGCCCACGGCCCGCGCCGCCGAGAAGACGCAGCGCTCGCGCCGCGAGCAGGTCGAAACCTCGCTCAAGGATCTCGAGGCGCGGCGCCAGCAGGAGAAGAGCGTACCGCTCAGTGTCCGCCTGTCGCAGGCCGGCCTCGATTGGGCGCCGCAGAAATTCTGGATCGTGTCCGCCGTCGTGGCGGGCGTGCTGTTCGCAGTCGCCTTGTTCATCGGCGGCGGCCTGCTCGGTGCCGCCGGCTTCGCGTTTGCCGGCGGCCTCGGTCTGCCCCGCTGGGCGCTCGGCTTCCTGAAGAAGCGCCGTGAAAACAAGTTCCTGGCCGCCTTGCCCGATGCCGTCGACGTCATCGTCCGCGGCATCAAGGCGGGCCTGCCGCTGTTCGAATCGATCAAGGTGGTCGCCGCCGACGCGCCAGAGCCGCTGCGCTCCGAGTTTCTGTCCATCATCGAGACGCAGGCGATCGGCATGCCGCTCGGCGAGGCCTGCACGCGGCTCTACGATCGCATGCCGCTGCCCGAGGCCAATTTCTTCGGCATCGTCATCTCCATCCAGCAGAAATCGGGCGGCAACCTCTCCGAAGCGCTCGGCAACCTTTCCAAGGTGCTGCGCGACCGCAAGAAGATGAAAGAGAAGATCCAGGCGATGTCGATGGAAGCCAAGGCCTCGGCCGGCATCATCGGCTCGCTGCCGCCGATCGTGATGTTCCTCGTCTACCTCACAACGCCAGGATACATCTCGATGCTTTGGACTCATCCCACCGGCCAGCTCATGCTGGTCGGCTGTGTTGTCTGGATGTCGATCGGCATCATGGTGATGAAGAAGATGATCAATTTCGACTTCTGATGGTGTCTTATGGTAGAGTTCCTCGTTGCGAAACTTCACGACGTCCACTTCATGACGATGCTGCTGGCGGCCATTGCCGCCAGCGCCACCGTCTATACGCTGGTGATGCCGCTGTTCGCCGGCGAGGGCCTTTCCAAGCGCATGAAGGCGGTGGCGAACGAACGTGAGCGCATCCGGCAGCGCGAGCGCGAGCGCCTCCACAAGAGTGAAAAAGTCTCGCTGCGCCAGACGCCGAAGCAGCTCGTCTCGAAGGTCGTCGATGACTTCAACCTGACCAAATGGCTCGCGCAGGAAGCTGCGCGGGACAAGCTCATCATGGCCGGCTATCGAGGCCAGGCGCCCTACATCACCTTCCTGTTTGCCCGCCTGGTTGCCCCGATCGTGCTGTTCGTCGGTTCGGTCGTCTACGTGTTCCTGATCGCGCATATGCAGCAGTCCATGCCGATCAAGATCGGCATCTGCGTCGGTGCGGCCTATCTCGGACTCCAGGCGCCGATGCTGTTCCTCAGGAACGCGATCTCCAAGCGCCAACTCTCGATCAAGCGCGCCTTTCCCGATGCGCTCGACCTGCTCCTGATCTGCATCGAATCCGGCATGTCGGTCGAGATGGCGTTCCGGAAGGTCGCGGTCGAAATCGTGGGCCAGTCGATCGCGCTATCGGAGGAGTTCACCCTGACCACGGCCGAGCTGTCGTATTTGCAGGATCGCAAGGTCGCCTACGAGAACCTCGCGCGGCGCACCGGGCTCGAGGGCGTCAAGTCGGTATGTCTCGCGCTCCAGCAGGCGGAGCGTTACGGCACCCCGCTCGGCCAATCCTTGCGGGTGATGGCGCAGGAAAACCGCGACATGCGCATGAACGAAGCCGAGAAAAAGGCCGCGGCACTGCCGCCGAAGCTGACGGTACCGATGATCCTGTTCTTCCTGCCGGTGCTGTTCGTCGTCATCCTTGGACCGACTGGCATCAAGGTCACCGAGATGCAATGACCTTAGACGTGGACCGCGTACGGTCCGAGGATGCCTTCAAGATTGGAAGATCAAGATCGGAAGATCACGTCTGATCAGTCGGGCAGGCCGAGCGAGGCGACCGGCGTCCGCTTCGGCGCACCACGCCGGACGTCGCTGCGGGTCAACATTTCCTTGAGATAGGCGACATTGGCCGTAGCCTGGTCCGGCGGCAGGTCCGCCTTCACAATAGTCTCGGCTTCGGCGAAGCGGCCCTGGAGACCGACGACAAGACCGAGATTCTGCCGCACCCGCGCGCTTGCGTGCGGCGAGGCATAGGCTTGGCGCAGCGCGTCTTCGGCCTTCGGCAGATCTCTCGACAACATGTAGGACAGGCCGAGATTGGAGAGCACGCCGGGATCGCCAGGCGCGATCTTGAGCGCACTCGCATAGTAGGAGCGCGCTTCCTCGTGACGCCCCATCTGATCGAGCGCGGTACCCTGCACCGAGAGCAGGCGCCAATCCGGGTTATCGGGCGAATGCGCCTTCGACAGCACGTCGAAGGCTTGCTGGAAATTGCCGTTGTCGGAGAGCGCGCGGCCGTATTGGGCCATCAGCGCCTTGTTGCCGGGATTGGCGATGGTCGCCTGCTCGAGCACGGCGGCAGCCTGGGCGCGCTGGCCGTTGGCGCGCAGGGCCTGGCCGTAGGCGAGCGCCGCGTCGGCGTCCTTGGGATTGGCACGATAGCGCTCGCCATAGACTTCAGCAGCGCGCGCGGGATCGGTGGGAGCGGCTTCCGCCCGCGGCCCGACCGAGCCCGTGACGTCGGAGAGTTCCGACATCGCCGTGCAGCCGCCGAGACCCATGGCCACCGCTGCGACCAGCGAGGTGGACGCAAGAAGCCGGGCAAGACTTAACCGTTCACGACTGAACCGTTGACGCATGACGCTTTGACTCTCGAGCCGATTGATCGAGCCGAACGCGCCAGCAATAGACTGTTAACCCTAACGGCCGGTTAATGCTCCCGGCCCGGGCCCGTCACTGCGGCGCCTGCGGCGGCACCTCGCCGCCGAGACCCGCATCGAGGCCGAGCGCCTTCGCCTGCTCGTTCAGGTCCCGCAGCAATTGCAGTCGTTGCCGCGTCTCGATCGCGACATCGATGCCCGGACGCACGACCCTCGGCAATTCGCGTCGAAGATCGTCACGATTGACCAGACGCCTCGCGCGGAGCTCGTCGAGCTGAACGTCGTCGATGCCGAGCACATTTGCAGATTGCTCGATCAGTCGGCGCAGTAGTGACGTCACCGCGGCCTCGACATCATGCTTGCGTGCGGATCTCGAGAACTTGCTTTCCAGATCGGCCCAGACATGAGAGGTCACGAGATAGACGTGGAGCAAATTGGCCCAATCCACCTCGTCGTCGGCATAGAAGGCGCGGCGCAGCAGGAGCCGGCGCGCGAATGCTGCGACCTGATTCCGTTTCAGCGTGGTGCATGCGTCGATCTCGATGCCCGATTGGACGGCCGGATCTCGGGAAAAATCCCGTCCGGCCGGCAGTCTGACGACGCCGTGCGGCAGGTTGGAATCGAGCGGCCTGAAGACACCATCCTTGCGCGGACGTGAGTAGCGGGCGATCGCGAAGCGATACTCTGTGCGGCCGCCATGGGACATCGGGTCGGACATCGGGCCGAAATGGATGACGTTGAAGCCGGCATCGTCACCGGCCTGCCCGGTCGATGACGGACAGGACAGGACGTAGATCGTGCGCCAGAATGCTTCAGCGCTCTCGCTCGACGTGGCGCGCGGATCGGGAATCGAATAACGCGTCAGCCCTTCGACATGCCGGTGTCCGTGCAGGACCAGATCGACATTGAGCGATGTCGCCGCTTCGAGGAAGGTCGCGGGCGCGGCGAGATACATCAGCGGCTCGTCGGGCACGCCGAGAAACCGCTTTCCTTCTCCGGTCGCCTGCGGCAGTGGATGATGGTGCAGCGCCAGCACGCGCACGAGGTTTTCCACCGGCTCGGCATAATCGGCGCGGCCGCCCGACCCGAGGCTGCCCGCGAGCTTGACGCTCAGCCGCGCGGAATCCGAAACCATGGCGCTATAGGCGCTCTGGTCGACGTTGCCGCTCACGAGCGTCGTGAGGCTCGCGCGGTTGGAATCCAGCAGCACCAGATCGAGGCCGGCCTGACGGTAGTAGACGCTCTTCGAGGTCCGCGGCAAATGCAGGTAATCATAAACATCGTGGCGACCTGCACGCTGGCTCGGTCGCTTGACGTCGTGATTGCCGGCAATTGCCTGGATGTCGGTGAACAGCCCGGTCTGCCGGAAGGACGCAATGACGGCGATCGCTTCGTCGAGCGCAGGCGGCGCCGGGTCGTCCACGATATCGCCGGTGATCAGCAGGATGCGATCGGGAACATCCGCGAAGTCCGCCATCCTCTCGCGAATTGCGGCATTGAGCGTCTCGATGGTCGCAAGCAGTCGACCAGACCCGTCCAGATGCAGGTCGGAAATCTGTACGATGACGAACGATCTATCCATTTTGCGTCGCTTATTTGCGAATGCCGCGCCGCGCAAACGATGAGAGAAATGCCTTCGACGATCAGGTTCAGTCCGGTATCAATCAGCCCGGGCCATGATGAGCCGGGTAAGAATTGACCCCATCCCCTGTTGTTGCACTCCGTGCAGAACCGTACGACACAATCTAAAATATTGGGCAATAATGCCACAACCGCAGCGCTAGTAAAGCCCTGCGGCCGCTCGCGTGGATCGTGTCCTCGGCATGAGACGGGGCTCGCCCGATGATGGTTTCGCTCACCCGATCAATATTCGATAGCGAGCCTCTTGCGAATTTCATCAATGCGCTTGTCCAATGCATCGAACCGCGCGTGAACGGAGCGGTCGTGGAGATAGAAGACGTAACCGCCGGCAAGGAACGCGAATATCCAATGATGATGCTCGACATAGCCAAAAATCGCCTCGACCGCCTGCCCGATGAAGGTGACCACGCTCCACACAAATTCCATTGCATTTCCTCCCGGCCGGCTTTGTCGTCGGCCGCCGGAGATCTGCACACCTGACGGCCGTTGCCGGAACCTAGCATGGCCCCTTTGCTGCGAGTAGCGGACCGCCGAACGGTGGCAGCAAAGCTGATTGCGGCGGCGGCAAAACTCTGCGAAATCTCGTCCGTTCGTATGACCCGCTCGATCTGACGATCCGGACCCGCCAATGCCTTCTGTCTTCGAGACGTCGCCTACCGCCATCCCGATCACCTTCGTCACCAAGTCGAGCTGGGATCAGGTCGCCGAGGGGCTACCGGCGGCGCAACGCCAGTTCGCCACCGCGAGCGCCTTCACCGCAAAGCCGGGCGGCTATCTCGCGCTGCCCGCGCCCGATGGCGCGATCGCGCAAGTGCTGTTCGGGCTCGAGGACGAGGGTGCAAAATCGCGCGACCTGTTCCGACCGGGCGCCCTGCCCGGCCTCCTGCCGCCGGGCATCTATCGCTTCGCCAATGCACCGCAGGATGCACGGCTCGCCGCACTCGCCTTCGCGCTCGGCAGCTACCGCTTCGCCCGGTACCGCAAGGCCGATCGCCCCGAGGTCAGCCTCGTTCCCCCCGACGGCGTCGACGCGACCGACATCAATCGCATGGCGGACGCCGCAATGCTGGCGCGCGACCTCATCAACACGCCGGCCAACGACATGGGGCCGGAGGAGCTGGCCGCAGCCGCGCAGGATCTCGCCGCCGAATTCGGCGCAAGCTTTGCCTGCACCATCGGTGACGACTTAAAGACGAATTTTCCACTGATCCACGCCGTCGGCATGGCATCTAGCCGCGCGCCGCGGCTGATCGACATTGGCTGGGGCGACCCGGCTCATCCCAAGGTGACGCTGGTCGGCAAGGGCGTCTGCTTTGACACCGGCGGGCTCGACTTGAAGCCTCCGAGCGGCATGCTGATCATGAAGAAGGACATGGGCGGCGCCGCCAACGTGCTGGCGCTGGCGCGCATGGTGATGGATGCGAAGCTGAAGGTGCGACTGCGCGTGCTGATTCCGGCCGTGGAGAACGCGGTCGCGGGCAATGCCTTCCGCCCGCTCGACATCTTCACCTCGCGCAAGGGCATCACGGTCGAGATCGGCAATACGGACGCAGAGGGGCGGCTGGTGCTCGCCGACGCGCTGGCGCTTGCGGACGAGGAAAAGCCGGACCTGCTGATCGATCTCGGCACGTTGACGGGAGCGGCACGCGTCGCGCTGGGGCCGGATTTACCGCCCTTTTACACCAATGATGAGACGCTTGCCGCTGACGTCGCACGATGCGCGGCGAGGGAGAACGATCCGTTGTGGCGCATGCCACTGTGGCCGCCTTACGATGCGTGGCTGGATTCCAAGACCGCCACTATCACCAACGCACCATCAGGCGGCTTTGCCGGCTCGATCATTTGCGCGCTGTTCCTGCAACGCTTCGTCGAGCATGCCAGGAGCTGGCTGCATGTCGACATCTACGGCTGGACGCCGTCGGCGAAGCCCGCACGCCCCGAGGGCGGCGAGTGCCAGGCCGCGCGCGCGATCTACACATTGCTGAGCGAGCGCTATGCGTGATCCAGAACACGATCTAAGCCACGATCCAAGTCACGATCCAAGATACGATCCAAGGCTGACACCGTCGCGCGGCGACATCGCCGCGAAATACCTCGAAAGCAAGGTGCAGGCGGATCGTTTCGTCACGGGCGAGGAATTCGAGATCATCGCGGCGATCGCGCCCGTGCGCGAGCAGCCGTCGTCGAACGCGATGCTAATGACACAAGCGTTGCGCGGCGAGGGCGTCACGGTTTACGACCGCAACGGCGAAGGCTGGGCATGGGGTCAACTTTCAGGTGACGGCTATGTCGGCTGGCTGCCGGACGCAGCGCTCATGAAGCCCGCGGCCGCGCCGACCCATATGGTCAGTGCTTTACGAACCTTTGCCTTCCCCGGTCCCTCGATCAAGCTGCGGCCAGCAGACACGCTGGTGATGGGATCGAAGATCGCGGTTGCACGCGAGGACGGCAGCTTCGCCGTGACACGCGACGGACACTATCTGCCGAAGGCCCATCTCGCCCCGCTTGGTCATTGCGAGCCGGATTTCGTCGCAGTCGCCGAGCGTTTCGTCGGCACGCCCTATCTCTGGGGTGGCAAGAGCAGCCTTGGCGTCGATTGCTCCGGCCTGGTCCAGATGTCGCTGACATCGGCGGGCATCGGCTGCCCGCGCGACAGCGACATGCAGCAGGCCGGCCTCGGCCGCGCGCTGGAGCCCCATGAGCAAAGCAGCTTGCTGCGCGGCGATCTCATTTTCTGGAAAGGTCATGTCGCCATCGTCCGCGATGGCAGCACCATGGTTCACGCCAATGCGCATCACATGGCAACGGTGATCGAGCCGATCGAGCCGGCAATCGCAAGGATCAAGCAAGCCGGCAGCGAGGTCGCCGCGATCAAGCGGCTCTGACGGAGGCTACGTCGCCGCGGACCCGTTCTCCGCCGTCTCCAGCCGGAACGCCGCCGCAAACAGCGCGCGCGTGTAATCCGTCTTCGGGTTCTTGAAGAGCTCGGCGGCCTGACCTTCCTCGACCACCTTGCCGCCACGCATCACGATCAGATGGCTGGCGAGCGAGGCGACGACGCGCAGATCGTGCGAGATGAACATGTAAGTGAGATCGCGCCGGCGCTGCAATTCACGCAGCAGATCGACCATCTGCGCCTGAATCAGCATGTCGAGCGCACTGGTCGGCTCGTCCAGGACGACGAAATCCGGCTCCAGCACCACCGCCCGCGCGATGCTGATGCGCTGGCGCTGGCCGCCGGAGAATTCATGCGGATAACGGTGGCGAGTATCCGGTTTCAGTCCGACGTCCTCGAGCGCCTTGACGACGCGCTCCTCCCGCTCGCCTCGCGAGAGCTGCGGCTGATGCACGGTGAGGCCTTCGGCGACGATGTCGGCGACCGACATGCGCGGGCTGAGCGAGCCGAACGGATCCTGGAACACGATCTGCATGTCGCGCCGGAACGGCCGCATCTCCTTGAAGCGCAGGCCCTGGATATCTTTTCCCAGGAACACAATGCGTCCGTTCGAGGAGATCAGCCGCAGCAATGCGAGCCCCAGCGTGGTCTTGCCCGAGCCGGACTCGCCGACAACGCCGAGCGTCTCGCCCTTGCGCACGGCGATGCTGACGCCGTCGACCGCCTTGATGTGGCCGACCGTCTTACGCATCAGCCCCCGCTTGATCGGGAACCAGACCTTTAGGTCGTCGGCGGACATCACCACCGGGGCATCCGGCTGCGGCGGCGCCGGATCTGGCTTCGGCTCCGCGGCGAGCAGGTCGCGCGTATAGGGATGCTTCGGGGTCTTGAAGACGTGCTCGACCGGCCCCTGCTCGACGATCTCGCCCCCCTTCATGACGCAGACCTGGTCGGCGATGCGGCGCACGATGCCGAGATCGTGGGTGATGAAGAGCAGGCTCATGCCGAGCCGGCCGCGGATCTCTGCGAGCAGCGTCAGGATCTGCGCCTGCACGGTAACGTCGAGCGCCGTGGTCGGCTCGTCCGCGATCAGGAGGTCCGGCTCGTTGGCGAGCGCCATCGCGATCATCACGCGCTGGCGCTGGCCGCCGGAGAGCTGGTGCGGATAGCTCTTCAGCCGCGTTTCAGGCTCGGGAATGCCGACCTGCGTGAGCAATTCCAGCGTCCGCCTGCGCGCCTCGGCATTGCTGGTCGGATTGTGCAGCTGAATGATCTCGCCGATCTGCGCCTCGATCGTATGCAGCGGGTTGAGCGAGGTCATCGGCTCCTGGAAGATGATCGAGATGTCGCTGCCGCGCATCTCCCGCATCTCCTGCTCCGACCGGTCGATCAGTTCCTGGCCCTTGAAGTGGATGCTGCCCGAGGGATGCGAGGCATTTGGATAGGGCAAGAGCTTGAGAATCGAGAGCGCGCTGACCGACTTGCCGGAGCCGGACTCGCCGACCAGCGCCAGGCACTCGCCGCGCTTGATCTGGAACGAGACCTTGTCGACCGCGAGCGTGGTGGCGCCCCCCTGGTGGAAGACCACCGAGAGGTCGCGCACGCTGAGCAAAGGCTGGTTGATCGCGTCCATTGGCTTACCTGAACGTCTTGCGCGGATCGAATGCGTCGCGCACGGCCTCGCCGATGAAGATCAAAAGCGACAGCATGATCGCGACCGAGAAGAAGCCGGAAAAACCGAGCCACGGCGCCTGCACGTTGGACTTGCCCTGCGACAGCAACTCGCCGAGCGACGGCGAGCCGGGCGGCAGTCCGAACCCCAGGAAATCGAGCGCCGTCAGCGTCATCACCGAACTCGACACGATGAACGGCAGGAACGTCATGGTCGCGACCATCGCGTTCGGCAACAGATGCCGGAACATGATGACCTTGTTCGACACGCCGAGCGCCCGCGCCGCCTGGATATACTCGAAATTGCGCCCGCGCAGGAATTCCGCGCGCACGAGTCCGACCAGCGACACCCAGGAAAATAACAACAGGATGCCGAGAAGCACGAAGAAGCCGGGCACCAGCACCGACGACAAGATCAGCAGCAGATAGAGCGAAGGGATCGCAGTCCATATCTCGATGAAACGCTGGAACAACAGGTCGATCCAGCCGCCGAAATAGCCCTGCACCGCGCCGGCCGCGATGCCGACGATGGAGGAGACGATGGTCAGGCAGAGGCCGAACAGCACTGAGATGCGGAAGCCGTAGATCAGCCGCGCCACCACGTCGCGGCCCTGATCGTCGGTGCCGAGCCAGTTGTATTCGAGATCGCGGCAGCTCTTGAGGCCTTTCTTCTCGACGACGGGCTTGCACTGCGCTTCCGTCAACATCCAGGTCGGCCGCGACGGCGCCGGCGTCGGCAGATCGAGATTGTGGGTGTCGTAGGAATAGCGGATCAGCGGCCAGACGATGCTGCCGCCCTTGTCCCTGATCAGCTTCTGCAAATAGGGATCGCGATAGTCGGCCGCGGTTTCGAAGTCGCCGCCGAAAGTGGTTTCCGAATAGGTGACGACGGACGGCCAATAAAGGTGGCCGTCATATTTGATCAGGAACGGCCGATCATTGGCGATCAGCTCGGCGAACAGCGACACCACAAATAGGATCAGGAAGATCCAGAACGACCAATAGCCGCGCCGGTTCGCCTTGAAATTCTGCCAGCGGCGCCTGTTGAGCGGCGACGGCACGAACGGTTTGCGAGTGATCGGCACGGCACTGCCGAGCGGCGACTTCGCAGTGGTTTCGATCGGCGTGGTGGGGGCGGCCAGCGTCATCAGACCTCCCGCGCCTCGAAATCGATTCGTGGATCGATCCACATATAGGTCAGGTCAGAGATCAGGTTGATCACGAGGCCGACGAGCGAAAAGATGAAGAGCGTGCCGAACACCACGGGGTAGTCGCGATTGAGAACGCTCTCGAAACTGAGCAGTCCCAGTCCGTCCAGCGAGAAGATGGTCTCGATCAGAAGCGAGCCCGAGAAGAAGGCGTGAATGAAGGTCGAGGGAAAGCCGGCGATGACGATCAGCATCGCGTTGCGGAAAACGTGACCGTAAAGCACCCGATTCTCGCTGCAGCCCTTCGCGCGCGCGGTCATCACGTATTGCTTGCGGATCTCGTCCAGAAACGAGTTCTTGGTCAGGAACGTCATGGTGGTGAACGCACCGAGCCCCATGGCGATCAGCGGCAGCGTCAAATGCCAGAAGTAATCGATGATCTTCCAATACCACGGAAACTGCGACCAGCCGTCTGACGTCAGTCCGCGCAGCGGGAACCAGTTGAAGAACGAACCGCCGGCAAACAGGATGATCAGGAGGATCGCGAATAGAAAGCCGGGAATCGCGTAGCCAAGTACGAGCACGCTCGACGTCCAGGTGTCGAAGCGCGTCCCGTCCCTGACCGCCTTGCGGATGCCGAGCGGAATCGAGATCAGGTAGGTCAGCAGCGTCAGCCAGATGCCGAGCGAGATCGAGACCGGCAACTTCTCCTTGACGAGCTGCAGGACGCTGACGTCGCGAAAATAGCTCTTGCCGAAATCGAAGCGGGCGAAATTCCAGACCATCAGCGCGAAGCGCTCCGGCGCCGGCTTGTCGAAGCCGAACTGCACTTCCAGCTTCTTGATGAAATCGGGATCGAGGCCTTGCGCGCCGCGATACTTCGAGTTGATGGCGTCGCCGCCGGCTCCCAACTGCCCCGGGGCGCGCTGCGCAAAGTCGCCGCCGCCCGAAATGCGCGAGGTCCCGCCGGTGTCCGCGCCCGAGAGCTGCGCGATCACGCGCTCGACCGGGCCGCCCGGCGCGAACTGCACGACGATGAAGGAGACGAAGAGGATCCCGAGCAAGGTCGGGATCATCAGCAGGATGCGGCGGGCGATGTAGGCGCTCATGGCTGCTTCGCCTGCTCGAGCCTGGCGGCCTTGCCGCCATCGTACCACCAGATGTCGGGAGCGCCGACGCCGTTGGCATAACGCGGCGGCTTCTGCGGATGACCGAATTGGTCCCAATAAGCAAGCCGGTGCGTCTTGTTGAACCAGTGCGGCACCCAATAACGGCCGGCGCGGAACAGGCGATCGAAGGCGCGGCAGGCGACGGTCAATTCCTCGCGGCTGTCGGCCGCCATGATCTTCTCGATCATGGCATCGATGGCCGGATTGGCGACGCCCGCAAGATTGTACGAGCCCTTCGTTGCCGCGACCTGCGACGAGAAGAACGAGCGCATGGCGTCGCCCGGCGTTGCCGACATGCTGAAGCGCTGGGTCGTCATATCGAAGTCGAAATCTTCCTGGCGTACCTTGTATTGCACGGCGTCGACGAGGCGCACGCTCGCTTCGATGCCAAGCGTCGCGAGATTCTTGATGTAGGGCCCATGGTGCGGCTGGAACGAAGGCTCGTCCAACAGAAATTCGATCCTGAAGATCTCGCCGTTCGGCAGCATCCTCTTGCCGTCCTTGATCGGCAGGCCGGCCTCGCTCAGCAATCGCTGCGCCCTGCGCAACAGGCTGCGATCCTGCCCGGAGCCGTCGGAGACGGGCGGCGTGAACGGTGCGGCGAACACCTCGTCCGGAACCTGGCCGCGAAACGGCTCCAGCAGCTTCAGCTCTTCCGGCGGCGGAGGCCCATCGCTCGCCATGAGGTCCGAGTTCTGAAATGGCGATACCGTGCGGGCATAAGCACCGTACATGATGGTCTTGTTGGTCCACTCGAAGTCGAAGGCGTCGATCAGTGCCTCACGCACGCGAGGATCCCTGAATTTTTCGCGCCGCGTGTTGATGAACCATCCTTGCGCGCCGGACGGCGTGTCGTCGGGCACGACCTCCATCTTGACGCGACCCTCCTTGACCGCGGGGAAGTCATAGCGGGTCGCCCAGATACGAGCGGTGAACTCTTCGCGGTAGAGATAGTTCTTGCCGGTGAAACCTTCAAAAGCGACATCGCGGTCGCGGTAGAATTCGTAGCGCACGACGTCGAAATTGTAGCTGCCACGACAGGGGGGCAGGTCGGCAGCCCACCAATCCTTGACGCGTTCGTATTCGATGTAGCGGTTGACCTCGAACTTGCCGACCTTGTACGGGCCCGAGCCCAACGGGATATCGAGCGATGTTTCGTCGAAAGCGCGAGAGGCATAATATGCTTTCGAGAAGATCGGCAGACTCGCCACATAGAGCGGCACGTCACGCGCGCGTCCCTTGGCAAAGGTGACGACCAGCGTCGCATCGTCAACGGCTTCCGCGCTGACCATGTCGCGCATCTGCACGATGATCAGCGGATGCCCCTTGGCCTTCAGCGACGTCAGCGAAAACGCCGCGTCGTGAGCGGTAAGCTTGGTGCCGTCATGGAATTTCGCCTCTGGCCGCATGGTGAAGCGATAGACCAGCCTGTCTGCCGATATATTTACAGACTTGGCGGCAAGCCCGTACATCCCGTCCGGTTCGTCATTGGCTCGCACCATCAGCGGCGCAAAAGTCATGTCCATGCCCTGCGCGCCATCGCCTTTGAGGATGAAGGCATTGAGCGAGTTGAAGGTCTGGTAGGACTGGTTGTACGCGCGCACCGACGGGATAAGCGAGAAGGTGCCGCCCTTCGGCGCGTCGACATTGACGTAGTCGAAGTGATGGAAGTCGGCGGGATATTTGAGGTCGCCGAAGGCCGACATGCCGTGGGCCTCTGCAGGCATCTCGGACGCTGTCGCGCCCCGGAGCCAGGCGGCGCTGAACGCGCCACCGGCACCCAAGGCCAGCACATGCCGGCGTGAAAGCTGCGCCATGCGAGAAATGCCCTTCACGGCTTCTTTGCGATCCGCGCCGCCTTGTCCGCGTCGTACCACCAAATGAACGGGAAGCCGGACTGACCGTATTTGGGTAATTCCGCCGGCCGGCCGAACCGATCCCAGCGCGCGGTGCGCACCTTCGTATAAGTCCACTGCGGTACGACGTAGTGATTCCACAGCAGCACGCGGTCGAGTGCCTTGGTTGCCGCGACGAGATCGTCGCGACCCTTGGCGTAGATCACCCGCTCGATCAGCTTGTCGACCGCCGGATTCTTGATGCCGGTGATGTTGCGTGAACCGGCGATGTCAGCCGTCTTCGAGGACCAGAATTCGCGCTGCTCGTTACCCGGCGACTGCGACTCGCCCCAGGAGTTAGTGACGATGTCGAAATCCCACTCGCGCGTCCTGTTCTCGTACTGAGTGGGATCCACCGTCCGCACGCTGACAGCAATGCCGAGCCGTTCCAGCGACGGCTTGTAGAACAGCGTGATCCGCTCGAAGCTTGGATCCGAGTTCAGCAATTCAAGGGAGAACTGGGCGCCCGTCTTGACGTCGATCAGCTTGCGCTCGCGCACCTCGTAGCCAGCTTCCTTGAACAGGCGCAGCGCCTCGCGCAGATTGTCGCGAACGGCTTCCGGACTGCCGCCGAGCGGGTTGGTGTAGGCCGTGGTGAAGACTTCGGGCGGGACCTCGGCGCGGACTGTCTCGAGGATCTCGAGCTCCTTGCCCTGCGGCAACCCGGTCGCCATCAGCTCATCGATGCCGTCGAAATAACTGCTGATGCGCTTGTACTGGCCGTAGAAGATCTGCTTGTTCATCTCCTCAAAGTCGAACGCGTAATTGAGCGCGCGTCGCACGCGCGGATCCTTAAACTTGGCGCGGCGCAGGTTCGGCACGAAGGCCTGCATGACGCCCGAGCTGCGATTGGCGAACTCCTCGAGGATCACGCGTTTTTCGGTGACGGCCGGGAAATCGTAGGCTGTCGCCCAGTTCTTCGCGCTGTTCTCGGTGCGCCAATCGACCTGATCGGCCTTGAATGCCTCAATCGCCACGGTGGCGTCGCGGAAATACTCATAGCGCAGCTCGTCGAAATTATTGCGGCCCACATTGGCGGCGAGGTCGCGCCCCCAATAATCCTTGACGCGCTCCAGCGCGATCGACCGCCCGGCAACGAATTCCTTGACCCGATAGGGGCCGGAACCTAGAGGCACTTCAAGCGTGGTGGCGGAGACATCGCGCTTGCGGCCCTGCGCATCCGTGCCCTCCCACCAATGCTTCGGCAGGACCGTGAGCTGCCCGACGATCTGCGGCAGTTCGCGGTTGCCCGGCGCGTCGAACACGAATTTTACCTCGCGCTCGCCGACCTTCTCGGCTTTCGTCACATGGCTGTAATAGGCCGAGTACTGCGGGTGGTGCTTCTTGAAGGAATCGAGCGAGAAGATCACGTCATCCGCGGTTACCGGCTTGCCGTCGTGCCATTTGGCTTGCGGCCGCAAGCGGTAAGTCACGAAGGAGAAATCATCCGGATGGCTGACGGCCTCGGCCAGCGCGCCGTACTCGGTCGAGACTTCGTCAAGCGAGGCCGTCGTGAGGGATTCGTAGATGAACGCCACGGCACCGGCGACTTGCCCCTTCACACCGGAGACGACGATGTTGAAATTGTCGAATGTGCCGACGGCGATCTGGCGCGCGACGCCGCCCTTGGGCGCTTCCGGATTGACGTAGTCGAAGCGCTTGAAATCCGCCGGGTATTTGATCTGTCCGAACAGCGACAGCGCGTGCCGCCAGGTGGGCTCGTTGGCGGATTGCGCGTGTGCCACGCCGACGCCGGAAAGGCCCCCTACGGAACCAAGGGCGGGGAGCGTTGCGGCAGCAGTGCCGGTGAGCAGGAGATCGCGTCGGGTAAGGGCCAAATCAACATTCCTGTCTTGAAGGAGGCTACTCCTTTAAGTTCCCAATATAGGCGAGGTTTCGACGGAATATGTTGCTTTTTCCTCATCTTGGAGGGCCAGCTGGCCGATCGCTGCGGCCAAACGCCCCGATAACAACGCCGCGAGGCCCGGATAAGCAAACGGCCAGGCTTTTCAGCCTGGCCGCGTACTAAGATCGAAGTCGATAGGCCTTACTTCGCCGCGGTCGGCAGCGGCTTCGGGCTGTCGGAGAGACTGTTCAGGTAAGCGATCACGTCGGCACGCTCGCTATCCTTCGGGATGCCAGCAAAGCCCATCGCGGTGCCCGGGACAGCTGCCTTGGGATTGGCGATGAACTTGTTGAGCGCATCGAAGTCCCAGGTGCCGCCCTTGGCCTTCATCGCGGCCGAGAAGTTGAAGCCGCCGCGGCCCTCGCCAACATGGTCGCCGACGACGCCATAGAGGTTCGGACCGACACGGTTCGGGCCGCCCTTCTCGAAGGTGTGGCAAGCGCCGCACTTCTTGGCAGCGGCGGCGCCCTTCTCGACCGAGGCGGTCTGGAGCAGCTTTTCGATCGGCTCGGCAGCCGCGGCGGCAGCGCCGCCTTCCTTGCCGTGGCCGGCGTCTTCCTTCACGGCGATCTCGAAGCCCGGCTTCTCCGGCATCTTGGGCGAGAACAGCGCACTGGCGGTGAAGCTCGTCACCAGCAGAAGGAGACAGGTGCCGAGCACGGCACCGAGAATCTTGTTCAGTTCGAAAGAGTCCATTTCCGGCCAGGCCCCACACCGCAAGAAGGATCGAGCGGCCCAGTGCGGCCGCCAGGACGAGCCTCGGAGAATCAACGTTCCTTACTGTTTCCCCGAGTTTTGCCATTGAGATATCGGTTTGCCCGGGGTCTGGCAACCCGTATAAGCGAGCGGGCTTCACCCCCGTCCCCACCCCATTTCCCGGCGCGGAAAACGCCCCGTTTCCAGGCCCTTGAACCGATGATCGATCCCCGCATCCTGGTGCTGATTCCGGCCCGCATGGCCGCCACCCGCCTGCCCGGCAAGCCGCTAGCCGATATCGCGGGGCAGCCGATGATCGTGCACGTGATGCGCCGTGCCGAAGCGGCCGGGATAGGCCGGGTCGCGGTCGCAACCGACACCGCGGAGATCGCATCCGTCGTGACCGCCCATGGTGGCGAGGCCGTGATGACCCGCCCGGAGCATCCGTCCGGCTCCGACCGCATCCACGAGGCCATGCAGAAGCTCGATCCGGACGGCAAAGCCGAGATCGTGGTCAATCTGCAGGGCGATTTCCCGACCATCACGATCGACAACATCCGCGAGGTGTTGCCGCCGCTGCAAGACCCCGCCGTGGATATCGCAACGCTGGCGTCGCAGATCCACACCGAGGAGGAGGACCTCGCGCCGAGCGTCGTGAAGGCGATCGGAACCTCGCTCGGCGGCAGACGCATGCGCGCACTTTATTTCACCCGCGCAACCGCGCCGACCGGCGACGGACCGCGCTACCACCATATCGGTCTCTATGCCTATCGCCGTGCCGCGCTGGAGCGCTACGTCCGGCTTCCGCCGTCGCCGCTGGAATTGCAGGAGAAGCTCGAGCAGCTCCGGGCGCTCGAGGCCGGAATGCGCATCGACTTCACCATTGTCGATACCGTGCCCCGCGGGGTCGACACGCCGGCGGACCTGGAAACCGCCCGCAGCATCCTTTCCAAATCCTGAGCCGCTGTTACAAGGCCGAGCATGAGCAAGCTGAAAATCGCATTCCAGGGCGAGCCTGGGGCCAATTCGCACATCGCCATCGTCGAGGCCTATCCCGACGCCGAGCCGATGCCCTGCGCCACCTTCGAGGACGCCTTGTCGGCGATCTCGTCGGGCGAAGCCGATCTCGGCATGATTCCGATCGAGAATTCGGTCGCAGGCCGCGTCGCCGACATCCATCATTTGCTGCCGGCCTCCGGCCTCTTCATCATCGGCGAATGGTTTCTGCCGGTCCGGCATCAGCTGATGGCGGTGAAGGGGACCAGGCTCGAGGACATCAAGAGCGTCGAGAGCCACGTGCACGCGCTCGGCCAATGCCGGCGCATCATTCGCAAGCTTGGCATCAAGCCAATCGTGCACGCCGACACCGCCGGCAGCGCCCGCGACATTTCCGAGCGTAACGACAAGTCCGTCGCCGCGATCGCCTCGCGCCTCGCCGCGCAGATCTACGGCCTCGACATCCTCGCGGAGGACATCGAGGACGAGGCCCACAACACCACGCGCTTCGTGGTGCTCGCGCGCGAACCGAAATGGGCCGCACAGGGCTCCGGTCCGTTGGTCACGACTTTTGTGTTCCGGGTGCGCAATTTGCCCGCCGCGCTCTACAAGGCGCTCGGTGGCTTTGCCACCAACGGCGTCAACATGACCAAGCTCGAGAGCTATATGGTCGACGGCAATTTCTTCGCCACGCAGTTTTATGCCGACGTCGACGGCCACCCCGCGGACAAGGGCCTCGCTTTCGCGATCGAGGAGCTGAAATTCTTCTCACGCGAATTCCGCATCGTTGGCGTGTATCCGGGGCACCCGTTCCGCGCGACGATGGAATAGATTCGTGTCCCGGACGCGCGAAGCGCGAGCCGGAGCACCAGAGCCTTATCCGACCGCCTTAAGCCCGAACGCCTCCGCCAGCAGCGAATATGATTTCTTTCGTGCCTCGTGATCGTACACGGCGGTAATCACCATCAACTCGTCCGGCTTGCTCGCATCGATCAACGGCTGCAGCGTCTTCTGCACGGTTGCCCGGCTGCCGACGAACAGACGGGAACGGTTGCGCCGCATCGAGGCGCGCTCCGAGTCGGTATAGGGATAGGCCAGCGCCTCTTCGACGCTCGGCAACGGAAGATACTGGCCGCGGTCCCGGCGCAGGCGGTTGAGGTCGAAAGACGCGGCGAGCTTTTCGGCTTCGTCATCCGTGTCGGCCGCAATGACGGCGACCGCGAGGATCGCGCGCGGGCTCGCACTCCAGGCCGAGGGCTGAAAACGATTGCGATAATGCACCATCGCATCGATCGCATCGTGGGACGCAAAATGATGGGCGAATGCGAACCCCATGCCGATTTGCGCGGCGAGCTCCGACGAATAATCGCTGGAGCCGAGCAGCCAGATCGGCGGCAACGGCGTATCGTCGGGCATCGCAACGACGTTGTGATAGGGATGGCCCGAGGGGAATTCCCGGGTCTGCCACAGGATCAATTCGTGCAGCCGCTCGAGGAAATCGTCGCCTTCGCGACGGTCGAGCCGGCTGCGCAGCGCATAGGCCGTGGCGCCGTCGGTGCCAGGGGCGCGGCCGAGGCCGAGATCGATGCGGCCCGGAAACAGCGCCTCCAGCATCTTGAAGCGCTCGGCCACGACCAGCGGCGCGTGATTGGGCAGCATCACGCCACCGGAGCCGACGCGGATGTGCTTGGTCACCGCCGCGATCTGCCCGATCATCACGTCGGGCGCCGGGCTCGCGACGGAGGCGAGGTTGTGATGCTCGGCGAGCCAATAGCGGACATAGCCGAGCCCATCGACATGGCGCGCCAGGTCGATGCTGTTGCGCAGCGCCGCGGCGGGCTTTGTGCCGGTGGTGACGACGGAGAGGTCGAGGACTGAGAGCGGGATCATGGCGCGCTAACGTAGTGGAGGGCAGCGCGGCGGCAATGGGAGGGCGCGCAGATCTGACGTGCAGGCCAGGGCCCGCGCGCTCCGGACCCGCGCCGCGGCGTTGGGACAATGATCAATCTGGCAACATGACTTTCATATTGCCCACTCAATATATTGCGCCAGTTAATCCGCAAGTTCTCCCTACTTGGCTGGTATATTTATCTTTTTATACCAAACCGAGCTTCCCACTTCGATTCTAGATCACCGAATATTTTATGCCAACACCGCCAAAGTGGGCCACTTCCCATTACCGATGGGCTGTCGGATGCGGCCGCTTTGGCTTATCTTGGCCTTTCGCAATCTAGACCTGACCGCCGGCCGCCAACGACCCGGCGCGCCCTTGGAGAGTGAGTGGTGCCCATGACTGACGCGACAATGCCTGCCCACACCGGCGGGCAAGACGGGTACCTGAAGCGGCCTGCGATTTCCTTCGAGTTCTTTCCGCCCAAGACCGAAGATATGGAGCGCAATCTCTGGGACACCATCAACCGGCTGGCCCCGCTCGACCCGAAATTCGTCTCGGTGACCTATGGCGCCGGCGGCTCGACCCGTGAGCGGACCCACGCGACCATCTCGCGCATCCTGAAAGAAACCGCGCTGCTGCCGGCCGCGCATCTGACCTGCGTCGGCGCCTCCCGCGGGGAGATCGACGAGATCGTCGACCGCTATCACGAGGTCGGCGTCCGCCACATCGTCGGCCTGCGCGGCGATCCCCCGGGCGGCATTGGCACGGCCTATTCTAGCCATCCCGATGGCTACCAGAGCTCCGCCGACCTCGTCGCCGGCATCAAGAAGCGGCACGGCGATATCGAGGTGTCGGTCTCGGCGTACCCTGAGAAGCATCCCGAGGCGCGCGACTTCGACGATGACATCGACACGCTGCAGGCCAAGGTCGATGCAGGTGCGACCCGCGCGATCACGCAGGTGTTCTTCGATAACGACCTCTATTTCCGCTATCTCGACCGCGTGCGCGCGCGCGGGATCAACATCCCGATCGTGCCGGGCATCATGCCCATGCATAATTTCAAGCAGGCTCGCAATTTCGTCACCCGCGCCGGCACCTCCGTGCCGGACTGGTTCGCCGCGAAATTCGAGGGGCTCGACGAAGACGCCGAGACCCGCAAGCTGGTGGCGGCGACCGTCGCGGCCGGCCAGGTGCAGAAGCTGGCCAAGCACGGCGTCGACACCTTCCATTTCTACACCATGAACCGCGCCGATCTCGTGTTCGCGATCAGCCATTTGCTCGGCATCCGCGCCAAGAGCGCGCAGAAGGCGGCTTAAAACACCATGACCGTATCCACCTCTCCCAAGCGAACCGCCCTGCTCAACGCCGCGCGCGAGCGCATTCTCGTGCTCGACGGCGCCATGGGCACGATGATCCAGAATCTCCAGTTCGACGAGGCCGCCTTCCGCGGCGAGCGATTCAAGAACTTCCATCGCGATTTGCGCGGCAACAACGACCTCTTGATCCTGACCCAACCGCAGGCGATCGAGGACATCCACGCCGCTTACTTGCGCGCCGGCGCCGACATCGTCGCGACCAACACCTTCTCCACGACCTCGATTGCCCAAGCCGATTACGATCTCGCCGACATCGTCTACGAGATGGCGCGAGAAGGCGCCCGCCTCGCCGGCAACGCCGCACGCCGCGTCGAGGCCGAGGACGGCAAGCCGCGCTTCGTCGCCGGCGCCATCGGACCGACCAACCGCACCGCCTCGATCTCGCCCGACGTGTCCAATCCCGGCTACCGCGCCGTCACGTTCGACGACCTGCGCAAATCCTATGGCGAGCAGATCAACGGCATGCTCGACGGCGGCGTCGATCTGCTGCTGGTCGAGACCATCTTCGACACGCTGAACGCCAAGGCGGCGCTGTACGCGATCGCCGAGATCACGGAAGAACGTGGCATCGACATGCCCGTGATGGTGTCGGGCACCATCACCGACAAGTCCGGCCGCCTGCTGTCCGGCCAGTTGCCGGAAGCGTTCTGGCATTCGGTCCAGCACGCCAAGCCCGTCACCATCGGCTTCAACTGCGCGCTCGGCGCGGAAGATCTGCGCGCGCATATCGCCGATATCGGCCGCGTCGCCGACACGCTTGTTTGCGCCTATCCCAATGCCGGCCTGCCCAACGAGTTCGGCCAGTATGACGAGACCCCGGAATACATGGCCCGCCTGGTCGGCGAGTTCGCGCGCGATGGCCTCGTCAACATCGTCGGCGGTTGCTGCGGCACCACGCCGGACCATATCGCGGCGATTGCGGCTGCGGTCGCGCCGCACAAGCCGCGCATCGTGCCGGAGATCGAACCTCGCTTGCGGCTCTCCGGCCTCGAGCCGTTCATCCTGACCGACGCCATTCCCTTCGTGAACGTCGGCGAGCGCACCAACGTCACCGGCTCCGCCCGCTTCCGCAAGCTGGTCACCGCCGGCGACTACACCGCCGCGCTGCAGGTCGCGCGCGACCAGGTCGAGAACGGCGCGCAGATCATCGACGTCAACATGGACGAGGGTCTTCTGGACTCGGAAGCCGCGATGGTGACCTTCCTCAACCTTGTCGCCGCCGAGCCCGACATTGCCCGCGTCCCCGTAATGGTCGACAGCTCGAAATTCTCCGTGATCGAGGCCGGCCTGAAATGCGTGCAGGGCAAGCCGGTCGTCAACTCGATCTCGATGAAGGAAGGCGAGGACAAATTCATTCACGAGGCCAAGATCGCCCGCCGTCACGGCGCGGCCGTCGTGGTGATGGCGTTCGACGAGGTCGGCCAGGCCGACACGTTCGCCCGCAAGACCGAGATCTGCAAGCGCGCCTACGACATCCTGGTGAACCGCGTCGGCTTCCCGCCGGAAGACATCATCTTCGATCCCAATATTTTCGCGATCGCAACCGGCATCGAGGAGCACAACAATTACGGCGTCGACTTCATCGAGGCGACGCGCTGGATCCGCAAGAATCTGCCGGGCGCGCACATTTCTGGTGGTGTGTCCAATTTGTCGTTCTCGTTCCGCGGCAACGAGCCGGTGCGCGAGGCCATGCACTCGGTGTTCCTGTATCACGCCATCAAGGCCGGCATGGACATGGGCATCGTCAATGCCGGGCAGATGATCGTCTATGACGATATCGATCCCGAATTGCGCCAGGTGTGCGAGGACGTCATCCTCAACCGCGACCCCGGTGCGTCCGAGCGTCTGCTGGCGCTTGCGGAAAGATTCCGCGGCAACAAGACTCAGACCAAGGAAGCCGATCTCGCCTGGCGCGAATGGCCGGTGGCGAAGCGGCTGTCACATTCGCTGGTGCACGGCATCACCGAATTCATCGAGCAGGATACCGAAGAGGCCCGCAAGGCCTCGACGCGGCCACTCGACGTGATCGAGGGACCGCTGATGGCCGGCATGAACGTGGTCGGCGATCTCTTCGGCGACGGCAAGATGTTCCTGCCGCAGGTGGTGAAGTCGGCCCGCGTGATGAAGCAGGCTGTCGCCTGGCTGATGCCGTTCATGGAGGAGGAGAAGGCGCGCAATCTCGCCAACGGCATCGGCACGGAAGGCTCCTCGTCCGCCGGCAAGATCGTGCTCGCGACCGTCAAGGGCGACGTCCACGACATCGGCAAGAACATCGTTGGCATCGTGCTCCAGTGCAACAATTACGAGGTCATCGACCTCGGCGTGATGGTGCCCGCGGCCAAGATCGTCGATACGGTGAAGGCGGAGAAGGCCGACATCGTCGGGCTGTCCGGCCTGATCACACCCTCGCTCGACGAGATGGCGTTCTTCGCCGCAGAATTGCAGCGCGAAGGCCTCAAGCTGCCGCTCTTGATCGGCGGCGCCACCACGAGCCGCGTGCATACGGCGGTGAAGATCGACCCGAGCTATCGCGCAGGCCCCGTGGTGCATGTCAACGACGCCAGCCGCGCCGTCGGTGTTGCGTCGGCGCTGCTGTCGCCCGAGAGGCGCGAGGCCTATGCCGCGGAGGTGCGCGCCGAATACGCAAAGATCTCGGACGCCCATATGCGCGCCCAGGCCGACAAGAAGCGGCTGAAGCTGGCGACCGCCCGCGCCAACCGCGTGCCGGTCGACTTCACCGCGAACAAGCCGGTGAAGCCGACCTTCCTCGGCACCCGAAGCTTTGACGACTACGATCTCGCCGAGCTGGTGCCCTATATCGACTGGACCCCGTTCTTCCAGACCTGGGAGCTCGCCGGACGCTTCCCCGCCATCCTCGACGACGCCAAGGTCGGCGAAGTTGCGCGCTCGCTCTACGGCGACGCGCGCAAGATGCTCGACCTGATCGTCAAGGAGAAATGGTTCCGCGCGCGCGCCACCGTCGGCTTCTGGCCGGCCAATGCGCAGGGCGACGACATCGTGCTCTATGCCGACGAGAGCCGGACCAGGACGATCGCGACGCTGCACACGCTGCGCCAGCAGCTCGAGAAGCGCGAGGGCCGTTTCAACGCCGCGCTGTCCGACTTCGTCGCGCCCGCCACAACCGGCGTGCCCGACTATGTCGGGGGCTTCGTCGTCACCGCCGGCATCGGCGAGGATGTGGTCGCTGACCGTTTCAAGATGGCCAATGACGACTATTCCTCGATCCTGTGCAAGGCGCTGGCCGACCGCCTGGCCGAAGCGTTCGCCGAGCGCATGCATGCCCGCGTCCGCCGCGAATTCTGGGCCTATGCGCCGGACGAGACGCTCTCCCCCGACGAGTTGATCCTCGAAAAGTATCAGGGCATCCGTCCCGCCCCCGGCTATCCCGCGCAACCCGATCACACCGAGAAGGCCACGCTGTTCGAGCTGCTCGATGCCGAGAACACCGCCGGCGTGAAGCTGACCGAGAGCTATGCGATGTGGCCGGGCTCCTCCGTGTCGGGGCTCTATCTCGCCAATCCAGAGAGCTATTATTTCGGAGTCGGCAAGATCGAGCGCGATCAGGTCGAGGATTATGCTGCGCGCAAGGGCATGAGCGTCGCCGAGACCGAGCGCTGGCTCGCGCCGATTCTGAACTACATCCCGACGCGAGAGGGTGGGAGCGACAAGGCGGCGTTCACGGCAACGCCGGCGAACGACGAGACGTCGAAGGAGCTTGCGTCGCATCCGCCGGGCTGCACCTGCGCGGTGCACCTGGTCTGGCAGAAGAAGCGCGCGGGCGCGGGTTAGGCGCCCTCCAAACAGAAAACGAGAAATCAACCCCATGCACAGTAGGCATGGGGTTGAAAAAGCTCGATAATTTTTGCGGTGTCACCGAATAATTTTTCGATATTACCGAAATTGCTTGCGGCGTCGGGCAAAACACCTGTAACATTCCATCATCGCCGACCGTGCCCGTTTGATACTCCCTCGCCAGTCGCCATCACGGCGCGTGCCACACGTTCGCTGTCGTCCTGGCGAAAGCCATCCATACCGGGTGATCCATTGGTGGCCATCGCAGGCAATACCGAACGACCAATCTTCGCCAAATGACCCGCTGGGGCAATGGGTCGTGGCTTTCGCCAGGACGACATTGGTGAAGCAATGCCTGGCATGTGCTGGGGCAACGCACAGCATCGAACGCAAAGCGCGTTTGCCGCGACCAATGGCGGTCGTCACCGAAGCGCAGGGGAATCGGATGCTGAACGCCCAACAATTGATGTGGACACAGATTGCCGCCGGCATCGCCGTGCTGCTGTTTGGATTGACGCTGTTCAATCTGATCCGCATGCGGGGCCGGATGGTGGCGGCGCGGAGCTGGGACAAGGTGGAGGGCATCATCACGGTCTCCCGGGTCGACCAGCCGACGGCGCATTCCTCGGACGATCGGAACGACGCCAAGCCCATCATCCGCTATCGATATCAGGCCGGCGGCCAGGAGCTGGAAGGCGACAAGATCTTTGTCGGCGGCACCGTCATCACGACGAGGGTCCTGGCCGCAAAACTGACCGGACGCTATCCGGTCGACGCCCATGTCGAGGTCCATGTCGATCCGAAGCAACCGACAGAGGCGCTGCTGGAGCCTGCCGCCGCGCAGAACGTCGCGGCCCTGGTGGCGTTCACAATGGTGTTCGGCGTCATCGCCGCCACCCTGACCGCGCATTCGTTCGCGGGCCACGTGCTCTACGCCGACAAGGGCGTCCCGCTGTTCGCGTTCGCGGTGCCGATCATCGTGCTCGTGGGCGGGGTGTTCCTCGCCGCCGATTATGTCCGGACGCGCCGGCTGGCGAGCGCCAGCCTGCGCTGGCCGACCGCGTCGGGCAGGGTCACCCATTGCGACGTGATCGAGGAAATCATCGAAGAGAAGACCGAGCACGACAATCGACCGACGACTTCAAAGCTCGTCCACCGCTATCAGATCGACCTGCGCTACGCCTACAGGGTCGGCAAGCGCGACTTCATCGGCACCGAAGGCGATTGGAACGGCACCATGATCTCCGGCCTGCGCGAGGTCGCCGAAGAGGCCGCGGCGAAATATCGGCCTGGGAAGAGCGTCCAGGTCTATTACGATCCGGACCAGCCCGGACAAGCCGTGCTGGAGCCTGCAAGCCGGGGAGGCGCGCTGGGGCCGCTGATCGGTGCCGCGGTCTGCGCGGTTGTCGGCGGCCTCTTCCTGACGATCCTGATCAAGGTCGGGTTCGCATAGCGGCGATCACCCCTTCGGCGGTGCCAGGGGCTGCACAATCTCCTTGAACGGCGCCAGCGCCTCGCACGCGTCGGCATGCGCCGACAGCGCCGGATAGCGCGATGGCTCGAACAACTGCGGATGGGCCTCGCGGGTGAAGCGGACGACGCAGGCGACCACAATATCGGCGTGGCCGATGCGCTCGCCCAGCCAGTACGGCGTGGTCACCTTGGCGCGCTCGGCCTCCAGCGCTTTCAGCACGTCCGCGATCTGCGCCTGGCAGCGCTCGACCCATAGCGTAAGCTGCTCCTTCCGCAGCACGCGTTCGTAGAGCAGGCTCACGGCCTTGTCGCCGAGGCCGGACGCGAGCGCGCAGATGCGCAAGTGATGCCGGCGCTCGGCGCCGGAGCGCGGCAGCATCGCCTTCTCCGGCCCGGCGAGCTCGTCGAGATAATCGAGGATGAACGTGCTCTCGATCAGCGCCTCGCCGTTGTCGAGCACCAGCGTCGGCACGCGGCGCAGCGGATTATAGGGCGCGATCTTGTCGGCGTCGCCGAAGGTCGACCACGGCCTGTGCTCGAAGGCGAGGCCGTAAAGCCGCAGCGCAATCGCGACGCGGCGGACGAAGGGGGAATCATATTGGCCGATCAGGAACATGGTTTTGCGCTCTTCTCTGGCTTTTGGACGAGGCAGGGCCGATCAGTTTCCACGGCAAGGCCGCAGTGGCGCAAGCAAAATCATGGAAGTGGAGCATTGCGCTGCATGCAACGGCGCCGCGACAGCGGCTGCCGGATGCGTTATCAAGGACGGCATCATGACAGCAACAATGGACATCAATCGGGAGCGGATCGCGGCGACCGAGGCCGTCATCCGTCCGCACATACGGCGCACGCCGCTCGTTGAGGCCGATCTCGCCGATTTTGGCCTGCCGGCTTCTCCCGTCACGTTCAAGCTCGAGATGCTGCAGCATTCCGGATCGTTCAAGGCGCGGGGTGCCTTCGCCAATCTGCTGTTGCGCCGGCTGCCGGAAGCCGGTGTCGTCGCCGCATCGGGCGGCAATCACGGCGCGGCGGTGGCGTATGCGGCGCAGCGGCTCGGCATCCCGGCCACGATTTTCGTGCCCGACATCACCTCGCCGGCCAAAGCCGAGCGTATCAGAGGCTATGGCGCGAAACTCGTGATTGCGGGCAGCCGCTATGCCGACGCGCTCGCCGCAAGCGAAACCCATGTCGCGCAGACCGGCGCCATGGCGGTGCATGCCTACGACCAGGTCGAGACCTTGCTCGGTCAGGGCAGTGTCGGAATGGAGCTGGAGCAGGATGCACCGGGCATTGACACGGTGCTGGTTGCAGTCGGCGGCGGCGGCCTGATCGGTGGCATGGCAGCCTGGAGCGCCGGCAGGACGCGCATCGTGGCGGTCGAGCCCGAGCAATCGCCGACGCTTCACGCCGCCTTCGCGGCAGGCGCGCCGATCGATGCGCCGGCGGGCGGCATCGCTGCCGATAGTCTCGCCCCGCGACGTGTCGGACAATTGATGTTTCCGATTGCGCGGGCCCATGTCGAGCGGGTCGTCCTGGTCGCCGACGACGCGATCAAGCAGGCGCAGTCGGCCTTGTGGTCGAGCCTGCGCCTGGTGGCCGAGCCCGGCGGCGCCGCCGCATTTGCCGCCTTGCTCTCCGGTCGCTATCGCCCCTCACCCGGCGAGCGGGTCGCGGTGCTGCTTTGCGGTGCAAACACCACGGCGGTGAATTTCAACAGCTAGCGAGCTTCGCATGATCGGGTATCGCGGACTCATCGCCGCACGGAGCAGAGCGATTTGACTGCTGACCAGCCTCCCTCACTCACTCTCCTAGGCGCCTACTCCTTCAGCGCTGATAATGCTGCCTATGCCCGTTTCATCCGGGAATTGATCGACTCACACGATCCCCCCAATTTCAGCGAAGAGGTGAACGCTCTGCTGCGGAAAGCCGGCAGGGGCGATGAAATAGTGCCTCTGACTGGTGAGGACCGGCGGAAATTGGAAGACAATCTACGAGGTTACATGGATGACGCTGTAATTCTCGAGGTGCTCGTGGCGAATCCGGACGCGCGGTTCAATCCTCATGATTTTACCCAAATCGATCCGTCCAACCCGGAAGGCCACGCAGAGATGGCGTGGAACGAAACGTTCCTGACCGCGGATGGCGAGACGGTGATCGAGACCGACTACAAGCAAAGACTGCCCGCGGCGAAACAGTATCGCGTGGTGTTCGTCATCCATCGTTGGGAGCCTAGCCTCCCACTGCTCTCCAGCTACGGAGAGCTGTATGCTCCGCCCGTGCAGCCATTGACCGAGCGATTACGGCGTCTCGCTCCCTATGATCTTCCGGAACCGAGTGTTGGCGTGATCCGGTGATCCCGCCACGCGTAGCCCCAATGAAACGCGACGACAGCGCCACACTCCGTCATTGCGAGCGCAGCGAAGCAACCAGTATCTCCCACGGAACCAGACTGGATTGCTTCGTCGCAAGGGCTCCTCGCAATGACGGCGGAGAGGCAGCTGCTACCTATTCGATGATCGGCACATGCTTTGCCGCGGACCGCGGCGCCGTGCCATCGAGCCGCGGGTCGTCGGCGATCTCGATCTGGCGGCGGAACGGACGGAAGCCCGAGCGCTGGTAGAATGCGACGGCGGACGGATGGTCGAACGTGCAGGTGTGCACCCAGACGCGGGACAGGTCGCGTGACCATGCGAGCTCAAGCGCGCGGTTCATCATAAAGCGGGCGGCACCGCTGCCGATCAGTTTTGCGGTGACACCGAAATACACCAGCTCGCATTGGCCGGCCTCGCGAAAGTCCAGCTCCAGCAGGCCCTCATCGTGGCCGTCCACGACAAGCGCATATACCTCGACGCCCGGTGCATGGATGATTGCGGCGAGCTCGCCGTCGTTCATGCGCGCCCGCGAAAACCACAGCCACTCCTCGCCGACGCGGCGATGGAGGTCGCGATACCAATGAAGCGCGGGAGTATCGACCTTGCGCAGGGTCCATGCGCCAAGAGGATTGTCACGCAGCGGCGGACGCGCTGTCATCTCGAGATGCGTGACGACGGCAGCGATCTTGCTGGCGGGAATGTCGGAATAGCCGTCGGGGAGGATCATGGGATGCGTCCCTTAGAAGCTGAACGCCGGCAACACATTCCGGGTCGTCCTGGCGAAAGCCTGGACGACGGCGGGATTTCTGGATACGCCTCATTCACCGCGGCGTCAGCGTGATCGCCTCCGCCGTTGCAGCCTCGACCGCGGCGCGGCTGTAGAGCAGCGGCACATACTGGCCGGTCGCCCAGAGCGGCGCGAGGTCGCGATAATGGCCGCTGAAGGGATCGCCCGACTGGCCCGGTGTGTTGATGGTGCGGCTCGCATCCCAATTGCCGACGTCGAGCACCATGCGGAACGATGCGCCAGCGAACAGCTGATAATCGGTGCGGCGATAGGTGGCCGCGCGCGGCACGTTGGCGGCGCCGCCGTAGGCCAGCGGACCGACCGAGAGCTGAGCGGCCGTCGCCTTGTCGGCCAGCGGCATCAGAGCATGGTCGAATTTTGCGACGTGCAGGCGGCCCCAGCGCCAGGTTGAGGAATCGGCCCCGAGCTTGGCTGTGACATCGGCCACCGCGGCGCCGAGGCTGTCGCGCAGGATCTGGTCGCGCGCGGTGGCGGGATCGGAGCCAAACGACGCGTCCGGAGATTCCAGAAAGGCGACAAGCGCCGAAATGCTGGACGCCTCCGGCGCGATCAGGTCGGCAGCCTTGGGCGCCGTGGTCTTCAGCAGTACCGGTCCAAGATGATTGGAGATCCAGACCTCGAACACCGCAGCAGCGGCATTGTCGGCGGCATCACGGGCGTCCCAAGGCTTGAGCAGTTCGAGGCCCTTCTTCACGTTGGCATCGTCCGAAGTGAGCGGCTGCAACAGCTTGACCAGCCGCCGGCCCAGCATCGTGGTGTCGTCGTTCTGCAGATCCATGGCATCGGCCATCGTCACCTTGCTGTTGGCCTTCAGGACCTCGGTGATGCGCTGCCAGCGCGCACTGTCCGCCCATTCGAAGCCGACCTTGCGCTCGCTGACGGGATAATCCGCCGGCAGGTTCATCTGGTTGGCGGTGGCGAGAAAGCCCTGCTTGGGCTGATAGGTCTTGGGCAGTTCGTCGAGCGAGAGAAAACCCTGCCATTCGTAGCGGCCGTCGCCGGGCACCGGCATCAGGCCATCATAGTTGGCGCGCCGCGGCGTCTTGCCGGCGGCGACCCAGCCGATATTGCCCTTGGTGTCCGCATAGACCTGATTCTCCGACGGCGCGCCCCAGCGCCGCATGGCGCCGAGGAATCCGTTCCAGTCCTTCGCGGTCATGTAGTCGGAGGAGCCGAAATAGGCCGAGGTGCCGGGCTCGAACCAGATCGAGCGGACGGCGAAGGCCCGCTTGTTGGCGTCGTCGACGTAGATCACCGGACCATGCCGGGTGAATTTCAGCTCGAGATCGCGATCGCTCTCGCCTTTCACCTGCTCTTTCTCGTGGACGATGCGCATGTCCTCCCAGCCAGCGCCATAGCGGTACTGGTTGGGATTCTGCGGATTGAGCTCGTAGATGTAGAGGTCTTCCTGGTCGACGTTGAAGATGGTGAGACCGAAGGCGATGGTGCCGTTGTGGCCGATGGAGATGCCGGGCAGCGCGGGCTCGCCCGCGCCGATCACGGAGAGGCCGGGCGCATTGAGGCCGACGATGTAGCGCAGCGAGGGCACGCTGTGCTCGCGATGCGGATCGTTGGCGAGGATCGGACGCCCAGTCGCGGTCCGTGACGCCGCGATCACCCAATTGTTGGAGCCGATGGTGTCGCGTTGCAGGTCGGCCTCGGTGAGGTACTTGTCGGGATCGTGCGCGAGTGCGGCCTGGCGATCTTTCGGCGCGGCAAAGGCGACCGGGCGCGTCGCCAGATCGTAGGGCGCCAGCACCGCCTTCGGCACGCTGCAGGGATCGAGACCATCTGGAATTTTCGTCGTCCACGCCGGCTCGAGCTTGACGCGAAACCGATCGGCATCGAGGCCTGCCGCGCAGGCGACCAAGGAGCGCTTGACCTCGGAGGCGACATTGCGCGTCAGGCCGTGGCTGCGGATGCGGACGATGTCATCCGCCGTCCACGCATCCGGCATCGTGCCGGCGATCCTGAACTCGATCGGCAGCGGGCGCTTGCCCGCGCGCACATCGGCGACGTAGGCGTTGACCCCGGCGACGAATGCCTCCGCATAGGTCTTCCCCTTGGGGCCGTAAGCCGCCCATTCCGCATTCATATCGCCGCGATAAAGAAAGAGACGCAGCGCCTTGTCCTGTTCGGCATAGGCCGGGCCGAAATCCTTGGCCAGCAGACCAAGCCCTCGCTTGCGCCAAAGATCGATCTGCCAGAGCCGGTCGCGCGCGGCGTTAAAGCCTTGCAGGAAGAACAGGTCGTGCTCATTGCCGGCATAGATGTGGGGGATACCCCAGACATCGACCAGAATCTGCGCGGGAGCATCGAGACCGGCGACGTCGGTCTTGACCTGCCGCGCGCTGCCGAGCGGGTCCGGCTTCTCACGCGCGAGGGAGGTCGAGGTGAGCAGCGCGGCGCAGATCGCGGCGCCGCAGAGCTTTTGGACGACCCGGTTGAAATCCGTGTTCATTGTCGTTTCTCCCGTTTGTTGTTGTTGGGCGCGTCGTGCGCGCCCGTTATTCGCCCTCGTCGCTCGCGAGCACGCCCTTCACCGCCCTCGTCCATCCCGCAAGCTTCCGCTCGCGCGTCGCCTGGCTCATGTTGGGCTTGAAGCGGTGCTCCAGCCGCCAGTTATCGGCGAATTTGGTCGGCTCGGGATAGACGCCGGCCTCGAGGCCGGCAAGATAGGCGGCGCCAAGTGCCGTCGTCTCCTGGATCACGGGGCGATCGACCGGCGCATCGAGCAGGTCAGCGAGGCGCTGCATGGTCCAGTCGGATGCGGTCATGCCGCCATCGACGCGGAGCACGACGCTTGCCACCTCCGAGCTCGGCCAGTCGGCGCGCATTGCGGCCCAGAGATCAAAGGTCTGGTAGCAGACGCTTTCCAGGGCGGCGTGGGCAAGCTCGGCCGGGCCGGTGTTGCGGGTGAGGCCGAACAGGGCGCCGCGCACGCGCGGATTCCAGTACGGCGCGCCCATGCCGACGAAGGCCGGGACGAGATAGACGCTCTGCATGGAGTCCGACTGATCGGCGAGAGGTCCGGTCTCGGCGGCATGCTTGATGATGCCGAGGCCGTCGCGCAGCCACTGCACTGCCGAACCTGCGACGAAGATCGAGCCTTCGAGCGCATAGGTGCGCTTGCCCCCGAGCTGGTAGGCGATGGTGGTGAGCAGCTTGTTCTTCGAGGCCACGGGCGTGGTGCCGGTGTTGAGCAGGGCGAAGCAGCCGGTGCCGTAAGTCGATTTCATCATCCCCGGACGGAAGCAGGCCTGGCCGATGGTCGCGGCCTGCTGGTCGCCGGCGATGCCGCAGATCGCAATGGCGCCGCCGAACAAATCCGGCGTGCTCTCGCCGAAACGGGCGGAGGAATCCTTCACCTCGGGCAGCATCGAGCGCGGCACGCCGATGATCTCCAAGAGCTCGTCGTCCCACTGGCCGGTGTGGATGTTGAACAGCAGCGTGCGCGAGGCGTTGGTGGCGTCGGTGGCGTGGACCTTGCCGCCGGTGAGACGCCAAAGCAGATAGCAATCGACGGTGCCGAACATCAATTCGCCGCGCGCGGCGCGCGCCCGTGCGCCGGGGACGTGGTCGAGAATCCAGGCGACCTTGGTGCCGGAGAAATAGGGGTCGATGATCAGGCCGGTCTTCTGCGAGATCACGGGCTCGCGGCCGTCGGCTTTCAGCTTGGCGCAGATGTCGGCGGTGCGGCGGTCCTGCCAGACGATGGCGCGGTGCACGGCCTGCCCGGTGGCGCGGTCCCACACCACGGTGGTCTCGCGCTGGTTGGTGATGCCGATCGCGGCGATGTCCTTTGCGCCGATGCCGGCCTGCGCGATCGCGTCGCGGCAGACCGTCACGGTCGAGGTCCAGATGTCCTCGGGCTCGTGCTCGACCCAACCCGAGGCAGGGAAATGCTGCGGAAACTCGGCCTGCGCCTTCGCCGCAATGGAAATGTCGCCGCGAAACACGATCGCGCGCGAGGAGGTGGTGCCCTGGTCGATGGCGAGGACGAAAGACATGGAAGCAAACCTTGGGGTTTCTTTGGCGTTTTCCCGGCGTTGTCCGGTGAGGGGCTATTGTGTTTCGCCAAAGGGAGCGGATTAGGGCGGGAAGGTCAAGACGGCTGTCCTCCCACCCTCCCCTGGAGGGCAGGGTGGGCTCGCATGCAGCGAAGCGGAACGCGAACCGGGGCGGGGTGACAGACTATCCGCGAACTTGATGAGCAGCAGCCGTCTCGTCGACGCAAGCGATACCGCCTTTGCGGCTTCACCCCACCCCGCCTCGCGTTGCGCTCTGGGCAACACGAAGCGACCCTCCCCCTCTAGCGGAGGAAAAGTGAAGCGCGCCCGGCGTACAATTGCAAGTAGAGCAGAAGTTACGGCGCCGCCGTGGTCACGCCGCCGTCGATGACGATCGTTTGTCCCGTCATGAAGCTCGACGCGTCGGAGGCGAGGTAGGCCACTGCGCCTGCGATTTCGTCGGGTTCGCCGATACGGCGGAGCGGCGTGGTGGCCGTGCGGCGTTTCAGATTCGCTTCGTCTTCCCACAGCGCGCGGGCGAAGTCGGTCTTGACGAGGCCGGGCGCGATGCAGTTGACGCGGACGCCTTTCGGGCCCCATTCGCCGGCGAGCGAACGACACAGCGCGAAGTCGGCGGCTTTCGAGATGCCGTAGGCGCCGATCACGGTCGAACCGCGCAAGCCCCCGATCGAGGAGATGATGACGACTGAGCCGTTGCCGCGGTCGGCCATCTGCGGGATCGCAAGCGCGGAGAGCCAGATGTTGCTCTTGACGTTGCTGCCCATGATCTTGTCGAAGGCCTCGTCGGTGATGTCGAGCAGCGGGCCGTAATACGGGTTGACCGCGGCGTTGCAGACGAGGATGTCGATCTTGCCGTAATGCTTGATCGTGCCCGCGATCAGCGCCTCGACCTCCTGCTTGCGCGCGATGTTGCAGGGGATGACGGTGGCCTCGCCGCCGGCCGCCTTGATGCCGTCGGCGACTGCCTTGCAGGCATCGGCCTTGCGCGAGGAGACCACCACTTTGGCGCCGAGCTTTGCGAGCAGCTCGGCGGAGGAGCGGCCGATGCCGCGGCTGGAGCCGGTGACCACGGCGACCTTGCCGGTGAGATCGAACGGGGTGTTCTTCATTGTTGTTGGGCTCCGTTGAGGCCACTTGTTCAGACGTCATCGCCCGGCTTACCCGGGCGATCCAGTATTCCAGAGACGGCGCGGCTAGAACCGAGAAGCCGCAGCGTACTGGATCCCCCGCCTGCGCGGGGGATGACAGCGACCTTGTAGCTAGATCAACCCGCCACCGTCCGCCACGCGGCGCTGGTGGTAGTCGGTGTCGCCGAACGAGTTCTCGATCATGGTCAGGCGCTTGAAGTAATGGCCGATCTTCGCCTCCATGGTCATGCCGATGCCGCCGTGGAGCTGGATCGCCTGCTGTCCCACGAACTTCAGCGACTTGCCGATCTGCACCTTGGCCGCGGCAATAGCGTTGCTGCGCTCCTTGGCGTCCTGGAAATCGCCCGCCATGGTCGCGAACATCGACATCGATCGCGCCTGCTCGGTGGCGACGAACATGTCAGAGGCGCGGTGCTGCAGCGACTGGAACGAGCCGATCGGCACCCCGAACTGCTTGCGCGTCTTGATGTACTCGACCGTGGTCTTGAGCGATTCGTCCATCAGGCCGACCGCTTCGGCGCAGAGCGCGATGCGAGCTTCGTCGACCACACGCTCGATCAGCGTGAGCGAATCGTCGGGATTGCCGAGCACGGCATCGGCACCGATTTCGACGCCGGTGAAGGTGATGTCGGCGGCGTGCAGGCCGTCCTGGGTCGGGTACGACTTCTTGGCGACGCCCTTGGCGTCGGCCGGCACCAGGAACACGCCGATGCCGCTCTTGTCGCGGCGCTCGCCCCTAGTGCGCGCGGTCACGATGAGGGTATCTGCATTCTCGCCGTTGAGCACGACGAACTTCTCGCCGTCGATGACCCAACCGTCGCCCTTCTTCTTCGCCGTCGTGGTGACGTCGAAGAGATCGTAGCGCGAGTTCTTCTCGAGCTGGGCAAAGGCGAGCGTCTTGCTGCCGTCTACGATGCCGGGTACATGCGCGGCCTTCTGCGCATCGCTGCCCGCATGGCGCAGGAAGCCGCCGCCGATCACGACGGTTGCGAGGTAAGGCTCGAGCACCAGTGCCTTGCCGAGCGCCTCCATCACGATCATGGTCTCGACGCCGCCGCCGCCGAAGCCGCCATCGGCCTCCGCGAAGGGCAGACCGAGCAGGCCCTGCTCGGCGAGCTTGCCCCAGACCGCTTTGCTCCAGCCGCCCTTCTCCTTCATGTACTTCTTGCGGCTCTCGAAATCGTAGGAATCGGTCAAGAGGCCGTCGATGCTTTCCTTGAGAAGCCGCTGCTCCTCGTTCAGATCAAAATCCATGTTCTTTGCTCTCCGGTATCGATTTCGTCATGCCCGGCCTTATGCCGGGCATCCACGTTCTTTCGTGGCGCTAGGCGTGGATGGCCGGGTCAGGCCCGGCCGTGACGGTGAGTGCGTGTTGATGGTGTACGATCAAAGCCCCAGCACCGCCTTGGCGATGATGTTGCGCTGGATCTCGTTGGAGCCGCCGTAGATCGAGACCTTGCGGTTGTTGAAATAGCTCGGCGCGATCTGGGCGGTCCAGTCCATGGCTTCGTTCGAGCCGTCGTCGCCGTGCACGTCATAGGGTGCCGCGAACGGGCCGATCACCTCCATCAGCAGCTCGGTGGTGGTCTGCTGGATCTCGGAGCCCTTGATCTTCAGCACCGAGGAAGCCGGATTGGGCTTGCCTTTGCCGTGCTTGCCTTCGTCGGCGACGACGCGGAGCTGGGTGAGTTCGAGCGCCTTGAGCTCGATCTCGCAGGCCGCGAGCTTGTCGCGGAAGGCCGCGTCCTGAATGATCGGCTTGCCGCCGGATTCGACCTTGGAGGCGAGATCGCGGATGCGGCGGAGCCGCTCCTTGGAGACGCCGACCCGCGCGATGCCGGTGCGCTCATTGCCGAGCAGGAATTTCGCGTAATCCCAGCCCTTGTTCTCCTCGCCGATCAGGTTCTCGATGGGCACTTCGACGTCGTCGAAGAACACCTCGTTGACCTCGGCGCCGCCGTCGATGGTCTGGATCGGGCGCACCGTGACGCCCTTCGACTTCATCGAGAACACGATGAAGGAGATGCCCATCTGCTTCTTGGCGGACGGGTCGGTGCGGCAGAGGCAGAAGATCATGTCGGCGTGCTGGGCGAGCGTGGTCCAGGTCTTCTGGCCGTTGATGATCCACTTGTCGCCCTTGCGCTCGGCCTTCGTCTTCAGCGAGGCGAGGTCGGAGCCGGAGCCGGGCTCGGAGAAGCCCTGGCACCACCAGTCGTCGACATTGGCGATGCGCGGCAGATACTGCTTCTTCTGCTCTTCATTGCCGAAGGTGTAGATGACGGGACCCACCATGCTGACGCCGAAGGCGAGCGGCTGCGGCGCCGGATAGGACTGCAGCTCCTCGTTGAAGATATAGTGCTGCACGGAGGTCCAGCCGGTGCCGCCATATTGCTTGGGCCAGTGGCTGACGCCCCAGCCCTTCTTGTTGAGGATGCGCCACCACGTCACCATCTCGTCCTTCGAGAGGTGGCGGCCCTCGACCAGCTTGCGCCGCGTATCCGGCGGCACGTTGTCGCGGAAGAATGACCGCACTTCCTCGCGAAACGCCTGCTCTTCTTTCGTGAATGCGAGATCCATCGGATCCTCCTGTGAATGTGTCGTCCCGGCGAAGGCCGGGACCCATAACCACCGGCCTTCGTTGGTTTGCGAAGGCCATTGTTGTTCGCGTGCCACACTCCTGCTGCGGAGTATGGGTCCCGGCTTTCGCCGGGACGACGGTTACTGGACGACGGCTACTGCAACACCTCGAAAAGCCCCGCCGCGCCCATGCCGCCGCCGACGCACATGGTGACGACCGCGTACTTCGCCTTGCGGCGGCGGCCTTCAATCAGAGCGTGGCCGGTGAGGCGCGCGCCCGACATGCCGTAGGGATGGCCCACCGCGATCGCGCCGCCGTCGACATTGATCTTGTCGGGGTCGATGCCGAGCTTGTCGCGGCAATACAGCACCTGCACCGCGAAAGCTTCGTTCAGCTCCCACAGGCCGATGTCGTCGACGGTCAGGCCATGACGCTTGAGCAGGCGCGGCACGGCGAATACCGGGCCGATGCCCATCTCGTCCGGCTCGCAGCCGGCGGAGACGAAGCCGCGGAAGATGCCGAGCGGGTTCAGCCCGCGCTTTGCCGCTTCCTTGTCGCTCATGATCACGCTCGCGCTGGCGCCGTCCGAAAGCTGGCTGGCATTGCCGGCGGTGACCGAAAATCCCTCGCCACGGACGGCCTTGAGGCCGGCGAGGCCTTCTGCGGTGGTCTCGGGGCGCGGGCCCTCGTCCTGCGACAGCGTGACGTCCTTGAACGAGACTGCACCGGTGGCCTTGTCGGTCACCGCCATCCTGGTGGTGATCGGCGCGAGCTCATCCTTGAACTTTCCGCCCTGCTGCGCCGCGGCGGTGCGGCGCTGGCTCTCCAGCGAATATTCGTCCTGCTTTTCGCGCGAGATGCCGTAGCGCTTGGCGACGATCTCGGCGGTGTCGATCATGGGCATGTAGACCTCGCCCTTGATCTCGAGCAGCGCCGGGTCCTGCGCGTGGAAGCCGTTCATCTTGTCGTTCTGCACCAGCGAGATGGACTCGCCGCCACCGCCGACCGCGATCTCGACACCGTCGAAGATCACCGAACGCGCGGCGAGCGCGATCGCCTGCAGGCCCGAGGCGCATTGCCGGTCGATAGTGGTGCCGGCGACGGTGACGGGGAGACCGGCACGGAGCAGCGCCTTGCGCGCGATGTTGCCGCCGGTCGCGCCCTGCTGGAGTGCTGCGCCCATCACGACGTCCTCGACCTCCTTGGGGTCGATCTTGGCGCGCGCGACGGCCTCGCCGATGGCGTGGCCGAGCAGCGTTGCGCCCTCGGTGGCGTTGAGCGCGCCGCGATAGGCCTTCCCGATCGGGGTGCGGGCGGTGGAAACGATGACGGCGTCGGTCAAGCGCGATCTCCTGATGCAAGTCGGGTGGCAAGTTGGGCGGATTGTGACGGTTTCTGCCGCTGGCGCAATTCGTGGCGCGACAGCTTTCCGACCGGCGTGCGCGGCAGATCGTGGACGAATTCGACCTCCGCCGGCAATTCGTGCTTGCCGAGCTTGCCGGCGAGCTGAGCGCGCAGCTCGTCGAGCGAGAACGGCTTTGCATCCGTCTTCAGCTTGATGAAGGCTTTGGCGGCCTCGCCGCGGTACTGGTCGGGAATACCGAGCACGATCACCTCGTGCACGCCTGGTATGGTATAGATCGCCTGCTCGATCATCTGCGGATAGACGTTGAAGCCGCCAGAGATGATCATGTCCTTCTTGCGGTCGACCAGGAAGAAATAGCCGTCGGTATCGACATAGCCGATGTCGCCGGTGAGGAAGCGGCCGTCGACGAAGGCCTCCGCGGATCCTTCGGGCTTATTCCAGTAGCCTTTGGTGACGTTCGGGCCCTTGATGCGAATCTCGCCGACTTCGCCCGGCGGCAGCACCTTCGAGGGATCGTCCAGGGAAACGACGTCGAGCTCGATGCCGGGCAGCATCAGGCCGATCGAGCCGGGCTTATCGGGACCTGTAGGCGGATGGCCGGTGCCGGGCGAGCAGGTCTCGGTCATGCCCCAGCCGCTGCGGAGCTTCTTGCCGACTTTGCGCTCGAAGAAACTCGCGATCTCCACCGGCAGCGGCGCGCCCCCGGAGCCGATCGTCGCCAGCGAGGAGAAATCGCGCTTGTCGAGATCGGGAAGGGCTGCGATCGCGATCCACATCGTCGGCACGCCGGGAAAGTAGGTTGCGCGCTTGATTTCGATGTCGCGCATCACCGCTTCGACGTCAAAACGCTGATGCAGCGAGATCAGATTGCCGCGCCTGAGCGAGGACAGCAGCACGACGGTGAGCGCATAGATGTGGAACAGCGGCAGCACGCAGATCACGCGCTCGACGACGTCGCCACGCGTCGCGCGCGACGGCTTGCCCCAGACGTCGTAGATCGACACGGCCGAGGTGAGATTGCCGTGGGTCAGCATCGCGCCTTTGGGCAAGCCGGTGGTGCCACCGGTATATTGCAGCAGCGCGACATCGTCGGCGCTCACTTGCGGCCACTCTGCCGGCGCGGTGGCGCCCTCGACAAAGGCCTTGAAGGTGACGATGCGGGGATCGCTGGGGATCGCAGCCTGCGGCGTGCCGACCTTACCCCAATTATCGTCCTCGCAGACCACCAGGCGGTCGATCAGGCCCTTCTCCAGGAATTTCAGCGCGGTCGGCAGCAACGCCGCCAGGTTAGAGGTGACGAGCAGGCGCGAACCGGAATCGGAGACCTTGTGCGTCAGCGCGATCTCGCCGTCGAGCGGTGAGAGATGCGCGACGCGGGCGCCGGCCTTCAGCGCGCCGAAGAAATTGACGGGATGGTCCGGCGTATTGCCGAGGAACAGCGCGACCGAACTGTTCTTGCCGTAGCCGGCGCGCAGGAAGGCGGCGGCTGCGCGCTCAGCCATCGCGGCGAGTTCGCTGTAGGTAATCGGATGGTCGCGGAATTCCAGCGCGGTGCGCGGGCCGTACTCGGCGGCGGCTTTTGCCAGCAGATCAGGCAGCGTGCCCTGGACGATGGTGTCGTCCCAGCGCACGCCCTCGGGATAAAACTGTTCGCCGGGATGGGTCATTAGGGGTCGTTACTCTGCAAGGCGGCCGCGACGATACCGTGTGAGGTGGGCACAAGCGGACCGGCTCCCTTCCCCCTTGTGGGGAAAGGTTGGGGAAGGAGGTGGCCACAAACGCCGGCGCCCGGGCCTGCCCCCGTCCCTGACCCTCCCCCACAACGGGGGAGGGAACGGAGAGAGCGTTGCCCGGGACGAGACATCACAGCCACCGCCAATCCAATCACGCCGCTTTCGAGCCCGCCGCGAGCGAGGCGAAGGTCTTGCCTTCGGCCGCGAGCTTCTTCAGCAGCGGCGCGGGCTCGAGGCTCGGATCGTTGGTCTCCTTGGCGTAGAAGGAGAGCCGATCGGCGATGTGCTTGAGGCCGACGGTGTCGGCCCAGAACATCGGGCCGCCGCGGTAGATCGGCCAGCCATAGCCATAGAGCCAGACCACGTCGATATCGGACGGGCGCGCGGCAATGCCCTCTTCCAGGATCTTCGCGCCCTCGTTGATCATCGGGTACATCATGCGCTCGAGGATCTCATCGTCGCTGACGACGCGCTTCTTGCGGCCCAAACGAAGCAGCGTCTCGTCGATCAGCTTCTCGACTTCGGGATCGGGCAGCGCCGAACGGGAGCCGGCTTCGTATTTGTAATAGCCCTTGCCGGTCTTCTGGCCGAAGCGTCCGGCTTCGCAGAGCGCATCCGCGATCTCCGACTTGATGCCGCGGTCCTTGCGCGAGCGCCAGCCGATGTCGAGGCCGGCGAGGTCACCCATCGCGAACGGCCCCATCGGCATGCCGAACTTCGTCACGACGGCGTCGACCTGCTGCGGAAGCGCGCCTTCGAACAGCAGTTTCTCGGACTGCTTGCCGCGCTGGGCCAGCATGCGGTTGCCGACAAAGCCGTCGCAGACGCCGACCACGGCCGGCACTTTTGCGATTTTGCGCGCGATCGAGACCGCCGTCACAAGGGCATCCGGCGCGGTCTTGTCGGCGCGCACGATCTCGCACAATTTCATGACGTTGGCGGGAGAGAAGAAGTGCATGCCGAGCACGTCCTGCGGACGCTTGGTCGACTTCGCGATCTCGTCGATGTTCAGGTAGGAGGTGTTGGAGGCGAGCACGGCGCCCGGCTTGACGTACTGGTCGAGCTTGCCGAACACTTCCTTTTTCACTGCCATGGTCTCGAACACGGCTTCGATGACGAGGTCGGCGTCGCCGACGTTCTCGATGCCCACGACGCCGTTGATCAGCGCCATGCGCTTCGCGGGCGCATCCGCCGGGATGCCGCCCCGTGCCGCGGTCGCTTCCCAGTTCTTCTGCATGATGCCCATGCCGCGCTTGAGCTGCTCCTCGCCTGTCTCGATCAGGGTGACGGGAATGCCGGCATTGGCAAAGGACATCGCGATGCCACCGCCCATCGTGCCGGCGCCGAGGATGGCGACGCGGTTCACGGGCCGCGGCTTGGTCCCTTCAGGAACGCCGGCGATCTTGCTGGCCTCGCGCTCCGCGAAGAAGGCATAACGCTGCGCCTTGGACTGATCGCTGGCGACGAGCTTCAGGAAGCCCTCGCGCTCCTTCTTCAGACCTTCGTCGAACGGCAGGTCGATGGCGTAGCCGACGGCGTCGGCCGCCGCGAACGGCGCTTCCAGGCCGCGCGACTTCTTGGTCATGGCGGCGACCGCATTGGTGAAGATCGAGCGGTCGGCCTTGGCCGCCGCGATCTTGGAGTCGTCGTCACGCAGGCGGCGCAGCGGACGCTTTTCAGCCAGCAGCTTTCGTACGAAGGCTTCGCCACCGGCGGCCGGACCCTCGACGATCTCCTCGATCAGACCGTTCTTCAGCGCTTCCGCCGCTCCGATCGGATCACCGCCGACGATCATCTTGACCGCGAGCTCCGGTCCAACCGCGCGCGGCAGGCGCTGGGTGCCGCCGGCGCCCGGCAGCAGGCCGAGCTTCACCTCGGGGAGGCCGAGCTTGGCTTCCTTCACCGCGACGCGGAAATGACAGGCGAGCGCGACCTCGAGGCCACCGCCGAGCGCGGTGCCGTGGATCGCGGCCACGACCGGCTTCGGTGAATTCTCGATCTCGGAAAGCACGTCGTTAAGGGCGGGCGGCTTCGGCGGCTTGCCGAATTCGGTGATGTCGGCGCCCGCGATGAAGGTGCGGCCGGCACAGGTCAGCACGATGCCCTTGATGGCGGGATCGGCGACCGCGGCCTTGATGCACTCCAGAATTCCGCCACGAACCGCGGCGCTCAGCGCGTTGACCGGAGGGCTGTCGACCGTGACGATCCCGACTTCGTCATGACGCTCAAGCTTGACCACTTCGCTCACGGTGTCCCTCCTTGGTGGGGTAACTTTGTTCAATTTCGCACTGCAGAATTTAATTCCGCATCTTGACGGCAGGGTTATTTTGAAGCACGTGGCTTGTCAACGACTCCGCGCAAGAAGCAGATCAGGGATGAAGCGTACAGGAAAGAAGACAGCGACCGATCGGAATTTCGTCGTCGCGCTTTCCCGCGGACTTGACGTATTGCGCGCATTCCAGCCCAGCGACGGACTTCTTGGCAATCAGGAAATCGCGGCCCGCACCAATTTGCCCAAGCCGACCGTTTCGCGGCTGACCTATACCTTGACCAAGCTCGGCTATCTGACGCCGGTTCCCCGCTTCGAGAAATATCAGCTTGCGCCGGCCGCGATGGCGCTCGGCTACGCCGCGTTGTCCAATCTCGGCGTTCGGCATTTGTCCGAGCCGTTTCGCGAGGAAATGATGCGTGCGACCGGCGGCGCCGTCGCCATCGGCGGCCGCGACCGGCACAGCATGATCTATTTCGGACAGAGCCGTGGCAGCGAGACGGTTGGCGTTCAACTGGACGTCGGCTCCCGCGTGCCGATTGCAACCAGCGCGATGGGCCGCGCCTATTTCTGGGCACTCGACGAAGACAATCGCGCTGAACTGTCTCGTGTCTTGCGCGAACATTACGGCAGCCGCTGGCCCAAGATGCGCGACGGGTTGGAACGCTCCGGCGAGACGGTCGCGAAATATGGATTTGCGATTTCGGTCGGCGACTGGCACGACGACATCGGCGCCGCCGGCGTCGCGCTCAGACTCAACGACGGAACCGGTCCTTACGCATTCAATTGCGGCGCGCCCGCATTCCGCTTCACGGAAGAGCGTTTGATCAACGACATTGGACCGCGTCTGCTTGCGATGGTAAGGAACATCGAAGCGGCACTCGGGGGTCTGATGCCGCATTCCAAAAAAGACGTCAGCAAAAAGCTGAAATCAGGAGGGAAAGTTGCGCGTGTGGCCGAGGGGATCAGATAGCCTTTGTCATCATCGGGAGCGGTTCACATCGCCCCTTCGCTCACTGAACACAGTGGGCGAGACGAGATGACGCAGGCACAGCTCGCGCAGGGGACATCGCCCCTGCTCGCGGTTCGCGACGTCAGCGTCGTGTTCGGCGGCATCGTCGCGCTCAATGGTGTGTCCTTTGACATGCACAAGGGCCAGATCCTCGGCTTGATCGGCCCTAACGGCGCCGGCAAGACCACGCTCTTCAACTGCCTCTCGCGGCTCTACCAGCCGTCGTCCGGCGACATCCTGATGGAGGGCGCGAGCATCCTGACGCGCCCGCCGCACCGGATCGCGGAGATCGGCATCGGCCGCACCTTCCAGAACGTGGCGCTGTTTCCGAATTTGTCGGTGATGGACAATGTCCGCGTCGGCACCCATGCCCGCACCTCCAGCGACATCATCAGCGACTCGCTGCGGCTGGCCTGGGTTCGCCGCAGCGAGAGCGACGTCAACAAGAAGGTGCACGAGATCCTCGCCTATCTCGACCTCGAGGACGTCGCCCACACCGTCGTGTCGGGCCTGCCGTTCGGCACGCAGAAGCGCGTCGAGCTGGCGCGCGCGCTCGCTGCCGATCCGAAGATCCTGCTGCTCGACGAGCCCGCCGGCGGCCTCAACCACGAGGAAGTCTACGTGCTCGGCGACCTCATCCGCCGCATCCGCGACGAACGCCACATGACCGTGCTGCTGGTCGAGCATCACATGGGCCTCGTGATGTCGATCGCCGACCACGTCGTCGCGCTGAATTTCGGCAAGAAGCTCGCGGAAGGCACGCCCGCCCAGGTGCAGGCGGATCCCGACGTCATCAAGGCCTATCTCGGGAGCAAGGACCAATGACGACGCTGCTCAACGTCAAGGACCTGCGCGCTTATTACGGCCAGGTCCAGGCCCTCCACGGTCTGTCCTTCTCGCTCAGCGAGGGATCGCTGACCACGTTGCTGGGGGCCAACGGCGCCGGCAAGACCACCACGCTGCGCGCGATCTGCAACATGGTGCGCTCAACCGGCGGCATCGAGTTCGACGGCAAGCCGCTGAACAACCGCTCCACCGAGAGCATCGTGCGGTTCGGCATCGCCCATGTGCCGCAGGGCCGCGGCACCTTCACCACCATGACGGTGGAGGAAAACCTCCAGCTCGGCGCGATCACCCGCAAGGACAGCGCCGGCATCGTCTCCGACATCGAGCGCATGTATGCGCATTTCCCGGTGCTGAAGCAGCGGCATACCCAACAGGCCGGCACGCTCTCGGGCGGCGAGCAGCAGATGCTGGCGGTCGCCCGCGCCCTGATGCTGCGGCCGCGGCTGATGCTGCTGGACGAGCCTTCGTTCGGCCTGGCGCCGCTGGTGGTGCGCGACCTGTTCGGCATCCTCGGCAAGATCAACCGCGAGGACAAGGTGTCGATCCTGGTGGTCGAGCAGAACGCCCAGCTCGCGCTGGAGCTCGCCGACCAGGCCTATGTGATCGAGACCGGGCGCATCGTGATGTCGGGCAACGCCAAGGACATCGCGAACAACGAAGAAATCCGCAAATCCTACCTGGGTTACTGAGGAGCCGGCACGATGGAGCTGTTCACCAACCAAGTGCTGGCCGGCATCGCCACGGGCGCGATCTACGCCTGCATGGCGCTCGCCGTGGTCATGATCTATCAGGCGATCGACCATCTCAACTTCGCCCAGGGTGAGATGGCGATGTTCTCGACCTTCATCTCCTGGCAGCTGATGCAATGGGGCATCCCATATTGGGCTGCCTTCGTGATCACGCTGGCATTGTCCTTTGTCGGCGGCATCGCGATCGAGCGCATCCTGTTCAAGCCGCTCGCCAAGGCGCCGGTGCTGACCAACGTCGCCGGCTTTATCGCGCTGTTCGCGATCATCAACTCCTCGGCCGGCCTGATCTGGGACTTCACCATTAAGCAGTATCCGACCCCGTTCGGCTCCTCGCCCTTCCTCGGCAGCCAGCTGATCTCGACCCACCAGGCCGGCATGATCGGCGTCACCGTGCTGCTGCTGCTCGGCCTCTACTTCTTCTTCCAGTACACCAAGATCGGCCTCGCCATGCGCGCGGCCGCCTCCGTGCCTGAATCGGCCCGACTGGTCGGCATCAACACGAGCTGGATGATCGCGCTCGGCTGGGGCATGGCGTCCGCGATCGGTGCGATCGCCGGCATGCTGATCGCACCGGTCGTGTTCCTCGAGCCCAATATGATGGGCGGCGTGCTGATCTACGGCTTCGCCGCGGCGGTGCTCGGCGGACTGACCAGCCCGTTCGGCGCCGTGGTCGGCGGCTTCCTGGTCGGCGTCTTCGAGAACCTCGCCGGCACCTACATTCCCGGCGTCGGCAACGAGCTGAAGCTTCCGATCGCGCTCGCGCTGATCATTTCCGTCCTGGTCGTCAAACCCGCTGGCCTGTTCGGCCGGCAAATCGTCAAGCGAGTTTGATCATGAGCGCTGCAGAAGACGTCGTCACGGAAGCCCCGGCCGTCGAGGCGGTTCCGAAGCGGGCGATGACGCTGGGCACGGGCACCTCTCTGTTGGTGCTGGCGGTGCTGTTGATCGTGCCGGTGTTCGTCAAGAACTTCATCATCTTCCAGATGACGATGCTCCTGATCTACGGGCTCGCGGTGCTGGCCTTGAACATCCTGACGGGCGGCTCCGGCCAGTTCTCGCTCGGCCAGAGCGCCTTCTACGCCGTGGGCGCTTATACGTCGGCGGTGCTGATGGAGTACTTCAACGTCAACTATGCGCTGACAATTCCGATTTCCGCCGCGGTCTGCTTCGCATTCGGCTACCTGTTCGGCAAGCCGGCGCTGCGGCTGTCGGGCGTCTATCTCGCGCTCGCGACCTTTGCGCTTGCCACCGCGATGCCGCAGCTGCTGAAGCTGAACTTCCTCGAGCACTGGACCGGCGGCGTGCAGGGCCTCGTCGTCACCAAGCCCGACGCGCCGTTCGGGCTGCCTATGTCGCAGGACACCTGGCTCTACTACTTCTCGCTCGCCGTCGTGCTCGCGATCTACATCTTCTCGGTCAACCTGCTGCGCTCCCGGTCGGGCCGCGCCTTCATGGCGATCCGCGACAACGAGATCGCGGCCTCCTCGATGGGCGTCAACGTCGCACTGTACAAGACGCTGGCCTTCGGCGTGTCCGCCGGCATCACCGGCGTTGCCGGCTCGCTTGGCGCCATCGCCGTGCAGTTCGTCGCGCCCGACAGCTACACGATCACGCTGGCGATCTCGCTGTTCCTCGGCATGGTCGTCGGTGGCGTCGGCTGGCTGCCCGGCTCGTTCGTCGGCGCCGCCTTCATCATTTTCGTGCCGAACATGGCGGAGGGCATCTCCAAGGGCCTCTCCGGCGCGGTGTTCGGCGTACTCCTGTTCGCCGTCATCTACCTCGTGCCGCACGGCGCGAGGCAGATTGCGATCATGGGCCAGCAACTCGTCGGCCGGCTCAGAAAGAACTGACAACCCGTTGATTAAGCTAAGGAGACCCGAATTGTTTTTTGAAAGAACACTGCGAACCGCTGCGCTGGTGACGGCAACGGCGGTCATCACTCTCACCTCCGGCGCCGCATTCGCCCAGAAAAAATATGACACCGGCGCGTCCGATACCGAGATCAAGATCGGCAACATCATGCCGTATAGCGGTCCGGCCTCGGCCTATGGCATCATCGGCAAGACCGAAGAAGCCTACTTCAAGATGATCAACGACAAGGGCGGCATCAACGGCCGCAAGATCAACTTCGTCACCTATGACGACGGCTATTCGCCGCCGAAGGCCGTCGAGCAGGTCCGCAAGCTGGTCGAGAGCGACGAGGTGATCGTCGTGTTCAACCCGCTCGGCACGCCCTCGAACAGCGCGATCCAGAAATACCTCAACGCCAAGAAGATCCCGCAGCTGTTCGTCGCCACCGGCGCCACCAAGTGGAATGACCCGAAGAACTTCCCCTGGACCATGGGCTGGCAGCCGTCCTACCAGAGCGAAGCGCAGATCTACGCGAAATGGCTGTTGAAGGAAAAGCCGGACGCCAAGATCGCGATCCTCTATCAGAACGACGATTTCGGCAAAGACTACCTCAAGGGCACCAAGGACGGCCTGGGCGCCAAGGGCGCGTCCATGATCATCATGGAAGAAAGCTACGAGGTGTCCGAACCCTCGATCGACGGTCACATCGTCAAGATCAAGGCGGCCAATCCCGACGTCCTGCTGATCTACGCGACGCCGAAGTTCGCGGCCCAGACCATCAAGAAGACCGCCGAGCTGAGCTGGAAGCCGCTGCAGATCCTCACCAACGTGTCGATCTCGGTCGGCAGCGTGATGAAGCCGGCCGGCTTCGAGGCCTCGCAGGGCGTGCTGTCGGCGGCCTATGCCAAGGACTCCACGGACCCGCAGTGGGCCAACGACCCCGGCATGAAGAAGTGGAACGAGTTCGTCGACAAGTACATGCCGGGTGCCGACAAGTCCGACACCAGCATGGTCTACGGCTACGGCGCGGCGTCGACGCTGGCCAAGGTCCTGGAGATGTGCGGCGACGATCTGACCCGGGCCAACATCATGAAGCAGGCGGCCTCGTTGAAGGATTTCGCACCGGATACCCTGCTGCCCGGCGTCAAGATCAACACCAGCCCAACCGACTTCGCCCCGATCGCCCAGCTCCAGATGCAGCGTTTCAAGGGCGAGAAGTGGGAACTCTTCGGCGAGATCATCAGCGGCGACATCGCCACGGAGTGACGCTCTGACGCTATAGTCCGACACATCGAGAAGCCCCCGCGAACGAATCGCGGGGGCTTTTTGTTGACGTCCCGCATCAATCTTGTTCAATGCGGCGGCGATCCGTTCCGGGTGGAGAAAGATGACTGCCGTTCGATTTCAGGTTGCGGGCGTTCTGGCCGCATTCGCGTTGTGCACTGCGATGAGCGGCCCGGTCCTGGCGCAGAAGAAATACGACAGCGGCGCTTCCGATACCGAGATCAAAATCGGCAACATCATGCCCTATAGCGGCCCGGCCTCCGCCTATGCGGCGATCGGCAAGGCCGAGGAAGCCTATTTCAACAAGATCAATGCCGAGGGCGGCATCGGCGGCCGCAAGATCAAGTTCATCTCCTACGACGACGGCTATTCGCCGCCGAAGACGGTGGAGCAGGCCCGCAAGCTGGTCGAGAGCGACGGGGTGCTGCTGATCTTCGGCTCGCTCGGCACCTCCACCAACGGCGCCATCCGCAAATACATGAACGAGAAGAAGGTGCCGCAATTGTTCGTGGCGAGCGGCGCTTCGAAGTGGAACGATCCGAAGCAATATCCCTGGACCATGGGCTGGCAGCCGAGCTACGCCAGCGAGGCGCGCATCTACGCCAAATACATCATGAAGGAGAAGCCGGACGGCAAGATCGGCGTGCTCTATCAGAACGACGATTTCGGCAAGGACTACCTGAAAGGGCTGAAGGATGGCCTTGGACCCAAGGCCTCGATGATCGTGCTGGAAGACGGTTACGACACGTCGGAGCCGGCAATCGACGAGCACGTTGTGAAATTGAAGGCCTCCGGCGCCGACATTTTCGTCAGCATCACCACCCCGAAATTTGCAGCGCAGGCGATCAAGAAGGCGGCCGAGATCGGCTGGCATCCGGTCCACATCATCTCCAACGTCTCGGCCTCGGTCGGCGGCGTACTCGAGCCGGCGGGGCTCGAGATCTCGCAAGGGATCCTGTCGGCGAGCTACACCAAGGACGCCTCCGACCCGCAATGGAATGCCGATGACGGCATGAAGAAATTCTACAACTTCCTCGCCAAATACGATCCCAAGGCCAACAAGCTCGATGCCGGCGTGGTGTTCGGCTATGCCGCCGCGCAGACCATGGTGAAGGTGCTGCAAATGTGCGGTGACGACCTCACCCGCGACAACGTCATGAAGCAGGCCGCCTCCTTGAAGGATTTCCAGCCCGACACGCTGTTGCCAGGCATCAAGATCAACACCGCAGCCGACGATTTCGCCCCGATCGAGCAGCTCCAGATGATGCGCTTCAAGGGCAAGAAGTGGGAGCTGTTCGGGGACGTGATCTCGAGCGAGCTCGACCACTGAAGCCGCGCAACTCAAACTCGCTCCTGATCGGTTCATCAACTCAAGCGGATGCCTCTTCTCGCAGTCGCACACGAGCGCGCGGCCGCCCCTGACTACTAAAGAAGCAGCCCCCGCGACCCCGCCGCAGGGGCTTTCTGTTGTAGGCATCAGGTAAATCGTATTGAATTGCGGCTGCGTCACCAAAAACAGGCAACACAAGAAAAGGGACGCACACACACCAAGAAAATAGGGAGATAGGAATGCCCGCTGTCACCGGCAAACTTGCGGCCGCGTCACTGGCGCTCGCGCTCATTGCGGCCTCGGCCTCCACTGCATCGGCCCAGAAGAAATACGACACCGGCGCGACCGATACCGAGATCAAGGTCGGCAACATCATGCCTTACAGCGGACCGGCCTCCGCCTACGGCATCATCGGACGGACCGAAGCCGCCTATTTCAAGAAGATCAACGACGAAGGCGGCATCAACGGTCGCAAGATCAACTTCATCAGCTACGACGACGCCTACTCGCCGCCGAAAACGGTGGAGCAGGCGCGCAAGCTGGTCGAGAGCGACGAGGTGCTGTTCATCTTCAACTCGCTCGGCACGCCGCCGAACTCGGCGATCCACAAATACATGAACTCGAAGAAGGTGCCGCAGCTCTTCGTCGCCACCGGCGCCACCAAGTGGAACGATCCGCAGAACTTCCCCTGGACCATGGGGTGGCAGCCCAACTACCAGAGCGAGACGCAGATCTACGCGAAGTGGCTGCTGAAGAACAAGCCCGACGCCAAGATCGCCGTGCTGTTCCAGAACGATGATTACGGCAAGGATTATCTCAAGGGCCTGAAGGACGGCCTCGGCGCCAAAGCCGCGTCGATGATCGTCGTGGAGGAGAGCTACGAGACCTCCGAACCGACCATCGACAACCACATCGTCAAGCTGAAGTCGACCGGCGCCGACGTCTTCATGAACATCACGACGCCGAAATTCGCAGCCCAGGCGATCAAGAAGAACGCCGAGATCGGCTGGAAGCCGCTGCACTTCCTCAACAACGTCTCTGCCTCCGTCGGCAGCGTGATGAAGCCTGCCGGCTTCGAGAACGGCCAGGACATCATCTCGGCCGATTATCTGAAGGACGTATCGGATCCGCAGTGGGCCAATGATGCCGGCATGAAGGACTTTCTCGCCTTCATGACCAAATACTTCCCCGAGGGCGACAAGCTCGATAAGGGCACGATCGTCGGCTATGCCGTGGCCCAGACCCTGGTTCAGGTCTTGAAGCAGTGCGGTGACGATCTCACGCGCGAGAACGTCATGAAGCAAGCGGCGAATCTGAAGGACTTCCGCACCGAGGCCCTGCTGCCGGGCGTGAAGATCAACACCTCGCCGACCGATTTCGCGCCGATCAGCCAGCTTCAACTCGAGAAGTTCAAAGGCGAGAAGTTTGAGCTGTTCGGAGACGTGATCAGCGCCGACGTCGGCGGTTAGCCCCATCAAGGACGCGACGACGGAAACCCCCTGCGAACCATCGCAGGGGGTTTTTGCTTGCGCGGCGATTATGATCACGCGATTGCACAATCGAATGATGGCAAAGCCGGCTTACGCTTTGGCGCATGATGCGGTAGGCAGGTGAGCGGCGCGTTCGCCGCCAGTCTTTCCTGTCCGCTCAAGGCCCTTCGTCATGACCGACCGACGCCCCCTGCTCCGCGCGCTCTACGACGCCGCCGTTGCCGCCGCTCATCCGAGCACAATTCTGGCGCCGCACCTGCGGCCCGCGCCAAAGGGACGCGTGATCTGTCTCGCCGCCGGCAAGGGCGCGGCCGCGATGGCCGCCGCCGCCGAGCGGCATTATCTCGACACGCTCGGGCTCGCACCGGAACGCCTCGTCGGCATCGCCACCACGCGTCACGGCTACGGCGTGCCGACGCGCCGCATCCGCGTGGTCGAGGCCGGTCATCCCGTGCCCGACGAAGCCGGCCTGAAGGGCGCGGCCGACACGCTGGCGCTCGCGGCCGAGGCCGGGCCGGACGATCTGCTCTTGGTGCTGCTCACCGGCGGCGGCTCGGCGAACTGGATCGCGCCCGTCAACGGCATCAGCTTCGGGCAGAAGCAGGCGGTCAACAAGGCGCTGCTCCGCTCCGGCGCGCCGATCGGCGAGATGAATGTCGTGCGCAAGCATCTGTCGCGGATCAAGGGCGGGCGGCTGGCGCGCGCCGGCAAAAATGCCGCCGAGATCGTGACGCTTGCGATTTCCGACGTGCCGCATGACGATCCCTCCGCAATCGCCTCCGGTCCGACCGTGCCCGATCCGACCACGCTCAATGATGCGCGCGCCATCGTCGCCAGGTACAAGCTCGACATCGACGATGCCGTCCGCCGCGCGCTGGACGACCCCGCCAACGAGAGCTGCAAGCCCGGTGATGCCGCCTTCGCGCGCGCGCATTTCGAATTGATCGCACGTCCGAAGCAATCGCTCGACGCTGCGGTCAAACTCGCGCATGAGGCCGGTTACGAGACGATCGATCTCGGCGCCGACCTCGAAGGGGAGGCCCGCGACGTTGCCGCCGATCACGCCAGGCTGGCGCTTCAGGCCCGCGCGCAGGGCAAGCGTGTCGCGATCCTCTCCGGCGGCGAGCTCACGGTCACCGTGCGCGGCAATGGCCGCGGCGGCCCGAACCAGGAATACGCGCTGGCGCTCGCCGGCCTCTTGAAGGACACGCCTGACATCTCCGCGCTCGCCGGCGACACCGACGGCGCCGATGGCGGTGCCGGCAATCCCACTGATCCCGCCGGCGCGCTGATCGACGCGGCGACGTTCGCGAAGATGGCGGCGCAGCGGCTGCAGCCGCAGGCCTATCTCGACAACAACGACGCGACCACGTTCTTCGAGGCGACGGGCGACCTGTTGCTGCCGGGGCCCACGCTGACCAATGTGAACGACATCAGGGTAATCCTGGTCGACTGACACGGTGGCATCGCCATCCCGCCGGCGCCCCGCGCGGTTCGGCGGACGACATGGTTAACGATCTCTGAATTCTCGTCGGTGTCCTCTTTTCCAGGGGGCGGGCATCGCCGCCCTTAACCTCGCGTTCGCCGCAGTTTCAGGAACATGTCGCGAAATTGGGCGAATTGTCGGGCTGATCTACCGCGAGATGTACGCGCTCTCGCCCGACCAGGTGCACCCGGGCACGCCGATCAAGGACCTGATCGAGCATCGGCTCAAACTGGGCCTGAGCATCGGCGGAGAAGCCGGCGCCTATGTCCGTGCCCGCACCGAGGGTTCGGTCGTCAGTGAGCAGACGGTCCAGCAATTCGCCGACGGACGAATCATCGCCTACACCATTCATCCCCTGCCCGACGGCGGCGGCATGGCGACGCACGAGGACATTACAGAGCGCGAAGAGCTCAGTCGGCGGTTGCAGGAGCGCAATTTTCAGTTCGACATCGCGATCAACAACATGTCGCACGGACTCTGCTTCTTCAGCGCCGACCATCGGCTGGTGGTCTGCAACACGCACTTTATCGAGATGTACGGCCTGCCGCCCGACCGCGTTCGTCCGGGCACGCCGCTCCAGGAGATCCTCGACCTACGCTACGAGGTCGGCAGCGTGCCGGCGATGACGCGGGAGGAATACGCCAAATGGCGGACCGATGTCGCCATGTCAGCCGAGGCCATGGACAGCATCGTCGAGATGCAGAACGGGCGAACCTTCAGATCAGGCACCGACCGATGCCCGATCTCAGGTGGGTCGCGACCCACGAAGACATCACCGAGCAGCGCAAGGCGGAATTGCAGATCGCGCATATGGCGCACTACGACGCGCTGACGGACCTCGCCAATCGCGCCCTGCTCGGTCAGCGCCTCAAGCAGGCGCTCGAACAGGGCGGGATGTTCGCGATCCACCACGTCGATCTCGACAAGTTCAAGGCCGTCAACGACACCCTGGGCCACCAGGCCGGCGACATCCTGCTGCAGGATGTCAGCCGCCGCCTCAAGCAGCTCGCGCGCGACAGCGATACGGTCGCGCGCATGGGTGGCGATGAATTCGTGATCCTCCAGACGCCGATTTCCGATTCGAGCGAGGCGGACCTGCTGGCGCGCGACGTTGTCAGGACGCTGAGTGCTCCGTTCGGGCTCGACGGACACCAGACCATTGCGGGCGCGAGCATCGGGATCGCGATTGCGCCTGGCGACGGCTCGACGCCCGAGCAACTCCTGCACAATGCCGATCTGGCCCTGTATCGCGCGAAAAGCGACGGCCGCGGCATGCACTGCTTCTTCGAACCGGCCATGGGCGAAGAAGCGCAAAGCCGTCGCGGGCTGGAGCAGGACCTGCGCAACGGCCTTGCCGCCGGCCAGTTCGAACTGCACTACCAGCCGGTCGTGAAGACCGACGGCGGCGAGATCAGCGGCTTCGAAGCCTTGATCCGCTGGCGACATCCCCGGCGCGGACTGGTCGCGCCCAACAGCTTTATCCCGCTTGCGGAAGAGATCGGCCTGATCGTGCCGATCGGCGAATGGGTGATCCGGCAGGCCTGTGGCACTGCAAGCCGATGGCCGGACCATCTGCACGTCGCCGTCAACATCTCGGCGGTGCAATTCCGCCAGCCGGGCCTGACGGAGGTGATCGTCGGCGCGCTGGCGGCCTCCGGCCTCGATCCGCGGCGGCTGGAGATCGAGATCACGGAAAGCGTGTTTCTGCAGGACAGGAACGGAACGCTGACGACGCTGCACCAGCTCCGGGCGCTGGGCATCAAGGTCGCCATGGACGATTTCGGCACCGGCTATTCGTCACTGACCTATCTGCAATGCTTCCCCTTCGACAAGATCAAGATCGACCGGTCTTTCGTCAGCGGCGTGGAAAACAATGCGGCATCCCTCAGCATCGTGCGGGCGGTGGCGGCACTGGCGCGCGGGATGGGCATGACGACGACGGCGGAGGGGGTGGAGAGCGAGGAGCAACGGGACCGGATCGCAGCGGAGGGCTGCACGGAAATGCAGGGCTATTTGTTCAGCCCTCCGTTGCCCGCCGAGGAAATCGAGCGCCATTTCCTGTCCGCGAAAACACCTGCCATGCCCGACCGGTTCGCTCTGCGGCATAACCGCCGCCAGCCCGCCCGCGCTTCCGGGTTTGATGCCCGGTCGCCGGGCAATCAACCGTCAAAACTCGTTGGCGATCTTCGAGAGCATCCCGAGCAGGGCTTCGCGGTTGGACGGCCCGAGCAGCTCGTTCAGCCGGGCCTCGTGCTTGGTGGCGACGAGCTTCTTGGCGCGGGCCAGCACGGCCTTGCCCTTGTCGGTCAGCACCAAGATGTGCGAGCGGCGGTCGTTGGTGGAGCGGATCCGCGCGCAAAGGTCGCGGCTCTCGAGATTGTCGAGCATCGCCACGAAATTCGGGCGCAGGATGCCGAGGGTGGAGGCGATCTCGGTCTGGTTACGGCCGGGGTTTTTCTCGACCAGCAGCAGCACGGAGAACTGCGCCGGCGTGAGCTGGAGCGAGGCCATGCAGCGCAGGAAGTTCTCGAACACCTTGAGCTGTGCCCGCTTCAGGACATAGCCGAGCTGCTCCGAGAGCTCGCCGAGCTGGAGGGCTTCACCAGGCCCGTCGGCCGCGTCCTTGCGGCCCTTGGCGGTCTCGGCGGGTTTTTCAGAGGACTTTTCAGCGGTTTTGGAAACGGTCATCGCCTCATGCTCGCAATCCCGTTAAGTTCGGGAGGATCGTTCGCCACCCTTGATGTTATATTTGATAATTGTTATGGACCATATCAAATATCGTCAGCGCTGTTCAATGGCTGTGAGCGGACCGTCCACCACAATCAGGGGACCGGTCCTGAATCTTTGAGGGGGAGCGTCCGGTCTTGAATACCACCATCATGCTGTTCCTGCTGCAGGACGGCATCACCAATGGCGCGATCTATGCGCTGCTCGGCCTGGCGCTGGTGCTGGTGTTCGCCGTCACCCGCGTCATCCTCATTCCCCAAGGCGAATTCGTCACCTATGGCGCGCTGACCTATGCCTCGCTGGCCGCGGGCCAGATGCCGGGTACGGCGAAACTCGCGCTCGCCCTGGGCATTGGCGCCTTCGCGTTCGACCTGTTCGCCGCGCGCAAGGCGCTGCACGGACGCCTGATCCTGCGCAGCGTCATCACCAATATCGTGCTGCCGGCCATCGTGCTGGCGCTGACCGTCTACTACGCCGCTCAGAAGCCGCCGGTTGCGGTCTGCATCGCACTGTCGCTGGTGATCGTGGCGATGATCGGCCTGTTTCTCTACCGCATCGCATTCCAGCCGCTGGCGCACACCTCCGTGCTGGTGCTGTTGATCGCCTCGGTGGGCGTTCACCTCGCGCTTCAGGGTTTGGGCCTTTTGTTCTTCGGCGCCGAAGGCCAGCGCGGACCTGCCGTGCTGTCCGGCTCCTTCACCAGCGGTGCGCTGCGCTTCACCGGCCAGAGCATCACGGTCTATGGCATTACCATCGCCTTCATCGTCGGGCTGTGGCTGTTCTTTGGGTTGACACTTTACGGCAAGGCGCTGCGCGCGACCGCTGTGAACCGGCTCGGTGCCCGGCTCGTCGGCATCCGCACCACGCTATCCGGTCAGATCGCCTTCCTGCTGGCGTCCGTCATCGGCGCACTGTCGGGCATCATGATCGTGCCTATCACGACGCTGTATTACGACTCGGGCTTCCTGATCGGCCTGAAGGGCTTTGTCGCCGCGATCATCGGCGGGCTTGTCAGCTACCCCCTCACCGCCGTCGCGGCGCTAGTCGTCGGCATCGTCGAGGCGTTCTCGTCCTTCTATGCCTCCAACTACAAGGAGGTGATCGTTTTCATGCTCTTGATTCCCGTGCTGCTGCTGCGCTCGCTCGCGGCGCCTGCGGTCGAGGAAGAGAAGGACTGACGCCAAGATGCAGAGCCGGCTCCCCATCCTCATCTTCGCGCTGATCATGGCGGCGATCCCGTTTGTTCCGGGCATGCCCCCATTCTGGATCGTGCTGCTCGACAATATCGGCCTCGCGGCCCTGGTCGCGATGGGCCTCGTGCTGCTGACCGGCGTCGGCGGCCTGACCTCGTTTGGACAAGCGGCCTTCGTCGGCTTCGGCGCCTACACCACCGCGGTGCTGTCGACAACCTACGGCATGTCGCCCTGGCTGACGCTACCACTGTCGCTGCTGGTCAGCGGATTGCTGGCGGTGCTGCTCGGCCTCGTCACCGTCCGTCTCTCCGGCCATTATCTGCCGCTCGGCACGCTCGCCTGGGGACTCGGCTTGTTCTATCTCTTCAGCAAGCTGGAATTTTTGGGAAGAAACGACGGCATCTCGGCGATCCCGCCGCTGTCGATCGGCTCGTTCAAAATGCTCTCGCCCGGCTCGATCTACTACGCGATCTGGGTTGCCGTGATCCTCTCGGCGTTGCTCACGATGAACCTGCTGGACTCCCGCACCGGCCGCGCCATCCGCGCGCTCCGGCGCGGCCATGTCGCGGCCGAGGCGTTCGGCGTGCACACCCCGCGGGCGAAAATGCTGGTGTTCATCCATGCCGCCGTGCTCGCCGGCCTCTCCGGCTGGCTCTACGCCCATCTTCAGCGCGCGGTGAACCCGACGCCGTTCGGCGCGCAGGCGGGCATCGAGTATCTCTTCATCGCCGTGGTCGGCGGCGCCGGCTATGTCTGGGGCGGCGTCCTGGGCGCGGCGCTGGTCGTGGTCCTGAAGGAAGTGCTGCAGAGCTACCTGCCGTTGATCCTGCCCGGCTCGGGCCAGGTCGAGACCATCGTGTTCGGCATCATGCTGGTGGCGTTGCTCCAGCTCGCACCCGGCGGCGTCTGGCCCTGGCTGATGTCGTTCCTGCCCCAGCGTACCAGTGGCAAGAAGCCAGACACTTCGCTGAAACTGGAGCAGCGCACCCGCTCGCCCGGCCAATCCAGCGTCCTGCTCCAGGTCGAGAAGGCGCGGAAACAATTTGGCGGCGTGGTCGCGGTGAACAACGTCTCCTTCGACGTCCAGGCTCGCGAGATCGTCGCGCTGATCGGCCCCAACGGCGCCGGCAAGAGCACCACCTTCAACCTGATCACCGGCGTGCTGTCGGCCAGCTCGGGCTCGATCTCCGTGCTCGGCAACAAGGTCGACAGGGCGCCGCCGCAGGAGATCGTCAAGCTCGGCATCTCCCGCACCTTCCAGCACGTCAAGCTGGTGCCTGATATGACCGTGCTGGAAAACGTCGCGATCGGTGCCCATCTGCGCGGCCATTCGGGGCCGATCTCCTCGATGCTGCGGCTCGACCGCACTGATGAGGCAAAGCTGCTCGCCGAAGCCACCCGCCAGATCGAGCGGGTCGGACTTGGCGAGCAGATGCATCAGCTCGCAGGCTCGCTCTCACTGGGACAGCAACGGATCGTCGAGATCGCCCGTGCGTTGTGCGTCGATCCGATGCTGCTGCTGCTCGACGAGCCGGCCGCCGGCCTGCGCCACATGGAGAAGGAGCGGCTCGCGACGCTGCTGCGCGAGCTGCGCGACGGCGGCATGAGCGTCCTGCTGGTCGAGCACGACATGGGCTTCGTCATGAACCTCGCCGACCGCATCGTGGTGCTCGATTTCGGCACCAAGATCGCGGAAGGAACGCCGGCCACGATCAAGACCAATCCCGAAGTGATCAAGGCCTATCTCGGAGTGGCGGCATGAGCGCGCTGTTGTCCGTCGCCAACGCCCATGTCGCCTATGGCAAGGTCGAGGCCGTGCGCTCGGTCTCGCTCGAAGTCGGCCAGAACCAGATCGTCACCATCGTCGGCGCCAACGGTGCCGGCAAGACCACGCTGCTCTCCGCCATCATCGGCATTTTGCCGCTGAAAGGGCGCGTTTCATTCGCAGGTCAGGACCTGTCGCGGCTCGACATCGAGGACCGCGTCGCCATGGGGCTTGGCCTCGTTCCCGAGCACCGCGAATTGTTCGTGACCATGAATGTCGAGGACAATCTCGAGTTAGGGGCCTTCCGCATCGAGAGAAGCAAGGCGAAAGCCTCGATGGAGCGGGTCTACACGCTGTTTCCGCGGCTCAAGGAGCGGCGCAAGCAGCTCGCCGGCACGCTCTCCGGCGGCGAGCAGCAGATGCTCGCAATGGGCCGCGCACTGATGGGCGAGCCCAAGCTCCTGATGCTGGACGAGCCGAGCCTCGGCCTCGCCCCGATCATCGTCGCCGACATTTTCCGCATCGTCACCGAACTGCGCGCCGCCGGCGTCTCCGTGCTGCTGGTCGAGCAGAACGCGCAGGCGGCATTGAAGATCGCGGATCAGGCCTATGTCATGGAGCTCGGCGAGTTCGTGCTCAGCGGCAAGGCCAGCGACATCGCGGCGAATGAGCGCGTGGCGGCGAGCTATCTCGGCTTCCAGCACGAAGGGGCGAGTGTGTTGTAACTTCGAGACGCGCTTCCTCAAACTCATCTGTCATCGTCCGCCTAGTGCGCAATTGCGCACAGGGGCGGACGATCCAGTATTCCAGAGACCTGTGCTTGAACCGAGGCGCCGCGGCGTACTGGATGCCCCGCCTTCGCGGGGCATGACATCGGAGGATTCAGGGAGAGACGAAGATCGTGGCCTAGCTTGCCCCCTTGTCACCCTTCAGCGCCGCGAGCTCTGCTTCCAGCTCCGCGATCTTCGCATCCCTTGCCGCCAGCGCCGCCGCCACATCTCCAGCGTCGAACTTCTGCGGGATGTGCTGCGGGCAGTTCGTGTCCCACGCTTCGATCTTGAACAGGATCACCTGCTCGGGCCGGGCGCGATAGCCTTTCGGCATCAGCGATGTCGTCAGCGCCTCGTCGTCCTCGACCACCCGCGCTTCGCCCCAGATCTTCACCCGGCGGCGATGGGCGTAGTCCATCACGAAGATGTAGGCCTTGGGATTTTCAGACAGGTTTCCCTGCGTGATGTATTGCCGATTGCCGGCGTAGTCCGTGAAAGCCAGCGTCTGCTTGTCCAGCACCTTCAAGAAGCCCTTCGGGCCGCCACGATGCTGGATGTAGGGCTGGCCGTCGGCCGATGCCGTGGCGAGATAAAAGCTGTTGGCGTCGGCCAGGAACGCCGCGAGGTTCTCATCGACCTCGGTGCGCCAGCCGCGCTGCTCGGCATGGGCATAGCCTTCGCGTGATCCCTTTCGGGTCTGGATCGACTTCACCGCCGGCGTGAACGCCACGTCGCTGGCGTAGGTGTGAGTTGCCGTCATCGGAACATCTCCTGAAATCCCGGCGCATCCCTGCGTCTTCGCCATCCAAAATGGACCTCCCGCCGGCTAAAACAATCATCCCGCTTGACACTTCATCGTTGCGTTATATGCAATAATGCCATGGATCGCCTCGAAGCCATGCATGTTTTCGTCACCGTCGCCGACCTGCGCGGCTTCGCGCCGGCGGCACGAAAACTGCGGCTGTCCCCCTCCGCGGTGACGCGGCTGATCGCCGCGCTGGAGGAGCATCTTGGCGCGCGGCTGTTGCAGCGGACCACCCGTCAAGTGACCCTGACCGACGTCGGCACGCGCTATCTCGAGCGCGCGCGTCGCATCCTCGCCGATGTCGAGGAGGCCGACGGCTCGGCACGGGAGGAGCGCAACCGACCGAGCGGGCGGCTGGTGGTGTCGGCGCCGGTCGGCTTTGGCCGGCTCCATGTCGGGCCTGTCATGATCGCCTACCTCAAGCGCTATCCCGAGGTCGCCTGCGAATTGCGGCTGTCGGACAACCTGGTCAATCTCGTGGAAGATGCCGTCGACGTCGCGGTGCGGATCGGCCATCTCGCCGACTCCTCCCTCGTCGCGCGCCAGGTCGGCGAGATGCGGCGGATCGTGGTGGCGACACCTGGCTATCTCAAGCGCCATGGCGAGCCGAAGACGCCGGAGGCATTGCTCGGGCACCAGACCATCGCCTTCGGTCCATCCGCGAACTGGCGCTTCGTGCAGGACGGCCGCGACATCGAGGTGGCGCCGAATCCACGCTTCGCCAGCAACAGCGCCGACGCCGCCCTGCAATATGCCGAGGCGGGCGGCGGCGTGACCCGGGTGCTGGCCTATCAGGCTGCCGAGGGCCTGCGGCGCGGGCGGCTCAGAATCGTGTTGGCGAAATACGAGCAGCCGGCGTTGCCGATCCACATCGTCTACCCGACCTCGCGCCTGCTCTCCGCCAAGGTGCGTGCCTTCGTCGATCTCGTGGTGGAGACCGCGGAGTGGAAATTCGGGTGACGCCCTCACCCCTTCTTCGGCACTACGCGAAAGGTGCCGCTGGCGCGGGCGATCACGGCGCCGTCGGCCTTCGCGAGGCACTGCGCGAAACAGATCGTGCTGCCGGTCTTGATCGCCTCACCCTCGACCGCGAGCCATTGGCCGATCTCGCCGGCGCCGACATAGTCGACCGACAGCGAGATCGTGACCAACGAGGTCGTCCAGCCCGTCGCCTGCGCGCAGCTGTAGCCCATGGCGGCATCGGCCAGCGCCGCGATCAGGCCGCCATGGATCAGCCCGCGCGCGTTGGTGTGCGGTTTCGCCAGCCGCAATCCCACGGTGACGCCGTTGTCGGTCTTCCTGGAGTAAAGCGGCTCCCAAGGATCGGTGAGCGGGGCTTTGCGAAAGTGCGGCTCGAAGCCGGCGGGAATGTCGGTGCTGGTCATGTCCGTCTCGCGTTGGTGGCTCCCGCCATTGAACGCGGCAGACGGGACAGATGCACCACCTACAAAGTTTTAAACGGAATTTGCGCGGGTGTTTGAAAGGAGTGGCGCCGTCGCCCCGCTATCCCTGTCATCACCCGCGAAAGCGGGTGATCCAGTATTCCAGAGACGGTGACGTGATACGGAGAGGCCGCGGCGTACTGGATGCCCCGCTTTCGCGAGGCATGACGGCGCGCCCTAAAACGGCAGCCCCACGTAATTCTCCGACAGCGAGGTCATCGCGGCCTGCGACTGCGTGACATAGTCGAGCTCGGCGAGCTGGATGCGCGCGCCGATGGTGCCGGTGTCGGGGAATTTGTGCAGCATCGAGGTCATCCACCAGGAGAAGCGCACGGCCTTCCAGACCCGCGCCAGCGCCTTCGCCGAATAGGCATCAATGCCGGCGCTGGATTTTTCGTCGTAGAACTCGCGAAACGCACTCGACAGATAATGCGCGTCGCTCGCGGCCAGGTTCAGCCCCTTGGCGCCGGTCGGCGGCACGATATGGGCGGCGTCACCGCACAGGAACATCCTGCCGAAGCGCATCGGCTCGGCGACGAAGCTGCGCAGCGGCGCAATGCTCTTCTCAATCGAGGGGCCCGTGACCAAGCTGTCGGCGGCGTCCTGGTCGAGCCGGCGCTTGAGCTCGTCCCAGAAACGGTCGTCCGGCCATTGGTCGACGTGGTCGTCGAGCGCGCACTGCACATAGTAACGGCTGCGCCTGGTCGAACGCATGGTGCAGAGCGCAAAGCCACGGGCGTGGTTGGAATAGATCAGCTCGTGGCTGACCGGCGGCGTCTCGGAGAGGATGCCCAGCCAGCCGAACGGATAGATGCGCTCGAACTCCTCGATGGCCGAAGCCGGAACGCTGGCGCGGCTGACGCCGTGAAACCCGTCGCACCGGCGATGAAATCGCAATCGATGGTGTGGGTGACGCCATCTTTCACGTAGGTTACGCGCGGGTGACCGCCGTCGAAATCCTGCGGCTGCACGTCCTTGGCCTCGTAGACCGAGGTGAGGCCGGCGGCCGTGCGCGCATTCATCAGATCGAGCGTGACCTCGGTCTGGCCGTAGATCATGACCGTCTTGCCGGTCGCAGCCTTCATGTCGATGCGGTGGCGGCGCCCCGAGAAGGTGAGTTCGATCCCTTCATGCACCAGCCCTTCGGCATGCGCCCGTGCGCCGGCGCCGATCTGGTCGAGCAGCGCAACTGTTCCCTCCTCCAGCAGTCCGGCACGGATGCGGCCGAGCACATAGTCCGGGCTCTGCCGCTCCAGAATGACATTGTCGATGCCATAATGATGCAGCAGTTGCCCAAGCAACAATCCTGCCGGCCCCGCCCCGATGATTGCGACTTTTGTCCGCAATACTTGCTCCTCCCGATCCTGTAGGCTTTCGGCGTGGCTCGCTTGTCGCTGCCGTCCGCGCACGATAATTATATCATATAACGGTTGGGCAAAAGGGAGTGCGCGGCGGCACGTCGCGCCAGTTCCGGCTTGAACGCGCCGGCCAACTAGATAACATGTTAATTAACGAGACCGGGCCATCGAAGCCCGCCGTCAAAAGAGGGAGAGACGCGTGATGAGGAAAGCCTGTCTGGCGTTGCTGCTGGCAGCAAGCGTGAGCCCTGCGTTCGCGCAGGACAAGACCTTCGATTTGAAGATCTCGCACTGGGTGCCGGCCTCGCATCCACTACAGAAATCGCTGGAGGACTGGGCTGCTGCGGTCGAGAAGGATTCCGGCGGCACCATCAAGGGCAAGGTGTTTCCGGCCCAGCAGATGGGCAAGGCGTTCGACCATTACGACATGGCGCGCGACGGCATCGCCGACGTCACCTATGTCAATCCCGGCTACCAGCCCGGCCGTTTCCCGATCATCGGCGCTGGCGAATTGCCATTCCTGATCTCGGATGCCAAGGGCGGCTCGATGGGGCTCGACGCCTGGTACCGCAAATACGCCGAGAAGGAGATGAAGGACGTCAAATACTGCCTCGCCTTCGTCCACTCGCCCTCCTCCTTCCATTCCCGCACCAAGAAGATCGTGATGCCGGAGGACGTGAAGGGCCTGAAGATCCGCCCCGCCCACGCCACCATGGCGAACTTCGTCACCTCGCTCGGCGGCACCAATGTGCAATCCTCCGCGCCCGAAGTGCGCGACATCATCGAGCGCGGCGTCGCCGATGGCGTCACCTTCCCCTGGGGCTCGCTGGTGCTGTTCGGCATCGACAAGGTGACCAAATACGACATGGAGGCGCCGCTCTACACCACGACCTTCGTGTTCGTCATGAACAAGGACAAGTACAATGCGATGTCCGACAAGCAGAAGGCCGCGATCGACAAGAATTGCACGGTCGAAATGGCAGGCGTGGTCGGCGAGCACTGGGGCAAGTTCGAGGATGCCGGCATCGACAAGGTCAAGGCGGAGTCCGGTCACGAGGTCTACAAGCTGACGCCCGAGCAGACCGCGGCCTGGAAGAAGGCCGCCGAGCCGCTGGTGAAGACCTGGAGTGACGGCGCGAAGAAGACCGGCGTGGATCCGGACGCGGCGCTTAGCGAGCTGAAGGCCTCGCTGAAGAAGTACAACGCGCTGGCGGAGTAGTTCTTCGTCGAAACACATGCGGCGGCGGGATGCATCTCGCCGCCGTTGTTCTGCACGCGGGTCGAGACGCGAGGAGCGCATCGCGCGTCCTCTCCCTCTCCCGCCCGAGGATGGCATCTCTTAGGAAGCTCCCATGAAGCGCAGCTGGATGGATCGTATTATCGATTCGATCGAATGGATTGCAGCGGCTTTCGTCGGCATCGTCGCGCTCGACATCTTCCTGTCGGTGTTGCTTCGCAACACGCTGAACTATTCGATCCCCGATAGTTTCGACATCGGCCGCATGCTGCTCGGCATCCTGATCTTCTGGGGCATCGCCGCGACCTCCTATCGCGGCACCCACATCACCGTCGACCTCGTCTGGGGCAATGTCGGGCCGCGCTACCAGCGCTGGATCGACGTGTTCGCGACCCTGGTGCTGCTGTTCGTCGTGACGGTGCAGACCTGGACGCTGTTCGACAAGGTGCGCGGCACCTACAACGACAACGTCCAGACCTTCGACATGCACATGCCGACCTGGCCGTTCTTCGCGATCGCCTGGATCGGCGACGTCTCGGCCGTGCTGCTGATCGCGATCCGCACCTACCGGTTGATCTTCCATCCCGAAGAGATGCACGACCCCAAGCTGAAGGCGACGGAGTAATCATGAGCACCGATGCCGTCGCCGTAATCGGCTTCGTTTCCCTGTTCGCCCTGATGCTGCTGCGCGTGCCGGTCGGCATGGCCATGGGCCTCGTCGGCGTCTCCGGCTTTTCCTATCTCGTCGGCGCCACGCCGGCGCTGAAGCTGGTCGGCCAGACCTCGATGCGCACGGTGACCGACTACACCTTCGGCGTCATTCCGATGTTTCTGCTGATGGGCTCGTTCGTCAGCAATTCCGGCATGAGTCGCGAGCTGTTCCGCGCCGCCAACGGCTTTGTCGGCCATTTGCGCGGCGGACTCGGCATCGCCACCGTCGGCGCCTGCGGCGGCTTTGCCGCGATCTGCGGCTCCTCGGTCGCGACCGCCGCGACCTTCTCCGCGGTCGCTTACCCCGAGATGCGCCGCTTCGGCTATCCGCAGTCGTTTGCCACCGGCGTGATCGCGGCCGGCGGCACGCTGGGTGCGATGCTGCCGCCCTCCACCGTGCTCGCCGTCTACGGCATCATCACCGAGCAGGACATCGGCAAGCTGTTCATCGCCGGCATCATCCCGGGCATCCTCGCGATGACCATGTACATGATCACGATCTTCCTGATCGGTTATTTCCGGCCCGACTTCCTGCCCAAGGGCAAGGAGCTGCCGTGGCGCGAGCGCTTCGCCGGCCTGAAGGACATCTGGGCGCCGGTGCTGCTGTTCGTGTTCGTCATCGGCGGCCTTTACGGCCTGCCCTATTTGCCGCGCTTCACGCCGACCGAAGCGGGCGGCGTCGGCGCCGCCGGCGCCTTCATCATCGGCGTGGCGACCGGCCGGCTCGACCGCGAGAAGATTCTGGCGTCGCTGCTCCAGGCGACGCGCACGGCCGCCGCCGTGTTCACCGTGCTGATCGGCGCCTTGATCTTCGGCTATTTCCTCACGGTGACGCAGACCCCGCAAAAGGTGACGGAATTCCTCACCGGCCTCGGTCTCGGCCCCTACGGCGTGCTGGCGTTGATCATGGTGATGTATCTCGTGCTCGGCTGCCTGATGGACGCCATGGCGATGATCATCCTCACCGTGCCGATCATCTTCCCCGTGATCATGCATCTCGGTTTCGACCCGATCTGGTTCGGCGTCATCATCGTCATGACGGTCGAGCTCGGCCTGATCCATCCGCCGGTGGGCATGAACGTCTTTGTCATCAAGAGCGTGGTGAAGGACGTTTCCTTCTCCACCATCTTCAAGGGCGTGATTCCGTTCGTGGCGACAGACCTGGTGCGCCTGGTGATCCTGATCGCCTTCCCGCTGCTGGCGACATGGCTGCCGACGCGGATGATGGCGCATTGAGGAGGTGGTAAAGCGGCGAGCTGTCTTTTCCCTCTCCCCTTGTGGGAGAGGGTGGCTCGCCGCAAAGCGGCGAGACGGGTGAGGGGTATATTTCCTCAAGCGCTGATCTGAGTTTGGAGAGGCATACCCCTCATCCGGCGCTTCGCGCCACCTTCTCCCACAAGGGAGAAGGAAGGACAGCGGCGCTAGTTCAATACAGAAAGGTGACCGATGACGGCCCCTACCCTCGAGACCAAATACGTCTTTACCGTCACCGCACGCATCGGCGACGTCGTCACCGCCGGCGAGACCGGTATCGGCATTCGCCGCATCATCCCGATCGTCGGCGGCGAGGTGACGGGTGCGATCACCGGCAAGGTGCTGCCGTTCGGCGCGGACTTCCAGACCATCCGCCCGAATGAGCTGATTGATCTCGAAGCGAAGTACGCGTTCGAAACCGACGACGGTGCCACCGTCTATGTCGAGAACAAGGGCATGCGCTTCGGCCCGGTCGAGCTGTTGCAAAAGCTCAAGCGCGGCGAACCGGTGGATCCCAAACTGATCTATTTCCGCACCGTGCCGAGGTTCGAGACCGGGCACGAGAAGTACCGCTGGCTGATGGAGCACATTTTTGTCGGGTCAGCAGCGCGTCATGCGGATCGAGTCGTGATCGACGTGCATCAGGTGATGTGAAGGCTTCAGTGCCCTTCGCCGTCGTCCCGGCGAAGGCTGGGACCCATACCGCGTGATCTGTCGATCGCGAATAGTCGGAGTACCGAACGACTTGGCCAAACTTCTCCCTGTGGTTATGGCTCCCGGCCTCCGCCGGGACGACACCGCATTTGGAGGGCGCCTTTTGCCCGCCTGACTGACCCAAGAGGCACCTAGCCCCTTGTTGACTCCTCCTGAATTCGTTATACAACATAACTATTCTGACAAGGACGCAAATGACACAGGGAAACGCCGAGACCGCTGACGCGGGCGCCGCCGGGCTTTTGAAGATCGAGCGGGCGGACCGGGTTTTGACCGTCGGCCTCAATCGGCCGGCCAAGCGCAATGCGCTCAACGACGGCATCATCCTGGAGATCGGCGAGTGTTTTGCGGCCCTGCCCGAGGATATCGGCGCCGTCGTCATCCACGGCATCGGCGACCATTTTTCCAGCGGTCTCGACCTCTCCGAACTGACCGACCATGATGCCAGTGGCGGCCTTCTCCATTCCCAGATGTGGCACCGGGTGTTCGACCGCATCCAGTACAGCCGCGTGCCTGTGATCGCCGCGCTCAGGGGCGCCGTGATCGGAGGCGGGCTGGAGCTCGCCTGCGCGGCGCATATCCGTGTCGCCGAACCCTCGACCTATTTCGCGCTGCCGGAGGGGCAGCGCGGCATCTTCGTCGGTGGCGGCGGTTCGGTGCGCCTGCCGCGCCTGATCGGCGTCGCCAGGATGATGGACATGATGCTGACCGGCCGCGTCTATTCCGCGACCGAAGGCACCTCCTACGGCTTTGCGCAATATGTCACGGAAGCCGGCAACGGGCTCGGCAAGGCGATGGAGCTTGCGACCAAGGTCGCCTCCAACGCGCCGCTGACCAACTTCGCCGTGCTCCAGGCGCTGCCGATGATCGCGGAGGCCAATCCGCAGACCGGCCTGTTGATGGAATCGCTGATGGCGACGGTGGCGCAGAGCGACAAAGAGGCAAAACGCAGGATCCGCGAGTTCCTCGAACACAAGACCGCAAAGGTGAAGCCGAAATCATGAGCGCGCAGCCGTCCTCTTCCAGCATGGAGCGCGGCGCGAGCACTTCCCCGCTGCGGCCCATTTCGTTCGGCGATCCCGTCGTCAATATCGAGCGGCGCGACGACGGCACGATTTATCTGCGGCCCAAACAGCCGCTCGGCGATTATCCGGCCCGCATCACCGACCGCCTGCATCACTGGGCGAGCGCGACGCCCGATCGCGTCTTCATGGCCGAGCGCGAAGGTGGCCGCGGCTGGCGCAAGATCAGCTACGCCGAGCTGCTCGCCGCGAGCCGGCACATCGCCTCAGGGCTCATTGCGCGCGGGCTGTCGGCGGAGCGGCCGGTCGTCATCCTCTCCGGCAATTCGATCGACCACGCATTGCTCGCGTTCGGCGCGTTCTATGCCGGCATTCCGTTCTGCCCGGTGTCGCCGGCCTATTCGCTGGTATCGAAGGATTACGGCAAGCTCTCCTACCTGATGAAGCTGCTGACGCCCGGCCTTGTCTTCGCCGAGGACGCCGACAAGTTCGCCGACGCGCTCGCGGCCAACGTCTCGCTCGGCACCGAGATCGCCGCGTCCTACGGCCACGTGCCGGGCCGCGACGTCACCTTGCTCGCCGACCTCATGGCAACCCCGATCCGCGGCGATCTGGACGAGGTCCACGGCAAGATCGGCCCCGACACCATCGCGAAATTCCTGCTGACCTCGGGCTCGACCGGCAACCCCAAGGCGGTCATCAACACCCAGCGCATGATCTGCGCCAACCAGGTGATGCTGCGCGAGACACTCGCCTTCCTCAGGGACGAGCCGCCCGTCATCATCGACTGGCTGCCCTGGAATCACACTTTTGGCGGCAACCACAATATCGGGCTGACGCTCTACAATGGCGGCTCGATGTATCTCGATGCCGGCAAGCCGGTGCCTGGAGGCATCGAGGAAACCGTGCGCAATCTCCAGGAGATTTCGCCGACGGTCTATTTCAACGTCCCCAAGGGCTACGAGTCGCTGCTGCCTTATCTGCGCGACGACCAGCGCCTCCGCGCAAAATTCTTCGACCGGCTGCACGCGATGTTCTTCTCGGGCGCGGCGCTGTCGCCGTTCGTCTGGAACAGCCTCGACGAGCTGGCGGTGAAGGAAAAAGGCTACCGCGTACCGATGCTGACCGGCCTCGGTGCAACCGAGACCGCGCCGTTCTTCATGTCGGTCAACCCGCGCACCAGCCGCTCCGGCCATGTCGGGCTTCCCGTATCCGGCAATGACGCCAAGCTGGTGCCGAACAACGGCAAGATGGAAGTTCGTTGCAAGGGGCCGAACGTGATGCCCGGCTACTGGCGCCAGCCCGACATCACCGCAAATTCGTTCGACGAAGAAGGCTTCTACAAGCTCGGCGATGCCCTCAAGCCCGTCGATCCCGATGATCTCAATGCCGGCTTCGATTTCGACGGCCGCATCGGTGAGGATTTCAAGCTCGGCAGCGGCACCTGGGTCAGCGTCGGCCCATTGCGCGCGCGCTTCGTCGCGGCTTGCGCGCCGCTGGTGCGCGACGTCGTCATCGCCGGCATCAACCGAGACGAGATCTCCGCGCTCGTCGTGCTCGATCTCGACGGCTGCCGGCTGATCAACCCGACGCTGCCGACCGACGATCTCGTCGTCGCGACCCGCGACCGGCTGGTGCGCGAGGCATTTCGCGAACGGCTGACCCGCTTTCTCAGCGCGGCCACGGGATCCTCGACGCGGATCACGCGCGCGATCCTCATGGACACGCCACTCTCGATCGACAAGGGCGAAGTCACCGACAAGGGCTCGATCAACCAGCGCGCGGTGCTCGAGCATCGCAGCCTGCTGATCGAGGAGCTCTACGCTGCCAATCCATCGGACCGTGTGATATCGGTCGGGTAAGAGGACGTCGCACCTAGGGAGAACGCCATGTTGTTGAAGGATCAGGCTGTCATCGTCACGGGCGGCGCGTCGGGACTGGGCGCGGCGACCGCGCGTAAGCTGGCGGCGCAGGGCGCCAGGGTCGCGGTGTGCGACCTCAATGCCAAGCTCGCCGAAACTGTCGCCGCCGAGATCAAGGGCGTGGCTGTGGCTTGCGACGTCTCCGATGCGGCTTCCGCTGAGGCTGCGATCGCCCAAGCGACCAAGTCCCATGGACCCGCGCGCGTGCTGGTCAATTGCGCCGGCATCGGCGTTGCCAAGCGCGTCGTCGGCCGCGACGGCCCGATGGCGCTCGCCGATTTCGACAAGGTGATCAAGGTCAATTTGATCGGCACCTTCAACATGCTCCGCCTTGCCGCGAACGAGATGTCCAAGCTCGAGCCGCAGGCAACCGGCGAGCGCGGCGTCATCATCAACACGGCATCCGTTGCCGCTTATGACGGCCAGATCGGGCAATCGGCCTATTCGGCCTCCAAGGGCGGCATCGTCGGCATGACGCTGCCGATCGCGCGCGAGCTGGCGCAGTTCGGCGTCCGCGTGCTGACGATCGCGCCCGGCCTGTTCCTCACGCCGCTGCTCGCCAACCTGCCGCAGGAAGCCCAGGACTCGCTCGCCGCCGCGATCCCGTTCCCGCGCCGGCTCGGCCACGCCGACGAGTTCGCGGCGCTCGCCCTGCACATGGTCGAGAATTCCTACCTCAACGGCGAAGTGGTGCGCCTCGACGGCTCGCTGCGCATGGCGCCGAAATAGGGCGCGGCATATGTTCGTGAACCGGCGCGACGTCCAGATCCAGTGGGGTGACTGCGACCCCGCCAACATCGTCTATTACCCGCGTTATTTCGCGATGTTCGACGATTCGACGTCGACCCTGTTCGAAGTCGCCGGCTTCTCCAAGCAGGACCTGGTCAAGAAATACGGCCTGGTGGGCATTCCCATGGTCGATACACGCGCCAAGTTCTACATCCCCTCGACTTATGGCGACTGGATCACCATCGAAACCAAGATCGAGAGCATCAAGCGCTCGAGTTTCGAGGTGAAGCACAGCGTCTTCAAGGGCGAGGCGCTGGCTATCGAGGGTTTCGAGACCCGTGTCCTGGTCGGGCGCGACCCCGTTAACCCCGACAAACTGAAATCGGCACCGTTTCCTGCGGAAATGGTAGCCAAATTCACGGGGAGCGAGGCCCGGAGCTAAATCGCCACATCACCAAAAGAGGGGGCTGAATTACCCCCCGATTTCTGCTTTCAAAGAAACACATAAAGGGAGGAATAGATGAAACGCTTTTACCTGACCGCCGCCGTCACCGCGGCTGCGCTTGCGCTGCCGGCCGTGCCCGCGCGGGCTCAGACCGCCGAGGTCACCATCGGCATCACCACCACCACGACCGGCCCGGGCGCAGCGCTGGGCATTCCCGAGCGCAATGCGCTGGAGTTCGTGCCGAAGGAGATCGGCGGCGTGCCGCTGAAGGTGATCGTACTCGACGACGGCGGCGATCCGACCACCGCGACCACCAACGCCCGCCGCTTCGTGACCGAATCCAAGGCCGACATCATCATGGGCTCGGCGCTGACGCCGCCGACCATCGCGGTGTCCAACGTCGCCAACGAAGCCGGCATTCCGCATTTCGGCCTGGCGCCGTTCCCGATTACGCCGGAGCGCATGAAGTGGTCGGTGGCGATGCCGCAGCCGATCCCGATCGTGGGCAAGGTGCTGTACGACCACATGAAGTCGAAGGGTGTGAAGACCGTCGGTTATATCGGCTATTCCGACTCCTATGGCGACCTCTGGTTCAACGATTTGAAGGCGCAGGCCGTGCCGATGGGCATAACCATCGCCGACGAGGAGCGCTTCGCTCGCCCCGACACGTCGGTGACCGGACAGGTGCTGAAGCTCGTGGCGGCGAATCCCGATGCCATTCTGGTCGGCGCTTCCGGCACCGCGGCCGCGCTGCCGCAGACCGAGCTACGCGAGCGTGGCTATCAGGGCCTGATCTACCAGACCCATGGCGCCGCCAGTATGGACTTCATCCGTATCGCCGGCAAAGCTGCGGAAGGCGTGCTGATGGCCTCTGGTCCCGTCATGGATCCCGAGGACCAGCCGGACGAAGCCGCCACCAAGAAGCCGGGCCTCGCGCTCAACTCGGCCTATGAAGCCAAGTACGGCCCGAACAGCCGCAGCCAGTTCGCCGGTCACTCTTACGACGCCTTCGAGATTCTCAAGCGCATCATCCCGGCGGCACTCAAGACGGCGAAGCCAGGCACGCCGGAATTCCGCGAGGCGATTCGCCAGGCGCTGCTGTCGGAGAAGGAGCTTGCGGCGAGCCAAGGCGTCTACAATTTCACCGAAAAGGATCGCTACGGCCTCGACGAGCGCTCGCGCATCCTGCTCACGGTGAAGAACGGCAAGTACACGCTGGTGAAATAGACGCAGCGGCAGGATTGAGACGACGAGAGCCGGCCCGATGGGCCGGCTCTTTTTGTTTGCAGCGAGCGTAATGCCGGATCGCGTTTGAACAACAGCACCGCTCTCTGAGTTCCCTCCTCCCTTGTGGGGGAGGGGACACACCTTTCTCGGGGCGCTAGATGAGTCTCATTCCAGGCCTCAAGCCGCCTGCCGCAGCGGGGTCCAGGCGAACTCCGGATAGTAACTGTCCATCATCCGGTCGACATAAGCGGTGAGGTTCGGAAATCCTTCGGCGCGACGGCGCAGTGCGGATTCGAAGAACGGCGTCAGGATCCCGGCGAGTGCACCGAAGGCGGTGGCATCGACGCCGCAGGGCTTGTTGCCCATCAGATAGGACTTGTCGCCGAGCTGCACCGAGAGCGCAAACAGCGAGCGCACGGCGAGATCGACGTCGTCATCGGGCGCGTGGCGGCCGAGTCCGGAGAGCAGGTAGTTCTCGGCGACACGGAATTGCGCGTCCTCGCGCAACTTCTCGCGATTGTGCTCCGGCGCGCCGTCGAAGAAATGCGCAGGCCCCTTGGCGAAGTTGACCGGATCGACCCAGCGCGCCCCGACCAGCGCAAAATAAACGTGATGCTCGATCATGCGTTCGAATGCCCAGGCCTGCGCGCGCTCGACGAGCGACAGACCGGCGTCGAAATCGAAGCCGTAGCGGCGCTCGATATGGGCGCGGATGAAAGTGGAATCGGCCACCGCCTCGCCGCCATCGTCGATGAAGGGCAGCTGCCCCTTGGGTGATGCGGGTGGCATCGCCCGCTCCTTCCGGTAGGGCAATCCCGCCATCTTGAGCTGCACCTCCGTCTTGGTGACGAAGGGGCTGATTTCCGGCAGGCCGAAGCCGGCGCCAAAGCCGTAAAGCGTGATCATGAAGGCTCTCCTGAAACGACCGAAAGAGTTGAGGGAACTTAACCGCGGGCTGCTGCCACCATGGTGGCAGCAGCCGTGATATCTTCTGCGAAACGGGCCCCCCGCCAGGCGCGGGCCATGACATGACGGACCAGCGCGTCCGCGGCCTGCACCAGGAAGCGAGCCACCATGGTCGCGAGCGCAAGGCGGAGGTCGAGGACCATGAGATCAAGGGATACGAGGCGGCCGAACGCCCATGCGTACCAAGCTCGGGCTTGCAAACGCGGGACTTGCAAAGGCTGGACCTGTAAAGGCGGGGTCCGCCATAGCGCAGCGGCCGGGCCGAAATGAGTTGGAATGATCATGGACAAATCCTCTTCAGTCGACGTGTTGTCCCGGTATAGAACTCCCCTGCTGCCAACATCCTGTCAGCAGCCGCGCGCCGCCTTCTGAAAAACCACCGACAAGAGATCCGTCATGAGACGCGCCGACCGGCTGTTTCAAATCATCCAGGTGCTGAGGCGCACGCGTAAGCCGCTGACGGCGGACGCCATCGCGGCCGAGCTCGAGACCTCGAAGCGCACGATCTATCGCGACATCGCCACGCTGATCGGCCAGCGCGTGCCGATCCGTGGTGAAGCCGGCATGGGCTACATCCTGGAAAAGGGTTTTGACCTGCCGCCTTTGATGCTGACACCCGACGAAATCGAGGCGGCGGTGCTGGGCGCGCAATGGGTCGCCGGCCATGCCGATCCCGCGCTGGCGCGTGCGGCTGAAGATCTGATGGCCAAGATCGCCGACACTGTCCCTGAGCGCCTGCGTCCGTTCGTGCTGGAGCCGGCAAGCCGGGCCCGACCGAGCTGGAACAGGGAGCCGGACCGCTTGGACATGGCTCGCACGCGCACCCAGATCCACGAAGGCAAGAAGATCATGCTGCGCTATCGCGACGAGCAGGGCCGCGCCAGCGAGCGCATGATCTGGCCGATTTCGATCGGCTATCTCGAAGCCGTGCGCCTGCTCGCGGCCTGGTGCGAGCTGCGCGGCGACTTCCGCAGCTTCCGCACCGACCGCGTGGTCGACGCGAGCTATCCCGACGAGAGATATCCTGAAAGGCGCGACGTGCTGCGCGCGAAATGGCGCCAGAGCCTGGTCTGGGGCCCGCCAAAGGACACGTGACGATGGATGAGAACGCCCCGATCGACCTGTCGAGCTGTTGCCAGAGTTGCGGCGCCTGCTGCGGCTATTCGGCGAACTGGCCGCGCTTCTCGATCGAGAGCGACGAGGAGCTTGCCGCGATTCCCGAAGCGCTCGTCAACGACCGTCAATCCGGCATGCGCTGCGAAGGCGATCGCTGTTCGGCGTTGCAGGGGAACATTGGAAAAGCGACCGCGTGCGGCATCTATGCAGTGCGGCCGGACGTGTGCCGCACCTGCATGCCGGGCGATGCCGAATGCGCGATGGCGCGACGGAAATTCGGGCTGCCGGTGATAGAGGCCGCCGGCGCATGATCCGGAAAAGTGTGCAGCGGTTTTCCGCCGAGATCATACGCCAATAGAGAGCTAGAGCGCGATCGATCGTGCTTTAGGCCGGGACGGCTTCGCCGATCTCGTCGTCGATCTCGTCGTCCAGCGGCGCGAGCACCGAGAGCGGCTTGGTCGACAGCGTGATCGGCTTGCGGCCACCCGACAGCGACGGCGAGGATTTCGCCGCGCCTTCGCGCGCAAGCGCGTAGAGCGTCGAACCGACACGGCCGCCGTTCTCGATCAGGTCGCGCTCGTTACAGCTGCCAGCGATCGCGACCGCCAGCGAGTGCAGATGGCTGCGCCGATAGCAGAACAGCGCCAGCCTGGCGCGCGCGTCAGGGGAAACACTTTCAACCAGCCTCGGCAGGCCACTCTCGCTGGCGCGGTACATCTCGCCAAGGAGTTCGTCGCGGACCGGGCAGGAATCGCCTTCAAAGGTATCGCGGCTTGAAAACATTGCAGTTCTCCCTCGTCTGGGAAGATGCAGTGCAATTCTCTAATGAAAGGTTAACCACGCTGCCCGGTAGTCACCCGGGGGTCCTTGCGCGTGGGCCGCGAATCAATGGGCTGGGCGGGGATCCAGCCGCGCTATCTGAGCCGATGAGTCAGGCGCGAACGCCTCCACGCGTCATGGCCGGGCTTGTCCCGGCCATCCACGGAAAGCCGAGAGGCGCGAAGAACGTGGATGCCCGGGACAAGCCCGGGCATGACGACCTCTTGTGGATGCCGATGGACGACCACCTACGCGCCGAGGCCGCCAGCGGTCAGTTCGCCGCCATGAAGATGGAGAGGCCGAAGCCAGTCAGATGGTGCAGGGCCTGGTCGACACCGATCAGGGTCCAGAACCAGGGATGCGCAAGATCGACACCGAAATTGGCTGAGACGAGGCCCTTGGCGCGGTCGATCGTGATGTGGATGACGAAGTCGATCAGCGCCACAAACCAGAATTTCGGCGCCACGATCAGGATCAGCGGCAGCGCAACCGCAAGGTGAACCAGGCAGTGCACCAGGAGCGGCAGGGCCCAGCCGTGCTTCTGGTCCTTGCCGTGCGCCATCCAGGCGGTCTGGAGGACGAAATCGGCGATGATGTGCTTGAACGTCAGCAGCAACATCCAACCAATGAGGGCTTCGACCGGAACCGCCGATGACAGAGGTGGAAACGACAAGGCGCCCTCGTTGACGTGACAAGAAGAATTGGAGCGTTCAGCGCAATCTCTTCCTGGACCGGTCAAATCGCCGGGACTTGCGATTTATGACACCTCCCGCGGCGGAATGCAGCCGGGGGGAACCGGAAAATCGCCAACTGTGGCTAACTGGTGATAGGATGACCAATCGCCGGAGCCGAGTTGAGTAAGGTTACCTTCGGCTCGGAATTTGCATTCCGCGGCCTGCGCGCTACCATCGTCAGTAGAGAATATCGTTCTTTTTTCAGACGTTTACGAATTACAGGGCGACCGCAGCGATCACATCCGCAAGCCGCCCGCCACCGGAAGCATAAGGCCAGAGTGCTGCCATGAGTACTGAGGGCCCGACCTCATCGCCGATCGAGCCACCGCCCCGGCGACCCAAGGTGATCAAGACCAATCAGCAGCAGGTCTTCCTCTACGTCGTGCTGACCCTGCTGTTGTCGCTTGCCACCGTCTGGGGCGGCCGCATGCTGGTGCACAATTCGGAGACGCTGACCTTTGCGGTCGGCGCCCCCAACAGCGACGAGGCGCTGTTCGCAGCCAAGCTCGCCGCCGTCCTGAAGAACAACGCCTCGCGCTTCCGGATCAAGATCGTCAACAACGCCGACAACGCCAAGGCGATCGCCCAGTTCGATCGCAAGCAGGCCGACCTCGCGGTGCTGCGCACCGACGCCAAGGTGCCGCTGCGGGCACGCACGCTCGCGATCCTCGAGCACGATATCGTGCTGCTGCTCGGGCCCGGAAACAAGAAGATCAAGTCGCTCGCCGAGCTGAAGAAGAAGAAGGTCGCCGTCGTCGCCGACAACGACTCCGCGCTCGTCTTCGTCCGCGGTATCCTCGACGTTCCGGAGGGTGCGGACGCGGGGAGGATCCGGATGGCGCCACAGGGCGCTACACTCGACAAGCTGTTCGCGCCGGCGAGCGGCTTTGGCGCAGTCGTCGCCATCGTCCACGCCTCGCGGGCGGTGCGGGACAAGGCGTATGAGCAGGTCGCCAGGCGCGGCGGCTTCACGCTGAACGCGATCGACGAGGCGAAAGCGCAGGCGCGCAAGATCCCCGGCATTTCCAGCGAGACGCTGACGGCGGGCACGCTGTCTGCATCGCCGGAAATTCCCGGCGACGATCTCGACACGATCGGGCTCGAATGGTTGCTGGTCGCCCAATCCAGGATGTCGCCGACGGCGGCCGGGGAGCTCGCGCGCACCGTCTACGAGAACAAGTCCGCGCTCGGGCTCGACAGCGGCTTTGCCACTAGGATCGAGCCCGCCTCCGTCGAGAAGGACGCCTTCGTGATGGCGCATCAAGGGGCGGCCGACTACATCAACGACGACACCAAGTCGTTCATGGATAAGTACAGCGACCTGATGTATCTCGGCGCTGCCGCGCTCAGCGTCATCGGCTCGATCTTCGCCGCGATCTACGCCAAGATCACCCGGATCGCGCCGGAGAAGGCCAGCGAGCTGGCCACCGCCATCCTCGACATCGGCGAGCGGATCGAACATGCGCATTCGCTCGACCAGCTCGAATGTCTCCAGGACGAGCTGGAAGGCATTTTACGCGGCGCCGTCATCGGCCTCAGAGACGGCACGATCAGTACCGACGGGCTCGACACCTTCAAGCTCGGCTACGAATTCGTCCGCGACGAGATCGGCATGCGCCGCGACTATCTCAAGCGCCATGCGGGCGCGGGCGAGAAGGCCGCTCAGGATGTGGCCCCTTCCCAGCACGACGAGAGCAATGTCGTGGTGGTGAAGACAGCTCAGAGTGCCTGACCCATCAATTTGAGGACCTACGGCGACGCCTTGCCGGCACGTCTTCGAGCGACCGGGGGCCCTAGGCCGGGAACCGTCCCTGTCCACAACCGTTTGTTCTCGGATCAACCGGAGACCGCGCCATGCGTGCACTCCTCATCATCTTCCTGCTGGGAATGTTGGCCGCGGTTGGCTATTTCGTTTATTCCGCGATGGCGGTCGAGGGCGAGCCGATCCCGACGGAAGGCTACGTGGCGCTGGCGTTGGGGGCCGGTTTTTCCGTTCTTGTCGGCATCGGCTTGATGGTGCTGCTGTTCTTCAGCAGCCGTCGCGGCTACGACGAACCGCCGCATTTCAAGTAGCGGCGCGTGGTCCGGCGGACCGTCGTTGACGGCCTCGAGCCGGGCAGGCACTTTGGCAGCGAGGTTCCAGCCGGGGACCGCAAAGACGAAACTGAGCCGCCTGCTCGCATGTCCAAGCCGCTGATCTCCGCTCTGGCCCAGTTCGCGGCCGCCACGGCCGGCCGCAACATGACCAGGGCGGCCTATGTGGCCGTCGCCGTCGGCGTGCTTGCCATGGTGCTCCTGACGGTCAACCCGGCCTATGAGACGGCACATCGCTGGGTCGACGCCCTGCTTTGGACCTGTCTCGTGTACTTCGTATACGAATGGGTGGTCCGGCTGCGCCATATGACGCGACAGGGGCGCCTTGCACTCTACATGTCCTCCTCCGCCGGGCTGGTCGACGCGGTCGGTGCGTTGGCCGTGCCGGCCGCGCTGATTCTCGGGATCGAGCCCAGGACGGCGTGGCTGCTCAGCGTGCTCTGGGTGCTGAAGGTGGTGCCGGGCATTCCCGGCCTGCGGCAGCTCCGCCGCGTGCTGGTGCTGGAATCGGGGCCGCTGGTCAGCGTGCTCGTGATCTTCCTGATGGTGGTCTTCCTGGCCTCGGTTGCCGAATATTTCCTGGAGCGGGACGTGCAGCCGCAGACGTTCGGCAGCGTGCCGGCCGCGCTGTGGTGGGCCGTCGCAACCCTGACGACGACGGGCTATGGCGACGTGGTGCCGGTGACGCCGCTGGGCCGCATGGTGGCGGCGCTGGTGATGATCTCCGGCCTCGGTGTGTTCGGCCTCTGGACCGGCATTTTGGCGACCGGCTTTGCCGCGGAGACCCGGCGCGACAATTTCCTCAAGACCTGGGAATCCGTCAGCAAGGTGCCGTTCTTTGCAGCGCTTGGACCGGCCGCCATCGCCGACGTCACCCACATGCTGCGCACCATGGAGCTGCCGGCGCGCACCATGATCATCCGCAAGGGTGCGCAGGGCGACTGCATGTATTTCATCGCCGCCGGCGAGGTCGAGGTCGACCTGCCCGGCAAGAAGGTGCGGCTCGGCGATGGCGCCTTCTTCGGCGAGATGGCCTTGCTCGGCAACAATTTGCGCGGCGCCAACGTCTCGACCACCAAGGTGTCGCGGCTTCTTGTGCTCGACCTCGTCGACTTCCGCGTGCTGATGGCGCGGCATCCCGATCTCGCCGAGACCATCGATGCCGAGGCGAAGCGGCGCACGCTCGAAAACAAATAAATGGCGACAAGCAAAATAAATGGAGACAAGAATGTCGGACACAGCCGACGCAGCCACTGGCCCGGTGCTCGAACTCGTTGGCGCACGCGCCACCATCCGCCTCAACCGGCCCAAACATCTCAACCGGCTCCAGGCCGAGGATCTCGGCGAACTGGTCAAACTGTTCGACCGGGTCGAGGCCGATCCTGCTATCCGCGTGCTGGTGCTGACCGGCACGGGGCGCGCCTTCTCCGCCGGCTATGACCTCAATTCCGTTGCCGAGCGCGCGGTCAGTGCGAACGAGCAGCAGAGCGCGGGATCGGCGTTCGAGGTGGTCGTCAACCGGCTGGAGGATCTCGGCGTCCCCACGATCTGCCGGCTCAACGGCGGCGTCTATGGCGGCGCGACCGACCTCGCGCTTGCCTGCGACTTCCGCATCGGCGTCGATACCGCCGAGATGTTCATGCCCGCGGCACGGCTCGGGCTGCATTACTACAGCAGCGGCATCAAGCGTTACGTGACGCGGCTCGGCGTCGACAATGCAAAAAAACTGTTCCTGACCGCGCAAAAGATCAGCGCGCCGGAGATGCTGCGGATCGGCTATCTCACCGACATGGTGGCGTTGGAGTTTCTGGACGAGGAGGTCGACAGGCTCGCTGCGATCCTCGCCGGCAACGCGCCGCAGGCGATGCGCGGCATGAAGCGCGCCATCAACGAATTCGCCCGCGGCGAATTGGACGCGCAAGCCGCCGATCAGCGTCACCGCGACAGCATGCGCGGCGACGAGATCAAGGAAGGCATCAAGGCGTTCGCGGAGAAGCGACCGCCGAAATTCTGATCAAGCCCGCTTCGACCGCATCGCGCGCACCTGCGTGAGCCTGGGATCGCGGGCAAGCGCCTTGTAGTGTTTGCTCTCGATGGGATAGATCGCGATCCGGCCCTTGCTATCGGCATGAACGCCCCAGCCGAAGCGCTTGCCCAGGCTCGACGCCCTCATGCACGCCTGCCCTCGGGAGAAGAACGCTTCGCGGGCCGCCTGCTTCTCCGTTTTCGTCGCCTTCACGGCGAGTTCGCGTCCCGACGCAGAGGTCGCGAAGATCACGTCGTCGGACGTGTATTTGTAAGGCGCCTTGGCGATCATCCCGTATTGCAGGCACGCCACCGTCGGCTTTCCCGCGCGCAGCGGCGGCTCTTCGCCGGTACGCGCAGGACAATCTTCAGCAACCTGGATGAAGGTGTTGAAGCAGTTGGTCGTGTGCACCGGCTTCGTCATCTGCAACCCCGGTTCATTCAACCGCCAGCCGCCGCAGCATGCTGCGCCGCCATCTCAGCGTCCGCTGCGTTGATGCGCTGGAACGCGGGCCGCGAGGTCATGCGTTCGGCATAGCGGACGAACACGTCCTTTTTCGGCACAATGCCGAACATCATGGTCCAGCTGAACGCGACGCCCCACAGCACGTCGGCGCCCGTCATGCGCTCGCCGAGCAGATACGGGCCCTTCGACAGCTGCGCCTCGAGCGCGCCGAGCATGATGTCATAGTCGGCATACGGCGATTGCGTGATCGGTGCCGGCTCGCGCTGCATGAACTTGTCGATCAGGGCCGGCTCGAACGAGGCGCCGTAATAGGCGATCCAGCGCAGATACGGGCCGCGCAGCGGATCGTTCAGCGCGGGTGTCAGCCCCGCCTGCGGAAACAAATCGGCTAGATAGATGGTGATCGCGACCTGCTCGGTCACCAGCGCGTTGCGGTGGTGGATCGCCGGCACCTTGCCGAGCGGGTTGATGGCGAGATAGGCCGGCTGGCGCTGCTCGCCGGCCTTCATGTTGAGGACACGAAGATCATAAGGCGCTCCCAGTTCCTCCAGCAGCACCCGCGTGCCGGTGGCCCGGGTTTGCGGCGAATAATACAGCGTGATGCGGTTCGGATCAGTCATGGCGGTCTCCATCTGCCGGCTGGCGATGGCGTTGTAGCGGACCATACCTGACATCCTGTGTCAGGTATGGTTTAAGGAATCATGCGCGCGAGCCGGATGCTGTCGATCCTCACCACCCTCCAGGCCAAGGGGCAGGTCACCGCGCCCGAGCTCGCGCAGGCCTGCGAAGTCTCGGTGCGCACGATCTACCGCGACATCGACGCGCTCGCGGCGTCCGGCGTCCCCGTCTATGCCGACCGCGGGGCGGAGGGCGGCTATCGCCTGCTCGACGGCTATCGCGTGCGGCTGAACGGTCTGTCGCAGAGCGAGGCGGAAGCGCTGTTTCTGGGGGGATTGCCGGGCCCAGCGGCGGCGTTCGGGCTGGATGCGGCGATGATCGCCGCACAGAACAAGCTGATGGCCGCGCTGCCCGCCAATTTGCGCGAAGACGCCGGACGGATGCAGGAGCGCTTTCACCTCGACGCGCCGGGCTGGTTCGGCGAGGCGGAAGAACCGAAGCATCTGCGCACGATCGCCGCCGCGACCCTGCGCGGGACACTGATCAAGATCCGCTACCAGAGCTGGCGCGCCGAGAAGCAGCGTCGCGTCGCGCCGCTCGGTCTCGTGCTGAAAGGGGGCAGCTGGTATCTCGCAGGTCTGGTCGACGGCAGCGTGCGGACCTATCGCGTCGCGCGCGTGCTCGACTGCACCGCGCTCGACGATCGGTGTGAGCGGCCCGCCGGTTTCGATCTCGCCGGCTATTGGCGGGATGCAACGCTGCGTCTTGAGGCCGAGATGCATCCCAATGTCGCGATCGTTCGGCTGTCGCCCTTCGGCGTGAAACTGCTCGATGCCCTGAGCCAGCCTTACGTCAGGGCGCGTACGCAGCTCGAAGAGACCGCGGATGCGGACGGCTGGCGCATTGCCAGAGTGCCGACCGGCAAGACGTCATGGCATGCCGCCGCCGAATTGTTGCGGCTCGGGCCCGAGGCCGAAGTGCTGGAGCCGGCCGACCTGCGCGAGAAGATGGCCGAGCTGACAGAGGCGATGGCTGTGCGCTATCGCGCGGCGCGGAAAACAGGACGGCGGCGCGACGCGCCGCGACCGACGAAACACTCCTGAAACACGATTCTCCCCGCGCTGCATGAACGCATTCGCGTTTCGGCTCGACCGAGATGCAGGGACACAACAACGGCCCTTACGCCAAACTGGAGAATGAAAATGTTTCGTAAGCTTGCACTTGGTCTGATCGCCGCCGGCTCGCTCGGCGTTGCCGCTCTCGCCCCCACCGCCGCGTCGGCCCACGGCTTCCACCATCACTGGGGTCACGGCTGGGGCTTTGGCGGGGTCTACGTCAACAGCGGCGTCAACAATTGCTATCAGGAGCGCGTCGTCCAGACCCGCCACGGCCTGCGCGTCCGCGTCGTGAACGTCTGCGCATACGGGATCTACTGATATCCCGCATTCACGACAAAGCCCCGATCGCACCGCGATCGGGGCTTTGCGCGTCGATTTTTCTTCCGCTAGCCGGCCTGTCTATGTCGCCGAAACCAGGCCCAGGTCTCGCGCGTCGTCCGGATGTAGCCGCGGCCACGATGGACGATTTCGCCGTCGACGATCCCGTTCAGCTTCGGCAGTGCGTGGAACGGGATCGAGGGATAGGCGTGATGCTCGACATGGTAGGGCATGTTCCACGCGATCCATTTGACGATCGCGCCGGTGTAGGTGGTGCGGGTGTTCTGGAATGCGCTGCGGGTACGCTCGCAGCCGGTGTGCTCGGCGTAGAGATAGGGACGCAGGAAGAACTGCCCAATGATCAACGGCACGATCCAGACCCAGAGCAGCAGCGCCGACGAGAACCACAACGACAGCACGAGCAGCAGCGCATAGAGCGCGACATAGGCGCGCGCCTCGGTGACGATGATGGCGCGCCTGTTCTCGGGGATCCATGGCACGACGACCTTGCCGGTGACGGCATGGCCGAGCATCAGCCACAGGCGGCCGGCGACCTGAAGCACGCCGCTATAGGCGAGCGCGAGCTGCGTGTCGGATTTCGGCTTCACGCCGACGACGAGCTCCGGGTCCCTCTCGGGGTCTTGGGTGTAGCGGTGATGGTCCCAGTGAAACAGGCAATAATATTCGTAGGGCAAGCCGATGATGAAGCCCGAGAGATAGCCGACCACGAGGTTGAGACCGCGACTTTTGAACGCGGTCTTGTGCGCGGTCTCGTGCACGGCCATGAACAGGAAGGCGACGAGATAGCCCTGCACCGCCATCAGCGGCAACGCCCAAAGGATACCCCAGGTCGTCGAGACCCGCCAGATCAGCGCGCCGACCAGTACGACCATGCCGTAATGGCCGAGGCTCTGCACGGCGCCCCTGAGGTTGGACCGCACCGACAGTTCACGCAGCATCGCCGGCGCCAACGGCTTCAGCCGATGGCCGGAGTCTGAAACGGTTGCGTCGCTCATGATCGGATGCCTGCCCTACTTGCCGAGAAGCTCCGCGATCTCGGCCTTGATGAAGGCCCGATCGCGCGGATTGTTGATGGGGTTGCCGGCGCGATGGCCGTGCAGCGACGGGATCGGATGCAGCACCGCAGAGCGCGCATTGACCAGCCGGCCGAGTTCGTCCTCGTTGTCGCGGACGTCGAAATAGCGGTCGGTCGCACCGGGCATCAGCAGCATGTGGGCCGTGATCGCACCGAGCGCGCGATCGAAATCGCCGTTGAATGTGGCGCAGCGAGTGATATCTCCGTTCTGCCAGATCCCGATCTGAGCCAGGAGATCGTTGGCATCGCGCCGGGCAAACGCCGCGTCCCATGTGCGGACGAGATAGTCGTCCAACGAGGTGAAGCCTGCTTCGCGCCAGATCTCGTCGCGATAGAAACCGTGCGACATCGCCCAACCCGCGTAGACTCGCCCCATGGCGCGATAGCCTGCGACGGGCTTCTCGGCGAAGCGGCCGTCACGGAAGGCGGGATCGGCGGTCAGCGCGGCCTTCACACTTTCCAGGAAGACGTAATTATAGGGCGCACAACGGGCACTGCCGCAGACGACGGCCGCCCGTTCGACCATATCGGGATGCAGCGCCGCCCAGTGATAGGCCTGCATGCCGCCCATCGACCAGCCATAGACCAAGGCTAGCTTCGAGATGCCGAACCGCTCGGTGAGCAGCCGATGCTGGACCGCGATGGCATCGTGATAGCTCACGATCGGGAACGGCGCGGCGGTATTCGACGGCGAGGACGACAGGCCGTTGCCGAACAGGTTCGGAATCACGATGAAGTAGCGCGTGGGGTCGAGCACGCCGTCGGGGCCGATCAGCCACTCGGTGTCGGTGTGCTGCGCGCTGAACGAGGTCGGATAGAGAATGACATTGTCCTTGTCCGGACCGAGCGTGCCGTAGGTCTTGTAGGCGAGCTTGAGCGAAGGGACGACGGCCCCGGACCGGAGCGTGACGTCGCCGGCCTCGAAGATCTCGTAGTCGCGCCCTGCCGTCATGGACCGAACTCCCGCTCACGCGGCGAGCGCGCCGCGGAAACAGCGATGCATCGATCATGCCGGTCCCGCAGACGCATCGTCGCGTAACGCTTAATAACTGTACTTATAGTCCATTTATTGTGGATCAGCAAGATAAATCCCGTCGCGAGCCGGCTCAGGCGATGGCGGCCAGGTAGCGCGCGACAGAGGCCGCGAAGGCGGCCTTGGCGCCTGCGGCGATGTTGCGGTCCCACCAGGCGCCGTAGATGCGATCGAAGGCCAGCGGCTCGACGGCAGCCGCAATCCGTCGCACTGCGGCGGCATTGAGTGGCATGTAGTTCGGATATGAGTACATGAAGCTGACGAAGCGGCGATCCATCGTGACCTGCGCGATATCGCCGGTGAGCAGCGCGCCCCTGCCGTCCGCACCCCTCGCATGGTGCAGCATGGTGGCGCCGGCGAAGTGACCACCGGTGCGCAGGAGCAGCACATCGTCGGAGATGCGATGGTTTTCGCCGGTCCAGTGCACGATCGACGCATGCGGACGCGTCACCCATTGGCGATCATCGGCGTGCAAATAGACCGGCACCCCGCCGAACGCCTCGCTCCAGTCGGCGAGCGCGCCATAGTAATGCGGATGCGAGATCGCGATCGCCTTCAACCCGCCGAGCGACCGCATATGCGCGATCGCCTCCGGCGTCGCCAGCGGTACGCAGTCCCACATCAGCCAGCCGTCCGCGAGCGGCACCAGCAGCGCCCGCTGGCCGATCGCAAAACTTGGCTCGAGCGCGATGCCGGTCAAGCCGAGATCGTCGCGCCAGGCCAGGCAGTGACGTTCCGAGAGCGCCTCGCGCGTGAGGAAAGTCTGGCCCTTCCAACCGACGTATTGCCGCTCGTCCTCGCAAATCTGACAGGCCGCGGGCGGATTTTCGCCATCCGGGAATTGCGCGCCGCAGGTTTCGCAGGTCCAGAGAGGCATGCCGTACTCCCAACAGAGACAATCCAACGTCAATAAGGAATTGCTGGCCGTAACTGCAAGGCCCGCCTCCGGGCAAGGGCTGGAACCAACCCGATCAGCACTCGTTAATGCCTCGTCCGCGCCAGAACGATTGGCTGAAAGGATTATGTCCCACCCGCCGTATTCCGGCTGAGACGACGTTTTGGTATCGATGACATCGCGGTCCCCCTCCTCGTCTCGTATCTGGCCCCTGTTCGCTCTCAACTTCTTCATGGCCGACATGCAGTCGGGCATCGGCCCTTTCGTCGGCGTCTTCCTCCAGGAGCGCGGCTGGGCGAGCGGGTTGATCGGTACCGCGATGACGATCGGCAATGTCGCGGGCATGCTGATCACCACGCCGATCGGCGGCTTCATCGACGCCAGCCGCAACAAGCGCATGTGGGTCGTGATTCCCGGCATCTGCGTGGTGCTCGCCTCCGCGATCATCCTGATCTCGCAAAATTTCTGGGCGGTGACGTTCTCGCAGATCGCACAATCGCTGGCGAGCGCCGCGATCGTGCCCGCGGTCACCGGCATCACGCTCGGCATCGCCAAGCAGAAGGGCTTCAACGCGCTCAACGGCCGCAACCAGGCCTTCAACCACGCCGGCAACATGGTCGGCGCCGCGCTGTCGGGCTATCTCGGTTACAAGTTCGGCTATGTCTCGGTGTTCGTGCTGGCGGCGGTGTTCGGCGCCATCGCGATCGCCTGTGTGATGATGATTCCGGCCAAGGCGATCGATGATCGCGCCGCGCGCGGCAGCAAGGAGGACGATCCCGACAGCGCGCCGGACGCGTTCACGATGCTGCTCAAGCACCGCGCGCTGCTGGTGCTGGCACTGGCGCTCGCGCTGTTTCATCTCGGCAATGCCGCCATCGTTCCGCTCTATGGCCTGGCGGCGGTCGCCGAGGGCCAGGCCAACGGCCCGAGCTTCGTCGCGACCATCGTGGTGATCGCACAAGGCGTCATGGTCATCACGTCGCTGATCGCAATGAAGGCGGCGAGCAAGCGCAACTACTGGCCCATCATTCTTGTCTCCTTCATGTTCCTGCCCATCCGCGGCGTGCTCGCCTTCTTCGTCACGGGATGGTGGGGCGTCGTACCGATGCAGGTGCTCGACGGCCTGGGCACCGGACTCCAGACGGTTGCCGTCCCCGGCATGGTCGCGCGCTCGCTCAACGGCACCGGCCGCATCAATCTCGGCCAGGGTGCCGTGATCACCGTGCAGGGTGTCGGCGCGAGCCTCAGCCCCGCGCTTGGCGGCTGGATCGCGCAATGGATCGGCTACGGCCCGACATTCCTGCTGCTCGGCGGTTTCGGCCTCGCGTCCATGGCGCTGTGGTTCGCGTTCGGCGCCCACGTGAAGAAGTATTGAGGCGCGAGCTTCACGTGCCAAAATTCTTCTGGATCGCCTTGTCGAGCGTCTCGCCGCCGACGAAGCGCTGGCGTAGCTCGCGCTTGAGCAGCTTGCCGCTCGGGTTCTTGGGCAGGGCATCGACGAAGATGACGCGCTTGGGCACCTTGAAATGCGCCATCTGGCCGGCGCAATGCTTGATGACGGACTCCTCGTCGAGCTTCTCCCCGCTCTTGACCACGACGATCGCAGTCACTGCCTCGATCCAGCGCGGATCGGGCAGGCCTACCACAGCAACCTCCGACACGGCAGGGATGCGGTAGACCATCTCCTCGACCTCGCGGCTCGCGACGTTCTCGCCACCGGTCTTGATCATGTCCTTGACGCGATCGACCACGGTGATGTGGCCCTCGTCATCGACGGTGGCGAGATCGCCGGAGTGAAACCAGCCGCCGGAGAACGCCGCCGCCGTCTTGACCGGATCGTTGTAATAGCCGGAGAGCAGATGCGGCGAGCGGTGCACGATCTCGCCGACTTCGCCGACCTTCACATCCTCCATCGAAGTGTTGACCACGCGGGTCTCGACATTGAGCACGGGCTTGCCCGCCGAGCCGGCCTTGCGCAGTTGGTCCGCAGGACCCAGCACGGTCGCGAGCGGCGCGATCTCGGTCTGGCCGTAGAAATTCCAGAACTTCACGCTGGGCAGGCGGCGCTGGAGCTCGAGCAGCACCTCCACCGGCATGATCGAGGCGCCGTAATAGCCCTTCTGCAAGGTCGACAAATCCGTCTTGTCGAAATTGGGCGAGCGCAGCATCGCGATCCAGATCGTCGGCGGCGCAAAGAACGATGTGATCCTGTGCGCCTGGATCAATGTCAGAATATTGTCGGCCGCAGGCTTGCCCGTGATCACACCGGAGGCGCCGAGATAGATTTGCGGCCCCAGGAACACGTCGAGCTGCGCGCAGTGATAGAGCGGAAGCGCGTGCAGGAATTTGTCGTCCACGCTCATGCCGCCGTCGATGATGCAGCTGACATACTGCCACATCACCGCGTCATGGGTCAGCATCGCGCCTTTGGGCAGCGACTCCGTGCCGCTGGTATAGACGATCTGCGCGAGATCGCGGCTGTCGACGGACGCATCGAGATACGAGCCGTCGGAGCTGAGGAGATCGTCGAAGGTGGTGAGGCTAGCGGGCGCGGTGGCGGGATCCTCACCCGGCAGCCAGATCATCTTCTCGACCGCGCAATCCCTGGCGCTGGCCGCGCGCGCGGGCTCGACGAAATCAGGGCCGGCCGCGAGCAGCTTTGCGCCGGAGCTCTTCAGGATGAAATTGATCTCGTCCGGATTGAGCATGAAGTTGATCGGCACCAGCACCGCACCGATCCGGGCCACCGCGAACCGGAGCGCCGCAAAGGCATGCGAATTGCGCGAGAGCACGGCGAGGCGGTCCCCCTTTTTCACGCCGAGGCCAACCAGGCCACGGCCGAGCCGATTGCAGATCGCGTCCATCTCGGCAAAAGTCCAGCTCACATTGCCGCAGCTCACCCCGAGCTTGCCCGGATCGCGACCCGCCGCACGGCGCAGGAGGTCGCCGATGGAATGCTCGCGGGCCTTCGAGATGGTCGCTGCGGTGTCGCCGGTCATTTCCGTTCCCCTGAATTTTCTCATTGCGTGAGTGCCGCCCTGAGCACAGGTCAGGCCATTGCATTCACGCGCGTCTTGTTCTTTGCAAAAGCTAGTCGGGGCAACCGGCCGCGTCAAATCAGCCAGCGAGCGCGGCGCCGTTACGCAAGAGTTGACGCTTGAGGGAGGCAAATCTAGCCTCGTGCGCCAACGATAGAGTTTGGGGAAATGCCATGTGCCGGATTATGCGTGCCGCCCTAGCGGCCGGATTGACTGCGTTTGTGATCAGCCCGTCTCTCGCCCAGCAGGCGCCGCTCAAGATCGGCGTGCTCTCCGACTTCTCCTCGGTCTATTCCGACATCGGAGGCCAGGGGAATGTCGAGGCCACCAAAATGGCGATCGAGGATTTCGGCGGGCAGATGTTCGGCAAGCCGATCGACATGGTCAGCGCCGACGTGCTGAACAAGCCCGATGTCGCCTCCACCATCGCGCGAAAGTGGTGGGAGACCGAGGGCGTCGACATGATCATCGACCTGCCGACCTCGGCCACTGCGCTTGCAGTGATGGAGCTGTCGAAGCAGTATGAGAAGATCATGATCGTGACGGATGCGGCAAGCTCCGACATTACCGGAAAGTCCTGCTCGCCCTACACCGCGCACTGGACCTACGACACCTACGCCAACGCGCACACGGTCGGCAGCGCCATCGTCAAGAACGGCGGCGATAGCTGGTTCTTCCTCACGGCGGACTACGTGTTCGGTCATTCAGTCGAGCGCGACACCTCCGACGTGGTGAAGGCGGCCGGCGGAAAGGTGCTCGGCAGCGTCAAGCATCCGCTCAACACCGCGGACTTCTCCTCATTCCTGCTGCAGGCCCAGGCCTCGAAGTCCAAGATCATCGGGCTGGCGAACGGCGGTGGCGACACCATCAATGCGATCAAGCAGGCCGGTGAGTTCGGCATCGTCGCCGGCGGCCAGAACCTGGCTGCGATCGTGATGTTCATCTCCGACGTGCACAGCTTAGGGCTGAAGCTCGCGCAGGGACTGATCATCACCGAGGCCTATTACTGGGACCTCAACGAGAAGACCCGCGCTTTCGGCAAGCGTTTCATGGAGCGCGTCAAGCGCATGCCGACGATGAACCAGGCGGCGACCTACAGCGCGACGCTGCACTACCTGAAGGCGGTGCAGGCCGCTGGCACAAAGGACACCAAGACCGTGATGGCCAAGATGCGCGAGCTGCCGGTGAAGGATGCCTTCACCGACAACGGCAGCTTACGCGAAGACGGCCGCATGGTGCACAGCATGTATCTGTTCCAGGTGAAGAAGCCCGAGGAGTCCAAAGGCCCGTGGGACTATTACAAGCTGCTCGCCGAAGTCCCTGCCGACCAGGCCTTCCGGCCCCTGAAGGACGGCGGCTGCCCTCTTGTGAAGTGAGCCAACAGGACGGACAAGGCGCAGGTTCGCTAGCGCTGTCGGTACAGGCTCAGAGCTTGTGCCCCTTCTGTCGCAGCGCCTCGATGAGGCGCTGCTTCAACTCGTCGGCCGTCTTCTGACCGACGTCCTGACCGATCTGCGCGCTGGCCTGCGCCAGCGCATCCGACTTCTCCAGAAGCTTCTTCCCGGCTGGCTGGACATAGAAAGCCTCGATCTGGCGCAGCTCGTCAATGCTGAAGCTCTGCGCATAGAGAGCGGCGACCTGGTCGATCATTGAGGTGAGGGCCGGGGTGTAGATCTCGGAGCCGGGTGCCGTCACCGCGTCATAATCGCGCTCGATCTCCGGCCTGTCCTGCGCGACCCAGGGCCTCAGCTTGAGCAGGAGCTGCGGCAACAGCGCGCGATACTGATCCGCGATCTTCAAGGTGACCACGAGCTTGCGCGCCGCGCTCATCGCCTCCGGCGAGGGCGCTTGCGCCGATGCACCCGAGATCAGGAGCAGGAGTGTGCCGGCGATCGTCAACACAAGTCTGGACATAAACCCCTCCGTTGGATCTCTCCGCGAAAATGCAGGCCGGCGATACTCAACGACCCGCGGGCGCCACGGCAGACCTGTCCGCAGGCGCGCTTTCCAGGACGGTGTCGGCCTCCTCGATCTCCGTCACCTTCACGAACAGGTTCGGCACCCGTTCGGTCCGGTCGAGCAGCCAGGCGGCTGCGATCATGATGACGATGCCGACGACGGAGACCGCGAGCTGCTCCCAGACGCCCTTGGTGTATTGCGTCAGGATCCAGTGCGCCGAGAACGACAGGAAGACGCCAAGGCAGAAGATCGGCAGCGAATGCTGGCCGCAGAGGATCACAGGGCGCAGCCAGGCCCCGTGCAGGGTCCGCCATTTGCGCGAGATGAGGTGAGTCACCCAGATCGCCAGCGCCAGGAAATGCGTGAAGCGCAGCATGTCGAGGTCGGTCTTGTCGATCGGGTAGATCGCCTTGATCATCCATTTCGGGGTCAGGGCATCGAGCGCGGGGACGTGCCAGGTCATCACGATCAGCAGCGCGAAGGCGAGCCAGGCCGCGGCCAGCGCCATCGCCGCCCTGGACCACACCCATCTCGCGATCTTGTCGATCTGGCCGATGCCGCACCAGGCTGCGAACACGAACATCAGCTGCCAGCAGAACGGGTTGAAGTACCAGTGCGTGCCGGGCGGATAGGAGGCGACGTTCCAGTCGAACCAGCGCGCCAGCACGTAGAGCACCACGGATGCGGCGAGCGTCAGGTTCGGCCGGCGCACCAGGCACCACACGATGAAAGGCGAGGCGAAAACGAGCGTGATGTAGAGCGGCAGCACGTCGAGATTGACCGGCTTGTACTTCAGGAGGATCGCCTGCCCGATCAGCTCGTCCGGATGCGACAGGAAATTGAACACGTTGAACTCGTGCTCGTACATCGGATTGTCGAAGCGGCGCGCGGTGCGGGCGATCTGCGCCGTGAACAGCAGGAACAGCATGATGTGGGCGACGTACATCTCGACCGCGCGCCGCCACAGCCGCTTCAGCGCGGCGAGAAACCAGCCGCCAGCGACGATCGGCCCGTAGATCCAGCCGACTAGATAACCGGAGATGAAGACGAAGAATTCGGCGGCGTCGCTGAAGCCGTAATTGCGCAAGGTCAGCCAAGCCACGACGTCGTGCGGAATGTGGTCGAGGAAGATCATCCACAGACCGATGCCGCGGAAGAGATCGAGTCGCAAATCCCGCTCGACCGGCGCGAGCAGCGCTGACTGGTCCCGTGTGATCATGGCCCCGCCTCGTTCGGTGGGCGTCGCGCCGTCGCGGCGCCGCAAAATCGGATGCTAAAAAATTGAAATCAAAAGTCGCCTGGCCGTGTGGCCAGGGCCGACGGTAGCCGACCTTGCTGCGCGCGCAAGGGCATAGTCATCGGAGCGGGCGGCACAAGCGTGCCGTCCTCCGCGCTGCACCATGAAGGGCCCTTCAAGATAAAGGGCGAAAACAACCCCATGCACAGTAGCTAACTCCTTGCGGCGCCTGCTTAATTTATTTGACGCGTCGGGCAGATTTCGGCCCCGATAGCGGCCCGGCCGCCGCTGCCGTCAGCTGAGCTCGTCACCCGTCGCCTGCATCTCGTTGAGCATCGCCTCGGCCTTGTGGCGCAGCGGCAGCGCGCCGCTCTCGGCGGCGATCGCGATGGTCGCGCGCAGGGCGCTCAGGATCGCCGCCCTGGCCTCCGGATCCGACGGCGGCGTCACCACGGCCTCGCCGAACAGCGCCTCCGCCTCCAGGCCGGAGAACCCCTGTTGCCGCGCGGTGTTGCGCGCTTCGCGCAGCATGTTCTGCGCGGCCTGGACGTCGCCGAGACGGTGGGTGGCGAGCGCCAGGTAGATCGAGCTGCGAAGCACCGCCGAGGTATAGCCGACCGCCTTCGCTTCCTCACGCGCTTCCGTCAGCATGCCGCGCGCCCGGTCAAACAGCCCCTGCTCCAGATAGGCCATGCCGAGATGGCAGGCGAGCACCGGCACGAACAGCCGGATGCCGTGCTTCTGCGCCAGGACAAAACCATTCTCGAGAATGGCCGCGGCCGCCGCCGGCTCGCCGCGGCCGAGCATCAGCCAGCCGCCGCTATAGGCCGCGGCGACGCGGTCGTAGGGGCGGCCGGTCTCCTCCGCGATCGCTGCGGCTTGCTGCTGGAGCTGCTCGGCGGCATCGATCTGGCCCATCACCGTGTGAGTGACGCTGTTCATCATGCAGCAAAGCAGGAGCAAAGATCGTGGGGTCGTGCCGATCGGAGCACTCGCGGTCAGACCCGCAAGGTGGACGCGGGCGGTGGCCAGCATCTTCTCGGCGCGATCGTAGCGGCCGGAAAGAAAATAGGCCTGCCCGAGACTGTATTGCGCGAGATTACGCCAAGCGGGATTTCCCGAGCTTTCCGCCAGATGCACCACATCTTCCCCGATCGTGACAGCTTCAACCGGCGTTCCATAGAAATTCTGGGCACCCGCTCTCATGGTCATGGCCGCGACCTTGCGTTCAATATCGCCAATCGCATCGGCTCGCCGTTCGGCCTCGCTCCCCAAATCCAGGGCTTCGGCGACACGCCCCGACCCGGCAAAGGCCAATCGCGCCTCCATCCGCAGGTCGATGGCGTCCGTTTCGCGCGCGTGCGTCACCGGGATCTTGTCGAGAGAACCCATCGCGATCTCGAAATAATCGACCGCTTCGGCAAAGGCCGAGCGCACCAGACATTTTCGAGCCGCGCTCCTGCCATGCTGAAAAGCCTTCCGCCAATCCTTCGCTCGGGTCGCGTGATAGCAGAGCGTATCCGGACCGTCGGTCCACGCCTCGTCGGTCTCGAGAGCCGCCAGAATGCTGGCATGGATGCTTTCCCGCACCTTCTCGACCATCGAATCGTAGGTCACCTGCCTGACCATCTCGTGCCGGAACTCGAGCGAATCCTCCAACTCACTGTCGATCCTGACGAGCAACTCGGCCCGGTCGAGCGCGGTGAGGCAATCCTGCAGGACGTCTTCCGGCACGGCCGCTACTCTTCGCAGTGTGGCCTGGTCGGCCCGGGGTCCAAGCGCCGCGGCGATCTGGAGAAGCGATCGTTCCTGTCGTGACACACGATCCAGCCGCGCCGCGATCACACCCTGAATGCTGCTGGGGATGCCGAGTTCGTCCACAGGACGCGCAAGGGAAAGGTCGCCCCACTGGCCAAGAAGCATGCCGCTGTCCTTCAAACTGCGGCAGACCTCCTCAATGAACAGCGGAACGTTGGCCGTATGAGAGATGATCCGATTCTTCAGGTCTTCGTTGGTCGTGGCGGGACCAAGCATGTCCGCGAGCATGGCCAGCCCCGAATTGTCATCGAGAGGCCGCATCGCCACGATTTCCGCGCGGCAGCTCGCGATCCACACCGGCATTCCATTGGGCCGCGTCGTCAGCAGCACAAGCAAATCAGGGCATTGCAGCCCCGAAAGGGTCGCGACGACCGCATCGCTGGCCCGATCCATCCAGTGCAGGTCCTCAATCAAAAGGATCGTACGCTGACGACGGGCGACGCTCTCGATGATCGCACAGCTTGCGTCTGAAATCGCACGACCGCGCGCGTGAGGCTCCAATTCATCCCATTGCGGATCGGAAACCGGCAAATCCAGGATCGCGTCGAGAGCCCGCTGTTGCACCACCGGCAATTCGTCTCTGGGATCATCCGTCTTGGTCTGATCTCTTGCTGACGTATCGAGGATCGAGAGCAACAGGCGCTTGAGCGCGCTGTACGGCGCACCCTGGAGATTTGGGCTGCACTCGACATCGATCAGCCGCCAGCCGCCAGCCCGGAGGTCCTGCGCGAATTCATGCGCAAGCCGAGACTTGCCAATGCCGGCGTCACCCATCAGCAGAACCGTCTGCCGGCCGGCAGCAACCCTATCCGCAGCGCGCCACAACAACGCCCGCTCCGTCGTGCGGTCGACGAATCTGGAAACGCTCCGCGCACGTCGGACCCGCCAGCTCGACAGATCACTCGCACCCATCACCCGGTAGACAGGCAGGGGCTCGCCGAAACCACGGAGCGCCTTGCGGCCAAGGAATTCAAAGCGGACGTGTCCGTCCGCCAGCTCCTGGCAGGCTTCGGAGACATAGATCTGGTTCGCCTCGGCTGCCGTCTCCAGCCGAGCCGCGAGGTGCTGGGCTGCGCCGCCGATCTCGTAGACCTTGGAAAATTCGCTCGCGACCATGTAGGCCACCACATGACCCGAGTGCAGGCCGACCCGGACTTGAAGTCCTGGATCGCCCAGACTGCCAACACGCCGGACCAGCTCGATGGCCGCGTGGCAGGCTAAGGGCGCGTGGTTGTCGTCGGCGATCGGGGCGCCGAAGACGGCGGCCAACCCGTCACCCAACTCCTTGCTGACGATGCCGCCGAACTGGCGCACCGCGCCTCTCATCGCCGCAAGAGCAGGCTCGAGGCGCGACACCGCCGCCTCCGGCTCCAGTTCGGCAACAAGACCTGTGGAATCGACGACGTCGGCACGCAGAATCGTCACAAAGCGTCGTTCGCTGTCGGGGTCGACGGGCTGGCGCACCGCCGCTCCGCATTTGGAGCACCAGCGGTCGCCCGGACCAATCGCCGACTGACAAGCGAAGCAATGCATTCCAGCGCCTTCAACCACTGCCTCGGCAGCCTCACCCCAATCCCCGCGAGGCGTTCGACCCAACAATACCTATAGGAAAGTGCATGGCAATTGGGCTTGCGACATAGGCGACGTTACGGGATGGAGGCTCTCTGGACGAAATACATTCCTGAGTGGTAGCGTTGAGGGCGCACAACAAACAGCGTGATCGGCCGTAGCGTGACGCGTATTTTCGGCCACCGCACCAGAGATTTTGACAAACAGACATATGAAGGAAAGAGGCGATGGCCGGACTGGTATATAGCGGCAAGGCATTTCGAGACTTGATGAATAGCAATTACTATCCTTTGGCGAACATGAAGAAGAGCGTCGCGAAGCTCAAGGAGTCCGAGGACATCGACCTGCCGACCTTGGAATACGGCCAGTACCATTTGATTCTGAACCCGGCATCGAACTGGCCGCAGGGCAGCGCCAAGTACTGGCACAAGGAAAAGGGCCGGGCCCGCGTCGACCTCAGCACCCAGCCGAACACAGTCCCCCTGTCCAGGGATGAGCCGGGCGTCATTCCGCTGACGCGATGCGATCTGCTCGATGCCTGCGTCCGGAAATGCTTCAACTCCGAGCCGCCAATCCCGATGAAGACGAAGATCATCACCCACGAAGCCAGCGACGCTTTCGCGCACCGGCACGAGATCCGGCTGGAGTGGGACTACAAGAAGGGCTCGGACAAGCCGACGCTGCTCAATCTGACGATGGTCTGTCCGCACAGATCCTGACGCATTCTGTAGTACGCAAGACGCATCACGCCCGCGCGACTGGCGCGGGCGTAATGTTTGCTTCCGATCGCCGTTCGCCCCAAGGGGGCAGCCCTCGCGCTTGCCAAGACCGTGCTGTCGAAGGAAGCAGCACTGCCAAGACGCTGGTCCTATCCACCGCCTCCAAAAAACCGGTTCAGCTCGTACGCAGTCTGCTGCGGAAGCTCCTCCGGGAAGAAGTGCCCGCCATCAAGCGGCTTTCCGTCGATGTCATCTGCCCACGCCCGCCAGAGCCCCAAGGGGCCGCCCTCGCTCGCATACCACGCGTTGAGGGGGCCGCGACCGCTCCAGAGCACGAGCACAGGGCAGTCAATTCGGCGGCCGGAACGACGGTCCGCCACATCGTGCGCGTGATCGAGTGTCGCGGCCGCACGATATTCCTCGCAGATCGCGTGAACATGCGCCTCATCGCTCAACGCGTCGATATAGGCTGCTCGCACCGCCGGACTGAAGCTGCCGGCCGAAGACCCCCAGCCATGCAGCGCATTGTCGATGATGGCGTCGGGGGCTGCCGACAATAACCGCTCGGGAAGAGGTTCAGGCTGCGCAAGCAACGACCACGGCCAATAGCCGACCGTCAGGTTCTTGTCGGCGCGCTCCCAGGCGTCGGCAATAGGAACGACATCCAGGACGGCAAGCCGCTGCACGCGTTCGCGGTGATCAAGCGCGAGCCGAAAGGCGACACGGCCGCCACGATCATGGCCCGCGACCGAGAAACGGTCGAAGCCGAGTTTCGTCATGACGGACACCATGTCGTTTGCCATTGCTCGTTTTGCATATGGCGCATGGTCCGGACTGGAGGGAGGACAATCGCTCCGGCCATATCCGCGAAGATCGGCGCAGACCACGGTGAAGTTTTGCGCGAGCAACGGCGCAACGTCTCGCCACATCAGATGCGTCTGCGGAAATCCGTGCAACAGGAGAACGGCCGGCCCCGAACCGGCCCGACGGATGAAGATCCGGGCCTCGTCCGCCTGAACATCGGCGGCGTCGAAATCCTCGAACTGCATTGGCCCTCTCCTTCCGAACGACGGCAAGCCAACAAGCGAGCACCGGACGGGCCCGGTGTCCTCGTGTTGACGCCCGGCGCCATCCTGGGTTCCTTCCCGGATGGCATGCTCTGGGCTGATCGCGCTTACGCTTGGCAGCTCCACCGACGGCGACGGGACGCGCTTCGGCATGGTCCGAACGAACCCAAGCTCAGCCAAGCAGGACATGCATGATCGAGGACGCCCCAAAACAAAAAATGGCGCGCGCAAGGCGTGCCATTTCCTTCTGTAAACCAACAAATTCAGCGAAGGCCGCCGGCGACGTGAAGCGTCTCGCCCGTGACGTAGGATGCGTCGTCCGAAGCGAAGAAGGCCACCGCGGCAGCGATCTCCTCGACCTTGCCGACTCGGCCAAGCGGAGTGGTGGATTCGATCCAGTTTCGCATGTCGCCCTCGTGCAGGCCGGCGGACACGACCCCCTCGGTGACGATCATGCCGGGATTGACGGCGTTGACGCGGATCTTGCGCGGCGCCAGTTCCTTGGCCAGCACGGCGGAGATCGCATCCACCGATGCTTTGGTGGCGGAGTAGACGGCGCCGTTCGGCGGCGCGAGAGTCGACGCCGCGGAGCTGATGTTGATGATGCTTCCGCCATTGGCGTTGAAGTGCCGCGCCGCCTCTCCTGAGACCAGGAGGAGGCCCAGCACATTGAGATCGAACTGCTTGTGGAAATGCTCCGGCGTGATGGCCTCGAGCGGCGCGAACTCGTAAACGCCCGCGTTGTTGACGAGGATGTCGATCGCACCGAGCGCCTTCACGGTTTCCGCGACTACACTTTTCACGTCCTTGGCATCGGCCAGATTGCCGTGGACCGCGACGGCTTTGCCACCCTTGGCGACAATGGCGGCGACGACGCGGTCGGCGGCCTGCTTGCTGGAGCTGTAGTTGACGGCGACCGCCGCGCCCTCGGCCGCGAGCCGCGCGGCGATTTCGGCACCGATGCCTTTGGATGCGCCGGTCACGAGCGCAACTTTTCCTTCGAGTCTCTTGGTCATCACATTCTCCATCATCCGGCGCGACGCCGATATTCAATAGTTCAATATTAGTGAACTATTGAATGAGTTCAAGGGAGGTGCTATATTTTGTGCATGGTGCAGTTCGTTCACCCATCGCGGAGCGAGATTTCACTGGCTGGGGTGCTGGGAGCGCTCGCGGACCCTATGCGGCTGCGGATCGTCAAAAGCCTGGCCGCACAGAGTGATTGCATGTCGTGCACCGAGGCGGCGCCCTGCCCTGACATGGCGAAGTCGACTCTGTCGAACCATTTTCGCATCCTGCGCGAGGCCGGCCTGATCCGGACCTCAAAGCAAGGCGTCCAGCACCGCAATGTCCTACGCGAGGAGGACATCAATGCGCGGTTTCCGAAGCTGCTGAAAATGATCCTTAGCTATCCGGAGTGAGCCGTTCCCCACTCTTGCGCAAGGTGCGACCGACGTTTCCACCGGAGCGCGGCCAAAACAAAAATGGCCCGCGTGAAGCGGGCCATTTTCGGATCGGGACCGGTAAGGTCCGAACTTGGTTGCGGGGAGGCGCAACACCCGATCGCTGCGAAATGGGGCCCAAAATGCGAACGGCGCCCCTTCGGGAGCGCCGTCGCTGGTAGCTCAAGAATCGATGGTTGTAGGGGCTCGCCGTACTCATTTCTTGCGATTGATCGAGCACGAAATCCCGAAGCTTGTCGCATGAATTCCGAGGACCCGCTGATTAAGAGACAGCGCCGGGTTGAGAAAAAATCAATGACTTAGCGGTCGCACCCCTGGACTTATCCGACCGAAAATGGGCATTCGTCGCACGATTATAGCGCTTCGTTCGCGCCGCGTATTAGTCTCGCTATCCAAACGGGAGTGCGGCTTCATGGACCGTGACCAAGGCGCCTCGCGTCGCGAGGACAGCCGTGTTGAAAGTCGGGGTTCGAGTCAGGGGGCCGTTTTGATGATCCCCCCGGAAAAGGCGGTGCGATTCGAGATCATTCGTAAGCGCGAAGCCGATACCCTTGCTTCAGAATTCGAATGAACGTGCGAAAGAAGCCTCCGGCTTGGACGGAGGTTTGGGATGGGATTGGACAGCAAAAAGGACGTCCATTTGGACGGCTCAACGAGGGGGTCGGTGAGCCGGCTGGAGGTTCTTGAAGGACCATCGGGGCGCCGCGTACGTTCGGAAGCCGAGAGAGCTCGGATCGTCGCCGAGAGTCTGTTACCCGGTGCCCAGGTGTCCGAGGTGGCGCGCAAGCACGGAGCGACGCGCTGGCAGATCTACGATTGGCGGCGGCGGTTTCGACAGCGAGGCATGTTGCCGCCGCGCGAGGCATCGCAGCCGACATTCGCGCCGCTGGTCGTGGAAGGTGCGTTGGAGGAGCGTCAGGTTCCGGCGATCAAGCTCGAGATCGCGATCGGCGATGTCGTGCTGCGGACGGACACAGCCATAGATGGCGAGCAGCTGTCCCGTGTGATCCGCGCGATGCGAGCGTCACGATGATCGCGGCCGGTGCCGATCTGAAGATTTACATCGCGACGCGGCCGATCGACTTCCGCTGTGGCCACGATGGGCTTGCGGCGAAGGTGCAGGAGATGCTTCGTCTCGACCCGTTCAGCGGCGCAGCCTTCGTGTTCCGATCGAAACGAGCGGACCGGATCAAGATTTTGGTCTGGGATCGAACGGGTCTGGTGTTGGTGCACAAGCGTCTTGAAGGTTGCAAGTTCGTTTGGCCAACGATCGCAGACGGCGTGATACGGATATCGCCGGCGATGTTCGCAGCCCTGTTCGAGGGGCTGGATTGGAGGTTGGTCCGCCCGGAAGAAGCGCGGCGTCCCCAGGCGGCTGGATAACTGCGGCAGAATGACTCGGAAGCTATTTTGAATGTGGCACGCGCGGCGGCGATGTGCTCGAAATAGCGCATGAGCATCGCGGCGCTGCGCGACGAAAATGAACAATTGAAAGCGCTTTTGGCGCAAACGCAGGCGGCCTTGAGCGAACATCAGGCGGCGCTGGCGACGTCGGAAGAGGCGCGGCGTCGGTTGGAGGTCATTCTCGGCGAATTGCGACGCGAGAAGTTCGGCGCGACGTCCGAGAAGCTGCGGCCAGATCAGTATCACTTGCCGCTGGAAGACGTGGAGATCGCGCAAGGCATCCTGGACGCGGCGCAGGAGAGAGCCGAGGCTGTGATCAAGGGCCGATCGCGGAGCGCGCCGGATCAAGGTTCTCATCGCAATCGCGGCTGCCTGCCTGCCCATTTGCCGCGGGTGGAACGGATCATCGAGCCTGCGAGTACGCTTTGCCCGTGCGGTTGCGGCGCCATGACGAAGATCGGCGAGGACGTCAGCCAGCGCCTCGACGTGATCCCGGCGCAATGGCGCGTGCTGATCACACGCCGCCCAAAATACATCTGTCGCCGCTGCTCCGGCCCCGTCGTGCAGGCGCACGCACCGGAGCACGTCGTGCCCGGCGGGCTGCCGACCGAAGCGGCCATCGCGCATGTGATCGTCTCCAAATTTGGCGACCATACGCCATTTTACCGTCAGGCCGAGATCTATGCGCGCCAGGGCATCCGGCTTGATCGGGCGACACTGGGCAACTGGTCCGGCCGCGCCTGCTTCCATCTTCAGCCCATCGCGGAACACATGCGCCACCACCTGGCCATGGCGGATCGGCTGTTCATGGACGAGACCAAGGCGCCGGTACTCGATCCGGGGCGCGGCCAAACGAAGAAAGGCTACTTCTGGGCGATTGCCTCAGACGACCGCGGCCACAGCGGCCCAAGTCCGCCGATCGTGCTGTTCCGATATGCCCCCAGTCGCAGCGGTGCCTTCGCTGAGCAGTTCCTGGATGGCTTTGGCGGACGCTTCCTGCAATGCGATGCCTATGACGGTTATGATCGACTGACCGAAGTCGCTCGACTGCAAGGGCCTTGGACGCTCGTGCATTGCTGGAGCCACTTGCGCCGACGCTTCGTCAAATTGGCCCGCAATAGCAAATCGCCGATCGCCGAGGCCGCCATTCGGCACATCGCACAGCTTTACGCCATTGAAGCCATGGTGCGCGGTGCATCGCCGGACATCCGGCTCGCCGCACGAAAGGAGCATTCGTTGGCTCTCGTCGCCGCTTTGAAAATGTGGTTCGAGAAGCAGCTGTCGATGATCTCCAGCGGTTCGACGCTCGCCGAGGACATCCGCTACGCGCTCAATCACTGGCAAGGTCTGACCCGCTTCCTCGAAGACGGGCGCCTCGAGCTCGACACGAACCCTGTCGAGAACGCCATCCGGCCAGTCTGCCTGACCAGAAAAAATGCGCTCTTCGCCGGTCATGAGGTCGGAGCCGAAAACTGGGCCTTGCTCGCCTCGATCGTCGCCACCTGCAAGCTCAACGACGTCAACCCGGCCGCCTACATCGCCGAAACACTCGAGACGATCATCGACGGCCATCCCCATAGCCGCATCGAAGACCTCATGCCGTGGCGATTCCGCAAAACGTCAAGCCAGCCTCAATAGGGTTGCGGCTAAGCGCTTACGATCGTTCGGATGGCCGCCTAAGTCCACTTAAATCCCGTCGCGCGTCATCTTTGGCCGTCCGCCGCTAGCTTGCGCAGGCTTCCTCCATCGGACGCTCAGACCTGTCCCGGCCGGCCCTACCCGGCCGCTCCCCCCGTCAAAGTACGGGCGCGGATCGAGTTAGACGTGGAAAACGGCGCCGGGAGCATGCCCGGTCGGCGGCGGCGCGTGCAACATCGAGCGGAATCAGCAGCTCAGGTCGGTTACAGGCGAAATTCGTGCGAAGAGTGATCTTGCCCGCGACCTCGAAAGCCTGATCTCCTCCGGCACAGGGGCCCAGGACCCGATCCGGCTCGTGACTGAGTCCGCCACGGCTTTTATTCAATGGCGGACGAATGGAGAACAGCGTCGGCGAACAGGCGATTTGAGAGGTCGTCCGCGAGGACAACTACGTTTGGATGCTTCAGAAGCGAGCGATGGTCGCCAGGAAGAGGCGGCGCTTCAATGACGCTATCGAAGACAGCGCGCCATGAAGTTGCTGTGTTGGCGGAGTTCTGATTGTAAGAGACGCCGAGCGCCGAAACCTTCTTGGGTACGTAGAGTCTGCCCGCGCGAATATGGCGAACGAACACTTGGAAGATTTCCTCAAGCGCGGGTGCACCAATTTTCCATGCACCCGAGAGGGCGAGAGCAAGCGCTGCGAAGTCAGCTGGCCGAATTTCGGTCGTTGCACCGTGTTGAGGCGACAATCCACCCTCCTCCGCAAGGAATATAAGGAATTCAGACCATTCCTGGTCCATGGAGAGACTGAGAGGCGCTTCTAGGACCGACGGATAGGCACTATCGATCATAGCCACAAAATCGACCCTCACGTGTGCGGAAATAAGTACCCCAGCGACGGCGTGGGCGAGCACACCACCAAAAGACCATCCGGCGAGCGTACAAGCCATGTCCGGTAGCACTGGAAGAATGGCCCGAGCATAGACTTCAGCTATCTCGTCAATCGAACGCACCCTCGCGAGTTCGTGACCGAAGTTTAGGGCATGAATACCATAGATGTTTTGCGTAGGTGGCAACGCCCGCACGAGGTCATCATAGATGCTCAGGCCTCCGCCACGCGCGTGACAGAGGATAAGCGGCCGACTCTTGGCGACTCGAAGAGAAATGAGTTGGCCCGCAGATTTTCGACCGTCCTTTGATCGCGAGCGCACTTTCTCGGCGCACTGGTCGAGGCGGGGACTCGCGATATGCGCGGAAAGTTCGAGGGTAAGACCCCGCCGCCGGAGTTGCTCAAGCACTTGCAGTGCCAGCAGTGAGTGCCCGCCCAGCTCGAAGAAGTTGTCGTGCCGGCCGACACGTTCCAGGCCCAGAAGCTCGGCCCAGATCTGCGCCAGCGCGATCTCGATCTCGCCCCGCGGCGCCTCATAGGCTGCCCGCGCATACGCATCATCCTCTGGCGGGGGCAGCGCCTTGCGGTCCAGCTTGCCGTTCGGCGTCAACGGCAGCGCCGCAAGCCGCACAAACGCGCTCGGCACCATGTACTCGGGCAGCCGCGCACCAAGATGGGTGCGCAACGTGCCGGCAAGTTCAGTCCCCTCGGCTTCGCCGGCATGCTCCGCAGCCGTAACCACATAGGCGACCAGACGCTTCTCGCCGCTGCGATCCTCGCACGCAACCACCGCCGCGTCGCGCACCGACGCGTGCTCAACCAGCCGCGCCGCGATCTCGCCAGGCTCGATCCGGAAGCCGCGGATCTTCATCTGGTCGTCGATGCGGCCCAGAAACTCCAGATTGCCGTCCGGCAGGTACCGCGCGAGATCCCCGGTCCGGTACATCCGTGCGCCGACCTCACCACTGAACGGATCGGCCAAGAACCTCTCCGCCGTCAGTTCGGGCCGGTTCAGATAGCCACGCGCGACCCCCGCCCCGCCAATGTAGAGCTCTCCCACCGCTCCCAACGGAACGGGCGCGCCATGACCATCGAGCAGATACACACGCGTGTTCGCAATCGGACGGCCGATGGGGAGCCGCTGCAATGTCTCATCAATCGCGGTAATCTCGCAGACTGTCGCAAAAGTCGTCGTCTCGGTCGGACCGTAGCAATGCAGGAGATGTTGCGGTCGGCTCTGGCTCAAAATCCGTGCGACTGCCGCCACATCAACCGCATCACCGCCAACCAATAGCAACCGCAAACTCGCCGGCACCGGGCCCAAATCAGCAGCGCTCTGGTTGAACAACCCGGCCGTCAAATGCAGGACGCTACTGCGGTGCTGCTGAACCAGGCCGCGCAGCACCCCTGGTTGCAGCGCATCAGTGTATGGAATCACGATCAGGCTAGAGCCGTGTAGCAGCGGTGCCCAGACTTCCAGTGTACTGATATCAAACGCGGGGTTGCCCACCCACGCCACACGATCACTCGCATTGAACTGCGCATATCCGTTGTTGATGACCAGTCGGTTTACGGCACGATGAGGAACAACAACCCCCTTCGGAAGGCCGGTCGAGCCGGAGGTGTACATGACGTAGGCGGCAGCCTCGGCGGTCAATGCCAAGCCAGGATCGGTGCTAAGGCCTGCTCCAGTCATGAGCGGCTCAATAGGCAGAACAGGAATCGTCACCTCGACCAGATCATCATCACTGTTGGTGAGCACCAGGCGCGCAGCACAGTCGGCCATCATCCAGCTCTGTCGCGCTGGTGGAAGACTGCGATCGATCGGCACATAAACTCCGCCCGCCTTCAGGATCGCCAGCTGTGCCACCACCAGGACGACGGAGCGATCCAGCATTGTCGCAAGGCGATCCCCGGGCGTGACCCCGAGTGCGATCAGATGATGCGCCAGGCGGTTGGCCCGCGCATTGAGCTCGCCATAGCTCAAGCGTTCGTCCGCACAGACCACCGCCACCGCATCCGGCGTCTTGGCGACCTGCGCCTCGAACAGCTCATGGATGCACCGCTCTGACGGATACGCCGCCGCCGTGCGGTTCAGTTCCTCCAGCAGGTACGCCCGCTCGTCAGCCGGGAGGATGTCCAGCTCTCGCACCGGCTTGTTGGGGGCATGCTCCAGCGCCTCAGCCAGTTGCTCAAGCGCCCGCTGCATGTAGCCGCAGACCCGGTCCGCAGATATGGGCGCCGCCACCTGCGCCGTCAGGCCGAGCGCCTCGCCAAAATCCTCCACCGACAAGGTCAGCGGATAGTTGGTGCGTTCTTCCGCACCCAACCATTCCACGCCGGATAGCACATCGTCCGGTCCGGAGCTTGGCGCTGGCGTGTTATGACGGTAGTTCAACAGTGCGCTGAACAGCGGCGCCGGCGCCGCAACGCTGCTGCAGCGTTGCGCCAAGGCCAGCGAGGCATGCTCGTGCGCCAGCAGCTCGGCCAGCCGGCGATGCGTGATCCGGACACTCGCCTCGACCCCGGTGCCATCCAGATCAAGCCGCAGCGGCAGGGTATTGATGAACAGGCCCATGGCGCGGTCGGCGCCGGCGCCTCCATGCATGCGGCCGAACAGCACCGTGCCGAACACCACCTGCTCACGCCCGCTGCTGCGCGCCACCACCTGCCCCCAGGCCAGATGGCACAGGCTCGCCAGGCTCACCCCGAGCCGCCGCGCCTGCACTCGCAGCCGCTCGTTGAGCTCGCGCGGCAGCATCCGCCGCGCCTCGCCGGCTCCACTGCCGTCGCCGCGCACCTCGCTCAGCCCAAACGGCAGCGTCGGCTCATCGATGTCTGCCAGCAGTCTCCGGAAGAACTGCTCATGCTCTTGCGCTCCAACTCCCAGTCGTGCCTGCGCCACCAGATTGCGGAACGGCTGTGGTGCTGCCAGCGCGTGATCGCGACCGCCGAGCACGGCCCGAACCTCGGCATGCATCACTTCCAGCGTGGAATGATCCCCGATCAGATGGTGCAGCAGCTCCAGGAGCAGCCAGCGCGCACTGCCGGGCTCGCGCGCAATCACAAACCGCAACAAGGGCGCCCGGCCAAGATCGATCCGGTGCTGACGCGGATCAAACTGTTGCCTGAGCTGCTCAGCACCATCAGATCCATCCAGCGCGACCTCGGTGACCTCGAGTGGTGTTCGCCGCCAAACCACCTGGGCCGGGCTCGACAGGCCCTCCCAGACAAACGACGTTCTTAAGATATCGTGCCGGTCCACCACCCGCTGGACCGCGGCAAGGTAGCGCTCCAACAGAGCCCGGTCGGCAAATGCCATCTGCGAGACCAGCAGGTATGGATCGCCTCGCCTCGCCAACAGATGATGGAACAGGATGCCGTCCTGCAGCGGCGACAGGGCATAAATGTCCTGGATGTTGCCGAGACCGCCAGGCACCGTGGCGACAATCCGGTCGATCTCCGGCTGCGCCAGCTCGATGAGCGGCAGCAGCTCTGGTGTAATCGCTGCACTCTGCTCCGTGATCAGGTTGGCGGGGATCGCCACCTCATGATGGCTGCCCAGGCTTGCGGCAAGATCGGCCAGCACCGGCTTGGCGAACAGGGTGCGCACCTCGACCCCAAGCGACAGCCGCCGCAAACGCTCCATCAGTTGAACCGCCAGCAGTGAGTGGCCGCCCAGTTCGAAGAAGTTGTCGTGCCGGCCGACACGTTCCAGGCCCAGAAGCTCGGCCCAGATCTGCGCCAGCGCGATCTCGATCTCGCCCCGCGGCGCCTCATAGGCTGCCCGCGCATACGCATCATCCTCTGGCGGGGGCAGCGCCTTGCGGTCCAGCTTGCCGTTCGGCGTCAACGGCAGCGCCGCAAGCCGCACAAACGCGCTCGGCACCATGTACTCGGGCAGCCGCGCACCAAGATGGGTGCGCAACGTGCCGGCAAGTTCAGTCCCCTCGGCTTCGCCGGCATGCTCCGCAGCCGTAACCACATAGGCGACCAGACGCTTCTCGCCGCTGCGATCCTCGCACGCAACCACCGCCGCGTCGCGCACCGACGCGTGCTCAACCAGCCGCGCCGCGATCTCGCCAGGCTCGATCCGGAAGCCGCGGATCTTCATCTGGTCGTCGATGCGGCCCAGAAACTCCAGATTGCCGTCCGGCAGGTACCGCGCGAGATCCCCGGTCCGGTACATCCGTGCGCCGACCTCACCACTGAACGGATCGGCCAAGAACCGCTCCGCCGTCAGTTCGGGCCGGTTCAGATAGCCACGCGCGACCCCCGCCCCGCCAATGTAGAGCTCTCCCACCGCTCCCAACGGAACGGGCGCGCCATGGCCATCGAGCAGATACACACGCGTGTTCGCAATCGGACGGCCAATCGGGACAACTGACCCATCAAAATCAGAGGGGTAACTCCAGGTCGTCGCACAGACCGTTGTTTCGGTAGGTCCATAGGCGTTGACAATAGATGTTGCAGGCAACCTTCGAATGAGTTCAGACTTTGGCAGCTCTCCAGCAAGAATGAGAGATTGCGACGCCAAATATTCCAGATTGCGGTCTCCTTGGAACAAGGCTGGAGGCAACGTCGCGTGTGTTATGGCTTCGCTTCGCAGATAATCTGATAGCTTGTTACTCGCTTGACGGAGCTCATCCGCAGGCAAATGCAATGCGGCTCCAGCACCAAACGCCATAAGAATTTCCCAAGCGCTCGCATCAAAACCAAAGGAGGCGAACTGCACTACTCGGCTGTTTGAACAAACGCCAAAAAGCCCGATCTGAGCCAGCCCCAGGTTGACGAGGCCCCGATGCTCGATCATGACTCCCTTTGGGGTGCCGGTAGATCCCGAGGTGTAGATCACATAGGCGAGATGGCGCGAGGTCAGGCCAAGCGCGCGCGGGTCGGGATCCGAGGCCGGCAGCTTCGCCCAGGCCGATGTCGCCGTCTCGAGATCGACCACCGTCAGATCGGCCAGCGCATCGGCGCCCAGCGCGGATCGTCCCGCAGCATCGGCCAGCAACAGTTGCGGCTGCGCATCCTCAAGAACCTGCTTGAGCCGTGCGCACGGATAGGCCGGATCCAACGGCAGATAGGCGCCACCCGCCTTGAGGATTGCAAGCAGCCCCACCACCATCGCCACGCCGCGCTCAAGGCAGATCGCCACAGGCTGGTCCGGCTTCACCCCGAGCCCGATCAGATGATGCGCCAGCCGGTTCGCCCGTGCATTGAGCTCGCCATAGCTCAAGCGCTCGTCCTCATGGACCACCGCCACCGCGTCCGGCGCCTTGGCGACCTGTGCCTCGAACAGCTCATGGATGCACTGCTGCTCGGGATACGGCACCGCCGTCCGGTTCAGCTCCTCCAATAGATATGCGCGCTCGTCGGCCGCCAGCAGCTCAATCCGCCCGACCGCTTGCCGCGCATCGGCCACCATCGCCCGCAGCAGCGCCAACAGATAGCCACGCTGCCGTTCGATCGTCGTGTGATCGAACAGCGCCGCCGCATACCCCAGCGTGCCGGCGATGACCTCGCCATGCTCGCCCAAGCTCAGCTCCAGATCGAACTTGACCTGATCGTACCCATCCCCCACAGCCTCCACACTCAACCCGGGAAGATCGAAGGATTGAGCGGCGTTGTTCTGCCAGGCCAACATCACCTGGAACAACGGCGTGTGATCAAGACGCCGCGGCGGTTGCACGATCTCCACCACCTGCTCAAACGGCAGGTCCTGATGCTCCTGCGCTGCCAAGGCCGTGCGCCGCGTTCGCTCCAACAGCTCTGCCACGCTCGGCTCGCCCGACAGGTCGAGGCGAAGCGCCAAGCTATTCACGAAGAAGCCGATCAACTCTTCGATCTCGCGCCGGCCTCGATTGGCGCTCGGCACACCGATCACAATGTCGTCCTGCCCCGACAGACGCGACAGCACCGCAGCCCACCCAGCCAGCACCGTCATGAACAACGTCGTGCCATGCTGTTGGCTCAGCCGCCTTAAGCCCCGCGTCAGATCCGCATCGATGACGACAGGCACCGTGGCTCCGGCAAACGACTGCTCGGCCGGCCTCAGCCGATCCGTCGGCAGCGCCAGACGGGCCGGTGCGCCCGACAGGTTGCTGCGCCAATACTCCGCCTGGATCGAGAGCCGCTCGCCCGACAGCCAGTGCCGTTGCCAGGCGGCATAGTCCGGATACTGGATCGCAAGCGGCGGCAGCGGGTCCTCTTGTCCAGCCACAAACGCGCGGTACAGGTGACTGAGCTCACGCGCCAATACGCCGATCGACCAACCGTCGGAGACAATGTGATGCTGGGTCAGCAGGAAGACGTGCTCATCATCCGACATCCGGATCAGACACGCCCGGATCAGCGGGCCGCGCGCAAGATCGAAGGGCGTGCGTGCTTCTTCATAGCACAGATCCAACCGCGCCGCCTCGGCTTCCGGCCTGTCGCGAAGATCGCGCTCCACCACTGGCAGCCCCGCACCCGGCGGCAGAACTTCAACCCAGGGCTTGCCCTCCGGCGCGACAAAGACACTCCGCAGCGCCTCATGACGCGCCAACAACCGGTCGAGGCTGCGCTGCCATGCGGTGCGGTCGAGCTCACCCCGCAACCGCCATGCCAGCAGCATGTGATAGCTCCTGCCGCCCTCATCCAGCTGCGCCAAAAACCACAACCGCTCCTGCGCAAAGGACAGCGCAAGCGGCTCTTCGCGCGACACAGCGACAATGGCCGGCAGCTCTTGTGGACCGGAGCGGCTCAACTCATCCACGATGCTCTCGGCCAGATCGGACAGCACCGGTTTGGCAAACAGTGCCGTTAGCGGCAGGGCGAGGCCAACAGCTTGCGAGACCCGGCTCAACAACCGCACGGCCAAGAGCGAGTGCCCGCCCAGCTCGAAGAAGTTGTCGTGCCGGCCGACACGTTCCAGGCCCAGAAGCTCGGCCCAGATCTGCGCCAGCGCGATCTCGATCTCGCCCCGCGGCGCCTCATAGGCTGCCCGCGCATACGCATCATCCTCTGGCGGGGGCAGCGCCTTGCGGTCCAGCTTGCCGTTCGGCGTCAACGGCAGCGCCGCAAGCCGCACAAACGCGCTCGGCACCATGTACTCGGGCAGCCGCGCACCAAGATGGGTGCGCAACGTGCCGGCAAGTTCAGTCCCCTCGGCTTCGCCGGCATGCTCCGCAGCCGTAACCACATAGGCGACCAGACGCTTCTCGCCGCTGCGATCCTCGCACGCAACCACCGCCGCGTCGCGCACCGACGCGTGCTCAACCAGCCGCGCCGCGATCTCGCCAGGCTCGATCCGGAAGCCGCGGATCTTCATCTGGTCGTCGATGCGGCCCAGAAACTCCAGATTGCCGTCCGGCAGGTACCGCGCGAGATCCCCGGTCCGGTACATCCGTGCGCCGACCTCACCACTGAACGGATCGGCCAAGAACCTCTCCGCCGTCAGTTCGGGCCGGTTCAGATAGCCACGCGCGACCCCCGCCCCGCCAATGTAGAGCTCTCCCACCGCTCCCAACGGAACGGGCGCGCCATGACCATCGAGCAGATACACACGCGTGTTCGCAATCGGACGGCCGATATGCGGCACTGCGTTTTCGATGGAGAGCCGTCCCGAGGTCGCCACGACCGTAGCTTCAGTAGGGCCATAGTTGTTTATCAGCTTTAAAGGCGGTGTTAGAGACGCGGGCATACGGTGGAGACGATCACCGCCAACAAGCAAGTACTCCAATGTGGGATTTACCAGCTTGTCTTCCAACGCGATTGTGGCCAGCGGCGTGATCAGAAAGGCGACTTCGAGCGATTGATCACGCCACCATTCTAGCAGGCGGAGCGAATCTCCCGCTGCCGCTCTGGGAGGTAGAAGCAATGTGCTGCCGTTGTATAACGCAGTCCATAGCTCCCAAGTGCTGGCATCGAATGCTAGTCCGGCAGTGAGTGCGCAACAGGTTTCTGGTTGAAGACAAAACGTTTGCACATGCCAAGCTATCAGATTGACTAATCCGCGATGCTCGACCATGACGCCTTTTGGGGTGCCGGTAGATCCCGAGGTGTAGATCACATAGGCGAGATGGCGCGAGGTCAGGCCAAGCGCACGCGGGTCGGGATCCGAGGCCGGCAGCTTCGCCCAGGCCGATGTCGCCGTCTCGAGATCGACCACCGTCAGATCGGCCAGCGCATCGGCGCCCAGCGCGGATCGTCCCGCAGCATCGGCCAGCAACAGTTGCGGCTGCGCATCCTCAAGAACCTGCTTGAGCCGTGCGCACGGATAGGCCGGATCCAACGGCAGATAGGCGCCACCCGCCTTGAGGATTGCAAGCAGCCCCACCACCATCGCCACGCCGCGCTCAAGGCAGATCGCCACAGGCTGGTCCGGCTTCACCCCGAGTGCGATCAGATGATGCGCCAGGCGGTTGGCCCGCGCATTGAGCTCGCCATAGCTCAAGCGCTCGTCCGCATGGACCACCGCCACCGCATCCGGCATCTTGGCGACCTGCGCCTCGAACAGCTCATGGATGCACCGCTCTGACGGATACGCCGCCGCCGTGCGGTTCAGTTCCTCCAGCAGGTACGCCCGCTCGTCAGCCGGGAGGATGTCCAGCTCTCGCACCGGCTTGTTGGGGGCATGCTCCAGCGCCTTAGCCAGTTGCTCAAGCGCCCGCTGCATGTAGCCGCAGACCCGGTCCGCAGATATGGGCGTCGCCACCTGCGCCGTCAGGCCGAGCGCCTCGCCAAAATCCTCCACCGACAATGCAAGGGGATAATTGGTGCGCTCCTCCGCGCCCAGCCATTCCACTCCGGACCAAATATTATCCATTCCAGAAGTAACCACCGACATGGTGTGATGATAGTTCAACAGCGCGCTGAACAGTGGCGCCGGGGCCGCAACGCCGCTGCAGCGTTGCGCCAAGGCCAGCGAGGCATGCTCGTGCGCCAGCAGCTCGGCCAGCCGGCGATGCGTGATCCGGACACTCGCCTCGACCCCGGTGCCATCCAGATCAAGCCGCAGCGGCAGGGTGTTCATGAACAGGCCCATGCCGCGGTCGGCGCCGGCGCCTCCATGCATGCGGCCGAACAGCACCGTGCCGAACACCACCTGCTCACGCCCGCTGCTGCGCGCCACCACCTGCCCCCAGGCCAGATGGCACAGGCTCGCCAGGCTCACCCCGAGCCGCCGCGCCTGCACTCGCAGCCGCTCGTTGAGCTCGCGCGGCAGCATCCGCCGCGCCTCGCCGGCTCCACTGCCGTCGCCGCGCACCTCGCTCAGCCCAAACGGCAGCGTCGGCTCATCGATGTCTGCCAGCAGTCTCCGGAAGAACTGCTCATGCTCTTGCGCTCCAACTCCCAGTCGTGCCTGCGCCACCAGATTGCGGAACGGCTGCGGCGCTGTTAGCTCGTGTGCCCGCCCCTCCAGCTCGGCCCGGACCTCGGCATGCATCACTTCCGACGTCGTGTGATCTCCGATCAAATGATGCTGCAGCTCCAGGAGCAGCCAGCGCGCACTGCCGGGCTCGCGCGCAATCACAAACCGCAACAAGGGCGCCCGGCCAAGATCGATCCGGTGCTGACGCGGATCAAACTGTTGCCTGAGCTGCTCAGCACCATCAGATCCATCCAGCGCGACCTCGGTGACCTCGAGTGGTGTTCGCCGCCAAACCACCTGGGCCGGGCTCGACAGGCCCTCCCAGACAAACGACGTTCTTAAGATATCGTGCCGGTCCACCACCCGCTGGACCGCGGCAAGGTAGCGCTCCAACAGAGCCCGGTCGGCAAATGCCATCTGCGAGACCAGCAGGTATGGATCGCCTCGCCTCGCCAACAGATGATGGAACAGGATGCCGTCCTGCAGCGGCGACAGGGCATAAATGTCCTGGATGTTGCCGAGACCGCCAGGCACCGTGGCGACAATCCGGTCGATCTCCGGCTGCGCCAGCTCGATGAGCGGCAGCAGCTCTGGTGTAATCGCTGCACTCTGCTCCGTGATCAGGTTGGCGGGGATCGCCACCTCATGATGGCTGCCCAGGCTTGCGGCAAGATCGGCCAGCACCGGCTTGGCGAACAGGGTGCGCACCTCGACCCCAAGCGACAGCCGCCGCAAACGCTCCATCAGTTGAACCGCCAGCAGTGAGTGGCCGCCCAGTTCGAAGAAGTTGTCGTGCCGGCCGACACGTTCCAGGCCCAGAAGCTCGGCCCAGATCTGCGCCAGCGCGATCTCGATCTCGCCCCGCGGCGCCTCATAGGCTGCCCGCGCATACGCATCATCCTCTGGCGGGGGCAGCGCCTTGCGGTCCAGCTTGCCGTTCGGCGTCAACGGCAGCGCCGCAAGCCGCACAAACGCGCTCGGCACCATGTACTCGGGCAGCCGCGCACCAAGATGGGTGCGCAACGTGCCGGCAAGTTCAGTCCCCTCGGCTTCGCCGGCATGCTCCGCAGCCGTAACCACATAGGCGACCAGACGCTTCTCGCCGCTGCGATCCTCGCACGCAACCACCGCCGCGTCGCGCACCGACGCGTGCTCAACCAGCCGCGCCGCGATCTCGCCAGGCTCGATCCGGAAGCCGCGGATCTTCATCTGGTCGTCGATGCGGCCCAGAAACTCCAGATTGCCGTCCGGCAGGTACCGCGCGAGATCCCCGGTCCGGTACATCCGTGCGCCGACCTCACCACTGAACGGATCGGCCAAGAACCTCTCCGCCGTCAGTTCGGGCCGGTTCAGATAGCCACGCGCGACCCCCGCCCCGCCAATGTAGAGCTCTCCCACCGCTCCCAACGGAACGGGCGCGCCATGACCATCGAGCAGATACACACGCGTGTTCGCAATCGGACGGCCGATATGCGGCACTGCGTTTTCGATGGAGAGCCGTCCCGAGGTCGCCACGACCGTAGCTTCAGTAGGGCCATAGTTGTTTATCAGCTTTAAAGGCGGTGTTAGAGACGCGGGCATACGGTGGAGACGATCACCGCCAACAAGCAAGTACTCCAATGTGGGATTTACCAGCTTGTCTTCCAACGCGATTGTGGCCAGCGGCGTGATCAGAAAGGCGACTTCGAGCGATTGATCACGCCACCATTCTAGCAGGCGGAGCGAATCTCCCGCTGCCGCTCTGGGAGGTAGAAGCAATGTGCTGCCGTTGTATAACGCAGTCCATAGCTCCCAAGTGCTGGCATCGAATGCTAGTCCGGCAGTGAGTGCGCAACAGGTTTCTGGTTGAAGACAAAACGTTTGCACATGCCAAGCTATCAGATTGACTAATCCGCGATGCTCGACCATGACGCCTTTTGGGGTGCCGGTAGATCCCGAGGTGTAGATCACATAGGCGAGATGGCGCGAGGTCAGGCCAAGCGCACGCGGGTCGGGATCCGAGGCCGGCAGCTTCGCCCAGGCCGATGTCGCCGTCTCGAGATCGACCACCGTCAGATCGGCCAGCGCATCGGCGCCCAGCGCGGATCGTCCCGCAGCATCGGCCAGCAACAGTTGCGGCTGCGCATCCTCAAGAACCTGCTTGAGCCGTGCGCACGGATAGGCCGGATCCAACGGCAGATAGGCGCCACCCGCCTTGAGGATTGCAAGCAGCCCCACCACCATCGCCACGCCGCGCTCAAGGCAGATCGCCACAGGCTGGTCCGGCTTCACCCCGAGCCCGATCAGATGATGCGCCAGCCGGTTCGCCCGCGCATTGAGCTCGCCATAGCTCAAGCGCTCGTCCTCATGGACCACCGCCACCGCGTCCGCCGCCTTGGCTACCTGTGCCTCGAACAGCTCGTGGATGCACCGATCCGACGGATAGGCCGTCGCCGTCCGGTTCAGCTCCTCTAGCAAGTACACCCGTTCGTCGAACGGCAACAGTCCAATCCGTTGCACCGGCCGATGCGCATCGGCAGCCACCTCAAACAAAAGGCTTTGCAGATGCTGCGTGATGCGGTCGATCTGGTCGGCCACCAAGCGACTTGCATCAAAGTGCAATCGAAAGCGCCCGTCTAGAGCACAAACCTCAAACGTCAATAAATCACCGGATAGGATTGCCTCTGAACTCAGGCTAACACCGGTAGCAGAACAGCTATTTGCCACAACCGTGATGCCAATCGGCCATGGTCTGCGCGATCGTAGCAGCTCAATACCCCCCAACGACGGACAACGTGCGATAAGATCCCGCGCAAAGCTATCGTACTCCCTCAGCTGAGCGCACTCGGCCGCCACCACTTTGCGCACCGCAGCAAAACCATGACCGAGGTCAATGGTAATTTCCATTGGCACGACAGAAGCGACAAGCGCGTCTATGATCTTCAACCCGGCTCGCGAACTTTTCGGTGCGGGAGTCCATCCCAACTGAAGCTCTGATTGGCCGGTGACGCGGGCGAGATAGATGAGCCACGCGCTTATCAGGTATTCCGCACGATCGGTCGGCGACAGCTCGGCCAAACCACTTGGAACGAACCACGAGCTCGACTGCCATTTGTAGCGAGCTCCAGCTTCTCGAGACGACAAAAAAGGAAACTGCAATGTCTTGAACCGCTCAAACCGCTGTCGCCAAAAACGCTCTTGAGGCGCCAACATTTCGTGGGCGACAGTTATGCTCCGCGCCTGATCATCGCCTAAAACTGGCAGACAATCCCCCACATCCAGATCGAAATCCCTCGCAAGCACACGCGCGTCCAACGCGTTACCATCCGCGCTGCCAAACGAGACATCAACATCCTCCGTATCTGTTGCCACACGCCAGTGGCTGGGGTGGATTTCGACTAACGTACCTGCCGGACAACCCGTGCGTCGAGCCGACACCTCCAAGCTCCTAACTACGACAACGTCGTCGCCTACCAGAGCCTTGGACAGACATAGCGGATTTGAATGATACGGCCCAAAGTCTAAGGCTCGCATCATCGCTGACAAATTTTCCGCAGCACGATTCCACCGCATGCAGCCTGCGGCATCTGGTGGTCGAGACCTCGGAAAATCGCTTCTCTCCACTACCGCCTGAGGACGAACACTGAGCTCTCCGTTCGCCAAGCCAGTTAAGAGCTCGCGGAAGCCCACGATGGCGGCTTGATCACATTTACGGTTGAGAGTTAGCGCAGTATCGTTGGGCGCGATCGATACCTGACGTTCAATCACCAGGTCATCGGTATTCACACCATGATCGATCCGATGCCAGCTAATTGCGTATTCGACCTCTTGCGCCAGCAGCGCCCAGGACGTGGCATGAGTTCCTGCATATCGTGGCAGCGGGCCGTCGTGGTAGTTGAAGGCGCCTTTGTGGACACGACGAAACACATCCGCTGGCAATTTGAATGGATTGCCGACAAGAAAAATCAACTCGACCGATTCGGCATTCAGTAAGGCGGAGAGCTCTTCAACACTCGCTGCGCGCAAGATATTGGCGCGTGCAGCCCAATCGCCGAATATGACATCGGCACACAGCACCCCTCGGATGACATGGCCCATCTCCATTGCTAGCTGAGCGCACCTGATAGCTAGCGTCCCACTGCCAACAAAGACGCTAGACGAGGTTGATGGGGCTGCAGATTGCTGTCTATCACAATCGCCTATTTCGCAACTCGATGAGACTGGCACAGATCCCTCCTAACGTGCCCCGTGCCCATAACAAGCAATCCGCGAGCCGCGAACGAGGCAAACTTGTCTTCAACGGTCACGCGGTCGATCACTTCAGAACAATCCCCCCGGGACTCAGGATCTCGCGCCAATTGACTATTTACGTACTGTGGCGCGTAACCCAATCGAGCGTCTGGTGCTGCGTCTGAATACCGCCATAGGTGCGCGGCTGGCGTCCACCAAAGGAAAGCGATCGACTATCTTCACCCCCGGGCCCCTCCGTCGCGCAGCCTCAGCAATTTCTGCTCCAGGCGCCGCGCTACATAGTGACCCAAACCTGTCACACTGGTTCGGATTTGCTCGGGAGTAACCGCGCTAAAAGCTAATCGTATCCTGCAGTCTTGAGAGTTATCCAACGCGAAGAAGCTCAACGGCGTAACGATGACATGGTCACGCCTTGCACACTCGTCTGCGCAGTCCGCGCCAAATCTGAAAGGAAGATCAAGAGTTAGAAAGAAGCCACCGGAGGGACGGCTCCATCGAATTTGATCAGAGAAAGGCGAAAATACACTGTCCAGCTCACACAACATAATGTCGCGATTTTCACGGTACCAATCCAGAGCCGGTCGTATCCAATCGCCTAAACGTCCTCCGTTTTGAATCAAGAGCCCCGCGACGATCGCTTGGGCAATTTGGCTCGTATTGACGGTAACGAAGCTCTTGCGCTGGACCAGATCTTCCCAAAGCGACCGACGAGCAGCAACGTCTCCAAACATCGTGTCGGGCAGGCTTGCAGCTCCGACGCGAAGAGCTGGGCTTATTGTCTTCGAGAATGTGGAAAGGTAAATAACACTTCCGACCTCATCCAAAGCGGCCATCGGGGGTACCGGATCGCCGTCATACCGAAACAGCCCATATGCGTTGTCCTCTAAAACGACGAGCCGGTGTCTGGCGCACACTTGGAGGATGTTGCGTCGCTCGTCTGCATCGAGAACACGTCCGGTCGGATTGTCAAAATCGGGGATAAGATATATTGCCCGGGCCTGTTGACTTTTCTGGCGCAATTGCAGCACGGCGAGCTCGATCGCGTCAGCAAGGCAAGGTTCTGAATTGGACAACGCCGCGACAGCGACTCCTGTAGCCTTGGCTGCACCGATCGCACCGATATAGGTGGGATTGCAGACCAGCAGCACATCCGACGGCTCCGGACAGAGCGCCGGCAGGCAGAGGGCGACTGCTTCCTGGCATCCTGAGGTGATCAGTACGCGGTCCGCGCTCGCCGGAACCCCCTCATCGCATTGCACCTGTTGCGCAACGAGCTCGTTGATGATGCCGGCCGTTCGTCCATACTGCAGCAAGTGAGCCCATCCGTGGGCGCCCCCGTGACCACCAACTGAATCGTTTTGATACACGTTCACCGCGTTCAACAAAACCTGGGGATTGAGCCTATCGAAGAACCGGTCACTCGGTCTGCCTGACGCTAGCGAGACAGCTGACGGAAACAGACTGGAGACTTCGTTCAGGAAGTTCATTACTGATTTTTGCGACCTGACATTCATCCTGGAGTCTTGGAAAAGCGTGGAAGGATAAAATCACACCGGTGTCCGACATGACTCATCGAGGTGTACACGTCCTATTGCTCAATATTTTCCAGACTGCTCAAGTTGGTCGAAAAGCTGCTGGACATTCGATTCGAGAAAGCCAGTCTCTCCGCCTCGATGAATGATTTCGAAGCTAAGCCCCGTTTCAATGGACCGACTTGAGAAGGCCTGCGTCAATCCAGGACCTCGAATCACCCTCGTATCGAATCCCAAGCCACGAGATTTTAGAGCCTCTACAGCAGCATCGACGTCATCGACCTCAAGAGCGATATGAGCAACTCCAACGCCGTGATGGCGCACGAGCTCTGAGACCTGAGACGTCGGTTCAGTGCCCTGGCACAGAACAAACCTGATTCCTCGGGTCTCAAGCTCGGCAGATAGCATGCCGGTCGCTCGACCCTTGATGTGAAACCGGCATTTCAATTCAAAGCCCAGCACGTCCCGAAAGAACTCAATAGAGGCTTCAAGGTCGAGCACAGCAATCGCAATATGATCGATCCCGCGAAATTGTGACAGCGAACTCGCGCTTGTTCGGTTGCCATCTATAACGGCACCCTGTTTGGCCTTACCACCGGTGGTCTTGGGCATAACATCCTCGCTCTCACTCGCAGAATTTGAACAGCGAAGCGACCCATCGCGAACGACGCTGCTACCAACAGATCAGTTCCGTTCTAAGATCAAGATCCCTCACCATCCTTTGCTCGAGTTCCGACAGCTCAGCCTTATACCTGGCCACATCCAATTGAGCGCGAAGGAGCTTCGCTTTGAGCTCTTCTCGTAGCCTTAGGGCTTCTCGGAATTCCGGCGACTCCAGCATAAGTAAAGAGCACATGTACTAACCAGTGAAATGAAGGCAGCCGACCAGCGCGGTCTTTCGAGACCGCGCGGGGCAGAAGGTCGACTGTCGGACCGCCTCATCCGGCTCATCGCAAAACCTACATTATATCCGGACTTGGCGGGCGTCGCTGCCGCCCTCCAAAATCCGCAGCAACCAACGGCTCTGCCCCGCGTCCCTAGCAATCAGTGTGCCGCAAAAGGGGTGGTGCGAGTGTTGCTTAAAGAATGGCAAAAACCTCGTGCTTCGCACTGAGGCGGCGGGCTACGCGCCAGCCTTACTGTCGGACGTCCTACATGCACGTCTTCAACCGGACACGGCTCATCACAACGACACGGACCGTCAGTGAAGAGATCACCTCTGGTGCCGTTGGAACGTGTTCCCGCAACCATGATTGAAATGGACCCCGATTTTAGGACCAGAGGCTTAGTTGGAAAAGGGCCGCTCCGTTTGATAGACGGAGGGCATGATGACGAAAAGACACGACGGAAGATCGACGCGGCGTTGAAGGCAAAGATCGCGCTGGAAGCCGTGCGGGAGCAGGCGACGGTGGCCGATCTGGCCAGCGCCATGAGGTTCACGCGAACCAGATCTATGCCTGGAAGAAGCAACTGCTGGACCAGGCGGCCCGAGCTTTTGACGCGGGTGTCCGGCGGGAGAGCGAGGACGTGCGCGAACGCGAGGCCACAAGATCTATCCCTATCTGCTGCGCAACATGACGATGGTGTTGAAAATCTCCGGCGTGCCGTACGTCGCCAGCGCCTCTTCCAGAGCCGCCACGCAGAACGAGACGTCCATCGTGTTCGACAACCGCCACGCCAGAACCGCACGGCTCGCCCAGTCGATGACGGCGACGAGATAGAGAAAGCCACGGCCGATGGGCAAATACGTGATGTCGGCCGCCCACACCTGGTTTGGCCGGTCCCGGCGCCGGCTTCGTCGTGTTCGGCTTCGGTCCCAGCGCCGCGATGCCCATCTTGCGCATCAGGCGCTGCACGCGTTTGCGATTGACCTGAAGCCCCTCAGCCTTCAGCATAGTGGTCATTCGCCGCGAGCCCAGGAACGGCCAGGCGGTGAACAGCTCGTCGATCCGCTGCATCAGGGCAAGGCCGTTGTCGTTGGCCGGCCGTGGCGGCCGGTAGACCCCAGAGCGCGCGATGCCAAGCAACATGCATTGCCGGCGGATCGACAGCGCCTGGGTCGGCGCGATCGAGCATTCCTCGACGGTCCGGCGTGCTCATCTTCCGGACCTCCGTGCTAAAAAATCGCGCTCGACTGTCAGTTGTCCGATCTTGGCGTGCAGCTTCTCGATCTCCGACCAGGGCAGTCAGTTCACCAGTGCGCCTTCACCCGGCGCGTTGGCGGGCGCAGGGATCAAGATCTCCATGGATGGCCGCGGTCGTTGGATGGACAACGTCTTCATCGAGCGGCTGTGGCGGTCGCTCAAGCAATGAGGACATCGTGTGCTGTGGAAGTCAGGCTTCGGCATGAAGCCTGACGAAGCTTTGTCAGAGATGGAGGAGGGCCCTCCGAGGTCGGCCTGCAGGGGAAGACTTCAAACCAGTCCGAGCTGCGAGGGTAAAGAGCCCTGGTGGTGAGCGTTGGAAGAAAAGGCGGAGGAAACTCCGTCAGGTGAGGTCCGAGGAGACGAACGTAAGTAAACCGCTGATGACGTGTCGTAACATGTTCTATCGACGTCGAAACCGGCATCAGGATGTCTATCCCGCGAGCAAGGGTTGGGGGGAGCCTGCTGACTGCCCCACCGGCGTCCGGCATGAAGGCGGCGTGACCTCGGATCAGGCTTTGACAAGGAACACAGGAACCTGTCGCTCCGATGTGAAGGGAGGACTCCAAGCGGCCCGTCGCCGCAAGGAGCAGAGTACCGATGCGGAGCACAGGGGCGGCATCGAACCCTCGCCTATCCAGCTGAAACTACATCAATTTTTGATCGAAGGCGTTCCAGTGTACCTGCCAGTGGACCCAGCGCTCTTGGCGTCGCTGCCGCGGTGCGACACTGTGCCGCCGTACCCAAGTCGCGTGCGTATCACGCTCTGCGAAAGAGATCATCAGCACCGTGCTGTGCGCTATCCCACGCGAAGAGGGTCGCCCGCTTCTGGCCTTCGCCGGCCTCTGGACAAATTGGACGGGCGTCCGAAAGGCAAGGGCAGGCAAAGTTACCATCGATGTGTTCGGCTTCTTCACGTGCGATCCGAACGCCGAGGTCAAGCGCGTTCATCCCGAGGCAATGCCCGTCATTCTGATGACGGAAGAGGAACGCGACATCTGGATGCGGGAACCGTGGGACGAGGCGTAGCGTCCCATAAGATCGTCGCGACCGGCAAGAAGGAAGATCCCGGTCCGGAGACTTGAAGCGGAACGATCTACGACGTCGCTTCCTGGATCTGGACCGACGGCTGGCGAGAAGCGGAGTTTCCAAAGATTAGCCGCAAATAGGACACGGCATAGATCAAAGCTCCAATGCCGAAAAGCAACCACAATATGGGCTGCCAAACCGGCACGTAGGTGAGATTTCCGTCGTAACGATAGGCCGTCTTGGAAACGTCGGGGAGGCCATTCGCCGGCCAGAAATGTGCCAATACACCGACCTCCTCCTTGCAGTTTTGAGGACAGCTAAAGTTGCCGTCGATCGCAAAGTACAAACTTCTGCGCAAAAATGTTCCCTCGAGGATAGCCAAACCGAGAAGGGGCAGCGCGACGAACAGGATCAACGACCAGATCGCGACAGTGCGGGCCTTATCCGATATCAGTCGAAGATCGGATTTGGTGGCCACCTATCGAACCAGGCCCCGTCCGTATGTCGCCTCGCAAAAGCCTTCGCCCACCACAGCGACCAGACACAAAGCGTGGCGACAACGGGAACACCGAGAAGGGCAACAGCATGAGCGTTGAGCGAAGACCAGTCTAGTCCGAGGATTTCGAGAATCTTGCCCGCTCCGGACTTCGCGCCGCGCGTCAGAAGAAATAGCGCAACGGTGCCTGAAAGCGTAAGCCGCGACGCCTTGCCCCACTGTTCGCGGAGCATGTCGTCTGGGCTTTTTATCGGCCATGTATTCGCGCCCTTCTTGCTACAAACCCAGACGTCTGCCGAGCTTCCTTATTTCATTGTTCGGGCCTGGCCCGTGCTCAAGATCGTGTTTTGCGTTATCAAGGTTTCTTACAATGTCATTGTTCGGCCCGAGCCCATGCTCGAGATCGTGGAGCGCATTCGTAAAGGCCTTCACGATCTCGTTGTTCTTCCCGAACTCCGCGCCTCCGAACAGAACTTTCAATATCCGAGTCGACCGATGGGCACGCCGCAGCGGCGCGTGATGCCGCCTTGACGCTGTCGGTCAGCGCGTGACGCTGAGCGATGATTTCTGGCGGCAGCTCTGCGGCGTCGGCTGAATTCATCTCGAGCTTGGCACTCACGATGTAACCGTTTTGCGTCGCCTTTAGGAGCGCGCCTTCGACAATCGTTGTCGTCTGACGGTGAAAACAACGTGTTCGCGACCTATTTCAAGAAGTACAGGCCCAGCCTCGGAGATCATCTGTCGGCGTTGCTGCTGCAGGTCTATCTTCACTACGACCCCGCCATCGTCAAATTGCTACGCCACCGCCTACCTCTACCACGACAACGCATGGACTTTCTGTTGCTGCTCCCGGACCGCCAGCGGATCGTCATCGAGGTCGACAGCAAGCATCATTTCTCAGAGGACGGCAAACCCTCGCTGAAGGTCTACGCCGACATGGTGTCGGCCGACCGGGAATTGCGGCTTGCCGGATATGAGGTATACCGCCTCGGTGCGAACGAAGTTGTCGGCGACGGCTCCGAGGCGAGAATTGCGGATTTCTTCGACAAGCTCTTCCGACTCCATCGAGTCGGCAGTGAGAACTGATAGTGCGAGGTTGAATTGAAGCGCCACACGCTCGCACGGGCGCTTCGTTCGTAATTCTGCGGGATCTGCGATCATGAGCGAAGGGCGGGAATTTCAGGAGATCGCTCATTGCGGTGGGCAGGTGATCTTCACCGTCGACAGAGGCGACGAGGCGGCGCGTCAGTGACGAGAAACCCCTCCCTTAGATGCACCAGAAACGCATCCTGGCAGGTCTCATCATCCGGGCCCGCTGCGTTGCAGTTAATGATGCTCAGCGAGCTCGCCTACCTGGCCCAGCAATCAAACCGCACAATGCATGCGACAGCCACGCAGCCAACCCGATCAGCGTCCAAGAGCCCCAACCCTGCACTCGTTCTATAGCGACATGCCAAGCTTTGCGCGCCGGTCAACTACCAACGCTGGTGATTGATCGAGATGAACGATACATGGCAATTCTTGGTTAATGAACGTTAGGCTGGTTAATGAACGTTAGGCTGAGCGTCGCGTGCCAAAAGTTGGCGCTAACGGACCTGATCGATTCCACTCGCTCATCGCCGGTAGGAATTCTGCGCACTAAGGCCGCTCCAGCCATGATGACTGTGCAAGGGATTAGGCCACTCGCGGCGGGAAAGAAATATGGCAGCAAACGGGGCAGGCTCCGAGAGATCGGTGATCCTAATCGACAACTTCGACTCATTTACATTCAACATTGCCCAGATGATCGGTGAGGTGAATGGTAGAGACCCCATCGTCCTCGATAACACCGTGCCATGGAGAGAAATCCGCAAGATCCCCCATGATCGCATTATCCTCTCGCCGGGGCCGGGAAATCCTCATACTCCAAAAGATGTCGGCGCTACGATGGATGTTTTGGCCGGCAGCGCCGTTCCGGTCTTGGGAGTATGCCTGGGGCATCAATCCATCGCCCATTTTCATGGCGCATCCGTCTCCCGCGCGCCGGAGCCCCTCCACGGCCGGATCCGCACCATCACAACCTCCGGGACGGACCTGTTCCTGGGGCTGCCCCGCTCCTTCGATGTGACAAGATACCATTCGCTGGCAGTGACCGGTGAGCTTCCGGAATGTCTTAAATGCACTGCCATGAGCGAGGATGGCGTCATTATGGGACTCCGGCATCGGCACCTGCCGCACTACGGCATACAGTTTCACCCGGAATCCATCTGCTCACAATACGGACGAGAGATGTTTGCTAACTTCCTCTCCGATGTATGCGCCCCATCGGTAGCGCGGTCCCCACTTGTGCGCCTGGAGGTGGCCTGATCATGCTGGGCATGCCCCGCCTTAGCGACTTTCCCTTCGAAACGACCAAGTATGACGCGAGAAGTTCGACGATCTCATGCAGAGCCAGCGCTGAGGATGTATTCGTGCACCTCTTCCGGGGTACACAGCCTGCTTTCTGGCTGGACAGCAGTATGCTGGTGCCCGGGCTGTCGCGTTGGTCGTTCATAGGAGGGCTTGGCGGACCGGGCAGCTATCTTGCATCCTACGATGCGTCTCGACAGGAAATCGAGATTACTCGCGACGGCCAGGCGCCCCAACTGACCATCTCCGGATCGATTTTCAAGTTCCTCGCCGATAACCATGCCACCTGCAAGCTGCAGGATGAGGGCGACGTGCCAGATATTCCCTTTAAAGGGGGCCACGTGGGCTATTTCGGTTACGAACTGAAATCTCTCACCTGCGGCGTCAGCTCCCCACCCTCTAAATGTCCAGATGCAACCTTCATCTTCTGCACAAGATTCCTCGCCTTCGATCATGAGAATGGCAGCATCCATATCGTCGCACTCTACCCCAAAGCCGAGGCCGCATTGGCTTACGAGGTCGCCCTTTGGATCAGCAAGAACGAACGTGACATTCGGCGCATCGAAGCAGCCCCCAGCACTACCCCATCGTCACCAAACGCAAAAAGCGCTCCGCTTCAGTTCAAGCTTCGTCAGGGGCGAGCCCGGTACCTAGAACAAATCGAAAGATGCCTTTCCGAGATCCGCGCCGGCGAGACTTACGAGGTCTGCCTGACAAACGAGATTACTGTTGCGGCAGAGATCGACCCGCTTGATCTGTATCGGGTCCTAAGGCGGAGAAACCCGGCCCCTTACTCGGCTTTCCTCAGACTTGGAGATCTCTGTGTTGCCTGCTCGTCCCCGGAGCGATTCCTCAAGATCGATCGCAACCTCATTGTCGAGACCAAGCCCATTAAGGGCACTGCGGCTCGACATGAGGTCCCAGCCGAAGATGAGCGGATCGCAGAAGAATTGCGTCTGGACGAAAAGAGCCGGGCCGAGAATCTCATGATCGTGGACCTGATGCGGAATGATCTCGGCCGCATCTGCCGCACCGGAAGCGTTCATGTGCCAAGCCTCATGCACATCGAAAGCTACAAGACCGTACACCAGCTGGTCAGCACCATTCGTGGCGAACTGGTGTCGCCTGACGATATCATCCCCTGCATTTCTGCGTGTTTTCCAGGCGGGTCGATGACGGGCGCACCTAAGATTCGAACCCTAAAACTCCTCGATGAACTGGAACAAGCGCCGAGAGGTATCTATTCGGGGGCGATCGGTTATCTGTCTCTGTGCGGCCAGCTTGATCTGAATATCGTCATCCGAACGATCGTCTGCCGGGGACGCCAACTGAGTATCGGTTGCGGCGGGGCCATCGTCGCGTTGTCTGACCCCAAGGCGGAGTTCGAAGAGATTCTCCTCAAGGCGCGCCAGCCGATCCGTGCGATTGCCGAGGCCATGACAGGCAACCCAGATCATGACGTGGCGATCGATGGCGCAGACGATGATGCAGGCGCGGAAACAGTACCCGATTCTGCACATCGTGTCCGTCTGGCGACATTCCAGGACAGGGACACGATTGCACAATGCGTGGGAAGGCTTCTCACGGAGCTCGGAGGACCGGGGCCGCAATTCGACCGGCAGACGGCGGTCAGCGCTGCTGGGCAAATCGCGATGGATTCGCGGCTCGGCTTCGCCCTGATAATGGAGGATGTGCCGGCAGCCGAAGTGATCGGCATTGCTGTCGTCTCCCAGGTCACCGCAGTAAGGGCTTCAGGCCACTATGGCATCCTGCAGGAGCTCTGGGTCGATCCCCGCTATCGCTCGGCTCAAAATGGGAGACGGCTTCTGGCCGCCCTGGATGGCGAGGCGCGGGTGCGGGGCTGGCCCATGGTCGAAGTGTCTCTTCCCTCGACCGACCGTTCCGGCGCCGAGAGGCTCGTCGCATTCTATGAAAGCATGGGCTTCGTATCGGCGGGAGAACGGCGACGAAGGAGGCTTCTGTGAACTGGCTAACCGTACACACGACGCCGGTCTCACCTAGCCCTGGGGGCCTTATCGCCGATGCGACGGGGACGAGTAAGCCTTCAAGGGAAGTGGGGGATCGAATCAACGAGATCCGAAGCGGATTGGAAAGCTCGCCTGGTGTCCAATTTATCTCGACCCCTGAGACCGTCACGGACGAGGTCGTATCGATCCTGGGCAGCCTTCATGATCCGGGCTACCTTGAGGCACTCCGCTTCGGGCCACATCCACAAGAGCCAGAGATCACCGAGCTTGCTAGAAGATATACCGCGCCCGGTGTGCCGCAAAACACATCCGTCGACGCGGGGATATATCAGCGCGCCCTTTTGTCCGCCGCTACCGGCTTCGCAGCCGCGACCACAATCGCCTCGAAGCGAAGTCTAGTAAGTTACGCACTATGTCGGCCGCCAGGGCACCATGCTGGGCGCAGCTTCATGGGTGGGTATTGTTTGCTGAACAACGTCGGAGTCGCGGCGCTGAGCCTGCGCGCATCGGGCTTCCGCAAGCTGGCGATCCTCGACCTCGATTTCCACCCTGGCAATGGAACAAGCGATGTGCTGAGCACACACCCCGATATCGGTTTCGCCAGCCTGCACGCCCGGACTGACGTCAATTTCCCCTGGATCCCGCAACTTCAACCAGCACTCGGCAGCCACAGGTATCTTGAATTTCCGACCGATCCGAGCCCGGCAGCATACACATCGGCGCTTCGCGGGCTCTTGGAATCCGACTGGGCCGCCACGCTGGACGTTCTGGTTGTCAGCTTGGGTTTCGATATCGTCGTCGGAGATCCGCATGGTGGTTGGACACTTCCGCCAGAAATCTACCGAGAGATCGGCCTGGCATTGGCCTCGATCGGCAAGCCGATCTGCTTCGTACAGGAGGGCGGCTACCGGCTGGACACGTTGTCGGCCTGCGCCAAGCATCTAGCCGCCGGCCTGCGACTTGGAATGCAGGAAATGGGCAGGAGCCATGCATGACTGATACCTTCACCCCCGACGCGGGCCTTCTTCCATTTCGGGAGATCATCAACAAGCTGGACAAACAACTGGTGGACATCCTCAGCCGGAGGCTTTCCGTCTGCGCTGAGGTTGCACGCTACAAGAAGGAACGCGGGATCGCGATGATGCAACCCGATCGCGTTACAGAGGTAAAGGCGCGTTGCGCCGAGACTGGGGCGGAACGCGGCCTGCGCAGGGAATTCACTGAAGATCTTTATTCGCTGATCATAGGAGAAGCCTGCGAGCTCGAAGCCATGATCATAGACGAGCAGATGGACGTCTCCTGATGGTCCGCATCTACACGCTCGGCCCAGCGAGAAGCTGTCACCATCATGCGACCTTGAAATATCTCGAGTTCCAAGGGATCGAGCCGCAAGACATCATACTCGTCGACGATCTCGTGGCTGCCGCGGCCGAGGCCGCAGATCGCGGCGACAGCTATGTCCTCCAATGCAGCGCGCACCTGAATGTCCATCTCGTGACCGAGAAATTCCGCGACCGTCTGCAGGTCGTCGACACCTTCATATTGCCCACCCAGAGCATCGCGGTCGTCAAACGCAAGGACGTAAAGGAGCCTCGGTCGCTGGGTCTCCCCGAGCCAACGATGGGGTATATCGACAAGAATGCTTGGAATGAGCTGATTTTCGAAACGACAAAGCCGGTTGTAGAGAAAAAACTCCTCGAAGGCGTGTATGATGCGGGCGTTGCTTACAGCAGATCGGCGCTCGAACATCCCGAAAAGCTCGAGATCATGCAGGAGATTGGCGAGGTGGTGACGACCTGGCTATTGTACGGTCCCCGCCCTCGCTACTCCGACACGATCATCGCCAGCCCCTATCCTGAGTTGCATGACGTGCTGCCTTGAACACACGAACCTGAACGAGCACCGTCATGACCTCCTCCCCTCCTGACGCGCGAACGAAACTCGTCATTGCCGCTCTGACCATCGCCGCCTTCGCTATCGGCCTGGACACATTTGTCATCATTGGGGCGCTCGATGTGATCTCTCGTGACCTCGGGATTTCAACCGGCGCGGCGGGCTGGATCATTTCGATCTACGCACTCTGCTACGCTGTCTTCGCGCCGCTGAATGCCTGGATGTTCAAGGCCATGAGCCGTCGCAATGTCCAAATCCTGTCCGTTTCGATCTTCATCATCGGTAACCTGATCTGCGCGGTCGCGCCGAACTTCCTAATTCTTGCTGCTGGTCGCGTCATTTCGGCCTACGGCGCGGCGATGTTCACCCCGGCGGCTACCGCACTAACCGCCGAGCTCCTGCCGCCTACCCGCAAAGGTTTCGCGTTGTCCCTCATCTTCGGCGGCATGACCGTTTCACAGGTTGCTGGCGTCCCGGCCACCAGCTGGATCGCAGGTGCTATCGGCTGGCGCTTCGCATTCGGTTTCGTCGTCATTGCCGGGCTTCTCGCATTGATGATCTTCGCCCCGATGATGTCTGGAATCCCTGCCAAGATGCCGGAGCGCGGAAAACCGACCTCCAAAGAATTCTCCAAAATCATCTACGGTATCCTTTCCGTGACACTATTCGTCGTTGTTTCCGAGTTCATCGTTTATTCCTATGTGAGCGTCTTCATCACCGGTTTTCTGCTTGCCGGGGTTCCGCTGCTCTCGGCCGCGCTCTTTGCCTACGGTTTCGGAGCCGTGACGGGAAACGCAGCGTGTGGCGTTCTGACTGACCGTTTCGGCCCCTATAAAGTCCTCATCGCAGCCATAGGCGCACAGCTAATCCTGCTCGTAGGTTTGGTTGCATTTGGACACCATGGTGCCCTCACCGTGCTCATCGCCTTCCTTTGGGGCAACGTCAGCTACATGTATCTGGTGCCGATCCAGCACCGGCTCCTCGGCCTAGCCGGGGATAGGTCGAAGCTGGTCCTGGCAATGAACAGCTCGACTACCTTCGCAGGGATCGCCATCGGCGCTTTTCTCGGCGGCATCCTCGTCGAGATCAGCGGAGTCACATCGCTGGCCGTGGCGTCCATCCTGATTGGTCTCATCGGCGTCGGGCTGGCTGTTGCCTTCATGCGTGATGAAGCGCCTGCGGAAGCTGCGAATGCGGCATGAACGGGATGAAATCGAGCACGATCGACCACCAGGATGCTTGTCGGGTCTGCTTGGTCAAGCGCGGAGCAAGCCGCATACGCCCTTCGTCAGTCTAGACTATGGACATCACCATGCAGCACGTGGTCGATAGCGCTTGTCAGCCATCCATCTGGCTCCTGCCAGATGACTCTCGTGCGCCCGCTTCGCTCGCCATGATTCGCTCTTGCTCACGCGGCATTGCGCTCAGCTTTACCTCACCTGCTAAGTGCAGTTGACCTGCTCCCGCCAAATGAGGCCAGTCTGAACTGGAATTTCCAATTATGATCCCGTGTCGGGACGAGGAGAGCTCCATGAAGCATCGAAGTTCAGCGAGGCCCAAATCGCATTTGTTTTGAAGCAGGCGGAAGACGGTGCGCCGGTGGCCGAAGTCTGCCGCAAGGCCGGGATCAGCGACGCCACCTTCTATGATTGGCGCAAGAAATATGCGGGACTCATGCCGTCCGAGATGAGGCGGCTGCGTCAGCTCGAGGAAGAGAACGCCAAGCTGAAGCGGATCGTCGCCGACCTGTCTTTGGACAAGGCCATGCTGCAGGACGTGCTCTCAAAAAAGCTCTGAGGCCTGGCCGCAAGCGCGAACTTGTCGACAAGTTGCGCAGCGACTGGAAGGTATCGATCGTGCACTGTACGTCTACAAGTCGAAACGCGGCGACCAGGCCGACCTCAAGCATAGGATCAAAAAGCATCTGCGAGATCCGCGTGCGCTACGGATATCGTCGCATCCATATCCTGTTGCGCCGGCGGCGGGGCGAGATCACGGTCGCGATGATAAGCGGCCTCGCCTCGAATCTCGTTCCCAGCAACGTGAAGGAGTTTGGCGCCGCCAATCCTAGGGTCAAGCTCAACCTGGCGCTGTTCAATACCGGAGCGGAGATCTAGCTCGCCGTTGCCAGTGGCGAAGCCGATCTGGGTATCGGCTTCGATTTCGAAGGACAGCAACCTCAAAGTTCTGGCGCGCGGCGTCGGCCGGCTCGGCGCGGTTATGGTGCACAACCACCCCACTATCTCTTATTCGATCATGCTGGATCACGCTCGATCCCTCTGAAACACCTATAAAAATAGTGCATTCCCGACATTGCGCACTGGGGGCCGCTATGGCAAATTGGGAGCGTTAGAGGGATAGCGAACGGCCTTCCGCTCCCAGCAAACGATCCCCGTTTCTCCCCGACCGATCCCAGTTGCGGAACAGAAGAAACGCCATGCCAAGCCTGACTGATACCGCCATCCGACACGCGCTGAAGCGCGTCGAACTCAGCCGGAAACAAGAAAACCTCGCAGATGGTGAAGGCCGCGGCACCGGCCGACTTCTCCTCGTCCTCAAGCCGATGCCGAAGCGCGTGACCGCAGACTGGATGGCGCAGCAATGGCGCGATGGCAAACGCGCTAAAAAGAAGCTTGGCGCTTATCCGTCGACGTCCTTGGCTCAGGCGCGCGATATCTTCAAGCGCGACTACGCCGATGTGATCCAGAAAGGCCGCAGCATCAAGATTGCAACGGATACTCGTCCCGGTACCATCGCTGATCTGTTTGAGGGCTATGTTGCGTCGCTCAAGGGCGCCGGCAAACCATCCTGGAAGGAGACAGAGAAGGGCCTCAACAAAATCGCTGGCACGCTCGGGCGCAACCGACTGGCTCGTGAGATCGAGTCTGAAGAGATCGTCGAACTTATCCGGCCGATCTACGAGCGTGGCGCCCGCTCGATGGCCGATCACGTGCGATGTTACATCCACGCGGCCTATAGTTGGGGGATGAAATCCGACAACGATTATCGGAACACATCCCCGCGCCGGTTCCGTATCCCATTCAATCCGGCCTCGGAAATTCCGACCGAACCCAAGGTTCAGGGCACGCGCTGGCTCGACGAGGAAGAGTTCGTGCAACTCTATCGCTGGCTGGAATGCCCCGATACGCCGGTTCATCCTTCCTATCCCCGCGCTGTGCAGCTCATCATGCTGACCGGTCAACGCGTCGAGGAAATCGCGCGCCTGCATGTCGATCAATGGGATGCGCCGGAGAAAATCATCGATTGGTCCAAGACCAAGAACCTTCAGCCGCACGCCGTTCCAGTGCCGTCGATCGCCGCCGAACTGATTGGGTCGATCAAGCCGAATAAGTACGGGTGGTTCTTTCCCTCAGCGAAGGACCCATCCAAGCCCGTGAGCCACGGTACTCTCTATAGCTTCGTTTGGCGTCAACGGGACCGCGGCGTGATCCCCTATGCAACGAATCGGGACCTCCGGCGAACCTTCAAGACGTTGGCCGGCAAGGCCGGCGTGTCCAAAGAGATTCGAGACCGCCTGCAAAATCATGCGCTCCAGGACGTCAGCTCCAAGAACTATGATCGCTGGCATTACATGCCCGAGAAGCGCGCGGGAATGGCAAAGTGGAACAAGTTCGTGCGCGCCATGCTGGCAAAGAAGCGCTTGAAGGTGGCCGCATGATCAAGCGCCCTCCCAAATCCCTTAAAGTCCGAAAAGGCGCCAAACCGACGAGTGAAATTGACACGCGAAGCTATTCGGCGTTCGTTAGTGACCTTAAAAGGAAGATCGCGGAGGCGCGGCACCGTGCCGGTCTTTCGGTGAACCGTGAGCTGATCCTGCTCTACTGGAACATTGGACGTGATATTCTCGCGCGCCAGGAAAGGGAGGGATGGGGCGCCAAGATCATCGATCGCCTTGCTGACGATCTTGGCCGCGCATTTCCTGAGATGACCGGGCTTTCGGCCCGGAACCTGAAATATATGCGCGCTTTGGCGGAGGCGTGGCCGGATGGCGGATTTGTGCAACAGGTTGTTGCACTTTTGCCTTGGGGCCATAACGTCCGCCTTCTAGATGCCGTCAAGGCGCCGAAGCAACGTGCTTGGTACGCGCGACAGGCCATCGAACACGGATGGAGCCGCAACGTCCTCATCAATCAGATCGATCGTGACCTGTTCGCCCGTCAAGGCAGCGCACTTACCAACTTCTCGCGGACTCTACCGGCGGAGCGGTCCGAGCTCGCTAAAGAGATCCTCAAGGATCCCTACAGCTTCGACTTTCTTTCACTTGGCCCCGAAATGCTGGAGCGAGACCTCGAACGCGGGCTGATAGAACACCTGCGTTCGCTGATTCTCGAACTCGGCAAGGGGTTCGCCTTTGTCGGCAGCCAGTATCATCTCGAGGTGGGCGACCAGGACTACTACCTCGACCTACTCTTCTATCATCTGCGGCTGCGCTGCTTTGTGGTGATCGAATTAAAGATCGAGGACTTCAAGCCCGAATTCGCAGGCAAGATGAATTTCTATCTCTCTGCTGTCGACGACCAATTGCGACACAAGGATGACCAGCCGACGATCGGCATCATCCTCTGTAAGGCGCGTAACAAGGTGATTGTAGAATACGCGCTGCGCGACACCAGCAAGCCGATGGGTGTAGCCCAACACAAACTCTCGCCCGCACTTCCACCGCAGCTTGCGCGGGATTTGCCGACGGTAGAGGAGTTCGCGCGCGAGTTTCCACTCATGTCAATCGTTAAGCTTCGGATCGAGATCGAGCGCATCATGCGCGAGAACGGCATTGCCGTCAGACCACCCGCTGGGCTCGGCAACATGTTGGGCGAGCTGCATCGCCGCGGCCTCGCGCCTAAAAGCACTACCCCGCTCCTTGACGCTGTACGCGTCATGAATCAAGCGGCTCATGGTCTAGATGTCGACGCGGAAAGCGCCCAGCGAGCCGTCGATATCGGCACCGTGTTTCTGACCGAACTTCGAAACCAGCGAGGACGCGACGCCGGCAAGACATCATGATTCAGACCTGTTCACTCACCGTTAACTTCAGCAAATTTAGCGGCGGCGCCTGATCAGACCGGCGGCGCAAGAACCCGATCCACGAATAAGACCACAAGGCGCTGTTTTTGTTTGGATATTTCGAGCCCGAAACCTATTTCCTGAACTCCAAAGGGCCATGGTGATCCAGTCGGCGATAACGCTCGTTGCCGGCGTGGAGTTGGATCGGCATTAGGCCGCGTGGCGTCAGCTGACACCCGGATGTAGAGGAGCGAGAATCCTGGGGTCATCCAGCGCACCAGCCGTTTTCCGGTTGCGAATAAAACAGGAAATAGGAATCGTGTTAGATCTACGGTCGGCCGATTCTAATAGCGCGCAAGCTCCACATCGACGTTTGCGTTCAAACGGCGGTAGATTGATGGATCCGGCACGCGGCAAACGACAGTTGGATACCCTCGAGCAGCGGTTCCAGCTCGATGAGAGCTTTTTGTCATCGCCTAATACGGCTGCCCTGAAATCAGGAGTGATACGTGCTGCCGATCGTCGGACTGGCGACCCGGTGGTTCTCAAATACTGGGTGAAGACAGGGACCGCCGTCGACGCGGACTTCAGAGAGCTTTGGCGTCACGAAATGCGCCAAAGCGAGCGGGTGCGCGCTTTCCCCCGCGCGGACGAGGTTGTCGTCGAGGTGACGGCTTCGGGCGAAAGCGACGACGCGTTTTATATCGCCATGCCGGGCGATGTAGCTCCGCTCGAACATGCTGCGAGGTTCGTCCGTCCTGATCATTGGCTCCGAAACCTGCAAGGGGCGCGCCAACGCGCACTGCTCTGGAAGAACGTTCGCCGATTAGGGGAAGCCCTGGGCGCGGTCCACGGCCAGGGGCTGGTCCATGGAAGGATCGATAGCCGAGCGGTCTACTCCGCCGGAGCCGCGACCAAGCCGGACTTCCGCCTCGGCGGATTTGAATTCTGTTTGCGCGTGGCCGAGATCAATAAGACGCCCTTGCGGATTATCGCAAAGAGCCGCCCAGTGGGGTCAGTCATATTCTCCTTCTTGGATGACTGGCGAGCCCTTGGCCAGGTTGTGACCGACTTGGTCGGACTTGATGCAAGTACGCTGGAGCAAGAGGAGATCCAGTTCGTCGAGGGACGGACCAGGCTCGATCTTCGGTCATCAGAAATAGATCTGATTTGATTGCTGTTCCAACCGGAACGCAATCGCATTCTTGACGCCGCAACGGTTACGAGTCGAATAGACGCCATTCTCAATGAATTGGACGTGGAAGCATTTGCCGATAACGGCCGCTACGTGCTTGCTCTTCGACTGGGACAAACAAGTCGGTTATCTGCGACGTTGAATGCTGCGTCAGGCGACGCATTCGACACAGACGACGCGGATCGCCAAATGGATTTCATTCGCGCCGATCTGGAGACAGGTGCGAGCCCTGCGCGCACCGCGCGCGGCGATCTCCTGCTGATGACCGAAAATCTGGTCTATGATCTTCAACCTCTTCGAGCCGCAGGAGTGGACGAGAGTTGGAATGTCGCATCCTGCGACAACGCTCGTCACAGGGATCGGGTAACCCTTGGTCGGCGAGAAAACATTGAATTGCCATCGCATCGCATCGAGATCATCAGATTCGGACACGATCGCTTCAGCTTCTCAGCTTCGGTTTCAGCGCTCAAAGCAAAGCGCAGCATTCTTTCCGGCGCTGGCAGGCGGAGGAGTACAGCCAACCATGCGGCGGTCCGCCTGCCGCTACTCGCCAATTTTCAAGGTCGGGATGAAGCCGCCGACGGACCGGTTTTGGTCATAAATATGCAGCGGTAGATCGGCTTTCGGCATCAGCACTCTTCCGACCTCAACTGCCGCTGACGTTGGGAGTGCCGGAAAAACGTTGATGGTGGCCTGTTCGCCGTGAACCGCCTTGATCCGATCGAACAGACGCCGAAGATGACGCTTGAACTCCACGAGATCCTCGGGCCGCCGTATAATGTCGTTATGCGGGTTTTCCGCCGTCAAGGACCAGATAGCAGTATCATCACCAAGCACGGCGCGAATTCGATCATCCGTCACTGTCGCGCTTAGCGCCAGCTTGAGCGCAACGCTTGCGGCTGCTGGCCCCGAATACTCCTCAACGCGGAAGGTTTCGCGGCTTGGTTGGGCTGCCAGCGCCAGGTCGCGGGCTCGCGATACCGCTGATGGACCGTGACCGGGACGATATCTCCCAAGAGATGCCCGAACTGGATGAGCAGCGGCTGCGGCGCTAACCCGACCGACCCCTTGGAAAATTTTGTCGACAAATGGGCAGAGCATCCGGAGCGGGCCAAGCCGTTTTTCGAGTGGCTGCAGAAGGCCAGGACGGAATTTGCTCAAGCCGCGCGTTCGAACGATAGGAAACTCATCACCGAAACCGTGGGCCGCGGCGTCGGCGGCTCGCTGGCCGACCGCGCAGCCCGCCGCCGCCAGCCACCGGCTCGCCCTGCGCTGCTGAAAACCGCATCGGTGGCGCCGGCCAGTGCAGGTCTGTCCTTTCCCGACAAGAGCCGCGTTCCAACGAAGCCGCAGGGGTTCGGCGGCGCGGGATGATCTGGTGGCTCGAAAACCCGGGACGGGCCAGATCCGAGCGCCAGAGCGTCGCCGAGCTGGCCGAGCGCGTGAGCTGGCTCAAGAATTTGCGCTGGTATTTATCGGACGGCGCCGCACTTGCCGTCGATTTCGAGATCGACCACGACGGCCGGAGCGTTCCGCTCACGATGACCTACGCGGAATTTCACCCCAACGCGCCACCCATCGTCGTCCCGCGCGATGGAAGTCGGTTGTCGAGCCATCAATATGGCGCCGGCGGAAATCTCTGCCTGGAATATCGCGCCGACAACTGGGAAGGAAGCCTGACAGCAATGTCTTCATTGCCGCCATCAAGTCGACGGGCCTCTCTTCGCGGAGCCTTTCCGCCTGTTCGACGAAGCCCGAGAGCAGGCCCTTCATTTCATCCGGCGCCTTCTCGAGCCGCCTCGCTCCTTGCATCATTGAGTTCGATGCGACGCCTAGACGGTTTTCTCCGCTAGCGGTGCTTGAGATCTTCTGCTCGGTGGTCCATTAGGCGACGTTCATGGGTTCTTCCGCACATTTGGTGCAGGTGCAGGAGTTGACGGACAGTGCGCATCAGAGCATAAGGTCGGATTCAGCGTCCCCCAAATCGCTTAGCTCCGTGTCTTCCACTCGTTGCTTTTCTCGAGCTTCCGATTGTCCAGACTTCCCCAAACCGGAGTGTGGTACTCGTTGCTCGGGCGAAGTCGCGGTCTCACTCGGTCGCGTCCCTGCGCCAGAGACCGCGGCAGCAACAGCGACGCAGGATCTGATGGCGGCCCAGCGACTTGCGCCCCTGATATTGAGCGATGATGAGCGTGCCAGACTTTAGTCGGTGGCGATGCGCCGGAAGACGGCACAGGCGCTAGCTCTGAGAGCCCGGATCGTGCTGACCTGCGCGGAAGGCGGTCAAAACAAGGAAGTGGCGGACAAGCTAGGCCAGGAGCGGGGACAGTAGGCAAATGGCGGCGGGCCTACTACCTCACCGGTTCGTCGGATCTACTCACCATCGCGGCTGAACGCGCTTTCCTCGACGGAGGCGCCACATGAGCGAACACCTCCTTCTGGCGCCGCTCGTGCGGGCGCGGCTCTACGACGATCACCTCGACGTGTTCGTCGGCGGCACGCACCTCCTTACCTTGCCGCGCGGACGACCGCATCCCAATGGCAAGTACGATCAGGTCGTCGATTATCGGCACGTGATCCATTCCCTGCGGCGCAAGCCAATGGCGCTTCTCAATCTGGTCTATCGGGACAGGTTGTTCCCGCGCGAAGGCTATCGGAGAGCCTTCGACCGATTGCGCGAGCGCTTGCCGGACAAGAAGGCCTGCCGGATCATGGTTGATCTCCTCGCGCTCGCTCATGACCGCGGCTGCGAAGCCGAACTTGCCGATCAACTCACCGCCGACCTCGACGCCGGCCGACTGCCCGACCTCAACCGGCTGCGTGCTCACTTCGCCCCAGACCCCGGCAACCTGCCCAACGTCGTGGTGCAGCTCGTACCGCTTGCGACCTACGAATGCCTCATCGGTACCGCCGAGACCGGAGGTGCCGCATGAGCGTGACGAACACCGTTGATGCCGCGCGCCTCAATCTGTTGCTCAACGAGCTCCAGCTGCCTGCCATCAAGGTGCTGTGGGCGCAATTTGCCGAACAGTCCGACAAGGAAGGCTGGCCGGCCGGCCGCTTCCTCCCGACCATCGCCGAGCACGAGATCGCCGAACGCGGTCGCCGGCGCACCGAGCGCCATCTCGTCGAGGCGAGGCTGCCAACCGGGAAGATCTTCGACAGCTTCGACTTCGAGGCCGTGCCGATGATCTCAAAGGCGCAGGTGGATGCGCCGGTGACAGCTGACTGGGCAAAGGCGCCAATTTGCTCCTGTTCGGTCCGCCCGGCGGCGGCAAGAGCCACTTGGCGGCAGCTATCGGCCTGGCCCTCATCGAGAACGGATGGCGCGTCCTCTTCACCCGCACCACCGATCTCGTGCAAAAGCTCCAGCTGGCTCGCCGCGAGCTCAATCTCGAGGCCGCCATCAACCGCCTTGATCGCTTCGATCTCCTGATCCTCGACGATCTTGCCTACGTCACCAAAGACCAGGCCGAGACTAGCGTGCTGTTCGAACTCATCAGCGCACGCTACGAGCGCCGCTCCATGCTGATTACCGCCAATCAGCCCTTCGGTGAATGGAACAAGGTCTTCCCGGACCCCGCCATGACGCTGGCCGCCATCGATCGTCTCGTTCACCACGCCACCATCGTTGAGATGAATGTCGAGAGCTATCGCAGGCGCACCGCGCTCGAGCGAAAACGCGGTCCAGGACGGCCGCCCTCGCACGCGACAATCAAAACCGTCGCTGATTGACGCTCCGCGACAATCAGACTTCAACAAAACTCTTGCGCACGACAATCTGCGCGGCGATCATCAACTCGCCGCGACACTGACTCGTCATCCAGATTGCCGCGCCTTCCGACCCAGATCGACGCGCTACACGCGTCTTCTCACGATTGTATCGTCGGCTATTCCTAGAGCGCCTTCAGGCGGCGTTCGATAGCACCAGGCTCCGGTTCTTCGGCCACCTCGCGCAAAGGCCGGGATCAGCCAGGCGACCTATTTCAACTGGAAGAAAAAGTACGACGGACTGCTGCCGACCGAGATGCGCCGGTTGAAGCAGCTCGAGGACGAGAACGCCAAGCTGAAGAAGCTGGTGGCCGATCTGTCGCTCGACAAGGAGATGCTGCAGGACGTGATCCGCCGAAAGCTATGAAGCCTGGTCGGAAGCGCAAGCTCGTCGATGAGGTTTGTGGTGATTGGCAGGTCTCGATCCGCAAGGCTTGTGAGGCCCTCGAGTTCGACCGATCAACCTACCACTACAAATCTCGCCGCTCCGGCCAGGCCGCCCTCGAAGCACGGATCAAGGAGATCTGCCATGTTCGCGTTCGCTACGGCAATCGCCGCGTCCACGTCCTGCTCCGCCGCGAGGGATGGCGTCACGGCCAGAACAAGACCCGCCGCATCTATCGCGAATTGGGCCTGCAATTGCGCAATAAATCGCCGAAGCGAAGGGTCAAGGCCAAGCTGCGCGATGACCGCAGGCCAGCGACGCGCGCCAACGAGACCTGGGCGATGGACTTCGTCCACGATCAGTTGGCGAGCGGACACAAGCTGCGCGTGCTCACGATCGTCGATATCTTCTCCCGCTTCTCACCGGTGCTGCAGCCACAGTTCAGCTTCCGCGGCAGCGACGTCGTGGCGATACTGGAAAGGGCCTGCAAGGAAGTGGGATTCCCGGCGACGATCCGGGTCGATCAAGGCAGCGAGTTCGTGTCGCGCGATCTTGACCTATGGGCCTACCAACGCGGTGTCACGCTGGACTTCTCCAGGCCCGACAAGCCAACCGACAACGCATTCATCGAAGCCTTCAACGGCCGCTTCCGCGCCGAGTGCCTCAACACGCACTGGTTCCTCAGCCTTGCGGACGCCCAAGAAAAAGTGGAGACTTGGCGCAGATACTATAACGAAGAACGGCCCCACGGCGCGATCGGCAATCGACCGCCGATTTTGCTGCACAACCACGTCGGCGCAACCAGCCCGCCAACGTGACAGAGGCGCAAAACTCTAGTTCTGGGTGGTCCAAAGTTCGGTCTCGCTACAAACCCAACAGGACTCTAAATGCTACTGGATTAAATTTCGGTGGCAGGTCACGAGGGACAGCTTGGCCGGTGCTATCTCAAAGGCCGCGCCGGCGACGCCGCCAACGTCGTCCTCTCAGCCGTCGGCCACAACTCTCGCCGCATCCTCGCCTGGTTCAGAGAACTTTTGCGCCTGTTGCTGGTCTTGCTTTGGCGCGCTCTCAACTGTCCAGCTCAGCTCAATCCGGCTTCTTAACGGTCGACTAAAAGCGACCGACTTCGGCACCGCCTCGGACCCCCGAAGTCGTTCAATTTCATGAATAACTATTTTTACTATAATTACTCTAGCGAATTATTTTTCCCGGATGATTTCGTTGAAAAAGGCGGCAGTGGTCCGATGTATTGGCGCCAGCTATGAAGCGGCCTAGCGCCTGGGTTCTCCGCTATGCGGACCTGGGGATTTGCATCGGGATCAGCTTGGCCATCTTACGAAGGTTCTGAGCGGTGGCTGCGAGGGTGAACTCGTTCCGCGCGCCGTTCGGGCCCCTCAGTCGGAGGCGGTCGAGCTTGAGAATGCGCTTGAGGTGCGCGAACAGCATCTCGATCTTCTTGCGGAAGCCGACGCGAAGTGCGGCCCTCCAAAGATCTTGCGATCTGGCGCGCCATGTCGCGAGCGCCCTCATAGATCGAGCGCGGCCCCCTCCGTGAAGGCTGCTTAGGGCAACACCGGGACTTGAATGCGCAGCGATCACAATCATGCTTGCTGGCGAGGTAAAGCATGGTGGCGCCATCATTCACCAGCGTTCCGGTCGTGGTAAGAACTTTACCGCTGGGACAACGGTAGACGTCCCCGGCATGGTCATAGGTGAAGTCATCGCGCGAGAAGATACCGTCTGTGCGGGCGGACTTGTCGAAGACTGTAACGTGCGGCTCGATGCCGTGCTCATAGACCAGCCAGGCAAGCATCTCGGCCGAGCCGTAGCCGCTGTCACCGAGGAGCCGGTTCGGATAGAGATCGAACCGTTTGAGCGAGCGCTCAATCATGCGTTTGGCGGCCAACACCTCCGCCTGCCGGATTGCCGTCGTCGCCTCGACATCGACGATGATCGCGTTCTCGACGTCGATCAGGTAGTTCGTCGAGTAGGCGAAGAAGGCTTGGCCACCATGCGCCCCCGTCCAGCGTGCCGCCGGGTCGGAGGGCGACACGAACTTCGGCGTGACCTCGGTCGCAGCTCCGAAAGCGGCATCATCGAGGAGAGCCAGATACTCATCGATCGCTCGGCCGGCAGCCTCCGGGGGAAGTCCCTTGCCGCCTTCGATCCCCTTCTGCCGATTGGCATCGGCCTTGATTAGGCTCGCGTCAACGGCAAATCCTTCGCCGCCGACCAGTCGCTCCTCGATGCAGCGGCCCAACACGCTCTCGAATACGCGACGGAAAAGGTCGCTCTGCCGGAAGCGGCCATGCCTGTTCTTGGAGAATGTCGAGTGATCCGGCACCGCCCCATCCAGACCGAGCCGGCAGAACCACCGATAGGCCAAATTGAGATGAACCTCATCGCATAAGCGCCGTTCCGATCGGATGCCGAAGCAGTAACCGATCAGCAGCATCCGGATCATCAGCTCGGGATCGATCGAAGGTCGACCGATACTGCTGTAGAAAGGTGCCAGCTCCTGCCTGATCTTTTCAAGGTCGACAAATCTATCGATCGACCGGAGCAAGTGGTCGGTGGGAATATGCCTTTCGAGCGAGAACTCATAGAACAACGCAGACTGTTCGACTTGCCGATGCCCCATCATGATCTTCAGTCCTGCCAACTAGACAGACTGAATCACTGATCCCTCTGCGTCGCAACAGCCGCCTTTTTCAACAGAAACCGGATACAATCTTACTTTATCCAATTTATATTTTTTCTCTAATGCGCTAATAGCTATTTCAACATAGTCGTTTTTCAATTCTCATACCTTGTGCGTGTTTTGAGACGATCCCTGGCACAAAAACTCGCATTAAAAGCACCACGGCAATAATCAAACACAAACGATCATTTTATTAAGTGGCCTCGACTTATTTTCAAAGAGACTATTACAGAGAACCCGTCGCTATGACGGGCCGCCAAATACAGCTTTAAGACCCTAAAGGGGCAAACAAAAACATACAAAACAATACCCACAACACCACAATAAGCGCCCAGGCCAATATACGGCGACTTCGATCATTCCTTTTTCCCACGCCCCCATGCTACCACCTCGATCTCACCGGTCAGGTCCGGGGCGCTCTTGACAGCGATGAACCACTCGCGCCCCCCCTCCTCCGTAGCAAATGGGCGACCGCCTTTGACCCAAGTTCCGAAAAAACGTCGACCGGACACGGTCGTTTGAGCGTCAGCCTCATTCCCATAATAGAATTCAAGCGTAACATTGGCTTCATTCTCTAGGCCTTCATAATTTATCCTGGCGTTCTCAAGAGCGCGTCTAAGGTTGCTGGTCACATTATGGCTGGTGAACTTCCATGTGTAACGTTCCGGCATCCTGAAACGAGATATTTGATTCTGTTTGCGATGAAAGAAGTGGTTGTGGGATGGCAAGAATTATGAGGTTTTAAATAGATGACCGCTGAGGCCTTTCAAGCCTCGCAAAAAGTTGCGTGCCGTTTTGGGCAAGCGAAAGAGAGTAATGGCTTTTTTTATAAGCGAAATGCTAAAAGAAAAATAAGTTCGGCTCTCAGCGGGACCAAGAATATTTGGGATAACGACAGAAAATGGCGTGCTCGTCACCACCATCTTCAAAGGACGTCTTTTCGAGTGACCCGAATGCTTTATCCGTTGAGGGCAAATTTTGGTGAGGCCAAAGCGGCTGTTGGAAAATGACAGAAAATGAATATTCAGCCAGCCAGCCAAGTGGACCCCGGGAGCAGGACCACTGGCGCCGCCTTCTTAGTTGGAAGTCTCGCCGCTCCGATTTTCTGATATCAGGCCGCGAGGGCCTGTTTCTGCGTCTGTTGTTGAGGTTGAAGTCGGTGAACTTATAGAACGCTGCCCATCCCGCTGACGCACTTCGTGCGCAGCACCTCGATCGCATTCGTCAGTAGCTCGAGAGAGTGAAGAATATTGTACGCAATCACGGGCTCCATGACGTTCAATTGGAGCTGCCCTGCTTCGGCAGCAAGCGTGATTGTTAGGTCGTAGCCGATGATCTGGAATGCAACCTGATTGACGACTTCCGGCACCACCGGATCGACCTTGCAAGGCATGATTGATGAGCCCGGCTGAAGCGGCGGTAGATCGATTTAATTTAGTCCTCGCCGCGGTCCACTAGAAAGTATTCTTAGGTCGTTTCAGATCTTTGACAACTTAGTGGCGGTTCGCTTGAGCATCCCCGAGAGCAAAACGAAGGCTCCGGTATCTCAACATGCTTCGATCAGGTTGCCGGCGGCCACGAGCGGGAGACCCGAGATCTTGCAAAGCACCGATACCGCCAGCGCCTGATAGTCGGAGTTGGTATTGATGCCGGTACCGATCGCTGTGCCTCCAAGATTGATCTCCTGGAAGAATGCGGCGATCTCTCCGAGCCGAGCGACATCCTCGCGAAGTGTCGTCGCGAAGGCTTGGAATTCCTGTCCCAGCGTCATGGGGACAGCATCCTGCAATTGCGTTCGGCCGAGCTTTATCACTTCGCTGAAAGACGCCGCCTTTTCCTCGAAGGCAATCGCGAGGCGTTCGAGCGCCGCCTGTAGCTGCCCATGGGATAACAGGATCGAGAGCCGGATTGCCGTCGGACAGACGTCATTTGTGGGCTGAGACAGATTAACGTCGTTGTTGGGGTGCACGACGTCGTATCGCCCGCGCGGCAAGCCCATCATCTCAAGGGCACGGTTCGCAATCACCTCGTTGATGTTCATATTGGTCGACGTTCCCGCTCCTCCCTGGAAAACGTCGAGCGGAAATTCTCTCCACAGCACTCCTCGCGCTATTTCGCTGCAGACCTCGCAGATTACGTCGGCCTTATCTTGCTGGAGATCTCCAAGACGCGCATTTGCCCTTGCCGCAGCCGTCTTCACGAACGCTAGCCCTTAATAAAATGGGAAAGTGATTGATCGGAATACCTGAGATCGGGAAATTTGCGATCCCGCGTGCGGTCTGCGGTCCGTAGTAGGCGTTCGCCGGGATCGTCACCGGGCCAAGGCGCAGGCGAGCGGCAGGGCGAGCGCGTGTCCGCACCAGGCAGGAGTCCCGACCGCGGCCGCGGCAACGACCATCGCCACGGCGCGCCAGGCGTTACCGACCGAAGGTGAAGACGGGCCGGGCAAGGCCGAGAACGCCCGATGACGGGAGCGGGCCGAAGTAGCGGGAATCATAGGAGCCTGCGAAATCGGAGTGGAGATAGAGCTCGCCGGCGGGAATGACGCCCCCGGCAAAGGCTAAGAAAGGACGGCCGACGGCATCGGTATGCCGGACATTGGAATCGGGAACCGACGGCCATCGATCGAGACCTGCTCGGCCACATCGACCTGTTGGCCGCCGACGGCAGCGACGGTCTTGATGAGTGGGCTTAAGCCCCCGGCGCAAAGTCCGCGCCGAATGTAGCTGCGCGAATGCCCGTTCGAACTCGGCTGTGTCGGGCGGACAGATGAAGACGAGATCGCCGACGGCGGCTGCCCGATCCAGCCTCTCGATCCGCCACAGGCCGCGTAGATAGCTCGACGTCATGTTGATGCGCAGTCCGGCGCCCCAGCCGGCGCCAGCCACGGCGGCGACGAGCCCGGCGCCAGCCACCAGGATCGCCAAGGGGGAGCGCCGACTGCTCATTTCAGGGTCTGTCCCTGGCTCTGGATCAGGCGCTGCGCTTCGGCCTGCTTGAGGGCCTGCGCGGTGCGCTCCCCCGCTGCGAGCTGCTGTGCCGCACGCATGGCGGGCCATGCTTCTTTCAGCTGCTCGCGCCGCGCCGGATCCATGTCGGCAGCCGCCTTCTCGAAGATCTGCCCGTTGGGCTCTTTAGCGGCGTTCGGCAGGAATGTACGATCGCCAAAGCGCTCTGCGACGGCCTTGCTAAAACCGTCGATATCCGCCTCCACCATCCGGTCCTCGAGCGCGAACTCAAGCGCGCTCGGCAGGTCGTTGCGTTCGATGGCATCGCGCATGCGCTCGAGCACGCGACGCGCGTCGCGCGACAAAGCGGGGATGTCAATGGCCACACGATGCCGGATCGCGCGTTCCTCGGCTTCGTGCTTGTGCTCGGCCTCGGCGCGAAGACGTAAGTAGCGCTCGATGTCGCGCCGGAGCGCCGGCACATTGGCGTCTGCGCGCTGGCGTTCCTCCTTGTCCGCCTTGCCGGCCATCAGACCGCTTTTTCCACGCAGCGCGCCGAATAATTCCGGGGTTGCGGCGATGCACGCGAGCGTCGTGCTCGCAACGGCCGGATCCTTCAGCATGGCGTCGAAGTTCGTCGCCCTGAACGCCCGCTGGGGATCGGCAAAGACGAGGCGGAAGCGGGTGGAGACATCCTCCCACTGCTTCTTGATGGCGGGGTCCGCCAGGATTCTGTCCTCGACGGTGTCGATGAGAGATTTTGGGGAATGTCGTCACCCCAGTGACCATGGGCTTTGCCTCCTTATGTGCGGTGTTGATGATGGGTTTACGGCCATCGACGAGGCCGAGTTTTGCACCGAGCGCACGCAGCCGACGGCCGACTTCGGTGAGGCGCTGCTTCTGGCGAACCGTCCAGCGCAGGCGGTCGCTCATGAGCGTGCGCGCCACCCGAACGATGTGCAGTCCGCGGTTTGCGGCGAAGCGAAGCGCATCGCGGTAGAGGCTGCCGCGTTCGTAATCGAGGGTCGTTTCCTTCGCCCTGCGCTGAGACAGGATCGGGATCAGGCCCCCGGCCTTCTGGAACGAACGCCGGCCATAATACAGCGCCACATCCTCGCGATGGCGGGTCAGCGCGACATAGGTCAGGTGCTTATCCAGGGACAGCGTTGCCAGCACCTTGACCCGGTCGACGGTCGCCCTGCGCCTTATGCACCGTCGTCGCGTAGCCGTGGTCGACATTGCGATAGAAGCGCTGATCGACCTCGACGCGGCGGCGGCCCTCGCCCTCTCCAATCTCGGCGACCAGCGCTTAGGCTCTGCTTCCACGACCTTGCCGATCATGCCGTTCTTGACGCCGAGCGAGCCCTCGTTCTTCAGGAAGACGATCTGGTCGCCCGGCGCAAACCGGCGCTGGCCGTCCTCCGTCCGGAACGCATGTCCCTGTGCGACGAGACCGCGCTCGACGAGCTTGGCGCGCGCCATCTCGTTCAGCGCGCGGAAGTCGCGGCGCAAATGCGCGAGGATCAAAGTTGACTTCGATGGATCGTAGTCGCGGTTCCAATCAGCGATCAGATTGTCGATCGCCTGCGCCTTCAACTCCGAGCCGAACAGACGTCCATGATCGCGATAGGCGGATAGGGCCGGCGCCGTCCGGCCACGGGCAAGATCGAGTGAGGCGTCGCGCATCCATTGCTGGCCCTGGCGATAGATCGTCTCGAGCTCGGCATAGCCGATACGTTCGACGATCGCGCGAAACGCCGCCCCCGCTTCGATCGGCTGGAGCTGCTCGGGATCGCCGACCAGGACGATCTTCGCTCCCGCCTTTGATGCTGTTTCGATGAACAGCGCCATCTGCCGCGAAGCGACCATGCCGGCCTCGTCGAGGACAAAAACCGTCCTATCATTGAGGCCATTGCGGCCTCTCTTCCAGCGTAACTCCCAGGAGGCGAGCGTGCGGGATTGGATGCCCGCTTCCTTCTCCAATCCCTCGCGCTCCGCCCGGCGCTGGATGGCCTTGGCCGCGACGCCGATATGGGTGGTCGGCACGACGTCGATGCCGCGCTCGGCGTAGGAGCGGCCATCGACGCGAATCTCGTGACCATGCAGAGCTAGGTGCTGATTCTGCAGGTCGAGCGAACCGTTGCGCTGCTCGAGGAACTCCTGCTTCTCGCCGGCCCAAAGCCGGTAGGCGATCTTGCCGGATTTCATGCGCAGCGGCTGCCCGTCTTCTCCGACGACTGCGACCCGCTTCGGCCCGAATCCGTCCTCGGTGAGAGGCCGCAGCGTCGTCATCAGGTGGACATCCTCGCGCAATGCCGGTAGGCAGCGGCCAGCACGGCGCTGCGGCCATCGCCGCGTCCGATGAGCTGTGGCGTGAAATGCGTGATGGCCACGGCTGAAGCGATCCTTCGAACGAACATGCTGTTCGTCGGGATCGGCCCGCCCAGTTGGGCCGCGAAGCAGGACGTCGCGTCAGCGACGTATTACTGCGCCCTTGGAAGCCGCTCCTTCGGAACGGCGGGATGATCTTCCAAAGCGTCGGCTCCGCCGACCCCGTTAATTACCCGGGTCGCGCTTCGCGCTCACCCCGGCTTTCCTGTCGGCGCTTCGCGCAATTAATGACAGGAAAGGTCTTCCGGAATGAAAAAACCCTCGCGGCAGATCAGGGACGAAATCGCTCGGCTCCAGGACCAGCTGAAGCAGGCAGAAACACGGGAAGCCGAGCGCATCGGCCGCATCGCGCTCAAGGCCGGGATGGGAGAAATCGAGATCGAGGAAGGCGCGTTGCTGTCGGCGTTCGAGGAGATCGCCGGCCGGTTTCGCAAGGGCGGGAGCAGACCGGCCAAGGCGGCCACGACCATCCCGCCTGTCGCGCCTGCGGGCCTGGCTGAACAGGGCTGAACGCATGCGTCGGTCCGATGCAACTCACGCCCGCAAGAAGGACACGCGGGAGAAGATCGAGCTCGGTGGCCTGATCGCCAAGGCCGGGTTGCGCTACGAGAAGCGTGCGCTGCTGCTCGGCCTGTTGCTTGATGCCGCCGATCGTCTGCGCGGCAACGAGGCGGAACGCGAGCGCCTGACGGCGATCGACGCGATGGCCTTCGGCCATGAGAGCAAGTAGGATCGCGCTGGCGATCGCGCCGGCCGTGCTGATGGCGGGCTCATGCCTTGTCCTTACCGGCATCGAAGCGTGGCTTTCGAAGTTCGGAACAACCCCAAACGCGCACCTGGTGCTCGGGCGGATCGGCATCGCCTTGTCCTACGTGATGGCCGCGGCGATCGGCGTGGTCTTCCTGTTCGCGGCGGCTGGTGCGACGGCGATCCGCTGGGCCGGTTGGAGCGTCATGTTCGGCGGCCTGCTTGTGGTCGCGATCGCCGCCTCGCGCGAGATCGCCCGCCTCCATTCCTTTGCCAATGCCCTGCCCGCTGGAGACCGGCTTGTCGCTTATGCCGATCCCTCGACCATCATCGGAGCGACGATCGCATCGCTCGTGGCGGTGTTCGGACTGCGTGTAGCGATAAGGGGCAATGCCGCGTTCGCGGCCGCCGAGCCGCGCCGCATTCGTGGGCGACGCGCCATCCATGGCGAGTCGGACTGGATGACGATGATTGAGGCTGCGCGGCTGTTCCCGGAGGCGGGTGGCATCGTGGTCGGGGAGCGCTATCGTGTCGATCGGGATGCGGTCGCCGACCAGTCGTTCCGCGCCGATGACGTTGAGACATGGGGCGCCGGCGGTAAGTCTCCTTTGCTCTGTTTCGATGCGTCTTCGGCTCGTCGCACGGCATCGTGTTCGCCGGGTCCGGCGGCTTCAAGACAACATCGGTCACGGTGCCGACGGCGCTCAAATGGGGTGGAGGGTTGGTCGTCCTTGACCCGTCCAACGAGGTCGCACCGATGGTCACCGGACACCGGCACGGGGCGGGTCGTCAGGTCTTCGTGCTCGACCCGCGCGCCTCGGCGATCGGCTTCAATGTGCTCGACTGGATCGGCCAGCACGGCGCAACCAAGGAAGAGGACATTGCCGCCATCGCGTCATGGATCATGACCGACAATCCACGCCAGGGCCCGGCGCGGGACGACTTCTTTCGTGCCTGGGCCTTGCAGCTGCTGACCGCGCTGATCCGGCCCAGTCGGCTGCGCAGGATGCGCAACTGCCGCTGATGCCGCTTGAATTGCTTGGCATGGCCGTAGCGCCCCGCCATCATTGTCGCGGTTTTGGCAATGCGCAGATAGGACTGCCGCAGCTTGACCCCGTGCTTCCTCGCCAGACGGTTGGGCCCCTTGATGGCCGCGTGCAAGAGCTTGGCATCGGTCGGGAAGGTGATCGCCTTCGGCTGCACGGTGGTATCGACTGTGACCCGTTTGATGTCCTGGCTGCGTAACGCGCCGGCCTCGTGTGCCACCCGCAAGCTCTCGGCCAGCAACAGCTCCAGCTTGTCGCCGAGCCGCTTGCGCCAGTGGCTCAGGTCCGAGCGCTTGTGCGGGAATGCGTGCTGGAAGAACTCTTCGCCGGTGAAGTACTAGAAATATGGATCGTGGACCCAGCGCTCGCACACCCTCTCATCGGACAGCCCGTAAATGTGCTTGAGCAGCAACAGCCCGATCATGAAGCGGGTCGCGATCCCGGGCCGACCATTCTCGCTATAGAGCGGCGCGATCTCGCCGTCGATCCAGTCCCAATCGACCTTGCCGGCGAGCTGAACCAGCTCGTGCTTCATATTGATGATTTGGTCCAGCCTGGCCCGGAACAGATCGCCCGATCCGTCGTCCTGTGCTTCTTCGGTCGCATCGCCACCTCCGATGCGATGACGGAATCATGGTTGGCGATTCGACGGAATCCTGAAAATGAAATTGCAAGGTTCCGACGCCCGAAGCATCAAACCCCTGCAAACGCAAAACAGTCCACAACGACAAATGCGATTCTAGCTCAATCGCTTAGCCACTCTTCACGGACGACGCGATCGCCTAGGAAGCTGGCTCGACGGGCTCCAGAGTCGGATGCATCCGAACAAGGCCGTTGTCGCTCTAGCCGCCAAGATGGCCCGCATTGTCTGGGTGGTCTTGAACAAGGCTGGAGCTCTCTACGAACGCAGAGATCCTGCTTCCACCTGACGCTTTTGGCTTCGATTGCAAGGCTCGGGAACAGTGATGACGAAACAGTGGATCAACATGCCGTAAGCCTGTGCAAAAAAGCGGGCTTCGTGCCCGAACCATTTATTGGGAACGGCGTGCGCGGATCTCATCATGGCCTGGCTGCAACCGCAGTCCACTCGCGAGAGGCCGGATACATTTATACAACTGGAAGCGTCATTTTTGCTGGTTACGAACCCTTGCACGAACAGGACGGACCATACATTAATTGAAAGGAGCTCGCGAAGTGCGGCCGCATCGCCTTGACCCCTTGAACAACGCAAGTGGCGGCCAGGCGGGCTCGCCCTTTGTCACCAGCCCGGTCTGTTCACCCGAGATGGAGGCCACCCACGGGAGCAAGTTCAAGCCGTCAAATATCCGCACTGAGCCACTCTGACGCACGATGGTGAAACTGCCCTCGTTTTCACGCGAGTTTCACGGCCGTTCCTTTGGACCTTCTGTATAATCGCAGTAACAAGACATTACGAGGCCAGCTCCACAGGAAGTGGTAGTGTTTGAACATCAGAAGACTTTGACTGTCGCCCGACCTGACCGTTTCGTGAGTTCGTACAGTGTATTCAGCTGACACCACCAAAGGCGAACGGCGCCGGGCGGTGCTCGTAGGCATCAACGATTATCACGGCGCAGCGAACAACCTTCCGAGCAGTGTTAACGATGTTAATGCCTTTGAGGAGGTACTCAAGAAGCAATACGGATTCGCCAACATTGTTCGACTTGTCGATTCCGAAGCCACCGTAGGCAATGTAACAGCTGCCTTGCGAGAGCTCTTCGCAGACGTATCGCCGGACGATCGATTGGTCTTCTTTTTCTCCGGTCACGGAACGACTGCACTCCGAGGCCTCGTCATTGAAGAATGCATTGTTCTCTACGACGGCTATCTCTTCGACGTCACGTTCGCGCAGATGACGCAGAACCTGCCGCCCGGAATATTGACGCTCGTTGCCGATTGCTGCTTCTCCGGCGGCCTTGAAAAGCGGATGTTGGCGCCGGCGTTCAAGTACTCCGGGTTAGTCGGACGCGCGCGCGTCAAAACCCACATGCGTCCAACCCGCGACAAATTCCTCGAACACACCAACGGGCAGGGCAGGGCAATAGCAAAGAAGCGCTTTGGTGAGATGACTTACCTTCGGAATTCACCCGTCGCGGCGAATTCGCGGGATCCCCTGGCCGGGTTGCAGGCCTCTATGCCGGAGGCCGCGTCCGGTGAGACGGGGCAGCTACAGTTAAATGGCGTCCTTCTTTCCGCTTGCCTCGAAACCGAAACGGCAGCCGCGAGCACTGCATTAACGGAAGGGAAGTCGGCCTTTACCTTTGCCCTTCTCCATTCATTGAAGGCGCTCGGCCCCGGAGCAAGCTTGGCTGAGCTTGTGGACGCCGCGAAGTTAATGATCCAGAGGGTCGGGCTTCCCCAGACGCCTCTTTTAAAGGAACCTAAGATTCCAGGGGACACACGGCTCCGCTCCTTCATCACCTTTGCACGCCAGCGGAGAAGTGTGATCTGAGAGCCGCAACCAACCGCAAACATCAACAAGGTGATCAACAATGGACACATCTACGCTTACTCAACTGTCACTTGGCACAGCTAAAGAGAGATATCAGCTTGAGCGCGACCCTTTCGGAATAGATCATCCGAGTCTAGTTCGCGCGATCGTCTCGATGATTACGGCTGAGAACAATGACCAGCAGCCAACCCCGGAACCTAACCAAATTGCAGGTGACCTTGCCAGAGGTCAGCAGCTTACCGAGCAGAAGCTGTTCGGCATCAACCCTGCTATTCTGATCCCGGCGATCATCTCGGCGGCTAGGGCGGTGATCAAAGGTCAGCAGCCCAACGAGTTTGACGAGAGCCTACGTGGCGACGCGATCCAAATTGCAGGTGACCTTGCCAAAGGTCAGCAGCTTACCGAGCAGAAGCTGTTCGGCATCAACCCTGCTATTCTGATCCCGGCGATCATCTCGGCGGCTAGGGCGGTGATCAAAGGTCAGCAGCCCAACGAGTTTGACGAGAGCCTACGTGGCGACGCGATCCAAATTGCAGGTGACCTTGCCAAAGGTCAGCAGCTTACCGAGCAGAAGCTGTTCGGCATCAACCCTGCTATTCTGATCCCGGCGATCATCTCGGCGGCTAGGGCGGTGATCAAAGGTCAGCAGCCCAACGAGTTTGACGAGAGCCTACGTGGCGACGCGATCCAAATTGCAGGTGACCTTGCCAGAGGTCAGCAGCTTACCGAGCAGAAGCTGTTCGGCATCAACCCTGCTATTCTGATCCCGGCGATCATCTCGGCGGCTAGGGCGGTGATCAAAGGTCAGCAGCCCAACGAGTTTGACGAGAGCCTACGTGGCGGTCGTGTCCCAGAGAGTGGTGTAGCTGACGCGCGCCCCTACATAGCGCCGTAGCGAGCGAGCGGCTTTGCGGGTGGTCACCGATGATTCGTCGGTAAGGTTTGGATTGCGACAGCCAACCTGATTCGAGGAACCACCGATGACCGACGACATGATGAACCTGCGCGCGCTCGTAGAGAAGACCCCCGATGCTGATCTCTTGCGCGAGATGATCGGCTTTGCCGCCCACCGGCTGATGGAGCTGGAGGTCGAGGGCCTGACCGGAGCCGCGTACGGCGAGAAGAGCCAGGAGCGCCAGGTCCAGCGCAACGGCTACCGCGACCGGAGCTGGGAGACCCGGGCCGGCACGGTCGAGCTGCGCATTCCCAAGCTGCGCAAAGGCTCCTATTTCCCAGGCTTCCTGGAGCCACGGCGGATGGCTTCACTCGTGATCCTCGCTGAGCCGCTCTGACGCACGATGGTGAAACCTGGCTCTCGTTTTTAACGTGAGTTTCATGGCATTTCCTTCGGATCTTTCTGTATAATCGAGACAACAAGACATTCTGCGTTCAGCTTCACAGAGAGTTTCAATGGTTGAACATCAGCAGACTTCTACGATCGGCCGACCTGACCGTGGGTTCCTACAGTGGGTCCAAAGCGGGCACCAGCGAAGCCGAACGCAACCAAGGCTGGGCTGTGGACGCGGAATCAACGACTATCATGTCCCTGCCATACCTTCCGAGCTGTCTTAATGCCTTTTAAAGGGCATCGAAATGGCAAACGAAGCAACAAATGAGACGACAAACACAAGAGGACACGTCAGCAAAATGCAGAGCGGTTTGGAATTGCTTGCGCAGATCAAATTGAGGCCGAACGGATCGGTTGAAGCGTTTCTAACTGACGTGCGGCCAGTACTGAGGGCTTTCACAAAGAAAGATAACCCGTTCAAATACAAGAAGCCGGTGAACAAGATTAATAATGAATGCTACAGATTTGTGATAGGAAGGCTTGGGCAGGGCGTAGTGAAATCACCATCCGAAGGTGCCGACATTCTAGACAAGCTGATTTCGGCAGCATTGAACGACAGCGACACTGAATTTCAGGCGCTCATCGCAGAGGCATACCAATTGGATGCCAAAGTGGCAGAGGAAACACCAGACGAACCACCGGGAGCGGAAGGGAAGAAGAGAAAGTTGAAGACCGAACCAACACCCACCGATGACGGACAAACGCCCAAGGACCAAATGCAGGAATAACCAAACCGCCCCCCGGGGACGCTTTAGGGCGTACCGGGCAATCCTGCTCCAGTGCGTGCGCTGGATGTTTTTCAATGTCCAGCGGTACCGCGAAGCCAAGCCTCAAGGCGCTGCCGGTGATCCGCACATCGGGCCCGGAGGCCGGGCGGGCGGCGGCCCTGAGGGCGTAGCGCCAGTTTGTCGACCTTCGCCCCCGCATTCAACGGCGTCAGAGATGAGGCGGTGACTTTTGAGATCGGTTTTGGAGGATGTCAGGCCGCTACTGCGGCTGCGTGGCCCTATGGGGCGTGGAGCCGAACGGGGGAGAGCATTCTACCGCGTGGCCGCAAAGCTCAGGCAATCTTGGCTTATCTCGCCATGTGCGGAGAGGCACCCATCCCGCGCCGCCGCCTTGCTGGATTGCTGTGGAGCACGCGCTTTGATGAACAAGCGCGTGCTAGTCTTCACGATTATCGATATCTTCTCCCGCTTCTCGCCCGCCCTGGAGCCGCGGCTCACTTTCCGCGGCACCGATGTTGTGGAGGTGCTGGAAAGGGTTTGCAACGAAGTGGGCTTCTCGGCGACGATCCGCGTCGACCAAGGCAGCGAGTTCGTGTCGCGTGGCGTCGACCTCTGGGCTTACCAGCGCGGCGTCACGCTGGACTTCTCACGCCCGGGCAAAACGACCGACAATGCTTATATTGAGGCGTTCAATGGCCGCTTCCGGGCCGAATGCTTCAATGCCCATTGGTTCCTGTCGCTTGCGGACGCCCAAGAAAAAGTGGAGACTTGCCGCAGATACTATAACGAAGAACGGCCCCACGGCGCGATCGGCAATCGACGGCCGATTTTGCTGCACAACCACGTCGGCGCCACCAGCCCGCCAACGTGACAGAGGCGCAAAACTCTAGTTCTGGGTGGTCCAAAGTTCGGTCTCGCTACACAAAAGCCCGAGACTGTAACTGCCGCTGGATGAAAACTCGGTGGCAATGATATACCTCAATCATCTTAGTAGAGGGGCACGGTGAAATTCGATACCGACCCAGAGAACGTCAGACCGCTACTCCGGCTGCGCGTCTTTGGCGCAATGGAGGCTTGGCGCTGGACAGGTGAGAGCGTGCTGCCGCGCGGCCGCAAAGCGCAGGCAATCCTAGCCTATCTCGCCATGTGCGGAGACTCCACAGTCCCGCGGCGCCGGCTTGCCAGGTTGCTCTGGAGCACGCGCTGGTACGAACAGGCACGAGCCAGTCTCCGGCAAAGCCTAATGGAGCTGAAGCGAGGCATCGCGATCGACCCAGAGTTGCTTTGCATCGAAAAAGACCGCGTATCCTTGCAGACCAACAGGGTCTGGATCGATGGGATCGGCAGACCCGTCCAAGCTCACCGGTCAACATTCCCGCCTCAGCAGGAGCCCGACACATTTCTGGAGTCGCTGCGTGGCGTCGACACGGCATTCGACCGGTGGATCGACAGACAGCTGGCGATTTTCGCACAATCGGATGACATAATCATTGTATCAGCGAATTATGGAGAATTCCGCAACGTTCAACTTAGCTTGAGACCGGTGTCTGTCAACGACCGAGCAATCCGACCACCCGAGAAGAAACGGCTGGAGCGCTCCCGTTAATATCGTTCATTGCTGCCGACGTCGATGATCATTCTGGAAGCGTTCTACGTTTTGCAGACTTAAGTGACCTGCTACATTCGAAGCCCCCCAGTGGGCTCGTCCCCTGAATGGTCGCGATGCTGAGGACCATTGGGTCCGTTCTTAAGTGGTGCTGCTGCTGTTCTGGCCGCGGATGTCAACTTGCGGCGTTGTCCGAGCCTCTGGTTTGCCAGACGCTATCGCGCGCAGTTTTCCAGCGCGCTTGATGAGGGCGCTGTAAACCTTAGTTCGAGGGCCCAATGCTGGCGTGGAGCTTCTGGACTCCGGTTCGTGGGCCGCTTTGCCGTCCGACTGGCAAGCCCTCGTGTAGGTCGTGCGCTAGTGCACTGGCTTGGCCCGCAAGGTCCCCCAATGCCAGAACGGAGTGTTTACCGCCAATGTCTCGCGATACGCGCCACGCCGTCATCGTATATGACATGGCGAGTCCACACCTTGCTGCGCGAGGCTGGAAGAATGTTCAGGGGTCTTGCTCCAATCACGCGTTTCACCCGCGGGGCAGGTAGCAGTGCATCGCTGGCACCGCCGCCGCGATCCCGGCCCACATCGCAGCCGGTCTGAACAAACCGGTAGACACCTTGACGGGGTCATGGCCGGCGGATCGCCGCTCGAGCTTCAGGAGCGCAACGATCCGGCGGTACCCATAGCCCGGGCGGCTATCCACCAGGCACCGGATATCGGAAGTGAACTCCGCAACCCCGGCGCGCGGCCTAGGAACCACGGTTTCTACGCTTGCCGCCGGTTCGCTCAACCAGGTTGGAACGGGCGAGCCCGAAGGTCGCTGCGAACCCCTTTCACGAGCATCCTCCGGTGCTTGCATCGGGGCAGCAAGATCTTTTTTACTTGTGTTAGTACACTGTTGAAGAACTCAGCCGCGTTCGCAAACGAAGCCCGAATTGTGGCCATTGTGTGTATAGACATGGCCGGCGAGCCTGCCCGCAGTGCCGATCATAAACACATTCGCGTCCTCAGGCGGGGTCATTCTCGTCTCGGCCTTCGCATGAGAACTCCGTCAGGCCGAACCGTTTCGCGCGCCGGAGAGGACATCGGGAAAGCCCTCCAGCGCACCGAAGCCAATTTCACCGTCGGACTTGCCGCCGAAGCTGAGATGCGCCTCTTCAGGTAAGATCGAGGAAGTCGCCCCCCACTTGTTCACTTCGACGATGCGCCAGCAGCCGGAAAAAAGCCTTGGCGAAGCCGGGCACCTTGGTCGTCAGCCGCCCTCCGTGATCAACCATTGTAGGCGGCAGCAGCGAAGGTAAAAGCGATCCGCCCCGATCACGGCCACGGAAGCGGGTCTTCTCGTGCCCGGGGACCGTCTGGATCCAGCCGAATGCCTCCGCGATGCGCTTGCGGATGCTTTGGCTGACGGCATAGCTGCCGCGCCCGTCGTTCGCCGTCGATAGCAGAGCGGCCGCCGCTGGTGTTCTGCGCCACATGTGGCGTCACGTTCATCGAGCGCAGCTCGTTGACGAAGTCTTCTGCATCTTAGGCTTTGTCGGCGGCAGGCGGATCGCTGTCGGCCGGTCGGCACGCGGCTCGATCATGTGCAGCGCGGCGACCATTCGGCATGCCCGTTCACCAGCGTCAGGCGGGCGTCGACCAGGCCGCGATGAAGCAAGGCTTCGTTTCCCTGCCTTACCCTGCGGTACAGCTCGGCATCCGGATCGGTGGTCGAAGCATGGGTGTCGTTGGAGCGTTTCTGGCCGTGGAAGTCCGCTTCGGCATTGCGCCCGCCACCTGGCGCCGGCAACTCGCTGGAGCCGTCCTGCGGTTTGACGCTCTTCATCGAGGCCCAGGCCTCGATCAGGTTCTGTCGACCGAGAAGTATTCGCTCGACGGAAGCCTCGTCATCTTGGCTGCGCCAGCACCGCCGCGAGGAACTTGGCCGCGATGTCAACTAGCAGCCGGTCGCGGTTCTTCGAGAAACCCGAATGGTCCCAGGCTGCGTCGTCGGCGCCGGATTCCGATGAACCAGCGGAACAGCGGGTCGTAGTCTGGCCGCTCCATCAGAAGCCGCTCCGAGCCGATCGAATAAAACGCCTGCGACAGCATCGCCCGCAGCAGCTTCTCCGGGGGGATCGACGGCCGCCCAATCGGCGAAATAGAGCGCGGCAAGCTCGCGCTCCAGCAGGTCTCGAACCCGTTCCTCCAGCCGCGGGGCGTCCGATGCGGCGACCACATCCTCAGCCGCACTCGCCGCTGCCTTGCCCCTTCGATTATCAATCATCTCCACGGAGACCAGCGTCGGGAGGAGGGCCCATGGCGACGGACAACATAGCTGATCTACATGCCCGGTTGCAACGTCTCGTTGACAGCCAAGAGCTTCTGCTCCCTCATAAACCGCCGCTCGCGGGCAAGGCCGGTGATGACTCCACCTTCGAAAACGTCTCTGACCAGGCGTCGCTCCTCCGGCTAACGCCGGTGTCCGCTCAAAATTCTGAAGGCTGTTGCGCAGCAAGCCGGCATGTCGCCTCTTGATCAAAATGCCAGGGCCGACCCGCCCTAAATGAAACGCGCACTCATATACGCCGTCAATTTGGTAAGGCGGCACTTTCGACCATGCCGCTCAAGACCCATCGAAACGACACCGTAAGATCGCCCGGCTGGTGAGAACGTGGCTGAGGTTCTTGCACCGGCGTCAGCTCGATTGATTTCTCACGATGACCGCACGTGCCTCGTCAGTGTGTCGGGACGGAGCACCTTTTAGCGCGCTATTCACGCCTGCCGCGTTCTTTTGAATGCTATTGTCGCTGTGTATCGCTAGCTTCATCGCGAACTCGGAGAAGGCACATGGACCTAGCATTCTGCAGCCAGAAATGAAGTCCGCATGATCGCGTCGCGCTACGGGTGGACGGCAAGCCAGTCTCGGCCCCGCTCCCGAGGGAGGTGTTGCGAGTTGCCTGCGACTGGATCTCGCCTGTTCGAGCCGAGGAGTACACATCATGACCAGCCCCAACGCGCCCCATGGGACGAGGTATCGGTAGTTACCGAACACGAGCGTGCCCAAGGATCGTCTCCAAAATCACCGATGGCACGTCAGGTCGTCGTGGACACCGCGGCGCCTTTTTCGGGGCTCACGATTCCTGGACCGACGCGCGAACGAGCGGCAATTCATATAAGACATATCCTGGCCACGCAAAGTGTCACTGTGATTGGGGCAAACGTTTGGTCGTGCGGGAGACGAAACCTAGACAGGTATGCTCTGGGCACGCTCGGTTTGGGTGAGGTCCGATGGCGCGGACGGGTCCAGCCACTGTGCCTTACGAGCAACCCGACCGCCGACGGTACCTCTAGGAGAGCGTCGTGAGACGTTCCGAATGCTGATCGGCAGTGACTTGGGCAGTGACCAAGTCGCACGGTCCGTAGTTGCTCGTGAATCGGTTCGAAGCGGGCGGTCGGATGAGAAAGCCGTCCTGCGCGAGAAGCAACAACCATTCGATATTAAGCACACCTGAAACTTAACAATGAGACGGTGTGATGAGAGTATGCCGGTCTGGGCGCTAAGAGTCTCCACGACGAAATTTCAGCTGGGAAAACTGCTATGGCAATCGGAGGTCTACCATCGTGTCTGGCCGTAACTCTCAAATATGAAGGTGGATACTCGAACGATCCAAACGATCGGGGGAATTGGACTGGCAAGAAGCGCGGCGTCGGAGTTTTGAAAGGAACGAAATACGGGATCGCTGCTCATGCATATCCGAATCTCGACATCAAAAACCTGACGCTTGATGATGCAGAGTCAATCTATGAAAGAGACTATTGGAACCCAGTGCGCGGTGAGAGCCTCCCTTACGGCGTCGATCTTGCGACGTTTGACGCTGGCGTAATGTCCGGACCTCGGCGAGGCGTTCGCTGGTTGCAAGCGGCAGTCGGCGCGAAACAGGACGGCCTTGCCGGAAGCGAGACGATTGCGAAGACGATCGCCGCGAACGGCAAAGCGACCATCCTGAGGATTTGCGCCAAACGGCGAGGTTTTGTGCAATCCCTTTCGTCGAGCAACTTTTTCGGGAGAGGCTGGTCGCGGCGCATTGCTGAGGTTGAAGCGAAAGCCGTTGCCCTGTGGCTGACGCGCGGGGCCGGCAAGCTAACGGAAGAAGACCGTGCGGAGATCTATAACGATAGCATCGCTGCACGAAACAAGGCTGTTGCCCACACGAAGAGCGCGAAGTGGACTTGGACCGTCGGTGTGGCGCTTGGCGGCGGCGATACAATCCTAAGCCGCGGCCCCAACTTGGTCGTTATTGGGATCGTCGCTGTTCTCATGATCAGCGGGGTCGTGCTCTGGAACAAGGCCCGCCACAATAAGGAGCGAGCCTTGGCCTACAAGGCCGTGGGTGCTTGATGAGCAGTTCATTTTTCGAGCTGCAGAGCCCCTTTTTATCGCGATAGTTTCTGAGCCGAGACAAAAATACTCCATTGCCGGCTCAGTGCTTCCTTCGTATCCAGTCGTCGCAGGTCCGGTAGTCAGCGCCTGAGCAGGGTAGGATTTCTTTGTACACCTCAGCCGCCGGCTTGAGCCGCCGAATAGGACGCCGTGCGCTCGTTGCAGCCCTCGGCACGAAGCCGATCGCGCTGCTCGGTAGTCTCCACGCCTTTCGCGATCGTGGTGATGTTGAGGTGACCTGCCGCTGCTCCAGTAGGAGTTAGAGTCCGGGCCGAAGAAGGACGGACAGATGAAGCGAGCACGGTTCACGGAAGAGATGGGGTATTCGGTCCCGATCGCCTGACCGATTGCCGCGCGGCACGTTTTGGCTGACGATCATGGACCAACTCCATCCGGAAAGGAGGAAAGCCATAATCTACGTCGGCCTCGATGTTTCGCTGAATTCCGTTGCGGTATGTGCAGTGGACGAGACCGGAAAGCTTATCCGGGAGGGAACCACGTTGGCAGACGCGCCATCGATTGTTCAGTACCTCGAACCATGGGCTGGTCAAGTTGAGCGGGTTGGCCTTGAGGCAGGACCGATGTCAGAATGGCCCGCGCCGCGGCCGAACAAAAGAATGGACGCGATGCCCGCAATCGTCATCGGGGCGATCATTAAAAATCGCTTGTCTATCTCATCCGTCGAGTGCAGCTTGGCGCGATGTGCGGCGGGAACGTCATGTAGGCCAGCACATCGGTCTCGGCCTCGTCGAGGAAGCCGGCGAGCTTGGGTAGCTTGGGGCGGAGCTGATCGGCGACCTTCCGCCATTGCGCTCGTGCGGTCTCGGCATCGCCCTGGGCAAACGCAGTGGCGATGAAGGCGGAAACGACACGCCGTCCGCTTTTCTCGGCATGGGCCAGCGCATTGCGCATGAAGTGGACGCGGGGGTCGTTGAAGAAGGTGCCAATAGATCTCGCGCGATGCAGAGATCGGCCCTATCATGGCCCTCGCGTCAAAGCTCGCTCTACAGCGCGATCTGAAGCCGCAAACGCACTATGAGGGACAATCCAACGCAGAATAAGCGCAAGGAGAGCAGTTGCCAGCCGCTTGAGGTTGATGCCGGCGGCCGTGAGGTAGGCCTGGATCTTCATATTCGGTAGACCGCGCCGTATGGCGCGCGCCAGTCCATGCCAAGTTTTGGCTTCGCCGTGGAAGCCCTCTGAGCGCCAGCGATGCCGTTGATAGAGATGTCGATCCTGCTTACTCCATCGCTCGTGACGGCGGCGGGCACGCAGCAGTGCCGGATAATGGTCACCGACAACGACCGCTTTGTTAACTCGCCCTTTGGATAGGCAATCGCCCTTGAGCGGACACCGGGCGCAATCCTTCGCCTTCGAGTAAAAGAAACGGCCGTGCTTGATGAGCCGCGCGGGGCGCAAGATACGCCCTCGCGGGCACTTCAAGATGTCGTTTTTGGCATCGTACCGGAAGCGTCTGAGCGGTACGCGACTCTTGATGTCAATCGGCATTGGACTGGGACCCCCGTATTGCCGCATCAGCAAATGTTACCCTGATGGCACGGATACGAGGTCGACTGATCGGCCGCGCCAGGTAGCTTTCCCGGCTTGCTCGACGAAAGGGGCTGTGGGCGGGTCGGGCCCTACATAGCCCGAGCCGTCCACAACCCCGGGCGATGGAGCGGCGGTCGAGGCATCCGCAAGCGGCCGCTCCGCGACCAACTGCTCGGCCGTCTTTTGTCTAAGCGCCCTTAGCAGGCGCTGCACGATCGAATGCTGTCTCGCCCCGAACTCCTCGGGGTGAGTCTCGCTCAGCCGACCGACGATTGTGAGCGCCGTCAGTTGCGGCTGCTCCGCGAGCCAGCCCTCGATAGCAGCAATATGCGGGTCGAGCTTGGACGGCATGCGAACCCTGGTTTTATAGGGCCGACGAGTCCGCCGGTGCGTGGCACGCGGCTCGCCGGCGGTCACCCTCTTGCCGAGCGTCTTCGCGAACGTCGCCGCGGTCACCGGCGCGTTGCTCGCGTGAGCGGATTGCAGGCCACGCGCCTGTCCGGCACGACGATCGACGCGATTGCCGAGTTCGTTCTGGGTTGCGCGAATCTCGGCCAACAGCGCGACCGGATCGAGCGAGCGATACTGATCGCGCAGCCGTTTCTTCACGGCGGCGGTCACCTTGGGATGCGCTAATGCACGCTCGTAGGGCGTCGATGGGGGATGATAGCGCTTGATCACTTTAGCCCCTTCGCGGCGCTTCTCCTTCAGCTTGAACGAGGGCTGGAAGAAGTTGACGTAGAGCCGCGCCGCCGCATAGAGGCGGCCCATCACGCGCGCCGTCTCGACGCCATCGAAGCGGCCATAGCCCATGAGGCGGCGGACGACGGCACCATTCTTCTGCTCGACGAATGCTTGATCGTTCTTCTTGTACGCGCGCGAGCGCGTCACTTCGAGCTTCTGTTCGCGATACCATGGCACGACGACATCGTTCATGAAGGCGCTGTCGTTGTCGAAGTCAACGCCGCGCAACAACCAGGGGAACAGGCTCTGTGCGCGGTTGATCGCTTCGACGACCAGCGAACCCTCCCGCGTCAGCAACGGCAGGCACTCCGTCCAGCCAGTGGCGATATCGACCATCGTCAGGGTCTGGATGAACGAGCCGGCCACCGACGTGCCGCCATGCGCGACCATGTCGACCTCGCAGAAGCCAGGCACCGGGCTGTTCCAGTCATTGAACGTGCGGATCGGGACCTCGCGCCGGATTGCCGAATAGAATCCGGCACGGCGCCGCCTGCCGCCGCTCGCCGCAATCTTCACATCGACGAGCAGGCGATCAATGGTGGCGGCGCTGATGGCCAGAACACGATCACGGTCCGCCTGGCCAAGCCGCAATCGGCCATGTTGCTCGAGCGCCGGCAGCAAGGTCGGAACCATCACCTTGAGCCGCTTGCCGCACACCCGATCCGCGCCTCCCACAGCGCCGTCATCGCGTCCTTGATCGTCGTACCATATCTACGTTTACGCTCTTGCGGTTTCTCGACCTTGCTGGGCCCAACCGTCGTGCGCCGCCGGAGTGCGCGCATCGCATGCTTACGATGCCAGCCCGTCGTCGCGCACAGCGCGTCGAGGATCCGTCCCTTTTCCGCCCGCTTGGCCGACCGGTATTGCTCCGTCACTGCTGACACCACTTCGCGCCGCGCGCCCATGCTGATCTTTCCCGCCATAGTGGCCACCGAACCAATTCGGTGGCACCGACCCAATCATCGGCGAGAAGTTTTCCAGTAACATTTTGAATGAGGCAATGCGCAACGTAATTGGGCGCCGATCCGCGGATCTCATCAAGGCTCGTGGCATGCCATAAAGCCGGATAGATAGCTGCAAACGATCGTTAGCCAAAACAAAGCGAATGGCCTTGCAAAGCGGGGACCGTCCATAGATAGGTCCAGAGCCGGCCGGTCCTGGTCTTGCCCTTGGCCAGGACCGCCACCGTGGTGTCATCCGCGTGGATGCGCTCCGCCGCGAAGACGTGGCTCCCGATCGCATCGACCAGAGGCATCAGGGTTGCCGCGGAGGCACCTACCCAGTCCGCGAGCGTCGATACGTCGAGGTCGATGCCTTCACGCTGATAGACATCGCTCTGACGATGAAGCGGCAGGTGCAGGCCGTACTTGGCGAACAGGACATGGGCAAGCAGCTTGGACCCTGCACGCCCGCGCGCAATCGGATGCGAGGGGGCCGGCGGTTGAGTGATCGCTTCGCAGGCCCGGCAGACGAGCTTCTCGCGCACGTGCTGGATCACCTTCCACTGGCGCGGAACGAGCTCCAGCGTCTCGGTTACGGCCTCGCCAATCTTGCGCAATCGGCTGTCGCCGCAGCATGGGCAGGAAGCCGGCACGGGATAGACAATGCGCTCCCGCGGCAAATGCTCCGGCAGCGGCCGGCGGGCTGGCTTGCGGCGCTCGAACGATGGCGCCGCAATCTTCTCGGCTGCTATCTGCGCCGCGGTCTCAGCTTGAGCCGCGTTCTCCTCCAGGTCGGCCAGCTGTAGCTCGAGCTGGTCCAGCAATGCGCCTCGCTCGGAGGACTGTCCGAACTGCTCGTGCCGGAGCTTCTTGATCGTGAGCTTGAGCTTCTCGATCAGCAATGTTCCCGCCTGGGCTTCCGCTTCCGCGGCCAACCGGGCCGCTCGCTCGGCGCGCAGCATCGTCTGCAGCGTGGTCACATCGTCGGGAAGAGAATCATCGGGGCCCATCGCCGACCAGAGAATCACAAGACGCGATCTCTGTCCGAACCGCGGATCCTGTCACCCATTCAAATCCCAGCGATCAGCCAGCCGCCTGCGGTCGCCAGGTCTGTTGCGGCATCCGCCAGTCGATGCCCTCCAGCAAGTAGCCAAGCTGGGCAGGGGTGATTGTCACCACTCCATCAGCCGACGACGGCCACAGAAAGCGGCCACGCTCCAGCCGCTTGGCGTAGAGCGACATGCCCAGTCCATCGTGCCAAAGGATCTTGATCAGCTTGCCGCTCCTGCCACGGAACACATAGAGGTCGCCGCCGTGCGGGTCTCGCTTGAAGGCTTCCTGCACCAGCAAGCCCAGCGAGTTCATGCCGCGGCGCATATCGGTGTGGCCGGTCGCAATCCACACCCGCACGCCCGACGCAATCGGGATCACCGTAGGCGTCCATCTGCCAGCGCCGCCACGGCGGCCTTCAGCGTCGCCGCGTCGACCGCGCCCGTGATCCGCATCCGAGCCCCGGCCGCAAACTCGATCTCGATCGACCCGCCGTCGTTGGCCGGCGCGACTGGACAGGACGTCGGTCCTGCCTCCGCGACCACTACCGCCGGTACGAAGCCAGGTGGATCGGCGGCATCCTTCGGCTCAGGCCGAAACGACCGTCGCCATCGCAGCAGCAATGAGGGCGAAACGCCGTACCGCCGCGCGGTTGCAGCGACCTGGCGCGGCCCCTGTAAGCTCTCCAGGACGATCTTGAGCTTCTCATCCTCGGACCAGCGCCGTCGCCGGCCCGTGTCTACCACCTCAAGCCGTTCGACTTGGGCACTGCGCCTATCACTGTCCATAAGGACAGTTCTCAACAATACGCCTCATTCGGCAAGGCGGCCCTCACCGGGCGGATACGTCATAGGCGCAAGCGGCTCGGAAGTAAGCTTGAGCTCTTACTGGCGAGAGTCTCAGGGTGGCGCACCAAGCCGGCGCGTTGCGGACGCGCGATCTCGAGCGGGTGACGGTGGACACTACCGTGCAGCCCAAGGCCATCACGTTCCCGACCGATGCCAAGCTGGTCCATGCGGCGATCAGGGGCTCAACCGGCTGGCCCGCGCATGGCCTTGAGCTGCGGCAATCCTATCGGCGCATCGCCAAGCAGGCGGCGATGATGGCGGTCGTTATGCCCATGCCAAACAGTTCAAGCGCCATCGTCGGCAATTGCGCCTGCTGCGGTCGCGGCTCGGCCGCCTGATCCGAGACATCCGCCGCAAGATCGCCGGCCAGCCAGAACTCGAAGCTGCGTTCGAGCAACCGCTTTCGCGCGCAGGCCAGATCCGCTCCCAGGAGCAGCGGCAGCGCGGATACAAGCTTTACTCCTTCCACGCACCCGAGGTCGAATGCATCGGTAAGGGCAAGGCCTCAGCGCCGTATGAGTTCGGCGTCAAGGCTTCGATCGTCACCACCAATGCCCGCGCCCCGGGCGGCCAGTTCGTGCTGCACGCCAAGGCGCTGCCGGGTAACCCATATGACGGGCACACGTTCGGCGAGGTCATCAACAGCACCGAGACGCTCACTGGCTGCGGAATCGAGCGCGCCTATGTCGACAAGAGCTACCGCGGTCTCGAAACAGTAACCCGCGCCGCGTCTTCATCTCGGGCCAGAAGCGTGGCGTCTTCGGGGTGATCAAACGCGAACTCAGGCGCCGCTCCGCCATCGAGCCCGTGATCGGTCATATGAAGACCGACGGACACCTCGGCCGCTGCCATCTCAAGGGCCGCGACGGCGATCCGGCAAATGTCGTCCTGACCGCCGTCGGCCACAATCTTCCTCGCCTGGCTGAAGCTTTTGCTGCACCTAATCCTGAACGCTTTGATGCAGCTGCTCCCTCGCACACCCGCGCTCAAACCAGATTCTTAACGGAGGACTATTTGATCCAATTGCAACAACGGAAGCCTTTGACGCTGGTCTCTTCTAGCTCGATTGCGATCGTATGACCAAACCCCACCTTCCGTCATCGCCACGCGGCGGGTGCGGTGATGCAGACCGACTATGCCGGTCCGACGGTGGAGGTGATCGATCCGCAAAGCGGCGAGATCCGTCAGGCGCAGATATTTGTCGCGGTGCTCGGGGCCTCGTCGCTGACCTTCGCTATGGGAAGCTTCGGTCAGCGACTACCAGATTGGATCGAAGGCCAGACCCGAGCCTTGTCGTATTTCGGCGGAGTTCCCAAGGCGATCGTCTGCGACAATGTGAAGGCCGGGGTCGTCAAGGTGTTGTGGTTCGAGCCGACGCTCAACCAAACCTTTGCCGCCATGGCCGAGCACTACGACACGACGATTTTGCCGACCCGCAGCCGCAAGCCGCGGGACAAGGGCAAGGTTGAAGGCGCGGTGCTGATTGTTGAGCGCTGGATTCTGGCACGGCTGCGCCATCGGCGGTTCTTCAACCTGACCGATCTCAATACTGCGATCGCCGATTTGCTGGAGGAGCTGAACCATCGGCCGATGCGCCATACCGGCAAATCCCGCCGGCAGCTGTTCGAGGAGATCCAGCGCGCTGCGTTGAGGCCGCTGCCGGGCGAGCCGTTCGAATACGCCGAATGGAAAATGGCGAAGGTCCACCCGGATTATCATGTCGAAGTCGACAAGACCTTTTACTCGGTGCCGCACCGGCTGATCGGCCGTCGGGTGGACGTCCGGCTCACCTATCGGGCCGTTGAGATCTTCCAGGATCACCAGCGTGTCATCCCCTGATTGACGCTCGGCTTCCATCCTGATTGCCGCGCCGCAACAGTCCCGTCATCTCGTCCAAATAGCATCCATAGCGAGTCCCCCGACCTACAAAGACCATTCTAGCCGACCGCACATCCGCACGCGATCATTTCTGGGCGCAGACGCCAATTGAGCGAGCGCGTAGGATTCTCACGACCCCCTTTCGGATCGTCGCGCGCGCGCCTTGGGATCTTCCGCATATTTGGTGCAGCTCTCCTCTTCACGTGTCGTCCTAGGCGACTGTGCGTTGTCAGTCGGTTGCCAGCACCCTATTTCTGAGCAGTGCAAATCCCGAACGACCGTACATCTGGCGCTTCATCGTCTTCAGCCGGTTGATATGTCCTTCCACGGGGCTGGTACTCCAGGGTTGCTTGATCGCTCCCCGAACAGCTGCAATGTCCCTGGCGATACCTCGTGCCAGGGCAGCCAGTTCGCTGTTCGAAGCATCCTCGATCCATTGCTGGAGACTCGCATCATCTTGTCCCCGTATAACTCCCGCGAATCGTCGCGCGAGCCTGGCGGCGTCCGAAAGTTCCGGCGCAACCTCCAGGAGATGGTGAAGGAACAGCTCCGTTTGCTCATCGAGCAATGTAGGCTCTCCCATTAGGAGCCGTGCACAATTACGGCGCGAAGGCAATCGCCACTGCACATTTGACGGAGCATTCGATAAACCTTGCTTTCGCACGGCAGTCCATCGGTAGATTGTCGCCTTGCTGCCTTCAAAGCCCATGAGCTTGATTTCGGCCCATAGTTGCGACCCGCGGCGTTCACCTTCGTCCCAGCGCTTTTCTAGATAATCTTGGAAACCAACGATGACTGAGTGCGCGCGCGGCCTCCGGTGCTCAGGCTCACCACCCGCGGCAAGCCAGCGCTCGACCGTCCTCACACTCATACCGATCCGCAGCGCGATCCTGCGCGGCGCCAGGCCATTGGCGCGTAGGTCGAGGATTTCGGCATAATGTGAGCGGCGCTCGCTCCGTCGCTTGCGGCGCAGCTGATCAAGTTTTGTGGAAGCCTCTTTGGGCCGCGATTCGGGCTTAGCGTTATCTTCACGGACTACCTCCGCAGCCACGGCCTTTGCAGCGGCACCGAGGGCGTTGCGATGACGGCTAACTGCCAAATGCAGCGCATCGCTTAGGCTTTGAAGAAGATGAAAACGGTCTGCCACCTGCATTGCATCGGGAGCGCCACGACGGGCACCCTTGGAATAAACGCCGGCACGATCGCGGGCAATCACTTCGATGCCTGGATGGCGTTTTAGCCAATGCGCGACCGTATTGGCGTTTCGGTCCGGCAAAAGATCGATGACGCGATTGCGTTCAAGGTCGCAGATGATGGTTCCGTAGCGTTGCCCCTTGCGCCAGGCCCAGTCGTCAATGCCGATCACACGCAGCGGCTCTGGCGGCTTGAACTCGACCGCGCGGATCATCCGTAGCAGTGTGTCGCCGCTGGCAGGCATACCAAGCTTGCGAGATAGTCGTGCACCCGGCTTTCCGCCGATCGCGAATCCGATCGCCAATTGCCTGTCGCAGAGACGGGAGGTTCGTCTCGCTTTCGATCGCGCAATTTGCGGCAACCGCTCCGTGAAAATCTGTCGTGGGCATTTCGAGTTAGCGCATCGAAAGCGTCGTGCGCGAAGACGGATCTCAACAATCCGATCCTGCCACGGCAGATCAGCTAAGCGGCGCACGTAATGGCTGTGCACGCGGTCGGTCTGACAGCCGCAACAGGGACAGCTTGAGACCGCTGACTTCGGCCGAGCCAGTAGGATCACTTTATCGGCCTCCCGAAGGATCTGAACAATCGAAAGCTCGGGGGAGACGAGCGAGTGGTAAGGCATGGATATATGAGGTGGTCCCGGTTGTCTGAACAGCAATTCGGCGTCGATAAAGTGAAGCTTCCGCCAAAATTAAGCTGCCGCGCGGAACGGCAGCGGATTGAAGTAAGCTTGATCCGGGGTGCCGCCGTCAAGGCTCGAGTGAGGACGCCGGCCATTGTAAAAGTCGAGGTATCGGCCGATCGAGGCGCGGGCGTCGGACACGGTGTCGCAGGCGCGCAGATAGACCTCCTCATATTTGACGCTGCGCCACAGCCGCTTGACGTACACGTTGTCGCGCCAGGAGCCCTGGCCGTCCATGCTGATGGCGATGCCGTGACTGGCGAGCACGCCGGTGAACGCCGCGCCGGTGAACTGCGAGCCCTGGTCGGTGTTGAAGATGTCCGGCTTGCCGTGGCGAGCGAGAGCATCCTGCGTCTCGACGCAGAATGCGGCTTGAAGCGCCGCACCAACGAGATGGGCGCGCTCGCTGGGTTCGAGAAATCCGGCCACTTCTTCTTCAACAAGCCGTTCGGCCGCGGCTATGAAGACGGCCTGGTCTCGGCCATCGCGATCTGCGACATGCTCGCTGCTCAATTTTGTGACCCGGCGGTTTTCTGAAGGCCACGGCCTCACGGTGCGCATCGGAAGCGAAACTCGCCTCTGGTGCGGCGATTTGAACGTCTTCCGGTGGCATCATGATTGGCCGGTTCTGTCTGGTTCGACGATTCATAGCGTACTCATGGCGCTGGAACATTGACTCCACAAGAAGATCGATCGCGGCGAATCTGTCGACACGTGGATTAGCCGCATCCTGAAGGAGAGCGAGTCGCTGGCATTCGCCGGCCTCCTTTCGATGTTGGCAAATACTGTCCCGCCCTGTTTCGCCGGCGTCTTGAAGCCGCTTCTTCAGAACTGGGTGCTTTTGGATTGGGACCGCCAAGCCTCTACGCTACGAAATTCGGACAGTTCCGGTCCCATGGGGCTTTGGATACACCAGCCACGTGCGATGATCGAGCTTGGCCGCGCTTGGCATCAGATGCCCCACCGTCGAAACATGCTGCTCTACATCGGCGGCGGCATCGTTGAAACGCTGGTCGCCGATGAAGCCGAGCGGCCCTTCCTCGCACAGTTGCGACCGGGATGGGTTGCCGATCTCGACGGCGAGGAACCGCCGAAGAGCGAACGTCTCAACCCCGACAACTACACCTTCGAGATGCGCGACGGAAAGCGCGTGGCTGTCAGCTTCGAGTGGTCGGACGAGGTGAGGCAGAAGAATCACGAAGATCTTCAGCGCATCGCCACGGACCAGACGATTGCCAACTTTCCTTTCCAGATGCGGCAACTGCTCAATTCAGGCGAGCGTTTCTCGCAGGTCCAGCTCCCGCAGTTCTGGGAGTTTGTCCAGGGCCTTGAAGGCCTCTCGCCGCGGCTTGCCCATGACGGCGATCCGTTGCATCACATCGAAGACTTGCTTTGCGGCGCCATCGCTGCGCTCGTCGTCAAGCATCATGAGTGGCTCGCGGCCGATCGGAGCGCATGGGCTGGTGTCGCAGTAAACTGGAAGCCGTGATCGGTCTCCTCCCAGACCGCTCTGCAGTGCGGATCTTCGGCATCCTCCGGTCCAAGCGCGCGGCAGCGGCGCAGCTCGGCCGAGAGATCATCGGGTGCGGAGATGGCGGGCACCTCGGATACCGGCCGCGGCGCCGGGCGCCGATGGATGTAGGACAGCGTGACCATGAACACGGCCAACAGGGCAACCATCGCGATTGCGCGCCGGAAATCCGAGCGATCTATCTTCTGCGCCTTCAGTTGCTGCTGAACATGGTGACGTTGCCCGGCTGGTAGCCGCCCCGCGTCGAGAAGATCTTGTATTGCTGAGCGCCTTGCGACTCCGTCGCCGTCACTCGCGCCTGCTCCAGCGCGTCTGCGCGTCCCTTTGCGGCCAGAACCGCGACAACGCCGTTCGAAATGTTCGAGCCGCGCGGCCGCACCCTCCGCGATCAAATCGAGAGACACATGGACCGGAATCCCGGCGATTGGTCGGTCGAGCATTTGTTCGGAGAAATCGGGGCGTTCGACTGCTCGCGGGCGCGTTTCGCTGCGATGATCGAGGAGACGGTTCATCCACTGTCGCGAACGGGGGACGGGCAACTACGGATAGTGGACGCGCTCAACAAAGTCCTCACGCGAGACGGCTATCATCTAGCATTACAGTTGTCTTTTTGATTTGACGTGAGCGCGTTGAGCGGCAGCCTGATGAGCTCTGCGCCAGAAAGACCATGCGATGATGCGTGCGGGTTGAATACGCTTTCGAGCAAGTCTGATGGCAATGCGGCGGATTTCCTGGATTGACCAACGGATCAGTGGCGGTGTGGTTATGCTTTGGCTTTTGCCGGGGGGCGAGGTTTCGTTTTTTGGGCGGTGGCGGATTAGCGCGATGGCGGATCGCCGCCAGCATGGCGAAGGCGAGCATCACCAGGGACACGTGGCGATGCCAGCCATGCCAGGACCTGCTCTCGTTATGATCGAGCCCGAACTCGTTTTTCGCGGTTTCAAAGCTGTCCTCGATCGCCCATCGATGGCCTTCGACCGCGACCAGCGTTTCAATTGATGTTCCCGCTGGGCACCAGGTGGTGAAGAAGGCGAGATCGCCATCGGCGATATGGCGACGGATCAGCAGACCGCGCGTCCATAAACCATCATTTGCGCTGTTGAACTGCTCGGCCTCGAGGTCGGCCAGTTCGAGATAACACCAGTCGTGCAGCCGCGGTCCTTTGGTTCCGGCTCCCGCCGACAGGCGCTTCCAGTCGGACGGGCGCCGCGTCCGGGCGAGGTCCGCGGCCGTACCGGCGACCGGCGGTCGCTTGCCCCAGGATCGAAACACATGAGCGCTGCTGACCCCGAGCACGTAGCCTTTGCCTGCCCGACGTAGTTGCTGTTCGATGTCGCCAACACCGTAGACCGTGTCACCGGCAACCCACTTGAATGGTACAGACGCGGCTATCGCACGTGCGATCATTCTCGTCGCAAGCTTTGGTTTGGTCGCAAAGCAGACATCGGGCACGTATGCGGCTTCCAGACGATCTGGATCGTCGGTCCATTCCTTCGGAAGATACAACGCGCGATCGATGAACGCATGACCATGACGCGAAACGTAGGTAGCGAAGACGCCGATCTGGCAGTTCGTGATCTTCCCTGCCGAACCAGTGTATTGCCGCGCCACTCCGCACGAGGCGTTACCCTGCTTGAGAAAGCCGGTCTCGTCGATCACCAGCACCGCATCGTCATCCGCCAAGTGCTCGATGACATAGTCCCGGACGATATCGCGCAGGGCATCAGCGTCCCAATCCCCGCGACCCAGGATCGCCTGCTGCCGCCATGGGCCGGGATCGCCAGCCGCCTCCGCGCGCATCCAACCGGTCTTGCGCTGCTCATCTCCGAGCAGACCTTCCAGGAACAGGCCTGCATTCGTCGCCACACGCTCTTGCGTGAACAACGGACGTATCCGCTGCTTGACCTCTCGAAGCGACGCCGCCCACAACGCAAGCGTCTCCTCAACCGACGCGGCCCGCGTCCACGACATTCGAATCATGGTTGCCCATGGATTCAGAAGCGCGCAAAAAAGGCAACTGTAATGCTAGGGCTTCTCGGAATTCCGGCGACTCCAGCATAAGTAAAGAGCACATGTACTAACCAGTGAAATGAAGGCAGCCGACCAGCGCGGTCTTTCGAGACCGCGCGGGGCAGAAGGTCGACTCTCGGACCGCCTCATCCGGCTCATCGCAAAACCTACATTACATCCGGACTTGGCGGGCGTCGCTGCCGCCCTCCAAAATCCGCAGCAACCAACGGCTCTGCCCCGCGTCCCTAGCAATCAGTGTGCCGCAAAAGGGGTGGTGCGAGTGTTGCTTAAAGAATGGCAAAAACCTCGTGCTTCGCACTGAGGCGGCGGGCTACGCGCCAGCCTTACTGTCGGACGTCCTACATGCACGTCTTCAACCGGACACGGCTCATCACAACGACACGGACCGTCAGTGAAGAGATCACCTCTGGTGCCGTTGGAACGTGTTCCCGCAACCATGATTGAAATGGACCCCGATTTTAGGACCAGAGGCTTAGTTGGAAAAGGGCCGCTCCGTTTGATAGACGGAGGGCATGAGGACGAAAAGACACGACGGAAGATCGACGCGGCGTTGAAGGCAAAGATCGCGCTGGAAGCCGTGCGGGAGCAGGCGACGGTGGCCGATCTGGCCAGCGCCATGAGGTTCACGCGAACCAGATCTATGCCTGGAAGAAGCAACTGCTGGACCAGGCGGCCCGAGCTTTTGACGCGGGTGTCCGGCGGGAGAGCGAGGACGTGCGCGAACGCGAGGCCACAAGATCTATCCCTATCTGCTGCGCAACATGACGATCGTGTTGAAAATCTCCGGCGTGCCGTACGTCGCCAGCGCCTCTTCCAGAGCCGCCACGCAGAACGAGACGTCCATCGTGTTCGACAACCGCCACGCCAGAACCGCACGGCTCGCCCAGTCGATGACGGCGACGAGATAGAGAAAGCCACGGCCGATGGGCAAATACGTGATGTCGGCCGCCCACACCTGGTTTGGCCGGTCCTGGCGCCGGCTTCGTCGTGTTCGGCTTGGCTTTCGGACGCCGGCCCCGTATGCGCGGCAATACCGTCATGGGGCCGGCATCCGAAACCCGGTCCCAGCGCCGCGATGCCCATCTTGCGCATCAGGCGCTGCACGCGTCTTGCGATTGACCTGAAGCCCCTCAGCCTTCAGCATGGTGGTCATTCGCCGCGAGCCCAGGAACGGCCAGGCGGTGAACAGCTCGTCGATCCGCTGCATCAGGGCAAGGCCGTTGTCGTTGGCCGGCCGTGGCGGCCGGTAGACCCCAGAGCGCGCGATGCCAAGCAACATGCATTGCCGGCGGATCGACAGCGCCTGGGTCGGCGCGATCGAGCATTCCTCGACGGTCCGGCGTGCTCATCTTCCGGACCTCCGTGCTAAAAAATCGCGCTCGACTGTCAGTTGTCCGATCTTGGCGTGCAGCTTCTCGATCTCCGACCAGGGCAGTCAGTTCACCAGTGCGCCTTCACCCGGCGCGTTGGCGGGCGCAGGGATCAAGATCTCCATGGATGGCCGCGGTCGTTGGATGGACAACGTCTTCATCGAGCGGCTGTGGCGGTCGCTCAAGCAATGAGGACATCGTGTGCTGTGGAAGTCAGGCTTCGGCATGAAGCCTGACGAAGCTTTGTCAGAGATGGAGGAGGGCCCTCCGAGGTCGGCCTGCAGGGGAAGACTTCAAACCAGTCCGAGCTGCGAGGGTAAAGAGCCCTGGTGGTGAGCGTTGGAAGAAAAGGCGGAGGAAACTCCGTCAGGTGAGGTCCGAGGAGACGAACGTAAGTAAACCGCTGATGACGTGTCGTAACATGTTCTATCGACGTCGAAACCGGCATCAGGATGTCTATCCCGCGAGCAAGGGTTGGGGGGAGCCTGCTGACTGCCCCACCGGCGTCCGGCATGAAGGCGGCGTGACCTCGGATCAGGCTTTGACAAGGAACACAGGAACCTGTCGCTCCGATGTGAAGGGAGGACTCCAAGCGGCCCGTCGCCGCAAGGAGCAGAGTACCGATGCGGAGCACAGGGGCGGAATCGAACCCTCGCCTATCCAGCTGAAAGTACATCAATTTTTGATCGAAGGCGTTCCAGTGTACCTGCCAGTGGACCCAGCGCTCTTGGCGTCGCTGCCGCGGTGCGACACTGTGCCGCCGTACCCAAGTCGCGTGCGTATCACGCGTTCTGCGAAAGAGATCATCAGCACCGTGCTGTGCGCTATCGCACGCGAAGAGGACCGCCCGCTTCTGGCCTTCGCCGGCCTCTGGACAAATTGGACGAGCGTCCGAAAGGCAAGGCGGGCATCCTTGAGTTCATCGGCAATACTCAACGCGAAATCGCGATTCTGGATCGACAACTGCTTGCGGGCTTCAACTTGCACGACTAGCCATAATCCAAGAATGAGCGTTGCGGCCAAAATACGCGTATGGCCCTAGCCCAGGCGCACGAGGCGTGCGCAGCGCGCTTCACCATCTAAATCCTGCTGGTCCGCCATGGAGCAAACAGGAGAGCCTGCGGCAGCGATCAGGTTGAAATCGGGCGAGAGCCGATCTCGACATACTCGGAGTTTTAATATGCGAGGCCAGACAGCCGCTGGGACAGTCCGACGTCGACGAGGCGTCCGACGACGATCCCGTGCGAATACCGTTCGATGATCTCGTCGACTTCGCATTCGAGTGCAGCCAATGCCTCGCCAAGCAAGGGCACGCCACTGGCACCTCTCGTCCAGGAGAAACCGTCGAAACGCTCTTTGCCTTTGAATCGGCCATTACTGAAGCGTTCGGCAATGTCGCGTTGATCCGCGCCAAGGATATTCGCTCCAAAGGTCCTGTGGCGCGCAATTAGAGAAAACGAGGAGGCTTGCCTGTTGATGTTGACGAGAAGCTGCGGAGGATCGACGCTGAGCGAGGTAACCCGTTGAAGTTTGCGGGGACCCAGCGCGGCCCCTCGATCTTTGTCTGGCTTTTCACAGCCGTGTACGAAAGAAGACATCGCGCGCCGTGGCGCATGGCGAGCTGTTTCAAAGCGTAATCAGGCGGTTCAACGCGTGGGGAGCGCTGGCATGGTCGTTGCTCTCGCAGCCGGCAACAACGGCGCTGGCTACTCCCCTTCTGGCGCGCGAGGAATGGTGCAATATGAGCTTGGTAAGATCATTGGAAAGTGCGGAAGTTGATGCCTTCTATACGTTCGATGAGGGGCGTCTTGCATCCGTCACGCGCGAATTCACCGAGCATTTCTCAGGACGCGTGCTGTATGCGGTGAAGGCGAATCCGTTGCCCAAAATTCTTCACGCGGTCTCTCGCGCTGGAGTGGCCGGATTCGACGTGGCGTCGCTGGCCGAAGCCCGCCTTGTCCATTCGACTGTTCCCCGGGCCTGTTCATGGTTCATGAATCCCGTGAAATCTCGTCGCGATATCGAACGGACGTTCCGAGATCTGGGGGTTCGCGACTATGTCATCGATTGCGAAGCCGAGCTGCGGAAGCTCCTTGAGGTGCTGCCGTCGCATGATCCGGAAATACGAATCTACGTCCGGTTCAAGTGTAGCGGGACGTGCGCCATCTTAGACTTAAACGGCAAGTTTGGTGTCTCGCCCGCCGAAGCGAGCCGTCTGCTGGGTCTCGTCAACGCGCAATCGCGCTGGACCACGGGCTTGGCCTTTCACCCAGGTTCCCAAACGATCGTTGTCGATCCGTACCTGCATGGCATTCGGGCGGCCGTCGACATTATTGAAGCTGTTTCTCCGGCTCCCACAGCGCTCGATATTGGTGGCGGCTTTCCCGGCCATTATCTGAACGTCCCCTATAACTCTCCCTTGAGCATGCTCTCCGACATCACGAAACTTGTGCGCGAAACGGATGCACTGAAGCGTGTTGAACTCTTGTGTGAGCCCGGACGAGCACTGGTTCATGATAGCATCTCTTTGTTTTGCCGGGTGATCTTAAGAAAAGACGGGGCGCTCTACTGCGGCGCGGGCATCTACAGCGGGCTCTCACCTGCCCGGCAATATTTTCTGCTCCCCGCCCGTGCTTGGCGTGGGGGACGGCCGATCCAGACTGAGGAGTGGCAGGACTTCATCATCTTCGGCCCAACTTGCGACGGCACGGACAGGCTTGGATTCTCGTATTCACTGCCACGCGATTTGCACGAAGGCGATTGGATTGAATTCCAGAATGTGGGCGCCTATACGCAAATGGCGAGATTCAACGGGTTCTCGGTCGATAAGATCGTGGCTGTAGGGCAGGATGAACTTACCGTGTTGCCCGCCGCGTAGTTGCTCATGAACATACTAATCAGGTGAATTCTAAAGTTCGCCACATAAAGTCTGGTGGGCTTTGTGGTGGCAGAAGTTGGCGATGTCTCGTTTTGTAACCAGAGCGAACTGGCATAGAATGAGCCAGTGCATGGCGAAGCGGTAGGGCCTCGTGACCTCGCAGTGGCAATATCAAGTTAGGTTTGATGTCCGCGATACTGCGGTAGCGGAATCAATACGTCGAAATTTTCGCGATCCGGCACTGAGGCCTCTATTCGATATACTCACGGCGCATGGTGCGGGACCGAAATGTCAGTTCGACGCCTTTGCGGAGTATGTCGCCGCGGCAGAGGAAAACGGCGTCAAAAGTTATCCGCACCGACTTGCTCGGCGAGATTGTCCTTGGGCGTATGCTGGCGCTGGCGCGACGGGTGCTCGACCAGAAGCAGCACCAGCGGGGACCGAAGGTCTATTCGCTGCACGCGCCGGAGGTGGAATGCATCGGCAAGGGCAAAGCGCACCGGAGCGGCCACAATGCGCCGCCCGATTACAGGTTCAGGGTGTTCACCTCAGGCCAGAAGCGGCGGGTGACGCCAAAGATCAAACGCGAGCTGCGAAGGCGCTCCGCGGTCGAGCCGGTCATCGGCCATCTCAAATCCGAACACCGGATGGGCCGCAACTATCTCTGGCATCCCCAAGGCGACGCCACCAATGCCGTCCTCGCCGCCGCCGGTTACAACTTCCAGCGTCTCCTCCGCTGGCTGCAGCTCCTGTTGCGCCAAATCCTCGTCCAGCTCTTCCTACGGCTTCAGTTCGTCCCGAGCTGAAATCCAGGTTCTTCACGGACGACTAACTGACCTGCCTTCGCAGGCTTCAGTCGCCCACTTGGACGGGGCGACCCCGGCGCTTTTATTTGAGCGGCTCAAAATTGTGACGTTCTGGTCCACAATCGCCGCCCGAAGCAAGAGCATCTGCGGCGGACGTGTCGAGGATGAAGCACCAAGGCCGATTTTCGTTCTCGCTCGCGAATCTGCATCCGTCGCACGGGTGTTGATCCTCCCATTCCGCACCGTCAATCTCTGCCGGCGAGCAATCGCTGGTCTTGTCCGAATGAAGTCGGGAATGACACTCATCGCAAACCGCGATCAGCTCGAACACGAACTCGCGAAAGATGTGCTTGTAAGTTAGGTGATGGACCTGCGTCGCCTTGCGATCCAAACAGCCCTCGCAAATGCCCTTGGCTCGATTTAGTACCTTGGCGCGTCTAGCGCGCCATTCGGGGCAAGCAGGTAGTTGTCGTATTCTCTTTCAAAGCATTCATCGCCGTCTCTTTGCTTGCGAACATTCTTTTGGATGATCTCACTATATTGCGCGTCGCGGGCACGTTGAATTTCTCCGCGTGATCTTCCTTCCATGGTGGGCAATCGGCAAGTTCCGGGGTTTTATTCAGAGCAGAGCCGATTGATTGTGCGCAACGCAAACATTGGCGATAGAAATGGAGCGCGCCACCTGAATCAGGCCGTTGGCGAACTTCAAAAATCGACATGCTGGCAAAAGCCTTCGCGATACGAAGCAAGGTCCGCCTGCAATTCCGGGCTTTTCTGGATTTTGATTGATAACGCGTATCACTTGCGAGTCCTTGCCGAAAAGCGCCCTTCGTACTTGGGTTGCGCCAGTGAACTGCATACCTGGGCGCCGAATCCGTCATCGATTTTCTTTGCTAGTGTTAGTCGGCAGCCAATCCTTTGCTGGGTGGGGCGGCCGTGGGATCGATTTGAGGCGACCAGCTCGATTCTGCAGGTGGTCCTTGGCAAGGCAGCACGTGTATGCGCCGTCGACCGCGCAAAAAATGCGTTTTACAAAAATAAATGAGGGGAAGCTGCATTCAGGCGCACAAGCGAGCCAGCAAAAGGCCTTCACCGTGATGCAGCATTAGCACTGTACGACTATTCCACCCAGCACCTGGAAGCTGGGCTTCATCACCTTTCAAATGGAGATTTGACGATGCGAACCTGGCTTTTGGCTACTTCAATGTTGCTTGCCTGCTCGCCCCCCACGTTTGCCGAAAGTATCTTCGTCGACCGCGCGGCGGTTACGACGCGCGATGCATCTGAACTGGAAGTTGTCGCTCCCCCGGAGGTGCCGAAAGAAATCGCGGATGCGATCAAGGCCGCACCGAAGATCAAATCTGTCATCCCCATCACAAAGTCGGAGACGTTCACCCAGCAGGTCATCAAGGCCGATGAAATTGTGTTCGACAAGGACGCGCATCTGGTCTTGGCGAATTTTTCTCATCCTTGGGTCGCGATCGTCACCAAGACTCTCAAGTTCAGGGACGCTTCAGCTTATTCGTTCATCGAGCGCGATATGAGTAAACCCGCTGCAAATAACGGATACGTCGGCGCGGTGGGACAGAAAGGAGCAGACGATTTCGGTGAGACGAACCGAAGGGGCAACAATGGTCATCCGGGACAACCGGGTGGGGCCGGGCTCCAATGGATCGTCGATCACACTCCCCACAATCTACGTGATTGCGGAGAAGCTCCTCGATGACAAAGGAAAAGAGATACCGCCTGGCATTCTGAATCTCGCCGTTCTTGTGCGCGGACTTGATGGAGGCGTAGGCGGGCAAGGCGGCCGGGGTGGTGATGGCGGCCATGCCGGAAATGGAAAAGAGGGCGCAACTGGTCCGTTTGATTGCCACGAGGGACCTGGTCCCGGAGGAGATGGCGGCACTGCGGGCCAAGGAGGGCGTGGCGGCAACGGTGGTGCCGGTGGCGCCGGTGCGACACTCGTATTCGTATCGCTGAAGCGGGGAGCTGATACGTTCAGCTATGCTCGCGTCAACAACCAAGGTGGCCTGGGTGGGGTCGGTGGTCGAGGTGGAGCGCCGGGTACTCCCGGAGGCGGCGGCTCCGGCGCGGGAAGGAATGGGTGGTGCGGTCCCTCGGGTCCCGGCTCGCCGGGAGACTATCCCAACCCGGCGAATCTCGGTAGCGGCACAAATGGACCCGATGGGGCCAAGGGCGAGATGTTTGTCATCGCTGTCAAGAATCTCGATCCCTATTTCTGAGACGCAATACGACGACGCGCGCCTGTGGCGCGCGCAAATTTTTGGACACAACAGAGCCGGGCCGCCTGCGCGGCCCGGCATACTCGCCGGAGTCGATTATGCGGCCAGCGCTGGCTCCGACGCGCGTTGCGACATCCGCAGCACCTGCGGCAGCCAGCCCCTTGCCGGCCAGCAACCGCTCGGCGGCCTCGGGCATCGCGGGCTTCTTCAAATCCGCCAGTTGTGCCGCTGCTTCCTCCGACACGCCTTGGCAATCCAAACACCTGAGCAAGGGGGCCTTGGCGCGCATCACGCTCGTCCGCAAAGGCGCTTCCGCCGCCGACGACCGACTGCTGGTCACCTTCCCCAACGGCGAAACGCGGCGGATGAAGCCCGGCCCCAGCTCCGACATCACCAAGGCGGTCATCGAGGAGTTTGCTCCGAAGTTCCTGGTGAATCCCGCTGTTCTGTTCGTCACCGAAAGCGGCAACAAGGTCATCGAGAGGGACGATCATCTCGCGACAACGATCGGGATCGACATTAAGACCGACAAGGCTCTTCCCGACGCGGTCTTTGTGGACCTGGCTCCGGCCCATCCTTAACGAGCGCCGCAAAGAAGCGCTCCAAGCTCTTGCTGCCGCGACAGGCTTTCCGACAGAGCATCTGTGCTTTGTAACGGCTTTTCGGGACCGCAGCGCTGCTCGGTTGAAGAAGGCCGTCGATGCGTGCGCCTGGTGCAGCTACCCGGAATGCAACAGGCCGACCGTGTCTCGTCCCTTGGGACCTGCAAAAGTAGCAGCTTTACCGCGCCAAAGCACTAGCGGAATAATCAAGCAACGAATGCGCGGCATTTGCTCGATTATTGCGCTACGCCTTTCGTCATGCAAAGCGAAAACAAATTCGACCGAACTGCTCCGCAGCCGCTTGTAGATGGGGAAGCACAGGGCTTTCGCGGCTACATGACCGTCGACTTGACCGCACTGCGCCGGAATTTTGAGCGTATCGCAGCTTTGGCGAACCCGGCCAGCGTTGCGGCAGTCGTCAAGGCCGACGCCTATGGTCTGGGTGCCATCCAGGTGGCGAGGTCATTGCTCGATGCAGGCTGCAGACACTTTTTTGTGGCGCAAGCGGAGGAAGCCATTGCGCTGCGGCCTCATCTTCCAAACGACGCTCAGCTCTTTGTGCTGAATGGCCTGCTGCCCGGCGCGGAGCCCGCTTGCGCTTCAGCCCACATCATTCCCGTCATCAACTCCTTATGCCAGCTTCAGCGGTGGCGCGCTCGGGCGCGTCGAAGGTAGGCGTCTGCCTGCTATTCTACAATTCGATACCGGCATGTCACGGCTCGGATTTGCGCCCGCCGAGCGCGCTGTGGTGCGCATGGAAATAGCGCAATCACCGGAACTCGAGATTCTCTACGTGATGAGCCATCTCGCCTCTGCAGATGAGCCCACCAAGGGGCAGAATGCTGCGCAGCTTGCAGAAATGCTGATGGTGACACAGGAATTTGCCCCGGTACCATTCTGCTTTGCCAACTCGGCTGGCGTACTGATGGGCAAGGACTATCACGGTGCTCTTGTCCGTTCGGGGATCGCGCTCTATGGCGGCGCGGCGCAGGCAAGTGTCGCAAATCCGATGGAGCCAGTCGTGAGCCTCTCGATTGCAGTTGCGCAGACCCGCACGGACCGTGCGGCACGCTGGTCGGCTACAGTGGAACGCACGTTACCACCGGCAGCACCCGGCTTGCCACTCTTTGCGCCGGCTATGCTGACGGTCTCCCACGGAGTCTGAGCGGTCGCGGGGCCGTCTACTACCGCGGTCAACGTCTGCCCATCCTGGGTCGCGTCTCGATGGACAGCATGACAGTCGACATCTCCGGTCTGCCTGATGATGCACTCGGTCTCGGAAGCCTCGTCGAAGTGATCGGTCCTCATCAGACAATCGAGGCGCTGGCAGCTGACGCGGGCACGATCGCCTACGAAATTCTCACAGGCCTCGGTTCTCGCTTCCGCAGAGAATATCGCTGACGCGATCGCGGCAAATGCCTCCCGTCGCTATCGTTTAAACAGAACATTGGACCGAAACGATGAAAGTCACGAGTTTAGGCGCGGGCGTTATCGGCGTCACAACCGCATATCAACTTGCAAAGCTCGGGCACGAAGTCGTCGTTGTCGATAGGCAGTCGGGTCCAGCACTGGAGACCAGTTATGCGAACGACGGGGAGGTCTCCTTTGGCTATTGTTCGCCTTGCGCTGCCCCCGGAATCCCTATGAAGGCCGTCAGGTGGATGCTCATGCGGCATGCGCCATTGATCCTTCGCCCGAAGCTTGATGCCGCGATGCTATCTTGGCTTGTCCGCATGCTGTCCAACTGCACAGCCAGCCGGTATGCCCGCAACAAGGGACGGATGCTGCGTCTGGCGGACTACAGTCGCAAGGCGCTTGCCGAGGTAAGGGCGGAAGCCTCGCTTCACTATGACGAGCGCATGCAGGGAACCCTGCAGCTGTTTCGAACACAACAGCAGCTCGATGCATCAGCAAAGGACGTGAAGGCTCTTGCAGCAGATGGCGTTCCATTTGAGGTGCTCGATCGAGACGGTTGCGTTCGGGTCGAACCCGCATTGCGCCATGTTCGCGATCGAATAGTCGGAGGACTTTTGACTCCGAAGGACGAGACCGGCGATTGCTTCAAGTTCACCAATGCACTGGAGCAGAAATCCGCTGCATTGGGCACCGATTTCCGTTACGGACATTGCATCAATGGACTGGACATCGAAGCCGGCCGAGTGCGTGGTGTGATCACCGATCGCGGGGCTATTCGTTCGGACGCGGTCGTTGTCGCACTGGGAAGTTATTCGCCGCTTCTCCTCAAGAAAATAGGAATCAAGTTGCCAGTCTATCCTGTCAAGGGATACTCGCTGACGATTCCCATTACCGACACTTCGCGCGCTCCCGAATCGACGGTCATGGACGAGACATACAAGATTGCGATTACCCGCCTCGGGGATCGCATTCGTGTCGGCGGAATGGCCGAAATCTCGGGTTACACCAATGACCTCGTCGAGGCACGCCGGCTAACGCTGGAGTATTCCGTGATGGATCTGTTTCCCGGTGGAGATCCCAAAAAGGCGTCCTTCTGGTCAGGGCTACGACCGATGACCCCGGATGGAACGCCAATTATCGGCGGGACCAGAATTAGTAATCTATTCTTGAACACAGGACATGGCACTCTCGGTTGGACGATGAGTTGCGGCTCCGCACGGGTCATAGCGGACCTTGTCTCTGGTCGAAGGCCTGACATTGAAGCTGCGGATTTCGGACTAGAGCGTTACGAATAGTTCTAGGCCTAAGGAACGAGTCGGCTGAACTTGGACGATGAGACTCGCACGCGAAGGGTGTGTGGCTTCCACAAAGGCATCATGCTCGTACGGACCAATATGCCAGGCAGGAAGGATCGCAAGCGCTAGCAGGATTGCGAAAGTGACTGTCCCCATCGGGGCATAGGAACAGTGAACGGGCGGACGAGGCGGCGCGAAGCAGTGCAAGCTCCCTTCAAGAGAAATCTTGGTCACGAGCAAGCTGTCATAGGTTTCGACGTGCCAGTGTAATTTCGAGATCTACGCTGGGCGATCGTCGTATCCCAGCACCGAAGCCTCCGCCAAGCGGCAGAGACCCTCGGAGTTAAGCAGTCAGCGCTGAGGCGTTACCTGCGCAATTTCGAACATAAGTTGGGCGGTGCTATCTTCGAGCGCTCTGCCCAATCGCATATAATGGCTAACCCGCCCAACGACGACGTAAACTCACCGGTTGCGATCTTTAGGAAAGGTCTTGGGCGTCACAGGCCGAACGAAGAATTCGGACAAATGAACGTCCAGCGCCTCGGCGATGCGCTCGAGCAGATCAATTGTCGGGTTTTTCGATTGCCGCTCAAGACTGGCCAAATAGGAGCGGTCAACGCCGGCCTGATAAGCCAATTTCTCTTGCGAAATGCCGCGGCTAATCCGAATCCGACGCACATTCCAAGCCACAAGTGCACGACTTTCCATGTGCAAAGCATGCCATGAGCTCGGGCGTCAAATCACTGGCTATAACCCGCCTATTAGATTTGATCGTTCGGAACTGCCAACAGATAGAATGTGGCCTCGCCCGAAATGGCGGTCAGATTTTCCGCCTACTTATTAGCCCCATCGCGCCGTGCGCCTACGTCGGTTCGAAGATTGGGTTCTGGAACATCTAGCAACTCACGCACATGGGGGTCGTTGAAAAAGCTCCAATTGGCTGATTCCGTTCTCGTCGGCGATTCGCGATCGGCGGAGCAAACGAGATGCTGGGGCGCAAGGAGCGGGATCAGTTGGAGCTCTTCATCACGCGCTCGCTGAAACAGCTCGCCCCAGATGAGCACGTGCTGGCGCGGTCGATCGTGTGCTCGACCCGTCTTGGCTAAGGGAAGAGGTCTCCGACTGCGCGAACGACGGTCGGCCAGGCATCGATCCGGAAGCCGCGGTACGGCTGATGCTCGCGGGTCTGCTCACCGGGATCGTACACGATCGCAAGCTGATCCGTGAGGCTCAGGTCAACATCGCATTCGATGGATTGCTGGTTATGGCCTCCACGAGCAGCTACCGCACCATTCAAGCCTGACGCGCATCCGCCAGCGCTGGGGCGAAGAGCGATTCCGTAGGATCTTGAAACGCACGGTCGAGGCCTGCCTGAAGGCCAAGATCGCAACAGCCGAAGTGGTTCACGTCGATGCGTCGCTGATCCGCGCCAACGTGAGTTGGAACAGCCTCACCGAGCAGCTTGTGATGGATATGCTGAGCGAAAATCAAGGCGAAGATGAAAGTGAGGATGAGAGAAGGTCCGGCAAAGCGGGAAGTACAAAAGGTCTGCACGACTGATCCCCGATGCGACAATGGCCACCAATGCCCGAAACCGGCGGCTGGAGCCCGCTTACAAGCAGCACACTGCCGTCGATGACAAGGTCGCATTGCCTCACCTTAATTGTTACCGGATGCTAAGCCGTTGCCTCACGTAAATTGCTCCCTTGGATCGGGAACGAGCGGGGGCGAAGGTGGGGCGGCTAACCATGGTGACGCGGAAGTGTCAAACGCCATCCGGAACTGCCCCCTTTGCGTCATGAAGAACTGCCCCCACCATCGCGATTACGATCTCGGTTGAAGGTTGTTTCCGCCGGTGGCGGGCCGGAGGGAGGCCGAGCCGACCGGAGGGCCGTCACCGGCGGTGGGCGTCTTGATGAGGCCGCTCTTGCGCTTGGCGCGGAGCCGATAGCTGTCGCCTCGGATCGTCAGCACGTGGCTGTGGTGCAGGAGCCGGTCGAGGATCGCGGTGGCGACCACGGGATCGGCGAACACTGTGCTCCATTCGGCAACGCTGCGGCTCGACGTGATCAGCATGGCGCCGGTTTCGTAGCGCCGGCTGACCAGTTGGAAGAACAGATGCGCCGCGTCAGGTTCAAGCGGCAAGTAGCCGAGTTCGTCGACGATGAGCAGCTTTGGCTTCGACAGCGCGAGCAGTTTCTCGTCCAGGCGTCGCTCGCCGTGCGCCTTGGCAAGGCCTGCGACCAGCGTCGTCGCAGTGGTGAACTGCACGGTGTATCCGGCCAGGATCGCCTCTCGCCCGAGAGCGATCGACAAGTGCGTCTTATCGGGCCGAGCAGCAGCACGTTCTCTCCGTTGGCTATCCAACGTGATGCGGCCAGGTCGCGGATTTGCTTTGGGTCGATCGATGGCTGCGCTTCGAAGTCGAAGCCCGCAAGCTCCTTCACGGCCGGGAAGTGTGCGAGCTTCAGCGCCATCTCGATGCGGCGATGATCCTTGCGCGCGATCTCGCGCTCGCACAGCAGGATCAGCGTCTCACGCGCCGACAGGTTCGCGCGCGCCGCCTCGTCGAGCAGGCTGTCGAGCTGGTCGCGAATGCCGGAGAGCTGCAATCGCGCCAGCATGGCGTCTAGCGGATCGGTTGTTGCTTCAATTACATTCTTTGCCCGTGCCATCAGAAGCTTCCTCCAATCACGGCTTCGTATTCGGCAAGAGGACGCAACAACGAGGGCGGTGGAGACGATCCCGGTACCGTGGCCGCAGCAATCTCCGGCCGGCGGACCGCGCCGTTGCGACCAGCAACACCATCGAGATGGGCAAAGTCGATGATCCGCAGCCGGCGACCCTCCGATAGCTTGTGCACTGCTACCTGGTGCAATCCATGGCGGATCCGCACTTCGCCGGCCGCGATCGTTACCGCCACGCGCTCGCCAATCAGGCGCCACGGTACCGAGTAGCTGTTCGTGTCGATCTGGACGGCGCAATCATTGCCGACGACGCGGGTCAGTTCACGCAAGGATCCGAACGAAGGCTGCCCGCCGAGCGGCTTCAACCGATGTATCTCGTCGCGCGCGAAGCGGATGATCGGCGCCTCTCCGGTCGTGCCATGGATACGAACGTTTGCAACCTCACGCTCCCACCTGTCGAGATGCGCCTCGAATGCTTCCCAGCTTGGGAAGGAATGACCGGCGATTGCGTTCTTCTTCACGTAGCCGACGCCGTTCTCGGTCTTGCCTTTCGTGCGCGCCCGATATGGTGCGCAGGCGCGAGGACGGAAGCCCCGATGTTTTGCGAAGGCGATCAGCTTGTCATTGAACTGAACCGATCGGCTCACCGCGTCGTGGCGCACCACAAGCGCCCGTGGATTGTCCATCAGCACTCCCTCGGGCACACCGCCGAGGGTCGTGAATGTGCTCTCGAGCCCGGCAAACCAATGCTCCTGTCTCTCGGCCCGGAACGCACGCACATGAAGCCGTCGCGAGTGGCCGAGCGTTGCCACGAACACGAATGCCTTGACTTTCGCTCCTCCGATCTCGACCAGGCGCTCCCCAAAGTCGATCTGCAGCTGTCGGCCCGGCGGCGTCTCAAACCGCGTCGTCGCCAGAGCCTCCGCCTTCAGCGCCTGGCGATAGGGCTGCACGGCGCGTTGCAGCGTCCGCCGGCTGACTGTTACGCCTCTCTCGGCCAACAGGTCCTGGCGCACCACGTCGGCATTGCCGCGATGCCGAACGAGCCTCTCGCGCAGCCAACCCTCAAGGCCGTCGAGACGCTTCGGCCGCTCAGGCGACTTGAACGCCTTCACCCCGCCCGCCACCACGTAGCCCTTCACCGTGTGATGGCTGCAGCCCAGCTGTCGCGCAATCCGCTTCAGACCCCACCCGCACGCCCTCAGGCGCAACATCTCCGCCACGTCATCCGGCGTCTTCATCACCTGCCCCCGTGGATCAATCCACGACGAGCCTTCAGTGATTCGTTCCCGCTTCATTCACTCTCTCCCCAGCTATCCGAGGAGGGGGCAATTCCTCGTGACGCTGAGGGGGCAGTTTTCCATGGCGCGCGACACGGAAGGAACTGACGGCGGCGGCAGGCGCGCGCTATCGGACGTCGAGTCGCGCCAATCCGGCCAGGCGATACGCCCGGGAAATCGACCCGAAATGGTGAATCACGGTCAAACCTGCGCGCAAGTTCGGCTCATCATATAACGCAATCGGCGCGACAGGCTCGAAACCGGAAAACCTCGTCCATGCAAACTCGGGATTTATTTATCACAACCGGCTTCTGCAGTCTGTGGATCGTCCGATTGTATGTCACTCGACCGATGCACAGTTCGCTGTTCCCTCGACAAGATCTCCGAATGATTGCAGGGCAAAGCAAGCAAGCTCCCGGCCCGATGGACAGCAGTTCGGCAAGCGAATGCCCTGGGCAGGATCGCGCAGGATCGGGCCACACTGCGGATATTCCCGGTTTTACCCATTTAGATTGAAATTTTGCTTCCCATTGATTTGGAAGAAAATTCTACTACCAGTTGTTTTTTTGATCGATCCCAACTGCGGTTTGGCATGGTAGCACCGAATCATACGAGCTAGAGGGGGTTGCGCTTCGACCGTGCCAATGGAATTTCGAGATCTACGCTGGGCTATCGTCGCATCCCAGCACCGAAGCCTCCGCCAAGCGGCAGAGACCCTCAGGGTTAAGCAGTCAACGCTGAGTCGCCGTCTGCGCAATCTCGAACATAAGTTGGGCGGTGCCATCTTCGAGCGCACTAAAGCCGGTACGCGACCGACCATCGAAGGTCAGGAATTCCTCGATGCTGCCCGGCGCATCGTGAATGATACTGAGGCGATGACCGGCCGCCTCAAGAGCCGCTGGCGCGGCGAGAGCGGTCTATTGAACATCGGGATCCACGCCTCATTCTCCGCCGGCAATCTACGGGGCACCCTTCTCGAGCACCAGCGGCGCTTCCCTGATGTCAAACCGCATTTCGTCGACGGATCGAGCGACGATTTGATGTCCGATCTCGCCAGCTCCGCCATTGACGTCGCCTTCCTGGTCGAGCCCAATGCGAGCTGGAGCGACAGATCCTTGTTGCTCTGGAGCGAACGTGCCGTGGTTGCTCTCCCCGCGGGTCATCCGTTAGCAGGCCGTGATGTGGTTCACTGGGGCGAACTGAGGCACGAAGCCCTTTTGGTGACAGAACACGGCCCCGGTCCCGAACTCGTCAAGCTTCTCATCAGCAAAATGGGAAGTCTTGATACTTGTCAATTGCTCCACCATGAAGCGTCGCTCGACCGGCTTCTCACCTCGGTCGGAGCCGGCTGGGGTATCCTCCTGGCACTCGAAGGTGCGACGGGCGCCACCTATCCGGGAGTTACCTTCCGCGAGGTGCATGGTACCGAAGGTCCGACGCGGCTGAGCTTCCGCGCGTATTGGCGGCAGGACAATTGCAATCCATCGCTGCGTCCGTTTCTCGACCTGCTTCGCGAGCGTTATCCGGACCTCTCGGCTGCGCCAGGTACGGATTGAGCAGCATTTCGTCGGGCCTTCGCAAAGGCGCGGTCGGTTGCCATGAATCGCTCTATCATCGGCGCGATCAGTTTGGCGGGCTCGATCGGCGTGGTCGCCCTTCCGCTACGAGACAAAATCTCAGCGTAGCTTTTGAGATCCCTGAAGACCGTCGCCGGCAGCTCGACGCTGAGCTTGACTGGTTTGTCGTCTTCGAGTGGTCCAAGCTTGAGCTTCGTCATCGCGCACCTTTTTGTCCGTAGGGAGCCAGCACCAGGTCGCGAGTAACGATGACCCGGACCGGGAAACCTGGCCGAATGGTCAGCGTCGGTTGGATGTTGAGCTGACGCTGCACGATCTGCTGGCCGGTCTGGCTGATGCTGTTGGACGCACCGCTGCGGATCGCTTGAACAAGATTGTTCTCGTTCTGGCTCGTGCCCGCCTCGGCTCCGACGCTGAGCATGGTCGAGAGAACAGCGGCCTTGAACAGCATGCCCCAATGGTTGTCGACCTCGTCCTCAAGCCCGGCATAACCGCCGGTGTCGGCGCCGGGCTGGCGCTCCAGCACGATGGAGGTGCCTTCCGGCATGATGATGCGGGTCCAGACCAGGAGGATGCGGCTTTGGCCGAACGCGACGGAGCTGTCGTACTGACCGATCAGTTTTGCGCCCTGAGGGATCAGAAGATACCTGCCGGACGGACTATCATACACCGCCTCGGTCACCTGGGCGGTGATTTGGCCGGGCAGATCGGACCTGATGCCCGTGTTGAGCGCCGCCGGAATCACGGTGCCCGCCTGCACGACATAAGGAGAAACTTTGGCCTCGAGCCGGTCGGGACTGACCGTGCGCTTGTCCGTCGAACCGTTGAGAAAGGCCGTCTTGCGATCCTGCATGTTCTGGGCGGACCCGGCATCGACGGGGGGTGTCGCGGCCGGGGTCGTCGCGGTTGCGGTCGAACTATTCGGAATGAGCTGGCCGACGCTGTGTGGTTGCTGATTGGTCTGGGCAAAGAGACGACTGACACGGGCCGCCTCAACCTCCTGGGATCTGTGCTGTGCCTCCGGATCGGGCGCCGTTCCCGGGACCACGGTGTTGGGTGCCGCGCCTGCGTTGAGGATCGGCTTGCCGAGATCGCCGGGCAGCGGCGGCCCGAGCGGCGGTGCCTGACGCGGCAGTCCGGTATAATCCTTCGGCAAGGCGGCGAGGCCCTCAGGTGATGGACGGTTCTGGGTGCTGAGCAACTCCTGGCCGGCTTGCTGCTTGTTGCGGGTCTGGAGCGCGTAGCCGAGTGCACCCGCGATTGCGAGGGCAGACACCGCGCCGAGGCCGATCAGCATCTTGCGCGAGAGGCGCGTGACAGGTGGCCACTCGCCCCGGAGCCGCAAATCCGGCGGCGCCACGGGTGGAATGTCGTTTTGACGTTCGTCTTCGCCGCCTATCGCCATGCTCGCGGCCTCCCATCGGTGCGGACGACGCGCACGCGCCGCTCACTGTCCTTGTCGCCAAGACGCAATTCGGCGGCGGCGAACAGGCGGTCGACGATGTAGTAGTTGCGGTTCGCCCGGTAATTTACTAGCTCGGAGCCGCCGGCCGGACCAATGACGAACAGCGGCGGCATCTCGCCCTGGGCGATTCCGCTGGGGAATTCGATGTAGACCTTATTGCCGTCGTCGAAGGCGCGCAGCGGACGCCAGGCCGGATCATCGCCCTCGATCGCGTAGCGGAAGTTGATCGAGCCGAGATCGACACCGGCTGCAATTGGCGCGGCTGCTTCAGCCGTCGCGTTCTGCTGCCGAAGTGCGATGAGCTGGTCCTCGGGATATTGCCAGGAGACCGAGGCCATATAGGTCTTTTCCGTCGAGCGCAGCTCGAGGAGATAGGTCCGCCGGTCGGTGTTGATGACGAGATTGGTGACCAACTCCGGCCGCGTCGGCTTAACCAGGATGTGGATCTTCTTGGTCGCTCCCGCGCCGCTCTCGGTGTCGCCGATGATCCAGCGCACGGTGTCGCCTGCGGCGACCGGACCTGAGCCTGTGAGCCGCTCGCCCTCCTGGAGGGCGACATCGGTGATCTGGCCGGGCGCCGTATAGACCTGATAGAGGGCGCCGCCGGAGAACGGATAGACCTGGACGGCATTGATGAAGCCGTTGCGGACCGGCTGCACGCGTGCCGCGGCGTTCGCCTGTTTGACGCGGACTTTTGGGTCGGCGGCTTCGGGGATCCGTTTACTAGCAGTGAGCGGCTTCAACTGCCCGGGCAGCGGCAGGGGCTTTGGCAATTCCACGATCTTGACGGGCGGCGGCGGATCAGTGGTGAGCGCTGCCGGCTCCGCAGTGTCATAGTTGATGTCGGGCGGGATGAAATTGTGCGCGCAGCCGCCAAGCACCGAGGCGACCATCAGCAAAGCCGCAAAGGCGGGTTTACGGAAAGACGTATCGCCGTCTTTCCAATTTTGGTGAACGATGGAAAAGCGCCAAGCCGGACCGCCGGCTTTCGAGAAATTCGGCGGGGTCATTGTCCCAGCTCCTTCGACCAGTTGATAGCGTTGACGTAGATGCCGAGTGGATTCTTGCGCAGCCGATCGGCGTCCGTGGGCGGCGCAATTGCGATGGTGAGGATCGCGGTCCAACGTGTGGTGCCGGCGAGCGCTCCGTCCTGATAGCGGTGCTCGACCCAAGCGACGCGAAAACTGTCGGGCGAGGCGCGGATGACGCTGGAGACGTCGATCGCGACCTGCTGCTTGCCGAGATTGGCGAAGGGGTCATTGGCGCGGGCGTAGTCGTTCAGCGCCACCGAGCCCGCCGTGGTCGTGAAATCATAAGCCTGCAGCCAGTTGTGCCGCACGATGATTGGATCGGCCGGAAGCGAGCGAACGATCTGGATGAAGTGGGCGAGATACCAGGCAATCTGCGGGTCGTTCGGCCTGTAGTCCGCGGTGGCTGGCGCCACGGCCTGCGCCTCCCCGAGCTTGTCGACCTGCACCACCCAGGGAACGACGGTGCCGTGCGCGGATTCCCAGACGAGCCCACCAGCGAGGCCGCAAGAAAGGATCAGCGAACCGAAGGCCATCAGCCGCCAGTTCCTGGCCTGCACGCGGGCGGAGCCGATGCGTTCATCCCAAACCCGCGCCGCACGCTGGTAGGGGGTTTCGGGTTCGGGCGTGCGGCCATAGCGGACCGACGATCGCCGGAAGACTGACATTTCTTATTCTCCCCCTGATAGCTCGACGGAGTGGCCGCCACCATGGCTGTCGCCGGATTTGAGGGCTTGCGCGGCTGTCTGAGCGCCGTGAATGACGGTCTGATTGCGCTTGACGCGCTGGGCCCAGGCGGGCGGACCGCTTTCGCTCGCTGCTTGAGATTCGGCTCCATCGGGTGCAGCCTCGCCACTCCCGATGGTCCCCATCGTCGAGGAGCCACCGGTGTTGGCGACGCCGGCACGGGCACCGGAGGTGAAGCTCTCTCTCATTGCCCCCGCCGCTTGGGAAGCGGCGCGTCTGACGGGAGCTGCCGCGTGACTTGCCGCCGCGCGGCCTGCGCCACCGAGACCGGACGCGACGCTGCCAACGCCGGACCGACCGGCCGATGCGAGGCTGTAGGCGGAGGACACACCGCCCGCCATCGCCGCACCACCACGCGCGGCGGCCGCAGCACCGGAACTAGCCGCCATCGCCCCCCTTCCGGCGAGCCCAAGCGCAGCTCCACCCGCCATAGCCGTGCCGGCGACGGCGAGGCCCGTGCCGACGGCAGCGCCGACGCCAAGCTGCGGCGCGCCCGACACAAGCCCGGTGGCGATGCCCGGACCGAAAATGCCGAGGCCGAGCATGGCGAGTGCCGCCAGCACGACAGAGAGCGCTTGCTCGATGGTCGGCTCCCCGCCGGCATAGGCAGTTGTGAATTGGGAGAAGAGCCCGGTGCCGATGCCGACGATGACAGCAAGCACCATGACCTTCACGCCGGAGGCAACGACGTTGCCCAGCACCTTTTCCGCGAGGAAGGCGGTCTTGTTGAAAAGCGCGAAGGGAATAAGGATGAAACCGGCAAGCGTCGTCAGCTTGAACTCGAGCAGCGTTACGAACAGTTGCACCGCCAGAATGAAGAAGGCGATCAGCACGAGTAGCCAGGACACCATCAGCACGGCAATCTGGACGAAGTTCGCAAAGAAGCTGGTGAAGCCCATCATTTGGCTTGCGGAGTCGAGCAACGGTTGCCCGGCATCGAGTCCGACCTGCGCAAGTCGGCCGGGCCGCAGGAAGTCCGCGGTCGAGATTGATGAGCCGCCGGCCTTCAGTCCGAGGCTAGCGAAGCTATTGAAGATGATGCCTGAGAGCTTGGTGAAGTTGGTGATGATGAAGGCAAAGAAGCCGATGTAGAGGGTCTTCTTCACCAGCCGTTGGAGAATGTCTTCGTCTGCGCCCCAGGCCCAGAACAGGCCGGCGAGCGTGATGTCGATGACGATCAACGTCGACGACACATACGTGACCTCGCCTTTGATCAGGCCGAAACCTGAATCGATGTAGGTCGTGAAGGTATTGAGAAAGGTGTCGATGACGCCGACGTTGTTCACGGCTTCTCTCCCTGTGGAGCACTCGTCGTCGGCTGTGTGGCCGGCGCGGCCTGCGGCAGAAGTGGCCGCGCCGGCCCGCCGAAGAAGCGCGCGCGGTTCTCCTCCCAGACCGCCTGGCAGTGCGGATCTTCGGCATCCTGGGGGCCAAGCGCGCGGCAGCGGCGCAGCTCGGCCGAGAGATTATCGGGAGCGGAGACAGAGGGTGCATCGGATACAGGCCGCTTCGCCGGACGCCGATGAATGACGTGCAGCGTGGCAAGAAAAATCGCGAACACAATGATCATCGCGCCTACGCGAAGGATATCCGAGCGCTCCATGATCGGTGTGCCTTAGTTGCCGCTGAACATGGTGACATTGCCGGGCTGATAGCCGCTGCGTGTCGAGAAGATCTTGTATTGTTGCTGGCCCTGCGATTCGGTCGCGGTCACGCGCGCCTGCTCCAGCGCGTCCGCCCGTCCCTTTGCGGCGAGCACCGCGACTAGATCGGATAGCTGCTGGGAATGCAGGGCCAGGAGCTGATTGCCGGCCTGAGCGGCCTGCAGGGCGCCACTCGCCGACTGGCTGGCGGTGACCAGCGAGCTCATTGCGCTGGAGTTGGTCGAGATATTGCCGACGACCCCGGCCTGCACCTTGAGCGAGTCTTCGAACGCGCCTACCGAGTTCTGCCAACGACTTTGGGCCGCGGCAAACATTGTCGAATTGGAGCCCGTGGCCGCCGCCGTGCCGTAGGTGCTGGAATATGTCGTCTGGATGCGCTCGACGTTGAAGGCGATGTTCTGGGCCTGGCTCAGCAGTGACTGAGTCCGTGCGACCTGTGACTGAAGCTGGGTCAGCGTCGACAACGGCAGATTGGCGAGGTTTTTTCCTTGGTTCACCAGGCTCTGAGCCTGATTGGTCAGCATCTGGATCTGATTGTTGATCTGCTGCAACTCACGCGCCGCGGTCAGCACGTTCTGGCTGAAGTTGGTGGGATCGTAGACGATCCACTGCGCGGAGGTTGGCGTCGTCGAAGGCGGCAAGATCGATAGTGCGAGCGAGAGAGCGGCCGCGGCGACCAAGCTTGCGCGTCGCGTCTTAAGAGTGGTCATGATTGCACCTCCAGGTTTGTCAGGTCGGGGATGAGATCGGCGGCCCAGAGCAGCTCGTGATCCGCGAGCCAGGCGGGCGTGAAGTCGTCGCGGCGGTGCTCGGCGAGCAGCCGTTCAATTGCGGCATGGTCGGCCTTGGAGGACGCGGCGCAGAAGGCGAGCGCGACCGGCCCGAGGCCGAGCTCGAAGAGCCGATTGCCCCGACGAGATTGGCAATAATAGTCCCGCTTCGGTGTCGCCCGCGCGATGATCTCGATCTGGCGGTCGTTCAACCCAAACCGCTGGTAGATGGCGGTGATCTGCGGTTCGATCGCGCGCTCATTCGGCAGGAAGATGCGCGTCGGGCAGCTCTCGACGATTGCGGGTGCGATGTTGCTGGCGTCGATGTCGGAGAGCGATTGGGTTGCAAAGACGACAGAGGCGTTCTTCTTCCTCAACGTCTTCAGCCATTCGCGAAGCTGCTGGGCGAAGGCCGGATCGTCGAGGACGAGCCAGCCCTCGTCGATGATGAGCAGCGTCGGCCGACCGTCGAGCCGTCCCTCGATGCGATGGAAGAGGTAGGTGAGGACGGCGGGCGCAGCACCCGCGCCGATCAAGCCCTCGGTCTCGAACGCCTGCACCGACGCGAAGCCGAGCTGCTCGGCCTCCGCGTCGAGCAGGCGGCCGGAGGAGCCACCAACACAATAAGGTTGCAGCGCCTGCTTGAGCGCGGTCGATTGCAACAGAGCAGTGAGGCCGGTGATCGTGCGTTCCTCGACCGGCGAGGATGCCAGCGAGGTCAACGCCGACCAGACATGCTCCTTCGCGGTCGGATCGATGGTGACGCCCTCCTTGGCAAGGATCGCGGTCACCCATTCGGCAGCCCAGGCGCGCTCTGCCGCATCGCCGATACGTGCGAGCGGTTGAAGAGACACGGAGTCCTCCGCGCTGTTCGACAGACTTCCGCCGAGGTCGTGCCAGTCGCCGCCCATGGCAAGCGCAGCTGTGCGGATCGAACCGCCGAAATCGAAGGCGAAGATCTGGCTCTTCCGGTAGCGGCGGAACTGGATCGCCATCAGCGCGAGCAGCACGGACTTGCCGGCACCGGTCGGGCCGACGATCAGGGTGTGACCGACGTCGCCGACATGCAGCGAGAAGCGGAACGGCGTCGAGCCTTCCGTCTTGCCGAAGAAGAGCGGAGAGCTGCGGAAATGCTCATCGCGGTCTGGCCCGGCCCAGACCGCCGAAAGAGGAATCAGGTGAGCCAGGTTCAGTGTCGAGAGCGGCGGCTGGCGGACGTTAGCATAGGCGTGCCCTGGCAGAGAGCCGAGCCAGGCTTCGAGCGCGTTCACCCCTTCCGGCATGCAGGTGAAGTCGCGCCCCTGGATCACCTTCTCGACGAGCCGAAGCTTCTCGGCGGCGAGACCGGCGTCCTCGTCCCAGACGGTGACAGTCGCGGTGACGTAGGCCTGGCCGACATCGTCGGTGCCCAGTTCCAGCAAGGCGAGATCGGCGTCAGTGGCCTTGTTCGCCGCATCGCTATCCACCAGTGTTGAGGCTTCGTTGGTCATCACCTCCTTGACGATGGCAGCGACGGACTTTCGCTTGGCGAACCACTGGCGGCGGATCTTGGTCAGCAGTTTCACCGCCTCGGTCTTGTCGAGCAGGATCGCACGCGTCGACCAGCGGTAGGGGAAGGCAAGCCGGTTCAGCTCGTCGAGGATTCCAGGATGGGTTGCGGTCGGGAAACCGACCACGGTGAGTGTGCGAAGGTGGTGGCTGCCGAGACGCGGCTCGAGGCCGCCGGCGAGCGGCTCATCCGCAAGCAACGCGTCGAGATGCATGGGCGTCTCGGGAACGCGTACGCGCTGTTGCCGGGTCGAGATGGTCGAATGCAGGTAAGTTAGCGTCTCGCCGTCATCGAGCCATGCCACTTCGGGCATGAACCCTTCGACCAATTGCAGGACGCGGTTGGTCCGGTCGACGAAGCCACGCAGCAGCTCGTGAGGATCGACACCGCTCTGCGCTCGGCCCTCATAGAGCCACCCCTCGATGCGCGAGGCATCCTCGGCCGGCGGGAGCCAGACGAGAGTCATAAAATAACGGCTCTCAAAATGCGCGCCGGCCTCCTCGAAAGCGTCCCGTCGTTCCAGATCGACCAGCGCTGATGCGGCGTCGGGAAAGGTGTTGTGCGGATACGTCTGGGCGGTGATACGCTGGGCCTCGACGAAGATCGCCCAGCCTGAGCCGAGACGGCGCAGCGCGTTGTTCAGGCGGGACGTCACGCCGACGAGCTCGGCTGGCGTCGCGCTGTCGAGATCAGGGCCGCGGAAGCGAGCCGTGCGCTGGAACGCGCCGTCCTTGTTGAGGACGATGCCCTTCTCGACCAAAGCGGCCCAAGGCAGGAAGTCGGCGAGACTATGGGGCCGGGTGCGATATTCGGCGAGGTTCAGCATGAAAGGCTCACTCGCCGAGATAGGATGGATAGCGGAGGTGACGTCGAACGACGTCCACGAACTGCGGGTCGCGCTTGGCCGCCCAGACCGCCGCCGCATGGCCCACCGCCCAAATCAGCGCTCCGGGGATCCAGAGGTGGAGGCCGAGCGCGATGGCGGCCGCCAACGTGCCGTTGGCGATCGCAACCGTGCGGGGCGCGCCGCCCATAAGGATCGGATCGGTGAGCGCGCGATGGACCGGCGCGAAGAAGCCCGGAACTTCCGGATCGACGATGCCGGCCATCAGACCAACGCTCCGCCGGAGAAGCTGAAGAAGGTCAGGAAAAAGCTCGACGCGGCGAAGGCGATCGACAGTCCGAAGACGATCTGGATCAGCCGGCGGAAGCCGCCGGAAGTATCGCCGAACGCGAGCGTCAAACCGGTCACGGTAATGATGATGACCGACATGATCTTGGCGACCGGACCTTGCACTGACTCCAGGATCTGGTTGAGCGGCGTCTCCCACGGCATCGAGGAGCCGGAGGCGTGGGCCGCGGGCGCGACAACGATGGAGATGACGGCAATCGCCGCAAGCTCCGTGAAGCGGCGGCGAACGCGACGGATCGCGGCAGGCAATTGGGTCATGATCGGTCTCCGGTAAGCGAGGATTGGCCGCCCGCCTCGGCGGACTGGACGCGGTAATCGCCGGTGGCGGGATCGAGGCCGGCAATGAGAGCGAGTTCGGCAAGGCGGCGTTCGCTGCCGCGGCCGCGCAGCACCGCGACGAGATCGATCGTCTCGGCAATCAGCGCCTTGGGAACGGTGAGGACGGCCTCCTGGATGAGCTGTTCTAGACGACGAAGCGCGCCCAGCGCGGAGCCTGCGTGAATCGTTCCGATCCCGCCGGGGTGGCCCGTTCCCCAGGCTTTGAGGAGCTCCAAGGCTTCGCTGCCGCGTACCTCGCCGATCGGAATCCGGTCGGGGCGTAGACGTAAGGAGGACCGAACCAGATCGGACAGGGATGCGACGCCGTCCTTGGTGCGCAGCGCGACCAGATTCGGAGCGCGGCATTGCAGCTCACGCGTATCCTCGATCAAGACCACGCGATCGGTGGTGCCCGCGATCTCGGCCAGCAGTGCGTTTGTCAGGGTGGTCTTGCCGGTCGAGGTGCCACCGGCGACCAGGATGTTCTTGCGGGCGGCGACGGCTTCGCGGAGCACGCCCGCCTGCCCTGCCGTCATGATGCCGGCCGCGGCGTAGTCGTCGAGGGTAAAAACAGCAACGGCGGGCTTGCGGATCGCAAAGGCCGGCGCCGCAACGACGGGCGGAAGGAGCCCCTCGAACCTCTCCCCCGTCTCGGGAAGCTCGGCCGAGACGCGCGGCTTCTCGCCATGCACCTCGGCGCCAACATGGTGCGCGACCAGACGCACGATCCGCTCGCCATCGGCGGCGGACATCGTTCGTCCGCTATCCTCCAGGCCGCCGGACAGCCGGTCGATCCAGAGCCGGCCATCAGGGTTGAGCATCACCTCGACGATCGAGGGGTCTTCGAGGAAAGTGGCGATCGCGGGGCCGAGCGCGGTGCGCAACATGCGCGCGCCACGCGAGAACGCTTCCGAATGGAGTGAAGTGTCCGCCATGATCGTCCCCCGTCGAGCGCCAATCACGGCAAGCGATCAGCAACGGGGATGGATAGAAAAGGCAGGAACTGGCGCAGTTCAACAAGTATTCAGCCGTCGTAGGGACCCGGCGCAGAGCAGAGAAAAAATACTTGCTAGGTCGCGAATGCGACTCGCTGAGAATCACATAGCAGCAAGGGTGTCGAAGTTCACAATTCCATATGCACGATTTCGACAGGCTCGCCGCCGAGACCGTGAGAGAAATAGCCCCTACCTATGCTTTTAAAGCCATGCTTTTGGTAGAAGCCTTCGGCATTGATCGTCGCTTCGAGCCTCACTGGACCGTTATGGCCTAACCGTGCCTGTTCAATCCCGATCTCGAGCAGTTGCCGACCCAGTCCGGCGCCAGCGGCTTCTGGCAAGATAAATAGGCGTGTTACTTCGCCGGGTTCCGCATCGACAAATCCGACCACGATACGGCCGCGGAGACACACGGTCATTCGCCCCTTGGCGATGAGCTCTTCGTAAAATGCCGGCGTACGGTGGCCCATCCAATTCTGGATTTGGTTGTGAGAGTAGGATGCGCGAGCAAGGCCGTCGATCGACGCCTTGGTAACGTTGAAAACCGCCTCCGCGTCCTCGCGGCGAGCGGCCCTAAAGGAAACATCGTCGAACGTCATAAGAAGTGAACTCCAGATGTTTCTGCCTAGTTCGGTTTGCGAGTTCGCCGGAGTTTTGATCAACCGTGGTCGGCTGATTGCGGTACTCTTCGGCGAATACCGTGCCAATGGAGAAACCCAGCAAACTCGTATGACCGTGAAAATGAACCACGGCATATTCCCTCTTCGACTTAGGCTATTAGCGCATTTTTTGTTCGGTACCACGCAGGTTTCCTGCAGATTTCGGCGAAGATGCGCGATCACTCCCAGTGGACCCTAGGACATCGCAAATGTCAGATGCAAAACTGTCGCTTGAATCGGAAAATATGTCAGATCATTAGGAGACGCCAACCACGATCTCCCTTGAGGCAGATTCAGCGTGAAAGATTCGGAAAGACCTCTGTTTATAGCGTTTTCGTCGGCTTCTTTCTTCATCGTTGGTGTCGGCATTGTTCTGCCAGCCTGGGTAGCTTCCACGAGGGTGGTTCTGGACTGGTTGGACTGGTGTTACTTTCAACCAGCGTCGCCGGCTTACTGCTCGCGCCGGTTGCCGGCCACCTGGCCGATCGTCATGATCGGGCACAGGTCACGGTGGCGGGGCAGACGATCCGCGCCTTGGGGCTGGCCGTTCTCGCTCCCGTTGGATTTCTCACAGAATCTTTGTCGCCCGTCCTTCTCATCGCTTCCGGCGTATTGGGAGCCTTTGGCTTCGCGCTGCTGTCGGGATCACTGAGCGGCATTTTGCAGGCAATCGTCCCCGAAGCACAGCGCATGGGGTTCGCCCTTCGACTTTCCCTTTTCAATCAGTTGGGCATAGCGATCGGGACGGGTGCTACCGGGCTTGCCATTGACAGGCTTGGCAGTCTCACGACCGCACTGATGTTTGCGGCGGCAGCTCTAGCATGTCTTCCTTTGCTGAAGCCGATCACAGCGCAGGCCCGCGACGTCCGATCGTCTCGACGGCTTAGTCTACTTTCTGCTTCACGGCAGGCTCTCAGCTATTTGCTCGCCAGTCCTCAAGCACTCTCCGCAGCGGTGACGGTCGGACTGGCATTTGCCGTGATCCAGATAACCAACCTTCTCTTACCGGGTTTTGTGATTCGATCGCTCGACGGTGATAGTGGCCTTTTTGGGTTGCTCGAAATGGCTGCCGCGATCACTGGAATGGTCGCATTGGCGGTAGTGGGCTTTCCGTCCATAGCGAAACGTCTGCAAGGTCTCACACCCGCAATCCTGGCTATTGCTGGCGTATCCCTGTTCTTGTTCTCCCTCGCGCCGAATCGGGCCATCGCTATTGTTCTCTACTGTGTGGCCGGCATGCTCTGGAAGGTGTCGCGAGCAGCGGCCAACGGCCACCTTTTGACCGTTGTGGATGCCGGCATGATTGGCCGTGTGCAAGCGTTCACAGCCCTGCTTACAGGTGGCTTCGGGCTTGCGATATATCTCATCCCGACAATTGCGCCAGGAGCCTCGGAGGCAACACTCTACATGGCATGTGGCGCGGCCATTGTGGCCTGCGTCGGCGGGCTATCCCTTTGGACCGCAGGTCAGGAACGATCGCGGAAATCTTGATCTTCGTGGCCAGTTTCGTTGCGTTGAACTTCAACAGAGGCCGCAAACATCACTTGCACAGTTGGTATTTCGCGACCGACGTTTGCGAGATCTTCGCCAACAAATTCGGGCTCGAAGCGGTTAGCTACCTGACTGATAGGCCGTAGCCCTAGCCCATTGCAGGGTTCGAGACCGCCATCCACTTCACTGGCTTGATTTCAGTGTCGCGTCGTCCCTAGTCGCCTTGAAACGAGCCAGTCTGCTGAGCATCCTCCGGGATTTCCTGCCGCAGCTTTGGTCCCTGATTGAGTCGGCGGCCCAGAGCGGCGACAAAGTTATCATAGCGCGCTCCGGCCTGTGCCCTCGCTGCCTTGGCGGCCGGTTCGGGAAGTGGCGGTGTCGTCGTGAGCCAGAAGCGGATGAAGAGAGCGATGGTCTCGACTGAAATTCCAACATCCCGCTCAAGGCGAGCGATCCGGCGGTCGATCTGGTCGAGTCTCTTGGCAGTAGCGGCCTCACGCCGCTCATCGGCATCCGGCGACAGAAAGGACGCAATGGCGGCTTCGGCGATCAGCGACAGCGACTGCTCGCGCCGGGCGGCATAGGCCGACAGCGCCTTCATGACATCAGGTTCGAGATAGACCGACATCTGGGCCTTCTTCTTCGCTGCGGTCATGCCAGCCTCACAATCCAAGCTCATCGCCAGGATCGAGCGAGGCTTGGCGCGCCACGCCCTGCATCATGTCGTTCATACGCCTGATCCGCGGGACATCTTCATCGAGTTCATCGGCGAGGTCAGATGCAAACTCATTGTCGAGCGGTTCCTTCTTTTCCACGATGTCTCGATCCAGTTCCGGATGCCGCCGCCGATCCGCGGACTTTGGATCTTCGTCATCCGTCTGGCCGTCGGTCAACGACGCCAATGGAGTTGGGTGCGGCGGCAGCGGCCGTGAACTCCAGTCGTCCGGCCGGCCGTCGTTGGATTTAGTCAGGGTCGGCGGCGCCATGATGCGCTCCTGGAAGCGTCCGTCCTCGTAGTAGCGCGCCTTCTTTGCTCGAATCGGATGGAGACCCGACATCATGACGATCTCATCTGATGGCGGGAGCTGCATCATCTCGCCGGGCGTCAACAGCGGGCGAGCGGTCTCGGACCGGGACACCATCAGGTGACCGAGCCAAGGTGCCAGCCGGCTGCCGGCATAGTTCTTCATCGCCTTCATCTCGGTTGCGGTTCCGAGTGCATCGCTCACCCGTTTCGCGGTCCGCTCGTCGTTGGTCGCGAAGCTGACCCGGACGTGACAATTGTCGAGGATGGAGTTGTTGGGCCCATAGGCTTTCTCGATCTGGTTCAGCGACTGGGCGATCAGAAAGCTCTTGATGCCGTAACCCGCCATGAAGGCCAGCGCGGACTCGAAAAAGTCGAGCCGGCCGAGCGCCGGGAATTCGTCGAGCATTAGCAGGAGCCGGCGCCGGCCGGCCTTGGCTTGGAGATCCTCGGTCAAGCGCCGGCCGATCTGATTGAGGATCAGACGGATCAGCGGCTTGGTGCGATTGATGTCCGATGGCGGCACCACGAGATAGAGCGTGGTGGGCCGGTCCCCGCTAACGATATCAGTAATCCGCCAGTCGCAGCGCCGAGTTACCTCTGCCACCACGGGATCCCGGTAGAGGCCCAGGAACGACATCGCGGTGCTCAGGACGCCGGAGCGTTCGTTGCCGGACTTGTTCAAGAGCTCGCGCGCGGCGGAGGCGACGACGGGATGGACGCCGGCTTCGCCCAGATGCGGCGTCCGCATCATCGCGGCAAGCGTCGATTCTATCGGCCGCTTGGGATCGGACAGGAAGGCGGCGACGCCGGCGAGCGTCTTGTCCTTCTCGGCGTAGAGGACGTGGAGAATCGCGCCGACCAGCAGCGCATGACTGGTCTTCTCCCAGTGGTTTCGCTTCTCGAGGCTGCCCTCGGGGTCGACCAGGATGTCGGCGATGTTCTGGACGTCGCGCACCTCCCACTCCCCGCGCCGGACTTCCAGCAAGGGGTTATAGGCCGACGAGTTCGCGTTCGTCGGATCGAACAGAAGCACGCGGCCATGCCGCGCGCGGAACCCGGCGGTGAGCTGCCAGTTCTCGCCCTTGATGTCATGGACGATTGCGGAGCCCGGCCAAGTCAGGAGCGAAGGGATGACAAGGCCCACGCCCTTGCCGGATCTCGTGGGAGCGAAACACAGCACATGCTCCGGTCCATCATGGCGAAGATAGGCGCGCTCGAACCGGCCGAGCACCACGCCGTCGGCCCCAAGCAGGCCAGCCTGCTCGATCTCCTTTGCCTCGGCCCAGCGCGCGGAGCCATAGGTCTCAGCATTGTTTGCTTCACGGGCGCGCCAAACCGACATCCCGATCGCAACGGCTGCGGCGATGATGCCGCCGGATGCGGCGATGTAGCCACCCTCGATGAAGATTGAGGGTGCATAGGCATCGTAGGCATACCACCAGCAGAAAAAGGCGGGCGGGAGATAGAACGGAAAATGGAGCAGCTCGAACCAGGGCTGCCCGAGCTGCGGCTGGAAGCCGAGCCGCCAAGCCGTCCATTCCGTCGCGGTCCAGATAGTCAGCAGAACGATCGCGAGGACTGTGATGACCTGGCCCCAGAGAATTTTGGTCGCGGACATGGCGGCCGTCCTCTCTTGATGTCGGTGATTGGAGGGATCGCTCACAGGCCGAGCCCCCGACTGCGTCCAAAACTCCAATCGATGCCGCCGTCGGTGCGGGCCACGCCGGAGACATGTCGGCCGAGCTGATTTTCGAGTGAGGGCGTCCAGGGCACGAGCTGAAAGCCGAGACCGTCGTCGAGCATGGCGAAGCGGCCGGAGGCGAGCGCGAAGCGCTGCCGATAGGTGCCGGCGACATATTCGCCGGCAGCCGACGGGTTGAACGGCCGGCCGGTCTCGGCAGCGAGCTGCTTGCCGAGATTCGCTAACTCCCGCTGGCGCAGTGTGCCGATGAGGTTCTTCGCAAACACCAGTCCATGCGCCTGGCGTTCGGCGAGACCCTGTTCGATGAGCTGCCCGGCCCGCCGTTGCATGGCGTCGCGGACTTCGTCGCCGAAGCCCGCCTGGCCCAATGCCACCGGATCGCGCGCAACCGCCTGCCGGTCGAGCCACGTCGCGCCTCTCGCCGTTATCTGCGCTTCGATCGAGAGATCGGAGCGGACGGCGAGCGCCGCGCGACGGTGCCCTCTCGCGTCGTTGAATTTGCGTAGCTCCACAATGGAGCCCGGTGCGCTGTCGCCGGAAGCGTCGAGATCGGGCAGCCTGATGTGGTGGGTGCGTCCGTCGACGCCGTCGATCACGGCATAGGCGGTCCCTTTGAGTTCGTCGTCGAGACCGCGATCGACGAGGCGTCCGATGATGGGCACGTCGAGGCTTTCGCCCGATAGCACGTAGCTCGCGGTCCCGCGCTCGATGCCACGTTCGGTCAGGCTGCGGTGGATGCGCTTGATGATGTCGCCGCGCTCGTCGAGCTCGCGCAAGGTCGTCTCGGCGGCCTCGTCCATGACCCATTGGCCTGGCCCGAGTTGATGCGCAAGTCCGAGACTCTCCAAGCGCCGCAGCCGGCCGACCTTCAGGGCATGGAACTGATCAGGCTGCTGCGCCAGATCGGGTGCAAGGTCGATGACCCCATGCCGGTCTGCATCGCGAACAAGCTGGCGGTCGAGCTGTGTCCAGCGTTCGGCTTCGACCTGGCGCTCGAGCGAGCGACGGATGTCCGGATCGGAGCGCAGTCCGAGTTCCTGTGTGGCCAGGTCCTGGGCACGGGCGCGCATCCCCTCCTTGATGTAGACGCGGGAGATGACGAGGTCCTGGCCATCTTCGGCGACACCGCGCACGATGACGTGGACGTGGGGGTGCTGGGTGTTCCAGTGATCGACACCCACCCAATCGAGCTTGGTGCCGAGATCCACTTCCATCTGGCCGACCAGCTCGCGGGCGAAACCTTTGAGGTCGGCCATATCGGCTGCGTCTTCCGGCGAGACAATGAAGCGGAAATGGTGGCGGTCATCCTGACAACGCTCGGCAAAGGCCTTGGGATCGGCATGCTCCGTGTCCGGGCCGAACAGCCGGGCCTTCTCCCCGTCCCGGGTCACGCCCTCCCGCCGGAGATAGCCGAGATGCGCGGCGAGCGGCGCCGATCTCGCTTTATGCCTGACAACACGTGTCTTGATCGTCACCAGACGCGAGCGGCCGGTGAGCAGACGGTTTGCCCGCGCGCTGGCGACCCGTCCGCGGCCGAAGCGCGAATGACGATGGTTGGCGAGCTGGCCGGCTCGCGAAAGACCGCCGCCGGCACGCTGAGCAGCCGCAAGCGCCTGGGCGATGAAGGGCTTGGCCCGCTGGCTCCGCGAAGAGCGGATGCGGCCTGGCCGAGGCTGAAATTCCTTCTCCTCAGTCATGGCCAGCCTCGGCAATGTGCGAAACGTCAAATGCCTGCAATGCGTTGACCGTGAGGCGCACATTGCGCACGAGAGCCGCACATTGCCAGATCAGCAAAAAAGGAAAGCAACAACAACCGACCGACCGAGCCGCACATTGCGGCCTTTTATCTCGCCATCGTTCGGTCGTCGCCGTGTTCTCCCGGTCGCTGGCTCCCAAGGCCCAACCTCCAAGCCAACAGACTCTCGGCAGTCGCGGCGATTTGCGACAAAATGCAGTTCGGGTCATTGCACTAATTTCTCCAATAGCGCCTGCCCGAACATGTCTTCTGGCGGCCGATTCATTGCGAAAGGGGTGCCGCGACCTGGCAGTTGACTCGCAAGCCCCCATTGTTTGCGTGCGCTTGCGATAGCGATCGTTACCCGAAGGGCCGAGACACCCGTAGGGTGGCTCGGTGAGGAGCGAAGCGACGAGTAGAGCGCGGGCCGAAGGCATCGCCCATATGCCGTCAGCACGTTATTATCGCACTCCTCCACTTCGCGGCCGATGGCGGTGGCAAGGTGCCATCGCCCGACCAATAGCCGGACCTCCGCAGCAAGGACGTCGACGGGCGAGCGTCGTTCCTTATGCTGATGACAACGTGCAGTCATCGCGATCCTCCTGTTGTCGAGAGTGCGACGAATAGGCCATTCGACTGCGGTGCGATGGCCGAGAGATCGTGCACGGGAACCGCAGCCGGCTTGTCGGTCGTCGGTCGATCAGATGCCGCCCGTGTCGCGGAAGACAGTCCGTCAGCGCGGGTGAAAAACAGCGGAGCCCGCGTCCAGGATGAACGAGAAGAGGCCGCGACGAGGAGAGCTCCTGGCGTGCTCTCCACATCGACAAAAGGGACGACGGCAGCAACGTAGGCGACGCTCTCGGTGGGCAGCGGACGATGTCGGTCGCGGTAGTCTTCATAGCGGCCGGGACCAGCATTATAGGCCGCGAGGAATCCCGGCGAGCCGTAGCGGTCGTGCAGCTCGCGAAGGAAAGCTGTGCCCGCAAAGATGTTGTCATGCGGATCGAAGGGATCATGTCCGAGGCCGTAGCGCACGCGCATCTCCGTCCAGGTCTTCGGCATGAGTTGCATCAAGCCAAGCGCGCCTTTGGGTGACACTGCGCGCCGATCGCCACCGCTTTCGATCCGCATAACGGCGCGGATCCAGTCCACCGGAATGCCGAAGCGCTGCGCGGCTTCCGCGACATGAGTGGCATAGCGCTCGCTCACCTGTTGACGTTGGATTGGTGCTTCCTGCGCCGCCGCCGTTGGCCCACCCATCACCAGCAGGCCGGCAAGCAGGATGACGGCAAAGCCTGCTCGGTCTCCGCCGTGACGTGAGCAAGCCGCAGAGCTCGTGCCCGTCGAAAGCGTGCTCCGTGCGCCAACCTGCGGTCGCCATTGACGGCCGCGCGCGACCGCCGACTGGTGCTTGAGGGGGATCAGGCGAGGAGACGACACGAACAAAGAGATGGAGCCTTGATGCGCCTTGCAGCCAGCACGCGTGACGGATTCCTGCATGCGATCAGTCCCGCTCGGCGCGCTGGGGCTGACGATTCCAGCTCAGCGTCCAGACCGATTTGTCCTCACTCGACTGGAAGAGATTGGCCCGGATCGGCCGCGGCAGCGTGGGATCGTCGATGATGAGCGAAACATAGTCGCCCGCCCTTTCGCCGGTACGCTTCCAGCCCGCGCCGATCTCCGGGCCTTCGCCATCGCCGAGCCGAATGCGGTAGTCGGGCGCGTTCTCGGCATCCGAGGATTCGGCCGGGACGAGGGTGAGAATCCGTTCGAAGAACAGCGTTTCAATGCGTCCGGTGAAACCGGACTTCTCGCGAGTGAACTGACCGATTTGCGCCATGGGAAATCTCCTTGCTTGCTGGGTTGGGATGCGGGTCAATGGGTGACGGCACGCCAGACGAAACGACCGTCGCCGGCTTCATCAGTCCAAAGCGGGACCGCGCGCGCGACGATCGAGCTTGCAGGCAGTGAGCCGAAATAGCGGCCGTCCAGGCTGTCCGGGACAGTCGGGTTCATGAGGAAGACCTCACCCGGCTGAAGGGTTGTGCATCCGCTCCAACGCGGCAGCGGACGGCCGAGATGGTCGCGATCGTGAGCTGCGCCGACATCGACAGCATCCACGGTGATGGCGTCGCCGGACCGGCACACGGTCTGCCCGGCCAGCGCCATCACATGCTTCAGAAGCGGCACACTCTTTGGCAGGAAGTCGCCATCGGCGAGGAAGTTCGCGATCGGTTCTGGGAGCCGCACCACGACCAGTTCCAAATCGCGCAGCTCTCCAACGGGATGCAGCGTGTAAAATCCTGTCGGCGTGCTTGCGGTGGCGTTCCAGATCAGCCGCGGCGCGGGATCAACGAACGCCAAACCACAGCCGGCGAGCACCGCAATGTAGGTCATCACGACGTAACCGAAGCGAGTCATGGCGTGACGCTCCGGCGCTTGAGCCAGGCAACGTGCTGCTCGCGCGTGTAGGCGCGTGGCACGTTGCCGGCGGCGAGGCGGTTGTGGAGATGGCGCCAGTATTCGGGCGCGGCGTCGGCCGGATCGATGGCGAGTGCCTCAATGGCATCGACCGCCTGCAACACGCGCTCGACCTTCGGCCAGCTATCGACGCGCAGCAGGATCTCGCCGCCGGGACGCACGAAAGGCAGCGTCTGATAGCGCTGGCCACTCTCCACGGCACGAACGATGTCCATGCGCGAGACCACCGTGCCATAGTCGTTCGACGCCCAGCGGACGAAGCCGAAGATGCTGCCGGGTGCAAAACTTGAAACGCTGCGGCGGCGGTCGAGGATCCTTTCTTCGGCGCGGTGGCCGAACCGCAGCCAGTGCTCGATCCTCTTCTCGATCCAGGTCAGTTCGACATGTGTGAGCGCGACGCCGCGCCGATGGGAGGATGGCACGGCACGCGGCGGCAAGGCCTCATTGTCGTTCATGACGGCTCTCCGGTGTCGGTGGGAACTCGCGCGCTAGCAACTCGCGGAGCATGTCGGCGACGGTGATGCCGCGCTGGAACGCGGCGACCTTGATGCGGCCGCGCAGCGCTAGCGTGACGTCGATGGTCAGACGCGCGGTGAATGCCGGCGCGTCTTCCATGCGGCGCGGCAACGCGTCGTTGGCTTTGATCCAGCTTTCGGCATCGCCGGGACGTGAGGCGAAGCCGCGCTTGATGGAGCGCTCGCTCATGGTGAGAACCTCGCAACTTCAGAGGCGAGCGCGGCGATCTCGCGGGCAGCTGCGCTCTCGTCGGCAAATTCGAAGACGAGCCGGCCGGACTGCGCGGCATCCGCGAAGACGACGCGCTGACCGATGGTGCTGGTAAGCACCGGCGGATCGTGATCGGCGAGTGTTTCAGCTGTCTCACGGGCAATGATCGTGCGTGCGCCGCAGCGGTTGAGCACAAAGCGGGCGGCGAGTTGCGGACGATAGATGCGGGCCTCCCGCAGCAGGTCCAGCATCTCGGCGGATGCCCAACCGTCGAACGGCGATGGCTGCACGGGGATCAGCACGAGGTCGGCCGCCAATAGCGCCGAGCGCATCAGTCCGGCGACGCGCGGAGGTCCGTCAATGACGACGTGATCGGCGGCGCGCGCGATCTCCGGCGCCTCGCGATGGAGCGTGTCACGAGCAAGGCCAACGACCCCGAACAGCCGCACGACGTTCTCCCGCGCCCGTTGCTGCGACCAGTCCAATGCCGAGCCCTGCGGGTCGGCATCGATTAGCGTCACGCGCTTTCCGTGCAGCGCCCATTCGCCGGCGAGGTGCAGGGCGAGCGTGGTCTTGCCGACACCGCCCTTCTGGTTGAGCAACGCGACAATCATCGCTGGCCTCCCGTCTTACGGCCGGAAAGCGGTGGAGATTGTTCTCTTGAATGCTTGGTTCGCGGCTCAGCGCTCGCGGCGGCGTTATCCGCAACACGCACCGGCCCACTACAACAGTTAGATTCTAAGTTAGACTCTAAGTTACGTTCCGGGATCGTCGCGTCTTGCCAAAGCGTTAGCTGTGGTTTGCACTCCCGGAATCCCGATACGGGCACGCCCGAAGTCCCGATCGTGCGAACGCCCGAAGTCCCGAGCTGATTCACAGCGCCATCCACAGGAGCTGTGGATGGCTTGCTCGGCAGGATACGCAATAGCTCGCGCCGATCCTTGCGCTCGATGCTCAGGCAGTAGCCTGGCAACGGTTGACGCGCAGCGATCCGGCGGAGATCAAAGGCGAAGTCAGCGAGCTTGGCGAGACTGCCGGATTTCTCGTGAAGATGCGCGACCTCGAACAGCCAGCCTCTCGGCTGGCGGCCGGCATGCTTGCGCGCGACGCGGTACAGCCAACGCTCGATCCCGCCGGTCAGGCTGAAGTATGCCGGATCGATGGTGAGAACGAGGGAGCGATCGATGACGCCGCGATAGAACCAGTCGGGGAGGACGAACTCCATGCCTTCAACGCGACCGTCGGCCCTCGCGCACTCCTCCCATTCGTTGATCCACGAGAATTGGTGGCGCCGCCAATGTTCGCCCTGCCGGATGGTGGTACGGATAACGGTCGCCTGGAGGCGGGCCAGTGCCCCCTTCAGGAGCTTGTAGTCGCGCGCCCCGGTCTGCCGGCCGACTGCGATCAGAAGCTGATAGGGCGTGAAGCGCAGGAAACGCGAGGTCTTCAGACCGAGGTTCTCAGCCTCGACAATTTGGCTGGCGGCCCAAATCAGAACGTCGGCGTCCCAGATCGTTGCCATGCCGTGCTCGGGAACCGCATAGACTTCGACGCTGACGTCGCCGGCCTGGTAGAGGATCGGCCTCGTGCGCTTGGCCTTCGCGAGCGAGAAGAATGGCCGCTCCATCAAGTCACGCTGATCGCGCGGGCTGGCATCGCCCGTGGCGATAACGAACGGATCGAGCTTGCTTCGCTCGCTCGGCACAAGGAGGCGGCGCGACGACATGGGTGAACGCTGCCTTCAGCGATGCGCATTGCTCGCGGCGCGGGCCTCGACGTAGCGAGGGTCCGACGTTGAGGTGCAGGCGGCCTGATCGGCCCATGCTTCGAGATCGCCGATGGCGTAGACGACGCGGCCGCCCAGCTTGCGGAAGGTCGGGCCGTTGCCATGGCAGCGGTACTTCTCAAGCGTGCGCGGCGACAGGCCAAGGAGGCGCGCGGCCTCGGGGGTGCGCACGTAGCGCGTGGTAAGCTGCGCGGTCAGATCGAGCATGGGAGATCTCCGTCTTGCCTCAAAGCGCCGCGGCCAAGTCGCGGCATGTCGGGGCCAAAGTGGCGGAGAGTTCAGGCGTTGGGGGTGGACGAAAATACTTGCAGGTGCGTGTCCCCCTTTCGGCCGCGACAACGCGAGCTGCAACATGGCCGGCGGGGCGCGGCGCAAACGGGGGTGATTGTAGCGATTGCGTGGAGGATTGACGCGCGCGTCAGAAGCCGCGCAGGAGTTTCAGGTAACCTCGCTCGACCAGGGCGATCGAATCGTGAATGAGGCGGTTTGCTTTGCGGCGGGCGTGCGAATCCTTCCACTCGACCGAACGACGCCGCGCGTGATCGGAAGCTAGCACCTTTGCGGCCACCTCGCGCGGGCCGCCGCCCAGGTCGTGGACGTCGAAGGCGTGAAGGAGCTGGATCAATCGCCGTTTCTGAAAGGACGTCAGCCGTAGAGCCGCCGGCAGAAGAGCGATGCGCTGGCCCCCAAGGCGACGAACGAAGTTTAGCGCCACCTCGAGCCGCAGTTCGCCCATGCTGTCGAGCGGCACGAGCACAGCAGGACGTCGCGCAGCCTGCTCGTCTCGCATGAGCAAGTGGAGCTCGCCTGATCCGTCTGTGATCACCAGCTCACGTCCGTCGGCATCGATCCGCTCGATAAGCGGCTCCCCGAGGACGTTACGACCGACCGACGTGGCGATATCGAATCCGGAAGGCGCCGGCTCCAGGATCAGCGTTCCCGGCGATACCTGCGGCAGCCAAATGGTGGGTTCAAGTCCAACGGGAGAGGCGGGGTCATGGGCGACACCGTAACCTCCAACGACGTGCAAGCTCGGAACGGACAGTCTTGGGATCAGCCCCCTCACGCGTGATCTGGCGCTGTGCACGAGCGAAGTCGCGGCGATAGTCAGCGTTGCGGCGAAGGAACTCGAGGGCAAAGCCCGGGCGTTCGAGACGATTCAGGCGTTCAATCGTCTCCGGCGAGCGCCAATACTGCGTGGGCATAGTGTGTCCTCTTGCTTCTTCACGTTCCGCGCTCCCCAGCGAAGGCCACGGCAGGATCAGAAAAGAGGGGCAGGCAAGCTAGACCTCGAAGTTGCATCACGCGTGATCGCAACTTGCGTGACAGGGCAGCTCACTGCATCCGCGGCTCCAATAAATGCTGATATCCGGCGTCCGTCATCCATCGCGCGCGGGCCAGATGGCTGTCATGGACGATCTTGGCGCGATCGGGTTCTCGGGATGGATCAAGGCCAAAGAGCACTTCGACGACCTCACGCCAGTCGGCGCCCTCTTCTTCGGCCATTAACAACCGGACGTAGATTGCAAGATGTTTCTCATCGTAGGCGTTCACGCGATCGGTTTGTGGCGGCCGGTCCTGAAATGGCAGTTCGTTCATTGCAATCATCTCCGTCAGCCTCAAAGCAATGCCGGACATTCATTTGACGGCGGGAACTTCGCAACGTCGCGAAATGTCGCGCGACCTCCACCGTGATGCATAGGCCGCATCACGGTGTGCCCGCAAGCGGCGAACGATGGCTCGCGAGGCACCGGCGCTCTCTAAATCGTGAACCGGCGCTCGCTGAGCGCGCCTGGCACGAAATCGCAACCCGATTCGGCATCCTGCTGACGCCCTCGGCGGTACGTAGTCCGTACCGTCTGCCCCCCCGCGCTGATCGCCAACGTTTCATCATGCATTCGGTTCGGGCTTGAGGCACATCAGCAGCTTCGTTCATTGGGGACTGCCGTGCCGATTGTAGAGAATACTCCGTGGTGAAATACTCTTCAATAGACCTCTCTCATCTCCATGGAGATACGGGAGATTCTGGCGCGCAATTTGAGAAAGCATCGGCAGGCCGCAGGCCTGTCTCAGGAGGAGCTTGCCCATCGCGCCGAAATTGATCGCGGTTACATCAGTTCACTCGAACGCTGCCGGTATGCAGCCAGCATTGACGTTCTCGATCGACTTGCCCGTGAATTAGGGGTCGAAGCAGCGGATCTCTTGCAGAAGAAAGCGCGCGGCACGCTACGCGGAAAGCGGGCCACTTGACGACTTGAGCTGGCAGGACATTGTCGAGCGCATTGGAGGCCAACGAAACGTGTCCAGTCAAACCGTGACCGCCTCGCGCTGCTGACCGGGATCTATTCCGCCGTACCCAACTGCTCCCTTGCCGTTCATTGCAAGCCCGCCCGGCACACCTGGCGGATGGTGATGCCCCGCCCGGACCAGCCGGGCGAGGCATTGTGGATCGGCTCAGTCGCCGTTGCGACGGCTGGGGCGAGACCAGATCAGACTGAAGCCCTCGCCCTCCTCGTCGTCAAAGAGGTTGGCGAAGATCGGAGCGGTGAAGCTCGGATCGTCGAGCTTGAGGCCGAGATAATCGCGGCCCTCGTTGGAGCGCTTGGCCCAGGCGGCGCCGATCTCAACCCGGCCTGCATAGACGCGCTGGCTGGGGCTGTTCTCGCCAGACCGATTGGTCTCGGGGACAATCCGGACGTTTTTGGTCTGGAGCGAGAGGGTCACGATTTCACCGGTGAACTCGTTGTTGCCGGTCTTCTTGAAGGTGCCGATGGTCGCCATGGAAGTTCTCCTTGATCTCTGTTTTCCGAGCCCGCACCTTGCGGCCTCGATGGTGATCGAAGGGCCGGAGGCGATCGACGGCGCACCCCGAAGGGGCTCGACAGCAAAGGAGGACCTTTCTTGTCTCGCGCGAGGAATGACGGCGCAGCCGGCAGGGGAAGAAAGTTGTGACGCCGCTGTTGCGCCTTAGGCGATCGAGGCTTCAGCCGGCCTTCGGCCAGATCAATCCATCAAAGAGGCCGTTCGGTGCGCTCGGCCGGACAGAGCTGATATCGAGGAGAACGTGGCGATTTCGGTCGCACCGAGAGCCCGGCGAATGAGTTCGATGGTGACAGGCGCCCTCTCCTGTCAGCAATGGACGGATTTGGCGTTCGAGATCGCGCCTCGGCGGGGACGGCCCGTTCACATCCGTTGTCGGCCGATATTTGAGAGGTGACGGCTTGGTCCATACCGCCATGAGGGCGTGACGAAGCTGGCCTTGTGGAGATTGCTCGAGCTTCGACGCGCGCATTTGACTCGGCGATGAAAACCGAGAGCGTTCCGTACATCTGATCCAATCCCGTCCGCCGACGTGAAGCTACAATGCCCCCTGCCATTACCCGGCAGGTCCGGCGGTCATTCCAGTGATCCGGATGAACGCCGTGATGCTGACGGCAATGGCGCCCACGACTGGAAAGATCGCCTGCCAGATCGGTGCAGGCACCGCCATCAGCGCAATTCCGTGGGTGGCGCTGTAACCGGCGACAGTGGCGGGCGCGACGTAGAGGACGACGATCAGCAGCCGGAGCCAGGTCCACGGCACATAGGCGAGCGCAAGCTGGCCGATGCCGAAAGTCGCGCCGCCTGCGACGAGGCCTAAGACAATGCAGCCGACCACCCCGGCGCCGGTATGAAAGGCCCAGACGACGGTCGTGAGGCCGACGAAAAACGGGAGCGCAAAGACAGCAAGGGTGAACAGCAGCCAGCAAAAGAAGCCAATGCCGGTGATGACGAGCAGCGGTCCGAAGATGATCATAGCGGTGGGCTCCGTGAGATAGAGGTCTGACGGTCGCGCCTTCCACCACCACCACGGCGCATGCCCGAGTATAGCGGAGACGACTGTGATCGCGAGCGGAAATCCTGTGGGATTTCCGCCGCCCGACCTCCACGATGCTCGGGTCCTTCATCATTGGAACGGGTCGAATTCTTACCTATGCGCAGGTGGGCACAACCATGACCACAGGAGATGACAGAAGTCGTCCACTTCGATCACGTTGCACGCCAGAATAGTTTATCCGCCAGAGCGATGAATGAGAGAACGAATTGTTTGTGGGTCGCCGACCGCCGCTCCCACAGTTTGCAGTTTTTGGATGAGCTGGCGTGTCGGCGCAGGCCCTGATACTGCCATGTACCAATGCAACTAGTGCTTGAACCTCTTGGAGAGATTGTTATGGCAGAATCCCCTCAAATCGTCCTTACGCCGTTCTTCCGCCCTCGCGATGAGGACGCTGAGGAGCAACAGATGTACGTGGCGGGATTCGTCGATGAGGAGGATGAGGCGTGGGGTACGTTGATCCCACTGGAGGCGGAGATGGTTGAGCAAGCCGTTATGAGGCATCAGACAATCGGGGTTTGGTGCAACTCCGACGGCCGCATCCAGCCGCAGCCCGACAGCGACGGACTATTTGAACACCTGCTCGAGAAAGGTCAATTGAAGGAGACGCCTCTCGACGAACTGGTTGCCGAGGCTATCGAAGAAGGCAGGAATGAATCCAATGATGAGATTCTCGACATGTTCGAGACTCTGCATGAGCGGCTGGTGCGCGCCACGAGCGCAGTCGCTGACGAGATTGCGCGGCGCAGGCGATGAAACGGAGGCGCGGGAGCGCTGAATGGGCGGAGAATCTGGGCTGCGTTTGATACCTAGCAGCGCCAAGGTATTCCCACCATCGAGGACCGGGCAGGACGGCTTCAATCCTCATCAGATTGATCACGTGTCGCGGCGGCTCGCGCCGGCTTCATTTGGATCGAGCGTCAGCCCCAACTGATGGGGGTATACGGAATTCGACGGCGCTTCAGTTCTTCCTCAAGGCGCAGCGCTTCTCGTTTCGCAGTCTCGCCCAACAGACGATGTTTGCTGCCTAGGCGCAGATCGGCCGCAACTTGCTGCCGAATATTTTCGTAGAGTTTATGGACGCTTGCGTCACTTAAATCCTGGATGGCCATCGATATCTTCTCAAAGACATTCATGGAGTAAAATGGAGTCGCAGATCTGATCCGCGGCTCCCCCGGGAAATAACTTAATAAGACCCAATGTAGTCCAGCCCCGGTACCGACGCCAGATTGCCTCCTCTATTGAGATTTGTGGAGCATCAACGACGCTTGCGGTTGCGAAAGCAATATTAACGTTGCTTATTCACCACACCAGCTCAGCCCGGCCACTTAGACTACCGGACGCCCTCAGACCGCCTTGGACGGCAAAGTTGCTGTCTTTCGGTCTGGCTTCACTGTTTAGTCGGTCGTGCATTTCCTTGCTGGCCTTGAAGAGCGGAAGCGCTTCTTGTCGACTTGCACGAGCGCGTCCGTTCGCGGATTTCTGCTGATGCGCGCCGGCCGTTGCTTGGCAGAAAACACTCCGAATCCTCGAAGCTCAACCCGATCACGGCGCGAGCGCAGCGACGATCTCGCCCAGGATTGCATTTACAATGTTCTCGACGTCACGCTGATAAAGGCGCGGATTTCGACCGGCGATACGCTCAACGAGTTCCGACCTTATCATTGGCAATGGCGTCCACGGAATTTGCGGGTGATCATTCCTCGACACCTTCGTCGAAACAGCGCAGGATGCGATCCATGGCCACTTGCCTTTGCGGGCCGTGGCGGTCACGGCCTTCTCCTTGCCGATGCGCCCAGAGAGCCGTCCATAAAACCCGCCGAGCGGTGTCTGTACGACCGACGGTCACGGCGGCACGCGTGGAGAAGCGCCGCCCCCCGGCCGCCTGATCGGCGCGTTCGGGACGAGAGCATTCGGCCGCCGGAGACCTTGTTGATCGGCGCCAGTCGCAGCGTTGTTAAAGGAAACTTGGTCGGCTTCGCCGATGAGGAGTTGGGTAAGATGACGCTGGCCCACGCTCGTTCTTGGCATTCTCATCAGCGAGGTCCATTTCTTGTTGCCGTTCTGACGATCAATGCCTTCGGATGGGACATGGAAGGACGATCTGCTCATGTTTGGCTCTAGCAGGATCGAAGCCCAGTGACTCGATAGCTCGAGCACGTCGGCGAGCCTCGTCATGTATCCTTCTCCTCAATCAACAATGTCGATGGGTGTGGTAAAAATGAGAGCCGCACAGAGGTCCGCAAGGCCCTCAGTCCGGCCAATTACGCGGGGATCGAACCCGCGCGAGTGATGCATCGTCGCGTCGAGAAAGAAATCTGCCTACAATTGAATACCGTCCGAGTTCAGCGTAGGAACGTCTTTCTACAAAAGAAATTGGCGGTTAGTTGAGAAATGTCACGCCCAACCGTCGCCCGTCACGCCAGATGACGGAACAATAAAAATTACGTCCAACGCTCGGAATGCGCAGACCGAAAGCGGCTGGCATAAAAGGCGCATCCAAGGTCTGAACGATTGCGGAGGAAGCCGTGAGATGGCGCACCTTACAGCGCATCGGAGAACCATCAATAACGATCTCGGCTATGCGAATACCCCTGTTTCGGCGCTCTTTCGTCACGTCTCTCATCTCTCCCGCTCGAGGGCGCGGGAGATGTGATTGGCGATTTCGGTCTCAATTTGGCTGGATCATGATTTCATTGTCAGGCCGCGAGCTTTTGCTCCATCGCCAACCAACGCCTCAAAGTGAAAATCCTGCGCTACCAAGGCCTTGCGCTCGCTGGACTTGCCGTCGTCCACCCGTTCGCCGCCGCAATCTGGCGCGTGGTCAGGCCGTCCAGGCTCCCCTCCAGTACCGCCAAGTGCTCCCCTGCGCAGCAGCAACGCGAGTCGCGTCCATGTCGGCGATGGTTGTGTCAATCGGCCTTTTAATTGCGGATTGATGCCAATTCTCTTTTTGAAGCCATTCGGCAAGACGATAGCGCTCGACCCCTTGGAGCGGGTTGAGGTTGCGGAGACGGGGCGAGCGCGACTGGTAGATCGATAGCCAGCTCGTAGTCCTGGACCGATTAGCCATTACCTACTCGCCTCAGCTGCGCGCCGCTGGGGTCATGGTCCTTTCCGAAGGTCGCAAGCGCCTCATGATGATGTCCGGATCGGGTGCCTCATCGTTTGCAATGGCGTGCGGGCGAGCCCCCACAGCCGATTGACCGAGGTCACCACGACCACCGCCCAGCGGGACATCGCCGGGCCCGGCGAACCGGGTCAGGAACTTGCAAAATAATGTCAGGCCGGCGCGTGGCCTCAGTGGAACGGCGTGCCATAGACCCAAATGCCGTGGAGGATCACAGCGATCTTGCGCGCAATGGCGACCTTTGCTTTTTTCATACCGACCCGCTTCGCGATTCCCCAGGCCTTGAGGGAACACCATTGCTTGGTCCGATAGAGAAGGACGGTCGCTGCCTTAAACAGGGTAGATTTGGAGAACTCAATCGCCCCATCGAGATATCTTGCCACTAGTGTCAGTTTCACCAGATTGGTTGCGCAGAGGTGTGAGGCCGAGATAGGCACTGACTGTCGAGGCCGATCGCAGGGGCGGGTCATCGATCGTATGGCGGAAGGTCACGGCAGTCACCAGGCCAACACCAGGAACCGTCATTAGGCGAGGCGTCGTCTCGTCAGACTTCCCAGATCGGCGGACCTCCTCGTCGAATTTGATCTGCTGCTGGCAGATATGCTCATGAATTGACAGGAGTGGCTCGATCATGTTGAGGAGTCGATGATCTTCGCCCGATAACTCCCCGAGCTGGTTAAGAACTGTTGGCCAATCGCGCAAGGGAATAGCAACCCACATTTCTTCATCAGACTGGGGTCCTGGTTCTCGATATCCGGCGCATGGACACAAGGCGAATTGCGCGACAAGTATCGCTCGAACATTGTGGCTCTCCTCGCTCTGGATTTTGAATTCTCGATACCACCCAACCCGCCCCCAGTTCGGCAAGGCCCCGAGCATCATTCCGATCGCTCTTGTTCATGCGACCGACAGTGCTGCGTGTGCATGCCTTGCTCGATGCAAACGATGGGGACTTCAACCCTACGAAGCTCGTGAGAAAGCCAGCTTGCCATCGCGCCCGTCTCGAAGCCAGTACCATCCGCCAATGGCGCAGGTTGGGAAGCAGCTTGGACAGATCGCCGGGATCAGACTTGGCCTTTCCTTCAAAGATCACTCGACCAGTCTCGTTGACACGCAAACAGAAGTCTCTCTTTGCGAGACATCCAGGCCGTATTGCCTCATGACAGCTCCTCCGAATCTTGGTTACGAGAGCTCGACAAGAACGGAGCTTTCGTGGCCGCGAGTGCTGACGCAATAACGTCATCGTTTGCAAATTTGACCCTGTAGTGCCTCACCTGAGGATCCTACTTTCGCTTGGCAGACGTAGCTCGGACTGGCAGGATCGAAGGGACTGGGACCCTCGCGAAGTGCCCGTCACACGCAGCGGCGGCTTCAGTCCCGGGATCACCGGCCAGTGGCGCACCAGCCGTGCGCTGGATGATCGTCTCGGCTGCTTTGCGTCTGAGCGATCGCAACAAACGCTGCACGATGGTGTGCTGCGGCGGATGGAACTGATCAGGACGTTGTTCAGGGAGGCGACCGAGAAGCGCCCGCGCGGTCAGGCGAGGTTCGCCCGTGAGCCGGCGCTCGATGTCGGCGAGGTGCGATCGAGCATCGATGGCATTCTCATCCGCTTTTTGTATGGCTTGCGCATGAGCCGATGGAGGACGCCCTGCTCCCCAAGATGCACTTCATTGCCGAGCTGCTTTGCGAACACTGCTGCGTTCGTTGACGGAGCGACGCCGTCTACGAACTCGTCGCCTGCGTGTGTCCTCATCGGCTTCGCGGGCGTCCTCCGAAACGACTGAGAAGTACGACAGCCCAGGGGGCGTGGAGCAGGAGAAAGGCTCTTCGAGAGCATCCATCTATTCAATCGGTCGAAGCCGTGCAGCATGCGTTTCGTGTCCGGTCCTGGACACGCCGCCTGTTACAAAACTAACCGATCTTGTTGCTGAGACAACATGGCGATCGAAAGCCGCAGCGAATGCGCATTGCATCAGTTGGCTTAGATCCTGCAAACCACAATCGCCGCGGAAGCGAGCCACCAACGCCAGCCATTGAGTTGCCGTTGCAAGTTTTGGCGCGCGTTTTGTGTATGTGAGGTGAAATGCGACCCCAACTTCTTTTTTGCTGCGTCACAACAGCTGCGCTCGTTGCAGGCGGTGCCGTCAATTCGGCCGATCTTAAGCCGGCAGTAAAGGCCCCACCCGCCGTCTGGAGGTGGACCGGAGGATATATCGGTGGGCACGTCGGCGGGGGCTACGGGCAAACATCATTCAGCGATTCCTATGGCAAGTCGCTCTATGGGGACGTTGTCCAAACCCCTGTGTTCCTGGCGGGAGGTCAGATCGGCTACAACTGGCAGAGCGAACGCTGGGTTTTCGGCGTTGAACTGGATGCTAGTCGCGCTGCCTCAGACGGTACAAACACCTGTCTTGCAGCCTCCAGCTCTATCATCAGCGCAAACTGCAGCGCCGGTCCAAGTGTGTTTGCTACCGGAACGGGTCGCCTTGGGTATGCGTTCGGCCCGCATGGCCAAACACTTGTTTATCTCAAGGGGGGCTTGGCCTGGCAGCGCAATATCGGCGTTGTCGCCAACAACAACGAATTCGCTAGCCGCACTAACCCATCTGGCCTGGCGCCACAGACCTCCACCCGTTTCGACGATGGTCGTGTCGGTGGCACCATCGGCGTAGGCGTCGAGCAAGCACTCACGAATGCATGGTCCTTGAGCCTTGAGTACGAATATCTGAAGTTCAACGGATCAAGTGTTGCGACTCCTCCGACCCTGCAATATCCGCCGCCGGCAACCGTCCCCGCCAACACCACCGGCCTGTCCAGCAGCTATCACATCGGAAAACTTGGACTGAACTACCATTTTGACGCACTCGCACAGACGCCAGGATGGCGAGATACGCCGCCATACGCAACGAAGCCGACCGTCAGCGCCTCGCCCAGTGGCCTTGCTGACGGGTGGTCGCTGGAAGGCGGCACACGGCTGTGGTTGAGCCGGGGGAGGTTTCAATGGGATGTCGGGAGTACTGATCTTATATCAAGGCTCACCTATCATGGGCTGGACGGGATTTCCGGTGAGTTGTTCGAGCGGCTGGACAGCCCTTGGGGAATCTTTCTGAAGGGCAATATCGGAGTTGGGCGCTTCAACAACGGAAAAGTGAACGATGAAGATTGGGGCGTGGACGTCGCTTATCAAAACACAATATCGGGTCAGGCCAACGGAAGGTTCACGTACTACACCGCCGATGCCGGCTACGATTTTCTGCGCGGCAGCACCTACAAGGTTGGTGGGTTTATGGGCTGGAGCTACTACGGCCAGAAGTCTGACACGATAGGCTGCGTTCAGATCGCCTCGCCCTACGTTCCATGTCTGGCGCGAGGCGATAAAAGGATTGTGGGCAGCCAAGACACTGATTGGAATGCGCTGCGCATCGGCCTTAGTGCTGAGACCATGTTGCTTGATCGTTGGCGCATGAGTGCCGATGTTGCTTACCTGCCGTGGACGGATTTCCAGGGGCGCGACAACCATCTGCTGCGCCCGTTCACGACCTTCTTCGATCAACGCGGGAGTGGTGGCGGTGGCGTGCAGGTCGAGGCAGTTTTATCCTACTTCATCACCAAGAACTTCAGCGTCGGCGTCGGTGGTCGTTATTGGGCCATGTGGACTCCTAACCAGCGAAAGCAACTCATAACCATAGCCGAGGAAGCCGGCCGCTATCCTGTTACTCACGGCTCCTTTCCCGGGGACTATCGCATGGAGCGGTGGGGCACGTTCTTCCAGGCCTCCTACAAATTTGACTGAACTGTTCGCTCCAGCTCCGTCCGCTCGACGTTGATCTAGAATCAAACGTCGAGCGTGCGAAGATCCGATAATTGCTATGGCTGCCTACAACGGCATCCTGGATCATCCCGTTCAGCATGGAATCTGCGCGCGCAATTTACGATTGCGCCATTTTGGTTGGACCGAGGTGTTTAGTCCCGGCATTTGCTGGAGCGGGTCGAGCTTGAATCGTTGTGGCTGGGAAGTCCATTTGCAGATGTATTCGTAGGGTGTGAGGCCCTTCAGGGTCTTCAGCCGTCGATCGTGGTTGTCGGCGGTGATGAAGTCGGCAAGATGAGTTTCGAGCTGAACGTGTCATCGTAATGGTAGCGTTGGACGGCCGCGTCCCTTGATCGTGCGGTTCATGCGCTCGACCTGGGCATTGGTCCAGGGATGCTTAACCTTGGTCAGGCGATCTTCGATCGCGTTTTCCTGGAATCGCATATCGAACTTATGCGTCACATAGCTTGCCGTCTGGCCGTCCGCACAGCGTGGCGGGAAGGCGAACCTGGATCCCATTGTCGGTGAGCACCGTGTGTGGATCTTGCAGGGCACGGCCGCGATCAGAGCTTCGAAAAAGGTTAAGGCCAAGGTCCTTCCCGTCTTCCTGACCAGCTGGCCGCCACGTCGAGCCATTGAGGGCCGCGGCCACAATCATCGAAATCGAAAAATGTGACACGCTCGTCCTCGATCCGCATGTACATCGGCCTGACATCGCCATGACAAGCCCGTTGGGCCAATCGACTCGTTTGCACCCAAGCATCCAGTGATTTGCTGATTTCGTCTGCAACACGTGGGCATCTCTCGGCGATCATCGCGAGTGTTTCCTTGTCTCTTGCCTCGCTCAGAAACTCCCTGTTCGGCGCAAGATTCGTAAGCCCGGTCTGTCGGTGCAAATGGGACAGGGCAACACCGGCGCGGTACAATCGGCCGGTGTTGTAGCCAGCTCACGCCCGACGGCAGGGGCGAAGGCGCCAAGAAGGCGCTTGGTGCCGTCAGGCAATTCAGCCCCTCACGGTCACTACGAGGCCGAGAGACGTCGAGCGCGGGCGGCAACGTAGGCGGAAATAGCTCGCTCGACAGCCGCTCGTAGTTCCCGTTCCATGTCCACCTGTCCCATCGCCGAGGCGCCGCTCGGATATCACGAACACAACGCCTCGTCCTGCGACGTCCGGCGTGTGACGAGCAGAGCAGATATGCGACGGCACGGAACTCTGGTCGCAGGAGCAGGTTTGAACGGCGCAATGCCCTGTGGCGCTCAACTTGAGCCCTGCCCGCTTCGCCCGAACTTCCAAACCGGGATTCCAAGTGTCTTCGCTTTGTCGGCAAGATTGTCCTGAATGCCCGTGCCCGGGAAGTGCATGACCCCGATCGGCAGTTCAAGCAGCATTGCATCGTTGCGCTTGAACGGCGCGGCCTTGGCGTGCTTCGTCCAGTCGGGCTTGAAGGCGATCTGCGGGACCTTGCGGTTGTCGGCCCACTTGGCGGCGATCAGTTCGGCGCCCTTGGGCGATCCGCCGTGCAGCAGGGCCATATCCGGATGTTTGGCGTGCGCTTGGTCGAGCTTGGCCCAGATCAGCCGGTGGTCGTTGAAGTCCAGTCCACCGGTGAGTGCCACCTTTGGCCCTGCGGGCATAAGCACCTGGCTGTCGGCGCGCTTCTTTGCAGCCAGGAAATCGCGGCTGTCAATCATTGCGGATGTCAGATTACGGTGGTTGACCTTCGACCCGTTGCGCGGCCGCCAGCTCGAGTGGGTGTGGCATTCGAACTCGTCGGCGGCCTGGTCGCGCATCAGCTCGAAGGCGCCTCGTCGCTCGATCAGCGTCTGCCCTTCTGCCGTCAGTCGCTCCAGCTCGACGGATTTGATCTCGCTGCCGTCCTGCTCGCGCTGCGACCGCTGCTGCGCCAGCTCGTTGTCGTCGAGTTCGCGCTCGATCCGGTCGATGGCACGGTGGAAGACGTTCACCGTCGACCAGAGCAGGTCCTCGAGGTCGGGTTCAAGGCGGGTGTCGGACAACGCCAGCAAGAGGGCGTCGAAGATATCGGAGATGCTGCCGACGAGGATTTGTGCTTCGGGAAGCGGCCGGGGATCGGGCTCGTCCTGGAAAGGCCGGTAGCCATGGAGTTGGAGTTCCTGGAGAACCTGGTCGGTTGGGGATGAGTTTTGCTGCGGCTCGAAATCGTCGTCGTGGTCGGTGGTCATTGCGGCTTTCCTTCGTCGGATTGGCCGCGCCCATCGCGGCCTTCATGGCGACGAAGGCGGCGGGCGGAACGGACTTGCACCCGCAGCGAAGCGAAGGGCCGAAGCGGAGCGGAGGACCGAAGGAGGCCGACTATTTTGCCTCGCGATGTAAAGGCGGCTCCGCCGCCGACGGAAAATAGTCGGATCCCGAGGTTGCCGGTCCGGGCCGTTTGCCGCCCGATCGCCCTCTTGAAGGGCCGTGGGTGTGGCCCTCTCCGATGCTGAGGGGACCAGAACAACCGGACTCGCGGTGAGGACGGGCTGCACCGCGCTCTCATCCCGTTTCCGGCTATGCCGCCAGCTTCATGAAGCGGGCGACATCCTGGGCCGCGATCTGCACGCGGCTTGCAGCCCGAAGCGCATCGATCCCGAGCAGTCGTAGATCCTCATTGAAATCGCCAAGCCGTGGCGAGATCACGATCGCCTCGATCCCGGCCTCCTGCGTACGGTCGATCAAGGTCGCCATGGCGCCGTCACCGGCAGGATCGTCGTCGCGGGCGATGTAGAGCCGGCGGAGCGTGTTCGGGAAGAGCATGGCGGCAAGATGCGCGGCCGAGAGCGCCGCGAGCATTGGCATGGTCGGCAAGACGCACCTGAGCGAGAGCATCGTCTCGATGCCCTCGCCGGCCGCCATAACCTCGCCTGCTACGCCAAATCGAACAGCGTGACCGAGGAGATTGCCCATCGCCCGTCTCGGCGTGTCGATCGGCGCCTTGCCAAGCGTTGTCTCGCTGAAGCCGTCCGGGTCGAGCCAGGTGCGATGCGCGCCGGTCAGATGGCCGGAGAGATCGGTGACGGCGGCGATCATCGCCGGCCAGGTCTCGGTCAGGCTATGGTCGTCGGGTCGATAGTAGCAGCGCGGGTGAAAGCGCAGGCTTGCCGTGTCGTGCAAAGCCGTAATGCCGCGATTGCGGAGGTACGTTTCCACGAGTGTGCGCCCGATCGGATTCGACATGGCGACGAGTCGTCGTGCGGCCTCGGGCGATCCCGTTGGTACGGTCGATTTCGGGGACCGGGCGCGGTTCACCTCGGGCTCCGGTTCGGGACGCGGCATGCTGAGGAAGGAGCGGGCTTCGTCGGCGACGTCCTTGAAGTCGACCAGGCCGCAGCTTTCTCGGATCACGTCGAGCAGATCACCATGCTCGCCGGTCGCGGCGTCAGTAAACTTGCCAGCTCGTCCCTTTGCAGACTCCTTGAGCCGCACGAACATCGAGCGGCCGGGGCTGTTGCGCACATCGCCGACAAGCCAGTAGCCGCCTTGTCGTCGTCCTGCGGAGAGATAGTGGCGGCACACCGCCTCGGCGTCACGCGCGAGACGGCGGGCCAGCTCGGCAGCGTCGTAACGGCCCATCAGGCGGCCTCCCGCTCGCCGATGTGCGCGATCGGATAGCGGTCGAGCACCTTCGCCAACACGGCGGCGCCGGTCGCATCTGATGGCACGAACATGCGCAGCTTCCACGAGATGATCTCGCTGAAGAAGCCGTAGGCGCGCAGCCGGTCACGCATCGTGTCCGTGAAACCGGATAGCTCGATGCGGTGGGCGCCCATCACGCGGACGCGACGGAGCTGCAGGCTCTCGGCCAAATCGAGGACGGTCCGCCGCTCCATCAGCGCCGCAAAGGCCGCGTCCGGAGTCAAGTTGGTGGCCCCGGTCACCGACGCATTCGCCGCCCACGCCGGCGAGACCCTGCGGCCGATGATCCGTTCGCCATCGTCGGTCTGAAGCCGATAAACCCGGGTCGACTCGTTTGGAAGCCGCTTCCAGATCGGCAACAGCAGGCCGGCGACGATGTTGAGGGTGCTCTCGGCGAACTCTGGCACGTCGGCGACTTCGCCGTTCCATGCTGCGGCGAAAACCTCGCGCTCCACCGGCTGCCAGTGGCTCTCGTCCATCATCTTCAGCGAAGCATGATGGTGTTCCATGGGCCGGACCAGCCGCACGCGGCGTTCGATCTCGCCGTGATCGAGCATAAGGCTCGGCGCCGGAATTTGCACCGCGGCGCGGCCCGAGCGCTCGTTGACCAGCAGCACCGCGCGCGGGTCGGCGAGATAATCGAGCGCTTGATCCAGCGTCACGGGGCGATTGTGCCGGCGTTCGGTGATCGTGAGCAGCCGGGTTTCCGCGCCGGTCGCAGGATGCGTGTAGATCGAACGGCGGTCGGTGACGACGAAGCTCTCGGCCTGCAGTGTCTCGAGGCCAACATCGTAGACGCCACTGGCGATGGCGCCCTCGACCCTGGCGTTGAGCAACTGCTCGAAGGTCGTGAACAGCACACCTTGCAGGTCGATGGTGAGCGCGAGCAGGCGGTTCAGGAACGTCGTGATTGGCGGCAGGTCGTCCCTGATGCCGTTCGCGTCCATGAGCTTCAAGCCCGTGGCGTCCTCGAACATCTGGAGCGAGCAGCCATCGACCTTGCCGCGCACGAGCAGCAGATAGAGCTGGCGCAGCGCGTCTCGGGCATAGTGGCTTTCCAGATTGTCCTCAGGTCGGAACAGACCCTGGCCGCCGGTCTGGCGCTGGCCGCGCGTGATCGCCCCCAGCGTGTCGAGGCGGCGAGCGATGGTCGAGAGGAAGCGCTTTTCGGCCTTCACGTCGGTCGCGATCGGGCGGAAGAGCGGTGGCTGCGCCTGGTTGGTGCGGTTCGTTCGACCGAGACCCTGGATGGCGGCGTCGGCCTTCCAGCCGGGTTCGAGCAGATAGTGTACGCGCAGCCGCCGATTCCGCGCCGACAACTCGGCGTGATAGCTGCGCCCGGTGCCGCCGGCGTCCGAGAAGACAAGCACGCGCTTTTTGTCATCCATAAAGGCGGCGGTCTCTGCGAGATTGGCGGAGGCGGCACGGTTCTCGACGGCAAGGCGGCCACCCTTGCGCACCACGCGCCGCGATCGGCCGGTCACTTCCGCCACGAGGTCCGTGCCGAAACGCTGCACGATCTGGTCGAGCGCGCCGGGAACAGGCGGAAGCGAAGCGAGCCGCTCGATCAGCTCATTGCGGCGGGCGACGGCATCGCGGCTCTCGACCGGCTGGCCGTCGCGGAAGACGGGCCGGGACGAGAGATTGCCGTCGGCGTCGGTAAAGGGCTCATAGAGCTGCACCGGGAAGGAATGGGCGAGGTAGTCCAGCACGTACTCGCGCGGCGTGATGTCCACGCGCACGTCGTTCCATTCCTCGGTCGGGATTTCGGCGAGCCGCCGCTCCATCAGCGCCTCGCCAGTCGACACGATCTGGATGACGGCGGCATGGCCCTCGGCCAGATCCCGCTCGATCGAGCGGACCAGGGTCGGCGTCTTCATGCTGGTGAGCAGATGGCCGAAGAAGCGCTGCTTGGCGGACTCGAAGGCTGAGCGCGCGGCCGACTTCGCCTGACGATTGAGCGTGCCAGTCTCGCCGGTGATGTTGGTGGCCTGCATCGCCGCGTCGAGGTGATTGTGGATGACGCTGAAGGCACCGGCGTAGGCGTCGTAGATGCGCCGCTGCTCGTCGGTGAGCTGGTGCTCGACGAGCTCGTATTCGACGCCGTCGTAGGAAAGCGAGCGGGCGGTGTAGAGGCCGAGTGAGCGAAGGTCGCGGGAGAGCACCTCCATCGCCGCGACGCCGCCCTCCTCGATCGCCTCGACGAACTCGGCGCGCGTGGCGAACGGAAAATCCTCGCCGCCCCAGAGCCCAAGGCGCTGGGCGTAGGCGAGATTATGGACCGTGGTGGCGCCGGTCGCCGAGACATAAACGACGCGGGCATTGGGCAACGCATGCTGAAGGCGCAAGCCCGCACGCCCCTGCTGCGAGGGCGCGGCATCGCCCCGCTCGCCCTTGCCGCCACCGGCATTCTGCATGGCATGGCTCTCGTCGAAAATGATGACGCCGTTGAAGTCGGAGCCCAACCATTGAACAATCTGCCGGACGCGCGAAAGCTTCTCGCCGCGGTCGTCGGACCGCAGCGTAGCGTAGGTTAAAAATAGGACGCCTTCGGCCAACCGGATCTCGCGCCCTTGAGGGAAGCGCGAGAGCGGCGTGACGAGCAGGCGCTCCATGCCGAGCGCCGACCAGTCGCGCTGCGCGTCCTCGAGCAGCTTGTCGGACTTCGATATCCAGACCGCCTTGCGCCGGCCCTGCAGCCAGTTGTCGAGAATGATGCCGGCGGACTGACGCCCCTTGCCGGCGCCGGTCCCATCGCCGAGCATGAAGCCTCGACGGAAATGGACGGCGTTCGGTGCGTCGTCGCGGGCGGCCGTGACGAGATCGAAGGTCTCGTCAACCGTCCAGGCGCCGGCGAGATAGTTACCATGCGCCTCGCCGGCATAGATGACCGTCTCAAGCTGGGCATCTGAGAGGACGCCGCCGCTGACGAGGTTGGCCGGCAGCCGGGGCCTGTAGCTCGGCTTCGGCGGCGCGACCGAGGCCATCGCGGCCGACTGCACCAGCTTGGTCGGGTGCGCCTGCGCGCCGGGGATCCAGATCGATTGGAGCCGGTATTCTTCGTAGATGGCATCGCTGAGGCGCGCGCCCTCGGGCGGCGTCCAATCGATCGTCTCGTAGACAAGATCAACCGCTTCGGGGTCGGCAACCGACGCCTTGGCCGGCTGGGCGGCCGGCCGGCCGGGCGAGATAGCCGCGCACGGTGCGAGGCGCCGGCGAGGCTGAAACGGGAAGCGCGCTGGTTGATGCGACTGGCAAGCGAGCTGGAGCGTGCTCGCCGATCCAACGGAGCCGGGCAGCAGCAGAGCCAGGCGCTCGGCATCGTCGCGGCCGGCCTCAACCCGTATCGCAGCGCTCTCGACCGTTCGGGTCCGGCTACGCTCGGTCCGTCTACGCACCGCGGCATAAAGGTCCGACAGGGAGAGATAGCGCTCGTCCGCTGGCCGCGAGAACCATTCCGACGATACTCGGCCGACGCGCTCGCCGCGGGTCACGTCCACCTTATAGCCGCCGATGCGGTCGCGGCCAGCGCTCAGAACTTCGACTTGGGTCATGGGTCATCTCCATGACAGGCGCCGGAGGCCTCTCCTCCGTTCTTCAACCCGTCACAGCGAAGCCCGGCCGCCCTCTCACTCTAATGGGGGCATTGCGGGGTCTCCCCGCAGAAGGGGTCGGCCGAGACCAAAGGCTCGGGCGCAGGGGAAGGCTTTCCCCTCAAGGGTCTTCCCCCCCCGGCATCCAGAATGTCTTCGGAGCACCAGGTCGCGTAACCCGATGGATCTGCTCGGAAAGTTTAGTGCACCGCAAACGAGGCGAACGGAAAATTGGGTCTCAGCTTGCGGGTACTACCACCATTTCCATACGGCAGCTTGACTTGATGTCCCGCACACCGTCAGAACGATCCTTCAGAAATCACCACGTCAGCGATTGAAACGAGAATGACGCTCGATATCAGGGGCAGCATCAAGAATACGAAGATTAGCTCGAACCCGTATGTTGTTTTCGAGGAACTGATCTCAAACGCGATCGACTCGTTCCTGATCCGCAAGCACGAGGATGAGGTCGCTGATCACGACATTTGGCTTCTGAGTGAGGAATACCATTACTACGATTACATCGCGTCAGACGTTCCGTTAGCGAGCATCCGTTGGAATGACAGCGAAAGTGTTTTCGAAAATGACATCGATCAGGAATTTCAAAAGCTGCTTGCCAAGCGCGCAGACGACAATGGCGGCAAGCGGCCAGACATTGCTCTATTCAGTAAAGAGGGCTCCGCCATTATCGTCGAGTTCAAGGCGCCGGGAGTATCGATGGACGAACATGTCGGCGACCTTTCAGAGTACGCGCATTTACTTGCGGCCAAGTCAGGGGCGGCTAAGGAAATTTTACGGATATCTCATCGGCGACACTGTCAATTCGTTGCGATTGAGCGGAACTCGGACTCCGTTTTCAGTCGGCCTGGGATGGTTTCAATCGAGCCCCCTTTTGGACCCTCGTACTCGGCAGCCATTGGGCGAGACCTATTTTGAGCTGCTTCACTTCGGCGATGTCATTAAGCGAGCAAAAAAGCGGATTGGCGCATACCAAGACAAGCTCAAGCTGAATCTAGATGAGACGGACCCGAAGTTAAGGTACGTAGTAGGAGTGTTTTTCTCCGGGCAAAATCGTGAACGCCGACCAGATTTGGAGCGGCTGGCTCGATAGCATTCGGATTTCTTTTTGTTTTCAGGTCCGGCATGGAGGCTGCCCGCAGCCATCGATACCTCGTGTACCTGCGGCCTAGAGGCGCAAGTATTTTTACTACGATCCGTCACGCCATCCTGCGACTATCAACGAAAGTCGGCGCGCTAACTCGTCCGCGTTTGACGCGAGCTACGCGGGGCCATCGAGGATCCCGTTCTCTTCCGTCATTCTGGCTGTCAACATCTCAGCCATCTCGACCGTGACGTCTCCGGCGCCGGAGTGATGGAGAATGCAAATGTCGGACGCCAAATCCCTTACCCCCGAGGAAGTGTTTGCACGGTACCGTGGCGAGGTCACAGTGGGCACGCTGCGGAATTGACGCGCAATGCGAATCGGACCGCATGCGTCAAGATCGGCAAAGCCGTCTTATACCCAGTGGGTGAACTAGACGCGTGGGATAGAACAAAATTTGTAGTTTGTAGTGCGTCGAAAGGACTGGACGTGAGCTAGCGTTTGGGGCACTTCCCCAGCATGCGATTCGGGATAAGCTTGCGCCGAATTGCGGGACGATCCGCACAATAGCATTAATCGGGTTTTTTGTTTTGAAAGCCGAGCGCGGGGTCCGGCTTGTGCCGATGTGCGACGTTCATGTTATTTCGTTTTCAGCTCTCAATACTTAAAATTCTCGCCGGCCAACCGGATGGTCGAGCCACTCTCGGTGTCCTGAAGGATTACCTAGTGGAGCGACTCTAACGCTTGTTTCCCGCGTTTGACAGCGGCGAGGACGCGCTTTGGATCGGCGGTCCATACGAAGGGTTTGGGATCGGCGTTTGTCTCGGCGACGAAGCGGTTGATGGCGACTTGCAGGTCAACGACGGATCGGAACACGCCTCGCTTGAGGCGACGGCGCGTGAGCTTGGCGAAGAAGCCTTCGACCGCATTGAGCCAGGATGCAGAGGTCGGGGTGAAGTGGAACGTCCAGCGGGGATGCCGAGCCAGCCATTGGCGTACCCTCGGATGCTTGTGGGTCGCATAGTTGTCGACGATGGCGTGGATTACTTTCCCTGCCGGGACCTGCTCCTCGATCGTGTTGAGGAAGCGAATGAACTCCTGGTGGCGATGACGCTGCATTTGCGGCCGATGACGGTGCCGTCGAGGATGTTGAGGGCAGCGAACAGCGTGGTGGTGCCGTGACGTTTGTAGTCGTGGGTCATCGTGCCGGCACGGCCCGGCTTCATCGGCAACCCTGGCTGGGTGCGGTCGAGCGTCTGAATCTGGCTCTTTTCGTCGACTGAGAGGACGACCGCATGGGCGGGAGGATCGACATAGAGGCCGACGACGTCCTTGAGTTTCTCGGCGAACTTCGGGTCGTTCGACAGCTTGAACGTACGGATGCGATGCGGCGCGAGTTGGTGGGCTTCGAGGATACGCTGCACCGAACGCAGGCTCACCCCTGCGGCTTTCGCCAGCATCCGGCCGGTCCAGTGGGTTGTTTCTCCCGGCGGCGGCCCGAGCGCCAGGTCGACCACTCTCTGCACGGTGCCCGTCGGCAGCGGTGGTTTGACGGGCTTTCGCGTCTTGTCGCGCGTTAGCCCTTCGACACCCTCCGCCATGAACCGGGCCTGCCATCTCCACACCACGGGCTTGGATTTGCCCGAGCGGCGCATGATCTCGGCGGTGCCACAGCCGTCGGCAGTGGCAAGAATGATGTTGGCCCGCCACACATGCTTCTGAGGTGCGCTGCGATCCGAGACGATCGCCTCAAGCCGATGGCGGTCCGCCCGGGTGACCTTTACGACAGTTCCTGCTCTCATGCCCAGAGCTTGAACTGCTTCGGTCGATTTGGGAATCGTCCGAATGAATCAGACCACTAGCGGTGCTCTACACCAGCGGTCCGGAGTGGACGGCTCGTATGAGGCGATTGGCAAAGCGGGGCGCGAGATCTCGATATTTCCGGACAGAAGCTGGTCGCGCGTGAGTCCGGCGAGTGGATCATAACGGAAGAGGGGCAGGCCTATCTTGCTTCGCTGGAAGAGGAAAGCGTACTGGGCCACTCAGGAGAGAACGTTCGAAGAGATTATTGAGGATCTGGCGGCCTACGTCGTGGCGCTGCTGCTCTTGTTGATCCGGCCATCGGGCCTGTTCCGACAGAAGCTGGTGGAGAGGGTTAGAGAATGGCCACTCTCACGCAGCGAAATCGAGCTGGCCCGTTGCCGAGTGCTGTGGACAAGTATCGCAATCGTCGTCGGCCATGGCGCCGTATCTCTCATCCAGGCGGCCTTACGTAAGATTCTACCCAGAATGCGATACTCGACTTCGGTCAAACGGCGGTTGCGGTTTGCTAATCTAGTGCGCTGGATTTGACACGATGATCCCGGCTTCGACGGCGTAGGTGAGAATGACGCCGAGCAACGCGACTGTTTGCGTACCGTTCCCGCCCCCCACGTACGATGGCGCTGCTGCACAGCCTAAGTGAACAGTTTAGCGATCTCCGCCAGGGGCAGGAAAAGCTGTCGTCCAGACGACACTAGTCGCCGAAAATTATGCACCTCGTAAAAGTTCCTTGAGGCATCTTTGTTGGCCTCAACTATCAAAGCATAAGTGCATTTTTGGCTGAGCAGCGCTCGGCTGAGCGCATCTATCAACATGAATCTTCCCAAGCCGCATCCACGCACGCTGTAGTCTACGGCAAGACGCGCCATCAAGATTGCAGGCACCAAGGGATGGCCCGGAATCTTTTTGGCCATCGGTAAGGGCAGATCCACCAGAGAAACAGAGGTCGCCTCGAGGGTATAAAACCCAATAACTTTCTGCCTCTCTCGGGATAGCACGAAGCAGGAAGCTAAGTGTGTCCGATCACCGTGACCAGAGTGAGCCTTAAGATATCGATCAAGCGATTCAACGCGACTATCAAACCGCGAGCGATCATGGATGGTGCTGAGTGGATCGACACGGAGGTTGCGGTCGGACAGCTTAGTGATCCAGATTTCGAATGTGGCGTTGCGCAGCCGCTTTGAAACGCGCCGATGGCTCTCGCGGCCGCAGGATAGCCTCGGCAAATGCGCGGCTTTCCTCCGCCGTAAGTCGAATCATCCGCATGTCTTCAATAGTACGGACAGCGGCATCGTGGACGCTGCCGATCACAAAGTCCGTCAGCGTGCGACCTTGCAACTCGGCCGCACGTAGGAACAGGTCCTTCTGCTCGGCAGAAATCCGGGCCTCCAGCCGCTCACTTCGTGTGGGGGACAGCCTTTTCACTCCTGCAGTCCGGCGAGCCATTGCCTTCATCCTTGTAGAGCGATTAATGTACGGCTAGGAGCCGGACGTAGCAAGGAGGCTCCCCCGGTGACACCTGTGGGTCTGGCTATAACCCGCGGCGAGGTCACCAGCGAGGCCGGAATAGAACCCCGTTGGGAAGAGTGGACGAGGATTAGTGCCGAAAGCCAGCGAAGTGCCAAATGGATGGCTGATGGTCCGCGTCGATCAAGCGGGGTCCGTCCGTCTTGGCCGTCAGCGCTCACCCGACAAGCACACTGGTCGGAACGCAACCAAATATTTGCGCGCCGCGAACATCACGCCCGAAGGCATCGATCTCAAAGATCTGCTAGAGATGGATTTCACCGCTGCGGAACGTGCGACCTTTGCGCTGCGCGTCGGCGACGTTCTTCTGACTGAGGCGTCGGGAAGCGCTGCACAGGTCGGACGAGCCGGCCTCTGGCGGGGCGAAATCGAAAACTGTTGTTATCAAAACACGGTCATTAGGTTCAGACCACACCTTGCTCTGCCCGAATATGCAATGGTGGCATTCCAGCATTTTAGTGTGTCAGGCGTATTCGCACGCGTCGCACGTGGCGTGGGAATACAACATTTGGGTGCCTCTCGCTTCGCCGAGCTTGCGTTCCCACTGCCTCCTCTCAATGAGCAGCGCCGAATTGCAGAGGTGACTAAACGGCGGCGCGCGGAGATCCGCGAGGCTAGAAATCGACTGCAATCTGCTCTTGCCCACCTCAACGAGCAGGTTCGTGAGACTATGGCGGCAGCTATTGCCGGCGAACTCGCACCGCAGAGATCGGTGGTTGGCAGCCACGAGCAAGCGAGCCCGGAGCGATCGCGCACTTCATCTCGGCAGCCCCGACGGAAGGCAGAGCCACCCAGCCTGTTCAACTATGCCGAACGCGATGGGAACGATATTGAAGTGGCCGCGGGACCGCTGCCGTCCAACTGGAGGTGGGCGAACGTTGGCGACGTGGGCAACGTCACGGTCGGCCGTCAACGCTCGCCTGGCAAGCACACCGGCCGGCACGCGACAAAATACGTACGTGCCGCGAATATCACGCCTCACGGCCTAGATCTCACCGACCTGCTCGAAATGGATTTCACCCCAGCGGAACGTGAAATTTTTGCGCTGCAGGTCAACGATGTGCTCCTGACCGAAGCCTCAGGAAGCGGAGCGCAGGTTGGCCGGGCAGCACTATGGAAGGGAGAAGTTGACAACTGCTGCTTCCAAAATACGGTCATCCGCTTCAGGCCGCACTCGGTGACGCCGGAGTATGCTTTATTGGTGTTTCAGCACTACGGCGCATCTGGCATTTTCGCTCAGGCGGCTCGCGGAGTCGGTATTCAACACCTCGGAGCCTCGCGCTTCGCAGCTCTTCCGTTCCCGTTACCGCCCCTCGAAGAGCAAGCGCGTATTGTAGATGAAGCCCGAAGCCGATTGGACGGTGCAGCGCTTCAGATTGAAGCGGTCAACACATCGCTCAGTCGCTTACCCGAGATGGAGAAGGAGCTGCTCGCCGCAGCAGTGGGTGGAGAACTTACACCCCAAGATCCCACCGACGAGCCAGCGACAGCTCTCTTGGAGCGGCTTGGGCCACCGCAGCGAGACATGGCCACATACCGACCAGCCGATGTTGAAAGCGGAGAGACTCCCATGTCCACCAAACGAGCATCGCCGAGCCAGAAACTTCCCTTAACTTCGGACCTGGCTGCGGTCTTACGCGAAGCCGGTCGGCCTCTATCGTTGCCTGAGCTTTTTAGCCAAGCAGGCTTCGATAGGGATCAGCCTGAGCACGTTGAAGTCTTCTATCTCGCACTGAGGACGCAGCTTGGCCAGACCATTCGCAAGATAGGTCATGATATAGAAAATGCCGAGTTGGAGGCGATTAATGCGCCTTGACGAGGTCACCATCGGAGAATTCAAGAATCTCCGAGACTTGCGGGTTGATTTTGACGAGAGCTCTTCTTACACCGTGCTGGTTGGCGAGAACGGCGCGGGTAAATCGAATTTGATCGAGGCCTTGTCGCTGATCTTCCGCAATCTCGATCTGGATCAGGAAGCCCCGTTCACATACCATATCAAATACCGATGCCGCGATCACGACGTCGAAGTGCGCGCTCAGGCAGATCAACATCCGCTGTTCTGGTCTAAGGACCATTCAGAACAAGAATACAGCGAGCTACCGCGCAAGCGTTTCATGGCGGAAGATGCCGATGGTCGCCCTATCTATCGGCCGGCTTTCGTGTTCGGCTACTATTCCGGACCGAGTGACAGGCTTGCCTCGATATTCGAGAAGCACCGGGAGCGGTATTATAGCTGGATTATCAAAGCCCCGGCTCAACGAGGCAGGAAATTAGCTGATCCAAACAGTCTACGACGCCTATTTTACGCGCAAACTCTTCACGGTCAGTTCGCACTCATCGCGTTCTTCATGGAAATGACGATCGCATCGGATGACGACCGTTCTTTTTTGCGCGACCAGCTTCAGATTGACGGTCTCGATAGCGTTCTGTTCGCCCTCAAGCGCCCCCCATGGAACCGCAAGGGCGGCGATCCACGTTTCTGGAACGCCGTCGGCGAGGTTCAGGAATTTCTTAGCCGTCTTTACGAAAGGGCTATGTTGCCGATCCGGATGGGTCGGCGCATCGCCGTTGACCTCACCAAAAACCCCACTGTCGAGAACCTGTACCTATTCCTAGCCCAACCCGAAGCACTGACCGAGGTCTATAAATCCTACGGCAATCAGTATGCATTTTTTACCGCGCTTGAAAGTACACACCTCTCTAAGGTATTAGGTGAGGTGCGAACGCGCGTTCGCATGACGCCCGCCGCCGGCGGTGGCGAGGTTACTTATCGCGATCTTAGCGAAGGTGAGCAGCAACTTCTCCTTGTCCTCGGTCTACTGAAATTCACCGCGCGCGACGAAGCTCTCTTTCTACTCGACGAGCCCGACACCCACCTCAACCCGGCTTGGAGCACCCAGTATCTAACTTTCTTGGACCGCTTCATTCGCGGCCGGGACAGCTGCCATATCGTCATGTCGACACATGACCCGCTAGTCTTCGCCGGCCTGGAGAGGGCACAGGTGCAAATATTTCGGCGAGACGATCACGGGCGTGCCATTGCCGAGCTTCCCGATCAGGATCCGCGCGGAATGGGAGTCGCGGCCATTCTGACCAGCGACCTCTTTCGTCTGCGATCGACGCTTGATCCAAAGACACAGGCAGACCTCGACCGTCAACGTATCCTTGCGATGAAGTCCGCACTCACGCCTGCGGAAGAGGAGGAAATGCGGCTCCTAAAGGAGGACTTGCGGGGACGCGGCTTTGACCAAACGATCAGAGATCCTCTCTACCACCAATTCCTGAAAGCATGGACTGAACACGAAGATCCAGCGTGGCGACAAGCCGTAGAATTAACTCCGGAGCAACGTGAGCAACGCGCGCAGCTCGCAGCGCGGATCGTCGCCGAACTTCGACGTGAGAGTGGGGCGCATTGAGCGAGATGCGTTTCATCAACCTCGAGGCGATTGTTCCCCATATCCGTGACCTGTTGGCGGACTTAAATGCCGCGCAGCAGGCAGTCGTGGCTGAGGCCGATCCGAAGCGCCGAGCCGCGCTAATCAACAACCATCAGGCGCGCTGGACAGCGCTCCGGGAGGCATTCGAAACGGTCTCGTTCGGCAAATGTTGGTACACCGAATGCAAGACCCCGGGTGCGGACAACGATATCGATCACTTTCGGCCGAAACTCGCGGTGAAGGAGGATCGGGGTCATCCCGGCTACTATTGGCTTGCTTTCGACTGGCGAAACATGCGCCTCAGCTGCCAACGTGCGAACCGACCTCGGCGTACGCCAGGCACGAGGATAGTTGGCGGCAAAGCTGATCACTTTCCACTTCTTCCGGCGGGAGTTCGAGCGTCTGCCCCTACAGACAATATCAACCTAGAATGCCCAGCGCTGCTCGATCCTACCCATCCCGGTGATCCGATCTTGCTATCGTTCAAACCGAATGGTGAAATCGATCTTTCTCCAGAATATCGAAACAATCCAATCGCCGAAGCCAAGATCGACGCGAGCCGTTTAGGTCTGCATCTAAATTGGCCGAAGTTCGTAGATGCCCGCGTGACGCTGTACAACCTCGTCGAGCGCACTGTTGAAAGGGGCCAGCGTGAGGCTCCACCCGATTTCAACGGTATGCCTGTGGCCAGTGAGGCTTTTAAGGATTCCATTCGGGACCTGCATAGTTTCATGGATCAGCGTGAAGAATACTCGTCTGCTGCGCGGGTATACGTCGAATCCTTCAGACATGTCTGGTGGGTACGTGACGTTGTACTGAGATTGCCCCAATGACAGACAGCCGCGCAAGTTCTGAGGGAGCAACTGCTCTCATCCGAAAACTCTGGCAGTACTGCAACGTTCTGCGAGACGATGGCCTCTCGTACCCTGATTACGTTGAGCAACTGACGTATCTGCTGTTTCTGAAAATGGCAGACGAGCAAGAAGGTGGCCTTGTTCCGAAGAAATATGGGTGGCGCTCGTTGGACGGCCTCGACGCGGAGGCGATGCATCACCAATACGCCCGCATTTTGGCCGCTCTAGGCAAGCATGGCGGCATGCTCGGCCTCATCTTTGGAAACGCGAAAAACAAAATTCGCGATCCAGCAAAGCTTCGCCTTCTAATCGTGGACCTCATCGGGCAGACGGAGTGGACCGGCTTATCAACCGATGTGAAGGGCGATGCTTATGAGGGACTTCTCGAGAAGAACGCGCGTGACACCAAAAGCGGTGCGGGCCAATATTTCACGCCACGCCCGCTGATCGAAGCGATTGTGGAATGCGTCAACCCACAACTCGGTGAAATTGTCTGCGACCCAGCATGTGGAACCGCGGGTTTCCTCCTAGCTGCGCACGATTATCTGCATCGCACAAATCCACGAATGACGCGCAACCAGCGAACCAAACTAGCTACCAAATCCATTCGTGGTGTCGAACTCGTCGAGGAGGTTGCGCGGCTCGCGACGATGAACCTTCTGCTTCACGGTGTAGGTGGCAACGACGACGACGAACTGCCGATCGCGTGCGAGGACAGTTTAAAAGAACCGCCGAAAGTCCAGGCCAATGTCGTCCTAACCAATCCGCCCTTCGGTACCAAGGGGAGTGTAACCTACGCCCAAGAGCACCGCGGACCGCGGAATGACGATACACTGACGATTGTCCGTCCCGATTTTTGGGTGCAGACGGCCAACAAGCAACTGAATTTCTTGCAGCACATCTTCGCACTACTGAAGCCGGGTGGTCGAGCGGCTGTTGTTGTTCCTGACAATGTCCTCTTTGAAACCGGAGCCGCATCTGCAGTTCGGCGACGTCTTCTAGAATCCTGCCGAGTTCACGCCTTGCTTCGCCTCCCGTCGGGGCTGTTTTATGCTCAGGGCGTCAAGTCAAACGTCATATTCTTTGACAAGCCGCGCAACTTGAAATCGGATCGTCCTGTCGAACGGATCTGGGTTTACAACCTTCGCTCGGATAAGCGCTTCTCCTTAAAGACGAAGCCCCTACAACGAGACGATTTACGAGAATTCGTAACACTGTTCAGGGCAGGATTCCAATCCGACACTCAAGTAGCTGACGCACAGGCTGCGGCGCGCCTCCGAAGCTTCGGCATGGACCAAATCCTATCGACCCCGGACTGCCGTTTGGACTTAGCATGGGACGATCCTTCCATACAGCAGCGTACGCCGGGCCTTGCGCGACTGGAGGAAATTTCGCGGCTCGTTGCTGATGATCTCCAGAGAGCCCTTGCTCTGATTTCTAAACCGCCGGCCAGTTGATACAGTCCTTCCACGGCGATATCGCGGGGACGGACAATTCTTCCTCAACGCTGCTTGCCGGGATAGTAGCGATGGGGCCAGCACCGAATTCCTGAGTGCGCTCACCGGAATCATTCGTGGCGGTGAGCGCGCAATACCGCCAAGGCTTCAACTACCGACCTTTCAACCGATGGGGTTCGGCCTTCCGTACAGTGAGGGCCTCACGGTGAGTCACGACGCGGCCGATTATCGGTATGCCCTGTTTCTGATGGCCTGGCGCTGCTCAGCAATCCGTTCCGCGGTCGCTTCCGCGAGGTTGGTATCTGGTCGCGACGGGCTATCTTTGCGCTGAGCGGCGTCATTCTAGGACGACCTTGAAGGCGGGATACGGTCGTCGGAAAGCTGCAAGCACTCTATCGCGTGCCTGGTCCATTCGCGAGTTGCTGCCTCGGTAAGCATGAAGGTTGGGCAAATGGGATTCCCGCAGCTGCAGGGCTTGATTTCTCCGGAGGGCAGCAGCGCTTTGAATCGGCGGTAAGCGTCGCTCTGAGGCCCATTTGATTGGTGCTTGACGTCTATTTTGAACGCGTGGTGCGCCGGCGCGGCTTCCATATTTCCGACAATGCGTTGACGGCGGCCTCGAGCGCCTTCCGGTCGACGACGTTGGGATCAAACTGCTCAGGGCCCCAGAGGCGCATTTGTTCGTGCTCCGGATGGGTGGGGTCGCGGATGGCGTCGAGGTATTCGGTATAGCCTGACGCACCGCCGACATCTTCCGGAGGACAACGGCCGGCGGCCTCGAGCAAGAGGGGAAGTCCCTCCGTTGTCGTGTTGTCGAACCACTTTTCGAGCTTGATCACGTGATCCCAGCTGTCGCCGAAGTCGTAGAGATAATGGATCGTCTTCGCGCCGGTCTCGTGAACGATATTGGAGAGCCGCGTCTTGCGAGCATCGATGGGCTGAGGGCCAAAATCTCCATCGGGATCAGGGATACCCCAACGTCCTTCGCCAGCCAAAAACTCGAAGAGATGGCTATTCGTCCAGCCAAACGCCGCCTGAAGCGTCAGATGCAGCCGATCAAGGCGCAGCGTGAGCGGCACGACAAGGCATCGCATCACCTCCGGTTTCACGTCCTCGAGGGTCACCTTGATCCGGACCGCGGTCGTGCTGAGGCTCATGCCGCAAGCCTCGGATCTTGTGCATGCATCGTATAGGTGGATGCCCAGGGAAGCAGTTCGTCCAGCCGTGCCGCCGGCCAGCCATTGACGAGCTTTGCCAGAACGTCGGCAAGCCAATACTCGGCGCTGACGCCGTTGAGCTTACAGGTCTCAATGAGCGACGCCAGCAATGCCCAATTCTCAGCACCCTCGTCACACCCGGCGAACAGGGCGTTCTTGGCATTGAGCTTGATCGGCCGCATCGCACGCTCGACTGCGTTGGTGTCCATTTCGATGCGCCCGTCATCAAGGTAGAGCGTCAAGCCGTCCCAATGACGCAGTGCATAGCGTAAAGCTTTCGCCGTCTCACTCTTCTGCGCGAGGTGACCAAGCTTCGCCTCAAACCACTGCTTCAAGGCTGCAGCCAACGGCCGGGCATGCGCCTGCCGGCCCGCGCGGCGCTCGGCGTCAGATCGGCCACGGAGGACTTTCTCGACCGCGTAGAGCTGGGCGATGCGCTCGAGGGCCTCGCGGGCAACCGGCGCCGGCGCCGGCGAAGCCTCGCGCTCGATCTTCACAAACTGGCGCCGGAGATGCGACCAGCAGAATGCGAGCGTCCCGGACAAGGCGTCCGCACGCGTCTCTCGCATCATGGTCTTGTAAGCCTGATAGCCGTCGCAGTGGATGATGCCGCGATAGCCTTCGAGCAGTCGCAAGCCATGAACGGCGCCGCGGCCTGGTGCATAGGCATAGACCACGCCGGGCGGATCAGGCCCGGCCCAAGGCCTGTCATCGCGCGACAGCGCCCAGAAGTAGCCGGTTTTGGTCCTGCCGCGCCCGGGATCCAGCACCGGCGCCGGGATCTCATCGACACAGAGCTTCGGAGAGGCGAGCAGAAGCTGGCGCAGACGATGCCACAAGGGCTTCAATTCCTGGGCCGCATAGCCGACCCAGAAGGCGAGCGTGGAACGGTCGATGGCAATACCGTGCGTCGCCAGCATCTGCGTCTGGCGGTAAAGCGGCAAATGCCAATGATACTTGGCATCGATCACATGCGCGACGAGCCGCTCGGTCGGCAGTCCTCCCCTGATCAATCGCTCGGGAGCAGCATGCTGGAGGACGACGCCGTGACAGGCGCGGCAGGCCAGTTTGGGGCGGCGGGTGACGATAACGCGATACTGCGCCGGTACGACGTCCAGCCTCTGGCTCTCATCGTGACCGATCTCAAAAAGGTCGCCTGCGCAGCATGGGCAGCAGGTTGCAGCGGGCATCAGGTCCTCGATGATGCGCGGCAAATGCTCCGGCAGCTTGCCACGATTGGCCCTGCGCTCGGCAGCTCTCTTCTCGCGTGTTTTGGGATTGGCGCGGTCCTCGGCTGCTTCGAGAGCCGCGACAGCCTGATCAATATCGTCCAGAATAAGCTGGAGCTGATCAGCGTCAAGCTTTTCCGACGATCGACCGAACTGCGCGTCTTTTGCAAGCTTGAGCAACCGCTCGAGCCTGGCGCAGCGATCCAGCAGAGCCGCGGCAAAGGCACGCAACTCGGCTGGATCGCTCGGCAGTTCATCAGGCAAATCACTCATTGGCCCGAGTCTGCCATGCTTCGCGCCCCGATGCAGCGAAGATTTTATGTCCTACGCAAGCGCTTTCGGCTGCGGGATTCGAGGCGCATGCATGCGTGTCCAATCCATGCCGGCCAGAAGCGCCGACAACTGCGCCGCGTTCATTTGCATGACGCCGTCAACAACCGGCGGCCATTTGAAGCCGCTGCCATCGAGCCGCTTCCAGTACAGCACAAGGCCGCTGCCATCCCAGACCACCATCTTCACCCGGTCAGCGCGCTTCGCACGGAAGACCACCGCCACGCCCTTCATCGGATCGTGGCCCAGCGTCTCCTTCGCCAACAGCGCCAGGCCATCCGCGCCCTTCCTGAAGTCTACAGGTCGGGTCGCAACGTAAATCATGAGGCTGGCGGGCGGCGTCAACATGAACGTGTCCGTCGAATCGCCAAGAACACATCACTCAACACAGCAAGGCCAGCGTCCCTCGCACCTCAACTCGTGCCCCCTGGAGCTCAACCGTCACAACGGCTGCTTCCGGCGATGAGGAGGGCGCGGCAGCCGCCGATGGCGACGATTCCGACACCAACGGCACAAACGACAGTGCACCCGCCGCAGCTGGCAGCACCAGTTGACCTAAACGCGCCCGGCGCCGCCAGTCATGCACCTGCTGTGGCCGGCAGCCATGCCGGCGTGCGATATCTGTTACAACCGCGCCCGGCTCAAGGCTTTCCGCGACAATCCGGGCCTTCAAATCATCCGGCCACTGCTTACGGCCTGCGCCGGCGTACACTTCGATACGCTGTGTCAATGGTCGTCTTATGTCGTCCGAATGATCGTCCATTATGAGCACCCTTGCAGAAGATGACTCTTCTAACGGTGCTCCCAAGATCGCGCACAGACAATCTAAAGGGCCGCGGCGCTACGCTTACAATCGGCGGCGAAGCTGATCCAGTTCACGGACCGTCAGCTCCAGAGCGCTGCGGATGCCCACATCGCGGATGTGATGCAGCGAGGGGAGCCGATGGATTTCGACGCCTTCTCGCGTTTGCCAGATGCCTGTGCTGAGCACTCGGATGGTGTCGTCGATGGCCTGCTGGAAAGCGTGTAGATTGCTCTCTTGTTGAAACGGCGTCCGAAACGCCGGCCGGTCGAAGGCGCGCACAAACATTGCGAGGGCTTGCTCGTCATCGACGTCCTGAAACTTATCAACGAAATTGTGCAGCTCGCCTTCGCTGTCCGGAAACGGAATGCCGTCGACCAGGCGCCGCAGGAGAAATTCAGCTCGCAGCCGAAGATGCTACTCGAATTCTGCGCCAGACCAGATCGCTACTTTAGGGACACCAAGTTTGGCGGCCGCCGAACGAACATCGTCGCGACGCTGGGGCGAGACACTGCCACGGCATACGAACTTGAAGGCGTCAGGTTTGCCGGTCACCGCATTCACCGCGGCGGCCATATCCTTCTCCGCCTTCGCTTGGGTGAGACTGCCACGATTGACGCATTGAATAACGGTGCGCTCGTCCGGTTGGTCGTCGAACGGACGTGTGCCGACGATGTCACGCCCTTGGTCGCTTCCTGTCTGGCCGAACCAAGCGAGATCAGTCCAGCCATCGCAAAGGTGGTAGGCGAACACGAGGCGTTCGAACTCGGTGCCGCTGAAATCCTCGAAGTGAATTGGCCGGACCGCTCGAGCTATCGTCACCTGCCTACCTCTTGGCTCCGAGAGCTACGGAGCGGGTTGACAATCTGAACGTCCTCGAAATGCTTTTCATTGTCGGTCACGACCACGCACTCATTGGCTTCGGCTACAGCAGCAATGATTGTGTCTAACGCGCTTCGCGAACGGCCTTTGGCTTTGCCGTTGGCCATCAGCCGCGCCCACACGAGGGCAGCTTTCTCGTCGAACGATAGGACGCGGCCAGCAAACAGCGCTTGCGGACCTTCGGAGCCGGCGAACCACGTTTCAAGGCTGCTGCGCTTCTTGCCCTTCGGTTTCTCTAAGATGCCACGGCGGATTTCGGCGACAGTAAGGGAAGTAATGAAGAGGTCGTCGTCTTTCTGAGCCCCCATCCAAGCCAGCAGCAAGGCCGACGGCTTCGGCCTTATGACGTTGCTGATGATATTGGTATCAAGGAGGTAGCGCGTCACAGTTCGATCTTACGCCCCTCTTCTCGCGAACGGCTAAGGTCGAGATCTGCACCGACCATAGGTGAGCGACGTAGCGCGGCGAGAATGCCGCCCGCTTTCGGAGGCTCACCAGCCACTGCCTGCTGTATGGTTCGACGAAGCTGCCCGGCTTCCGGACTTTCCTCCGTCAGTTTTCGGGCGAGAGATCTGAGTAGATCGCGGTCAGCGTCGAGCGCCTGGATCTCGAACCGAGCGATGCCACGCTTAGTCAGGCGGGACCGATAATTCTCGAGGGCTCTCTTCTGCGCACTGTTGCTCATGGCGTGCCTCCGTGCTATATCCAGATATATAGCCGCGTTTTCTTTGGAGCACAAGGCTGATCGAGTTGTTAACGATCCCGGCAGATAGAGACGGCCTCTCCCGGGCATTTAGGCTGCTGGGGGTTGCCACCGTGATGAGACTCCCCTGTTCAAAGGGGGGCGATCACAAAAATATTATTGCTACGAGAACGGTCGACCCGTGCCCCGGCACTACTCTGCCCCTCGCCTGCACTTGCTCATATGCGCCACAAGGCATTGATTTACAACACATCTTTGCCTTGCCAATACGCCGTCACTTGGCATCATTGTCGCGCAGCGGGATCTTCCGCGCGAGGACAAGGACGCGATCGTGGCGCGACCGAGACGCACGACAGCCGAAAAGCTTTGCGTGGTCGCCGACGCTACCCGCGAACCGGCGGCGCTCGCCTCATCGAACCCCGATCCTCGCCTCGTCAATCTGGTCCGACTGCTGGCGCGACAGGCCGCAAGGGATTTCGTTCGAGCCCAAACTGATAGCCGGACGCGAGCCCCCCCTCCGGAGTAAGGACGTCGCCTCGTGAAGGTCGCGCTCTACGCCCGCTACTCATCAGAGAATCAGCGAGACGCCTCCATCGAGGACCAGTTGCGGTTGTGCCGCCTGCACGCCGAGAAGCAAGGCTGGACAGTCGTCGACAGCTACACCGATCGCGCAATCTCCGGCGCGTCACTGTTGCGTCCTGGCATTCAGGAACTGATCAGCGATGCGATGCGCGGCAAATTTGTCGTCGTGCTCGCAGAGGCGATGGATCGCCTAAGCCGCGATCAGGAGGATATCGCCGGACTGTTCAAGCGTATGGCGTTCAGCGGAGTGCGTATCGTCACGCTGTCGGAAGGTGACGTGACGCATCTGCATGTAGGTCTCAAGGGCACGATGAACGCGCTCTTCTTGAAGGACCTCGCCGACAAGACGCGCCGCGGGCTGCGCGGCCGCGTCGAGGACGGCAAGTCCGGAGGCGGGCTGTGCTTCGGCTATGACGTGGTGAAGCAGTTCACGGCAAATGGCGAGCCGATCCGCGGCGATCGAACGATCAACGAGGCGGAAGCCGCCGTCGTGTGCCGTATCTTTGCAGACTACGTTGCCGGCAAGTCGTCCCGCACGATTGCCTTTGAGTTGAACAAGGAAGGCGTGCCTGGGCCGCAGGGCGCCGAATGGGGGCCGTCAACAATCCATGGCAACCCGAAGCGCGGCGTCGGCATCCTCAACAATGAACTGTATGTCGGCCGCCTCGTTTGGAATCGGCTACGCTATCTGAAAGACCCGGATACTGGAAAACGGGTGTCACGCCTCAATCCTGAATCCGAGTGGGTGATTCAGGAGGTACCGGAGATGCGCATCATCGACCAGGAAGTCTGGAATGCGGCGAAGGCCCGCCAACAATCCCTCGCCTATGAGACATCTGAGCCTGGCGAGAATGCGTTGAACGAGCGTCGGCGGCCAAAACATCTGTTTGCCGGCCTTTTGAAGTGCGGCTGCTGTGGCGGCGGCTACACCATGATCTCGAAAGATCTGCTGGGCTGCGCGACGACACGGAACAAAGGCACCTGCGATAACCGGCTGAATATTCGGCGGGACGCGCTGGAGGCCTCGGTGCTCAGCGGCTTGCAGACCCATCTAATGGAGCCCGAGCTATTCAAGGAATTCTGCGACGAGTTCACCCGCGAGGTGAACCGGTTGCGGATTGAGCGTGGAGCTGGCTTCGCAGCAATGCGAGACGAGCTTCCGCGCATCGAGCGCGAACTCGGAAAGTTGCTGGCTGCTATCAAGGCTGGCGGTCCGATCGAAGCCATCGTTGAGGATATGAAGCGGCTCGAGGCCCGAAAGGCCGAGCTGAAGGATCAGCTTGCGAATGCGGAAGAGCCGCCGCCCCTCCTGCATCCGAACACGACGGAGATCTACCGCCAGCGGATCGCGGCGCTCTATGAGAGCCTGCAGAATGGGGACGGGAAGGCCGAGGCGGCGGAAGTCTTTCGCACCTTGGTCGATCAGGTGACGCTTGTGCCTCAAGAGGCGGAGCTGGCGATTGTGCTGCGCGGCGATCTGGCCGCGATCCTTCAGTTTGCCGCGAACAAGAAAAACCCCGACGTCCTTTCGGAGGCCGGGGTTTTGGGTGCCTTGCTTTCGCAAGAATCGTTGGTTGCGGGGATAGGATTTGAACCTATGACCTTCAGGTTATGAGCCTGACGAGCTACCGGGCTGCTCCACCCCGCGTTAACCGTTGCTTTGCCTTCGTGAAAGCGCCGGGGACGGTGAATGAAGGGCCGGCGCTGTTCGCGTGGCTTGCTTCGTCCGTCCCGAAGGCTTCCTTGGAAGGCAACCCCGGGCAAAGCCCGTTGGGTGCGGGCGGTATGTACCAACCCGGGGTGCCTTTGGAAAGGGCTGCGAGAACGTTTTTTTCGACTTTATGACAGCGCGGTGGACGAATTTGCGGCCTATTTGGCCGGCCCTTGCCAGAAGTTCCACAAGGGGCCAGCTTGCGGCAACAAAACCAGGCGGAAACGCCACTTAATGGGGGAGAACGCCATGGACCACGCCTTGGATCGCCCCTCAGATCGCCCCCCGCCGAGCGCCCCGCTTCGGGGCCTCGAAGACGCCTTCCATGCCATGGTCGAGCGGTCGCGGGCCGAGCCGGCGCCTGGCCTCGCCGAGCGGCTCGACCGCCTGGCGCGGTTGCGCACTGTCGTCGCCGACAACGAGGAGCGCTTCCGGCAGGCGATCTCGGCCGATTTCGGTCACCGCTGCGCGGTCGAGACCAATATCGCCGAGACCATGATGGTGTTCTCCGAGATCCGTCATGCCACCAAGCACCTCAAGAGCTGGATGGCGCCGCAGCGCGTTTCGACGGCGCTGCAATTCCTGCCCGCGCGCAACCGGCTGATGCCGCAGCCGCTCGGCGTCGTCGGCATCATCGCGCCCTGGAATTATCCGCTGCAGCTGACGCTCGCGCCCGCGATCGGCGCGCTCGCCGCCGGCAACCGCGTCATTATCAAGCCGAGCGAGCTTGTGCCGCACTTCTCATCGCTGCTGAAGGAGACGGTCGCCGAGCGGTTCGACGCTGCGGAATTGCTCGTCACCGGCATCGAAGACGAGGTCGCAAAGGCCTTCGCGCATCTGCCGTTCGATCATCTCGTGTTCACCGGCTCGACCCGGGTGGGGCGGCTGGTGGCGGAGGCCGCGGGGCGTAACCTCACGCCCGTCACGCTCGAGCTCGGCGGCAAGTCGCCTGTTATCATCGACGCCTCGGCTGATCTCGAAGAGGCCGCCGAGCGCATCGCCTACGGCAAGCTGCTCAATGCCGGGCAGACCTGCATCGCGCCCGACTATGTGCTGGTGCCCGAGCGCGCGTTGCAGGCCTTTGCCGAAAAAGTTCGCGCGCAGATGCGACGCATGTTCGGCACCGACCCCTCGAACAAGGACTACACCTCCGTGATCTCCGACCGGCATTATGCGCGGCTGGAAAATCTCGTCTCCGATGCGGCACGTCGCGGCGCAAAGATCCTGCAGCCGGCGAAGCCGGACGATCCCAACTGGAAGGCGCACCGCAAATTCCCGCCGACGCTGATCGTGGGCGCGAGCGAAGACATGGCGGCCATGCAGGAGGAGATTTTCGGCCCCGTGCTCCCCGTGCTCGGCTATCGCGACCCGGCCGACGCCATCGCCTTCGTCAACGCCCGCGACCGGCCGCTGGCGTTGTACTGGTTCGGCAAGGACCGCGTTGCGCGCGACGAGGTGCTGGCGCGCACCGTCTCCGGCGGCGTCACGGTCAACGACTGTCTGTTCCACTTCGCGCAAATCAACCAGCCGATGGGCGGCGTCGGCGCATCCGGCACCGGCGCCTATCACGGCGAATGGGGCTTTCGCACGTTCGGCAAGCTGAAGCCGGTGTTCTACCGCTCGAAATTCAACCGCCTCGCCGACCTCTATCCGCCTTATGGCGGCAAGATCGCGCGGCTGGAGAAGATGATGCGATTCGTGTCGTAGGTTTCAGCACCTGTCATTGCGAGCGCAGCGAAGCAATCCAGAATCCCTCCGCGGCAAAGGTCTGGATTGCTTCGCTTGCGCTCGCAATGACGGAAAGAATGAATGCAGGGGGAAACATCAGTGACGGACACATTCGATTTCGTCGTCGTGGGCGCGGGCTCCGGCGGCTGCGCGGTGGCGGGGCGGCTGTCGGAGGATGCGGGGACATCCGTGGCGCTGCTCGATGCCGGCGGTCGGAACGACAATTGGCGGATCACCACGCCGTTCGGACTGGCTTTGCCATACAAGGCGGCGAACTGGGGTTTCGATACCGTGCCGCAGAAGGGATTGAACGGCCGGATCGGCTATCAACCGCGCGGCAAGGGACTCGGCGGATCCTCGGCGATCAACGCCATGGTCTATATCCGCGGCAACAAATGGGACTACGACCACTGGGCCTCGCTCGGCAATGCCGGCTGGTCATATGCCGACGTGCTGCCCTATTTCAACCGCTCGGAGAACAACGCCGATTTCGACGGCGCCTATCATGGCAAGGGCGGCCCGCTGCATGTCAACAGACTGCGCGCGGACAATCCGATCCACGACATCTTCCATCAGGCCGCCCGCGAGGCGCAGTTCCGCATCCGCGAGGACTTCAATGAAGAGGATCACGAAGGGCTCGGCAGCTACCAGGTGACCCAGCACAATGGTGAGCGCTGGAGCGCGGCGCGCGCCTATCTGCATCCCCACATGGACAAGCGCGCCAATCTGCGTGTCGAGACGCAGGCGCATGCCACGCGCATCCTGTTCGAAAGTGGGCGCGCGGTCGGCATCGAATATGTCCAGGGCAAGCAGACAAAGAAGCTACGCGCCCGTCGCGAGGTGATCCTCGCCTCCGGCGCCTTCCAGTCACCGCAATTGCTGATGCTGTCGGGCATAGGCGACGGCAAGGCGCTTGCCGCCCACGGGATCGACGTCGTGCATCATTTGCCGGGCGTAGGACGCAATCTGCAGGATCATCCGGATTTCGTGTTCGTCTACGCCTCCGACTATCCACACTTCGTCCATTCGTCGCTCGGCCGGCTACCATCCCTGCTCCGCGCCATCCAACGATACCGCCGGGAGCGGCGCGGCCTGATGACCACCAATTTCGCCGAGTGTGGCGGCTTCCTGAAGACCCGGGCCGACCTCGATGTGCCCGACATCCAGCTGCACTTCATCATCGCGACGCTCGACGACCACGGCCGCAAGAAGCACAAGGAGGCGGGCTTCTCGTGCCATGTCTGCCTGTTGCGGCCGAAGAGCCGTGGCAGCGTCTGGCTGAAAAGCGCCGATCCGCTGGCAGCGCCGCTGATCGATCCGAATTTCTTGGGCGAGGCGGAGGATCTCGAGACGATGGTCGCGGGCTTCAAGACGACGCGAAGGCTGATGGAGACGCCCGCGATGCGCGCGTTGCAGAAGAAGGACATGTTCACGTCCGATGTGAGAACGGACGACGATATCCGCGCCATCCTGCGCGCGCGTGTCGACACCGTCTATCACCCCGTCGGCACCTGCAAGATGGGCACCGACGCGATGGCCGTGGTCGATCCGGCGCTGAAGGTGCACGGCGTGGAAGGTCTGCGCGTCGTCGACGCCTCGATCATGCCGACACTGATCGGCGGCAACACCAATGCGCCGGCGATCATGATCGGCGAGAAGGCGGCGGATATGATCAGGGGCGAGATGCGGTGACTCTACCTCGTCGTCCCGGCCTAGTGCGCAATTGCGCATGGGGGGCCGGGACGATAGCAGCTTCTCAATTCAGCAAGAACCCGCCGTCCACCGTCACCACACTGCCCGTCATGTACCGCGAGGCCTTCGAGGCCAGCAGCAGGATCGCGCCGTCGAGATCGGACTCGGCGCCGATGCGGCGCTGGGGAATGCGCTTGGTCAGGCGCTCGCCCGGCGGCGTCGCCCAGAACGCGTGGTTCATCTCGGTGTCGATGTAGCCGGGTGCCAGCGCGTTGACGCGGATGTTCTGCCCCGCAAGCTCCAGCGCCATCGCTTTGGTCGCCTGGATGATGCCGGCCTTGGAGATCGCGTAAGGCGACACCGCCTTCAGCACGCCGGTGCCGAGCACGGAGGCGATGTTGACGATGTTGCCTGCCTGCTTGCTCGCGATCATGCGGCGCGCGATCTCGGTCGCGAGGAAATAGGCGCCCTTGAGATTGGCGCCCATCACCGCGTCCCAATCGGCCTCGGTCTGCTCGGTCGCGAGCTTTTCGATCGCGATGCCAGCATTGTTGATCAGCACCGTGACCGGGCCGAGCGCGGCTTCCGTGGCATCGAGGGCCCTGGCGATCGATGCGATGTCGGTGACGTCGAGCGCGACGGCGGCGGCGCGGCCGCCCTTGCCGCGGATCTCGTCTTCCAGGCTCTTCAGCTTGTCGGTCTGCCGCGCCGCGAGCGCGACGGCCGCGCCATGTGCCGCCAACACCCGGGCAAATTGCCGCCCCAAGCCCTGGCTCGCACCTGTGACGAGGATGGTTTCTCGACTGACGTCGAATAGGTCTGACATTGGGCGCGTCCCTGAGCTTTGGGGTCATCGGTTTTGGCCATCAATACAGACGATTTTAACGATCTGAAACCGGAATGATCGGTTCTGCGTTCACTCGTTCCATGGCAGGCTCCCGCGCATGAACAGTTTCGATCTCGCCGTCTATGCGGCGCTCGCCATCGCGATCGGCTTCGGTTTCAGGACCGGCCTGCTCGGCAGCGCCATGACGATCCTGGCCTATCTCCTCGCCGCCCCCATCGCGGTTGCGCTGATGCCGCTGATCGTCCCGCAGGTCGCGGGCAATCCGAATGCGCCGCTGCTGCAGAACTGGATCTGGTTCTTCGGCATCTTCGTGGTGGTCGGCATGCTGTTTGGACATCTCGGCCGGCTGGCGCTGAGCGACACGATACGCGACGCCGGCATCGGCGACCGCCTCGGCGGCGCCGCGCTCGGCGCCATCAGGGTCGGCCTCGTCGCCACCACCTTGGTGCTGGTGTTCGACCAGATCGTGCCGGCCAACCGGCAGCCGCCGTTCCTCGCCGGTTCGCATCTGCGGCCGCTGTTCTCGACGGTCGGCCAGATGGGCTTCAAGTCGCTGCCGCCGGAGGCGGCCTCCGCGATCGACCGTCTCAAGCAGGAGCGGCGCATCTGATGAGGCGCATTTGCATCGCCGCGCAAGCGTGCATGCATTTTGATGCGAGCCAATCCCTTATCAGCGGCGCCAAGGTTGGCTAGAATAGCGGCTCTAAAAACCTGCCTGACATTACGGGAGTGAAACAGTGGATCTTGGGATCAAAGGCCGCCGCGCCATCGTCTGCGCATCCAGCAAAGGCCTCGGACGCGCCTGCGCCATCTCGCTGGCCGAGGCCGGCGTTCACGTCACGCTGACCGCGCGCGGCGCCGAGGCCCTGAAGAAGACGGCCGACGACATCCGCAAAGCCTATCCTGATGTGACCGTCACCGAGATCGTCGGCGACATCACGACGCCGGCGGGCCGCGAGGCCGTGCTCAAGGCCTGCCCCGAGCCGGACATCCTGATCAACAATGCCGGCGGACCTCCGCCCGGCGATTTCCGCAACTGGACCCGCGACGACTGGATTAAGGCGATCGATGCCAACATGCTGACCCCGATCGAGCTGATCAAGTCGACGGTGGACGGCATGATGGCCCGCAAGTTCGGCCGCATCGTCAACATCACCTCAGCGGCGGTGAAGGCGCCGATCGACATCCTCGGTCTCTCCAACGGCGCGCGCGCCGGCCTCACCGGATTCATTGCCGGCCTGTCGCGCAAGACCGTGATCAACAACGTCACCATCAACGGCCTGCTGCCGGGCCCGTTTGAGACCGATCGCCTGCGCAGCACCGCGAAGGGGGAATCCGAGAAGCGCGGCATCACGCCGGACCAGGTTCTGGCCGAGCGCGCCAAGCTCAATCCCGCGGGCCGCTTCGGCGATCCCGAGGAGTTCGGCTATGCCTGCGCATTCCTGTGCGGCGCCAAGGCCGGCTTCATCACCGGGCAGAACCTTCTGCTCGATGGCGGTGCCTTCCCGGGAACGCTGTGAGGGCGGTCTGGTACGAGGAGACAGGACCGGCGGCGGACGTCCTCACCTATGGTGAGATGGCCACGCCGGTCGCAGGTCCAGGCGAAGTTCGTATTCGCCTGGAAGCCTCCGGCGTCAATCCGGCCGATGTCGGCCGGCGCGGGGGCGGCTATCGCGCCAAGGAATTTTCGCGCGTCATTCCGAACAGCGATGGCGCGGGCTTTATCGACCAGATCGGCGATGGCGCGACGCGGTTCAAGATCGGCGACAGGGTCTGGCTGTTCAACGGCCAGCGTAACGGCCGCGCCTTTGGCACCGCGGCCGAATATATCGCGCTTGCCGAGCATCTGGTGACGCCGTTGCCGGACAATCTCTCTTTTGCGGAAGGCGCGACGCTGGGCATTCCCGCAATGACGGCGTGGTGCTCCCTGTTTGCGGACGGGCCGATCGTCGGCAAGTCGGTGCTGGTCACCGGCGGCGCGGGTGCAGTCGGACATTACGCCGTGCAACTCGCGAAATGGGGCGGCGCGCAGGTGATCGCGACCGTCAGCTCGGCGATAAAAGGCGAGCATGCGCGACAAGCCGGTGCCGATCTCGTGGTCAATTACAGGGACGAAGATGTCGTTGCCAAGGCCATGGCCTTCACCGGCGGACGCGGGGTCGACCAATTGGTCGATGTCGATTTCGGCGGCAACATCGCGACGACCCTGAAGTTGATGGCCATGAATTCGACAATCGCGGTCTACGCCACGAACGGCAACCGCACGCCGACCGTGCCGATGCGCGAGCTGATGGAGAAGTGCATCACGCTCCGCTCGCTCGTCTTGTTCGCGCTGCCGCCGGCGCTGCTTGCGGCGGCGCAGGCCGACATCTCGAAATGGCTGGCAGCGGGGCCGCGAATCCACAATGTCGCGGCGCAGTTTGCGCTGTCGGAGACGGCGCAGGCCCATGTCGCCGTCGAGAAAGGCGACAAGCTCGGCACCGTGGTGGTCGACTGCGCGCGCTGATATCGGCCGGAATCACCGCTGCTTGGTGATCTCGTCTTCGTCCCGCTGGCTTGGAGCGGATGAATCGGCCACCAGGTCTCCGTCGGTCCAGTCGACGCCGAATTCATCGAGCCCGTCGGCGAGCAGATCGCCCAGCATCGGCTCACCGAGCAGATAATGCGCCGTCTCGCGCCGGGGACTGCGATACTCCGCGCGTGCTTCCACGGCGCGTGCGCGCAAATCGTCCCAATCGTCGATCGTGCCGTCGCCGCGGCCGAGCCAGGTCAGCGCGACGAGATCGATCTGCTCGTCCTCGTTCATGGCCACGATGAAACTTCCGAGTTCGTTGACGACCGGATCGGAGCCGTCATCCTCGAGGACGTCGACCGCATCGTCATCAGTCGCATTCGAGCCGGAATCCGGATCGGAATCCGCCTGCTTGACGTCGAATTCACGCGCCTTTTCGATGATGAAGGCGACCTTCTCCGCGGAAATCGCAAGCTCTGGCATGGCTGGCCCTTTGTCTTTCCCTGGGTTCCCGCGATAACGCCGCACGGCGTCAGATGATCCATTGCGCCTGAGGGCGAAACTGCGCATGTTCCCCCGCAAAGCAAGAACATCAAACAAGAACATGGGGATGCGCCGGATGCAGTGGAAAGTCGGCAGGGTCAAGATCACCAAACTCGTCGAGATGGAGACGGTGGGTTCAACCCGCTTCATCCTCCCGGCAGCAACCAACGATGAAATCCGGAAGCTGCCCTGGCTGATCCCGCATTTCGCCACGGAAGAAGGCCGGCTGAAAATGTCGATCCATTCGCTGGTGCTCGAAACTCCTTCGCGCCGCATCGTGGTCGATACCGGACTTGGCAACGACAAGCAGGGCCGCAACGTCCCGACCTGGAACAATCGCACCACACCATTCCTGGAGACGATGATTGCGGCGGGCTTTCCGCCCGACAGCATCGATACCGTGCTGTGCACGCATCTTCATGTCGATCATGTCGGCTGGAACACGAAATGGGTCGACGGCAAATGGGTGCCGAGCTTCCCCAACGCGCGCTACGTCTTCGGCAAGACCGAATACCAGCACTGGCGCGACCACTCCACCGAGCCGGACAAGCAGGCCGTGTTTGTCGATTCCGTGAAGCCGATCGTCGATGCCGGCCGGGCGGAGTTGGTCGCGAGCGACCACCGGCTCAGCGAGGAGATCAGCATGATCCCAACCCCCGGCCACAGCCCCGGGCATATGAGCGTTCTGATCCGGTCGGACGGCGAGCAGGGACTGCTGACGGGCGACGTCGCCCATCATCCCTGCCAGATGGCGCATCTCGGCTGGTCCTCGAACGCGGATTCCGATCAGAGCCAATCTGCCGCGACGCGGCGCGAATTGTTCGGCCGGTTTGCCGACACCCCGACGCTGGTGATCGGCGGGCACTTTTCGGCCGGGCACATCAAGCGGGATGGGGACGCATTCAGGTTCGAGGCGCTGGCCTAGTCTCGTGCCCGGACGAACCTCCCGAATCGAGAGGGCTGCAATGCGCCCTCTTTGAGCGGTTGAATTTCCCGCCGCCCTGTTCCATGAAGCTGTTTAACCGATCGGTCCATTCCAGGGAGAAACGAGAATGAAGCTTGTTCGTTATGGCGAGAAGGGTGCGGAAAAGCCCGGCCTGATCGACAAATCCGGCCAGTTGCGGGACCTATCGGCGCATGTGAAGGACCTGACCGGCGAGGCCTATTCGCCCGAGAGCCTGAAGAAGCTGGCGGCGCTCGATCCCGCCTCGCTGCCCGCCGTCTCCGGCAAGCCGCGGTTCGGCGCCCCCGTTACCGGCATGTCGAAATTCGTGGCGATCGGCCTCAACTACAGCGACCACGCCAAGGAGACCGGCGCGGAGATCCCGAGCGAGCCGATCATTTTCATGAAGGCCAACACCTCGCTGTCCGGCCCGAACGACGCCATCGAGAAGCCGCGCGGCTCGACCAAGCTCGACTGGGAGGTCGAGATCGCCGCGATCATCGGCACCCGCGCAAAATACGTTTCGGAAGCCGACGCGCTCAACCACGTCGCCGGCTACTGCGTCTGCAACGACGTCTCCGAGCGCGCCTTCCAGATCGAGCGCCTGGGTCAGTGGACCAAGGGCAAGTCGCACGACACGTTCGGCCCGCTCGGCCCCTGGCTCGCCACCAAGGACGAGATCAAGGACGTGCAGAACCTGCCGATGTGGCTCGACGTGAACGGCCAGCGCCGTCAGACCGGCTCGACCAAGACTATGATCTTCTCGATGGCCAAGTGCATCTCCTATGTCTCGCAGTTCATGACGCTGCTGCCGGGCGACATCATCACGACAGGCACCCCGCCCGGCGTCGGCCTCGGCATGAAGCCGCCGACCTTCCTCAATGTCGGCGACGTCATCACGCTCGGCATCGAGGGTCTTGGCGAGCAGCGCCAGGAGATCGTCGCGGCGTAAGCCTCGGCCAGCGCACACTCGTCGTCATGCCCGGGCTTGTCCCGGGCATCCACGTCTCACAGTCTAGCCACGCGGAAGCGCGTGGATGGCCGGGTCAAGCCCGGCCATGACGGACGAGACACCATTTGCTCAAGACCGATCGCAGGGAATTGTCCCATGAAGCTCACCTTCTCCCCCGCCTCGCCCTTTGCCCGCAAGGTGCGCATCGCCGCGATCGAGCTCGGGCTGATCGACAAGATCGAACTCACGCCGGCGAGCGTCGCGCCCGGCACGGCCAACGAGGACTATTCACGCATCACGCCGCTGAAAAAGCTGCCGGTGCTGATCACCAATGACGGCGACGTCATCCTGGACTCGTATGTCATCGTCGAATACCTCAACGAGATGGCCGGCGGCAGCCTGATCCCCGATTACGGTCCGCGGCGCTGGAAGGCCAAGACCAATCATTCCCTGATCAACGGCATGCTCGATTCCATGCTGCTGTGCCGCTACGAGAAGATGGTGCGACCGCAGGGCCTGCAATGGCAGGCGTGGTCGGACGACCATTGGAATCGGGCCTGGACCGGCATGGCGCGCTTCGAGAACATGCCCGATGTCCTCAACGATCCGTTCGACATCTCGCAGATCGGCCTCGTCTGCGTGCTCGGCTATGCCGACTTCCGCTTCGCCGATTGCGGCTGGCGCAAGGCCTATCCGAAGCTCGATGCCTTCCATCAAAAGATGCTCGAGCGGCCCTCCGTGAAGATCTCGGTGCCGCCGGCGGCGTAAAGCGCGGGAGTTCATATGAGCCTGAAATACGCGGTCGGCGATCTCACCATCCATCGCATCATCGAGCAGGAAACCTCGTTCGTCCCGGCGCTGGAGATGTTGCCGGGGCTGACACCGGAGCTGCTGGCCGAGAACCGCGCGTGGATGAGGGAGGCGAAAGCCTTGGATGACGGCGACACATTGATGCTGTGCTTCCAGTCCTATGTGATCAAGACGCCGCACCACACCATTCTGGTCGACAGCTGCATCGGCAACGACAAGCCGCGGCCGCAGCGCCCGAAATGGAACATGAAGACCGACGACACCTATCTGCGCGGACTCAACGCTGCCGGATTCTCGCCTGACGACATCGACTTCGTGATGTGCACGCATCTGCATGTCGATCACGTCGGCTGGAACACGCGTCTGGAGAACGGCCGCTGGGTGCCGACCTTCCCGAAAGCGCGCTACGTCTTCGCCAAGCAGGAGTTCGATCATTGGACCGAGCAGAACGCGAAGGCGGAGGTGCCGCCCTTCGCCGACAGCGTGCTGCCGGTGGTCGAGGCCAAACGCCACGAGCTTGTCGGCAACGATCACCAGATCGGCGATCACGTCCGCATCCTGCCGACGCCGGGCCACACGCCGGGCCATATCGCCATCACGATGGGCCACGGCAAGGACGACGCCGTGTTCTCCGGCGACCTCATGCACTCACCGATCCAGACGCTCTATCCGGAGCTGTCGGTCAAGTTCGACCTCGATCAAGCCAGGGCGGCAACGACGCGCCGCAGCTTCCTGGAACGCTATTGCGACACCGACACGCTGTGCTGCACCGCGCATTTCCCGTCGCCGTCCGTTGGGAAGATCCGGCGCAAGGGCAGTGGCTTCGTATGCGCGGCGGTGTAGTCGAATGGCGCAATCGTAGGGTGGGCAAAGCGAAGCGTGCCCACCATGCCAAACGCGTTGTAGAATGATGGTGGGCACGGCGCGCGAAGCGCGCCTTTGCCCTCCTTACGATTCCACCCGTGTGGAGAAAGCAAATGACAATGCTCCCCGACATCCCGCTCCCCGCCGGCATCCGCTCACGCTATGTCGACGATATCAACGGCCTGCGCATGCATGTGCTGGAGGCCGGCTTCGAGACCAAGGGGCGGCCCTGCACCCTGCTGCTGCACGGCTTTCCCGAGCTTGCCTTCTCCTGGCGAAAGGTGATGCCGGCGCTGAGCTCGGCTGGCTATCACGTGATCGCGCCGGACCAGCGCGGCTATGGCCGGACGACGGGATGGAGCGCGGAGTATGACGGCGATCTCGCGCCCTTTTCGCTCTTCAACCTGGTGCGGGATGCGCTCGGGCTGGTGTCGGCGTTCGGCTACAGGCAAGTCGACGTGGTCGGACATGATTTCGGCAGCCCAGTCGCGGCCTGGTGCGCGCTGATGCGGCCCGACGTATTTCGTTCGGTGACGATGATGAGCGCGCCATTCGGCGGAGCGCCGCCGCTGCCGTTCAACACGGTCGACACGCCGGTAAAGCCAGCGGCCGAAGACCCCGTGCATCGCGAGCTCGCCGCCTTGCCGCGTCCACGCAAGCATTATCAATGGTACTATGCGACACGCCCGGCCAATGCCGACATGCACCGCGCGCCACAGGGCGTGCATGATTTCCTGCGCGCCTACTATCATCACAAGAGCGCGGACTGGACCGACAACAAGCCATATCCGCTGAAATCCTGGTCGGCGAACGAGCTTGCGAAGCTGCCGACCTATTATGTGATGGACCTGAACGAGACCATGGCCGAGACGGTCGCGAAGGAGATGCCCTCGCAGGCCGCAATCGCCGCCAATCAATGGCTGCCCGACCGCGAGCTCGGCTACTACAGCGCCGAATATGGCCGCACTGGATTCCAGGGCGGCCTGCAATGGTACCGCTGCGGCACATCGGGCGCATTCAACAGCCAGCTCCAATTGCTGGCCGGCCGCAACATCGACATCCCCTCCTGCTTCATCTCGGGCAAGCAGGATTGGGGCACCTATCAGCGTCCCGGCGTATTCGAGGCCATGCAGGCGCGGGCCTGCACGAAGCTGCTGGGCTGCCACCTCGTCGATGGCGCCGGTCACTGGGTGCAGCAGGAGCAGCCGGCCGAGGTGAGCCGCCTGCTGCTCGATTTCCTGGCGAAGAGCCGCGGCGTGGTTTGACCCGGTAACCCAAGCGCCCTATATAGTTTAGAATTATTCTAAACTAATCAGACAGGGCCGCCGTGAAGAATTTTGCCGATCTGACCGAGCGCGAGGTGCTTGCGGTCGCAATCTCCTCCGAGGAGGAGGACAGCCGCATCTACATGAGCTTCGCCGAAGACTTGAAGGAGCGCTATCCGGACTCCGCCAAGATCTTCGAACAGATGGCCGAGGAAGAGCGCGGCCATCGCCACATGCTGCTGGAAATGTACGAGCAGCGCTTCGGTCCGCATTTGCCCCCGATCCGCCGCGAGGACGTCAAAGGCTTCCTGCGCCGCCGTCCGGTCTGGCTCACCAAAAACCTGTCGCTCGACACCATCCGCAAGGAGGTCGAGACAATGGAATTGCAGGCCGAGCGCTTTTACGTGAAGGCCGCTGAACAGGCGCAGGATGTCGGCGTGCGCCGCCTGCTCGGCGATCTGGCCGAGGCCGAGAAGGGCCACGAAAAGGTGGCGGCGAAGCTGACGGATCGGATCCTGAGTTCAGACGTGCGCGCCGAGGAAGACCGCACCAACCGGCGCATGTTCGTGCTGCAATATGTGCAGCCAGGTCTCGCCGGCCTGATGGACGGCTCCGTCTCGACGCTGGCGCCGCTGTTTGCGGCTGCCTTCGCCACGCATCAGAATTGGCAAACATTTCTGGTCGGCCTCGCCGCCTCGATCGGTGCCGGCATCAGCATGGGCTTTGCGGAAGCGCTGTCCGATGACGGCTCGCTGACCGGGCGTGGTTCGCCCTGGCTGCGCGGTCTCACCTGCGGCTTGATGACGACGCTAGGCGGGCTTGGGCACACCCTGCCCTATCTCGTGCCCGATAGCTGGGCCAACGCATTCTGGATCGCGACGGGAATCGCCGGAATTGTCGTGTTCTTCGAATTGTGGGCGATCGCCTTCATCCGCGCGCGCTACATGGACACGCCGTTCCTCCAGGCCGTGTTCCAGATCGTGCTCGGCGGCGCGATCGTGCTGGCGGTGGGGATATTGATCGGAGCGGCGTAGGACGCCTTCATGCCCCGGCTTGACCGGGCATCCAGCACGCCGCGACCTGTCCGTGTCCAATCGGCGCCGGTGGAATACTGGATCGCCCGGTCAAGCCGGGCGATGACTGCGAGTGGTTGCTTGGCTCACCGCGTTCCGTCTTGCTCAGATGTCAATCGCGATCAAACGGCGGTTGCGGTGCTGGGCCAAACTGCGCATCATTGTTCCACGCTAAGAACAGGAGATGCGGGATGGCCAAATCCGAATGGAGCTTCAAGAGCGCGGTCGAGCTGTCGGCGGCACTGACGGCCAAGAAGGTTTCCGCGGTCGAGCTCACGCAGGATGCGATCGACCGCATCGAACGGCACGACAGCAAGGTCAACGCGATCTGCGTCCGGGATTTCGACCGTGCGCTGGACGCCGCACGCGAGGCAGACGCCGCATTGGCGCGCGGCGAGCGAAAGCCGCTGCTCGGTCTCCCCATCACTGTGAAAGAATCCTACAACATCGCCGGCCTGCCCACGACCTGGGGCTGGACGCCGCAGAAAGATTTCAAGCCGGCGGAGGACGCGCTGTCGATCGCCCGGGTCAAGGAGGCCGGTGGCGTCATCCTCGGCAAGACCAACGTCCCCGTGGGCTTGGCGGATTGGCAGAGCTACAACGAGATCTACGGCACGACGAACAATCCGTTCGATCTCGGCCGCACGCCGGGTGGCTCGTCGGGCGGCTCGTCTGCGGCGCTCGCGGCAGGCTACGGACCACTCTCGCTTGGGTCCGACATCGGCGGCTCGTTGCGCGTGCCCGCCTTCCATTGCGGGGTCTATGCGCATAAGCCGACCTACAATCTCTGTCCAACGCGTGGCCACACGCCGCCGCCCTTTCCAGCCATCCCGATGGAGCGCGATATGGCGGTGATCGGTCCGATGGCGCGGAGCGCAGTCGACCTGCCCCTGCTCCTGGACGTGATGGCAGGCCCCGATCCGTTGGACCTGGGCATCGGATACAAGCTCGCGCTGCCGGAGGCGCGACACCGCGCGCTGAAGGATTTCCGGGTGCTGGTGATCGACAGCCATCCGCTGCTGCCTGCGAATGCAGATATTCGCGGCGCGATCGAAAAACTGGCGGGGCAATTGACGGGCACGGGCGCGCGCGTCGCGCGCGAAAGTCCGCTGTTTCCGGACTTCACGGAGGCTTCTCGCCTCTACATGCGCATGCTGATGAGCTTCCTCGGCGCCTTCCTTCCGCCGGACAATCTCGCGCGCGCGCGTGCCGGTGCAGCGCAGCTCTCACCCGACGACAAGAGTCTCGCTGCCGAACGGCTGCGTGGTATCACCAGCACGCATCAGGCCTGGGTATTCGACGAGGGCGCCCGCGCCGGCCTGCGCGCGCAATGGCGGCAATTGTTCAAGACATTCGATGCGGTGATCTGTCCGATCATGCCCACGCCGGCCTATCCGCATGATCATTCGCCGGAGCAGGAAAAGCGCCGAATCAACATCGATGGCAAGGACCACGCCTATCCGGACCAGCTTGCGTGGCCCGGCATCGCCACGCTGACGGGCCTGCCGGCAACGGCTGTTCCACTCGGCCTATCGAAGGACGGCCTGCCGGTCGGCGTGCAAATCATCGGGCCCTTCCTCGAGGACCACACGCCGTTGAAGCTCGCCGAGCTGATCGAACGCGAGTTCGGCGGGTTCGTGCCGCCGCCCTTGTTCAATGACTGAGAGAAACCCCATGAGCAACGACCTCGAACAGCTCACCGCGCTCAACCGCGACTATGTGGCCTCGGTGCAGAATTGCGACGTCAAGCGCTTCGACGAGATTTTGGCGCCGGAGTTCTACTGCTCCAATCCCGACAAGACGCTGGTCGATCGCGAGGCCTTCCTGAAGCAGACGGCGCGGCCGATTGCGATCCGAAACCTCAGAGAGCACGACGTCATCATCCGTATCATGGGTGATTTCGCCATCATCCACGCGGCAACGAGCTACACCAATGCGGACGGCCAGCAGGCCACCGGGCGCTATACCGATTGCTGGGCGAAGACGAACGGGACGTGGCTGGCGGTGTCGGCGCACGTGTCGCGGTAAAGAGCGCGTCACACCACACATTCTCCGGCACAGCCAGATATTCGGGAGGCCGCGAGCTCACCGCTCCAGATTCTTCAGCAGCAATTTCAGCGCTGTCGCTGCAAAGGTCTGCATATTGGCCAAGCGGTCGTTGCTGCCCGTCTCAAGCGTCATCACCTCGACTGCGGGCCCGGCGACCGCCATGCAGCTGTGGCCCGCCGCATCGCCGTAGCGATTGCCGGTGGGACCGGACGCCCCGGTCTCCGACAGGCCCCAATCGCAGTTGAAACGGCTGCGCATCTGCCCGGCCAGCAATTGCGCGTAGGGCTCCGAGGAGGAACGAAAGCCCTTCATTCCTTCGTCCGAAATATCCATCAGCACGCGCCTGGCATCGCGAGTGTAGACCACGGCCCCGCCGAGGAAATAAGCGGACGCGCCGGGCACCGCGAGAAGGCTGGCCGAGATCAGGCCGCCGGTCGAGGATTCCGCAACAGCAATGGTCTGTTTGCGCGCGATCAGCTTCGCTGCGACCTGTTCCGCAATGCCGACGAGCTCTTTCATTCCTTGACCCCTTATTGCTTCGCAACCGAGCTCGGCCTTTCTAGCATATGACAGCGCCGTTGGCCGAGTTGCAGCCAACGGGCAGGCCTGCTTGAATGGCGGCCAAAGGGCGGAGCGGCCAAGCTCTGCCCGCGGGAAAGACGCGACGAGGAAACGTGAAGGACACGTCATGGCGTCCCTGATCGCCGGCGGAGTGGATTGCGATGTGCATCCGGCCGTGCCGCATCTGACCAGCCTGCTGCCGTACCTGAACGAGTATTGGCGCGATCAGGTGACGACGCGCGGCATGGTCGATCTCATCTCGCAATCCTACCCGCAGAACTCGCCGATCACGGCGCGGCCCGACTGGCGCCCCGAAAGCGGCAAGCCGGGTGAAAGCCTGGCGGACATGCAGCGCCATGTGCTCGATCCCTTCCAGCTCTCGCACGCCATCTGCAATCCGCTCTACGGCGTGCAGATGGTGTTTTCAGAGGATCTGCAGGCCGCCTTCTGCCGCGCGCTGAACGACTGGCTCGTGAAGGAATGGCTCGATCGCGATCCGCGGCTGCGCGGCTCGATCGTGATCCCCACCCAAAGCGTCGAGAAGGCCGTCGCCGAGATCGAGCGCTGTGCGACGGACCGCCGCTTCGTGCAGGTGCTGATGCTCGTGATGGGCGATACGCCGCTCGGCAAGCGCGCGCTCTGGCCGATCTACGAGGCGGCGGAACGGCTGGAATTACCGATCGGCATTCATGCCGGTTCCGCCTATCACAATCCGCCGACCGCCGTGGGCTGGGGTTCCTACCACATCGAGGATTATGCCGGTCAGGCCCAGGCGTTCCAGACCCAGCTCACCAGCCTGATCGTCGAGGGCGTGTTCGTCAAATATCCGCGGCTGAAGATGGTGATGCTTGAATCCGGGGTGTCCTGGATCTCCCCATTTCTATGGCGCCTGCACAAGTTCTGGCGTGGGGTGCGGATGGAGACGCCGTGGGTTGATCGCGCGCCGCTGGACATTGTGCGCAGCAACATCCGCTTCTCGTTGCAGCCATTCGATGCACCGCCGGATGAGGCGACATTAATTCGCCTGTTTGATCATATGCAGTCCGACGAATTGGTCGTATTCTCCACCGACTATCCGCACTGGCAGTTCGACGGCCAGGAGGCGCTGCCCGCAGGTCTCACCCCCGATCTCGTGCGCAAGATCATGATCGATAATCCGCATGCGACCTATCCCCGCCTGACTTAGCCGCTGCCAAAGGAGGCAAGGCGATGAATATTCAGTTCCGCGAAAGCTCCGAAGCCGCTTCCCCACTGGCCGTCAAAACCGCGATCGCGGACTGCGACATCCATCCGGCACGCGCGACCCGCGCCGAGCTCTATCCCTACCTGGCCAAACGCTGGCAGCATCATCTCGAAGTGTACGGCGTCCATGCCTATCAGGGCATGATGGAAGGCCCGCCCTATCCGAAGGCCCAGCCCAACGCCTCGCGCCGCGACGCCTATCCGCCGGAAGGCGGGCCGCAGGGCTCCTCGCTGTCCTTCATGCAGAAGCAGCTGCTCGATCCCAACAACGTGCAGCTCGGCGTGCTCAATCCGCTCAACACCGGGCAAGGCATCCGCAATCACGAGCTTTCGGCGGCCTTGTGCTCGGCGATCAACGACTGGCAGATCGACAAATGGACCAGCAAGGACAAGCGGCTGAAGGCGTCCATCGTCGTCGGCAATGAGGACGGGCTGTCAGCCGCCGCGGAAATCCGCGAGCGTGCCGGCGACAAGAATTTCGTGCAGGTGCTGCTGCTCAGCCGCAATGTCGAGCCGCTCGGCCAGCGTCGCTACTGGCCTATCTATCAGGCTGCGGAAGAGGCCGGCCTTCCCGTCGGCGTCCACGCCTTCGGCTTCGGCGGCAACCCCATCACGCCGTCGGGCTGGCCCTCCTATTACATCGAGGAGATGGTCGGCCACTCGCAGTGCCAGCAATCGGCGCTCGCAAGCCTCGTGCTGGAGGGCGTGTTCGAGCGCTTCCCGAAGTTGAAGATGGTGATGATCGAGGCCGGCTTCGGCTGGGCGCCGTCGCTAGCATGGCGGCTCGACAAAGTCTGGCAGCGCCTGCGCAGCGAGGTGCCGCATGTCAAGCGGCCGCCGTCCGAATATATCCGCGAGCAGGTGTGGTGGACGACGCAGCCGATGGAGGATCCGGAGCGGCGCGAGGATCTGTTCGATGTCATCAAGTGGATCGGCTGGGACCGGCTACTGTTCGCGACCGACTATCCGCACTGGGATTACGACGAGCCGTCGCGCGTGCTGCCCGCGGGCGTCAGCGACGACGACCGCGAGGCCTTCTATCTCGGCAATGCGAAGAAGCTGTACGGGATCAGTTGATGGCGCGGCATGTGATTGCCGCGGTCGACGAGCTTCCGCCCGGCACGCGAAAATTTCTGGAGATCGACGGACGGCCGATCGCAATCTTCAACATCAAGGGTGAATATTTCGGCCTGATGAACCGCTGCCCGCATCAGGGCGCTGCGCTGTGCGAGGGACCCTTGATCGGGCTCGCGCAATCGAAGGATCCGGGCGAGATCGAATATACCAAGCTCGGCGAGATCATTCGCTGCCCCTGGCATGGCTGGGAGTTCGACATCCGCACCGGCCAGTCCTACTGCGACCCTCGCCGCTTCCGCGTGAAGGCCTACCCGGCCCATGTCGAGCCGGGTGCAAGCGTGGTGAAGGGGCCGTATGTCGCCGAGACGATACCCGTGAAGATCGAGAGCGACTACGTCGTGGTGGAGCTGTAGCGAGAAGCAGGTTGCGCGGACATGCGCCGGCACGATTTCAGGCCTTATTCCGCGTTGCCGCGATCATCCACTCACGGAATGCGGCGAGCTTCGGCGCTTCGCGGCGCCCCTCCGGCGCGACCAGGTAGAAGCCCGCATCGGCCGGCAGCGCGATCTTGAAGGGGACCACTAGTCGCCCCTTGGCGATGTCGTCCTGGACATAGGAGGTCCGCCCCATCGCCACGCCGATGCCGTCGATCGCGGCCTGGATGGTCATGAAGATCATGTCGAAGGTGATGCCGGGCTGCCTGGCGATGTCGGCCGGCAGACCCGCCGCCGTCAACCACAGCCGCCAGTCGTCGCTGTTGGCGTTGGAGGTGTGCAGCAGCATGTGGCTCTTGAGGTCCTCGGGACAGCGCAACGGCTTGTCGCCACGCAGCAGAGACGGGCTGCAGACCGGAAACAGCTCGTCCGCCATCAGCCAGTCGGCGCGCAAGCCCGGCCACTGGCCGCGCCCGTAGCGGATCGCGGCATCGACATTGTCGCGCTGGAAGTCGACGAGGCTGGTGGAGGTCGTGATACGGACGTCGATGCCGGGATGGTGCTCCTGGAAATCGGTCAGCCGCGGCAGCAGCCATTTTGCGGCGAGCGAAGCCAGCGTCGAGACCGTCAGCACCTTGTCATCGTCCTTGCGCAGCAGCCGATCGGTGGCAAGCCGGAGGTCGTTGAAGGCGGCGCGGACGCCCGGCAGATAGTCGCGCGCCTCGGCCGTCAGCGCGAGCGCGCGGTTCTGCCGGACGAACAGGCGGATGCCGAGCTCCTCCTCGAGCCTGCGGATCTGGTGGCTGATCGCGGTCTGGGTCACGTTCAGCTCGGACGCCGCCAGCGTGAAGCTGAGATGGCGCGCGGCGGCCTCAAAGGCCCGCAATCCATTCAGGGAGGGCAATCTGGCAGTCATCTGGCAGCAGGATACATGACGTTATTTCATGCGAAAGAGTACAAATTGTCGTTTGTCGCAGTGCACCCGGAAGCAGATATTAGCGGTCAACTTAGCTCCAGGAGCTGGCAATGTCTACTTTGACCCAGAATTCGATGACAAATCATCATGCGCCAGGGCTGATCCACCAGATCGGCGAGACGCTTCACGTTTGGCACGAGCGTTACCGGACCCGGCGTGAGCTCACCAACTGGTCCGCGCGCGACCTTCAGGACGTCGGACTGTCCTGGAGCGATGTCGCCTACGAGGCCGACAAACCCTTCTGGCGGGCCTGATTGGCCGCCAGGCCGGCGCCGCCTGACTGTGGGGGCGCCGGCGGTCCCTTTCCCCTTTGGTCCCCTTGGGGGCGCGTGTCATGAGCACCCTTCGCCTGGAAGATCTGAAGCAATATTCGGACACGCTGCGCACGCGACACGGCGAGGCGCTGCGCGTTCGTTTCGTCGAGCCGCGCGACACCGAGGAGCTCCAGCACTATTTTCGCTCGCTCTCGACGCGGTCCCGATACAACCGCTTCTTCGGCGCGATCAGCGAACTGCCGCAGGGCCTGCTGCACGAATTCCTTCAAATCGGCGAGCGCGAACGTTTTACCGTGGTGGCGACCATGATGGTCGACGGCTTCGAGACCATCGTCGCCGAAGCGCGCTATGCGCTGCATGCCGAAACCGCGACGCTTGAATTCGGTCTGTCGGTTGCCGACCGCTGGCAGGGCCACGGCATCGCCACCGTGCTGATGAAGAATCTTGAATGCCGCGCGGCCGCGCTCGGCGCCGACCACATGTTCGGCGACACGCTGCGCTCCAACGCCGCCATGATCTCGGTCGCGCGTAAATCGGACTTCGCCTTCGTCAACCATCCGGACGACTGGAAGCTAGTGCGCTTCGACAAGGAGATCTCCGTCGCACCGAAAGACATTCCCTGCGCGAGCTGGCGCCTCGTCGCTCTTTCCCGTCAGGCCGATAGCCCCTCAGCCTCGGCCTGACACCACTCGAGCCCGGCCTGGCGAAAACCAGAGCCGGGCATTTTTGCGCCGCTACTTCCCCGTGAACACCGCCTTGCGTTTCTCGATGAAGGCCTGCACCGCTTCCTTGTGATCGGCGGTCGTGGTCAGGCGAACCAGACGTTCGGCCTCGTGGTCGCGCGCGGTCTCGAAGTCGAACAGCAGGGCCTCGTCGAGATTGTCCTTCATGTAGCGCAACGCGAGGCGCGGACCTTCAGCGAGGGATTTTGCCAGTGCAAAGGCCTCCGCCTGCAATTTGTCATCGGGCACCACGCGGTTGACGAGGCCGATGGCCTCGCACCTGACAGCATCGACCCGATCGCCGGTGAACAGCAGCTCGCGCGCCCGCGCGGTGCCGACGAGGCGCGTCAACAGCCACGCGATGCCATAGTCGCCGGACAGCGCGATGCGCGCATAGCCGGTGGCCACGAAGGCCGATTGCGCGGCAATGCGGATATCGCAGGCCATGGCGATGGCGAGCCCCGCGCCGACCGCCGGCCCCGGCAGCGCCGCGATGGTCGGCTTGCGCACCGACACCAGCGCGCCGGTGAGCAGGCGCTGCCGCTCCTGGAGATCGGCGACCTTGTCGTCAAAGGACATCTCCAGCTTCTTCGGGTCGCGATGCGCGCCCATGCCCTTGACGTTGCCGCCGGCGCAGAACGCTTCGCCGGCGCCGGTGATCAGCAGCGCGCCGACATCGGGGTTCTCGCCGCAGGAGCGGATCATCGTACGCAGCGCCGGGGTCAGCGCGTCCGACAGCGAGTTGCGCGCCTCGGGCCGGTTCAGCGTGATCAATGCGACGCGATCGCGGATCACGCAGAGGAGTTCACTGGTGCCGGTATCGATGGTGGTTTCCGTGGACATGATTCCCGCCCTTGTAGGATGGGCAAAGCGAAGCGTGCCCACCAATTGCTGTTTCGTCGTTGATAGTGGGCACGGCGCTATGCGCCTTTGCCCACCCTACGGCAGCTTGCCTCAAAACTTCTCCACCCAGGGCCGCAGCTCCAGCTCCCAGCTCCAGGCGCTGCGCGGCTGCTGCAACACGTTCCAGTAGCTCTCCGCGATGGCATCGGGATCGAGCATTGAATCCGGCTTCTCCGGCGCTTCCGTGCGCGCTGCGCTCCTGATGCCGCCATCGATCACGAAATGGGCGACATGGATGCCTTGCGGCGACAATTCGCGCGCCATGCTCTGCGCGAGCCCGCGCAGTGCGAACTTGCCCATCGCGAACGGCGCGGACTGCGCATAGCCCTTGACGCTTGCCGAAGCGCCGGTGAACAGGATCGCGCCGTGCTGGTTCGGCAGCATGCGCCTGGCCGCTTGCTGCGCCACCAGGAAGCCGCCATAGGCACTGACCGCAATGGCGTTCGCCACGTCGGCCGGAACGAGATCGACGAACGGCCCGCGCGCGCGGCCGCTGGCGTTGTAGACGACCACGTCGGGCATGCCGATCTCGCGTTCGACCAGGCCAAACAGGCGTTCGACCGCATCAGGCTCGGTGGCGTTGCAGGCATAGGCCTTGGCGCCGGTCTCGCTGCAGAGCGCGCCGAGCTTCTCGATTTTTCGCGCGGCCAGCGCGACGCGGATGCCCTGGGCGGACAACAACCGCGCCAGCGAGGCGCTCAGGCCTTCGCCGGCGCCGACGATGAGGGCGATCTTGTATTTCGGGTGTTCCATGGCGTGATCTCTCGAAGACGGGAAGCCGCTGATCTATGCACGGTCCGCGCGGACAACCAGCCGGGACGATCATAATTCCGCAGAGCGAATTGCGCCCTCACGGCGATCATGCCTCCCTGACAATTTGCGGCTTTATCCGCTTTCGCGACTGGAGCATGATCGACATCATCACAAGCGGCAAGCGCCAAATCAGCGCAAAATGACCGCAAGGCGGAAACGAAGAGGATGATCATGCGACAGCCGGCCCCCGCGCAGCCAAAACAGGTCGCGGCCGCACCATCCGGACTGCTGGCTCCCGATACCACCGGCATGAATTTCTACCGCGCCGATCAGGCACTCACCGATCTCCTCCGCATTCATCTACCGGAGACGCTATTCCGCCACATCGAGCCGCATCTCGATCGGCTGGGCGAACTCGCCGGCGGCGTGCTCGATGAATGCGCGCGGCTCGCCGACCGGCACACACCGGTGCTGCACCAGCGCGACAAGTTCGGTCGCGACGTGCAGTGGATCGAATACCACCCGGCCTATCGCGAGCTGGAGAAGGCCGCCTTCGGCGAGTTCGGCATCCACGCGCTCTCGATCCGCAAGGGCATCATGGGCTGGCCGGACAAATATCCTGTCGTCGCCAAGCACGCCTTCACCTTCCTGTTCAACCAGACCGAATTCGGCATGGGTTGCCCGATCAACGTAACCGACGGCTGCGCCAAGCTGCTCGCGAATTTCGGCAGCGAGGCGCTGAAGGCGAAATATCTCGACGGACTAACCCAGACCGACATGAGCAAGCTGACCCAGGGCGGCCAGTTCATGACCGAGAAGGAAGGCGGCTCCGATGTCGGCACGCTGACCACGACGGCCGTGCAGGAAGGCGACCATTGGCGCCTCACCGGCGAAAAATGGTTCTGCTCGAACGCCGACGCAAAGATCGTGATGCTGCTGGCGCGCCCCGAAGGTGCCGGCCCCGGCACGCGCGGAGTCGGCCTGTTTCTGATGCCGCGCTTCCTCGACGACGGCTCGCAGAACCACTACCGGATCGTGCGTCTGAAGGACAAGCTCGGCACGCGCTCGATGGCCTCGGGTGAAATCAAGCTCGAAGGCGCGATCGCCTACGCGGTCGGCAAGCTCGACCGCGGCTTCGTGCAGATGGCCGAGATGGTGAACTCGTCGCGGCTCTCAAATGGCGTCAAATCCACCGCGCTGATGCGGCGGGCCTACCATGACGCGATGACGGTGGCGAAAAACCGCGTGGTGTTCGGCAACCGCATCATCGACCTGCCGCTAGGTCGGCGCCAGATGCTGAAGATCATGCTGCCGGTCGAGCAGGCGTTGTCGATGAGCTTTCTCACTGCGGACGCGCTCGACCGCGCCGAGGCCGGCAGCCAGGATGCGGCCGCACTGCTGCGCATCCTGACGCCGACCTTGAAATTCCGCGCCACCCGCGATGCGCGAAAGGTCTGTGGCGATGCGCTCGAGATGCGCGGCGGCATCGGCTATATCGAGGAATTCGCGACCGCCCGCCTGCTCCGCGACGCGCATCTCGGTTCGGTCTGGGAAGGCACCGGCAACATCGTCGCGATCGATGCGCTGAGGCGTGCGGTCGGCCGCCACGGCGCCGAATCCGCGCTGGCCGCCGATCTGCATGCTCGCCTCGATGACAGCCCCTCGGTGCCGCAGGCCTGGCGCGACCGGCTGCACACGCTCACCGATCGTGCGGTGGGCTTCGCACGCGAGGTCGCGGGAAAGGCCGACAATGAGGCCGATGCGCGCCGCGCCACCAGCCTGCTCTATCATGTCGCCGGTGCCGTCGCGCTCGCCTGGGAGGCGCATCGTATTCACGACATGCGGGGCGATGCGCGCAGGCTGTTGTTGTCGCGGCTGGTGATCGATCACCGGGTGTCGCCGAGCGATCCGTTCCGGCTGACGGAAAATGCCGTGCAGCAGAAGATCGCGGCGCTGCTGCTCGGCGATCGTGCAGGCAGCATGAGCGAGGTTGGCGAACTGGTCCTGGCAGCGTAGGCTGCACCCACGTTCGAAGCAAAAAAAGCGATAGGGAGTGCTCGATGAAGGCGGCCGTCCTCCATGAAGTCAACAAGCCCCTAGTCATCGAGGATGTCAGCCTGCCGAAGCCCGGCCCGCGCGAGGTCCTGATCCGGACCTCGGCCGCAGGTCTCTGCCACTCCGATCTGCACTTCATGGAAGGCCTTTATCCGCATCCGCTGCCCGCGGTGCTCGGGCACGAGTCGGCCGGTGTCGTCGAGCAGGTCGGCTCCGACGTCACCTATGTGAAGCCCGGTGATCATGTCGTCACCTGTCTTTCGGTATTCTGCGGCACCTGCGACAACTGCACCACGGGCCGCACGGTGCTCTGCACCGACACCACGGTGAAATTGCTGCCGGGGGTGTCCAATCGGATGCAATGGGCTCGCTCCGAGAAGCTGCATCAGTTCCTCAACCTCTCGTCCTTCGCCGAGCAGATGCTGGTGCACGAGAACGCGATCGTCAAAATCCGCAAGGAGATGCCGCTCGATCTGGCCGCGCTGATCGGCTGCGGCGTCATCACCGGCTACGGCGCGGTCGTGAACACGGCGAAGGTGACGGCCGGCGAGACCGTGGCCGTGATCGGCTGCGGCGGTGTCGGCATGGCCGCGATCAACGGCGCGCAGATCGCGGGCGCCGGCCGCATCATTGCCATCGACACCAACCCGGCCAAGCTCCAGCTCGCGACCAAGCTGGGCGCCACCGACATCATTAATCCGGCAGACGGCGACGTCGTGAAGCAGGTGCGCGATCTCACCAATGGCGGCGTGCATCATTCCTTCGAGGTGCTCGGCCGCAAGGAGACCGCGGAGCAGGCCTTCGGCATGCTCGCCTCGGGCGGCACGGCCACCATCGTCGGCATGATTCCGTTCGGCCAGAAGATCGAGCTGCACGGCTTCGACTTCCTGCGCGAGCGCAGGATCCAGGGCTCATCGATGGGCTCGAACCATTTTCGCGTCGACATGCCGCGGCTGGTGGATTTCTACCTGCGCGGCCGGCTGCATCTGGAAGACTGGATCTCGGCCAAGCTGAAGCTCTCCGAGATCAACGAAGGGTTTGCCAACATGAAGGCCGGCAAGACGCTGCGCAGCGTGATCATGTTTGACAGCTGATGGCTCGATGACGCGGGTCGCCCAGGATTAAGGCAACTGGTCCGGGCCGGCCAAGTCGCCACGCGACTCTTTCAGGAGCAGCAGCGCCGCAGCTGTCACGAGACCCGTGGCGAGCAGGTACAGGGGCGATATGTTCAAACCGGGCCCTTCGATGACCAGATAGGAGAACAATCCCGCGGTCGACGCGATGAAGCCGAGCCAAGCAAGCTTCGGAAAGCGAAATCCACGTTCGCCGCGCCAAAGATCATGCACGAGGTAGTACACGAGAAGGCTGTTGCAGAGTGCCGCCGGCAGCACGCCCAGGACGATTCCGTTTTCGAACGCGAGATAGGATAACACGCCGTCGACCTGAGCAATCACCGCGAAGGGCACATAGCGCGGATTGAGGCAGGCCAGCGCGATCGACGCAAGCTCGAACGCGTAGAAGTACCGCTCGTGCATCTTCGGGAGCAGATACGGCATGAGCATGAGCGATACACAGGCGACGAGCAGAATAAACTCCGGCCCCGCCCGTCGAGAGCGCGCGATGAAGATCGACAAGGCGAGCCCGCTCGCGGCCGCGAGCACCATGCCGACGGCGACTCCGATCGCGTACGGCAGTCCGCCAGCCAGCACCCAGATGTTCGCTGCGTTCATGGTGAGGCGATTGAAGGTGTGAGCTTGGTCCAGATAGACCGCGAACACGGAGGCCAAAGATCTACCGGCGACCAGAACCGGAATGGCGAGAACCACATAGATCCCGGGAACGGTGGCGAGCCATGCCGGGTGGATCCTGCGGCGCAGAATCATGCCGAGCACGAAGGGTCCCAGGAACACGCCCTGAGCCTTCACCGAAAATGCCATCGCAAATGACGCAACGCCATTTCGGTCCCGCATGAACAGCGCGATGGAAACCAGCGTGAAGTACGTCCAGATCGAATCACTCTCCGCCCACACCGCGCCGTTGAAGATCACCGTCGGTGCAAGCCAGACAGCGCAGAAGGCCAGGGAAGCTCGCAACGGCAGCTTTGTCGCTCGCCAGACGATCTGGGCCACAGTGATCGCGCAGCCCAACTCGAATACTGCCGAGATCGCTTTCACGAGGGAAAGTGGCTCGCCTAGCCAATCAAATCGGGCGGCAATCAGCAGGAGGTAGCTGTAGAACGGCGTGTAGTTGGTAAAGGCTTCGGCCAGCCCGGCGACTCCGTGATCGCGAGCAAAGACATACCAGGGGATCAGATGCTGAATGGCGTCATCGGTCGCGTGTTCCCGGGCAACGTAGCGGAGCGCAAGGCCGACAAGTCCACATCCGATCGCGACGGCGATTGCAAGCCGCCAACTCTCTGGCTGCGTCTTGTTCGGATTGACGTCATGACCGGGCCCGCGGATCGCGTCGATTCCAACAATGTCTTTTGTCACGCGATCACTCGTGAGGCTCCATTTCGTGACCCAACCTCTACGGGCCATCAATTCATAGCTGGATAACGTCTGGTTTCGCAGGTCTTAAGATTGCCGCGAAACGGTTGCTTGGTTAGCGAATGCTTTAGAGGAATTGACGCTCGTCGAAATGGCTGCCGGCGGGAAGGTAAGCCCGGCAAGACCAAATCTTGACCAACTGATGAACTGTCCTGGAGCATGACGGCGGAGGCTGGAGCGGCACTATCGCTGCAAATGTCGCGTGAAGATCCGCACCACATGGCCCCTGACCCGCGGCGCCTCGTCGTAGAGGTCTGAGGCGAGCCGCTCGATGGTCTCGCGCAGCGACAGGAACTGGGCCTGCCGCGCGCTGCTTTCGGTGCCTTGCATGCCCGCAAGCTCGTCCATGGCGGCGTCGCTGATCTGGCACTGCACGACCTCGCCGTCGTTCAGCATGGTGAAGCGAAAGGCGAGCCGTTCGAGATCATGGCCAATGATCCTGTCGCGCATGAGTGGCATCAATTCGTCCCGGTCGACCCCCGCGCCGAAAATGCCGAAAATCCCGCTGCTTGTCAGCAGCAAAGGCAATCCATGGCCTACTGAAATGCAACTTCGGCGAAACTGCGGAGCTTGCGGGAATGCAGTCGCTCGGATTCCTGCTGCTTGAGCCGTTCCAGCGCCTTTAAGCCGATCTCGAGATGCTGGCCGACGCGGCGGCGGTAGAATTCGCTGGCCATGCCTGCGAGCTTGATCTCGCCGTGGAGAGGCTTGTCGGAGACGCACAGCAGCGTGCCGTAAGGGACGCGAAAGCGGTAGCCGTTGGCGGCAATCGCGGCCGATTCCATGTCGAGCGCAACCGCGCGCGATTGCGACAAGCGGCGAATGACATCGGGCCCGCTGATCTCCCAATTGCGGTTGTCGACGCTCGCGACGGTGCCGGTGCGCATCAGGCGCTTGAGCTCGAATCCTTCGAGCCCGGTGACGTCCTCGACCGCCTCCTCGAGCGCCACCTGCATCTCCGCGAGCGCCGGGATCGGCACCCACAGCGGCAACTCACGATCGAGCACATGGTCCTCGCGCACATAGCCATGGGCGAGCACGTAGTCGCCGAGCCGCTGCGTGTTGCGCAGGCCCGCGCAATGGCCGAGCATCAGCCAGGCATGGGGCCGCAGCACGGCAACATGGTCGGTGACGTTGCGCGCGTTCGACGGACCGGTGCCGATGTTGATCAGGGTGATACCACGATAGCCGGGCGCGGCCAGGTGGAAGGCAGGCATCTGCGGCGTGCGCGCGGGCGCAACGCCCGTCGTCGCGCCGCCGCTGCGCGTGATCACATTGCCTGGAGCGACGAAGGCATCGAGGCCCGCCTCGCCAGCCTGAAGCCGCTGCTGGCAAAGCTGCGCGAAGGCGTCGACATAGAACTGGTAGTTGGTGAAGATCACGAAGTTCTGGAAATACTCTGGATCCGTGCCCGTGTAGTGGTAGAGCCGGCGCAGCGAGTAGTCGACGCGGGCCGCCCGAAACAGGGACAGCGGTTCGGGCGCGCCGGGCTGGAGCTCGAAAGTGCCGTCGGCGATGGCATCGTCCATGGTGGCCAGATCAGGCACGTCAAACGCATCGCGCAGCGATCGCGTCACCGGCGAGTTCTCGCTGGTGGTGATGGCGGCTTCGATGTTGATGTCGCGGCGATAGGCGAAGTGAACGGGGATCGGTTCGCTGGACTCGCCGATTTCGACTGGGACACCGTGGTTCTGGATCAACAGTCCGATCTGCTCTGTGAGATAAGTCCGGAACAGATCCGGCCGCGTGACGCTGGTCTCGTGCACACCGGGCCGCGCGACGAAGCCGTAGGCGAGCCGCGAATCCAGCCGCGCATGCGTCGCGGTGGTGATACGGACGAAGGGATAGAAGGCCCGCACCCGCGTCGTGATTGCCTCGCCGTTGACGTAAGCTTCGAACCGGTCGCGCAGGAACTTCGTGTTGCGCTCGTAGATCTCTTCGAGGCGGGCGACGGCGAGGCCGGCGTCGGAATAGGATTCGGTGGCGACGGAGGGTGGAGATTGGATGGATTGCATTGTTCGACGCCGGGTTTGCTGGGGCTGAATCGAACTATAGCAAGAAAACTAAAGCAAGAAAGAAGCCGCCCGTCATTGCGAGCGTAGCGAAGCAATCCAGAAATCTCGCCACGGAGGCGACCTGGATTGCTTCGCTGCGCTCGCAATGACGAATGGGATGACGCGCTTTCGCGCGTCACTTCTCCCGGAACGCTCGCATGAACTGGTCGTGCAGCGGCTTCATCAGGTAGGACAGCATGGTGCGATCGCCGGTCTGGACGAACGCTTCCGCCGGCATGCCGGGGATCAGCCTGGAGTCACCGAGCTTGGCGACCTCCTCTGCGGACAGCGAGACGCGGATGGTGTAGTAGCTCTGGCCGGTGCGCTGATCGGTGGTGACGTCGGGCGAGACGCGGCTGACGACGCCGTTGAGCTCCGGCGTTGTGCGCTGGTTGAACGCGGACAGGCGCAGCAGCGTCTTCTGGCCGATCTGGAGCTTGTCGATATCGACCGGATTGACCTTGGCTTCGACCTGGAGATCGTCGGCCTGCGGCACGATCAGCATGAGGGCGTCGCCGGCGGTGATGACGCCACCAACGGTATGCACCGTCGATTGCAGCACCATGCCGTCCTGCGGCGCGCGGATGTCGACACGGCGAAGCTGGTCCTCGGCGGCGACCTTGCGCTCGATCATTTCGCCGATCTTGTCGTTGGTCTCGCGCAGATCCTTCGAGACCTCGCTGACCATGTCCTTGTCGACCTGGATGATCTGGAGCTCGGTCTCGGTGATCTTGCCCTTGGCCTGCGCCCGCGAGGCGATGTATTGCGCGCGCTCGCCGTTGAGGCGGGCGCTGTCGCGTTCGAGCGTGGTCAGACGGGAGATCTGCACCAGGTGCTTGTCATAGAGATCGCGGACACCCACGAGCTCCTGCTGCACCAGCGAAATTTCCTTGTCCTTGGCCCGCTCCTGCGCGGAGAGGCCCTCGATCTCTTCATTGAGCTGCTGGATGCGCTCGCGCAGCTGCGCCTTCTGGCCGGCGCGTCCGTTGACGCGGACGTCGAACAGCTTGGTTTCGGCGGAGAGCAGCGCCTTGACGTCGGGATCGTTGCCGCGATCGAGCAACGCTTGCGGGTAGTCGATCCTGTCGATTCCGCGCTGCTCGGCCTGGAGCCGCGCCGCACGCGCCTGCGCCGCGTCGAGATTCTTGGTGACGATGGCGAGATTCGCCTTGGTGACGGTGTCGTCGAGCCGCACCACGATGTCGCCAGCCTTAACTACGTCGCCATCGCGAGCACGCACCTCGCCGACGACGCCGCCGGTCGGATGCTGCACCTTTTTGACATTGGACTCGACGACGATCTGACCCGGCGCGATCAGCGCGCCCGAAATCTGCACCGTCGAAGCCCAGCCGCCGAGGCCGACCAGGAGGACCAGCACGATCCCAAGCCCGAGCATCAGGTGAAACCGGATCGACTGCCGTACGGTCCTCTTCGCGGCAGGCTTCGCGCCGCCGAGCGCCATCGTGCTCATGCCTTGGCTCCGCCTTCGCTGACGATCTTGATCGGCGCCGGCGGCGTCACGCGCGGCTGGAGCACCTGGGCGAGCACCTGTTCCTTCGGCCCGAAGGCCTGCATGCGGCCGTCGCGCAGCACCAGGATCTGGTCAACCGCTTCCACGCCGATCGGACGGTGCGCCACTACGATGACGATGGCGCCGCGCTCGCGCGCCGCGCGGATGGCGCGGGTCAGCGCCTCGTCGCCTTCGGTATCGAGATTGGAATTGGGCTCGTCGAGCACGATCAGGAAGGGGTTGCCATAGAGCGCGCGCGCCAGCGCCACGCGCTGCGCCTGGCCCGCGGAGAGCGCCGTGCCCTGCTCGCCGACCTGGGTGTTGTAGCCCTCGCGCATCTTGATGATCATCTCGTGCACGCCGGCTTCCTTGGCGGCGCCGATGATGCCGTCAGACGTGGCCTCGGGATCGAAGCGGCTGATGTTCTGCGCGATGGTGCCGCCGATCAATTCGACGTCCTGCGGCAGATAGCCGATGTGGCGGCCAAGCATGTCCGACGACCACTGGTCGAGCGCCGCGCCGTCGAGCCGCACCTTGCCGCGGACCGGCTGCCAGACGCCGACCAGCGCGCGGATCAGCGACGACTTGCCGGAGCCGCTCGGTCCGATCACGCCGAGGCCATTGCCGGCTTCGAGCGCAAAGGTGATGTCTTGCACGATGAGGCGCTGGTCGCCCGGCGGCACCATGGCGATACCTTCGACCGAGAGGCGGCTGGTGGGCGCCTGCAACTGGGTCGGCATCGTCTGCGCCGGCATCTGCTCGAGAAGGCGGGTCAGACGATGCCAGCTCTGGCGTGCCGCGACAAAGGATTTCCAGTGCGCGATCGCGAGGTCGACCGGCGCGAGCGCGCGTGCCGAGAGGATCGAGCCGGCGATGATGATGCCGGCGGTCGCCTCCTGGTGGATGACGAGATAGGCGCCGACCGCGAGCACGGCCGATTGCAGCATCATGCGCAGCACTTTTGCGACCGCGCCGAGACCGCCGGCGACGTCGCTCGCACGCTGGTTGCCGTCGAGATATTTTTCGTTGGCCTCGCTCCAGCGCGCGTTCATCCGGCCGGCCATGCCCATCGACACCATGACTTCGGCATTGCGGCGGCTGGCCTGGGCGAGATCGTTGCGCTGGGCGGCGAGCCCCATCGCCTCGCGCGCCGGCTGGCGGGACATGAACTCGGTGACCAGCGTCAACCCGACCAGGATGACGGCTCCGACCAGCGCGGTGACGCCGATCATGACGTGGAAGGCGAAGCAGATGGCGAGATAGAGCGGCAGCCAGGGCAGGTCGAAGAACGCGCTCGGTCCCATGCCGCCGAGGAAGGAACGGACATTGTCGAGATCCCGCAGCGGCTGAAGCCCCTCGTTGCGGCTGCCAACCAGCAGCGGCAGGCGCACGATGGTGTCGAACACCCGCTTGTTCAAGGCTTCGTCCAGGGCGGTACCGACCCGGCCCAAGATCCGGTTGCGGATCATGTCCAGCACGCCCTGCGCCATGTAGAGGAAACCGGCGAGGACGATCAGGCCGACCAGGGTCGGAATACTGCGGCTCGGCAGCACCCGGTCGTAGACCTCCAGCATGAAGATCGACCCGGTCAGATAGAGCAGGTTGATCATGCAGCTCATCAAGCCGACGCCGACAAACGCCGTGCGACAGGCGCGCAGCGCATCACCGAGCTCTGAGCGGCGGACGCCGGGAACGGCTGCCATCAGTCTGATCTCTTTCGGGTAGGGGCCAAAGTCCCTGATTTCAAAGGCAAATTCAGGAGTAATTGACCCGGATTAACATCGCGTTTGCGCTCATCGCTCAACGCAGTCGAACACCCGGGACCCCTATGGCCCACATCACCCCCGACCGACCTTGCACGCAAGTCCGGAATCTCACGATCTTGCGGCTTTTTCTTGCAGACATGTCACCTCTCCCCGGGCGGGGAGAGGTCAAAAGTTCGATCAATTGAACCCGGGCGCCATTAGAACCGGCCGCCGCCGCGGACCAGCCGCACCACCAGCAGCAGGATGACCGCGCCGATGGCGGAATAGATGATCTCCGATATCAGCCCGGTGCCGATGTGAATGCCGAGCTTCGGAAACAGGAAGCTTGCCACCAGCGCGCCGGCGATGCCGACCACGATATCGCCGATGATGCCGAACCCGGTTCCGCGCACCACCTTGCCGGCCAGCCAACCAGCGACGAGGCCGACGAACAGGATGACAAGCAAGCCTTCATTCGAAATGTACATAAATGAGGTCCCTCTCCGTGAACGGTTCCATGGAAGCGGAACCGGGATGAACGAGGTCTGAATGCTGTTCCCCCGTTCCCCGCTGGCGGTCTAAATATCATGACAGCGCGGTGACCGGCTCCGCCAGCACGCACCGTGCTGCCCGGCCCGGCCCGACCTCCACATTCCCAGGCAATTGCTCCAGGCAGCGCGGCTGGGCAGCGGCGCAGCGGGGCGCAAAGGAGCAGTTGTGCGGCCGCTCGCCCAGCGACGGCGGGGTGCCGGGGATGGTCTCGAGCCGCTGTCCCCGCTTGGCCCAGTGGACGGTCGAGGCGAGCAGGCCCCTGGCGTAGGGATGCACCGGCGAGCGGACGATGTCGCGAAGCGTGCCCTGCTCCACGATCTGGCCGGCATACATCACCGCGACCCGGTCGCAGATCTCGATGGCGACCCCGATGTCATGGGTGACGAAGATGACGGACATGCCGAACTCGCGCTGCAGCTCGCGCAACAGCAGCAGGATCTGGATCTGCACGGTGGCATCGAGCGCCGTGGTCGGCTCGTCCGCGAGCAATATCTTGGGACGACACGCGAGCGCCAGCGCGATCATCGCGCGCTGACGCATGCCGCCGGACATCTCATGCGGATAGGCATCGAGCCGCCGTTTTGCGGAAGGAATGCGCACGACCTCGAGCATTTCGAGTGCGCGCGCCCTGCCCTCCGCATACGACTTGCCTTCGTGACGCACCACGCTTTCGGCGATCTGCGCGCCGATGGTGTAGACCGGATCGAGCGCCAGCGCCGGCTCCTGAAAGATCATCGACACGGTTTGGCCGCGGAACGACGACAGCTGCTCGTCGTTCATGGCGAGCACGTCGCGGCCCATGACGTTGACCTTGCCCGTGATCTGCGTGCGCTTCTTCGGCAACAGGCGCATCAGCGCGCGCAAGGTCACGCTCTTGCCCGAGCCGGACTCTCCGAGCAGGCCCAGCACCTCGCCGTCGCCGAGCGAGAGACTGAGATCGTTCACGGCATAGACCGTGCGCTCCCCGGTGAAGCGGATGTTAAGGCCTGAGATCTCGACGAGCTTTGTCATGACGGAAGTTTCGGCAGCCTTTCGTGGTAGTCGGTGGCGCGCTGGAACGCGGCGCCGATGGTGAGCAAGGTCGCTTCATCGAACGAGCGGCCGATCAGCTGCATGCCGATCGGAAGACCGCTTTTGGTGAAGCCCGAGGGCACCGTGAGCGACGGCAGGCCGAGGTAATTCACCGGACGGGTGAACAGCGTCAGCCGCTGCAACAGCGCCGGCGCATTCGGCCCGCCGCCAACGTCGCTCTCCTCGATCGTTGGCGCCGGCACGGGGGACGCCGGCGCGATCATCGCGTCGACGCCCGATGTGGCAGCGTTGTGCGCGGCGAGCGCAGGTCCGCGCCAGCGCATCGCCTCGAGATAGGTGATGGCGGGGACCGCGAGGCCGTTCTGGAGCCGCATCAACACCTGCGGACCATAATCCTGCGGCCGCTCAATCATCCAGCGCTTGTGGAAGGCGGCGGCTTCGGCTGCGAGCACGAGCTGGCTTGCCGAGGACAATTGCCGCTGATCGGGCAGCTCGACCGTGACGATGTCGGCGCCCTCACGCTTGAGCACCGCAACGGTCTCGTCCAGCACGCGCGCGACCTCGCCGTCGAGATCATCGACATAGAAGGACGAGGGGACGCCGACCTTGAGGCCCTTCAGCGAGCCCTTGGTCGCGCCGACATAGTCAGACAGCGGCTCATGACTGCAGGTCGAATCCTCAGGATCAGGGCCGGCCATCAGCGCCAGCAGCAGCGCGCAATCCTCGGCGGTGCGGGCGAGCGGGCCGACCGTGTCGAGCGACTGCGACAGCGGCATCGCGCCGGCGCGGCTGACCCGGCCGACGGTGGTCTTCAATCCCGTGACGCCGCAGAAATGTGCGGGCATGCGGATCGAGCCGCCGGTGTCGGAGCCGAGCGCCGCATAGGTCAGTCGCGCCGCGACCGCCGAGCCCGAGCCCGACGACGAGCCGCCGGTGATGTGCGCAGCGTTCCAGGGATTGCGAACCGGGCCGTAATGGGCGTTATGGCCAGTCGGGCCATAGGCGAATTCGGCGAGATGCAACGTGCCGAGGCGAACCTGGCCGGCGTCCTTCAGCCTCTGCAAGGCGGTGGAGGTCACTGTCGGAACGAAGTCGCGGCGGATCAACGAGCCGCAGGTCGCGACGTGACCTGCGTCGTAATACATATCCTTGTGCGCGAGCGGCACACCGTGCAGCGGACCGCGGACTTCCCCCTTGGCGAGTTCGGCGTCGGCGGCATCGGCGGCCTTCAGCGCTGCCTCTGCCTCGATCGACATGAAGGCGTTGAGGTGCGGCTGCCACTGCGCGATGCGATGCAGCAGCGCACGCGTCACCTCATGCGAGGACACCTGCTTCATCGCGATCGCGCGCGCGACCTCGGTGAGCGTCATCAATGCGGGCTCGGTGCTCATTTCGAGACCTTGGCAGTCTGCGCGATCGGATAAAGCGCGGGCTCGAGATCGAACGGCAACGTGCCGGCAATGGCCGCAAAGCCCTCGAAGGCCGGTCCGATGGAATTGGAGATGCGCGTCGCGATCTCGTCGTCGACGGGAACGCCGGCGACCTGTGCCGTCGCCTTGATCTCTTTTGTCGTCGGTCTCATGCGGTTTCCTCCTTCGGCGCGCGGCGATGGCCTGAACCCGGGATCGCCATGTAGCACGCGGCCTCGTGGCCCATTCTATCGAGCGCGGTGAGTTTTGGTGTCGCATTTGCGCAGAGCGGCTCCGCAAACGGGCAACGGGTGTGGAAGCGGCAGCCCGAGGGTGGATCGATCGGATTGGGCGGATCGCCCGTGATCGGCGGCGTCTCGGTGCGGCGGTCCGGATCCGAGGACGGCATCGCGGCAAGAAGTGCGCGCGTATAGGGATGCGCCGGTTGGTCCCAGACCTGGTCGACCGGGCCGAGCTCGACGACCTCGCCGAGATACATCACCAGCACGCGATCGCTGATATAGCGCACGACGTTGAGGTCGTGACTGATGAAGAGATAGGTCAGGCCGAACTCACTCTTGAGATCGGCAAGCAAATTGAGCACCTGCGCCTCGACCGACTTGTCGAGCGCGGAGACGGCTTCGTCGAGAATCACCAGCCGCGGCGACAGGGCCAGCGCACGCGCGATGTTGACGCGCTGGCGCTGGCCGCCGGAGATCTCATGCGGGTAGCGGTTGGCAAAGCTTGCAGGAACCAGGCCCACTTTGCCCAGCAGCTCGCGCGCCAGCGCGCGCGCGGCGCCGTCGGCCATGCCGTGCACCTTTGGGCCGAAGGCGATCGAGTCCTCGATGGTCAGGCGCGGGTTGAGCGAAGCGTAGGAATCCTGGAACACCATCTGCATGCCGCGGCGCAGCTCGCGCAAGGAGAGCGACTGGCCGACGCTCATGCCGTCATAGATGATGTCACCGGTGTCGCGCGGCATCAGATGCATGAGCAGCCGCGCGGTGGTCGACTTGCCGCAACCGGACTCGCCGACGATGCCGACGGTCTCGCCCTTGGCGACGGTGAACGAGACATTATCGACCGCCCGCACGGTGCGCTTTGCGGCGAACAGGCCGCCACGAACCGGGAAATGCTTGGTGAGGCCGTTGACCTGGAGCAGCGGCTGGGCGACGCCGCCGAGGTCTTCGATCGGCTCCAGCATTGCGACGGAGAGGTTGGTTTCGCTCATGGCTAGTTCCTGATGTCCATGGCGCTGCGCAGGCCGTCCGAGAGCAGGTTGAAGCAGATCGAGACCGCGAAGATCATTGCACCGGGGAGCGCGGCGACCCAGGGGTTGACATAGATCGCGGTCCGCAAGGTATTCAACATCAGGCCCCATTCCGGCTCCGGCGGTTTGGTGCCGAGGCCGAGGAACGACAGGCCTGCCGCGAGGATCATCGAGACCGAGATCAGGCTGGTCGCGTAGACGAAGATCGAACCGAGCACATTGCCGAGGATATGAACGCGCATGATGGTGAACGGTCCCGCGCCCGAGGCGCGCGCGGCGTCGACGAAGTCCATGTTGCGCACCCCCGTCGTGACGCTTTCGGCAACGCGGGTGATCTGCGGCACGAACACGACGGTCAACGACACGATGGAATTGAGGATGCCCGCGCCCAGCGCGCCCGAGATCGCGATCGCCAGCAGCACGGACGGAAACGCGTAGAACACGTCGATCGTGCGCATGATCGCGGTGTTGAGCTTGCCGCCGACATAGCCGGCAACGAGGCCGAGCGAGGTGCCGATGCAGAAGGCGAGGATCACAGGCAAAATGCCGATGAGAAGCGACAACCGGCCGCCATAGATCAGCCGCGCCAGCATGTCGCGGCCGAGTTCGTCGGTGCCGAGCGGGTAGCCGGATGTGCCAATGTGCCGAAGGCGGCGGATCATCGAGCCCTTGTAGGGATCTTCCAGACCGAGCCACGGCGCAACGATCGCGGAGAGAAAGATCAGCAGCAGCACCAGCGCGCAGACCATGCTGACCTTGTCACGCCAGATACGACGGCCGACGGTCGCCCAATAGCCGCGCGCCTTGGTCGCGGGCGCGGACTGAAGCGCCGTATCGCTGGTGACGGACAACGGAAGCTCGCTCATCGCTAACCCCGTTTGATGCGCGGGTCGATCGCGGCTTGCGCGATGTCGACCATCAGATTGAGGAAGACGAAGAACAGCGCCAGGATCAGGATCGTGCCCTGCAGCAGCGGCAGGTCGCGCTGGAAAATCGCGGAGTTGAGCAGGAAGCCCGAGCCCGGCCAGGAGAACACCGTCTCGATCAGGATCGAGCCGCCGAGCATGTAACCGAGCTGAAGTCCCATCACCGCGAGCGCGGTGGGGGCGGCGTTCTTGATGACGTGGCGGAACACGCCGCGCTCATGCAGGCCTTTTGCACGCAGCGCCTCGACGAAGTCCTGGCTGAGAATGTCGCCGGTCAGCGCGCGCACCGTGCGAGTGACGATGCCCATCGGGATCACCGAGGTCGTGATCGCTGGCAGCACGAGATATTGCAAATGCGCCCAGTCCCAGGCCCAGGCGGCCGAGCCGCCGGGTCCGGCGCCGACAGCGGGCAGCCAGTTCAGCTGGACCGAGAAGATGATGACGAGCACCATGCCAAGCCAGTAATGCGGCACCGAAACGCCGGCGACGGCAAAGGAGGTCGCCAGCTTGTCGATCCAGGTCTCGCGGAAATAGCCGGCGATCAGGCCGAGCAGGATGCCCATGGTGAAGCCGATGATCGCCGCCGCAATCGCCAGCGTGACCGTGTTGCTGACCGCGCGCATGACCTCGGCGAGCACCGGGCGGCCCGTGGCGATGGAATTGCCGAGATCGCCATGAAGCGCGCGGAGCAGCCAAAGCCCGAACTGCACCGGCAGCGGGCGGTCGAAACCATAGGCTGTCCGGAGCTGCGCGGCGAGCTCCTGCGAGGCGTCTGCGGGGAGCACCGCGACGAGCGGATCGCCCGGCGTGATGTGCACGAGCAGAAAACACACCAGCGCGACGCTGATGACGATCGGGATGACGTAGACGATGCGTCTGGCGATATAGGCGAGCACGTTGTTTCTTTTCTTCCCTTCTCCCCTTGTGGGAGAAGGTGGCGCAAAGCGCCGGATGAGGGCTCTAACCCCGGATGCAGTGTTAACGAAAAAGAGAGAGGGTCATCCGCGGAAAGAGATCCCTCACCCGGCTTCGCTTGCGCGAAGCCACCCTCTCCCGCAAGGGGAGAGGGTGCACTGCGTATGAGGCGGGAACTATTGCATCGACACCAGTGAGAAGTCGATGAACCAGCTCTTTGGCTGCACGACGCCTGTCACCTTCGGGCTGATGGCGCGGGGACCGACGTCGTGGGCGACATAGAGGAAGGCCGCGTCATCGACGGAGGCCGCGTGCAGTTCGGCGAGCGCGGCGTCACGCGCGGCGGGATCGAAGGTCTGCCGCGCCTTCTTCACCAGCTCGTCGAATTTGGGATTGTTGATGAAACCCCAATTGTTCGAGACCGGCGGCGCCATGCCCGATTGCAGGAAGCGCACCAGCGCGAAGAACGGGTCCATCGCCGCATAGGTGACGTTGGTCGCGTTCGAGCCGTTGGCACTGGGATCCTTGGCGCCGCGGCGCCAGTTGGTGAACAGCGTATTCCACTCGATGACATCGAGCTGCACGTCGAAATAGCATTCGGCCAGCGCCTGCTGGATATATTCGTTCATCGGCAACGGCTGCATCTGGCCCGAGCCGGACGCAGACGTCTGGGTCTTCACCGTCAGCTTCTTGTTCGGGCCGAATCCGGCCTCCTGCATCAGCTTCTGTGCAGCAGCCTTGTCGTACTTGATCTCGAAGGTCGGTCTGCCGCGCCAGGGATCGCCGACCTCGAACGTGCCGGTCGCGGGCACCATCAGCCCCGCGAGCAGGCCGTCCTTGAGGCCTTCGCGATCGACGCAGAGGTTCGCGGCCTTGCGCACGCGGATGTCGTTCCAGGGCGAGCCCTCGACGCGCGAGAACTGCCACGGCCAGACGTGCGGCTGCTCGTTGGCGTAGAGCTTGAAGCCGCGCTGCTTGAGCTCGGGCAACGCGTCCGGCGCCGGCGCCTCGACCCAATCGACCTGCCCGGAAAGCAGCGCCGCGGTGCGCGCGTTGGCCTCCGGCATCGGCAACAGCACCATCTTGTCGACCTTGGGCACGCGGTCCTTGTTCCAGTAGCTCGCATTCTTGACCAGCTCCAGCCGCTCGCGCGGGGTGAAGCCCGCCATCTTCCACGGGCCGGTGCCCGCGGCGTCCTTGGCAAACGCGGTCCATGCGGCCTGCGACTTGGCCTTGGCGTCGGCGCCCTCCGCCTTGTCGTAGAAGGCCTGCCACTTCGCCGGGCTCGCCATGAAGAGATTGGTGAGGTTGATCGGCAGGAAGCTGTCGGGCTCCTTGGTGGTGAGCTCGACCGTCATGTCGTCGACCTTCTTCGCTGATGCCAGGTCGGCATGCGCGAGGCCGTGACACCGACCTGGCTGGCGTCGAATTGCGGCGCGTCCTGCTTCAGCACCTTCTCGACATTCCACACCACGGCGTCCGCATTGAACGGCGAGCCGTCATGGAAGGTGACGCCCGGCCGCAGCTTGAAAGTCCATTTGGTCTTGTCGGCATCGTCGACCTTCCACTCGGTAGCAAGGCCGGGGATCACCACGCTCGCCTTGTCGGCCGAGGAAAGGTCCCAGCCGGTGAGCGCGTCATACATGGTGAGGCCGGTGAAGCGGTTGCCTTCAAAGCCCTGATCGGGCTGGCCCAGCGTGCGCGGAATATCGGCAGCCGTCATGGCGATGCGCAGCACGGTTTCGGCAGTGGCCGCGCGCGGCCACGCAGCCGCGCTACTGAGCGCCAGCAACGCGATCAGCGCCGCGCGGGTCTTGTTTTTCTTGATCAACATTGACTCAATCCTTTTCCGGCTTCGATGACTAATTTTGATGCAATCGTATGCAATGCCTATGCCAATGGGGAAACTTATTCTGCAAATTGCCCCTGCGACGACAAGTCCTTGTGATGACACGTCGGCGAAAGCACCTCGCTGCCTATTCTGGCATCAAGATTGCAGGTTTGGCTCCGATTGTCCTTGAATTCTTCCTTGGAGCTTTGGCCCATGCGTATCCGACTATCGACCTGTTTCGCCGTGCTTGCACTGGCGTTGTCCGCGATTCCGGCGGGCGCCGAAACGGTGCTGCGCTACGGCATCTCGATGGCGGACATCCCGCTGACGACCGGCCAGCCCGATCGCGGCGCGGGCGCCTATCAGTTCACGGCCTACACCATCTACGATCCGCTCGTGGCGTGGGAGATGGACGTCGCCGACCGGCCGGGAAAGCTGGTGCCCGGATTGGCCACCGAGTGGAGGGTCGATGCCGAGAACAAGACCAAATGGCGCTTCACCTTGCGCAAGGGCGTGAAGTTTCACGATGGCAGCGAGTTCGATGCCGACGCCGTGATCTGGAATCTGGACAAGGTGCTCAATGACAAGGCGCCGCAATTCGACAAGCGCCAGAGTGCGCAGGTCAAGACCCGCCTGCCTTCGGTCGCGAGCTACGCCAAGATCGACGACTTCACGGTGGAGATCACCACCAAGACGGTCGATTCCTTCTTTCCCTATCAGATGCTGTGGTTCCTGGTCTCCAGCCCGGCGCAATACGAGAAGCTCGGTAAGGACTGGGACAAGTTCGCGAGCCAGCCTTCGGGGACCGGCCCGTTCAAACTGACAAAACTGGTGCCGCGCGAACTCGCCGAGCTCACGAAGAATCCGGATTATTGGAACAAGAAGCGTATTCCCAAGGTCGACAAGCTCGTGCTGGTGCCGATGCCGGAAGCGCTGACGCGCACCAATGCGCTGCTGGCCGGGCAGGTCGATCTGATCGAGACGCCGGCGCCGGATGCCGTGCCGCAGCTCAAGGCCGCCGGCATGAAGCTCGTCGACAACGTTACGCCGCATGTCTGGAATTATCATCTGAGCGTGCTGCCGGGTTCGCCCTAGACCGACATCCGCCTGCGCAAGGCGCTGAACCTCGCGATCGATCGTGAAGCCGTGGTGGGCCTGATGAATGGCCTTGCGAAACCCGCCAAGGGACAGGTCGATCCGTCGAGCCCCTGGTTCGGCAAGCCGAGCTTCGAGCTGAAATACGATGTCGCAGCCGCCAAGAAGCTGGTCGAGGAAGCCGGCTACTCCAAGGCGAAGCCGCTGAAAGCGACCTTCATCATCGCACAGGGCGGCACCGGCCAGATGCTGTCGCTGCCGATGAACGAATTTTTGCAGCAGAGCTTCAAGGAGACCGGCATCGACATCGATTTCAAGGTCGTCGAGCTCGAGACACTCTATACGCATTGGCGCAAGGGCGCGGCCGACGAGATGAACGCCGGCATCACCGCCAACAACATCGCCTATGTCACCTCTGACCCGCTCTACGCCATCGTCCGCTTCTTCCATTCGAGCCAGATCGCGCCGGTCGGCGTCAACTGGGGCGGCTACAAAAACCCGAAGGCCGACGCGCTGATCGACGAGGCCAAGCAGACCTTCGACAGCGCCAAGCAGGACGAGTTGCTGGCGCAGGCGCACGCGCTGATCGTCGACGACGCCACGCTGGTATGGGTGGTGCACGACACCAACCCGCATGCGCTGTCGCCCAAGGTCAAGCAGTTCGTGCAGGCGCAGCACTGGTTCCAGGATCTCACGACGATCGGGGCGGAGTGAGGCTCAAGGTCGGCACCCCGCTTCCGCAAACACCACTGTCGTCCTGGCGAAAGCCAGGACGACACCTCTTATTAAGGCGACGGCCTGCGGCGTCGAACACCGCTGTCGTCCCGGCGTAGCCGGGACCCATAACCACCGAGTTGAATTCGGCAACGACAGCCAACTCCGATCTGGCGTACAGCTTCTGCTGCGGAGTATGGGTCCCGGCCTGCGCCGGGACGACACCGAGGGTTTAGCCGCTAGCAAGCGCCTCCCTTATTTCGTCAGCAGCGCATAGGCCCCGGTCCAACCTTCCGGCGGTGGATTGACCTGGAATTCCTTGATGCGCACTTCATAGAGCTTGAACAGCTTTTCCAGCGTGTCGGCATCCTCGCTCCTGCGGCCGCGGTCGATCGCGTCCAGCGCGCCCTGCCAGTCGCGGCTGCGATAGCAGGCGAGCATTTCGATGGTGACGTTGCGCAGGCGCTGGAAGGCGCCTGAAAGCATCACATCCTCGCGGCCGGCGATGGCATAGATCACCTCCGGCTCGGTCTTGCCCTTGACCATGATGAAGTCGAGTTCGAGGATCGCGAACTTGTCCTTGGCCGCGAGCGCGGTGCGCGAGCCAACGATAATGGGAAAGCCGTATTCCTTCGACTGGCCTTCCAGGCGCGAGGCCAGGTTGACGCTGTCGCCGAGCACCGAATAGTTCTTCTTCAGGTCGGATCCCATGTTGCCGACGACGCCGATGCCGGTGTTGAGACCGATACCGACATTGAGCGGGATGTAGACGTGACCGCCATCAATGGCCTCCTGCTCGCGGTCCTTGTTCACCGCGTCGATCTTCTCCAACATCTGGATCGCGGCCTCACAGGCGTTGACCTCGTGCTCGGCATCGTCGAGCGGCGCATTCCAGAACGCCATGATGGCGTCGCCCATATATTTGTCGATATAGCCCTTCTGATCGATGATCACGTCGGTCAGCGGAGTCAGGAAGCGGTTCATCAGCGCGATCAGGCCCTGCGGATCGTGCTTGTAGGTTTCCGATATGGTGGTGAAGCCGCGCACGTCGGAGAACATGATCGTCATTTCGCGCTCCTCGCCGCCGAGGACGAGTTTTTCCGGTGACTGCGCGAGTTGCTCGACCAGCACCGGCGACATGTATTGCGCGAACATGCCGCGGATCTGCACGCGCTGGCGCTGCTCGCGCACGAAGCTGGCGAAGATTAGCGTCAGATAGATCGCGGTGGTCGAGAGCAGCGGATAAGTGAAGTCGATGAGATAGCGGTGCTGCGCATAGAAGAACCAGGACACTCCGATCAGGATAGCGGCGAAGGTCGCGCCGGCAAGCACGAGGCGAACTGGTCCGAGGTTCGGCGTGAAGATGATGACGAGCAAGCCGATGACGAGCGCGGCGAGCAGCTCGACGCCGAGCGCATAGTTCGGCTGGGAGATCACCGCGCCGCTCAGCACGCTCTCCAGCACCTGGGCGTGGATCTCGACGCCGGGCATGGTCGAGGACACCGGCGTGGTCTTGATGTCGTTGAGCCCAACCGCCGAGGTGCCGATCAGCACCAGCTTGCCGGCGATCTTGTTAGGCGGCACCGTATTGTCGAGCACGTCGGCGGCCGAGACGTAGATCGAGGGATCCTGGCGCGCGTAATGCACCCAGAGCTGACCGTTCCTGTCGGTTGGGATCTCCACGCCCTTGAGACGCACGGCCCGCACGCCGGTCTTGTCGGTCCGAACCAGCAAGGTCGGCGTGCCCGTGACGACGCGCAAAATCTCGAGGCTCAGCGAAGGCATGACCATGCCCTGGGCGCGCATGATCATCGGCACGCGCCGGATCAGGCCGTCGCGCTCGGTCTTGATCGAGAACAGGCCGCGGCCGGCCGCGACCTTCTCGATCTCGGGCACGTTGCGCAACAGCCCGGGAAATTCGAATAGGAAGCGCTCAGCGCCCTCCTCGCCGACCGTCGCGACGCCGGTGAAGGGCAGCGACTTGTCGACCTCGGACGAAATCGCCCGCTGCCCAGTCTCGCCCAGGATCACGCGCGAGCGCTTGATCGCTTCGGAGAGGATCTGGTCGTTGCTCGGCAGCTCGCGCAGCTTGGCGCGGGTGGCGTCGTCCAGGTAGCGCATCTGGCTCGCGACCAGATCCGGGTTGAGCCGGTCGGCCTCCGAGAACACGACGTCGAAGCCGATCGCCACCGCGCCGTGATTGGTGAGGTTCTGGATCATGTCGGCGATCCGCGTCCGCGGCCACGGCCACTGGCCGAGCTTGGCGAGGCTCTTGTCGTCGATGTCGACGATGGTGACCGGCCGCGCCGTCTTGTGGCGCGGATCGATCAATTGAAACATGTCGAACGTGCGCAGCCGCAGTTCCTGGATCGGAGGCGGATCCCAGAGCCGAGCGCCGGCAAATACGACCAGCAGCGCAAGGCACATCAGCCGCGCAAACCCGAACTTGCGCGCAAACCACCGCCGCAGGATCTTGAGACGTTTCATGGTGGCTGGATATCACGCTTTGGCGGTGAACGGCAGCGTGGATCGGGCCTGCCGACGATCGCGGCCCATCATGCAGCAATCAGGCATGGACGATGAAGTCGCTCGCCTGGAGGTGGGCGACACCCTTCAGAAGGATGGTGTCCGAAGCGTTGATCGTGACCAGGGTGTCAGCGGAATTGGTCGGCGAAGCCGCCACGTGCTGCGCCATCCATGCCCCAAAATCGCTGGCGGTCACGACTGCCGACAAGTCGATATGGTCCTGACCGGGCGTGAAATTGGTGATCGTATCGTTGTTGGAACTGGCGGCGAACACGAACTGGTCCTGATGGCCTGTCCCGATGAAGTCATCTTGCCCGGCCGTGCCAAAGAGCAGGCTAACCGTCTTGCTTGCGTTGTGACTGTCGGCCACGGTGAGCGTGACCGTCTGTATGGCCGCACCTTCACTTGCATCAGTGTAGGTCACGGTCTGCAGCGCGGAATTGATATGCGCCAAGGTATCGGACGTCGACGCCGGACTCAAATTGCTACCCGAGCCGGAGGCAACGAGCGTGAAGGTTTCATTGGCAGCCGCATCGGAGTCGGTGGCCGAGATACCGTGCACAGTGACTTGAGCGTCGTCATGCGTGAGGCTGATCTGGTTGACGTCCATTACCGGCGCATCGTTCGCGCCGTCCACGTCCACCGTGAGTGTCGCAGTGCCGGTCGCGCCATGCGCGTCCGTCGTCTGGACCGTAAACGTATCCGCGAAGGGCCCTTCTTGCAACGCGTTGATCGCAGCCGCGTCGGGAACGTAGGTGTAGCTGCCGTCAGAGTGGACCGTCAGCGCGCCGTAGTGTCCTGGAGCCGTCCCGCAACTATCCGCATTCTGGACAGAATAGGTCAGCGTCACCGTCTCGTCGGCATCGGCGTCGGTGCCCGCGAGATTTCCGGTGAGATTGGAGAAGGTGTCGGTCGCCGCCGTGTCCGTAAGCTTGCCGAGGTTGAGAGCGGACAGCGTTGGCACGTCGTTGGCGCCCGTCAGGTCCACCGTGTATATCGCCGTGGAGGCGGCGCCATGTGCATCCGTGACCTGGACCGTGAAACTGTCGGAATAGTGCAAGCAGCCCGGCAGCGCGTTAATCGAAGCCGCATCGGGAACGTAGGTGTAGGTGCCGTTCGTGTTGAGCGCCAGCGCGCCATAGTGACCCGTGACCTCTCCGACTGCCTGGTGATCTGCGTTCAGCAAGGTGTAGGTCAGCGTATCGCCGGAGTCGGCATCGGTCCCGACCACCTGTCCGGTGAGGTCAGAGAAATTATCCGCTGCGCACGTATCGGTGAGCTGCCCGATGCTACCATCGGTCAACACCGGAGCGTCGTTGGCGCCTGTTACGGCAACCGTGAATGATGCCGTGCCGACAGCACCTTGCGCGTCCGTGGTCTGAATCGTGAAGACGTCCGAACAAGGGCCTTCCGAAAGCGCGTTGATCGAAGCCGCATCGGGAACGTAGGTGTAGGTGCCGTTCGCGTTGACCGTCAGCGAGCCGTACAGGCCAGCCGTCGTCCCATGACTATCCGCGTTCAGAACGGCATAGGTCAGCCCCGCCGTCTCTCCATGGTCGGCGTCGGTTCCGACCAGCATTCCCGTGACGTCCGAGAAGCTGTCGGCGATGGAGGTATCGACGAGCGGATCCGTGGTGACCGCGGCCAAGGTCGGCGCGTCGTTCTTGCCTGTGATCGTGACCGTGACGTCGGTTGTGGCGGTCTCGCCGTAATCGTCCGTGCTCGTGATGGTAGAAACCACCTTCGCGGTCTGGTCCTTGGCGAGGAAGTCCAGCGCGCCGTCGGCGATCGAATAGCTCCAGGTGACGATGCCATTGTTCAGCCCGGCCTGCGGCAGAAGCGTCAGCCCGCTCTTGAGCGCCGCGATCTCGTCAAGCGAGAGCGACGAGGTGAGGTTAGTGCTGTGATCGGCGCCAAGCGAGGTCACGTCCTGGCCGGTGATCTGTGCCGACGGCAGGTCGGTCAGGTCGATGTCGGTGAAGTCAATCGCGCCGGTCGCAGGCGTTGAGGTATCGGAGGTGGCGAAGTCACCGGTGGCGTCCGCCTGCTCGGAGACGCCCCCCGCCAGCACGCCGCCGGCGGTGAAGGCCGGGGCGTGGTCATCGGTCATCGTGATCAGCGTGTGGCCAGTGCCGTCGTCGCTCCCGGCGAAATGGGCATTGCTGTAGTCGGCGCCGGCCAGGTTCAGGCTGATGTGATTGCCGTCCGCATCGGTCACCGTCAGCACGCCGCCGGTCGCGGGATTGGAGTTTGCAACATAGACCGCGCTGGTGCCGAGCCCGTATTTGATCGTCGACAGGTCGATCGTGTCGTTCGCCGACAGCTCCGCGATCGATCCGCCGAACGTATCCGTATCGATCTCAACCGCGGCGCCGTCGCCCGCGAGGTTGATCGTCTGCGCGACCGTGCCTTCGAGCTTCAGCAGCGCACCGGCATCGACGGTGACCGAGCCCGTGCCGGTCAGCAAGCCGAACAGCGACAGCTCGCCATCATGGACCTCGATGCTGCCGGTATTGCTGATGGTGCCCGAGATCGACGCCGTGCCCCAGCTGTCGATGTGGCTGTGATTGACGAGTCCAGGCCCACCCAGGGAGATCGAGGCGCCGTTGAGGAGATCGATGACACCGTCATTGACGATCGACGACGCATTGCCGAAGGCGCTCGTGCCGGCGACCGTCCAGGTGCCGCCGGACTCGTTATTGAAGGTCGCGCTGGCGACCGAGATATTGCCGTTGATGTGGCCGGTGTTGTTGATCGTGAGGCTGCCACCGATCTCGATGATCGCGTCGGTCGCGGAGGTCACGCTCGAAGCGGCGGGCGGCCCGATGGTGCCGGAATTGTTGATCACCGAACCGGTCGTATCCTGCTGGATGTGGATCGCCGCATTGCCACCGGCGCCCACGATGGAGCCGGAATTGACGATGTGGATCGAACCGGTCGCGCCCGAAAACTCCAGCGTCGCGCCAACATCGACGATTACCTTGCCTGAACCGGCGATGCCGCCCGCAAGGTCGAGAATGCCGCTCTGGACCTCGATGATGCCAGTGTTGGTGACGCTGCCCGTGACCGTATCGACGCCGGCGCTGTAGAGATTGCCGGCATTGCTCAGGCTGCCGCCGTTGATCGAAACGTCGGTCAGATAGAGCTTCGAGGTGCCGTCGACCGTGATCGACCCAGCACTGCTGTTGCTAACGGTGAGATTTGCCAGCTTCAGCGTGCCGTGGTTGACTGCCTCAAGAGCCGCAGTGTTGGAGATATCCTCACCGGAGACGTCGAGCACGCCGCCCTTCGCCTGAATGAGATTGTGATTGGTGATGGCGTGAAGCGTGGCGGGATCAATCGTCAGCGTACCGCTGGTGACCGTGATCGTGCCGGTGTTGGTAATGTCGGCATTGTCGATGGCGCTGGTGCCGGTCGATTCCAGCGTACCGGCAATCGTCACCGTGCCGCCGTCGATGGTCGCGCCCTGAAGATCGAGTGCCGAGCCGGACTCGACCGAGACACTACCGCTGCCGGTGTCGGTCACCGTCATCCCGATCAGCTTCAGTGTCCCATGATTGATCGCCGCCAGCGTGCCGGTGTTTGCGATGGCTTCGCCGTTGATGTCGAGCTCGGCGCCATTGGCCCTGAGGATGCCGCCATTCGCGATCGAGCTTGCGGAGGTCGTCGCCAGCAGCGTCAACGCGCCCAGGGTTGCCTCGATCAGATAGTTGTTCGAGATGTTGGCGTCGGTAATCGCAGTTGTGCCGGTCGAATTCAGCGTGCCCGAAACGGTGAGCGCGCCGCCTGTCAGGCTCGCACCGTTCAATGTCAGCTTGCTGCCTGCATCGACCTTGACCGTGCCATGATTGGCGATTGCGGTGCCCGCAACTATCACGTCATCCAGCGTCAGGATGACGCCGCTCTCGACCGTCACGGCAGTGGTGCTCAGCGTCGCCGATTGATCGATCTTGCTGGCGCCAGTGACATCGATCGTGCCGAGACCGTTGATCGTACCACCGCTGATCGTCGCGCCGTTAACTGTCAGCTTGCCGTTGGCATCGACCGTGACGTTACCGGCATTCGCGACCGTCGAGCCCTGGTCGATCGTCAGCGCGCCATTCGTCAGCACCTCGATCGTGCCGGTGCTCGCATTCGTGATCGTCTCGTGGTCCAGCGCGTTGCCGGTGCCGCTGACCTTCAACGCCGCGTTGTTGTTCAGGATGCCGCCGCTCAGCACCGCAGCGCCGGTCAAATCGATCTCGCCATTGCCGGTGACCGTGCCGGTGCCGTTGATCGTCGCCCCGTTGACCGTCAGCTTGCCGTTGGCATCGACCGTGACGTTACCGGCATTCGCAACCGTCGAGCCCTGGTCGATCGTCAGCGCACCGTTCGCCAGCACTTCGATCGTACCGGTGCTCGCGTTCGTGACCGTCTCGTGGTCCAGCGCGTTGCCGGTGCCGCTGACCTTGAAGGCCGCGTTGTTGTTCAGGATGCCACCGCTCAGCACCGCAGCGCCGGTCAAATCGATCTCGCCATTGCCGGTGACCGTGCCGGTGCCGTTGATCGTCGCCCCGTTGACCGTCAGCTTGCCGTTGGCATCGACCGTGACGTTACCGGCATTCGCGACCGTCGAGCCCTGGTCGATCGTCAGCGCACCGTTCGCCAGCACTTCGATCGTGCCGGTGCCCGCGTTCGTGATTGTTCCATGGTCTAGCGCGTTACCCGTGCCGCTGACCTTGAAGGCCGCGTTGTTGTTCAGGATGCCGCCGCTCAGCACCGCAGCGCCGGTCAAATCGATCTCGCCATTGCCCGTGACAGTCCCGGTACCGCTGATCGTGGCGCCGTTAACTGTCAGCTTGCCAGCGGAATCGATCGTGACGTTGCCGGCATTCGCGACAGTCGAGCCCTGGTCGATCGTCAGCGTGCCGTTCGCCAGCACCTCGATCGTGCCGGTGCTCGCATTCGTGATCGTCTCATGGTCGAGCGCGTTGCCGGTGCCGCTGACCTTGAAGGCCGCATTGTTGTTCAGGATGCCGCCGCTCAGAACCGCGCCGCCGGTCAGATCGATCTCGCCATTGCTGGTGACCGTACCGGCACCATTGATCGTGGCGCCGTTCACCGTCAGCTTGCCGTTGGCATCGACCGTGACGTTGCCGGCATTCGCAACCGTCGAGCCCTGGTCGATCGTCAGCGCGCCGTTCGCTAGCACTTCGATCGTGCCGGTCGTCGCATTCGTGATCGTTTCGTGGTCCAGCGCGTTGCCGCTGCCGCTGACCTTGAAGGCCGCGTTGTTGTTTAGGATGCCGCCGCTCAGCACGGCAGCGCCGGTCAGGTCGATCTCGCCGTTGCCGGTGACAGTCCCGGCACCGTTGAGCGTGGCGCCATTGACTGTCAGCTTGCCGTTGGCATCGACCGTGACGTTACCGGCATTCGCGACCGTCGAGCCCTGGTCGATCGTCAGCGCGCCGTTCGCCAGCACTTCGATCGTGCCGGTGCTCGCATTCGTGACCGTCTCGTGGTCCAGCACGTTGCCGGTGCCGCTGACCTTAAAGACCGCGTTGTTGTTCAGGATGCTGCCGCTCAGCACCGCAGCGCCGGTGAGATCAATCTCACCGTTGCCGGTGACCGTGCCGGTGCCGCTGATCGTGGCGCCGTTGACCGTCAGCTTGCCGGTGGCGTCCACCGTGACGTTGCCGGTGTTGGCGACGCCGGAGCCCTGGTCGATCGTCAGCCAGCCATTCGCCAGCACCTTGATCGTGCCGCCGGACGTGTTTGCGACGGTCTCGTGGGCGAAATCCGCCGTGCCCTTGACGTTGACCGCCCCTGAATTGTTCAGCGTGCCGTTCTTGAGGACGCTGCTGCCGTCGAGTTCCAGCGTGCCGGCGATGGTGACCGTGCCGCCGCTGATGGTGGCGGTGTCGACGATCAGCGTCGTGCCGGCATCGGCCTTCAGCGTGCCGCCGGCATTGTTAATTCCGGCGAGCGTCTTCAGCGTGCCGCCGAACAGCTCGATCGTGCCGGAATTGGTGATTGTGGTGCCGTTGGCGAAATCGCCGCCGCCCTTGAGCGTCAGGTAGCCGGCATTGGTGAGGACGCTGCTGTCCAGGAACTCAGCCTTGCCACCAACCGAGATCGTGCTTGCCGTGAAATTGGTGAGCTTCGAATCGGCCTTGAGGCTGATCTCGCCCGCAATCGTCAACGCACTCTTGTTGATGACTTCCGGCGCCTTGTGGCCGACCGCGGTGTCGTAGTCGTTCATCGTGATCGACTTGGCAAAGGCTGCCGTGTCGATCGTCACCGGATAGGACGGCGTCAGCCCATGCAGCTGGTCGGTGATGACGATGACGTCGTCATTGATGGTCGGGACCGTGCCGGTTGCCCAGTTGGCCGCATCCTTCCAGAAGCCGCCCGAGGGAGCGCCGGGCTTGTCGGTCGCGATCCACACCACGGCGGGAGCGTCGGTGCCGGTGATCGTGACGGTGATGGTCTGCTGCGAGGTGGCGCCTTGCGCGTCCTTGAGCGTCACGGTGTAGACCAGCGTCAGCACCTCACCCTTGGGGATGAAGTCGGCGAGATAGACCGGCAGGTCAGCCAGCGACCAGTTGATGGTGCCGGTGCCGTCTCCGGTGCTATCGGCGCCCGCCGCGATCGCGACCGACATCGCGCTCTGGAACGCCGCAAGCGGCCCCGGCGGAACGGTGCCGTCAGGCAGGGTCGCGCTGCTCAACGCCACCGACACCGTATGCTTGTCGGTGAGATCGACGTCGTCGAAGCTCAGCGTGCCCGACGTGGGAACATCGCTGGTGAGCGGGCCACCCGGCACGCTGGTGCCGCCTTCGAAGATGATGGTCGGAACGCTGGTGGTGATCACCGGCTTGTCGTTGGTGCCGGTGATCGTGATGGTGATGTCGATGGTCGACGTTTCGGGATTGACCGAGAAATTATTGTTGACGCGGACCTTGTAGGTCAGCGTCAACGTTTCGCCCGCCGCGAGGAAGTCGAAGACGTGGTCGGGAATCGTGTAGGTCCAGACCGCCGAGCCGTTGTTGTTGTTACCGGCGGCTGCGGCCACGCTGAGCTGGATCTGCGTTGCCGCGATGTCCTGCTTCTGGAGCGCAGAGAGCGCGCCGGTGACATCCTGCTGGCCGGCGTTCTTGTAGACAAAGTTCGGCGCATCGCCGAGGTCTATGCTCACCGTTGGCAGATCGGCCAGGTTTTGATCGACGAAGGTGATGCGACCGGAGATGGTATCGTAATGAGTTGTGTCGCCGGTCGTGCCCGCGCGCTCGATCATCTCGAACGCCGTCTTCACATTGCCGTTGAGATCGAGGCTTTGACGAACGGGCGGGCCGGGAATGCGGGTGCTGGTCGACGGATTATGGCCGGTCCCCTGCGATCCCGGCTCAGGGAGATGCGTGAAGGTCGCGGTCGCGGTGGCACCGGTATCCGTCTTGATGAAGACAATGTTGCCGGTCTGCGTGATCGAGTCGGTGAAGTTCTGGGTCAGCTTGGTGTTGCTGTTGTTGTCCGTGAACTTCAGCGTGAACACGTCCGTGATCAGCTTCTGGATGTCCGGCGACATCAGCGCATTGGAGATCGAGACGTTGCCGCCGCTGATCTGGATCATCTGGCCGGCCTGGTTGACCGTCGCGATCGGCAGCAGCGTGACCTTGTCGAACAGGATGTAGGAGCCCGTCGTGCCGTTCGGCTCGACCAGCACCTGGAAGCTTGCCTGCGGCTGCGGATCGCCGCCGCCAGCGGGAACGACGAAGTTGATCTGGCTCAGCACCGCCGTACCGCGGATGCCCATGGTGGCGACCGGCGTGTCGACCTTCATGTCGCCGTGCTTAGCGGTCTCACCGGCAACGAAAGTGATGGTGCCTGCGACCAGACTGAGCAGAGAGGAATTGTTCGACCCGTTGGGGTCGTAGACCATATCGTTCAGCACCATCCGCGCATTGGAGGACAGGCCGAACACCGTGCCGTCGATGAACGTAATGCCGAGCGTCGAGTCGCCGCCGGTCGAGACCACGTCGCCCTTCTCGACGTTGTCGCCATTGTTCAGGATGACGGAGACGCCGTTACGGACCGCGGTCGCGCTGCCGGAGAGCTTGGTGACGTGGCCGATGACCTGCGCGGCGGCAATGCCTGAGGCGGCCTGCGCGTATTGCACATGGCCGGTGAGTGCGTTGACGACGTCGCCGGTGAGGTGCGCGCCGTCGGGCGAGGCGATCGCCGCGCGCTTGTCGCCCCTGAAATAATCGTGAACGACGAAATCGTGCCCATCATGAGACAGCACGAGATCGAGACCGGCGCGCTTGAAATCGCCGTTGAAGATCAGGTTCGGGTCGGGAACCACGAATGCGCCATCGGGCACGTGGCCGTGTGCCTTCGCAGTAAAGGAATCGACATGGCCATCGGCGGGCGATCGGGAACCCAAGCCGTCCAAGGAAATCGCGGCGTCAAATTTGCCAGCGTAATTCAATCCGGGCACCAAAAAAGGAGTTAAAATCTAAGTAAGTATCGCTCGCCTAAACTTGCATATCATTACCAAGTCCTTAGCGAAACCACCTATTGCTTGTGTGATTTCGCATCACCAAGCGGTCGATGCTCTCGGACGGCTGGGCACCTGCAGGGAAGCCAAAGTAATCTTTCAAATACTCATAAGTAAAGTAGCGCTTATTTTCGCTCATTTTCAGTAACCTCATGTATTCTATTGCAGAAATCTGGCAATAGATACTTCTGTCATCTTTTGTTCGTGGTGCCCCGCACCACCCTGCGGCAAATACGGGGCCAAATCTGTGATCCAGCTAACAGAACTCACGAAATAGCCAGCCGTTAGCCATAAGGCGCAGAATCAGTTCCACAACAACTTCTGCCTGCAATTGGTCCCTCTTCGCGGCAACTGCCGCCCTCCTAGCCGGCGAATCGTAAAATTTTACGCAATATGAGCAGGCCCGTTTCAGCCTGTTGCCCGGTTTTGGGACCCCAGGCCGGGCGCGTTAAGCAGAACAAAACCGCCCGCCTCGCACTATCTCCGCGAAAGCAACAAAGCCCGGCACGTGCAGGTCGAGGGGGACCTGGCGAAGCCGGAAGGGGATGTCAGATGGAGACCGCTGCTCGTTCGCGCGCTTGGCGCGCTATCCTTGTGCTGTGCGGATTGATCCTACTCGGATCGGCCGCCGAGCTTCGCGCTGGCACGCTACTATCGCCGGGAGCCGGCGTCCTCGTGCGCAAATCCGCCGAGCCGTTCGGCGTGTTCGCCTTCGCCATCTCCGCCGGCAGCCTGCAACAGAAATGGCTCGCCCTGAGGTCCAGGCTCGACGATGACATGGTGCAGCTCGCCCTGTGCGACGGCGATCGGGACAATTGCGCTTCGCCCGCTGCGCTGAAACTGCTCGCGATCGTCGACCAGGCCCGCAGCCGTGACGGCCGCGCCCGGCTGGGCGAAACCAATCGCGCCATCAACCTCGGCATCCGCGCCGCCGATGACGGTTCTGAGGACGTCTGGAGCTCGCCGCTCGCGACCTTCGCGCGTGGCGCCGGGGATTGCGAGGACTATGCCATTGCCAAGCTCGCCGCTCTTAAGCTCGCGGGCATTGCCGCGGAAGATCTCCGCATCGTCGTGGTGCGCGACCTCAGGGCCGGCGAAGAGCATGCGATTGCCGCTGCACGGCTCGACGGCCACTGGCTGATGCTCGACAACCGTCGCATGGCAATGGTCGAGGACGACGCTGCACGGAGCTACCAGCCGCTGTTCGTGCTCTACCAGTCGGCCGTGTTGAAATATGTCGACGAGCCCGTGCGGTTCTCGATGATCGCCGCCGAGGCGCGTTGATCTTGTTGTAGCCCGGTATAAAGTACGCTTACCCCACAAAGTCATTTCGCCGCGCGATTCGGGACGCTAGCATGCCCGCGGCTATGCGGGGGCGACTGGAATGCGGTTCATCGTGCTGACTATGCTTGCGCTGCTGGCCTTGCCGGCGGCTCCAGGCTTCGCGCAATCCAGCCCGTCCGACCGCTCCGTCGCCGACAGGCTGCCGCTGTTCGCCAGGAACAACTGCCAGCAGATCCGCGATCCCGGCAATCAATTGTTCTGCGGTGATGCCGAGCTTGCCGCCGCCGCCGAGAAGCTGAGCACGGGAATCGAGGCGCGGCTTGCCCGCCTGCCCGATCGCCTGCCCGGGATCGAGGAGAACGCGATCTGGATCCGCCAGCGCAATCTCGGTTGCGGCATCGTCGGCCAGACCGCGATCCGCGCCGAAGATTTCGACCGGGTGAAGGCATGTCTTCTTAAGGTGACCGATGAGCGCGCAGCGATCGTACGCGATCCGGATTTCGACTGTCTCGCCGCCAACACCGCCGCGGGCGCGCTGATCTGTGCGGACCCGTCGCTGGCGCTGGCCGAGACTGAGTTGAACAGCCAGGTTCTCGGCCTGATCGGCAAGCTCGATCCGACCGCGGCGCGCTTTGCCTTCGCCGAATACGGCCGGTGGACGCGGGAGCGCGATCGCAAATGCAATCTGGTTGGCAAGGAGAACGTGCCGCTCGGGGAGCTCGAGTCCGCGGAGGACTGTCTCGCCGGCTATCTGAAGCACAAGGCTGACGAGATTGGCACGGCGAAAGGCGATCCGAAGAAGGTGTTCGGCCGGCAGGTCGCAGCCCACTCGCCCGACACCGATGCCGTCGATTTCTGCGCCGCGCGAATCCACGCGGCCAATTCCTGCGGCAACTTCCTCCGCATCAACCGCGTCTACGCACTCGACAGCCAGGTGGGCGAGCAGGAAGCGCAGGTCACGGGCGAGATCGAGATGGCCGTGCTGGCGCCCTTCGCCACCTGCAGCAAGATCGCCACGACCTGTACGGGCACCTGCTGGGATGCCAGAACGGGTCGTCCGCAGCCCGGCGTCGGCAACAAGGAGCGCTCCACGGACGCCTTCAACGTCACACGCCGCCTGCGGATCCAGCGCACGTTTGCATTTGTCAAAGCCGCCGATGGCTGGCGCTGCCGGGAAGACGAACTGGCCCCGGTGAATTCAGGCACCGCAGGTGGGGGATCGTAGGGCTGTGTGCTCTCCCTCTCCCCGCTCTTCGCAGGGAGAGGGTTGGGGTGAGCGGCTGCTTCAGCGAATCCGGTGACAGTTAGACTCGCGGAGAGCCCCCTCACGGGGAAATTTGCTGCGCAAATTCCCGCCTCTCCCCGCATGCGGGAAGAGGCGAAGAAATCAAAACATCAGATTGTCCTTCACCAGAACCCAGCGGCCGCCCTTGACCTGCTGCACCTGGGTGATGGTGTTGGCGAGGTGGTCGGTCTTGGAGAATTTGGTCGGCGGCGAGTTGAAGATGTCGAGGAACTTGTCGCCCGATTCCAGCGCGTCCAGCATCTTCTGGCCGGTCAGATCCTTGCCCGCCTTGTTGGCGTAAAACGCGAACGTCATCACCGCATTGTAGCCAATGATGGCCTGCGTGTTGGCATCGGTGCTGAACATCTTCTTGTAGTTGACCAGCCAGTCCTTCACCTTGCCCTTTGCGGTGTCCTCATAGGGAATCTCGAATCCGGACGCAGCATAGAGGCCTTCGACCGCCTCCTTGCCGAGCATGGGCACCTCCATCACGTTGGTCGGCGTCGCGCCGAGAAAGGTGACCTCCCAGCCGAGCTTCTTGGCTTCCGTCATCGCGCCGATGGGCTCACGGAGCACAGCGCCGAGCACAACGAGGTCGCAGCTGTCGGACTTCATCTTGGCGATCTGCGCGCTGAAGTCGGAGGCACCGCGCTTGTAGCTCGTGATCGAGGCCGGCTGCACCTTCATGGCAGTAAGCTGCTGGTTGAAGCCGTCGAGCACGTTCTTCCCGTACTCGTCGTCCTGATGCATGATGCAGGGTTTCTTGAAGTTCTTCCACTCCATCATGTATTTCAGCGCCGCCCGCGTACTCTCGACATAGGGCAGCAGATTGTTGAACTTCAGCCGCTCCTGCGGCTTGGCGGGATCGAACTTGAACGTGAACTCCGCCGCCGTCAGCGGGAAGAGCTGAAGCACGCCGGCGTCGAGCAGGATATCCTGCGCCGCCAGCACGGTCGGCGAGCCCATTGGCCCCACCATCGCGAAGATCTTGTCGCGCTCGATCAACTTCTGCGACGCGAGCACGGCCTTCTTCGGATCGTAGCCGCTGTCCTCGACGACAAGCCGAATCTTCCGCCCCTGGACGCCGCCGGCGGCGTTGATCTCCTCGACCGCCATCTTCATGCCGTTCGAGACTGGCACACCCCAGCCCTTGATCGGCCCCGACAGATCCTGATGGGTGCCGATGACGATCTCGGAGGCCGAGATGCCCTCATTGGTGACCTTGGTCTGCGCCGCGGCAGGCAGACAGGTGAGCACCACCGCGCCTGCCGCAAAGCCGAACGTTTTCAACGATCTCGACATTGAAGTCTCCTCTCCTTGGGGCCCTTATGATGCGAAGGGTGGGGCCTTCACTCCTTCCCTGTTATTCAAACAAGATTGTTCAAGCCACCGCCCGCGCCGGATACATCGCGTCGATCTCGGCGGCATAACGCTTGTTCACGAAGCCGCGCTTCAGCTTCATGGTTGGCGTCAGCTCTTCGTCCTCCGGGGTGAGCTGGCGTTCGATCAGATAGAATCTCTTGATGGTCTCGACGCGGGCGAAATTGGCATTGACCGTTTCGATTTCGCGCCAGATCAGGTCCTGGATCTCCGCCGCGCGGCACAGGCTGGCATAATTGGTGAAGGGGATGTCGTGGTCCTGCGCGAATTTCTCGACATTCTCCTGGTCGATCATCACGAGGCAGGTGAGGTATGGCCGCTTGTCGCCGATCACCACGGAATCCGAGATGTAGGGCGAGAATTTCAGTTGATTTTCGATTTCGGACGGCGTGATGTTCTTGCCCCCGGAGGTGATGATGATGTCCTTCATCCGGTCGGTGATGCGGACGAAGCCCTCATTGTCGATGGTGCCGACGTCGCCGGTATGCAGCCAACCGCGATGGTCGATGGTCTCGGCTGTCCTCTCCGGCTGGTTCAGGTAGCCCATGAACAGGAAGTCGCCCCTGATCAGGATTTCCCCCTCGGGTGACAGCGCGACTTCGCCCCAGGAAACCGCCTTGCCTACCGAGCCGAGCTTGATCCGCTCCGCCGGCATCATGGTGGCGACCCCGCAATTCTCGGTCTGGCCGTAGACCTCGTGAATGTCGATGCCGAGCGCGAGATACCAGCGGATCAGCTCCGGCGCGATTGGCGCCGCGCCGGTGAAGGCGATGCGGCAACGGTCGAGCCCGATCATGCGTCGGATGTTGCGGAAGACGACCCGGTAAGCGATGCCGTTGGCGAGCCGCAACGGCAGCGGCGGCGGCTTGCCTTCAATCCTGCAATCGACCATGCGATAGCCGATGTCGATGGCGCGGCGGTAGACCCATTGCTGCAACCGCGTCGCATCCTTCAGCGCGATGGTGATCGCGGAATAGAATTTCTCCCAGATCCGCGGCACCGCGAGGAAGATGGTCGGCTGCACCTCGCGCAGATTGTCCGGCACAGTCTCCGGACTCTCGGCAAAATTCATCACCGAGCCAAGCGCGACCGAGATGTAATAGCCGCCGATCCGTTCGGCGACGTGGCAAAGCGGCAGGAAGATCAGCCGGTCCTCGTTCTCGCGCGCCGGAATGAAATCGTTGGCGTGCCGCATCTGGTGCGTGACGCTACGGTTGGCGTGCATGGCGCCCTTGGGCGGACCCGTGGTGCCGGATGTATAGACGAGGACCGCGAGATCGCTTGCGCTACGACTGTCGACCATCTCCTGCCACAGCGCCTCGCGGCCGGCCATGTGGTTGCGCCCGAGCGCGCGAAACTCGTCGAGCGACATCACCATTTCATCGGAGAAGCCGCTGAGGCCCTCCATGTCGAACACGATGATCTTTCGCAGAGACGGGCAGCGTGCGCGACAGGCCAGGATCTTGTCGAGTTGCTCCTCGTCCTCGGCGAAGATCACCTTCGTCCGGGAATCGTTGACGAGATATTCGACTTGGGATGAGGCATCGGTCGGATAGATCCCGGAAGAGACGCCGCCGGCGCACAGAATGCCCATGTCGACATGGACCCATTCCGGCACGGCGTTGGCGATGATGGAAGCAACGTCGCCGGGCCTGAAGCCGATGGCATGCAGCGCGTAGGCGACCTCCTTCGAGATCTCCAGCCATTCGCGCCAGCTGGTCGGCTGCCAGATCCCGAATTTCTTCTCGCGTATAGCCGGCCTGTCGCCCCGCGTCTCCGCGGCGCGCAAAAAGCTTTTCGCGATCGTGTCAGCGACCGTCAGCACCGCCGGTCGGGCCATGCACGTCTCCTCCCTGTCGCGTTCCCCTCCGCTGCCTGCCTTGCCGGCGGTCTATATTGGCGGATGGGCTTTGGTATTTAAGGCTTTTTCTAACGCCAAGTCTTCCCTTAACGCCAAGTCTTCCTCTAACGCCAAGTCTTCTTCTTTTTCCAGCGCCGCTCGCCTCGTGCGCCCGCTTCCTTGGCGCCAAGGTAGAATTCCTGGATGTCCTTCGAATGCATCAAGCGGTCGCAGCTGTCGTTCATCACGATCCGGCCGGTCTCCAGTACATAGCCATAATGCGCCGTCTCCAGCGCCACCTTGGCGTTCTGCTCGACCAGCAGGATCGACATGCCCTGCTCCTCGTTGACGCGCCGGATGATCGCGAAGATTTCCTTCACCAGGATCGGCGACAGCCCAAGCGAGGGCTCGTCGAGCAGCAACAGAGTCGGCCGGTTCATCAGCGCGCGGCCGATCGCGAGCATCTGCTGCTCGCCGCCGGAGAGCTGTCCGGCCGGCTGGTTGATGCGCTCCTTCAGCCGCGGGAAATAGCCGTAGACGCGCTCCAGATCGTCCGCAACGCCGTTACGATCCTTGCGCGGATAGGCCCCCATCATCAGGTTCTCGCGCACGGAGAGGAACGGGAACACCTCGCGTCCCTCCGGCACGTGGCTGAGGCCCAGCCGCACGATCCTGTCCGCCTCCATGCGTTGAATCGACTTGCCCATGAACTCGATGGCGCCCTTCTGCGGATCGAGAATGCCCGAGATCGTCTTCAGCACCGTCGTCTTGCCGGCGCCGTTGGCGCCCAGCAGCGTGACGATGCGGCCGCGCGGCACTTCGAGCGAGATGCCGCGGATGGCCATGATCGGCCCGTAATAGCTCTCGATGTTGGAGAGTTTCAGGATGATGTCTGGTGTTACCACGGCATCCATCGCGTCAGGCTCCCAGATAGGCGGCAACGACATCGGGGTGCTGTTGCACTTCGGCGGGCGAGCCCATCGCCAGCACCCGGCCGTAGTTCAGGGCGATGACGCGGTCGGAGACGCGGTTGACCAGCGACATATCGTGCTCGACCATGAGCACGGTGACGCCGAGCTCGCTCTTCAGGTCGCGGATCCAGAACGACATGTCGTCGGTCTCCTCCACGTTGAGGCCGGAGGACGGCTCGTCGAGCAGGATCAGCTTCGGCTCCGAGCACAGCGCGCGGGCCAGCTCGATCACCTTGCGCACGCCGTAAGGCAGACCCGAGATCAGCTTGTCGCGGTAGGGCTCGAGATCGAGGAATTCGATGACCTGTTCGACCCTGCGGCGATGCACCTTCTCGTCGGCGCGCACGCCCGGCAGGAACAACAGCTCCTGCCAAAGCTGCGTGGTCGAATGCCGGTGGCGGCCGACCAACAGGTTCGACAACACCGTCGCATTCTCGAACAGTTCGATGTTCTGGAACGTGCGGGCGATGCCGAGCCTTGCGATGTCGTGGGGCGGCTGCTCCGTGATGTCCTGGTCTTCGAAGAAGATGCGACCCGAGGTCGGGCGGTAGATCCGCGAAATCAGGTTGAAAATCGAGCTCTTGCCGGCACCGTTGGGCCCGATGATCGAGAGGATCTCGCCCTTCTCGACCGCGAACGACACCGCATCGACGGCCTTCAGCCCACCGAAATGCAGGGACAAGTTCTCGGCGCGAAAATAGCTCATCGGTTGCGCTCCGACTTCACGTAGATCTTCTGCCGCTTGAAGGTGGCGCGCTTGTAGAGCGGGAACAGCTGGAAGAAGAGTTTGATCTTGAGCCAGCGGCCGTAAAGCCCGAGCGGCTCGAACAGCACGAACAATACGATGATGATGCCGTAGATCGCGCCTTTCAGGCCGTTGAGCGAGGCAAAGGCCGCGACCTTGGACTGGACATTGGCTGCGGCTTGCGTGCCCGCTCCGAAGGTCGCTGCAATGCCGGCGATGATGCCGGGCATGTCGTCCTTGAGGTAGGTCAGGAACGGATCGATCATCACGATGAAGATTGCCCCCAGCACCGCGCCGTGCAGGCTGAAGGTGCCGCCGATCAGGATTACGATGATGAACTCGATCGAGAGTTGGAGCGTGAACATCTCCGGCGAGATGAAGGAGAGCTTGTGCGCAAACAACACGCCGGCGAAGCCGGTGATCGCCGCGGAGATCGCAAAGGACTTCACCTTGTACAGCGCGACATTGACGCCCATGCTGCGCGCAGCGGTCTCGCTGTCGCGGATCGCGACGAAGGCGCGCCCGGTGGGCGAACGCAGCAGATTGAGCGTACCGACGATGGTCAGCACCAGCACGGCGAGGCAGAGGAAATAGAAAGTGGGGCTGTCGCGCGGCACCGCAACGCCGAGCAGCGACAGCGTCTTCACCCGCATGCCCTCGTTGCCGTGGGTCACGCTCTCCCAACGCGCCAGGATCTCCTCGACGATCAAGGCGAAGGAGATAGTGGCGATGACGAGGTAGATGCCCTGGAGCCGCAGCGCGGGAAAGCCGACCAACGCGCCAATGCAACCGGACAGAAGGCCTGCGGCGAGGAAGTAGACCGGGAACGGCACGTTGTACGTCTGCAAGTACGCCGCCGTGTAGGCGCCGATCGCGAGGAACGCCGCGTGCCCGAGCGAGGCCTGCCCGGTGAAACCGGTCAGGATCAGCAGCGCCACGCCGACGGTCGCATAGATGCAGACGAAGACGAGCTGGCTCATCAGATAGCTGGAGAGCACATAGGGCGCGATCAGCAGCACGGCCAGCAGGAGACCGTATGAGACGTAATAGCCCGAATGCGGAAACAGCCTGATGTCGTCCTCGTAGTCGGTCTTGAACAGGAAGCGCATGCGTTCAGACCTTCTTGCGGACGTGAAGGCCGAACAGGCCTTCGGGCTTGAGCAAGAGCACGGCGAGCAGCACGATGTAGGGCGCGACGTCCTTCCAGCCCTCGGCCAGATAGAAGCCCGCCATGCTCTCGATGACGCCGATCAGGACGCCGCCGACCACGGCGCCGGGGATCGAGCCGAAGCCGCCGAGCACGGCGGCCGGAAACGCCTTGAGGCCGAGCACGAGGCCGACATTGGAATGGATGAAGGTGATCGGCGCCAGCAGCACGCCGGCGCAGGTCGCGACCGCCGCGCTGATCGCCCAGACGATCGACACCACGCGCTTGACCGGAATGCCCATGTAATAGGCCGCGAGCATGTTCTCGGAACTGGCGCGCATCGCAGTGCCGAGCGTGGTCTTGTTGAAGAACAGATAGAGCAGCGTGCACAGGATCATGGTCGCCGCGATCACCGAGAGCTTGTCGTAGGCGAGCACCAGCGGGCCGATGCGCAGCACGCCCTGGCTAAACGGCGTCTCGATCTTCAGATCATCGGTCCCCCAGATCATGCCTGCGATCGAGCGCAGGAAATAGCCGAGCCCGATGGTGGCCATGATGATGGAGAATTGCGGATAGCCGAGGATCGGCCGCACCACCACGCGCTCGGCCAGCATGCCGAACAGCGCCATCGCCGCCACCGCACCGGCAAAGCCGATCCAGTAGTTCAGCCCCATCATGCCGATGAAGGTGAAGGCAAAGAAGCCGCCCAGCATCATCAAATCGCCCTGGGCGAAATTGACGACCTCGGTGGCTTTGTAGACAAGCACGAAGCCGAGCGCGATCAGGCCGTAGACGCAGCCGAGCGCAACACCGCTGACCAGCTGCTGAACGAAATCCAGCATCGTCGCGCATCCTCCCGATACAACCGGCGGTTCTTCCTGACCGCCTTGCCGCATCTTGTGTTCAGTCGCTACGCAGTCGTTTCGCTGCGTTCGCGCCATTCGTCCCTTCACCAATTCAGCCTGAACCGCCAAGCGCTGTCAACAAACGGTGACTTGCCATTAGTCCAATCCGGATGACGGAATTTGCGGCAGCGCGATTCACGGTGCCGAAACATCTTCGGGGCATGGTCGCGAGCGATGCAAAACCGCAAGGTGTGGCCGTGATGAAGCGGGACGACTCGGCGCTCGAAGTCATGGGGTTAACGAAGTGTTTTGACCGTCTGGCGGTCGATAACCTCGATCTCACCATCCATGCCGGCGAATTCTATGCGCTGGTCGGCCCCAACGGCGCCGGCAAGACCACCACTTTGCGCATGGTTGCAGGCCTTTTGCGGCCCGATGCCGGCTCGGTCTCCATCTTCGGCATCGATGCGCTCCAAAACCCCGTCGCCGCCAAGCAGGTGATGGCGTGGGTCTCCGACGAGCCCATGATCTATGACAAGCTCACGCCGCTCGAATATCTCGAGTTCGTAGCCGGTCTGTGGGGCATCGCACCATCGGCCTCGGAACCGGTCGCCGCGGAGCTCCTGAACTCGCTCGGGCTCGAGCCGCACCGGCACGAACGCTGCGAGGGCTTTTCCAAGGGCATGCGCCAGAAGGTCGCCCTCGCCGGCGCCCTGGTGCACGATCCCCGCCTCATCATCCTCGACGAGCCGCTGACGGGACTGGACGCCGTCTCCGCCCGCCATGTCAAGGGACTCCTGAGCGAGCGCGTCCGCGCCGGCTGCACCGTCATCATGACCACGCATATCCTCGAGGTCGCCGAACGCATGGCCGACCGCATCGGCGTGATCGCAGCCGGCCGCCTGGTTGCCGAGGGCACGCTGACTGAGCTCCGGCAGCAAAACGGGCACGCCGATACCAGCCTGGAAGATCTCTTCATCGCGCTGGTGACCCTCCAGGAAGCCGCATGAGCTCGGCCACCGCGCTGTCCTGGTTCGCCCGCCACGAGCTCCGGCTCGCCTGGCGCGAATGGCTCGCCATGATGACCGGCGGGCGGCGCAATCGAACGCGTGCCGCGGTGATCGGCCTGCTGTTCTTCGCGGCGCTGCTGCACGTCCCGGCCTGGGCGGTGATCGGCCGCTTCGCCGACCTGCAATTGCCGCTCGACAAATCCTCGCTGATCGTGATTTCGGCGACAATTTTTCTGGCCTGGACGCTGATGCTGTCACAGGCGATCGAATCGGTGACGCGGGTGTTCTACGCACGCGCCGATCTCGACCTCATCATGTCCTCACCCGCGACGCTGGCCAATCTGTTCTCGGTGCGCATCGCCGCGATCGCGCTCGCCATCACGGTGATGGCGCTGCTGTTCTCGACACCCTTCATCGACGTGCTGGTGTTCGGGGGCGGCGCGCGCTGGCTTGCAGCGTTCGGCGTCGTCGTCGCGATGGGCCTGTCGGCCGCAGCGATCGCGATCGCCGTCACCATCCTGCTGTTCCGCCTGATCGGTCCGGCGCGGACACGGTTCGTCGCCCAGATCCTCGCCGCCATCATCGGCGCCGGCTTCGTGATCGCGCTCCAGGTGGCGGCGATCATGTCCTACGGCACGCTGTCGCGCTTCACCATCCTGACCTCGGGTAGCTTGGCCGCTTACGCGCCCGATGCCGACAGCATCTGGTGGTGGCCGGCGCGGGCGGCGATGGGGGATGCCGAAGCGCTGCTGCTGCTCCTGGCGCTCGGCCTCGTGCTGCTCGGAGGCGTCATGGCGATCTTCTCGGGCCGCTTTGCGGACACGGCGATCGATGCCGCCGCCTATGGCGCGTCCGGCCGTCGCAGCGCGAAGGAGCGCCCGTTCCGCGGCGGATCGCGGCAGCATGCCCTACGGCGCAAGGAATTTTCGCTGCTCTGGCGCGATCCCTGGCTGATCTCGCAGACGCTGATGCAGCTGCTCTATCTGGTGCCGCCGGCATTGCTGCTCTGGCGCAACTTTGCCGACAGCTCCGCGGCGCTGACGCTGATCACGCCCGTCATCGTCATGGCGGCGGGACAACTCGCCGGCGGGCTTGCCTGGCTGACGCTCTCGGGCGAGGACGCGCCCGACCTGGTTGCGACCGCGCCATTGCCGCCGTCCAGCGTCATCCGCGCCAAGATAGAGGTGGTGCTGATCGCGATCGGCGTCATCTTCTGCCCGCTGATCGCGGCGCTCGCTTTCGCCTCGGCGTTCCAGGCCGCGGTCAGCGCCGGTGCGGTCATCGTCAGTGCGGCCTCCGCCACCGCAATCCAGCTCTGGTTCCGGGTGCAAGCCCGGCGCAGCCAATTCCGCCGCCGCCAGACCTCGTCGCGGCTTGCGACCTTTGCCGAGGCGTTCTCCTCGATCGGCTGGGCTGCCAGCGCCGCGCTGGTGCTCACGCTGCCCATCGTCGGCCTCGTCAGCAGCCTGATCACCGCGAGCCTCGTCGCCCTCACCTGGAAGTTCAGCCCGCGGCGGGAGTAGTAAAGGCGCGAATCATAGGGCGGCGTGACGGTGCGACACTGACGCGCTGTTGATCGCGCGCTGTTGGCCACGCGCTGCATTGCAAGCTAGACTTTCCCCTGAAGTCATCGGGGATGAATTCATGCGACGACTGGTTTCGGCCGCTCTGGCGCTGTTCGGCGCATTCCTCTCACCTGCCATCGCCCAGCAGTCGCAGCGCAGCGAATGCTTGGCGATGGCGAATGCTGCGCCGCGCCTCATGTCGGTCGCGTTCAGGCAGGCGGCGGCTGCGCCCGAGGTCGAGATCACCTATGCCGGCCATTCCACCTATTTCATCGACACGCCCGGCGGCTTACGCATCGCCACCGACTATAGCGGGGCCTACCAGGTGGGCCGGCTGCCCGATGTCGTCACCATGAACCGGGCCCACAGCACGCACTACTCTTTATATCCCGACAAGCGCATTCCTCGTGTGCTGCATGGCTGGGGCGAGGACGGCAAGCCGGCCATCGTGTCGGAGCGCATCGGCGACACCTTCATCCGCAACGTCACGACCGACATCCGTCGCTATTTCGGCGACGATGCCGGCGCCGACATGATCCGTGACGGCAACTCCATCTTCATCTTCGAGGTGGCGGGCCTCTGCATCGGCCATCTCGGCCATCTTCACCACAAGCTCGATGACAGCCACTTCGCCCAGATCGGGCGGCTCGACATCGTGATGGTGCCGATCGACGGCACCTACACCATGTCGCTCGACGGCGTCTCCGAGATCACCAAGCGGCTGCGCGCCTCGGTGGTGCTGCCGATGCACCGCTTCGCCACCCCGCTCGACGATTTCATGCAACGCATCGGCCAGCAGTTCGAGATCGACCGGCGCATGGAACGAAGTTTCCGGATGTCCCGAGATGCGTTGCCGTCGAAGCCGACGGTGATCATCCTCGACGGGGTGTGACGCAATTTTCTCCAAGTCGGCTGCCGGCCGGTCGTGCTGATCTCCCGCAAAGGGAGATCGACATGACCGACTTTGCGAGATTATTGCACGCGGACGGACCGAACCCCCAGCACGCGGCGGCACTCCAGCTTTATGGCCGCTTCGTCGGCGATTGGGACGCCGAGATCACCGCCCATGGACCCGATGGAACGAAACACACCGCGCCCGGCGAAATCCATTTCGGCTGGGTGCTGGAGGGCCGCGCCGTGCAAGACGTCTGGATCATTCCGCGCCCGGCCGGCAGCCCGGCCTTGCCGATCGCCGGCAATTGGTACGGCACGACGCTGCGGGTCTACGATCCGACCATCGATGCCTGGCGGATTTCATGGTTCGATCCCGGCCGCTGCATATTCCGCCAGCAGATCGGCCGTCCACGCGATGCCGACATCGTGCAGGAAGGCACGACCGAAGCTGGCGACCTGACGCGCTGGAGTTTTACGGAAGTCACCGAGGATTTCTTCCACTGGCTCGGCGAGGTCAAGCCGGCCACCGCAACCGATTGGCGGCTGGTGGTCGATGTGAGGGCGAAGCGGCGCAAGGGTTGACGCCGGCGCCGCTGTACCGCGATGACGGGCGCGATTGCGCAACGCGCGTTGGTGCATGCGAGGACGAGGTGCTAGGCTCCCAAAACAAGAAGCATACATCAAGGGAGCGCACGCCGATGGCTGCAAGCGGTTTGCCCGCCAACACGAGCGGGCTATTCGTCGAGCCGCGCGAGGACTGGCTCGCGCTGCATCAGGAGGAGATCATCGATCCCTCACGGCCGATCGTCGATCCCCATCACCATCTCTGGAATCGCGGGCACCGCTATCTGATCGAGGAGATGGCGGCAGATATCGCCTCCGGCCACAACGTCATCGCCACCGTCTATGTCGATTGCCGCTCGATGTATCGCGCGCACGGGCCGGAGGCGTTCCGGCCGGTGGGCGAAGTCGAGTTCGCCAATGGCGTCGCCGCGATGAGCGCCAGCGGCGGTTACGGCAAGGCCGCGATTTGCGCCGGCATCGTCAGCCACGTCAATCTGCTGCTCGGCGATGCCGCACAACCCGTGTTGGAGGCCGAGATCGCGGCGGGCAACGGTCGCTTCCGCGGCATCCGGCATTCCTCGGCCTGGGACCAGGATCCTGCTGTCGCCGGCATGTATGCGAGCCGGCCGCAGGGATTGCTGCAGGACCCGACCTTCCGCAAGGGCTTTGCCTGCCTCGCGCCGCTCAACCTGAGCTTCGACGCTCGGCTGTTCCATCCGCAAATCGGCGAGCTGACCGAGCTCGCCCGCGCATTTCCCGACACCAGGATCGTGCTCGACCATTGCGGCGGCCCGGCCGGAATCGGCCGCTTTGCGGGGCGACGCGAGGAGGTGTTTCCGCAATGGCGCGCCTCGATCCGGGAGATCGCCAAATGCGAGAACGTGGTGGTGAAGCTCGGCGGGCTCGCGATGTGCCTGCTCGGCTACGACTTCCATTTGCGCGCGAGTCCGCCATCATCCAAGGAGCTTGCCGCGGCGTGGCGGCCTTACATCGAAACCTGCATCGAGGCGTTTGGACCCGAGCGCGCGATGTTCGAGAGCAACTTCCCGCCGGACAAGGGCCAGTGCAGCTACCAGGTGATCTTCAACACGTTCAAGCGTATCGCGGCGCCCCTGAGCGAGACCGAGAAGACGGCGTTGTTCTCGCAGACCGCGAGCAATTTCTACCGGCTCGATTTGCCTTAAAGGGATTGGCACCATGACGAGAACAGGGGCCGGGATGTTGATCCCGGCCCCTGTTCCGTCGTGACCGCTGGGAAGCGTCCTTGAACTGTTTGAACTCTAATTTGCGCCCATCAGCGAGGCCGGACGGCGCTCGCCGGTGGCGACGAAGATCTTCTTGAGCTTGTTGACGACGCGGATCAGGAAGCCGATCATCACGGGATTGGTCTTGCGGCAGAAGGCGATCTTCTTGACGTGGCCTTCGACATGCCATTTGGCATGCGCGCCGTCGCGGAAGAAGATGACGTCGCCCGGGCCGTAGCGCTTCGGCGGCATGCCGTCGCTTTCGAGCACGATCGATCCTTCCATGATCATGATCGTCTCGTCGATATCGTAGTACCAGTTGAAGCGCCCTTCGGTGCAGGCCCAGATGATGGTCGAAGCGGTGCCGTCGGCGCTGGTGGACAGGATGTGCGAGCGCGACACCGGATTGCCTTCGATAATCCAGGACGGCTCGATCGGCCGCAGCTCGAGATCTACATTGCAATGACTGATTTCAATCAATGTGCGCGACATCTGTTTCCTCGGGGGATAAAATATGACCTGCCCGGATCTCGGCCCGGATTGTTCAAAGATGGCGGGAACGCTAGTAGCCGATTTTTAATTCTTTCTTACGCAGGGCCCGACAATCAGCCGCAAGTTGCAGACGCGAAACGGTTAACGTCGCAATTTCCCTGCAATTTCGAGCACATGAACCCTTCTTTTCCGGGGTGCGACAAAGTGCGCGAAGCATCTGAAGGAGCCATGCCGATGCCCCTCACCCCGGAGGTTCTCAAAGCTCATGGCGAGGTCGTCGCCTGGCTCGGCAGCCTCGATGTCTCCTTCGCAACCGAAGAGGAGCCCTGGTTCACCGTTGACGGCATCGAAAGCCCCGGGCAGATCGGCGGTGACCTCCATGAGATGCTTCGGGCGGCGGATGCGCTCGAGGCGACACTCGACGACGAGGACGACGTCAACGAGGCCCCCGAGCAAATCCGCAGGGGCCTCGACCTGCCCGAGGCGAATGATCCGGTCGGTGCGCTCTACGATGCGGTGGCGGCCTCCGACGCCGTCGTGCGGGCCACCGACGGCAGCCCGTTCACGACGTTGTTCAACCGCTTCAGCATCGACAACAGCCCGATGCTGCGCAACCCGGCTGCGTAGTTACTTCGCCCATTCGCCCTTGCGAAACACCGGCACTTTGCTGCCGTCGGCGAGAATGCCGTCGATGTCGGTCTCGGCCGAGCCGATCATCCAGTCGATATGGATCAGGCTCTGGTTGCCGCCTTGCGCGGCGATCTGCTGCGGCGTGAGCTGCGCGCCGTTGACGAAGCACTTCGAGTAGCACTGGCCAAGCGCGATGTGCGAGGCAGCGTTCTCGTCGAACAGCGTGTTGTAGAACAACAGTCCGCTCTGCGAGATCGGCGAGGAATGCGGCACCAGGGCCACCTCGCCGAGACGGCGCGCGCCCTCGTCGGTATCGAGCACCTTGTTCAGTACCTCCTCGCCGCGCGAAGCCTTCGCATCGACGATCCTGCCGTCCTCGAAACGCACCGCGATCTTGTCGATCAGCGTGCCCTGGTAGGACAGCGGCTTCGAGCTCACGACATGGCCGTAGACGCGCCGGCAATGCGGCGTGGTGAAGACCTCTTCGGTCGGGATATTGGCGTTGCAGCTGATGCCGTTCTTGGAGAGCGAAGCGCCGCCTTCCCATTCATGGCCGTCGGCGAGCCCGATGGTGAGGTCAGTGCCCGGTCCCGAGTACTGGAGCGCGCGGAAACGCTGGCCGTTGAGCCAGTTGGTGCGCTCGCGCAGCACCGCATTGTGGCTCGCCCAATTGGCCGGCGCGTCGTCGCGATCGACGCGGGACGCCGCGAAGATCGCGTCCGCGAGCTTGCCGATCGCGACCTCTTCAGGATCGTTCGGAAAGACTTGCTTTGCCCAGGATGGGCTTGGATACGCAATGATGTTCCAGTTGGTATCGAAATTGACGATCTTTTCCAGCGCCGGCTGATAGGCCATGGAATTGGCCTTGCTGGCGCGCGCGACCTTGGAAGCATCTTCGCCCGACAGCAGCATCGGATTGTCGCCGACGATGGCGAGACGGGCGGTGTTGTTGGAGAACGCCTTGGCCATGCCCTCGTAGAGCCAGTTGGCGGCGCGATCGAAGCTGTCGTCGTGGCCGTGGCGGTAGCGCGCCAGCGTCATCTCTTCGTCGGAGAGAATGGGCGTCACGATGCCGGCGCCGGCCTTGTAGGCATGCACGGCAATCCGCCGCACCAGCGGCAACGCGATCGCAGGTGCCGTCAAGAGCAGATCCTGGCCCGGCCGCAAGCCCAGGCCCACCTTCACCGCCACCTCGGCCAGCCGGTCGAGCTTCACGGGATCGATGGGAGTGGAGGTGATGCGTTGATCAGTCATGCCGGGTCCTCTGCCGAACGTCTCTTGCTCAATTTAAGTCTAGCATCGCGAGACACAAGTGCGCGAGTGCCTTGCGACACCCCAAAGATACGCAGTTTCGCGCATTTTGGTTTTCAACGCGTTGCCGATTTCAGCACCCGGTCGACCATGGCGGGAGCAAGGCCGAGGTAATTTTTCGGTGATGTCAGCGCCTCGATCGTGGCACGGTCGATTCTGACAGAGACGCGGGCGTCGGAAGACAGCGCGTCCGCCAGCGTAAGACCTTTCTCATTGGCGAGCCGGCAGGCATCATAGACCACGTCATGGGCCTCCTGCCGTCCGATCTGCGGCGCAAGCCCCATCATGACGGCTTCGGCCACGATCAGACCGCGGCTGACGGCGAGATTCTCGTTCATCTTGCTTTCATCCACGATGAGGCCGGCGAGCGCGAATTTCGCCTGGTGCAACGCGCCGGCGGTCAGCACGAAGCTCTCGGGGATCGCCATCCATTCGGCGTGCCAGGGCCCGGTGGCGCGCTCGAAATCCTGCACCATGGCATCCAGCATGAGGCCGGCATGCTGGCGCACCGCCTTGGACGCCGCGAGCATGAGTTCCGAGGAGATCGGGTTGCGCTTCTGCGGCATGGTCGAGGAAGCGCCGCGTCCCTTGACAAAGGGCTCATAGACCTCGGCGAATTCGGTCGAGGCCATGATCATGATGTCGAGCGCGATCTTGCCGAGCGAGCCGGTGACCAGCGCCAGGAAATTCACGGCCTCGGCAAAACCGTCGCGTGCGACGTGCCAGGTCGAAGCGGGGACGCCGAGCCTCAGTTCGGCGCAGAGCGCTTCCTGCACCTCGAACCCCTTGTCGCCGAGCGAGGCCAGCGTGCCGGCGGCACCGGCGAACTGACCGACCAGGACGCGCGGCTTCAACTCACTGATCCGCTCGGCGTGGCGGTCGAACATCGCGAGCCAGATCGCGGTCTTGTAGCCGAAGGTGACCGGCAGCGCCTGCTGGAGATGGGTGCGGCCCGCCATCGGCGTGTCGCGGTAGCGCCTCGATAGATCGGCGAGGATCTTGCGCAAGCCCGCGATGTCCCGTTCGACGATCTCAAGCCCTGCGCGCAGTTGCAACACCACGGCGGTGTCCATGATGTCCTGCGTGGTCGCACCCCAATGCACATAGCGGCCGGCATCGCCGCATTGCTTCACCATCTGATGCACCAGCGGCAGGATCGGATAGCCGACGACATCGGTCTCCTGCCGCAACAGGTCGAAATCCAGCGCGGCAACATCGGTCCGCGCGGCGATCTGATCGGCCGCGTCCTGCGGAATCACTCCGCATCTCGCTTCCGCCTTCGCCAGTGCCACCTCGACCTCGGCATAGCGCGCGACCGTCGCGATATCGGAAAACACCTCCCGCACCTGCGGCGTGCCGAAGGCATCGCGGAACAGCATGGAATCGAGCACGGTGGTCGAGGCATGAAAAGCGGGCATGGGCGTTTCTTCGTGGTTGGTGTTTTGTGTGAGGGCAGCTTACGCACACGGAACTGTTCGGCAATGGACATTCACTATTCGTCACACATTCGATGCCGTCGCGAAGGCCAGGACAACGTCGGCAGCTGCCGCACGCCATTGCCTCAACACCGTCATTGCGAGGAGCCCTTGCGACGAAGCAATCCACGCTGGCTCCGCGGCGGCAGGCTGGATTGCTCGCAACGACGTGAGGAAATCGCGACAATCCGGCCGAAACGGCTTTATTCTAATCCAGGTTGCATTCCTCCCCGTAAACTGCATGCCTGCCATCACGCGATCGTGGTGAACCGGGCAGGCCCCTCGGCGGACTCACAGACATCAGCCGAAATCCGTTTTGCTTTCATTATTGCCCGATGTTGCCTTGAGGTCTGAGTTTTCGACGTGCAGTTTCTGTTCCGGGATCACCTGCTCGATACCGACTTGCGCGAGCTGAGCCGCGAGCAGGTTCCCGTTGCCGTGGAGCCACAGGTCTTCGATCTCGTCGTCCACCTCATGGAGAACCGCGATCGGGTGGTCAGCAAGGACGAGCTGATCGACAAGATCTGGCACGGGCGCAGCGTCTCCGAATCCACGCTGACCAGCCGGATCAATGCGGCACGCAAGGCGGTCGGAGACAGCGGCGCGAGCCAGGCGCTGATCCGCACCATCTCACGCAAGGGTTTTCGTTTCGTCGGCGACGTCGAAACCAAGCGTGGGGCAACCGCGCCGGAATCCGATTTCGAAGCGAAGCTTCTACGGGCCCCGCTGCCGCTACCGGACCGCCCCGCGATCGCGGTGCTGCCCTTCACCAACATGAGCGGCGACCGCGAGCAGGATTATTTCTCGGACGGAATCAGCGAGGACATCATCACCGCGCTGTCGAAGCTGCGCTGGTTCTTCGTCATCGCGCGCAACTCCTCCTTCGTCTACAAGGGCCGCGCGGTGCACATGAACGAGGTCGCGCGCGAGCTCGGCGTGCGCTACGTGCTCGAAGGCAGCGTGCGGCGGAGCGGCGATCGCGTGCGTATCTCCGCGCAGCTCAACGACGTCTCGACCGGCAGCCATCTCTGGGCCGAACGCTACGACCGCGAGCTTGCCGACATCTTCGCGGTGCAGGACGAGATCACCGAGGCGATCGTCGCCGCGATCGAGCCGCAGCTCTATACCGCCGAGAGTTTTCGCGCCCAGCAGAAGCCGCCGGGAAGCCTGGATGCCTGGGACCTTGTGATGCGCGCATTGTCGCATTACTGGCGCATCACCCGCGAGGACAATGCCGCCGCGCAAGGACTGCTCGAAGAGGCCGTCGCGCTCGATCCCGCCTATGGCAAGGCACTCGGCCTGCTCGCAACCAGCCACATCTTCGGCGCGCATATGGGCTGGTCCGACATGGCCCCGACCGTGCCGGTCGCCGAGCGCGCCGCGCTCGCGGCGGTGGAGGCCGATCGCGAAGATGCCTGGGCTCATCATGGTCTGGCGTATGCTTATCTATTCCGCCGCCGCTTCGACGACGCGCTGGCGGAGTTCGAACTGGCGCTGAACCTCAATCCGAACTTTGCGATGGCGCACGCCTTCTATGGCGTGACGCTGTGCTACGCGGGACGATGGCAGAACGGCGATGTCGCGGCGCGCCGCGCGCTGCGGCTGAGCCCGCGCGACCCGCTCGCAGCAATCTATTGCGGCGTCGCGGCCTATGCCCGGTTCATCGGCCGCGATTACGAAGGCGCCGCACAGATGGCGCGCGAGTCGATGCGGCAGCGCGCCGATTTCGTCGGCGCGCATCGCGTGCTGACGGCCGCCGCCGGTATGTCAGGGGATTCCGCGCGCGCGGCTTCCGCCTTGGAAGGCTTGCGCCGCGCCCAGCCCGGCATCTCGCTGGCCTGGATCACACGCGAGCTGCCGATGCTGCGGGACGAGGATCGCGAGCATTATCTCGAGGGATTGCGGCGCGCGGGGATGAGGTAGCTAATTTCTCGTCTCCCGCTTGCGGGAGAGGAGAAGGGCGCCGCTACTCCTGCATCATCTCGCCGCTGCCGCCGAATTCGGCCGGGAAATCCTTGAGCTTGGGCAGTCCGTCGCGCATTGGCAGCACCGTCTCGGCGTAATTGACGTGGACGCCTGGTGCAAACGCGAGGGTGGGGATGGTGGCAGTGAAGACGTCGATCAGGCCGAGCGGCGGATGGTTGGTCATGAGATGACCGCCGCACTTCTTGCAATATTTGCGCTGGCTGAGCGGCGTCTTCGCAAAGGTCTCGACATTCTCTGCACCTTCGCTGATGCGCACGGCTTCGGGCTTCCACAGGCTGAAGGCGTTCACCGGACCGCCCGACCACGAGCGGCACGAGCTGCAATGGCAATAGCCCATCGCCTCCGGTGCACCTGTGACCTCGATCGTGACTGCGCCACAGAAGCAGTTTCCAACATGTTTCATTAGGTCGTCTCCGTTGATGATGGTTTAGATTCCTCCCCCCGCTCCTGTTTGCCGAGAACTCGGCAAAAACGAATGCGGGGTCGCGACGAGCTTTGCTCGCACTGATAGCGTCGGGGTGAGGGGGATTCACCCCGAGAAACGTTGAAGGTTGCGTCCGGCACGATCCGTTACGCGCCTCGGCGCCGCCGCGCATCCTCCTTTCGGCGGACGCGACGGAACGACGCGCAAGCTATACCGACTTGCGCCAGGGAATAAGCATCGACACCCGTTGTTTGTACTGCCGGTACTCGTCGCCGAAGAGATCGACGAGGTCGTGCTCCTCCAGCGCGATGCCGACGAAGATGTAGGCCGTGGTCACGGCGGCGAACAGCAGATGGCCCGCGGTCATGACCGGCGCCGCCCAGAACGCGATGATGAAGCCGAGATAGATCGGATGACGGACAAACTTGTAGAGCAGCGGCGTCTTGAATCGCGGCGGCGACGCCTCCTTGCCGACGAGATGATTGGTCACCTGATGCAAGCCGAACAGCTCGAAGTGATTGATGATGAAGGTCGAGGTGAACACCAGGACCCAGCCCGCCAGCGACAGCGTGACGATCGTCACAGCGATATCCGGATTCGCGACGTCCCATATGACCGTGGGCAGCGGACGCCACTGCCAGAACAGGAGGAGCAATGACAGGCTCGCAAACAGCACATAGGTGCTGCGCTCGACCGGCTTGGGGACGTACTGCGTCCACCAGGCCTTGAATTGCCGGCGCGCCATTACGCTGTGCTGGACCGCAAACAGGGCCATCAGGAGCAGATTGATGATGATGGCCTCGGCCACGGGCGTGTCGGTCCCGGTATCGATGGTCTTCGGCACCACCAGCCCCATGACGAAACCGATGGCGTAGAGAATGGTGATGAAAAACACGAGATACGCCGCAATTCCGTACAGAAAGGCGATGAACTTGAAAATGCGTGAGCCCGCAACCGGGCCGATAGGATGAACCTGATGATCAATTTGGGTCATAAACAGCTCCGTTGTGCCAAAACGCCGGCACTTCATTGGTCGCTGCACCATGCCGCACCGGAGGTCCCAAGACTTTCGCGGACGGTTGATTTTCGCCTGAGACGACTTTGATTTTTGCTTGAGACGACAAAAACGTGCGATTTTGCTTTGAAAACAACGTGCTCGACGGCGACCTGCGGGAACTCACTTGCAGCGGAGCCGCTGTGCCGTTGCAGCCGCAGGTGTTCGATCTCCTGCTCTATCTGGTGGCGCAGCGCACGCGTGTGGTCAGCAAGGATGACCTGATCAGCCAGATCTGGAGCGATCGGATCATCTCGGATTCCGCCCTGAACAGCCGGATCAACGCCGCCCGCAAGGCGCTCGGCGACGATGGCGCAAGCCAGCGGCTGATCAAGACCATTCCGCGCAAGGGTTTTCGTTTCGTCGGCGAAGTCCGGGAAGAAGTGGCAGCCACGACTGCGCCCGCGCAGCCCGTCGCTGCCCTGCCGCGCGTCCTGACGGACCGTCCGGCGGTCGCGGTGCTCGCTTTCGAGAACATGAGCGGCGATCCCGCACAGGACTATTTCGGCGACGGCATCAGCGAGGACATCCTCACCGCGCTGTCGAAGCAGCGCTGGTTCATGGTGATCGCCCGCAACTCGTCCTTTACCTACAAGGGACGCGCGGTCCACATCCGGCAGATTGCCGAGGAACTGGGCGTCCGCTACGTCGTCGAAGGCAGCGTGCGCAAGTCGGACAACCGGGTGCGCATCACCGCGCAGCTCAACGACGCCACGACGGGCAGCCATCTCTGGGCCGAGCGCTACGACCGCGAGCTGGTCGACGTGTTCGCCGTGCAGGACGAGATCACGAATGCGATCGCTGCGGCGATCGAGCCGCAGATCCATGCGGCGGAAAGTTTTCGCGCCCATCGCAAGCCCCCCGCGAGCCTGGATGCCTGGGATCTCCTGATGCGGGCGCTGTCGCATTACTGGCGCGTGACGCGGCGGGATCACGAGACCGCACGGGCGCTGCTAGAACGCGCGGTGGGGATCGACCCGAACTACGGCCAGGCGCTGTCGGTGCTCGCGGCGAACCACATGTTCGGCGTGCATCTCGGCTGGGCCGAGCTTGCCATGGTGGCGCCAGCGGCGGAAGCCGCCGCGCTCGCCGCGGTGCGCTGCGACCATGAGGATGCCTGGGCGCACGCCGCGCTCGGCAGCGTCTACTTCTCGACGCGAAGACTTGCCGACGCACTGTCCGAGTTCGAGCAGGCGCTCGCACTCAATCCGAACTTCTCGCTGGCGCAGGGCTATTACGCACTGGCGCTGTCCTATGCCGGGCGGCCGAAGGATTCATTCGAGGCAGCGCAGAGGGCAATGCGGCTGTCGCCGCGCGATCCATCCCTGGCGATCTATCACGGCATCGCCGGCTATGCCCGCTTCACCGAGCGGCGCTATGCCGAGGCCATCGCGCTCGCGCGCGAGGCAATCCGTCATCGCGGCGACCTTACCGGCGCCTACCGCGTGCTCGCGGTTTCTGCCGGCATGACCGGAGACGGCGTGCTTGGGGAGATGGCGCTGGGCGAGCTCCGCCGCACCCAGCCCAACATCTCGCTGCACTGGATTTCGACGCAATTGCCATGGGCCAATGAGGCCGACCGCGAGCACTATCTGGAAGGATTCCGGCGGGCGGGCTTGCGCTAGACGATCCTCACGCCGGGTCCGCGTCGCGCTTGCGGCGCAGATGGACGGATCGCGCGGCGCTGCGGCGCCGGATTGGCTGCCAAACGCCATAACAGGACGCGCTGTACATTTTTTGTGCGAACACTGTCGAGACTTTCATCTTGCGGCGCCGAACGAGACTGTGTGAGCCTCGATCCCGGATGGGGACTGGGATGGGCCGGCCATAGCTTTGCGCGCCATGACGTGCGAAGCGTTTGCGGCTGGTCTCGCTTGAGAAAGATACGACATGTCAAAACGAGTGTTGCTTGGTGTCCTCCTGGCTTGCGGTCTCGCGGCCCCGGCGCTGGCGCAAGACCCGAAAGCGGGTGGAGCGATCAATGCCGTGATTCAGCCCGAGCCGCCCGGCCTGATGCTGGCGATGGTCCAGAACGGCCCGGTGCAGATGGTGTCGGGCAACATTTTCGAAGGCCTGCTTCGCTACAGCCCCAAGCTCGAACCGCAGGCCGAGCTCGCCGAGAGCTGGAGTGTCAGCGAGGACGCAAAAACCTACACATTCAAGCTCAGGAAGGGCGTGACCTGGCATGACGGCAAGCCCTTCACCGCCGCCGACGTGCTGTTCTCGCTCGAGATGCTGAAACAGACCCACGCGCGTGCCCGCAACAATCTGGCGCAGGTCGACAAGGTCGAGGCTCCCGACGACTACACGGTGGTGTTCACGCTGAAGCAGCCGTTCGGCCCGTTCCTGGGCATCTTCGAGGTCGGCTCAATGCCGATGGTACCCAAGCATCTTTATGAAGGCACCGACTGGAAGACCAATCCCTACAATAACGCCCCTGTCGGCACCGGCCCCTTCATGTTCAAGGAATGGCAGAAGGGCTCTTTCATCCGCCTGGTCAAGAACCCGAACTATTACGAGAAGGGCAAGCCCTATCTCGACGAGATCTACTGGCAGATCATTCCCGATGCCGCGGCGCGCTCGGTGGCGTATGAGACCGGCAAGGTCGACGTGCTGCCCGGCGGCTCGGTCGAGAATTTCGACGTGCCCCGGCTCTCCAAGCTGAAGGACACCTGCGTCACCGGCGCCGGCTGGGAGTTCTTCTCGCCGCTGGCCTGGCTGTGGCTCAACAACCGGCAGGGTCCGCTCGCCGACAAGCGGGTGCGGCAGGCGGTCATGTTTGCGATCGACCGCGAGTTCGCCAAGGACGTGATCTGGAACGGGCTCGGCAAGGTCGCAACCGGCCCGTCGGCCTCGACCATCAAATACTACACCGACGACGTGCCGAAGTACCCTTACGATCCCGCCAAGGCCAAGGCGCTGCTGAAGGAAGCCGGCTACAAGGGCGAGAAGATCCGCCTTCTGCCGCTCGCCTATGGCGAGACCTGGCAGCGCTGGGGTGAAGCCGTGAAGCAGAACCTCCAGGACGTCGGCATGAACATCGAGACCATCGCCACCGACGTCGCCGGCGGCAACCAGAAGATCGGCGACTGGGACTACGACATCGCCTTCACCTACCTCTACCAGTACGGCGACCCCGCGCTCGGCGTCGGCCGCAATTACGTCTCCAGCGCGATTGCCAAGGGCCAGGTGTTCAACAACGTCGAGGGTTACTCCAACGCTGAGATCGACAAGCTGTTCGCCGAGGGCGCGGTGGCAACGCCGGACTCCAAGCGCAAGGAGATCTACGAGAAGGCGCAGAAGATCCTGGTCGAGGACGTGCCGGTGGCCTGGATGCTCGAGCTGCAATTCCCGACCATCATGCGCTGCAAGGTCAAGAACCTGATCACCACCGGGATCGGAGTCAACGACGGCTTCAAGGATGCATGGCTCGACAAGTGAGGGCTACCTCCGTCACCTCTCCCCGCTTGCGGGGAGAGGTGGGCGCTCCGTCTCTGTCGCTCCAGGTCACACCACCGATATGATCCTCTAGATGCTCTCCTTTGTCGCTCAGCGTGTCGCGAAGGGCGTGATCGTCCTGCTTGCGATCGTCGTCCTCAATTTCTTCCTGATCCGGCTCGCGCCCGGCGATCCCGCCGTCGTGATGGCGGGCGAGGCCGGCGCCAGCGACCAGATCTTCGTCCAGCAGCTCAGGGAGAAGTTCGGCCTGGACAAGCCGCTGCCCGAGCAGCTCTTCATCTACGTCAAGGGCATCGTGACCCTCGACCTCGGCTTCTCCTTCCGCCAGCAGGCGCCGGTCGCGAAGCTGATCGGCGAGCGGCTGCCGGCGACATTGCTGCTGACGCTGACGGCCTTCGCGATCTCGCTCGTGCTCGGCATTCTCTTCGGCACCTTCGCCGCGCGCTTTGCCGGAACCTTTCTCGACACCGCGATCACCGTCTTTGCGCTGATCTTTTACGCCATGCCGATCTTCTGGGTGGCGCTCATGAGCATCCTGCTGTTCTCGGTCACCATGGATTGGCTGCCGAGCTTCGGCTACGAGACGGTCGGCGCCAACCTTTCCGGCCCTGCCCATGTGGTCGACGTCGCAAGGCACCTGATTATGCCGGCGATGACGCTCGGCCTGTTTTTTATGGCGACGTATACGCGCATGACGCGAGCCTCGATGCTCGAAGTGAAGCGTCTCGACTTCGTCAAGACCGCGCGCGCCAAAGGCCTGTCCGACGCCGTGATCCAGCGTCGCCACGTCCTGCGCAACGCGCTACTGCCCGTCGTGACGCTCGCCGGAGTCCACTCCGGCACCCTGATCGGCGGCGCCGTCATCACCGAGACCGTGTTCGCCTGGCCCGGCATCGGACGCCTGATGTACGACGCCCTGCTCCAGCGCGACTACAATCTGCTGCTCGGGGTCTTCGTGATCTGCTCCGCCATTGTCCTGATCTTCAACCTCATCACCGACCTGGTCTATCGCCTGGTCGACCCGCGCATCGAATTCTCCATATGAAACAGTTCTGGAAATCGATGTTGAGGAGCCCGAGCGGCGTCATCGGGCTCATCATCCTGCTCCTTGCGATCTCAGTCGCCTTGTTCGGTCCGATGCTGTTCCCGAACTCGCCCTGGCGCATGGTGCAGCGGCCGTTCCTGCCGCCGTTCACGCTCGCGACCGTGCCGCTCGGCACCGATGCACTCGGCCGCGACGTGTTCGCCGGCATGATCTTCGGCGCACGCGTCTCGCTGCTCGTCGGCATGGTCTCCACCCTGGTTGCGCTGGTCGTCGGCGTTCCGATCGGCGCCATGGCCGGCTATTTCGGCGGCAGGGTCGACGACGCCCTGATGCGTTTCACCGAGTTCTTCCAAACCATTCCGAGCTTTGCGCTCGCGATCGTCCTGGTCGCGATCCTGCAGCCCTCGATCTATTCGATCGTCGCCTCGATCGCGCTGGTAAGCTGGCCGCCGGTCGCGCGCCTCGTCCGCGGCGAGGTGCTGTCGTTGCGCACGCGGGAGTACGTCCAGGCCGCGGTGGTCACGGGCCAGAGCAACACCTGGATCATCCTGCGCGAAATCCTGCCGAACACGCTGTCGCCGGTGATCGTGCTGGCTTCGCTGATGGTGGCGACCGCGATCCTGCTGGAATCCTCGCTGGCGTTCCTCGGCCTCGGCGATCCCAATCTGATCTCCTGGGGCTACATGGTCGGTGCCGGCCGCACCGTGATCCGCCAGGCCTGGTGGATCACCGTGTTTCCCGGCGTCGCGATCCTGATCTCGGTGCTCGGGCTCAATTTGATCGGCGAAGGCCTCAACGACGCGCTCAATCCGCGGCTGTCGCGGGAGGGCCGCTGATCATGACCGCACCGCCCGCCGTCTCCGTCAAGAATCTGCGGATCGCATTGCCCAAGGGCGCCGAGCGTCCCTTCGCGGTCGACGGCATCTCGCTCGATTTGCGGCCCGGCAAGATCGTTTGCGTGGTCGGCGAATCCGGCTCCGGCAAGTCGATGTGCGCGCATGCGCTGATGGGCCTGTTGCCGGACACGGTCACCGTCACCTCCGGCGAGATCCAGTTCGAAGGACGCGACCTGCTCAAACTCGACGACGAATGCTGGCGCGATCTGCGCGGCCGCCGGCTTGCGATGATCTTTCAGGAACCGATGACCGCGCTCAATCCGTTGATGCGGATCAGCGACCAGATGGCGGAGATGTTCGAGGCGCACGGGCTGCTCACGCCGAGGGAGCGGCGCGCAAAGGCGCTATCGCTGGCGCGCGAAGTCGGCCTCCCCGACCCCGAGCGCATCGTGCGCGCCTATCCGCACCAGCTCTCCGGCGGCCAGCGCCAGCGCGCCATGATCGCGATGGCGCTCGCGCTCGAACCGGCGGTGCTGGTCGCGGACGAGCCGACCACCGCGCTCGACGTCACCACGCAAGCGCAGATCCTGAAACTGATCCGCAACCTCCAGCGCAATCGCAACATGGCGGTGATGTTCATCACCCATGATTTCGGCGTGGTCGCCGACATCGCCGACCAAGTCGTGGTGTTGCGCCATGGCAAGGTGGTCGAGGAAGGCCCCGCCTCGGCGGTCTTCAACGCGCCGCAACACGACTACACCAAGGCGCTGCTCGCCGCCGTGCCCTCGATGGACCCACCCGCCCGCAGCCCCCTGGACGACCAGGCCAAGGCGGTCGAGGTGATCGGACTGGACAAGACCTACGTCACCTCGGGCGGCTGGTTTCGCGAGGACCGCCGCGTCGATGCCGCGCGCGGGGTTAATTTCAACATCCTCAAAGGCGAGACGCTCGGCCTGGTCGGCGAATCCGGTTCTGGCAAATCGTCGGTGGCCCGCCTTGTGATGCGGCTGATCGAGGCCGACCGCGGCACCGTGCGGATCGGCGAGACCGATCTCACAAAGCTCGCGGGCAAGGCGCTACGCGCCGAGCGCCCTCGCATCCAGATGATCTTCCAGGATCCGTTCGCTTCGCTCAATCCGCGCCGCAAGGTCGGTCATATCATCGCCGACGGCCCGATCGCGGCCGGCACCGATCCGAAAGTGGCGTTCGACCGCGCCCGCGATCTCCTCAAGATGGTCGGGCTCGATGCCGGCGCGCTCGAACGCTATCCGCATGAATTCTCCGGCGGCCAGCGCCAGCGCATCGGCATTGCGCGCGCGCTCGCGCTCGAGCCCGAGATCATCGTCGCGGACGAGGCCGTCTCCGCGCTCGACGTCTCCGTGCAGGCGCAGGTCCTAAGGCTGCTCGAAGACCTCAAGGCCCGCCTCGGCCTCTCGATGCTGTTAATCACCCACGACCTGCGAGTCGCAGCGCAAATCTGTGACCGCATCGCCGTGATGCAGCGCGGCGTCATCGTCGAGCTGAAGCCGACCGCGCAGCTGTTCGCCGCGCCCGAGCATGCCTATACACGCGAATTGCTCGCAGCAGTCCCGGGGCAGAGAGAGCGCGCGCCGGCGTAAGTCAGCCGACCGCGGTTTCTACTTCGTTCGAGGATTCGTGTTGTTCCAGGTGGGGACTGAGTTTGTTACGCCGACGGAGGGCTGGTTGGACGTTCCGATCGACGGCGCCGTCACGGTCCCGACGGTCTGCCCGGAACTTCCGATGGTCCCTTGCTGCACCGGCGCTCCGGTGCGTCCGCTCGTGCTGCCTGGTGTACCCGTCCCCGATGTTTGTGCGTTTACAGCAAGTGGCGCGGCGGCCAATCCGAGAGCAATAAGTGCAGCAATGGTGCGTTTTGTTCTTGTCATGGCTGATCCTTTCGGGCGCGGTCTCTCAATCGCAATGCCGTTCGTCGAGGCGCCCGTGCACTGACTGACCTTACAACTCCACGCGCGAGAAAATGTGCCGCAGTGCCATCATCCCGTGGGCTCAACTCTTCATCACGATGCTACGAAGCGGTCCCCGCCGAACGGATGCGCCGTGCCATCGGCGCATCGCTGAAGGTACCCCGTTCCACCTCAGGAACGGAATAGTCACGGGCTTTTTATCCCTCGTGGCCGCCCGCATGGCTGCAAAGCCGAAGCCGGCACCCCACATCCGCATGAAATGATTTCCATCATGTGATGGTGGATTGAAGATCTAATTGGAGCCGACATGGGCCAGATTATTCAGTTTGTCTCGAAATCCGAGCGCGAGCGCATTCGCCTCATCCAGGAAGCGCGCGCGATCTACGACAGCATCTTCCCGCCGACTGATCCGATGAGCGAGAGATCAGGCGGAGCCGCCGCACGTCGCAGCGACGGGGGCAACCTCGCGTGATCAAAATCATCGCCGTGCTCTGCAACCTCGCCTCTCCGGCGAACTGTCATGAGCAGACCGTCACCACATCCGACTTCGCCGACGTCTCGATGCAATCTTGCCTGATGGGCGCGCCGCAACTCGCCGAATGGATGAACCAGCATCCGGCCGAGCGCCTCGCCGGGTGGCGCTGCGTGATCGGCCAACAGGCCGGGCGGGGAATTTAGGATCGGACGGGCTCTCCCTGAACGATCCGCAATGTCTGGTCCACCGCCATGATCATTGCTGGTCGCACTTTATCATCTTCTTTGGCCTTGCGACCGTCACAGGTGACCGGCATTGGCTCGCCAGACAGGCGCGCCTACCTGACCGGCGGGTTGGTGTTGCTCCAGGTCGGGACTGCGTTGGTCACGCCGACCGACGGCCAGTTATACGTACCGACCGACGGCGCCGTGACCGTCCCGACCGACTGTCCGCTCGACCCGTAGGCTCTGGGCTGTGCTGCCAACGATCCGGCGCTCCCATAGCTCGGAGCCACCACGCCGGTGCTGTAAGCTCGGCTTGACCGGTGCTTCTTGGCCTCAGCCGCGATCGGCGCGGCAAGCAACCCGACCGTGACTAGGGCGGCAATGGCGGGTTTGATGCTTGTCATGGCTGATCCCTTCATTCGCTGTGGGCCCCTTGCCATCTGTTCATTCAGCCGCGGATTTCCATAGGCAGCCGTTCATAACTCCGTGCGCGGGCGGAGGCGCCGGGGAGCGGTCGCACGACTAGCACGCCCGCTCGCGTGCCTCGCCTTCGGATGGACCCGAATCAGCGCTAGTGCATTCACCTCATCGACTTCGCGTATTGAGGCGACATGACCGGTCCCGAACTGAAGCAACTCCGCAACGATCTCTCGGAGGTCCTCGAGCGCAAGCTCACCGCGGCCGACATGGCCCGGCTTTGCGGATTGCCGGAGAAGGGCGGCGCCGACACCATCCGGCGCTGGGAAGTGAGCGGCCCGACACCGTCGGCGACCAAGGTGCTGCGCGTGCTCGCGATGGCGAGCGAGCGCTATCCGATCCTGGAGAAGTTCGACGTCTTCGATCGTCATGACGTGCGCGAGGAAGACCGGCCCGCAAAGCGCGCTGAATTCCGCGAACAGATGCGCGATGAGGCGCGGCGCCGTCTTGGTTAATGAGATGCGCGCGCAAGTTACCCTGATAACGCCGAGTTAAGCTTTCCTTCAGCACTTCTTAAGCCGACATTAAGCACAAAAATCATTTACAGCCCAATAAGTTACGTTGGCTGCCGCTGTGCCATGGATGTGACAGCATTTTCGTCAAAAGCGAGCTATCTGCAAACCAACGACGGCGCGGAAAGCGCGACTGCCGGGGACTTAAGTGTTGGAGTTTGGACTATGAAGAAGATTCTGTTTGCGACCGTTGCGCTGCTCGTGGTGGGCGCTGCCGCACCGGCGGTCGGTGCCGATCTCGGTAACCGCAACTATTATAAGGCGCCCGCGCCCGCCTATGCCGCCCCGATTTACAACTGGACCGGCTTCTATATCGGCGGCCATGTCGGCGGCGCGTTCTCCAGCGACAACAATTTCAGCGGCCTCTCCACCGGCAATAACGGCAACGGCCGTTTCCTCGGCGGTCTGCAGGCCGGTGCGGACTGGCAGTTCAACCCGAACTTCGTTGTCGGCGTCGAAGGCCAGTATTCCTGGCTCTCCGGCAGCGTCGGCGCGGTGTTCCCAGCCGGCGTCGCCTACACCAACGACCAGCGCGGTCTCGGCTCGATCACCGGCCGCGTCGGCTACACCTGGGGTCCGGGCCTGCTCTACGTGAAGGGCGGCTACGCCTATTCCGACAACAACGAGAAGGTGACCGTCGGCGGCGTGCCGACCGGCTTCATCATCAGCGGCGACCACCGCAACGGCTACACCGTCGGCGCCGGCCTCGAATACATGTTCGCGCCGAACTGGTCAGCCAAGGCCGAGTACCAGTACTACAATTTCGGCGACGCCCACTTCACCGCGGGCCCGCTGGCGGGAACCGGCAACTTCACCACCGACGACCACACCATCAAGGCGGGCGTCAACTACCGCTTCAACTGGGCCAACTCGGCGGTCGCGCGCTACTGAACGGTTATCAAAGCCTTATCATGATGAAGGGCCGGCATCGTTGCCGGCCCTTCTTTTTTCGCTGTGCGGAACGCAACGCAACCAATTGAGCAACTTGCGATTTTTTAACCTGCCCCGAGGATACTCCGCCGCGAAAACATAAAGATCATGCGTGGGGGAATTTCGATGGCGATCCGTCTGGGCCTTGGCCGTTTGCTTGGTGGTATCCGGCCTCGTTTCAAAATGCCGACATGGGGCGTGCGCGGCAGCCTGTTCACGGCCTTCGCAGTGATCGCGGGCATGGGTCTCGTGATCGCGGCCGGCGCCGGCTTCGTCTTCAACCATCTCGGCAGCACTATGATGGACCTGAGCGGCCGCGATATCCCCCGCCTTTCCGCAAGCCTTCAACTCGCATCGCAAAGCGCAACGCTCGCGGCGCAGGGGCCGGGCCTGCTGGCGTCGCCGTCCGACGAGGCGCTGAACGAACGCACCAAGAAGGTGCAGGAGATCCAGCAGCTTGCCATGGCCAAGCTTGGCGAGATCATCGAGCTCGGCGCCGACAAGCAGATCGCAACCGCGTTGCGCGACACCGCCAAGAGCATCGACGAGGCGACCCAGAGCCTGGTGTCAGCCGCGCGCGAGCGGCTCGATACCGGCGCGCTGCATGACAAGCAATATGAAGCACTCCGCAAGGCGCAGCTCACCTTCGTCGGTGCGGCCGGTCCTGCCATGCTGGATGCGCAGACGCGTCTGAACGCGATCCTCGGTGCGGCGGAAGTTTCCGCTGACGATGCCACCGAAGCCGCCCGCACCGTCTCCCAGGTCGCGACCATCTCCGCCAACGGCAATCTGATGGCCGCCGACATGATGGCGGCGCTGTCGGCCAACAACAGCGATACGCTGGAGGCGATCGAGAAGGAGTTCAAGGCGACGCGCGACCGTGTCAAGTCGAACCTCGAGGACCTGCCGAACATGGCCTCGATGCAAGCGGTGCGCGACACCGTGCAAAAGCTGTTCGCCTTCGGCGAAGGCAAGTCCGGCGTGTTCAAGATCCGCCAGAAGGAGCTCGACGCCATCGACTACGGCCAGACCATCCTGGACGAGACCCGCAAGCTCAATGTCGGCCTCGGCATCAGCGTGCAGCAGCTGGTCGAGGGTGTGCAGAAGGAGACCAACGCGTCGACCTTCCAGGCGCGGCAGGAGATCTCGCTCGCGACCACCGCGATGCTGGCGCTCGGCGCACTGACGCTGGTCGGCTCGGCGCTGTTCGTCTGGCTCTATGTCGGCCGCAACATCCTGCGCCGCATTCGCGAGCTTCAACGCGCCATGCAGTTGCTCTCGGCCGGCGACCTTGACACCGAGATCGTCCGCTCCCGGCAGAACGACGAGATCGGCGCGATGAAGGAAACGCTGACGGTGTTCCGCGACAGCATGATCGAAGCCCGGGCGCTTGCGAGCGAGCAGGACAGGGATCGCATCGCCAAGGCCGAGCGTGCGGCGCAGATGGAGGCGAAGATCGCCGGGTTCGAGAGTACGGTGCGCTCCGCACTCGACAATCTCGCGCAGTCGGCCAATTCGATGCAATCGACCGCGCAGAGCATGTCGACCACGGCAGACCAGTCCAATGCGCTGGTGAACGCGGTTGCCTCCGCAGCCGAAGAGACCTCGGTCAACGTGCAGACCGTATCGTCAGGCACCGAGCAGCTCTCGTCCTCGATCGAGGAAATCAGCAAGCAGGTCGTCACCTCGGCCGCGATCGCCAGGAAGGCGGTCGACGAAGCGGGCGCGACCGACGCCACCGTGCAGAGCCTCGCCGACAGCGCGAGCCGCATCAGCGTGGTGGTCGACCTGATTCAGACCATCGCCTCGCAGACCAATCTGCTGGCGCTCAACGCCACCATCGAGGCGGCGCGCGCGGGCGAAGCCGGCCGCGGCTTCGCGGTGGTCGCCTCCGAGGTGAAGAGCCTCGCGAGCCAGACCGCCAAGGCCACGGAGGAGATCCGTAGCCAGATCGCCAGCATGCAGTCAGTGACGACGTCGGCGGTCGGCGCCATCCAGGGCATCGGCCGGATCATCGGCGAGATCAACGACGTCACTACGACGATCGCCGCCGCCGTCGAGGAACAGGGCGCGGCGACACGCGAGATCGCCCGCAACATCCAGCATGCGGCCGGTGGCACCAGCGAGGTTTCCAGCAACATCGTCGGCGTCTCCACGGCTTCGGCGGAAGCCGGCGCAGCGGCGAACGAAGTGCTCGGCGCCTCCGACGCGCTCCGCCGCGAAGCCGACATGCTGCGCGGAGAGATCGACGCGTTCCTCAACAACATGCGGGCTGCGTAAGGCGCCGTTCCGTAGCCCGGAATGACCGCTATGCAGGCCGCGCCAGCGTTCTTTTTCGGCTGGCGCGCCGTGACGGGCGGGTTTAAGCCGGTAGGATGAACGCAAAGACCGACACCGTGCAGTCCTCCGCCGACGCCCTGCGCTATCCCTGGGAACAGCATCCCGGCCCCGAACAGGTCGTCGAGGTGAAGCCAGGAGTGTTGTGGGCGCGGCTGAAGCTGCCGTTCCGCCTCAACCATGTGAACATCTACCTGCTCGCCGATGGTGACGGCTATGCCATGATCGATGCCGGCTTCGGCAATGAGGAGACGATCGAAGCCTGGACGAAGCTGTTCGACGGGCCGCTGAAGGGCGTCAACATCACGCGCCTGATCGTGACCCATTCCCATCCCGATCATGTCGGTCTGGCCGGGTGGATCGTCGAGCGGTTCAACTGCCCGCTCGTGATGTCGCAGGTCGAATATCTGCAATCGGTCTATCACCAGAACCGCGGCACCGAGGAGCGGCAGGAAGCGCAGCGGCTGTTCTTCCGCCGCCATGGAATGGACGAGTCGCTCACCGAAAAACTGCTCGGCCGCGGCCAGGACTATCTCAAGCGCGTCTCGGTGCTGCCGCCGTCCTACCGCCGCATCTCGCATGGCGATGACGTCGTGATCGGCACGCGCCGCTTCAAGGTGATCACCGGCGGCGGTCACGCGCTCGACCAAGTGATGCTGTACTGCGCCGACGACAAGCTGTTCCTCTCGGCCGACCAGGTGCTGAGCAAGATCTCGCCGAACGTCAGCGTGTGGGCGGTCGAACCCGACCAGAACTCGCTCGGCGAATATCTGGCCTCGCTCGCCCGCCTCACCACGACTCTCCCCTATGACGTGCTGGTGCTGCCTGGCCACGGCGTGCCGTTCTACGGGCTCAAGACCCGCATCAAGCAGCTCGCCGATCACCATGAGGAGCGCTGCCGCCTGATCGCGGAAGCCTGCCGCGAGGTGCCGCAGACCTCGCGCGCCCTGGTGCCCGTGGTGTTTAACAAGCACGTTCTGGACGAACATCAGATGGGTTTCGCTGCCGGCGAACTGGTCGCCCACGTCAATTACATGATCGTCGAGGGCCGGCTGACGGCCGAGACGCAGGACGGCGTGTTGCAGTTCAGGACGACCTGAGCGCTGACTTCAATTCAGCGGATGGTGCAGAGCAACATTGCATCTCGCGCGAACTTGATCCGGATCAAGTTTCAAATCGCACGATAGGGCATTTTGCCCAAATGCCCCGCAGGTCCAAATGTGGGATAGCGCATAGACATTGGAGCTGGAAAAGCTCTAAGGATATGCGGGTCTTTGGTCGGTTCCGCTGCAGGTTTGACGATGGATTACGCCCAGTTTTTCAATTCCGCCCTTGATCGTCTCCACACCGAGCGGCGCTACCGCGTGTTCGCCGATCTCGAGCGCATTGCCGGCCGGTTCCCGCATGCGCTCTGGCACTCGCCCAAGGGCAAGCGCGACGTCGTGATCTGGTGCTCCAACGATTATCTCGGCATGGGCCAGCACCCGAAGGTGGTGGGCGCGATGGTCGAGACCGCGACCCGCGTCGGCACCGGCGCCGGCGGCACCCGCAACATCGCCGGCACGCATCATCCGCTGGTGCAGCTCGAGGCCGAGCTCGCCGATCTCCACGGCAAGGAAGCCTCGCTGCTCTTCACGTCCGGCTACGTCTCGAACCAGACCGGCATCGCGACCATCGCAAAGCTCATTCCGAACTGCCTGATCCTGTCCGACGAGCTCAACCACAATTCGATGATCGAGGGCATCCGCCAGTCCGGCTGCGAGCGGGTCGTGTTCCGCCACAACGACCTCGCCGATCTCGAAGCACTGTTGAAGGCTGCGGGCCCGAGCCGGCCCAAGCTGATCGCCTGCGAGAGTCTTTATTCGATGGACGGCGACATCGCCCCGCTCGCTAAGATCTGCGACCTCGCCGAGAAGTACGGCGCGATGACCTATGTCGACGAGGTCCACGCCGTCGGCATGTACGGCCCGCGCGGCGGCGGCATCGCCGAGCGCGACGGCGTGATGCATCGCATCGACATTCTCGAAGGCACGCTGGCCAAGGCGTTCGGCTGCCTCGGCGGCTACATCGCCGCCAACGGCCAGATCATCGACGCCGTGCGCTCCTATGCGCCGGGCTTCATCTTCACCACCGCGCTGCCGCCGGCGATCTGCTCGGCCGCGACCGCCGCGATCAAGCATCTGAAGACGTCAAGCTGGGAGCGCGAGCGTCACCAGGACCGTGCCGCCCGAGTCAAGGCGATCCTCAACGCCGCCGGCCTGCCGGTGATGTCGAGCGACACCCACATCGTCCCGCTGTTCATCGGCGATGCCGAGAAGTGCAAGCAGGCTTCCGACCTCTTGCTCGAACAGCACGGCATTTACATCCAGCCGATCAACTATCCGACGGTCGCCAAGGGCTCCGAACGCCTGCGCATCACGCCCTCGCCCTATCACGACGACGGCCTGATCGATCAACTCGCCGAAGCCCTGCTGCAGGTGTGGGACCGCCTGGGTCTGCCGCTCCGCGAGAAGTCGCTGGCGGCGGAGTAGGCTTCTTCGCCTTCTCTTTCGATCTAAGTTTCACCGTCCCGGAGCTACCCCCTCCCCACCGTCCCCCAAGGGGGAAGGGAGCGAGAGAGTTGCGCCTCCCTTAGGTCGGCGGAGCCGCACAGCGTAGCGGTCGGTCTCGAATTTCCTGCAACGCGGACGGTCTCTCCGTTCCCTCCCCCTTGTGGGGGAGGGTCAGGGAGGGGGTACCACGCGGGGACTCTCTCGGGGAGCCAGAAGCAGCGCAGCTTTAAGGCAGCCGCTTAACGACAACTCCGGTTCCCGCCGTGGCACGGCATTTCGCTGTCGCCTCCACCCGTCCAACGCGCTAGATTTACAGGGAAAATGAGATCGGGCGCGGCCAGCGCGCGCCCCGGGAGAAGCACGCTCGCCATGCTGCACGATTGGGGCGTGATCGCCGCCGCCTTCGGCTATATCGGCTTTCTGTTCCTGGTGGCGAGCCATGGCGACCGCCGCTCGCCGGCCGGGCGCGGCCGCGCCTCGGGGCTGATCTATCCGCTGTCGCTGGCGATCTACTGCACCTCCTGGACCTTCTTCGGCTCGGTCGGCTTCGCCACCCGCACCTCCACCGACTTCCTCGCGATCTATGTCGGCCCGATCCTGATGATCGGACTCGGAGCCGGCGTGCTGCGCCGCGTGATCCAGCTCGCGAAGGCCCACAACATCACCTCGATCGCCGACTTCATCGGCGCGCGCTACGGCAAGAGCCAGGCAGTGGCGGCAACCGTCGCGCTGATCGCCATCATCGGCTCGGTGCCCTACATCGCGCTCCAGCTCAAGGCGGTCGCCTCCTCGCTCGAAACCATCCTGAGCGAAGACCAGGCCTTCTCCCACATCCCGATCATCGGCGACGTGGCGCTGATCGTGACGCTGGCGATGGCGGCCTTCGCGGTGCTGTTCGGCACGCGGCAGACGGACGCCACCGAGCACCAGCACGGCCTGATGCTGGCGGTCGCAACCGAATCCATCATCAAGCTCGTCGCCTTCCTCGCTGCGGGCACCTTCGTCACGTTCTGGATGTTCTCGCCGCACGAACTGATCGAGCGCGCGATGAAGACACCGGAGGCGGTGCGCGTCATCAACTATTCGCCGTCGATCGGCAACTTCCTGACCATGACGCTGCTGTCGCTGTGCGCGATCATGCTGCTGCCGCGCCAGTTCCACGTCAGCGTGGTGGAGAATTCCTCGGACGCCGAGGTCGGTCGCGCGCGCTGGCTGTTTCCGCTCTATCTCGTCGCCATCAATCTGTTCGTGATCCCGATCGCGCTCGCCGGCCTCGTCAGCTTCCCGTTCGGCGCCGCCGATCCTGACATGTACGTGCTGGCGCTGCCGATGGAGGGCGGCGCGGATCTGCTCAGCGTCGCCGTCTTCGTCGGCGGGTTGTCGGCGGCGACCGCGATGGTGATCGTCGAATGCGTCGCGCTCTCCATCATGGTTTCGAACGACCTCGTGGTGCCCCTGGTGCTGCAACGACGGCCGGAGGGGCGCACCGGCGGTGCCGATTTCAGCGACTTCCTGTTGCGTTCGCGCCGGCTCGCGATCTTCGCCATCATGGTGATGGCCTATTTCTACTACCGCGCGCTCGGCAACACCCAGCTCGCGGCGATCGGCCTGCTGTCTTTTGCCGCCATCGCCCAGCTTGCACCAAGCTTCTTCGGTGGACTGCTGTGGCGGCGCGCGACCGCGCGCGGCGCGATCGGCGGCATGCTGGTCGGCTTCGCAGTGTGGCTCTACACGCTCTTCATCCCGAGCTTCATGGATACCTCGACGGCGGGCATCCTGCTGCTCCAGCACGGCCCGTTCGGGATCGAGGCGCTGCGGCCGCAGGCGTTGTTCGGCGCCGATTTGCCGCCGCTGATGCACGGCGTGGTCTGGTCGCTGTCGCTCAACATCCTCACCTACGTGCTGCTGTCGCTGGCGCGCCGGCCGTCTTCGATCGAGCTGGTCCAGGCCGATCTGTTCGTCCCCAACACGCTCGCGCCAATTTCCCCGAATTTCCGCCGCTGGCGCACCACGGTCACGGTGCAGGACATCCAGACCACGGTAGCGCAATATCTCGGGCCTGACCGCGCGCGGCATTCGTTCGAGGCCTTATCCGCGCGGCGCAATGTGCGGCTGGAGTCCGGGGCGCCCGCCGATTTCGAGCTGCTGCAGCACGCCGAGCACCTGATCGCCTCCTCGATCGGCGCAGCCTCCTCGCGTCTCGTAATGTCGCTGCTGCTGCGCAAACGGACGGTCTCCGCCAAGGCTGCGCTAAAACTGCTCGACGATTCCCATGCGGCGCTGCATTTCAACCGCGAGATCCTCCAGACCGCGCTTAACCATGTGCGCCAGGGCATCGCGGTGTTCGATGCCGATCTGCAACTGATCTGCTCCAACCGGCAGTTCGGCGATCTCCTCAACGTTCCTCCGCATTTCATCCAGTTCGGCACGCCATTGCGTGAAATCCTGGAATTCATGGGCGTGAGCGAGCCGGCCGATCCGATCGAGCGCGAGGCCATGCTGGAGCGCCGGCTGGTGGCTTACACCACCGACGGCGAGCCTTATCTCGAGCGCCTGCCCGACCGCCACATGGTGATCGAGATCTTGACCAACCGCATGCCCGGCGGCGGCTTCGTCATTACCTTCACCGACGTCACGCCCACGTTCGAGGCGGCCGAAGCGCTGGAGAGGGCCAATGCGACGCTGGAAAAGCGGGTGCGCGACCGCACCGAGGAGCTGACCCGGCTGAATTCCGAGCTGGCGCTGGCCAAGAGCGCGGCCGAAGACGCCAGCATCTCCAAGACCCGCTTTCTCGCCGCCGCAAGCCACGACATTCTCCAGCCGCTGAACGCGGCGCGGCTCTATGTCACGAGCCTGGTCGAGCGTCAGCACAGCGGCGAGGAGACACGGCTGGTCGAGAACATCGACGAATCGCTCCAGGCGATCGAGGAAATTCTCGGCGCGCTGCTCGACATCTCCAGGCTCGACGCCGGCGCGATGACGACCTCGATCTCGAGCTTCAAGATGGCCGATCTGATGCGCTCGCTGGAGATCGAGTTCGCGCCGATCGCACGCGCGAAGAATCTGGCGCTCGTGTTCGTGCCGTGTTCGCTGCCCGTCGAGTCGGATCGTCTCTTGCTGCGGCGGCTGCTCCAGAACCTGATCTCCAACGCGATCAAATATACTCCACGCGGGCGCGTGCTGGTCGGCTGCCGCCGCCGCGGCGCCACGCTGAAGATCTGCGTCTACGACACCGGCGTCGGCATCCCGACGGTCAAGCGCGGCGAGATCTTCAAGGAATTTCACCGCCTCGAGCAGGGTGCGCGGATCGCCCGCGGCCTCGGCCTGGGCCTGTCGATCGTCGAGCGGCTGGCGCGCGTGCTCAAGCACGACATTGCCATCGATTCCAATGTCGGCGGCGGCTCGGTGTTTTCCGTGACGGTGCCGACGGCGAAGGCGATCACCCACACCGCGGCCGTGACCAGTGCGACGCCGCTCGCACGCACCTCGATCTCGGGTACCCTGATCGTCTGCATCGAGAACGACGCCGCGATCCTCGACGGCATGCGCACGCTGCTGAAAGCCTGGGACGCCGAAGTGATCGCGGTCGCCGATCCCGAGGCCGCGATCGCCGCAATCGAGACTGCGGGCCGCCGCGTGACCGGCCTGCTGGTCGATTACCATCTCGACCGCGGCAACGGCATCGCCGCGATCCGCGACATCCGCCGCCGCTTCGGTGACGGCATCCCCGCGATCCTGATCACCGCCGACCGCAGCCCCGCCGTGCAAATGGCTGCGCGCGACGAAAAGGTTGCGGTGCTCAACAAGCCGGTCAAGCCGGCTTCGCTGCGCGCCCTGCTCGGCCAGTGGCGCACGCAGCAGATGGTGGCTGCGGAGTGAAACTCCGCACTCAGGGCGCAAGCCTTGTAAACACGTAGTCGCGACACTTCACACGAGCTTCGTGGCACGCGAAGCAGGTGCGATGCTGGGCCTCGTCGACCGGCTTGCCGTTGATGAAGCGACCAAATCCCCAGCCGCCGGTCGAGGCATATTTTTTGGAATCCTTGACCATCACTTGGACGGTGGTGGCTTCACCGGGAATCGTCGCGGACGCAAATTCGGGCGACTGTTTCCGCTTCCAGGCCCGCTTGACCAGAATTGTGCCGTCCGGGAACGGAAGCTTGTTGTCTTGATAAGCATCGATCGCGGTCCTGTTGCCGACGACGGCACGCAGCTCGTCCAGGGGAGCCGCCTCCTCGGCCGGCGCGATCAGCTCCCACTGCTTGTAGCCCTCCGGCACAGTGACGCCGAAGATGGGCGAGGCATCCGCCGGGCCCTGCGCGAAAGCGATCGTGACCAGATAGGGCACGCAGGTCAGGACAACGACGAGGAGGAGCACGGCAAGCACGATCATCGTCGTAGAAGACGGAACTTTTGACTTTTCGGATTTCATTTTGGCTGACGCTTCATTGAACTGCGTTCGCATGTCAGGCCTCGGTCCGGCCTTGCCGGACCGAGGCGCTGCCAAAATCCTCAGGCGCCGCCGTCGGCGTCGATGACGGCCTTGGCAAAGGCTTGCGGTGCTTCCTGCGGCAGATTGTGGCCGATGCCCCCGGTGATCAGGCGATAGTCGTACCGGCCCGAGAATTTCTTGGCATAGGCGCTTGGATCGGGATGTGGCGCGCCGTTGGCATCGCCTTCCATCGTGATCGCCGGGACGCTGATGACGGGAGCTGCGGCAAGCTTCTTTTCGAGCTCCTCGTACTTCGCCTCGCCCTGGGCGAGTCCGAGCCGCCAGCGGTAATTGTGGATGGTGATCGCGACGTGATCCTTGTTGTCCAGCGCCGCCGCGCTGCGCTCGAAAGTGGCGTCGTCGAACTTCCACTGCGGCGAAGCGAGCTTCCAGATCAGTTTTGCGAAATCATGCGTGTACTTCTCGTATCCGGCGCGGCCGCGCTCGGTCGCGAAATAAAACTGGTACCACCATTGCAGCTCGGCCGACGGCGGCAGCGGCGCGTTGCCCGCGGCCTGGCTGGAGATCAGATAGCCGCTGACCGAGACCAGCGCGCGGCAGCGCTCCGGCCAGAGCGCGGCGATGATGTCGGCGGTGCGCGCGCCCCAATCAAAACCGGCGACCACCGCTTTCTTGATGTCGAGCTTGTCCATCAGCGCGATGATATCGGCTGCCATTGCCGCGGGCTCGCCGTTGCGCGGCGTCTCGGCGGAGAGGAAGTGGGTCGAGCCGTAACCACGGAGATAGGGAATGATGACGCGATAGCCGGCCTTTGCCAGGATTGGCGCGACGTCGACGAAGGCGTGAATGTCGTAGGGCCAGCCGTGCAGCAGGATCGCGACGGGGCCGTTCGCAGGACCGGCCTCCGCGTAGCCGACGTTGAGGACGCCGGCATCGATCTGCTTGATCGCGCCGAACGACGCATTCCTTGCGGAAGAGCGCGTCGCTTGCGATTCGGCGCGGGCGAGGCCGATCACGCCGAGGCCGGCGGCGACAGTTCCCGCGGCGATGCCGAAAAACTGGCGGCGGTGCTGATCGATGATCTGTTTCATGATGCTGCTACCTTTCTGATAGTTGGAGGTGGTGCGTCAGATCAGTGCGACCGTGACGTCGATGTTGCCGCGGACGGCCTTGGAATAGGGACAGGTCTGATGCGCCTCATCGACGAGGCCGCGCGCGATCTCGCGATCGAGGCCGGGCAGGCTGACATCGAGGCGTGCCCTGAGCGAATAGGCGCCCTCGTCGAGCACGAGGTCGATCTCCGCATCGATCGCACATTTCCTGGGGAGCTCGATCTTCCGCTTGCGGGCCGCGATTTCCATCGCGCCTTCGAAGCAGGCCGACCAGCCGGCCGCGAACAATTGCTCGGGATTGGTACCGATGCCGTTGCCGCCCGGCGGCGACAGCTTGACATCCAGACGGCCGTCGGAACTGCGCGATATCCCGTCCTGCCGCCCGCCACTGGTGCGGGTCCGGGCCGTGTAGAGCAATTTTGCCGCTTGGGTCATGAATGTCTCCTTGCCATCGCGCAACTCACTAGCAGCGGCTGCCGCGACACACCCGTTGGGACTTGTGAGAAGTTGTGAGGTCTCGGTTCGCGCGCCTCACAGGACCTGCATCCGCGGTCCGATCGCGGCGTGGGACGGCCTTGCCGGATTGCGATCATCTGGCTATCCGGTCCGTTCCAAAAGATCAGGATTCCGCCATGACCGAGCCGGCCGGCACCGCAACGGGAACCCTCTCGTTTGGGCCATTCACTGTGACGCCGCACGAAAGACTCGTCATGCGCGACGGCGTCGCGCTGCCGCTCGGTGCAAAGGCCTTCGACACGCTGCTCGCGCTGATGTCGCGGCCGAACCAGGTCGTCAGCAAGTATGATCTGATGGCGCTGGTGTGGCCCGGCATGACAGTCGAGGACGCCAATCTGCGCTTTCACGTCGCGGCGCTTCGCAAGGCCCTTGGCGACGGCAGGGACGGTGCCCGCTACATCACGACGCTCTCCGGCCGCGGCTATTGCTTCGTGGCGCCGATCTCGCAGGCGGCTATCGCGGCAGATCGGCGCACCGTAGCGCGAACGGAATTGCCGCCCGTCAAACTGCCGAACCGGCTGCAACGAATGGTCGGGCGCGACGATGCGGTCGCCGCCGTCTCCGACAGGCTGATCCGCTCGCGCTTCGTCACGATCGTCGGCCCGGGCGGTGTCGGCAAGACCGCCGTTGCCGTTGCCATCGCTCACGATCTGCTCGCGACATTCTCCGACGCCGCACATTTCGTCGATCTTGCCGCGCTGAGCGATCCCGATCTCGTGATCACCTCGATCCTGCTGATGCTGGGCTTGCCGGCGCAAACCGACGATCCCCTGCCTGCGCTGCTCGCGCATCTCCGGGACAAGCGGATGCTGCTGATCCTCGACAATTGCGAACACGTCATCGCAGCCGCGGCCCCGCTGGCCGCCGAGATCTTCCACGCCGCACCGAATATCTACATTCTGGCGACGAGCCGCGAAGCCCTGCGGGTCGAGGGCGAGCAGGTGTATCGGCTGGCGCCGCTTGCCGTTCCGCCCGACCATCCCGGTCTGACGGCGGCCGCGGCGCAGACTTATCCTGCACTTCAACTCTTCCTCGAACGTGCCACGGCCGGTGGCGCGCAGATCGCGCTCGACGATGCCAATGCAGCGATCGTCGCCGGGATCTGCCGCAAGCTGGACGGCATGGCGCTGGCAATCGAACTCGCCGCCGGCCGGGTCGAAGCCTACGGCCTGGAGCAGACCGCGGCACTGCTCGACGAGCGCCTCAATCTGCTCTGGCAGGGCCAGCGCACGGCGCCGCCGCGACAGAAGACGTTGCAGGCGACGCTGGCATGGAGCTACGGGCTCTTGTCCGATATCGAACGTCTCGTGCTGCGCAGGCTCGCGGTTTTCGCCGGTCACTTCACTATCGACGCCGCACTCGAGATCGTGCCGGACGAACGCGTCGACCGCTCCCGCCTGTTCGATGCCATCGACGGCCTGGTGGCCAAGTCGATGGTCGCGGCGCGGCCGATTGGCGCCATGATGCGTTACCGTCTGCTCGACACGACGCGCGCCTATCTGCTCGAGATCGAACCTGATGACGCGGCGCTCGCCGCCCGCCACGCGACCTATTACCGGCAATGGCTGGAGCAGGCCGGCACGACATGGGCCACGGTGCCGAGCGCCGACGAGCGCGCGATCCACTTCTCCGCGCTTCACAACGTGCGCGCGGCGCTGGACTGGTGTTTTGGCACGGACGGCGATGCCAGCATCGGCATTGCACTGGCCGCAGCTGCAGCGCCAATTTTTCTCGCGATGTCGTTGCTGGTCGAGTGCCGGCGCTGGTCTGAACGGGCGCTGCTTGCGCTCGATCCTTCCTCGCGCGGCGGCGCCGAGGAAATGCACATCCAGGCCGCGCTCGGACTGACCTTGATGTTCACGCGCGGCGGCAGCGAAGCGGCGCGTGCCGCGTTGAGCCGAAGCCTTGCGATCGCCGAGGCGCGCGGCGACGCGCCGAACCAGCTCCAGCTGCTCGGGCGCATGCATATCTTCCACGAGCGGATGGGACAGTTCGACGCCGCGCTCGGCTATGCGCAGCAAAGCCTCACGGTCGCCGGGACACTCGGCGATGCCGCCTCCCTCGCCCTCGCCCATTCGCTCCTCGGTGTCTCCTTGCATCTTGCCGGCGAGCATCGCGACGCGTTGACGATGCTGGAGACCGCCTGGCATAAGCCGGGCACGGAACGGATCAGCACCGTCTATGGCTTCGATCACCGCAACCGGGCCGGCATCTCGCTCGCGCGCGAGTTTTGGTTGCAGGGCCGCCCCGCGGATGCGATGCAACTGGCCCGGCAGACGGTCGTCGAGGCCGCCCAGATGGACCATCCGATCACGCTCTGCATTGCGTTGATCTGGGCGGTCTCGATCGATCTCTGGAGCGGAGACCTCGATGCCGCGGAAGAGAACATCGACCGCTTCATCGCCCATGCCGAATCGCGCTCCATGGGGCCCTATCTTGCGGTCGGCCGCGGCGTCAAAGGCGAGCTGGCGATCCAGCGCGGCAATGCCGCCGAAGGCGTCGAGACGATCGGGACGTGTCTGCGTGAGCTCCACGATGCCGGTTACGAGTTGCTCACCACGACGTTCAACATCGCGCTTGTTCAGGGCTTGATGACGCTTGGGCAGATCGAGCGGAGCGCGCGCCTGCTCGACGACGCGATCCGCCTCGTCGAGCAAAGCGGCGATCATCTGTACATGCCCGAGCTGCTGCGCATGAAGGGCAGGGTTCTCTTGGCCAGAGCCCAGCCCGAGGCCGATCAAGCGGAAGCCCATTTCGTGCAATCACTGGCATTGAGTCGTCGCAAAGGTGCCAAGGCCTGGGAGCTGCGGGCCGCGATCGATCTCGCCGGTCTCCTTGTCGAACGCGGCCGGCGCGAGGAAGCGAAGCGGTGGCTTCAATTGGCGTATGAAGGCTTCGCCCAGGGCTCGGAAACAGCGGATATCAAGGCTGCCGAGAAGTTGTTGCAAACATTGTGACGCGGACTCTGGTGCGGAGTGAGGCGCGCACTCTCTCAAAGCGTCATTGCGAGCGCAGCGAAGCAATCCAGAATCTCTCCGCGGTAGGACGCTGGAACGCTTCGCTACGCTCGCAATGACGGAGCAAAGGGCAGCATCGCCATCCTCCAATTCAGGTTCAACTTGCAGACATGCCTTCGCGTCCTCGCGGCGCGTTTCGCCCGAGCTTTGCCTGGTCATTCCACCCTCAAAGCCAAGAGGGCGCAGGGAAGGCCGGGTGCCGGCTGGCACCCGCGGTCCGCTGCGCGAAAATGTAGCGCAAGGAAACCGCACAGCAGCATACAGGTGTAGCCAATCACTCGGCCTTCCCTGCGCGATGGTTGGACGGCTTATGCCGTGCTCTCCCGGGAGCCGAGTTCCTTTTGGCCTCCCTCGTCCCAGCGAAAGTCACCGGCACCGCGCCGGTTGACGCGGATGCCGCATTCGCCAGGGCTTGACCGTAGCAACGACGGCCAGGACCACACGGTTTTGCCGTACGCACGGCTCGCCATTTCGCCGCAGTTTTTCCAGCCCTGTCGACGGAGCCGGAAACTTACAGACGAGACGAAGCCTAGCAGCGCCGCTCGTCGGAACGCAGCCTTGGGCTCACGGAGAGCAATCCGCCCTGCCCTTGGCCTCTCGCACCCGAACGCTGCCGCGTCCACCGCAAGCCCGGCTCGCGAACATGACGACCACAAGATCGCCCCTCAAGGATGAGCCGGGATGCGCGACACATACGCCATTTCCGAATTTCGGTAAAGTGGAATATTTTTGCGGCGGCGGATTGACGGGGGCGACACAGAGGAGGTCCGGTAGCCCGGATGAGCGAAGCTATATCCGGGGTTTTCGCTAGCTAGCCGCACTAGCGGTCCCGGATGTCGCTTCGCTCATCCGGGCTACAGGCTGCGAGAGGCGCTCGCTACAGGCTCACCCCGTCGGGGTACCCTGCTTCCATTGGCCGCCGGCGATTTTCGCGGCGGCGATCACGGCTTGGGTCCGACTTTCGACGCCGAGCTTTTGCAGGATCGCCGAGACATGCGCCTTGATGGTGGCCTCGGAGACGCCGAGCTCATAGGCGATCTGCTTGTTGAGCAATCCCTCCGACAGCATCATCAGAACCCGGACCTGCTGCGGCGTCAGCGTCACCAGCCGGTCGCGCAGGCGCGTCATGTCGGGGTCGGCGACTGCCGACAGATCAGTGTCGGCGGGAACCCAGACGTCGCCCTCCATTACCTTGAGGATCGCGTCGCGCAAGGTGTCGACGCCGAAGCGCTTCGGGATGAACCCGGAGGCGCCGAAGTCGAGCGAGCGGCGGATGGTGGCGCTGTCGTCGGACGCCGAGACGATCACCACCGGAATAGCCGGATATTGCGCGCGCAGATAGATCAGGCCGGAAAAGCCGGAGATCCCGGGCATCGACAGGTCGAGCAGGATCAGGTCGACGTCGGAGGTCTGTTCCAAAAGCTTGGTCAGATCCTCGAACGATCCAGCCTCGTCGATCCTGGCCGAGCTCAGGACGCCCGTCACCGCCTGCCGCAACGCGTCGCGGAACAATGGGTGGTCATCGGCAATGATGAGATGGGTCGAGGGAGCGTTCATCGTTCTCTTGCTGGCAATCGCACCGGGCCAGTAAGCCGGCGCGGGGCCCTGGTCAATTCTTTCCCGACCAGCCGTGGCATGCAAGTGGACATTATCCCTTTGCGGCAACGGGGTTAATCCACAGGCCGGCACTATGTTGCCGGATGGAAGGCTCGCAGTGTCAGGCGAGCGTCAGTGTGAAAGGCCGAAAGTCGTATTGGGGCGGGTTTCACGCCAATGTTACCTTGGGGGCAAGGCTTGGGTTGATCCGGCATGACCGGACATCCAGGGCGCGAGGAAACGATTTTTCGGGGAGCGACTCAACATGTCGACAATGGCTGTGTCTCAAGCAGGCGCGGGAGGGATGACGAAGGACGAACGGTTCGTCATTCTCGCCTCCTCGCTCGGTACCGTCTTCGAGTGGTACGACTTCTATCTCTACGGTTCGCTGGCCGGCATCATCGGCGCGCAGTTCTTCTCGGCCTATCCGCCGGCAACCCGCGACATCTTCGCGCTGCTGGCCTTCGCGGCCGGCTTCCTGGTGCGCCCGTTCGGCGCGATCGTGTTCGGCCGTGTCGGCGACATCGTCGGCCGCAAATACACCTTCCTCGTCACCATCCTGATCATGGGTCTGTCGACTTTCATCGTCGGCCTGCTGCCCAACGCTGCCACCATCGGCATCGCGGCCCCGATCATCCTGATCGCGCTGCGTCTCGCCCAGGGCCTCGCGCTCGGCGGTGAATATGGCGGTGCGGCCACCTACGTCGCGGAGCATGCTCCGAACGGCAAGCGCGGTTACTACACCTCCTTCATCCAGACCACGGCGACGCTCGGCCTGTTCCTGTCGCTGCTGGTGATCCTGTTCACGCGCTCCGCGCTCGGCGAACCCGACTTCGCGGCATGGGGCTGGCGCATTCCGTTCCTGGTCTCCGTGCTGCTGCTCGGCGTTTCGGTCTGGATCCGGCTTCGCCTCAACGAATCCCCGATCTTCCAGAAGATGAAGGACGAGGGGAAGAGCTCGAAGGCCCCGCTGACGGAAGCCTTCGGCAACTGGCAGAACGGCAAGCTCGTGCTGCTGGCGCTGTTTGGCGGCGTGATGGGCCAAGGCGTGGTCTGGTACACTGGCCAATTCTACGCGCTGTTCTTCCTGCAATCGATCCTCAAGGTCGACGGCTACACCGCCAACCTGCTGATCGCCTGGTCGCTCCTGCTCGGGACCGGCTTCTTCATCGTGTTCGGCGTGCTCTCCGACAAGATCGGCCGCAAGCCGATCATCCTCGGCGGCTGCCTGATCGCGGCGCTGACCTTCTTCCCGATCTTCAAGATGATCACCACCAATGCCAACCCGGCGCTGGAAAAGGCGATCGAGTCGGTCAAGGTCGACGTGGTGGCAGATCCCGCAGGTTGCGGCGACTTGTTCAATCCGGTCGGCACCCGCGTCTTCACCTCGCCTTGCGACACGGCACGTGCCTACCTGTCGCAGTCGTCGGTCAAGTACTCGACCACGCCAGGTGCGGCAGGCTCCGGCGTGAAGGTGATGGTCAACGGCAAGGAAGTTCCCTACGCCAACGCCAAGGACGGCAATCCGGCAGTGCTCGCCGCCGTGCAGGGAGCCGGCTATCCGAAGGCCGGAGATGCGGGCATCGTGAAGATGGCGCATCCGTTCGACATCTTCCGTCCGCAGGTGGCCGCGGTCGTCGGATTGCTGTTCGTCCTGGTGCTCTTCGTCACCATGGTGTACGGCCCGATTGCCGCGATGCTGGTCGAACTGTTCCCGACCCGCATCCGCTACACCTCGATGTCGCTGCCCTACCACATCGGTAACGGCTGGTTCGGCGGCCTGCTGCCGGCGACCGCCTTCGCGATCGTGGCCTCGACGGGCGATATCTATGCGGGCCTCTGGTATCCGGTCATCTTCGCGTCGATTACCGTCGTGATCGGCTTGTTCTTCCTGCCGGAGACCAAGGACGTCGATATCAAGTCGACCTGATCGACGCAGATCGAGATCAACACCAACCGGCCGCGGTCTCCGCGGCCGGTTTTGTTTTGGCCTACTGATTGCTACCGAGGAATTGCAGCACCACCTCGCGCCGGTGCGGGCGGGCGCGATGCTCGATCAGATAGATCGCCTGCCAGGTGCCAAGCGCGAGCTTGCCGCTCAGGACCGGCACATGAAGCGAAGTCTGGGTCAGCATTGTCTTGACGTGCGCCGGCATGTCGTCCGGTCCCTCGGCATCATGCGTCCAGCCGGCGTTCTCGGGCGCGAGCCGGGACAGAGCCGTGGTGAGATCCACGAGCACGGAAGGGTCGGCGTTCTCCTGGATCGTCAGCGATGCGGAGGTGTGACGAACGAACAGCGTCAACGCGCCGTCTCGCGCGCCTGCCTCCGCCACGAACTTCGCAGCTTCAGCGGTGAGATCGGTGAAGCCGCGGCCGGGCGTCTGCACGGTCAGCAGCGACGATGCGATGGTGGTGGCTTGCACCGACGATGGCGCCGAGCGCGTGATGGATTTGGCTGATGTCATCATCACTCTCTCAATTCGGAAAGCTGCCATAGGTGGGCAAAGCGAAGCGTGCCCACCGACTCACGCAACGAAAACAAAAATGGTGGGCACGGCGCGTCGCGGCCTTGCCCACCCTACCGCATCTCGCCACGTGCTAAATCTTCCCCGACACGTCCTTCTGCACGCGGTTGGCCATGTCGATCAGCCGGCGCCAGGCCCTTTCCAGGAATGACATCACGCGATCGACGTCCTGGTCGCTCGGCAGCGGGATCTCGATCCTGCGCTCGCCCTCGGCGGCCTTTGGTGCTTGCGGCTCCGCCTTCTTGAGCGGATCCGTTTTCGGCAGCGCCTCGTCGATCTTGCCTGACACGGTCGGCCCCGCCGCAAGCCGTCCCTTCAGCGTCTCGACTTCGGCCTGGAGCCTGCCGATCTCGGCGTCGAGCGCGGTACGTTCATCGGGCACCGCGTAGCAGGCCCAGCCGGCGCCGCTGCGGGTGCAGGTCGACACCGTGCCGGTGCGGCTGTCGAGCCGCAGCACCCCCTCGGGGATGGGCGTCATGCTGTAGCGGCCGTTTTCGCTGTCGGGCGCGGATTGCGCGACGAGGCAGCCGCCGCTGATGGTCAACACCGCGGCGAACGCCGCCGCCGCCAGCCATGATGCTGTGGATGAATTCGCTGCTCTCATCGCGTTCTCCGCCACGACGCGCAGGTAGCACGTCCAAAGATGGCGCTCATAAAGGTGGCACGTCTCGCAATTCTACACCCCGGCGAGGCGATCCGCCGCCCAAAACGCGCCTTTGACATGAACGATCACGGCGCCCCCTTTGATCCCGGCAGCCGGGCGAAATGGCGACGGCATCCGCCGATCCAGCGGAGACCTGCTGCGGTGCGGCGTCACGCTGTGTGCAGCGCTGCCGCCCGCGCCGATATTGTAAGATAAATCAAATACATAACAGGAATGGACACAATCGTGACTTGGCTTGACTTGATTATGGGCCATCAGTATGGTCCGCGCGGCTTTTGAGGGTGGCGGGCGTAATTTCCATTCAACCGCGGCGTTTCGGGTCTTCGTTGCATGACACAGGGCACGGGACACGGCGAGAATGGAGATCGCGATAGATCGCCCGAGGAAGCTGCGCTTTCCGAACGGCTCGGAAATCTTGATCAGCGGTTGTCCGAATTTCGCGGCCGCCACGTCAAGACCGAGCAACCCGCAGGTGACGGTGAGGACAGAGCGGCCAGAGCCTCGGCGATGGCGCTTGGTTTTCGGTTATCCTCCGAGTTGGTCGCCGGGGTCGTTGTCGGAGCGGGGATTGGCTGGGGTTTCGACCGCTTGCTGTCGACGTCGCCTTTCGGATTCATCGTGTTCCTGCTGCTGGGCTTCGTCGCCGGCGTGGTGAATGTGGTGAGAACGGCAGGCGCGGGTCAAAACAGGCGCGGTGGTTCTTAGGCGGTCCACACCAGGAGAGGAATGATCGTGCCGGCTCGTGCCGGTACGGGCCGGGCCCGACCGGCAGACCGAGACCCGCCGGCATCGCCCGGCAGACCAAGAGATGCCGCGCTGATGAAAATCGATCCGATCCACCAGTTCAACATCGAGCCTCTCTTCACCCTGGGCCATATCGGCAACCACACGATCGCCTTCACCAACTCGTCGCTCTACATGCTGGTGGCGGTCGCGATCATCTCGATCCTGATGCTCGCCAGCGGCACGCAGCTGGTTCCCGGCCGGCTGCAGTCGGTCGCCGAGATCTCCTACGAGTTCGTCGCCTCCACCATCCGCTCGACCGCCGGCGCGGAAGGCATGAAGTTCTTCCCGCTGATCTTCTCGCTGTTCATGTTCATCTGCGTTTCGAACCTGGTCGGCATTATCCCCTACACCTTCACGATCTCGAGCCATCTGATCGTCACCGCGGCGCTCGCGCTGCTGGTCTTCTTCACGGTCCTGATCTACGGCATTGCCAAGAACGGCCTTAAATTCTTCTCGATCTTCGTGCCCCACGGGGTCCCCGGCTACATCCTGCCGCTGGTGATGTTCATCGAGATCCTGTCGTTCTTCCTGCGGCCGGTTTCCCACAGCGTCCGTCTGTTCGCCAACATGCTGGCCGGCCACATCGCGCTGAAGGTGTTCGCGGGCTTCGTCGCCATGCTCGGCTTCTCGCTCGGCGCCCTTGGCTGGGTCGGCGGCGTGCTGCCGCTGGCGCTCACGGTCGCGCTGTACGCTCTCGAGATTCTGGTCGCGTTCCTGCAAGCCTATGTGTTTGCGATCCTGACCTGCATCTACCTCAACGACGCCATTCATCCGGGACACTGAGCGGTCCGGGGAATTTCCACCCAAAACCCAATCTTTCTTCCAAGGAGTCTAAAATGGATCCGGCAGCAGCAAAACTTATCGGCGCGGGCATCGCATGCATCGGCATGGGCGGCGCGGGCGTCGGCGTCGGCGTGATCTTCGGCAACTACCTCGCCGCGGCCGTTCGCAACCCCTCGGCCGCTCAGGGCCAGTTCGGCAATCTGATCTTCGGCTTCGCCGTGACCGAAGCGCTCGGCATTTTCTCGCTGCTGATCGCGCTGCTGCTGCTGTTCGTTCCGCTCTGAGAACGATTTTTCGCGCCGCTTCAACCGAGGCGACGCGCATGACTGCAACAGGAGTACTCCATGGCTGAAAGTCATGGCGGGGCGAAAAGTCCGGCGGCGGGCGCCCACACCGGGTCCGAAGGCGGTCACGGTGGCGGTTTTCCGCCGTTCGAGAGCGGCACTTATGCTTCACAGCTGGTGTCGCTCGCGATCTTCTTCGTCGCGCTTTACGTGATCGTGTCCAAGCTCGCTCTGCCGCGCGTCGGCGGTGCGATCGAGGCGCGTCAGAACAAGATCGAGGGCGACCTCGCCGAAGCGCAGAAGCTGAAGGACCAGTCCGAAGCGGCGCTGAAGGCCTATGAAAACGAGCTTGCTTCGGCACGCTCGCGCGCGCAGGCCATCGGCAACGAATCCCGCGACAAGGCGAATGCGCAGGCGGACGCCGAGCGCAAGGCCTTGGAAGAGCAACTGGCGGCCAAGCTCGCCGAGGCAGAGAAGACCATCGCCTCGACCCGTGCGACCGCCATGAGCAACGTCCGCGGCATCGCGGCCGATGCGGCAGGCACCATCGTGCAGCAGCTCACGGGCGTGGTTCCGGACGCGGCATTGGTCAATGCCGCCGTTGATGCGTCCTTGAAGGGTTAATCGATATGTTCTTCGATCCTGAAACCTGGGTCGCCATCGCCTTCGTGATCCTGATGGTCGTGTTCGGCTATCTCGGGGTCTTCAAGAAGGCCATGACTGCGCTCGACCATCGCGCCGATCGCATCAAGGCCGAGCTCGACGACGCGACGCGCCTCAAGCAGGAAGCCGCCAAGGTGCTCGCCGACTACAAGGCGCGCACCGCCTCGGCCGAACGCGAGGCCGCCGACATCATCGCCAACGCGAAGAGCGAAGCCGAGCGCATCGCAACCGAGGCCAAGGCCAAGGTGGAAGATTTCGTCGCTCGCCGCACCAAGACCGCGGAGGGCAAGATCGCGCTCGCCGAGGCTCAGGCGGTGGCCGATGTTCGCGCCGCAGCGGCCGAAGCCGCCGTCCAGGCCGCCTCCACGATCCTGTCGAAGTCGGTCAGGGGCCAGGTCGCCGACGATCTGCTCGCCAAGGGCATCACCGAAGTCAGGCAGAAGCTGAACTGAGAGATCTTGCCTTCACCAATCAAAAAGCCGGCGCGATCAGCGCCGGCTTTTTTGTTTGTCGGGCACTGCATCGGCAAATCTGATGTCATCGCCCGCGAAGGCGGGCGATCCAGTATTCCAGAGACAGCCCTGATAGATCGAGAAGCCGCGGCGTACTGGATGCCCCGCCTTCGCGGGGCATGACGACTATCTTGACGTGGTTACTTCTTCTTCGCCCGCGCCTTCGGCTCGGGCGACAGCGCCTGCGGATCGAAGCCGACATAGAAGATGTAGCTATCGGCGTCCTTGGCCGAAGGCATCGGGTAGACCAGATCCTCGGCCACGAAGGTGAACGGCACGCTGCCGCCCTCCGACATTCCGACCGTGGTCCGGTAGGCCTTGGAAGCGATCACCTTCTCGCCGACGCCGCCCTGCACCACGGCGACGCGCAGCGGCACCTCGACGCTCGCAGGCGCGCCGGCGGGTCCGGCAATGACGCGGCCCTGGATGCCGATCCGGGCCGTGATATCGCCGCCATTGCGGGCGCATTCGCGCGCCATCTTGGTGATGGTGGCCTGGAAGCGGATCTCGTTGCCGACGGCCGGCTTCCCGGTGGCACCGACCGCGTAGGTGGAGGCTCCGGCACGCACCGTGACCTGCGGGCAATCAAGATCGTCATCAGCCGCCGGCTGGCCCGGCGCAGGCGCCGGCTTGGGTTGGGCCGGCTCGTCCGACTTGCCGCCGAACAGGCCCTTGAATCGATCGGTCAGCGACTGCGCCGCGACCGGCGAGATGGAGACGAGCGCAACTGACAACGCCAGCGCGACCGCCGCCCCCCGCCGCAACGCATTCCGCGATGACCGAAGCTCCTGCACCATCAACACCCATACTCCTGACGACATCCCGACCGATCACCGGCCGGGTTGCGCCGTTATATCGTCAAAACCGGCGAACCCAAGGCAGCAAACAAGGAGACTTTGGCCGCATCAATCAACGGGCTCAGCCGCGGAAATCCTCGTGCAGCAGGCCGAACAGCAAATGGTCCTGCCAGACCCCGTTGATGCAGAGATACCGGCGCGCCAGCCCCTCGCGGGAGAAACCGCACTTCTCCAGCACCCGGATCGAGGGCGCATTGGTCGGGATGCAAGCGGCCTCGACCCGGTGCAGATTGAGCTCCCCGAACAGCGTCGGCAGCAGCACCCGCAGCGCGGCCGTCATGTAGCCGCGCTGGGCGTGGGGCTTGCCGACCCAATAGCCGATGGTGCCGGCCTGGACGATGCCGCGGCGGACATTGGCGAGCGTGATGCCGCCGACCATGGCGCCGTCGAGCTCCCGGAAGATCAGAAAGGGATAGGACCGGTCCGCGGCGATGTCCTCGGAATAGCGGCGCAGGCGGCGGCGGAAACCGGAGCGGGTGAGATCATCCGACGGCCAGATCGGCTCCCAGGGGGTCAGGTAATCGCGGCTGGACTCGCGCAGATGGGCCCATTGCAGGAAGTCCGACATCTGAGGCGCGCGTAGCAACAGGCCGTTGCCGCGCGGCGCGAGAGCGGCGGGTCCACTGGATGGCAGGCGAAAGAGGGCCATGGTGATGCTTCCCGGGGCGGATCAACCCGTGCGCGGCTCCTAATGCAGCCGCGCCTTGGCGCGTGCCCGGGTCAATCCTTCCGCAAAAGACACCGCCGTGTCCAGACCCCTGCCACTGCCCAATGCGACAACCGCAGGGCGGCTGCGCGAAAGCAGCGCACGCGCCGCATCCCGGGTCGATTCGACGCTGACGGCGTCGATCCGGGCCACCAGCTCCTCGGCGGTCTGGGGCCGGCCATAGGCCAGCACATGCCGGGCGAGTTGCTCGGCGCGGGACGAGCAGCTCTCCAGCGCCATCAGCAGCCCCGCCTTCATTTGCGCCTTGGCCCGCGCGATCTCGACCTCGGTCAGGGTCTCGACCGAATCATTCATGATGTCGACCACGACCTCCATCATCTCGGGCGCATCGGCCGGATCGGTGCCGGTGTAGAGGCCGAAGAAGCCGGTGTCGGTATAGGGGGCATGGAACGAGTAGATTGAGTAACAGAGGCCGCGCTTCTCGCGCACCTCCTGGAACAGCCGCGACGACATCCCGCCGCCGAGGATGTTGGTAAAGACCTGGAGCGAGAACAGCGACAGATCGGTCTGCGGCACGCCCTCCAGGGCCAAGGTCAGATGCGCCTGCTCGAGCTCGCGATGCACCACCTTGGTGCCGCCCTTGCCGAATTGTGCGGGTTGCGGCTTGGGACCCGCTGTCCCCTCAAAACTGGCAAAGCGCTGCTCGACCTCGGCGACCACCTGCTTGTGATCGACCGCGCCGGCGGCCGCCACCACCATGTCAGGGCCGCGGTAGTGCGTCGACAGATAGTCGCGCAGCGAGTCGCGGCTGAAGGCACGCAAGGTCTTCGCAGTGCCGAGCAGCGAGCGGCCCATCGGCTGGTCGGGATAGCAGAGCTCGTTGAGATGCTCGAACACGACGTCGTCAGGCGTGTCCTGCGCCGCGCCGATCTCCTGCACGATGACGTTCTTCTCGCGCTCGAGTTCGTCGGGCTCGAAGGCGGGATTGGCCAGGATGTCGGCGAGCACGTCGAGTGCGAGCGGCACGTCGGCCTTCAGCACCCGCGCATAATAGGACGTGGTCTCGGTCGAGGTGCCGGCATTGAGGTCGCCGCCGACCGCCTCGATCTCCTCGACGATCTCGCGCGAGGAGCGCTTCGTCGTGCCCTTGAATGCCATATGTTCCAGAAGATGCGAGATGCCGTGCTCGTTGGGCTTCTCGTCGCGCCCGCCGACGCCGGCCCAGACGCCGAGCGCCGCGGTCTCGAGATGAGGCATCTTGTCGGTGACGACAGTGAGGCCGGACGCAAGCTTGGAAATCTCGACGCTCATCCGGCAACTCCCTGTTTCGCGGCGCGGCTGACCGACAGCACGAACCGCTCGACCTCGGTCTGGTCGTTCTTCATCACCTTCATGTGTTCGGATTTGGTCATCAGACCATCGAGCCAGGCCGGCAGTTGCGGCCGCTGGCCGCAGGCCGCTTCGACCGCATCGGGGAATTTGGCCGGATGGGCGGTGGACAGCACGATGCTGGGAACCGTCCTGTCCGTGGTGTCGCGGTCGGCGACCGCAAGCGCGACCGCGGTGTGGGGATCGACCAGCTCGCCGGCCTCGCGCCAGGCGGCGCGGATCGCGGCCGCGGTCTCGGTCTCGTCGGCCCGGCCTGCGTCGAACCCCTCGCGGATCGCGGCCAGCGTCGCATCGGGCAGCACGAAGCGTCCCGATTGCTTCAGTGAATCCATCAGACGGCGCACGCCGGCGGCATCGCGCCCGCCAGCCTCGAACAGCAGCCGCTCGAAATTCGAGGAGATCTGAATGTCCATCGACGGCGAAGCCGTCGCGTGGACCTCGCGCACCTCGTAGATCCCGGTCTTCAGCGTGCGCGCCAGGATGTCGTTGACGTTGGCGGCGATGCCCAGGGTCCGCACCGGAAGACCCATGCGCTTGGCGACATAGCCGGCGAAGATGTCGCCGAAATTGCCGGTCGGCACGACGAAGTCCACCGCGCGCGCGGGTGCACCGGCGGCAACGGCGGAGGTGAAATAGTAGACCACTTGGGCGACGATGCGCGCCCAATTGATGGAATTGACGCCGGACAGCGACGTCGCATCGCGGAAGCGATGGTTGTTGAACATCGCCTTCACGAGGGCCTGGCAATCGTCGAAATTGCCCTCGACGGCAAGCGCATGGACGTTGGCCGCGCCCGTCGTCGTCATCATTCGCCGCTGCACCTCGGAGATGCGGCCATGCGGGAACAGCACGATGAGATCGACATTTTCGAGTCCTGCGAACGCGTCGACCGCAGCACCGCCGGTGTCGCCCGAGGTCGCGACCACGATGGTGGTGCGCTGGCCGCGCTGGGCGAGCACGTGGTCCATCAGCCGCGAGATCAGCTGCATCGCCACGTCCTTAAAGGCGAGCGTCGGGCCGTGGAACAGCTCCAGCACGAACTGGTGCGGCGCCATCTGGCGCAGCGGCACCACCGCCGGATGGCGGAAGGTGGCGTAGGCCTCGTTCGCCATACGGCCGAGCTCGGCGTCCGAGATCTCGCCGGCGACGAAAGGGCGGATCACCTCGACCGCGACCTCCCAATAGGGACGCCCGAAAAAGCCGGCGATGGCGTCAGGCGAGAGTTGCGGCCAGGTGGCCGGCACATACAGGCCGCCGTCGCGAGCGAGCCCGGTCAGCATCACGTCGCAGAAGCCGAGTTCGGGGGCCTCGCCCCGGGTCGAGATATAACGAGTCAAACTGCCCTCCAAAGGCCGGCCGAGCCTGGACTCGGTCCGCAAGCCTTTGATTTTACGAAATTACTTGTTAACAGCCAGAGGCTTTGGGCCACCATAAAGTGTTTTGCGGCATCAGGAAACCGCTTCGCGCCTGGGGCCGTCCAAGGAAAAAGGCTGCCAACGAAAAGCGCTGCCAACGAAAAGGGCTGCGGCAATGCCGCAGCCCTCTCTTGGAAGGTCTGTCGTTGTGTGCAGACCGGTTTGGCGTCTTGGGGTCACCGACCCGCAAAAACTGTTCGCGCAAGCTTTCGTCGGCTGTCACGATATCGTCAAGGGACAAAACGGAATGTGTGAGAAAATGTTCCTGTTTTTCCCGACACGTTTCGGCGCGGGCAAACGTTCGCCAGCAGCTTGGCGTCACGCATTACCATTATATCCCGAACGACAGCACAGTTCGGGAACGAACGACGGCTGCGCTCATTGTGTCGGCGGATGGTGTCGGCGCTATCCATGCATTGCCCGGCTGAGCGCCGAGACCGGTCCGCCCGCCGAACCGGCAGCATCCTGGTGCAGCCGGTTCGGTGCCCTGAGGCGTCAGTTCATCCCGATTTCCACCGCGATCCGGATCAGGTCGGAATGGTTCTTGGCACCGAGCTTCTGCTTGAGCAGAGAGGTGGTGTTGGCGACGGTCTTGTAGGAGATGCCGAGCGCCTCGGCGACCTCGACGATCTTGTCGCCTCGCCCCAACAGGCGAAGAATCTCGAGCTCCCGCGGCGTCATCTGCGAGGCTGGATTGGCCTTGATCGCCGCGCCGGAAAACGTCACGGCTTCCGCGAGCTGCGGTGAGATGAAATTGTCGCCCGCAACCACCTTGCGCACCGCCTTGAGCAGGATCCGGGGATCGTCGCCCTTGGAGACGTAGCCCTGGGCCCCGAGCTCGACCGCCCGCACCACGAAGGCTGGATCATCGTTCATGCTGAACATGATGATCTTGGCGTCGGGATCGTCCTTGCGAATGCGCCGCATCAGTTCAAAGCCGGAGACGTCGGGCAGGCTGATGTCGATCACAGTGACGTCGGGCCGCCTGCTGACATAGGCGCGATGCCCGGATTTGGCGTCGGTCGCCTCGTCGATCCGGATCGAATGGTCGGAGGAGAACAGGGTGCGGCAACCGGACAACACCACGGGATGGTCGTCGACAATCAGGACGCGGGTCGCCGGCTTGGCAGTATCTTGCATTGTAACTCTCTAGTTTTTCGATTCATAAACCGACGGGAACAAATGGAAAGAGCAAAATCCCCTGATGCGCGTTAGAATTGACCTAATGTGGCAACGGCTGTCCTTCAGTACACAATTGTTTCTGCCGCTCGGCCTGCTGTTCATGGCGGCGCTGATCATGGGCGGCGTCCTGCTGCACGTCTTCACGACCGGTCAGCTCGCCGAGGAGAACCAGCCGGCCCAACGATCGACCAAAGCCGTGGCCGAGGCCCTCAACAACGCTCTGCGTTCATCCGACCATCCGCGAAGGACCCTGGATGACTTCGTGCGGATGCTGGACGAGTCCTCAGATATTCAATTCCTTCCTGCAGGAGCGGTTGCTCCTCCCTTTGCGTCGAGGGGCCTGCAAGGTTCGCATGGCCCACCAAAATGGTTCGTCAGTCTCCTTTCCATTCCGGACTTGCACATCGCATTTCCGGTATCCCTCAACGGCGAGCATTTCGGCGACATCGTGTTTGTGCCGGACCTGTCCGCAGCGCTGTTCGAGACCTGGGTGGGCTTCCTCGCCTTGGCCGGCTTCGTCGTCGCGCTGACCGGGCTGACAGGGGTCGTCGCCTATGTGTTTGCGGGATCAGCCCTGCGACCACTGCAGGATCTTGGCGCAGGCCTCACGCGGCTACGACGCGGCGACTACGCAACACCGATCTCGGTCGGGGGACCGCCGGAAATCCGGCAAAGCTGCGAGGAGGCCAATGCGCTGGCCGAAACGCTGGTGCAGTTGAGCCAGGACAATCGCGACCTGCTGCACCGCCTGGTCTCGCTCCAGGACGACGAGCGGCGCGATCTCGCGCGCGAACTGCACGACGAACTCGGTCCGCTGCTGTTCGGCATCCGCGTCGGCACCATCGCATTGGTCGATGCCTCGCCCCCGGCGGGAAATCTCAGCAGTTCGGCGCAGGAGGTGTTGCAATCGGTCGAGGCGCTCCAGCAGACCAACCGCCGCATCCTCGACCGGTTGCGACCGCTCTACATCGAGGAATTGGGTCTGGAGACCAGTGTGCAGACGCTGCTCCGAAATTTTCGCAAGCAGGCGCCGTCTATCGACCTGACGGACGCGGTCGATCCGAATCTCAACGCGATCGACGGGCCGCTGGCTCAAACCGTCTATCGCGTGATTCAGGAGGCGCTGACCAACGTGCTGCGTCATGCCGGCGCCAGCCATGCCCATGTGCAGGCGACCTTCGCCGGCGAGACGGTCGTCATCGAGATTTCCGACGACGGCGGCGGCTTTCCCGAAGGGAATCTGTTCGGCCGCGGCCTGACCGGCATGCATGAGCGCGTGCGCGCACTCAGCGGATCGCTGTCACTGCTGCGCGTGGACGACAGAACCTATGTGCGCTGCCGCCTTCCCGCCGAACCGGCACGCGAGGCGCCGGTCAGCGATTGAAGCGCTTTCGAGCGAAGTGGATACCGGTTCGCGTGAAGAAAACGCCAAAACAGAATCTGGTGTTCGGCTCTGATTAATCAGAACGGAAACTCTAGCACGCACAGCCAAGCTGCGCGTTCTGTCGCGCCGGCTCGCACAGCGTGGTGCGGATCTTGCCGTCGGGGCTGAAACAAAACGAGGCGCGAATGCGCAGCGCGCCGGCGACGGAATATTCGAGATCGACGCCGTGGGGTGCAGGATGGATTTCCTCCAACCCGAAACCGGCCGACGAGAAAGCGCTGAGCCGCGGCTGCCAATAGGCTTCGAGCTCGCTCCGGCCGCGATAGCGCTGCGTGCCGTTGCACGTGCATTCGACCTGGGCGTCATCCGCATAGAGGTCGAGGAGCGTCGCGAGGTCGCCCTTCCTGCAGGCATCCACCCAATCGACGACAATTCCCATCTGGTCGAAATCACTCACGCTGCAATCCTGTCTGCCGCGGAAAATTACTGGCGGCTTAGGACCACACTCGTGAATGTGCGCTGAATGGTAAACCCCGGGCGATACCGGGTTCCCTAAGTGGATCTACGGAGCTCAGCCCCGCCGCCGCCCTCTTGCCCACACGGCGAAGGCGATGAGCACGGCGCCTGCAAGGGTGAACCAGGTGATGGCGTATTGCAGGTGATCGTCCTTGAGATGGACGTCGAGCGGCCCCGGCCGCGGAATGCCATTCTCGGGCGCCGGCTGCTCGAGGTCGACATAGAACGGCGCAACCGCGCCCCAGCCCAGCGCGCTCGCGATCGCCACGTGATCGCGCACGAACCACAGCCGCTTGCCGCGGTTCTCCGCCGGGGTCAGCCAGCCCGGTGCCTCGGGGAAGCGCAGATAGCCGGTGAACGAGACCGCCTGCCCGGTGACGAGCTTCCTGACCGCGCGATCCTCGACGCTGCGATCCTGCATGGTGTTTTCGACGAAGCCCGCATCGATCACCACCGTCTCGCCGCTCGGCAGCCGCGCCGGCAGGAAGGCCCAGGTGCCGGGGCCCGACGCGTCCTTACGCACGGCGGATCCGGAGGAATAGACCATCGCATCGGGCAACGGCGCGTAGGTCGCGGTAAAGCTGACACGGCGGAATTCATCGCGCGCGGGACTTAGCGCGGCCCATCGTGCCGGCGGCGGCAGAGTGACCGGTGCCTCCGCGAGGCGCTCGGTCAGTGCGGCGATCAGCTCGTGCTTGGCGATGCGGCGCTGCAATTGCCAGACGCCGAGCGTGACGCAGACCGCGGTCAGGAAAAGCGTAAACAGCGCGAAGCCGGCCACGCGGGGCTTGCGCGCGGTCTCGTTCATTTCGCGCGGTCGACCAGCCGGCCCGGCGCCGCCTTATGGTGGAATTGCAGTGCGATCAGCAGCGACTTCATCGCGCGCAACGGCAGCAGGGTAGTCGCAAGGATCAGCGGCAGCCACAGCACCGCGTGCAGCCAGTACGGCGGCTGGTACTTGACCTCGATGACGAGCGCGCAGCCGACGACGATCGCGCCGGCCAGCATGATGATGAAGATCGCCGGACCGTCACCGGAATCGATGAAGGCGTAGTCGAGGCCGCAACGCTCGCAGCAAGGCGCAAGCGTCAGGAAGCCTGCATAGAGCTTGCCCTGGCCGCAGCGCGGGCATTTGCAGGCAAGCCCGCGCAGCGCGCTTTGCAGGACGGTGGCTTGCGGCTCGGACGTATCGGCGGCTTCGTTCATGGCAAAAGGTCTATCACAGTTTCTGCCGAAACCCCTGCGCGCAAAAAAGCAAAAGGGCGGCCCGGGGCCGCCCTTTCTCGATCCGAAGCCAGCCCGCTCAGTGCGCGCCGTGAGCCATGGTCTCGGCGCCGTGTCCCCAGACATAGATGCAGAGGAACAGGAACAGCCAGACCACGTCGACGAAATGCCAGTACCAGGCGGCGAACTCGAAACCGAGATGCTGGGTCGGCGTGAAGTGGCCGGCATAGGCGCGGAACAGGCACACCAGCAGGAAGATGGTGCCGACCAGCACATGGAAACCGTGGAAGCCGGTCGCCATGAAGAAGGTCGCGCCGTAGACGTTGCCGCCGAAGGAGAATGCCGCGTGGCTGTACTCATAGGCCTGCACGCAGGTGAAGAGCGCGCCGAGCACGACGGTGAGGATCAGGCCATATTTCAGGCCCTGGCGATCGTTCTCGAGCAGCGCATGGTGGGCCCAGGTCACCGTGGTGCCGGAGGTGAGCAGGATCAGCGTGTTCAGGAGCGGCAGATGCCAGGGATCGAAGGTCTCGATGCCGTGCGGCGGCCAGGTGCCCGGCACGGTGCAGGCGCCGGCCGCGGTCCCGAGACCACAGCCGAACACCGCATCGCGGGTAGCGTGGACGGCGTCGGCCGGGAATAGCGCCGCGTTGAAATAGGCCCAGAACCAGGCGACGAAGAACATCACCTCCGAGGCGATGAACAGGATCATGCCGTAGCGGTGATGCAGCTGCACGACGCGGGTGTGGTCGCCCTTGTACTGGGCTTCCCTGATCACGTCGCCCCACCAGCTCGCCATGGTGTAGAGCACACCGACGGTGCCGACACCGAAGATGATCGGCGCAGCCGAGAACATGTGGTGCATCCAGGTGATCGCGCCGACCGCCATGATGAAGGCGGAGATGGAGCCGACGACGGGCCATGGCGAGGGATCGACCAGATGGTAGTCGTGATGCTTGGTGTGCGCCGTTGCCATTTGCGGTCTCGCTCCTCAATCCCGTGCCTGTCAGGCACTTATCCCCTTATTCCAACCCCGGCGCGTGAGTCCGGAGATCAGAGATTTCCCTTGCGTTTGTCGTCTTCGCTGGCCGCGAGCGGCTTCACCACCGGATCCTTCACCGGATAGAACGTGTAGGACAGCGTGATCGTGTTGAGACCGTCGTTCTCGTGGTCGTCGGCAATCGACGGATCGACATAGAATACGACCGGCATCTCGCGCTTCTCGCCCGGCGCCATGGTCTGCTCGGTGAAGCAGAAGCAGTTGATCTTCTGGAAATAGGATCCGACCGTCAGCGGCGCGACATTGTAGGCGGCCTGGCCTGCGGTGGTCCGCGCGGCCTGGTTGGTCACCGTGTAGAAGACGGTCACGACCTGGCCGATATTGACCTCGATCTCGCTCTGCTCGGGCTCGAACTTCCAGGGCAGGCCGGGCGCGACGTTGGAATCGAAGCGCACCGCGATCTTGCGTGCGATCGGGCCGCTGGCCGGCGCCGAGGTCGCGACCTGGGTCGTGCCGTTGAAGCCGGTGGCGCGGCAGAACCAATTGTAGAACGGCACCGCCGCGTAGGAGGCGCCGACCATCAGCGCGACCACGCCGCCGCAGATCGAGGCGACCACCACGTCGCGGCCAAGCCCCCTGGCAGGCCTGCGCCCCTTGGTGGCCGTCCGGCTCTGATCCCGCGATATGGTCGGCTTCTGATCCATGTTTCCTACATCGGCCGGACGAGCACGGCCGGCCCCTTGACCATGGTCACGGCGAAGAACAGCACTACGAGCACGCCGAGCGCGAGTGCGATCGCGATCGAGCGCTGACGACGGCTCTTCTTCTGCGCCTCGGTGAGGACGATTCCGTCTATCTCGGGTTTGTCGGCCATCCCTGTGATCATGCGCCCCCTACCATCGGCGCAAGCGCCCGGAACACGACCTCGGCCAGCAAGGTCGCAAACAGCGCGAACAGATAAAGGATGGAGAACGCGAACAGCTTGCGGGTCGCCCGCAGCGATTGGCTGCGCTCGCGACGGACATAGACGTTGATGGCGAACCCCAGCATGCCGGCGCCGAGGATCAGCGAGACGATGCCGTAGATGGCGTCGAAGTAGCCGAGCGCCCAGGGCGCGGCCGCGACCGCGATCAGCACGATGGTGTAGAGCAGGATCTGAAGCCGGGTCGCGTCGGGGCCGGCGACGTTGGGCAGCATCGGAATGCCGGCGCGCGCGTAATCGTCGGAGCGGAACAGCGCCAGCGCCCAGAAGTGCGGCGGCGTCCAGAAGAAGATGATGGCGAACAGCAGTAGCGGCTCGACGTCGACCGTGCCTGTGACCGCGGCCCAGGCCACCACCGGCGGCAGTGCGCCGGCGGCACCGCCGATCACGATGTTCTGCGCGGTCCAGCGCTTCAGGCCGATTGTGTAGATCACGACGTAGAAGAAGATGGTGAAGGCGAGCAGCGCGCCCGCGATCCAGTTGACCAGGATGCCGAGCGTCATCACCGAGAAGAAGGCGAGCGTCATGCCGAAGGTCATCGCCTCGGGACGGGTGATGCGGCCGCGCGGAATCGGCCGGTTCGCCGTGCGCGACATCTTGGCATCGATGTCGCCTTCGAGCGCCATGTTGAGCGCGCCGGACGCGCCGGCGCCGACCGCGATGCAGAGCAGCGAGGTGATGGCCAGCACCGGGTGGAAATGCCCGGGCGCCATCGCCATTCCGACCAGCGCGGTGAAGATCACCAGCGACATCACCCGCGGCTTCAGGAGCGCGATGTAATCGCCAACCTCCGCTTCGGAGATGCGGGGATTGATGTCGATGGCGTTGTGGTCGAGGACGGACACTAGACTGACTCGCTTGGTTGTCGAGCCGCGGCGCCCGTCACGGGCGCCGCGAGCATTGGCTTACTGCACGCGGGGCAGCACTTCGAACTGGTGGAAGGGCGGCGGCGAGGGCAGCGTCCATTCCAGCGTGGTCGCACCTGCACCCCACGGATTGTCGCCAGCCGGCACCTTCTTCGCGAAGGCGTCGATCACGCAGTAGAGGAAGATCAGCACGCCGAAGCCGGAGATATAGGAGCCGACCGACGAGACCAGGTTCCAGCCCGCGAACGCGTCGGGATAATCGACATAGCGGCGAGGCATGCCCGACAGACCGAGGAAGTGCTGCGGGAAGAACACCAGGTTCACGCCGATGAAGGTGACCCAGAAGTGCGCCTTGGCGAGCCCTTCATTGTACATGTAGCCGGACATCTTCGGGAACCAGTAGTACCAGCCGGCGAAGATTCCGAACACCGCACCGAGCGACAGCACGTAGTGGAAGTGCGCGACCACGTAGTAGGTCTCCTGGAGCACGCGGTCGACGCCGGCATTCGCCAGCACCACGCCGGTGACGCCGCCGACGGTGAACAGGAAGATGAATCCCACCGCCCAGATCATCGGCGCGCGGAACTCGATCGAGCCGCCCCACATCGTGGCGATCCACGAGAAGATCTTCACGCCGGTCGGGACCGCGATGACCATCGTGGCGGCGACGAAATAGGCCTGCGTCGCCGAGGACATGCCGACCGTGTACATGTGGTGCGCCCACACCACGAAGCCGATGCCGCCGATCGCGACCATGGCGTAGGCCATGCCGAGATAGCCGAACACGGGCTTGCGCGAGAAGGTCGAGACGATCTGGCTGACCATGCCGAAGGCGGGCAGGATCAGGATGTACACTTCGGGGTGACCGAAGAACCAGAACAGATGCTGGAACAGCACGGGATCGCCGCCGCCTTCCGGATTGAAGAACGTCGTGCCGAAATTGCGGTCAGTGAGCAGCATCGTGATCGCACCGGCGAGCACCGGCAGCGACAACAGCAGCAGGAACACCGTCACCAGGATCGACCACACAAACAGCGGCATCTTGTGCAGGGTCATGCCCGGCGCGCGCATGTTGAAGATCGTGGTGATGAAATTGATGGCGCCCAGGATCGAGGAAGCGCCCGCCAGATGCAGCGACAGGATCGCGAAGTCCACCGCCGGGCCCGGATGGCCCGAGCTCGACAGCGGCGCGTACATGGTCCAGCCGGCGCCGACGCCGTTGGCGCCCGGCTCGCCCTCGACGAAGGTCGACATCAGCAACAGCGCGAACGAGGCCGGCAGCAGCCAGAACGAGATGTTGTTCATGCGCGGGAACGCCATGTCGGGCGCGCCGATCATGAGCGGCACGAACCAGTTGCCGAAGCCGCCAATCATCGCGGGCATGACCATGAAGAAGATCATGATCAGACCATGGGAGGTCACGAACACATTGTAGGTGTGCGTCTCGTGGAAGATCTGCACGCCCGGATACATCAGCTCGGCACGGATCGCGATCGACATCGCGGCGCCGATGACGCCGGCGATGACCGCGAAGATCAGGTACATCGTGCCGATGTCCTTGTGGTTGGTCGAATAGACGTAGCGCCGCCATCCGGTCGGATGGGCGTGCTCGTCATGTCCGTGGTCTTGCGCGTGATCGCCGTGTGCCGCTGCGCTCGTTGCCATTTTCTAATCCTGCCTTGCGTCCCGATCGGACCTCTGGAGGTCCCGCCTTATGTCGCTTTCAGTTTCCTCGAACCCTGCGCCCGGCGCTCACTGCGTCGGGCCGGCCGTGGAGGCGTAGGTGCTGGTGCCGCCGCTCGCATATTTCTTCTTCGCGGTCTCGACCCAGGAGGCGAACTCCTGGTCGCTCACCACACGGATCGCGATCGGCATGAAGGCGTGGTCCTTGCCGCACAATTCCGAGCACTGGCCGTAGAACATGCCGGTCTTGGTGGCCTTGAACCAGGTTTCGTTGAGCCGGCCCGGAATGGCGTCGATCTTGACGCCGAAGGCCGGCAGCGCAAAGGCATGAATCACGTCGGCCCCGGTCACCTGAACCCGAACCACCTTGTTGACGGGCACCACCATCTCATTGTCGACGCCCAGCAGACGGGGCTGCTTGTCCTGGGCCATCAGCGAGTCGAACTCGAACTTGCCGTTATCAGGATAGGCGTAGGACCAGTACCACTGCTTGCCGGTCGCCTTGATGGTCAGATCCGCCTTCGGCACGTCGAGCTCGAGGAACAGGAGGCGGAACGACGGCACCGAAATGCCGACCAGGATCAACACCGGCACGAGCGTCCACGCCACCTCGATCAGCGTGTTGTGCGTGGTCCGCGACGGCACCGGATTGGCTCTCGCGTTGAACTTCACGACAACGATCACGAGCAGCGCCAGAACGAACAGCGTGATCAGCGTGATCAGCACGAACAGGAAATTATGGAACCAGACGATGTTGTCCATCACCGGGGACCCGGACTGCTGAAGCGTCCACTCCCACGCAGCCGGCTGCCCCAGCTCGGCAAATGCCGCACCGCCCGTCGCCAGCGTCAGACCCGCCACGGCCAATCCCAGCAAGTGCCGGCCCACCGGGCCCATCGACATCTTCATGCCGTTCGCGCTCCCCTAACGAAATCACCCCAAGTGCATTCCCCTATTTTCGGGAAACGCTTTATTCGATCCCCCCGTCTGACAAACCGCCGCGCAAGAATACCTCTAAGAGGAATTGGGGCCAGATCGCTAGAACGCCGAAATCAAGCCTCTCAAACCATAATTCTTGATCTATCGCAATGCAGTCTTGAGCCTCGTCTGTCAGCCATCACCCGCAAGATATTTCCTAGTAACATCAGACAAAAATACCATTTCCCGGGATGCTGCCGCTTGACAGCGGAATTGCCCGCGGTAGGCACTTGGCGCACAGCCGCACAGGAACCTGATTCGTGCGGGCGATTGCGGCCGGGGCGGCGTGGAATTTGCTTGCGAATCGCCTTCAAGACGCCGTCATTCCCGTATCAGTCCGCCTGACGCGAGCGACCCAGGCGAGCAGAGGGACCGACCCGATGGGGTTTTCGAGATCCATGGCAAGGCGGGCTAAAAGCCAGGCTGGCAGCCTCACGATGCTGGCCGCTCTGCTGGCGGCGGTCGTCGTCCTGGCGCTTCCGGGCCTCGCCCATGCGCAGGGCGCGGTGCGCTCCGTCCATGGCGACTGGCAGATCCGCTGCGACACCCCGCCGGGCGCCCAGTCCGAGCAATGCGCCCTGATCCAGAGCGTGGTGGCCGAAGACCGCTCCAACGCCGGCCTGACCGTGATCGTTCTCAAGACCGCCGACCAGAAGAGCCGCCTGATGCGGGTGGTCGCCCCCCTCGGCGTTCTCCTGCCCTCCGGCCTCGGCCTCAAGCTCGACAACCAGGACGTAGGCCGTGCCGGCTTTGTCCGCTGCCTGCCCAATGGCTGCGTCGCCGAGGTCGTCATGGACGACAAGCTGCTCGGCCAGCTCCGCACTGCCAAGACCGCGACCTTCATCATCTTCGAGACCCCGGAAGAAGGCATCGGCTTCCCGCTCAGCCTGAACGGGCTCGGCGAGGGCTATGACAAGCTGCCGTAGTGCGAAGGGCGGTTAGGCCCGCGAATCCTATTGTTTCCGTAATGTGAGACTTGGCGCCCTCGCGGAAGTGCCGGGAAACCATTATCTTGCCTCACATCCCCCGATAATGGACGGACGCATGACCAACCCTGCCACAACCTCCCTGCTCGACCGCGCCAATCTCGACCGCGATCAGGTTCGCAACGAGCTCGCGCGCGGGCTTGCCGGTGCCGACGACGGCGAATTGTTCCTGGAATACAGCCAGACCGAAGCGCTGATGTTCGACAATGGCCGGCTGAAGCAGGCGACCTACGATACCTCGCAGGGTTTTGGCCTGCGCGCCGTCAAGGACGACGCCGTCGGCTACGCGCATTCCTCCGACGTGTCGCTGCCGGCGCTGATTCGCGCTGCGGACGCGGTCGCGGCCGTGCGCGGCGGTTATTCCGGCAGCTTCGCCGCGCCTCCTGCGCATACCAACGTGCGGCTTTATAGTGACGACAATCCGCTCGATGCCCCCGGCTTCGAGACCAAGGTCAAACTGCTCGCCGAGATCGACGCTTATCTGCGCGACAAGGATCCGCGGGTGCGGCAGGTCAGCGTCAGCCTGGGCGCGACCTGGCAGGTGGTCGAGATCCTGCGGCCCGACGGCGAGAGCTATCGCGACATCCGCCCGCTCGTGCGCGTCAACGTCTCCGTCGTCGCCGGTCAGGGCGACCGCCAGGAGAGCGGCAGCAAGGGCTATGGCGGCCGCGCCGGCTACGCCGAATTCATCGAAAGCAAGAACTGGCGCGACGCCGCCGACGGCGCGTTGCGTGAGGCTCTGGTCAACCTGGAATCGATTCCCGCCCCCGCCGGCGAGATGGACGTCGTGCTCGGGGCCGGCTGGCCCGGCGTGATGCTGCATGAGGCGGTTGGCCATGGCCTCGAAGGTGACTTCAACCGCAAGAAGACGTCCGCGTTTGCCGGCCTGATGGGCCAGCAGGTCGCGGCCAAGGGCGTGACCGTGGTCGACGACGGCACGATTGCCTCGCGCCGCGGCTCGCTGTCGATCGACGATGAGGGAACGCCGACCAACCGCACCGTGCTGATCGAGGACGGCGTCCTGGTCGGCTACATGCAGGACCGTCAGAACGCCCGCCTGATGAACATGAAGCCGACCGGCAACGGCCGCCGCCAGGGCTATGCCCACGTGCCGATGCCGCGCATGACCAACACCTACATGCTGGCGGGCGACCGCGATCCGGCCGAGATCCTCGCGTCGGTGAAGAACGGCGTCTTCGCCGCGAATTTCGGCGGCGGCCAGGTGGATATCACCTCGGGCAAATACGTGTTTCAGTGCACCGAGGCTTACAAGATCGAGAACGGCAAGATCGGTGCGCCCCTGAAGGGCGCCATGCTGATCGGCAACGGGCCGACCGACCTGCATCGCATCCGCATGATCGGCAACGACCTCGCGCTCGATACCGGCATCGGCACCTGCGGCAAGAACGGTCAGGGCGTGCCGGTCGGCGTCGGCCAGCCGTCGCTGTTGATGGAACGCATTACGGTGGGTGGAACAGGCGGATGAGCGTCGAGAAGATAACTGTCACCACCAAGCGGAAGAGCAGCGGCTGGGGCGGCCAGCTGGTGCAGCTCGCCGGCATCGTCGCGGCGGTGTTCATCGCCAAGGGTGCGCTGGCCGAGCCGTTCTACGTGCCGTCGGGCTCGATGGAGCCGACGCTGTTGATCGGCGACGCCTTGATCGCCTCGAAATTCCCCTACGGCTACGGCACCTCGTCGCTGCCGATCCAGATCAACCTGCCCGAGAGCGGCCGCGTCTTCGCGGAAACGCCGAAGCAGGGCGACGTCGTGGTCTTCCGCTGGCCCGGCGACCGCTCGCAGGCCTGGGTCAAGCGCGTCGTGGGCCTGCCCGGCGACCGCATCCAGCTGCGCCAGGGCCAGCTCTTCGTCAACGATCGCCCCGCCGAGTTGAAGCCGGACGGCGTTGGTGCCGCCGAGGACGACAATGGCGGCAGCGAACCCGCCTATCGCTATGTCGAGACGCTGCCGAACGGCGTCTCGCATCTGATCTTCAAGATGCGTGACAACGGTCCGCTCGACAACACGCAGGAAGTGACGGTGCCGGCAGGCCATCTCTTCGTGCTCGGCGACAACCGCGACAATTCCGCCGACAGCCGCGTGCCCTTGCGCTCCGGCGGCGTCGGCATGTTGCCGATCGACAATCTGGTCGGCCGCGCAGACGCCGTGCTCGGATCCTGGGATCTCGGTATCCGGGGCCAGCCGGTGTGGACCTGGCTGTCCGGATTTCGCATGGCGCGGTTTTTCACCGCCGTGCATTGAACCGATCTCATGACCTTCGACGACGTCAGAAAATTCGCACTGACGTGGCCGGAGGTCGAGGACGGTACCTCCTACGGCACGCCCGCACTAAAGGTGCGCAAGAAGATGCTGGCGCGTCTGAAGGAAGATGGCGACAGCCTGGTGATGCCGGACGTCCCGGTCGACGAGCGCGCGATGCTGGTCGAGAGCCAGCCAAAAATCTTCTACTTCACCGATCACTACGCCGATTATCCGATAGTGCTGATCCGCCTGTCCAAGGCAAAGCGCGCGATCGTGGAGTCGCTGCTGCGGCGGCGTTGGCGCGCGCTGGCTTCGAAGGCGGCGCGAGCGGATTATGATGCACGCGTGAGCGCGTGACGACTGTCATGGATGAGGCCCGCTTCCTCGCGCTGGCGCTAAAGAACCCGATTAACGTCGCGATTCTCGATGAGCTCCACCAGCTCGCGCTGCCCGATGCGTGGCTGGTCTCGGGATGTCTCGTGCAATCGGTTTGGAACGTGCTCACCGGCCGTGCGATCGATTACGGCATTGCCGATTACGACGTCTTCTACTTCGACCCTGACACCTCCTGGGACGCGGAGGACGTCGTGATCCGCAAGCTGCAAGCGCGCCTCGATCATCTCGGCGTCAAGATCGAGACCCGCAACCAGGCACGCGTGCATCTGTGGTACCCGGCCAAGCACGGCCTGCCCTATCCGCCGCTGTCGTGCTCGACTGACGGTATCGACCGTTTCCTCACACAGAACACGCAAGTGGGCGTGCGGCGCTCGGACGACGGTTTCCACGTTTATGCGCCGCACGGCTTCGATGACGTGGCGGGCTTGATTGCACGCCCCAATCCAAGCCCGAATTTCTCCGCAGCGAATTACGCGGTAAAGGCCGCGAGATGGAGGGCGTTGTGGCCCGAGCTTACGGTGATTGCGCCGGAATGATCCGAGCTATCTCACCACGCCCGACGTGAATCCCGCCTTCCGCCGCGGCGGCTTGATCTCCTTTTTCAGGAAACAGCGCGCTTCGCGTCCCGTGTAGCCCGGGCGGGCATAGGTGAAGGCGCGGCATTTGTTGTCGGCGGTGCAGACGGCCTTGCAGGCTTCTTCGCCTTCGCCGTCCTTCATCTCGAAATTGCGCAAATCGCCGCCGGGGCGGTCGATGGAGGTCTCCACGCCTTCGACACGCGGCTCGATCACACCGGCGCCGCGCACGCCGGAGATGCAGCAGCTTCCCGGCACGCGCGCAGGCACCGTGTTCTTCAGCCAGCACACCGCCGAGCCGCCTTCGATGTCAGGATAGTTGAAGCTCCACGAGCGGCAACGGCGGTCGCGCTCGCACAGCAGCGCGCAATCCTCGGGATCGCCCGACGTGACCGGAGAGCTGAAATAATCTCCGCCTGGCCGGTCGAACGCCGTCTGGGCGCGCGCAGGCCAGCTCGCAAACACGAGCGAAAGCAACGCGGCGCAGGCTACGACGCCTGCCAGGACGCTTGCCATGACGGCCAGGCGGCCCTTCCCCATCGGAACAGCTTTCGAGTTATTGACGACGCTCGGGTTTTTCAGCTGGCCATTTGATCGCCGCAAACCTGTACGGGCGATGAACGGCCCGAGTCCGATCGTTTTGCCTTGGGTCTAGAACGCGTATTCCGCGTAGGCCGGTTCCACCGAGCGGTTCCAGGGACCGTTGAACTTGTCGAGCATCTCCTCAGCCGGCGTGCGGCCGGAATCGATAATGCGATCGAGCGGCTCCAGATGCCTGGTCTCGTCGCGGCCAAGCTGGTCGATCCGGCCGCGCCGGCGCAAGCCGGCATGCGCCAGAACGAGGCACTCCTTGGCGATCTCGAACAGATAGCGGTCCTTGATTCGCGACTTGAACCCGAAGCGTGGCACGTCGTCGCGCAGCGCCTGACGCTCATGCGCGGTCCAGTGCTTCACGAGGTCCCAGGCGGCATCCAGCGACACATCGTCGTAGAGCAACCCGGCCCAGAACGCCGATAGCGCCGGCAGACGGCCCCACGGGCCACCGTCGGAGCCGCGCATCTCGAGATAGCGCTTGAGCCGCACCTCCGGGAAAATCGTCGAAAGATGGTTGGCCCAGTCCGACAGCGTCGGGCGTTCCCCGGGCAAATTGTTGTTGCGGCCATCGAAGAAGGCGCGGAACGAGGAGCCCGAGACGTCGATGTAGTCCTCGTCGCGCTTGACGAAATACATGGGCACGTCGAGCGCGTAGTCGACATAGCGCTCGAAGCCCATGCCGTCCTCGAATGCCCACGGCATCATGCCGGCGCGCGCGTTGTCGGTGTCGCGCCAGATCTCGGACCGGAAGGAGAGAAAGCCGTTTGGCTTGCCCTCGGTAAACGGCGAATTGGCGAACAAGGCGGTTGCGGCCGGCTGGAGCGCGAGCGAGACACGCAGCTTCTTGACCATGTCCGCTTCGGAGGAGAAGTCGAGATTGGTCTGTACCGTGCAGGTCCGGTACATCATGTCGAGGCCGTACTGGCCGACCTTCGGCATGTAATTGGTCATGATCTTGTAGCGGCCCTTGGGCATCACCGGGATGTCGGCGCGCGACCAGGACGGCGTCATGCCGAGGCCGAGGAAGCCGATGCCGAGCGGCGTTGCGATCTCGCGCACCTGCGCCAGATGCGCCATCAGCTCACTCTGGGTCTGGTGCACGTTCTCGACGGGGGCACCCGAGAGTTCGAACTGCCCGCCAGGCTCGAGCGAGATCGCGCCGCCGCCAGTGACGTCGTAGAGGCCGATGATGTTGCCCTTCTCCATGATCGGCTCCCAGCCGAGCAGGAGTTTCATGCCTTCGAGCAGCGCGCCGATACCGCGCGCGCCCTCGTAGGGCACCGGACGGTGGCCTTCGAGCGTGAACGGCGTCTTCTCGTGCTCGGTGCCCATGCGGAATTCGGACGGGTCCTTGCAACCAGCCTCGAACCACGCGACGAGTTCGTCGCGCGATTGCAGCGGCGTCATATCGATCTGGTCTCGCGCCATATCAGACTCTAATCAAAAGCGCTTCGATCGAACGCGCGTGGGTGACAGGGATGGTCCGCGCAGCCACCGGCTGCACGGACGAGCTGGTTTGCCGCGCGATCATCGCAACGGCGTGGTTTCGTTGACGTGGGCAGGCGGCAGTTTCATCTCGCCGCACGAGCAGCCCAGACGGTCGAGCAGACCGCTGAGCTTCACGGCATCCGCATCGGACAGCTTCGAACCGACATATTTCTCGATCGCGGCCGAATAGGCGCCCCACATCCGCTTCTGCAATTCGCGGCCGGCTTCCGTGATCTCCACGAACTGGCCGCGCTTGTCGATCTTGCATTCACGCCGCGAGGCGAGGCCTTCGTCGACCAGGCGGTCGATCAGCCGCGATGTCGAATATTGCGGGATCAGCATCTGCCGTTCGAGTTCGACCGGCCGGAGCTCGCCCGAGGGCGCCCGTGACAGTTCGAGCAGCGCGTCATACCATGCGAGCGGCGGGAAGCCGGCCTTCTTCAGGTCCTGCTCGACGCAATTGAGCACACGGCTCTGCACCCGCATCAAGCGGATCCAGGCGGAAGTCGCCTCGGTCGATGGTTTGCGTTTCATGGTCCCGCTCAAGCTCGTCGCCCGTCTCTTACCCTATTCGATGCACCTGCATCAATCTTGACTATTTCAAGCAGATGCATGTAGTCGTTCTTTCGCCTGAACCAAGCAACAAGAGGAGGAAATTCCATGAAATTGTACTATTCGCCCGGTGCGTGCTCGCTGTCCCCCCATATCGCGCTCCTGGAAGCCGGCCTGCCCTATGAACTGGTCAAGGTCGATATTCGGGCCAAGAAGCTCGAAAACGGTGAGGATTATCTGAAGCTGAACCCCAAGGGCCAGGTCCCTGCGCTGGGCCTCGATAGCGGAGAGATCGTGACCGAAGGCCCGGTGATTGTCCAGATGATCGCCGATCAGGCCTCAGCCAAGGCGCTGGCGCCGGCCCACGGCAGCGCCGAGCGTTACAAGCTGCTCGAATGGCTGAACTTCCTCACCTCGGAGGTCCACAAGAGCTTCGGCCCGATGTTCGCGCCGACGCTGAACGACGAGGCCAAGGCCTTCTTCAAGGACCGCGTCATGGGCAAGCTGAAATACATCGACAGCCAGCTCGCCGGCCGCGACTACCTCATGGGCAAGCAGTTCACGGTGGCCGACGGTTATCTCTTCACGATGCTGACCTGGGGCGACCGGATGAAGTTCGACCTCTCGGCGATGCCGAACCTTGCCGCGTACAAGACCCGCGTCGCGGCGCGGCCGCAGGTGCAGGAAGCGATGAAGAAGGAAGGGCTGATCCAGGCTGCCTGAGGCACACATGCGAAAGGCCGGATCGAGAATCCGGCCTTTCGTATTTTTCATCCCGGCTACGGTTCAGAGAATCACGCCGCCGCCTTCTTTGGCGCGAAGCGGCCGTAGAAGGTCTCGCCCTTCGCCGCCATCTCTTCGAGCAATTTCGGCGGGGTGAAGCGCGATCCGTATTTCGCCTCCAGCTTGTGGCAGAGTTCGACGAACTTCTTGGGACCCATGAAGTCGATGTAGGACAGCGTGCCACCGGTGAACGGCGCAAAGCCGAAGCCGAGGATCGAGCCGACATCCGCTTCGCGCGGATCGGTGATGACGTGGTCCTCAACGGTGCGCGCGGCCTCCACCGCCTGCACTACCAGGAAGCGCTGCTTCAACTCCTCGACGTCGAGGGTATCTGGGTCGAGCTGCTTGGGCTGCAGCGCGGACAAGCCGGGCCACAGGCTCTTCTGTCCCTTGCCCTTCTCGGGGTAGTCGTAGAAGCCCTTGCTGTTCTTGCGGCCCAGACGGCCCTGCTTCTCGACCATTTCCACCATCAGCTTCTTCTGATCGGGATTGATGGCGTTGGGGCCGAGATCGGCTTCCGTCGCCTTCATGATCTTGAGCCCGAGGTCGAGCGCGACCTCGTCCGACAGCGAGAGCGGGCCGACCGGCATGCCGGCCATCTTGGCGCAGTTCTCGATCATCGCCGGCGGCACGCCCTCGAGGAACATCTCGTTGCCCTCGGCGACGTAGCGGCCGACGCAGCGATTGGCGAAGAAGCCTCTGGAGTCGTTGACGACGATCGGCGTCTTGCCGATCTGCCGGACGTAGTCGAGCGCGGTCGCGATCGCGAGATCGCCGGTGTTCTTGCCCTGGATGATCTCGACCAGCATCATCTTCTCGACCGGCGAGAAGAAGTGGATGCCGACGAACCTGCCTTGGTCCTTGAAGGATTCCGCCAGCGAGGTGATCGGAAGCGTCGAGGTGTTGGACGCGAAGATCACGTCCGGCTTCATGTGCTCCTGCGCCTTGGCAAAGGTATCAGCCTTGACCTTGCGGTCCTCGAACACGGCCTCGATGACGAGATCGACGTCCTTGAGCGCGGAATAGTCCGCGGTCGCCGTGATGCGCGCGAGCAGCGCTTCTGCGTCGCCGGGCTTGGCGCGGCCCTTCTTGATCTGCTCCTCGATCACCTTTTGCGCATGCGCCTTGCCCTTGTCGGCGCTCTCCTGGTCGCGATCGATCAGGACGACGTCGAGACCGGCACGGGCTGAGACATAGCCGACGCTCGCGCCCATGAAGCCGGCGCCGATCACGGCGATCTTCTTCACCTTGGTCGGCGGCACATCCTTCGGACGGCGCGCGCCCTTGTTGAGCTCCTGCATCGACAGGAACAGGCTGCGGATCATCGCAGCCGCTTCCTTCGAGCGCAGCACCGAGGTGAAGTAGCGCGACTCGACACGGAGCGCGGCGTCGATCGGCAGCTGCAGGCCCTCGTAGACGCAGCTCATGATCGCGCGTGCGGCCGGATAATTGTCGTAGGTCTCGCGGCGATAGATCGCGTTGCCGGCCGGGAACATCATCATGCCGGCCTTGGAGAACACCGGACCGCCCGGCAGCTTGAAGCCCTTCTCGTCCCAGGGCGCAACAGCCTTGCCGCCGCCCTTGATCCAGTCCTTTGCCGCCTTGACGAGGTCGGCGGCGGGAACGATGGCGTGGATCAGATTCAGCGCCTTGGCTTTCTCGATCGTGACCGGATCGCCCTTGAGCAGGATCGTCATCGCGTCCTGCGGCGGCACCAGGCGCGGCACGCGCTGCGTGCCGCCGGCGCCCGGGAACAGGCCGACCTTGACCTCGGGCAGACCGAGGCGGGTCTTGGGATTCTCCGCCGCCACGCGATAGTGGCAGCACAGCGTAATCTCGAAACCGCCGCCGAGCGCGAGGCCGTTGATCGCCGCCGCCCACGGCTTGCCGGAGGTTTCGATCGAGCGCAGCACCTGCGAGAAGCGCCGGCTCTGCTCGAACAGCATCTGGTTCGCGGCCGTCTCGCCCTGCTCCCCAAACACTTTTGCGTAGGCCTGATTCATGCCCTCGAGCATGGAAAGATCGGCACCCGCGCAGAACGCCTCCTTGGCGGAGGTGATGACGACCCCCTTCACCACGGCGTCGGCCGTGGTCGCCTTGACGATCGCGTCGAGCTCGCTGGTCGATGTCTCGTCGAGCACGTTCATCGAACGGCCCGGGATGTCCCAGGTCACGAGCGCGATGCCGTCGGAATCGGTCTCAACCTTGAAGTTCTTGTAAGCCATGCTGGTTGCTCCCTGCCCTTAGACGCGTTCGATGATGGTCGCGGTGCCCATGCCGCCGCCGATGCACAGCGTCACCAGTGCGGTCGCCTTGTTGGTGCGCTCGAGCTCGTCGAGCACCGTCCCGAGGATCATGGCACCGGTCGCGCCGAGCGGATGGCCGAGCGCGATCGCACCGCCATTGACGTTGATCTTGGCGTTGTCGATGTCGAAGGCCTGGATGTAGCGCAGCACAACCGAGGCGAAGGCCTCGTTGAGCTCGAACAGGTCGATGTCCGACTTCTTCATGCCCGAGCGCGCGAACAGCTTTTCGGTGACATCAACCGGACCGGTCAGCATCATCGCGGGCTCCGAGCCGATATTGGCGAATGCGCGGATCCTTGCACGCGGCTTCAGTCCGTACTTGCCGCCGGCTTCCTTGCTGCCGAGCAAAACGGCGCCGGCACCATCGACAATGCCCGACGAATTGCCGGCGTGGTGCACGTAATTGACGCGTTCGATTTCCGGATGCGACTGCACCGCGACGCCATCGAAGCCGCCCATCTGCGCCATCATCGTGAACGCCGGCTGCAGCTGCGCCAGCGACTGCATCGTCGTCGAAGGACGCATATGCTCGTCCTTGGCGAGGATGGTGAGGCCGTTGATGTCCTTCACCGGGACGACCGACTTGTCAAAGCGGCCTTCTTCCCAGGACTTCGCCGCACGCTGCTGGCTCTGCACCGCATAGGCGTCGACGTCGTCACGCGAGAAGCCGTATTTGGTCGCGATCAGATCGGCCGAGACACCCTGCGGCATGAAATAGGCCGGCACTGCCATCGAGGGGTCCATCGGCCAGGCGCCGCCGGAAGCGCCGATGCCGACGCGGCTCATCGATTCGGCGCCGCCGCCGATCACGAGCTCGTGCTGGCCGCTCATCACCTGGGCTGCGGCAAAATTCACGGCATCGAGGCCGGAGGCGCAGAAGCGGCTGATCTGGACGCCCGGCACCGCTTCGCCGAGGCCCGCCTTCAGCGCGGCAAAGCGCGCGATGTCGGAGCCGGCTTCGCCGACCGGATCGACCACGCCGAGAATGACGTCATCGACGGAATCTTCGGGGAGGTTGTTGCGGTCCTTCAGCGCCTTGAGCGGCACGGTCGCGAGCGCGAGCGCGGTGACTTCGTGCAGCGCGCCGTCCGCCTTGCCGCGGCCGCGCGGGGTGCGGACGTGGTCGTAGATGAATGCCTCAGGCATGACGCCCTCCTGATGTGATGATCTTGTGGTCGTGATCCGGTCGCAGCGAAAGCGGCTTCAGAACGCTTCCGCCGGCAGTTCCATGATGGTGGCGCAGCCGGCCTGGATGCGCGCGAGATTGGCGGCGGTCTCCGGCAGCATCCGCTCCATGAAAAAACGGCCGGTGACGAGCTTGGTCGAGAGATAGGGCGTCGCACCGCTCTCGGCAATCTTGGCTTGCGTCACCTTCGCCATCTTCGCCCACATATAGCCGAGCGCGACGAAGCCGAAGAGATTGAGGTAATCGGTTGCGGCGGCACCGGCATTGTCGGGCTTGGCCATCGCGTTCTGCATCAGCCAGGTGGTGGCCTGCTGGAGATGGCCGAGCGAGGCCGAGAGCGGAGTGATGTAGGGCTTCATCGCCTCGTCGCCGCCGTTCTCCTTGGCGAAGGCCATGACCTCGCCGAAGAACGCCATGATGGCGCGGCCGCCGTCGCGCGGCAGCTTGCGGCCGACGAGGTCGAGCGCCTGGATGCCGTTGGCGCCTTCGTAGATCATGGCGATGCGGGCATCGCGCACGAACTGCTCCATGCCCTGCTCGGCGATATAGCCGTGGCCGCCATACATCTGCTGCGCCTGCACCGCGTTGGCGAAGCCGTAATCGGTGAGAAAGCCCTTCAGCACCGGCGTCATCAGGCCCATGTGATCATCGGCGGCCTGGCGGTCCTTGGGATCCTCGGAGCGATGGGCGACGTCGCTCTTCAGCGCGGTCCACATCACGAAGGCGCGCGCGGCCTCGTTGAAGGCGCGGATCGACAGCAGCGTGCGGCGCACGTCGGGATGGACGATGATCGGATCGGCCGGCTTGTCCGGCGCCTTGGCACCGGTGAGCGAACGGCCCTGGATGCGATCCCGCGCATAGGCGACCGCGTTCTGATAGGCCACTTCCGACTGCGCGAGACCCTGCACGGCGACGCCGAGGCGGGCCTCGTTCATCATCACGAACATGCCCTGCATGCCCTTGTTCTCTTCGCCGATCAGCCAGCCGGTGGCGTTGTCGTAGTTCATCACGCAGGTGGAATTGCCGTGAATGCCCATCTTGTGCTCGATCGAGCCGCAGACCACGCCGTTGCGTGCGCCGACCGAACCATCGGCATTGACCAGGAATTTCGGCACCACGAACAGCGACACGCCCTTGATGCCGGCGGGCGCGCCCTCAATGCGGGCAAGCACGAGGTGGATGATGTTGGGCGCGAGGTCATGCTCGCCGGCCGAGATGAAGATCTTGGTGCCCGTGATCTTGAAGCTGCCGTCGGCCTGCCGCACCGCCTTGGTGCGGAGCATGCCGAGATCGGTGCCGCAATGCGGCTCGGTCAGGTTCATGGTGCCGGTCCACTCGCCCGCCACCATCTTCGGCACGTAGGTCTGCTTCTGCTCCGGCGTGCCGTGGACGATCAGCGCCGCGGTCGCGCCCATGGTGAGGCCGCCATACATCGAGAACGCCATGTTGGCGGAGATCTGGAATTCGTTGACCGCCTGGCTCAGCGTCACCGGCAGACCCTGGCCGCCGAACTCGGTTGGTGCCGACAGGCCGAGCCAGCCGCCCTCGGCGACCTGCTTGAACGCCTCCTTGAATCCCGTCGGCGTGGTGACGCTACCGTCATCGGCGCGCTTGCAGCCTTCGAGATCGCCCACGCGATTGAGCGGCTGCAGCACTTCTTCGGCGAGCTTGGCAGCTTCGCCGAGAATGGCTTCGCGCACGTCGCTCGACGCGTCGGAGAAGCCGGCCAGATTGTCGTAGCGGTCGATCTGGAAGACGTCGTTGAGCAGGAAGTTCACGTCTTCGACGGGGGCTTTGTAGATCGGCATGGTGGTCTCCCGGCAGGCCTTGAAGTGACGGTATTGGCTTAGGATTGAGTGGCGGCAAGCTGTTCCGCCATCAGGCGATGCAGCATGTTGATCGCCTTCAGCGGCCGCACCATCACCTTGAAATGCGTGATGCGCCCCTCGCCGTCGAAGCTGATGATGTCGACGCCGTTGATCTCGATGCCGTCGATCATGGTCTTGAATTCGAGCACGGTGCCGCTCTCACTCTTCCATTCACCGACATAGCTGAAGCCGGGACCGCCAAGCACCTTCTCAGCGCTGGCCAGATATTTGAAGGTGATGTCGCGGCCGCGCTGCGGCGCGTGCACGACAGGGCTTTCGAAGACGGCGTCGGGATGGAGCAGGTCCCAGAGCGCTGCCCGGTCATGCGACTTCATGTAGCCGTACCAGGACTCGAGGCCGGTCATTCAGGTGCCTCCCTAAAAGGCTCGGGCAAAAAACGCGAAAACAACCCCATGCACAGTAGCGCGAAGGTTGACTCCATTGGGGTTTTCGGGGCGGTTTTTGCCCTCGTTATCGGGTCGCCTCATATGCACATTGACGCATATGCGCCGATGCGCATAAAGTCAAGCCAATTGGTTAAGATCGACAACAGGAGGACCGGGTCATGGCTTTGGGCGACGCAATCCTCGCTTGCCTGACGGAACGTCCGATGACGGGCTACGAGCTCGCCAAGACATTCGATTCCTCGATCGGCTTCTTCTGGAAGGCCGACCACCAGCAGATCTACCGCGAGCTCTCCAAGCTGCGCGACCGCGGCTACATCCAGGGCCGCGAGGTCGTGCAAACCGGCAAACCCAATAAACTGATCTATACGCTGACTCCGGAGGGCCGAACAGCGCTGCGGCACTGGGCCGCGCGGCCAAGCACGCCCCCTTCCATCAAGGACGATCTCCTGGTGCGGTTGCATGCGCTCGACAGCATCGGCCTCGAGCCCATGCGCACCGACCTGATGGCCCGGCTCGAGCACCACCGCGATCGCCACGAGAACTACGAGCGCATCCTGAAGAAGCGCTTCCCGGAAGGGGCGGCGTCCGGCGTGCTCGACCTCGGTAACCTGCTGCTGCTTCAGCTCGGCGCCCGGCACGAGCAGATGGTGGCCGATTTCTGCGAAGAGGCGCTCGAGGCCCTGTCGGCGATGAGCGCAAGCGGCACCGTGGTGCCGCTGGAGGATGGCAAGCGCGAGGGCAAGGGCTGAGGGGCTGGCCAGACGCCATGACGTGCCGTTGCGTATTATTCCGCTGTCATCGCCCGCCTTGTGCGCAATTGCGCACGGGGGCGGGCGATCCAGTATTCCAGAGGCTGCGCGGCTGGAATCGAGAGGCTGCGGGTACTGGATGCCCCGCTTTCGCGGGGCATGACAGCGGTGGGTGTCGCACCCCGCCGCCCAACTTTAAGACACCGTCAACGGGTTCCTTAACCCGTTATTTACCGTAACAGACAAAAGTCGGTTTTCGAGGCAGACGACCCGCGCCAAATCCGATTGTCTTTGCAACCGGCACGCGAGGGAAGACTGGAGGCGCCGGATGGGGCGCCGGAGTCGGAACCGGACAGAGTCATGAATTCGCGCGTATCGTGGAGTGTTGACGGCATCGATCCATCCGTCCGGGAGCGGGCCGAAGCTGCTGCGCGTCGCGCCGGCATGTCACTCAACGATTGGCTGAACTCCACGCTCGGCGAGACCGCCCCGCCAAACTTTCGCGGACTTTACGACCAGCGTCCGCAAGCCCAGAACGTCCCGAGCCAGGTACCGACTCAAGTACCGAGCCAGGAAAGCCGCGAAGTTGCCGACATCCACCAGCGGCTCGACGCCATCACCCAGCAGATCGAGCGGATTTCAAAGCCCGCGCCGCGGCAAGATTCTTCGCGACAAGATACTCCGCGACAAGACGTTTCGCGCGAGCAGGGCGTTGCGCGCCAGCTCAACGACGCGATCTCGCGGCTCGATGCAAGGCTGTCGCAAATCTCAAAGCCGCAGCAGGCTCCGGCACCACGACAGGCCCCCGTTGAAACGCGCCAGCGCCAGGCCGATGCGGTCGAGCGCGCGGCAGCACAGGTCTATCGCAACTCACCGCCCCTGAGCCCCGCTTCGTTCGACGTCGCGGTGGCCGAGATCACCGCACGGCAGAGCGAGCTCGACGGCTTTACGCCCAGGCAGATGCCGCCGCGCGCCGCGCCGCCGATCGCGCCCGCGGCAGCTCCTTACGCGCCCCCGATGGCGCCGCCCGCGCCTGCCTATGCTCCGCCGCCACCCCAGCCGGGGCCGGATTTCTCTGCGCTTGAGCGCCATCTGCTCAAGATCACGAGCCAGATCGAATCGCTGCAGCGCCCTGACAATACCGAGCAGGCGATCAACACGTTCCGCAGCGAGCTTGCGGAGATCCGCAACGCCATCACCGAGGCGATGCCGCGCCGCGCGATCGAATCGATCGAGAACGAGATCCGCTCGCTGCATCGGCGCATCGACGAGACCCGCTCCAACGGCACCGACGGTCAGGTCCTGTCCGGCATCGAGCACGCGCTGTCCGAGATCAAGCAGGTGCTCCGCACGCTGACGCCGGCCGAGCAGCTCACCGGCTATGACGAGGCGATCCGCAATCTCGGCGCCAAGCTCGATCTGATCCTGCGCGCCAATGACGATCCGTCGACGGTCCGCCAGCTCGAAGGCGCGATCTCGGCGCTGCGTGGCATCGTCTCCAACGTTGCCTCCAACGAAGCGCTGGCACGGCTCTCGGACGACGTGCAGCTGCTGTCGTCCAAGGTCGACCAGGTCACCCGTGCGTCCGGCCAAGGCGACAGTTTTGCGGTGCTGGAACAGCGCATCGCGGCGCTCACCGCCGCTCTGGAAACGCGCGAGCGCCCTCAACCATCCGAGAGCAGCGAGCAGCTCGAAAGCGCGATCCGCGCCCTGTCTGACCGTTTCGATCGCATGCAGGTCGGCAACGACTCGGCTTCGACCTTCGCTCATCTTGAACAGCGGGTCTCGTATCTGCTGGAGCGGCTCGAGGCCGCCTCCGATCCGCGCAACGGCAATTTCAGCCGCGTCGAGGACGGGCTGCACGACATCCTGCGCCACCTGGAGCGGCAGCAGGCGACCTATTCCGCGCTGGCCGAGAGCCGCAACTCCGCGCCGCCCGCCGATTCCGGCATGGTCGATCTCGTCAAGCGCGAGCTCTCCGACATCCGCTTCAGCCAGGCCGAGACCAACCGGACCACCCAGGATTCGCTGGAGGCCGTCCACAACGCCCTTGGCCACGTCGTCGATCGTCTCTCGATGATCGAGGGCGATCTTCGCAATGTGCGCACCGCGCCGCCCGCCCCTGCGGCGCAGCCGATGCCGATGCCGATGGCCGCTCCCATGGCGCCCGCGCCGATGGCGCACGAGCCGCGGCCGCAGCAACAGCAGCACCCGAAATACGATCCGAAGCCCGAGCTGCCCAATCCAGCCGCCGCGCAGGCGGCGCACGCCGCCTTCGCCGCCGCGCCGCGCGAATTCCAAGCCGCCGCGCCGGCGGCGCCGCCGCCGATGCCGATGGCACCGCCGGTTCCGCCACGCGCGATCAGCGAAATCCTGGAGCCGCATACCGCGCCCACGCGCGCCGCGCTTGCGCCCGAACTGCCGCCGGATCATCCGCTCGAGCCGGGCACAAGGCCGGGTGCACGCATCGCCACGCCGTCCGAGCGCATCGCTGCGTCCGAAAGCGCAATCAGCGAAATCCCGGCCGCGCCCAAGGAGCCGGTGTCGTCGTCGAGCTTCATCGCTGCCGCGCGCCGCGCAGCGCAAGCCGCCGCCGCGCAGCCACCCGAGAAAACCGGCCGGGCCGCCAAGGCGTCTGCCGGTCGCGCCAAGGACAAGGGCCAGGAAGGCGGGTCGACCATCACCTCGAAGATCCGCTCGCTGCTGGTCGGCGCGAGCGTGGTCGTGATCGTGCTCGGCACCTTCAAGATGGCGATGAACCTGCTCGATGGCAGCAGCTCGTCGCCAGCGCCGCAGGCGATGGAGAATACGTCGAGCGAGCCCGCGCCGCGAGCCCTGCCGTCCATTGAGAACAAGCCCGCCGCGCCAGAGCAGGTCACGCCCTCGATGACCTCGCCGACGCCGATCGGAAAGCAGTCGCAGAACAATGCCGCGCCGGGGTCCGTGACGAGCCCGAGCGGCACCGCTTCGGTCGAAATCCCGCAAACCGCGGCGCCAACCCCGCCTGCGGCGTCGAGCGACGTCACCGGCGCGCTGTCGGGCACGAGCCGCGCGAAACTCGCGATGATCCAGGTGCCGCCGACCGAAAAGCTGCCTGACGGCATCGGTGGCCCCGGCTTGCGCACCGCCGCGATGAAGGGCGATGCGACCGCGGCCTACGAGATCGGCGTGCGCTTTGCCGAGGGCAAGGGCGTGGCCGCGAATTACGACGAAGCCGCCAAATGGTACGACCGTGCGGCGCAGGCCGGCGTCGTGCCCGCAACCTTCCGCCTCGGGACACTCTACGAAAAGGGTCTTGGCGTGAAGAAGGACGCCGACATCGCCCGCCGCTACTACACGCAGGCGGCCGAGCGCGGCAACGCCAAGGCGATGCACAATCTCGCGGTGCTCGACGCCGATGGCGGCGGACGCGGAGCCAATTACAAGAGCGCGGCACTGTGGTTCCGGAAGGCCGCCGACCGCGGCGTCGCCGACAGCCAGTTCAACCTCGGCATCCTCTATGCCCGCGGCATCGGGGTCGAGCAGAACCTCGCCGAGTCCTATAAATGGTTCACGCTCGCCGCCGCCCAGGGCGATGCGGACGCGGCCGGCAAGCGCGACGACGTCGCCAAGCGGCTCGACCCGCAATCGCTCGCCGCCGCCAAGCTCGCGATCCAGACCTTCAGCGCCGAACCGCAGCCCGACGACGCCGTCAATGTTGCGGCCCCGAACGGCGGCTGGGACAGCGCCCCGCAGGCCAACGCGAAGCCTGCGCCGAAGCCGGTTGCCGCCAAGCGCGCGGCCTCGGCTGTGCATTAATCGGTTTAGTACGCTTTCTCCTCTTGTCGTCGCCCGGCTTGACCGGGCGACCCAGTATTCCAGAGGCGTCGGTTGGATACGGAGAAGCTGCGCCATAGTGGATGCCCCGGTCAAGCCGGGGCATGACGGCGGAGAAGGTGGCGGAATGCTCGGTTCGCTGCGAGCCGTGATCTGATCTCTCTTAGCCCATTCACCACGCCTGAAATTCCTGGTCCCGCCGGCCACCGAATTCCGCTATTGAAGGGCGCGGCAATCGTTCTGCCCTCCTGCGAGCATTCCGCGCAATCGATCCGTCTCGCGGGAAGCGTGGTCTCTCGATGCAGCTCTATCTCCCGATCGCCGATCTTCCGGTCAATGTCTTCCTCGTGCTAGCGATGGGCGCGGCGGTCGGCTTCGTCTCCGGCATGTTCGGGATCGGCGGCGGCTTCCTGATGACGCCGCTTCTGATCTTCATCGGCATCACGCCGGCGGTCGCGGTCGCCTCCGTCGCGAGCCACATCGCCGCCTCGTCCTTTTCCGGCGCGCTCGCCTATTGGCGGCGACGCGCGATCGACCCGGCGCTGGCAAGCGTGCTGTTATGCGGCGGCGTGACCGGGACGGCGCTGGGCGTGTGGACCTTCACGCAGCTGCGTGCGCTCGGCCAGCTCGATCTGATGATCGCACTGTCCTACGTCGTGCTGCTCACCACCGTCGGCAGCCTGATGTTCTCCGAAGGCCTGCGCGCCCTAATGCGGACCCGGCGCGGCGCGGTGCCGCCACGACGCACCCACAACTGGATCCATGGCCTGCCGCTGAAGATGCGGTTCAAGCGTTCCAAGATATACCTCTCGGTCATTCCGGTCGTGATCATCGGCGTCCTGATCGGCTTCATCGGCGCCATCATGGGCATCGGCGGCGGCTTCATCCTGGTGCCGATCATGATCTATCTGCTGCGGGTGCCGACCTCGACGGTGATCGGCACCTCGATGGTCCTGACGCTGGTCACGATGCTGTTTGCGACCCTGCTGCATGCGGTGACCAATCACCTCGTCGACGCGGTGCTGGCGCTGATCCTGATGGTCGGCGGTGTCACCGGCGCGCAGTTCGGCGCACGCGCCGGTCAGAAGATCCGCGGCGAGCAGCTGCGGCTGCTGCTCGGCCTCTTGATCCTCTCGGTCGGCGTTCGCTTCGCCATCGAGCTGGTGATCCGGCCCGAAGACCTCTTCACCATCCGCGAGCTGGGGGTGAACGGATGATGCGCACAGCTCTCGCGGTCCTGCTCGTTCTGCTGCTCGGCTCCGTCGCACGCGCCGAGCGGCTGATCGTGTCGGTCTCCAACCATCGCGTCACGGTGACGCCGAATTATTCCGGCGAGGAGCTGGTGCTGTTCGGCTCGGTCGAGAAGGACGCCTCCACGCCCGCCGATCGCAAGAGCTACGATCTCGTCGTCACCGTGATGGGCCCGCGCGCCGAGATGGTGACGCGGCGCAAGGAGCGCACCTTCGGGATCTGGATCAACACCGACTACCGCCAGTTCCTGGAGGTGCCGAGCTATCTCGCGCTATTTGCCAACCGCTCCTTCGATGTCATCACCTCGCCCGAGATCGCGCGGCGTCAGCAGATCGGGCTTAACAACGTGCTGCTGACCCAGCGTGTCAGCGGCGACTATGCCGATGTGGTGCCTAACGACGTGTTCCGCTCCGCCTTCATCCGCCTGCGCACCCAGCGCGGTCTCTACCGCGAGGATCCGAGCGCGGTGACATTCCTGACGCCGACGCTGTTCCGCACCGGCATTCCGCTGCCGGCGGAGGTGCCGATCGGCACTTACGAGGTGGAGATCAAGCTGTTTGCCGACGGCGCGTTCATCGGCAAGACCGAGACCGCGTTCGAGATCGTCAAGGTCGGCTTCGAGCAGTTCGTCGCCACCACCGCGCGGCAGAACGGCCTGATCTACGGCCTCGTCACCGCCGCGATGGCGCTGATGACGGGATGGATGGCTTCGATCGTGTTTCGCAAGGATTGAGGAGACTACGCTCTCTCCTCTCGTCGTCGCCCGGCTCGACCGGGCGACCCAGTATTCCAGAGGCCTGCGTTAGGCGACTCGCTCTCACAATTACCGCCGCGGCGTACTGGATGCCCCGGTCAAGCCGGGGCATGACAGTCGGGGCTACGGCGCCTGCACCACCGTCGGCACGCCGGGCTCGAGCAATCGCAGCCGCGTCCCGAAGCCGAGCACGTCGAAGGTCTTGCGTAGATCCTCGCTGTTCTGGCGGAAATGCGCCCAACCCTCCGTATGAACCGGCACGATCATCGCATCGGGGAAGGCGCGCGCGGTCTCGATGGTGTCGTTGGTGTCCATGGTCAGATGGAACGGCCCGCGCGTTTGCGCGGCGCCGGCGAAAGGCATCACCACGCCGCATTTGAAACGGCGCGCGACCTCGGCGACGCCGTCGAACCAGGTGGTGTCGCCGCTGATGTAGACCGATGTGGTGTCGGTCCGGCTCGACGACACCACGAAGCCGATGACGTCGCCTGACAGCGGCTCGATGCCGGCCGGCCCGTGACGCGCCGGGGTCGCAGTAATCGTCAGCGAGTTGCCGTCACGATCTTTCAGATGCGCCGTGCCCCACGGCGCCAAACCTTCGACATGCCCGCCGAGGCGCTGCGCGCCGGCCTCGGTGGTCAGCACGCGCTTCACATGTTTGAGAAAGTCGCGGCCGGAATTGTGGAGATTGTCCGAATGCTGGTCGTGGCTGAGCAGCACGGCATCGATCGGGCCGATCGCATCGGCCTTGAGCGCAGGGCCGATCGTCTTCTCCAGCTTCACATGCGGCAGCTGATAGGCGGTGTGCGCGTCATCGAAGGTCGGATCGGTGAGCAAACGGAAGCCATCGATCTCGATCAGCGCAGTGGGACCGCCGATCAGGGTGATGGAAATGGGCATGATGGACGCCTCTTACGAGACGGATTTGGCGGGCCGCGTCACCAGGTAGATGCCGAGTGCGACCGGGATGATTCCGAGCAGATCGCGCGCCTCGACATGTTCGCCGAGCACGAGATACGCAAACAGCATGCCGAGCGGCGGCATCAGGAAATGATAGGCACTGGCAGCCGTCGCGCCACACACTTTCAAGAAATGAAACCAGAGCCAGTACGCCAGGATCGAGCCGCCGAGCACGAGGAAGGCGAAGGCGCCGATCAGGCCCGGCGTGAAGTCGATGGCATGAACGTCGGCGAAGGTGAGCGCCACCGGCGTCAGCACGATGCCGGCGGCAAGATTCTGCACGCCATTGCCGACCCACAGCGAGCCCTTCGGCGCGAGCAGCTTGAACAAAATGGTGCCGGCAACGAGAGAGGCGAGCGAGGCCAGCGTGAACACGATGCCGTGCAGCGAGTCGGTGCCGACCGCCAGGCGGTGCCAGACGATCAAGGTCACGCCGATGATTCCGAGCAGGAGGCCGCTCGCCTTGCGCCAGGTCATGCCTTCGCCGAGCAGAAGCGCGGCGAGGCCCGCCGTGAACACCGGATTGGCCGACACGATCAGGCCGCCGAGGCCGGCGGAGACCGATTGCAGTCCGGTGTAGCCGAGGCCGAGATAGAGCGCGTTGTTGGCGACGCCGAGCACGGCGAAGATCGCGGCATCGCGCCAGGACAGCGACCAGTCGTCGCCGCGGACCAGCGTGGCACCGAGGATCAAGATGCCGGCGAGCGAGAAGCGCGCGGCGAGCAGGATCAGCGGCGGGCAATGGGTCACGCCGATCTTGCCGGCGACGAAGGCGTAGCTCCAGAGCAGGCAGAACAGGCCGATGGCCAGCGGCAGCGTGTTGAAGCGGCTGCGCGGAACGGCAAGCGAAGGGGCGAGCGACATGAGGGGCATTCTCCTGAGCCCTCGATCTAGGGAGCCGGCTTGTCATTTGGAAATTAAATGATTAACTTCCAGCCAGTGGATTTTCGAATGGAGGCAGCCATGCTCGATCTGGAGCTCCTGCGCAGCTTCGTGTCGGTGGTCGATGCCGGCGGCTTCACCCGCGCCGGCGAGCGCGTCCATCGCACCCAATCGACCGTCAGCCAGCAGATCAAGCGGCTGGAGGAGGATGTCGGCCAGGTCCTGCTGCATCGCGACGGCAAGGACGTGCGCCCCACCGAAGCCGGCGAGCGGCTGCTGTCCTATGCGCGGCGGTTGTTGTCGCTTGCGGAAGAGGCGCGCGACGTGCTGCGCCAGCCCGACGGCGAAGGCGCAATCCGGCTCGGCATCCCCGAGGACTTTGCGGCGTATCGGCTGGCGAAACTGCTCGGCGCGTTCTCGCGCTCGCATCCGGGCCTGCGGCTCGATGTGCGCGCCGACCAGAGCAAGAATCTCGCCCGCGACCTCGATCGCGGCGAGCTCGATCTGGCGCTGTTCAAGCGCGCGGCCGGTGAGAAAGGCGCGATTGCGGTGTGGCCGGAGCAGGTGCACTGGGTGACCAGCAAGAGCCATCCGATCCACGCCGATGTCGCCTCCGTGCCGCTGATCGGCTTTCCGCTCGGCTGCCTCTACCGCGCCGGCGCCATCCATGCGCTGGAAAGCGCGGGCCGCATTTGGCACATGTCCTATACGTCATCGAGCCTGGCCGGCATCCAGGCCGCGGTCGCGGCCGGCATGGGCTTGAGCATCCTGTCGGAGATGGCGATCCAGTCCGACCACCGCGTGCTGAGCGCGAAGGACGGCTTTGCGCCGATCAACCGGACCGAAGTGGCGCTGATGGCCGCGCCGGGCGCAAGTCCCGCGACGTTGCGGCTGGCAGATCGGCTGGCGGAGTTCTGCGACGACGTGCAGGCGAAAGCGGCTTAGCTGCACCGTGACGCGGCGATCGCGTGGACGCGGCGGTCGCCGAGCAGGTGCGCGACAAAACCGTTCATTGGAAAGATCTTTGCAAACGCCACATCGCGGATGCTGAGGCCGCCGGCGTAGGCGCCGAAGGCGGGCATCACGGCACGCTCGCCGTCACAGGCGAAACAGCGGCGCTCCATCGAGCGGCCGCGCGCGGAGACACGCGCCTTGGGATGAAGATGGCCGGCGATCTCGCCGCTCGCGCCCGTCGGCTCGTGGCGGAAGGTGATCGGACCGATCGCAACTTCGTCGGCGACGGTGCCGCCGAGATCACGCGGCAGCGCCGGATCGTGATTGCCTGAGATCCAGATCCAGTCGCGGCCAGCCTGCAAGGCGGCGACCGCGTCGCGATCCTCCGCCGACAGCCGTCCATGCGCCGTGCGATCGTGAAAACTGTCGCCGAGCGCGATGACGATTCGGGGATCATGGCGGGAGATGACAGCAGCGAGACGACTGAGCGTCGCGATGGTGTCGTAAGGCGGCAGCAGCACGCCGCGCATGGCGAAGCTGGAACCTTTTTCCAGATGCAGGTCGGAGACGACGAGCAGGCGCTGCTCTTCCCAGAATAGCGCGCCGGAGAGATCGGCCGCGAAGGTCACGCTGCTGATGCTGACATTCGAAACGCGCATGTCCTCGATATCCCCTGAAACCAGCGCGCCTGCCCCCACGTCAAAACCTGCTGTTATCCCATCGCCTCTTTGACGAGCTCGTCGGCGGCCTCCGCCAGGAGCTCGTCTCCAGCTTCGCCATAGACTGACTCGCGGCCGATTTCCAGCATCACGGGGACGGCGAGCGGGGAGACGTGGTCGAGTTCCCGATGCGTGATGCGGCCCCGGATGCGGGTGAGCATGTCGCTGAGGCGTCGCAGATCGAGCAGGCCAGTGGCGGCATCGGCACGGGCGGCGCGCAACAGCACGTGATCGGCCTGGTGCTTGCGCAGGACGTCGTAAACGAGATCGGTCGAGAACAGCACCTGACGGCGGCTCTTCTCCTCACCGGTGTGCCGCCGCGCAATCAGGCCGGAGATGATCGCGCAATTGCGGAACGTGCGCTTCATCAGCGCGGATTCGGCAAGCCACGCTTCGAGGTCGTCGCCGAGCATGTCGGGATCGAACAGCGCGTCGAGGTCGATCCTGCCGTCCCGGATCATGGAGGACATGTCGCCGAGCGCCCAGACCGCGATCGCATATTCATTGGCGACGAAACCGAGCGGCCGGGCGCGGGCGCGCTCCAGCCGGCGCGTCAAGAGCATGCCGAGCGTCTGATGCGCGAGACGGCCTTCGAAGGGATAGCAGACGACGTAATGCTTGTTGGCGCGGGGAAAACTCTCGACCAGCAGCTCGCGCACCGCCGGCACGCGCGAGACGTCCTTTTGCAGCGACAGCCAGTCGCGCACCTGCTCCGGCAAGGCGCCCCACGCGCGCCCGTCATCGAGCAGGCGGCGAACCCGTTCGGCAAGATAGGTCGAGAGCGGAAACTTGCCGCCCATATAGGACGGCACCTTCGGGTCCTTGTCGTTGGCGCGCGAGACATAGACCTGGTCTTCGACCAGGGTTTCGTAGCGCACCACCTCTCCTGAGAACACGAAGGTGTCGCCCGGGCTGAGACCCTCGATGAAGGCTTCCTCGATCTCGCCGAGCAGCCTGCCGCCGCGCGCGATCACGCCGGTCGACCCGCCTGCTTTTCCTTGACCTCCGCCGCGCGAGCGCACCAGCCGCACCTTGAGCATGTCGTCCTCGACGATGGTGCCGACATTCATCCGGTAGCTCTGCCGCACCCTGGGATTGGCGACGCGCCAGCGTCCCTCCTTGTCCTGCTTGATCCGCGCGAAACGCTCATAGGTCTTCAGCGCGTAGCCGCCGGAGGCGACGAAATCGACCACGTCGTCGAAGTCCTGCCGCGTGAGATCGGCGTAGGGCGCGGCGGTGCGGACCTCACCGTAAAGCTCGTCGGAGAAAAACGGCTCGCCGCAGGCGCAGCCGAGCACGTGCTGGGCCAGCACATCGAGCGCACCCAGGCGCAGCGGCGGCGTGTCCTGCGCATTCTCCGCGATGGCGTCGATCGCGACGCGGCACTCCAGCACCTCGAATCGGTTCGCGGGCACCAGCACCGCGCGCGAGGCTTCGTCGAGCCGGTGGTTGGCGCGGCCGATGCGCTGCATCAGGCGCGAGGAGCCCTTGGGCGCGCCGATATTGACGACGAGATCGACGTCGCCCCAGTCGACGCCGAGATCGAGCGAGGAGGTACAGACCACGCCGCGCAGTTTGCCCGCCGACATCGCGTCTTCGACCTTGCGGCGCTGGGCGACGTCGAGCGAGCCGTGATGCAGCGCGATGGCAAGATTGTCGTCGTTCATGCTCCAGAGATTCTGGAACAGCATCTCGGCCTGGCTGCGGGTGTTGACGAAAACCAGCGTGGTCTTGTTCGCCTTGATCAGCTCGTAGATCTCGGGAAGTGCGTGGCGCGCACTGTGGCCGGCCCAGGGCAGGCGTTCGCGCGTGTCCATCATCTCGACCAGCGGCGGTGCGGCGCCGCCGGCAAGGACGATGTCGGCCGCCGCTTCCTTGCCGCCGGGCTGCGGCACCAGGAAGCGCGCCAGCGATTCAGGCTCGGCCACGGTCGCCGACAGGCCAATCGCCCGCATCTGCGGCGCCAACCGCCACAGCCGCGCGAGTCCAAGCGACAGCAGATCGCCGCGCTTGGACGTCACCAGCGCGTGCAGCTCGTCGAGCACGATGCGCTTCAAGGAGGAAAACAGGAACGGCGCGTCGTCGGAGGACAGCAGCAGCGCAAGCTGCTCCGGCGTCGTCAGCAAAATGTCCGGCGGATAGCGCCGTTGCCGCTGCCGCCGCGACGTCGGCGTGTCGCCGGTACGGGTCTCGATCTTGATCGGCAGCGCCATCTCGGCGACGGGGCGCTCGAGGTTGCGCGCGATATCGACCGCGAGCGCCTTGAGCGGCGAGATGTAGAGCGTGTGCAGGCCGCCGGTGCGTTGCAGACTGCGGCCGGTGGAGATCACCGATTTCGCCGAAGCTTTGGGCGCGGAGCTCAGCTCGACCAGCGTCGGCAAGAATCCCGCCAGCGTCTTGCCGGCGCCGGTGGGCGCGATCAGCAATGCGGATCGGTCCTCGCGCGCCTTCTCCAGCAGCGCCAATTGATGCGCGCGCGGCGACCAGCCGCGGGCCGCGAACCACGCCTTGAAGCGGTCGGGCAGCAGCGCGGCAGGTTCGACCGGGATTTTGCGGATGCGGGGCGGCACGGCATCACAGGTAAGCCGTGGGGACGGGTTCGTCGAGGGGGTGAACGACGAGGGCGATACTGCCGTTCCCTCTCCCCTTGTGGGAGAGGGTGGATCGCCGCGAAGCGGCGAGACGCGTGAGGGGTATCTCTCCGCGAAAGAGCATCGTTCGAGTACGCGGAGAAAGCCCCCTCATCCGGCGCTTCGCGCCATCTTCTCCCACAAGGGGAGAAGAAAGCGCCCCTACTCCGACATCGGCTTGTCGGAGATGTCCCAGTCCTTGCCGGTGAAGGTGGAGATGAAGAGCGTCTTCATCGGCGTGTAATCGTCAGGCGTGTAGTCGTAAGTGACGCCGTCGAGGAAATAAGGCGAGTGGAAGCCTTTGAGGTTGGAAGCCTGCTTCAGCACGTTGGCGCGGGTGAGCTCGTCGCCGCAGCGGCGCAGGATCTCGCCCATGGTGACGGCCTGGCCGTAGCCGGCGAAGGCGATGGTGTTGTCTTGATCGATCGCCGGCGTGTACTTCTTGCGCAGCTCCTCGAACGCCATGACGTCGGGGTCCTTCTCCCATTTGGGCAGGCCGACTTCCTTGTTGTAGCGGATGGCGACGATGCCGGCGGCGTTCTCGAGGCCCGCGGCATTGAGGATGGAGCGGCCGGTCGAGCCGGCCGACAGCAGCTGCAGCGGCTTCCAGCCGAGCTCGGCTACTTTCCGGATCGACTGCGACGAGGCCTTGCCGGTGGAGATGTTGTAGAAGACGTCCGCACCCGACTTCGAGAGGTTGATGAGCTGGGAATCGACCGTCGGATCGGTCAGATCGTAGGTCTGCTCCATGATCACCTTGGCGGTGCCGCCGGCGTCTTCCAGAACCTTCTTGAAGGGGCCGAGGAAGTCGCGGCCGAAATCGTCGTTCTGGTACAGGATGCCGACCTTCGCGTTCGGCTTCACGCTGACGACGTGCCGCGCCAGGATCCGCGCCTCGGTCGGATAGAGCGGCAAGCCAGCCATCGTCCATTTGAACTCTTTCGGGTTATTCCACTTCGACGCGCCGGTGTTGAGCAGCAACTGCGGCACGCCCTTCGAGTTGAGGTATTTGTGCACGGCGGTCTGCGGCGCGGTGCCGAGCGAGCCGTAGAGCGCGAGCACCTCCTCCTGCTCGACCAGGCGCCGCGTCGCCTCGACGCATTTCGGCGCGCTGTAGGCATCATCCATGGTGAGGAATTTGACCTTGCGTCCGTTGATGCCGCCCTTTTCGTTCAGCATCTGGAAATAGGCCTCGCCGACGCGCCCGAGCACGCCGTAGAGCGAGCCGGGGCCGGAATGCGGCACGGTCTGCCCGATCTTGATCTCGGTGTCGCTGGCGCCGGAATCGTATTTCTTCTCCGCGGCCCAGACATAGGGCGCGGGCAAGGTGGAGGCCGCGATGGTCGCGAGCGCGGCGGCGCTGAAATCGCGCCGCGATGGATTCCTGGTCATTGTTTGTTTCTCCCTGGTGCGCGCATTGTGCTGGCATCGCCGCACGGCTCGCAAGTGGGAAGTCGCGGCTTTGCGACGCAATGACGCTTAAAGCGCCGCTTATAGCGCCTAAACTCAAGTTTTCTCGGCGACCACGACGAGGCCGCCCACCGGTTCGTTGTTCTCGGTGCGTGGCGAGGCCTGCTCCAATGTGAGGAGCTTGAGGCCGGCCTTCGCCATCGCATCGCGCACATATTCCGCCGAATGGGCATAGCGCAGGCCTTCGCCGAGAACGATGCCGCTGCCGTCATGGGTCTCCAGCGTGAACGCAAGCACGCCGCCGGGCGCGAGCACGCGCCTGGCTTCGCCGAGCACCGGTGCGAGATCGGGGAGATAGACGAACGCATCGGCAGCGACGACGAGGTTTGCGCTCGCCTCGCTCCTGCTGCGCAGGCCTTCGATCATGTCGGCGACTTCGAGCTCGGCATAGAGGCCGGTGGCTCGCGCCTCCTTGACCATGCCGGGCGACAGATCGATGCCGATGAACTGGTCGACCTGTTTGGCGAAGGCGGCGGCCGCGAGCCCCGTACCGCAGCCGAGATCGATGGCGCGCTTGAACAGGGCGGGCTTCTTCGCGGCGACGCGGGCAGCCACCACCGCCTTGAAGATCAGCGACGGCGCGCGATAGCCGAGATCGTTGATCAGCACGTGCTCGAAGCGCGGGGCGTATTGATCGAACAAGGCCTGCACATAGGCCTTGGGCATCTCGGACAATTGCGCATCGCCGAGGCGTATCAGATGCAGATGAGCGCCATGCTGATCGCTCGGGTCGGACTCGCGCGATTTGCGAAAGGCCGCAATGGCCTTGTCGCGCTCGCCGAGTTGCGCGCGGATTTCGCCGAGCGTGAACCAGGCCGAGGTGAAATTCGGCGCAATCTCGATGGTCTGCTCCAGCAGGTCGGCGGCGGCCGCCAGATCGCCCTTGAGCTGGAGGTCGCGCGCGAACTCGAAGCGGCGGTCGGCCATGAGATCGCCGGAGGTCAGGAACAAGCGCAGGGGCATTGTGGGAACCAGGGAACGAAGCGGTGATGACTCGAAGATGCGGGGTCGCGACCTATATAACAGGCATGCGTCCGCAAGACATCCTGCTGCCAGTTGCCGCCGGCCTATGCTGTAAGCCGGGCGGCTTCCATATCGACCCCGTCCGGCCGGTCGAGCGGGCCGTGATCACCCACGGCCATTCCGACCATGCCCGCGCCGGCCACGGCGCGGTGCTGGCGACGCAGGAAACGCTGGACATGATGCGGCTGCGCTATGGCGAGAATTTTGCCGGCTCCACCCAAGCAATCCACTATGGCGAGGAGATCCGGCTCGGCGACGTCAGCGCGAAGTTTCACCCGGCCGGCCATGTGCTCGGTTCGGCGCAGGTCGCGGTCACCTGCAAGGACACCTGCATCGTCGCCTCCGGCGACTACAAGGATGCGCCCGACCCGACCTGCACGCCGTTCGAGCTCGTACGCTGCGACGTCTTCATCACCGAGGCAACGTTCGGCCTGCCGGTGTTTCGCCATGGCGATGCGGCCGACGAGGTCAAGAAGCTGCTGGCGTCGGTGGCGCTATTTCCGGAGCGCGCGCATCTCGTCGGCGCCTATTCGCTTGGCAAGGCGCAGCGCGTGATCGCTCTGCTGCGCCAAGCGGGTTACGACGCGCCGATCTATCTGCATGGCGCGATGGAGAAGATCACGCATTACTATCAGAGCCGCGGAATCGAGCTCGGCGAGTTGCGGCCGGCGAAGGGCGTCAAGAAGGCGGCGCTCGCCGGCACCATCACGCTGGCGCCGCCCTCTGCAACATCCGATCTCTGGACCCGCCGGTTTCCCGATCCCGTCACGGCATTCGCCTCTGGCTGGATGCGGGTGCGCGCCCGCGCGCGGCAACGCGGCATCGAGCTGCCGCTGGTGATCTCGGATCACGCCGATTGGGACGGCCTCACCGCCACGATCGCCGCGACCGGTGCCGGCGAGATCTGGGTTACCCATGGCCAGGAAGACGCGCTGGTGCATTGGTGCCAAAGCAAGGGTTTGCGGTCGCGGCCGCTCGATCTCGTCGGCTATGGCGACGAGGAGGAGACCGAGACGCCGCTCGCTGACGAGGCCGAAGCATGAACCGCTTCGCCGAACTTCTCGACCGCCTCGCCTACGAACCCGGCCGCAACAACAAGCTGCGGCTGATCACGAGTTATTTTCGCGAGGTCGCCGATCCCGATCGCGGCTACGCGCTGGCCGCGCTGACCGGTGCGCTGAGTTTCAAGCACGCAAAACCTTCTCTGCTGCGCGATCTTATCGCCCAGCGAACTGACCCGGTCTTGTTCGGCCTATCCTGGGACTATGTAGGCGATCTCTCCGAGACAATCGCGCTGATGTGGCCGAAGGCCGTGGGTGTCCACAACAACCCACCTCCCCCAACCCTCACCGAGGTGGTCACCACCCTGCGCACCCTCGGCAAGACCGAGCTGCCGAAGCAGCTCGAGCGCTGGCTCGACGAATTGGATGAGACCGGCCGCTGGGCGCTGTTGAAGCTCGTCACCGGCGCGTTGCGCATCGGCATCTCCGCGCGCCTGGCAAAGACCGCGGCCGCCGCGCTCGGCGACAAGGACCCGCATGAGGTCGAGCTGATCTGGCCCGGTCTCGCGCCGCCTTATCTCGACCTGTTCGCCTGGCTGGAAGGCCGCGGCGACAAGCCAGTCAATCGCGATCCCGCGCCGTTCCGTCCTGTCATGCTGGCGCATGCGATCGAGGACACCGATTTCGCTGCACTCGATCCCGCCGACTACATCGCCGAATGGAAATGGGACGGCATCCGCGTGCAGGCGGTGGCCGGCCGCGACGAGCACGGCCACATCACCGCTCGGCTCTATTCGCGCACCGGCGAGGACATCACCGGGAGCTTTCCGGACCTCGTGCCGTCGCTGCGGCTGCCCGGCGCCATCGACGGCGAGCTTCTGATCCTGCGCGAAGGGCGCGTGCAAAGTTTCAATTTTCTGCAGCAGCGGCTCAACCGCAAGGTCGTGTCTCCGAAGCTGATCAAGGAATTTCCGATTCATCTGCGCGCCTACGATCTGCTCGGCGACGACGAGAACGATTTGCGCGAGCTGCCTTTCGCGGAGCGGCGCGAACGGCTGGAGACCTTCATCGGTAAGCTCGACGATCCCCGCATCGATCTGTCGCCCACCGTCGCCTTCGCAAGCTGGGAGGCGCTGACCGCAGCACGCGCCGATCCCGCCAGCGCTGGTGCGGGCGAGGACGCGGACGCCGTCGAAGGCGTGATGCTGAAGCGGCGCGACGCACCCTATCTGCCGGGGCGGCCGAAGGGACAATGGTGGAAATGGAAGCGCGATCCGCACATCATCGACGCCGTGCTGATGTATGCGCAGCGCGGCCACGGCAAGCGCTCGTCCTACTATTCCGACTACACCTTCGGCGTTTGGACCGCAGGGCCGGGCAGTGACGAACTGGTGCCGGTCGGAAAAGCCTATTTCGGCTTCACGGACGAGGAGCTGCTCCAGATCGACCGCTTCGTGCGTCGCAATACCACCGAAAAATTCGGCCCCGTCCGCCACGTCGTGCACGAGCCAGACAAGGGGCTGGTGCTGGAGGTCGCCTTCGAGGGGCTGCAGCGCTCACCACGGCACAAATCCGGCGTCGCGATGCGCTTTCCCCGCATCAGCCGGCTGCGCTGGGACAAGCCGCCGCGGGAGGCCGACCGGCTGGAAACGCTGGAAAAGATGCTGAAAGCGGAGGCGGCCGAGGTTGAGGCTTAAGAAGCCCCGGGCGTGTGCTTGCCCGAATTAAAATCCCGTAAGCCGATTGACGCCCCCTCACAGGTTCCCCATGTCCCCGCCTTGCCCTATGATAGGTCGAATCCCCTGAGGAGTTTGAGATGGCCCACGACGTCAGAGATTTGCCGGCCGGCCGCAGTGACGGCCTGCACCGCTTTCTCGGCGGCTCGCCGCTGGCGGTCGCGTTTCGCCTGGTGCTGCTCTCGATCCTCGTCGGCGTCGTGCTGGCGGCGATCGGCTTCGACCCCTGGAATATCATCTTAAGCATTCGTCTTCTGTTCCAGCGTTTGTGGGATCTCGGCTTCGATACCGTGAACTGGCTGTGGCGCTACTTCCTGCTCGGCGCTGTCATCGTGATTCCGATCTGGCTGCTGATGCGCGTTTTCGGCGCGCCACGCAGGTAAAGGATTTGGAGCTGGCGGCCGATGCAATTGCGCTTTGTCGGCTGCGGCGACGCCTTCGGATCCGGCGGCAGGCTCAATACCTGCTTCCACGTCTCGGGGCGCGAAGCCAACTTCCTGATCGATTGCGGCGCGTCGGCTTTGCCGGCACTGAAGCGGCTGGAGATCGACCGCAATGAGATCGATCTCATCCTGATCACGCATTTCCACGGCGACCATTTTGCCGGGCTGCCGTTTGTCCTGCTCGACGCACAATTCTCGCGGCGGACGCGGCCGCTCACGATCGCCGGCCCCAAAGGCATCGAGACGCGGCTGCGTGAGGTGATGGAGGCTCTGTTCGAGCACTCCTCGAAGACGAAACAGCGCTTCGAGCTGTCCGTCGTCGAGCTCGCGCCCGAGCAGAGCCAAAGCTTCGGCGCGGTGACGGTGACGCCCTATCCCGTCGTGCACGGCGAATCCGGTGGACCGTTCCTCGCTTATCGCGTCGAAGCCGAGGGTCGCACGCTGGCCTACAGCGCCGATACCGAATGGACGGAGACGCTCATTCCGCTGGCGCATGGCGCCGACCTTTTCATCGCCGAAGCCTATATGTACGAGAAGGTGGTCAAGAATCACCTCAGCCTGACGACCTTGGAACAGCACCTTCCCGAAATCGGCGCAAAACGCCTCGTGCTCACCCATATGAGCGAAGACGTGCTGTCGCGCCTCGACGACATCGCCCATCTCGCCGCCGAAGACGGCATGGTGCTCGTGTTCTGACATGCACGCACCCGTTCACTTGAAGATCGGTTCCCGTCAGGTCTTCGCCATCGCAGGCCCGGCGATGGTCGCCAACCTCACCACGCCACTGATCGGCGTGGTCTCGACCACCGCGATCGGACGGCTGGACGACGCCGCGCTGCTCGGCGGCGTCGCCATCGCGTCCGTCATCTTCGATTGCCTGTTCTGGCTGTTCGGTTTCCTGCGCATGAGCACGCTCGCCTTCACGGCGCAGGCGCTCGGCGCCGGCGAGACGCGCGAGCTGACCGCGATCCTGGTGCGCGGCTTCATCGTCGCCGGCTTGATCGGCGTAGCACTGATCGCGCTGCAACTGCCGCTGGCCACCGTGCTGTTCGACCTGATGGGCGGCAGCGAAGGCGTCACGCGCGCGGCGAAAACCTACTTCGTGATCCGGATCTGGTCGGCGCCGCTGGCGCTCGTCAATTATGTTATCCTGGGCTGGCTGGTCGGCCAGGCTCGCGCCAACCCGGCGCTCGCGCTCCAAATCGTCATCAATCTCGTCAACGCGGCGGCGACGATCCTGCTGGTGCTGGTCTACGACACCGGGATCGCAGGTGCTGCGATCGCAGCGCTGCTGTCTGAAGCGGCCGGATTCGGCCTCGGCATGATCGTCTGCCGCCGCTATGCGGACGGTGGGTTCGCGGTGCCGTACGCAGAGCTGTTCGACCGGGCCAAGCTGATGCGGCTGCTGGCCGTGAATTCCGACATCCTGATCCGTACCGCGGCGCTGATCGCCGTGTTCTTGTTCTTCACCGCCAAGGGCGCGCGGGCCGGCGACGTCACGCTGGCCGCGAATTCCGTGCTCAACAATTTTCTGCTGGTCAGCGCCTTCTTTCTCGATGGTCTAGCGAACGCAGCCCAGCAGCTTTGCGGCCGTACGCTCGGCGCACGCGACGCCAGGGGATTTGCTGATTCGACCCGGCTGGTGCTGCTATGGGGGCTCGGCTTCGCGCTGGTCGTGTCCGCGCTATTCGCGGTATTCGGGCCGAACTTAATCGATTTCATGACGGCGAGCGAAAGCGTCCGTCGCGGCGCGCGGGAATTCCTGCCGTTCGTCGTGCTCGCGCCGATTCCCGGCGTGTTCGCCTTCGGCTTCGACGGCATCTATATCGGCGCGACCTGGGCGCGTGAGATGCGCAATCTGATGCTGGCCTCGCTCGCGATCTTCCTCGCCACATGTTGGGCGCTGCAATCGTTCGGCAATGCCGGGCTGTGGAGCGCGCTGATCGCCTCCTACGTCTCGCGCGGCGGCTTGCAGGCCGCGCGCTATCCGGCGCTGTACAGGAAGACGTTTTCGAGGTCGTAGCTCTCGTGTCCCGGACACGCTGCAGGGTGAAACGCTGCTGCGCGGAGCCGGGACCCAGAATGCCGCGAGCGTGGGCCCCGGTTCAGCAGTGCATCACTAACGTGCTGCGCTGCGCTCGGGGCACGAGACCGCCTACATCCCCGGCCAGTCTTCCGCCGTCAGCGTGGCGGCGTCGGAGCCGACGATCTCGGAGAGAGAATCCCGCCCCGTCCGCAATAGGGTCGAGGCGAGGTCACGCTTGATCTCGTCGACGATGCCGAGGCCCTTGTAGACCAGCGACGAATAGAGCTGGATCAGGCTCGCGCCGGCGCGGATCTTCGTCAGCGCGGCGCCGCCCGAGTCCACCCCCCCGACACCGATCAGGGGGAATGCGCCCTCGACGCGCACATAGGTCTCCGCGACCATCCGCGTCGACAGCCGGAACAGCGGCCGGCCGGACAGGCCGCCCTGCTCCTTGGCGCGCATCTCCTCGCGCAGCGTACTCGGCCGCGCGATCGTGGTGTTCGATACGATCATGCCATCGACCCGGCGCGAGCGCGCGACCTGCACGACGTCGTCGAGCTGGGCGAGGCTCAAATCCGGCGCGATCTTGAGCAGCACCGGCGTGTCGCCGGCGCTCTCGCGCACCCGCTGGCGCGCGTCGATCACCCTGGCGAGGAGATCGTCGAGCAGCGCGCCTTCCTGCAGATTGCGCAGGCCCGGCGTGTTCGGCGAGGAGACGTTGACGGTGAAATAGCTCGCGACCGGCGCAAAGGTCTCGATCAGCTTGACGTAATCATTGACCCGATCGGGCGAATCCTTGTTGGCGCCGACATTGACGCCGACGATGCCGCCGTGCTGCGCGCGCGCCGCAAGCCGGCGCAGGGCTGTCTCCGCACCGTCATTGTTGAAGCCCATGCGGTTGATCACGGCCTCGTCGCGCTCCAGACGAAACAGCCGCGGTCGCGGATTGCCGCTTTGCGGCTTCGGCGTCACCGAGCCGATCTCGACGAAGCCGAAGCCGAGCCGCAGCAGCGCATCCGGCACTTCGGCGCTCTTGTCGAAGCCCGCGGCCATGCCGATCGGATTGGGGAAGTTGAGCCCGAACGCACGCACCGCAAGCTTGGGATCGTCAGCGTGCGGCTTGCCCGGCGGCAGGAAGCGCAGGCCCTGGATCGCGAGGCGATGCGCATCCTCCGGATCGAGCCAACGCAGCACCGGCAGCGAGAGAGCGTCGAAAGCGCGGATCACGGGGCAAGCTCCGGAACATCGTGGCCGCCGTCGGAGCGCGTGTTGAGGTTCATCACAGCCATCACCGCGCCGAGATCGAGCTCGCCATAGAGATGCGGAAACAGCTCCTCATTGCGCGAGCGCTCCCAGCGCAACGCGCTGCCGAGCGCATCGCCGTCGACCTCGACCAGGAACAGCGCGCGCTGCCCGACATAATGCTTCTGCAGGGTCTCGGGAACCTGGGCGGCGGTCGAGAAATGGATGAATCCGTCGCGCGAATCGTCCGCGCTGCCGCGATAAACGCCCTGCCGTTCCGCCTCGCGCCAGGCCGAGGCCGGACAGATTTTGTAGATCTTGACCACCGCTTACGCAGCCCTGTTTGCCCGGGGAGACAGCTCTTTGAGTCTCCTGGGGATTTTCGTCTCTCGTGGGTCGTTAAATCCCGGGCGGGACCGTAAAGGCCACCCCTGCCGAACTCAAGACTTAGACGCCGCCTCTTGCACCGAAAACGGAAAACCGATTGATTTGAGGATAGTTTTCCTGAGTTGCGACGGGCTGGACCTTCCATGGTCAGGCAGGCCAAAGCGCAGAGGATGCTCACCCACGACCAGATCTGGGGCGCGCTGGATCGGCTGGCGGCGCGTGCCGGCCTGTCGCCGTCCGGCCTCGCCAAGCGCGCCGGGCTCGATCCCACCACCTTCAACAAGTCCAAGCGCGTTACCTCCGACGGCCGCGAGCGCTGGCCCTCGACCGAATCGATCGCGAAAGCGCTGGCGGCGGCAGATTCGTCGATCGACATTTTTGCCAGGCTGGTCGGCGACGAGGCAGGCGGCGGCCGTTCGGTGCCGCTGCTCGGCTTCGCACTGGCGGGCGCGAGCGGCGCCTTCGACGAGTCCGGCTTTCCCGTCGGCAAGGGCTGGACCGAATTTGCCCTTCCCGCCTTCGAGGGCAACCATAGCTTCGCGCTGCAGATGTCCGGCGAAGCGCTTGCGCCCGCCTATCGCGACGGCGACATCATCCTGGTCGCGCCCGGCGCGCCGATCCACAAAGGCGATCGCGTGGTGGTGAAGACCAACGCGGGCGAGCTGACGGTGGCGACGCTGAAGCGCCGCACCGCAAAGGCTCTGGATTTGCAGCCGCTCGATGCGACGCAGGCCGAACGCAGGATGGCGGCGAGCGAGGTGGTGTGGATCGCGCGGATCGTGTGGGCAAGCCAGTGAGGCCTCGGTGTCGTCCTGGCGAAAGCCAGGACCCATTACCTCGGGAGAAGTTGTGGCACCAATTGGCCACTCCGAGTCTCCGTAACCACATCCGGCGGTGGCTATGGGTCCTGGCTTTCGCCAGGACGAATCGGGGAGATAGGTCGCGCCTACAACTCAGTTCCGTAGCCCTCACGCACTCCGCGCCAGCGCGCCGTCGATCATGTTGACCGCGTTCTGCACGCCATACACCGCGACAAAGGAGCCGAAGCGCGGGCCCTTTTCCTGGCCGAGCAGCACCTGGTAGAGCATGTTGAACCAGTCGAGCGTCACGCCCGGACGGCCGTCCTTGCCCTTCTTGACCTGGTCGAGGAACGGCTCGCGGCGGCCGATCTCGTAGACGACGTTCTGGATGTCCTCGGCCGAGGCGTCCTGCGGAAGCTGCGATAATGCATCCCGCAAATCCTGCAGCGCCGCGCGCTCGGTCTCGGTCGGTTCGCGGAACGTCTTCGTCGGCGCGACGAAGTCGCGATAATAGTTGATGGCATAGCCGACCATCGCGTCGAGCTTGGGATGCGTCTGCGGGCTCACACCGGGTCGGTAGCGACCAATGAAACCCCACAGTGTCTCGGCATTCTCCGCATTCGACGACGACACCAGCGTCAGCAGGAGCTGGAACGTGACGGGCATGTCGAACTTCGGCGGATGGCCATTGTGGACATGCCAGACCGGATTGCCGAGCTGCTGCCTGGCGTCCTGCTTCGCAAAGCCGTCGATGAACTGCTGGTAGTCGTCGACATTGCGCGGGATGACGTCGAAATACAGCCGCTTGGCCGCCTTCGGCTCGCGATACATGAACAGCGACAGCGATTCCGGCGAGGCGTAGCGCAGCCATTCGTCGATGGTCAGCCCATTGCCCTTCGACTTCGAGATCTTCTGGCCCTTGTCATCGAGGAAGAGCTCGTAGTTGAAGCCCTCCGGCGGCGTGGCGCCGAGCGCCCTGGCGATCGCGCCGGAGAGTTTGACCGAGTCGATCAGGTCCTTGCCGGCCATCTCGTAATCGACGCCGAGCGCGACCCAGCGCATCGCCCAATCGGCCTTCCATTGGCACTTGACGTTGCCGCCGGTGACCGGCGTCTCGACTTCCTGGTTGGTATCGGGATCGAGGTAGGTCACCGTGCCGGCCGCAACGTCGCGGCGGATCATCGGCACCTGCAGCACGACACCCGTGGTCTTGCTGATGGGGAGGAACGGCGAATAGGTCGCGCGGCGGTCGGGACCGAGCGTCGGCAGGATGATCGCCATCACCTTGTCGTAGGCCGCGAGCATTTTGAGCAGCGTCGCGTCGAAACGGCCGGACGTGTAATAGTCGGTCGAGCTCGCGAATTCGTAGTCGAAGCCGAAATGATCGAGGAAGGCGCGCAGCCGCGCATTGTTGTGGTGCCCGAACGACGGGTATTCGTTGGAGAACGGATCCGGCACCCGCGTCAGCGGCTTGCCGAGATGCGCGGCCAGCATCTCCTTGTTGGGGACGTTGTCGGGCACTTTCCGAAACCCGTCCATGTCGTCGGAGAACGCGAGCAGGCGGGTCTTGATCTTGTTCTCGGTCAGCACATGAAAAGCGTGCCGCACCATCGAGGTGCGCGCGACCTCGCCGAAGGTGCCGATATGCGGCAGGCCTGATGGCCCGTAGCCGGTCTCGAACAGCACCTCGTCCTTCGGGCTTTTCTTCAGCCGCGCGACAATGGCCTTCGCCTGCTCGAACGGCCAGGCGTTGGACTGTTCGGCGAGCGCACGCAGATCGCTCGGATTCGCGGCAAGATCGATAACAGACATCTAAGGGGCCTCCGGGCCGCGGAAAATAGCGATTTCCGGGCAGAATGCAATTTTGTGAGACCCTCATCCTGAGAGCTTGTGACGCTTTTGCTCGTTCGGAGCGCCTCCGCAGCGCATAAATGATAACTCATTGACGAACTCAGAGCCGCCATTTACCGCGATAAACAGCCCCACTCCGGCGGCAGCTAGAGGTCGGTGCCGTGCTTGGATTAACGAGCGCTCCATAGGAGCGGGTCTCGAAGGATGCCCGTGAAGGGCGGGCCGCGCTCCCCACCATGAGGGTCTTCTTGCGCCTCACGTCCCGCGCGGCTTGACCCGCCGGGTCGGCAGCGCATTCGCCGGATCTTCCGGCCAGGGATGGCGCGGGTAGCGGCCGCGCAAATCGGACCGCACGGCACTGTAGCTGCCGCGCCAGAAACCGGGGAGATCGCGCGTCACCTGCACCGGGCGCTGCGCCGGCGACAGCAGTTCCAGCACCAGCGGCACCTTGCCGGCGGCGATCGAGGGATGGGTGTTGAGGCCGAACAATTCCTGCAGCCGCACCGCGATGGTCGGCCCCTGCTCGGCTTCATAGTCGATCGCGAGCACGCTGCCGGTCGGGGCCTCGAAATGCGTCGGCGCCTCGCGGTCGAGCCGCGCGCGCATCTCCCACGGCAACAAAGCCATCAACGCGTCGGAGAGATCGCCGGCGGAAATATCCTTCAGCGCGATCATGTCGTAGAGCGCCGGCACCAGCCAATCGTCGCGCCGCGCGATCAATCCGTCGTCCGAGAGATCGGGCCAGCTGTCGCCTTCGGCCCTGCGCAAAAACATCACGCGATCGCGCCATTGTTTGGCTACCTTCGACCAGGGCAGCCGGTCGAGTCCGGCGGCGATCAACCCGTCGGCGAAGATGCGCGCAGTGTCCCCCGAGGGCGACACGGCGAGCGTCGCCTCGGAGAGCGTGATCGCGTGCAGCGCGCGCTTGCGCCGCGCCCGCAGCGCCATCGCGCCGCGATCGAACGAGATCTCCTCGACGGATTCGATATGCTCGGCGAAATGCCGCTCGATCTCGTCCTGCGAGATTTGCGCCGCGAGCAGAATGCGCCCGCTCGCCGCCGTGCCGGTCATCTCGCCGACCGCGATATAAGGCGTGCGCGCGAGCGACGAGGTCTGATCCACCGCAGCACCCCGGCCGTTGGCGAGCACGAAGCTGCCATTGCCGCGGTTGCGCGCGACGCGATCCGGGAAGGCGTAGGCGAGCATCAGGCCGGTCGAGAGGTCACCTTCTGCGGTCGCCGCCTTCTCTGACGCCGCCACCTGCGAAGCCCAGCGCCGGGCGAGGTCGCGCGCGCTTGCGGCACGCGGGGAACGGTCGCGGCGGAACTGATCGCGCCGGTGCTCGAGATCGACGCTGTCGCCGCCGAGCCCGCGCTCGGTGATGATGGCCGCGATCTCGGCGGCGGCCTCGCCTTCGCCGGCACGGTGCGAATCCACGATCATGCGCGCGAGCCGCGGCGGCAGCGCCAGCGCGCGCAGGCTCTTGCCCTCCGCGGTGATGCGGCCATCGCCATCGAGCGCGTTGAGCTCGGAGAGCAGGCTTTTTGCTTCCTTCCAGGCCGGCTGCGGCGGCGGGTCGAGAAACGACAGCGCGGCAGGATCGGCGACGCCCCATTGCGCGAGATCGAGCACCAGCGAGGACAGATCGGCGCTGAGGATCTCGGGCTGGGTGTAGGGCGCTAGCGAGGCTGTCTGAGGTTCGTCCCAGAGCCGGTAGCAGACACCGGGCTCGGTGCGGCCGGCGCGGCCGCGGCGCTGGTCCGCCGCCGCGCGGGAGACGCGCACGGTCTCGAGCCGGGTCAAGCCGATGTCGGGCTCGTAGCGCGGCACGCGGGCGAGACCGGAATCGACCACGATGCGCACGCCCTCGATGGTGAGCGAGGTCTCCGCGATCGAGGTCGCCAGCACCACCTTGCGCGTGCCCTTGGGCGCCGGCGAGATGGCACGATCCTGCACGGCGGCGTCGAGCGCGCCAAACAGCGGCACGATTTCAATGCTGGAATCGTGTATGCGTTCGGCGAGGAAATTCTGGGTGCGGCGGATTTCGGCGGCGCCCGGCAGGAACGCCAGCACCGAGCCGGCATCGGCCCGCAGCGCCGAGGCGATCGCATCCGCCATCTGCCGCTCGATCGGCGCGTCAGCCTTGCGGCCGAGATAGCGCGTCTCGACCGGAAAGGCGCGGCCCTCGCTTTCGACGACGGGCGCTTCGCCCAGCAATTTTGCCACGCGGGCGCCATCGAGCGTTGCCGACATCACGAGGATGCGCAAATCCTCGCGCAAGCCCAGCTGCGCGTCGCGCGCCAGCGCCAGGCCCATGTCGGCATCGAGCGAGCGCTCGTGGAATTCGTCGAACAGCACGGCGGCGATGCCCGACAGTTCGGGATCGTCGAGAATCTGGCGGGTGAAGATGCCCTCCGTCACCACCTCGATGCGGGTCGCGCGCGAGATCTTCGAGCCGAAGCGGACGCGATAGCCGACAGTCTCGCCGGCGCGTTCGCCGAGTGATTTGGCCATGCGGTCGGCGCTGGCGCGCGCCGCGATGCGCCGCGGCTCCAGCACGATGATCTTCTTGCCTTTGGCCCAGGGGGCATCGAGCAGCGCCAGTGGCACGCGCGTGGTCTTGCCGGCGCCAGGAGGGGCCACCAGCACGGCGGCATGATGCGCCTCCAGCGTGCGCGAGAGGTCGTCGAGCACGGCATCGATCGGGAGGGGCGTGTCGAAACTGAGGGGCAAGGCCTGTCCATTCGTCACGCCCGAGCAAAAAGCGCGAAGCGCGTCTTCGCACGGAAGTCGCCGGGCATCCACGTCGTCACACTAGAAAACAGACGTGGATGGCCGGGACAAGCCCGGCCATGACGGAATCGTTGCGAGGTCGGATCGCTAGCCCTGCACCGGCGGCCGTCCAACACTCTCATAGACGAAGCCGGCCGCAGCCATCTCCTCGGGGCGGTAGATGTTGCGCAAGTCGACAATGACGGGCTGTGCCATGGTTGCCTTCAGCCGGTCGAGGTCGAGCGCACGGAACTGCACCCATTCGGTGACGATCACGATCGCATCGGCGCCTTCCGCGCAGGAATAGGCGTCTTCGCAATAAGTGATGCTGGGCAGCTCAGTCTTCGCCTGCTCCATGCCGACGGGATCGAAGGCCTTCACCTTCGCGCCCATGTCGATCAGGCCGGTCACCAGCGGGATCGACGGCGCGTCGCGCATGTCGTCGGTGTCGGGCTTGAAGGTGAGCCCGAGCACGGCGATGGTCTTGCCGCGCAGCGAACCGCCGAGCGCCTGGCTCACTTTTCGCGCCATCGCCCGCTTGCGGTTCTCGTTGACCGCGAGCACGGATTCGACGATGCGCAAGCTCACGTCGTAGTCCTGCGCGATCTTGATCAGCGCCTTGGTGTCCTTTGGGAAGCAGGAGCCGCCGAAGCCCGGACCGGCGTGCAGGAACTTGGTGCCGATGCGGTTGTCCAGGCCAATGCCGCGCGCGACCTCCTGCACGTTGGCGCCGACCTTTTCGGAGAGGTCCGCGATCTCGTTGATGAAGGTGATCTTGGTCGCGAGGAAGGCGTTGGCGGCGTATTTGATCATCTCGGCGGTGCGGCGTTCCGTGAACATCAGCGGCGCCTGGTTCAGCGACAGCGGACGATAGATATCGCTCATCACCTTGCGGCCGCGCTCGTCGGAGGTGCCGACGACGATGCGGTCGGGGAATTTGAAGTCGCGGATCGCCGCGCCCTCGCGCAGGAATTCGGGATTCGAGGCGACGACGACGTCGGCTTTGGGATTGGTCTCGCCGATGATGCGCTCGACCTCGTCGCCGGTGCCGACCGGAACGGTCGACTTGGTCACGACGACGGTGAAGCCGGACAGCGACTGCGCGATCTCTTTCGCAGCGGCATAGACGTAGGACAGATCAGCATGGCCGTCGCCGCGGCGCGACGGCGTGCCGACCGCGATGAAGACAGCATCGGCATCCGCAACCGGCTTGGACAAATCGGTGGTGAACTCCAGCCGCTTGGCCTTGACGTTGGTCGCCACCAGCTCGTCGAGCCCAGGCTCGTAGATCGGGATCTCGCCGCGATGAAGGGCCGCGATCTTCTTCTCGTCCTTGTCGACGCAGATGACGTCGTGGCCGAAATCCGCAAAGCAGGCTCCGGACACCAGTCCCACATAGCCCGTGCCGATCATAGCAATGCGCATGAAAAACCCTGTTTGGCTTGGTTAACAAAACCCCAATTCCACGGCGGTTTAGCATTTTCCCGGGGTGAGGGAACAGCCCGCGTGCAAAAAACGGCACAGCAATTGTACCAGTAAAGAAATCGTAAGCCGCAAGGCGGCAAACTGCTCCGCGTTCACACAGATGCTGGCGGAACACGCCTCGAAAAGAGACACCATGGCACCATCAGGCACAATCGCCGCGAGCGGGGGACTCAAGGCCCCGGCTGCTGCGCGCGTCGATTGGGTCGATTACGCCAAGGGCATCTGCATCGTCATGGTCGTGATGATGCATTCGGTGCTGGGGGTCGAGCTTGCCGCCGGCGAGACCGGTTTCATGCATGTTTTGGTGGCCTTCGCGAAGCCATTCCGGATGCCGGATTTCTTCCTGATTTCGGGTCTGTTCCTGTCACTGGTGATCGACCGGGACTGGCGAACCTATCTCGACCGCAAGATGGTGCATTTCGCCTATTTCTATGTCGTCTGGGTGACAATCCAGTTCGGCTTCAAGGCCCCCGCATTCGCAGCGGAAACGAGCTGGCGCGACGCCGGATTGCTATATCTGGAATCCTTCGTCGAGCCGTTCGGCACGCTATGGTTCATCTACCTCCTGCCGATCTTCTTCGTCGTCACAAAACTGACACGGCGCATGCCGCAGCCCGCGATATGGCTCGTCGCGGCCGCGCTGGAGACGGCGCGCATTTCGACCGGCTGGACCGCGATCGACGAGTTCTGCGCGCGCTTCATCTATTTCTATTCGGGCTATCTGTTCGCGCCCTACGTGTTCGCGCTGTCGGACCGCGCGCGCAATCATCCCGCATGGGCGCTGACAGCGCTCGCGACATGGGTGCTGGTCAATGCCGGGCTCGTTGCGCTCGGCGCCAGCGAATGGAAAATCGTATCGCTCGTGCTCGGCTTCGCCGGCGCCTGCGCCATCATCACGATGGGCACGCTGCTCGCGCGCGTGCAATGGCTGAATGTCTTCCGCTTCTGCGGCGAGCATTCGATCGTGATCTATCTCGCCTTCTTCCTGCCGATGGCGGCGACACGGACGCTGCTCTTGCGCACGGGCATCATTCCCGACATCGGTGCGGTGTCGCTGATCGTGACCATCGCCGGCGTGATCGGCTCGCTCGCAATCTGGCAGATCGCACTGCGCCTTGGCGGCAACTTCCTGTTCGAGCGGCCCGATGCGTTCTGGATCGCGCCGAAGAAGACAAGCGCGGTGTTGCAGGCGGCGGAGTGATACTCTGCTGTCATCCCCGCGAAGGCGGGGATCCAGTATTCCAGAGGGCAGCAGTCGTATACGGAGAAGCCGCAGCGTACTGGATTCCCCGCCGTCGCGGGGAATGACAGCGGGGGATGCGGGAAATGACAGTGGGGATAGCGGCATCCGCAAGCCAAAAATCCACCTCCCAAGGCTGTCAAATCCCGCAAAAATTCATACATTGCGGCCATGCCCAAGAGCTCCCCAAAGACCACCGCCCAAGCTGACACCAAGGCTGCCGCGCCCAAGGCCGCCGAAACCAAGCCCGCTGCTGCGACAGCTGCTGCCAAGCCCGTTGCCGCGAAGGCGGCCGGCAAGGGCGATCATGTCTTCCTGGTCGACGGTTCCGGCTACATCTTCCGCGCCTACCATGCGCTGCCGCCGATGAACCGCAAGTCCGACGGCTTGCAGGTCAATGCCGTGCTCGGCTTCTGCAACATGCTGTGGAAGCTGTTGCGCGAGATGCCCGAGGACAACCGGCCGACCCATCTGGCGATCATTTTCGACAAGTCGGAAATCACCTTCCGCAACAAGATCTATCCTGAGTACAAGGCACACCGGCAGCCGGCCCCGGACGATCTGATCCCGCAATTTTCGCTGATCCGCGAGGCGGTGCGCGCCTTCGACCTGCCTTGCCTGGAACAGGTGGGCTTCGAGGCCGACGATTTGATTGCGACCTATGTACGGCAAGCCTGCGAGCGCGGCGCAAGCGCGACAATCGTGTCCTCCGACAAGGACCTGATGCAGCTCGTCACCGACTGCGTCACCATGTACGACACCATGAAGGACCGCCGCATTGGCATCCCCGAGGTGATCGAGAAGTTTGGCGTGCCGCCGGAGAAGGTGGTGGAAGTGCAGGCGCTGGCCGGCGATTCCACCGACAACGTTCCTGGCGTGCCCGGCATCGGCATCAAGACCGCGGCGCAGCTGATCGTCGAATATGGCGATCTCGAGCAATTGCTGTTCCGCGCCACCGAAATCAAGCAGCCGAAGCGGCGCGAGGCGCTGATCGAGAACGCCGAGAAGGCGCGCATCTCGCGGCAGCTCGTATTGCTCGACGACAAGGTCGACCTCGACGTCCCGTTGGACGATCTCGCCGTCCACGAGCCCGATGCGCGCAAGCTGATCGCGTTCCTGAAGGCGATGGAGTTTTCCACGCTGACGCGCCGCGTCGCCGAATTCTCGCAGATTGACCCGGCCAACGTCGATGCAGATCCCGGCTATTCCAGCGGCGCCAGCGTCTTCTCGCCGCTGCCGCCTTCGGACGTCGTGCCGGCCCCGGGACCCGGCGCGCCGGCGCAAGTTCCGGTGGGCCAGCGCAACCCTTCGGCGAGCAAGGAGGACAAGGCCGCGAGTCCGAAGGGCGCGCCGATTTCGCTCGCCGCCGCGCGGGAAGAGGCTTTGCGCAAGCTTCCGGTCGACCGCAGCAAGTACCAGGCCATCAAGACGCTCGCGGAATTGAACGCGTTCATCGCGCGCATTCACGATGCCGGCCATGTCGCGGTCGAGATCCGGGGAAACTCGATCGATCCGATGCAGGCCGACCTCTGCGGTATCGCGCTGGCGCTGGCGCCGAACGAGGCCTGCTACGTGCCGCTGGCGCACAAGCAGTCCGGCGGCGGCGCCGGCCTGTTCGACGCGGGCCTCGCGCCCGACCAGGTCAAGCACACTGATGCGATCGAAGCGTTGCGGCCGGTGCTGGAATCACCAGGCATTCTCAAGATCGGCTTCGAAGTCAAATTCACCGCGGTGATGCTGGCGCAGCACGGCATCACACTGCGCAACACCGATGATGCGCAGCTGATCTCCTACGTGCTCGATGCCGGCCGCGGCTCGCACGCGCTGGAGCAACTGTCCGAGCGCTGGTTCGGTCACGCGATGCTCAAAGACAACGAGCTGCTCGGCAGCGGCAAGGGCAAGATCACGTTCGACCAGGTGCCGATCGACAAGGCCGCGTCGCTGTCGGCGGAAGGCGCCGACGTGACCTTGCGCGTCTGGCGCGTGCTGAAGCCGCGCCTCATCGCCGAGCACATGACCACGGTCTACGAGACGCTGGAACGCCCGCTGGTCGCGGTGCTCGCACGCATGGAGCGGCGCGGCATCTCGATCGATCGTCAGGTGCTGTCGCGTCTCTCCGGCGACTTCGCCCAGACTGCGGCCCGTGTCGAAGCCGAGATCCAGCAGATCGCGGGCGAGCCGGTCAATGTCGGCAGCCCGAAGCAGATCGGCGACATCCTGTTCGGCAAGATGGGACTGTCGGGCGGCACCAAGACCAAGACCGGCGCGTGGTCGACCACCGCTCAGGTGCTCGACGAACTCGCCGAGCAGGGCCACGAGCTCCCGCGGAAGATCCTGGAGTGGCGCCAGGTCTCTAAGCTGAAATCGACCTACACCGACGCGCTGCCGACCTACGTCAATCCCCAGACCCACCGCGTCCACACGACCTACGCGCTGGCCGCGACCACGACGGGCCGACTGTCGTCGAACGAGCCGAATTTGCAGAACATTCCGGTGCGCACTGAGGACGGGCGCAAGATCCGGCGCGCCTTCATCGCAACGCCAGGGCACAAGCTGGTCTCCGCCGACTATTCACAGATCGAGCTGCGGCTGCTCGCCGAGATCGCCGACATTCCCGTGCTGCAGCAGGCGTTTCGCGACGGTCTGGACATTCACGCCATGACGGCATCGGAAATGTTCGGCGTGCCGATCAAGGGCATGCCGAGCGAAATCCGGCGCCGGGCCAAGGCGATCAATTTCGGCATCATCTACGGCATTTCGGCATTCGGCCTTGCCAACCAGCTCGGCATCGCGCGCGAAGAGGCCTCCGCCTACATCAAGAAATACTTCGAACGCTTCCCCGGCATCCGCGCCTACATGGACGAGACGCGCGACTTCTGCCGGAACCACGGCTACGTCACCACGCTGTTCGGACGGAAGATGTACTATCCCGACATCAAGGCTTCGAACGCCTCGGTGCGCGCCTTCAACGAGCGCGCCGCGATCAACGCCCGGCTCCAGGGCACCGCCGCCGACATCATCCGCCGCGCCATGACGCGGATGGAGGATGCCCTGGTCCTGAAGAAACTGTCTGCGCAGATGCTGCTGCAGGTGCATGACGAATTGATCTTCGAGGTACCGGACGCGGAGGTCGAGGCGACGCTCCCCGTCGTGCAGCACGTGATGCAGGACGCGCCGTTCCCGGCCGTGCTGCTCTCGGTGCCGCTGCATGTCGATGCACGCGCAGCGAACAATTGGGACGAGGCGCATTGATCGGACGGTACCGCCCCGGCGAAGGCACACGCACAAGCTGAATTGTCCTCCGAGCAATTGCGCGATGGCCCCACTGCGCCACGCATATTAGAACCGTGCCGTCTCCCGCACCGGTTCAGCCATGCCCCACGCCTCCGCCCTGCTCGGCTTCGCTCTCGTCTGCCTCGGCCTCGTGCTCACGCCCGGGCCGAACATGATCTACCTGATCTCGCGTTCGATCACGCAAGGGCCTGCGGCGGGCATCGTCTCGCCCGGCGGCGTGGCGCTCGGCTTCTTGTTCTACATGCTGTGCGCGGCATTCGGCATCACGGCGCTGCTGCTCGCCGTTCCCTTCGCCTATGACGCGCTGCGCTTTGCCGGCGCGGGTTATCTGTTGTGGCTGGCCTGGCAGGCAGTGAAGCCGGGCGGGCGCTCGCCGTTCCAGGTGAAGCAGCTTGCGATCGACAGCCCGCGCAAATTGTTCGCGATGGGGTTCGTCACCAATCTGCTCAACCCGAAGATCGCGATGCTTTACCTCGCGCTGCTGCCGCAGTTCATCGATCCCACCGCCGGCAGCGTGCTGGCGCAGTCAGTGGTGCTCGGCGCGATCCAGATCGCGATCAGTGTCAGCGTGAATGCGATGATCGCGCTCGCGGCCGGGTCGATCGCGCTGTTTCTCGCAAGCCGGCCAAGCTGGATGCTGGTCCAGCGTTGGCTGATGGGCACGGTGCTGGCCGGGCTTGCGGTGCGGATGGCGGTGGAAGCGCGGAAGGTGTGATTTTCCCCTCTCCCCGCTTGCGGGGAGAGGGAGAGAAAGATCAATCTAGCTTCGCCTCCATGCCCCGCTTCACCGCCGGGCGGGCCATCAGGGCCTCGTACCAGCGCTTGACGTTGGGAAAGTCGGCCAGGTCAACCTTGTGGCGAGGGTGACGCCAGGCCCAGCCCAGGATGGCAAAATCGGCGATCGAGAGCTCGCCGGCGACGAAATCGCTGGACTCCAGCCGGCGGTCGAGGACGCCGTAGAGCCGTCGCGTCTCGGCCATGTAGCGCTTGAGGCCGTAGGCGCGGTCCTGCTCGTTCTCGAGCGCGATGAAATGGTGCACCTGGCCCGGCATCGGCCCGAAACCGCCCATCTGCCACATCAACCATTCATAAACGGGAATGCGGCCCGAAAGCGATTTCGGCAGAAATTTGCCGGTCTTTTCGCCGAGATACAGCAGGATCGCACCCGACTCGAAGATGCTGACGGGCTTGCCGTCCGGGCCATCAGGATCGACGATCGCGGGGATCTTGTTGTTGGGTGAGAGCTTCAGGAACTCCGGCGCCATCTGTTCGCCCTTGCTGATATTCACCGGGATCCCCTTGTAGGGCAGCCCCATCTCCTCCAGCGCGACCGAGATCTTGCGGCCGTTCGGCGTGTTCCAGGTGTGCAGCTCGATGGTCATTTGTCGCGTGTCCTTGCCCAGCCTTCTTGCAGGTTTTCTTGCCCGAGATATCCGGCATCCACCTACCCCAGAACGTTGCACCCCCACAACCGGCCGCCCGGGATGGCCGATCCCTGTTGACGGGGGAAGCCCCCTCTGGAATGTCGAGGCCGTCGCGGATAAATTCCGCCACCTCCAAAAATGCTCCCGAGGGCCCGCCGTGTCTAAATCAGCCTCCCGCGCCCGCCTGTTCGAGATCATCCGCCGGCGCTCCTTCGGCCGCGGCGAGGTGACGCTCGCGTCGGGCCGCAAGAGCGACTTCTACTTCAACCTCAAGCCGACCATGCTCGACCCGGAGGGTGCGACCCTGCTCGCCGAGTTGACCTATGAGGCGCTGAAGGATGACCAGCTCGATTTCATCGGCGGGCTTGAGATGGGCGCGGTGCCGCTGGCCGGCGCGCTGGCGCAGATCTCCTGGATCAAGGGCCATCCCATCGCGGCCTTCTTCGTGCGCAAGAAGCCGAAGGAGCATGGCGCGAAGCTTGCGATCGAGGGGCTGCCCAGGGGCGAGACGCTGGAGGGCAAGCGCGTCGTGATCGTCGAGGATGTCACCACCACCGGCGGCTCGGCGATGAAGGCCGTGGAAGCGGTGCGCGAGACCGGCGCGGAAGTGGTGCTGGTGCTGACCATGGTCGACCGCGAGGAAGGCGCCGACGACACCTTTGGCGCGGCCGGGCTGCCGTTCCGCTCGCTGTACAAGGCGTCGGAGTTCTTGAAGGCTTGAGCGGCTAGACTTTTTCCGCCGTCGTGCCCGGGCTTGACCGGGCATCCACGTCTTTGCCGCACCAGAGATCCTGGATGGCCGGGACAAGCCCGGCCATGGACGAGGTCCACCCGTCCGGCGACACCGCTCCTCCCCCCTCAACCGCTCATTTACCATCCCGCCTTATGGTGAATCATGTGCTGAGACCTGATGGTCCCGGCCGGTTGGGTAGCGCCGGGTGGAGTAAGCGTTTGCGTACAGTCATGTCCCATGCGCGCCGGTGGCGTCGCGCGATGCTCGTAGCCGCCACATTGGCAGCACCGCTGGTTGCGGCTCCGGCCCCGGTTTCGGCCGAAGGCCTGTTCGACTTCTTCTTCGGCGGAATGCAGCAGCAGCAGCGGCCGCAGCGTGAGGTGCCGCAGCAGCCGAGCTCCTACGCCGATCCATTCACCGGCCAGCAGAACGGCGCAAGTCCGCCATACGTGCCGCCGACACGTTCGGCTGCGGCCGGCGGCTCGGGACCGGCGTTCTGCGTGCGCAGCTGCGACGGCAAATATTTTCCGCTGATGCGCGGTCTCACCTCGCCCGCGCAGATGTGTCAGGCGTTCTGTCCTGCAAGCGCCACCAAGATCTATTTCGGCTCCTCGATCGACGGCGCGGCGTCGCAGACCGGCGAGCGCTATGCCGATAGCGAGAACGCGTTCGCCTATCGCAAGGCGCTGCGCGCCGACTGCACCTGCAACGGCCGCGAGCCGGTCGGCCTTGCTCCGGTCGATCTGGCGCTGGACTCGTCGCTAAAGCCCGGCGACGTGATCGCCACCAGCGACGGTCTCGTCGCCTATACCGGCATCCGCGTCGGCAACGACCAGGCCGCGGACTTCACCCCGGTCGCCTCCTATCCCGGTCTCACCGCGCAGGTCCGCGCACGGCTCGGCGAGATGAAGGTGGCGCCGGTGCGCGCCGACACGGTGGCGGCGGATGCCCCTGCCGCGGAGATCGTGCGCGAGACGCTCCCCGACGTGACGGTGCCGAAAACGCAAAAGCCGGCGAAGCGGGCTGGGCTGGACTAGCTCAGGCTCGTCTGTAGCCAAGCCGTCATTGCGAGCGACTTGTCCGCCGAAGCTCGAAGAGCGAAGGCGGAAGCGAAGCAATCCAGTCTGGCTCCGTGGAGGCACTCTGGATTGCTTCGTCGCAAGAGGCTCCTCGCAATGACGGAGGATGGTGGGTCACCGTCCGATGATCACGCCGATCACGTTCGGCGCCGCCAGATATTTCTCCTCGATCGCCGCGCGCGCGGCGGCGCGGTTGTCTGCCGTGAGCAGGCCGCGCTTCTCGGCTAAAATCATCCAGCAAAAACCCCACCAGTCGGTGAGCATGCCTTGGTCGTCGACGAGATCATAACCCTGCTCGGCGGCGAAGATGCGCGCATGCGCTTCGTCAAGCGTGTCGAGGAACAGATGGTCCTGCGCCGAAAACAGATCGTCGCTGACGTCGTCGATGGTGTAGCCCCAGATCGACTGGCACACCGCGTTGAACTCGCGGTCGAACTGGTCGTCGTCGACCGCGTGGCGCCGCGCCGCCTGATGCAGCCGCGACAGCGAGCGCGCGAAATCGGCGATCCTGGTGAGGGCAAATTGATCGAAGGCAATGGTGGACATGTAGTCCTCGCGAAGTCTGGCAGACGCTAGATATGGTGTCGGCAACACGCCGAATCACAATGATATATCAAAGACTTGCTAAAGCGTTCTTAATTTGTTCTGATGTTAGGCGCGATTGTTGGAGAGCGTCGTCCTGGCGAAAGCCAGGACCCATTACCCCGGTCAGTGTTGCTTTTGCGGGTTGGGCCATGAGCACGAGCAGCTACTTCGTCTACATTCTCGCAAGCCGCCATCACGACACGATCTATATCGGAATCACCAACGACGTCCGCGCGCGGCTTGAGCTACATCGTTCGGGTCGCGGCTCGAAGTTCGTGCACAAGTATAAAATCTTCCGCCTCGTTCATGTCGAAGCCTACGCAACACTGCAGGAGGCGATCGCGCGCGAGAAGCAGCTCAAGTTCTGGAAGCGGGACTGGAAGATCAAGCTGATCGAGGAAGAAATCCCGATTGGAATGATCGGTCAGGCCTCATCTGACAGGCGGGTAATGGGTCCTGGCTTCCGCCAGGACGACACCTTCTTCGTTGCACCAGCCCCTGCTCAATTCGCCGCTGACATCAACTTATCCCCGCACGCGCTTGCGTAAAATTTGCCGCCGCATTGGCGCTTGATGGCGGCGCAGCGGGCGGCGGAGGATGCGTTTTGCGGAAGCGTGACGGCGCAGCTCAGGCCGTCGGCGCTGCGGCCGATCTTGCCGGCGGCGAAGGCGGCGCTGGACGCGGTGATGCAGACGACGAGGAAGGTGGCGGCGGCGATTTCGATCAGCCGTCGCGTCACAGGTCTCATCAGAGAGTTCATCGGGCGCCTCCTCCACACTGATGGCTGAATTGGCCGCCATTCTAGCACCAAATCCACGTTTCCCCGTATGCGTCCGGGTTCCCAAATCGGCCCGTTCCTTGCATAATTTTACGCCAAACGCAGTGCACGGTCGCACCAGCAATGGTTCCGTACAGAGGCAAGATGCGTAGGGTCAGTAGTGTTCTCGCGACCAGGAAGTGACGACTTTGCAAGATTCATCGTTCCAGCCCAATTTCTCCGCCCCCAACCAGCCCATCGACGAACTCGCTCTGGCTGAGATCAAGGGCGCGATCCTGGCGAAGCTGCGCCTTGCCATCGGCAAGGATGCGGGCATGGCCACCAAGCACGACTGGTACCAGGCCGCGGCGCTGGCGCTGCGCGATCGCATCGTGCATCGCTGGCTCACGGCCGAGAAGCACAGCTACGATGCGGGGCGCAAGCGGGTCTATTATCTCTCGCTCGAATTCCTGATCGGCCGCCTCTTCAGCGACGCGCTGAACAATATGGGGCTATTGAAGATCTTCGAGGTCGCGCTCGGCGATCTCGGCGTTTCCTTGCCTGAGCTGCGCAAATGCGAGCCGGACGCGGCGCTCGGCAATGGCGGCCTGGGCCGTCTCGCCGCCTGCTTCATGGAAAGCATGGCGACGCTGTCGATCCCTGCGATCGGCTACGGCATCCGTTATGATTACGGCCTGTTCCGTCAGATCATCAATCAGGGCTGGCAGCAGGAATATCCGGACGAATGGCTCGGCTTCGGCAACCCTTGGGAATTGCAGCGGCCCGAAGTGATCTATGACATTCGCTTCGGCGGCGGTGTCGAGCATGTCGAAGACAAGGGCCGCGATCGCGCGATCTGGCATCCGTCCGAGACCGTGCAGGCGATGGCCTATGACACGCCGATCGTCGGCTGGCGCGGCCAGCACGTCAACGCGCTGCGGCTGTGGTCGGCACGCTCGCCCGATCCGTTGAAGCTCGATGCCTTCAACACCGGCGACTATGTCAGCGCCAGCGCCGAGCAGTCGCGCGCGGAAGCGATCTGTAAATTCCTCTACCCGAACGACGAGAGCCCGGCGGGCCGCGAGCTGCGCCTGCGCCAGGAATATTTCTTCGTCTCGGCTTCGCTGCAGGACCTGATCAAGCGGCACCTTGCGTCGGACGGCCAGCTTCGCAGCCTGTCGAGCAAGGTCGCGGTGCAGCTCAACGACACCCATCCGAGCCTGGCCGTCACCGAGCTGATGCGGATCCTGATCGACGACCACAATTTCCGCTGGGACGAGGCCTGGAAGATCACGGTCGCCACGCTGTCCTACACCAACCACACGCTGCTGCCTGAGGCGCTGGAGACCTGGCCGGTCGAGCTGTTCGAACGGCTGTTGCCGCGGCATCTCGAGATCATCTACCGCATCAACGTGCAGCATCTCGCGCTCGCAGAGGCGCGCGCCCCCGGCGACATCGACTTCCGCGCCTCGGTGTCGCTGATCGACGAGCGGAGCGGCCGGCGCGTGCGCATGGGCCAGCTCGCCTTCGTCGGCTCCCACCGCATCAACGGCGTCTCGGCGATGCATTCGGACCTGATGCGGGAGACCGTGTTCCACGACCTCAACCATCTCTACCCCGGCCGCATCACCAACAAGACCAACGGCATCACCTTCCGCCGCTGGCTGATGCTGGCGAACCCGAAACTGACCGATCTGTTGCGCGAGACCTGTGGCGACGCCGTGCTCGATGATCCGACGCAGCTCAGCCTGATCGAGGCCCGCGCCAGCGACGTCGAATTCCAGAAGAGGTTCCGCGCAGTCAAGCTTCACAACAAGACGGCGCTGGCGCGCCTGATCGGCGAGCGCCTCGGCATCAAGGTCGACCCGAACGCGCTGTTCGACGTGCAGATCAAGCGCATCCACGAATACAAGCGCCAGCTTCTCAATGTCATCGAGACGGTCGCGCTGTACCAGGCGATCAAGGACGACCCCAACGGCAACTGGGTGCCGCGGGTGAAGATCTTTGCGGGCAAGGCGGCGGCGAGCTACCGCTACGCCAAGCTGATCATCAAGCTGATCAACGACGTTGCGGAAGTCGTCAACAACGACCCCGCGATCGGCGGCAAGCTCAAGGTCGTCTTCCTGCCCGACTACAATGTCAGCCTCGCCGAGGTGATCATTCCCGCGGCCGACCTCTCCGAGCAGATCTCGACGGCCGGCATGGAAGCCTCCGGCACCGGCAACATGAAGCTGTCGCTCAATGGCGCCCTCACGATCGGCACGCTCGACGGCGCCAACATCGAGATCCGCGACCATGTCGGCGCGGAGAACATCGCGATCTTCGGCATGGAAGCCGGCGATGTCATGATCCGGCGCAAGCAGGGGCTGGACGCCTCCGACGTGATCCGCAATTCGCCGAAGCTCCAGCGCGCCATCAATGCGATCGGCGCCGGCGAATTCTCGCCCGGCGATCCCGGCCGCTTCGAATCGATCGCGCATGCGCTGCGCTATCTCGACCATTACATGGTCAGCGCCGACTTCGATTCTTATTACGAGGCGCAGCGCAGCGTCGATGCGCGCTGGCAGGTGGCGCCGGCCTGGACCCGCGCCTCGATCCTCAACGTCGCGCGCATGGCGTGGTTCTCCTCCGACCGCACCATTCGCGAATACGCCGAGGAGATCTGGAACGTGCCGGTCAACCCCACCACGCCGCTGCTGCCGACCTTGCGCGACGTCGCGGGCTGAATTTCCGCGACGTGAAATCGGTTACTCACGAGGTAATTGCACAAGCCGGCGGCGGACGTGATATGACGTCCGTCATTGAACGCCGGATCGAATAATGCACGCCAAGCTCCCGCACCCTTTCGACGACGCCACCCGCGTCACCGCCGGTGACTCCAGCTGGCAGGGACACACCAGCGACGATTACTGGGCCTTTGTCGGCCCGTTCGGCGGCGCCACCGCCGCGACTATCCTGCGTGCGCTGATCGAGCATCCGGAACGTGCCGGCGACCCGCTGGCGCTCACCGTGAATTACTGCGCGCCGATCGCGAAGGGGCCGTTCGATCTGGACGTGCGGCTGGTGAAGGCTAATCGCTCCAGCCAGCACTGGAGCGTCGAACTGTCGCAAGGCGGCGGCGAGGTCGCAACGCTCGCCACCGCCGTGTTCGCCGAACGCCGGCCGTCCTGGGAGCACAGGGTGGCGCAATATCCCGATGCAAAGCCGTTCGAAGAGACGATGCCGTTCCCGAAGATCGCGGCGTCCTGGGCCAACCAGTACGAATTCCGCTTCGTCGAGGGCGAGATGCGGATCGGCCCGCTCAAGCCCGAGCTCGCCAGCACTTACTCAAAGCTCTGGATCAGTGATCGCGAACCGCGCAAGCTCGACATGCCGTCGCTGATGTCGATGTCGGACGCCTTCTTCGGCCGCATCTTCCACGCGCGACGCGAGCTGGTTCCGTTCGGCACGGTGTCGCTGACGACGTATTTCCACACTGACAGCGAAGAGCTCGCCGCCGAGGACATCACGCGCGTGCTGGCGACGGCCGATTCAAAGATCATGCACAAGAGCTACGCCGACCAGAACGCCGAGCTGTGGTCGCCGAACGGAAGACTGCTCGCGACCACGACGCAGATCGCCTATTTCAAGGCGTAGCTGCTTCCGCGAGTTCGCCATCAATCCAGACTGTTTCCGCGGAGGGATTCTGGATTGCTTCGCTGCGCTCGCAATGACGGTGGAGAGACATCTTGAAAAGCAAAAGGGCGGCCTCGCGGCCGCCCTTTCGAATTTCAAACGACGCAAGCTTACTCCGCCGCGAGCTTCACGTCCGGTGCAGCGGCGCGGACCTCGGCGTCGACCTGGGCTTCGAACTTGGCAAAGTTCTTCTGGAACATGCCGACCAGCGCGCGGGCGGTCTTGTCGAACTCGTCCTTGTCCTTCCAGGTGTTGACCGGGTTGAGGATCTCGCTCGGCACGCCCGGCAGCGCGGTCGGGACCGCGAAGCCGAAATATTTATCGGTGCGGAATTCGACGTTGCGAAGCGAGCCGTCGAGGGCCGCGGTCAGCAGCGCGCGCGTCACCTTGATCGGCATGCGCGAGCCGGTACCGTACTTGCCGCCGGTCCATCCCGTGTTGACCAGCCAGCAGTCGACATTGTGCTGGGCGATCAGGTCGCGCAGCATGTTGCCGTAGACGGAGGGGTCGAGCGGCAGGAAGGGCGAGCCGAAGCAGGTCGAGAATTCCGGCTGCGGCTCATTGCCGAGACCGCGCTCGGTGCCAGCGACCTTGGCGGTGTAGCCCGACAGGAAGTGATACATCGCCTGCGCCGGCGAGAGCTTGGCGATCGGCGGCAGCACGCCGAAGGCGTCGGCGGCGAGCATCACCACGTTCTTCGGCTGCGGTGCGCGGCCGGTGCGCGAGGCGTTCGGGATGAACTCGAGCGGATAGGCCGAGCGCGTATTCTCGGTCTTGGAGCCGTCGTCGAAATCGACCACGCGGGTGTCTTCGTCCAACACGCAGTTCTCGAGCACCGCGCCGAAGCGGGTCGAGGCGGCATAGATCTCGGGCTCGGCTTCCTGCGACAGCTTGATGCACTTGGCGTAGCAGCCGCCTTCGAAGTTGAAGACGCCGTTCGGGCCCCAGCCGTGCTCGTCATCGCCGATCAGCGTGCGGTTCGGATCGGCTGACAGCGTGGTCTTGCCGGTGCCGGACAGGCCGAAGAAGATCGCCGCATCGCCCTTGGCGCCGACATTGGCCGAGCAATGCATCGGCATCACGCCGCGCTCGGGCAGATAGTAGTTCAGCGTGGTGAAGACCGACTTCTTCATCTCGCCGGCATAGTAAGACCCGCCGATCAGCACGATCTTGCGGGCGAAATCGATCGCGACGACATTCTCCGACTTGCAGCCATGGCGCTTCGGATCGGCGCGGAAGCTCGGCATGTCGATGATGGTGAGCTCGGGCACGAACGCCGAGAGCTCGATCGCCTCGGGACGGATCAGCAGCGTGCGGATGAACAGCGAGTGCCAGGCGAGCTCGGTGAAGACGCGGGTCTTGATGCGATAAGCCGGATCGGCGCCGCCATAGAGGTCCTGTGCGAACAGCGACTTGCCTTCGGCGTGCTTGAGGAAGTCCTGGTAGAGCGTCTCGAACTGCTCTGCGGTGATCGACTGGTTGCCGGCCCACCACATCTTCTTGTCGGTGGTGGCGTCACGCACCGTGAATTTGTCCTTGGGGCTGCGGCCGGTGAACTCGCCGGTGTCGGCGCAGAGCGCGCCATCGGCCGACAGCACCGCCTCGCCCGCGGAGAGCGCGTATTGATAGAGTTGCGGCGCACCGAGGTTCCAGTGAACCTGCTTGAGATTCTTTAAGCCGAATTTGTCGGCGCCGAAGGCACCGTTGCGCACGCCCGTCTCTTGCACGAAAAATCCTCCTAGAACCCACTCAGCGCGATCATGCTTGGCGCCGCCGCGGTCACCGTGATTACAGGCCGTTCGGCCTCGGTTGGAACGACCTAATACTGATGAACGCTGGCGTTGCCAAGCTGATCCCTTAGGATTTGGTTTATTCAAGGACCGCGCCAAACGTCGCGCATGTCAGCTCTGAGCAGGCGCATCAAAAAATCGACAATGATCGCGCAACCAAATGTGCGTTTCGGCGTTTCCTGAGGTTATTGCAACGCACAATGTCCAAGACAGCTGAAGGACAATCGCAGCCCGCCCTATCGTACCGCGCCTTCGCCGATGAGCGCGAAGGGCCCCCACATCGCTGGATAGGCGTTGCGCGGAGACGAGGTGTCGTCAACGTAGGTTAACATCGCGCGGCGCAAGGCTTCGGCACGCCCGATTTGTGGTTCGTCTTTGAGCAGCTCGAAAGTCATCGTGGTCAGGCGGGTGGCAGCTTCCGAATCCACGGCCCAATGCGACCGCGCCAGTCCCGACAGGGCCTCGGCGCCGGGCTTGTCGCCCGCGATGGTGTTGCAGGCCGACAGTACAACCCAATCCGCATTGAGCTTGAGCTGAGCGACTTCACTCGCGGTGAGTAGACCGTCGTCGAGTTCAGTGGGCTGATCGGGAATGGAGAGCGCGAGCGAGGGCTCACCCAGTCCCTTGATGTCGCCGGCAACGAGGCCGTGGGTGGCAAAGTAGATGATGCCGTATTGAGCAAGCGCTGCACGCTTGAGCGTCGTCTCGCTGGCGTCGCGGCCGAGATGAATGTCGGCCTCGGAAGCCCCGACATCCCTGGCCACCGCGTTCAACTCATCGGCGGTGTCGGGCAGTTGCGGCAGCGCCTGCGCAAGCCGCGCGCGATCGACGCCGGCACCGCGCCAGAAATCACTATAGGCGATGGTCGCGATGCTGCGCGCGGCGACCTTGCCGTTCGCGGCGCGCCGCTCGGCGGGCCCTTCCAGTGCAGGATTGAACACGGGATCGCCGAAGCCGGTCATCGGCTTCACGCTTTGATCCCGACGCGCGAAGGCCCGCAGCGATTTCAGACTGCCCACCGACGGCAGCACCGAGACGGCCTGGCGCCGCAGCAGCCAGGCGGCGCCGCGATAGCCTTCGAGCGTGTCCGGGATCGCAGCCTGCGGCTTCTCCGTGACGAGCAGATGAAACGGCAATGCGGTCAGCGCAGCCGACGGCACCACCAGCAGGCTGTGCTTGTGCTTTGTCAACGCCTCGACCGGACCGAGCAGCGCGACATGGAGCTCGTTGGCGAGCGCCAGATCGAACAATCCGGATTTGCCGGAGGCGTCGCGCGCTTTGCCGACGTCGAGTCCCTTGCGGAATGCCGTCACCTTCTGCGTCAGCGCATCCGCGCCGAGTGGGATGGCCTTCCAGTCGACGCCCTCGCGCGTGATCGCGATGACACAGCTCTGCTTGTCGACGACGGAATAGAGCACCATCGCCTCGTCGGCCGACAGCAGCAGCCGGATGTCCTTTGCCGTCAACGGCAGCGGATTGGAGAGTGACGCGTAGTCGGGAAACTCGACCGCGAGCGTCTTCTGCAAGCCCGCACGCTCGTTGGCAATCATTGCAATCCGCGCGCGGCTGCGCTGTTCGGTTGCGAGATCGCGCTGCGCGGATTGCTTCGACACTGCGGCAACGATCGCCTTGTCGAGTGCCTCTGACTCAGCCGCGAGATCCTGATCCCGGCGCACCAGCTCGGCGAGCCGGTCGCTGCCGGCGGCAAGCCGAACCGCGAGCTTGTTCACGGCGGATGCGGCGGAGGATTGCGTGCCGCGCTGGATCGCGGCGAGGGCCTCGTCGAGCGCCTTGTCGCCGGACAGCAGATCTTGTTGGCGCGCGGCGAACAGGACCGGCAAGACGATGCGCAACTGGGCGCGATCGCCCCGAAGAGTCCTTTCCGCGAACGGCAATGCGTCCGCGGCGCGCCCGGCCACGTAGAGGAAATAAGCCAGATTGCCGGTCGAGGTCATGACCTCGGGATGATCGGGCCCGAGTGCATTTTCGCGGATGACCAGCGCGCGACGATAGAGCGGCTCGGCGTCACCGTAGCGCTGCTGGTGCTCGTAGAGGCCGGCGAGATTGTTCAGCGAGCGGGCGACGTCGGGATGATCCGGTCCCAGCACCTTATCCCGGATCGCGAGCGAGCGCTTGATCGGCGCTTCCGCGTCCGCATCGCGATTGAGATCGCGATAGACCTGGCCGAGATTGTTCAGGACGGTGGCCACCGCCGGATGCTCGGAGCCGCCAGCCTTCTGGTAGATCGCGAGCGCCCGCTGAAACAGCGGCTCGGCTTCGGCATAGTGCTGCTGCTTCACATAGAGCGTGGCGAGATTATTGAGTGACTGGCCGACATCGGGATGCTCGCGCGACAATCCCTTCTCGCGAACGGCGAGCGCGCGCTTGAACAGCGGCTCAGCCTCGGCGTAGCGGCTCTGCCGCTGGTAGAGCGCGGCGAGGTTGCTCAGTTCGGCTCCGATCAACGGGGTTTCGAGACCGAGCGACTTTTCCATCAGCATGATGGCGCGCTTGTAGAGCGGCTCCGCCAGATCGTCGTGGCCCTGACCGGCATGAACCTGGCCGAGGTTGTTCAGCGCGGCGGCGAGTTCGCGACCTGTGTCGCTCTTCTCCAGGTTCGCGACCATACCTTGCGCCAAAGGCAGTGCTTCCGAATATCTGCCGGCGCTCATGAGGGTGTTGATCCGCGCGCTCTCCGCGGCGAGACCTTTCTGGGCGACGCTAGGCGTGACAAGCGATGCGGTGATCGCGAGCGTCAAACCCGCAACCAGCGTCCGTCTATTCCATTCTGTCATGACGCTCTCGCCGCCGCCTTCTGACCGGTAACGAACTTGGGTCGCGGCGATGGGCAGCAGCGTTCAATGTGTTGCGCTCTGGTTCATCCTGGTGCGCGCTTCGCCGGCGAGGCGAACCAGCATCTTGCGCAGCGCCGTGCCATCAGCCACCCGCTCCGGAAAATCCAGCCGCAAGACGGTCTGGCCGTCCTGCATGTCGAGGCCCTCCGGGTCGCAGCCGGTGCAGCGCCAGTCGCCCGCGGCAGCACCGAGCAGTTTTGTTGCATAGAGGCCCATGGCCTCGCGGTGGTCGGCATTCATGTGCTCCACCGCGCCCTCCTCCGCCGTCAGCAAGTCCTCGGCCCCCGTGAGGTCGGTCAGGAATTGCTCCGGCTTGAGGTCGACGATCCGGCCGAAGCCGGCGACCAGATGGGTTCCCGTAGGCCGGATCCGAAAGAAAGAGAAATCTTTAAAGGAAACAAAGGCTCCCGCTGAGGGATGAGCATTGAGATACCGTCGCCGGAGCAGATCCTTGTCGGCATCGGCCGGCTCGGCATGGCCGGACAGCATGATCCGGGCACCTTCCAGCGGATCGCCCGCCGCCCGCTCGTCCAGCATCAAGGACACCCGGCTGTCGGCCAGGATGTTCCTGGTGTGCACGGCCAATCCTGAGATCAGCAGGATCGGAGAGCCATCCGGATGGCTCGCCAGATTGACCAGGGAACAATAAGGATCGCCGCTGCCGGCCATCAATGTCGCCAAGGCCCCCTGCCGTGACCGCCGCAGCAGCGATTTGGCGAGCTTTCCGGGGTCGAAGTCGGGGGTCGGTTGCATCGGCTTTCTCGGGTCAGGTGGTTGCATGGAGGGCCTTTTTTCGGGTAAACCGGGGCCCGGTTATGGGTCGAGATGCGGCGAATCTGCCGTGTTTCGTGGAACTTGGTCACACTTCAGCCTAGCTTGCATTGCTCGGTGACAAGGTTCGAATGCCAACATCGGCACCCATGTATGCGGCGCATCAGTGGATTGCTCGCCGTTTTCAAGCCACGACCCAAACGGAAAGCAGAAAGCAGAGGCTCATGCCCACAATCGCTTTGGTCGACGACGACCGCAACATTCTCACATCCGTCTCGATCGCGCTGGAGGCCGAAGGCTATCGCATCATGACCTATACCGACGGCGCCTCAGCGCTCGACGGTTTCCGCACCACCCAGCCCGATCTTGCCATCCTCGACATCAAGATGCCGCGCATGGACGGCATGGAGACGTTGCGCCGGCTGCGGCAGAAATCCGACCTGCCGGTGATCTTCCTGACCTCGAAGGACGAAGAGATCGACGAGCTGTTCGGCCTCAAGATGGGCGCCGACGACTTCATCCGCAAACCGTTCTCGCAGCGCCTGCTGGTCGAGCGCGTCAAGGCGGTGCTGCGCCGTTCGGCGCCGAAGGACCCGACCGTCACGCCGAAGGAGAACGACGCCAAGGCGCTCGACCGCGGCCTGCTGCGCATGGATCCTGAACGGCACACCTGCACCTGGAAAAACGAGCCGGTGACGCTGACCGTCACCGAATTCCTGATCCTGCAGGCGCTCGCGACCCGGCCCGGCGTGGTGAAGAGCCGCAACGCGCTGATGGACGCCGCCTATGACGACCAGGTCTATGTCGACGACCGCACCATCGACAGCCACATCAAGCGGCTGCGCAAGAAGTTCAAGGTGGTCGACAACGAGTTCGAGATGATCGAGACGCTCTACGGCGTCGGCTACCGCTTCAAGGAAGCCTGAGGCGCACGCGCCTCCACGAAAGACCGAGAGCATCGCCGGTTCTGATTCCATCGGGACCGGGATGGCTCTAGGATGCGGGGACCTTCGCACGAGCTGTCCTAACGCGGGCGTGAGCATTGCTTGACCGAACGCAGCCTGACGAGAACCAGAACGCCGAGGACGTCACCGCCCACGGCGCTCCGGATCAATTGGCTGAGGACAAGCTGGCCGTGCGGGGCTGGCGTCCACTGAACTGGTTGAAGCGCGCCGGGCAGTTCTTCTTCGCGCTGTCCTTCTCGAGCCTGACCCGCCGCATCGTCTCGCTCAACCTCGCCGGCCTGGTCGCGCTGGTGGCGAGCATCCTCTATCTGTCGCAATTCCGCGCCGGCCTGATCGACGCGCGCGCGCAGAGCCTGCTGGTGCAGGCGGAGATCATCGCCGGCGCGATCGCGGCGTCCGCGACGGTGCAGACCAACGCCATCACCATCGACCCCGACCGGTTGCTCGACCTCAAGCCGGGCGAGACCTATGGCGGCTCGGACGAGTATTCCCCGCTGGATTTTCCGATCAATCCGGAGCGCGTGGCACCGGTGCTGCGCACGCTGATCTCGCCGACCAAGACGCGCGCCCGCATCTACGACCCGAACGGCAGCCTGCTGGTCGATAGCCGCAGCCTCGATACCGTGGTGCGCTTCCCCCTGCCGTCAGTGTCCGCCGAGAAGCCTGGCATGGTCGAACGCGGCATGGTCGCGGTCCGTACTTGGCTCAATCGCGGCGACCTGCCGCTCTATCGCGAGCTCGGCCCCGAGAACGGCAATGGCTATGCGGAGGTCGGCGACGCGCTCCAGGGCCAGAAGCGCTCGATGGTGCGGGTCAATGCGCGCGGCGAGGTGATCGTCTCTGTCGCGGTCCCCGTGCTGCGCTCGCGCGCCATCCATGGCGCGCTGATGCTGTCGACGCAGGGCGACGACATCGACCAGATGGTCACCGCCGAGCGCCTCGCCATCCTCAAAGTGGGCGGCGTCGCCGCCGCGGTCATGATCATGCTGTCGCTGCTGCTCGCCAGCACGATCGCAGGTCCGGTCCGCCGGCTCGCCGATAGCGCCGAGCTGATCCGCCGCCGGATCAGGACCCGCGTCGAAATTCCCGACTTCACCCGTCGTCGCGACGAGATCGGCCATCTCTCCGGTGCGCTGCGCGACATGACCAGTGCACTCTACAGCCGCATCGAAGCGATCGAGATGTTCGCCGCCGACGTCGCGCACGAATTGAAGAACCCGTTGACCTCGTTGCGCTCCGCGGTCGAGACGTTGCCGCTGGCGCGCAACGAGAACAGCCGCGCGCGCCTGCTCGAGGTGATCGAGCATGACGTCAAGCGGCTCGACCGGCTGATCTCGGACATCTCCGACGCCAGCCGTCTCGATGCAGAACTGCAGCGCCAGGATGCGATTCCGGTCGACCTGCGCCGCCTGCTGACGACGCTCGTCTCCGTCGCCAATGAAACCAAGCTCGGCCATGACGTCGCGGTCGAAATGCGTTTCGAGGGCCGCAGCCCGACCGACAATTTCGCCGTGACCGGCCACGATTCGCGACTCGGACAAGTGGTCTCCAACCTGCTCTCGAACGCACAGTCCTTCTCCGAGCCCGGCAACAAGGTGCGCCTCACCTGCCGCCGCGTACGCGGAGAGATCGAGATCGTGGTCGACGACGACGGCCCCGGAATCCGCGACGACGCGCTGGAGCGCATCTTCGAGCGCTTCTACACCGACCGCCCTCATCAGGGCTTTGGCCAGAACTCCGGCCTTGGCCTGTCGATCTCCAAGCAGATCGTCGACGCACATGGCGGACGCATCTGGGCGGAGAACCGCCTCGGCCCGGCGGACGAGGACGGCGCGCCCAGTGTTGTCGGCGCGCGTTTCGTGGTGAGGCTGCCGGCGCTATGAGCGACGGTGGCCCCAGCGTTCACGCCTCGGCGGTCAAGGTTGGAGATCTGGCGGTGCTGATCCGCGGGCCCTCGGGCTCCGGCAAGTCGCGCCTTGCCTTCGATTTGATCATGGCAGGACGCAGCGGCGTGCTCGAAACGGCCGTTCTGGTCGGTGATGACCGTGTCCATCTGGCGACAGTCGGCCGCGAAATTGAGGTCCGCCCCGCCCCGGTTCTGGCCGGCCTGATCGAGATCCGGGGGCTGGGAATCCGCCGCTGCGACTTTGTGGAGCATGCGACCGTCGGCCTCGTGGTCGATCTGGACGCCGCGGATGCGGAGCGGCTGCCGCCGGCCCAATCCCTGAAAACAGCCATTTTAGGTGTCGAAATACCACGAATCCCAGTCGGCCGCGACTATTTGCCCCTTCCTCTGGTTGTCGCGGCCTTGACCACTACCAAGAGTTCATCTCCCGTTAACCCTTCAGGCGATTGTTTGAAGGGAAATGGTAACCATATGAACCCCACACTCGCGACCGAATAGACCGGCGCAGCTCCCCTTATCCATCCGTCTAGATTCAGGGAGATACGCAACATCCCCTCTTGCGCGGGGGCTCTGGATGGTCAAAGTGGCGCGTTCGTGCGGTGCACCAAAAGCGCCCGCGAGGAGTTTTCCGATGATTGGTCTAGTACTTGTGACCCACGGGCGCCTTGCCGACGAATTCAAGGCAGCGCTTGAACATGTCATGGGCCCACAAAAGCAAATCGAAGCGATCACGATCGGCGCCGAAGATGATTCCGATCTCTGTCGAAGCGACATTATCGAGGCGGTTAACCGCGTCGATTCCGGCGACGGCGTCGCGATCCTCACCGACATGTTCGGCGGCACGCCGTCCAATTTGGCAATATCCTGCATGAGCCGGCCGAAGGTCGAAGTGCTCGCGGGCATCAACCTTCCCATGCTGGTGAAGCTCGCCAAGGTGCGCGAGGAGCGTCCGCTCCCCGACGCGATCGCGATGGCCCAGGAAGCCGGCCGCAAATACGTCACCATCGCCAGCCGCGTCCTCGCCGGCAAATGAGCGACGAGGCGCCGCAAGCCGGGACGGGCGTGCCCGCGGGCGCGATCTCCAAGGACCTCCTGATCATCAACAAGCGCGGCCTGCACGCGCGGGCCTCCGCCAAGTTCGTTCAGGCCGTCGAGCGTTTCAGCGCGCAGGTCTGGGTGACGCGCGGCGGCGAAACCGTCGGCGGCACCTCGATCATGGGCCTGATGATGCTCGCCGCCGGTCCCGGCACCACCATCACGGTCGCCGCGTCCGGCGATGATGCCGAGGCCGCGCTCGCGGCGATCACCGAACTCGTTGAAAGCAAATTCAACGAGGAAGGGATTTAGGCGGATTCGCTTCGATCAATTCCCCGGCGGCGCGATGTAGATGTTCCAGCTCATCGACGGACCGGCTTTGCCGTGAGTGAAACGGCGCGTCGTCATTACGATGCGCTCGGCCTTCGGCGCAACTTCGGACACCCATTTTTCGAACGCCGGCAGGCGACCATCGGCCGGGTCGAACACGCCGATGAAGCCGTATCGCTTGACGTCATCGGGCGAAATCAATCCGGACCCCCAGGCCTCGAGCGGCGTGAACGCGGCCGGATGATCCGGGCTGTAGAACACCATCGGCTGGATCGATTCCATGGTGCCGGCGACGACCGCCCAGTGCGAGGCGAAGCGCGCGTGCCAGGCCTGCGTCAGCTCGCGCGCGAGATCCGAGCGCGCGCCGTAAGTCGCCGTATTGCCGGCATTGGCCGCCATCTCGCGGGCGGCGATCCAGGGCGAGGCAATGAGCGTGGCAACGCTGAGCACGAGCCAGATCGCGACAATGTTGAACAGCGCAGCGCTCTGCACCCGCAACGCCGGGATCGCGACCAGCGCCAAGGGCACCAGGAAGAACAGCGAGATGCCCCAATCGGTCTTCATGTAGATGCTGAAGGCCAGCGCGCCGAGCGCGGGGCCGACCGCGACGATGATCTGGATGAGCCAGACGTTGCGCGCCTGCGAAAGGTTCACGCTGGAATTCGCGCCGCGCGCCCAGTCCCGCGTGACGATGCGCAAGGGCGCACGCAGGAGCAGCCTGAACCAAGGTGGCACCAGCGCCATCGCCAGCGCGGCCAGCGCCACCGGCAATGCCAGCAGCGCGACATTATGCAGGGCATAGCCGGTCACGAGCTGATGCACCTGGCCGCTGTCCTCGAGGCTGTAGGTATCGCCGGCATAGGTCAGCGGCACGAAATGCGCGTCCGCCAGCCACACGATGTGCGGGATCATCGCCACCACCATCGTCGCGATCGCAACCCACGGTGCCGGCGACGACAGGAATCTCATTCGCTCCGGATGGATCAGCGCGGCAAGCCCGATGGCGCCGATCATGGTCAGCACCCAGTATTTGGTCATCAGCGCCAGCGCGCCGGCAAGGCCGAGCAACACTCCGGACTGCCAGCTCCGCTTCTCGAACGCATTGAGATAAGCGAGCACGAGGAGCGGCAAGGTGACGAGCTGGAGCAGGTCGGGATTGTACTTGAAACCCTTGAAATTGAAGATCGGGTAGAGCGCGACCATCACCACGACCAGGAACGCGCGCCGCGCATCCACGACGCGCAGCGCGATGAGCCAGCAGATCACCATACCGGTGCCGACGGTCGCCATCGCCAGCGCATAGGTCGCCCAGTCCGTCGGCGGGAACACTGTGAACCAGAGGCCGGCGACCCAGCCCGACAGCGGCGGGTGCTTGCCATAGCCCCAGAGGAATTTCTGCCCCCAGCCCCAGGCTTCCGCGACGTCCATGTGAACGTCCTGCGCTGCCTTGAGATTGATCAGGATGAAGGTCCAGAGCACCGCATGCAGGATGGCGAGCTGGATCACCAGCCAGAGGCGCGCCTCGGGGCGGGTCGCGCTGGCAACCAGCCAGGCGCGAAAGCGGGCATAGCTCACCCGGGTCTTCGCGCGCGCTCGGGCAGACGGGATCGAGGTCGTCGTCATGGGCCTGGACATCAGGCGTTGCGTAGCGCGTTTCGGGCCTTCGTGGAATCAGCTTGGCGTGAACAAAGGCCCTGAAATTACAGCAATATGGTTGCCGCACGGGGGTGTGAGTGGTATCCCGCGCCCATGACGACCGTCCCCATTTCCAACATCCGCAATTTCTCCATCGTCGCCCATATCGACCATGGCAAATCGACGCTGGCCGACCGCCTGATCCAGATGACCGGCGGCCTCACCGACCGGGAAATGGCGGGCAAGGAGCAGGTGCTCGATTCCATGGATATCGAGCGCGAGCGCGGCATCACCATCAAGGCGCAGACAGTGCGCCTCGCCTACCGCGCCAAGGACGGCAAGGATTACATCTTCAACCTGATGGACACGCCCGGCCATGTCGACTTCGCCTACGAAGTGTCGCGGTCGCTGGCGGCCTGCGAGGGTTCCCTGCTGGTGGTCGACGCCAGCCAGGGCGTGGAGGCACAGACGCTCGCCAACGTCTACCACGCGCTCGATGCGGGGCATGAGATCGTTCCGGTCCTGAACAAGGTCGACCTTCCCGCCGCAGAGCCGGAGAAGGTCAAGCAGCAGATCGAGGACGTCATCGGCATCGACGCCTCCGAGTCCGTGATGATCTCGGCCAAGACCGGCCTCGGCGTGCCCGATGTGCTGGAAGCGATCGTCACCCGCCTGCCGCCGCCGAAGGGTGATCGCGAAGCGACGCTGAAGGCGTTGCTCGTCGACAGCTGGTACGACGTCTATCTCGGCGTGGTGGTGCTGATCCGCGTCGTCGACGGCGTCATGAAGAAGGGCAGCCGGGTCCGTATGATGGGCACGGGCGCGGCCTATGACATCGAGCGCGTCGGCTTCTTTACCCCGAAGATGACGCAGGTCGACGAGCTCGGCCCCGGCGAGATCGGCTTCATCACCGCCGCGATCAAGGAAGTGGCCGACACCCGTGTCGGCGATACCATCACCGACGACAAGAAGCCGGTCACCGAGATGCTGGCGGGCTTCAAGCCGGCCATTCCCGTGGTGTTCTGCGGCCTGTTCCCCGCCGACGCCGACGACTTCGAGACCTTGCGCGCGGCGATGGGCAAGCTGCGCCTCAACGATGCCAGCTTCTCCTACGAGATGGAGACCTCGGCCGCACTCGGCTTCGGCTTCCGCTGCGGCTTCCTCGGGCTGTTGCACCTGGAGATCATCCAGGAGCGTCTGTCGCGCGAATTCGATCTCAACCTGATCGCGACCGCGCCGAGCGTGATCTACAAGATGAGCCTGACCGACGGACAGGAAATCTCGATTCACAATCCCGTCGACATGCCTGATGTGGTCAAGATCGCGGAGATCCAGGAGCCCTGGATCGAGGCCACGATCCTCACCCCCGACGAATATCTCGGCAGCGTGCTGAAGCTGTGCCAGGACCGCCGCGGCTCGCAGAAGGAGCTGACCTATGTCGGCTCCCGCGCCATGGTGAAATACGATCTGCCGCTCAACGAGGTCGTGTTCGACTTCTACGACCGCCTGAAGTCGGTCTCCAAGGGCTACGCCTCGTTCGACTATCATCTCACCGACTACAAGCCGGCCGATCTGGTCAAGATGCAGATCCTGGTCAACAACGAGCCGGTCGACGCACTCTCGATGCTGGTGCATCGCACCCGCGCCGAGGGGCGCGGCCGCGCCATGGTTGAGAAGATGAAGGATTTGATCCCGCCGCACATGTTCCAGATCCCGATCCAGGCGGCGATCGGCGGCAAGGTGATCGCGCGAGAGACGGTGCGCGCGCTGCGCAAGGACGTCACCGCAAAGTGCTACGGCGGCGACATCACGCGTAAGCGCAAACTTCTGGAGAAGCAGAAGGAAGGCAAGAAGAAGATGCGGCAGTTCGGCAAGGTCGACATCCCGCAGGAAGCCTTCATCGCCGCGTTGAAGGTGGACAGCTGAGGCGACGGCTTTAGGCCGCCGCGAGCGCGGCGAGACAGGTCCGGTCCGCGCTTTTCGGGACCGAAAACAAAAAAACGCGAAAACAACCCCATGCACAGTAGCGACGGGCTTGTTCGGATTGAACTTTTGATTTTCAGAATTTCGTTTGACTCGTCGGGCAAAACAGGGGCATGATGGCATCATGCAGCACGTGGCAATGCCGTGCGCATGAGAGGCAGCATCGGCCTCCCGACGCTTTGGGAAGATGTGGGCTTCAGGCGAATTGCTTCTACGCCGGTGGAAGCATCACTCCCGTCAACTCGCCCAGCCTGTCCAGAAGCCGCTCCTGAAAATCGGGATCAACTGCTTCGTGCGCCGGCTCTTGTTGCCGGAGGTCATGCCAGTAACGACCGCTGACCAGGGCGGCGGGATCATCGCTCACAGCGAGCCAGGTCTGCGTCCGTTGTCCGGTGGCCACGCCGACCGGCGCTCCGGCACCGCCCATTTTGGTGCGCGCCCAGCCGGGATCGACGGCGTTGCTCAGCACCTGCGGCCAACGCCGCGCCAAGGCAAAGGCCAGTGCGACCATGTGCAGTTTGCTCTCCGCGTACGCCTTGGCCGGATCCCAGGTTCGCCTCGTCCAGTCGAGATCGCTCAACGATCCCTCTCCGCCGCGATGTAGTCCGCTGCTGAGATACACCAGCCGATCGGGGCGCTTCATCAGGGCGGTGAGCAAATAGGGCGCGAGCGTGTTGATTGCCAGGGTGGTGGCGTGGCCTTCGGGCGTCGGGCCGCGGCTGCGCTCGGTATAGACCCCGGCGTTGTGGATGACCGCGTCCATTCGTCCGATTGCGTTGACCTGATCTGCCACGTGTCTCGTCTGGGCGGCGCTCTTGAGATCGCCGATCACGACCCGTGCGGAATGCGATTCAAGCTCGGAGATTGCGGTCGCACGTTCCGCTGATCGTGCGTGCAGGACGACCTGGTGGCCCTGTTCGAGCAGAGACTGGGCAGCTGCGCGGCCCAGACCGTCCGTGCTGCCGGTGATGAAGACGATTGCCATTGCCGCTCCTGTTCGACCCCCGCTTCGGCGCCTGCGTCGAAACCTCAAGGAGAATGCAACATGTTCGACTGATCATGCCGTGGCGCAAGGAGCGCCGAACGAAGACATCACAACCGAACAATCTTCCGGGATGCGCATTAACATCCGATAAGTTGGGAATGACCGCATGTCGAATTTCGTCATGCTGCTGGTCGAGGACGACTCACTCCAGCGCGAAGTTCTGTCCGACCTTCTCAAGGACGAAGGGTTCGAAGTCGTCGAGTGCGCCACTGCGGAAGCCGCGGAGCTTATCGTGGCCTCGACGGGCACGGAGCTGCGGGCGCTCATCACCGATCACAACCTCGCAGGGAGAATGACCGGGCTTGAGCTCGCAGAATACGCTCGCAGTGCTCATCCGGGGCTCAACATCGTGCTGATGTCCGGGACGGTGATGGCGCCGCTGCCGCCCAACACGACCTTTTTGCGCAAGCCGTTTGCGCCCGCCCATTTGCTGGCGGCCGTGTAGAACCAGGATGCTCTCGAAGGTCATCCGCCCGAATTTTCTGCGCCGACGGTGTTCTCGCTCTCCGGCACCGTTAGCCGGACGGAATGACCCTGCCGCATGGCGAGCGATGCCGCGGCCACAGCCGCCTCGAAAGCGGCTTCCTTGGTCTGGTAAGTGTTCCGGATTTCGCCATCGTGGTCGACGTGCCAGGCACCGTCCCTGCCAACAATATCATAGGCTGCGAGGCCCATAGTCTATCCCTCCTTCATGCGTCCGGTGTTGCCTTGGACGCCTGGGTGCTGCTCACCGGGTCCGACGCCGGGAAACTGTCCTTCAAGCCCTTGTCCAGCTCGTCGTCCCTGGCCTTGTCGCGTCGGATGCCACGCTTGAGATCTTCCGCGTTCTTGTCCGGCGGTGCCGGATCGAATTTCTCGGTCATGCAAGTGTCCTTTCGCTACCTCAAACGCCTTGAGCTCCTGACCGTTCCTTCAGAGGAACCAACGCTGTCCGGTTTGGTGTTGAATGGAAAACCAGAGGGCGGCCGCAGCGCGGGTCTCTTTCATTCAGGTTGCGCCTCCAGCTATAATGCATCCTGAGATAGTATACGCATCGTTCCATCAGGAGAATGCAATGAAAGCGTCGGTTCTTGCGTTAGGGGGCTTGCTGATTTTGTCGATCACATCAGCGAACGCAGCACCCAAAGCCACTGTCGCCCCGACCACGGCGGCCAGTTCGGTCGCATGTTCCACCTCGGGTGGCGGCTTTGGGAGCTATCCGTCAGGCTGCCGAAACGGAGCTAACTTCAAGACCTACAATGAATGCAAGGAATCAGGCGTCAAGTGCGGCTGGAGACACGAAGACATGGCGTGGTACTGCAGCGGTCTGGGACTGCAATAGCGAGCGGTCTTTGTGCTTTTCACGCCGCGAACTGGAGTGGCCCATGGAATGCACAATCCGTCCTGCACTTGAAGATGACGCCGCTCATATCAGCGCGGTCATCGTGCGTGCACTGCGGGAAACCAACGCGAAGGATTATCCGAACGAGGTCATCGAAAGGATCGTGCGCGGCTTCAGTCCGGACGCTGTGCGGCAGCTCATTGGGCAACGCACCGTTTTTGTCGCTACCATCCGCAGCCGCATCGTCGGGACCGCGAGCCTCGACGGGTCCGTCGTCCGCACTGTCTTCGTCGCTCCACACGTTCAGGCCCGCGGCATCGGCAAGCTGCTGATGGCCGAGATCGAGCGTACCGCACGCGAGCGCAACATCCCTTCGCTGACCCTTTCTTCCTCAATCACCGCTGAAACCTTCTACGCCGGCCTTGGATTCAGGGCGGCGCGCGACAGCTATCATGGTGACGAACGCACGATCGTCATGGAGCGATTGCTCGATGGCAGTTCGTAAGATGGGCTTGGCGCTTGCGAAACCCATCGCCCCTCATTGATCCTCCCCGCCAAATCCGCCACGATAGTGCCTCTCGCACTCGCGATGGAATGGAGCAAGGAAAGGCAAATGTCCGAGCTTCCTAGAGCTGGCCTGACTGAGCCGCCGGCGTCGACCATGCAGATGCTCGCGCACGCGCCCATGAGCGACGTCATCGATGCCTTGGCCGGCAGACGGATCACCGCGAGAGCGCTGGCGGAATTCTATCTCGCGCGCATCGCGGCCTATGACCGCGACGGGCCTAAGCTCAACTCGGTCCGTGCACTCAATCCCGATGCGCTCGCCGGCACGAGGCCGTCGGCCCAGCGGCCGCTGGCGGGCGTCCCTATCCTACTCAAGGACAATATCGCGACCGGAGACGAACAGCCGACCACGGCGGGCTCGCTGGCGCTGGAGGGCGCGCGCGCCAGGGATGATGCCACCATCGTCAAGCTGCTGCGGAGCGCCGGCGCGGTGATCCTGGGCAAGGCGAACCTGACGGAGTTCGCCAACATGCTCGCGATCGACATGCCCTCGGGCTATTCATCGCTGGGCGGGCAGGTAAGAACCCCTACGCACCAGGGCTGATGGACGAGCACGGCATCCCGGTTCTGACCCCAGGGGGCTCAAGCTCGGGTTCGGCGGTCGCGGTGGCGGCCGGACTGTGCGCGGCCTCGATCGGTACCGAAACCTCGGGCTCGCTGCTGCACCCCGCCAGCCTGAACGGCCTCGTCACCGTGAAAGCGAGCGTCGGGCTGATCAGCCGCGCCGGCATCCTGCCGCTTGCGCACAGCCAGGACACCGCCGGTCCGATGACGCGCACGGTGCGCGATGCCGCGATGTTGCTGAATGTGCTGGCTGCCAAGGACCCGCTCGACCCAGCGACGCAAGAGCAGCGGCGGCCGGCCGACTACACCGCCGGCCTCGTCGCCGACGCGATGAAGGGCGCGCGCATCGGCGTGCCGAGCGACCCCGCTGACCCGCTGAACGATTGCTATTACGGCAAGCTGCCGGCGAAGTCGGCCAAGCTGATGGCTGAGGTGATCAAGGTGCTGGAGGATCTCGGCGCCGTCATCGTGCGCGCCAGCATGCCCACACTTGGCTGGATCGGTGGGCCGGGCACGACCATGGCTGTGCTCAACCGCAATCCGCTCAGCGCCCACAAAGGCACGGTCGCAAGGCCGCCGGTCGTCTTTCTGTACGAGCTGAAGCACGATCTCAATCTCTACCTGAGGGATTGGGCGACCAACACTGACATCAAGACCATGGCCGACATCGTGGCCTTCAACGCAGCAAACGCCGACAATGCGCTGCGTTTCGGACAGGACCACTTCCTCGCCGCTGACTTGACCAGGGGCGATCTGAGCGAGCCCGAGTACAAGTCCGCACGTGCCATGGACCTGCTCTCCGCCAGGACGCGCGGCATGGACGCCTATATGAACCAGCACGAGCTCGACGCGGTGCTATTCCCCGGCGCCTATGGCGCCGCAATCGCCGCCAAGGCAGGTTATCCCAGCGTCATGGTGCCCGGCGGATTCGTCTCGGGGACAGACGACGGCAAAGACACGCCCGACTATCCGCTCGGCGTCACTTTCGCAGGGCGCGCCTGGAGCGAGCACAAGCTGCTGCGTCTGGCGTATGCCTTCGAGCAAGCAGCCAACGCACGCAGGCCGCCGTCGGGTCTGCCCGAGCTGTGATGTCGCCCGTGTCAGCGCGAGCTGGCGAGACCGACGCTAGGACCAGCTTGATCCTCCCCGCCGGATAGACCACGATTGCCTCCTTACCGCTCACACCAAGAATGGGCGAGGAAACGCGCATGAACGCAACTTCCGGATACCAAAGCCGGTATCGCTACCGCCGCGCGGCGAGCACGTTCGAAGGAGGGGTTTGCAACGCTGCGCGCCTCTCGCTGAGCGCATGATCGAACAGTTCGAGCACCAGGCCGAAGGCTGCCAGCTCCTCTTCCTCGATGGCGCCGTCATCGTAGCAGCCAAGTGTTTCGACGATGATGGCGTCGACCTCCTGCTGCATGGCCAATAGCTCGTGGTCGAATTCCGCGGTGCGCACCTTGGAAACCAGCGCCAGAATTCTGTTGCGATGGCCAGTGTTCTCGTCGCGTTCATCCCGATTCAGATATTGACGCAGCCAGGCGCCGGCCGAGCCAATGCCGGAGAGAAGCAGGAGCGCAAACCAGAAGTAGTCGCCATATCTGTCGAGGAAGGTGCGCTCGGTCCCGTCGATCACGGCCGCCGCTCCCCGATGAACCGGCAGCTCGGCTTCCTTCTCGGTGTCCGGCTTGGTGATTTGCGCAGCGCCAGGCACCTGCCTGGCAATCGCCTGCCGGAGGGCAAATTGCTGGCGGTAAAACGCTGACACTGTCGTTTCGGACAAGGCTTTCCGGGCGACGATCAAATGGCTGACACTGACGGTCTCCACCTTGTCATCGGGCCAGGCTGGATTCGCATTGAAAATGCTTGGCGGAATTTCCTCCGATTCATAACGCGGATGCTTCAGGGCGATGGCTTCCGATGCGTCGATCGCGAGAAATTTCGGCTCGCCACGCGCCCGGGCGGTCGCGGCGACGGCGTCGGCAGTTATCTTGCTGTCGAGCGGACCGACAGCCATGAAGGCGTCGAGGCTCGGGTCACGCGCCAGCTCCTCGAGCTGGCCAGTGCCGAATTGAGTGACCGTGACCTTGTCCGGCTCCACACCGGCGGCGCTCAGGATGACTCTCAGCAACGCGGCGTTCGCCGGGGTCGCGCCGATCACCCCCACCCTGCGCCCTGCGAGATCGGCGACCTCCTTGATTTTGGGCGCCGGCTTTCGCTTGGAGCCCTTGCCCGCCGGTCCCGAAGAAGACCACAGCACGACGAAGTTCTTGCGCAAGATGACGACTGTTTGCGCGTCGGCCGGCATTTCCAGATCGCCGCGACCGACCGCAAGGTCGGCCTTGCCGGCACCGAGCAGAGCGAGAGCTTCGGCCGCTCCGGCGGTCGCGATCGGAGACAACCTCACCGTCCTGCTTTCGTTGGCAAAGGCCTCGGTCATCGCCTCGATCACCTTGTGATCGTTGCTTCCCGGCGGTCCGACGGCAATCCGAAGCGTTATCGGCCGCAGCGCGTAATACAACGTGCCCGCAGCGGCACCGAAAACGAGAAATCCGATGGCTAAAATCAGCAATAGGGTCTTCGTCTGTCTCCGCCCTCTGCGGGCTGCGTCACTGCGTTTCATCGGAGCATCAGACGAGGACATTTGCCGCTGCCGGTTGGAGGCCAAAATCGCTGCCTGTTTCGGAACAGTATCATGCTCTTCTGGAAAACGATAATGTCGGAGCAGCCCCAATAGTTTCTTGGCCCGGCGTGAGCCTTTCGAGCTTGCGCGATCATCTCTGATTCCGCACTTCACGTGGCGATGGCCGGATTGACGCCACACCAACTTGATCCCCCTCGCCAAATAGATCACCATCGTGCGATTGACCGCTCACGGTAGAATGGGCGAGGAAACGCGCATGAACGCAACTTCCGGATTTGGCCTCGTCGAGCGGGCACGGGCTATTGCGCCGCTGATCGCGCGCGAAGCCGACGAGATCGAGCGGACGCGGCGACTGACCGATCCCGTCGTCGGCGCGCTGATCGAGAACGGGCTCTATCGCGCGCTGCTGCCGCAGAACCTTGGTGGCGCCGAAGCGCCGCCGGAAGCCTTCATGCAGATGCTGGAGGAGATCGCGAAAGCGGATGCCTCCACCGCCTGGTGCCTCGGCCAATGCACGGTCTGCGCCATGATCGCGGCCTCGCTCGACCACGACACCGCGCAGGAGATCTTCAACACGGCGCCGGGCATCCTCGCCTGGGGCGCGATCGCGCATGAGGCGCGGGCGGTCGAAGGCGGCTATCGCGTCACGGCGCGCTGGGATTTTGCCTCCGGCTCGCGGCAGGCGAGCTGGCTCGGCGCGCATGTCCGCATCGTCGGAGCCGACGGCGCGCCGCGGAAAAATGCCGACGGCTCGGCGGAGGTGCGCACCATCCTGTTTCCGGTCGCGAGCGGCGTGCTGCACGACGTCTGGCAGGCGATCGGGCTCGCCGGCACCGGCACCGATTCCTACGAGGTCGCCGACCTGTTCATCCCCGAGCGCTTCACCGCGTTTCGTGACGTGCCGTCCGCGCTACGCGAGCAGGGTCCTCTTTACAGGATCGGCACCGGCTCGACGTTCAGCCTCGGCTTTGCCGCGGTGTCGCTCGGCGTGGCGCGCGCCACGCTGGATGCCGCGATCGCGCTGGCGCGCGGCAAGCATCAGTCGCTGGCGGCAAGCGCCATGCGCGACAACCAGGCGGTCCAGGGCCTGATCGGCCGCACCGAGGGCGACCTGCGGGCCGCGCGCGCCTATCTCTATGCGACGGCAAGTGCGATGTGGCGCGATCTCTGTACGACCGGCGAATTCAGCGCGGCACATCGGGGCTCGGTTCGCCTCGCCGCGACCTGGACCATCCACCAATCGGCCAAAGTGGTCGACACCGCCTATCACATGGCCGGCGCGACCGCCGTATTCCGCAGCAATCCGTTCGAGCGCCGCTTTCGCGACATGCACGCCATCGCTCAGCAGATCCAGGCGCGCGACACGCATTACGAGGATGTCGGTAAGATGATCCTTTCAGGGGACCGCTGACGTCGAGCAGTTACGAAAGTGCACGCACGCTGACCTATATTGAGTTGCCCTCCGGCGTCTTCGTCGCTGAACCTTCGTGAATTTTCTCCGACTAATTTCCATAGCTATAGGAACGACAGCTTTTCCGCTGTAACCGCGCCGACCACATGGAAGTGATGATTCCGAATTCTTCTTAGCGCGCTGGATTTGCGCAAGAGACGTCCGTTATGGGCCGAACAGCTGGCAGGAAAGTCAGTTGCCATGCCATTCAGGGGCGTTCGCCGGGATGGCACCATGGTGGCATTCTCATTATCGCCATCCTCTGCATCGCATGCACTTTCCTGTTTGCGAGCGAGGCCGTGGCTCAATGCTCGGCGCGAGACGTCCTGCGGAATCACCTGAAGCTCAAGCAAGCGCCGTCTGGGCCGCAAATCCCAATCAAATCCGCCGTCGATGTCCCTGCGTGGAAGACGATCAGGATCGGGACGTTTGCAAACTTCTTCGCCCTCAGTAACGCTTTGGATGCGGCAGGTTGTGGCATCGGAAACTCGGCCGGCGAAATTCTCGCGCGGCCGACGTTTACCGTGAGCGCCACGACAACGAGCGTAGAGCTTTTCACGGTGTCGGCAGCCGAACTGGGCTTTCGGACCGACACTGCGTTGCTGGCAGACATCTACGCGCGCGCCAAACAATTGGGTTTCGGCCTGGCGGCTGCAGAAGTCGGACCACAACTGAGGCTTCAATATTTCGACCAGCCGATCGGTGAGTTTCTCATCATCGGAATGGAGCCAATCAGGACCTGGCAGGGCGCCCCCGTCATCTTGAATGTAGCCAATGGCGGCGCGGGACTTATCCTCATCGGCCAGGATGGCAGCGCCGACGCACAGATCCCCGCGGCATCCCGTTTTGTATTCGTGCGGTCCCATGAAACCGCTCCTGCCGAGGCCGTAACACTTGTCGGCCACTGAATTTCCGGGTTTGTGCATCTCGAGACGCAAGACAACAGGTCAGCACCTTAACCCTAGGCCACCAGCGCGGCGTCCTCGCCTACGCCGTCGATGCCGCGCTGCGCGGCGAGCAGGCTGATGATCTGCGCATTCGGCCGGGCCTTGCTGAACAGAAAGCCCTGGCCTTCGTCGCAGCCCTCAGTGCGGAGGCAGCTCAGCTCGGCTTCGGTCTCGACGCCTTCGGCGGTGATGGTGACGCCGAGGCCTTTGCCGAGGCTGACGATCGAGCGAATGATCGCCTGTGCCTCGCGATTGGCGCCGAGATCGCGCACGAAGGACTGGTCGATCTTGATCTTGTCGAACGGGAAGCTGCGCAGATAGCTCAGGCTGGAATAGCCGGTGCCGAAATCGTCCATTGAGATGCGCACGCCGAGCGCGCGCAGCGCGTGCAGCGTCGCCAGCACCTGGGCGCTTTTCTCCAGCAGCAGCGTCTCCGTGATCTCGAGTTCGAGCCGCCGCGGCGGCAGGCCGGAATGCTTCAGCGCATCCGTCACCACCGAAAGCAGATTGCCGCTGCGGAACTGGAGCGGCGACAGGTTGACGGCGACGCGGACGTCGTCCGGCCAGGTCGCGGCATCGTGACAGGCCCGGCGCAGCATCAGGCCGCCGAGCGGATTGATCAGCCCGGTTTCTTCCGCGACCGGAATGAACTCGGCCGGCGAGACCATGCCGCGCTCGGCATGCGGCCAGCGCACCAGCGCCTCGAAGCCGGTGATGCGGCCGCTCTGGAGGTCGATCAGCGGCTGATAGTACGGCCGCAGCACGTCGTTCTGAATGGCGTCGCGCAGCTCGACCTCGATCTTGCGGCGGGTCTGCGCTTTCGCATCGAGCGCCGCCTCGAAGAACGCGAACGATCCGCGCGCATCCAGCTTGGCGCGCGACAGCGCCATGTCGGCGCTCTTGAGCAGCTTTTCGGAATCGTCGCCGTCGCCCGGCGCCATCGCGATGCCGATGGAGGCACCGACCACCACGGAATGGCCGTCGAGCAGATAGGGATCGGCGATGGCTTCGAGCAGGCGCTTGGCCAGCAGCACCGCATCCTCGGGACGCGTCAGGCCGCTCTGCACGATGGCGAACTCGTCCGAGTTCAGCCGCGCCAGCGCGTCGTTCTCGCGCAAGGTCGAACGCAGCCGCTTGGCGACGCCACGCAGCAGCTTGTCGCCGACCGCGTGTCCCAGCGTGTCGTTGACCGCCTTGAAATTGTCGAGCCCCAGCATCAGCAGGGCGACCTTGTCGGTGCTGCGCCTCGTATGCAGCAGCATCTCGTCGACCTGCTGGCGCAGCAGATTGCGGTTTGGCAGACCGGTCAGCCCGTCATGCTGGGCCATGAAGGCGAGCCGCGCCTCGGCGCGCTTGCGCTCGGTGATGTCCATCAGCGCGAGCAGCACCGCGGGCCGCTCGGCATAGATCAGTTCGCGCGAATAGATCGCAAGGTCGATCAGGGCGCCGTCGGCCCTGACGTGCTTCCAGGTGCGTCCGGCCTGCTCCTCGCCGGCCGCATCGGCGGTCCAGGGCGGCTCACTGTCGAAAGCCTGAAGGGAACGGATCGTCAGCCGCTCGAACTCGGCGCGGCTGTAACCGTAATGGGCGACCGCGGCATCGTTGACGCCGAGGATGCGCTCATCGTCCAGCGCGCAGACGATCATTGGGACGGGATTGCCGTCGAACAGCAGGCGAAACGAGGCCTCGCGCTGCTTCAGCTCGGTGATGTCGACGCGCAGGCCGACGACGCCGCCGTCGTCGGTCAGCCGCTCGTCGATCAGGATGACGCGGCCGTCCGCCAGCTTCTGTTCGTGGCGCGCGCCGGGCTGATAGAGCCTTTGCAGCCGCTCGGCGATCCATTCTTCCTCATGGCCGGCAGCCTCGGGATAGTCGCCGCGGGCGACGCCGATGCGCAGCGTGTCCTCGAGGCGCGCGCCTTCCTCGAACAGATCGGCGGTCTTGCTGTAGATCTCCGCGTATTGCTTGTTCCAGAGGACGTAGCGGCCCTCGGCGTCGAGAAACACGATGCCTTGCGGCAGGATCTCGATGGCCTGGCGCAGGCGCTCATGGGATTTGCGCGCTTCCGCGATCGCGGCCTCAGCCTCGGCACGGCTGCGCAGAACTTCGTCGCGTTCGGACGGAAGATGAGGGGGGCGCGCAAAGCGCGGCTTGCGCGGGTGCAGGCCGCCGAGCACGCTGCCCATTCGCTTTTTCGGCTTTCGAAACCCCAAACTCAACTTCACTCGTCCCAGTCGCACCCAGCCCCGCAACTCTTGGGGCAAGTGTCTGAAAAAAAGGTAATCCTGGGTGGCATGGCGATGGGACGCACGGTCTGGCAGTCTCGACAAAACAGCCCTCATTGCCCGTTTGCAAGGCGCGGCCGTGCCGATGGGCGCTCCAAGCGCATCGCATTGTCGTCATCGGAGAACGAGATGGCGCAAAATTGCGCGCTGCCTTGAATCATTTCCGGGATCCCGCGCGCTTGCATGCAGAAGGGGGTGAGTACGCGTCCCACGCACGAATTTTGGTCAATGCATGAGAGGGTTATCGCATTGTTAAAAACCGGCCGGCCGACGCACCGGGAACTACGACTTCGAGACGATATTTCAGCGGAAGGACTGTTCCTTAACCCTGACGCTGTGTTGGGTTATAAGAATGTCAACATGAGTCCCCGCCGCCTCGCCCCTCTCCTGCTCGTCATGACGCTCCTGGCCGCCGGCGACGCGCTGGCCCAGGACAAGGGCAGCGTCAACCCAAAGCCGCTGCCGCCGCTCGCCAATCCAAACGATCCCACTATCGGCGCCAAGGAGCTGTTCGCGCGAAAGCTGCTGCCGTCGAAGGGACCGGCGCACGTCATCGGCTCCTATGTGAAGGGCTGCATCGGCGGCGCCGAGCAGATGCCGCTCAACGGCGACAATTGGCAGGTGATGCGGCTGTCGCGCAACCGCAGCTATGGTCACCCCGCGATGATCGCGCTGATCAAGCGGCTTGCGGCAAGAGCGCACAAGGACGCGGGATGGCCGGGCATCCTGGTCGGCGACATCGCCCAGCCGCGCGGCGGGCCGGCGCTGTCCGGCCATGCCAGCCACCAGATCGGCCTCGATGCCGACATCTGGCTGACGCCGATGCCTGACCATCGCTTATCGCGCGAGGAGCGCGAGGACATGTCGGCGGTGATGATGGTGCGCCCGGACCGGCTCGACATCGATCCGAAGGTGTTCACGCCGGGCCATGTGCTGGTGCTGCGCGACGCGGCGCAGGAGCCGGCGGTGCAGCGCATCTTCGTCAATGCCGCGATCAAGAAGGCGCTGTGCCGCGAGGCCAAGGGCGACCGTTCCTGGCTGTCGAAGATCCGGCCGTGGTGGGGCCACGACTATCACTTCCACATCCGCATGCACTGCCCGGCGGGCGCGAGCGACTGCGAGGGCCAGCCGTCGCAATCCGAGGACGAAGGCTGCAAGCCCTCCGATCTCGCCTATTGGTTCAGCGACGGCGTGCTGCACCCCAAACCCCCGCCGGAGCCCCCGAAGCCGAAACCGCCGATGACGCTGGCGCAGATGCCGGCGGCGTGCAAGGCCGTGCTGCACGCGGGCAATGCGAAGCCGTAAAACTCTCCGCCAGGATGACGAATTCCTGGTTGGCGCTATGCGAACCGTCGCCTTTGACCTGTTCCGCCACCCTGTTATGATGACCCAGCGATCGCTTGCCGGACCGTAAGTCCGTCGGGCCTGCCGGAACAGCGCTTCCGCCGGTCGCAAGCCTCATTCAACCCACGCCGTCTTGCGCGCGCCGCCTTGCGTGCCCTGAGCGCGCGCATGGAGCGCTGCCGATGTCCCGCCTTTCCGTGCTTTTTTCAGCTTTATTCCTTCTGGCCGCGGGCCTTTCGCCTGCTGGAGCCGAGGACAAGACCATCACCGTGTTCGCGGCCGCCTCGATGAAGAACGCGCTCGACGAGGTCGACGCCGCCTACACCGCCAGGACCGGCGTCAAATTCATCGTCAGCTATGCCGCAAGCTCCGTGCTCGCCAGGCAGATCGAGCAGGGCGCGCCGGCCGATGTATTCGTCTCCGCCGACACCGACTGGATGGATTACGCGATCTCCAAGAAGACTATCAACGAGCCGACCCGGGTCAATCTGCTCGGCAACAGCATCGTGCTGATTGCGCCGAAGGATTCCAGGCTCGACAACGTCCCCATCGGGCAGGGGTTCGACCTCGCAAAACTCGCCGGCGACGGCAGGATCGCGACCGGCGACGTCAAGTCCGTACCAGTCGGGAAATATGCCAAGGCGGCGCTGACGAGCCTGGGCGCCTGGCAGGCGGCGGAGCCGAAATTCGCGATGGCCGAGAGCGTGCGTGCCGCGCTGACGCTGGTCGCGCGTGGCGAGGCCAACCTCGGCATCGTCTATTCCACCGATGCCAAGGTCGAGCCCGGCGTGAAGATCGTCGGCACCTTCCCGGCGGATTCGCATCCGCCGATCATCTATCCCGTCGCTGCGACCGCGACGGCAAAGGGCGACACAAGCGACTATCTCGCCTTCCTGCGCTCGACCGCCGCCAAGACCATTCTCGAAAAATACGGTTTCAAGTTCCTGATCAGCCCCTCTACTTAATTTGCGATTTGATGCTCGACATCTCTCCCGCCGAATGGACCGCGATCCTGCTCTCGCTCAGGGTTGCCGTGATCGCGACGCTGGTGGCAACGCCGTTCGGCATTGCGCTGGCATGGCTGCTCGCGCGGCGTGATTTCTGGGGCAAGTCGGTGCTCGATGCGCTGGTGCATCTCCCGCTGGTGCTGCCGCCGGTCGTCACGGGTTATCTGCTGCTGCTCACTTTCGGCCGCCGCGGACTCGTCGGCGCTTTCCTGGCGGACCATCTCGGCATCGTATTCGCCTTCCGCTGGACCGGTGCCGCGCTTGCCTGCGGCCTGATGGCGTTTCCGCTGCTGGTGCGCCCGATGCGGTTGTCGATCGAGGCGATCGACCGCCGGCTCGAGCAGGCCTCCGAGACCCTCGGCGCCACTCCTTTCAAAGTGTTCTTCACGGTGACGCTGCCCTTGGCGCTGCCCGGCGTGCTCGCCGGCATGGTGCTTGGCTTTGCCAAGGCGATCGGCGAGTTCGGCGCGACCATCACCTTCGTCTCCAACATTCCCGGAGAGACCCAGACGATTTCGTCCGCGATCTATTCGCTGATCCAGACCCCGGACGGCGACGCCGCCGCGGGACGGCTCGTGATCGTCTCGATCGTGCTGGCGCTCGGCGCGCTGATCGCGGCCGAATGGTTCGCCCGCCGCGCCACCGCGCGCCTGCACGGGAATTGACCATGCTGCGCGTCGACATCGAAAAGCAGCTCGGCGAGTTCTCGCTGTCCGCGTCCTTCGCGAGCGAAGGCCGCGTCATCGGACTGTTCGGAGCGTCGGGCGCCGGCAAGACCTCGCTGGTCAACATGATCGCGGGGCTGCTGCGGCCCGACCGCGGCACCATCGTGATCGACGGCGAGACGGTCGACGACAGCGCGGCCGGCATTCATGTGCCGACCTGGCGCCGCCGCATCGGCTATGTGTTCCAGGATGCGCGGCTGTTTCCGCATCTCAACGTCGCGCAAAATCTCGACTATGGCAGGCGGATGAACCACCTCGCGCCCGATCCGGCGCAGCACAAGCGCGTCATCGAGCTGCTCGACATCGGCGCGCTGCAGGGTCGCCGCCCCGGAAAGCTCTCCGGCGGCGAGCGCCAGCGCGTCGCGCTCGGTCGCGCGCTGCTGTCGCGGCCGCGCCTGCTGCTGCTCGACGAGCCGCTCGGCGCGCTCGACGAGGGCCGCAAGCTGGAGATCCTGCCCTATCTGGTGCGGCTGCGCGATGAGGCCAACGTCCCCATGGTCTATGTCAGCCACGACGTCGCCGAGCTGCGCCAGCTCGCGACGCAGATCGTGATGCTGAAGCAGGGCCGCGTGACGTCGTTCGGCGGGGTGAAGGTGCTGACGTGAGGGGTCCGTTGAGCAGGCAACGGATGAGGCAAGCCGCCGGCCCACCCTCCGCCGTCGTCCTGGCGAAAGCCAGGACCCATACCGCGTGATCTATCAGCGGCAGGTGGTGTGCGTACCAGCGAAGAAAACGTAACTGCCGGTGTTCGCAAAACTACTCCCCGGGGTAATGGATCGTACCGCGAGCGGCGATCGCGCTGCATTGGATGGTGGCGGTGCCGGCCGAGTGATCCTCGCCGACACCGCTACCGAGACCCGCCACTACCAGCCGCGATCGACGTTGCGCACCTCACCCGTTCGCGCGTCCACATCGACCTCCATCCAGCGGCCGGCGCGATCACGGCCTTCGATCTGCCATTCGTCGCCGAGGAACTCGGTGTGCGAGACGGTCATGACGCCGATGTCGGTGGCGACGTCGAGCGCGACCTGCATCGAGATCTGATCGCCGGTGTCATAGGCCATCGCGGGCGCGGCCGATCCGAGCCCGATCGCGACGATGGCCGGCAAGATGAGCTTTCGCATGGATTACTCCTGTCGGATGCGTTTACGCCGCTAAGAACGAGCGGCATCGCGGAGCGTTCCGGGAGCAGCGGTCACGAAGACGCGCAAATCTTCGGCGGTTGCGGCGATTTGGGGGCGGTTCCAGCGTTGTCGCCATCGCTCTCCGCCGTCGTCCGGCGAAAGCCAGGACCCATTACCCCAGAGAGGAGAGTGGGTGGGCCAGATCGTCACCACCAGCCTTCGCAAAACAGCTGACGGTGGGTATGGGTCCTGGCGCCTGTGCGCAATTGCGCACTAGGCCAGGACGACGAAGAAGCAGACGTGCGCTTCATCAATGACCGCCAACGCGGATGTGGCGTTAAACCCCAGCCACCGAGCTCCACAGATCCGCCAGCTTGCGCCGCAGGACCTGCCTGCGCGTCAGCGGCGCGGGCGTTTCCTCGTCTTCCGGCAGGCGCAGGCCGACGACGTTGACTCGGCCACCGGAGATGGAGCGCGCCACGAGCACGATCGGATCCAGCACGAGCTCCGCGCCCTCTTTCGGCGCGCGGTCGAGATGGACGTCGAAATAATCAGCGAGCGTGTGCCCGCGCTCGTCCTCGCCGACCTCCACGCCGTAGATCTCCGCGAGCTCGGCGAGCGTGTGCTCGCCGGAGACCATGAAGTCGCCCAGCAGATGCGGGTCCGGCGCTGAGCTCGGCTGCATGTCGACGAAGAAGCGGTCAAGCGATTCGGCCTTTTCCGGCGGCGCCAGCAGATAGATGTAATCGCCGGGCGCGATCGGCTCGGCTTCCGCCGGCGTCAAAATGTTCTCCTTGCGGATCACCAGCGTCGGCTTCGACCAGGACGGGATCAGGCCGCGGCGAAAATACAGGCTCTTGGACCGCACCGGATAGCCGACGAGCTGCTGCTCGAGCTGGCCGGGCAAGTCCAATTCGACACGGCGCGGGCCGCGTTCGGCGCGCGGCAGCGCCACGTGCAGCTTGCGCGCGGCCGGCCCCAGGGTCCAGCCTTGCAGGAGGAGCGAGATGATGACGACGACGAAGGCGACGTCGAAATAGAGATAGGCCTTCGACAGCCCGACCAGCATCGGGATCGAGGCCAGGAAGATCGCGACCGCGCCGCGCAGGCCGGTCCAGGCGATGAAGATCTTTTCGCGCCAGTTGAAGCGGAACGGCGCCAGGCAGACGAACACGGCGATCGGCCGCGCCAGCAGCATCAGGACGAATGCGATCCCGACCGCCGGCAGCACGCTGCCGCCGAGCCGGCTCGGCGAGACCAGCAGGCCGAGCAGGACGAACATCACGATCTGCGCCAGCCAGGTCGCGGCGTCCAGGAAGGCCACCACCGAATTATGCGCGCGGGTCGGGCGGTTGCCGATGATGATCCCGGCGAGATAGACCGCGAGGAAGCCTGAGGCATGCATGATCTGCGAGCCGCCGAAGATGACGAGCGCGGCGGTGGTGACAAACGGCGCATGGAGGCCCTGCGGCAGCGCGACCTTATTGAGCGCGATGACGACCAGACGCCCGCCGATCACCCCGACGACGGCGCCCAGCACGGCCTCCTGGGCGAACTCCATCAGCACATGCGCGGCCGTGCCTGTTCCCAGCGAGATGTACTCGACCAGCATCAGGGTCAGGAAGATCGCGAAGGGATCGTTGGTGCCGGATTCCACCTCCAGCGTCGCGCCGACGCGCGGGCGCAGGCGCAGGCCCTGGGTATGCACCAGCAGGAACACTGCGGCCGCGTCAGTCGAGGCCACCACGGCGCCGACCAGCAGCGACTCCGTCCAGTTGAGGTCGAGCGCATATTTCGCGAACGGCGCCGTGATCAGCGAGGTCAGCAGCACGCCGACGGTCGCGAGCACCATGGAAGGCGCGAGCACGGTGCGGATGCTGGCAAAGCGGGTCCGCAAGCCGCCGTCGAACAGAATCAGGGCGAGCGCGACCGAGCCGACCAGATAGGTGGTTCGGACGTCGTCGAACTGCAGCTGTCCGGGACCGGAATCGCCCGCGAGCATGCCGATCGCGAGGAAGACGAGCAGAAGGGGCGCGCCGAAGCGCAGCGCAAGCAGGCTTGACAGGATCCCGGCCAACACCAGGACGGCACCGAGCAATATGGCGAGGCTGACACTGTCGAGGGAAGCCATCCACCTTCCGGGTACGAAATCGCTGGAATTGCATCCTTATCGTCGGCGGACTCCCACGCCAACCCATTTTCTCCCGCTCGCGGCAATCTGCCCGCATTTTGCGGCCTTAACGCACTTCACTTGGCGGTGTATCGGTGGTCCGGCCGCGCCCTTTGTGGGATTCTCCGGCGCGCTCGAATCAACGCCTCCCGCCCGCTCCCCGACGAGACCGATAGACATGGACCTCAAAGACTTCATGGAGTTCGTGCAGACCACCGCGCGCAGCGTCGGGGCGGAAATCTCCTCGCCCTGGTTCTACCTGCAATTCGGGCTCATTCTGGCCGCGGCCGGCATCGCCTATGCCGCGGAAGCCGCCGTTCGCAGCCGCGTCGACATGACCTCGCTGGCGATGCGCTGGCCGCTGCCGCTCCGGCACTTCGTCCGGGTGATGGTCTCCAGCGCCTCGACGGCGGTTTTCACCCTGCTCGTGATCGTCTCCCGCGTGGTCATGTACCACGCGACCTGGCCGAGCCGCAGCTATCTCCTGATGGTCGCCGCCAAGCTGGGGCTGGCCTGGCTCGCGATCCGGCTCTTGACCTCGGTGCTGCGCAACGCCTTCATCGTCAAGCTGGTGTCGATCACGGCCTGGTTCGTCGCGGCGCTCTCGATCCTCGGCCAGCTCGATGCGACGGTCGACCTGCTCGACTCTTTCGCCATCGTGCTCGGCGGCCTGCGGCTGACGCCGTTGCTCGTGATCAAGGCGGGTGCGCTGCTGCTCATCGCGCTCTGGCTCACCAACATCGCCAGCAATTTCGCCGAGAGCCGGATCAACTCGACCACAGATCTGACGCCATCGGTGCAGGTGCTGCTGGTCAAGATCATCCGCATCGGCCTGCTTGCGGTCGCGATCGTGATCGCGCTCGGCACGGTCGGCATCGATCTCTCGGCGCTCGCGGTGTTCTCCGGCGCGGTCGGCGTTGGCATCGGTATCGGCCTGCAGAAGATCGTCGCCAATTTCATCTCGGGGATCATCCTGCTCGCCGACAAATCGGTGAAGCCCGGTGATCTCGTCACCATCGGCGACAACACCGGGCGGATCAGCGCGATGAAGACGCGCTATATTTCCGTCGCCGCCGGCGATGGCCGCGAATTCCTGGTGCCGAACGAGGATCTGGTGACGCAGAAGGTCGTCAACTGGACCTACACCGACAAGAACACGCTGGTGAAGATCGCCTTCGGCACCAATTACGACGCCGACCCGCGGCTGGTCTGCAAGCTCGCCGCCGAGACCGCGGCCGCTCACCCGCGCGCGCAGAAGGGCAAGCCGCCGAATTCCATCCTGACCGAGTTCGCCGAAGCCGGGATGAAGTTCTCGCTCACCTTCTGGATTGCCGACCCCGACGGCATGGACAACGTCAAGAGCGACGTGATGCTGGCGCTGTGGGACGCCTTCAAGCGCGAAGGCATCCGGGTTCCCTACCCGGTTCGCGAAATCCGCGTCCGCGGCGGCGCCCTGCCGGTGGAAACCATCATGGAAGTCCCGAATTAGGCCCGCTTTCAGGCGCAAGGCAGGGCAGGCCTGACTTGCATGAAGGCGCGCAATCATTAAATTGGGCGCGAAATCAAGCCTTTCCGCCGATATCGAGCCCACCCCAGAAGATTGCGCCCGCATGAGCTACGTCGAAGCTACCGATACCTCGCTCCGCAAGACCGGGCAGATCAAGCTGCATGGACCAAGCGCCTTTGCCGGCATGCGCAAGGCGGGAGCGCTGGTGGCGAAGTGCCTCGACGAGCTCACCGACATCGTCGGGCCCGGCGTTCCGACCGACCGCATCGACCAGTTCGTCCGCGACTTCGCGTTCAGCAACAATGCCTATCCGGCGACGCTGATGTATCGCGGCTACCGCTATTCAACCTGCACCTCGCTCAACCACGTGGTCTGCCACGGCATGCCCGGCGACCGTCCGCTGAAAGAGGGCGACATCGTCAACATCGACGTCACCTTCATCGTCGACGGCTGGTACGGTGATTCCAGCCGGATGTATGCAGTCGGCCCGATCGCACGCAAGGCGGAGCGGCTGATCGAGGTGACCTATGAGGCCATGATGCGCGGCATCGCCGCGGTGAAGCCCGGCGCCACCACCGGCGACATCGGCCACGCCATCCAGAGTTTCGTCGAGCCGCAAGCCATGAGCGTGGTGCGCGATTTCTGCGGCCATGGCCTCGGGCGCATGTTCCACGACGAGCCGAACATCATCCATATCGGCCGGCCCGGCGAGGGCGTGCAGCTCAAGCCCGGCATGTTCTTCACAATCGAGCCGATGATCAATCTCGGCAAGCCGCATGTGAAGATCCTCTCCGACGGCTGGACCGCCGTGACTCGCGACCGCTCGCTATCGGCGCAGTTCGAGCATTCGGTAGGCGTCACCGCCACCGGCGTCGAGATTTTCACGCTGTCGGAGCGGCACGGCGAGAAGCAGATCGGGTGATCCCGGCGGCTGACGTTCGCATTCGCCGGCTGGCGTGAAACGGATTTGCCGCCGCAATTGACGGTTGCAAAAACGGTTATCCGCGGCAATGCTGGCGGCCGATGCCCGCCAAGACCGACCACGACAAGAGCAAGCCCGAAGAAGCGCCGCACTATCTCGGCCATCGCGAACGGCTGCGCGAGCGCTTCTACAGCGCGGGTGCGGACGCGCTCAGCGACTACGAGCTGCTGGAGATGGCACTGTTTTCGGCGCTGCCGCGGCGTGACACCAAGCCGCTGGCGAAGTCGCTGATCAAAATTTTTGGCTCGTTCGCCGAGGTCGTGCACGCGCCGGTGGCGCGCCTGCGCGAGGTAGACGGTGTCGGCGAGTCCGCGATCCACCAGCTCAAGCTGCTCGCGGCGGCGGCGCATCGCGTCGCCAAGGGCGGGGTCAACAGCCGCAACGCGCTGTCGTCCTGGAACGAAGTGATCGACTATTGCCGCACCAGCATGGCGTTCGCCGACAAAGAGCAGTTTCGCCTGCTGTTCCTCGACAAGCGCAACCAGCTCATCGCCGACGAGGTGCAGCAGACCGGCACCGTCGATCACACCCCGGTCTATCCGCGAGAGGTGATCAAGCGCGCGCTGGAATTGTCCGCGACCGCGCTGATCCTGGTGCACAACCACCCCTCAGGCGATCCCTCGCCCTCGCAGGCCGACATCCAGATGACCAAGGCGATCATCGACATCGCAAAACCGCTCGGCATCGCCGTGCACGACCACATCATCGTCGGCAAGAGCGGGCATGCGAGTTTGCGCGGGATGCGGCTGATCTAGTAGCAATATCGCGGATCGACCGGGACATAGGAGCCGTCCCGGCGCTGCGCGTAGCAGCCGCGCTGATAGGCGTAATAGCCGGAGCGGCGGCGTTCGCCCTCGGAGGCGATCGCAGCGCCCGTGCCGGCACCGACGACGGCGCCGATGGCGGCGCCGCGGCCTCCGCCGATGGCGCCACCCACGATCGCTCCACCGACGCCACCGAGGATGGCACCGCCAATGGCGTCCTGCGCCGCCGCCTCATGAGCCGGCATCGCGATCACGACCGCCAGACATGCCGCGATAGCGAAACTTCCAATGCGAAGACCTCGAAGCATGCTCGCCCTCCCCTGTGGTCAGACGAGTCATAGCGCCGCAGCCGGATTCGGACCAGAAAAATCACCATTTCGGGACCCGGCGCGTCACGCTATGGCGTCGGAGGCTCGGATCGAAGGCGGCTCAGACCATGGCGCATGCGCAGCACGGGCCGGCCGCTTCATCTCATGCATCGACCCAGCGCTGCACGGCCTCGGCGGTGTCGGCTGGCGTGGTGTTGAAGCAGATCGCGGCGTCGGGCGCCAGGCGGTGGACGAGGTTGAGCACCTTCTCGAACAGCAGCAGACGCTCCCGAGGCTCGCGCAGCCCCGCGCCGATCACGATGCAGTCGAAATTCTCCTCGCGCAACGCTACCGTGACGGCGGCTTCCGCCGCGGCATCGAGATCGATCAGGCAACTCGTGACCTCGTAACCGAGATCGCGCAGGCGCAGCAGCTGCGCATCGATATAGTTGCGCACGAGCTCCGGCGTGAGCTGCGGGAATGCGCTGTAGTCCGCGTTGCCGGGTTCGATGCCGATCGCGAGGACGCGCGTGGTCATGTTGGACTCCCTGGCCAGACTGCCTCGCGTCGCTAACGGGGCAGCGGCCCTGCCGGTTCCGTCGCGGACCGCCGCCCTGATCCCGGTCCTGCCGCTCATTTTCCCGGCGAGGTTGTAACCCACTTCACACGCGGCGCCCCGGCGGCCTGCCAGACTTGCAGGAGATCACGCTGGCCTCACGCCCTGATCACGGCACCTGGTTCATTTCGACTGACGCGCAGTTGCGAAAACTCATTCATTGCGGGAGCGGAAAATGATTTCATTCGAGAGTCTGAAAAGCGAATACGAGCGTAATTGGGCCAATCTCGAGATCCGGCCTTCGCGCCTCTCCGACGCGAACGCGATCGCGCGCAAAGCCATCAACGGCAAGGCGACCTATCAGCAGATCGAGCGGTTGACCGGCGTGCCCTGGTATTTCGCTGCCCTCTGCCACTACCGCGAATCCAATTTCGATTTCGACACCTATCTCGGCAACGGGGAAACGCTCCATCGCGCGACGACGCTCGTTCCGAAAGGACGCGGTCCGTTTGCCACGTTCGTGGACGGCGCCGTGGACGCCTTCAGAATCGAGAATTTTGTCGGCGCTCACGACTGGGGGATCGCGCGGATTCTGTTCCGGCTCGAAGCGTTCAACGGCTTCGGCTATCACGCCAAGGGCTGCAACTCGCCCTATCTCTATGGCGGTTCGACGCTGTATGGCCCGCCCGAGGCAAGGGCCGGAAAATTCGTCCGCGATCATGTGTTCGATTCGAACCACGTCGATTCCCAGCTCGGCACCGCGGTGATCCTGCATGCGATGATGTCGCTGGATTCCTCGATCACCCTCGACGGCAGCCCGCAATTCGCAAGCCGCGCCGAGCCGGAGGACGACGCGGCGTCGACGATCGTCCTCATGCAGCAGGCGCTCAACAAGCTCGGCGCCAATCCGCCGCTCGCGGAGGACGGCATCAGCGGGCCGAAGACCAGGGCCGCGGTCTCGCAGTTTCAGCAGCAGAACGGCCTGAGAGATACCGGACTTCTCGACGGCGCCACCGTCGGCGCCCTCACGCGCGCGGCGCAGTCGGGCCCCACCGGACCGACCGGCGATGTCTCCCGGATCATGAAGCGGCTGGAGGACCTCGCGCAATTGCTGCGGCCGCCGGTCGGCGGTGTGACGCCGGCAACGACGACATCGGGCAATACGCTGCCCGCCACCAATGATCCGATCAGCCTGTTCGAACGGCTCTTTTCCCTCGTCAACAAGTCAGCCCCCATGCCAGGACCAGTCACCCTCACCCCAACCAGCCCCGCTCCCGTCGACCAGTTGAAGCAGGTCGTCGACCTGCTCGGCACCTTGCTCAACCGGGACGGCAAGCCCGTCCTCGGCCAGGTCAATGGCGCGCTCGGCGAGACCATCGGCAAGATGCTCGACGGCAAGAAGACTGCGCTCGGCATCGGCGGCTCGCTGATCACGGCGCTGCTGTCGTCGGTGACGGCGAGCCCCAATGCGGGAGGCCTTGCCGGGTTGCTCGGGACGCTCGTGTCGGCGGTGCCGGGCCTCGGCCAGTTCGCGATGCCGATCTCGCTGGCGCTCACAGCCTGGGGCGTGCTCGGCAAGATGGAGAAGTGGGCCCAAGGCACAGCGCCGCCGCCCAAGCCGACGACGTAGCCTGCCACCATCCTTCGAGACGCCCGCCTATGGCGGGGCCCTCAGGACGAGATTGCGTTTCGCGGCGCTACTGCCGCAGCATGATCAGGGGATCGGCGGTATCGGGGACGCGCCGCCATTGCGCGTTGTCGTCGGCCTCGAACTGCCAGGCCTCGCCGGCCTTCGACAGCAGGATGATCTGGCCGCGGTCTAGCCGCCATTGCGTCGGGTTGAACTGCGCGATGGCCGCATCGCATTTCGGCTTGAGGAAGACCTGGAAATTGTCCGGCCCGGCTTCCGTGTTGGTCAGCGTTAGCCCGCAGACAGGCTGGCCGTTGCCGCGCACGATCGACCAGTCGCCGATCATCTGGTCCATCGACTTCGCCATCGAGCGGGCGGCGGCGAGGTCTTGCAGGATGTAGACGCCCTCGCCCTGCCGCAGGCCCTCGAAGATGCCGGCCTCGACCTCGGTGAAGTCGATCACGGCCTCACCGCTCGCATCCTGCAAGCGGACGATGTCGAGACCCCTGACGCTCCAGGCGACGATGTCCTTGGTGAAAGGCAGCGCGGCCTTGCAGGCCGGCTCCAGCTCGAGCTTGAAGCCCTGCGCCGCGGCGTCGGCCTTGAGCGTGACGACGCAGGTCTTGCTGCGCTCGGTGGTCGAGAGCTCCCACTGCCCGGGCATCTCCTTCTTCAGGGTCGTCGTATCCTGCGCCTGCGCGATGCCGATCGCGGCCAAGCAGGCCACGACGGCGAATGTAACGACGCGAAGAACTCCCATCAGCGTCCCTTGAACGGCGTTTCGGCAACCGGCGTCAACGGCGCCTTGCCTGAGAACCAGGACTTGAGATTGTCGACCACGAGCTGATCCATCGCGTTGCGCGTCACCACCGAGGCCGAGCCGATATGCGGCAGCAGCACCACATTCTGCATGGCCTTGAGCTCGTCCGGCACGTTCGGTTCGGCCGCGAACACGTCGAGGCCGGCCGCGAGGATGGTGCCGGACTTGAGCGCCTGGACCAGCGCCGGTTCGTCGATCACCGAGCCGCGCGCAACGTTGACCAGCACCCCGCGCGGGCCGAGCGCCTTCAGCACCTCGGCGTTGATCATCTTGTTGGTCGAGGCGCCACCGGGCACGATCACCATCAGCGTGTCCACCGCCTTCGCCATCTCGATCAGGTCGGGGTAGTGCTTGTAGGAGACGTCCTTGGACGGGTTGCGGGTGTGATAGACCACCGGCACCAGCGAGGCATCGAGCCGGCGCGCGATCGCCTGTCCGATCCGGCCCATGCCGACGATGCCGACCTTGCGGTCGCGCAGCGAGCCGACGCTGAGCGGATAGTTCTGGGTCTGCCAGAGACCGGAGCGCACATAACGGTCGGCCTTGATGAACTCGCGCACCGTGGAGATCAGAAGCCCCATCGCGACGTCGGCGACCTCCTCGGTCAGCACGTCGGGCGTATTGGTGACGATGATGTTATGCTCGGCGGCGTATTTGGCATCGACGTGGTCGTAGCCGACGCCGAAGCTCGCCACCATCTCGATCTTGGGCAATTGCGACAGCGAATCCCGGTCGGCGCGCACGGTGTGATAGGTCACCGCCACGCCGCGGATCTTTTCGCGGATCGCCGGCGTCAGCCGCTCGAGATCGCCCCGCGTCTCCGCCTTGTGCACGACGAAATGATCGGAAAACCCGTTCTCGAGGATCGGCCGGACCGGCCCATAAATCAGAAGGTCGATCTTTTCGGACGAAATCGAACCGGTGGTCATCAGTTGTCCTTTCCAAGCGCGCTCTCGTGCCAGCGCCGTAAGACGAGGTGGGAAACTAGCGCCAGCACCCCATAGATGACAATCCCGGCCAGCGACAACAGCAGCAGCGCTGCGAACATGCGGGGTATGTTCAAGCGGTAGCCGGATTCTGCGATCCTGTAGGCGAGCCCGGAGCCGGCGCCGGCCGTTCCCGCCGCGATCTCGGCCACGACCGCGCCGATCAGCGACAGGCCGCCGGCAATGCGCAGGCCGCCGAGAATATAAGGCAGCGCCGCCGGCAGCTTGAGATAGCGCAGGGTCTGCTGTGGCGAGGCGCCATAGAGCTGGAACAGGCCCGCGAGGTTGCGATCGACCGAATTGAGCCCGAGCGTGGTATTGGACAGCACCGGGAAGAAGGCGACGATGAAGGCGCAGACCACGACCGCGGTCTGCTGCTCCAGATAGATCAGCAGCAGCGGCGCGATCGCGATGACCGGCGTGACCTGAAGCACCACGGCATAGGGGAATAGCGATGCTTCCACCCATTTGGACTGGTTGAACAGCAGCGCCAGCGCGATGCCGCCGACGCTGGCCGCGACAAAACCTTCAAGCGTGGTCAGCAGCGTCGCGGCAAGCGATTGCGACAGCACCGCCCAATCCTTGATCAGTGTCGCGAATATGACCGAGGGCGCCGGCAGCACGTAAGGCGGGATGTCCTTGATCCGGACCACGAGCTCCCAGGCGAGCAGTCCCGCCGCGAACACGATGACCGGTAGCGCGAAGCGCACCGCGCGTTGCGCGCCGGACGGCTTCGCAGTGACGGAAGCTTGCGCGTTCATAGCGTCGACTGCCCTGCATAGGACGGCGCCAGCGCCGCCGACACTTTCCGGCAATAATCGGAATAGGCGACTGAAGTGCGAAACTCCTCGCCACGCGGCTCGACCGTCTCGACGCGGAAGTCGGCCTGGATGCGGCCCGGCCGCGCGGTCATGACCACCACGCGCTGCGACAGATAGACGGATTCGAACACCGAATGCGTGACGAAGATGACGGTCTTGCCGAGCCTGCGCCACAGCGCGAGCAAATCGTCGTTGAGGCGGAAGCGCGTGATTTCGTCGAGCGCCGCGAACGGCTCATCCATCAGGAGGATATCAGGGTCTGTGACGAGCGCGCGCGCCAGCGACACCCGCATCTTCATGCCGCCGGAGAGCTCGCGCGGAAAGGCGTCGGCAAAATCGGCAAGCCCGACGCTTGCGAGCGCCTCATCGGCGCGCGCGCGCGATTCCGCCTTCGGAACGCCTGAGAGCTTCAGCGGCAACCGCACATTCTCGCGCACGCTGGTCCAGGGCATCAGGGTCGGTTCCTGAAACACGAAGCCGATGCCATGACCTGGGTGAACATGACCTGGCTGCGGTGTGCCCTCACGACGCGCCAGCCGGACGATTCCTGACGACGGCGCGCTGAGTTCGGCGATCAGCCGCAGCGCCGTCGACTTGCCGCAACCTGACGGCCCCAGCAGCGAGATGAACTCGCCCTTGCGCACCGCAAGATCGAGCGGGCCGAGCGCCATCAGGCCGTTGTCATAGGCCTTCGTCACGCCGCGCAGGCTGACAGCCAGAGCCGTCAGGCCGGTCTCGACCCCCGCCGACGTTTGGACTGATGACATCGGCCCTGCGCTACGGCTTGCTCGGGCGCAGCTCGGCGCCGACGCCCTTGTTGACGAAGCGCAGCGTATAGGATTTGCGGAAATCGAGGTCCGCCTTCACCACGCCCGCCTTCACCATCTTGTTGAAGAAGGAGGTGTAGCGCTCGTCGCTCATCGCGCCGATGCCGTTCTTCAGCGAATCGCCGGAATCGACGATGCCGTATTCCTTCATCTTGGCGACGGAATAGGCGAGCAGCTCGTCCGTCATCTCCGGATTGAGCTTCTTGATCATGGCGTTGCCCGCTGAATTGTCGCGGTAGATGTAATTGTACCAGCCGACCATGGAGGCATCGACGAAGCGCTGCACCAGGTCGGGCTTCTTCTCGACGACGTCGCGGCGGCTCTCGATCAGGGTCGAATAGGTGTTGAAGCCGTAATCGGCGAGCAGCAACACGTTGGGCTTGAAGCCCGCGGCCTTCTCGACCGCGAAGGGCTCCGAGGTGACGTAACCCTGCATCGCGCTCTTGGGATTGGCGATGAAGGGCTGCGGATTGAAATTGTAGGGGCGAACGTTCTTCTCGCTGAAGCCGTATTCGGACTTCAGCCACTGGAAATAGCTGGTCATGCCCTCCTTGGAGACGAACAGCGTCAGCGGCTTGAGGTCCTCGATCTTGGCGACCTTGGCATCGGGCTGCGTCAGCATCACCTGCGGATCCTTCTGGAACACCGCGGCGATGGTGACGACCGGGACGTTGTTGGCGACTGCGTCGAACGACATCAGCGTGTTCGCGGCCATGAAGAAATCGATCTTGCCGGCGATCAGCAGCATCCGGTTGTTCTCGTTGGGCCCGCCGGGCACGATGGTGACGTCCAGCCCGTATTTCTTGTAAGTGCCATCGGCGACGGCCTGGAAAAAGCCGCCATGCTCGGCCTCGGCGACCCAATTGGTGCCGAACATGACCTTGTCCAGGGTTTCGGCGCGGGCCGGGACGACCGAGACGAAAGCGGCCATCAGGCCCGCCGTTAAGGCTCGCCGCAGATGAGAGGGGCTCATGATGGGACTCCGTCGATCGCTTCTAGCCGATGTCCAAGCAACGCGATAAAACCGCAAGACATTCGGGGACGCGAGCCGGCCTGGCCCGCGTCCCCTGATACCCTAAATTACGCGACAAATTCGGGCAAAGAAACCTTGATGACGCCTTCCCGCGATTGGACCGAGATTCGCTGGGCCGATGCCAGCCTCGCGGAGGTTTCGCGCTGGATCGCGGTGCTGCCGCTGGCCGCGACCGAGCAGCACGGCCCGCATCTGCCGCTCGAGACCGACGTGCTGATCGCGGACGCCTATCTCGCGCGCGTGCGCGAGCTCCTGCCCGAGCGCGCTCCGGCCACTTTCCTGCCCGTTGAACCGATCGGGATTTCCACCGAGCATATCGACTATCCGGGCACGCAGACGCTGCCGACTGACATCGCGTTGAAAAAATGGACCGCGATTGGCGAGGACGTCGCGCGCCGCGGAGTGAAGAAGCTCGTCATCGTCACCAGCCATGGCGGCAACAGCGCGGCCATGATGCTGGTCGCGCAGGATCTTCGCGCGCATCGGAAACTGTTCGTGGTGACGACGTCGTGGTCGCGGCTGTCGGGCGCGGACAAGCTGTTCCCGGCCGACGAAGTGCGCCACGGCATCCACGGCGGCGCCATTGAAACCTCGATCATGCTGGCGCGCTATCCCGATCGGGTGCGCATGGATGCGATCGCGAATTTTCCCGCGAGCAGCATCGCGATGGAGCAGCAATATCGCTGGCTGTCGACGCAGCGACCCGCGCCGTTCGCCTGGCAGGCGCAGGATCTCCACGCGAGCGGCGCCGCCGGCAACGCGACGCTAGCCGTGGCCGCGAAGGGCGAGCAGCTGATCGACCAGGGCGCCCGCGCTTTTTGCGAGCTGCTTGCCGAGGTTGATAACTTCGACGTGAACAGGCTCGCAAAAGGCCCGCTCGGCTAGCGCTCATCCTTCTGGAATCATTCAGGAAAGAGCCAGACTCGAGCTCCGCCTTTGCCGAGTTCGAACCGGACGCGCGGAGCCTCCGTCCAACTCGGTACGCGGGCCACAAGGGACCGCCTCAACCCGGATGGAGTTTCACATGTCGATTAAGACCAAGATTTTCGCAGTTGCCCTCACCGCGCTCACCCTGACCGGCAGCGTCGTGGCCACCACCTCGCAGGCGCAAGCCAAGCCGCTCGGCTGGGGCGTCGGTGTCGGCCTGGGCATCGCCACCGCCGCCGTCGTCGGCTCCGCGATCGCCGCCAGCAACGATCCCTATTACAACGGCTATCACCGCTGCGGCTGGGCCGCCCAGTACAACGCCTTTGGCCAGTACGTCGGCCGCGTGCGTACCTGCTTCTGATTTGAGTCCCTGAGGCCGATCTCACGTGGATCCCGCGTCCGACACGGGCGCCTCATCCACCCGTGTCGTGCCCCGACCCCGCCGGATGTCCCCCCGGGCGGGGTCAACCGTTTTGGACCTTGGAATTTGTTGCAGTCCCGTCACATCGCGGTGCGAACCATCTCCTGCGACAATCCGCACTAGTTGCTACTGCGAATTAATCGCAATAAGGTTTCCAGAGACTCAGGGGCTTGGGAAGAAATCGCGCCGGATCGAGATCATCTCGACCGATCGCGGAGCACCTAATCCTGATGACAGGGTCGCCGCGAATCGGCAGGGATAGTGCGGCGAGTGGACACACTCGCTTTGGGGGCGTGCGTTTTGACGTTGAGGGGTCACCGTTACAGGTATTTGCGAACGGCCGCGGCGATTGCCACGGGCGTCTTGACTTTGCCCGCCAGCAGCCGCGCGGCTGATCTGCCGCTGAAGGCACCGGCGCTGAAGGCCGTCTATGACTGGACCGGCCTCTACATCGGTGCGCATGCCGGCTACAGCCTCGGCTCGTCGCGCTTCGCGCTGAACGACGGCACAGGCATTAGCGACAGCGGCGTCTTCAGCGGCATGATCGGCGGCGTGCAGGCCGGCTACAATTACCGGCTCAATTCCGGCTGGCTCCTCGGCGTCGAAGGCGATTTTTCGTTTCCGAACTACATCACTTCCAACTCGATCGTGTCCTTCCTGGCGACACCCGCCAACACCGTCACGCAGCAATGGGACTACACTGCGAGCCTGCGCGGCCGCGTCGGCTACACCAGCGGTCCCTGGCTGGTCTACGCCACCGGCGGCTTTGCATGGATGGGCGAGCGCTATTTCGACACGCCGGCCGCAGGCGAAGCAGTCCCGAAAATCCTGAACACGCGGCCCGGCTGGATCGCGGGTGCCGGCATCGAATACGGCTTTGCGCCGCATTGGAGCGCACGGCTCGAATATCTCTATAGCCGCTTCGACGGCGCCAATGTCGCCTTCTCCACAGGTGCCCAATACAATTCGTCGTCGCTCGACTTCCAAACGATCCGGCTCGGCCTCAACCGCAAGGTCGATTGGCCGGGCATGCCGGGCTACAATCCCAAGAGCTTGGGGATCGGCTCGCTAATCGACACCGAATCGGATCGCTGGGAGATCCACGGCCAGAGCACTTATCTGCCGCAAGGCTACCCGTCGTTCCCCGCCCTCTACACCGGGCCGAATTCGCTCTCGCCATCAAGGCAGGCCAAGGCGACCTGGAGCAACAGCCTGTTCCTGAACGCAAAGCTGTGGGACGGCGGCGAGGTCTACTACAATCCCGAACTGCTGCAGGGATTTGGATTGAACGACACGGTCGGCGCGGCCGGTTTCCCCAACGGCGAGGCGCAGAAGTCGAACTTCCCCTATCCGCACTACAACACATCGCGCCTGTTCGTGCGCCAGACATTCGGCTTTGGCGGCGAGCAGGAAGAGCTCGCGAGCGGCCAGTTGCAGCTCGGACAGAAGGTCGACGTATCCAGGCTCACGGTGCAGGCCGGCAAATTCCCCGTGATCGACGTGTTCGACGGCAACGCCTACGCCAAGGACACCCGCAAGGACTTCATGAACTGGTCGCTGTGGGCGCCAGGCGCCTTCGACTATTCAGCCGACAAGGTCGGCCTCACCTACGGCGTCACCGCCGAGCTGAACCAGAAGCAGTGGGCGCTGCGCGGCGGCTACTTCCTGATGGTCGCCGAGTCCAATTCGAATCATTTCGACACCAGGGTCGGCGAGCGCGGCCAGTACGTGCTCGAGCTCGAAACGCGCTTCTCGCTCCTTGGCCAACCCGGCAAGCTCAGGACCATCGGCTGGCTCGACAGCGCCAATATGGGCAGCTTCCGCGAGACGCTGGACAATCCCGCGCTCAACCTTGACATCGCGCAGACCCGACGCGGCCGTCTGAAGTATGGCTACGTGCTCAACCTCGAGCAGGCGATCACCGACGATGTCGGTCTGTTCAGCCGCTGGAGCTGGAACGACGGCAAGACCGAGACGCTGGCCTTCACCGACATTCACCGCAGCCTGTCGGCGGGATTGTCGATCAAGGGCACGAAATGGGGCCGGCCGGATGACGTGATCGGCGTCGGCGGCGCCATCAATGCCATCTCGCAGGATTATCGCGACTTCCTGGCCGCCGGCGGCCTCGGTGTTCTCATCGGCGACGGCGCGCTCAACTACCGCCGCGAGCGCATCCTCGAAACCTATTACGCCTACGCGCTGAACAAGAGTCTCACCCTCACCGCCGACTACCAGCTGATCGTCAACCCCGCCTACAACGCCGATCGCGGCCCGGTGTCGGTATTTTCCGGGCGGCTACACGGCGAGTTCTGAGCGCTTCCGGCTACGTGACTTACGCAGCCCGGATCGCGTCCAGGAACTTCCCGACCTCGACCTTGAGGCGGCCGCTCTCGCCGGACAGCGACTTCGCTGACGCGAGCACGGTGGAGGAGGCCGATCCGGTCTGGCTCGCGCCGCGCTGCACGTCGACGATGCTGGCGGAGACCTGTTGGGTGCCGCATGCCGCCTGCTGCACGTTGCGGGAAATCTCCCGCGTCGCCGCGCCTTGCTGCTCGACCGCGGAGGCGATCGCCGATGCGATCTCGGACATGCGGGTGATGGTGTCGCCGATCGACTTGATGGCGCCGACGGAATCCTGCGTCGCGCTCTGGATTCCCGTGATCTGCTGGCTGATCTCGCCGGTGGCCTTGGCGGTCTGCTCGGCGAGCGCCTTGACCTCGGAGGCGACCACGGCGAAGCCGCGCCCGGCCTCGCCGGCGCGCGCCGCCTCGATCGTTGCATTGAGCGCCAGAAGATTGGTCTGGCCCGCGATCTGGCTGATGAGCTCGACCACGTCGCCGATCCGGCCGGCCGCCTTGGCGAGTTCGCCGACATAGTCGTTGGTACGCGCAGCCTGCTGCACCGCTTCGCCGGCCACCCGCGCGGAGTCCTGGACCTGCCGGCTGATCTCGTCGACCGAGGACGCCATTTCCTCCGCGGCCGCGGCGACGGTCTGCACGTTGCTGGAGGCCTGCTCGGAGGCGGCCGCAACGGTCGCGGTGACCTTTTCCGATTGATCGGCGGTGCTCGTCAGCGTTCCCGCCGACACTTCCAGCTCCGACGATGCCGACGACACGGTGTTGATGACGTCGCCGATCAACGCTTCGAAATCGCGTGCGATCTGGTCCATGCGCTGGCTGCGCCGGAGCTTCGCCTCGGCTTCCACCGCGGCGGCCTCATCGGCGGCCTTCTTGGCGGAGAGCGAATCTTTGAAGTGCTGGAGCGAGCCCGCCACCTGGCTGATCTCGTCATTGCGGCCGGTCACGGGAATCTCGACCTCGTGCTGCCCGGCGGCAAGAGTTGCGATCACGTCCGCGAGCCGGCTGAGCGGCGTCACCACGCGCCTGCGCAACATCATCGTCACGCCACCGAGTGTCCCCAGCAGCGCCAGCACCGCCACGCCCGCGAGCGCGAGCATCGCCAGCGCGCCGTCGCGCGCGGCCGAGGCGCGCTCGGCAGCTTCCGCCAGCGCGGCATCGCGGACGCCGTAGAACATCTGGATGGCGGGGACGATGATGTTGGCCAGCTCTTCGGCATTGATGCCGTACTTGCCGTCGCCACGCGCCGCGAGCATCTCCTTGTCCACGGCAGCGGCTGCTTTCCCGAAATAGGAATCCGTCGCCGCCTTCAGCGCGGTGGCGATCCGGGGCGGGCTTCCGAGCTGGTCGATGCCGGCCTCGATGCGCTCGCGGTCGGCCTCGACACGTCCCTGCATCCGATCCATCAGCGACAATTCGGCCGCCGTGAGCGGTCGGCGAGCGCTCAGCGCCGGCGACAGCGTGGCGGCGCGGCTGCCGGCCGAGACGCGCAGATCCTGCGCCGTTCGCGCCAGGCTCAACAGCGCCGCAAGCGAGGAATCGGCATTGATGACCTTGGCTTCAAGCCGGTTCATGATCGGCTCGATATTGCCGATGACCTCGGCAACGCCTGGAAGGAAGCCCTTGATTACAGCGCCGTCGCGCGTCGCCAGGGGCACGCTCATCGCGCGATCTGCCGCCGTGATGATATCCTTGAGCCGCCGCGCAGTACGGTCCAGGTTTTCGATCATCGCTCCGGAATCATCCAGCACCATGATGGCGCGCCTTGCCCCCTCGAACGCGCCATCGACCGCTTTCGCCGCCTTTGCGGCGGCTTCGATCTGGACCTGCGTCGCAGAATTCTCCTGGAAGATCGGGGAAATGTAGGGAGCACGAAGGCCGGCAACGTGCTGACTGACCATCAGGGTCGCACCGAAGGCCTCGACCGTCTTGATCGCATCGGAGCGGTTCGTGAAGATGCGCGCCTGGGGTATCAGCACCTCGGCGCCAAGGATGACTGCAAACACCGTCACCGTCAGCATCGACAGCGCAAAGAGCTTCCCGATCCGCATTCTGATCCCCGAATACATTCCTGCAAATGCCGAGAACCTAGCTGGTGGCCGCTAAGAGCCCGTTAAGCAACGGCATGCCCGTAGTTCCGCGGGGTATTGGGGAGTGCCTTCGGGGACGGGGTCGCCGAAGTTCCTTCGCGATGCCCGATGGGACAGAATCATCGGCATTTCTTCCTCGAATACCTATATCAAGACCTGTGCGGCCATCCGCGCCACACTCCCTTACCTCGGAACATCAATGCTCTCCGCCGAACTCGCCATCGTCGTCGTCCTGATCGTCATCAACGGCTTGCTGTCCATGTCCGAGTTGGCCGTGGTCTCGTCGCGCCCGGCCCGGCTGTCGATGCTCGCCGCCAAGGGCGTCCGCGGCGCCGAGCGGGCGCTGACGCTCGCGGCCGATCCCGGCAAATTCCTCTCGACGGTGCAGATCGGGATCACGCTGGTCGGCGTGCTCTCCGGCGCGTTCTCGGGCGCGACGCTCGGACAGCGGCTGACGCAATGGCTGCTCGAGCTCGGCCTGTCCGCAGGAATTGCCGACATCGTCGGAGTGGGGCTGGTCGTCACGCTCATCACCTACGCCACCCTGATCGTCGGCGAGCTGGTGCCGAAGCAGGTGGCGCTGCGCGACCCCGAGAGCATCGCGGTCAGGGTTGCACCCGCGATGCACGTGCTTGCGAAGGTCTCGCTGCCGCTGGTCTTCCTGCTCGATCTCTCCGGCAAGCTGATCCTCACGCTGCTCGGCCATGGCGGCAAGTCTGAAGAAAAAGTGTCAGAAGATGAGATCCATCATCTCGTCAGCGAAGCCGAAAACGCAGGCGTGCTCGAGTCAGGTGAAAAGGAGATGATCGCGGGCGTGATGCGGCTCGGCGACCGGCCGGTCGGCGCGATTATGACGCCGCGCACGGAGGTCAACGAGATCGACCTGAACGATACGCCGGAAAGCATTCAAGCGACCATCGCCAAGAGTCCGCATTCGCGCTTTCCGGTGTCCGACGGCGACCGCGACAAGCCGATTGGCGTGCTTCAAGCCAAGGACCTGCTGGTGGCCTTCATGAACGAGCGCACGCCGGATTTGCGCGTGCTGGTCCGCGAGGCGCCCGGCATTCCCGCCTCGGCCGATGCCCGCGACGTGCTGGCGATCCTGAAGGCTGCACCGGTGCATGTCGGCCTCGTCTACGACGAATACGGCGCCTTCGAAGGCATCGTGACGACGGCTGACATTCTGGAATCCATTGTCGGTGCCTTCCATTCCGAGGAAGGCCCGCCGGAACCGGCCTACGTCAAGCGCGCGGACGATTCGCTGCTGGTCTCAGGCTGGATGCCGGTCGACGAATTCGGCGAGCTGCTCGGCATCGAACTGCCGCCGCACCGCTACAACACCGTCGCCGGCCTCGTGCTGCAACAGTTCAACGTGCTGCCTGATGTCGGCGACGCCTTCGACTTTGGCGATTGGCACATCGAGGTGGTCGATCTCGACGGGCGGAGGATCGACAAGATTCTGGCGAGCCGGCGGAGCGAAGTAGAGACGGGGTGAGCCACTCTCGTCGTCCCGGAAGCGCAGCGAAGCGGAGCGCAGATCCGGGACCCATAGCCACAGGATTGAGCTTGGCGAAGACTGGTAGTTGCGCGGTGCTGCTGTCTGCGCATGATCGACAGATCACGCGGTATGGGTCCCGGATCTGCGCTGGCGCTTGTCCGGGACGACGGCGGAGTTTGTGGTTAGAGCTTGCGCCAAACTCTAGACCCTCACCCGAACCTCACCCCGATCCGCTTTTCCTTGCGCCAGATCACGGTGCAGGCGAGATGTTTTCCGTCGGCCCGCACAAGCAGGCTGAAATGGTCGGGGATGCCGACGGGACTGCTGACGTCGAGCGCGGCGCCGGTATCTGACAGGTTGCGGATAGTGCAGTCGATCGCGCCGCCGCCGCCGAACTCGATCGTTCCAGCCTTCAGCACGCGATGCCTTGCCTTGTCGCGCCGCTCGTCCATGGGAACAATCTACACCCAAAGTTGAATCAAACGTTAAACGCACCCCCTCGCGATGCTTTTGCGCGCGCGGCCGCGGCCCTGCAAGTGGACCGGCGTCCTACAGCGCCGGCTGGAACGTCTCCGTCCGTGCCATCCGCCAGGCGTCCCGGAAGCGTGGGTCTTCGGTGCCTTCGAGCAGTTCGCCCGGACGCAGCGACGGATAAAGCTGCGCGAAGGATTTCACGTCCGTCGTCGAGGTGCGCTGGGAGAAGTGGATCGGGCGCAGCTGCTGCGGATGTTCGAGACCGGCCGCGGCGATCAGCTCGGTCAGCGAGTGCAGCGTCGCCAGGTGATAATTGTGCACGCGGTCGATCTTGAGCGGCACATAGAGTGCGCGCGCCCGCGTCGGGTCCTGCGTCGCGACGCCGGTCGGGCAGCGGTCGGTGTGGCAGCTCAGCGACTGGATGCAGCCGAGCGAGAACATGAAGCCGCGCGCCGAATTGCAGTAGTCCGCGCCGATCGCCATGGCGCGCGCCATGTCGAACGCGGTGGCTATCTTGCCGGAGGCGCCGATCTTGATGCGGTCGCGCGCGTTGATGCCGATCAGCGCGTTGTGGACGAAACTGACGCCCTCGCGCATCGGCATGCCCAGATGGTCCATGAACTCCAGCGGCGCGGCGCCGGTGCCACCCTCGTTGCCGTCGACAACGATGAAGTCGGGATAGATGCCGGTCTCGATCATCGCCTTGCAGATCGCCAGGAATTCCCACGGATGACCGATGCACAGCTTGAAGCCCGTCGGCTTGCCGCCGGAGAGCTTTCGCATCTCGCCGATGAACTTCATCATGCCGACAGGCGTCGAGAAGGCGCGATGCGAGGCCGGCGAGATGCAATCCTCGCCCATGGCGACCCCGCGGATCTTGGAAATCTCCTCCGAGACTTTCGCCGCCGGCAGCACGCCGCCATGACCGGGCTTGGCGCCCTGGCTGATCTTGAGCTCGACCATCTTGATCTGGTCCTGGGTCGCGACGCGCGCGAAGGCTTCGGGATCGAAGGCGCCGTCGAGATGACGACAGCCGAAATAGCCCGAACCGATCTCCCAGATGATGTCGCCGCCCATCTCCGCGTGATAGGGGCTGAAGCCGCCCTCGCCGGTGTCGTGCGCGAAGCCGCCCTTCTTGGCGCCGGCATTCAGCGCGCGCACGGCGTTCGGGCTGAGCGCGCCAAAACTCATGGCGGAAATGTTGAATACCGAAGCCGAATACGGCTTGGCGCAATCCGGGCCGCCGATAGTGACGCGGAATTTCTCCTCGGCATGCGTCTTCGGCGAGACCGAGTGATGCATCCACTCATAACCCTGGCGGTAGACGTCCTCCTGGGTACCGAACGGACGCTTGTCGAGCTGCATCTTGGCGCGCTGATAGACCACCGCACGGATGTCGCGCGAGAACGGCATGCCGTCCTTCTCGCTCTCGAAGAAATACTGCCGCATCTCCGGGCGTATCTCTTCGAGCAAAAAACGGATATGGGCCGAGATCGGGTAGTTGCGCAGAACGGCGTGGCCCTTCTGCATGAGGTCGCGGACGCCAAGCGCCGTCAGCGCGCCGAAGATCAGGATCGGGATCAGCAGAATGTCGAAGATCTTGCCATCGGCAAATCCGATGCCGGTCAGCAGCGCAGTGACCACCGCGCAGATCGTCAGGACGATGAAGCGCGGAGAGAATGGCAGCAGCAGGGTTTCCATGATCCCCTCTTCCGCCAGCGGCAGCCGTTTGACCGACGGGTTGGGCGATTCCTGCGTTTTGTTCTCGTCGGCCACGATTCCCATCCTCTCGCCAGCATGAGGCGGTACGATACGCCCGCGCCTGTCATACGGATATGACGCGGCGGTTGTTTCACGCTAGCGAATTCGGCGGGGACAAATCAATCAGCCCGATGGGCGGGCTGCTGCGGTGCAGCAGGGCTCGGGAGGGACGGGCATTAACCGGTCAAGGCGCTTTACTCAGGCAAGCGTCCTGGCTTTTGCCAGGACGAGACCGAGAGGGCCTACCGCTCGACGAACGCCTTTTCGATCACGAAATGGCCGGGCTTGTTGCCCGAGCCCTCGACGAAGTCGCGGCCTTCGAACATCAGTTTCAGCTCTTCGAGCATCGCCGGGCTGCCGCACATCATGATGCGGTCGGTCGCGATGTCGAGCGGACCCTGGCCGATGTCGTTGAAGATCTGCTCGGAGCTGATGAGGTCGGTGATGCGGCCGCGATTCTTGAACGGCTCGCGGGTCACGGTCGGGTAGTAGATGAGCTTGTCCGCGAGCAACTCCCCGAACAGTTCGTCCTCGCGAAGACCGGCGACGAGCTTCTCGCCATAGGCGAGCTCGGAGACCTGGCGGCAGCCGTGCACCAGCACGATGCTGTCGAACTGGTCGTAAACCTCGGGATCCTTGATCAGGCTGGCGAAGGGCGCGAGGCCGGTGCCGGTCGAGAGCAGCAGCAGCCGCTTGCCGGGAATGAGATTGTCCGTGATCAGCGTGCCGGTCGCCTTGCGGCCGACCAGGATGGTGTCGCCTTCCTTGATCTTCTGGAGACGCGACGTCAGCGGGCCGTCCTGAACCTTGATCGAGAAGAACTCGAGCTCTTCCTCGTGATTAGCGCTCGCCATGCTGTAGGCGCGGAGCAGCGGGCGGCCCTCAACCTCGAGGCCGATCATCGCGAACTGGCCGTTCTGGAAGCGGAAGCCGGAATCGCGGGTTGCGCGAAAGCTGAACAGGGTGTCGGTCCAATGCTGGACGGAAAGAACCTTCTCTCGGTAAAACGCGCTCATGATTTTCGATATTCCGAATAATTGCGGTTTTAGGGCAAAAGCGTTGCCCGGCCCCTGAAAGCGGAGCGGACACCATTGCCATGGCGGAGGATTTCGCGAGTGTGATCTACGCCATTGAGACCAATAATCAACCTCGTTCCGGATGCAATTGATGCCGGTCAAACCGGCATTTGCGGCGGAAATGGTCACATCATTAATGGATCTGCTGTCCGGCGCATTCGGAAGGCAATTTCTTTTCCCTCCCAGGCTCGAATACAGCACTTAATTTCCGTAGCGCTCGCGAGAATTTCATTAAGAATAGCTCTGATTTCACCCCCGTTTAGCGTCGTTTCCCCGATTTTTGCGGCTTTTGGCGCCAAGATCGACCGGAACTGGCGACTAGGACCGGCGACAGAGACAGATGGCGAGCGGCGAGCGGATCTTCGTGCAGGCGATCAAGCGCTATTGCGTAACCCATGGCATCGCGCTCGATGTCCGCGCCGATGGCTGGCTGCTCGCGATGCGCCGGGGCGAGCAGCGCCACTTCGCGTTCGGCTACGACATCGGCCTCAACAGCGCCATCGCGCACCGCCTGGCCAATGACAAATCGGCCACCGCCGAGGTGCTGGCGCTCGAGGGCGTGCCCTGCATTCCCCATCGCCTGTTCCTCAATCCGAAGTTGGGCGAGAAGGTTGTCGGCGTTGGCTGGCGAGAGGCAATGCTGGCGCTGCTTGGCGACAATCCGCAAGGCGTGGTGGTGAAGCCGAACGAGGGGACGTCGGGACGATCCGTCTTCAGGGTCACGACGGAAACAGAGCTCGATCATGCGGTTGGCGAAGCCTTTTCGATGAGCGCCGGACTCGTGATCTCACCCTATGCCGTGATCGAGGACGAAGTACGCGTGGTCCTGCTCGATGATGTGCCACTCGTCGTCTACAGCAAGCAGCGTGGCTCGGGTTGGCGGCACAATCTCGATGCGGGCGCGAAGCCCGTGCTGATGCAGGACGGCGATCTTCGCACAGCCTGCGCAAAGCTCGCCATCAACGCCGCCAAGGCCATCGGCATCACCTTCGCCTCGATCGACCTCGTGCACGTCGACGGCGTCTGGCGCGTGCTCGAGATCAATTCCGGCGTGATGATGGAGGCGCTGGCGAAGCTGCATCCGGAGCTGGTGCAGACGACGTACGATGCGGCGCTGGATCGGGTGTTTGGGGACAAACACTGAGCGACACGCGCGCTGGCGGCTTCAACCAATCGCCAACCGATACGCAGCCTTCGCATTCACGCCGAACGCCTTCTCCCGCACCTGCGGCCCGAGCTTCATCAGGCAGGCCCCCAGCGCGCCCGTGATCTCACCATAGCTCCCCGCGAGCAAACATACCGGCCAGTCCGAGCCGAACATCAGGCGATCCTCGCCGAAGCATGTCGCGGCGTGCGCGACGAACGGAAACAGCCGTTCCGCATTCCAGTCGCTCCACACCGCTTCCGTCGCCAGCCCCGAGACCTTGCACCAGACATTGCCGCAGGCCGCGAGTGCCGCGATGCCGTTGGACCATCCAGTGCTTCCGCCATCGGCGATCGGCGGCTTGGCTGCGTGGTCGAGCACGAAGCGCGCCTGCGGGAACGCTTGCGCGGTTGCGATCGCGGCCGGCAGCTCGCGGGTGCGGACCAGGAAATCGTAGGCGAGATCGTGCGCGAACACGGCCGTGAGGCCGCGCTGAACGTCCTCGCGCAACAACCAATCCGAGTCGGCCTCGTCATGGACCTGGTGGCGGATGCCGACCAGCTTGTCGCCGCCGGGCGAAGCACGCAACTGCTCCAGCGTATCGCCAAGTGCAGCGTCGGTCAGATCGGCCCAGCCGACGACGCCGATCACCGAGGGCGTCGCATGCGCGATCCGCAGGAATTCCTCGGTCTCAGCCAGCGCGGAGCGGCACTGCACCAGGATGCTCGCGTCGATGCCGTTCGCGCTCAAAAGCGGCGCGAGATCGGCCGGACCGAAGGCACGCCGGATCGGCGTGAGCTCGGGCGCGTCCATCCAGGGATAGTCGGCGCGCGCCGGATCCCAGAAATGCTGGTGAGCGTCGACGATCATGCCTTACGCTCCGGCCGGCAATGGCGCGCGGGCGTCGACGAGTTTTCGCCCACGCAGCTCCTGCCAGAACGCCGCCGGCACCGCCATCTCCGACATCGCGATGTTGTCGGCAATTTCCGCGGCGTTGCGCGCGCCCGTCACGGCGACCGTGACTGCCGGATGGGCCATGCAGAACTGCAGCGCGGCGGCTTTCAGCTCGGTGCCGTGCTTGCGGCAGAGCTCGTCGAGCGTGAGCGCGCGGGCGACGAGTGCCGCATCGGCATCCTGATAATTGAACTTCGCGCCCGTGTGCGGATTGGCCAGGATGCCGCTGTTGTAGATGCCGCCGAGCAGGATGCCGATATTCTTCGCCGCGCAGACCGGGAACAGCGCATCCAGCGCGCCCTGGTCGAGCAGCGTGTAGCGGCCGGCGAGCAGGAAGCAGTCGACCGGAACGGCCTCTGCAAACCGGACCAGCATGTCCGACTGGTTCATGCCGGCACCGATCGCCTTGACGGTACCGTCCCCGCGCAGGCGCTGGAGCGCGCGGAAGGCGCCGGCGACGGCGTCGTCATAGTGATCGTCGGGATCATGCACGAGCAGGACATCGACGCGGTCGAGCCCAAGCCGCGCCAGGCTTTCCTCCACCGACCGCATCACGCCGTCATAACTGAAATCGAACACCGGCCGCTCGCGCGACGTGCCCTTGTAATGCTCGTCCTCGGCGGCAGCGCCATCGGGCGCACGCAGTAGACGGCCGACCTTGGTCGAGATCGCGTAGGAGTCACGGGGTTGTTGCCGCAGGAATGCGCCAAGGCGTCGCTCCGCGAGGCCAAAGCCGTAGAGCGGCGCGGTGTCGAAGAAGCGGATTCCGAGCGACCAGGCGCTTGCGATGGTCGCTTCCGCATCGGCATCGCTGACGGGGGTGAACAATCCGCCGAGCGGGGCAGAACCGAGGCCGAATGAGGTGACATCGAGCGAGCCGAGCCGCGACCTTTTCATTCCCATTGCCTCAACAGTCCTCCCCAACAGCCAAAATCATCTCTCCCGCTTGCGAAAATCGCAAGCGGGAGAGGCACGCAGGAGCGTGGGGCTGGCGACGCTCCTACTTCAACATCTGCGCAACGTTGTCCTTGGTCACGAGATCGAGGCCGGTATAAACGATCTCCGGCACCTTCTCGCCCCTCTTGATGGCGAGCAGCGTGTCCATCGCCTTCTCGCCCATCTCGAACGGACGCTGGCCGACCAGCGCATTGGCGTAGCCATCGCGCAACAGCTCGAGCTGCATCTTCAGCGTATCGGCCACGACAAGCGTGAACTTGCCGGAATCGATATCCTTCTTGTACCTGGACGCGAAGGCCTTGAAGCCTTCGGGGGCGAACATCGGCCAGCCGCCGATGGGAACGATTGCGGCGAGGTCGGGCGTCGCGGTACGCATGTCAGTCATCTGCTGAACCGCCAGCGCGGGATCGTCGTTGCAGAACGTTGGAGAGCCCGCGACCTCGGTCCATTTCGAGCCCTTCAGCGCCTCGCGCACGCCGTCAACGCGTTCGGCGAGGTTCTTGGCGCCGGGACCACCCGAAACCATGGCGTATTTGCCGCCGTCGGGCCGCAGCTTCAGGAGCTCCTTGCCGAGGGCGACGCCGAACTCCTTGTTGTTGGTGCCGATATAGGCGATGCGCTTGGCGCGGGGCGCATCGGCGTCGAAGGTGATGACAGGGATGCCGGCCGCGGTCGCCGCGTCGATCGACTTGGTCATCGCCGCGACGTCGGCAACCGAGATGGCGAGGCCGTCGACCTTCTGGGTGACGAAGTCCTGGATGATCTGGGCCTGCGTCGCCGGCTCGTGCTCGACCGGCCCCTTGTAGATGCACTCGATATTGCCGAGCTCCTTGGCACGCTTCAGGCAGCCGTCGCGCGCGAAGTCGAAGAACGGATTGTTCATCGCCTTGGGCACGATCACGAACCGGTAGTTTGCGGCAAACGCCGGCGTAGCCATCATCGCCACCGCGATGCCGGCAAGTAGAAATTTCCTCATCGTCTCCTCCACCCTTCTTTGGCGCCTGTCCTCTCAAGATCGTCCGGGAAGTGGACAGGCGGCATTTTCGTTGCCGTCCCGGAACGACGTCGTTTCAGATCATCCGCGAGCGGATGCGGTCGACCAATACGGCCAGGATGATGATCACGCCCACCAGCGTCTGCTGCCAGTAGGAGCTGACCTGGGCGAGCACGAGGCCGTTGCGGATCACCTCGAGCAGCACGCAGCCGACGATGGCGCCGAGTGGACCACCGATGCCGCCGGCGAGATTGGCACCGCCGATGACGGCCGCAGCGATCACGTTGAGCTCGTAGGACGTCGCCATGTTGGCCGGCGCCGATCCGAGCCAGCCCGAGATGATGATGCCCTGGAGGCCTGCGGCGAGCGCGCAGATCACATAAACCTCGATCTTCACCCGCACGACCGGGATGCCGGTGAGTTCGGCCGCCTTCTCGTTACCGCCGAGCGCGAACACGTGACGGCCGAACGAGCTGTGGTGCAGCACCACGGCCATCGCCAGCGCGAGGACGATCAGATAAATGAATGGCACGGGCACGCCGAGCACGTCGCCGGAGGTGAGCGCGTAGAAATAACCGGCATCCGGCCCACCGGGAAAGCTGCCCCGTCCGTTGGAGACGACATAGCCGAGCCCGCGCACGATCGAGAGCATGCCGAGGGTGGTGACGAACGGCGACAGGCCGAGCACCGCGATACAGAAGCCGTTGACGAGGCCGGCGAGCAGCGCGACGCCGAGGCCGGCGAGGAGCGAGACCACCAGGATCAGGCCAGGGACATTGGCGAGCACGGTCTTGCCGTCGGCCGCCATGTGCACGAACAGGGATCCCGCCGGCGAGCCGGGCGCCGACAGCTCGGTCATCACCATCGAGGTGATCATGGCGGAGAAGCACATCATCGAGCCGACCGACAGATCGATGCCGCCGGTGATGATCACGAAGGTGACGCCGAGGGTAGCGATAGCGATGAAGGAGAAATTCTTCGCCACGTTCTGCATGTTGCCCTCGGTGAAGAAGTACGGGCTGGCGAAATGCATGACCACCAGCAGCACCGCCAGCGCGAGCAGGACATAGCCGGTCTGGGACGCGAAAATGCCGCGCTGCCACCATCTAATCTTGCCGATGTTCGAGAAGGTGATCGGAGATTCCATGGGCATGGCCATCACGCCGCCTCCTTCGCGCCGGTGATCAGGGCGGTGACTTCCTCGGGGGAGGTCTGGTGGATGGGCTTGTCGGCCCGCTTTTCGCCGCGGCGCATGACGATGACGCGATCGCACACCGCGAACACGTCGGGCATGCGGTGCGAGATCAGCATCACGGCAACGCCCTGCTCCTTCAGCCGGTGAATCAGGCCGAGCACCTGCTCGACCTGGCGGACCGAGATCGCGGCCGTCGGCTCGTCCATCATCACCAGCTTCGCGTTGGAGAGCCGCGTCCGCGCGATCGCAACCGCCTGGCGCTGGCCGCCCGACATCTGCTTGACGAGATCGTCGGGGCGCGTCTCCGAGCGCAGCTCGCCGAACAGCTCCAGCGCACGCGCCGCCATTGCCTTGTGGTCGAGCAACGCGAACGGCCCGATCCTGCGCTTCAGCTCGCGCCCGAGAAACACGTTGGCCGCTGCGGTGAGATTGTCGGCGAGCGCAAGGTCCTGATAGACCACCTCGATGCCGACGCCGCGGGCATCGACGGGCCGGTTGAAATGGACGGCGCTGCCGGCGAAGCGGATTTCGCCGTGGCTGGGGCGGAAATTGCCGGCGATGATCTTGACCAGCGTCGACTTGCCCGCGCCGTTGTCGCCCATCAGGCCGACGACTTCGCCGGGGAGGACCTGCATGTCGACATCATGCAGCGCGCGGATCGCGCCGAACTCCTTGCCGATGCCGGTCAGCTCGAGGACCGGTGTCGCTTGTGCATTTGTCATCAGCGGCCTTCCTCAGACGTAGCGGTTGACGAGGGATTCCAGATATTCCTGCCGGCCCGAGCGCGGCTGCGGGTCAAAGCCCGGGCCGTGCGCGCGGTCGGCAAGTTCGGCAAGCGAGCGCTGGCCGCCGAGAATGGCGCGGCCTTCAGGCCCGGCCCATCCCTCGTAGCGTTTCGCGAGCGGCCCAGTGAGCACGCCGGCGTCGAGCATGTCCGCAGCGGCGAGCAACGCCCGCGCGCAGGCATCCATCGAGCCGACATGGGCATGGATCAGATCGTCGGGATCGATCGACTGGCGGCGGATCTTGGCGTCGAAATTGAGCCCGCCGGAGCTGAAGCCACCGCGGCTCAGGAGCTCGTGGAACACCAGGGCAAGCTCGGGCACGTTCATCGCGAACTGGTCAGTGTCCCAGCCGAGCAGATCGTCGCCGCGGTTGATGTCGAGCGAGCCGAACACACCCAGCGCCTCCGCCAGCGCGACCTCGTGATGGAAGGAGTGGCCGGCGAGGATGGCGTGGTTCTGCTCGATGTTGAGCTTGACGTCCTTCAGCAGGTCGTAACGCGCGAGGAAGCCGTAGCAGGTGGCGACGTCGAAATCATATTGGTGCTTGGTCGGCTCCTTCGGCTTCGGCTCGATCAGGATCGGTCCCTTGAAGCCGATCTTGTGCTTGTGCTCGACCACCAGCGAGACGAAGCGGCCGAGCTGGTCGAGCTCGCGCTTGAGATCGGTGTTGAGCAGCGTCTCGTAGCCCTCGCGCCCGCCCCACAGCACGTAGTTCTGGCCGCCGAGCCTGTGCGTCACCTCCAGCGCGGCGCGGACCTGGCCGGCGGCATAGGTGAATATCTCCGGGTCTGGATTGGTGGCCGCGCCCGCCATGTAGCGGCGATGCGTGAACAAATTGGCGGTGCCCCAGAGCAGGCGCACCTTGCTTGCGGCCATCTTCGCTTCGAACAGATCGGCGATGGCATTGAGGTTGGCAACAGATTCGCCAAGCGAGTTGCCTTCCGGCGCCGCATCGACGTCGTGGAAGGTGAAGAAGGGCACGTCGAGCAGGCGAAACAGCTCGAAGGCGACGTCGGCCTTCGCGCGCGCCTGCGCCATCGCATCGGCGCCGTGATGCCAGGGCCGCAGGAACGTCTCGCCGCCAAAGGGATCGCCGCCGGGCCAGCACAACGAGTGCCAATAGCAGACCGCAAAGCGCAGATGGTCTTCCATCCTGCGGCCATGGACGAGGCGGTCCTTGTCGTACCAGCGGAAGGCAGGCGTGTTGCCGGCATCTCCGCCGGCGAAGGCGACAGGTACGCTTGTATCGAAGAATTTCACTGACGCAGTCACTCAGGCACACTCCTTCAACGCGGGATAAAGTTCGCGCCAGCGGCGATAGGCCTCGTCATAGGCCGCGCTGACCGATGCGCGAGGCGTAAAGCTCGCGAGCCGCCGCGGACGGGTGCAAACCGCAGCCGCGTCTTCGCCGGTGGCGGCGAGCCGTCCGAGCCTGGCGGCGCCGAGCGCCGCTCCGACCTCGCCCTCCTCGACGCGGTGGACGGGGATGCCGAGCACATCGGCGCAGATCTGCGCCCACAGCGGCGAGCGCGAGCCGCCGCCGACGAGATCAACCTCGGGAAGCGGCCCGCCCGCCGCGCTCAGTGCCGCCAGATTGTCGCGCGCAGCGAAGGCGACGCCTTCGAGGACGGCCTGAACGATCTGGGAGCGCCCGGTCGCACCGCGCAGGCCGACGAAGGCACCGCTGGCGGCGGCATCGTTGTGCGGCGTGCGCTCGCCGTCGAGATAAGGCAGGAATTTGACCGGACTCGGTCCATCGACGCGCTCGCCGAGCGGCGCCAGCAGCGCTGGCGCCGGCGTCTCCATCACGCCCGCGAGCCAGGCCAGCGAAGCCGCCGCCGACAGCATCACGCCCATCTGATGCCAGCGGCCGGGCAGCGCGTGACAGAACGCATGGACCGCCGCGGCCGGCGCCGGTGCAAACCGATCGGTGACGCGGAACACCACGCCGGATGTGCCAAGCGACAGAAACGCATCGCCCGGCGCGATGGCGCCGAGCCCGATCGCGCTCGCGGCATTATCGCCGGCGCCGCCGGCGACCACGACATCCCTAGTCATGCCCCAGCGTTGAGCGTAGTCCGGCGCGAGCGTCGCGCTGACGTCGCTGCCCTCGACCAGGCGTGGCATGTGATGGAGATCGAGCCCGGTGGCATGCAGCAGCAGGGGCGACCAGCGGCGCAGACCGACGTCGAGCCATAGCGTGCCGGCCGCGTCCGACATGTCCTCGACCATCTCGCCGGTCAGGCGATAGCGGACATAGGCCTTCGGCAGCAGCACCTTTGCGACGCGCGCGAAGATTTTCGGCTCGTGCCTGGCGACCCAGAGCAGCTTCGGCGCGGTGAAGCCGGGCATGGCCAGATTGCCGGCGATCGTATGCAACGACGGGCAGCGCCGCTCCAGCGCGACGCATTCGGCATGCGAGCGACCGTCGTTCCAGAGGATCGCGGGACGCAGCGGCGCTCCGTCCTCGTCCAGCAGCGTCGCGCCATGCATCTGGCCGGATAGTCCGATGCCGCGCACCCGCGCGACCTCGCGGGGATGGCGGGCGGCAAGATCGTCGACCGCGCCGACCGCCGCATCGACCCAGGCATCGGGATCCTGCTCGGACCACAGCAGCGCCGGATGCGACAGCGCAAGCTCGCGCGCCGCCGTCGCGACAACAGCGCCGGCTTCGCTGACGAGCACCGCTTTCACACCCGATGTGCCGATGTCGATTCCGAGATACACGCCGTCCTCCCTTTCGCCTGTTGCGGTGCGCGAACTCAAAGTCGCCTTACCCGCAACGGGTCGTTTTGAATTCCACCTGCCGCTAAGGCAGATTGTCCCGCATCACGATGTCGATCCTGATCTTCTCCTGTTCGCGCAAGATCGGCTCGCCACGGGCGAGCGCGAGCAGCACACGTACGGCGGCGCGCGCTTCATGTCCGGGGTTCTGCGAAATCGCGGCATGCATCACGCCCTGCAGCAGCAGCCGACGCGTCAACGCGGTGAGGTCGTGTCCGACGAACACCGCCTGCTTGTCGCGACTGGCATCGCTCAACGCCTTTTCATTCAACGCGTTGGCGACGCCTTGCGTACCGGCGCCGACATTATAAAGACCCACGATGTCGGCATGCCGGCTCAACAGCCGCGTCAACACCTGCTCCGAACGCGCGTCCTCGTCGCGCCCTTCGAGCACCGGCAGCACGGTGAGGCCGGGGAATTCCGACGCCATCACCTGGTTGAAGCCAAAAATGCGCTCGGCATGATCGCGCAGGCCCTGCGAGCCCGCGACGATCGCGACCTTGCCGGACTTTTGTCCGACCAGCCGCCCGACCAGCGCGCCGGCAGTCCGCCCCGCAGCAATGTTGTCGATGCCGACATAATGGTGCCGGCGCGACGACGGCACGTCCGAGACCAGCGTCACGACCTTGGCGCCGGCATCGACGAGATCGTCGATCGCGGCGCGGACCCTGGGATGATCCAGCGCCACCACAGCGACACCGTCGTAATCATCCGAGAGCCCTTCCAGGGATGCCGCGAGCATGGACGGATCGAACACGTCGGTCGCGACGGTCTCGACGCCAAGGCGGCGGGACGACAACCAGCCCGACATCTCGCCGAGATAATCCTGGATCTGCTGCATGAACGGGTTCGGCCCCGACGGCATCACGAAGGCGAAACGGCGGGCGCGGCCGCGGGCGAGCTCGGCGGCGGCCACGTGCGGCTGGAACGAATTGCGCTCGATCGCCTCCTTGACGCGCCGGACCGTATCCGGCCGCACGCCCGGCCGATTGTGCAGGACGCGGTCCACCGTCGCGAGGCTGACGCCGGCCTGGCGGGCGATGTCCTTCAGCGTCAGCGCGGTCGTGGTGAGCGTCTCGGCCATGGCTGAAGGCTAGCAGAGGTGTTTTGAGGTACGCAACTCATTTTGAGAGGCGGCAGCATTTTCCCGCAGCTCAGCCCAGGAACAGCCTTTCCCGTCCGCCGTTGCCGCCCTGTGCATAACGATATCACCCATGATCCGGGCGAGGGATTGAGCCCGACGCTCGAGCGCAACATCCAGGCTCTGGTCGAGCGCCGCCGCCGGGAGCAGCGCGCTGCCAAGGGTCAGGAAAAGCTTGCCGATGCGATCACGGCGTTCACCGGCAGCATGGCGTTCGTCTATCTCCATGTCGCTGTGTTCGGCTTCTGGATCATCGCCAATCTGCATTGGCTGCCGGGAATCCCGGCCTGGGACGAGAGCTTCGTCGTGCTGGCGATGATTGCTTCGGTCGAGGCGATCTTCCTGTCGACATTCGTGCTGATCTCGCAGAACCGCATGAGTGCAGCAGCGGACAAGCGCGCCGATCTCGATCTCCAGATCAGCCTTCTCGCCGAGCACGAATTGACCAAGGTTGCCCGCCTCCTTACGCAGATCGCCGAGCGGCTCGATGTCCAGCCCGACTCGAAACGGGATCTGGAGGAGGCAAGCCGCGACATCGCTCCCGAGCGCGTGCTCGACAGGATCGAGGAGACGCGCTCCTGAGCTATCGGCTGGCCGACAGGTCGAGGGTCAGGAACAGGCTGTTGGGATCCTCGACATAGCCCTCGAACGGGCCGCAGAGGACAAAGCCATGCGCCCGGTAGAGCGCGAGCGCCGGCTTGAAATAGTCCCACGAGCCGGTCTCGAGGCTGAGCCGCGCCATGCCGCGCGCGCGGGCTTCTGTGACGATGTGGCGGAGCATCTCACCGCCAAAGCCGCGCCGCCGCGTGGTCTGGAGCGTGTGCATCGACTTCACCTCGCCGTGCTCGGCTGACAGCGTCTTCAGCGCACCGACGGCGACCAGCGTCTCGCCGTCCCAGCCGGTCCAGAACGCGATGTCGGGCGCGCGCAGTCCGGAGAGATCGAGCGCATGGGCGCTGCCCGGCGCGGTCTGCGCCCGCGCCGCCGTGACGTGATGATCGAGCAGCGCGATGACGCGCGGATCAAAGGTGTCGCCGGTGCGGATCTGCATCGTCACGGTCTCACATCTTGCCGTAGGACGCGCCGCGGCGCGTGATGATGACGTAGCGCGCGTCCTGTCTGGTCTCGTTCTCGAAGATCACCGCGCGCATCACATCGAAGTCGAGACAGTCGCCTTCGCGCAGGCGAACCGCCTTGGCGTCGATGTGCACGGCGATCGCGCCCTCCAGCATCAGGAGCTGCTGGGTGAAGGCATTGCGGCCCCAAGGGCTGTATGGCACCCGCGCACCGGCCGGCAAATCGACGACGATGATCTCGATGCCGCTCGCCGCGTCCGTGGGCGACGCGTGACGGCGGCGATAGCCGCTGTCGGGATCGCGCCAGTGCGGCTGGTCGGCGAGCCGCACCAGCCGCTCCGGCGGCTTTTCGGCCAGCGCGACGACGTCGCTGAGCGACACGTCGAGCGCGGCGCAGAGTTTTCCCAGCAGCGCAGCCGTCGCGCTGCTCTGCGCCCGCTCCACCCGCCCGATCATCGCCCGGCTGACGCCGGAGCGGCCTGCGAGCTCATTCAGCGTCATGCCGGCCTGCGTCCGCAGCGTCTTCAAGCGACGACCGATCGCGCGATCGAGTTTCTGCTGGTCCATTTTCTTTACAGGTCCTGGTCTCTGATCCGAACATTGCCGACACGAGGACCGCACCCATCAGGGCCGCGAGAAGCTTAAGCTGGGCGATGCGTGCGTGCCGGAAGCGAGGGGCCAATATATTAGAAACTTTGCGGAGCCTATAGGGCCGACTAGGATAGACCCAACGACGATGACCGGGAGGCGGCGACATGGGCGAACCGACGCAGCGGACGATCAAGGCCAACGGCATCAGCCTCAACGTCGCCGAGCAGGGCAAGGGGCCGATGGTGCTGCTCTGCCACGGCTTTCCGGAAGGTTGGTACTCCTGGCGTCACCAACTCGAGGCGCTGGGGGCAGCCGGTTTCCACGCGGTCGCCCCTGACATGCGCGGCTACGGCAAGAGCGACCGGCCCGAAGCGATCGACCAGTACACGATCCTCCACATGGTCGGCGACCTCGTCGGCGTGCTCGACGCTTTCGAGGCGAAGGACGCCGTCATCGTCGGGCACGACTGGGGCGCGACGATCGCCTGGCACACGGCGCGCCTGCGGCCCGACCGCTTCCGCGCCGCCGCCATTCTTAGCGTGCCCTATCGACCACGCAGTCCGGTGCGGCCGACGAGCGTAATGCCACAGACGGCGGATGCGCAGTTCTATCAACTGTATTTCCAGGAGCCGGGTGTCGCCGAAGCAGAATTCGAAAGGGATACGCGCGCAACGCTCGGCGCGATGCTCTATGGCGGTTCCGGCGAAGGCGCGGCGGTGATCCGCGCCAATGCCGAGCGTCAAGGGCGGACCGCCGGTGTCGGCATGGTCTCTCGCAAGGACGGCATGCTGCCGAAGGTGCAGGTGCCGCTGCCGTCGTGGCTGAGCAGCGCGGACCTCGACTATTACGGCGCCGAATTTGCCCATAGTGGGTTTCGCGGACCGCTCAACTACTATCGCAACATCGATCGCAACTGGGAGCTGATGGGCGCCTTCGAGGGCGTCAAGGTGGTCGTGCCCTCGCTCTTCATCGCCGGCGACTACGACATGGTCATGGCCTTCCCTGGCGCCGCCGAGCACGTTGCCAACATGAAGCAATGGGTGCCGCAATTACGCGAGATCAAGATGCTACCGGGGTGCGGACACTGGACGCAGCAGGAACGGCCGGCGGAGGTGAACGCGGCGATCGTGGAATTTCTGCGGAGCCTGCCGAACTAAAGGATGGAGCGGGCGAAGGGAATCGAACCCTCGTATGCAGCTTGGGAAGCTGCCGTTCTACCATTGAACTACGCCCGCGGATGCGCAGCTTGCGCCCGCTCTGATTAGCCGAGACGGCGCATCTCGCCAAGCGCTTTGGCGCAGCCCGCCCGCCCCTTCTTAAGTTTCCGGTACGATTTTGGGTGCGGCGGATTGTGGCGGTGTTATGGTCGCGGTCTGGGGAGAGCGTACGTTGCGTGGGGGCGTGTGTATGGTGGGGCATGGCTACGCGATATTCGACACGACCATAGGGCGCTGCGGCATCATCTGGAGCAGCACCGGGGTCGTCGCCGTGCAGTTGCCGGAGGCGCGGGAGATCGACACCCGCCGCCGGATTTTCCAGATCCATCCCGAGGCACGCGAGCAGCGGCCTTCCGCGAACGCCGAGTTCGCGATCGAGGGCATCGTGAGCTTGCTGCAGGGCAGCGATGCTGATTTTTCCGAGGTCAGCCTGGACGCGAGCGGGGTGCCCGGCTTCAACCGGCGGGTCTACGAGGCGGCCTGCGCCATCCCGCGCGGGGAGACGCGCACCTATCACGAGATCGCCAAGGCGCTGGGCGCCTCCGGCGCCGCGCATTCGGTGGCACAGGCGATCGCGAAAAATCCCTACATGCTGATCGTGCCCTGCCACCGGGTGCTGGAGGCCGGCAATTACACCGACCGGCTCTCGCCCTATGGCGGCGTAATCTCCAAGCGGCGGCTGCTGTCGCTGGAGGGCACCCATCCGATCGCCAGCAAGACGCTGTTCGACGTCCTGCTGCCCGTTGCCCCACCGAGACCCTCCACCTAGATAGGGAGGATGGATGCAACAACGCTGCTGACCACCCCCTCGATGACCGTCTCCGAGTTTCGCTGCGACGCGGGACCGGACGACAGCCCGTTTGCGGAGTGCCGCACCGGCCATTCCATCGCCTATGTCCGCGCCGGCAGCTTTGGCTGTCATTGCCGCGCCGGCTTCTTCGAGCTGGTGGCGGGCTCGATGCTGGTCGGCGCGCCAGGCGAGGAATACACCTGCACACATGAGCACGTCGCCGGCGACGTCTGCCTGTCCTTTTTCCTCAGCGAGGATCTGGTCGACGCGCTCGGCGGCCGGAGCGACGTCTGGCAGGTCGGCGCGACGCCACCGTTGCCCGAGCTGATGGTGCTGGGCGAGCTCGCCCAGACGGCGGCAGATGGCAACAGCGACCTCGGTCTCGACGAGGTCGGGCAGATCCTCACCGGTCGTTTCGTCGATGTCGTGTCGGGCAAGGCGCGCAAGCCGACGACACCGACGGCGCGTGATCGCCGCCGCGCCGTGGAAGCCGCGCTCTGGATCGACGCCAACTCGCATGCCGAGGTCGACCTCGAACAGGCGGCACGGCAGGCAGGCCTCAGCCCCTTCCACTTCCTGCGGCTGTTCTCCGCCGTGCTCGGCGTCACTCCGCATCAATATCTGGTGCGCTCGCGGCTGCGGCATGCGGCGCGGCTGCTGACTGACGACGACATCGCAGTCACCGACATCGCCTACGACGTCGGCTTCGGCGATCTCTCCAACTTCGTCCGCACCTTCCACCGCGCCGCTGGTGTATCGCCGACCAAGTTCCGCCAGGCTTCGAAGGGAGAGCGCAAGATTCTCCAAGAGCAGCTTGCCCTCAACTGACTAGGTTCGTCTCCGGCGCGCGCCGATTGTGGCGCGCTTTGGCAATGGAGACGACCATGTACGACCATATCGGATTGCGCGTTGCCGACCTCGACGCCGCCACGCGCTTCTACACCGCGGTGCTGGCGCCGCTCGGTTATGTCGTGTGCTCGAGTGGCGATGGTTATGCCGGCTTCGGGCCGAAGGGCGAGCCGGCGCTGTGGCTGCACCTGAACAAGGGGCGCAAAGCCGATGGCGTGCACATCGCGTTTCGCGCGGGGGATCATGACGCGGTCAAGGCATTCCACAGCGAGGGCTTGAAGAGCGGTGGCCGCGACAATGGCGGCGCCGGCCCGCGCAAGGATTACAGCCCGACTTACTACGCGTCGTTTTTGATCGATCCCGATGGCAACAATGTTGAGGCGGTCTGTGTGTGAACGCGGCAGCCCTCACCACACACACACGCTGTCATCCCCCGGCTTGACCGGGGTATCCAGTACGCCGCAGCTCCTCGATTCAATCACAGCGGCCTCTGGAATACTGGATCGCCCGATGGAGTCGGGCGATGACAGCTGGGATGACGGCGCTATCGCTCGCTTCTCTACATCAAGGAACTCAACCAGGATTGCATCATGGCCTCCATCCACAACGACATTCCCCTCAACGCCCCAGCGCGCGACGTCTGGGATGCCGTGCGCGATTTCGGCGCGCTGCATCGGCGGTTGGCGCCGGGCTTCGTCACGGCCTGCACGCTCGACGGCGACACGCGCATCGTCACCTTCGCCAACGGATCGGTGGCGCGCGAGGTGCTGGTCGATTGCGACGATGCGCGGCAGCGGCTGGTCTACGCGATCAACAACGAGCGGCTGAAGCATTACAGCGCCTCGGTGCAGGTGATCGCCGAGGGCGAGGCGAGATGCCGCCTGGTCTGGATCATCGACATGCTGCCGAACGAGCTCGCGCCCTATGTGCAGGGACAGACCAAGGACGCCGTCGCCGCCATACACCGCGCGTTTCCGGCCGCAGCTGCGTGATCTTTCTCACAGAGCCCAGCCCTCGTCCGCAATAACGATGGCGCCGTGCGTCCGGTTGGCTCCGCTCTCCCGGCGGCGCCACGCACGCGAGGAGCAGGCCATGAGAGGTGCGGACAAGGTGATCTGCCAGGCGGCCGCCGTGCTGCTGATGTTTTCGATTTCGAGCGCGCCGGCAAAGGCGCAGTTCTTCGGCGGCGGCGGTGCCGGCGGCGAGGACATAATGACCCAGATGGCGCCGATGCTCGAGATGATGAAGGCCAAGATGGGCAAGCGCCGCTTCGGCATGATGATGCAGACCATGGGCCCGATGATGAGCCGCATGATGGAGAATGGCGGTGGTGGTCTTGGCATGATGGGCGGCGGTGGCATTGGCGGCCTCGGCGCCGGCAACCTCGGCGGCGGTTTCGGCGCGCCCAATTACGGCGGCTACGCGCCGATGGGTGGAGGCGGCACCATGCCGGCCGGAATGGGCGGCATCGGCGGCGGCGATATCATGGGCATGCTCGGCGGCGCCGGTGGCGGCGACATGATGGCGATGATTCAGAACTGATGCGGCTCGCCAATGTCGGCGGTGGTGGCGGCCATCGCCGCCACAGGCACCGCTAGTCCGCGGCGGCCGACAGAGCCGGCCTGATCGCAGGTTTGGTTTGGCGCGGTCCCCAGCGTGTCAGCACCACGCTGGAGCACGAGAGCAGGCCGAGCACGACCATCGAGCTCGCCGCCAGCCAGAAGAAGCTTTGCGCGGTGGCATCATGCGTCGACAGCCACCAGCCGACAGCCGAGATGTAGATCAGCCGCGCGGTCTGCGCCAGCACCGGGCCGATCACCTTCGCAGCGCCCTGCGACGAGAAATACATCGTCGAGGCGAGGCCGATGAAGGCGTAGAACGGCGCCACTGTCGACAAATATTGGTGGCTGGTGGCGCGCACGGTCGCGCTGTCCGTGAAGATGTTCACCCAGAGATCGGGGAAGGCCGCGACCAGGCACGCCGGTGCACCGACGGCGACGAAGGCGCTCGCCGCTGCGATCCAGGCGATGCGCCGGGCGCGGGCGATGCGGCCGGCGCCGACCGCCATGCCGATCATCGGCACCGAGGCGATGCCGAACGAGAACGCGATCGAGGTCAGCAGGAATTCCAGCCGCGCACCGATGCCGTAGCCGGCCAGGATCGCGGTGCCGAATTTCGCAAGCATGTGAGTGAAGATCGAGATCGTCAGCACCGATTGCAGCGGCGAGAAGCAGGCGATGGTGCCCACTTTGAGGATGTCGAAAAACATCGCCCATTGGATGCGAAGTCCGCGCAGCTTCGGCGTCACGCGGGCGCGGCCGGAGAACAGGTACCAGCCCATCACGCCGATATTCATGCAATAGGCAATCAGCGCGCCGGCGGCGACCCCGCGCATGCCGAATTGCGGCACCGGACCGAGGCCGAGGCCAAGCGTGCCACCGAGCACGATCTGCCAGGCCGCGGAATTGAGGATCAACAGCGACGGCAGCTTCATGTTGCCGGTGCCGCGCAGGACGCCGGCCATGGTGTTGAGCAGCCAGGGCAGCACGGCGCCGCCGAAAAACACCTGGGTGTAGGCGATCGCATGCGTCAGCACGTCGCCGCGGCCGCCGAGCATCTCAAGCACCTTGGGCCCGAAGATCAGCATGCCCAGCATGAAGACGAGGCCGAAGCTGATGCCGATCAGCAGCGCGTGCGCGGCGAGCGTCCCGGCACGCTCGCGATCGCCCGCGCCGAGCGCGCGCGCGATGGCGGAGGCCACCGCGCCGCCCATCGCACCGCCTGACATGGTCATGGTCAGGATCACTGTCGGAAACACCAGCGCCATCGCAGCCAGCGCTTCCACGCCGAGCCGTCCGATATAGGAGGTCTCCGCAATCACGGTGCAGGTGCCGGCTGAGAGCGCGACCACGTTGGGCCAGGCCAGCCCGAGCAGCGTGCGCAGGATCGGCCCGTCCATCAGCGCGCTCCTCACGGGGCGCGGAGGCGGCGGCAGCGGACGCTCTTGTTCATCGACCGGGATTTCGGCGATGTCTGACATGTCCTCTCCGGGCAAAGCGCCATTTCCGGCGCAGCAATGCTTGGGTGTGCCAATGAATTGGTTCGCGCAGGGCGCAACAAGAGGCTTGTTAGCACGACGCGCAGCGATTCCTCCTGCGCTAGGTGCAGGCGTGCCCTGCGGCAGCGCGGTGACGCCGTCGTCTACCCAATCGTCCAGAGCAATGGCGGACGACCGCTCGGTGTCGGGGACAGGTGCACGCCGATGTGCCGGCCGCACCCGGCCGCAAGCCCCTCGAACAACCCCGCCAGCACCTTGGCGCAAGCGGAGTGGTTATCGGCGCCGTCTTCCATCAACCTCCAGCTCTGCTGACGGATTTCGAACGTGCCCTCGGATTGCGTCGTCTCAGCCGCATCGTCCTGCGCGACAAACAGCGCGTTGAGGAACGTCGCGAATTCGCTCGCACCGCCGCGGCCCATCGACAGCGCCGCAGCGACCTCATCGAAATATTGCATCCCGATCAGCTTGCCCGTGAGGTGCAGGAGATAGCCCGCATCCTCCGGACCGAACAGCTGCACCATCACGGGCGCGGCGGTGCGCACATATTCCATCGCATAGTTGCGATAGGCTTTTTCCAGTCTCGGCCTTGGCCAGCTTGCGACCGGCAACGCCGGAGCCGCGGCTGCATCGAACAGCGGGGCTTCGAGGTGCCGCGCGAACACGAGGCGCTGGTCGAGCTCGAGGGGCTGGTCATATTGATAATAGTAGCCTTCGAGCCCGTCCTGGCCGTCGACGCTCTGCTTGGTGCAGACGAACCCCAATCTGGTATCGCCGAGCGCCACGCCGTTGTTGGCGTGCCAGCCGCGCAGCATCGCGCGCGAGACTTCGCCCGGCACGCCGCAGATGGCAGTGCCTTTCCAGATCCAGCGCGGCGGCGGATAGCGGATCCAGGCTTTGCGGTCGCTCTCATACATGTATTCGACGTGCACGCCGCCGATCCAGTTCGAGAGATAGTGATATTGCGCGGCTGCCACGGCGGGCGGCAGATGGCTCAGCCCGAGCTTCTCCAGCCCCGGCAGGAAGCGCTCCTGCTGCTGGCGGCGGAACACGCGAAAGACGAACTCCGCAGCATCTGCCGTGCCGCGACGCGTGACCACGGTGAGGATCAGACCGGTGAAGTAGGCGTGATAGAGATCGGCAACCGCGCGCCAGCGTTTCCATTGAGCTTCCTGCGCGGGGTCTGGTGCGGTCATGTTCGCTCCCGATCGTTGTTCTGATCGAGTGTGTCACTGCATCCGGTGACGGACAAGCTGAGCCGCACGCAGGGAGCCCTGCACGCCGGCGCGCCAATTCCGCATCACGAATTTTGCGCAGGCTTAGTTTGCGAGGCTTTGGCGGCACGCTCGCGCTCGACGCGCTCGGTGACGTCGCGTGCCATCGCCACCGATCCCTGCACCACTCCAGCGGCGTCCCGCACCAGCGCAAAGGTCATCTCGATGTAGAGCTTGCGTCCGTCCTTGTGCAGCGCGCGGGTCAGTGTCGGCTTGCCCGCAAGCTTCATCGCGCCGCTGGCAAGCGCGGCCTCAAAACCTTTCCAGTGCGCGGCGCGCAGATGTTCGGGAATGATCAGGTCGAGATTCTGGCCCAGCGCTTCGTCCGCCGAGAAGCCGAACAGTGCGGACGATGCGCGGTTCCAGCGCATGATCGTGCCGGAGCGATCCGAATAGATCAGCGCGTCGGCGACGTCGTCGAGGATTCTTGCGTCGAGTTCGGATTGATCTGTCATTTCGCCACCTCGGACGTAGCCCGGATTCACTTCCCATCTTGACACAGATTCGGTGTCATCGCCCGACTTGATCGGGCGATCCAGTATTCCAGAGGCGGATGTGATCGAACCAATAGGCTACGGCGTACTGGATGCCCCGGTCAAGCCGAGGCATGACAGCGGAAGGTGAGGCTATCCCTACACCCGGAAATGCTTGCTCAGCTTCAGGCCCTGCGCCTGGTAGTTCGAGCCGATGCGCTGGCCGTACATCGCGTCGGGGCGGGCCAGCATCTTCTCGTAGACGAGGCGGCCGACGATCTGGCCGTGCTCGAGGATGAACGGCACCTCGCGCGAGCGCACTTCGAGCACGGCGCGCGAGCCTAGCCCGCCGGCGCCGGCATAGCCGAAGCCGGGATCGAAGAATCCGGCATAATGCACGCGGAACTCGCCGACCAGCGGATCGAACGGCACCATCTCCGCGGCGTAATCGGGCGGCACCTGCACCGCCTCTTTCGACGCGAGGATATAGAACTCGCCGGGATCGAGGATCAGGCTGCCGTCGGGACGGGCCGAGATCGGCTCCCAGAAGTCCTCGACGGAATAGCCGGCGCGGCGATCGACGTCGATGACGCCGGTGTGGCGCTTGGCGCGGTAGCCGACGAAGCCGCCGCTCTTCTCGCCGGAGAGATCAACAGAGACGGCGACGCCGCCGGTGAGGTCGGCATCGTCGATATCGACGAGACGCTCGGTCGCGTGCAGCGCCTCGAGGTCGTCGATGTTGAGGATGGCATCGCCGGTGCGGAAGCGCACCTGGCTCAGGCGCGAGCCCTCGCTGACCAGCACCGGAAACGTCTTCGGGCTGATCTCGGCATAGAGCGGGCCGTGATAGCCGGCACCGATCATGTCGAAGCGGCGGGTGCCGTCGGCGATCACGCGGGTGAAGACGTCGAGCCGGCCGGTCGAGCTCTTCGGGTTGGCGGCCGCGACGATTTCCGGCGGCAGCGCGAGGCTTTCAAGCAGCGGCACGATGTAGACGCAGTTGGTCTCCAGCACCGCGCCGTCGGCGAGGCTGAACTCGTGCAGCTTCAACTCGTCGATGCGCTCGGCGACCGTGGCGCCGGGACCGGGCAGGAAGCTGGCGCGAACGCGATAGGCGATATCGCCAAGACGCAAATCGAGGCTCGCCGGCTGGATCTGGCTTTCGACGAAGTCGTAAGCGGGCAGGATGAGACCGCCCTCCGCCATCGCCGCGATCATGCGGTCGGGCAGGATACCATTGGCGTCGGCGGCGACCGTGAACGTCAACCCGGGGTCCTCATCAGGGATCAAACACATCCCGACATGCGGGAAATATGAGCGTTTTACGGCTATCCGATGGACGTCTTGACGGAAAGGGCATTGCGGAATATGAGCATGACTTATCCCGTGGTGATTTGAGCCGGCCGGCTTGCAGCCACGTTAAATAAGTCGCTAAACAGGCCGGGGACCTCTGTGATCCCGGCCCGTGGAGATATTCCAGGCCGGTTTTTTTGTGACCATTCTCGATGGTCACTTCAGGAGGTCCTATGTCGAAGTCCCCGGCGCCAACCGCCCACTACCGTCCCGAAACTCGCCTGGTTCATTCCGGCACCTTACGCTCGCAATATGGCGAGACGTCGGAGTCGCTGTTCCTGACCCAGGGCTACGTCTACAACAGCGCTGAGGAGTGCGAGGCGCGGTTCAAGGGCGAGGACCCCGGCTTCATCTATTCACGCTACTCCAATCCGACCATCTCGATGTTCGAGCGCCGCATGATCGAGCTCGAAGGCGCCGAAGCGGCACGTTCGGCCGCGACCGGCATGGCCGCGGTGACGACCGCGATCCTGGCGCCGCTCAAGGCCGGCGATCACGTCGTGGCCTCGCGCGCGCTGTTCGGCTCGTGTCTCTACGTCGTGCAGGATTTACTGCCGCGCTACGGCATCGAGACCACGCTGGTCGACGGCCTCGATCTCGACCAGTGGCAGCGCGCCATGAAGCCGAACACCAAGACGTTCTTCCTGGAGAGCCCGACCAATCCGACGCTCGACGTGCTCGACATTCCCGGCATTGCCGAGATCGCGCATAGTGGCGGCGCGCGGCTCGTCGTCGACAACGTGTTCGCCACCCCGATCTGGCAGAGCCCGCTCGCGCTCGGCGCCGACGTCGTGGTCTATTCCGCGACCAAGCACATCGACGGCCAGGGCCGCTGTCTCGGCGGCATCATCCTGTCCTCGGAAGCGTTCATCGCCGAGCACATCCACAATTTCATGCGCCAGACCGGCCCGTCGATCTCGCCGTTCAACGCCTGGGTCCTGCTCAAGGGGCTGGAGACGCTCGCCGTGCGCGTGCGCGCGCAGACCGAGACGGCGGCGCGCATCGCGGACGTGCTGGCGAGCCATCCGAAGATTTCGCGGCTGGTGTTTCCCGGCCGCGCCGATCATCCGCAGGCTGCATTGGTGAAGAAGCAGATGCGCGGCGGCTCGACGCTGGTCGGCCTCGAGGTCAAGGGCGGCAAGCAGGCGGCGTTCCGCGTGCTCAACGAGCTCAAGCTCGCCAAGATCTCGAACAATCTCGGCGACGCCAAGAGCCTCGTCACCCATCCCGCGACCACGACGCATCAGCGTTTGAAGCCGGAGGACCGCGCCGCGCTCGGCATCAGCGAAGGATTCATCCGCTTCTCGGCAGGCCTCGAGCACGCGGACGATCTGATCGAGGATCTGACCGCGGCGCTGGAGAAGGCGTGAGTTATTGTCGTCCCGGCCTAGTGCGCAATTGCGCATGGGGGCCGGGACGACAAGTCACATTGGCCGGTACGTCCGCACGTCCGCGGGCACGTTCACGCCGAGCTTGATCTGGCCGACGGAGCGAATGATGTCGTCGCCGAGGAGCTGGGCGAAGCAGGCATAGCCCCAATCGTTCATGTGCAGTCCGTCGGCGATCACGAAACTCTCGACCGGAAGCGATTGCTTCTCGTGCCAGTCGCGCATCACCTCGAAGCGCGGGAAGATGCCGACGTGACGGAGCTCGGCGACCTTGCCGAGCAGCTTCACCATCTTGCCGGCGCTCTCGGCGCGCTGGTTGACGGCGGGCGAATATTGCGGATCGACCAGCACGATGTCGGTGCCGCCGGTGGCCTGGATGCGAGCGATGCCGTCCTCGACCAGTTTGGCGGTCTCGCCAGGATCGAGATTGCGCAGCACGGCATTGGTGCCGACCTGCCAGATCACCAGATCCGGATGCACGTCGATCACCTCTTTCTGGAGACGCTTCATCATCTCGGGCGCATCCTCGCCGCCGACGCCGGCATTGACGACGGTGATGTCGGCGGTCGGATAGTGCCGGTGCAGCTGCGCGGCAAGGCGATTGGGATAGTTGAACTCCGGCGAGCTCGCGCCGAATCCCGCGGTCGACGACGAGCCGAACGCGACGATGACGACGGGCTGGCCGGCGACGAGCTTGCCCGCGACATGCGGCAGCGAGCCCATCGCCTTCGAGCCGCCCTTCGGCGACAGGCAGGGCACGCGGCTAAAGATGTCGCCGGCGGATTTCGCGACCTGCTTCACCTTGTCGATGGCGCGCGCCGTGATGCCGCGCTGGTCGGGGGACGTCGCTGCGACGGTGGTCTGGGACGGTGAAGCGGGAGCCGGATCAGCCGACTGCTGCGGGGCCGGTGTTGCCTGCGCGGCCTGCGTCTGCGCGTGGGACTGCGAGGCCGGACTCAGCAACAGCAGCACCGCTGCTGCGGGCACAGCCAGCCATGCCGTCAGGCAAAAAGGGCGGAGAGAACTCATTAACGCTAGACCTCAATTTTGCTGCTGGGCCGGCTCCAGATGGGCAGCGTCGATCAGGAACTGTGCCAACGCCCGGCCAAGGCAATCATGGACCTGCTTCGCCAACTCGGGCCCGCGCGACGGGCTGAATAGGTCGAACTGGCCCTGATCATTCCACTGCCGCATGATCGCGAACCGATCGAACAGCGGAATATCGTGCTCCTGCGCCACCACCCGCATATTGTCGAGGTATGGCGGCACCGAGATCATGGTTTCGGTACGCGGACTGTACTGCAAATTCATCAAGACGACGTCAGCCCCTGCCTTTTGCAACGCAACAACCCCTTCGGTCACCGCGCCACGAAAATCATCGGGATCGATGGCTCGGATAGCATCGACAGTCCCGGTCTGCCAGATGACCAAAGTAGGCGTTCTTGCTTCCATCAGCTTAACGAAGCTGGCAGCCGCCTCCTCGGCCGTTTTCTTGCTCTGTATTTCTACGGAGACGTGCACAGTCTCGGACGGCGGCAGCTTGTCCTTCAGGATGGCCTGCATCCGCGCCGGATAAGAGGCGTCCTCGGAAGCCGGAATCGTGGTCGAGCGACTGCCGATGACCAGGATTTCGAGCGGCTTGCCGGCCTTCACGGCATCGGCGACCTTGGGAAGCTGGCTTTCGCTGGTGAGCAGATAGGACGGCACTTCACAGGCTGCGGGCGCGGCTGAAGCAGCCGGCGCAGCATCGTCCGCGCGCGCCGGAGGCGCGGCGAGACCACCGCACAGCAGGATCAGGCTCAGGAAAACCTTCGCCTTCATCAGCCCCCTCCCGCCATATCGGCGCTGCCGACGGCGCTTTTGGTTTTCGAACCGCTCTTGTCAGCCACCCGCTTGTACCACGAAATCAGCCAGGCCATGGCCCACATGATCAGGATTCCGGAGAGACTTATTAGCGCATGCATGACCGGGCCGCCCGAGACTTCGGCCAGGATGAAATGGCCGGCAAAGGCGAGGAAGACGCCGAGACAGAATATCTCCAGGGAATGCGAGCCGCACAGGATCAGCGGCCGCAGCCAGGGCGATTTCAGGCCCGGCCAGTCCCGGGGCAGGACGCGCACGGTGAGCGCGGCCAGCGCCAGGAAATGCGTGAAGCGCAGCACGTCAAGGTCGGCCTTGTCGATCGGATACATCCACTGCTCGAGCCGCTTCGGCATGAAGTGGGAGAGCTGCGGCACATACCAGGTCAGCGTCACGTAGAATGCCGCAACCAGATAGGCGATCGCGATCCACATCGTCACCCGCGAAGCCAGAATGTGCGACATGCGTCGCGCACCCCCGAGCGCGCACCATGCCCCGAACACGAACAGCAATTGCCAGGCGAAGGGATTGAAGGCCCAGAAGCCGTTCGGATAGGCCGACAGATAGAGGTCGTATTCCCAGGTCACCGCGTAGAGCGCGACCGAGAGGCCGAGCGTCACGTCGGGGCGCCACTTCATCAGCCACAGGATCAAGGGCAGCGCCAGCATCAGCACGATGTAGAGCGGCAGCACGTCCATGTTGACCGGACGGAAGCGCAGCAGCAGCGCCTGCACGATCGTGACGTCGGGCTGCTTGAGGAAATCCATGATGCCCATCTCTTCGGTGTAGAGCGGGTTCTCGAACCTGGTCGCGACGTAGGAGATTTCGGCAAGGAAGATCGTGAACAGGAAGACGTGGGCGACATAGATCTGCCAGACGCGCCGCAGGATGCGCGCGGTGGCGACGACGATGCCGGACTCCAGCATCGCCCGACCGTAGACGAAGGCGGCGGTATAGCCGGAGATGAAGATGAAGATCTCGGTGGCGTCGCTGAAGCCGTAATTGCGGATCGTGAACCAGGTCAGAAGGCTCGGCGGCAAATGGTCGATGAAGATCAGCCACAGCGCAAGGCCGCGGAATAGGTCCAGCCGGAGCTCGCGCTCGCCGATGGCTGGCAGCGAAATGGCCGGCGCGGCCGCGCGCCGCTTCGCTCCCGCGGACTTGACCTCCACAGGTTTAGCGGTTCCCGCGATCGTCGATCCCGTCACTTGGTCGGCAATGGTCATCGGGGGCCTAAAAACCCTTCCGCAAATCGCGACGTGGCAAGGAGTGTACCGGTCCGGCCGTCATCTCGCAAAGCGACCGGATCACAAGCAAGTACATTTGCAAGCCCATTTGGACGTGTACTTCCCTGCGAATTCTGGCGGGACGATGTCGCCAAGGCGTCTCCGGCGTTTGGTTCCCGGGCGGTTTTCGGTATGATGGCAATCATGTACCGCGCCGTGACCCGCCAGATCGAAGTGACCGTCGAGCCGAACTTTGTTCCGGAGCAGTCGTCGGCTGACCGCTCCCGTTATTTCTGGGCCTATACCGTCGTCATCACCAATTCCGGCGACGAGACCGTGCAGCTCAAGACGCGGCACTGGATCATCACCGACGCCACGGGCCGGCAGCAGGAGGTGAAGGGCGAGGGCGTCGTCGGCGAGCAGCCGACGCTCGCGCCCGGCGAACGCTTCGAATACACCTCCGGCGTCCCGCTCACGACCGCCTCGGGCTTCATGACCGGCCGCTACCAGATGGTCAGCGCGACTGGCGAGCGCTTCGAAATTGACGTGCCGACGTTCTCGCTGGACAGCCCGGACAACAAGCGGGTGTTGAACTAGGGCAGGAGATGGTGGGCGCGCTCCGCTTTGGCCGACCCTATCGCACCTGCAGGCTAACGCCTTACGCGTCTTCCACGCCTGCTTCATCCGGCGTGAACTCGTACACCGAGCTGCAGAACTCGCAGGTCACGACGACCTTGTCGTCCTTGACCATCGCGGCACGGTCGTCAGACGAAAAGCTCTTTAGCATCGATGCCACCGCATCGCGCGAGCAGGAGCATTGCGCCTTCAAGGGCAGCGGATTGAACACGCGCACGCCGCGCTCGTGGAACAGGCGGTAGAGCAGCCGCTCCCCGGACAGCTCCGGATCGATCAGCTCAACGTCTTCGACGGTCTCGATCAGCGAGCGTGCCTCGACCCAGGCATCGTCTTCAGCGACGGCGTGCACTTCGACGCCTTCGGGCGCATCGCCGGGATGCAGATCGGCCTGCCGCGCACGCTCGGGCGCCTTCGGCAGGAACTGCATCAGCATGCCGCCAGCACGCCAGCGATGCTTGCCGCCGTCGTTCGAACGCCATTCCTCGCCGACAGCGAGACGCACGCGTGTCGGGATCTGCTCGGAGCGCAGGAAATATTCGTGAGCGGCGTCTTCGAGGCTGCCGCCGTCGAGCGCGACCAGGCCCTGGTAGCGGCTCATGTCGGGGCCTTGGTCGATGGTCATGGCGAGATGGCCGTGGCCCAGCAGCGCGCCGGAATGCGTGCCAGTATCTTTGGCCTCGCCGAGTCGCGCGGCGTCGTAGCGCGCATAGGCGCGCAGGCGATCCGGCGCCTGATAGTCCACGACCAGGAACGACACCGGACCGTCGGTCTGGGCCTGGAGAATGAAGCGGCCCTCGAACTTCAGCGAGGAGCCAAGCAGCGTGGTCAGCACGATGGCCTCGCCGAGCAGCTTGCCGACCGGCGCGGGATAATCGTGCTTGGTCAGGATTTCGTCGAGCGCCGGACCAAGCCGCACCAGCCGACCGCGCACATCGAGCGCGTCGACCTCGTAAGGCAGCACGGCGTCATCGATCGGAACCGCGGATGGCGCGCGAACCGGGCCTTCAGGCCCGGTTTTCATATCAGGGGATTGGGAAACCATGGCGCTTTATCTGGGGTCGGAAGGCGGAATTGGAAGGGGTGAGGGCTGCATCCAGAATGCAGCACGGATCGTACGCAAGCACGGCAAATTCGGTGTCGTCCTGGCGAAGGCCAGGACGACGATGACGACCTACTTCGCCGGCACGGCGGATACCGGCCCGGATTACTTCACCGCGTCGAAGCACCAGGCCAGAATGCCCTTTTGCGCGTGCAGGCGGTTTTCGGCCTCGTCGAACACGACGGATTGTGGACCGTCGATCACCTCGTCGGTGACCTCCTCGCCGCGATGGGCGGGCAGGCAGTGCATGAATAGCGCATCCGGCTTGGCAAGCGACATCAGCTGCGCATTGACCTGATAGGGCTTGAGCACGTTGTGGCGGTGCTTGCCTTCCTTGTCGCCCATCGACACCCAGGTGTCGGTCACGACACAATCGGCGCCGCGCACGGCGGCTTCGGCATCCGTGCCGAGCATGATCGGCGCGCCGGTCGCCTTGATGAAGTCGCGCATCGCCTTTTTCGGCGCGAGTTCCGGAGGCGTCGCGACATTGAGCTGGAACTTGAAGCGCTCGGCGGCGTGCGCCCAGGAGGCGAGCACGTTGTTGTCGTCGCCGGTCCAGGCCACGGTCTTGCCCTCGATCGGGCCGCGATGTTCCTCGTAGGTCATGAGGTCCGCCATCACCTGGCAGGGATGCGAGCGGCGCGTCAGGCCGTTGATGACGGGCACGGTGGCGTTCGCTGCAAGCTCCAGCAGGGCATCGTGATTGAGGATGCGGATCATGATGGCGTCGACATAGCGCGACAGCACGCGCGCGGTGTCGGCGATGGTCTCGCCGCGGCCGAGCTGCATTTCGGCGCCGGTGAGCATGATGGGCTCGCCGCCGAGCTGGCGCATGGCGACGTCGAAAGACACCCGCGTCCGCGTCGAGGGGCGCTCGAAGATCATCGCCAGGGTCTTGCCTTCGAGCGGCCTGACCGGCTGATGCGCCTTCTGCTTCGCCTTCATCGCGGAGGACGCAGCGAGCATGCGCTTGAGCTCCGACAGCGGCAGCTCGTTGATATCGAGGAAGTGCTTCGGTGTTTTATCGGGCGACTTGCTCATCAGCTTGCCGCCCGCTTGTTGCCGGACAACGCGGTGCAGGCGCGCTCGAGCCGCCCGACGCTGTCCTCGATCTCGGCTTCGGTGACGATCAAAGGCGGCAGGAAACGCACGACATTGTCGCCGGCACCGACGGTGAGCAGCTTTTGGTCGCGCAAGGCTGCAACGAGATCGCGGGAGGGCACCACGGCCTTGATGCCGATCAGGAGGCCCTCGCCGCGCACTTCGCTGACGACATCGCCGTGACGGTCGATCACGGAGGCGAGCTTCTGCTTGAGCAGCAGCGACATCCTCTGCACGTGGTCGAAGAAGCCGGGCTTGAGCATGACGTCGAGCACGGCGTTCGCAGCCGCGATCGCGAGCGGATTGCCCCCGAAGGTCGAGCCGTGCGAGCCCGGCGTCATGCCGGACGCCGCTTCGGCGGTCGCAAGGCAGGCGCCGATCGGGAAGCCGCCGCCGAGCGCCTTGGCCAGCGACATCACGTCGGGTTCGACGCCAAGGCGGCGGTACGCGAACAGATCGCCGGTGCGGCCCATGCCGGTCTGCACCTCGTCGAAGGCGAGCAACAGACCCTTCTCGTCGCAGAGCTGGCGCAACGCCCTCAGGAAGGCGGGCGTTGCCGAACGCACACCGCCCTCGCCCTGGATCGGCTCGATCAGGATGCCGGCGGTCTGCGGACCGATTGCCTTTTTCACGGCATCGAGATCGCCATGCGCAACCTGGTCGAAGCCCTCCATCGGAGGGCCGAAACCTTCGAGATATTTTGCCGATCCCGTTGCGGCCAGCGTCGCCAGCGTGCGGCCATGGAAGGCGCCTTCGAAGGTGATCATGCGATAGCGGTCGGGATGACCCTTTGCGGCGTGATAACGGCGCACGACCTTGATCACGCATTCCAGCGCTTCGGCGCCGGAATTGCAGAAGAACACGAAATCCGCGAAACTTTCATTGCACAGGCGCGCGGCGAGCTTTTCGCCGTCCGGGCTCTGGAACAGATTCGACATGTGCCAGAGCTTGGTGGCCTGCTCCTGCAACGCCGCGACCAGCGCCGGATGGGCATGGCCGAGCGCATTCACCGCCACCCCGGAGGTGAAATCGAGATAGCGCTCGCCATTGGTCGCGATCAGCCAGCAGCCTTCGCCACGCTCGAAACCAAGGTCGGACCTGGCGAAAACGGGGAGCAAATGCGGCGCTGCGCTGTTAGTCATGATGGTCACTTGAATGTTGCGGACGGAGTGAGCGTGCATTGCGCAACGCACCATCGACCGGCCCGGAAAACGAAACGTGCCGCCTCTTGAGGGCGGCACGTGCGACTATCTTAGGCCTGGTGAAACGGGTGTCAATGCCGCCCGGAAAGCCTCGCGAAACGCTGAATCCGTAGTCTTGCGGTGCCGATTTAGAGGGATTTGGCCACGGAACATGTGGAAGCGAGTCGGCGGACTCTTGCGCGGGAGTCACGCCATATTGTAGCGTTTGGATTGTCAGATACGACATCTCGTGCAGTGGTTCTGATCTTTAAGTCCTTATGTACCGGCGTAAACGTTCGGGCGTTCAAGACGCGCCCGGCGAGCCTTAAGGGATTCTGGCGGCACGGGTTTTTGAAGGCTTAGGCATTCGCTGCGAGGCCCCAGGATGGCTGGCGCGCAGCGAGGGAAAGGGTGCAATGACGGTTTTGACCTGGTCCGATGATCGCGTCGAGCAGCTGAAAAAGCTCTGGGAGGCCGGACTTTCGGCCAGCCAGATCGCGGCGGAGCTCGGCAATGTGACCCGCAATGCCGTGATCGGCAAAGTGCACAGGCTCGGCCTTTCGGGCCGCGCCAAGAGCCCATCATCGGCAGCGCCGCGGCCGCGCAAGGCGCGCCCCGCGCAGCACATGATGCGGGTGAGCCGCCCGATCTCGCGCGGCAACACCGCGCTGGCGCAGGCCTTCGAGGTCGAGGCTGAGCCGGATCCGGTCACCTACGACAACGTGGTGCCGATGAGCCAGCGGCTGTCGCTGCTGGAATTGAACGAGGCGACCTGCCACTGGCCGGTCGGCGATCCCTCGAGCCCGGACTTCTTCTTCTGCGGTGGAAGGGCGCTGTCCGGACTGCCCTATTGCGCCCAGCACTCGCGCGTTGCGTACCAGCCCGCGTCGGATCGGCGCCGCGCACCGGTAAAGCCGGGTCCCCGTTAGTCGTCACGCGAAGACAGTTCAACAATTTCAGTGTCGTCCCGGCCTAGTGCGCAATTGCGCACGGGGGGCCGGGACCCATACTCCGAGCACGCAATAATCGTGCGGAAGGGGTCACTCCGAGTCTTCGCCAAACCACGTTCGGTGGTTATGGGTCCCGGATCAGCGCTCGCTTCGCTCGCTTGTCCGGGACGACGGCTGAGAATGCAGGGACAGCTCGCCAACAAACAAGCCTGCAACCCTACACCTGCTCCGCCTTCGCGAAGCGATCATCCAGCGCGTAGCCGGCGCCGCGGACGGTGCGGATCGGGTCCTGCTCGCGGCCGAGATTGAGCAGCTTGCGCAGGCGGCCGATATGCACGTCGACGGTGCGCTCGTCGATATAGATGTCGCGGCCCCAGACGCTGTCGAGCAGCTGCTCGCGCGAGAACACCCGTCCCGGATGCTCCAGGAAGAACTCCAGCAGGCGATATTCGGTCGGACCGAGATCGATCGGCCGGCCCGAGCGCGCCACGCGGCGCTTGTCACGGTCGAGCTCGATGTCGCCAAAAGCAAGGACGGTGGCGAGGCGCTCCGGGCTCGCGCGCCGCAGCAGGCCTTTCACGCGCGCCAGCAGCTCCGGCACCGAGAACGGCTTGACGATGTAATCGTCGGCGCCGGTCGCAAGACCCCGCACCCGCTCGCTCTCCTCGCCGCGCGCGGTGAGCATGATGATCGGGAGCTGCTTGGTCTCGGGACGGGTGCGAAGCCGCCGGCACAATTCGATGCCTGACAGGCCCGGCAGCATCCAGTCGAGCACGATCAGATCGGGGATGTGCTCCTTGAGGCGGGTGTCGGCGTCGTCGCCGCGCATCACCGTCTCGACGTCATAGCCGTCGCCTTCGAGGTTGTAGCGGAGAAGCTCGGTCAGGGCTTCCTCGTCCTCAACCACCATAATGCGTGCGCCCATCGGGTCGTCGCTCCTTAAGTCTTCAGGTGTTCGGTACCGTGTTGGCAAAGGTCGTCATGTCGCCCTTCGGCCGCTTGTCGGTGATCGCCTGGCCCTCGATCATGTAGAACACGGTCTCGGCGATATTGGTGGCGTGGTCGCCGATCCGCTCGATGTTCTTGGCGCAGAACATCAGATGGATGCAGAACGAGATATTGCGCGGATCCTCCATCATGTAGGTGAGGAGTTCGCGGAACAGCGAGGTGCAGATGGCGTCGACTTCCTCGTCGCCCTTCCACACCGCCATCGCCGCCGGCAAATCATGCGCGGCATAGGCGTCCAGCACCGACTTGACCTGCTGCTGCACGAGGTCGGTCATGTGCTCGAGGCCGCGGAACAGCTTGAGCGGATGGAAGTCCGTCTCCAGCGCCGCGACGCGCTTGCCCATGTTCTTGGCGAGGTCGCCGATGCGCTCGAGATCGGTCGCGACGCGCATGGCGCCGACGATCTCGCGCAGATCGACCGCCATCGGCTGGCGGCGGGCGATGGTGAGCACCGCACGCTCCTCGATGCGCTTCTGCAGCGCGTCGAGCTCGGTGTCGATGGCGACGACGCGCTGGCCGAGCGGGACGTCGCGGCGGATCAGCGCGTCGACGGACTCGACGATCATGCGCTCGGCGATGCCGCCCATCTCGGCGACCAGGCGAGTGAGTTCCTGGAGGTCGGTGTCGAAAGCCTTTGCGGTATGTTCAGAACCCATGTCGCGTCTCCTAGCCGAACCGGCCGGTGATGTAATCCTGCGTGCGCCGATCTGACGGCGACGTGAAGATCTTGCTGGTGTCGTCGAACTCTATCAGCTCGCCGAGATACATGAAGGCGGTCTTGTCGGAGACGCGCGCCGCCTGTTGCATGTTGTGGGTGACGATAGCGATCGTGTAATCCTCGGACAGCTCCTGGATCAGCTCCTCGACCTTGGCGGTCGAGATCGGGTCGAGCGCCGAACAGGGTTCGTCGAACAGGATCACCTCGGGCCGCACCGCGACGGTGCGGGCGATGCAGAGGCGCTGCTGCTGGCCGCCGGAGAGCGACAGGCCGGAGGCGTTGAGCTTGTCCTTGACCTCGTTCCACAGCGCGCCGCCGCGCAGCGCCTTCTCGACGCGGCCGTCCATCTCGGACTTCGAGATCTTCTCATAGAGACGGATGCCGAACGCGATGTTCTCGTAGATCGTCATCGGGAACGGCGTCGGCTTCTGGAACACCATGCCGACGCGGGCGCGCAGCAAATTGAGGTCCAGCCTGGGGTCGAGAATGTTGGTCTGATCGAGCATGAGCTGACCGGTGGCGCGCTGGCCGGGATAGAGGTCGTACATCCGGTTGAAGATGCGCAGCAGGGTCGACTTGCCGCAGCCCGACGGACCGATGAACGCCGTAACGCGGTTGGCGCCGAGCGTCAGGTTGATGTTCTTCAGCGCATGGTGCTCGCCGTAATAGAAGTCCAGGTTACGCACGGTCACCTTGGGGGGCGCCTCGGGCAGCACCGCCGCGTGCGGCAGTCCACCGGACGCGCTCATCGACACGGAAAGATCACTCATTTTGCGGTCCTCTCGGCGCCAAGGATGCGCGCGAAAATATTAAGGGCAAGAACGGTCAGGGTGATGAGCAGCGCCCCGCTCCAGGCCAACTGCTTCCAATAGGCATAGGGGCTCTGCACGAAGTTGTTGATGGTCACAGGCAGGTTCGCCATCGTCTTGTTCAGGCCGAGGCTGAAGAACTGGTTCGATAGCGCGGTGAACAGCAGCGGCGCGGTTTCACCGGCGACGCGAGCGGTCGCGAGCAGCACGCCGGTGATGAGACCCGATCGGGCAGCACGATAAGCGATCCGCTTGATCACCAGCGAACGCGGCAGGCCGAGCGCCGAGGCCGCCTCGCGCAACGCGTTCGGCACCAGCAGCAGCATGTCCTCGGTCGTGCGCAGCACCACCGGGATCACGATGACCGCGAGGGCGAGCGAGCCTGCGATCGCCGAGAAGCCGCGCATCGGCACCACCACGGCGCCGTAGATGAACAGGCCGATGATGATCGAGGGCGCCGAGAGCAGGATGTCGTTGATGAAGCGGATCACCGAGGTCAGCCGGTCATTGCGGCCGTATTCGGCGAGATAGGTGCCGGCGAACATACCGAGCGGCGCGCCGATGCCGACGCCGATCACGGTCATGATCAGCGAGCCGACGATGGCGTTGAGCAGACCGCCCTCGTTCGATCCCGGTGGCGGCGTGTTCTCGGTGAACAGCTGGACATTGAGTCCCGCCAGCCCGTTGTAGAGCAGCGTGATCAGGATCAGCGCGAGCCAGGTGACGCCGAAGGCGGTTGCGGCGATGCAGAGCCCGCGGACGACGATGTCCTTGCGGCGTCGGCGTGAATAGATCGGATTCATGGCGCTAATTCCCCGCCTTCTTTTCCAGCCGCATCAGCATCAGCCGCGCCGCTGCGAGCACGAAGAAGGTCAGAACGAACAGCAGGAGGCCGAGCAGGATCAGGCCGGATTGGTGCAGGCCGTCGCTCTCGGCGAACTCGGATGCGATCGCCGCCGAGATCGTGGTGCCCGGCGCAAAGATCGATGACGAGATCCGGAACGAGTTGCCGATGATGAAGGTCACCGCCATGGTCTCGCCGAGCGCGCGGCCCAGCGCCAGCATGATGCCGCCGATGACGCCGACCCGGGTGTAGGGGATCACCACGCTGCGGACGACTTCCCATGTGGTGCAGCCGACGCCGTAGGCGGCTTCCTTCAGGACCGGAGGCACCGTCTTGAACACGTCGACCGAGATCGAGGTGATGAAGGGCAGCACCATGATGGCAAGGATCAGCGCGGCATTGAACAGGCTGAGATAGGACGGGGGACCTGCGAAGATCGCGCCCAGCACGGGAACGCCGTCGAAGATCTTGATCATGAAGGGCTGGAACGTGTTGGCCAGGAACGGACCCAACACGAAGAAGCCCCACATGCCGTAGATGATCGAGGGAATACCGGCGAGCAGCTCGATTGCCATGCCGATCGGGCGGCGCAGCCATTGCGGGCAGAGCTCGGTGAGGAAGATCGCAATGCCGAGACCCACGGGAATGGCGATCAGCATCGCGATGAAGGAGGTGACGAGCGTGCCGTACATCGGCCCGAGCGCGCCGAGCACCGGCGGATCTGCGGAGGGCGCCCAGCGCTGCGTCCACAGGAAGGAGACGCCGTATTCTTTCATCGCCGGGAAAGCGCCGACGATCAGCGAAATGATGATGCCGCCGAGGATCAGAAGCACCGAGATCGCGGAGAGCCGCGTAATCCAGTAGAAGGTAACGTCGCCGAGCTTGAACGCGCTCAAGGCCTTGGCGCGGTCATACGGTCCGGCGTCGTCGATTACATCGCTCTGAACGGCCATCTCTGCCACGCCGATCCCCTGTACCAAATAGTATACGTTTTTTGTTGGTCCGTGCCCCGGATGCAGCGCAGCGCATCCGGGGCACGAGCGTCGCGAACCTAGCTCTTGATGTCGGCAGCCCAGGTCTTCTCGATCAGCTGAACGACCGGATCCGGCATCGGGATGTAGTCGAGCTCTTCAGCCGCCTTGCCGCCGCTCTTGAAGGCCCAGCGGAAGAACTTGATGGCTTCCTGCGAGGCCGCCTTGTCGGTGGCGTCCTTGTGCATGAGGATGAAGGTCGCCGCCGTGATCGGCCAGGATTTCTCGCCGGGCTGGTCGGTCAGGATGACGTAGTAGCCGGGAGCCTTGGCCCAGTCGGCGTTGGAGGCGGCCGCCTGGAAGGCTTCGACGGTGGGCTGCACAGGCTTGCCGGCCTTGTTGATGAGACCGGTGTAGGTCAGCTTGTTCTGCTTGGCATAGGCGTACTCGACATAGCCAATCGAGTTCTTGGTCTGGCTGATGTTGCCGGACACGCCTTCATTGCCCTTGGCGCCGACGCCGACCGGCCACTCGACCGCGGTACCCTCACCGACCTTGCTCTTCCAATCCGCGCTGGCCTTGGCGAGGTAGTTGGTGAAGTTGAAGGTGGTGCCCGAACCGTCCGAACGGCGGACCACGGTGATGGCCTCCGAGGGCAGCTTCACGTTCGGGTTGAGCTTCTTGATCGCGGCGTCGTCCCATTTGGTGATCTTGCCGAGATAGATGCTGGCCAGCGTCTCGCCGTCGAACACCAGTTCACCGGGCTTCACGCCCTCGATGTTGACGACGGGCACGATGGCACCCATCACCATCGGCCACTGGACGAGGCCGTCCTTCTCGAGCTGCTCGGCCTTGAGCGGCGCATCGCTGGCGCCGAAGGTCACGGTCTTGGCCTGGATCTGCTTAATGCCGCCGCCGGAGCCGATCGACTGGTAGTTCAGACCGTTGCCGGTCTCCTTCTTGTAGGCGTCGGCCCATTTGGAATAGATCGGGAACGGGAACGTCGCGCCGGCTCCGGTGATGTCGGCAGCAAAGGCCGCCGTCGTCGATGCGGCGACAATGCCAGCAGCGACGAGTGTTTTGAGGAAATTCATGCTGGTCTCCATACAGGGGAGCGAAGCGCCATCCGCGCCCGATCGCGCTCCCCGTGCCGCCCCTTTAGGAGCGGACAGCTGAGCTTTTACGAAGGTTTGGTGACAGTCGGATGACAGTGTTAAGCAGCTGAAATCGCTGGAATTTAGCTCAGAGCCGCAGGCTTGCCTGGGGAAAACAGGCGGTGAAAGTGGCGCCCTGTTTGGGCACGCTTTCGATCAAAAGCCGGCCGCGATGACGGTTAAGAATATGTTTCACCAGCGACAATCCCAGGCCGGTGCCGCCCTGCGAGCGGCTGTCGCCGACATCGACCCGGTAGAAGCGCTCGGTCAGCCGCGGCAGGTGCTCCGGCGCGATGCCGGGGCCGAAATCCCGGACCAGCACCCGGATTTCCTGAGTTCCATCAGGGGCCGCGCCTGATATCAGCGACACGATAATGCGTCCACCGGAGGCGCCGTATTTGAGCGCGTTCTCGATCAAATTCTCGAACAGGCGGAGCAACTCCTCGCGGTCCCCCGCGATCAGCACCGGGGTCTCGGGCAGCTGGGTCTCGACCTCGACCTGGCGTTCCCGCGCCAGCGGCTCGAGCCCATCGGCGACCTGCAAGATGATCGGCAGCAGGTCGACCAGGGTGTCGGGCCGCACATGGGCCGACAGCTCCACCCGCGACAGCGACAAGAGATCGTCGATCAGGCGCGCCATCCGGGTGGCTTGGTTGTGCATGATGCCGAGGAAGCGCTCGCGCGCCTTGGGATCGTCCTTGGCCTGGCCCTGGAGCGTGTCGATGAAGCCGGACAGCGCGGCCAGCGGCGTGCGCAGCTCGTGGCTGGCATTGGCGACGAAATCGGCCCGCATTTCCTCGACCCGGCGCAGCGGCGTCTGGTCGTGAAAGGTCATCAGCATGCATTTGTCGGCGCCGCCAAAGGTGGTCGGCACCGGCACCGGCGTGATGGTCAGCTCCATCCAGCGATCGACCGGGACATGGTCGAGATAGGTCGCGCGCCGCGGCTCGGTGGTCGCGATCGACTCGCGCAGCGCCGTGATGATCTCGGGCGAGCGCAGCGCGAACTGGGCGAGCTCATTCCGGCGCAGTGCCGGCGCGAGCTGGGCGGCTGCGGCGTTGAGATGGATGACGCGGCCGGCGCGGTCGAGCAGCACCGCGGGATCGGGCATGCCGGCGACCACTGCGGCGACCGCCGCGCTCTCGACCGGGTTGACGCGGCGGGTCTCTTCGCGCGAGGCGGCGGTATCGTGCAGGCGCCACGGGATCAGCGCTGCGGCCGCGATGCAGAGGAACACCGCAATCGCATGCAGCGCCGATAATTCCCCCAGCGAGACCACCACGGATAGCGCGAGCGCCGCGGCGATCAGGATGACGGTCGAGTGCCGCAGCCGGTCGGACCAGGGCGGGGAGGAGGGAGAAGTTGGGGCGTCGATCGCCATCGGGGCGGGCTTCTCCAAAAGGCCTTGCGCCGGTCAGGCGCCGCTGTCGCTGCGCTTTCTCACGTAAGCGGCTTCAGGCGCGGGGCCGGGGTCGAGCTTGAGCGCAGCCTGCTGCAGGCGCTTCGATCGTGCGCCGATGATAACTTCGCGAAACGTCAGCAAGATTACAGATATGACAAAAGGGGACAGATAATAGAGGACGCGGAACAGCAGCATCCCGCCCAGCAGCTCCTCGCGGTCCATCTGCCAGAGCCCGACCAGCATCGCCGCGTCGAACACGCCAAGGCCTCCGGGCGAATGGCTGGCAAAGCCGAGCAGCGTGGCCGAGACGAAGATCACCGCGACCACCACGAAACCGAGATTGGGCTCGTCAGGGACCAGCACGTACATCGCGAGCGCGCAGAAGCCGAGATCGATGATGCCGATCGCGATCTGGAGCAGCGTCAGCGGGCCGCCCGGCAGCATCACGGTCCAGGGCCCGCGGCCGACCATGCGCGGCTGGGTCCAGACCCAGACCACGTAAGCGACCAGTCCGACGATGATCATCATCGCCAGCATCCGGTTCAGCCAGGGCGGAAGCATGTCGATCGAGGCCGCGGCTTCCGGATGATAGGAGATGCCGAGGCCCAGCACCGCGGCATTGCCGAGCCAGAAGGTCAGGCCGGCGAGGAAGCAGATCTTTGCGACGTCGATCGCGTTCAGGCCATAGGCGGAATAGATGCGGTAGCGCACCGCGCCGCCGGTGAAGACGCTGGCGCCGACATTGTGGCCGATCGAATAGCTGGTGAAGGCAGCGAGCGCGTTAATCCGATAGGGCACGTGGGGATGGCCGATCGCGCGCACGGCGAACAGGTCGTAGAAGGTCAGCGTGAAATAGCCCGCAGCGACGAACAGCGCCGCCATCGCGATCTGGCTCGGCTCGGTGCTCTTGATCGCTTCGAGGACTTCGTTGACATCGATGCCGCGCAGCATGTGGTAGAGCACATAGCAAGCGATGCCGATGACCGCGACGCTGATCACAACTCCAAGCTTATGCAGGATTTGCTTCTGGCGCAGAAACGACATCGCCCTGCGTATGGCTTCCAGCATCTAAACCTCGAACAACGCTTCAGCGGCCAGGGTGGCCGGCGAACAGGCGGACGACACGCAGGCACCCGACGAATCCTCGCCGGCGGCTCCGGCATCGCGCATGCCCCCTGCCCCTCCACTAGCGCGTTTTGGGGCGGAGTGGAATTCGACAATTCGAACAAAAAGTCGTGGCTTCAAGGTTTTAGGCAGGTTGCGGGCTCCTGATGCACGGTTTGGCGCTTTCGGCGGCAAGCCTGACGCGAATCTCCATGGCCATCCTGGCGCAGACGCCATGAAGTTTTGATGATTTCGGCCGTACAATGTTCCGTCACGGCTTAAGTCGAAATCAATCTATGGGCGGGATTTCGCTGTTGAAAGAGGGTCGCGCCGCGCGCGGCCGCTGCGGCGCGCACGATTACGTGGCCGACGGCTCGCGCTCGATCATCCGGTTGCACTGCGACATCACAGACGTCATTGCGGCCGCCCGCCAGCGGCCGCGATGAGCACGTCGTTCGGAGGTAGCGTTCTGCTCAGGCCGCAAGCTGCGGGCGCACTGCCTCGATGCCCGCGATCCAGCCGGCGACGGAGCGCCCGATCGCCTCGGGGTGATCCTCCTGGAGGAAATGCAGGCCGGCGCCGAGACGAACCAGCGCGCAGTGCTTCAGGGAGGCTGCAAACCGTTCGGCAAATTCCGGTGAGACCAGAGCTCCGGGCTCGCCGGTGAACAGGAACTTTGGATAGAACGACGCGGCCAGCGCTGCATGCGCGGACTGCAGAGCCTGATAAACGTCAGCGGGCTCGCCTGCGATCGGCAGTTCGCGCGGAAGTGCAAGAACGGGCCGGCGGCTCTCTGGTGTTGGAAACGGCGCGCGATAGGGCGCCATCTCGTCATCGCTGAGCTTGCGGACCATGCCGCCGGGTAGCACGCGCTCGACGAAGGCATTCGCCTCGAGGATCATCGCCTCGCCCTCGCCCGGCGTCCTGAATTTACGGAAGGCCGCCCGCGCCGCCTCGGCATGCTCCTGCTCTGCGGCAACCTCGGTGTCGTGGAAGTCCTGCCAGGTCGGCATCGGACGAATGAATTCCATGAAGGCAAGGCCGCGCACGAAATCCGGCCGGCGCGCCGCAAGATGAAATGCGAGCGCCGTGCCCCAATCCTGCGCGACCAGATAGGCCGACGTAATGCCGCGCTGTTCGATGAAGGCATCGAGATAGCGGACGTGGTCGAAGAAGCGATAGGCGATGTTGGGCTTGCCGGACTGACCGAAGCCGATGTTGTCGGGCGCGAGGCAATGCGCGACCGGTGACACCAGGGGCATGATGTTGCGCCAGATGTGCGAGGACGTCGGATTGCCGTGCAGGAAGAGCGCGACCGGCGCGTTCTGCGCGCCTGCCTCACGATAGGCCATGCCGCTTCCGAGGACGGACGCTTTGCGAAGCTTGATGTCGATCTGCTTGGTCATGTCAGCTCCTTGAACACGGTTTGGAATGCGATGCTCTTGAAACGTTCGAGCGCTTTGGGATTGCGGTCGACCTTCATGCGCAGGATCGCGCCCTGCCAGGACGCGAGCAGGAAGTCTGCGAGCTCCTCGGGCTCGAAATCGGATGCGATCTCGCCGCTGGTTTGGGCATCCCTGATGCAGGCGGCGAACGGCATGCGCCATTCAGCAAAGATGGCCGCAAGGCGCGCGCGCAGCATCTCGCTGCTGCCGGTCGCCTCCAGACTGAGATCGCCGATCAGACAGCCGCGGCCGTAGCCGTCCGCTTCGAGCCGGCCAATGATGATGTCCAGGTAGCGCTTCAGCCGAGCCCGCGGGGTCAGCGAGGTGTCGTCGAGCGCCTCGGCGACCAGCCCCCTTGTGATCTCGAAGTAGCGGTCGAGCACCTCGGAGGCGAACGCTTCCTTGGAGCGGAAATGATTGGTGAAGGACCCCTGCGGCGCGCCCGCAGCAGTGGTGACGTCGCGCACGCTGGTGCCGTGATAGCCGGTCCGAAACATGACCTTCAGGCCGGCGTCGAGAATGGCGTCTTTGAGCGAGGGCTTGGGCATGGCGTTATAATACGTACGTACGTATTATTGTCAAGCGCGCTTTGTCGCCCTGGAAATCTGATGGCAGCGCAAGTTGATGAGCGCGATAGCGGGCGCGCGTTTGCCTCTCAGCTCAGCCGCTCAGGCCGGTGGCATGCTGCGCGCGACCACACGGTCGCGCAGCCAGGCGCCGATGCCGCCGCCGACGAGGTAGCAGGCGAACATGACCAGGCCGAGGTCGAGCCAGTAGCCGAAGCGACCGGGGACCACATGCGCGAACGAGGCCGCGACCAGGCCGGCAACAAGCACGGCGAGCCAGCGCGCGGTCACCTTCGAGGTGCCGTTGCCGCGTTGGACCACCGAGATCCAGCCCATGCAGAAGCCGAGCAGCAGCGAGCCGATCAGCCAGCCCAGATGGAACGAGACGAGATAGGGCATCGTCACCTCACCAGAAATTCGATGCGGCGGTTCTGCGCCTTGGCGTCTTCGCTGTCATTGCCGGCGACGGGCTGCGTGCTGCCGTAGCCGACCGCGGTGAACCGGTTGCCAGGCAAGCCGGCCTTGACCAGGTAGTCGATCACCGCCTTCGCGCGCTTCTCCGACAGTGCCTGGTTGAAGGAATCCTCGCCGTCGGCATCGGTATGCCCGGCGACCTCGATATTGGTGGTGGGACATCGCAATGCCGTCTCGATCAGATGATCAAGAATGCCGGCGGAATCCGGATCGATCTCGGCGCGCTTCGCCCCGAAGCGAATCTTGGCCTTGGCCAAGAGCTCGGAGAACAATTGCTGGCACACGGTGCCGTCGACCGGCCCGGCCGCGGGTTTCACCGTGATTTCCGGCTTGTACTGCCAGTTTTTCGGAAAATCCTTGCCGAGGCCTGCGCGGATGTCGTTGGCGGCACCTTCATAGAGCGCATCGCCCGACAGCTTCACCTCGCGGTCGGACACGACGAGCGTGCCGGTCGACAGTCGCGACAGCGCGCCGAGCGCTGCGACCACGGCGGGGCTGAAGGAGCCGGGCGCGCCGACGCTGGCCTTGAGATTGTCGACAACCTTTTCGTTGAAGAATTTCCGCGACGCGCTGGTGGCGATGGCCGCGTGGACATTGTTGTCGGGAACATAGCCGGTCAGCGTCACCGTCGCGGCCACCGGATCCTTGTAAGCCTGGAACACGTAAGGCGGCGCCTTGACATCGTTGGCGGCGATCGAAAAGCCCTCGGGCAGGTTTTTAAGGGCCGCTGCGACCGCTTCGCGGCCGCCGAGATCGCGCGCCATCCCTGACAGAGTGACTTTGGTGTCTGTGATCGTGATCTTGCCGTCCTTGAGCTTGCCGATCTGGTCGAGCAGCAGCATCGCAGCCGCCTCGAACCGCGGCGGTGCGCCGCGGGCCAAACCCATCTGATCGGCCACCTCGGTGCCGCCGACCTCCTTGCGGGCCGCCTCGGTCAGGCGGCCCTTCATCGACGGCAGGGGCGCGGAGCCTGACAGCGTCACCCGCACCACGTCGCGCTCGGCGTTCCAGACGAAGGGCTTTGCCTCGGGCACGAGGCGGGTCCGGTCGTCGACCAGGCGCACGCCGGGGACGGTCTCGACCGCCACAACAGCGTCGCGGCGCCCCTCCTCAGAAAACGCGTCCGCAGCCAGGCTGACGTCGCGGCCATCCACCGCGATCCGGGTCTTGTCCAGAACGGTATCCTTTAGCGCCGCCGAGCTGCGGGCGGAAAGGTCCGCCTCGACCGGCAAAGTGTTATTCCAGGCCGCAAATCCCCACATGACGGCCAAGGGGATCAGCCCCGGCCACCATTTGCTGGCCCACCTGAAAAGCTTGTGCATTCGACGACCCGAACTCTGGAACCGGAGACAAAACAAACCCTTGGCAGGCTGTCAAACCGGAAATGACGCCCTTCCGAAGGCCGGGCCTGGACAATTGGAATAACTTTTTCTTCAAGGGTTCTTCCGTAAGTTGAAAGCGGAATGCCAAAGTCCGCCAGCGGGTCATGAAACAACTCCGTAACAACGTCATCCGCGCCGGGCTGGAAGCACTCTATTTCAGCGGCGCCCACCACCTGTTGCGTCCGCTTTTGTCGGGCGTCGGCGCCATATTCATGCTGCATCACGTGCGGCCGGCCCGCGGCGCGGCGTTCCAGCCGAACCGGCATCTCGAAGTCACCCCCGAATTCCTGCGTGCCACACTGCGCCACCTGCGCGCGCGCGAGATCGACATCGTCAGCATGGACGAGCTGCACGAGCGGCTGGTGCGGCGCCGGTTCGACCGCCGCTTCGCCGCCTTCACGCTCGACGATGGCTATCGCGACAATCTCGATTTTGCGCTGCCGGTTCTGCGCGAATTTGACGCGCCCTTGGCGGTCTATGTCGCCAGCGATTTCGCGGAGGGGACGGGCCGGCTGTGGTGGGAGGCGCTGGAGGCCGTGATCGCCAAGACCGAGCAGATCGAGGTGACGATCGGCAATGCCGCGCTGCGGCTCGATGCGACGACGCCAGCCGCCAAGCAGGTGGCGTTCGATCGCCTGCACGACTGGTTGCGCGCACTGCCCGGCGAGCACGATCTCAAGCGCGAGATCGAGGCGCTCTGCACGAAGTACGGCGTCGACATGGCCGCGCTGTGCCGCAGCCTCTGCCTGTCCTGGGACGAGGTGAAGACATTTGCCGCCGATCCCCTGGTCACGATCGGCGCGCATTCCGTCAGCCATTGCAATCTCGCCAAGCAAAGCGAAGCGATCGCCACGCAGGAGATGGCCGTGAGCCGCGCGCGGATCGAGCAGGCGCTCGGCCGCAACGTTCAACATCTGGCCTATCCCTATGGCGATCGCGAGGCGGCGGGCGAGCGTGAATTCGTGCTCGCTGCATCCGCCGGCTTCAAGACCGCGGTGACGACGCGGCCCGGCATGCTGTTCGCCGAAGACGCCGGCCGCATGACGGCGCTGCCACGGGTCTCGCTCAACGGCAATTACCAGGACACGCGGATTCTGCCGGTGCTGACCTCGGGCGCCGCGACCGCGATGTGGAACGGCTTCCGCAGGATCGCGGCGGCTTAATCTCTCCGTCTTGGCTGCCCGAACTCGGACGTCGCATGGCGAAAGCCAGGACGACGATGCGGCACTTTCCTTGACTCCCCTCCCTACCCCGCTCAAAACGTCGCCAAACACCAAGGGAGGCACCATGTTCAACGATCTGTTCTCGCTCAAAGGCCGCGTCGCGCTGGTGACCGGTGGTTCGCGCGGCATCGGCAAGATGATCGCGGCGGGATTTCTCAGCGCGGGAGCCGCGAAGGTCTACATCACCGCGCGCAAGGCAGGACCTTGCGAGGCCACCGCGAGAGAGCTGTCAGGCCGATATGACGGTGAGTGCATCGCGCTGCCGATCGACATCTCGACCGTCGACGGCTGCGACAGGCTCGCTCGCGAAATCATCAAGCTGGAGCCGAAGCTCAACATCCTCGTCAACAATGCAGGGGCTGCCTGGGGCGCGGAGTTCGACGAATTCCCCGAAAGCGGCTGGGACAAGGTGATGGACCTCAACGTCAAGTCGCTGTTCTTCCTGACCAAGGCGCTGGCCAAGCCGCTGCGCGCGGCGGCTTCGCATGAGCGGCCCGCCAAGGTCATCAACATCGCCTCGGTTGACGGCATTTTCGTCAATCCCGGCGAGACCTACTCCTATGCCGCGAGCAAGGCCGCGGTGATCCATTTGACGCGGCGCATGGCGACGAAACTGATCAAGGACAACGTCAACGTCACCGCGATCGCGCCCGGCGCGTTCAAGTCCGACATGAACCGGGCTGCGCGCGACCATTCGGACGAGGTCGCCAAGCGCATTCCGGCGCGGCGGATCGGAACCGACGAGGACATGGCCGGCGTGGCGATCTATCTCGCCTCGCGCGCGGGTGACTACGTGGTCGGCAACACCATCGCGGTGGATGGCGGCGTGGTGTACGCGAACGCGGGGCTGGAGATCGCGGGGTAGGCGGGGGCGCGTCAGCACGACGCCCTCACCTCACACTCCGGTGTAGTCCCGGCCTTCGCCGGGACGACAGGTGAGTATGTAGCGCGGCCGTCGCGCCTCGCTGGCGGCCCTTACGACTCGATCCTCACATATTCGAAATCGCCGGGCTTGTTGTCGATGCCGACTTTCGGCGGTGAGATCCAGGAGGCGAACTGGCCGGTCTCGGTGACGGGCTGCATCAGCGAGGTGATGAAGTCGCCGTCCGCGGTCGAGGGCAGCCATTCGTCCTTGCGCTTCGCCCAGGTGGCATCGTCGATCAAAATGCCGTCGGGCGTCGCGTGGATGCCCTTGAACTCGCCGATATGGCGGTGGAAGGCGACGTTGGGCAGCTTGAGCTGAAACTGGTAGCCCGCGGTCGAGATCACCTTGTTCCAGCGCAGCATGCCCTTGACGCAATCCTGGCTGTAATCGTCGCGCAGGCGCATGTTGAGCGCGGTCAGCGCCGGCTCGTCGACGAGCTTGATCTCACCGTCGATGAACTTCAGCACCGGATAGGTGGCGTTCTTGAGCTGATGATCGTCGTCGATCTGGGTCTCGTGATAGCGACCCTTGATGCCGGTGTTGAAGGCGTTCGCCGCGTTGGTCGAGACTTCCGAGCCAAACAGATCGAGCGACAGCGTATAGTGCAGGTTCAGCTTCTTCTGAATGGTCGGCAGGTCGATCACGCCGAGCGCGCGGACCTTCGCGATGTCGGTGGGATCGGTGATGCCGGCTTCGCGCATCGCATCGCAGGTGCGCTGCACGACGCGGGTGATGCCGGTCTCGCCGACGAACATGTGGTGCGCTTCTTCCGTCAGCATGAAGCGGCAGGTGCGCGACAGGGGATCGAAGCCGGACTGCGCAAGCGAGTGCAGCTGCATCTTGCCGTCGCGGTCGGTGAAGTAGGTGAACATGAAGAAGGACAGCCAGTCCGGCGTCGCCTCGTTGAAGGCGCCCAGCATGCGCGGCGAGTCGGCGTCGCCCGAGCGGCGGCGCAACAAATCGTCGGCCTCTTCACGTCCGTCGCGACCAAAGTACTTTTGCAGCAGGTACACCATCGCCCAGAGGTGACGGCCTTCCTCGACATTGACCTGGAACAGATTGCGCATGTCGTACAGCGAGGGCGCGGTCTTGCCGAGATGGCGCTGCTGCTCGACGGAGGCGGGCTCGGTGTCGCCCTGGATCACGATCAGACGGCGCAGCATGGCGCGATACTCGCCCGGGACTTCCTGCCAGGCCGGCTCGCCAAAATGCTCGCCGAACGGCACGACGCGGTTCTCTTCCTGGGGAGCAAGGAGAATGCCCCAGCGATACTCGGGCATCCGCACATAGTCGAACTTGGCCCAGCCGCGCGGATCGACCGAATAGGCGGTGCGCAAGTACACCAGCGATTCCTGGAAGCCTTCCGGCCCCATGTCTTTCCACCAGTCCATGTAGCCGGGATGCCAGCCTTCCAGCGCCTTGAGCACCTGGCGGTCTTCGGCCAAATTGACGTTGTTCGGAATCTTGGTCGAGTAGTCGACGTTCATGATGTTCATGGAAGACCTCCCGTGTGGGACTAGTTCATTAAATCGCGGGCATCGAATTGTGGGATCGCGAATAGCGAGGCGAATGACGTCTCTATTCGCTATTCGCCACTCTCCATTCGCGCTCTACACTCGCGTCATATCGAATTTCGGCTTCTGGCCGCTGCCGTAGCGGCGCAGCGCGCCTTCCTCGCCGACCGCGTTGGGGCGCTGGAAGATCCAGTTCTGCCACGCGGTGAGGCGCGAGAAGATCTTCGATTCCATCGTCTCGGGGCCGACGAAGCGCAGGTTGGCTTCCATGCCGGTGAGGCTGTCGGGCGAGAAGCTGGCGCGCTCCTCCAGGAACACGCGGACCTCGTCGTCCCAGTCGATGTCGTCGAGTGCGAAGGTGACGAGACCGAGCTCTTCGGCCTGCTCGGCGTCCAGCGCGGTGCCCGTCGTGGCTTCCGCGCGTTCCACATCGGACGGATCGGCCTGGAAGCGCGACTGAAGCCGCGTCAGGCCATGGCTCATCGGATACGGGCCAAAATTCATCGCTGACAGTTCGATCGACGGCGGCGGGCGGTTGTCGCCCTGGCGCGTGCCGATCAGCATGTAGGAACGGTCGGCGGCGAAGACGAGCTCGGCGAGCGTGCCGGCGAAGCAGGAGCCGGGCTCGACCAGCGTCACCAGCGTGCGCGAGGTGACGTCGATGCGCTTCAAGACACGCTTCCAGTAGTGCCTGATTTCGTTGACCAGCCAGTGCGCCTTGTTGGCTTCGAGGAAGGCGTCGCAGGCGAGCACATGGGCGCGGTCGCCGTGACTCTTGAACACCAGCATCGCGATCTCGAGCTCGTTGATACGCAGATGCAGGATGGCGTCGTCGAGTTCGCGCGCGACCTGGAGCGGCCAGAACGCGACACCCTGCGCCATCATCCCGTCGATATCGGCGGGCGGCGCGGCTTCAGGCGCCTTGATCGAGATCGTGGCGATGCGGGCGGCGCGGTCGACGTCGACGGTGACAAAGCCGTAGCGGATGCTCGTCTCATCGATGATGCGCTTGAGCGGCGTCAGCGCGATGCCCTTGCCGCTGCCCTTGCGCTTCGAGGCCTGGGCGAATTCCCTGGCGCGCTCGGCAACCTTGCCTTCGAGCTTGCTGTTCGGCGCGATCTCGTCGACCAGGCGCCATTGCACGGCGCGCTTGCCCTTCACGCCTTCTTCGATGGTGCAGAAGAAATCGGCGTGATCGCGGCGCACCTTGCGCTTGTCGACCACACGCGTGAGGCCGCCGGTGCCCGGCAGCACCGCCAGCAGCGGCACTTCGGGCAAGGCGACGGCGGACGCGCCGTCATCGGCAAGCATGATGTAGTCGGTGGCGAGCGCGAGCTCATAGCCGCCGCCGGCGGCCGAGCCGTTCACGACGGTGATAAAGCGCTGGCCGGAATTCTCCGACGAGTCTTCCATGCCGTTGCGGGTCTCGTTGGTGAACTTGCAGAAATTGACCTTGTGGGCATGCGTCGAGCCGGCGAGCATGCGGATGTTGGCGCCGGCGCAGAACACGCGGTTCTTGGCCGAGCGCATCACCACGACCTTCACCTCGGGGTGCTCGAAGCGCAGGCGCTGGACCGCGTCGGCAAGCTCGATGTCGACGCCGAGATCGTAGGAATTGAGCTTGAGCAGATAGCCCTCGAACAGGCCGCCATTCTCGTCGACGTCCATGGTCAGGGTGGCGACGTCACCGTCAACCGCGAGCTTCCAGTGCCGGTAGCGGGACGGCTCGGTCTGGAAATCGATGAATGTCGCGCCGCCTGCGAGGCGCCGATCTTCCTCGGCCATGGGCCACCCTTGAGTTCGTCTTGGTTTACCGTTAGATGCACAATAATGCATATTGTTGCGCGCGTCTAGACTTTAACGGCCCATACATGCATTTTGTTGCATGTCCTCTCCTAGGGCCGCTGCTGCAAATTGCTCAATCGCGTGAAGCGTCGCTCCCGGAGCTTCGCGATGCGGAGAATGCGCCGCGCCTGACATGACTTTCAAATCGACCGGGCAATAGCATTCGTGCTGCGCGATCTCGGCCTGACGCAGCGTCCCGTATTGGTCGTCCACGCCTTGAAGGATCAGGACGGGAACGCGGATATAAGCGAGATATTCCGAGATATCCCAGTCGCGGAATTTGGGATCGAGCCAGGCGGCGTTCCAGCCGTAGAAGGCGTTGTCGACGTCCGTGTGCCAGCGCGCGAGCTTTGCCTTCAGGTCGGTGGTCTCAAATGCCGTCTTGATGTCCGCAATCGACTTCACCGAGATGTCCTCGACGATGAAATGCGGCGCGATCAGTACGAGGCCGTTCAGGCGATGATCCTGATGCGCGCCGGCATAGATCGTCGCGATCGACGCGCCGTCGGAATGGCCGAGCAGCAGGCCACGCCTGAAGCCGATCGCGTCGAGGATCTTCGGCAGCACGTCGAGTGCCTCGCGCTGCATGTAGTCGAGCGGCCGCGGCAGCGCGACCTTGCTCGACTGGCCGTAGCCCGCGCGCGAATAGACGAAGATGCCGGCGGAGGTCGCCTCTCGCAGCTTCTCGGGGAAGTCACCCCAGAGCCCGACCGAGCCGAGGCCTTCATGCAGCATGACGATGGTCGGTGCATCGGCGGATTGCGGCGCCAGCCATTTGTATTCGAGGCTGGCGTCGCCGATGCTGAGGAAGCCGGTGGGGGCGAGGTTGGTCATGCTCTGTCGCTCTTCTCTCTCCGTCGTCAAGCCCGGCCATGACGACCTGTTGTCAATTCGCCCCGTCCCGCAGCTTGAACCGCTGGATCTTCCCCGTCGCCGTCTTCGGCAAGGAATCCACCACGTCGATCCAGCGCGGATATTTCCACGGGCCGATCTTCTGCTTGACGTGATCCTTAAGCATCTCCTGCAGGCCCGCCGTCGTCGCGCCGGGGCGCAGCACGACGAAGGCCTTGGGCTTCAGCAGACCTTCCGGATCGGCTTCGGGCACGACGGCAGCTTCCAGCACGGCGGGATGCGTGATCAGCGCGCTCTCGACCTCGAAGGGCGAGACCCAGATGCCAGAGACCTTGAACATGTCGTCGGCGCGGCCGCAGAAGGTATAGCGGCCCTCGGAATCCCTGACATATTTGTCGCCGGTGCGGGTCCACGGCCCCTCGAACGTGCGGCGGCTCTTGTGGCGCTGGTTCCAGTACCCCTCGCCGGCGGAGGGCGCATCGACCAGGAGCTCGCCGACCTCGCCGTCGGCGACATCCTGTCCGGCCTCGTTGACAAGCCGCACCGCATAGCCGGGCACCGGTTTGCCGGAGGAGCCGTATTTGATGTCGCCGGGCGCGTTCGACAGGAAGATGTGCAACAGCTCGGTCGAGCCGACGCCGTCGAGAATATCGACGCCGAAGCGCGCCCTCCAGCTGTTGCCGACGGACTCCGGGAGCGCCTCGCCGGCCGAGGTGCAGATGCGGAGCGACTTGCCGCCGCGCTCGCTCTTCATCGCTTCGTCGTTGAGCATCGCCGCGAACAGGGTCGGCACGCCGTAGAAGATCGAGGGATTGTAGCGGTTCATCAGGTCGAACATGCGTGCGGGCGTCGGCCGTTCGCTGTTGAGCACCACGCTGGCGCCGACCGACATCGGAAAGGTCAACGCATTGCCGAGGCCATATGCGAAGAACAGCTTTGCCGCGGAAAGACAAACGTCGTTCTCGCGAATGCCGAGCACCTGCTTCGCATAAGTGTCCGCGGTCGCCTGCATGTTCGAATGGATGTGCCGCACGCCCTTGGGCATGCCGGTCGAACCTGAGGAATACAGCCAGAATGCCGGTTCGTCGGAATGGGTGGCGGCGGTGGTGAACTGATCGCTCTCGTCCGCAATCTCCTCGGCGAGCTGCTTGTGGCCGTTCTGTTTGGCGCCGGAGACCACGACATGCTCCAGATCCGGCATGCGGCCGACGACGTCCTTGATGACGGGATAGAGCGCTTCCGAGACGAACAGCACGCGCGCGCGGCAATCGGCGAGGATGTAGGCGTATTGATCTGATGTCAGCAGCGTGTTGAGCGGCACCGGCACGATGCCGGCGCGGATCGCGCCCAGAAACACGATCGGGAAGTCGACCGTATCCAGCATGATCATGGCCACGCGCTCTTCGCGGCGGCCCCCGAGCCGGCGCAGCATGTTGGCGGCGCGCCGCGTTTCGCGCTGGAGCTCGCCATAGGTGAGGCGTGAGACGGTGTCGTCGAAGGCGAGCTTGTTGCCGCGTCCCTCCTCGACGTTCCGGTCGAGCAGCCAGGTCACCGCGTTATAGGATCCCTCGCTCACGGACTTCTCCCCTGAATTTAGAATTATAATTCATAGAAAGACACCGCCTCGGCTTGCTGTCAATGCCAGCAGGCACTATGTTTCATTAATACGCGCCGCAGGACCTCTTTAAAAGAAGACATCCGCTCAAGCAGGCCCATGATCCGCAGTCCATGACCGACAGTCCCGACGCCGAATCCCGATTTCTCGAACAGCTCGGCCAGCGCGTGCGCACCATGCGCGCGCTGCGCGGCATGTCGCGCAAGGTGCTCGCTAAGGTATCAGGAATATCGGAGCGCTACATCGCGCAGCTCGAAAGCGGCAAGGGCAACGTCTCCATCGTGCTGCTGCGCCGCGTCTCCGACGCGATGGGCGCGCATCTCGAAGACCTGCTTCCCTCGGCCGATCCGACCCCGGACTGGCAGATGTTTCGCGATCTCCTGCGCAAGGCGACGCCGGCGCAGGTCGCACAAGCAAAAGATCTGCTCGCAGGCGGCAGCGCCTCCGCGCCGCGGGGCGCGCCGTTCTGCGGCATCGCGCTAATCGGCCTGCGCGGCGCCGGCAAATCGACGCTTGGGCGGATGCTGGCGAAGAAGGTCGGCTGGAGCTTTGTCGAGCTCAACAAGGAGATCGAGCAGCAGAACGGGCTGTCGGTCGCCGAGATCATCGCGCTCTACGGCCAGGAAGGCTTTCGCCGCATGGAGCAGGCGGCGCTGCAGCAGCTGCTCGCGCGCAACGAGCTGATGGTGCTGGCGACCGGCGGCGGCATCGTCTCCGAACCTCTGACCTTCGACCAGATCCTGTCGTCGTTCTACACGATCTGGCTGAAGGCCGAGCCCGAGGAGCACATGGCCCGCGTCCGCCGCCAGGGCGATTTGCGCCCGATGGCCGACGACCGCTCCGCGATGGCGGAGCTGCGCAACATCCTCTTGAGCCGCGAGCCGCTATATGCGCGCGCGACGGCGGTGGTCGACACGGCGGGGCTGTCCGTCGATGCCGCCGCGGCGCGCCTGGTTGATGCGGTCCGGCCGGTGCTGCAGAACGAAGCGCGCAGCTTCGGGCTGCGCAGCGTCGCGCTGTAGGTCCGAACTCCCATGACCGAGAGCGACGTCGCAATCGCCATGTTCGAGCGGATCGGCGGCAGCGCCACGATCGATCGACTGGTCGATCGCTTCTACGACCGGATGGATACGCTGCCGGAGGCGAAGATCATCCGCGCGATGCATGCGGACGACCTCGGCCTGATCAGGGATGTGCTGAAGCGCTATCTCACCGAATGGACCGGCGGCCCGAAACTCTATTCGGTCGAGAAGGGCCACCCGCGGCTGCGCCAGCGCCACATCGGCTTTGCCATCGGCGATGCCGAGCGCGACGCGTGGATGCTCTGCATGCGCGGTGCGCTGGAGGAGACGGTTTTGGACGCCGCAGCGCGGCAGGACCTCGACAAGGCGTTGTCCGGCCTCGCCGACTGGATGCGCAACCGCTAGTGATTTTTGCACGGGCGCGTAGCCCGGATGAGCGAAGCGACATCCGGGTCTTCACGATGACTTTCCCGGGTATCGCTTCGCTCACCCGGGCTACAAGAGTTGCGACCGCAACGCCTCCGCGCCCTCACGCAACAGCGGCAAAAATCGCTCGATCAATTCCTGCGCCGGCACGCGATCGACGTGCGCGCCCATGTTAATGGCGGCGACGATCACGCCGTCGTAGCGGCGGACGGGGACCGAGATCGAGCGGAAATGCGGCTCGGCCTCGCGGTCCACCAGCGAATAGCCCTGCGCGCGATCGGCGACGGTGCGCGCGAGCAGCACCTTGGGATCGGTTACCGTCTGCGGCGTCAGCGCTTCGCGCTTCGTCGCCGTCAGGCGCGCAGCAAGCTCGGCATCGTCGAGTTGACCGAGCATGGCGCGGCCGACCGAAGTGCAGAAGGCCGGAAGCCGGTAGCCGATTTCCAATCCGCCCGAGAACATCCGCGCCGGACTGCTGCGCGCGATGAACACGACCTCATCGCCGTCGAGCACCGCGAGCGAGGAGATTTCGTTGGCCGCTGTCGCGACGCGGTCGAGCACCGGTTGCAGGACCGTGACGAGTTGGCTCGACCGCAGATACGACGCGGCGAGTGTCAGCACATGTGGCGTCAGCGAGAACAGCTTCCCGTCGCCACTGACGAAGCCGCCGCGCTGGAGCGTGAACAGCATGCGCCGCGCGGTGGCGCGGGGAAGCTCAGCGGCACGGGCGAGATCGCTCAGCGTCATCGGGCCGGCCGTGATGCCGAAGCATTGCAGCAGGCGCAGCCCGCGATCGAGGCTCTCGACGAAATCCGTCGCGCGTTCGTCGCTCTCGCTTCGCTTCAGCTTGGGCATGGTGTCGGGTCATTCGTGCAAAATAGTGCTTGCTGCCGCGTCAAGGCATGCCATAATTCGCCCATTCGTTCAATAGGCGAACAAACGCCATTCCATAAAGGATGCACTCGCCATGATGAGCCAGGAGCAGAACGACCTGATCACCCGCACCGGTGCGAAGGACCCCTGCGGGAAGCTGATGCGAAGCTACTGGCAGCCGGCGGCGCTGGTGGACGAGCTCGACGGCGATCGACCGATCCGTCCCGTCAGATTGCTCGGCGAAAGCCTGGTGCTGTTCCGCGACGAGACGGGGCGTTACGGCCTGATCGATCGCCACTGTGCGCATCGCGGCGCCGATCTCGCCTTCGGACGGCTCGAGCATGGCGGCCTGCGTTGCGCCTTCCATGGCTGGCTGTTCGACGCCACCGGGCAATGCATCGAGACGCCGGCGGAGCCGAAGGACTCAAAGCTCTGCCAGAACATCGGTCAGCGCTCTTACCCTGTGGTGGAGAAGAGCGGCATCCTTTGGGCTTATCTCGGCGAGGGCGAGCCGCCGGCATTTCCCGAGCTCGACTGCTTCGTCGCGCCCGGCACGCACACCTTCGCGTTCAAAGGCCACATGGCCTGCAACTGGCTCCAGGCGCTCGAAGTCGGCATCGACCCCGCGCACGCCTCCTATCTGCATCGCTTTTTCGAGGACGAGGACACCTCGACGGCCTACGGCAAGCAGTTCCGCGGCACATCGGCAGGCAGCGACTTGCCGATGACGAAGATTTTGCGCGAATACGACCGCCCGATCATCAATGTCGAGCACACCGAATACGGCCTGCGGCTGATCGCGCTGCGCGAGATCGACGAGGAGCGCACCCATGTGCGCGTCACCAACCAGCTCTTTCCGCACGGCTTCGTCATCCCCATGAGCACGGAGATGACGATCACACAGTGGCACGTGCCGGTCGACGACGAGAACTGCTACTGGTACGCGATCTTCACCAGTTATTCGAACCCCGTGGACAAGCAGAAGATGCGCGACCAGCGGCTCGAGCTCTATGAGCTGCCGGATTACAAATCGCGCAAGAACGGGACGAACGATTACGGCTTCGATCCGCACGAGCAGCAGACGGCGACCTATACCGGCATGGGCACCGACATCAACGTCCACGACCAGTGGGCGGTGGAATCGATGGGCGCGATCCAGGACCGCACCCGGGAGCACCTCGGCACGAGCGACAAGGCGATCGTGCAGTACCGGCGCCTGCTGCGGCAGGAGATCGAGAAGGTCGCAGGCGGCGAGAAGCCGATGCTGCATCTCGACGAGGCCACCGCACGTTCGATCCAGGGTCCGGCGACCATGGACGGCATCGGGCCGACCCGAGGCTGGGAGATCTACTGGATGGAAGTCGACGTCAAGCGCCGCCGCAGCGCGCCGTGGACGGCGCCGGTGCCGAAGGAGATCGCGGACAACGTGCATCGCCTGACGGCGGCGGAGTGATAATGCAGTTCGCCGCTAGCGAGGCGAGACGGCGGCTCCACATTCTCCGCTGTCATGCTCCGCGAAAGCGGGGCATCCAGTACGTCGCGGCCTCTCGTGAACACACGGACGTCTCTGGAATACTGGATCGTCCGCCTTCGCGGACGATGACAGTGTGCGCTATACTCTCGCCGAGCAAGAAGGAACTGCCAAAGTGACTTTCGTCGCGCGTCATGCGCTGTGGTCGGATGAGCAGAAGGACGCCGCATTGCGCGTGCGGCGCATCGTCGACGAGAAGAATCTCGAGGTCATCCGCCTCGCCTTCCCGGACCAGCACGGCATTTTGCGCGGCAAGACCATCGTCGCCTCCGAGGCGATCGCCTCGCTGGAGAGCGGCTGCTCCATCACCACCACCATGCTCGCCAAGGACACCTCGCACCGCACGGTGTTTCCGGTGTTCACGTCAGGCGGCGGCTTCGGCATGAAGGAGATGGAGGGCGCGGCCGACGTGCTGATGGTCGCCGATCCCACGACGTTTCGCGTTTTGCCATGGGCGCCAACCACGGGCTGGGTTCTCTGCGACCTCTATTTCAACGACGGCCGTCCCGTGCCGTTCGCGACGCGCGGGCTCTATCGCAAGGTGCTCGACGAGCTCGCAAGTCGCGGCCATGATTTCGTGGCAGGCCTCGAGGTCGAATTCCACATCTTCAAGCTCGACGATCCGCATATGCGCCCGGAGGATGCCGGCCAGCCCGGCACACCGCCTTCGGTGAGCCTGCTCAGCCACGGCTATCAATACCTCACCGAGCAGCGCTTCGACCAGATGGAGCCGGTGCTGGAGATCTTGCGGCGTGACATCGTCGCGCTCGGTCTGCCCTTGCGCTCGGTCGAGGTGGAGTTCGGGCCGAGCCAGTGCGAATTCACCTTCGCCCCGAAGAAAGGCATTGAGCCCGCGGACAACATGGTGCTGTTTCGCTCTGCCGTGAAGCAGATCGCGCACCGCCACGGCTATCACGCCACGTTCATGTGCCGGCCGAAGCTGCCGAACCTGTTCGCGAGCGGCTGGCATCTGCACCAATCGGTGGTCTCGCGCGCGAGCGGCGAGAACCAGTTCATGGCCAAAGACGGCGGCGAGCCGCTCAGCGCGTTCGCCCGCGCCTGGCTTGCGGGCCTGCTCGACCACGCCCGCGCGTCGACCGTGTTCACCACCCCGACCATCAATGGCTACAAGCGCTACCGCTCCTATTCGCTGGCGCCGGACCGCGCGATCTGGGGCCGCGACAATCGCGGCGTGATGATCCGCGTGCTCGGCGACGCCGGCGACGCCGCCACGCGCCTGGAAAACCGCATCGGCGAGCCCGCCGCCAATCCCTATCTCTACATGGCCTCGCAGATCCTCTCCGGCCTCGACGGGGTCGACCGCAAGCTCGATCCCGGCCCGTCGGCCGACACGCCTTACGAAACCAAGGCGCCGCTGTTGCCGAAATCGCTGCGCGACGCGGTCAGCGCGCTGAAGGACGATCCGTTCTTCCGCGAAAAGCTCGGGCCTGAGTTCGTCGATTATTACACCCACATCAAGAATGCCGAGATCGACCGCTTCCTGTCCGAGGTGACCGACTGGGAGCACCGCGAATATTTCGAGGTGTTTTGAGCCAGACACGCCCTCACCTCCCCGTGAGGCGACTTCGTCCGCTCAGTTCCGACGACATTTCACCGCTCCCGACGAAGCCATTTTCCAAGGCCCACGAAAACCGCCGGAAAGACGGGCGATGTAGATTTGCTCCGTGATCAACAAAGGAGTTCGGTCATGTGGGGTCATCTGTTCAGTTTGATCTATCGCCTGTCCTGCCGCGCCACTCTGATTGAGATCGGGGCGGGTCGCTCGTCGCGATAGAGGCCCAGCGGATTTAGGTAAGAGCGATTGACTAGCGAACGGAGGGTGTCATGCGAAAGCTGATCCTGATCGCGGCAATGTCGCTGCTGGCAAGCCAGGCCTATGCCGGCGGACCACGGAGCCTTAGCCTTGCGGCGACAAATGCGAGCCAGCAGACCGCCGAGCCGGGAACGACAGCAGCCACGCCGCCACAAGCTCCGGCGGCAGCACCCACGAATGTCCAGACGGCGACCACGGCCGCAGCTTCAACGTCTCCGGCAGCGACTGCGACGACAACCGCGATCGCTCCGGCCGCAACTCAGTCCAGTGCCGCGCCGATTGCCAGCACAAGAGAAATGACCAAGCCGAAACGTCGCCAGCCATCCACCGAGGCCCGCGTGATTCGCGAACTGCATCGGCACGGGATTTACTGGTGATTGCCAATGTCGTCCTGGCGAAAGCCAGGACCCATTACCCCAGGGAAAAGTTGTCGCACGCGGCTGCTAACCGCCAATCTTCGCCAAACTGAATTCGGTGGCTATGGGTCCTGGCTTTCGCCAGGACGATAACGTATGAGCGGCGCCCAGCATCGCGCCCTCACCCTCAAATCCCTAGATATTTGTGCTGCAGATCCGGCTCAGCCAACAGCTCGTCCGAGGTGCCGCTCCATACCGTCTTGCCGCGCTCGATGATGGTGTGGCGGTCGCAGATGCGGGCGAGGTGGTCGACGTTCTTGTCGACGACCAGGATCGACTGTCCCCGGCTCTTGAGCAGCGACAGGCAGCTCCAGATCTCTTCGCGGATCAGAGGCGCCAGGCCTTCGGTCGCTTCATCCAGGATGAGCAGCTTCGGGTTGGTCATCAGCGCGCGGCCGATGGCGAGCATCTGCTGCTCGCCGCCGGAGAGCTGGTTGCCCATATTGGAAGCGCGCTCGGCCAGGCGAGGAAACATCACGTAGATCGCCGCCAGCGTCCAGGGATTGCTGCTGCCGAAACGATCGGCCGCTGCCGCGACAAGGTTTTCGCGCACGGTGAGGTTCGGGAAGATCTGCCGCCCCTCGGGGACGAGGCCGACACCGAGTTGCGCGATCCTGTAGGACGGCTGCGTCCGCACTTCCGAGCCCGCAAAGCGGATGCTGCCGGCGCGCGCCGGCGTCAGGCCCATGATGGATCGGATGGTCGTGGTTTTGCCCATGCCGTTGCGACCCATCAGCGAGACCATCTCGCCTGATTTGACCGACAGGGACAAGCCGAACAGCACCTGGGACAGGCCGTAGCAGGTCTCGATGCCGTCGACCTCGAGCAGCGTGTCATCCATGGTGCGTCACCACATGGGCCTCGCCGAGATAGGCGCGCTTGACGTCCTCGTTCGCCCGAATCGCGGCCGGATCGCCGGAGGCGATGACGCGGCCATAGACCAGCACGGAGATGCGGTCGGCGAGCGCAAACACCGCCGGCATGTCGTGTTCGACCAGGACGATCGAGACCTCCTTGCGCAGCTCCTGGAGCAGCTGCACCATGCGCTGGGATTCGGTGACGCCGAGTCCCGCCATCGGCTCGTCGAGCAGCAAAAGTTTCGGCTTGCTTGCCAGCGCAACCGCCAGCTCGATCTGGCGACGCTCGCCATGACTGAGCCTGGACACCAGGACATCGGCACGATGGACGAGACCGACGCGATCGAGCGCGGCATGCGCGGCATCGCGCAGGCCCTTCTCCTTGCGTGCATCGGCGAAGAAGCGGAACGAGGTGCCGGCATGCGCTTGCGCCGCGAGCGCGACATTGTCGGCGGCGGTGAAATCGAGCAGCAGCGAGGTGATCTGGAAAGAACGTGCCAGGCCCAGCGCGCAGCGGCGATAGGCCGGCAGATAGGTGATGTCGCGCCCCGCCAGCGAGACGCTGCCGGAATGCGGCTCCAGATGCCCTGTGAGCTGGCTGATCAGCGTGGTCTTGCCGGCGCCGTTCGGGCCGATGATGGCGTGCAGCTCGCCTGCCGCAACGTCGAGCGAGACGTTGTCCGTCGCAATGATGCCGCCGAAGCGGCGCACCAGCCTGTCGACGCGGAGCAGCGGCTCAGCCACGATTGAGCCTCCCGAGCAGGCCCATGATGCCGCCGCGGCCGAACAGCACGATCAGCAGCAGCAGCGGACCCATGATCAGCGCCCAGTATTCGGTGAGCTGCGACAAGAACTCTTCCAGCAACAAATACACCACCGCGCCGATGACCGGACCGAACAGCGTGCCCATGCCCCCGAGGATCACCATCACCATGAGGTCGCCGGAACGGGTCCAGTACATCGCGGCCGGGCTGACGAAATCGGTGTTGTTGGCGAGCAGCGCGCCGGCGAGGCCGCACATCATGCCCGAGATGACGAAGCAGACCAGCTGGTAGCGTTTCGAGGGAAAGCCGATCGCCTGCATGCGCTGCTCGTTGGAGCGCAGGCCCTGCAGGACGAGGCCAAAGCGCGAATTGACGATGCGCCAGATCAGGAAGACCACGCCGAACAGGCAGGCGAGGCAGAGATAATAGAATTGCGTGCGGTTCGACAGATTAATCAGCCCGGAGAAGTCGCTGCGCTTGTAGACGGTGAGGCCGTCATCGCCGCCATAACGCGCCAGCCCCGAGGCGACGTAATAGGCCATCTGCGCGAACGCCAGCGTGATCATGATGAAATAGACGCCGCGGGTGCGCAAAGACAGCGCGCCGATCACCAACGCATAAAGCGCGGAGGCCGCAAGCGCGACCGGAAACTGGATGAAGCCCGAGCCCACGCCTTCCTGCGCCAGCATGCCGACCGCATAGCCGCCGATGCCGAGATAGGCGGCGTGGCCAAAACTCATCATGCCGCCAAAACCCATGATGAGGTTGAGGCTCGCGGCCGCCAGGGCCAGGATGACGATGCGGGTGAGCAGCGTCAGGATGAAGATGTTGCCGGATGCTTGCGAATAGAGCGGCAGCAGCACGAGACCCGTCAGCAGCAGGACCGTGACGACCTTGCTCACAGTGAAAGCCTTCATCGGCGGTTGGCCGGAAACAGCCCCTCCGGACGCACCACCAGCACGATAGCCATCAGCAGATAGATCAGCATGGAGGACAGCGCGGGCGCGGCGGTGGAGGCCGCGGCGCCGCTCAGCACCTGCCGCAGCAGATTGGGCAGGAAGGCGCGGCCGAGGGTGTCGATCATGCCGACGAAGATCGCGGCCAGGAACGCGCCGCGGATCGAACCGATACCGCCGATCACGATGATGACGAAGGCGAGGATCAGAATGTTCTCGCCCATGCCGATCTGCACGGTGAGGATCGGCGCCTGCATCAAGCCGGCAAGGCCCGCGAGCGCGGCACCGAGACCGAACACCAGGGTGTAGAGCAGCTTGATGTTGATGCCGAGCGCACCGATCATCTCGCGATTGGAGGCGCCGGCCCGGATCAGCATGCCGATGCGGGTGCGCATCACGCCGAGATAGAGCAGCAGCGCAACCAGCAGCGCCACGACGATGATGGCGAGGCGATAAGCGGGATAGTGAATGCCCGGCAGGATCGGCACCGGCACGGTGAGCCAGGCCGGCAGCGGCAGCGCAAGGCCGGCCGGCCCCCAGATCAGCCGCACGGCCTCGTTGAAGAACAGGATCAGGCCGAAGGTCGCGAGCACGTGGTCAAGATGGTCTCGTCCGTAGAGATGCCGCAGCGCGGTCATCTCGAGCACGATGCCGAGCACGAGCGTCGCGCCGAGCGCCAATAGCGCACCGAGCAGGAAGCTGCCGGTCCAGGCTGCGAAGGTCGCGGCGAAATAGGCGCCCATCATGTACAGCGAGCCGTGCGCGAGGTTGACGAGATCCATGATCCCGAACACCAGCGTCAGGCCGGCGGCGAGCAGGAACAGCAGCAGGCCAAACTGCAATCCGTTCAAGAACTGTTCGACGACGAGCAGCATCAAAACTCTTTCAGGCGCACGCAGGTTCGCGCCGATGTTCGAACACGGTCGCCATCAGTGAAAGAGCTCCCCCTGCCTGGACAAGGCGGAAAAATGGGTAATGGCAGTATCGTTCCGAGGCAAGAGCGATTCGACACCCAACATGCACTTTGTTGCATGCCGATGCATCCGATCGGTCCTGGCCCTGCAATCGGTCTTGCAAGAAGACTGCCGCGCAGGATGGGTCAACCTGCCGCACCCAAACGGATCACCCTCCCTCCGTTGCGGGAGAGAGGGTGTGAATTCGTCGCAACGTGTGGATGGAGACGCCTAGTGCGACGTCATCTGCCGGCGAAGGTCATCCGGCTCGGCAAGCACGCTGTTGGCCGTCGAGGCCTCCAGCGCCGCCATCCGGAACAGATAGGCGAGCGTCGCCAATCCGGTGTCTTCCGCCATCTGCGCGAGTTCGAGCGCCATGTCGGACATGTAGCCCAGATTTTCGTCCTTGATCTGCGCCATGATCTGGCTGTCCCGCATCATGTTCGACATCTCAGGCGCTCTTTCGTTGCGCGGCAGCGAGGCCGCAGAGGTTGGCAAGGGCGATGCAATTGATACGCGGACCGTCCTGTTGGACGATGGAAGGCACGCCGATGCGATCATGCAGGGCATCGAGCGTCTCGCGGAGAATGTCGATCGTCGCCGCCATGGTCCATGCGTTCTCCACCAGTGCCGGCAGACCGAGCGGGGTCACGACGAAGCCGGCCTCATGAAAGCGCGGCAACCACCAGGTTTCCATGATCGCGCTGACCTGCGCGATCCCCTGACCGAGGCAGAACTCCTGCACGGCCGCCATCAGTTGCAGGTTGAGCGCGCCGTCGCGGCGATCGCGCACGACGAAGTAGCGCGACCATTCCCAGACCAGAGGATCCACCGGGTAGCCGCGCACCGCTGCCAGATGGGGAAAGACCTCGCTCATCATCGAAGGCTTGGTGGTCGGGTAGAGCCGGTGACCGCCGATGACGCGGCGTCCCTCCAGCGCAAGCAGATAAACGGTGTCCTCGTCGTCATAGGAATCGATTTCGCGGCAATCCGGCCTGCGCAGCGTCTCCCAGCGCCGCTCTTCGACGAAGATGTCGTGCCGCAGCCGAAAATGCTGATCGAGTACATCTTCGTAAAGGTGGCGATTTACTGCAGAAATGGCGTGAATCATGAAAACCCCCATTCATCCTCAATGGAGGGCACCCTCTGCGAAAAGAGGATGGTTCGGTATTGGGAAATTTCCCAGTACGTCGCTTAGGGATTGATGATCTTGTTGCGAATCGCCAGTGCTACCGCATGCGTACGGTTGACGGCTCCGAGCTTGCGCCCGGCGGTTGCAAGATGCTCTTCGGCGGTGCGCTGCGTGATGTGCAGGATCTCGCCGATTTCCCAGGCCGATTTGCCCTGCGAGGCCCAGGCGATCACCTCGCGCTCGCGCGGGGTGAGGCGTGCCGAGGGATACGGCGCTGGATCGAGCAGACGGCGAATGTGGTCGAAGCCATACATCGCCATCAGGTGCAGTGCCGGCTTGCTGCGGGGATTGAGGTCGAGATGGACGCCCCCGAGCGACACCGCGGCCTCGTAGCCGGTGAGTCCGTGGATCGGCACAATGAAGCCGCGCGTCATGCGAAAATCGGTGGCGCGGTTCATCACCTCGGCCGCGTTCGGCTCGAGCTCCGCATCATAGGGTGCTTCCGACCATTCGAACGGGTTGACTGACTGGCGGCACAACCGCACCACCGGGTCGAAACGGTCGTAGTTATTTTCGGTGTAGAGACCAAACCAGCCCGCGGGCCAGCGCTTGGCGAGCACCATCTGTGCAAACTGTTGGTCGGGATTGGGCAACCCCGTCACGATGATAGTTTCAAAACCGAAGCGACCAAAGGCCGATTCGAGCGCATTCATGGCGTCGGGCACCTTGCGATAGGCCCCAAGCCCCTCGATGAAGTCGAGCGCTTCCCGGCCATAATCCACGGCGGACATCGGTGCGTTTCCTGACCCTCGCTGTGCGATATAGCACGTCTTGGGGCACTGCCTCAATTCACGGATTCCGTAGTTTCCCGGTATCCCATTGACCCCGAAGGCTTAATCTACTTGTGGAAGAAGGGACGTCAAGATACACCTACAATGTCTGAAGCGGGGAAACCACGATGGAAGACGAGGACATCGCCCTCAACAGCGTGCTCGGCCTGGAACTCAACCGCGTATTTTTCGCCGTCCGCGAAACGGCAAACAAGCAGAAGATCATCGAGTTCGCACGCGGGGTGCTGCAAAGCGAGCGCAGCAAGCCGGCAGAGAGCGCCACGCCGGACGGACCGGCGAGCTAGCACGCAATTGCTGTGAGCGCACGAACGGTCCGTTCGGCGCCATGCCTTCCTCTGATCTGAACCGAACAACCGAACGCGAATGTTTCCTTCCTTCTCCCCTTGTGGGAGAAGTGGCATAGGCGGCCTTCGGCCGCCGTTCTTAAAACAAAACGCCGACGCTTCGCATCGGCTATGGCGCCGGATGAGGGGTTGTTTCCACGCGTTCAAATGCGCGAGGCTCGTGCGGGGAGAGAACCCCTCACCCGCCTCGCGCTATCGCGGCGATCCGCCCTCTCCCACAAGGGAAGAGGGAAAGGCAGCGCCGACCACGATTACCTTCGGATGCCCAGGACATGATGACGCTGCGCCAGGTTGAAGTGATCCGTGCCGTGATGGTGACGGGCACGATCGGCGGCGCGGCGAAGCTGCTGAACGTTTCGGCGCCGGGCATCAGCCGCCTGGTGAAATATACCGAGCGCTCGCTCGGCATCCGCTTCTTCCAGCGCCAGAACGGCCGCTATTTCCCGACGCCGGAAGCCGAGAACATCTTCGAGCAGATCAACGGCGTCTACAAGAAGGTCGACGACCTCTCCGAGATCATCTCCAAGATCGGGCGCGGCGGATTGTCGGAATTGCGCATCGGCTCGGTGCCGAGCATTTCGCAAGTCATGGTGCCGCGCGCGATCGAGCGGGTCCGGCGGCGCTATCCGGATTTGGGCATCGACATCAACATCCTCAAGCTCGAGGAAGCCATCGACTATCTCATGCTCGGCCGCGGCGAGTGCGTGGCGATGAGCTATCGCCTGGAGCATTCCGGGCTCGACTTCATGCCGCTCGCCTCGGGCGAGCTCTATTGCATCGTGCCGCCGGGCCACGAGCTCGCCGGCCGCAAGCAGGTCTCCGCCGCCGAGATCACGCGCTATCCGCTGATCGGCATCGATCCCAATGATCCCTACGGGCGGATCATGGCCGAGATCTTCGCGCGCCACCGCCTCGAGTACAACATCACCATCCGCGCCCGCTTCGGCACCACGGTCTGCGCGCTGGTGAAGGCGGGGCTCGGCATCGCCATCATCGACCAGTTCACGGTGGCCCATGGGGGCTATCCCGGCATCGAGCTGATCAAGATCACCGAGCCGACGCGATTCGACACCTATATCGCGGTGAAGCGCGGCGCGCCGCTGTCGCTTCATGTCGAGTATTTCATCGAGTCCCTGCGCGCGGAGATGCGCGCGGTCGAGCCGTCGCGGGGCAAAGGCAGGGCCGCGCCGCCACGGGCGCGGAAGAGATAACATTATGTTAGGTTTGCAGCACAAAAGGGTAATTGTGTTAGGCCGAGGAAAGGCTATCGTTCCTGGGGGAAGCCCCTTGGAATTGGGCGGATCTCCCCGCTAAAGGCCGGGATCAAACGCTCCCAACGAGACGATAGCGAACCATGTCAAAGCGCGGACCCGCCGCACCCAAAAAGCTCCTGACCGGCCTGATCGGCGCACCCATCGCGCATTCTGCCTCCCCTGCCATGCATGAGCGCGCCGCGGAGGGGCTTGGGCTGCGCGGCCATTACCAGCTCATCGAGGTCGCCGGCGCCGACGCGGGCGGGCTCCGCATGATGCTCGAGGGCGTGCGGCGGCTCGGCTTTGCCGGCGTCAACGTCACTTTTCCCTACAAGGAGGCGGTGGTCCCGCTGCTCGATGAACTGGCACCGGGTGCCGCCGCCATGGGGGCGGTCAACACCGTCGTCGTCAGGAACGGCCGGCTGATCGGCCACAACACCGACACGACGGGCTTTGCGCGCGCCGTCGCGCCGCTGCTGGCGGCCTCTGGAAACGCAGTCGCCGTGATCGGCACCGGCGGCGTCGGCAAGGCGATCGCGTTTGCCCTGGCGAGCCTTGACGTGACCGACATCCGTATCTTCGACAGCGAGCCGGCACGCGCCGAAAAACTCGCCGCGCTGCTCGACAAACAGGGTGGCGCCAGGGTCGCCGCAAGCGTCGAGGCCGCGCTCGACGGCGCAACGGGCCTCGTCAACGGCACGCCGGTCGGCATGCTGCCGAACCGGGAAACGCCGGTCGCGCCGACGCTGCTACGTCAAAACCTGTGGGTCGCCGACGCCGTCTATTCGCCGCTGATCACGCCGCTGCTGGCGGCTGCCCAAGCCAAGGGCGCGCGGATCATGACCGGACGGGAGCTTGCGATCTACCAGGCCGCCGACGCTTTCGAACTGTTCACTGGCCTTGCCCCATCCACCGAGATCATGGGAGAGGCATTCGACGAGGTGATGGCGGCACGAAGCTCGGCCTATCACGCAGCGTAACCGAAACGGCCGGACACAAGGCCGCGGACACCATCACGAAACAGGAGGAGAAACCATGAAATCGACTTTGCTGGCGGGCGCCCTGCTTGCCTTCGCGACTGCAACCAGCGTGCACGCCCAGGCGATCAAGCTCGCCGACGTCGCCGAGCTTTCCGGGGGCGGCGCCACCGTCGGCACCAACTGGAAGAACGGCATCGACCTCGCGATCGAGGAGATCAACGCCAAGGGCGGCGTGCTCGGCCGCAAGCTCGAAGTCACTCATGCGGATTCGCAATCCAACCCGGGCGTCGCGCGCGCGCAGGTGCAGAAGGCGCTCGACGCCGAGCCCTATGTGCTGCTCGGACCCGGCTATTCCGGCTCGGTGAAGGTGACCGCGCCGCTGGCGGCCGAAGCCGGCATCGCGCAGATCATGGGTGGCGAAGCCGCCGAGCTGACGCAAGGCGGAAACAAATTCCTGTTCCGCACCTCGTTCGGCCAGCAATCCTCGATGCCGAAGGTCGCCAAATACATTCACGACGACATGAAGGCGAAGTCGGTCGCCGTGGTCTGGGTCAACAATGACTTTGGCCGCGGCGGCCGCGATGTCGTCGTCAAGGAGCTCGACCGTCTCGGCTCCAAGGTCGTCGCCGATCTCTCCACCGAGGCGGGCCAGGCCGATTTCGCCGCCGACGTCGGCAAGATCAAGGCCGCCAATCCCGACGCCGTATTCGTCTATTTGAACGAGGAAGAGAGCGCACGCATCCTCAAGGAGCTGAAGCGCCAGGGCGTCACCGCACCGCTGATGGGCGAGACCACGCTGATCGGCCAGAAGGTGATCGAGCTTGCGGGCGATGCCGCCAACGGCGCGCGCGGCCATGTCGGTCTCACCACCGACGCGCCGGTCGACCTGATCAAGGCGTTTCGCGACAAGTTCGCGAAGAAGTACAATTACGTGCCCGACCATAACGGGCTGAAAGGCTATCTCGCGGTCTACATGGTGAAGGCCACCACCGACAAGATGGGCAAGGTCGATTCCAAGGCGTTCGCCGACACCCTGCATGGCCTGACCATCAAGGCCGCCGACGAGCCGGGCATCTTGATGGACGTCACCTTCAGCGAGACCGGCGACATCGACCGCCAGAGCTTTCTGGTCGAGGTGGTCGAAGGCAAGCAAGTCGTGAAGCAGGTGCTGCCGAAGGTGAAGTGAGGTCTTGCCCTTCTGCCTCGCCCCGCCCTTCGCGGGGAGAGGGAGAAGGACGAGCGAGGAGAGCGGGGAGACAGAGCGCGAGCGCCGAGAGGGGAAAATGTCCAATCTGTTCGATCTTCTGGTCGCTGGACTTGCCACCGGCGCGATCTATGCGCTGGTCGCGGTCGGCTTCACGCTGCTGTGGCAGACCTCGCAGACCATCAATTTCGCACAAGGCGAGTTCGTGATGCTGCCGGCGTTCCTGATGCTGGCGGCGATGCATGCCGGCGCGCCGTTCTGGCTCGCGATCATCCTCGGCATCCTGCTTTCGATGCTCCTGCTCGGCCTCGCCTTCAAGATGCTGCTGGTGGATCCGATGTTGCGCCATGGCGTGCTGCCGCTCGCGATCGCGACCATGGCGCTCGCGATCGGTCTCAAGGAGGCCGTAAAGCAGTTCTTCAGCGCCGAAGCCTCACCCTTCCCCTCGATCGTGCCGACCGGCGACGTCTCCATCCTTGGCCATGCCGTCTCGCTGCAAAGCATCGGCGTCCTCGTCCTCGCCATCCTTGCCGTCTTCGGCTTGACTGCGCTTCTCAACCGCACCTCGCTCGGCCACCAGATGCAGGCGGCGGCGCAGAACCCGACGGTGGCGCGCATCATCGGCGTCCCGGTCGAGCGCATGATTCTCCTGACTTTCCTGATCAACGCGTTCCTGGTCGCTCTCGCCTCGCTGTTGATCACGCCGATCTACCTCGCGAAATTCACGTCGGGCGAGGTACTGGGCCAGGCCGCCTTCATCGCCGCGATCGTCGGCGGGTTCAACCAGGTGCGCGGCGCGATCGCAGGCGGCCTCCTGATCGGCGTGCTCGACAATCTCGCGGCCGCCTATGTTTCAACGCAGTACCGCGCCGCCGTGCCTATGATCTTCCTGATCGCCGTCATCCTGTTCCGACCGCAGGGCTTGCTCGGCCGTGCCGAGGAGCGCACCGTATGAGCGGCTTCGCCAAACCTCTCAAGATCGCGTTCGGCCTCATCGTGGTCGCTGCGCTGATCGTTGTCCCCATGAACTTCAACCGCTATGGCCTGTTCATCCTGAGCCAGTGGGCGGTGATGGCCATCGCCGCAATGGGCCTCAACCTCACACTCGGTTATGCCGGCCAGGTCTCGCTGGCGCAGGGCGCCTTCGTCGGCATCGGCGCTTACGCCGCGGCGATCATGACCACGCATGGCTGGCCGCTGCCGGCGGCGATCGTCGTCGCGATCGGCTTGAGCTTCGCGGTCGGCTGGGTGCTCGGCTATCCCGCGCTGCGGGTGCAGCATCACTACCTCGCCTTCGTCACGCTCGCCTTCTCCACGCTGGCCTTCCTGGTATTTCGCAACGAGAGCTGGCTCACCGGCGGCATCTACGGCATCTCCAATATTCCGCGTCCGCACATTTTCGGCATCGCGACCAACAAGCCGCTGCCGTTCTACTATGTCTGTCTCGGCTCGCTCGCTATCGTGTCGCTCGCGGTGTGGTGGCTGATCCGCTCGCCGTGGGGCCGCGCCTTCATGGCGCTGCGCGAAAACCCGCTGCGGGCGCAGTCGCTGGGCGTCGACACGCGGCGCTATACGCTGATGGCGTTCGCGATCGGCTCGGCGCTCGGCGGCGTCGCGGGGGCGCTCTATGCGCCGCTGACGCAATATATCGATCCCGTGCCGTTCAACCTGTCGCTCTCGCTCGACCTCCTGATGATGGTGATCGTCGGCGGCGCCGGATTCTTCCTGGGTCCGTTCCTCGGCGCGATGATCGCGGTGCTGTTGCCGGAGTGGCTGCGCTTCACCGAGGGCTATTATCTGATGCTCTACGCGATCGCGGTGATGGGGCTGCTGATCTGGTCGCCGACCGGCATTTTGGGAATCCTCGACCGCTATCTCGCCGAACGCCGCACCAAGGCGGCCTCCGCCCAGCGCGCCGTCGCAAAGTCCCGGCTGGAGACAGTGCAATGAGCGCGGTCCTCGAAGTCACCGACATCAAGAAGAATTTTGGCGGCATCAGCGCCGTCGGCGGCGTCTCTTTCGACGTCCGCGAGGGCGAGATCCTCGGCCTGATCGGCCCGAACGGCTGCGGCAAGTCGACCCTGTTCAACTGCATTCTCGGCCAGCTCACGCCGAGCGGCGGCGAGGTCAAGCTCGACGGCAAGGTCGTCACGGGCTTGCGACCCGCCGAGCTCAACAAGCTCGGGGTCAGCCGCACCTTCCAGCTCCTGCAGGTGTTCCCCAAACTCTCGGTGCGCGAGAACCTGATCCTCGCAGGCCAGGAGCACCAAGGCAGCATGGCCTCGCGCCTGGTCGGCCGCTCCGATGCCGGACTGACGGAGGCCGCCAACCAGATGATCGGCTTTTTCAAGCTCGATCATCTCGCCGACGAGCCGGCCGGCGGGCTCTCCTACGGCCAGCAAAAACTGCTCGACGCCGCCATGGCCTTCATGGGCGGACCGCGCCTGGTGCTGCTCGACGAGCCAGCCGGCGGCGTCAACCCGTCGATGTTGACGGATCTGAAGGAGCGGCTGGTGGCGATCAACCGCGAGAAGAACGCCACCTTCGTCGTGATCGAGCACAACATGGAATTCGTGATGTCGCTGTGTTCCCGCGTGATGGTGATGGCGGAGGGCAAGGTGCTGGCGATGGGACGACCGGACGAGGTGCGAAAGAACCCCGCCGTGATCGAAGCCTATCTCGGACATTGAGGAACCAGCCATGAGCGATCCGATCCTCTCGGTTCACAATCTCGTCGGCGGCTACGGCAAGATGACGATCCTGAACGGCACCACTTTCGCCGTGCCGCAGGCCACCATCACCACCATCATCGGCCCGAACGGCGCCGGCAAGTCCACCGTGTTCAAGGCGATCTTCGGCCTGCTCAAGCTGCGTGAGGGCAAGATCAACTTCGCCGGCCGCGACGTCACCCATTTGAGCCAGCGCGCGCTGCTCAATGCCGGCATCTGCTACGTGCCGCAGGGCCGCAACATCTTTCCCGAGCTGTCGGTGCGCCACAATATCGAGCTCGGAGGCGTTTCGGCGGGCAAGGGCATCGACCTGCAGAGCCGGATCGAGGCCGCGCTCGACCTGTTCCCGGCGCTGCGGCGGAAATCGACGCAGCAGGCCTCCACGCTATCCGGCGGCGAGCAGAAACAGCTCGAAATCGCCCGCTCGCTGCTGCTCGAACCGAAGCTCGTTCTGATCGACGAGCCCTCAATCGGCCTGTCGCCACTGATGGTGCAGCAGACTTTCGACATCCTGAAGAGCTTGCGCGACCGCGGTGTCACCATTCTGATGATCGAGCAGAACGCCCGCTCGGCGCTGGAGATTTCCGACATCGGGATCGTGCTCGAGCTCGGCCAGACCCGCATGGTCGACAAGGCGGAGCGCATCTTGAACGACCCGCGGATCGGCCAGCTCTTCCTCGGCGGCGCCATGGAGGAGAGCGCAGCATGAGCGCGCCAAGGCGCATCGCCGTTGCCGGCGCCGGCCTGATCGGCCGCCGCCATATCGAATTGATCAACGCTTCACCAGACTGCGTGCTGGCGGGCATCGCCGACCCTTCGCCTGCCGCAAAAGAGTTCGCGCAGACGCGCACCACACCCTGGCATTCGGATCACCGCACGTTGCTGGCGCAGGAAAAGCCTGATGGCCTGATCATCGCCTCACCGAACGCGCTGCACTTCCAGATGGTGCTCGACTGTGCCCAAGCCGGCGTGCCCGCGCTGATCGAGAAGCCGGTGACCGATACGGTCGCGGCCGCGCAGCGCCTGTGCGCGGCGATCAGGCGGACCGGCGTGCCGATGCTAGTCGGCCATCACCGCCGGCACAATCCGATCATCAAGGCCGCACGCGAGACGGTGGCGACCGGCAAACTCGGCCAACTCACGGCTGTGGTCGGACTGTGGCTCCTGAAGAAGCCCGACGATTACTTTGATGTGGCGTGGCGGCGCGAGCATGGGGGCGGCCCGCTGCTCATCAACCTGATCCACGACATCGACAATCTCCGATTCATCTGCGGCGAGATCACCGAGGTGCAGGCGTTGACGTCGAACAAGGTTCGCGGTTTCGCCGTCGAGGACACCGCCGCGTTGCTGCTGCGCTTCGCCAACGGCGCACTGGGAACGGCGACCGTGTCGGACGCAACGCCGGCGCCATGGAGCTGGGAGCTGACCTCGGGCGAGAACACTGCGTACCCGAAGCGGGATCAGCCCTGTTACATCCTCTCCGGCACCGCGGGCTCGCTGTCCGTGCCGAATATGGAGCTTTGGTCTTACGCGCGAGAGCCCGGCTGGCACGCGCCGCTGTCGCGCGAGACCATCACGCCGCCGGCATTCGATCCATTGGCCGAGCAGCTCCGGCATTTCCTCGCCGTGATCGCGGGCCATGAACAACCACTGATCGCGGTCGAAGACGCAATGGGCACACTTGCGGTCGTCGAAGCCGTCAGCGAAGCGGCACGCACGGGCCAGAAGATATCGCCGGGCCAAATCATGGAGCAGGCAGCATGACCAAACGCTCGATCGCAACGGTCTCACTCTCCGGCGCTCTCGACGAAAAGCTCCGCGCCATCGCATCCGCCGGATTCGACGCGGTCGAGATTTTCGAGAACGATCTGCTGTCGTTCGGCGCAGGTCCGCGCGACATCGCAAAGCTCTGCGGGGACCTCAATCTCGAGATCTGTGCGTTTCAGCCGTTCCGCGATTTCGAAGGCATGCCGGAGCCGCAGCGTTCGCGAAACTTTGCCCGCGCCGAACGCAAGTTCGACCTGATGCAGGAGCTCGGCACCGATCTGCTGCTGATCTGCTCCAACGTGTCGCCGGCCGCGCTCGGCGGCATCGACCGCGCCGCGGATGATTTTCGCGAGCTTGGCGAGCGCGCGGCCAAACGGTCTTTGCGCGTCGGCTACGAGGCATTGGCCTGGGGACGCCACGTCAACGATTACCGCGATGCCTGGGAGATCGTGCGGCGCGCCGATCACCCCGCGATCGGTGTCATCCTCGACAGCTTTCACGCACTGGCCCCCGGCTTTCCGGTCCGCGCGATGCCCTCGATCCCCGGCGACAAGATCTTCCTGGTCCAGCTTGCAGATGCGCCGAAGCTCGAGCTCGACATCTTGTCGTGGAGCCGGCACTTCCGCTCCTTCCCCGGCCAGGGCGACCTGCCGGTCGGCGAGTTCATGGCGGCGATCGCGGCGACCGGCTATGCCGGGCCGCTGTCGCTGGAGATCTTCAACGACCAATTCCGTGCCGGCTCGGCCGTGCAGACCGCGGTCGACGGCCTGCGTTCGCTGATCCTGCTGGAGGACCAGCTTGCACCGGATTGGCCAAAGCTCATCGGCGAACCCTTGGCGCCCAAGCCCAAAAGTCGCGGCACGGGATTCATCGAGTTTGCCGTCAACGAGACCAAGGCCGGCGAACTCGCCCGCCTGCTCGCGCAGCTCGGTTTCCGCAAGACCGGCAAGCATCGCAGCAAGGCGGTGGAGCGCTGGTCGCAAGGCAAGGTCGAGCTCGTCGTCAACTCCGAGACCGACGGCTTTGCGCATTCGCACTACGTGACGCATGGCCCCGGCGTCTGCGCCATCGCGCTCGATATCGACAATGCCGGCCTCGTTATGCAGCGCGCCGAAACACTGAAAGCGCGCACCTTCTATCAGCCGGTCGGGCCGGGCGAGCTCGAGATTCCCGCGATCCACGGCGTCGGCGGCAGCCTGCTTTACTTCCTGGACCAGGCCGGCAAGAACTGGGACACGGATTTCGAACAGGTACCGAGCGACGCTCGCGCGGACGCCCTGCTGGCCGTCGATCACATCGCGCAGTCGATGCCCTATGACGAGATGCTGTCGTGGCTGCTGTTCTACACCGGCATCCTCGACCTCAAGCGGCTGCCGCAGATGGAGATCGCCGATCCCAGGGGCCTCGTGCAAAGCCAGGCCGTCATCAACGGCGACCAGAGCCTGCGCTTCGTGCTCAACGGCTCATCCGCCAACCGCACGCTGCCGGCCCGCTTCATCTCGGAGTTTTTCGGCTCGGGCGTGCAGCACGTCGCATTTACGTGCCGGGATATCTTTGCGGCAGTCGCGGAGATGCGCAAGCGCGGCGCGGATTTCCTGGATATCCCGGATAATTACTACGACGACGTCGAAGCCAAATACGACCTCGCACCCGAGCTGATGAGGCAGCTGCGCGCCAACCACATTCTCTACGACCGCGAGGGCGACGGAGAGTTTTTCCAGGTCTACACCCACATCTTCGACGAGCGGTTTTTCTTCGAGATCGTGGAGCGGCGGGATTATCAGGGCTTCGGCGCGGCCAATGCCGGGATCAGGCTTGCCGCGCAAGCGCGCGAGGTGCGGCCCGCGAGCATGCCGCGCGTGTAGCTTACTTTCCCTCTCTCCTTGTGGGAGAGGGTGGCTTGCCGCAAAGCGGCGAGACGGGTGAGGGGTTCTCTCCGCGAGACCTTACTTTTGAATACGCGGAAACAAACCCCTCATCCGGCGCTTCGCGCCACCTTCTCCCACAAGGGGAGAAGGGGTATCGTGCTTGTGGCTACTTCATCGCGCATTTGTCGTGGAAGCGATCCTGGTCGTTCTCGACGATGGTCGCGACCGTCTTCAGCGAGAGCTGGCCTTCGCCGTCCTTGACCACGTCCTGGAGGTAGAAGTTCTGCACCGGGATGTGGTTCTTGCCGTACTTGAACGGGCCGCGCAGCGACTTGAAGTTGGCCTTCTCCATCTCGGCCTTCATCGCGTCCTTCTTGCTGGTGTCGCCCTTCACCGCGACCACGGCGCTGTTGATGAGCTGGGCCGCGTCGTAGGCTTGCGCGCCGTAATAGGTCGGACGCAGCCCGGGGTACTTCTTGCGATAGTCGGCGACGAAGCGCTTGTTCTGCTCGTTGGGCAGATCATTCACCCATTCCTGCGCACCGGGCACCCCGAGCGCGTTCTCCTTTTGCAGCGGCAGCGACAGCTCGTCGACGGTGAAAGCCGTGTAGAGCGGCATCGTGCTCTTCAGCCCGGCCTGCGCATATTGGTTGAGGAACTGCACGCCGGCTGCACCGGGATAGAACACGAAGATCGACTCGGCACCCGAGGCCCGCGCCTTGGAGAGCTCGGCGGAGAAGTCGAGCTGGCTCGGCCAGACCGTGTATTCCTCGCCCTTGACCTCGCCCTTGAACGTGCTCTTCACGCCCGCCAGCATGTCCTTGCCGGCGGCGTAGTTCGGGCCGATCAGGAACACGCTCTTGACGCCCTTCTGGTTCATGTAGAGGCCCATGGCGGCCGGCGTCTGGTCGTTCTGCCAGGAGGTCGAGAACACGTAAGGCGAGCAGAGCTCGCCCGCGAGCTGCGACGGACCGGCATTGGCCGAGATCAGGAAGGTCTGCGAGTCCACGGCGGTCTTGAGCGAGGCCAGCAGCACGTTCGACCAGATGTAGCCGACGATGAAGTCGACCTTGTCGGACTGCACCAGCTTCTCGGTCTTCTGCTTGCCGACGTCGGGCTTCTGCCCGTCGTCCTCGTAAATCACCTCGACCGGCTTGCCGTCCATCTTGCGGCCGATGTGATCCAGCGCGAGCTCGAACGAATTGCGCATGTCGTTGCCGATCACGGCGGTCGGGCCGCTGAAGGTCGAAACGAAGCCGATCTTGATGGTGTCGCCGGCGGATGCCGGGCCTGCCAGCACCAGCGCCGCTGCGCCCGCCAGCCAGAATGCCGTCCTCATAACCACTCCCCTCCATATTATTATGCCCGGAAGCAGGGTGATTGCCGCCCCGGGGTCATCTCTATTGAACGCAAAATCTGTCGCGCCGCCAATGGTTCAGCGCCCGCCCTGCACCATATTTCGCCCCGAACGGCGATAGCAAGAAATATAATTCTACTTACTTCGGCTAAGGCTGCGGCGCTTTCTCGCGGGCGCGATACATCCGGCCTATGCCTCGATTGACGACGGCTATTGGACCGCGGCGCCTGATCAGCGTTTAGATGAGGATAGAGCCGCGAGATTCGGAGGGGCGCATCATGACCACGACACCGCACCGCGTCGTCATCGTCGGAGCCGGTTTCGGCGGGCTGGAGGCGACCCACCGGCTCGCCGGCAGCCCGGTCGAGATCACGCTGATCGACCGCCGCAACCATCATTTGTTCCAGCCGCTGCTCTATCAGGTCGCCACCGCCTCGCTCGCCACCAGCGAGATCGCCTGGCCGGTCCGGCACCTGATGCGCGACCGGCGCGATGTGACGACGCTGTTTGCGACGGTCAGCGGCGTCGATGCCGACAGGCGCTGCGTGCTGATCGACGACGGCAGCGAGGTGCCTTACGACACGCTGGTGCTCGCCACCGGCGCGCGTCACGCCTATTTCGGCCACGACGAATGGGAGCAATGGGCGCCGGGTCTTAAAACACTGGAGGACGCGACCACGCTGCGCCGTCATATCCTGGTGGCGTTCGAGCGCGCCGAGCGTGAGACCGATCCGGCCAAACGCGCGGCACGATTGACTTTCGTCATCGTCGGCGCCGGCCCCACCGGCGTCGAACTCGCCGGCACCATCGCCGAGATGGCGCACCACACCTTGCCAGCCGACTTCCGCAACATCGACACCAACAAGGCGCGCGTGGTGCTGATCGAGGCGGGTCCGCGGGTGCTGGCAGGCTTTCCAGATGATCTCTCGGCCTATGCCCAGGCCTCGCTGGAGAAGATCGGCGTCGAGGTCGTGCTCGGCCAAGCCGTCACTGAGATCAACCGCGAGGGCGTGGTGTTCGGCGGCAAGCTGCTCGAAGCCAAGACACGAATCTGGGCCGCCGGCGTGCGCGCCTCGCCCGCGGCGGAATGGCTGGGCGCACCGGCCGATCGCGCCGGGCGCGTCCAAGTGGAGGCCGATCTTACGATCCCCGGTCATCCCGAGATCTTTGCAATTGGCGACACCGTTTTGATCAACGCCTGGGACGGCAAGCCTGTGCCCGGCATCGCGCCGGCCGCCAAGCAGCAGGGCCGTCACGTGGCCGAGACCATCAAGGCCCGGCTGCGCCAGGAGCCGACAGGCCCGTTCCGCTACAAGCACTCCGGCAGCCTCGCGCAGATCGGCAAGCGGCTCGCGGTGATCGACTTCGGCCGCATCAAGCTGCGCGGCACCATCGCGTGGTGGATCTGGGGCATCGCCCATATCTACTTCCTGATCGGCTTGCGCCATCGCCTCAGCGTCGCCCTGAGCTGGCTCTGGATCTACGCCCGCGACCAGCGCGCTGCGCGGCTGATCACGCAGGGATCGAGCAAGGTGGTGTAGGGCTTCTTCTTCCTCTCCTCGTTCTTACGGCGAGAGGGTTGGGGTGAGGGGCCTCTCCGCGAACGAGATATTGGTGAGACCTGTACCCCCTCACCCGGATCGCAAGAGCGATCCGACCTCTCCCCGCGAGCGGGGAGAGGTTAAGTGAGGCGCGATCGCCGCCCCTACTTCACCAGCTCGCACCCACCTTCCGCGAGCGGTCGAAACGCCTGCTCCGCAGAGATCGTCGAAACCAGCTTGTAATAGTCATACGGATATTTCGACTCCTCCGGCTTCTTCACCTCGAACAGATACATCGGATGCACGACGCGGCCGTCCTGGCGGATCGTGGTGTCGCCGAACAGCTTGTCCTTGCCCTTGAACTTTTTCATCTCGGGCACGGCATCCTTGGCATTGTCGCTGCCCGTGACGGCGACCGCGTTGAGATAAGCGAGCGTGGAGGCATAGACCCCGGCCTGGTTGCCGCTCGGCATCTTGCCGTTCATGCCGGGCCGCGCCGCGAAGCGCTTGGCGAAGGCGCGGGTGTCGTCGTTCATGTCCCAGTAGAAGGCCTCCATGAGCTGGAGCCCTTGCGCGACCTTGATGCCCATGCCGTGGACGTCGTTGATGAAGAGCAGGAAGGCGACGAGTTTTTGTCCGCCCTGCTGTATCCCGAACTCGGCCGCCTGCTTCACCGCGTTGATGGTGTCGCCGCCGGCATTGGCGAGCCCGATCACTTGGGCCTTCGAGCCCTGCGCCTGCAACAGGAAGGACGCGAAGTCGGACGTGCCGAGCGGATGCTTGGAGGAGCCCAACATCTTGCCGCCATGCGCCTCGATGTATTTCTGGGCTTCCGCCTCGATGCCCTTGCCGAGTGCGTAGTCAACCGTGAGGAAATACCAGTCCTTGCCGCCGCGCGACATCATCGCGGCCGCCGTGGTGTTGCCGGTCGCCCAGGCGTCGTTGACCCATTGGATGGTGTTGGGCGAGCAGGCCTTGCCGGTGAGAGCGGAGCTCGCGGTGGACGACGCGAGGAACGTCATGCGGCTATCGCGCAGCAGCGTGTTGATGGAGAGGCCAACGGCCGAGTTCGGCACGTCGACGATGGCGTCGACGCCCTCGACATCGAGCCATTTGCGCGCGATTGCATTGCCGACGTCGGCCTTGTTCTGGTGATCGGCATAGACGATCTCGACCTTGATGCCCTTGCCGCCGCCGTTGAAATCCTCAGCGGCCATGCGCGCGGCCTCGACCGAGCCCATGCCGTTGGTGTCCTGGAAAATGCCGGAGATGTCGTTGAGCACGCCGACGCGCACGACATTGTCCGAGATCTCGGCATTTGCCGCGCCGCCAATCAGGCTCGCGGCCAGCGCAAGCGTCCACTTCAAGTTCTTCATTGTTCCCTCCCCTGTCGTATTTGTTGTTTGCGATGACGACAGCGTCAGGCTGGCGTGATGCGCACAGGCAGGCTGTCGAGCCCGCGCAGCGTGTTGTTGAAGCGGCGCTGCGGCTCGCCCATGATCTCGATCTTTGCGATCCGGCGGGCCAGCGCCGCGAGCATTGTCTCGCCTTCGAGCCGCGCGACCAGCTGGCCGACGCACATGTGAATACCTGAGCCATAGCCAACATGGCCGGACGTGCGGCGGGTTATGTCGTAGCTGTCGGGCTTGTCCCAGCGCCCCGGATCGCGATTGGCAGCCGCCAGGAACATCAACACCTTCTCGCCCTCACCGATGGTCGCGCCTGACAGTTCGACTTCGCGCGTGGTCGTGCGGAAGAAGGTCTGCACCGGGCTTTCAAAACGAACGGCCTCCTCGAAAGCGTTGCGCGCCAGCGTAAAATCGTTGCGCAGGCGCTGCCACTGCTCAGGGAAGCGCGCGAGACAGTAGACCGCTGCACCGATGCCGTTGACGGTGGTGTCGAGGCCCGCTGACAGAAGCGAACGCACCAACAGCGGCGCTTCGGTCGCGGTGATGGCACCCTCGCCGACATGGGCGTGGATGCAGGCGCCGATGCCGCCGGGCGTGAGGCTGTCCCGCTGGCACTGCTCGGTGACGTAGGCCTGGTGAGGCGCCGAGCGCGCGATCGCCTCGTTGCGCAACTGGTTCGGCGGGCCGAAGGCGTTGAACACCAGGCTCGCATAGGGAATGAGATTCTCGCGTCCCTCAGGCTTAAGCCCGAGCGCATCTGGGAAGATCGACAGCGGATAGGCCTCGGCAAGGTCCGTGATGGCATCGAAGTTGCGCTTCTCCAGCAGCGCGTCCACACGCTCTTCCGCTGCCGCGGCAAAGCGGTCGCGCAGCCCCTTCATCACCGTCGGCGACAGCACCTTTGAGAGCACGGCGCGGGTGCGGGTGTGCTCGGGAGGATCGGCCTCGAGGATCAGGCTGGGCGGCCGCCACGGCGTCTCCTTCGCGAAATCGGCGAGGCCGACGCCACGACTGGAGCAGAACGTTGCGGGATCGTTCAGCACGGCATGAACTTCGGCATAGCGCGCCACGCCATAGACGTTCCACTTGTCGAGATAGACGACAGGTCCCGCCTCCCGCAGCAGCTCATGCGTGGGATAGGGATCGGCGAAAAAATCCATCGCGAACGGATCGACGTCGAGATGCGGGACGGCCGACGAACCGCTAATTTCCTGGGAGCTGGAAGTGCTCATGGAAGTCCTCCCTCATTTTGATCTTGTGAAAGGGCCGCGCTTACCTTTAGGTCTCCAGACACGCCGCGAGACAGAATCCCGACATGCCGCCGCCTTCGACCAGAGCCCGCCAGAAACCTGCGCCCGCCGAGACGGGACCGACGCTCGATCTTGACCGCTACGTCCCCGCGTTCATCACCTTCATCGCCAACAAGCTCTCGAACAGCGCCACCGCGTTCTATCAGCGAGAGTTCGGCGTCAACGTCACGGAATGGCGGATCATGTCGCTGCTCGCGATCGAGCCCGGCATTCCCGCCTCGCGCATCTGCCACGTCATCGGTTTCGACAAGGGCCCGGTGAGTCGGACGCTGGCCGGCCTGGAAAAGCGGGGGTTGATCTCGATCCGTACCGATCCCAATGACGGGCGCACCCATTCGATCTCGCTGACGGCGAAGGGCCGCGCCATCCATGACAAGGTGATCGTCGCTGCATTCGAGCGCGAACGGCGCCTGTTGTCCTGCCTGGACAAGGACGAGCGCGAGGTGCTGATCGACCTGTTGCGCCGCCTGCATGAAAATCTCGGCGCGGTGACCGGCAGCACCGAGACCTGACGGGCCACACAGCGGGCGCTGAGCCCTGTCATTTCCAGGCATGCGCCAACATTCGCCGGCGGCACCCTCTCTGCCGAGCATAGCTTCCTCCGATCCGACGCGGCGGTTCCTCCCGCCGTCATCCGTGTCTGGAACGGTTCGCATAAATTAGTTGCTTGGGCAACAAAAGAATCGTGCAGCATAATGCGGCAGGGCGGCTGGCGTAGTTGGGTTTGCCGAGCTCTCTTGTCCCGGACGCGCTGCAGCGTGAAACGCTGCTGCGCAGAGCCGGGATCCAGAGATGCCAATCACGAAGAATGGCCCCGGCTCTGCAGCGCATCACTGCGTGCTGCGCTGCGTCCGGGGCACAGGCCCAAGCGCTACAGACCGATCCACTCGCCCGGCGCATCGTCATCCAACCGCGCCACCGCATCGGCACGGCGCGTCAGCACCGCGCGCTGGTTGATGTAGCCCTTGTCGGTGATCTCGCCGCCGTCGACCGACGGCGGCTCGGCGAGCAGCAACGCGCGCGTGGCGTGGCCGGAGGAGTTGGCGCCGTGTTGCTTCAGTTTCGCCAGCCCCCGCGCGATCGCGGCTCTGATCTTCTCATGCGCGAGCACGTCGTTCACGCCTGCGGTCTCGGGCAGGCCGGCATGCGCGCGGCACGCAGCGATGTTCGGAAACACCAGGAAGCGCACCTCGTCGCCGCCATGGCCGGTGACGACGATGTCCTGCGCGAGCGGCGCCAGCGCGGCGATGCCGGCGAGGCGCAGTGTGCCGACACTGACCCAGGTGCCGGAATTGAGCTTGAAATCCTCCGCGACGCGGCCGTCAAAGAATAGGCCGCGTTCGGGCCGGTTCGCGTCGGCGAACTTCACGGCATCACCGATGAGATAAAAGCCCTCGTCGTCAAAAGCCTGCCTGGTCAGCTCCGGCGCCTTCCAATAGCCCGGCGTGACGTTGGGGCCGCGCACGCGCACCTCCAGCTTGTCGCCGGAGGTAACGAGCTTCAGTTCGGTGCCGGGAATGGGCACGCCGATATTGCCCGAGCGCTCCGCGAGGAAATGGCAGTCGGTGGCCAGCGGCGACGTCTCGGTCGAGCCCCAGGCCGAGACCATCGGCATCGCGCGGCCAACAGTCTTGACGGAGAGTTCTTCCAGCGCATCCCAGAGATTCTGCGGCAGCGCCGCACCGGCGTAGAACGCGAATTTCACCTCGCTGAAGAAGCGGCGACACAGCTCCTCGTCGCCGCGCAGCGCCGCGATCAACATGTCGAAGCCGCGCGGCACGTTGAAATAGACCGTCGGCATCACGCTTCTGAGGTTGGCGAGCGACATCGCAAACAGACCGGGCGCCGGCTTGCCGCCGTCGATATAGAGCGAGCCGCCATTGCGCAGCACGAGATTGAAATTGTGGTTCGCGCCAAACGTGTGGCTCCAGGGCAGCCAGTCGAGAATGACCAGATCGTCGCGCGCCCGTTCGAGAAAAGTCCAGGTCTGCGCCTTGGCCTGCTGGCTGGACGTCAGCATGCGCTGGGTGTTGATCACGGCTTTCGGCGTGCCGGTCGAGCCCGAAGTGAACAGGAGTTTTGCGATCGTATCGGGCGTCACCGCGGCGAAGGCCTTTGCGACGTCGGGGCTCTCGGGCGTTGCCGCGATAGTGCGAAAGGCCAGCGCATCGGCATCGTCGGCATTGCCGCTGATAATCTGCGCGCTATGCAGCGGCTTGATCGCGGCCAGCGCCGCCGCAAACGGCCTCGTCGCGGAGACATAGATCGCGGCGGGCTCAAGCAACGCGATCATGCTCTTGAGCTTGTCGAAGTCCTTTGACATCAGGGAATAGGCCGGCGAGATCGCCGCCGAGGGCACGCCGACATGCTGCGCCGCCAGTGCCAGCAGCGCATGATCGATGCTGTTGTCGGAGAGGATCGCGAGCGGGCGCTCCGCGCCGAGACCGTGCGCCAGAATCCAGGACGCCGCCGCGCGCACCTGGCGCAGCGCCTGCGCATAGGTAACGGTGCTCCATGGCGCTTCGGCACTGCTGCGCTCGGCGAGGAAAATCGCGTCGGGCCTCTGCCGCGCCCATTGCTCCAGCCAGTCGCCGACGCAGCGCGCGCCATCGCGCAGAGGCTCGGGCGAGCGCAGCACGATGCTGCCGTCGGCGCGATGCTCGGCAACGGTTCTGGGTGTCGCAAACAGGCTCGAAGCATCACCGCGTGGGGCGGCTGTCATGGTTTCCTCCTCGCCCGGAAGCCGGGACCGGTCGCAGCCTCGTCGCGGACCGCGTTGGCCAGCATGTTGGCCACGACAATTGTTGGGGCGCAAGCTGGGGCCAGGTGGGACGGCCCGCCGCCGTTCAAAGGGCTGGTCGCCGCGCATCCGCGGCATGGATTGCTGGCTGCACCTGATCTAGCTGCCTATTATTTGCGCAAATGCTCGTAACAGGGCGCTGACACGAAGGTCCGCCGGAGCTCGAAATATCCCACAAGCCACTGATCTCTCGGTAATATCCGCAGCACTTGTCCTGCCCGGATTCTGTACACAATGGCACATCGCTTGCTTCGATCGGGGTGAAGAGACGTAGCCGGAGATTTGTCGCCATGAAGGCTGAAATGGGGGCTGAGCAGCCTGAAACGGTCGCCGCGATCGTGGCCGCGCATCGCGCGGGCACGCTCACACCGGCGCAGACGGTCGCGCGCACCTATCAGCGCATCCGCGACCACAACGACCCCGCCGTCTTCATCAGCCTGCGCGACGAAAAGGACGCGATCACGGAGGCCGAGAAGCTCGCCACCAAGGACGCCGCCAGCCTGCCGCTCTATGGCGTGCCGGTCGTGGTGAAGGACAATATCGACGCGCTGGGATTTCCGACCACCGCGGCGTGCCCGGCCTTCTCGTATACCCCGACACATGATTCGACCGCGGTGCAGCGGCTGCGCGCCGCCGGCGCGATCATCATCGGCAAGACCAATCTCGACCAGTTCGCGACCGGCCTTGTCGGCGTGCGCTCGCCCCACGGCATCCCCAGAAACGCGATCCGCGAGGACCTCATTCCCGGCGGCTCGAGCTCGGGATCGGCCACCGCCGTCGGCGCCGGGCTGGTGCCACTGTCGCTCGGCACCGACACCGCCGGCTCAGGCCGCGTGCCGGCGATGCTCAACAACATCGTCGGTCTCAAGCCGAGCCTCGGCATGATTTCGACCGCTGGCCTGGTGCCGGCCTGCCGGACGCTCGACTGCATCTCGGTATTCGCTTTGACGGTCGACGACGCCGCGCTGGCGCTCTCCGTGATGGCAGGTCCCGATCAGGCAGATCCGTTCTCGCGCGACCGGCCGCTTGGCGCGATCACCCCGCTCCCGGCAAACCTGCGCCTGGGCGTGCCGCGCAGCGGACAGCTGATCTTCTTCGGCGACAAGAAGGCGGAAGCGGCTTACGCCGAGGCGCTGAAGCGCTGGACCGCGCTTGGGGCAACGCTCGTCGAATTCGACCTCGAGCCGTTCTATGAGACGGCCCGACTGCTCTACGAGGGACCGTGGGTGGCCGAGCGCTATCTCGTGATCCGCGACCTGCTCGCCTCGGCACCGGAGGCGATCCATCCCGTGACGCGCGAGATCACCGCGGCCGGTGCGCGGTTGACGGCGACGGACACCTTCTCCGCGCTCTATCGTCTGCAGGGCCTGCGCAAGATCGCCGAACGCACCTTCACCAATATCGACGCGCTGGTGCTGCCGACGGCGCCGACGGCCTATACGACCGCGCAGGTGCGGGCCAATCCGGTCGAGCTCAACAGCCGGCTCGGCACCTATACCAATTTTGTCAATCTGCTCGATCTCTGTGGTCTCGCGCTGCCGGCGGCGATGCGCGCCGACGGCATCCCGTTCGGCATCACAATTCTTGCACCCACCGGGCACGATGCGCTGCTCGCCAGCATCGGCCGCGTGTTCCATGCCGATACCAAACTGACGCTTGGCGCAAAGGGCGTCGTGCAAGCCGCGCTGGCGCCGCTTGCCGCAAGCGGCGTCGACGAGATTCCCATCGCCGTGGTCGGCGCGCATCTGTCCGGCATGGCGCTGAACGGCGAACTGAAAGCGCTGAACGGCCAGCTGATCGAGGCAACCAGGACCGCGGCGGACTACAAGCTCTACGCATTGAAGACCACGCCGCCAAAGCCGGGCATGCTGCGCGTCGAGGCCGGCAAGGGCGCGTCGATCGAGCTGGAAATCTGGTCGCTGTCGTCGTCCGCCTTCGGCAAGTTCGTCAACGCGATTCCCGCGCCGATGGCGATCGGCACGGTGCGGCTGGCCGATGGCCGCAGCGTGAAGGGATTTCTCGTCGAGCCCGAGGTGCTGGGCGAGGCTCGCGACATCACCGCGTATGGCGGCTGGCGGAAGTATATGGCGGAAGCTACGACAGCGTAGGTCTCGTAGGTGGGCAAAGCGAAACGTGCCCACCATCACCGTCAGCTTGGGGAGATGGTGGGCACGGCGCTTTGCGCCTTTGCCCACCCTACGCAACCGTGCGCGCGCCCCTAAACCGACACCGCGTAGATCTCGTACTCCCCGCGCACCAGCTCGATATGCGCGCGCATCGCGGCGGCGGCGCCCTGCTTGTCGCCGCGCATGATGGCGACGACAACGCGGTCGTGCTCGGCTTGCGACTTGGCGAGACGGCCGAGATTGCGGAACTGGGCGCGGCGAAACGGCTGTACGCGCACGCGCGTCGCCAGCGTGATCTCGGCGATGTAGCCGTTCTGCGATCCCGCATAGATCGCGTTGTGGAAGCGCTCGTTGACCTCGTGGAAGCGCTCGGGATTGCCGGCGTAGCTCAACACCCGCAGTTCTTCGTGGATGGCTTCCAGGCCGTGACGCTCAGTGGCGGACATGCGCTCGGCGGCAAGACCCGCACACAGCGCCTCAAGCTCCGCCATGGCCTCGAACATGCCCGTCAGCCGTTCGAACGAGGGCTGCGCCACCACCGCGCCGCGATGAGCGCGCGCTTCGACGAGGCCGCTTGCCACGAGCTGACGCAGGGCTTCCCGCACCGGCGTGCGCGAAACGCTGAAGCGGCGCGCGATGTCGGTCTCGTCAAGCGGCGCACCGGGTGGCAGAGCTCCGCGCACGATCTCGTCGGCGAGCTGCAGGCGCAGCTCCTCGGCGCGCGTGACCTTGTGCGCTGACGGCGCCCCCCGGTCGACACGCGGCACCGCCGGTTCGGCCGGCAGCGCTCCGGGCGGAAGATCGTCAAGCGTCATACGGTCAGGTCTCTTTCGACTCGTCGATGATGCTGACATGGGCGGCGACGACGCGCCAGCCCTCCGGGAATTTTACCCAGGTCTGCATCTGCCGGCCGACCTTGCCCGGCATCGTGTCGCGATAGAACAGGGTGGAGGCAACCGCGGTGTCGCGGCCATAGCTGGTGATCACGGTTTTCGCGGTGCGGCGATTGAGGCCGACCGCCGAGCGGCCGGCGCGAAAGCCGGAGATTGCTTCATAGCCGTAGAGGTTCTCGCCGATGCCATAGCGCAGCGTGCGGGGATCGTTGCGGAAGAGCTCGCCGAGCACGGCGACGTCGTTGGTGATCAGGGCCTGCTCATAGCGCTCGAACGCAGCTTTGACGTCTGCGATCACCTCGGGGAGATCGATCTCCATCTCAAAATCCTCTTGGGCTGGGCGCGGCGGCAACACCCATCTTCTCCAACGCGAACGCGACGCGCAGCGCGATGTCCTCGCGCCATGGCGCGGCGATGATCTGCACGCCGATCGGCAGCGGATCGAGCGGCACCGGCACGGCGACCACAGGCAGGCCGATGAACGAGATCGGCTGGGTGTGGATGCCGATATTGGCGCGCACCGGCATCTCGACGCCGCCAAGATTGAAATTGACCTGGCCGAGCTTCGGCGCGGTGCATGGCGTCGCCGGTGCGATCAGCACGTCGACGGATTTGAAAATCTCGGCGAGTTGCGCGCGATACCAGCGGCGGAATTTTTGCGCGCGGTCGACCAGCGGCGCCGGCACCATGGCGCCCGCAATCAGCCGGTCGCGCACGGCGGGATCGAAATCGTTCGGCCGCTTGCGCAGCCGATCGAGATGCAGCGAGGCGCCCTCGGTGGTGGTGATGACATAGGCCGCCGCGCGGGCGCGCGCAGCTTCGGGCACGTCCACCACGCGCGTTGCGCCCAGCGCCTTGGCGACGCGGCTGACGGCTTCGACAGCTTCCGGAAACAAATTGGTCTGGAAGTACCCGCCGGCGATCGCGATGCGCAGGTCGGACACCGGATTGGCAAGCAGCGGTGTCGTCGGCTCCAGACCACGTGTGGTGGTGCAGGCGGCATCGTCGGCATCCGGTCCCTGCATGGCGTCATAGGCCAGCGCGAGATCGGTGGCGGAGCGCGCGAACGGGCCGAGATGATCGAGGCTCGCGACGAACGGGAAAGAGCGCGCACGCGAGAGCCGGCCATAGGTCGGCTTCAGGCCGAAGATGCCGCAGAACGAGGACGGCACGCGGATCGAACCGTTGGTGTCGGAACCGAGCGCGATCGGCACCAGCGCGCCACCAACGGCGCTGCCCGAGCCGCCGGAGGAGCCGCCGCTCATCCGCGTCGTATCGTGCGGATTGCGCGAGGGACCGTCATGGACGTTCTCGCCGGTGAAGTCATAGGCGTATTCACCCATGTTGAGCGCACCGACCAGCACGGCGCCGGCCGCTTCCATGCGCTCGATCAGCGTGGCATCGCGCGTGGCGGGTGCGCGATCGCGGTTGATCTTCGAGCCTGCGCGCGTGGCGAGGCCTGCGACGTCGAACAAGTTCTTCACCGCGAACGGCACGCCGGCCAATGGGCCGACGGACTTGCCGGCGGCGATATCGGCATCGATTGCGCGCGCTTTGGCGCGGGCGCGATCGGCGGTGATGTCGGTAAACGCATTGAGGATGGTGTCGTGCTGCTTGATGCGCGCAAGCGCGGCTTCGGTCGCATCGAGCGCGGACATCTTGCGGCCCGCAACCGCGCTCGCGATCTCGGAGGCCGTCATCTCTGGCTTGGTCGTCATGGCGGCGTCAGACCGTGAACACGGGCGCCGGCTCGGTCTCGTCCGGCAGCGCGAATTCGTCGACGAGGCGGCCGAGCCGCAGCGAGACCTCGAGATTGGCGCGGATGGACGCCCTCCATGCCTCCTCGACGGGCAACGCCAACGCTTTGGTGACAGCGTCGATATAATCGTCCAACGGTTCGGCCATCACGCTCCCAAACAAGCTCTCAGTGTGCGCTCTGTCTGCAGCGGCGGATGCGGGATCGCCGTCAGCAGCTCCTTGGTGTAGTCGTCCTGCGGATCGCTCAAGACCCGCTCGGAAGATCCTTCCTCGACGATTCGACCCGACCGCATGACAATGACACGATCGCACAACAAGCGCACTACGTTCAAATCATGCGAGACGAACAGATAACTCATACCTAGTCGGGCCTTGAGGTCCTGGAGCAGATTGAGGACCACGGCCTGGACCGAAACGTCGAGCGCGGCGGTCGGCTCGTCCAGGATCACGAGTTTCGGGTGCAGGGCGATGGCGCGGGCGATGCCGACGCGGGCTTTCTGGCCGCCCGACAATTGGTGCGGGAAGCGATCCAGCAGATTGTGCGGCAGGCCCACCATGGTGGCGAGCTCCTCGCAGCGGGCGCGGAGCGCGTCGCGCCCCCTGACGTCGCCGAGCTGCATGATGGGATCGGCGATGGCACGCACGGCGGTGAAGCGCGGGTTGAGGCTGTCGGTCGGATCCTGGAACACCATCTGGATGCGGCTGCGCTGCGGCAGCCGGGCAAAGCCGGCGGGCGCGATGCCGCCGATGTCCTCGCCGTCGAACTGGATCAGCCCCGAGGTCTGATCCAGCAGCCGCATCACCATCATCGACGTGGTCGATTTGCCGCAGCCGGACTCGCCGACCAGGCCGACGCTCTCGCCGTGACCGATCGAGAAGCTGATGCCGTCGACGGCGCGGAATACGTCCGGCTCGACCGGCGGCTTGCGGCCGAACAATTTGCCGAGCGTGGCGGTGGCGCCCTGGCGGGGATATTCCTTGACCAGCTTGTCGATGAGGAGAAGGGGCTGCCCGCTCTTCCTGGCCTCGTCCTGCGAAGCCTGATGGATGGCCCGGTCAGGCCCGGCCACGACGGCTGAGCCTTCCTCCTCCGGCAACAGATCCCGCAGGCTCACGCCGAGCCGCGGCGTCGCGCGCATCAGCTTCTTGGTGTAGGGGTGCTGCGGGTTGGCGAAGATGTCGGCGGCCTTGGCGGTCTCGACCACCCTGCCCTTTTCCATCACGACGACGCGGTCGCAATAAGCAGCGGCGAGGCCGAGATCGTGCGTGATCAGGATGGTGGACATTGCCTTGCGCTTGGTCAATTCCACGATCAGATCCATCACCGCCTTCTGCGTGGTGACGTCCAATCCGGTCGTCGGCTCGTCCGCGATCAGTAGCTGCGGATTGCAGGCGAGCGCGAGCGCGATGACGACACGCTGGCACATGCCGCCTGACAATTCGAACGGATAGGCGTGATAGCGCTCGCGCGGGCGGGCGATCTTGACCTGCTCCAGCGCCTCGATCGCCTTCTCGCCGCGGTCCGAAACCATGGCCTGCTGGACATGGGTGCGCAGCACGTCCTCGATCTGGTCGCCGACCTTCCGGATCGGGTTGAGCGCGGCGCGCGGATTCTGGAAGATCATCGAGACTTCGCGACCGCGCAGATCGCGCATCTGGTCTTCGGTCGCGGCCTTGACGTCGATGCCCGAGAACATCACCGAGCCTTCGGCGATCCGCCCCGCACGGTCGAGAATGCGCATCACCGCATACGACGTCACCGATTTGCCGGAGCCGGACTCGCCGACGATCGCAAGCGTCTCGCCCTTGGCGACGGAAATGTTGACGTGCTGCACCGCCTTGACGATGCCGCGGCGGGTGGTGAATTCGACGGTAAGGTCCTGGACGTCGAGCAGCGGCGGGGCGGTCATGGGCACCTCCCAACTAAAAATGGCGAAAACAACCCCATGCACAGTAGAATGAGGTTGATTTCATTGGGGAATTTCGAGCGAAAAAGTACGCCTAACCCAGCCATCACGTCCTCCGCTGGGGGTCGACGATGTCGCGCAGGCCGTCGCCGAGGAGGTTGAAGCAGAACACGGCGATCATCAAAGCGAGGCCCGGGAATAGCGCGATCCACCATTCGCCTGACACCATGAAGCCGGCGCCTTCGGCGACCATGATGCCCCATTCGGCCGTCGGCGGACGGACGCCGAGGCCGATGAAGGAGAGACCGGCGGCATTGAGGATGGCGTAGCCCATGGTCAGCGACATCTGCACGATCATGATCGGCATGATGTTCGGCAGGATATGCACGAGCAGAATGCGGAATTCGCCGTTACCGGACAGACGCGCGGCCTGCACGAAGCCGGCGTTACGGCGGACATTGGCTTCGGCGCGCGCAACGCGGGCGTAGAGCGGGAAGTTCACGATGGCGGTGGCCAGGATGATGTTCTGCACGGTGTTCCCCAGCGCGGCGACGATGCCCATGGCCAGCACGAACAGCGGGAACGCCATGATGGTGTCGGCGACGCGGCCGACGATGCGATCGGTCCAGCCGCCGAAATAGCCGGCCGCGATGCCGGCGAGCCCGCCCATCAGGAACACCAGGGCGACGGAGGCGACCGCGATGAACGTATCGAGCCGCGTCGCCACCACGACCCGGCTGAAGATGTCACGGCCCAATTGATCGGTGCCGAACCAGTGCGCGGCCGACGGTGGCTTCAGCGACGCCACGGTGTCGGACGCCAGCGGGTCATACGGCACCACATAGGGGCCGAAGATCGCGGCAAGGAGGATCACGATCAGCAGCGCGAATGCAAAGCCGGTGACCTTGTTCTCGCCGAGCACGTAGCGGGTCTGGTCGAGGAGCGCGACGAGACCCGACGTGCGGGCGGGGCCGACGGGTTCAACAGCAGGCGCAACGGTGCTCATGATTAGCCCTCCAACCGCACGCGCGGGTCGATCACGCCATAGAGAATGTCGATCACGAGATTGAGCAGCACGTACATCACCGCCATGGTCAGCACGAACCCCTGCACCGGCGCGAAGTCCGACGAGATCAGCGCTTCGACGGCGTAAGAGCCGATGCCTGGCCAGGCGAACACTTTCTCCACCAGCACGTTGGCGCCGAGCAGGAACGAGAACACCATGCTCAGCGTGGTGATGACGGGGAGCATCGCGTTGCGGAAGGCGTAGGTGACGATGACGGTCGCCGGCGACAGGCCGCTGGCACGCGCGGTGCGCGCGAATTCGGAGGACAGCACCGCCAGCATCGAGGCGCGCGTCATGCGCGCGATCGGCGCCAGCGAGAAGATCGCAAGCGTCGTCGCCGGCAGGATGAGCTGGCTGCATGCCGAACGGAACGCCTCGAAGTCGCGCGCGATCAGGGTGTCGATCAGATAGAAGCCGGTCACTGTCGGCGGCGCGCTGTAGAACACATCGAGCCGGCCGAGCGGCGCGGGCGACCAGCCGAGCCGGAAATAGAACACATAGACCAGCACCAGACCTGTGAAGAACACCGGCAGCGAGACGCCGGCCGTCGTCGTCACACGGCAGAGATGGTCGACCCATGAGCCCGGCCGCGTCGCCGCCAGCACGCCGAGCGGAATCGCGATCACGACCGAGACGATGAGGCCGAGCAGCGTCAGCTCGGCGGAGGCCGGCAGGCGGTTGCGGATCTCGGCTGCGACCGGCTGGCCGGTCGTGAGCGAGTTGCCGAAATCGCCATGGGCGAGATCGTTGGTGTAGCGAAAGAACTGCTCGATCAGCGGCTTGTCGAGGCCGAGTTTTTTCCGGATCTGCTCGACGGCTTCTTTCGTTGCGGCGGGGCCGGCGAAATACGCCGCGGGATCACCGGGCAATGCGCGGGTCAGCAGGAAGGTGACGATGACGACCCCGATCAGCGAAGGAATCGCGAACATCAGGCGCTTGCCGATCATGGTCAGCATGGCGACTTCCTCTTGCGCGTTGAATGAACCCGACACGCGGCCACTCGCTCCGCTGCGTTCCCTCCCCCCTTGTGGGGGAGGGCTAGGGAGGGGGGTGGCTCCGGGAGAGATCGGAGTTTGTGGCTACCCCTCTCCCCACCCCTCCCCCACAAGGGGGGAGGGAGCCTGAAAAGCGTGCTCACCTCACTGCGAAGGACAGCGCCCGCCATCCCCTTACCCCTTCGCCATCGCGCGATAATCCAGCCTCCGGTGGAACCAGTATTGGTAGCCGCTGATGTTCTTCTGCATCGCGACGTTGACGAACGGCTGGTACAGCGGGATGCGCGGGATGTCGCTGTAGGCGAGGTCGACGAAGCCCTTCACGTCGGTGTCGTAGGTCGCGGTGTCGCCGGTCGCGGCGGCCGCGCGTGCGCCGTCGATCAGCTTGTCCATCTCCGCCGACTTGTAGCTCATGGTGTTGAAGACGGAATTATTGCCGTGATAGCACCAGTAGAAGAAGTATTCGGGGTAATCGAGCCAGCCCGAGAATACGTTGGTGAAGAGCGGCATTTCCTTCTTGTTCAATTCGGTGCGCCAGTTGGCGCCGGGCACCTTGTTGATGGTGGTCTTGATGCCGATCTGGGCCAGGCTCTCCTGCACCAGCACGCAGAGCGGCTCGTTGACGCCGGCGAAGTTGAGGTCGAACGAGATCGTGGTCTCGAAGCCGTTCGGGTAGCCGGCCTCGGCCAGCAGCGCCTTCGCCTTGTCCATGTCGGTGTTGTATTTGTGCGGCTGCGGCCAGGCGACTTCGGTTGGCTTGTCCTTGGGCGCGCCGAACATCGGGTTAGCCAGCCCGAACATCACCGCGTCCATGATCTTCTGATAGGGAATCGCGCAGGCGACCGCCTGACGTACCTTGGGATTGTCGAACGGCGGCTTGGTCACGTTCATGCCGATATACTGGATGCCGTTGGAGAACGGCAGCGACACCACGTTGAGCTTGCCGCTCGCCTTCATCTCCTGGAAATCCTTGAACGGCAGCTCATAGGAGATGTCGGCGTCGCCGCGCTCCAGCAGCGCGCGGCGATTGCCGGCCTGCGGCACCATGCGCCAGATCACGCGCTTGATCTTCGGCAGCGGGCCGCCGACCCAATCGTCGTTGCGCTCCATCACCACTTCGGTGCCGGCGGTCCACTTCGTCACCTTGTAGGCGCCGGAGCCCGCGGTCTGCTGCTTGGTGAATTCGAGTCCCCAGGGATCCTTCTCGCTGGCGTTCTTCTTCACCAGCTCGGAATTGATGATGCAGGGCACGATCACCGCGAGATCGGGGATCGTCAGCTTGTCCTTCTTCAGGAAGTCGACACGTACCGTGTAGTCGTCGATCACGACGAACTGCTCGGGTTTCGTGAGCGAGCCCGCGCTCATCTGGAAGGTGGGGAATCCGCCGACGCTGACGGCTCGGTCGAGCGACCACTTCACGTCCTTGGCGGTCACAGGCGCGCCGTCGTGGAATTTGGCGTTCTTCTTCAGCTTGAAGGTGACCGACCTGTCGTCGATCTTGAAGTCCTCGGCGAGTTCGCCCTTGAACTTGTCGCGGTCGTAATAGGGCACGCCGCCGGGGCCGGTCTTCATCTCGTGGCTGAGCAGGCGGTCGTAGCAATTCCAGGACACCTCATAGCCGGGCACGTTGGTGCCGACGCCGTGGATATCGAGATTGTTGGGGCCGCCTTCCGAGACGATCAGCAGCGTCTCCGAGCGCGCATCGGCCTTGGCCGACGAGATCACGGACGGCATGGCCGGAAGCGCCGCGCCTGCGGCCAATCCGGAAACGGACTTGAGGAAATCGCGGCGCTTCATGGAATGGCTCCAACACAAAAGTTTTCTGGTTGGAACTGGATTCGCAAGGTTCGTGCCAAGGCTTAAGCAAGGATTAAACCAGCATAAGCCTATGAAATGTTTATAGGAAAAGGCTGCTATCCGGGCCGTCGATCAGAAGCCAAGCCGTCGGACATTGCATACAAACAGGTATATTTGCCTAAAAAATATGCTTCGAGAATACCAGCCTATTGCGTGAGCGCGTCTCGCCCCTAGGTGGCGCGGCTATCGATCGCGGCCCGTCACCCCGGCCAGATCAGTTCCTGAAGTTCGACCAGATCATCCGCCTGCTCCTGCCAGCCCTCGATGCAGATGTGGCTGTTGAGGTCGCTGGCGCGATGCAGCAGCATCAGGGCCATCAGCCGTCGCTTGAGCGCGAAGTCGAGCTTCGCATAGCCAAAGCCTTCGAGCAGGTTGCGCACCCTGCCCGGCCGGCCCGCTGCCATGAAGGCGCTAGGGCCGAGCAGATCGTAGTCCCGCCATCCCGCCAGCACGTCGCCGAAGTCGAACAGGCCGGCGAGAGACCATTGATCGTCGTGGCGGGCGAGCAGGAAGTTCTCCGGAATGTATTCGCCGATCAGGATCACCGGCGACGCATCCATCGGAATGAGCGCGGCCGCATCACGCAGGAGATCGTCGAGGCCGGCGAGGAATTTCGGCGCCAGGCCGAGACGCGTGTGCCGCGCCTTGCAGCCCTGCATCTGGGCCCGCATGAAGTCGTCCCAGCGCGGCTGGATCTGCGCGAGTGAGCCGAGCGGCGCGCGCTGCACGGCGGCGATGGTCTCGCCGATCTGTCGCAGCACGCGCTCCTTCTGCGCTTCCGGCAACGACGGCCAGACCTCCGAGCCGAGCGTGCCGGCAAGGCGCGTGATGATCAGATAAGGCCAGCCGTCGCGCTCGCCTTCCGCGACGATCTCGGGAATTGGCAAGTCAATGCGACCGGCAAGCTGGGCCAGCGAGCCGTGCTCGGAGACGAACTGCGCGCGGAGCAGCGGCGGGAAGATTTTCAGGATCAGGCGATCGCCGAGCCCGACCACGAGATTGGTGCCGGTGGCAAACACGTGCGGCGCGCTGGCATCGAGATCGTGGCTGCGGGCGATGTCGAGTGCGATCGGCAGCCATCGCGGAGGGTCGGCGCGAAAGGCGCGAAAGCTTGCCGCGTCGGCGAGGTGGGGGAGTGGCATCGACATCGTAACCTAACGGCTGTTGAGCTCGTCATGCCCGGGCTTGTCCCGGGCATCCACGTTCTTCGTGCTGCGGCCAAGGCGTGGATGGCCGGGACAAGCCCGGCCATGACGCTGTGGAACGGCCTTGCGCCTTAACGCCGAGCTACCATCCCTCCCCCTACCTATCCGGGCTGGCGCGCTCGAACTGGCGCAGGATCTTGTTGCCGCGTTCGACCGCAGCATCGAGCGCGGCTTGCGCGCTCTTGCGGCCGGCAAAGGCCTGCTCCAGCTCGTCCTCGATCGCGCCGCGGATCAGCACGAAGGAGCCGAGCCGGATGCCCTTTGAATTCTCCGTCGGCGGATGCAGCGTGATCTCTTCGAACGACATCGCCGAGCCCGGATTGCGCTCGTAAAAACCTTGCGCGCGCGTCAGCTCGAAGGCGGCGCGGGTGACAGGCAGATAGCCGGTGTTCTGGTGCCAGGCGGCCTGCACGCCGGGCTGCGACAGATAGGCGAAGAATCGTGCCACGCCTTTGTATTCCTCGCGCGGACGGTCGCGCAGCACCCACAGCGTGGCGCCACCGATGATCGAATTCTGCGGCGCACCCTTCACGTCGGGCCAATACGGCATCATGCCGTAGCCAATCTCGAACTTCGAATTCGCCTTGATGTCGGCGCGCGTCGCCGAGGAGCCGATGAAGATGCCGCATTCGCCGTTCTGGAAGCGCGGCTCGGCCGACTGGCCGCGGCCGCTATAGTCGAACACTTTCGTTTTCTGCCACTCGCTGAGCTCGGAGACGTGACGCACGAGAGACGGATTGTTGATGGTCAGCTCGGCATCCAACGCGGCAAAGCCGTTCGCCCGCGTTGCCAGCGGCAGATTGTGGAAGGCTGAAAAATTCTCGACATGGATCCAGGACGGCCAGGAGGTGGTGAAGCCGCACACCGCGCCGCGATCGCGCAGGCGTTTTGCAGCAGCGCCAAGCTCCGGCCAGGTCTTCGGCGGCGCCTCCGGATCGAGCCCTGCGTCGCGGAACATGGTCTTGTTGTAATAAAGAATCGGCGTCGACGAATTGAAAGGGAAGGACAAGAGATTGCCGGCCGCATCGGTGTAGTAGCCGGAGACCGCGGGAAGGTAGTCATTGAGCGAGAACGGCTCCTTCATGTCCCGCATCAGGCTGAACACGGGATAGATCGCGCCCTTGGCCGCGGTCATGGTGGCGGTGGCGACCTCGTTGACCTGGACGATCGCGGGCTGGCTGCGCGAGCGGAAGGCGAAGATCGCGGCCGTCACCGTCTCGGTGTAACTGCCCTTGTAAGTTGGCACCACGCGATAATCCGGCTGCGAGGCGTTGAAGTCGGAGGCGAGCTTTTCCAGTTGCCGGCCGAGTTCGCCGGACATGGCGTGCCACCACGCGATGTCGGTCGCGGCACGCACCGGCGCGGCCAAGGAGAGCGCCGCAAAGGCGGCGACGACCTGCAAAAGGCGCGATGCTGAAGTCACGATGGCTCTTTCCATGCCGCACCGACGAAAGCGGCTGCCCCTGCTTAAGGCGCGGCATTTGCGGTTTCAACCGGGAATGAGCCCCGGCCGCGCCGCACAATCACGTCGAGGCGCCCGGCGGGATGGCCTTCCCACGACCATCTGCTAGATTGCATTGAACCTTTTCCTCCCGCCATAGACTCCACCACTGAGGGGTTGAGTGTGCCAGTGTTGAACCGTGCCGAACGCACGCGGACCGGGGTGGTTTTCGTCGCGCTTTTGATCGCCCTCTGCGCGACGGGAGCTGCTGCGCGTGAGTTCCGCGCCGCCGACACCCAGACCGAGGATTATCCGACCGTGCAGGCGCTGCGCTACATGGGCGCCCTGATCGCCGAGCGCAGCGGCGGTCGGCACGAGGTCAAGGTCTTCCACTCCCGCCAACTCGGCGAGGAGAAGGAGACCATCGAGCAGACCCGGGTCGGTGCGATCGATCTCAACCGGACCAATGTGGCGCTGATCGGCAATTTCGTTCCGGCGATGAACGTGCTGGCGATGCCGTTCCTGTTCCGGTCCATCGAGCACATGCAGAAGGTGCTGGACGGGCCGATCGGCAGCGAGATCCTCGGCAGCTTCGAGCCCTACGGCTTCGTTGGCCTCGCCTTCTACGATTCCGGCGCGCGATCGATCTACAACGGCGCCCGCCCGGTCAGAAACGTCGCGGACCTCAAGGGATTGCGGATCCGGGTGCAGCAGTCGGAGTTGATGAGCCAGATGATCCGCGCGCTCGGCGCGGAGCCGGTCGAGATGCCCTATGGGCAGGTGCTTGCCGGGCTTGCCAACCACCTGATCGACGGCGCCGAGAACAACTGGCCATCCTACGTGACGACGGACCATTACAAACATGCCGGCTATCTCGCCCTCACCGAGCACACCATGAGCCCCGAAGTGCTGGTGATTTCGCTGAAGGCCTGGAAAAGCCTGTCGGCCGACGAGCAAACCATCTTCAGGGAAGCCGCACAGCGCTCCAGCCGCTTCATGCGCGAGAAATGGCGCGACCTGGAGGAGCAGTCGCAGCGCAAGGCGGAAGCAGCGGGCGTCACCATCGTCAGGGATATCGACCGCAAGCCGTTCGAAGACGCGATGGTCGCGATCTACGCCAAGGCCGGGCAGGATCCGGCCGCGGCCGCGCTGATCGAACGCATTCGCAAGGTGGAGTGAGGCCTCTTGCCCGGGCTTGGACACAGCGAGCATGCAGACAGGTCGCCCGGCCCGATGGGGCGGCTGCGCGCGCGGCTGGTCGGCGTGCTCCGGGCGGTGCCGATCCGTTGGCGCATCCTGTCGATCGCGGCGCTGAACTCCGCCGTGGTCATCGTGCTGGTCGGGCTGATCTGGAACGGCTCGCAGGTGCTCGGCTCGGCCTGGGACGACGTGCGCCAGGTGCGCGAATCCGACCGGATTCTGGCGCTGCTCGAAAGCGAGACCGGGCGGCTGCACAATCTGATCCACCGCTACATCAACCAGCCGAGCCCCGACCTGTTCGCCGAGATCCTGCTGCTGCGCGAGGCCGTGCTGGGGACGCTGACCAATCGCGCCGCCAAGGACCCGATGCTGTCGGGCTCGGTCGAGGAGCTGGAGCGCACCACCGACCGCTTCCTCAACGGCTTCGGCGAGCTGCGCGGCGTGCAGGCCACCATCGCGAAGACCTACGAGGATCAGGTGCAGGGACCGGCCAGGGACATGGCCGGCCTTTACTCCATCATCGAAGGCGCCACCGGCCATCGCGACGCGCTGATCTGGCCTTCGCTGGGCAAGTCGCGCGAGGCCTTCACCGCGATGCTGGTCGCGGCCAATTCCTACTATCTGTCGCTGTCATCGGGTGCGGCCGACGACGCCCGCCGCAACACCGAGACCATCGAGAAGACCATCCCCGTGATGATCGATCTCGCCGACAACGACCTCCAGCGCATGGCGCTGCGACGACTCGCCGCCCGGACCGCCGCGCTGCGCGAGGGTTTTGCAAAGCTCTCCGAGCAGCTCACGAACCGTACCGAGCTGCTGCGCAACACCATCGACGCCAACCAGGCCGAGGCGATCGGCGCCATCGACGATCTCTCCACCAAGATGCGCCAGCGCGAGCAAAAGGCGCAGGAGACGTTCGACCGCACGCTGGCGGACATTTCCCGTCGCGTTCTCTCCATCGCCGTGATCTTCCTCGGCATCATCCTCACCGCCGGCGTGCTGATCGCGCTGTCGATCCGGCTGCCGCTGCAGCAGATCATGGCGGCGATGCGCGCGATCACGCTCGGCGACCTCGGCCGCGAGGTGCAGGGCACGCGCGCGCGCGACGAGGTCGGAGCCATGGCGCGCGCGGTGGAAGTGTTCCGCGAGAACGCCATCGCGAAGCGCCAGACCGAGGACGAGCTGCGCGCGTCCAAGGAGAAGGCCGAAAGCGCGCTGCTCGAGCTCAACGCCGCGCAGCAGAATCTGATCGATGCCGAGAGGCTCGCAGCCCTCGGCGGCCTCGTCGCCGGCGTCGCGCACGAGGTCAACAACCCGATCGGCATCAGCCTCACCGTTGCGTCGAGCTTTGCCCGGCGCACCGAAATCTTCGAGGCCCAGCTCAAGGGCGACGGCGGCCTGCGCCGCTCGCAGCTGGAAGAATTCGTGCAGTCCTCGCGCGACGCCTCGCAGCAGCTCGTCGCCAATCTCCAGCGCGCCGGCGAGCTGATCCAGTCGTTCAAGCAGGTCGCGGTCGACCGCTCCCATGCCGAGCGGCGACAGTTCTCACTGAGCGAAGCCACCGAGCAGATCATCGCGAGCCTGCGGCCGGTGTTGAAGCGGTCGCCGATCACGCTCCATGTCGACATGCCCGAGGGGCTGCTGCTCGACGGCTATCCCGGCTCCTACGGCCAGATCCTGACCAATTTGTTCCTCAACGCCGCCAACCACGCCTTTGCCGACGGCCGCGCCGGCACGATCACGATCTCGGCGCGGCCGCGCGGGGCCGACGACGTCGAGATCATCTTCACCGATGACGGGGCCGGCATGACCTCCGACGTGCAGCGCCAGGCCTTTGACCCATTCTTTACCACCAGGCGCAATGAAGGTGGCACGGGACTCGGCCTCCATATCGTCTATAACCTCGTCACCCAGCAGCTCGGCGGTCGCATGATGCTGGAATCCAAGCTGGGACAAGGCACTACTTTTCGCATTATCATGCCCCGGGTCGCCAAGGGCGGCGGGCAAAGCACAGAGACTGACGGGACTTCTCAATGGCCGAACAGGACGATGTCCTCCACCTGATCGACGACACCGGTACCGCATCGGAGGATGTTGACGCCCGGAAATGGAAGATCGCCGTCATCGACGACGATCCGGCCGTGCATGACGGTACGCGTTTTGCGCTCTCGGACTATTCCCTCAACGGCCAGGGCCTGGAGATCCTCTCCGCCCATTCCGCGGCCGAAGGTCGCAAGCTGATGGCCGCGCACAACGACATCGCCGCCGTGCTGCTCGACGTCATCATGGAGACGGACGTCGCCGGCCTCGAGCTGGTCGAGTACATCCGCAACGAGCTCAAGAACGAGACCGTGCGCATCATCCTGCGCACCGGACAGCCCGGTCAAGCGCCTGAACGGCGCGTGATCGTGCAGTACGACATCAACGACTACAAAGCGAAGACCGAGCTCACCGCCGACAAGCTGTTCACCTCGCTGACCGCGGCGCTGCGCTCCTACCAGCAGCTCGAGCGCATGCTGCAGACAAGGCGCGGGCTCGAGATCATCATCGACGCGGCTTCGACGCTGTACGATTTCAAGTCGATGCAGCGGCTCGCCGAGGGCGTACTGACCCAGCTTGCCTCGCTGCTCAACGTCGATTGCGCCGGTATCCTGGTTTTGCGCGACAATGGCGGCATCGACCCCGAGCTCTCGGTGCTCGCCGGCAGCGGCTGCTACAGCCGCTTCATCGGCACCACCTCGTCGAAGGCGCTCGACCCCGATCTGCGCGCGATGGTGGAAGCCGCGTTCCAGGGCCGCAAGAACGAATTCGCCGACCACCGCAGCGTGATCTATTTGCGCACCGGAAGCGGCCGCGAGGTCGTGGTGCTGCTGCAGGCCGAGCGCGAGCTGTCCGAGACCGACCGCTCGCTGGTCGAGATCTTCTCCAGCCGGCTCTCGATCGCCTTCGACAACGTCATCCTCTACCAGCAGCTCCAGGCCGCCAACACCCAGCTGGAAGACCGCGTCGCCCAGCGCACCCGCGCGCTGATGCAGGCCAACCGCCGCCTCTCGGCGCAATGGCTGCGGCTGCAACGCGCCAACGGCTTCAAGAACGAAATCCTCGGTACCGTTGCCCACGATCTGAAGAATCCGCTCGGCGTCATCCTCGGCCGCACCGAGATGCTGAAGGAGTTGATCTCGACCGGCGCGTCGTCAGGCGGCGTCGTGGCCCAGGTCGATCACATCCGCGATGCGACCAAGCGCCTGACCACGATGGTCGATCATCTGATCTCGGATGCGATGGCCGATGCCTTCGACATCACCATCCGCCGCGAGCCCGTCGACGTCGCGGCCCTGGTCAAGGAGGTCGCCGAGGCCAACCAGCCGCTCGCCGTCAACAAGCAGCAGGCGATCAGCGTCACCGCGCCCGTCAACGTCGTCACCATGTGCGACACCGACCGCATTCGCGAGGCAATCGACAATCTGATCAGCAACGCCATCAAATACTCACCGATCGGCGGCAAGATCGGCGTCGTCGTCAGCCATGAGGGCGGCGACACCATCGTCCGCGTCAGCGACGAGGGCGCCGGCCTGTCGCCGGAGGATCTCGGCCGCCTGTTCGGCCGGTTCCAGCGGCTGTCGGCAAAACCGACCGCCGGCGAGAGCTCGACCGGGCTTGGGTTGTCCATCGTCAAGCGTATTATCGACATGCACGGCGGCGAGGTGACCGCCGAGAGCGAGGGCCCCGGCAAGGGCTCGACCTTCACCATCACCCTCCCCGCGACCGAAATTTCGTGATCTCAGGACCATGACCCAAAGCCAGCACATCATGATCGTCGACGACGAGGCCCCGGCCCGGGAGATGGTCGGCGATTACCTCAAGATGCACGGCTTCACCGTGACGCTGTGCGACGGCGGTAAGTCGTTGCGCACGGCGATCGACGGCAGCATGCCCGACCTCGTCGTGCTCGACCTCAACATGCCGGAGGAAGACGGGCTCTCGATCATCCGCGACCTCAAGAGCCGCATCAACGTGCCGGTGATCATGCTGACGGCGACGGCAAGCCCGATCGACCGCGTCGTCGGCCTCGAGCTCGGCGCCGACGATTACGTGGCCAAGCCGTGCGAGCTGCGTGAGCTGATGGCACGCATCCGCTCGGTGCTGCGCCGGAGCGCGCCGGCGAAAGCCGTGGCGGACGCGGCGGCTGCGAAATCGGACAAGGAGCAATTGGTACGGTTCGGGACCAAGTGGCTCGATCTCGAAGCGCAGGCCTTGCGCGACGACGAGGGCAACGAGCACCCGCTGACCGCATCCGAGTTCGGGCTCTTGAAAGTGTTCGCGGCCAATCCGAAGCGCGTGCTGTCGCGCGAGCGCCTGCTGGAATTGGCCAATGCCCGCGACGCCGAAGCCTTCGACCGCGCCGTCGACCTGCGCATCATGCGCATCCGCCGCAAGATCGAGCCCGATCCGGCAAAACCCGCCGTGATCCGCACCATCCGCGGCGGCGGCTATTTGTTCTCGCCGGCGGGTGAGAAGGCGTAGGGGCTCCATTGTCGTCCTGGCGAACGCCAGGACCCATTACCCCAGGCAGAGATTGTGGCGCGAGCTGGCAACCACACGTCTCCGCAAAACGTCTCCCTGGGGTAATGGGTCCTGCATCGGCGCTCGCTTTGCTCGCTTGTCCAGGACGACACGGGGAGTGCGAACGCAAAAGCCCGAAATACGTTCCCGGCGCCTCCGCTGGCGGCCTAATCCCCACCCCCGTATTTTCCGTACCTTGAAATTCCACGCTTTTTTGCCCCGAATGTTTCGTCGCGGCTAATTCGACGAAACAATTTGTCGGCGCACGAAACCATTTTCCGCTTTTCGTGCAGACGTCCCGAAACGTTGGCTCATTAACACTTTGGTCCAAGGAAACGCCGCTCGGTTGCGGCGCTACGGGGAGCCAAGTCAATGCCGAACGTCATCGCCATCAACGCCCAAGCCAGCCAGAGCATCATTGCCGCTCAGGCGACCTCGGACGACATGCTTCTCGAAAGCATTGCCGACGGCAACCGGACGTCCATGCACATCCTTTATTGCCGGCACAATGTGCGCGTCTACCGCTTCATCCTGCGGATCGTGCGCGACGCGACTACGGCGGAAGACCTGGTGAGCCAGGTGTTTCTGGACGTGTGGCGGACCGCCGGCCAATTCCAGGGCCGCTCGCAGGTTTCGACCTGGCTGCTCTCGATCGCCCGCTTCAAGGCGCTGACTGCGATGCGCCAGCGCCGCTTCGAGGACATCGACCAGGAAGACGTGCGCCAGATCGCCGATGGTTGCGACACGCCGGAGACCTCGCTCGACCGCAGCGACACCAGCGCCATCCTGCGCGCCTGCGTCCAGAAGCTGTCGCCCGCGCATCGCGAGATCATCACGCTGGTCTACTACCACGAGAAGTCGGTGGAGGAGGTCGGCCAGATCATCGGCATCCCGCAGAGCACGGTGAAGACCCGGATGTTCTACGCCCGCAAGCAACTGGCCGAATTGCTTAAGGGCTGTGGCGTCGAGCGCTTCGCCGCCTGAAATTCAGATATTTCAATGGGATAGGCCATTGGCTTTGGCCCTATCTCGGACACGGAAGTGTTACCGCCGACGAAACAATTGAAACAAAGCACAACATCAGGCGGAAAAACTTCCCTCCTATAAAGCTCACATACGGTTTCGTTAAACCTCCCAAGACCTCCAACGACCCGGACGGGATGCCCCCCTCCGGGTCGTTTTGTGTTTGGAGCAGACAGCTGCGGCAGCAGCACTCCCGTCACGAAGGCGTGACGCGGCGTAACGACTGCCTCGCTCATCCCGAACTGCCCTCGTGACCCTCTCCACGAGTGCCCCATGCTCGAACTTCTCTTCGCTGCCCTCGCCGGCATCCTCACCATCGCCGCGCCGTGCACGCTGCCGATGCTGCCGATCCTGCTCGGCGCCTCAATCGGCCGCAGCTCGCATCTTCGTCCGGCGATGATCGCGCTCGGCTTCGTCATCTCGTTCTCCGCGACCGCGCTGCTGCTCGGCGCCATCACGCGGCTGTTTAATTTCGATCCGAACGTGCTGCGCGAAGCGGCCTCGATCCTGCTGCTCGGCTTCGGCCTGTTGATGCTGTGGCCGGCACCGTTCGAATGGCTGTCGATCCGGCTCAACGGCTGGCTCGATCTCGGCAACTCCAGCGCCACGCAGCGCGAGGGCGCACTCGGCGGGCTCGTGCTCGGCACAACGCTCGGCCTGGTCTGGACGCCCTGTGCCGGCCCGGTGCTCGGCTCGATCCTGACGCTGGTCGCAACGACTGAGAAGGCGACCTGGGCCGGCACGCTGCTGATCGCCTACGCCATCGGCGCGGCGATTCCCATGCTGGCGATCGCCTATGGCGGGCAGGCCGCGACCACGCGCGTGCGCAGTCTCGCGCGCATTTCGCCACGGCTGCAGCAGGGCTTTGGCGTCGTCGTGATCGGCTTCGCGCTCGCCGCCTACTTCCAATACGACACGCTGATCGTGGCGTGGCTCACCGGCTTCTATCCCACCGGCCAGATCGGCCTGTGATCATCCCTCAGCTTCACCGGAGGATCTTTCCATGACTTTCAAACTGCTCGCCGTCTCCGCCGCACTGATCGGCATCGCCGTAACAGGCGCCGTCATCCCCGGCATCTGCGACGAGGCCGCGCGCGCTGTCCCTGTCGTCACCGCCGCCGCCAGCCAGGACACCGCGCCCGACTTCGCCGGCATCAACAACTGGTTCAACTCGAAGCCGCTTAATATCGCCGATCTCCGCGGCAAGGTCGTGCTGGTGGACTTCTGGACCTATGGCTGCGTCAACTGCGTCAACACGCTGCCGCACGTCACCGATCTCTATGCCAAGTACAAGGACAAGGGCCTCGTCGTGGTCGGCGTGCACACGCCGGAGTTCCCGTTCGAGCGCTCGGCCTCCAATGTGCAGGCGGCGCTGAAGCGCCACGGCATCACCTATCCGGTGGCGCAGGACAATGATTCCAGGACCTGGAACGCTTACCGCAACCGATATTGGCCGGCGCAGTACATCATCGACCAGAACGGCAAGATCGTATTCCAGCACGAGGGCGAAGGCCGTTATGACGAGATCGACCGCACCGTGGCAAAGCTGCTGAACGCCAATAGCTGACGCCCGGCACGGGTCGCGCCCTTGTTGCTTGACTCCACGGACCCGTCCGTGGAGTTTCGCGGGCCACGTAATCAGCCGCCCGCGATGGACGACGCCACCAACAGCACCGACATTCGCCTTCGCGAGGGCGCCTCGATTGCGCAGCGGCTGGTCATGTCCGGCTTTGCGGCTGCCGTTGCGCTGTGCTTCACGCCGGGCCTGTTCACACACGATCCCCTGGAGGTGATCATCTCCGTGGTCGCGCTGCTCGTTGGAGCAGCGTTCGTCGCTATCATCATGCTGGCGCCGGCGGTGGTGTGGATCATCACGCCGGACGAGATCTTGATCGGCGAGCAGCGCCCGTTCGGAAAACTGCGGACGCGGATCGTCGCCAAGGACGACATCAAGGGATTGCAGGTTCCCGGCAGCAAGAGGGCGAAAGCCCGCTTTCAGCTGGCCTTCACGCTGGCCTCCGGAGAACGCCTGACCTCGCCGCCGATCTCCGACGTCACCCATGTGCACGACACGGTGGCGCGGATCGCCGCGCAATTCGACGTCCCCGACGTCGAGTCTCCGGTCAATCCGCTCGATGCCAGCAATCCCGAGATGCGTCTCGGCGACCCCCTCGAGCCGTTCTCGAAGAGAGACATCAGGATCGTCGCACTGATCGTCGTCGCATTGTGCGCCGTTCCCTACGCCTACAGGCTCTGGCGTGGCCTGTCGCCCGGGTCGGTCGACATCGTGCTGCTGCCCGTCGGCGCGCTCGCCGCTTTTGGCGTTTCCCGTTATGCCAACCTTGTGACCGGCGCGTTCTGGATCATCCGCCAGGGCGATATCCGGATCGAACGCCTGTGGGGCGACGGCACGTTGCGCGCCGACCACATCGAAGGGCGCGACGTCAAGACGATCACGGTCGAGCGCCGCGGCCGCTCCGAGGACGAGCACTGCATCGTCGTGATCCGATTGCAGTCAGGACAACGGTTTCGCAGCCCTCGCATCGGTTCGAGGCCTGAGGCCCGGGCCGTGGGGACGGAGATCGTCCGGCGGCTCGGGATCGCGGCTGAGAATAACCAGATCTGACAGGCCGCGCGCGGTGAGGATGCTGCGACCACTGCTTTTCGCGCCATCCCCCGTTTGTGGCATTGCGCGCGGTCCGTCAAAAAACCAAAGCATTCTCGTGACATATGGTCTAAGGGTGCCTTGAACTTGCCATGAAGATGGCCCTGAGATTTGATGGTTCCAGATGATTTGGCTTTGGCCGCGGGGAGAGCTTGAAATGACGGATTTTCGTCGCCTGACCGGGGTGTTTGTGGCTGCGATCGGCCTGATCCTGTCCGCGCCCCACGCCTACGCCCAGCAGCCCGACCGCGGCGACGAGCCGGGCCTGGTCGCCGACGATGCCTATGAGCTCGATCCGGAATGGCAGAAGCAGGTCGTCTACTTCCGCACCACCGAAGCGCCCGGCACCCTCATCATCTCGACCGCCGAACGGCATCTCTATCTGGTGCAGCCTGGCGGTCGTGCGATCCGCTACGGCATCGGCGTCGGCCGCGACGGTTTTCAGTGGCAGGGTCTGGTGAACATCACCAACAAGAAGGAGTGGCCGGACTGGACGCCGCCGCCGGAGATGATCCAGCGCCAGCCTTATCTGCCGCGCTTCATGGCCGGCGGCCCCGGTAATCCGCTCGGTGCGCGCGCCATGTATCTGGGCACCACGGTCTACCGCATCCACGGCACCAACCGGCCCGACACGATCGGCACCAAGGTCTCCTCCGGCTGCTTCCGGCTCGTCAACCGCGACGTCGCCGATCTCTACGATCGCGTCCCTGTCGGCACCAAGGTCGTCATCCGGCAGAAGCCCGAACTCTGATCTCCTCGCATTAGCGAATATTCCTTTTCCCGATTTTTCGAGAGAGCAACATGATGCGCACTTTTCGTGGCGGCCTGCTGATCGGGCTCGCAGTCGCCGTGCTGGTCGCCGTCCTGGCCATCATCTATGAATTCTACGACACCCGCACGTTGAAGCGCACCGTCCGCCGCGGCGAAGTGCTGTGCGGCGTCAACAAGGGCCTGCCGGGCTTCTCGATCCCCGACGACAAGGGCAACTGGACCGGCTTCGACGTCGATTTCTGCCGCGCGGTGGCTTCCGCGATCTTCAACGACCCGAGCAAGGCGAAATTCGTCGCGCTCGATGCCAACGAGCGCTTCAAGGAATTGCAGAGCCGGAAAGTGGACATCCTCTCGCGCAACTCGACCTGGAGCATGGCGCGCGAGCTCGACTACGATCTCTATTTCCCCGCGGTCGCCTATTACGACGGCGCAGGCTTCATGCTGCCGCGCGCGCGCAACAAGGAGACCGCGCTGGACCTGACCGGGAGCAAGGTCTGCGTCCAGACCGGGACCACCACGGCGCTCAACGTCGCGGATTACTTCCGTGCCAACAACATGAAGTATGAAGAGGTGAAGTTCGACAAGCTGGACGACGTCGTGAAAGCCTACGACACCGGCAAATGCGACACGCTCTCCGCCGACGTCTCCCAGCTCTACGCGCTGCGGCTGAACCTGTCGAAGCCCGGCGACAGCATGATCCTGCCGGACATGATCTCCAAGGAGCCGCTCGCCCCCGTCGTGCGCCAGCGCGACGACGACTGGATGATGATCGTGAAGTGGACGCTGTACGCGATGATCAACGCCGAGGAGCTCGGCGTCTCCTCGGAGAACATCGACGAGGCCCTGAAGTCGAAGAAGCCGGAAGTGATGCGGCTGGTCGGCACCGAGGGCAATTACGGCGAGCAGCTCGGCCTGACCAAGGATTGGGTGGTCCGCATCATCCGCCACGTCGGCAATTACGGCGAGATGTACGAGCGCAACATCGGCGAGAAGTCGAAGCTGAAGATCCCGCGCGGCATGAACCAGCTGTGGAATGCGGGCGGCGTGCAGTACGCGCCGCCGGTGCGGTAAGAGGTCTTTGTCGTCCCGGCCTAGTGCGCAATTGCGCACGGGGGGCCGGGACCCATAACCACCATCGGAAATTGTAGCGGCAGCTAGCAACTCCGAGTCTTTCTCAAACTGCTCCCTGGGGTTATGGGTCCCGGCCTTCGCCGGGACGACACCTCTATTCGAGGCGCAGCTGTGCCCATTGGTACCCTCGCCTCAATACCCCCGCGCCCTTGCCAGCTGCTCGGTGTGGTAATTGGCGTCGCCGAACAATTCCTCGCACACGCGCGCGCGCTTCATAAAGAAGCCGATGTCGAACTGGTCGGTCATGCCCATGCCGCCATGCATCTGCACGCCTTCCTGCACCGCGCGCGTGGCGGTGGTGCCGGCGCGGGCTTTCGCCACTGCGACGGCTGACGCCGCCTTGGCGACGTCCGTATCGAGCGCTTGCAGCGCCTTCATCACGGCGGCGCGGGTGATCTCGATATCGACATAGAGTTCGGCGGCGCGGTGCTGCAGCGCCTGGAATTCGCCGATCAGCTTGCCGAACTGCTTGCGGCTCTTCAGGTACTCGACGGTACGGTTGAACACCTCTTCGCTCAGACCCACCATTTCGGAGGCCACTGCGCCCCGCCCGATATCGAGCACGCCGTGGAGCAAGCCGGCTCCCTGGTCGACTTCGCCGAGCACGCTGTCGGCATCGACCTCGACATTGGCAAGCTCGATCCGCGCCGCATTGTGCGCGTCGACCATGATGGTGCGCTCGATCGCAACGCCCTTGGCCTTGGGGTTGACCAGGAACAGCGTCAGCCCCTCGCGCTCGCCGGCTGAGCCGGCCGTACGCGCAGCGACGATGAGGAGATCGGCAACGTGACCGTCGACCACCAGCGCCTTGGCGCCGGAGAGTTTGAAGCCGTTGCCGGCGCGCACGGCCTGGAGGCTGGTCTGAAGCGGGCGGTGTTTTGCGCCCTCGTCGATCGCGAGCGTCGCGAGCAGGGAGCCGTTGGAAATCTTCGGCAGATACTCCGACTTCTGCGCGGCATTGCCGCCACGGTTCAGTGCCGAGGCCGCGACCACGCTGGTTGCGAGGAAGGGCGAGGGCATCAGCGTGCGGCCGATCTCCTCCATCACCACCCCGGCCTCGACATAGCCGAGGCCGCTGCCGCCGAACTCTTCCGGCACCAGCAAGCCGGCAAAACCCATCTCGGCGAAGGAATGCCAAAACTCCCTGGAGAAGCCGATGGGGTCTTTGCTATCGCGCAGATGCCGCAAATGCGACACCGGCGCCTTGTCGCTGATCAGCCCGCGCGCGCTGTCGCGGAGCATCGATTGTTCTTCGGTGAGGACGAGGGCCATGTGCAATGTCTCTAACGTCTGGCGGAATGCATGTCTGTTGTTGTCATTCCGGGGCACGCGAAGCGTGAACCCGGAATTTCGAGGTTCTCAGGTGCGCAACCGCGCACCTTAGTTCGGTCCTGCGGACCGCCCCGGAACGACGCTGGGGTTACGCCCCCGGCAAATCGAGGATGCGCTTGGCGACGATGCCGAGCATGACCTCGGTGGTGCCGCCCTCGATCGAGTTGGCCTTGGTCCGCAGCCAGGCGCGCGGACGCGCTCCTTGTTTCGAACGCTCGCTCTCCCATTCCAGCGCATCGACGCCGCCGGCCGACATCAGGATCTCGTAACGGCGCTTGTTGAGCTCGGTCCCGTAATATTTCATCGCCGACGAGAACGCCGGATGGGCCTGACCGGCCTTGGCGAGATCGACCGCGCGCTCGGCGCAGGCGCCAAGGGCCGCTTCGTCGACGTCGAAGCTGGCGATGCGGCCACGCAGCATGGAATCGTCGAGCCGTCCCTGCGCATCGGTGCCGACGGAATCGGCCGCAATCTGGCCCAGCGGACGGCCGACGCCGCGCTCGCCCATGCCTGATATCATCGCGCGCTCATGCTGGAGCAGATATTTTGCGACGTCCCAGCCGCGATTGACGGTGCCGACCACATGCGATTTCGGCACGCGGACATTGTCGAAGAAAGTCTCGCAGAACGGCGAGTAGCCGGAGATCAGGAGGATCGGTTTGGTCGTCACGCCCTTCGAGGTCATGTCGAACAGGATGAAGCTGATGCCGTCATGCTTCTTCGCGGCGGCATCGGTGCGAACGAGGCAGAAGATCCAGTCGGCGTAGTTGGCATAGGAGGTCCAGATCTTCGACCCCGTAATGATGAAATCATCGCCGTCGCTCTCGGCGCGGGTCTGCAGCGAGGCGAGATCGGAGCCGGCGTTCGGCTCGGAATAGCCCTGACACCAGCGGATCAGGCCCGCGGCGATCTTTGGCAGATGCTCCTTCTTCTGGGCATCGTTGCCGTATTTCAGCAGCGCCGGCCCGAGCATCCAGATCCCGAAGCTCGACAGCGGGGGCCGCGCGCCGATCCTGGCCATCTCCGCGCGCAGCACCTTGTGCTCCGCGGCGCTTAAGCCCCCACCGCCATATTCCTTCGGCCAGTCCGGTACGGTCCAGCCCTTGTCGCGCATGCGTTCGAACCAGATGCGTTGCGGCTCGGACGAAAATTTTGCGTTACGTCCACCCCAGAACACGTCGGCGTCGGACGTCGCGGGCTTGCGCATTTCCGGCGGGCAATTGGCTTCCAACCAGGCGCGCGTTTCGCTGCGGAATGTTTCGAGATCGGCGGTCTCAGTCTCGCTGGCCCTGGAGTCAGTCATAGGTCGTTTCCAACAATCTATGTCGGTTTGTTGGGCGCGACTCTGGGCCAAGCTCCCGCGGAATTCAACCACTTCCGTGTCACGCATCCGCTATAGTCGCCGCCACGGCGAGCTTGAAAACAAAGAGGAAACAACAATGCGCCTGAAGCTTCTTTCGCCTGGCGAAATGAACGAGAGCCAGCGGCAGACCTATGACGAGTCGATTGCCGGCAAGCGCGGCAGGCCGCCGGCACCGATGATGGCCTGGCTCAACAGCCCCGACATGGCCCGTCACGCCACGCGGCTCGGCGAGGTCCTGCGTTACGATACGATATTTCCCGCGAAACTTTCGGAGATCGCGATCCTGGTGACGGCGCGGCACTGGACCGCCCATTACGAATGGTACGCGCACAAGCGGCTGGCGCTTGCGGGCGGCATGGACCCTGACATCATCGACGCGATCCGCGACCGCCGCACGCCCGTCTTCGATGATCCCAGGGCTAAGATGATCTACGACGTCGCAAAATCGCTGCATGAGGGCCACGGCGTCGAGAAGGGCCTCTATGACGAGGCGGTGAAGCTGCTCGGCGAGCGCGGCGTGGTCGAGGTGATTGGTCTCTGCGGCTATTACACGCTGGTGTCGATGACGCTGAACACGTTTGAGTTCGAGCTGCCGGAGGGCGAGGTGCGGGAGCTGTCGTAAGTTGCCTATCCGGAAACGCTGGGTTTCGGGATCGGCCGGTAGCACTGTCCCGAGGCCGGACTTATGTGGAGTTCATCAACGGAGCAGCCGCATGTCGCAAAACCAAGCCGTCGCCGCCGGCACCAGGATCGGCCACGTCCATCTCAAAGTCGCCGATCTCGATCGCGCGCTGGGCTTCTATTGCGGCGTGCTCGGTTTCGAGCTGATGCAGCGCATGGGCTCGGGCGCGGCCTTCATCTCGGCCGGCGGCTATCACCACCACATCGGGCTCAACACCTGGGAGAGCAAGGGCGGCTCGCCGCCGCCGCCTGATGCGACCGGGCTCTATCACACCGCGATCCTCTATCCGACGCGGCCGGCGCTGGCGGATGCGTTGCACCGCGTGCTCTCGGCCGGCATTGCGCTCGACGGCGCCAGCGACCACGGCGTCAGCGAGGCGCTGTATTTGCGCGATCCGGACCAGAACGGTGTGGAGCTGTATTGGGACAAGCCGCGGGAGCAATGGCCATTCGGGCCGGACGGCAAGCTTTCGATGTTCACGAAGCGGCTGGATGTGGAGGAGCTGCTGAAGCAGCGGGAGGCCTAGTCCGCACCTCGCCACTGCACGAGCCTCAGGACCCATCCGGCCACATAGAGCCCGACGCCGAACACGGCATGCGTGAGTAGCGTGTTGAGACGCGCCACGTTGGGACGTGGCGCGTGATGGGCTGCAATGCCGAGGCCCATGCCCGGCTGCATGATCAGGAAAGGTGCCGCCACGCTGCCGATTCCGACGATCAATGCGGGGCCGACACGCGGGGAATGCAGCCAATCGAGCCCCCAGATCGCCAGCAAGACGGCCGCGAACGCAATGCCGATCAGGTAGTGCGCGGCCCACCCAATCAGGCGCTCGCGTGGAGCCGGATCGGGTGCCGCGATCTTAAGGTGCCGATACTGTCCGCGCGCGAGCAGGATGAGCCAGCGACCTAGGAGTCCATAGTCTAGCACTACTTTGGCAGATTGTTGATTTTGCCGCGATTTATAGGATTCCCGAATCAATTGTTCAATGATTCATGGGTGGTCGGCTCTTGGAGGGCTGACCATGCCGGGATGGGAAGACGAACTCGAACGCTGGCTGATGCCGTTCTTGGACCGGCTGGGTCATAAGACCCGACAGCGGATGTGTCCTCTATATGTTGCGGGATTGATCGGTCCTGGCGATCGCAAGAGCGTTCAGCCGATGGCGGAACGCCTTGCCACGAGCAACTACGACCAGTTGCACCATTTCATTGCGGACGGCGTCTGGAACGCGACGCCGCTAGAGACAGAGCTGCTCAACCAGGCGGACCGACTTGTCGGCGGCAGGGATGCGGTGCTGGTTATTGATGACACCTCACTGCCGAAAAAGGGTGAGCGATCGGTCGGTGTTGCGGCTCAATACGCGTCGGCTCTCGGTAAAACTGCAAATTGCCAAACGCTGGTGTCTTTAACGCTTGCGCGCGGGGAAGTGCCCGTGATGGTCGCGTTACGTCTCTTTCTGCCTGACAGCTGGACAAGCGACATGCCTCGCTTGAAGCGCGCTCGCGTGCCAGTCGAACACCGAACGCCGCGGTCCAAGCCGGAGATCGCTTTGGCCGAGATTGACCGCGCGATGGCAGCCAACATACGCTTTGGATGTGTGCTGGCGGATGCAGGATACGGCCTCAGCGCGCCGTTTCGACAAGGGCTAACAGAGCGCGGGCTGGCCTGGGCGGTCGGTATCCCTCGGCACCAGAAAGTGTATCCGGTCGATGTGAAGCTCATTTGGCCGATCACCAAAGCCCGTGGCAAACCACGAAAGCACCACGTGCCCGATATCTTATCGATTGCGGCAGAACAAATGCTGGCCAGCGCCAAATGGAAAACCGTGAGTTGGCGCAGCGGGACGAAAGGTCGGCTCAAAGCCCGATTTGCTGCTCTCCGTGTCCGCACCGCCGACGGCCCTCCGCAGCGGATATGGGATAAAGGTCAGCAGCATCTCCCAGGCGACGAAGCCTGGCTCATTGGCGAGCAACGTGCCTCCGGGGAGAAGAAATACTATCTCGCCAATCTTCCGGCGACGACGGATCTGCGCACGCTGGCCGCCACCATCAAGGCACGGTGGATTTGTGAGCAGGCGCATCAACAGTTGAAGGAGGAACTTGGACTTGATCACTTCGAAGGGCGATCATGGCAAGGTCTTCATCGCCACGCCCTTATGACAATGATTGCCTACGCCTTCCTGCAACATCGTCGCCTCGCAAACGCGGGGCGAAAAAAAAAGAATCAACGGGCCTCCGCCTCAACCGACTATGCCCGCCGTACGTCACGCCATCGTCGATCTCATCCTTCGGCCGCCGCCCCAGCAGTGCCCATATTGCCGAAAGCAAATCCTTGAAAAACAGCGGCGAAAACACATTCTGCCAAAGTAGTGCTAGCGATGGGATTCCAAGAACATGCGCGCGGAGAACTGCCCAACCATCGATCACGGCCGTTGCACCGGATCCGATCAAGGCGGCGCCGACCAGAAATTCAATCATTTCACCCATTCGAGACCTCGCCTGCCGCGTCGGTTGAAGCCCGCGCCTGGATCATCCAGCATGCGGCGGTAAAACGGATCGCATCTGCCTCCACGTAGGGGGCGAAGGCGGGCCGCACCGCATCCACGACCCTTTCGCGCAATCCCCTGTCGGCGTCCTGCAGGATCGTTCCGACGGGTCCCAGCCAACCGACATAGCGAGCGAGTTCGCTGGCAGGAAAGCGGCATGGAATATCCACCGGCCGGATGTCGATCTCGGTCCAGCCGCTCTCCAGCAGGATGGTCCTGACCCGATCTTTGTCAGCGAAGGCGAACTGCCCCGGACCGCCGGATGGACGGGCAGGCATATTCGGCAGAAGGGGCGCGGCGGCTCGTTCGGCCGCCGTCATGAACGGATTCTCCGCTGCGCCCCGCCATGCAACGACGGCGAGCCCGGCGCCTTCGGCGGCAGCGCGCCTCAGATTTGCGAAGGCCGCAACGAGGTCTTCGAAGAACATCACGCCGAGACGTGAAATGATCGTATCGAAGCTCGCCGGGTCGAATTTATGGTGCTGCGCATCGGCGCAGATAAAGCTGGCCGAGGTGCCTTCGCGCTCGGCGCGGGCCAGCGCCGCCCCGATCATCGGCGCGGAGATGTCGATGCCGACCACACGGCCGCCTTGCCCGAGCTTTCGAGCGACCGCAACGGTCAGACCACCAGTGCCGCAGCCGACGTCCAGAACGCGACGATTGGAGCCGGCAGGAACGGCCTCGCACAGCGGCCTCTCGAATTGCTTGAACATCTCATCCAGGATGTCCTGGGTCTCGACCCAGGCGCGTCCGGCGGGACCATTCCAAAGCCTCATCTGCTCAATCGCCTTCTGCATAGCGTCCATGATGGTTTCCCCTTTCGTCTTGCCTTGGCGGCGTTGGACGCGGCATACTGCCAGTTCAAGTGAACTTGAGGTCAAGAGGCGTGATGACGATCGATATCGCCGAAGTCGCACGGCGCTCCGGTGTTCCGGCGTCGACGCTGCGATTCTATGAGGAAAAGCGGTTGATTGCCCCGATCGGCAGGCGCGGCCTGCGCCGGCTGTTCGATCTGGAGATCCTGGATCGCCTGGCGCTGATCGCGCTGGGGCGCGCGGCGGGCTTCTCGCTCGATGAAGTTGCCCGGATGTTCGCACCCGACGGAAGGCCGCGTATCGACCGGCGGAAGCTTGCCGCCAAGGCCGACGAGTTGGACCGAACGATCCGCAAGCTTATCGCGATGCGCGACGGCCTGCGCCATGCCGCGGCCTGTCCGGCGCCAAGTCACATGGAATGCCTGCATTTTCGCCGCCTCATGCGGGTCGCGGCATTGGGAAAGGCGAGGTCGCCCAAGCGGGCACCGCGCGCGCCGCGATCAGACTGAAGCGGTCGATCGCCTTGTGTGCCCCCGCACCATGATCAACGCCGCGGCCACCAGCTCCAGCGCAATACACAGATAGAACGGCAGCTCATAGCCACCGGAGAAATCGCGCAGAAAACCGACCACGCCGGGGCCGAACGCATAGGTCACCTGGTTGATCGCAGTGTTGAGGCTGATCAGCACGCCGAACGAGGCGGAATCGAATTCCTGCTGCACGATCAGCGACGGCAGCGTGATGAGATTGCCGACCGAGAAGCCGAATAACGCGCAGGCGGCGATCAGCACGTAATCATTGTGCAAATTGATGACGACGAGAAGCGCCACGGCCTGGCTCAGAAACGACAGCGCCGAGGCGAGCCGCTGGTTGAGTCGGTCGATCACCAGCGAGAACAGCACCCGGCCGATCACCGCCATCGCGGTCAGCACCGCAACCGCGACGGCCGCGCGCTCGCGCCCGATCACGGGATCGAGGAACGAGATCAGGTGGACGATGAAGCCGACCTGCGCGAACAGCATCAAAGCAAAGGCAATGGTCACGGTGAGGAAGCCGACATCGCGCAACGCCTGGCTACGAATCTGCGCCGACGATTGCGGCTTCGTTTTCGTCGCGGCGCGCCGGCCATGGAGATCGGGCGGGCGGCCGACGACAATCAGGATCACCGGCACGAGCAGTACCAGCATGGCGCCGGCGACGATAAACATAGCGCTGGCGAAGCCGACATGGCCGATCAAGCTCACCAGCAGCGGCACGCCGACGATGCCGCCGAAGCTTGCGCCGTTCAGCGCGAGGCTGATCGCCATGCCGCGCTTCTGGTCGAACCACAGGCTGATCGTGTTGGTGATCATGGCCAGGCTCGTGCCGGCCCAGCCGAAGGCGAGCACGGCGTTCGCGAGATAAAGCTGCCACGGTTCGCGCACCGCGCCGATCGCGACCGCCGCGGCCGACATCGCCAGCGTCCCTGCGATCAGGCCGAGGCGCGGGCCGTACTTGTTGACGGCTTCGCCGACGAAGACGACGAGCAGCGCGCCGAACAGATAGAAGAACGTCGTGGCCGACGAGATCAGCGAGGCCGACCAGCCGTGCGCACGCTGGAGCTCGGCGACATAGACGCTCTGGCCGTAGAAGCCGAGCCCCCAGCCGAAGGTCGCGAGCAGGAAGCAGACCGCAACGATGCGCCAGCCTTCGTAGCGGAGAGAGGATTCGTCGACGGATCCGTCGTGTCGAGGGTTATCGAGCATGCCGCTTACTCCGTCATGCCCGGACTTGTTCCGGGCATCCACGTTCTTCGATCCGCGCGCTCAAGACGTGGATGGCCGGGACAAGCCCGGCCATGACGACATCTAGTAACCTTCACCAGAAAATCACTTCGACCTGGATCGAACTATCAACGCTGCTGACAGCCTCCCGCCATCTCAGATCGCATCCGGGAACTCGCCCATGGCCGCGTCGAGCCGCGCTTTGCGGCGACGGGTCCAGGACGCCAGCGAGAGCACGGCGAGACCGAGCAGCACCGGCGGAAACACCACCATGTTCACCGCGGACCAGCCGTAACTGGCGAGCAGTTGGCCGGACGAGAACGAGCCGATCGCCATCATGCCGAACACCAGGAAATCGTTGAAGGCCTGCACCTTGTTGCGCTCCTGCGGCCGGTGCGTCTCCAGCACCAGCGCCGAGGCGCCGATGAAGGAGAAGTTCCAGCCGACACCGAGCACGATCAGCGTGGCCCAGAAATGCATCGCGGTGATGCCGGACAGGCCGATGCCGGCCGCGCCGGCCTCCAGCAGCAGGCCGGCGGCAACGATCTTGCGCGCGCCGAAGCGGGCGATCAGCGCGCCCGTGAAGAAGCTCGGCCCGTACATGGCGACGATGTGCCATTGAATGCCGAAATTGGAATCTGAAACGCTCAAGCCGCACAGCTTCATGGCAAGCGGCGCCGAGGTCATCACCAGGTTCATCATGGGGTAGGAGATGACGCCGCACAGCGCCGCTGCGATGAAGCGTGGCTGGGTCACGATCTCGAGCAGCGGCCGCCCGCCATGAAGATCGGCCGGCGCCGGTTTCGGCATGTCGACCCCGGCGACGATGCCCATCGCGATGAGCGCGACAGCCGCCTGGACCAAGAAGCTGAAGGCGAAGAGATAAGGCTGCCAGACATCCATGGTCCATTGCACGAGCTGCGGACCGAGCACGCCGGCGAACACGCCGCCCGCCATTACCCAGGACACCGCCTTGGGTCGGTACGCCGCGCTGGCGCCGTCGGCGGCAGCGAAGCGATAGGACTGCGCCACCGCGCCGTAGAGGCCGCCAAGAAAAGTCGCCAGACAGAACAACGGAAACGAAGCGTGCAGGATCGCGAAGCAGCCGAGCAGGCCGGTGAGCGTACCCAGGCCCGTGCCGATGATGAAGGCCCAGCGGCGGCCGAAGCGACTCGATATCGCGCCGGTCGGCAGCGTGCCGGCCGCAAGCCCCAGCACGTACATCGACAGCGGTACCGTCGCGAGCGACATGTCGGGTGCAAGCGTCGCACCGACGATGGAGCCGGTGGCGAAGATCACCGCCGAATTGGCGCCGGTCAGCGCCTGCGCGGCAGCAAGGCGCACCACATTGGCGCGCACGCGGGCGTCGGCGGCGACCTCATTGGCTGCAGTCACATCCAGCATCGGCATTTCCGCCCCAACGGGCTTTTAAGTGCTTTCAAGGGCTCGCTTGATTCCCGGCACTATGGCGGGACGCGGGAGGGCGGGCAACCGGCGCAAACGGGCGCAGGCCATGTCTCTGACGCAATCGGGCCGATGATAATGGGCCGCGCACTTGACGGCTTGCGCTCGATCAAATCCTATCCGCCGCGACCTTCCGGAGTTTCGTTCATGTCCGTCGACGACAGGCCTACGCTCAGCGCTCCTGACGACGATCCCTGGCTCTGGCTGGAGGAGATCGAAGGCAAGCAGGCGCTCGATTTCGTCACGCGGCAGAACAGCCTGACACTCGACGCGTTCGGCGGAGCGGCCTTCGCGCGCGATCGCGACATCCTCGCGGCGATCTACGATCGTCCCGACAACATTCCCTATGTCAGCCGCCGCGGCACCGAACTGCACAATCTCTGGAAGGACGCCACCAACCCGCGCGGCCTGTGGCGGAAGACTTCCCTCGCGGAGTTTCGCAAACCGCATCCGACGTGGGAAATCATGCTGGATGTCGACCAGCTCGCGGCACGCGAAGGCGAGGACTGGCTGCTGAGCGGCATCACCACGCAGCCGGGAAGCGCGCGCGCCATTTTGGGGCTGTCGCGCGGTGGCAGCGATGCCGTCACCTTGCGGGAATTCGACCTCGACACCAAGAGTTTCGTTGCGGACGGATTTGCGCTGTCGGAAGCCAAGGGCGGCGCCGATTGGCTCGATGCCGACACGCTGCTGCTGTCGAGCGCCCATGGCGAAGGCATGGCGACGAGCTCGGGATATTCCCGGACGGTTCGACTGTGGCGGCGCGGCCAGCCTGTCGATCAGGCGCAGGTGATCATCGAGACCACGGCCGATCATATGGCGATCTCCGGCATCGTCGACGACACCGCTGCGGCCCCGCGCAGCTGGATCGTCGACCAGATCGACTTCTTCAATCATGCGCTCTGGCTGCGCGACGCAGACGGTGCGACGACGAAGCTCGATCTGCCGACCGGCATCTGGTTGCAGGCGCATGGCGACTGGTTCGCGATGAAGCTGCGCGAAGCCTGGTCGATCGAGGGCAAGACCTATGCCGCCGACACCGTGCTCGGCATGTCGCTCTCGGCGTTCCTCGCCGGCAGCCGCGATTTCGCGGTGCTGTTCGAGCCGGAACCTCGCCGCGCCCTGCAAGGCCTGTTCTGGACCGGAGGCAAGCTGGTGCTGTCGATCCTCGACGAGCTCCAGCCGCAATTCGAGATCTGCACGCCGTCGGCCACAGGCTGGAGCCGCGCGTCGCTCGGCGGCCTGCCGCAGATCGGCGTCGTCGACATCTGGCCGCTGGATCGCCATCCCTCCGAGAGCAATGGCGACCTGCTTGCCAATGTGCAGGATCCGCTGACGCCGCCGTCGTTGCTGCTGATCGAGCGCGGCGTCGCGAGCCCGACCGTCTTGAAGCAGGCGCCGAAAACATTCAACGCCGACGGCCTCGTGGTGACCCAGCACGAAGCGATCTCGACCGACGGCGAACGCATCCCCTATGTACAGACCGGCCCCGCCGGCGAGACCGGCGATGCACCGGTCTATATGAGCGCCTATGGCGGCTTCGCCCATTCGGTGAAGCCGTATTACAACCCGTCGCTCGGCAAGCTGTGGCTGGAGCGTGGCGGCACCACGGTGCAGGCGAATTTGCGCGGCGGCGGCGAATTCGGCACGCGCTGGCACGATGCCGGCCGGCTCGCCGGCAAGAAACTGTCGCACGACGATTTCGCCGCCGTTGCCGCCGATCTCGTCCGCCGCGGTGTGACGACGGCAAAGCGCATCGCCGCGCAGGGCGGATCGAACGGCGGCATCCTCATCACCAACATGCTGGTGCGATACCCCGAACGTTTCGGCGCGCTGTTCTGCACCATCCCGCTGATCGATATGCGCCGCTACACGAAGCTGCTCGCCGGCGCGAGCTGGATCGCGGAATATGGCGATCCCGACAAGCCCGAGGAGTGGGACTGGCTCAAGTCCTACTCCGCCTATCACAACGTCAAGGCCGGCCAGCCGTATCCGCCGATCCTGATCGCCACCACGCGACGCGACGACCGTGTCCATCCCGGGCATGCGCGCAAGATGGCGGCAAAGCTCCAGGCCATGGGCTACGAGGCCTGGTTCTACGAGCCTGAAGCCGGTGGCCACGGCTACGGCAAGGACAACAAGGAGCGCGCCGGGTTCGAGGTGATTGGCTTTCGGTTCTTAAAGGACAAGATCGGGTGGAAGGACGAGGGCTAGCGTTTGCGGCGCTGACATCTCCGCACGGTCATGGCCGGGCTTGACCGGGCCATCCACGCCTTAGCTGGTGCACGAAGAACGTGGATGCCCGGGACAAGCCCGGGCATGACGACCTCCTATCGCGCGAATACCAAGGTCAGATTGTTCGCGGGCATGTCCATCGTATCGACAAGGCGAAGACCAACGCCGCGGGCAAGCGCCTCGACATCGGCGATGTCACGCACGCCCCAGTCGGGATTGCCTTCACGCAGGGAGGTGTCGAACACCGCATTGCTGAGCGCGATGTGCTTGCCGCCGCGCTTGAACGGGCCGTAGAGGAACAGCTTGCCGTCGGCCCGCAAATAGCGGCCGGCGCCGGCGAACAGACCCTCGGCGACGCTCCATGGCGCGATGTGGATGACATTGGCGCAGAACAATGCGGCAAGACTCGACGGCCCCTGCCCGCTTTTCATCTCCGGGCACCAGTCCGGATCGGTGAGATCGATCCGCAGCGGCGAGCGGATGTTTTTGAGACCTGAATGAACGCGCCAGGCCTCGATGCTCTTGAGGTGGCGCTGGTTGAGATCGCTGGGCCACCAGATCAGGCCGGGCGTGTGACGGGCGAAGTAGACCACGTGCTGGCCGGTTCCGCTGCCGAGCTCGACCACGTTGCCGGTGCAGCCGGCGAGATGCCGTTCCAGTGCCGCCCAGAGCGGCTCGTGATTGCGATGAAATGCCGGCGCATCGAGCCGCCCATCCGACTCGACCCGACCGCCATCCCTGCCGAATTCGACGACATATTCAGCCAAGTGAGGTCCCCTTGAAAAAACGAGAACGCGATGAAAACAGGTTGAGCGCCCAAACGCTCAGGAAACAGCCGGCCCGCGCCACGGTCCCTAACTCTCGGACCAAGCCGGCTGAACAAATAATCTCTTTAGTTGCAATCGGGAAGATATTAACTCCATTTTGTCGCGTGGATAGTCTTGATTGTCAGGCGGCGCCCTTTGTGCTTTGGAACGCTTCTATTTCGTAATCGAGACCATCGCATAACGCCTCGGAATAACGCCTTGACCGCCTTTTCCCGGACGCCCGTTCTGTTCATCTTGCTGGCCATTGCAGCCGGCCTCGCCACCCCGGCGTGGGCGCAGTCCGCTGTGGCCGACGGCCAGAAACTCGCTTTCGACCGCGGCAAGGGCAATTGCCTGACCTGCCATGTCATCAGGGGTGGCGACCTGCCGGGAACGATCGGGCCGGAACTGAAGGACCTCAAGGCCAAGTACCCCGATCGCAACGAACTGACCGCGATCATCTTCGACGAGACCAAGCGCAATCCGCAGACCATGATGCCGCCGTTCGGCCGGAACCGGATTTTGACCGAACAGGAGATCAGCGCGATCGTTGATTTCCTGCAGACCCTGTGACTTCAGGCATGCCACGAGATTTGGTTGGGAGACCAGAGATGACCACACTCACCGGCCCAAGCGCGACGCGGCGCCTGATCCTTCAGGGCGCAGCCTCGGTCGCGTTGCTCGGCCTCGGCAATCTGCCGTTCGGCGCCGCGCCCGCGCGCGCCGCGGCCAACGACAAATATCCGGAAGAGGCGTTCAAGCAAAAGAGCGAGGCTGACGCCATCAAGGCGCTCTACGGCAAAACCGCCGAGCCGTCCGACAAGGTCAAGCTGGACGCCCCCGAGATCGCCGAGAACGGCGGTGTGGTGCCGATCTCGGTGACGACGACACTCGACAAGGTCACCTCGATTTCATTCTTCGTGGCCGAGAATCCCAGCGCGCTGGCCGCCAGCTACAGGATTCCCGAAGGCACGATCCCTGCTGTCGCCAACCGGCTGAAGATGGCCAAGACCACCAACGTGGTCGCGATCGTGGAGGCCGACGGCAAGCTCTACAGCGCGACCAAAGAGGTCAAGGTCACCGTCGGCGGCTGCGGCGGCTAAGCGAGGAAGATCGAGATGGCATCCAGCATTCGCGTCCGCGCCACCACCAACGGCGACATCACCGAGGTGCAGGCGCTGATCCAGCACCCGATGGATACCGGCTTCGTCAAGGACGCCAAAGGCGAACTGATCCCGGCGCATTACATCCAGCAGCTGAAATTCGAATGTAACGGCAAGGACGTCTTCGTTGCCGATTGGGGCACCGCGGTCTCGAAGGACCCCTACGTCAAGTTCAGCTTCAAGGGAGCCAAGAAGGGCGACGATCTCAAGGTCTCCTGGACCGATAACAAGGGTGCGTCGGACACGACCACTGCGAAGATCTCGTGATGAAGGCCCGCACCACCATCCTGCTTGGTTCGTTGAGCGCCGCGCTCGTCGCGTTGGCCCTCACCTCTCCACGCGTGGTGGCGGCCGACAAGGTCGATCCCATCGCCGATGCCAAGGCGTTCCAGAACTTCTTCTTCCAGAAATTCCCTGATGTGAAGCACGAGGATTTCGTCAACGGTCCTTATTCCATGAACGAGGACATGAAGCGGCAGTGGCAGGAGAAGGAGGAATTCCCGCCCTACGAGTTTGCGCTCGACGCCGGCAAGGAGATGTTCGCCACCCCGTTCAAGAACGGCAAGACCTATGCGGACTGCTTCCCGAACGGCGGCATCGGCATCCGCCAGAACTATCCTTATTTCGACGAGAAGGAAGGCAAGGTCGTCACGCTGGAGCTGGCGCTCAACCGCTGCCGCGAGGCCAATGGCGAGGCGCCCTATTCTTACGTCAAGGACGAGATGGCCTCGCTCACGGCGTACATGGCCTTCACCTCGCGCGGCAAGCCGATGGACATCAAGATCCCCGACGATCCTCGCGCGCTCGCGGCATTCGAGAACGGCAAGCGCTATTTCTACACCCGCCGCGGCCAATTGAATTTCTCCTGCGCGAGCTGCCATGTGCAGAGCCCGGGTGAGCGCATCCGCGCCGAGATCCTGGCGCCGGCGCTTGGCATTCTGAACGCGATGCCGATCTACCGCTCCGAATGGAGCGGCATGGGCACCACCAGCCGCCGCTTCGTCACCTGCAACAGCCAGACCCGCGCGGTTCCGCTGGAGCCGCAGGCGGATGAATATCGCGACGTCGAATATTTCCTGTCCTACGTCGCCAACGGCCTGCCGATATCGGGACCGGGAGCGCGGCCATGAAGCTGTCACTCCCTTTCGTCCGGCTGCTTGCCTTGCTGCTTACCCTCGGGCTCGCGCCGGCGGCGCGCGCGGCAGATGAGGCAGACTACAAGGCGGCCTTTGCCGCCGCCGAGGCCGCCTCCAAGGAGGCCGCCGGCATGCGCAACCAATGGACCGTGACCGTCTCGACGCTGGCCGCCGCAAAGAAGGCGGCCGATGGCGGCGATTTCGACCGCGCCGTGGCCGCAGCCAGGGAGGCCGAGGCGCTGGCGAAGGCGTCGATCTTCCAGGCGATTTCCGAAAAAGAAGCCTGGAAGGCGATGGAAATCCGTTAGACTGTTCGCTTGTGCAACAGCCTTGCGACCGTGAGAGGGCGCGGAGAATTTCTGGATGGCGATCCGCCGCCGCGATTTCCTGAAGAATGCAGGCCTTGCTGCCGCATCGCTGAGCCTGCCGCGGCTTGCGCTCGGTGCTGAGGCTGCGAGCATTTACGACCTCGAACGGTTCGGCAATGCGCGCATCCTTCACCTCACCGACACGCATGCGCAACTCAATCCAGTCTATTTTCGCGAGCCCAGCGTCAATATCGGGATCGGCGAGATGGCGGGACGGCCGCCGCATCTGGTCGGCCGCGCCTTTCTCGACCGTTTCGGCATCAGGCCCGACAGCGCGGATGCCTATGCCTTCAGCTGCTTCGAGTTCGAGAAGTCCGCAGGCCGCTTCGGCAAGCTCGGCGGCTTCGCCCATCTGAAGACGCTGATCGACCGCTTGCGTGGCGATGTCGGCGAAAAACGCTCCGTGCTCGTTGACGGCGGCGACCTCTGGCAAGGCTCGGGACTTGCCAACATCATGCAGGGCCGCGACATGGTCGAGGCCGCAAACCTGCTCGGTGTCGAGGCGATGACCGGGCATTGGGAATTCACCTATGGCGAGCAGGCGCTGCGCGACAATCTCGCGCGCTTCAGGGGCGAGTTTCTGGCGCAGAACGTTTTTCTCACCGAGGAAGCCGCATTCAATGATGCCCCGGCCTTCGACAAGGCGACGGGACGCGTGTTCAAGCCCTCCGTGATCAAGGAGCTCGGCGGCCATCGCGTCGCGATCGTCGGCCAAGCCTTCCCTTACGTGCCGATCGCGCATCCCAAACGGTTCACGCCGGACTGGTCCTTCGGCATCCGCGAGGAAGAGCTCCAGAAGCATGTCGACGGCCTGCGCGGCACCGACAAGGTCGATGCGGTCATCCTGCTGTCGCATAACGGCATGGACGTCGATCTCAAGCTCGCAAGCCGCGTCACCGGTATCGACGTCATCCTCGGCGGCCATACCCATGATGCGATCCCGCAGCCCATCGCCGTGAAGAATGCGAGCGGCACGACGCTCGTCACCAATGCCGGCTCCAACGGAAAATTTCTGGCCGTGCTCGATCTCGCGCTCGACAAGGGCAAGGTCGGCGACGTCAAATATCATCTGCTGCCGGTCTATTCCGAGCTGTTGAAACCCGATCCCGGGATGGCCGAACTGATCGGCCGGTTGCGGGCACCCTTCGTCACCGACTGGTTGGAGAAGATCGCGACGCCCGATCGCCTGCTGTATCGACGCGACAATTTCGCCGGCCCGGTCGACGAGCTGATCTGCAGCGCGCTGCGCACCGAGTTCGACGCCGAGATCGCGCTGTCGCCGGGCTTCCGCTGGGGCGTCACCGGACTGTCCGGCCAGGCACTGACGATGGAGGATTTGCTCGCGGAAACCGCGATCAGCTATCCCGAGACCTATGTGCAGGAGATGACCGGCGCGGAGATCAAGGACGTGCTGGAAGACGTCTGCGACAACCTCTTCAATACCGATCCCTATTACCAGCAGGGCGGCGACATGGTGCGCGCCGGTGGGCTCAGCTACACCTGCACGCCGACGGCGACGATCGGCAGCCGGATCTCGGAGCTGAAGCTCAATGGCGGCAAGGCGCTCAGTGCCAGCCACCGCTACAAGGTCGCGGGCTGGGCCTCGGTCAACGGCCAGCAAGGCGCGCCGGTGTGGGATGTGGTGGCAAAATATCTGCGCTCGGGCCGGATGTTTCAGGAGCGGCTCGGCTCCGGCGTCACGCTAAAGGGCGTCGAGGGTAATCCGGGCATCGCAGGACAGGGATGATGCGGTCGCAAACCCTATCCGCGATGCTGCTGGCGCTGTTCGCCTGGGCGGCGATGCCACCGGCTTTCGCGCAGCAGGTGCCGCTCCAGGACAAGCCGTTCGCCGAGCACAAGATCGTGCTGCAGCTCTCCGATGGCGATGCCAGGAAGCAAGCTCTGGTGCTCAGCGTCGCCAACAATTTGCTGAAGGCCTACGACCCCGACAAGGTCGCAATCGAGGTGGTGGCGTTCGGTCCCGGCATCGACCTCCTGTTCACCGGCAGCGAGCGCCGCAAGCAGGTCGAGAGCCTGATCGCGCAAGGCGTACGCTTCGACATCTGCCTCAACACTGTCGACACGATCGAGCGGGAGACCGGCAAGCGGCCGGAGTTCATCCCTGCCGCTACGCCGGTGCAGGTCGGGGTCGGGCAGATCCTGTTCCTCAGCGAGAACGGATACACGGTGGTGAGGCCCTGAGCCTTTTGTCGGGGCGAAGCGTCGCGGCATACTCGGTGTCATCGCCGGCGAAGGCGGGCGATCCAGTACTCCGAGACCGCGAGGGGTACGGGAGGGCGCGGCGTACTGGATTCCCCGCCTTCGCGGGAATGGCAGCCGTGGCTAGGTGACGCCCACCCGCCCGTCACAGGAATAAAAATCTTCCAAATTTTCTTGCTTACACAGTGAATTGCTTCTCTTGTAAGCCCGAAATGTAATAGAATCTCGGGGTAGTTCACGCCGGGTCTTGCCATGATCTTCCGCCAGCTCTTCGACAGTGTTTCGGGCACCTACAGCTATCTCCTGGCGAGCCGCGCCGGCGGCGAGGCGCTGATCCTCGATCCCGTGCTGGAGAAGGTCGACCGCTACTGCCAGCTCCTGCGCGAGCTCGATCTCAAGCTGGTCAAGGCCGTGGACACCCATCTGCACGCCGACCACGTCACCGGCCTCGGCGAGCTGCGCGACCGCACCCATTGCATGACCGTGATGGGCGACCAGACCAAGGCCGACGTGGTGGCGATGCGGGTTGCCGACGGCGACAAGGTGACGATCGAGGGCCTGTCGCTCGACGTGATGTACACGCCCGGCCACACCGACGACTCCTACTCCTACTTGATGGGCGACCGCGTCTTCACCGGCGACACGCTGCTGATCCGCGGCACCGGCCGCACCGATTTCCAGAACGGTTCGTCGCGCGCGCAGTACGATTCGATCTTCAACCGCCTGCTCAAGCTGCCCGACGAGACCATGGTGTTCCCGGCGCATGACTACAAGGGCGACACCGTCTCCACCATCGGCGAGGAGAAACGCTACAATCCGCGGCTCCAGGTGCGCTCGGTCGACGACTATATCGAGCTGATGGCCAATCTGAAGCTGCCCAATCCGAAGATGATGGACGTCGCGGTGCCCGCCAACATGCATGTCGGCCTGCACCAGGAGGAGCTGGAGAAAGAGGGCCGCGTGCTCCGCGCCGTCGAGGCGATCCGCAGCCTCGGCCGTCCCGATATCCTGCTGGTCGATTTGCGCGAGACCAATGAGCGGATGAAGCACGGCATGCTCGAAGGCGCGCTGCATACACCCTATCCGTCCGTTGAGGACAGCCTCAAGCCCGGCGGCATGCTGCGCGAGGTCGCGGCCGCCACCGGTCGCCGCGTCGTGTTCTTCTGCGCCTTCGGCGAACGCTCTGCGATGGCTGTCGCCGCCGCCAAGGAGGCCGGGCTCACCAACACCGCCCACATCGCCGGCGGCATCGATGCCTGGAAGAAGGCCGGCGGGCCGGTGGTGCACTGACCGCCTTGAGATAAGTCAGGAACTGCACATATCTTCCGGATAGGTTTGGGCGCAGCATCACTGTCCGGGACCAGCCATGGCCAAGATCGGCAAGCCGAGCGCGCCGCCCAAAATTGCGGACGACGCGCCAGCAAAAGACAAGGCGAAGAAGCCTCAGCCTCCGCGCGACACCGAAGACGATGATTACGAAGACGGCGACATCGCGACACCAAAGCGCGACCGCTACGGGCCGGACGACGAGCCGTTTTGAGGGGCTCGTCTCTTGCCACGCTCTCAACTGTCGTCCTGCCCCGCGCTACTGCCATGCGCCTGCGTTCATGGACAAATAACCGCTCTGCCCGATAGTTTGCGCGTCTCCAAAGGACGTGAAACGGAACTGCAATGGTCGACGTTCTCGCCGCACCGCAGCAAGGCAAGGCGGACAGCGCGCTACGCACGCTGACGGGAATTTCGATCGCGCATTGGGTCAGCCATTTTCATCTGCTGGTCCTGCCGATGCTGTTTCCCTTCCTCAAAAATCAACTCGGCGTCGGCTACGTCGAGCTCGGCTTCGCGCTGACCGTGTCGGCCGTGGTGTCGGGGCTGACGCAGGCGCCGACCGGCTATCTCGTCGACCATTTTGGCGCGCGAAAGATTTTGCTGGGCGGCCTCACCCTCGGCGGCCTCGCGCTGATCCTGCTTGGCCTGCATCTCAGCTACACCTCGCTGATCGCCTGCGCCGTGCTGCTCGGGCTCGCCAACAGCGTCTACCATCCCGCCGATTACGCCATCCTCGCCGAGCACATGGACGAAGCGCGGATGGGCCGCGCCTTCTCGATCCATACCTTTGCCGGCTATTTCGGCGGCGCGGTGGCGCCGGCGATCGTCGCCGCGATGGTCATCGTGTCAGGCGGTGTCGGTGCGCTGATCGCATCGGGCGTGATCGGCGTTCTGGTCGCGGTGTTGCTGGTGACCATGAACATTCCCGATGCCGGCGCGCACAAGACCAAGCCAGGCACCGAGAACGCACCCAAACAGGCCGTGATCACGCCGGCGCTGATCACGCTGACGGCACTGTTCATGCTGCTCAGCCTGTCGGTCGCCGGCATCAACAATTTCGGCGTGGTGGCGCTGATGAGTGGCTATGGCGTGACCTATTCCGCGGCCAATGTCGCGCTCACCGCCTTCCTCGGTGCAAGCGCCGCCGGCGTGCTCGCGGGCGGCTTTCTTGCCGACCACACCGAGCGCCACGGCTATGTCGCCGCCGCCTGCTTCGCCGCGAACGCGGCGATCGTGCTGCTGATCGCGCTGGTCACGCTGCCGGGCTGGGCGCTGACCGCCACGATGGCGGCCGCGGGATTCCTCTCCGGCGTGATCGCGCCTTCGCGCGACATGCTGGTGCGCAATGCAGCACCTCCCGGCGCGGCGGGGCGCGCCTTCGGCATCGTCTCCACCGGCTTCAATCTCGGCGGCATCGTCAGCCCGCTGTTGTTCGGCTGGATTATGGACCAGAGCGCGCCGCATTGGGTGTTCGGCACATCCGTGATCTTCATGGTCGCGACGGTGGTGCTGTCGCCGTTCACGGAGCGGAAGCGGCAAATCGCGGCTTGAGCAACAAACTCAATTGTCGTCCCGGCCTAGTGCGCAATTGCGCATAGGGGCCGGGGGTCCATAACCACGAATCGGAGTTGTGGCGCAAAGCTGCCAACTCCAAGTCTTCGCCAAACTAAAAATCGTGGTTATGGATCCCGGCCTTCGCCGGGATGACAGTTGTGATTGGGTTGGCTGAAGTGGCCCCTTACGTCGGCGACACCGCGCTCTTCAGCGGCGCTGCCTGCGGAGCAGCTCCACCGGTCAGCCTGGCCTTTTCCGTGTTGGGCCAGAGCAGGAGCAGCCCGAGCGCACCGGAGCCGACCATGATCGCGGCGTTGATGGTGAAGCCGGTCATGTAGCCGTCGAGCATGCTGCCGGCGCGCTGGATTACGCTGCCCATCACGAGCGGCGCGATGATGCCGGAAAGCGTATAGAGCGCACCGTAGATCGCGAGAACCGCGCCGCGCTGCGACGTCGGCGTGAACTCGCCGAGCATGGGCGGGCAGACGACGTAGATCGCGCCGCACAGGCCGGAGCCGACCACGAGCAGGGCGATCTGGAGGCCGGCACCTTGGACGTGCGGCATCATCGCGAGGATCAGGCCGCCGACGATCAGCGGCACAGAGCCGAGCACGCCGCGGGAGATCCGCGACGTGTAGCCGCGTGCCAGCATCACCTGCGAGATCCAGCCCGTGAGAATGACGATGGTCGCCCCGAACACCCAGGGCAGGATCGAGACGAAGCCCGCCTGAGACTGCGAGAAGCCGAGGCCCTTGACGATGAAGGGCGTGAACCAGGTGAGCCCGAGCGACAGCGCCCAATAGGCGCCGAAGGTCGCGGTCACACAGCCGATGAAAGTGCGCGATGTCAGAAGCTGGAGATAGGGTATTTTCGGTTCGATCACGGCCGATGCGTGGGTGTCCAGCGGGCCTTCCTTGCCGAGTGCGAGCCAGGCGGCGACCCAGATCAGGCCGACGATTCCAAGCGCACCGAACGCATAGTGCCAGGAATGATTGACGATGATCCAGTTCAGCGCCGGGACCGCCAGGATCACGCCAAAGGCCGAACCTTGCGACAGGATTGCGGTCGGCATCGTGCGCTTCTCGTCGGGGAACCATTTGTAGACTGCGTGCATCGCCACCGAGGCCGCCGGGCCTTCGCCGGCGCCGAGCACGATGCGGCAGATCAGGAGTGTGGTGAAAGAGACGGTGCCGACCATCGGAAACTGCGTCAGCGCCCAGATCACCGCGAGCGTCAACAGCACCCAGCGGGTCGGTACCTTGTTGACGATGAAGCCCACCACGATCGCCGAGATCGAGAACAGGAAGAAGAACGACGAGCCGAGCAAACCGAACTGCTCGGGCTCGAGCTTCAGCTCGGTCATGATCGGAACGCCCGCGAGACCGACGACGATCTTGTCGGCGAAGTTCACCAGCATGAAAAGAAACAGGAGAAATGTAACGGTCCAGGCGCCCTTTGGCGTTTGCTTTTGCGTTTGCTTTTGCGTTTCCTTCGACGTTTCCTTGGACATCCCCGTCATCTTGCCCGCCGCGGGCTGCGTTGCCTGAGCGCTCATCGTTCTCCCCGTCGTCCCTTTTTGGCACTTTTTTGATGTGGTCCTCTTAGGAGCTAACAACGGCTTCAATACCAACGCAACCCGGCATTTCCGCAGCAAGTGTGCTACGCAGCAATTCCGCTAATTCCGTCCGGCGCCATTCATCGTGCTGAGCATCCGAAACCTCTCCAAGACGTTCTCTTCGGCCGGTGAGCCGGTCCATGTCCTGCGCGGCGTCGATCTCGATCTCAAGGCCGGCGAACGCGTCGCACTGACCGGCGAGTCCGGCAGCGGCAAGAGCACACTGCTGCACCTGATCGCAGGGCTCGATGCCGCCGATGGCGGCACGATCCGACTGGAAGACACGGAGGTCACCAAATTGTCCGATGCGGGACGCGCGGGCCTGCGGCGCGACCGGATCGGCCTGGTGTTTCAACAATACAATCTGATCCCGAGTCTGTCGGTCGGGGATAATCTGGTGTTTCAGGCACGGATCGCCGGCCGGTACGACGAGGCTTGGTACAAGGAGCTGATCGAGCGTCTCGGGCTTGGCGGCCTGCTCAAGCGTTATCCAGAACAATTGTCGGGCGGACAGCAGCAACGGGTCGCGATTGGCCGGGCCCTGGCGACGAAGCCGTCGTTGCTGCTGGCGGACGAGCCGACCGGCAATCTCGACGAGGCCACCGCCGAGGACGTGCTGGCCTTGACGCGCGACCTCGTCACGCGCACCGGCTGCGGCTTTCTGATGGTGACGCACAGCCTGCATCTGGCCGCCGCACTCGATCGCCACGTCAACCTGCATGCCGGGCGGATCGCATGAGGCGCGCGCTCTGGGTCCTCGCCGTGCTGCTCAGCCATTGGCGGCGCCACAAGATGCAGTTCGCGACGCTCCTGATCGGGCTGATCGCGGCGACTGCGCTGTGGAGCGGCGTGCAGGCGATCAACCAGCAGGCCCGCAGCGCCTATGACCGCGCCGCGGCAACCTTCGGCGGCGCGCGCACGCCGATGCTGGTCGCGCCTGATGCCGCGACTTTTCCGCAGGAGCTGTTCGTCAAGCTGCGCCGCGCCGGCTGGCCGGTCTCGCCGATGCTGGAGGGACGGGTCCAGGTCAACGGGCGCTCGGTCCGGCTGCTCGGCATCGAGCCGGTGACGCTACCGGTCGATGTCGGCAACGCACCGCGCCTCGGCGCCGCCGATCTGAGCAGCTTCGTGGCGCCGCCGGGCCAGACGCTGGTGGCAAAGGAAACGTTGACCGACTTGCAGGAGCGGGAAGGCGCAGCGCCGCCGATCAGCAACGGCGCAATACTGCCGCCGCTGCGCGTGCTGCCGCAGCTCGTGCCCGACGTGCTCGTGGTCGATATCGGCGTGGCGCAGCGGCTGCTGAACAAGCCGGACCAGATCTCGCGGCTTCTGATCGGCAAGCCCAAGGGCAAGCCCGCGCCCTTAGCGAGCGTCGTCGGCGACCGCTTACAGCGGGTTGAGCCGGATGCGGAGACCGAGCTGGAGCGTCTCACCGACAGCTTTCACCTCAACCTCACCGCGTTCGGCCTGCTGTCGTTCTTCGTCGGTCTTTTCATCGTCAATTCAGCCGTCGGCCTCGCCTTCGAGCAGCGGCTGCCGATGCTGCGCACGCTGCGGGCCTGCGGTGCCTCGGCACGACTGGTCAACACCGTGCTGGTGGTCGAGCTCGTGGCGCTGTCGCTGGTCGCAGGCCTGATCGGGCTCGCCTGCGGCTATTTCATTGCAGCCGCGCTCTTGCCCGACGTCGCAGCATCCCTGCGAGGGCTCTACGGCGCGCAAATCCCGGGGCAGCTCAGCTTGCGTCCCGAATGGTGGCTCGCCGGGATCGGCATCAGCATTGTGGGCGCGCTTGTTGCCGCGGCGACCAGCCTGATCAAGGCTGTCAGGATGCCGGTGCTGGCGACCGCGCAGCCGCGCGCCTGGCAACAGAGGCAGAGCCGTTGGCTGATCCTGCAGAGCGGGGCTGCCTGCGCCGTGTTCGCCGTCGCGCTGTTGCTGCTCCAGTACGGGCAATCGCTGATCGCGGGCTTTGGCGTGCTGGCAGCGCTGATGCTCGGCGCGGCGTTGATCTTGCCGGCCTTCCTCGACATCATCCTGCAAACCGGGCAGCGTTTCGCGCGAAAACCGCTCGCGCTGTGGTTCTGGGCGGACAGCCGGCAGCAGCTCTCGGGATTGTCGCTGGCGCTGATGGCGCTGCTGCTCGCGCTCGCCGTCAATGTCGGGGTGTCCACCATGGTGGAAACGTTCAGCCGCACCTTCATCGGCTGGCTCAACGGGCGGCTCGCAGCCGACGTCTACATCAGCGCCTCCGACAATGCGAAAGGCGTCGCGATCCGCAACTGGCTGAAGGAGCGCAGCGATGTCCAGGCGATCCTGTCGGGCGGACGTGCCGAGGCGCAGGTGCAGGGCCAGCCGGTGGAACTGCTCGGCCTGCCCGATCACGCGCTCTATCGCGAGCGCTGGCCGCTGCTCGAAGCCGCACCCGGTGCCTGGACACAACTCATACCCGGCAATGCCGCTTTCATCAGCGAGCAGCTGAGCCGCCGCCTCAACGTCCGCGTCGGTGACGTCGTTGACGTCCCGGCGCCGGGCGGGACCTGGGAGCTCGACATCGTCGGCATCTATGCCGACTACGGCAACCCCAAGGGACAGCTGGCGGTGAATGTCGCGGCGCTGATCCGGCATTTTCCGCAGACGCCGCAGACGCGCATCGGTCTCATCGTCGCGAAGGAGAATATCCCCGGTCTGATCGCGGCGCTGCAGAAGCAGTTTGCGCTGGACGACCGCAGCGTCGCCGACCAGGCGACGGTGAAGGCGGAATCGATCCGCATCTTCAACCGGACCTTTGCGGTGACCTCGGCGCTGAACGCCTTCACCCTCGGCGTCGCCGGGATCGCGCTTCTGACCAGCCTTCTCACACTGGCGAACTCGCGCCTGCCGCAGCTTGCGCCGCTCTGGGCGATCGGTATCACGCGGCCACGCCTTGCCGCGATCGAATTGACCAAGACGCTGTCGGTCGCGCTGTTCACGTCTCTGCTGGCGGTGCCGCTCGGGCTGCTGGTGGCGTGGTGCCTGATCGCGATCGTCAATGTGAAAGCGTTCGGCTGGCGGCTGCCGTTCCATGTATTTCCGTTGCAACTGGTCGAGCTGGTGGCAGTCGCGCTGTTCGCCTCGTTGCTTGCCACCCTGCCGCCGATGATCCGACTTGCCCGGATGCAGCCGGCGAGCCTCGTCAAGGTGTTTGCCAATGAGCGCTGATGGGATTTCGCGGCGCACCTTCGCCGGCGGCATCGCCGCGCTCGCGGCAGTCCGCCGCGCAGGCGCGCAAGGCTATGCCGGGCTCGGCGAGACAGCCGACGGCTTTGCCAAGGTCACGCCGGGGAAGACGTTCGCCTTTCCGGACGATCACGGGCCGCATCCGGAGTTTCGCATCGAATGGTGGTATCTCACGGCGAACCTCGTCGATGCCAGCGGCGCGGCTTGCAGCCTGCAATGGACGCTGTTCCGACAGGCGACGCAGCCGGGGCCGCAGGGCGAAGGCTGGGCCAATCAACAGGTGTGGATGGCGCATGCCGCGGTAACGCGCGCCGACACCCACCGCTTCAACGAGCTGTTTTCCCGCGGTGGTGTGGGACAGGCCGGAGTCACGGCGAAACCGTTCTCGGCCTGGATCGACGATTGGGAGATGAACGGATCCGAGCGCACCGAAGATCGCGCTTTAGCGCCGCTGACGCTGAAGGCCTCGGGCGCCGACTTCAGTTACGTGCTGACGCTCGAGGCCGATCGTCCGGTGGTGTTGCAGGGCGCCGGCGGCTACAGCCGTAAATCGGAGCGCGGTCAGGCCTCCTATTATTACAGCCAGCCGTTCTATCGCGCCCGCGGCACGCTCACCATCGACGATAGGACGGTCGATGTTTCCGGCCAGGCCTGGATGGACCGCGAATGGAGCAGCCAGCCACTCGATGCCGACCAGACCGGCTGGGACTGGCTGTCGCTGCACCTGTCATCCGGTGACAAGCTGATGCTGTACCGGCTCCGGCAGAAGGACGGCAAAGATTATCCGTTCGGCAACTGGATCAGCGCGATGGGCGAGACGCAGATGATCGCGGGCGACGACATCCAGATGATGCCGAAAGCGACGGCTGAGGTCGCGGGACACAAGCTCCCGGTGGAATGGCAGATCGCGATCCCCTCGCGGTCGTTCTCGATCCAGTGCAAGCCGCTCAATCCACAGGCGTGGATGGGGACCGGTTTTTCCTATTGGGAAGGGCCGATCAGCTTTGCCGGTACGCATGACGGCGTTGGCTATCTCGAGCTGACCGGGTATTGAACCGGGACCTCTTCGAAGGGACTAGCGATGCATCACCTCACCGCCCTCGTCACGCTGCTGGCGATCCTGTTCTACTTCTTCACCTCCATCAACGTGTCGCGCTCGCGCACCAAAACCGGCGTCAAGGTGCCGGCAATGTCGGGCCATCCGGATTTCGAGCGCGCGTTCCGGATCCAGATGAACACGCTGGAATGGATGCCGATCTTCCTGCCGTCGCTCTGGCTTTTCGCGATTTACATCAGCGATTCCGGCGCAGCGGCGATCGGCGCGGTCTGGATCGTCGGCCGCATCGTTTACTTCATCGGCTATTCGAAGGCCGCCGCAAAACGCGGCCCGGGATTTTTTATTCAGGGTATCGCGGCCATTGCGCTGTGGGCGGGGGCGCTGGGGGCGGCGGTGCTGCGACTGGTGTGAGGCAGCCGACATACGGCCACTTGCCCCGCCGTCGTCCTGGCGGAGGCCTGGACCCATAACCACAGGACACGGTTATGGGCACGATGGCGGCGACAGCTTGTTTCAACAAGCGGCTGTCGGGGTAATGGGTCCTGGCTTTCGCCAGGACGACATAGAGATCCTCACTTCGTCAGCGGGCAGCCGCTCTCCTTGGCAGTGAAGAACGCCTTCTCGCCGGGAACGACCGCGAGCTGCTTGTAATAGTCCCAGGGCTTCTTCGATTCCGCGGGCTTCTTGACCTCGAACAGATACATGTCGTGGACCATGCGGCCGTTCTCGAGCACCTTGCCGCCTTGCGCGAAGTCGTCGTCGACCGGCAGCTCCTTCAGCTTCTTGGCGACCGCATCCGGATCCTTGGACCCGGCGGCCTTGACCGCCTTGAGATAGCTCAGCGTCGCCGAATAGGTGCCGGCCTGGATCATGTTCGGCATCCGGCCGGTGCGCTTGAGAAAGCGTTCGCCGAGATGGCGCGTGCGGTCGTTGATGTCCCAGTAATAGCCCTCGGTCAGCACCAGGCCTTGCGCGGCCTGCAAGCCGAGGCCGTTCACTTCGGCGAGCGTCATCAAGAGGCCCGCGAGCTTCTGGCCACCGGAGACGATGCCGAACTCGGACGCCTGCTTGATCGAATTGGTGGTGTCGAGGCCGGCATTGGCAAGGCCGACGATCTTCGCCTTCGAGCTCTGCGCCTGGAGCAGGAAGGAGGAGAAGTCCGAGGAGTTGAGCGGCACGCGCACCGAACCGAGCACCTTGCCGCCATTGGCGGTGACGATCTCGCTGGTGTCCTTCTCCAGCGCGTAGCCGAAGGCGTAGTCCGCGGTGAGGAAGAACCAGCTGTCGCCGCCGGCCTTGGTCAGCGAGCCGCCGGTGCCGACACCGAGCGCGCGGGTGTCATAAGCCCAGTGGAAGCCATAGGGCTGGCAGGCATCGCCGGTGAGGCGCGAGGTCGCAGCGCCGACGACGATGTCGATCTTCTTCTTTTCCTTGGAAAGCTCGTGGATCGCGAGCGCGACCGATGAGGTCGTCAGCTCCGTGATCATGTCGACGTTCTCGACATCGTACCAGCGGCGCGCGATCGAGGTCGCGAGATCCGGCTTGTTCTGGTGGTCGGCGGTGACGAGCTCCACCTTCTGGCCCAGCACCTCGCCGCCGAAATCCTCGATCGCCATCCGGGCGGCCTCGACCGACCATTTGCCGCCGTAATCGGCGTAGACGCCGGACTGGTCGTTGAGGATGCCGATCTTGACGCCTTGCGCAGAGGCCGGCGCGGCCAGCAGCAAAGCCGAAATTGCGACAGCGGCCAAAAGTGCTGATTTCATCTGTTAGCTCCCAGCAGTTTTCTGTTTTGAAATCGCGCGGATACTAGTGAAGAACCCCGGCGGTGCCCATCCATTGCATGTTGGTCGTTAGTATGAAGGGCGTGCCAAGCAAACGGCGTCGTCCCGGCCTAGTACGCAATTGCGCACGGGGGCCGGGACCCATACCGCGGAATCCCTCGGTTGCGGTCGGTAGGAGTACCGAACGACGAATCTTCACTAAACCACGTTCGAGGGTTATGGGTCCCGGCCTTCGCCGGGACGACAGCGTGAATATTGAAGGGTCGGTGGCGCGCCATTTGATACTTATCAGCCCACCGCCTTCGGCTTCCCCTCGTTCTTCCCCTCGGCCAGGTTCCGCACCACCACATAGAAGATCGGCGTGAACAGAAGCCCAAACAGGGTGACACCGATCATGCCGAAGAACACGGCGACGCCGACGGCTTGCCGCATCTCCGAGCCCGAGCCGGACGAGATCACCAGCGGCAAGACGCCGAGGATGAAGGCGAAGGACGTCATCAGGATCGGCCGCAGGCGCAGGCGGCAGGCGTCGATCACGGCCTCCAGCCGCGGCTTGCCTTCTTTCTCGATGTCGCGCGCGAACTCGACGATCAGGATCGCGTTCTTTGCCGCCAGCCCCACCAGCACGACGAAACCGATCTGGGTGAGGATGTTGACGTCCTGCCCCATGATGCGCACGCCGATGGTGGCCGCCAACAGGCACATCGGCACGATCAGGATCACCGCGAACGGCAGGGTCCAGCTGCCGTATTGCGCGGCAAGCACCAGATAGACGAACAGCACGCAGATCGGGAATACGTAGAGACCCGCATTGCCGCCCGTGATCTGCTGGTAGGACAGATCGGTCCACTCGAAGCTGAAGCCACTCGGGAGGGTGTCGTCGGCGAGCTTCTTGATCGCGTTGAGCGCGGTGGTCGAGCTGGTGCCCGGCGCCGGCTCGCCCTGCAGCTCGGAGGCCGCGTAGAGATTGTAGCGCGCGACGCGGTCAGGGCCGGAAACGTCCTTGAACTCGACCACGCTGCCGAGCATCACCATGTCGCCGGAGGCGTTGCGCGTGCGCAACCGCGAGAGATCGCTCGGCTCTTTCCGGAACGGGAAGTCGGCCTGCGCGGTGACGTGGTAGGTGCGGCCGAACAGGTTGAAGTCGTTGACATAAGTCGATCCGAAATAGGTCTGGATCGTGTCGTTGATGCCGGCGATGGGAACGCCGAGCTTCTGCGCCTTGGTGCGGTCGATGTCGACGAAGAGCTGCGGCGTATTGGCCGAGAACGGCGAGAACACGGAGGGAGCGAGCAGCGAGGGCGATTTGCGCGCCGCGGCGACAAGCTCGTCAGTAGCCGCGGCGAGCATCTCCGGCCCACGGCCCTGGCGGTCCTGGATGCGGATGGTGAAGCCGCCACCGGTGCCGATGCCGGGCACGGCCGGCGGCGGAATCACGATGATGAAGGCACCCTGAATCGCGGCCAAGCGTTTGCGCAGCTCGACCGTGATGGCGTTCGCAGACAATCCTTTCTTGATCCGCGCCTCGGGCTCGTCGAACACTGGGAAGAGCGCCGCCGCGTTGCCGGCCTGCGTCCGCGTCGCGCCGGAGAAGCCGGCGAAAGCGGCCACGCGGATGATACCCGGCGTATCCAGCGCGATCCGCTCGATCTCGCGCACGACCTCGGTGGTGCGCGCCAGCGAAGCGGCGCCCGGCAATTGCACGGAGATGATGACGTAGCCGCGGTCCTGCGCCGGAATAAAGCCTTGCGACGTGGTGGCGATCAGCCAGCCGGCGCTGCCGATCAGCACGACGTAGATCAGGATCATCACCGCCGAATGCCGGATCACGAAATTGGCGAGGCCGGCGTAGCCATGCGCGAGACGGTCGAACACGCGGTTAAACACGCCAGTGAAAGCGTTCCAGCCGCGTGCAACAAGATTCCAGCGCGCGGGCGGCCGTTTCTCCTCGTGGGGGACGAGGAGAAGCGAGGCCAGCGCCGGCGATAGCGTCAACGAGCAGAAGCAGGAGATTGCGGTCGCGACCGCAATGGTGACGGCGAATTGCTGGAAGAACTGACCCGAAATTCCGCCCAGAAATGCGGTCGGGACGAACACCGCGCACAGCACCAGCGCGATCGACACCAATGCGCCGCCGACCTCCTCCATGGTCTTCAGCGCGGCATCGCGCCGGCTCATGCCATGCTCGAGATGCCGCTCGACATTCTCGACCACCACGATGGCGTCGTCGACCACGATACCGACGGCGAGAACGAGCCCGAACAGCGTGAGATTGTTGATCGAGAAGCCGAGCGCCGCCATCACCGCGAAGGTGCCGACCAGCGAAACCGGAATCGCGATGATCGGAATGATCGCGGGACGCCATCCCTGCAGGAACACCAGCACGACGACGACCACGAGCAACATGGCCTCGTAGATGGTCTTGATCAGCTCGTGGACGGACTGCGCGATGAACTCGGTCGGGTTGTAGCCGATATTGAAGTCGAGGCCTTTCGGAAAGGTCTCCTTCAGCTTCGTCATGGTGTCCGAAATGTTCTTCGCGGTCGCGAGCGCGTTCGATCCCGGCCGCTGCGTCACCAGCATGGCGACCGCCGATTTGCGCAGCAGGAAGCTGTTGGTGGAGTAGGCGAGAGCACCAAGCTCGATACGGGCGACGTCGCGCAGGCGCACCGTGCGGCCGTCGGAGCCGGCCTTGATCAGGATGTCCTCGAACTGCTTCTGGTCTTTCAATCGCCCGGTGAAGGTGAGGTTCGGCTGGAAGGCGCGGTCGGCGATCGGCGGTTCGGCGATCTGGCCGCCCGCGATCTGCACGTTCTGCGCGCGGATCGCGGCGAGCACCTCGGTTGCGGTCAGGCCGAGATTGGCGATCCGGTCAGGATCGAGCCATAGCCGCATCGAATAATCGCGCGCGCCGAAGATCTGGATGTCGCCGACGCCGTCGATCCGCAGCAGCTGATCGCGGACCTGGAGCAGCGCATAGTTGGAGATGTAGAGCTGGTCGAACGTGTCGTCGGGCGACAGCATGAACACGACCATCAGGATGTCGGGCGAGTTCTTGCGCGTGGTGACGCCGTTGCGCTGAACCTCTTCAGGCAAACGCGGCTGCGCGATCGCAACGCGGTTCTGCACCAGCACCTGGGCTTTGTCGAGATCGGTGCCGAGCTTGAAAGTGACGGTGATGGTGAGCTGGCCGTTCGAGGTCGCCTGGCTGTAGAGATACAGCATGTCCTCGACGCCGTTGATCTCCTGCTCGATGGGTGCGGCAACCGTGTCGGACACGGTCTGCGCGGAGGCGCCGGGATATTGCGTGGTGACGACGACGGTCGGCGGCACCACTTGCGGATATTCGGAGACCGGCAGCGTGGTATAGGCCAGCGCGCCGACGATCAGCAGCACGATCGACAGCACCATCGCCAGGATGGGCTGGTTGATGGAGAGACGGCCAAGATTCATGATTTGCCACCGGCGGGCGCTGGTGCCGTCTGCGGTGCGACCTTGGCACCGACGCGGGCGCGCTGGATGCCGTTGACGATGACGCGGTCGTCCGCCTTCAATCCCTCGCGGATCACGCGCAGGCCCTCGTCGAGCGGTCCGAGCGTCACGGGACGCGCCTCGACGGTGTCGTCCGGCTTGACCACGAACACGATCTTGCGGGACTGGTCAGTTGCGACCGCAACGTCGGGGATCAGCAGCGCTTCATAGGGCGCGCTGCCGATCAGTCTGATACGCCCGAACTGACCGGGCAGGATCGAAAGATCGGTGTTCTTGACCACGGCGCGGCTGCGCAGCGTGCCGGTGGAGACATCGAGGCGGTTGTCGAGGAAATTGATGCTGCCTTCACGGGATGGTTTCGTCTCGCCGGCGAGCGTCACCTGCACCGGGTTCGCCGTATCGCGCGAACTCGGGCGGCGGCCTTCGAACCACAGCTTGCTGTATTTGATGAAGGTCGCCTCATCCATGTCGAAATAGATATAGATCGGGTCGAGCGTCACGATCGAGGTGAGCAGCGTCGACGTTCCGGTATCGCTGCCCTGCACGAGATTGCCAGGGCTGACAAGGTGGCGGCTGACGCGGCCGGTCAGCGGCGCCGTCACATGCGTGAATTCGATATTGAGCTTGGCGACTTTGAGCGCACCCTCGGCCTGTGTTTCGGCAGCGTGCGCAGCCTGCAAGGCCTGACGGCGCTGATCGACCACCTGCTCGGAGACGGCGCTGGTCTGCACCAGGCTCAAACCGCGATCGAGCTCCCGCTTTGCAAGCTCCACCTTGGCACGGGCATCGGAAAGCTGCCCCTCGGCCTGCGTGGCCACCGCCTCGAACGGACGTGGGTCGATGACGTAGAGCAGATCGCCCTGACGCACGATGGCGCCATCCTGGAATTCGACAGAGTTGACGAACCCGCCGACGCGCGGGCGGACCTGCACCTCCTCCATCGCCTCGAAGCGGCCGGTGAACTCGTCCCAATCGGTGACGGTGCGCTTGACCGGTTGGGCGACGGTTACCGGCGCCGGCGGGGGAGCGCTCGCTTGCGAGGCCGGCTGGCCGCAACCGGTGAGCACGAACGCCGCGGCGAGAAGGCCGACGATGGCGTAAGGCCGAGGCGAAACGAAATCGTGCGTTTTGACAAATTGCTCGCTTCCGTCCGGTCCAGTCATCCCAGGTCCTCGCATCAAAGCCGCGGAAAAAGCAGGGTACGCCTGTACCCGCGGGCGCCACAAGATGGGTGGCAATGATGAACTCTTCAAGACCAAAGCGCAGGCAATGCTCGGAGGAATGCCCTGGCCGGATGACGGGTTGACAGGGCTTGTTGGCCTCTCCCCGTAAGCCGGGAGAGCAAGCGGAGAGTGCGTTAGCGTCTTCGCACATGACGGGCGGAGCCGGCTCGGCTAGATTGCTCCTCATAAAACAAGACGAATTGTCCGGGGAGGACAGGCGTGCACCAGGGACGTGTCGTTTACGGCGCGATCGAGGAAGTCGTGTTCGGCCACCCCGCGGCCGAGGCCGTGGTCGCCCAGATGGACCGGCTGGGGACGCGCCGCGCCTTCCTGATGGTCTCGGGCACGCTCAACCGGCAGACCGACGAAATCGCCAAGATCAAACAAGCCCTGGGCACAAATTGCGCGGGCGTCTTCGATGCCATGCCGGCGCACACCCCGCGCGAGGCGGTGATCGCCGCCACCAATGCGGCGCGCGAAGCGGGCGCCGACCTGATCGTCACCGTGGGCGGCGGCTCGATCACCGACGGCGCCAAGGCGGTGCAGCTCTGCCTCGCCAACGGCATCGACGATGTCGACGGCATCGAGCGTATCCGCGTGCACAAGGGCGTCGCGCCCGAGATGACGGCGCCGACCGTGCGTCAGATCAGCGTGCCGACCACGATCGCCGGCGGCGAGTTCAGCTCGATCGCAGGCGTCACCGACCGCACCGCCCATGTGAAACAGATGCTACGGCATCCGCTCAGCGTTCCGCGCGCGACCATCCTCGATCCCGCCATCACCGTGCACACGCCGGAATGGCTATTCCTCTCGACCGGCATCCGCGCCATCGATCATTGCGTCGAGGCGATCTGCTCGCGCGAGACGCACCCCTATGCCGACGCGCAATCGGTGAAGGGCCTCGCCATGCTCGCCGACGCGCTGCCACGGGTGAAGGCTGACCCTGCTGACCTCGACGCGCGAATGGATGCGCAGATCGGCACCTGGCTGTCGATGGGCGCGCTCGCCGCTGGCGTGCCGATGGGCGCGAGCCACGGCATCGGTTACGTGCTGGGCGCAGCCTTCGACGTACCGCATGGCTACACCTCCTGCGTCATGCTGCCGGCCGTGATGCGCTGGAATGCGCGCGACAATGCCGAGCGCCAGATGATCGTCGCGGCCGCAATGGGCTTTCCCGGCCACGCGGCAGCCGATGTGCTCGATGCCTTCATCCGCTCGCTCGGCATGCCGCGCAGCCTCGCCGATGTGCGCGTCTCGCCGGAGCATTTCGACGCCATCGCGGACGCTGCGATGCGCACGAACTGGATCCCGCGCAACCCGCGCAAGATCGACAGCCCCGCTCAAGTGCGCGAAATCCTGCTTCTTGCCGCATGATCCAAAGCCGGAGGACTGATGTACCCAGGTCAGCATGCCCGCCTGCGCCCACTCCAGCCCGCCTTCATCATGGCGACGACCGGCGAGGCCGTCACCTATCGCGAGCTCGATGCGCGCAGCAATCGGCTGGCGCACCTGTTCCGCAAGTATGGCCTGAAGCGGCTCGACCACTACTCGATCTTCATGGAGAACAATTCCCGCTACCTCGAAGCCTGCGGCGCGGGCGAGCGCTCCGGCCTCTACTACACCTGCATCAACTCGTTCCTGACGCCGGGCGAGTTCGCCTATCTCCTGGTCAACAGCCAGTCGAAAATCCTGATCACGTCGGTTGCGAAGCTCGATATCGCCCGCGAGGCGATCAAGGTCTGCCCCGACATCAAGCTGTGCATCGTCGCCGACGGCCCGGGCGAGAGCGAGCGCATCGTCGGCCTCACTGAGGTAACCGCCGACCTGCCGAAGACGCCGATCCCGGATGAATGGCTCGGCACCGCCATGCTGTATTCATCGGGCACGACGGGACGGCCAAAAGGGATTCTGCGGCCGCTTCCGGAGGAGCCGCCGAAACACAATCTGCCGTTGTTCGATTTCCTGACAAAGCTTTGGCACTACCGCGAGGGCATGATCTACCTGTCGCCGGCGCCGCTCTATCATTCGGCGCCGCAGGCCGCCGTGAACCTCACGATCCGCATGGGCGGCACCGCGATCATCATGGAGAATTTCGATCCCGAGCGTTACCTCCAGCTCGTCGAGCGGTGGGGTATCACTCACACCCAGTTGGTGCCGACGATGTTCTCGCGCATGCTCAAGCTGCCGGAGGAGGTGCGCACGCGCTACGACCTGTCGTCGCTCGAGATCGCGATCCATGCCGCCGCGCCCTGCCCCGCCCTGGTCAAGGACGACATGATCAAATGGTGGGGACCGATCATCCACGAGTACTACGGCGCGACCGAAGGCCTTGGCTTCACCGCCTGCGACAGCGCGGAATGGCTCGCCCATCGCGGCACCGTCGGCAAGGTCCTGCTCGGCGATCTCCACATTCTCGACGAAAACATGAAGCCATGCCCGACCGGCACGCCGGGTCAGGTCTGGTTCAAGACGGCCTCGCCATTCGAATATTTCAACGACCCGGAGAAGACCAGGGAAGCGCGCTCGGCCGACGGCAGCATGAGCACGGTCGGCGACGTCGGCTATGTCGACGAGGATCGTTTCCTTTATCTAACGGACCGCGCGACCTTCATGATCATCTCCGGCGGCGTGAACATTTATCCGCAGGAGTGCGAGAATCTGTTGATCACCCATCCGAAGGTTGCGGACGCCGCGGTGTTCGGCGTGCCCAATTCCGATCTCGGCGAAGAGGTGAAGGCGGTGGTGCAGCCGATGCCCGGGGCCGTGCCGGGCGAGGCGCTCGCCGAGGAGCTGATCGCGTTCTGCGGGGCGTCGCTGTCGCGGCAAAAGGTGCCGCGCTCGGTCGATTTCGAGAAGGAGTTGCCGCGGCTGCCGACGGGGAAGCTGTACAAGCGGCTGCTGCGGGACCGGTATTGGGGGAACAAGGCGTCAAGGATTGTGTGAAGGGCCGCTGTCGCCGGAGAAACTTCCCTCTCATCGTGAGAGACACCCCTGCGGCCTTCCGTCGTCCGAATTGCCGAGAGAGTAGCGGACCTTGACGGTTGCCTCACCGCGCACGCGCCGCTATCGTCGGGACAAACAGGCCGCAAAAGGCCGATGTCCAGGGAGGACGAGGATGCGGAGCGTACGGGCGCTCGCCGCGACGGCGGCGCTATCTTTGCTTGCGTTTTCGAGCGTTGCACTCGCCAGCGAGCCCAAGCAGGGCGGCATTTTGCGGATGTACCACCGCGACAGTCCCGGCAATGCCTCGATCCACGAAGGCGCGACCTACTCGCTCAACGTTCCCTTCATGCCGGTGTTCAACAACCTCGTCATCTACAAGCAGGACGTGGCGCAGAACAGCATGGACACCATCGTGCCCGAGCTCGCCGAGAGCTGGGCCTGGGTCAACGACAACAAGACGCTGACCTTCAAGCTACGCCAGGGCGTGAAGTGGCACGACGGCAAGCCGTTCACCTCGGCGGACGTCAAATGCACCTTCGACATGCTGATGGGCAAGTCGCAGCAGAAGTTCCGGCAGAACCCGCGCAAGAGCTGGTACGAACAGGTCAACGACGTCTCCACCAACGGCGATCTCGAGGTCTCCTTCAATCTGAAGCGGCCACAGCCTTCGCTGCTGGCGCTGCTCGCCTCGGGCTACACGCCGGTCTATCCCTGCCACGTCTCGCCCGGCGACATGCGCACGCACCCGATCGGCACCGGGCCGTTCAAGTTCGTCGAGTTCAAGGCCAATGAATCGATCAAGCTGACCCGCAATCCCGACTATTGGCGCAAGGGCCGGCCCTATCTCGACGGCATCGAGTTCACCATCATCCCGAACCGCTCCACCGCGATCCTCGCGTTCGTCGCCGGCAAGTTCGACATGACCTTCCCGACCGAGGTGAGCATCCCGCTGCTCAAGGACGTCAAATCGCAGGCGCCGAACGCGGTCTGCGTGGTCGAGCCCAACAATGTCGCCACCAACATCATCGTCAATTCGTCCGCGCCGCCGTTCGACAATATCGACATCCGTCGCGCCATGGCGCTGTCGCTCGACCGAAAGGCCTTCATCTCGATCTTGTTCGAGGGCCAGGGTGACATCGGCGGCACCCTGCTGCCGCCGCCGAATGGGCTGTGGGGGATGCCGAAGGAGATGCTCGAGACCATTCCGGGCTACGGCCCCGACATCAACGCCAACCGTGAGGAAGCGAAAAAGCTGATGCAGAAGGCCGGCTATGGGCCGGATAAGCATCTCGCCGTCAAGGTCTCGACCCGCAACATTCCGGTCTACCGCGATCCTGCGGTGATTCTGATCGATCAGCTCAAGAGTATCTATATCGACGGCGAGCTCGACGTGGTCGAGACCGCAAACTGGTTCCCGAAGATCGCGCGGAAGGATTACATGCTCGGGCTCAATTTGACCGGCAATGCCGTCGACGACCCCGACCAGTCCTTCTACGAGAACTATTCCTGCGGCTCCGAGCGCAACTACACCAATTACTGCAACAAGGAGATCGAAAAGCTGTTCGACGTGCAGTCCCAGGAGACCGACATTAACAAGCGCAAGAAGCTGGTGTGGGACATCGACAAGAAGCTGCAGGAGGACGTCGCCCGCCCGATCATCTTCCACGCACGTACCGGCAGCTGCTGGCAACCTTACGTCAAGGGCGTGACGGTGATGTCGAACAGCTCCTACAATGGCTATCGCTACGAGGACGTCTGGATGGACAAGTAGCGCGGGCGGCTGACGGGTTCGACGGGAGGCGATGCATGTTTGCCTATCTGGTGCGGCGCCTGTTGCTGATGCTCCTGACCCTGTTCGGGATCTCGATCGTCATCTTCTTCCTGCTGCGCATCGTCCCCGGGAATATCGTCGACATCCTGTTCGCCGCCGCGGGCTATGTGGACCCCGCCGACAAGGCCAATCTGGAGAAGGAGCTCGGCATCGACCAGCCGCTGGTGGTGCAATATTGGCACTGGATCAGCGGCTTCCTGCGCGGCGATTTTGGCTACTCCTACGTCTCCGAGAAGCCGGCGCTCCAGGAGATCCTGCCACGGATCCCGATCACCGCACGGCTCGCGGGCCTGGCGCTGTTGTTCTCGACCTCGATCGGCATCCCCCTTGGCGTGATCAGCGCGGTGAAGCAGGGAACGAGGCTCGACTACGCATTGCGTGTGGTGAGCCTCAGCGGATTGTCGCTGCCTTCGTTCTGGCTTGGCCTGCTCATCCTCACCGCCTCGGTGGCGATGTTCAACCAGATGCCGATCTTCAACCCGAATCCAGCGACTTGGCTGGAAGCGTTTGCGACCTATGCCGTGCCCGCCGCAGCCGTCGGCTTCCGCAGCGCGGCACTGACCATGCGCATCACGCGATCCTCGATGCTGGAGGTGCTGCGGCAGGACTATATCCGCACCGCGCGTGCCAAGGGCGCATCGGACGCCGCTGTGAACTATCAGCATGCGCTGAAGAATGCGATTCTGCCCGTCATCACCGTGATTGGCATCGAAGCGGCGTTCCTGATCGGCGGCCTCATCGTGACGGAGACGGTGTTCAACATCCCCGGCGTCGCGCGCTTCCTGGTCGAGGCGATTCGCTGGCGCGATTATCCGATCGTGCAGAACCTGGTGATGCTGATTGCCATCGTCGTGGTGAGCGCGAATTTCATCGTGGACATGCTGTACGCGGTGTTCGACCCGCGTATCCGGTACACGGATTAGGAGAACCTGTTGGCTGCGATCGACTATGACGTTGAACTGAGGCGCGCCGGGGCGCACGCGACCGTCGGCTGGCGGCGCGTGCTGTTTTTGGCGCAGCGGCATGTGCTGGGCGCGGCCGGGCTCGTCATCATGACCCTGTTCGTGTTCACCGCGATCTTCGCCGACTTCATCGCGCGTTACGATCCGCTGACGATCGATGCCGCTCGGGCACTGGCGCGTCCAAGCCTGGCACACTGGATGGGCACGGATTCCTTCGGCCGCGATGTCTTCAGCCGCATCATTCATGGCGCGCGGATCTCGCTCGCGGTCGGCATCGGCTCGACGGCGCTCGGCGGCAGCATCGGCGTGATCGTCGGCCTCACCTCCGGCTATCTCTCCGGCTGGGTCGATCTCGTGTTCCAGCGCGTCTCCGATGTCCTCCAGGCGCTGCCGCTGCTGGTGCTGGCCCTGATCATGACCGCGGCGCTTGGGCCGTCCTTGCCGAACGTCATCATTGCGATCGCCATTCCGCTGATCCCGACCGTCTCGCGCGTCATCCGCGCCAACACGCTGGCGCTGCGCGAGCTGCCATTCATCGAGGCCGCCAAGTCGATCGGCATGAGCGAGGTACGCATTGCGCTCCGTCACGTGCTGCCGAATACGCTGGCGCCGCTGATCGTGCTTGCGACGGCCCAGCTCGGCTCGACTATCCTCACGGAAGCCTCGCTCTCCTTCCTCGGCCTCGGCATTCCCGAGCCGTACCCGTCGTGGGGGCGCATGCTCTCTGAATCCGCCGCCGAATATGTCCGCACGGCGCCATGGCTGGTGATCTTCCCGGGCATCGCCATCAGCCTCGCGGTGTTCGGCGCCAATCTGTTCGGTGACGCCTTGCGCGACATCCTCGATCCCCGGCAGCGCGGCTGATGGCTGAGAACTCCGATCTCGTGATCGAGGTGAAGAACCTGAAGACGGTGTTCTTCACCAACTCCGGTCTGTTCAAGGCCGTCGATGATGTTTCCTTCACGGTGAAGCGCGGCGAGACGCTGGCGATCGTCGGCGAATCCGGCTGCGGCAAGAGCGTCACTGCACTATCGCTGATGCGGCTGGTGCCGGATCCACCCGGCCGCATCGTCGGCGGCTCCGTCACGCTCGAAGGCACCGACCTTCTGACGCTGGACGAAGCAGAGATGCGTGCCGTCAGGGGCAACCGCATCTCGATGATCTTCCAGGAGCCGATGACCTCGCTCAATCCGGTGATGCGGATCGGCGACCAGATCGTCGAGACCGTGCGGCTGCACCGGAACATGTCGAGCAAAGAGGCCCGGGGCATCGCAATCGAGATGCTGCGCCTGGTGCGCATCCCCGAGCCGGCTCGGCGCGCGCGGGAATATCCGCATCAGCTGTCCGGCGGCATGCGCCAGCGCGCCATGATCGCGATGGCGCTGGCGTGCCGGCCGGTGCTGCTGATCGCGGACGAGCCCACGACCGCGCTCGACGTCACCATCCAGGCGCAGATTCTGGCGCTGATCCTAGACCTTCAGAAAGAGCTCGGCACCGGGCTCGTGCTGATCACGCATGATCTCGGCGTCGTCGCGCAGACCGCGCAACGCGTCATCGTGATGTATGCGGGACGCAAGGTCGAGGAAGCGAGCGTCGAGGCGCTGTTCGCCGCGCCAAAGCACCCCTACACGCGCGGATTGATGGCATCGATCCCGGCGGTGCCGGCGCCCGGCGTTGCCGCGCCGGCACGGTTGAACGAAATTCCCGGCACCGTGCCGTCGCTGGTGGGGCTGCCCAAAGGTTGCGCGTTCGCGCCACGCTGCAAGCTCGCGATCAAGCGCTGCGAGGCCGAATATCCGCCGCTCATCGATTGGGGCGGCGGCCATCTCGCGGCCTGCTGGCGCGCAGCCGAAGTGGCGGAGGTGGCATGACCGACGCACTGCTCGAAGTCACCGAACTCAAGAAGCACTATCCGGTGCGCGCCGGCGTGTTGCGCCGACAAATCGGCACAGTGCATGCGGTCGACGGCGTCTCGTTTTCGGTTGGGGTCGGGGAGACGCTGGGCCTTGTCGGCGAATCCGGCTGCGGCAAGTCGACGGTGGCGCGCAGCGTGCTGCGGCTGGTCGAGCCGACCTCGGGCCAGATTCGCCTCGAAGGCGAGGACATCACGCATCTCTCCAAGTCCGCGCTGCGGCCACACCGTCGTTCGATGCAGATCGTATTCCAGGATCCTTTCGCCTCGCTCAACCCGCGCATGACTGCCGGAGACATCGTGGGCGAGCCGCTGTTCGTGCACGGGCTCGCGACCGGCAAAGCGCTGGAGGCACGTACCGCACAGCTGTTCGAGCAGGTTGGCTTGCGGCCCGACCAGATGCGCAACTTCCCGCATCAATTCTCCGGCGGCCAGCGCCAGCGCATCTGCATCGCCCGCGCGCTGGCGCTCGGGCCCCGCCTGATCGTCTGCGACGAGCCGGTCTCCGCGCTCGATGTCTCGATCCAGGCGCAGGTGATCAATCTCCTGATCGATCTGCAACGGCAGCACGGCTTCTCCTACCTCTTCATCGCGCATGACCTCGCCGTGGTCGCCCATATCAGTCACCGCGTCGCCGTGATGTATCTCGGCCGCATCGTCGAGATCGCGGACAAGGACGAGCTGTTCCGCAATCCGCGCCATCCCTACACGCAGGCCCTGCTCGCCTCGGTACCGGTCGCCAACCCGCTCGCCAAAAAGCTCGTGCCGCTGGTCGACGGCGACGTGCCAAGCCCGGTCAATCCGCCGCCGGGCTGTGCGTTTCACACCCGCTGCCGGTATGCGATGGAGCGATGCAGGACGGAACGACCGGCGTTGGTGGACGCGGGGGACGGGCACCAGGTGGCGTGCTTGCTCAATGGCGGAACGGGGCGGAGCCAGTAGCTCCGCTGTCGTCCCGGCCTTCGCCGGGGCGACGAGTTGAGCTTGCCGCCCTACTCAGCCCCGATCTCCGCCACGATCCGGCCCGTTGTCACCTGCTCGCCCTCGGCGACGTCGATCGCGGCGACGACGCCGTCGATGCCGGCCTTGTGGACATGCTCCATCTTCATCGCTTCCAGCGTCATCACCGGCTGGCCGGCAGTGACGCGGTCGCCCGGCTTGACCAGGACGGCAACGACGCGGCCGTTCATGGCAGCGCGAACCTTGCCGTCTCCGTTGCTTGCGGCCGCCTTCGGCGCGGCGAGGGTGAGATCGGTCGCCGCGAGCGGGATGCCGCGGCGCTGGAGGTGGAGCCGGTCGCCGTCGCGCAGGAATTTGGCACTGTCCATCACGCCGTCATGGCGGAAGCGAATCACGTCGAGATCGAGTTGGTCGATCTCGAACTTGTCTTGCCGGCCGTCCCTGGCAACAATGTAGCTGCCATCGCGCTCGCGCCAGACTTCTAGCTCAAGCGCCTGGCCTGCGATCTCGATTTTCGCCGGCAGCGGGAACGTTGCCGCGAGGCTCCGTCCGCGGCGCCACGACGGTGCCTGGGGGTTCGTGACGTAGAGCAGCAGGCCGGCCAAGGCCATGTCGAATGCGGCGTCCGCGCGCGGCGCCAGCAGCTCGTCGCGATGGGCACCAATGAACGCCGTGGTCGCCTCGCCTTTGGCGAAGCCGGGATGACGCAGGCATGACATCAGGAAAGTCTGATTGGTAGTCACACCAAATCCGGTCAGTTGCTCCAGGCCGACGATCAGCCGCCCCCTCGCCTCCTCGCGGGTCGCGCCATGGCCGATCACCTTCGCGATCATGGAATCGTAGAACGGCGGAATCTCGGAGCCCGATTGCAGCGCATGTTCGACGCGGATGCCATCCGGCACCTGCCAGCGCGCCATGCGCCCGGACTGCGGCATGAAATCCTGCGCGGCGTCCTCCGAGCACAGCCGCACCTCGATGGCGTGGCCTGTGAAGCGAATGTCCTGCTGCTTGAGCGGCAGCGACTCGCCGCGCGCGACGCGCAGCTGCAATTCGACGAGATCGAGCCCGGTGATGGCCTCGGTGACGGGATGCTCGACCTGGAGACGCGTATTCATCTCCATGAAGTAGAATCCGCCGCTCGCATCGAGCAGAAATTCGAGCGTGCCGGCGCCCTCGTAACGCAACGCCTTCACCGCGGCGACCGCGACCTCGCCCATCTTCGCACGCAGGTCGGGCGTGACTGCGGTCGACGGCGCCTCCTCGATTAGTTTCTGGTGCCGCCGCTGCACCGAGCAGTCGCGCTCGCCAAGATGGATGGCGTTGCCATGGCTGTCGCCGAACACCTGAATTTCGATGTGACGGGGATTCTGGATGGCGCGTTCGAGGATCACCGTGGGATCGCCAAACGCCGCCTTCGCCTCGGACCGCGCGCTACGCAGTGCCTCGGGGAACGAATTGGCATCCGCAACGAGCCGCATCCCGCGTCCACCGCCGCCGGCGACCGCCTTGATCATCACGGGAAAGCCGATCTCTCTCGCCTCCGCGAGCATGACTTCATCGCCCTGATCGGCGCCCTGATAGCCGGGCACGACGGGCACGCCGGCCTTTTTCATGATCTCCTTGGCACCGGCCTTGTTGCCCATTGTCTCGATCGCCTGCGGCGACGGGCCGATGAAGACGAGGCCGGCATCCTTGCAGGCTTGCGCAAACTCCTCGTTCTCGGCGAGGAAGCCATAGCCGGGATGAACGGCATCCGCGCCGCTGGCCTTTGCGGCCGCTATGATCGCGGCGATGTTGAGATAGGACTGCGCCGGCAGCGCTTCGCCGACTCGCACGGCCTGGTCGGCCTGTTGCACATGAAGCGCATCCCTATCCGCATCCGAATAGACCGCGACGACGCCGAGGCCGAGCTTCCGCGCGCTGCGCATCACCCGCAGTGCGATCTCGCCGCGATTGGCGATCAGGACCTTGAAGAACGGCCGGTGCTGCACTGATCCGTTCCTCATGGGCGGGCCACCGAGAATTGCATGCGCTGTGGGCTCCGCGCGTCACCTTCACGACAGATCGCGAGCACTTCGGACAGCACCGCGCGGGTGTCGCGCGGATCGATCACGCCGTCGTCGAGCACGCGCGCGCTGGTCGAGAACACGTCCATCTGGCCGTCGAACACGCCGACGATCTGCGCCTTCATGCCATCGAGCTTTTCTTTTTCGACCGGCTTGCCGCGACGCGCGGCTGCGGCTTCGGTGACGATCGCCATGGTCTCGGCGGCCTGCTCACCGCCCATCACGGCAGTCTTGGCGTTGGGCCAGGAGAAGCAGAAGCGCGGATGGAAGCCGCGCCCGCACATGCCGTAATTGCCGGCGCCGAACGAGGCGCCGCAATAGATGGTGATCTGCGGCACTGTCGCCGACGTCACCGCCTGGATCATCTTGGAGCCATGCTTGATCATGCCGGCTTCTTCGTAAGCTTTGCCGACCATGTAGCCGGTGGTGTTGTTCAGATAGAGCAGCGGCGTTCGGGTTTGGCAGCACGCCTGGATGAAATGCGTCGCCTTGTTGGCACCGGCCGGATCGAGCGGACCGTTGTTGGTGATGATGCCGATGGTCTGGCCCTCGATGCGGGCATGGCCGCAGACGGTGGCCGGGCCGTAGTTCGGCGCCATCTCGGTGAAGTCGGAATCATCGACGATACGTGCGATCACCTGCTTCATGTCCACGGAGCGCTTGTGGTCCATCGGCATAATGCCGAGCAGTTCGTCTTGATCGTAGCGCGGCGGCTTATATTCCGCGCTCGCCCTGCCCGGCCGTTCCCATTCCAGCGCCGCCATGATCTCGCGCGCGATGCGCAGGGCGTCGCGGTCATCCTCGGCGAGGTAGTCGCCAAGTCCCGACACCTGCGTGTGCATCTCGGCGCCGCCAAGCTCCTCTTCGGTCGCGATCTCGCCGGTGGCGGCCTTCAGCAGCGGCGGCCCGGCGAGGAAGGCGCGGGTGCGGCCACGGACCATGACGATGTAGTCGGACAGGCCGGTCTGATAGGCGCCGCCGGCGGTCGAGGAGCCATGGGTTACGGTCACGACGGGCAGGCCCGCTGCGGAGAGTCGCGCGAGATTGCGGAAGATGTTGCCGCCGCGGACAAAGTCTTCGACGCGGTAGCGCAGGAGATTGGCGCCGGCGCTTTCGACCAGCTGGACGTAAGGCAGCTTGTTCTCCAGCGCGAGCTCCTGCACGCGTATCGTCTTGTCGAGGCCGTAGGGCTGAAGCGCGCCGGCATCGATGCCGGAATCGTTGGCGCTGACCATGCAACGGATGCCCGAGACGAAACCGATGCCGGCGATGACGCCGCCGCCGGGGACGCTCTTGTCCGGATCAGATACGTCGAACATGTAGCCGGCGAGCGTGGACAGCTCGATGAAGGGCGCGCCGGGATCGAGCACCAGCGCGACGCGCTCGCGCGGCAACAGCTGGCCGCGCTTGTGGAAGCGGTCTTTCGCCGCGGCTGATGCCGCACGCGTGCGCTCTTCCAGCGCGCGCATGCGGTCGATCAGGCCAAGCATGCCGTCGCGGTTGGCGCGATAGGCGGCACTGCCGGGAGAAATCGTGTTTTCGAGAATGGACATAACTCAATCCTGCTCGTCATTGCGAGGAGCAAAGCGACGAAGCAATCCAGGCGCATCCATGGAAAGATTCTGGATTGCTTCGCTTCGCTCGCAATGACGGTTGAGGCGATAATTTACCTATTCGTCCCAAAAATCTTTCGCGCTTCCGCCGGGCTCGCGATCTCGCGGCCGGCACGGCGGGCGCAGGCGGCGATGGCGTCGATCAGCTGGCCGTTCGACGTTACCTTCTTGCCGTCGGCGAGATAGAAGGCATCTTCGAGACCGGTGCGCAGATGACCGCCGAGCTCCGCACAGCGCTGGTGCAGCGGCCAGATTTCTTCGCGGCCTATCGCGGTGACCTGAAATTGCGCCTCGGGACGCTTCAGCTTGATCAGGATCGGCAGCAGATCGGGATCCGACGGCATGCCGGAGGCGACGCCCATCACAAAGTTATACTCGAGCGGGCCCTTGTACATGCCGACCTGGCGGTACATGCCGACGCAGCGGACGATGCCGACGTCAAAACATTCGAATTCGGGGATGGTACCGACCGCGTTCATGACGTCGAGATAGTCCTTCACCTTCTCGACCGCATTGTCGAACATCATCGGCGGCCAGGCCCAGCTGTTGTCGGCCTTCACCTTCAGGTAATTTAGCGAGCCGGCATTGCAGGCCGCGATCTCCGGCCTGGTCTCGCGGATACAATCCAGCGCACCGTTGTAGTTCGGCCCGGAGACGCCGGAGGTGTGATTGATGATCACGCCAGGGCAGGCTTCGCGAATCGCCTGCTGGATCTCCTTGCTGACGCTGACCTCCCAGGACGGCAGATGCCCCTTGTCCGGCGCCTGCTGACGCAGATGGATGTGCATGATGGACGCGCCGGCATCGAACGCAGCCTTGGCCTCGCGCGCCATCTGCTCGGGCGTGACAGGCACGTTGTGCTGCTTCGGGTCGGTGAGCACGCCGTTCAGCGCGCAGGTGATGACGGCCTTGTCGCTCATGCCTTGAATGTCTCGCACGTTGATAATTCAACGTTTGCGATCATGTGATGGGCGGCAGGCGGCTTCTTGCGCGGAGAAGCTGGAAAAAGGCGATAAACCGTAGGGTGGGCAAAGGCGCTCTTGCGCCCTTCCCACCATCTCTCAATACCTCGCGAAGATGGTGGGCACGCTTTCGCTTTGCCCACCCTACGAGACGACGCTAGCTCGCCTCCGCCAGCCTCACGGTCTCGCTGCTGCGATAGATCGCGAGATCGCGCGAGCCGACGAAGATCGCGCGCGGCTTCAGGCCGTAGAAGCGGCGGATCGAGTGGCTGAAATGGGTGGAGTCGGGATAGCCGATGTCCTGCGCGAGATGGGCGAGGTTGAGGTCCTGGTTGGCGAAGTGCAGCAGGTGACGCGCCCGCTTCCAGGCGCGGAAGGAGCGGAACGAGATGCCGGTCTCTTCCTTGAACAGATGCAGGAAGCGCGAAGCGGAAAGTCCGGCCTCCGCCGCGCATGTGTCCGCCGTCACGGGTTCGCCCGTGAAGCGGCCGATACGGGCGACCGCACGCGTCACGCGGGGGTCGAGCACGCGGCGCGGCAGCGCCTCGCCAAAACACATCTGGTCGAATTCGGCGGTGGTGATGTCGCCGTAGCGACGCTGGCGCAGCAGCGTGTAGGCGGCGAGGATCTTGCGGGCATAGACGGCCCTGTCGGGTCCGGTGAGCCGCTCGGCCAGGACCTCGATCACGCCATCGGGCATGCTCTCCGGCTCCAGCGTCACGCTGATCGCGGTGCGGTAGTCGCTCGCAATGGAATGCCGCTGGTTCGGTAGGGTAACGAACAGCTCGCCGGTGGCGAGCGCATCATCGATCGTCAGATGCAGACTGCCCTTCACCGCGACATAGACATGGCAGCAGCCGGGCGTCCGCTTGCGGGGGCGGCCGAGCAGGCCGGCATAGAATACCCGCTCCGGCGTGATCAGCATCAAATGGTCGGATTCGCGACCGTTATCTTCCATTGGGATCCTCCTCGCGCGGCTCTTTGGCCGCTGCGGACGGAGGTCACCTTAGCGGAAATCTGGGCGCTGTCACGGCGGGATAGCGCTATCATGAAGCGCAAAACAGCGGCAGTCCCGACGACCCGGAACTCCCGGCAACATGGCCGTCCCGGCTTTCGCCAGAACGACAATCAGGCCCTCACCCTTGGCGCCACGTTCTGCTCGACGCCGGCCTGTTGCTCCGCAGCAACCGCGCGCTTGAAACCATCCCGTTGCTGCAAGCGTGCCCAATAGGCTGCGACATTTGGCCCAAAATCCTTGGCAAGCCCGATAGTATCGGCGAGGCGGAGCGCGTAACCGATCACGATGTCGGCGGCAGTGAAGCGGCCCGCGCACAAGGCCTCGGTATTTGCGGTGGCTGCCTCGACGGCGCGCAGGCGGCCCAAAAACCATTTGGCATAGTCGCCGGCGACCTGCGGATTGCGGCGCTCTTCCGGCTCGAGCTGGGTGTATCGGAGCACCAGCGTCTGCGGGAAGGTTAACGTGGCGTCGCTGAAATACATCCAGTTCACGAACGCGCCATAGGCGGGATCTTCGGGTCCGACCATCAGTGGCGTCGGTCCATGCTTGATGCCGAGATAGTGGCAGATGCCGGAGGACTCGGTCATTTTCGTCTCGCCGTCGACCATGAAGGGAATCGTGCCCAGCGGATTGAGCGCGAGATACTCCTTGGCGAAGACCCGCGGCGGGAACGGCAGCATCTTGAGCTCGTAGGGCAGCCCCATCTCCTCCAGCATCCAGAGCGGACGGAATGAGCGCGCGGCGTCGCAGTGATAGAGCGTGATCATCAGGAACTTCCTTTGCTGCCGGGCAGCGTCCCCATCATCTTGCACAGGACCATCAGCATGACCTCGTCGGCGCCGCCGCCGATCGATGTCAGACGGCTGTCGCGATAGGCACGGCTGACCGGCGTCTCGTTGGTAAAGCCCATTCCACCCCAATATTGCAAGCAGGCGTCGGTAAGCTCGCGGCCGAGTCGCCCGGCCTTCAGCTTGGCCATGGTCGCAAGTTTCGTGACATCCTCGCCCGCCACAAGCGCCTCTCCGGCACGGTAGATCAGCGCGCGCAACAGCTCGACCTCGGTCTGCATCTCCGCGAGCTTGAAATGAACGACCTGGTTGTCGAGGATCGACTTCCCAAAGGCCTTGCGATTGCGGGTGTATTCGATGGTCTCGTTGATAATGTATTCATGCGCCTTCAGGCAGGCGGCCGCACCCCAGAGCCGCTCCTCCTGGAACTGGATCATCTGGTAGGTAAAGCCCTTGCCCTCCTCGCCGATCCGGTTGCGCTTGGGCACGCGGACATTGTCGAAGAAGATCTGCGCGGTGTCGGAGGAACGCATGCCCATCTTGTCGAGCTTGCGCGCGACCGTGACGCCCTTGGTCTTCATGGGCACACAGATCAGCGATTTGTTGCGGTGAACGGACCCGTCGCCCGTATTGGCGAGCAGACAGATCCAGTCGGCCTGGGTGCCGTTGGTGATCCACATCTTGCCACCATCGATGACGTAATCGTCGCCGTCCCCGCGCGCATTGGTCTTGATCGAGGCCACGTCAGAACCCGCGCCGGGCTCCGAGACGCCAATGCAGGCCACATAGTCGCCAGAGATCGAGGGCGCCAGGAATTCGCGCCGCACTTCATCGGAGCCGAACCGCGCCAGCGCAGGAGTCGCCATGTCGGTCTGCACCCCGATCGCCATCGGCACGCCGCCGCAATTGATCGCGCCGAGTTCCTCCGCCATCATCAGCGCATAGGAATAGTCGAGGCCGGAGCCGCCGAATTCGACCGGCTTGTTCAGCCCGAGAAAGCCGAGCCTGCCCATCTTCCTGAACAGCTCGTGCGCCGGGAAGATGTCGGCCTTCTCCCATTCATCGACATGCGGATTGATCTCGTTGGCAATGAATTTTTGCAAGGAACGGCGGATCTCGTCGTGGTCGGCGGTGAACAGCATCTTGTTAGCCCAGTTCTTGGTATCTCTGAGGTGCTCGTCATGGCCGGGCTCGTCCCGGCCATGACGGAGAAAGAGGTCACAACCCCATCTGCCGCGACGCGAGATCCTTCATGATCTCCTCGGTGCCGCCGCCGATCGCGTTGACCTTGACCTCACGGTAGATGCGCTCGGCCTTGATGCCGCGCATGAAGCCGGCGCCGCCAAAAATCTGCACCGCTTCCGAGGCGCAGAACGCCATGGTCTGGGTCGCCTGGTTCTTCATCATGCAGATTTCGGCGACCGGGCTTTCGCCCTGCTCCAGCCGCCAGGCCAGCATCTCCAGCATCGCTTGCGATGCGGCGACCTTCTGCGCCATGTCGACGATCTTGTGGCGGATCACCTGGTGCTGCGCGAGCGGCTTGCCGAAGGTCTTGCGCTCCTTGGCGTAGGCAATGGCCTCGTCGAGGCAGACGCGCGCGAACGCGGTGCAGCCCGCCGCCATGCCCATGCGCTCGCTGTTGAAATTCCGCATGATGATCTTGAACCCCTGGCCTTCCTCGCCGATCAGGTTTTCCGCCGGTACGCGGCACTCGTCGAAATGCAGGGTCGCGGTGTCGGAGGCCCACCAGCCCATCTTCTTCAGCTTTGTCCGGGACAGGCCGGGCGTATCCCCCTCGATCAGGAGCAGGCTGACGCCGCCGGCGCCCTCGCCGCCGGTGCGCACCGCAACGGTCAGATAGTCGGCACGCATCCCGGATGTGATGAAGGTCTTCTCGCCGCTCACGACGTAGTGATCTCCGTCGCGCCGCGCCTTGGTGCGGAGGCCCGCGACATCAGAGCCGCCGCCCGGCTCGGTGATCGCGAGCGCGGAGATTTTCTCACCCGCGAGCACCTGAGGCAGCACGCGCGCCTTCACCTCGGGGCGCGCGGCCCGCGCGACCGGCGGCGAACCGATCGTATGGCTCATCAAGCTGGCGCTGACACCGCCGGCGCCAGCCCGCGCCAACTCCTGGCTGGCGACGATCCTCATGAACTGGTCGGCGGCGATCCCGCCATATTCCTCGGGGAAACCGAGTCCCAAGAGCCCGATCTCGGCCGCCTTGCGATAGAGCGCGCGGGGGGATTCACCGGCCTCATCCCACTCGTGGGCGAAGGGCGCAATCTCCTTGTCGACGAAGCGGCGCATCACCTCGCGAAAGGCGTCATGCTCGGCGGTATAGAACGGGCTCATCATCGCACTCTCGCCTTGCTGGCGGATTCGTCTCGTCCACCATGGCCGGAACCTTGGCGGCTCACTTGCGCGGAGTGGCTGGCCGAGCCCCGCTCCAAGCAAGCTCGCTCTAGCAACTCAACGCAAGACGATTTTCATCGCTCGCGCGCCAACTCCGGATCAAAAAAAGGATGGTGCACAAACTCCGGCTGGCCCTTGGGCCATGCCGGGCATGGTGCATGGCAATAGGGACGCGGGCGGCACAAGTCCGCCGAGGGAGGAATTCTTGGCCGTTCGTTACTACGACTGGATCGCCCACCATGGCCGCCGCACACCGAACAAGATTGCGGTGATAGACCTCGCGAGCGAGCGCCGCTTTACCTATGCGCAGCTCGACGCGCGCATCTCGCGTCTCGCGTCATTTCTGCGCCATGCGCTGAAAGTCTCGCGCGGCGAGCGGGTCGCGGTGCTGGCGCTGAACACGACCGATACGCTGGAGGTGCAATTCGCCTGCGGGCGGTTAGGTGCGATCTTCGTGCCGCTGAACACCCGCCTCACCGTTCCCGAACTCCAGTTCATCACCGCAGATTGCGCGCCGAAGGTGATGATCCACGACACCGATCTCGCCGAAACGGCGCTGGCCGTGGCAAGGCTCTGCGGCATTGCGACGAGCCTGCTGCTTGGCCCCAGCGGGACTTATGAGGCCGGCATCGCCGCCGCAAAGCCACTCGAGAAAATCGAGGAGGTGACCCTCGATGACGTCTCGACCATCATGTACACCTCGGGCACAACGGGTCATCCCAAGGGCGCCACCATCACCCATGGCATGACCTTCTGGAATTGCGTCAATCTCGGCGGCCCCGCCTGCATCGGGCCGTCCTCGGTGCTGCTCACCGTGCTGCCGCTGTTCCACACCGGCGGCCTGAATTGCTACACCAATCCGGTGCTGCACGCCGGCGGCACCGTGATGATCATGCGCGCCTTCGATCCCGGCACGGCGCTCGGCCTGATCAACGATCCCGCACAGGGCATCAACGTGTTCTTCGGCGTGCCCGCGATCTACCAGTTCATGGCCCAGCATCCGGCGTTCGCGACCACCGACCTCGGCCGGTTGATCGTGGGAGGTGTCGGCGGCGCACCAATGCCGGTGCCGCTGCTCAAGGTGTGGGAGGCGCGTGGCGTCGCACTCCAGCAGGGCTACGGCATGACCGAGACCTCGCCGGCCGTGCTGGTGCTCGACCGCGAGGATGCGGCACGGAAAGCCGGCTCCGCCGGCAAGCCGGTGCTGCACACGGAAGTGCGCATCGTGCGTCCTGACGGCGGCGACGCCGATGTCGGCGAACTCGGCGAGCTCTGGGTCAAGGGACCGAACATTACGCCCGGCTACTGGAACAGGCCGGAGGCGAACAAGACGTCGTTCACCGATGGCTGGCTGCACACGGGCGACGCGACACGCGTCGATGAGGAAGGTTTTTATTACATCGTCGACCGCTGGAAGGACATGTACATTTCCGGTGGCGAGAACGTCTATCCGGCCGAGGTCGAGAACGTCCTGCACCAACTCGACGCTATCGCGGAAGCCGCCGTGATCGGCATTCCCGATCCGCAATGGGGCGAGGTTGGCCTCGCCATCGTCGCGGCCAAGCCCGGCCAGCGGTTGACCGAGACAGATGTCTTCGCGCACTGCGCGGCGAATCTCGCGCGCTTCAAATGTCCACGCCAGGTCCGCTTCGTCGATGCGTTACCCCGCAACGCCACCGGCAAGATCCACAAGCCGACCTTGCGCAAGGAATTCTCAGGCGCCTCGGAAGTCGACAAGAAAGCCGCCAACGCCTGATCAAAGCGCCCCTCTCGCGGGCACTTTTCTTTTTGACGTGCGTGTTCCAACCCAGAAAAGCCAAGGAATTTTCATGAACAAGAAACTCTCCCTGCTCGCCGCAGCAACGGCGCTGATGCTGCTGACAGCCCAAACCGCGTATGCGCAAAAGGCGTACGACACCGGCGTCACCGACACCGAGATCAAGATCGGCAATGTCGAGGCCTATTCCGGCCCGGCTTCCGCCTACGGCGTCATCGGCAAGACCGAGGAAGCCTATTTCAAGATGATCAACGATCAGGGCGGCATCAACGGCCGAAAGATCAATTGGATCTCCTACGACGACGGCTACTCGCCGCCTAAGACCGTTGAGCAGATCCGCAAGCTGATCGAGAGCGACGAGGTCTTCCTGGTGTTCAACGCGCTGGGCACGCCGACCCAGACCGCCGTGCAGAAGTATCACAATTCCAAGAAGGTGCCGCAGCTGTTCCTCGCCACAGGCGCCAGCAAGTGGAATGACCCGAAGAACTTTCCCTGGACGATGGGCTTCCAGCCCAGCTACCGCGTCGAGGCACAGATCTTCGCGAAGTATATTCTGAAGGAGAAGCCGGACGCGAAGGTCGCGATTTTTTATGCCAACGACGATTTCGGCAAGGACTACCTCGCCGGCATCAAGGACGTGTTCGGTGACAAGGCATCGAAACTGATCGTGGCCGAAGAGAGCTACGAGACGTCGGAACCCTCGATCGATGCTCATATCGTCAAGCTCAAGGGCACCGGCGCCGATGTCTTCGTGAACATCGCCACGCCGAAATTCGCGGCGCAGGCGATCAAGAAGATCGCGGAGCTGGAGTGGAAGCCGATGCATCTCATGACCGATGTCTCGGTGTCCATCGGCGCGGTGATGAAGCCTGCCGGCCTCGAGGCATCCGAAGGGGTGCTGTCGGCTGGTTATCTGAAGGATGCGTCGGATCCGCAGTGGAAGGATGATGAGGGCATGAAGAAGTTCATGGTCTTCGTCGACAAATACATACCCGGTGCAAATATTTCGGACGCCAATCTGGTTTACGCCTATGCCGCAGCCCAGACCATGGTGCAGGTGCTGAAGCAGGCGGGCGACAATCTGACCCGTGAGAATGTGATGAAGCAGGCAGCGAGCCTCAAGGACTTCGTGCCCGACACACTGATCCCGGGCATCAAGATCAACACCTCCGCCACGGACTTCGCGCCGATCGAGCAGCTCAAGATGTGGCGGTTCAAGAAGGGCCAGTGGGAACTGTTCGGCGATATCATCAGCGCCGAAACGGGCGGCTAGTTCGACTGAGAGCAACAGCCTGAATCGACCGAATAGCGGCCGAAGGGCCGCTATTCTTTTCCAGCAAGCGACGGCGCTGTTCCCGCGCTTTCAACCTCGATCATGTCGTCGCCGACGTCGATGCCCGCGATCGGCAGGCCGAGACGACGCGAATCGCCGACGCCCCTGAACATGGGGCATGCCCAGGCGAGGGTGGCGATGCCTGACGGCGGCAGATCGAGGCTCAGCCTGTAGCTGTCACAACCGGTCACGACCGCTTCGGGGCGGATGGCCGTGCCATCGACATAGAATCGCGTGTCTATCGTATCTAGCGGTGCGCGAAGTGCGGGGCTTCGAACGCGGACAATGGTGCGGCCCGGCTTCCCCTTGATGCGCACGGCTGCCTCTGGTTCGCTCCAGCGGAAAGTGTGACCGGCAGAGAACTCTTCGGCATGGAATCCGATCTGCGCGACAACGCGCTCACCAAGGAGCCCGTCAACAGGTCCCGCATCTCGTCCGAGACGGTGAATGCAATCGAGCCTCTGATGCCGGATCAGCGCGGCGATGTATCGCCGCATCCATCGCGCGATCGCATCGCTCGATCCGGCGGCCGTCACAGCGACCAGCACGGCCCGCGCGTGCCATGCCGCCAGCCGCGCGAAACCGCGCGCGCCGAGACCGCCGAGCAGCGCCGGCACGGCCCAACGCCATACCGCCAGCCATTTCTCGCCAGGCCCTCCCCCGCCGTCACCGAGGCTGGAGCGCAGGAGCGCGTTCAGTGCATTGCGGGCGAGCGACGCGCCGGCCTCGCTCCGCGAGCTCCACTCGACCGGAATGTCGAGCAGCTCGCTGCCGGCATCGTTGCGGGCCTCGCTCAGATAGCGAATCTCGCCTTGCACGAAGTCGAGCGTGAATTGCTTCAGCTCGCCGATCTCACCGACATAGTAGTGATGGAAGCGCGCCTCCTCGAGATAGCCGATGGAATGACCTCTCGCGTGATAGGCGGCGGCGAGCACCCATTCGGCGAAATGACCGAGCTCCTCGCGCAGGCCGCCGCATTCCCGGTAGACGTCGTGCCGCGTCACGAAACACTGATCCAGGACCTTGCGCCAGGGATGCTGCTTCATACCGAACTCGATGTCGGCCTGGTACATGGCGGCCTCTGCCACGGATAACCGGTTATGGCAGATCGGGATCGAACGGCAGGAAAAGCCGGCCCAATCGGGATGAGCATCGATCGCGCGAATGCAGAGTTCGATCACGTCGGGTTCGGGCCGGCAGTGCGATTCCGTGAAGAACAGATAGCTGCCGCGCGCCTTCGTCGCGCCGAATGCGCAGAGCCCGATGTCGTGTTCGGAATCGGTGAATTCGAGGCGAGCCCTGTTGCCGGCCAGCGCCTTCAACTGCTCGCGTGCCGTGAAATCCGGAGGCACGACCAGAATGATCTCGTAGAGCGATGTGTCGGCAGTTTGCGACGTCCAGCCGAGCCAGGACATCTCCCACTGCCCGCGGTGAGATTCGAGCGGGATAATGATTGAGAACAGCGGAGATTCGCCGTCGTAGAGTGCGGACGCGTCCTGCATGTCCCCTTATAGACGCATGCTCGTCATTCCGGATAATTTCTTGCGGGCTATACCGACAGAAACAGCGCGAACGATTCTTCCACCGTTCGGCGCAGAAGCTTTTGGTACAATTCGTGGTTAGCATCGCCGGGCGCGACCCGACCCAGCGAGGGCTTCGCGAAGTTTCGGAGCGGCACATAAGCGATCGGCGCTGCGATCGGCGTCAGCTGCGAGCCGGGACCGGCGCGGAGCGTCGAGATGATCCCGTACATCTCGCCGGCGACCGTCGGCCGCGACACAGTGATCACGCGATGCTGGCCGTGCTTGATGATGACGAGATAGATGAAGCCGGCTGATGCGGCACGGCGACCTCGCCGGTGTGTTCATAGGCGGCATCGGTCCGCTCGCCCTCGCGGAACACCAGTGAAGAGACCTTCGGCTCCCAGACGATCTCGGTGCGGTAGGCGAAGATCGCGTCCTTGTCGCCGAACGACGGTCGCAGCGTGATGTAGACGTCCTCGAGCCACGTCACCGCGCGATGGGCATAGGAGCCGAGGCTGTCGGGCGCGACATCGTTTGCGGCCGGAGGCGTCACTACGGCGGCGCTTCTGCGCAGGGAGACGCCCAGCGCCTGCTCCAGCCGCACCGTGGTCGCCAGCGTGAACGGCCGTCGGCCGCCGAGCACCTTCTCCAGCGTCGACAGGCTGAGCTTGGCCTGCTCGGCCAGCGCCTGCCGGGAGATCCGGCGCCTGGCGAGCTCCTCGCGAATGGTCTCCGCGATCTCGCGGCTCTGCTCGTCCGACAGCTGCTTGTCGGTGAATTTGTCCTGCGTCTGCATCGTGGCCCTGCTCCAGGACGACATCCTAGCAGGACGGACAAACCAGCACAAAACCGCACTTCGCCATCTCGGAGGCGGCCGGCCGGGCCGGCCGTGGCGGAACATTGCCGATCATTCTGCTCGCGAAATCGGGCCGTCCCGGCGGATGCTCGGGGCCAGCAAACATGCTCGGGAGCAGGCCAAATGGATACTTTTGACACGACGGACAGCAACGAACACCCTTGGCTGGGCAGACCGATCGTGGTCGGACTGTTCCTTCTGGCGCAGGGCATCGCGGTGATGCTGGTCGCCTTCGTGGCCCTGCTGGTGAGCTTCGAGCCGGGCTGGTCGGCGACGACGGAGCAGGCCAGCCTGCTCCAGCCCGGCGATGCCAAATCCGGTTCTCTCCTCCTCAAGGAGGATGGCGCCTACACGGAAGCGATCCGCCTCGGCATCGACGTCGACATCACGGTGTCGGGCCCGACACTGCGAGCACGAGTCACCCAAATCTTTCGCAACCCGACGAAGGACTGGGTCGAGGCGACCTATGTCTATCCGCTCCCCGCGGACGGCGCCGTCGATTCGCTGAAGATGGTGGTCGGCAACCGCGTCATCGTCGGGGACATCAAGGAGCGGCAACAGGCGCGCATGATCTACGAAGAGGCGCGCCGCGCCGGCCAGAAGGCCGCGCTCACCGAGCAGGAGCGGCCGAACATCTTCACCAACTCGGTCGCCAATATCGGCCCTGGCGAAACCGTGCTGGTGCAGATCGAATATCAGGAGCCGGTGCATCAATCCGGCAACGAATATTCGCTGCGCCTGCCGCTGGTGGTCGGGCCGCGCTACAATCCGGCGCCGATCGTCCAGAGCGTCGATTTCCGCAACGATGGCTCCGGCTGGGGCGCGACCAACTCGGACCCGGTGCCGGACCGCGACCGCATCTCGCCGCCCGTGCTGGATCCCGCCAGGAATGCACCGGTCAATCCGACCAGCATCACGGTGCGTCTGAACGCCGGCTTTGCGCTCGGCGAGTCACGAGCCCCCATCATAACGTCAAGGTCGCGAGCCCGGACAATACGATGCGAATCGTCTCGCTTGCCGACGGTGCCGTGGCTGCCGACCGCGATTTCGAACTGACCTGGAAGCCAGCGGCCGTGAAGGCGCCGTCGGTCGGCTTATTTCGCGAGCGCGTCGGCGACGCCGATTATTTGCTTGCCTTTGTCACCCCGCCCGCCGCCGAGCAGGCGACGCAGAAGCCGCGGCCGCGCGAGGTGATATTCGTGATCGACAATTCCGGCTCGATGGGCGGCACGTCGATCGTTCAGGCCAAGGCGAGCCTCACCTACGCGCTCTCCCGTCTCCAGCCGACCGACCGTTTCAACGTCATCCGTTTCGACGATACCATGGACGTGCTGTTTCCGGTCTCCGTCGCGGCGGATGCCGAGCGTGTCGGTGAAGCCACCTCGTTCGTCAGCGCGCTGCAGGCGCGTGGCGGCACCGAGATGGTGCCGGCGATGCGGGCCGCGCTGACCGACAAGCTTGGCGACGCCGGCATGGTTCGCCAGGTCGTATTCCTGACCGACGGTGCGATCGGCAACGAGCAGCAATTGTTCGAAACGATCACGGCGATGCGCGGCCGCTCGCGCGTGTTCATGGTCGGCATCGGGTCGGCGCCCAACACCTATCTGATGACGCGCGCCGCCGAGCTCGGCCGCGGTGCCTTCACCCATATCGGCTCCGTCGAGCAGGTCGAGGAGCGCATGCGCGGCCTGTTTGCCAAGCTCGAGAACCCGGCCGTGACCGGGCTGAGCGTAAAGTTCTCCGAAGCGAAGGCCGACGTCACACCGACGATCATTCCCGACGTCTATCGCGACGAGCCGCTGGTGCTGGCGGCAAAGCTCGACACGCTTGCGGGCTCGGTCGAAATCAAGGGCCGCGTCGGTGACCGCCCATGGTCGGTGACGCTGCCGCTGCAAAATACGGCCGAAGGCAACGGCCTGTCGAAGCTTTGGGCCAAGCGCAAGATCGCCGATGCCGAAGTGGCGCGCACCCTGCGCGAAATGACGCCCGAAGACTCGGACAAGGCAATCCTGGCACTGGCGCTCGACCATCAGATCGTCACGCGGCTCACCAGCCTCGTCGCGGTCGACAAGACGCCGAGCCGTCCCGAAGGCGAGCCGCTCAAGCCCAGCGAATTGCCGATCAACCTGCCGGCCGGTTGGGATTTCGCGAAGGTCTTTGGCGAACGACAGCAGGTCCCAGCGCAGCTCCGCGAGCGTCACGCCGATGCACGCAACCAGCCGGCCACGAGGCGACCGACGCCCGCTGCACCGGATGCGATCCGCCTGCCCAAGACCGCGACCTCGGCCGAGCTGAAAATGACCGCAGGCCTGATCTTGGTCGTGCTCGCCCTGATCCTGTTCGTGTTCAAGCGGCGTCAGTCCTTGCTCACTGACGCCGCTTGAGAGAGGAGCCCCCCGAACTCCTCTGTTAGCGCGCGCGGCTGCCCGTCCCACACACCAACGGCCGCGCGCGCCTTTTTGAACTCGCCCTCTCACCTTCGTCATTGCAAGCGAAGCATCCAGAAACTCATCCACGGAGACAGTCTGGATTGCTTCGTCGCTTCGCTCCCCGCAATGACGGGAATTAGTACAATGCCGCGCATCATCTCTCCCCTCGCTCTCGCCCTGATCGGCATCATCCTGTTCGGCGACGGCGCCTACATCCATGCCAAAGCATGGCTCGCGCAGGTGCTGCTGGAGCGCGCATTCGACCAGAGCGTTGCGACCGGCGAGGTGGTCAGGCCATGGTCATGGGCCGATACTTGGCCGGTTGCGCGAATCGAGGTGAGGCGGATCGGCGCCCGCGCGATCGTACTGGAAGGCGCGAGCGGCCAGGCGCTCGCTTTCGGGCCCGGCCATATCCGCCAAACGGCTGACGCGGGCGAGCGGGGCGTTGCCGTATATGCAGCGCACCGCGACACTCATTTCCGTTTCCTGCGGAATGTCGCCATTGGTGACCTGATCGACGTCACACGCAGTGATGGCAAGCACTTTCGTTTTCGCGCGGATTCCTCCGCTGTGGTTCGCTTCGATGCCTCGGGGATCGATCCTGCGGCACGGGCAGCCGAACTCGTGCTCGCGACCTGCTGGCCGTTCAACGCCGTCGCGTCCGGCCCCGAGCGCTACATCCTGCATGCTACCCTGATCGGCACTGATGAATAGCGGTTCGCAATCGATCCGCACCCCCCTCTTGAATCCGCCCGACCTGTAGGGACAATGCCGCTCGATGGAACCCCTGAACCGGCGCCGTCGACCGCAGACCCATCAGAATGGCCTATTGAGCATTTCCGCTGTAATTTGCGAGAAGACGGTGATGGATGAGGAGTTCAGGCAGCGTCTCGAACAGCTGGAAAGCCGCGTCGCGCTCCTGGAGAGGAACCAGGATCTTATCGCCGCCGGGCAAAGACGCTCCTCGCTTCGGAGCCTCTGGCGCCGCCCGCCGATGTGGACCTTCGAGCAATATCCGCCGCGCCTGCTCAACCTGACGGCTTTCCCGCGAGCTCCTGCGATCCATCCGGGCGCGCCCAGAATCGCGATGGTCACTCCGAGCTACAACCATGCGCAATATCTCGGCGCCACGATCGACAGCATCGTCAGCCAGAACTATCCGGACCTGTATTATCACGTGCAGGACGGCGCCTCGATCGACGGCACGCTCGATCTCCTGAAGAGGCGCGGCGATAGCCTGAGCTGGAGCAGCGAACCGGACAAGGGGCAATCCAGCGCCATCAATCTCGGCTTCGTCGGCGCCGAGAGCGAGATCATGGCCTATCTCAACAGCGACGACGTGCTGCTGCCCGGGACACTTGCGTATGTCGCAAATTACTTCATCGCACATCCGCGTGTCGACGTCGTCTACGGCCAGCGCTCTTCATCGATCGCGAGGGACTCGAGGTCGGCCGCGCCGTGCTGCCGCCTCATGACGGCAAGGCGTTGCGATATGCCGACTACATTCCGCAAGAGACGATGTTCTGGCGCAAGCGCGTATGGGACAGGATCGGGCCGATCGACGAGAGCTTACACTACGCGATGGACTGGGACTTCATCCTGCGGGCGCAAGCCGCAGGATTCAAATTTGCACGCTTGCCGCGATTTCTCGCCTGCTTCCGAATCCATGACGCACAAAAGACGGCATCGACCTATGCGGTCGGCGTCAGGGAGATGGGCATCCTGCGGCGACGCATTCTCGGCTTCGAACCGACACAGATGCAGATCCGGCGCGCCATCGCTCCTTATCTGGCGAAGCAGCTGGCCTATCACTACGCCTACAAGCTCGGCATCCTGCGATACTGAACCACGGCGCGAGCAGTGATCCCAAAATGTCGATCACCAGGGCTTGGCGCGCGCTCATTCCACCGCACGGCATACCCGCCCACGTGGTTGCCAGTCCGAAGAACTCGCCATAGAACAGAGTGACGCACCGCCAACAAGAACAACAGGTGAGGTCACACCATGGAAGCTCGCGTATCTGCCGCCTCAGCTTCATCGCGCCCATGGTCTCCGCCGCCCGATGCCAGCGACATCGTCAAGGGCATCCACGCCATGCTGCATCCGCGCAACATCGTGCTGGTGGGCGCGACCGACAAGCCCGGCAACTATGCCGAGCGCATCTGGAACAATTTGGTCAAATACGGCTACGAGGGCGGGCTCTATCCCGTCAATTCCAAGCGCGACACCATCTGGGGTGTCCCCTGCTACAAGGACTTTGCAAGCCTCCCGGAGAAGCCCGACCACGTGCTGGTGCTGGTGCCGGCGCGCTTTGCCGTGCAGGTGATCCGCGATGCCGCCGCGGCCGGCGCGCGCTCGGCCACCATCGTCACCTCGGGCTTCAGCGAGTTGCAGGACGAGGAAAGCCAGAAGCTCGCCGCCGAACTGCAAGCGGCCGTGCGCGAGACGGGATTGGCGGTCACCGGCCCGAACTGCCTCGGCAATTTGAGCGCGGGCGAAAAGCTCTTCACCAATATCGACGACCGTATCGTCACCATGGAACAGGGCGCGGTGGCGATTGCCGGGCAATCCGGCGCCATCGTCATGGCGATCCGCCAGGCCCTGGAAGATCGCGGCGTCGGGGTCGGCTACATGGTGACGACCGGCAACGAGGCAGGGCTCGAGACGCCGGACCTGATGCGCTATTTCGCCGAGGACCCTAGCATCAAGGTGATCGTGGTCTACCTCGAAGGCGTGCGCAACACCAAGGCATTCCGGGACGCCTGCAAGGCGGCGCGCGCCGCGAGCAAACCGGTGATCGCGCTCAAGCTCGGAGCGTCCGAGGGCGGCCGCGCGGCGGCGATGGCACATACCGGCGCGCTCGCGGGCTCGATCGAGACCTTCGACGCCATTGCAACGCGCGAAGGGGTCATCAGGGTCGGCGGGCTCGACGAGCTGATCGAGACCACCGAATGTTTCGTCCACGCCGCAGTGCCCAGGGGCGACCGGCTCGCCGCAGTGACGCTATCCGGCGGCAAGCGCGGCATGCTGATCGACGCCTTCGATGCAGAAGGCCTGAATTTTGCACCACTCAGCTCGCATGTCGGCTCGGAGCTGGCAAAGATGCTCGGGCCGGGCTCGATCGTCGGCAACCCGCTCGACGCCGGCTTTGCCGCGGTGGTCGATCCCTCCGTCTACATGAAATCGATCGGGCTGATGATCGACGACCCCGATATCGACATCGTCATCATCGATGCCGAGCTGCCGAAAGCGCCGCACGAGCTGCGCGAGCGCAATCTGCGCATCGTCGACGAGATGGCGAGCCGGGCCGGCAAGCCGGTGATCTATATCAGCGCGATGTCGATCGGCTTCACGGAGTTCACCAAGACCTTGCGCAAGTCGCTGCCGCATCTCGCGGTCATGCAGGGCATGGATCGCGCGGTGACTGCGATCAAGTCGCTGCTCGACTACGCCAAGCTGCGCAAGGAAGTGCCTGATATCGTCTCCAGCTCGAAGCCTGCAGCGCGCGCCGTGCTTGAGAAGGCGCTGAAATCGGCAATTGGCGCCGCGCTCGACGAGGTCGCCTCCAAGAAGCTGCTGAAGGCCTATGGCATCCCGATCTCGAAGGAGGCAATCGCACAGACGGCAGCCGAGGCCGTGAAGATCGCCAAGCAGATCGGCTTCCCCGTCGTGGCCAAAGTCGTCAGCGCCGAGATCCTGCACAAATCAGATATCGGCGGCGTGGTGCTGAATCTCAACAACCCGGCCGCGGTGAAGAAGGCGTTCGCCGACATCACCGCGCGGCTGAGCAAGCTGAAGGGCAAGCCGAAGCTCGACGGCATCCTGATCGCGCAACAGGTGAAGGCAGATCTGGAACTGGTGGTCGGCGCCTCCCTCGATGCCGAGATGGGCCCGGTCGTGCTGTTCGGCACTGGCGGCATCGACATCGAGCTGATGAAGGACGTCGCGCTCGCCGGCGCGCCGCTGGACGAGGCTGAGGCTCGACTCCTGATCGGCCGCACCAAGGCCGGTATCAAGATGCGCGGCTATCGGGGCAAACCGGCCTTGCACGAGGCCTCCGCGGTGAAGGCGCTGGTCGGCCTGTCCAACCTGATCGCGGATGCTGGCGACCGGATCGCCTCGATCGACGTCAATCCGTTCCTGATCAATGCCAAAACAGGCGTCGCCGTCGATGCCCTGATCGTGCTGAACAATGCTGCGGCCAAGAACACCGCCGGGCATTGATGTCGCTGAGGGCGGTTTAGCGCAGCGTAATCCGCCAATCCTTGCGACAAAACGCGAAAGGAAGTGGCGGGTTACGCTTCCCTAACTCGCCCATCCTATTATTGCGGCCACGCCATCATCCTTCCAACTTCCCCGCTTTGGCCGTAAAATCATCCCGCATGGCACGCGCGAGCAATCTGGTGATCGGAACGGCGACGCTGGCGGTGATCGCCGTGGCGTTCGGCGGCGTGCTCGGCGTGCAGAAATGGCGCACCCTCCAGAGCCGCAGCCAGTTGCGCGTGGTATTCGAGGGGGGCTCCGCCAGCGGATTGCGCCGCGGCGGACCGGTCAATTTCGATGGCGTCCCCGCCGGCCAAATCCTGTCGATCAAGCTGGACAATCCGCGCAAGGTCGTGGCCCTGGTGATGCTCGACAATACCGCGCCGATACGCAAGGACACCGTCGCGGGCATCGAGTTCCAGGGCCTCACCGGCGTCGCCGCGGTCTCGCTGATCGGCGGCGCGCCCTCGGCGCCGCCAGTGCCGCTGGACTCGGACGGCGTCCCCGTGCTGACCGCCGATCTCAGCGATGCCGAATCGATCGTCGACACCCTGCATAGCGTCGACCGTACGATCGTCAGCAACGCCCCGGCGATCAAGGAAGGCCTGCGCACGTTCGAGAACTACACCGCCGATCTCCGGAGCAAGGGCGGCGAAATCGATTCCGTCATGGCCAGGGTCGACAGCGCCTTCGCGGGCTTCGACAAGGCGGTCACAAAGATCGAAGGCGTGGTGCCCGGCTTTGCCGACGGCAAGGCGGATGAGCTGTTCGAAAAGATCCAGGGATTGCACGAACTCGCCGACACCATGAAAAAGAAATCGGCGAACTTCCTCGATGACATCCGTCGCTCGCTGCTCGACGTCAGCGAAGCCGCCAACAAGATGAGCGGGACACCCACGCCGGCCGCCGCTCCGCGACCGCCCCGGAAGCCGGCGCAGCAGAAACGGTAGCGCCTACCACGCGTAGCGGACGACGCCCTTGCCGGCGTAAGAGCGGGTGACGTTCGAGAACTCGCCCTCGAAAGTCGCCGACGCAGACCAGCCGTTCATCCAGCTCATCTGCACCGCCGCTGTGGTCAGCGCGGAATCGTGTGCTTGGGCGGCGCCGTTCACCACGAACGCCGATCCCGGCAACGTTTGGAAGACCGCACCGATGGTGCGATCCGGATTGTAGTCATGCGCCCAGGCGACGCGGCCGCGCAAGGTTATCAGGCCGCCGGCTGCGGCAAAGGACTTGTCCGCGCGCAGGCCGAGTTCGGTGCGGGTGCTGGTCACGTCCTTGGCGGCATAATTCAGCGCGAAGACGTTGCTGCCGACCACAGCGAACTCCGAATAGCTCGGAAGGCTGAACACGGTGGCCTGGAGCGCCGCATAGGGGGTGAGGCCGATCCACTGCCAGGCATAGCGATAGCCGCCCTCGACACGGCCCGAGAGCGCGTTGGCGTTGAACTGCGCACGCAATTGATCCACGCCGGCGGCGGTGACGATGCGATTGGTCGTGACGTCCTGCCAGCCATAGGCCAGCGCGGCCGTGACATAGGCCGGTCCTGCGTTGTGACGCACGAAGGCGCCGGCCTGGAACAAATCCGAGCGGCCCCAGCCGAGCCCGGTGACATTGAAGCCGGTGCCGCCGCCGGCGAGCGCAAAACCTACGATCGTCGACGGCGAGAAGCGATAATCCAGACCAACCGCCGTGCCGTACACGCTGCTGGTGGCGTTGTTCGAGCCAAGCGCCGCATTGCCGTCAGTGGCCTGCGAGCCGCCATAGCCGGCGGCCCAGACGTCCCAGCGCTGCTCGAATGTCAGCGGCGGTGCCTTGCGGTAGATCGAAGCAAGGGCTTCGTTCGCGTTCTTGCGGGTCGCGGCATAGGCAGTCGCGTTCGTCTCGTCGGCATAGGGCGTCGCGCCCGGTGCGCCGCCGCGTCCCGCGCTGAAGACGTCGGTCAACAAGCCGATAAATTGGTTCATCGCATTGAACGTCGTCTGCTGCGATCCCGTCCCTGATTCGCCGGAGGCTTGCGTCAGTCCCGTCGGCGAGAGATTCGCCAGCACCACGGGAAGGCTGCCGGTGTTGTCGAAGTAGTGCGTCAGAATGTTGGCGACATTCTGCTGGTTGATATTGAGGCCGCCGCCATAGCCCAGCGCGAGATCCAGGAAGACGTTGTTGGGGTCGTAGCTCAGGGTCGCATGCAGGTTCGATGACAAACCCGCGACGACCGGATTGAAGCTGTCGGGCAGCGTGCCCGCGTTCAGGATCGTGTAGTGCTTCGCGATCGAGCCGGTCGGTACGACGACGACCGTGGCGCCGGCGAGCGTCGCCGTTCCCGTGACGACCGCGACGCCGTTGCTGGTGCCCGAGACCTGCACCATGTAGTGCGACGCCGACGTAAACGAGAGATCACCGGACACGTTGAGCGTCCCGGTGGGACTGCCCGGTGCTAGCGTACCGCCGTTGACGGAGATGGAGCTTCCGACCGTGCCGACGCCACCGAACGTGCCGCCGGCCGCGACACTCACATTGCCATTGATGGTGCCGGCCAGCGTGAGCGTGCCGCCCAGCACGTTCCAGTCCTGATTACCCGTGCCGGTCACCGTCCAGGTCGAATTGTCGACCTTGTTGAAGGTCGAGAAGCCGTCATACTGAAGAAGGGGACCGATCAGGTCGAGGTTGAACGTATCCTTGCCGATGCCTCCGAGCTGGAACGTGTCGACGCCAGTGCCGAGCACCAGGCCGTTGATGATGCTGCCGGGTCCTAGCGTCAGCGTGTTGGGGCCGCAGACACAAAACTCGATTGCAGCGATTCCGGCCGCAGCGTTGATGGTCCCGGAGTTGAAGACGTTGGCCCCGCCGCTCACGCTGATGCCGACGCCGCCAGCACCGACGGTGATGGTTCCGGTATTGACAACGTGGTTTGTCGTTGTGAACGAGCTCACGTCGATGCCGAAGCCGGAATCGCCGACCGTGATCGTACCTCTGTTGATGATGGTGTTGGAATCACCGAGAGCTACGATGCCCTCGGCGAAATCGGCCCCTGTGATCCGTCCATTGTTGCTGATCGTGGAGGACAGGCCCGTAAACGCGATGCCCGCACCGCCCAGACCCACGCTGATCGTCCCGTTTTGGTTGATCGCGACCCGATTGCCCTGCACCGCAATGCCGGCGGACGTGCCATCGCCCGACTTGATCGAGCCACTATTGGTGACCTTGGCGTCATCACCGAACAAGGCGATGCCGGCACCAAAGTCGCCGGCCGTGATTGCGCCGAAATTGCTGACGATTTGAAAACTACCCTGCATAAAGATGCCAGCGGCACCCTGCCCGACCGAAATCGTGCCGGTGGCGGTGTTGGTGACCGTGTTGTTATCCATGGTCGCAACGATGCCGCCGGAGAAGCCGGAGGAATCGCCGACCTTGATCGCGCCTGCATTGGTCACGGTCGTGCCACCGAACGAAGCGAAAATCCCGATTGAATCATCGAGTCCGGTGATCGTGCCCGTCGCGGCGTTGGTGATCGTGTTGCTCTGGACCGCGAAGATGCCCGCGCCCGACGCGCCGATGGACAGCGCACCGCTGTTGCTAACGCTATTGTTGTTTCCTACCGAGATCGCGCTGCCGTGGTCGCCGGTGGTGACGGTCCCGGCATTGATGATGATGTTGTGATCGAGCGCGGAGATACCGAGGCCGTTATCAAGCACCGTGATGGCGCCGTTGTTGGTCACGGTGTTCGAATTGCCGCCATTGATGCCGGTGAGGCCCGAGCCCGCCGCCACCGTGCCGTTGTTAGTGATGACGTTGGTGTCATTGACGTTGATCGCCGCCGTGCCGTTATCGTTGACGCTGGCGCCAGTCAGCACATTTACGGTCAGATTGGTGACGCCGCCGCTTGCCGCAAAGCCGTCGGCATCGGTGCCGCTACAGGTGACGGTCTGCCCGCTTGCCGCCGGGTCGGGCGCGCAGTCCGCCTGCGCAGGTGTCCCCGATAGGCCGAGGCTGAGAACGACCGCCACGACAGACGAAGCGACCGCGGCAAGGCGCAGCCCAATCCGACCAGCCTTCGGCGGCCCAAATTCCACTTTGATGCCCTCAGTCCAGCGCTCCCCAGCGGCGCCGCCGGCAAACTAGGCCGCCGGGCCCCTCCGTGGAACTACGGAATCGGCGGAATCGCTGGGGGACAGCAAAACCGGACTGATTCAGCGGACCATGTTGCACCAGAGGCACGCTTTTCCGGCGCAGCCTGGTCGATCCACGACGTTTGCGTGTGCGGTTCGGTCGCAGTATTGACCGTCGTTCACATCAATGACTGATCATCTGGGGCGGCGCCGCGTCCCAACGGGAGCGAGCGGCACGCCTTCACACACACTGATTTGGGCAACGGCTTAGTAATTGGTGGGCGCCGCTTCATTCGGGATGCCGTCGATCGGGCATTCGGCGGTACCGGGCGTCGCGCGCGTCATCGCCTCGACCATGTCCCGGGTGCCTTCGGGATCGGCGATCCAGTTCTTGTAGAAATCATAGGGGCAGACGGCGAGGCCGCGCGGGCTTTCGCCGGAATTGATCATGCCGGTGTAGCCGCGGTGGACCAGCTTGTAGAGATGGTTCTGCGACTGGCCGTTGCGGCGCGCATCGCGGATCAGATGCTTCGACAGCTGGGCATATTGGATGCCGTAGTCCTCCTCGCCGCACTCGCCGAGGGTGCGGCCGTCGAAACCGATGATCGCGGAGTGACCGAAGTAAGAATAGACGCCGTCGAAGCCGGCAGCGTTGGCGACCGCGACATAGACATTGTTGGCCCATGCCATCGCTTTTGAAATCAGGATCTGCTGCTCCTTGGCCGGATACATGTAGCCCTGGCAGCGCACGATCAGCTCGGCCCCCTTCATGGCGCAGTCGCGCCAGATCTCCGGGAAGTTGCCGTCGTCGCAGATGATCAGGCTGACCTTCATCCCTTTCGGGCCGTCGGAGACATAGGTGCAATTGCCGGGATACCAGCCCTCGATCGGCACCCACGGCATGATCTTGCGGTACTTCTGCACGATGTCACCCTTGTCGTTCATCAGGATCAGGGTGTTGTAGGGCGCCTTGTGCGGATGCTCCTCGTGGCGCTCGCCGGTGAGCGAGAACACGCCCCACACCTTGGCCTTGCGGCAGGCCTCCGCAAAAATCGCGGTCTCTTCACCGGGCACCGCGCAAGCGGTCTCATACATCTCCTTGGAGTCGTACATGATGCCCTGGGTGGAGTATTCCGGGAAAATCACCAGGTCCATGCCGGGAAGGCCGGTCTTCATGCCCACCACCATGTCGGCGATCTTGCGGGCGCTGTCGAGCACCTCGGCCTTGGTGTGCAGGCGCGGCATCTTATAGTTGACCACCGCGACGCCGACGGTGTCGTTGCTGCTGGAGATGTCACCGTGAAGCATTTGAATTGCTCCTCTACTCTGTTTGAGATTGCCGCGTGAATCAGTGACTGATCATCCAGGGCCGCGCGGTGGGAAAACCCTTGGCACCGCTCCTGGTCTTGGTCACCAGCCGCGCCGGCTTGTTCTTATCCGGCGCGTTCTTTGACGAATTCTTGCCCGTGGAGCAGCAGCCGCAACCGGGGCCATGCGAGGCCTTGTATTGCGCCAGCGTCTGCGGCGCGTGCGTGCTGCGCTCGTTGGCGGCGTGAGCCTTGCGCGTCTCCGACGGCATGCAGAAGAAGTTCGGGGCGGTCAGAATCACGCGGGGCGCCATGATTTCACATTGCGGACAGGCTTGCGGATCGTCGCATTCGGCCATCGGGCGCATATCCTTGAACGGACCGCAATCGTCACAGAGATATTCATAGACCGGCATCGCATCATCCCTACGCTGTTGTCTGTGAGAGAACTGTCGCGGCGGATGCGGGGCGGCAGATACGCCGTCTCGCATCCGGTCGCGCAGGGATTACTTGTCCGGCGATATCGGCATCTGGATATCGCCCTTGATGTGCTTGATCGGACCTGCCGAGGACGGCATCACGTCGAAGTCGAAGATTTCCGTCGGCAGCCATAATGTGGCACAGGCATTGGGCACGTCGACGACGCCGGAGATGTGCCCCTGAACCGGTGCCGTACCAAGGATCGAATAGGCCTGGGCGCCGGAGTAGCCGAACTTCTTCAGATATTCGATCGCATTCAGGCAGGCCTGGCGGTAGGCGATGGTGACGTCGAGATAGTGCTGCTTGCCGGCCTCGTCGACCGAGATGCCTTCGAAGATCAGATAGTCCTTGTAGTTCGGTGTGATCGGCGACGGCTTGAAGATCGGATTCTTGACGCCGTACTTCGCCATGCCGTCCTTGATCACCTCGACCTTCAGATGCAGCCAGCCGGCCATCTCGATCGCACCGCAGAAGGTGATCTCGCCGTCGCCCTGACTGAAGTGGAGATCGCCCATCGAGAGACCGGCGCCGGGCACGTAGACCGGGAAGTAGATCTTCGAGCCGCGCGAAAGGTCCTTGATGTCGCAATTGCCGCCATGCTCCCGCGGCGGCACGGTGCGCGCGCCTTCGGCTCCGATCTTGTCCTTGACCTCGCCCTTGGCGCGGCCGCCATGAGCGGTCGGCGCGAACGGCGGATTGGCGAGGCCGGGCACACGGGTCGGATTGGTTGCGATCAGCTCGGCCTCGCGCTTGTTCCAGGTGTCCAGCATCTTCGGATCGGGGAGACAGCCGATCAGGCCGGGATGGATCAGGCCGGCGAAGTTGACGCCCGGAATATGCCGCGACGAGGTGTAGAGACCCTTGATGTCCCAGATCGACTTCTGCGCCAGCGGGAAATGATCCGTAAGAAATCCGCCGCCGTTCTGCTTGGAGAAGAAGCCGTTGAAGCCCCACATGCTCTCCTTCATCGGGCCAACGTCGAGCAGGTCGACGACGAGGAGGTCACCGGGCTCGGCGCCCTTGACGCCGATCGGGCCGGAGAGGAAGTGCACGATCGACAGATCGATGTCGCGCACGTCGTCGGCGGAATCGTTGTTCTTGATGAAACCGCCGGTCCAGTCATAAGTCTCGATGATGAAGTCGTCGCCGGGATTGACCCAGGCCACGATCGGAATGTCGGGGTGCCAGCGGTTATGCACCATGTCATTTTCATAGGCCGACTTGGTGAGATCGACCTTGATCAGTGTCTCTGGCATCGAGAGGCTCCCCTTTTACACGGTTGGTTAGACGGACAGATATTTCGAGACCTGTGCGGCATCGACGGCGCCGCGCGGATCATCACGGACGATCTCGCCGTTCTCGATCACCAGCACACGGTCGGCGATATCGAGCGCGAAGCTCAGGACCTGCTCGGACACGACGATTGAAAGCCCCTTCTCGTCGCGGATGTGCTTGAGCGTGCGCGCCATCTCCTTGATGATCGACGGCTGGATACCTTCGGTCGGCTCGTCGAGCAGCAGCACTTTTGGCTTGGTCGCCAGCGCACGAGCGATCGCGAGTTGTTGCTGCTGGCCGCCGGAGAGATTGCCGCCACGGCGGTCCTTCATCTCCAGCAGCACCGGAAACAGTTCGTAGATGTCACCGGGCACTTCGGTTCCGCCGGAGACCACGAGGCCGGTCTCGATGTTCTCCTTCACCGTCATGGTAGAAAAGATCATGCGGCCTTGCGGCACATAGGCGAGCCCCTTGGCCACCCGCTCGTAGCTCGGCAGGCTGCCGAGCTCGGCGCCGTCCATGGTCACCGAGCCACTCTTGGCCGGCAGGATCCCCATCAGCGATTTCATCAGCGTGGTCTTGCCCATGCCGTTGCGACCCATGATCGCCACGATCTCGTTGGGCGCGACTTTGACGTTGAGCCCGTGCAGCACCTCGCTCTGGCCGTAGGCGACGTGAAGATCAGAAATAGCCAGCATCGTCGCGCTCCTTAGTGACCGAGATAAACTTCGACGACCTTGGGATCGTTCTTCACCTTTTCCATGGTGCCTTCCGAGAGGATCTGGCCCTGGTGAAGCACGGTGACCTTGTGCGCGATGTCCTCGACGAACTTCATGTCGTGCTCGATCACGAGCACCGAGCGGTTTTTGATGATGCGGTTGAGCAGCTCGGCGGTCTTGGTGCGTTCGGACACGCTCATGCCGGCGACGGGCTCGTCCAGCATGAGCAGGTCAGGATCCTGAATCAGCAGCATGCCGATCTCGAGCCATTGCTTCTGGCCATGACTGAGCTCGGAGGCATAGGTGTTGAGCTTGTCCTTGAGGAAGATCATCTCGGCAACCTCTCCGACGCGTGACCTCACCAGCTGGTCACGCTGGAACGTGAGTGAGCCGAATACGGTGCGGCCGCGCGGAAACGAGATCTCGAGATTCTCGAACACGGTGAGGTCTTCGAACACCGACGGCGTCTGGAACTTGCGGCCGACGCCGGCCTTGACGATCTCGTTCTCCTTCAGCTTGGTCAGCTCGGTCCCGCGAAACTGGATCGAGCCTTCGGTCGCCTTGGTCTTGCCGCAGATCAGGTCAAGCACCGTGGTCTTGCCGGCCCCATTGGGGCCGATGATGACGCGGATCTCGTTCTCCTCGACGTAAAACGAGAGATCGTTGACGGCCTTGAAGCCGTCGAAGGAAACCGTCAGCCCGGAGACCGCGAGCAGGAATTCCTTGGGCTGATGACCGACGAGCATGATCTATCTCCTCACTGCCAGCGTGGCATCGGCATCGCGATGACCGACGAGCATGACCTATCTCCTCACTGCCAGCATGGCATCGGCATCGTGATGACCGACGAGCATGATGGTCTCCTCACTCTGCTGGTGCGCCGTCGGCAACCGAATTGTCGCTCCAGCCCGGCTTCTTGCGCGAGGCGAAAAGGCGGTCGACGCGCGGCTGCACATAGTCGGCCCAGAGCCCCGACAGGCCGTTCGGGAAAGCGAGCACGACCGCGATGAACAGCGCGCCGAGACCAAACAGCCAGAGTTGCGGAAAGGATTCCGACAGGCTGGTCTTGGCGAAGTTCACCAGAATGGCCCCCCATATCGCGCCAAAGATCGACATCCGTCCGCCGACCGCGGTGTAGATCACCATCTCGATCGACGGCACGATGCCGACAAAGGACGGCGACATGAAACCGACATTGAGCGCGAACATGGCCCCGCCGATCGCGGCGAAAACCGCGGCCATACAGAACGCAAAGATCTTGAAGTTGGCGACGCTGTAGCCGGAGAAGCGGACGCGGTCCTCCTGTTCGCGCATAGCCACCAGGATGCGGCCGAGCTTGGTCAGGCGGATGAACTGCGCGATGCCGATGCAGGCGAACAGCAGCACCACTTCGACGAAGTACAAGATGACCTTGGCGTGGTCGGGCCGGATGTCCCATCCCTTGAGGGTGCGCAGGTCGGTCATGCCGTTGATGCCGCCGGTGTAGCCCTGCTGGCCCACGATCAGGATGGTGAGGATGGCCGCCACCGCCTGGGTGATGATGGCAAAGTAGGTGCCGCCCACGCGCCGCTTGAACATCGCAGTGCCGATGATCAGCGCGAAGATGCCGGGGACCAAGATGATGGCGAGGATGGTGAAGGCGAGACTGTGAAACGGCTGCCAGAACAGTGGCAGTGACGTGATCTGATTCCAGTCCATGAAGTCCGGGATGCCTGGCGTCGACTGGATTTTGGTATTTTCGACGCTGGAGGCCTCCAGCTTGAGGAACATCGCCATGCAATAGCCGCCGAGGCCGAAGAACACGCCCTGCCCCAGACTGAGAATGCCGCCGTAGCCCCAGCACAGCACGAGACCGAGCGCGACGAAGGCGTAGGTCAGATACTTCGCGACGAGGTTGAGACGGAACACATCCAGCGAGAGCGGCAGGATCACGAACAGCACGGCGGCCAGCACGAGGAAGCCCATGAGCTCGGATCGATTGAAGAAGCGTGAGTTGATGACCATGACTTGCCTGCTTCTTGTTATTTGCGGACCTTGAGGGCGAAGAGACCCTGCGGCCGCAGCATCAGGATTCCGACAACGGCAAGCAGCGTCAGCACCTTAGCCATCGAGCCCGACAGGAAGAACTCGAGGGTGGATTGGGTCTGCGAGATTGAGAAGGCCGATGCGATGGTGCCGAGCAGGCTTGCCGCGCCGCCGAACACGACCACCAGGAACGTATCGACGATGTAGAGCTGTCCGGAGGTCGGCCCGGTCGAGCCGATCATGGTGAAGGCGCTCCCAGCGACACCGGCAATGCCGCAGCCGAGGCCGAAAGTGTAGCGATCCACCTTTTCGGTGTTGATGCCGACGGCACCGGCCATGATGCGGTTCTGCACGACGGCGCGCACCTGTCGACCCCAGCGCGATTTGTACATCACGTAGGCGACGCCGACAGTGATCAGGACGGTGAGGCACATCACGAAGACGCCGTTGATCGGCACTTCGATGCTGTCGGTCACGTGCAGCGAGCCGAGCATCCATTGCGGCAGCTCGACGCCGACCTCGCGCGCGCCGAACACGGAGCGATAGGCCTGTTGCAGGATCAGGCTGAGGCCCCAAGTCGCGAGCAGCGTGTCGAGCGGGCGCTTGTAGAGATGCCGTATCAGCACCCATTCCACCAGCATCCCCAACGCACCGGATGCGACAAAGGCCAGGATCATCGCGAGGAAGAAATAGCCGCTGAACAGGCTCGGCAAATAGGATTGGAAGAAGCTCGAGGTCATCCAGGTGACGTAGGCCCCAAGGATCATGAACTCGCCATGGGCCATGTTGATGACGCCCATCTGGCCGAAGATGATCGCAAGACCCAGCGCCATCAGGACGTAGACGGAGAACAGGATCAGTCCTGCAAAGCCCTGCATGACGAAGATGGAGCCAAGGTCACCAAGCGAGTAGTCGCCGAACATCGATGTCCTCCGTCGGGAAAGGGTCCCGCGTCGCGAGCAGGTTCGCGACGCGGGGGTCTTGGGCGTGGATTTGCGGTCCACGCCAGGGAGAGGTTTTGCCTGAGAGGGAAACGGCGACGAACGCCGTGACTAACTGATAGATCTCGTCTTACTGGTAGCCCTTGGGGAACGGATCCGGCTCGACCAGATCGGCGGTCTCGTAGATCAGTTCGAACTGGCCATCGAGCTTGGCGCGTCCCACCCGGGTCTTCGACCAGAGGTGATGATTTTCGTGGATGCGCACATAGCCTTCCGGAGCGCCCTTGAACTCGATGCCCGGCGACGCCGCGGCGATCTTGTCGATGTCGAAGGAGCCCGCCTTCTCCACCGTCAACTTCCACAACCACGGTCCGAGATAGGCAGCCTGGGTGACGTCTCCGATCACGGTCTTCTCGCCCCACATCTTCTTGAACGCAGGAACGAAGGTCTTGTTGTTCGGATTGTCGAGCGACTGGAAGTACTTCATGCAGGCATAGGCGCCCGCGATGTTCTCGCCGCCAATGCCGTCGATCTCGTCTTCGGTCACCGAGATCGTGAGCAGCGCCTGCTTGGAGAGGTCGATGCCGGCCGCCTTGAGCTGCTTGTAGAACGCGACGTTCGAGCCGCCGACGACGTCGGTGAAGATCACGTCGGGCTTGGTCAGCTTGATCTTGTTGATGACCGAATTGAACTGCGTATTGCCGAGCGGATAATACTCTTCGCCGACCACCTTGCCCTTCAGCACGTTCTCGACATGCTTGCGCGCAATCTTGTTCGAGGTGCGCGGCCAGATGTAGTCGGAGCCGATGAAGAAGAACGACTTGGCGCCCTTCTCCTTGGCGATCCAGTTCAGGCCGGCGAGGATCTGCTGAGTGGCTTCCTGACCTGTGTAGATCACGTTCTTGGACTGCTCGAGACCTTCGTAGAAGGTCGGGTAATAGAGCATGCCGTTGTACTGCTCCATGACGGGCAGCACGGCCTTGCGGGACGCCGAGGTCCAGCAGCCCATGATCGCCGCGACCTTGTCGTTGACCAGCAGCTTCTTGGCCTTCTCGGCAAAGGTCGGCCAGTCGCTGGCGCCGTCTTCCTGGATGAACTTGATCTTGCGACCGAGCACGCCGCCCATGGCATTGATCTGCTCGATGGCAAGCTTTTCGGCTTCGATCGAGCCGGTCTCGGAGATGGCCATGGTGCCGGTCGCCGAATGCAGGATGCCGACCGTCACCTCGGTGTCGGTGACCGCGAGACCCGTGGTGTTGACTGCCGAGGTCGCTGGGGCCTGCGCAAAAGATGCTCGCGGTAGCATGGTGATGGCCGGCACGGCCGCCATTCCCATCAATAATTTGCGCCGGAGCGGCGATAACAGGCCCTTGTTCGCTTCGTCTGACATGAGCACCCCACTGTTGTTCGAGGACACGCGATTGGTGCCGTGAGGATGGCTCGAATTTGTGCACTGCAAGCATACGCAAGATCGCGTATACTGCACCGCAAAATGACGACGTAGGCTTTTGGTACGGATTTTGCGAGGGGGTCCGGCGCGTTCGGGAGTAGGAGTGGGGGCTGAAGTGGCAGGGCGGCAGCGAATAGATCGCGTCAGGCGCCAGTACAACCAATGGGTCGCCAACCAGACGCTGGAAGACTACGCGCTGCGCTTCACCGCCAAGAGCGCGCGCCGGTGGTCCGCTGCCCGCGTCGCCAACACTGCCCTGGGCGCCATCTCCTTTCTCGCGCTTGAGGCGATCGGCGGCACCATCACCCTGAATTACGGGGTTACCAACGCCACCGCCGCGATCCTCGTCGTCTCCATCATCATCTTCTGCTGCGGCGTCCCGATTGCCTATTATGCCGCCAAATGCGGCATCGACATTGACCTGCTCACCCGCGGCGCCGGCTTCGGTTATATCGGCTCGACCGTCACGTCGCTGATCTACGCCTCCTTCACCTTCATCTTCTTCGCGATCGAAGCGGTGATCCTGGCCACGGCGCTCGAGATGTGCTTCGGCATTCCGCGCCCGATCGGCTATCTCATCAGCGCGGTCGCGATCATCCCGCTTGTCACCTACGGCATCACGCTGATCAGCCGCTTCCAGCTCTGGACGCAGCCGATCTGGATCATCCTGCACATCCTGCCCTTCGCGGCGATCGCCTGGGCCAACCCTTACTCGTTCACGGAATGGCGCAAATTCGCCGGCGAGCACGGCGACCCCAGCGGACATTTCGATCTACTGCTGTTCGGCGTAGCATCCTCCGTGGTGTTTTCGCTGGTGGCTCAGATCGGCGAGCAGGTCGACTTCCTCAGGTTTCTGCCGCGCGACCGCCGCACCTCGCGAACGTCGTGGTGGGCCGCCCTGCTGATCGCGGGGCCCGGCTGGATCATCTTCGGCGCGCTGAAATTGCTGCTGGGCTCGTTTCTCGCCTTCTTCGCGCTGAGCCACGGCCTCTCCAGCGAGCTGGCGGCCGAGCCTGCGCACATGTATCTCGAGGCGTTTCGCTACGTGTTGTCGCAGCCGGACATGGCTCTGGCACTCACCGGCGCGTTCGTGATCCTGTCGCAGCTCAAGATCAACGTCACCAACGCCTATGCAGGCTCGATCGCCTGGTCGAACTTCTTCTCGCGTCTCACTCATAGCCATCCGGGCCGGGTCGTCTGGCTGGTGTTCAACGTGATGGTGGCCTTGCTGCTGATGGAGATCGGCGTCTACAAGGCGCTGGAGCAGACGCTCGCGCTCTACTCCAATGTCGCGATCGCCTGGGTCGGTGCGCTGGTCTCTGATCTCGTGGTCAACAAGCCCCTCGGCCTGCGCCCGCCGCAGATGGAGTTCAAGCGCGCCCATCTCTACGACATCAACCCGGTCGGCGTCGGCGCGATGACGATCGCGACCATCGTCTCGATCGCGGCATTCTACGGCCTGTTCGGCTCGACCATGAAAGCGCTCGCGGCCTTCGTCGCGCTGACGGTCGCCTTCGTCACCGCGCCCGTCATCGCCTGGCTCACCGACGGAAAATATTACATCGCGCGCAAGCCGAAGAGGAGTTGGGCCAACATCGAATCGATCCAGTGCTGCATCTGCGAGCACCATTTCGAGCCGGAGGACATGACCTCCTGTCCTGCCTATGCCGGCCCGATCTGCTCGCTATGCTGCTCGCTCGATGCGCGCTGCCACGATTTGTGCAAACCGCATGCGCGCGCGCAGGTGCAGTTCGCCGACGCACTCGCCAGGATCTTGCCGCAGGCGATCTATCAGCGGATCAACTCGCAGTTCGGCCACTACATCGGTGTGTTCGTGGTCTCCGCGGGCCTCGTCGCGCTGGTGCTGGGGCTGATTTACCTCCAGAGCTCGGTCAGCGTGCCTGGCGAGAACATGCTCGTCTCCAACGTGCTCTGGAAGGTGTTCTTCTCGCTCAGCATCATCATCGGCGTGGTGGCCTGGCTGTTCGTGCTGGCGCAGCAGAGCCGACGGGCCGCCGAGGCCGAGACCCGACGCCAGACCACGCTGCTGATTCAGGAGATCGACGCCCACAAGCGCACCGATGCCGAGCTCCAGCGCGCCAAGGAAATCGCAGAATCCGCCAACCTCGCCAAGAGCCGCTACGTGGTGGGCCTGAGCCACGAGCTGCGCTCGCCGCTGAATGCGATCAGCGGCTATGCCCAACTCCTGGAGCAGGACACCACGCTCAACACCAAGCCGCGCGACCAGGTCCGCGTCGTCCGCCGCAGCGCCGATCACCTCTCCGGCCTGATCGACGGCATTCTGGACATCTCCAAGATCGAGGCGGGGCGGCTGTACCTGTCGCGCGACGAGGTGCGCCTGACCGAATTCCTCGACCAGCTCGTCGGCATGTTCCGCCTTCAGGCCGCGGCCAAGAGCATCGACTTCGTGTTCAGGCGGCCGGCGCATTTGCCGGTCGTGGTCTATGCCGACGAGAAGCGGCTGCGCCAGGTGCTGATCAATCTGCTGTCCAACGCGATCAAATTCACCCAGGTCGGCAGTGTGCAGTTCGTGGTGCACTATCGCAGCCCGGTCGCGGAGTTCGAGGTGATCGACACCGGCCCCGGCATCCAGGGCGACGATCTCGAACGCATCTTCGCACCTTTCGAACGTGGCGCGCTCGGTGTCTCGCAGCCGCAGACCGGCACGGGGCTGGGCCTCACCATCAGCCGGTTGCTCGCCGGCGTCATGGGCGGCGACATCAAGGTCTTGAGCACGGTCGGCAGCGGCAGCACGTTCAAGGTCAAGATGCTGCTATCCGAAGTCACCAATCCGCAGCGCATTGCGCCGGTGGAGGCCCCGATCTCGGGCTATCACGGCGCGCGCAAGACCATCCTCATCACCGACGACGATCCCGTGCATCGCGACCTCCTGCGCGAGGTGTTGACCCCACTCGGCTTCATCCTGCTCAGCGCGCCCGACGGGCCTGGCTGCCTGGCGCTAGCCCAGCACTGCCGGCCTGATCTGTTCCTGCTCGATATCTCCATGCCTGGCATGGACGGCTGGACGGTGGCGGAGACGCTGCGCGCCAGCGGCCACCATCAGGCGCGCATCCTGATGGTGTCTGCCAGCGCGCTCGAGGCGCACGGCACACCGCTGGCACAGCCTTTCCACGACGGCTACCTGATGAAGCCGATCGATATTCCCAGGCTTTTGGAAAGTATCCGCCAGCTTCTCAAGGTCGAATGGCAATACGGCTCGGAGGAGATCGCGGTGCCGCTGTGGCGGCCGGAGAGCGGCTCGCGGCCGCCTGTACGACACATCGAGGCTCTGATCGGGCTCGGTCAGATCGGCTACGTCAAGGCTATCCAGTTGAAGCTGGACGAGATCGGCAGTGAGCACCCTGAACATGCCGACTTCGTCGCGGAAATGCGGTCGCTGATCGACCGCTTCGATCTCGGCCAGTACATGGCCACATTGAAGACGTTGCATGCGTATGAGCACTGAGTTGAAAAAGCGCGACGTCGCGCTCGTTGTTGACGACTCCCCGGAGACGCTGCGGCTGCTCACCGACGCGCTCGACAGCGCCGGGATGACGGTGATGGTGGCGCTCGATGGCGCGGCCGCGATGCGTATCGTCGACCAAATCACGCCTGACATCGTGCTGCTCGACGCTGTGATGCCGGGCATGGACGGGTTCGAGACCTGCCGCCGCCTCAAGCGCGATGCGGGCCTTGCCAATGTCCCGGTGATATTCATGACGGGGCTCGCCGAGACCGAGCACATCGTGCGCGGGCTGGAGGCCGGCGGCGTCGACTACGTGACCAAGCCGATCGTGATCGAGGAGATGCTGGCGCGGATCCGCGTTCATCTCGGCAATGCGCGGCTGACGCAAAGCGCACGCGCCGCGCTCGATGTCTCCGGCCGATTCCTGTTCGCGGTCAACCGCCAGGGCAAATTGTTGTGGGCGACCCCGCAGGCGCAGAAGCTGCTGGCGGACCACCACGGCGCGCAGGCCGACGACGATTTCGTCCTGCCGGTATCATTGCTGCAATGGCTGGAGCAGGCGAAGGGCAAGGGCAGCTCGAAGTCTCAGGCGGCTTCCTTGCCCGACAATCCTCAGCTCCGGCTGTACTACATGGGCGAGACCGCACCGAACGAGTTCCTGCTGCGGCTCTCCAGGGAATCCGGCACCGCGCCGCCACCCGAGTTCACCAGCGAGCTCGGCCTCACTACCCGCGAAGGCGAGGTGCTGGCCTGGCTCAGCAAGGGCAAAACCAACCGCGACATCGCGCAGATTTTGGGCTTGAGCCCGCGCACGGTCGACAAGCATCTCGAGCAGATCTACTCCAAGCTTGGAGTCGAGAACCGGACCGCGGCTGCGGCGATTGCAACGAATGCGACAAGAAGGAATTCGTAGTCTTGCTCCGAGTGAGTTGGGATGTGACTCAGCACACCGTGTCGTCCCGGCGAAGGCCGGGACCCATAACCCCAGGGAGTGATTTGGCGAAGACTAGTCGTTCGGACTAGCACCGTCCGCAATCGATAGGCCTCGCTGTATGGGTCCCGGCCCCCGTGCGCAATTGCGCACTAGGCCGGGACGACGTTGCAATGCTTGGTTAGCGCCTAGTCCTCACCCGTACACAAACTCCCCGCCATCCAGATTCGTCTTCGGGATCTCGTCCTTTTCGGTCCAGTAATCCTGGCTGTGCTGCCATTCCGGCTTGTCGCCGCGCTTGGGCAGCAGGTCCATGTTGCGCATCATGTAGCCGGGATTGAAGTTTTCCGGATCGATCCAGGGCAGGATCGGCATGTTGTGGTCTTCGGCGCGTAACTTGACCTCGACCTTCTTCTTGCCTTTGGCCTTCATGTGACCGAGCAGGCGGCAGACGAAGTCAGCGACGAGATCGACGCGCAGCGTCCAGCTGGCGCGGAAATAGCCGAAGACCCAGACCATGTTCGGCACGCCCGTGAACATCATGCCGCGATAGGTGACGGTGTCGCCGAAAGCGAGCGGCTTGCCGTCGACCTCGAAGGCGATGTCGCCGAGCGCCGCGAGATTGAAGCCGGTTGCGGTGACGATGACGTCGGCCTCAAGCAGCTTGCCGGATTTGAGCTGGATGCCGTTCTCAACGAAGAACTCGATCTCGTCGGTGACGACGGACGCCTTGCCGCTGGCGATGCCTTTGAACAGATCGGCATCGGGCACGAAGGCGATGCGCTGCCGCCACGGCCGGTAGCTCGGCGTGAAATGCGTGTCGACATCGTACTCCGGACCGAGCACTGCGCTGATCTGCCCGATCAGCTCCTTTTTCACCTGCTCGGGTTTTGACAAGCAAAGCTTGGTGAACGCGTCCTGCTCGAACAGGATCTTGCGGCGAACGATCTCGTGGATCCAGGCCTCGTCGACCTGCAGCCGGCGCAGCTCCTCCGCGATCTCGATGGCGTTGCGGCCGAGACGGAAATAGGTCGGCGAACGCTGCAGCATCGTGACATGCGCGCATTTGTCGGCAATGTTCGGCACCAGCGTCGCCGCCGTCGCGCCGGAGCCGATCACGACGACTTTCTTGTTCGCGAGGTCGATATCATCAGGCCAGGTCTGCGGATGAACGATGCGGCCCTTGAAGCGATCGGTACCTTTCCATTCCGGCGTATAGCCTTCCGAATGGCGGTAATAGCCCTGGCACATCCAGAGGAAGTTCGCAGTGAATGTTTTCGCTTCGCCGGTGTCGGTCGTCACCGCCTCGATAGTCCAGAGGTTTTGCTCGCTCGACCAGCTCGCCGAATTGATCTTGTGCTTGTAGCGGATATGCCGCGCGATATCGTTTTCGTCGATCACCTCGTTCATGTAGGCGAGGATTTCCTCGGCGGTCGCGATCGGCGGCCCGACCCAGGGCTTGAAGCTATAACCGAAGGTGTGGAGATCGCTGTCGGAGCGGATGCCGGGATAGCGATGCGTGGTCCACGTGCCGCCGAACGTCGCCTGCGTTTCCAGGATGACGAAGCTCGCACCCGGAAGCTGCTTGGTCATGTAATAGGCGCTGCCGATGCCCGAGATGCCGGCGCCGACGATCAGCACGTCGAAATGTTCAGAAGCCTGTTTGGCCGTGGCGTGACTGCGAACAGCGACATTCATTGTTGCTTCTATGCCTTGCTTGTTTTTGTGGCCGCCCTTGGTTGGGCGGCGCGTTTCCTCCGCGACGGACATGGTCGCCCATCGCGCTTCCGCTTCAAGATGACATAGATCGGGTCGCGGTCAAATCACAGCGCCGCACCCCAGCTCCGCGCGGTCTGCAAGATCCAGTCGCGATAGAGCGTGAGCGGCGTAACACCGGTCAGCCCGCCGCAGCCGGCGGCTCCGTTCGGCCCCGTGGACCAGCTGATGACGCCGACGAGCACGGATCCGGTCGGCTTGTCCTCGAACACGGGACCGCCGGAATCGCCGGTGCAGGCGCCAATTCCGTCGCGAACACCGTTGGTTACGGGGTCGACCAGCCGGATCTGGAGCGTGCCGGGCTGACCCGTCGCGACGAGGCCGGCAACACGCGTCGCGCCGCCACTCTTGCCCTCGCCACGCACGGTGACGCCGATACCGGCGACGACGAAGCGGCTGCCGACTTGGATCGGAATATTCGGCGCGCCGACGGGCACCGTCGATTTTCCCTTGAGTGGAATTTCCAGCTGCAGCAGCGCCACGTCGGCGGTAGCGCGATGCGCTTGCATTGCCTGCATGTTGAAATTCGGATGGATCGCGACGGTGCGGACATTCAGCAGTTGCGGCTGCCCGTCGGTGCCGCGATCGACGATCTTGTAGTCCGCGCCGGGTTGCACGCAGTGGGCGACGGTAAGCACCAGCTTTGGCGCAACGAGGGTGCCGGTACAGAAATTGCCGCGCGAGCCGACGATCGTGACGACGGCGCGCGCGACGCCATCGGCCTGGGGCGTGCCGCCACCAACGATGGCATAAGCGGGCGTGGCGAGCGGCAGCGCGATCGCAATGAGGGTTACGAGCTTCTTCATGGGAACACGCTTTGGTGTTGGCGTCGGTGACAGCATTAGGATGGCTTCGGACTGGCCCTTGCCGATAGCGCATGCTAGCGCTCTTGGAAAGGAATTGACGAGGGCGGGATCTTGACGATCGAGGCTGTGATCTTTGATTTTGGTGGCGTGCTGACGAGTTCGCCGTTTGAAGCGTTCACGCGGTTCGAGACAGAGCGTGGCCTGCCCATCGACATCATCCGGCGCACCAATGCCGCCAATCATCTGGAAAATGCCTGGGCCAAGTTCGAGCGCGCCGAGGTCGATATCGACACGTTCGACAGACTGTTCGCGACGGAATCGCTGGCGCTCGGCGCGGAGGTGCGCGGCCGCGACGTGCTGCCGCTGCTTCAGGGCGATCTGCGCCCCGAGATGGTCGAAGCGTTGAAGCGCATCAAGGCGCAATTCAAGACCGGCTGCATTACCAACAATCTGCCGGCCAATGCGATCGGCAGCATGACCGGGCGCTCACTCTATGTCGCCGAGGTGATGGTGCTGTTCGACCATGTCATCGAGTCCGCCAAAATCGGCCTGCGCAAGCCCGACCCGCGCATCTATCAGCTGATGGTCGAAACGCTGAAGGTCGATCCGAAGAATTGCGTCTATCTCGACGATCTCGGCGTCAATCTGAAGCCGGCACGCGAGATGGGCATGACGACGATCAAGGTCACCAGCGGCGCCCAGGCGATCGCCGGGCTCGAGGCCGCGACGGGATTGAAGCTGAGCTAGAGCGTCATTCTCCGTCATTGCGAGCTATCGCCGAGCCAGAACTACTCCGCCGCAGCTGCGATCCGCTCCGGAAACGCCGCGGCAAGTGAGGCGCGATCGGGCTTCAGCACGCCGCGCTCGGTGATGAGGCCGGTGATGAGCCGTGCCGGGGTCACGTCGAAGGCATAGTTCGCGACCGGCGAGCCCTCCGGCACGATGCGCACGGTCTCAAGCCTTCCGTCCGCGGTGCGGCCGGTCATGTCGGTGACTTCCGTGCCGCTGCGCTGCTCGATCGGGATGTCGCGGATGCCGTCATCAACGGCGAAATCGATCGTCGGCGACGGCAGCGCGACATAGAACGGCACATTATTGTCGTGAGCGGCGAGCGCCTTCAAATATGTGCCGATCTTGTTGCAGACATCGCCATTGGCGGCAACGCGATCGGTGCCGACGATGGCGAGATCGACCATGCCGTGCTGCATCAGATGCCCGCCGGTGTTGTCCGGAATCACCGTATGCGCCACGCCGTGATGGCCAAGCTCCCAGGCCGTGAGCGAGGCGCCCTGGTTGCGCGGCCGCGTCTCGTCGACCCAGACGTGGATCTTGATGCCGCGCTCGTGCGCCAGATAGATCGGCGCCGTCGCCGTGCCCCAGTCGACGGTCGCAAGCCAGCCGGCATTGCAATGGGTCAGCACATTGACGGTCTCGCCCGGCTTCTTCCTTGCGACGATCGCCTCGATGAGTTTCAGGCCGTTGCCGGCGATGCCGCGGTTGATCTCGACGTCCTGCTCGACGATCTCGTCGGCGCGCGCATAGGCGGCCTCCGCGCGCTCCAGTGCATCGATCGGCGCGAGGCTCGCGCGCATCTCGTCCAGGGCCCATTTCAGATTGATCGCGGTCGGCCGCGCCACCACGAGCGTGTCGTAGGCGCGCTTCAGGCCGGCGTCGGAAGCGTCCTCGCGCATCGCCAGCGCCATGCCGTAAGCTGCGGTCGCGCCGATCAGTGGCGCACCGCGCACCAGCATGTCGCGGATGGCGAGGGCCGCGTCCTCGCATGAGGTCAGCTTCGCAACGATGAACTCATGCGGCAGCCGGCGCTGGTCGATCGCTCCGACCGACCAGCCGTCGCGCTCACGCCAGATGCTGCGGAAATGCTTGCCGTCGACCTTCATGGGATTCTGCCTTTCGTATCACGTTCGCAGGATGCGCCCGGCCACCGCGTCGAGCTTCTTCAAGAGCTCGGGATCGCGCGCCTCGGGCGCGGTGATCAGCGCGGTATCGAGCGCGCGGTCCGAGCCGATCGGGCACGGCTCATGCTCGCGCGGGAAGTCTTTCGCCAGCCGCGCCACCAGCGCTTTTGCCTTGTCGGCGTTCGAGCTCAGAACGCGGATGATGTCCTGCACGGTGACGGCGTCGTGATCAGGATGCCAGCAATCGAAATCCGTCACCATCGCGACGGTGGCGTAGCAAAGCTCCGCCTCACGCGCGAGTTTCGCCTCGGGCATGTTGGTCATGCCGATTACGGAATAGCCAAGCGTCTTGTAGGTCATGCTTTCCGCATAGGTCGAGAATTGCGGTCCCTCCATGCAGACATAGGTGCCGCCGCGCGCAAACGCGATGCCCTCGGCTTCGGCCGCCGTGGCAAGGTGGATACGCAGCCGCGGCGAGACCGGGTGCGCCATCGACACATGCGCGACGCATCCCCTCCCGAAGAACGAGCTCTCGCGTTTGTGGGTACGATCGACGAACTGGTCGACGAGAACGAAGGTTCCCGGCGGCAGTTCCTCCCTGAACGAGCCGCAGGCCGACAGCGAGATCAGGTCTGTGACCCCTGCGCGCTTGAGGACGTCGATATTGGCGCGATAATTGATGTCGGAGGGCGACAGCCGGTGGCCCTTGTCGTGGCGCGGCAGGAACACGATCGGCAGGCCGGCAATCGAGCCGCGCCGCAGGGGTGCCGACGGTTCACCCCAGGGACTCCTGATCACCTCTTCGCGAGCGTCCTCCAGCCCCGGCAGATCGTAGATGCCGGAGCCGCCGATGATGCCCAATACCGCCTGCGTCATGCCTGCTCCACCCCGTTCGCGCCATCGCGATTCCGTGGAGAAGCTATGCCAGTTTTACGTCGGTTTTGGAACGGGTGATGGGGTCAAGAGGTGCCGTCAGGAGAACGCGCGCCAGCACTCCCGGCTATGCCGCGGCCGCCGACCGCAGCTGGGTCGCGACCATGCGCTCCAGCGTCTCGACGGACTGGAAGTTCTCCGGTGTGATCTCGACCTGGGGAATCGTGAAGTCGAATTCGGCTTCGACGCCGAGCATCAGATTGACCATGTCCATCGAGGTCAGGCCGACGTCGACGAGCTTGGCCTGCGGCGTGACCTCAGCGGAGAGCGAGTTCTGCGCGAGGATGCCCTTCACCAGCTTGATGATGCGATTGCGCAACTCGGTATCGAAAGCCTGCATCGGTAAATTCCCATCTGTCGACAAAGGTCGGACCGGTTGCCGGCTACGATGGGCACGGCGGGCCGATCCCGCAATGGACGCCACCATTACTTCGCGTTTCTTAGTAAACGATGACTCAGATTGTTGGATTTCCGGCTTCTTACAGATCCCTAACGCGATCGCGGAAATCCGGACGAGGCAAACAACCCGAACTTAACTGTTCGTTCGGAATTGGGCTTTGTTTACCCTCTATTTCATCGACGAATTTGAATTAAATCCGTAGCCTCATCTCATAAGCAAAGATGGTCGAAGGAATCGCTCAAGCGGCATCGCGAATGATGCCGGCGATCCTGAACGGCAAACCGGAGGCGGACGATATGAACGTGCGTGAAGCAGTCCTCACTGTCGACGAGACGCAGACGAGCTTTCTCGAGCATGGTCCCTCTCTCATTGAGCGCGCCGCCCGCACCGCCACCGTGGCGGCTGCCGACGCAGACGGGGTCGATCGCGATGCCCGCTTCCCCCACAAGGCTTTCGAGGTTGCGCGTGAGCAGAAGCTGCTCGGCGTCATGATCCCGGCCGAGTTCGGCGGCTTCGGTGCCTCGATCCACGACGCCACCGACGTCTGCTACACGCTCGGACGCGCCTGCGCCTCCACGGCGATGATCTACGCCATGCACACCACGAAGGTCGCCTGCGTCGTCAGGCACGGCCACGGCATCCCCTGGATGGAAACCATGATGCGCCGGGTCGCACGCGACCAGTGGCTGCTCGCCTCCTCCACCACCGAAGGTCAGAACGGCGGCAACATCCGCGCTAGCGCCGCCGCCGTCGACGTCGCCGGCGACACTGTCTCGCTGCTGCGCGACGCCACCGTGATCTCCTACGGTGCCGAGGCCGACGGCCTCGTGACCATCGCCCGCCGCGCCACAGACGCTTCTGCGTCCGACCAGGTGCTGTTGGCGCTCGCCAGGGACGATTATTCGCTGAAGCGGACGCTGGGCTGGGAAACGCTCGGCATGCGCGGCACCTGCTCGACCGGTTTCGAGCTGAAGGTCGACTGCCCCACCGACCGCGTCTTCCCGGAATCCTACGACAAGATCCACGCCCAGACCATGACGCCGTTCGCGCATCTGTGCTGGTCCTCGGCCTGGGCTGGTATCGCTGCAGCCGCCGTTACCCGTGCGCAGGCCTTCGTCCGCAAGGCGGCCCGCACCTCGGGCGGACAGATGCCTCCGGCAGCCGCACATTTCACCGCCGCCAAGATGTCGCTGGCCAAGCTGCGGGCGCTGATATCGGCCAATATCGACGCCTTTGCTCTCGCCGAGCACGATGAACGCGCGCTCGGCTCGCTCGACTTCCAGTCTTCGATCACGCTTCTGAAGGTGCAGGCCTCGGAGCTCGCGGTCGAGACCGTGATGCATGCGATGCGCACCGCAGGCCTTTCCGGCTACCGCAATGACGGCGAGTTCACGATGGGCCGCCACCTGCGCGACGTGCTGTCGTCGCCGATCATGATCAACAACGACCGCATTCTGGCCAATGCCGCAACATCGACCCTGATGAGCGGCGTGCCGACAAGCCTTCGGGACTGACGAGCTTTCGAGACCGACGTGCCTTCGTTCAATAAGAATAATTTCAGATAGCAGGAAGCCGACAATGAACATTGCTGTTCTCCCCAACTCGCCTGAGACCGCGCCGCAGATCGCGGATCCGCTCGATCATCTCGCCGATAAGCTCTTTCATCCGATGGGCTCGGACGGCGTCTACGCCCGCACCGCGCTTTATGAGGGCATCGTCGAGCGGCTCGCCGCGCTGATCACGAGCCATCGCGAGGCCGGCACTGAGGTGATGCGCTTCCCGCCGGTGATGAGCCGATCTCAGCTTGAGAAGTCCGGCTACCTGAAGAGCTTTCCGAACCTGCTCGGCTGCGTCTGCAGCCTGCACGGCACCGAGCGCGAGATCAACGCCGCGGTAAGCCGCTTCGACGCCGGCGGTGACTGGACCAGCTCGCTCTCGCCGGCAGACCTCGTGCTGTCGCCGGCGGCCTGCTATCCCGTCTATCCGATCGCGGCGAGCCGCGGCCAGTTGCCGAAGGGTGGCCTGCGCTTCGACGTCGCCGCCGACTGCTTCCGCCGTGAACCGTCAAAACATCTCGACCGGCTGCAATCGTTCCGGATGCGGGAATATGTCTGCATCGGAAGCCCCGATGACGTGGCCGATTTCCGCGAGCGCTGGATGGTGCGCGCGCAGGCGATTGCGACCGATCTCGGTCTCACCTTCCGCGTCGACTATGCCAGCGATCCGTTCTTCGGCCGCGTCGGTCAGATGAAGGCCGTGAGCCAGAAGCAGCAGCAGCTCAAGTTCGAACTGCTGATCCCGCTGCGCTCGGAAGAGCAGCCGACCGCCTGCATGAGCTTCAATTATCACCGCGAGCATTTCGGCACGACGTGGGACATCAAGGACGCCAATGGCGAGCCGGCCCACACCGGCTGCGTCGCTTTCGGCATGGACCGGCTGGCGGTCGCCATGTTCCACACCCACGGCACCGACCCTTCCGCCTGGCCCGCCAAGGTGCGGGAGATCATGGGCCTGCAGCCGCAGATCGCGGCCGATGCCCACGGCGAAGGCTGGCGCTAACGGAACGAGGCCGGTCATTTCCACGGGAAAGACGAGCGTGATCCACACCAAGGTCCGATGCCGCGAGATCACCGAGTCCGACGTCGATGCGGTCGCGGACTTGCTGACGCGCGGCTTCGTCGGGCGCTCGCGCGGCTATTGGATCCAAGGCCTGCGCCGGCAAGCCTTCCGACCGGTACCGGATGGCTACCCGCGCTTCGGCTACATGCTCGACAATGACGGCACGCCGGTCGGCGTGCTGCTGCTGATCTACACGGCGCGGAGGGACGGCGATGAGACCGCCATCCAGTGCAATTTGTCGAGCTGGTACGTCGATCCGGCCTACCGCAACTACGCCCCGCTCCTGACCAAGATCGCGCAGCGGCACAAGGACGTCACCTATCTCAACATCAGCCCGGCGCCGTGGACCTGGCCGATTATCGAGACGCAGGGCTTTCGCGCCTATTGCAGGGGTATATTCTTCTCCGTGCCTGCGCTGGCGCGCGTCCCACGCTGGAGCAAGATCGAGGTCATCTCGCAGCACGCCAAAACGATCGACGGGCTTTCCGATGCCGAGACCGAGCTCTTGACGCGGCATGCGCGCTACAATTGCCTCAGCCTCGTCTGCCGCACGCCGAAGGGAGCGTTCCCCTTCATCCTGCAACCGGTGCGCATCCGCCGTGGCATCATTGCGCCGCCCGCGATGAAGCTGATCTACTGCCGCAACGCGGCCGAGTACACCGAATGCGCGGGCCGCATCGGCCGGCTGCTGCTGCGGCTCGGCAAGATCGCGGTCGCCGTCGATTCCAACGGCTCCGTTCCCGGCCTCGTCGGCATCTACACCGAGCGTCGCGGCCGCAAATATTTCAAGGGCCCGCACCGGCCGCAGCTCGCCGATCTCACGGATACGGAACTCGTGCTGTACGGGCCGTAGGCCCGTTTGGACCAGACATTCGATGTCCATCCGGGCCTAAGGCGCAATTGCGCAGGCCGACCGGCGCGACGCTACCTTGCACCCCCCTCCACATTGGCAGCATCTCTGCATCACGGTCACCCTCCGTAAACTACGGCGCTTAAGGGAATTTTCCCGCCTGTTCGCTAGCCTCGGCGGCTGAATTGCCCTGCGTTAAGTCTATTGCCCGCCGAGACCCCGCCGCCCCATGACGTCGATCCGCGACAACGAGCTTGATGCACGCCGCGAGCAGGGCCCGAAGGCCCTGGTCGGGCTGAGCCAGCTTGCACTCGACCACATGGAACAGGGTGTCTGCGTCTACGATGCCGGCAACCGGATCGTGCTGGTCAATCAGCGCTATCTCAGCCTGTTCAACATGTCGGCCGAAATCGTGCGGGTCGGCACGAGCTACCGCGACGTGCTCGCCCACAGTGTGGCCCTCGGCAACATCCCCGCGGGGGAAGTCGACGCACTCTATGCCGCGCGCCTGGCGCGGATCGCAGCCGGCCAGCCGTTCCGGACTCAACAGACACTCGCGAGCGGCCTCGTCATGGCGCTCGAGCTGAAGCCGCTTCCCGGCGGCGGCTGGATGACGATCTGCGACGACGTCAGCCGCCTCGCCCGGCTCGAGGCGGAGCTGCGCGTGCAGACCGAGCGCAGCCAGCACGCGCTCGCCAACATGGCGCACGGCTTGATCATGTACGATGCCGACAGCCGCGTCGTCGTCTGCAACGAACGTTTCCTGAATCTCTATAACCTCGACCCGGAAATCGTGAAGCCGGGCGTCTCGCATTGTACGGTCATCGAGCATTGGATGTCGCGCGGCAACCTGCCGGGCATGCCGGGCGAGGAATTCCACGACACCAGGCTGGAGGACGTGCGCACCAGGAAGGAGAAAACCCTGCTGGTGATGCGCTATGACGGAAGGATGGTGCAGGTGGTTTCCCGTTTTCTGCCCGACGGCGGCTGGGTGACGGTGCACGAAGACGTCACCGAGCGGCTGCAATACGAGGAGATGCTGAGGCACCAGAACTTCATGCTCGATGCGGCGTTGGAGAACATGGCGCACGGACTCGCCTTCTACGACAGCGAGATGCGCCTGCGCGTCTGCAACACCACCTACCGGAAGATCTATCGGCTCTCGCCGGAGGAAGCCAAGCCGGGCACGCATCTCGGCGAACTGATCGAACGCTCGATGGCAAACGGCGCGTTCTCTTCCGAGTATAGCCCGCGACACCTCCTGGAGGCCGCCAGCGCAAGGATCGCCGACCGCAACTCCTCGCCGATACGCCGACGGATGTCGAACGGCACCACGATCTCGGTGCGCTATTGCGCCCTGGCCGAGGGTGGTTTTGTGGCCACCTACGAGGACATCACCGAGCGCGAGCACGCAGTCGAGCAGTTGAGCGAGCAGTATCGGCGGTTCGACGCGGCCCTGAACAACATGAGCCAGGGCCTGTGCATGCTCGATTCGAGCTTGCGCGTCATCGTCTGCAATCGGCGCTACATCGAGATGTACGGACTGTCGCCCGAATTGGTGAAGCCGGGTGTGTCGATGCGCGAGATCATGGAGCACAGCTGCGAGCTCGGCATCCATCCAAACACCACCGCCGCGCGGCTCTATGCCGACTATGTCGAGAGGCTGCGCGAGGGCGAGCACACACTGCACCGCTATTTGGGCGACGGCCGCATCATCAAGCTCAATCACAAGCGAATGGAGCATGGCGGCTGGGTCGTCACCTATGAGGACGTTACCGAGCGCCACAAGGCCCAGGCCCGCGTTGCGCATATGGCGCGGCACGATTCGCTCACCGACCTGCCCAACCGCACGCTGTTCCGCGAGAAGATGGGCGAGGGGCTGAACCAGGTCGCAATCGCAGGTGGCGCGATGGCCGTGCTGTGCTTCGACCTCGATAATTTCAAGACCGTCAACGACCGCCTCGGACACGCGGCCGGCGACCGGCTGTTGCGCTGGGTCGCGGCGCGGCTGCAGGAGAATGTCGGCGAGCACGACACCGTCGCGCGGCTCGGTGGCGACGAGTTCGCGGTTCTCCAGCGCGGACCGCAGCCGCAATCGGCGGAAAGGCTCGCACGCCGCCTGGTGGAGATCATCGGTCACCCGCCGCCGCTGGAGAACCAGTCGATCCATGTCGGCGTCTCCGTCGGCATCGCAATCGCTCCCGATCACGGGCTCGATGCCGACGAGCTGATGAAATGCGCCGACCTCGCGCTGTACCAGGCCAAGGCCAAGGGGCGCGGCGCCTATCAGCTGTTCGAGCCCAAAATGGAGGAAGAGGCGCGCAGCCGGCACGCGCTCGAGCACGATCTGCGCGGCGCGCTGGAGGCCCGTGAATTCCACCTGGCGTTCCAACCGCAGGTGCGGCTCGACACCACCGAACTTACCGGCTTCGAGGCGCTGCTGCGCTGGAAACATCCCTCGCGCGGCCTCGTCCCGCCGGCCGAATTCATTCCGATTGCGGAAGAGAACGGGCTGATCGTTCCGATCGGAGAGTGGGTGCTGCGCACAGCCTGCGCGACCGCCGCGACCTGGCCCGATCTCACGGTCGCGGTGAACCTGTCCCCGGTGCAATTCCGCTCGCGCGGGCTGGTGACGATGGTGACGAGCGCGCTTGCGGAGGCCGGCTTGCCGCCGCATCGGCTCGAGCTCGAGGTCACCGAGACGGCTCTGCTCGACGACAGCGAGGCCACGATCGAGATCCTGCACCAGCTCCGCGCGTTGGGAGTGCGCGTCAGCCTCGACGATTTCGGCGTCGGTTATTCTTCGCTGAGCTATTTGCGCAAGTTTCCGTTCGACCGCATCAAGATCGACCGCTCCTTTGTCGGCACGCTCGGCGAAAGTCCGGAGAGTGTGGCGATCGTCCGCACCATCGCCAGCCTCGGCTCGGTGCTCGGCGTCGAGACCACGGCGGAAGGCGTGGAGACGATTGAACAACTCGACTTCGTTCGCGAATGCGGCTGCACCGCCGTTCAGGGATATTATTTCGGCAAGCCCTGCCCGGCCGCGGAAGTCGGACGCATGATCGAGACGCTGAGCGCAGTCCGCCGCGTGGCGTAAGGGCTCAGCCGAAGCCAATTCCGTATCTCGGTACGCCTCCAAACGACCAATTGTCGCACGTGCGCTTTTCGGCGAGATCACCGTATCGCGCCCGCGCAATGCGCTTTTCTTCTCCCATGATTTCGGGGACAATCCCGTCATAACAATGAGAAACGGCGGCCCGAACGAGGCCACCGCGAGGGAGGAGTTTCGATGTCTCGATACGGGCTGAAGACCTTTGCCATTGCCGCCATGCATGCCGTCGTGAGCGCGCTGCTCGCAACCGCCGCGGGTGCACAGGATTATCCCATCAAACCGGTAACGCTGATCGTTCCATGGCCGGCCGGCGGATCGACCGACATCTCGATGCGCGCGATCGCCGACAGCGCGTCCAAGGTCCTGGGGCAGCCCATCGTGATCGACAACAAAGCCGGTGGCGGCGGCACGGTTGGACCAGCCACCATGGCCGCGGCTGCGAAGCCGGACGGCTACACCATCTCACAGCTTCCGATCACCGTCTTCCGCCTGCCCCTGATGCAGGAGGTCTCGTGGGATCCGGCAAAGGATTTTACCTACATCATACATCTCACCGGCTACACCTTTGGCGTAACCACCAGCGCGGAGTCGCAATTCAAGTCCTGGAAAGACGTGGTCGAGTTCGCGAAGGCAAATCCGGGCAAGGTGACCTACGCGACGCCCGGCACCGGCACCTCGCTTCATATCGGCATGGAGCAGATCGCCGCGATGTCCGGCATCAAGCTCACGCAGGTGCCGTTCAAGGGCGGGGCAGAGACCAACGCCGCGGTACTCGGCCAGCACACCATGCTGCAGGCCGACTCCACAGGTTGGCGACCCTTGGTCGACGCCGGAAAGCTGAAGCTTCTCATGGTGTGGACCGGCGCGCGATCACCGAACTATCCTGACGCGCCGACGCTGAAGGAACTCGGCTATCCCATGGTCTATGATTCCCCGTTCGGCATCGCCGGCCCCAAGGGCATGGATCCCAAGATCGTCGCTAAGCTGCACGACGCCTTCAAGAAGGCAGTCGAGGATCCCGCAGTGATTGCCACGCTCGCCAAATACGACATGGTGCCGAGCTACAAGAATACCGAGGACTACAAGAAGTTCGTCGTCGAGGTTACGGAATCGGAGCGCAAGGTGATCGATACGCTCGGGCTTGCGAAGAAGTAGTATTGAGCCACTTTCGTGTTCCGGGCGTGGTGCAGCGCTTCTCCAGCGCTGCACCACAGAGCCGGGATCTACCTTTGCCACGCATCTATCGATCCCGGATCTGCAGCGCACCGCTTCGCGCCGCATAGCGTCCCGGCACGGCCGAGAGGTATTGATGAACGACCAAACCACCGTCAAACTCCGCCTCAACAACTCCGAACTCTGGGGTGGGTTGATCGGGCTCGCACTCGGCGGCTTCGTGATCTGGCAAGGCTTAAAGCTCAAGCTCGGCACCATCAACGACCCTGGCTCCGGCTACGTGCTTTTCTACACGGGCATCCTGATGTGCGTGTTCGCGGCCAGCATTATCATCTCGGCCATCACCGAGGGCGGACCAACGCTGGCTTCGCGCTGGCAGAACGTGAGCTGGAGCAAGCCGTTACTCGTCATCGTCTGCCTTACCGCGTTTTCCTTTGCCCTTGAGCCGCTGGGATTCCTGCTGTCATCGATCCCGCTCATGCTGCTTTTGTTGCGCTTGATCGATCCCTTGCGGTGGACATTGGCGATGCCGATCGCCGCTCTGGCACCGCTCGGCATGTGGTGGATGCTCAAGCGACTGCTGCTGATCCAGTTACCCTCCGGCCTATTCGGGATCGGCTGATCGCATGGATACGCTTCTCAACGTCGCGCATGGGTTTGGCGTCGCTCTCCTGCCGATCAACCTGCTCTACTGCTTCATCGGCGTCTTCATCGGCACGCTGGTCGGCGTGCTGCCGGGCATCGGGCCGATCTCGGCGATGTCTCTGTTGCTTCCGGTGACACTGTCAGGAACGCCGGAATCCGGCATCATCATGATGGCGGGAATCTATTACGGCTCGATGTATGGCGGCTCGACGACCTCAATCCTGGTCAACATTCCCGGCGAGGCGGCTTCCGTCGTGACCTGTATTGACGGCCACCAGATGGCGAAGCAGGGTCGTGCCGGCCCCGCGCTGGGCATCTCAGCCTTCGGCTCGTTCATCGCCGGCACATTTTCACTCGTTGCACTGATGCTGCTGGCGCCTCGGCTCGCCAACATCGCCATCGCGTTCGGCCCTGCCGAATATTTCAGCCTGATGGTGCTCGGCCTCGTCGTGCTCACCTTCCTCACGCAGGGATCGATGCCGAAAGCGCTTCTGATGGCATGTATCGGCGTCGTGCTCGGACTGATCGGGCTCGACAGCATCACCGCGCAGCCGCGGCTGACATTCGGCCGCATGGAGCTGATCGACGGCATAGGACTGGTCCCCGTCGTGATGGGCCTGTTCGGCGTCGCCGAGGTGCTGCTCAATACCGAGCAGGTGATCAAACGCGACATCATCAACGCCAAAATCACGCAGCTGCTGCCCAACAAGGCCGATTGGCAGGCGAGCGCCGGCCCGGTGGCGCGCGGCACGTTACTTGGCTTGCTGCTCGGCATTCTCCCGGGCGGCGGCGCGGTGGTGGCCTCGTTCGCGTCCTATGCGCTGGAGAAGCGGCTGTCGAAGACGCCGGAGCGCTTCGGCCATGGCGCAATCGAGGGCGTAGCGGGTCCCGAATCCGCCAACAACGCGGCGGCCGGCGGCGCGTTCATTCCGCTGATGACCTTGGGCATCCCGCCGAATGTGGTGATGGCACTGCTGCTCGGCGCCTTCGTCATCCACGGCCTGCAACCGGGGCCGCTACTGATCACGCAAAACCCCGGCCTGTTCTGGGGCATCGTCGCCAGCATGTATATCGGCAACGTCATGCTGCTGATCCTCAATCTGCCGCTGATCGGCATGTGGGTGCAGCTGCTCAAGTTGCCCTACAACATCCTGTTCCCGCTGATTATCCTGTTCACGATCCTGGGCGTTTACTGCTCGAGCAACAATGTGTTCGACGTCTACGTGATGATCGCGTTCGGGATCATCGGCTATTTCATGCGCAAGCTCGGCTTCGAGCCCGCGCCGCTGGTGCTGGCGTTCGTGCTGGGACCGATGATGGAGAACAATCTGCGCAAGTCGCTGATCCTGTCGCAGGGCGACCTCTGGACCTTCGTGCAGCGGCCGATCTCGGCAGCGTGTCTTGCGCTCGCGCTGGTGCTGCTGATGGCGCCGCTATTACCCGCGCTGCGTAAGAAGCGCGAGCTCGTGGCGCTGGATGAGGGCGCGTGAGGGATTGGCAGGTGTCTCAGCCTGCCGCGGGCAGCACGTTATCCGGCGGCGCGCCCCAGGGGCGGTCGGCTGAGGCGAGCCCGATCAGGCGGCCCTGGATGTAGTCGCAGCCCCAGTCGCGCAGCATGTTCGCAGCTTCTTCGTCCTGCACCCATTCGGCCACCGTCTTGATGTCGAGGCGGCGGGCGAGGTCGATCAGGGTCTGCACGAAGGCGCGGTCGTCGGCGGAACGGGTGATGTTCTGCACGAAGGCACCGTCGATCTTCACGATGTCCACGCCCAGCTTGCGCAGATTGCGGAACGAGGTGTAGCCGGCGCCGAAATCGTCGATGGCGATGCGGCTGCCGAAATTCTTCAGCCGGGTGACGAAGCCGCGCACATCGTCGATGTCCTGGATCGCGACGGTTTCGGTGATCTCGACGATCAGCCGCTCGGCAACGCCGGGATGGGCACGCATCAGCGATTCGATTCCCGCCCACCAATCCGGATCCATGGTGGTGTCGGGCGAGATGTTGAGGCTGAGGCAGATGTCCGGCGCGGCCGCGAGCTCGGCGACCACGAGCTCGAGCACCCGGTGATCGACCAGGCGGATCAGGCCGAGGCGTTCCGCAACCGGCACGATGTCGGGCGCGAGCAGCACCTGGCCGTCGCCCTGGTCCATCCGCACCAGGCATTCGTGAAAGGCGCAGTCGCGCGAAAGGGCGGCAACTACCGGCTCATAGGCAAGCTTGATGCGGCGCTCATTCAGTGCGGTGACGATCTCGTCGGTGACGCGGATGTTGACGCGGCGCTGGGCGTCGCGCGCGGCATCCGGGCGCCAGGCTGCGAACGAGCCGACGCGGCGTTGTTTCGCGGTGTCCAGGGTCTCGTGGGCGCGATTGACGGCTTCATCGGCGTTGCGGGCATAGCGCGGCACGCTGACCGCGCCGATCGAGGCGGTGACCGACACCGGTCCGGATTTGGTCGGCACCACCTCGTCGCGAATGCCGGCGAGGAAACGTTCGGCAGCCACGTTCATGTCATCGACGGTGCAGTTCTTCAGGATCAGGCCGAACTTGTTGCCGGAGAAGCGGCCGAGCACGTCGCCGCCGCGCAAGCGCGCGCGAATGCGCGTGGCGACGTCGAGGATCACGGCGTCGGCAACGTCGAAGCCGAAGGCCTCGTTGACACGCGCGAGATGATCGATGCCGACCAGCATGAAGGCCGCGGTCGAGCGGAAACGGGTCGTCTCCTCGATGGCCTCGGCCAGCGCGGCGATCAGATGCGAGCGATTGAGCTCGCCGGTCAGCGGATCGAGCCGGGCCAGCTTCGTCAGTTCCTCGTCGCGGGCATGGCGTTCATTGTTGATGCGGACGGAGCCGATCGCACGCACCGGGCGACCGTCGGGGCCGGCGAACCAGCGGCCGGTCTCCTCGATCCAGACCATGGGATCGGCGGCGCTCATGCGCACGCCGTACTCGACCCGGTAGGGCGTGCCGTCGGCGCCATGCACGGCTGAGGTCTGCGCCAGCGCGGCGGTCCGCATTGATTGCGCGGGCTCGATCAGCCTGGCGAATTCGGCGCCGGTGGCCAGCCGTTCGGCGGGAATTCCGGGAAAGATGGCGCTGACCTGCTCACCCCAGACGATGGCATCGCTGGCGATGTCCCAGGCGAACACGGCCTGGCCGAGGGCAGCCAGGATGTCGGAGGCTTGCGGCAATGCGGGGGTCAAAATCGCCTCGTTTCGGGACAGCGGGGAGTCCTGAGCCGGCACAGGATAAAGCCAGATTCGCCATTGACCCTAGGCAAAGTTGATAAACAATTTGGAAACCACGTTTCCTCGCTCGCAGGAACCGAAGCGGCTCACCCGGCATAGGCCTTGCGAGTACATGACACGCACCGGCGCCAGCGTCTCGAAACGCGACAATCTAGGCCGGTCAACGGTGATTGCGATGTTGAGTACTGGTCAACTGGACGTGGCGGACAACGGCACAGGCTCGGCCCTGGTGCCGCTGATGCCAGTTTTGCAGTGGGTCCACAAGGCCCCGCTGCCACGCCCCGATCCCAGCTTCGTCGCCCAGCTCATCGCCAATGCCGAGCATCTGCCCCAGGCGAGCCGGCTCCGCCGCGCTTCTTCCGAGGATGCGCAGGTCGCCTATGGCAGCAAGCGCCCGCTTCCGAGCGTTAGCGCGCGCACGCGGCAGGTGGCTTGAATCAGCGCGGCGCGTCGGGAGACGGCTGGGTGCCGTTGCCCGGCTGCAAATGAGGCGAGGGAATTTCCGGCGAGGGCGCACTCACAGGCTTCGGCGCCGGGTGATCCATCAGCACGGATTCGGCGACCGATTGTGCCGTGGGCGCGGGCGGCTCCGCCGGAGCTGGTCGCGGAGCGGACACTGGCTCGAACTTGGGCTCGAACTCATCCGCCGGCGTCTCGGCCTGGCGCTTGGTCTTGCGGGGCGCCGGCACCGTCGTTTCGGCGACATAAGCGACGCGGCGGCGGGTGCGCTGGGCGATGCCGCCGAGGAAATCGGCCATCGCGAGCAGCACCAGAAGGAAATAGGTGGAGTTGCCGAATTTCGGCCACATCACGAATTCGGCCGCAGCCGCGCCGAACACGATCAGCGACAGCAGATGATCCATCAGGAATTTCGAGCCGGGCCGCGCGCCCTTGACCACTTCGAGCAGCAGCAGCACGATACCTAGCGCGAGCATCACGTCGGCGAGCGTGACCGGCCAGGCCTCGCCCGTGATCATCGGCACTTTGAACAGCACGTCCGCAAAGGACACGCTCGGCATCAGGAATGCGATGATGTTGTAGACCGCGAGCGGGATCAGGAGCAGCGGGAAACCGACCATCGGCGAAATGCCTTCTCGATCAAGATATCCAGACAGGACAATGCGGCGGCGATGCATTCGCTCCGCCGCCGTCACTGTCATATCTCATGGGTGGGCCGAAATCAGGCAGGCCCGATCGTCCTGCCCACAGAAAGGTCCCGAACTCAGGACTCTTTCTTCTTCAGGACCTGACGGCCCTTGTACATGCCGGTCTTGAGGTCGAGATGGTGCGGACGACGCAGTTCGCCGGAATCCTTGTCTTCCACATAGGTCGGCTTCTTGATGGCGTCTGCCGAGCGGCGCATGCCACGACGGGACGGCGAGGTTTTTCTTCTCGGAACGGCCATTTCAATATCCTCTAGGGATTGGTGTTTTGGGGCATCGTCCGCGAGGGGACGGCTCAGCACCCGCAAACCGAGGCGAGCTGAATGCCGGTCAAGGCCGGGCTTATAGAGGAAGGCCTGCCTTAAATCTAGGGCTCTGGGCCGGAAAATGCGCCCGAAAAGGACCGGAAATCAGCGATTCTCCCGCCAGCAGGTCGAAAGTGAACTCGCCTGCGCTCGCGCCACATAGGTCCCGGCCAGCCGCCGGACACCCGGTCCCGGCGTCCTGGCGCTGCGTTTGACCGGATTCGGCAGGATAGAGGCTAGAAGCGCGGCCTCCCGGGGGGAGAGGTTCGCCGCCGACTTGCCGAAGGCATAGGCGCTGGCGGCCTCGGCCCCAAACTGGCTCTGCGGGCCGAGCTCGGCGATGTTGAGGTAAATCTCCAGGATCCGTGCCTTGGGCAGGACGAGATCGATCCACAGCGCCAACGGGAATTCCAGCGCCTTCCGGACGAAGTCCCGCCCCTGCCAGAGGAACAGGTTTTTCGCCACCTGCTGGGTGATGGTGGAAGCGCCCCGGAACGGGGTGCCGTCCTCCTTCGCATCGTCGATCGCCTCACGCAGCGCACCCCAGTCGATGCCGTGATGCTTGCAAAAATGGGCGTCCTCGGCCGCCACCACCGAGCGTGGCAGCGAGGGCGACATCGCCGCCAGATCGATCCATTCCCGCTGCATCGGCGCACCCCGGAGCGAGCGCCAGATCATCAGCGTCGAAACGGGATGGCCGGCACGGTAGAACGGCGCGACGACATAGGGCGCGAGAGCCGCGACCGCGAGCACCAGGAGAAGGGTTTTGACGACGCGCAAATCAACCTTTCCGGCGCAGAACGAAACGGGGCCACGGGCCCGGCATTAAGTCTGTGATAATTCGGGCCTTTTCCAGCACTTTTTAGGCCTTCCAAACGATTGACTGAGGCGGGCGCATAAAGGATTGTCCCGCCGAATTTTAGTTCTGGAGCCCTTCTTGATGACCGGCACGTCCCCGTCCGATTTCGCCAAACGTCTGGACAAGACCGCTGATGACACCGAGGCCCTGCTCGGGCGCCTGCTGTCGGACGACATCCTGCCCGATGAGATCGCCCGGCCCAAGCGACTGATGGACGCAATGCGCTATTCGAGCCTCAACGGCGGCAAGCGCCTCCGGCCCTTCCTGGTGGTCGAGAGCGCGGCCGTGTTCGGCGTGTCCCGCGAAGCCGCGCTGCTCGTCGGTGCGGCGCTCGAATGCATCCACTGCTATTCGCTGATCCATGACGATCTGCCGGCGATGGACAATTCGGACCTGCGCCGCGGCCGCCCGACCCTGCACAAGAAGACCGACGACGCGACCGCGATCCTCGCCGGCGACGGCCTCCTGACACTCGCCTTCGACATCATCACCCGCGACGAGATTCATCGCGACGCCAATGTGAGGCTTTTGCTGACCCGCGCACTCGCGCGCTGCGCCGGCATCGGCGGCATGGTCGGCGGCCAGATCCTCGACCTCGCCGGCGAAGGCCGCTTTGGCGGCAACGAGCCGATCGACGTCGCCCGCATTCAGCAGATGAAGACCGGCGCGCTGCTGCGCTACGGCTGCATCGCCGGCGCGATCCTCGGCCAGGCCTCGCAAAAGGAATATCAGGCGCTCGACGATTACGGCCGCGCGCTCGGCGAAGCCTTCCAGATCGCCGACGACCTGCTCGACGTCGAAGGCGATGCCGCCGCGCTCGGCAAGCCTGCCGGCGCTGATGCAGCGCTCGGCAAGACCACCTTCGTCACCCAGCTCGGCATCGAAGGCGCCAAGCAGCGCGTGCGCGATCTGCTCGCGCGCGCCGACAGCGCCGTGTCGATCTTCGGCGAACGGGCCGCCGTGCTGCAAGCGGCTGCGCGGTTCGTGGCCGAACGGAAGAGCTGATAGCGCGATGGCGGGCGGCAGCAAGGAAGACCCCGCCCTCGCCCGCTTTCGCAAGATGTCGCGGCCGATGCGGCTGATTTATGCGCGTCCGCGGACGTTCATGTCGCTTGCCGTTGGTATTCTCGTCTGCCTGCTCATCCCGGGTTCGCACCGGCTGGTCACGCGGCTTGTGTTCGGCTGGGATGCGTTGATCGCCGTTTATCTGGTGCTGGTCTACGCGATGATGCTGTGCAACGACCACCAGCACATCCGCCGCGCCGCAGCGATGCAGGACGACGGTCGCTTCGTGATCCTGCTGGTGACGGCGATCGGCGCCTTCGCCAGCATCGCCGCGATCGTCTCCGAGCTTGGAACGCCGCATCGCGGCGGCCTGGAGCTGAGCATCGCAATCACCACCATCGTATTGTCATGGGCCGCCGTGCACACAATCTTCGCTCTGCATTACGCGCATGATTATTACCGGCACGCCACGCCGGGCGGCCTTCAGTTTCCCAGCGGCGACAAGGAAGACCACGCAGATTACTGGGACTTCGTCTATTTCTCGTTCGTGATCGGCATGACCGCGCAGGTCTCCGATGTCGGCATCTCCGACAAGACCATCCGCCGCACCGCCACCGCGCACGGCATCGTCTCATTCATCTACAACACGGCCTTGCTGGCGCTGACGGTCAACATCGCGGCGAGCGCGATCTCGACCTGAACTCATTTCCGCAATCCTAGTTACAGACCTCGGCATTGCCATCGTTGCCCGGGCCGCCGCCGCCGCGATATTCGAGATGGCAGCCGCGGTTGACCGCACGACAGCCACTGTTGTTGCAGAATAGCTGTCCGCCACTCGAGCGGCGGCTGGCGCCAGCGGCAGCAGCGATGCCCGCAGCGCCACCAAAGCCGCCGGCCGCTCCGGCAGCCTCACCGCCGGCCTGACGACGCTGCCGTGCGGGACGCTCGTCGCCGTCGTCCCGCTTGGCGGTCGCAGGCTTGGCGGTCGCAGGCTTGGCGGCACGCTGCTTCTCGCACTCGTTGTCGTCGTTGAGCGCATAGCCATCACGGCAGACGATCTTGGTGCATTTGTCGCCGTCGGTCTTGAAGCCGTGCTCGCAAACCAGCGGACAGACGCGCGACTGTTTCGACTTGACCGTGTCGAGTGCATCGGTGCTCGCCACCTTCACGTCGAGCTTGGTGCCGGCATAACGGTTGAACTGCGATAACGACCGCTGCGCGGATGTCGTCCAGTTGCCGTCGGCGGCGCCGGAGAAGCAGCCGACGCGGCCGAGCTCGGTCTGTACCGAGCGGCTGAGATCGGCCGGCGCGATGGCCGGCGTCAGCGAGGCGACGTTGGTGCCGGCAGGGCCCGCCGTGCTGGCGGGCGCTGCACTCGGCGCCGCGGCGGCGAGATTGACGCGCTGCTGCTCGGCAGCGGCCGCCTGCTGCTGCGCCTGCTCCTTGGCCTTTTGCGCCGCAAGCTGTATCTGCTCGGCGGCCTCCGCATCGGCGGCTGCCTTGGCCTGCGTATCCTTCTGCGCGCCAAGTGCGGCAAGACGATCGCGCTCGGCCTCGGCCTGTTTCGCCTTCTCGGTGGCCGCCGCATGAGCCTGCTCGGCGCCGATTTTCTCGAGTTGCAGCTTGGCAAGGCTCGCATAGAAGCCGTCGGGATGCTGGGCGAGAAAGGCCTCCCACGCCGGCCGGTTGCCGACCTGGAGCGCGAGCTCGTAATCGCGGCGGATGTCGGCCTGAGGGTTGGGCGCAGCGGCAGCCGCAGCGGTCACCTTGACCGGCACCAGCGGCACGTCCTCGCCGCCGAGCGAGCCATAGACGAACGGCTCCTGCTTATTACCTGTCGACTTGAGCACGTCGTCGCGCACGAAGCCGAAGGCACGGCGGACGTCTAGGCCGGGCCTCGTCAGATGCTTCGACAGCGCCACCGTAAAGGGGCTGTTCGCACCGTCGCCATCCTGCGCCGTGAAACCGGCCTTGGCCGAATAGGCGATCAGCGTGTTCGAGCTGGTCGGCTCGACCTGGGCGAGGCCGCGGCCGACGCCGCGCGAGGCGATCGTGCGCTTCATGGTCTTGCCGAACGGATTGTCACGGCAGGCATCCAGGATCACCAGGCGAAGCTGCTTAGCCGGTTCGACCGCGACCAGGACGCGGTCGAGGGAGAGCGCCTCGTCAAAGACGTCGGTGTCACGCTCCAGCTTGGCGTCGACAGGGATCAGATAGTTCGAGCCTTCGACCTCGAGGCCGTGGCCGGCATAATAGACCACGGCGATATCGGCATCGCGGGTCCGGTCGGCGAATTCGCGCAGCACACGCCGGGTTTCCTGCGCCGTCAGGTCGTGCCGGGAATCGACGATGTCGAACCCGGCCTCCTTCAGCGTCCGGGCCATCACCGAACCGTCATTGACGGGGTTCGTCAGCGACGGCGCATGCTGATAGGCGGAGTTGGCGATCACGAGCGCGACGCGCTTTCCGGCGAAAGCAGGCCCGGCGCCGAATAGCAGCGCGACGGCGAGGAGGACTGGGCAAAGTCTGAGCAATTTGCGCATGACACGACTTCCGATTTCGGGGCGATTCGCGCCCTTTGGGACGGCTTTAGCAGGGTCCGTCACGGACGCTTGTAACGGAGGTCACGAAGATGGCGCCGGCGGCAAGCCGAAAGGTCCCCTTGTTCGTCGCGCCAGTCCGGCCGCGGTTCGCCGCCAAACAGGTGCGCAGCAGGTTCCCTCAGACATCCCCGATGTGGCCCCGATATTGCGGCAGATTATCCGTAATCTCGTGCCAGGGCGCCTTCGACCCCACGAAAATGTGGGCGCTCGGTCGGATCGAGGGGGCATCGACCAGGGTTCCCATGGCGACGTGGACCCATTTTCCGTCGCGCACCCGGGAATAAAGCAACGAGCCGCAGCGGGCGCAGTGGGCGTCGTGGGTGGTTTCGTCACCGTAGATGGTGAGCTGGTTCTCGCCTCTGACGATGCGGAGCTTGCCCTGCTCGATGCCGGCGAACGGCTTGAAGGCAGCGCCGGTGGTGCGGCGGCAATTCGAGCAATGGCAGTTCATCGCATAGGAGAACGCGTCCGCTACCTCGTAGCGCACGGCGCGGCAGCAGCATTCGCCGATCAGGAAGGGAGCGTTCGAATTCTCTGATCCGGTCATCACAGCGTCCCAGCAAATGGTACGGACACCATAGCGCATTTTGACGTGTACGACTAAGTTCGCCCTGAGCCATCATTCAAAGGGATGACCCATGAGCCAGAACCGTTCGAGCGTCGAAGCCGTCGTGCAATCTTACTTCGACGGACTTTACGAGGGTGATGCCGAAAAGCTCGGCGCCATCTTCCATCCCTCCGCCGATTTGCGCTGGGTCGAGAAGGGCGAGCTGCAGGTGCTGACCGTGCCGGACTGGCTCGACCGCGTGCGCAAGCGCCCCTCCGGCAAGGCCGAAGGCAAGCCGCGCGAGGATTTCATCGTCACGATTGACCGTTCGGACGACAAGACCGCCTTCATCAAGGTCCGATGCCAACTGCCGCCGCGTTTTTTCACGGACTATCTGGTGGCTATGAAGCTCGCCGATGGCTGGCAGATCGTATCGAAGTCTTACCGGTATGATCTGCGAGAGTGAGGGGCCTAATCTTCCGCTGCCCGAAATCGGGCACACTCCTCCCACATCCTCCGTCATTGCGAGCGCAGCGAAGCTAGCCAGAGTCTTTCCGCGGAGGAAGACCGGATTGCTTCGCTGCGCTCGCAATGACGATGCGGATGGAGTGCATGCCGCATCTCTCCTCCGCCCCCGTCTCGCTCAAAAGGTCCACCATGCTTCTCGACCGCCGTTCGCTGCTCGCCTCGCTGTACTGGATCGCCGCCTCCTCCGCGCTCGCCGCAGACGCGCAGCCTGAGCTCGAAACCTATGAGCGCGAGAGTGGCGGCCGGATCGGGGTCTATGCCGAGAACCTCGCGACCGGCGCAAGGCTCGCCTGGCGCGCCGACGAACGGTTCGTCATGTGCTCGACATTCAAGGCTTCGCTGGCGGCATGCGTCCTGGCGCGGGTCGATCGTGGCGAGGATCAGCTTGCGGCCATGATCCCGTACGGCAAGGCCGACCTGCTGGAGTACGCACCGGTCGCCAAGCAGAACATTGCCGCCGGCGCAATGTCGGTCACCGAGATGTGCAAGGCGATCGTCGAGCTCAGCGACAACACCTGCGCCAATTTATTGCTGGCGCGGATCGGCGGTCCCGCCGCACTCACCGCGTTCTGGCGGTCGCTCGGCGACACCGCCTCGCGGCTCGACCACAACGAGCCCGAGCTCAACCGCTCACCGCCCGGCGATCCCCGCGACACCACGACGCCGGCGGCGATGGCAGGCAATCTGCGCCGGCTGCTCACGGGCGAGGCGCTGTCGGCCACCTCGCGCGCGCAGCTCACGGAGTGGCTAGTGGGCTGCAAGACCGGTGCGAACCGGCTGCGTGGCGGGCTCCCCGCAAGCTGGAAGATCGGCGACAAGACCGGCAACAACGGCAAGGACGCATCCGGCGACATCGCGGTGGCCTGGCCCAAGCCCGATACGAAGCCCGATGCACCGATCCTGATCGCGGCCTATACCCAGGGCGGCACGCCGAGCGCGGCGCAGATCGAAACCGTGTTCGCACGCATCGGCCGCATGGTGGCCGAACGGCTGGCGTAAAGCCGCACGCATTGACGTTGCGACCGCTTCCGGGTGAAGACAGACCATCATGGAAGCGAAATTTCAGACCTTTCTCATCCTGCTCGCCGTGCTGGCGGGCACCGCGCTTGTCGCGCGCCGCTTCAACATCGCGCCCGCCATTCTGCTGATGCTCTCAGGTGTCGGCCTTGCCTTCGTGCCGGGCATGCCAGCGGTCGAACTGCCGCCGGAACTGGTGCTGCTGATGGTGCTGCCGCCGCTGATCTACTCGGCGAGCGTCGCGATGAGCTGGCGCGAGTTCAAAAAGAATCTTCGCCCGATCGTGCTGCTGGCGGTCGGTGCGGTGATCTTCACCGCGGCGTTGGTCGCAACCGCCACGCATTATTTCATCGGCCTGCCCTGGACGATCGGCTTCCTGCTCGGCGCCATCGTCGCGCCGCCCGACGTGGTGGCGCCGCTCGCGATCGCGCGCCGGCTGCATCTGCCGCGCAGGCTGATGGTCATCCTCGAAGGCGAAGGGCTCGCGAATGATGCCACCGCTCTGATCCTCTACCGCTTCGCGCTCGCCGCAATCATGGTCGGGCAATTCTCGCTGCCTCTGGCAGGCGGCGAGTTCTTGCTCATCGTCGCCGGCGAGATCGCCTTCGGCATCGGCGTCGGTTGGCTCTCCCTGCGGTTCCGCAAATGGTCGGGAGACCCGCAGGTCGAGCTGACACTGTCGCTGATCACGCCCTACGTGTCCTACTGGCTGCCCGAGCATCTCGGCGGCTCCGGCGTGATCGCCACCGTCGCCTGTGGCCTCTATGTGAGCTGGAATGGCCCGCTGCTGATCTCGGCATCGACGCGCCTGCAAGGCATCTTCTTCTGGGACCTCGTGATCTATCTGATCGAGGGCTTGCTGTTCCTGCTCACCGGATTCCAGATGCGCGCACTCTACGAGAAATCGAAGGCGTTCCCGCTCGACGACATCATGATTGCGACTGCCGTGGTGCTGGCGGTGGTCGTGATCGCGCGCTTCGCCTGGCTCTATCCCGCGACCTATCTGCCACGAATGCTCAGCAAGTCGCTGCGTGCGCGCGATCCGTCACCACCATGGCAATGGCCGTTCGTGCTTGCGCTCACCGGCGTGCGCGGCGCGGTGTCGCTGGCGGCAGCACTGGCGCTGCCGTTCACGCTGCCGCGCGGCGAGGCCTTCCCGTTTCGCGACCTGATCCTGTTCGTCGCGTTCGGCGTCATCTTCATCACACTGATCGGCGTCGGCCTCACGCTGCCCCCCGTGGTTCGTTGGCTCGGTGTCGCGGAAGCCGGTCGCAACGAGCATGCCGCCGAGCACGAGGCCGAGATCGCGGCACGGCGCCAGGCCCTCGACGCGGCGCTAAAGTCGCTCGACGCGCTGACCGAGGAAAAGGACGTGTCCGACGAGGTGATGCGGCTCCTGCGCGCCCGCCACGAGATCCGGGTCAACCAGCTGCCGGACTCGCTCGATCCCACCCACCACGACGTCTCCGCCGCCGGCACCGCCCTGACCCGCCGTCTGATCGCCACCGAGCGCAAGTTCATCCACGAGCTGCTGCGCGAGGGCCAGATCACCGACGAGACGCGGCGGCGGATCGAGCGCGATCTGGACCTGGAGGAGGCAAGCTTGGCAAACCGGGAGTACCGGGGAGGGCCGCTATAGATTCCCGTCATTGCTAGGGGCGCGAACTACCGCCTCTCGCAAAATTCCCTCATCGCCACCGCCACGGCGCCCGCAATGATCTCCTGCCGCTCCGGGGAGTTCATCGCCATCTCCTCGTCGCGGTTGATGATGGAGCCCGCTTCGAGCAGCACTGCGGCGCTGCGGGTCTGCGAGAGCACAACGAGCCCGTCATAGCGGTAGACGCCGACATCCTTGTCGAGCAATTGGCGCCGGTAGCGGCCCATCACCGGCAGGGTGTACTGGCTGGCATAGTGCAGGTCCTGCTGCTTCAGCTGCCTGCCGATCATCCGGGCCAGCATCAGGCTGGCGGCGAAGTGCGGATTCCGCTGCGACACGAACAGAGAGTGGCCCGAAAAGCGGTCGCTGAAATAGCTGTTCGCGCCGTCGAACTCCCAGCTCCCGAGCAGCTTGTCCGGCACCGAATCGTGATGGATCGACAGGAAGAGATCGGCCCGGGCGTCATTCGCGGTGCTGACGCGCTTGAACAGGCTCGGCCGCGCCTTGCCGTCCGTGACGAGCAACCGGGTCGCGGCAAAGCCTTCGGCCTTGAGCCTCGCCGTAATCAGACTTGCAAGCCGGAAGTTGAAGCCGAACTCCGTGTCGTTGCGCGCGCTCAACGCGCCGTAGGAGTCCGGGGTGTGCCCGACATCCACGAGGATCCGGAATTTCGACAGCTCACACTTGACCGGCGCGTGCGGCGGCTTGGGTTTCGCGATTTTCCGCGCGATAGCAGCATGACCAGAGTCTGCAGGCGCCAGCGACCATAGCAAGATCGACGCGACCAGCGTCGAGACGAGACTTGCGATGATGCTGCGCGGCTGTCCCAAGTACTACTCCGCTGCCGCTGTTCGCGGCCGGCCGACAAAGCCTGTGACGTCACCGAAACGCTCCAGCATCACCGCGGAAAGGTCCTTGGCCTTGCTGGTGACGCAGGCGCCCGAGCGCACGGCATGGCGATCCTGATGCGCGGCCTGCGGCGGCGGCTCGCCCTGCTGAAGCGCCCGCGCCAGCTCCATCACGACTTTCCGGAAATGCATGATACCGAGATCGGTCGGACCGAGATGCTCGCGGGTGCGGTCGGCGATCGGGCCCTGGCTGTCCTGCACGGCCGCATCCTGTTCGGAGACGCCCTTGATGCCGGTGTAGCTCCTGGTCTTCTGCATCTTGCGGTCGATCAGATAGTCGTTGCCCTTGTGGCGCAGCGGCACGTAATTGTCGCCAACCTCCGCGATCACGCCGTTGCCGCGGTCAAAGACGTCGCGCTCGGCTTGCGTCAGCGGCCGTTCCGGATTCCAGGCATAGGTGTAGATCCAGCAATTGGTGTCGGTGACGGGCACGAAAGTCTGCCCAAAGATGTTCTCACCCGGCATCGCGCTCGGGGCATAGGCGTGGAACGGCATCAGAAATTGCGCAATGCGCCAGTAGATGTTGTCGCCGCCGGTGAGCCGCCCGCCGGCGATGGTGAGGCCCGCTGCGTGCGCGGCGATCTTGATCACAGGGCGCGGATCCTCCGCGATCCAGCGCATGTGATCGCTCGACATCCGCGCGATCGGATTCACGAAATGCTTCTTGATGTCCAGGATCTCGTTCTCCTCCTTGTCGAAGGAGAGATGGGCGAAGGTGAAATGCGCGGTGTCGATCGAGCCTTCCAGCGCCTGCACCCAGTTGCAGTCCTGCCATTTCTTGCTGACATAGCGGTGCGAGGCCGGCAGCAGTGCCATTTCGAGATCGGGCAGCTCGGGCATCGCATCCGCGGGACCCATATAGGCCCAGATCATCTCGCCCCATTCGCGCGCCGGATAGGATTTGATGCGGATGAGATCCTTGGCGTTGAGGTCGGGATAGGAGGTCGGCATGTCGACGCAGCGGCCGTCGGTGTCGAACTTCCAGCCGTGATAGACACAGCGGATGCCGCATTCCTCGTTGCGCCCGAGCCAGAGATTGGCGCCGCGATGCGGGCAGTATTGATCGATGATTCCGACAACGCCGCGCGTATCGCGGAAGGCGAGCAGCTCCTCGCCGAGAACGATGATCTTCTTCGGCTCGCCGTCGGGTTCAGGGAGTTCTTCGGACAGCAGCACAGGAATCCAGAACCGGCGCAACAATTCGCCCATGCCCGTACCAGAGCCCGACTCGGTCAGGAATTTGTTGTCCTCGGCGCGGAGCATGGAAAATCCTCCCGACGGTCGTTGTTGCCGGCAAGATTGGCGCGGACGCGGGAAGACGTCAACGCGGAACGCGGCGCGCAGGCCGGTTAAACCGGCCGCTCCCCCTTCACCGTCACGCGCGTGCCGGAGCGCGTGTGCGGCCAATAATCCCACATCGCGCGGTGCTGGGTGCAGCGGTTGTCCCAGAAGGCGATGGCATTCTCTGTCCAGCGAAAGCGGCACTGGAACAGCGGATTCTCGGCGTGCTGGTAGAGATAGGCAAGCATCGCCTCGCTCTCGTCGCGCGGGATGCCGTTGATGTGGCGGGTGAAGCCGCGGTTGACGTAGAGCGCCTTCTTGCCGGTGACCGGATGCGTGCGCACCACGGGATGCTCGGCACTCGGATAGGACGGGCGGTCGGCGACGCCGTAATTGGCGTAGAGCCCGCGATAGATCGGCTCGCCGTCATGCAACGCAGTCAGCCCGTCGAGATAGGCCTTCATCCGGTCCGACAGCGCCTCGTAGGCCGCATACATGTTGGCGAACAGCGTGTCGCCGCCGCGCGGCGGGCACTGCTTGATGTAGAGGATCGAGCCCATCGGCGGCTCGTGATCGCAGGACACGTCGGAATGCCAGCCCTCGCCATTGGCCCGCGGCGAATTCGCATCCGCATAGATCTTCATCAGGGCCGGGTCTTCATCCTCATGCGGCGCGGCGGGATGGAAATGCAGCTCACCGAACTTGCGGCCGAAGGCGAGATGCTGTTGTGGCGTGATGTGCTGGTCGCGGAAGAAGATGACGAGGTTTTCGGCAAGCGCGCGGTGGACCTCGTCCATCTGCCGGTTGGAGCGCGCATCGTCGGAGACGAGCTTGCCGATGTCGACGCCCGAGATTTCCGCGCCGATGATCGGGGTCAGCTTTTCGACCGCGATGGTCTCGTAAGGCGCGCCGTCGTCCGTCGCGTGGCGATAGCGCGGGCCCTGCTTGCCGGCGAGTGAGCTCATGGCGTGTCTCCCGATGCATTCTTGCTTGGGAGCATCGTAGCAATGTAGGGCGGCTTAGCGAAGCGTAACCCGCCACTTCGCGCCTGCAAAAATAAGGCGGGTTACGCTTTCGCTAACCCGCCCTACGATTCCTGATCTGGAGCAGAACTATTCCGCCGCGGTCACCGGCACCTTGGCGCCCTGGCCGTAGCGCTGCTCGATGTAGTCGATCACGAGTGCTTTGAAGTCGGCGGAGATGGTCGGGCCGCGCAGGGTGCGGAACTTCTTGCCGTCGACGAACACCGGGGCAGCCGGCGCCTCGCCCGTGCCCGGCAGCGAGATGCCGATATTGGCGTGCTTGGATTCGCCGGGGCCGTTGACGATGCAGCCCATCACCGCGACGTTGAGCTCTTCCACGCCGGGATATTTCGTCTTCCAGGTCGGCATCTCGTCGCGGATGAAACCTTGGATCGAGCTGGCCAGTTCCTGGAATGTGGTCGAGGTGGTGCGGCCACAGCCGGGGCACGCCGCAACCAGCGGCACGAATGTGCGGAAACCCATGGTCTGCAAGAGCTCCTGGCCGACCTGCACCTCGCGGGTGCGGTCGCCGCCGGGCTCCGGCGTCAGCGAGATGCGGATGGTGTCGCCGATGCCCTGCTGCAACAGGATGCCGAGCGCGGCCGAGGACGCCACGATGCCCTTGGTGCCCATGCCGGCCTCGGTCAGGCCGAGATGGATCGCGTAGTCGGAACGGCTGGCGAGATCCTGATAGACCGCGATCAGATCCTGCACGGCCGAGACTTTGGCCGAGAGGATGATGCGATTCTTCGGCATGCCGAGTTCCTCGGCGCGCGCGGCCGAGAGCAGCGCGGATTGCACCATGGCCTCGCGCGTCACCGCGCGCACGTCGCGCGGATCGGGGGAGGCGGCGTTCTCGTCCATCAGCTTGGTCAAGAGCTCCTGGTCGAGCGAGCCCCAATTGGCGCCGATGCGCACCGGCTTGTTGTTCTTGTTGGCGATCTCGATGATGTCGGCGAACTGGGTGTCGCGCTTGTCCTTGAAGCCGACATTGCCGGGATTGATGCGATATTTGGCGAGCGCCTCGGCGCAGGCCGGATAGGCGGCGAGCAGCTTGTGGCCGATATAGTGAAAGTCGCCGATCAGCGGCGTGGTGATGCCGCGCTTGAGCAGGCCGTCGCGGATGTGCGGGACGGCAGCGGCGGCCTCCTCGCGGTCCACGGTGATGCGGACCATTTCGGAGCCCGCGCGGGCGAGCGCTGCGACCTGGGCAATGGTGCCGTCGATATCGGCGGTGTCGGTGTTGGTCATTGACTGCACGACGATCGGGGCACCGCCGCCGACGGCAACGTCGCCGACCTTGACCTGGGTGGTCTTGTGCCGGGGCGCGGGGCCCGCGACGTCGGAATCGATGGTTTTTTCGAGCTTGTTCATGGCGTCCAAATATCAGGTTTTGGTGACGTTCAGCAATGCATCGCGCGGCGCCGCAGCGGATTGACTGGGACGGTTAACCAGAAAAAGCCCAGCAATGACAAGGAGGGCGGCAGCCCCGAATGTCAGGTTCAGCGTGTCGTGCATGATGAAATAGCTACCCACCACGCCAAACAAAGGGGTGATGAAGGTAAAAGCCGACAATTTGCTGGCCGAATAGGTCTTCACCAGCGCGAACCAAAGCGTGAACGTGGTTCCCACGACCCAGATCGCCTGGAAGGCCATCAGGCCCAGCGACAGCGGCGACGGCGTGTGGGGGATGGTCTCCCCGAACAGCCAGGCGGCCAGCCCCAGGATCGGGATCGAGGTCGCGACCTGGTAGCCCAGAGCCTTCTCGGGCGCCGCGAAGCGCAGCCGCGTGCCCTTGGCAACTAGCGTGGTCGCCGCCCACAGCGCGGCGCCGCCGACGATCATGAGATCGCCGAGCAGGACATGCGAATCGACGTTGGGCTGCGGCACGCCGATCGCGAGCGCGACACCGGCAAAGCTGATGGCGAGCCCCAGCCATTGCGTCCCGCCAAGTCGCTCGCCGAGCACCTGGTAGGAGCCGAGCGCGACGAAGAACGGCGCGGTGTAGAGGAACACGACCGCCCGCGATGCTGGTGTGAACCGCAGGCCCTGGAAGATCAGCACGAACTCGATGCCGAACATCAGTCCGGCGATGACGCCGGGCTTCCAGGTGCCGTCGCGCTCGAAGAATTTAACGCCGCGCAAGCTGCCGATGATGAACAGCACCGGCAGCGCGCCCATCGAGCGGAACGTGGCCTGAAGCATCGGCGGAATGTCCGGCAGCACCAGCTTCACGGCGATCTGGTTGAACCCCCAGGTCAGGCACAGCATGAGCATCAGGGCGATGGCGCCGGCACTGAGGGGACGACCGGCGGACGGTATGGCTTGAGGTGAGGACATTTCTTCCTAAAAACCGGCTTTGCGCCGTTGTTGCTCTATGCGGCTTTCTGACAATGCGCACAAACGCCCGTGATTTCCACCACCGACAATTTGGGAGCGAAGCCTGAGCTGCGCGCGGCGGCGTTGAGGTCCTTGGCGAAGGATGCCGACGGAATCTCACCGACCAGGCCGCAGCGCTCGCAGATCAGGAACGTCACCGCCGAGATCGCGTCGTGGTCGTGAGCGGCGCAGGCGAGATAGGCGTTGCGGCTTTCGATCCGGTGCACGAGGCCGTTGGCCATCAGGAAATCGAGAGCACGATAGACCGTGATCGGCGCCGGCCGCGACATCGACTTCGCCAGTTCGTCGATGACCTCATAGGCGCCGAGCGGCCGGTGGCTCGAGAGCAGCGCCCCCAGTACATGGCGGCGTATAGGCGTGAATTTCTGCGCGCGCTCTCCGCAAACGGCCTCGGCATGCGCCAGCGCATCCGCGGTGCAGCGGCCGTGATCGTGATCGGGCGCGGGAAATGCCGGTTTTGCGAGGGTCATGCGACCGGCGTTCTAGCATTTCGAAAGGGGAACCCAAAGCAGGACCGGCGATGCGGCCAGCAGCCATGCTCGGCCTGCGGGACAGCGTCCCGCAAACCCGCCATGAAATAATCATAAGCTTGCTTATTATATTGCAAGCTTATTGGAGACCAAGCTCATGAGCCCAGGGCCCGTGGACCAGAACTTCCTGTTTACGCTCGCCGAGCTCTATCGCCTGCTCCGGGTCTATGCCGACAAGGAAGCCTCGCGCTTCGGCATCACCCGCGCGCAATGGGCGGTGCTGGCCAAGGTCGAGCGCAGCGAAGGCATGAAGCAGTCGGAACTCGCCGAGCTTCTCGAGGTGCAGCCGATCACGCTGACGCGCCTGATCGACAAACTCTGTGACAGCGACTGGATCGAGCGACGCAACGATCCTTCGGATCGCCGCGTCAAGCGGCTGTACCTGAAGAAGGCCGGGCGGCAGTTGCTCGGGCGGATGAGCGGGCTGAAGTCCGAGCTCACGGCCAACGCGCTCGACGGCATCACTCCGGCGGACGCCCATCGCCTCCTCACCCAACTCGAAACAATCAAGGAAAACGTGCGGTCCGCGATCCAGAGCAGCGGAGCGGAACAAGCGCGTAAGGAGCAACGCTATGGCTGATCAGGTTCTCAAGTTCCAGCCCGAGCAGAAAATCGACGGCGGCAAGCCCACCAAGAAAGCCGGCACCGATCCGCGCCGCCGCCTGGTGGCGGGCCTGCGCCGCTATCGCCGCGTGCTGCTCCTGGTTGTGCTGCCGCTCGTCGTCGCGGTTGCCGGCTTCACCTTCTATCTCAATGGCGGCCGTTACGTCGGCACTGATGACGCCTATGTCGGCGCGCAGAAAGTGCTGGTGACCCCTGATATCTCCGGCAAAATCCAGAAGGTCGTCGTCAAGGAAGGTCAGGTCGTCAAGCACGGCGACGAGTTGTTCGAGATCGACCCCGCTCCGTTCCGTCATGCGTTGGAAGAAGCCAAAGCGCAACTCGCCCAAGCCCGCATCACCTATGACAATCTTGTTGCCAACATCAAGATCTACGGTGACATGCTCAATCTTGCCCAGCAGGGCATGGACCTGAAGCAGCGCGACGTCGAACGCAAGCAGTCGCTGGTGAAGAACAATTACGGCTCGCAGCTCGATCTCGACAACGCGTCCAATGCACTGGTTACCGCCGGCGCGCAGGCGCAATACATCAAGCAGCAACTCTCCAATGCCAAGACCCAATTGCTGGGGAATCCCGAGTTGCCGCTGGAGCAATTCCCCGCCTACGCGCAAGCGAAAGCCAAGCTGGACGATGCCCAGCGCAACCTCGACCACACCGTGCTGCGCGCGCCGATGGATGGCGTGGCAACACAGGTCGAACAGATCCAGCTCGGCCGCTACGTCGCCGCCGGCACGCCGGTGTTCTCCATCATCGACGTGGCCCATCCCTGGGTCGACGCCAATCCGAAGGAGAGCGACCTCACCTACGTCACCGAAGGACAGCCGGTCACGCTCGAGGTCGACGCGTTCCCGAACCATACCTTCAAGGGCAAGATCGGCTCGCTCTCGCCCGGCACCGGCGCGCAATTCGCGATCCTGCCGCCGCAGAACGCCAGCGGCAATTTCGTCAAGGTGGTGCAGCGCGTGCCGATCCGCATCTATTTCGACGAGACCGACAAATACGTACGCAAGCTGAAGGCCGGCATGAGCGTTTACGCCACCATCGACACCGGCCACCAGCGCTCGCTCGCCGGTCTGCTCGGCCTGTCGGCGACCGCGAGCCAAGACAAAGATCAGGACAAGGACTAATCCTATGGCGGAGTCCAATCCCGCCCTTATGGTCCCCGGCCTGCGCCGGAACATGGTGACGATCTGCGCCATGACGGCAACCATCATGCAGGCGCTGGACACCACCATCGCCAACGTCGCCCTGCCCTACATGCAGGGCACGCTGTCGGCTTCGCAGGACCAGATCAACTGGGTGCTGACCTCCTACATCGTCGCCGCCGCGATCATGACGGCACCGGTGGGCTGGATCGCCAACCGCTTCGGCCGCAAGCGCATCTTCATCATCTGCTCGGCCGGCTTCACCATGGCATCGGTGCTGTGCGGGCTTGCGCAGGACATCAACCAGATGGTGATTTTCCGCCTGCTGCAGGGCGTGTTCGGCGCGGCCCTGGTGCCGTTGTCGCAATCGGTGATGCTCGACTATTACACGCTCCAGGAACGCGCCAAGGCGATGTCGATCTGGGGCATGGGCGTAATGATGGGGCCGATCATGGGTCCCTCGCTCGGCGCCTGGCTGACCGAGACTTATTCCTGGCACTGGGTGTTCTTCGTCAATTTGCCGTTCGGCGCCATCACCGTGATCGGGCTGATCATCTTCATCGACGAGACCCGGAAGGATCTCAGTCTCAAGTTCGACTGGTTCGGCTTCGCGGCGCTGGCGGTCGCGATCGGGTCGCTTCAGCTCGCGCTCGACCGCGGCGAGCAATTGGGCTGGCTCGAATCGGGTGAGATCCTTGCGGAGTTCATCGTCTCGGCCGTCGCCTTCTACTTCTTCATCGCGCATTCCTTCACGACCTCGACACCGTTCATCCGCTTCGGGCTCTTCAAGGACCGCAATTTCGTCACCGGCTGCGTGTTCATGGTCGTGATGGGCCTCGTGCTGTTCTCGACCATGGCGCTGGCCTCCCCCTATATGCAGAACGTGATCGGCTATCCCATCATCACCGCGGGCCTGCTGCTGGCGAGCCGCGGCTTCGGCACCTTCTTCGCCATGATGCTGGTCGGCCGCATGATGCGTTACATCGAAGCCCGCACACTGATCATCACCGGCCTGACGCTGACCGCGGGCTCGCTGTTCCAGATGACCGGCTGGACCGATTTGACCCAGGTGCCGGAGATCGTGACCGTCAGCGTGATCCAGGGCTTCGGCTTCGGCCTCGTCTTCGTGCCGCTTTCGACGGTGGCATTCCTGACCTTGTCGAATGAGCTGCGCACCGACGGCACCGCGATGTTGACCCTGATGCGCAACGTCGCGAGCTCGGTGGGCATTTCCGTCGTCATCGCCCAGCTGACACAAGGCACGCGGCGGACCTACGCGATCCTGTCCGAACACATCAACCCGTTCAACCATGCGCTCCAGATGCCCAGCGTCAGCGGCATGATCAATCTCTCCACCGACGCCGGTCGCGCCATGGCCGATCGCATGGTCAGCGTGCAGGCGCAGATCATCGCCTTCGCGCACGACTACGAGCTGGTGATGTTCTTCATCCTCTGCACCATCCCGCTCGCCCTGCTGATCGGCTCGACCAAGGCCACCCTGCGCAAGCAGGCGGCGGGGCCGGAACATGCGGTGATGGAGTGATGCCTTCGCCGGGACGACACCGATGATGTTGCGCGCCTCTACCCCAAAATCTCCTCGCAGCCCAGATCCTCGACCGCCATCATCACCCGCTCCAGATTATTCCACCAGATCACCGGTGGGATGTTGATGCTCCACTGCCAGACTGGCTTGGTGATGTGCCACAGCACCGACCGCCGATAGTCCTGGTCGAGCGCGCCGCGCGTATAGCCGCTGACACCGTGCGCCATCAGCATCTCGTGATAGCGATTGAGCAGCGGGCGTTCGAGCGCCTGCCGGCGCTCTGGATACCATTGCGTCGCCATCATATAGGCAAGGTCGTGGGTAGGAACGTTGATGCGCCAATGATCGAAATCGAAAATGCGCACAGCGTCAGCGATGCCCGCGCGTGGCAGCAGGAAATTCCAGGTATGGGCATCGCCGTGAGCGATGGTCACATGGCGATGCGAATGGTAGCGTTGCAACAGTTGCTCGGCCTTGTCGATGAAGCGCCGATACAGGGTCCGCCGCTCCTCACTGAGGCGATCACCAAGCAAATCGGCGAAGCGGTCGTAATGGCCGGCGAATGTCTCTATCAGACTCGCCGTATCATCAAGGCGCATCCAGGTGCCGATGGTGTCGCCGAGACCCGCATGGTCCCACCAAGATGCATGCCAGCGGGCGAGCGCCGTTACGATCGCCATCGCCTGATCGCGTGAGGGCGGCAATGGCCAGTCAGCTGCAACGTCATGGCTGTCGGTGAGATCTTCGAGCAGCAGATGCCAGTCCTGGCTCTCCTCGTCGAAATGCCCATCGTAGCAGCGCGGCACGATGTGCGACGGCATATTTGGCGCAAGGCGGGTGTAGAAGGCCACTTCCTGCCGACCAGAATTTGCCAGCGACTTGGCGTAGGCCGGATTCGGGATCTTCAGGATGACAGAGTGCGGGGACCCGGCTGCTTCCCCGACATAGCGCAGCCCAAGTCGGATAACGTGCGACACCATGGCGGGGTATTGGTGCAGCACCTTCACCTCGCGCACGGCGCCCGCATCCAGCACGCCGCCCCTGCGTAGCGCAGCGGTCAGTCGAGCCCGCTCAACGACCGCCGGCAGTTGTGGAGGTGTCATGGACGCCACGATGCCCTCGTCCCGGACCATACTGCACAATCACACCCCCCGGCACCAGCAATAGGCATCGCGCCGGGCTCAGGCCGCCGCTGTGGAGTCGCGCACCGTCCGGACCACGACCGACCGAAGCTGCTCGAGATTGGCCGCCATGCCGGCGATCGCCTGCCTGACCTCCGCGGCGCGCTCGTTCACGGAGGCGGCGTCGCGGCTGACATCACCGATCTTGGCCGAGACCTCCTTCGCCGCGGAAGTCGATTCGGAAATCGACCGCGTGATCTCGCGGGTCGCGGCGTCCTGCTCTTCCATCGCGGCGGCAACCGAGGTGGCGACGCCGTCGATCTCGACGATGTGGCCTCCCATGGTTTCGACGGCGTCGACGGCGGCTTGCGTCGAGGCCTGGATCTCGGCGATCAGCCGCGCGATCTCCTCGGTGGATTTGGCGGTCTGGTCGGAGAGGGATTTCACTTCGGCGGCGACCACCGCGAAGCCACGGCCGGCCTCCCCGGCGCGCGCCGCCTCGATCGTGGCGTTGAGTGCCAGCAGATTGGTCTGGCCGGCGATGCCGCCGATGAGCTCGGAGACCTCGGCGATCTTCTTCACCGATCCAGCCAGCGTCTGGATGGTCGAGCGCGCCTGTTCCCGACCGGCGACCGCCGATTTTGTAACCGTGCTGGTCCGCGCGACCTGGGTTGCGATCTCGCGGATCGAAGCACTGAGTTCTTCAGCTGCGGCCGAGACGGTCTGCGAGCTGCCGAGGGCCTGGGTGGAGGCGGCTGCGACCGCCTGCGATTGTGTCGAGAGCGACCTTGCGATCTCGGACAGACTGGAGGCGGCACGCTCCACGCCTTGCGTCGCCGCGCTCGCGGTGTCGACCGAGCGGCCGGTCTCGCGCTCGACGGTTTCGGCCATCTGATGCAGGGCCTCACGCTTGGCGAGCGCCGCCTCCTGCTCCTTCTGCAACTGCTCCTCGCGCAGGCGGAAATTCTCGACCGCGGACTGCTTGAACACCAAGAGCGCACCCGCCATCGAGCCGACCTCGTCCTGCCGGTGCGCGAAAGGAATGTCGGCGGCGAGATCGCCGGTCGCGAGCTTTTGCATCGCGCTGGTCATGCGCACGATCGGGCGCATCACGCCGAAGGCGACGCCGAGCAGGCCCGCCGCAATGAAGGCGAGGACGGCGGCGGAGACGCCGAGGAGGATGTAAAGCATCGAGCTGTCGCGGTCCGCGGCCAGCTTCTCCATGTCGGCATTCTGCTTGTTGGCGCTCTCGACGATGCTGTCGATGACGGCGCGATGCGCGGTATAGGCCTCCTTGAGCTGCGCGTAGGCCCGCTCGGAGACGGCCGTATCCTTGGCCTTGAGGGCGGGGAGGAGCTGGTCGGACAACAGCTTCCAGAACTTCTGCACCTCGGCGTCGGATTTCGACACCAGGGTCGTCTTCAGGTCGGCCGAGAGGCTGGAGGTGACCCAGAATGCCTTGCGCTCGTCGTAATCCTTGCGGAGCTGGGCCAGGCGTTCGGCATGGGCCGCCAGCTGGTCGGGCTCGCGCATGGCGAGCGTGGCCTCGAGGTAGGCCTCGATCACATATTCCGGCGGCGGCAGGATGTCGGCGATGAGATCGTTTCCGAGCTTGATATCAGAATAGAGCGGACCGCCGACCTTGAGCTCTTTCAAGGCGTAGAGGCTGGTCGAGACCACGGCGGTAAAGCCGATGGCCAGAACGATGCCGAAAGCAATGATTGCGGAAGAAAGCGAAAGACGAATTTTCATGGAAAAATCCAATGGGCCGCGCTGAATCCCACGGACCCTAAAGGATTACGGTAAACACGGGATTGCATCGCGCGGAAATTGCATCGCGCGAACTCCGGAAAAATACGGGAAATGGCGTCAGGTCAACAGTTTCGGGCAGCGAAGCTTGGGCCCGTCCTCCGCTGTCGTCCCGGATCGGCGCTCCGCCTGTCCGGGACGGCGCTGGGGGTCACACGTCGAAAAATACCGTTTCGTTGTCGCCCTGGAGCCGCAGGTCGAGCCGGTACACCGGCTTGCCGGCCTCGCGCACGGCCGTCAGCGTGGCGCGACGGTCGGCAGGCACCACCGCCAGCACGGGATCGGCGGCATTGCCGGCCTCGTCACTGAAATAGATGCGGGTATAGAGATGCCGCAGCATGCCGCGACCAAACACCGCAAGCAGGACATGCGGTGCCTGCGGCTTGCCGTCGGGATCGGGCACCACGCCCGGCTTGATGGTTTCAAAGGAATAATTGCCGTCCTTGTCGGTGCCGCAACGGGCAAAGCCGCGGAAGCTCGCATTCGGCAGCGCGCGCTTGTCCTGCGGATCCGCGAAGCGCCCCTGCGCGTCGGCCTGCCAGATCTCCAGCATGGCATCGGGCACAACGACTCCGTCGCCGTCGAACACGCGGCCCTCGATCCGGACGCGATCGCCGGTGACGTCGGGCGTCAGCGTCGAGTTGGTGAACGCATCATTCCAGGCATACTCGCCGGTCGGCGTCAGGCCGTATTTGAAGAACGGGCCGACGGTCTGCGACGGCGTGATCCCATTGTCCTGCACTTAATGGTTCTCCATAGGGGTGGCGTTCTTGCCGCGCAGCACGATGTCAAAGCGGTAACACAGCGCCCATTCGGGCTGGGTGTTCTCGAGATCAAATGACGACACCATCCGCGCCCGCGCCTTCTCGTCCGGCACCGAATTGAAGATCGGATCGAACGGGAACAGCGGATCGGCCGGGAAGTACATCTGCGTCACGAGACGCGTGACGAAGGAATGGCCGAACACAGAGAGATGGATGTGTGCGGGACGCCAGGCGTTATGATGGTTGCCCCAGGGATAGGCGCCAGGCTTGATGGTGACAAAGCGGTAGTAACCGGAGACGTCGCTCACGGTGCGGCCGGCGCCCGTAAAGTTCGGATCGAGCGGAGCCGGATGCTGGTCGCGGACGTGAACGTAACGGCCGCAGGAATTGGCCTGCCAGATCTCGACCAGCGAGTTCGGCACGCCGCGGCCGTCCTCGTCGCGCACATGGCCGTGCACAATAATGCGTTCCCCGAGCGGCTCGCCGGTGTGTTGGGTGGTGAGATCATTGTCGCCCTCGCGAACGGTCTCGTGGCCGTAGACCGGGCCGGTCAGCTCCGACAGCGTATGGCGCATCGGGATCAAGGGTTTGTTCGGCGCACGCTTGACCGAGCTTTTGTACTCGGGCGACAGCGGCAGCGGATGCGCCGTGTTGCTGTCGACGGGATAGATGAATGTCATTGGCGAACTCCTCCCCGGCCCTTTTCCGACCGGTCAACGCTTCCGCCAATCATTATAGGATATAACTAATTGGGGGAAGCGGCTTTGAGCCCTATTTGATCGGCGGACGCGGCAGGACGGCCTCGCCGGCTTCGAGCCGATAGACATGGTCCAGCGAATACCAGGGCGTCGCGACGTCGCGCTCGGTCGGATGTGGCGTGTCATGGCGCAGGAACTTGCCCATCAGCGCTTTGGTCACGCCGAACTGCACGTCACTATCGATATGCGGGTCGGCGGGGTCGTAGACCTGCGAGATCAGCACCTTGAATCCGGGCTTGAAGACCAACGCGTGCAGGTGCGCGGGACGATAGGGATGCCGCTTCTGCGCCTCCAGGAGGCGGCCGACCACGCCGTCGGTCGGAATGGGATAGCCGACCATCATCACGGAGCGGAACGAGAAGGCTCCGTCCTGGTCGGTCGTAAACTTGCCGCGCAGGTTCATGTCGGCCTGCTCGGGGTCCTGGTTTTCATAGAGACCAACCGGCGACGCGTGCCAGACGTCGACCTCGGCGCCGGCGACGGGACGGCCGTCCTTGTCCACGACGCGGCCGTTGACGAACAGCGGCGCGCCTGGGGTCTCGGAGCGGACGATCGATCCGCCATTTTCCACCCGCGGCGAGTTCAGCCGCCAGAATGGTCCGAGCAGCGACTGGTCGGTCTCCGTGTTGCCCTCATCGCCATTATTCAGCAGGCACACCAGCGGCGAGACGCCGAGCGAGCCTGCCATCAGCACGACCTCATTATGCGTGTCGGTCGAGAGCTTGCCGAGTTCGGCGATAACAGCCGTGGCGTCGCGGAATTCCTTCTCGGTCAGGCGAACGTCGCGAACAAAACCGTGCAGATGCTTGACCAGGGAGACCATGATCTGGCGTAGCCGTGGATCGGATGTCTGCTCCATCACCGCCAAGGCCGCGGCCGTGACGTCCTGCTCGCGCGCGATGATCATGGGATGCTCCCTCACCTTGCGTCATGGCCGGGCTTGTCCCGGCCATCCACGACCTTCTTCTCGCGGCACCAAGAACGTGGATGCCCGGGCCTTCGCCTCGCCGAAGAGGCTTCGGCCTCGCAGGCGGGACAAGCCCGGGCATGACGAGTCTGGGGCACCCGGCTCCGGGATGACGGCACGCTGCGCGTCCCGTCAGTTCAGCTTCTCGATGGCGACCGCAACGCCCTGGCCAACGCCGACGCACATGGTGGCGAGCGCGAGCTTGCCGCCGCGCTTCTCCATGCCGTGCACCGCGGTGAGCGCGAGGCGCGCGCCACTCATGCCGAGGGGATGACCGAGCGCAATCGCGCCGCCATGCGGATTGACGAAATCGGCATCGTCGGCAACGCCGAGCTGGCGCATGCAGGCGATACCCTGCGAGGCAAAGGCTTCGTTGAGCTCGATCAGGTCGAAATCGCCGATTTTCTTGCCGAGACGTTCCATCAGCTTGCGGGTGGCCGGCACCGGGCCGATGCCCATGATGCGCGGCGGCACGCCGGCGGAGGCGAGGCCGAGGATGCGCGCGCGCGGCGTCAGGCCGTGCTTCTTCACCGCAGCCTCGGACGCCAGGATCATCGCGGCGGCGCCGTCATTGACGCCGGAGGCGTTGCCCGCGGTCACCGTGCCGGGATTGCGCACGATCGGCCTGAGCTTCGTCAGGGCTTCCAGCGTGGTCTCGGGACGCGGATGCTCGTCCTTGTCGACGGTGACAGGGCCGGCCTTGCCGCCGGGAATGGTGATCGGGGTGATTTCTTCGGCGAAATAGCCGGCCGCAATCGCGGCGCCCGCGCGCTGCTGCGAGCGGATCGCGAAGGCGTCCTGATCCGCGCGCGAGACCTGGAATTCCTCGGCGACGTTCTCGCCGGTCTCGGGCATCGCGTCGACGCCATACTGCGCCTTCAGCAGCGGATTGATGAAGCGCCAGCCGATCGTGGTGTCGAAGATCTCAGCCGAGCGCGAGAACGCTTCCTGCGCCTTGCCCATCACGAAGGGCGCGCGCGTCATGGATTCGACGCCGCCGGCAATCGCAAGCTCGATCTCGCCGGAACGGATAGCGCGGCCGGCCGCACCGACCGCATCGAGACCGGAGGCACAGAGCCGGTTCAGGGTCTGGCCTGGAACGGAATCCGGCAGGCCCGCAAGCAGGAGCGCCATGCGTGCCACGTTGCGGTTGTCCTCGCCGGCCTGGTTGGCACAGCCGAAGAAGACCTCGTCAACCTGTGCCCAATCGAGATTGGGGTGCTTGGCCATCAGCGCCTTGATCGGGGCCGCCGCCAGGTCGTCGGCACGCACCTTGGCGAGCGACCCGCCAAAACGGCCGATCGGGGTCCGCACGGCATCGCAGATAAAGACGTCACGCATGGTTGTTCTCCCTGAATGCCGCGATCCGGCCTAAATTCTTCAATGTCGACGGAGTTTTAGGAGGGCGCCCGCGGCAGGTCAATTGACCGATACGCGCGTGTTCCGACGGGTGTGCACGCGAGTTGCGCATGCCGCGGTGCGGACAACGTGGAAAACCTCCCCTCTCCGCCCAAAGCGATAGGAGCGCGGGGCGAAATTTTGTAGGTTGCGCCGCCCATGACAATGCAACAACCGATCCCTGCACCGCCTCCCGACGATACGCCCGCGCCGCAGGCGGAAGCTGCCGCGCGCGTCACGCCGATGATGGAACAGTACCTTGAAATCAAGGCGGCACATCAGGGCCTTCTGCTGTTCTACCGGATGGGCGACTTTTACGAGCTGTTCTTTGAGGACGCCGAGATCGCCTCCAGGACACTCGGCATCGTCCTGACCAAGCGCGGCAAGCATCAAGGCGCCGATATCCCGATGTGCGGCGTGCCAGTCGAGCGCTCCGAGGACTATTTGCACCGGCTGATCACCGCCGGGCACCGGGTCGCGGTGTGCGAGCAGACCGAGGATCCCGCGGCGGCGAAAGCACGCGGCAACAAGAGCGTCGTGCGCCGCGGCGTGGTGCGCCTGGTCACGCCGGGCACGCTGACCGAGGACACGCTGCTCGACGCGCGCGCCAACAATTACCTGCTGGCGCTCACGCGCGCGCGCTCATCGGCGGGCGGTGACCGCTTTGGCCTCGCCTGGATCGACATCTCGACCGCCGAATTCACGGTGACGGAATGTTCGGGCGGCGAACTCGCCGCCACGCTGGCGCGGATCAATCCGAACGAGGTGATCGTCACCGACGCGCTCTATAACGACAGCGAGCTCGGACAGACCCTGCGCGAGCTGCCGGCGGTGACGCCGCTGACCCGCGACGTCTTCGACGGCGCCACTGCCGAGAAGCGGCTGTGCGACTATTTTGCCGTCGCGACCATGGACGGACTGTCCCAGCTCACGCGGCTGGAAGCCACTGCCGCCGCCGCCGCCGTCACCTATGTTGACCGCACCCAGGTCGGCAAACATCCGCCGCTGTCGCCGCCCGCGCGCGAAGCCTCGGGCGCGACCATGGCGATCGATCCCGCCACCCGCGCCAATCTCGAACTGACGCGGACACTCGCCGGCGAACGCCGCGGCTCGCTGCTCGACGCGATCGACTGCACGGTGACCTCGGCCGGCTCGCGCCTGCTGGCGCAGCGGCTTGCCGCGCCGCTGACCGATGCGGCGGCGATTGCGCGGCGGCTCGATGCCGTCGGCAGCTTCGTTGCCGACTCGGCCGCGCGCGAGGACATCCGCAGCATCCTGCGCGGCGCCCCGGACATGTCGCGGGCGCTGGCCCGTATATCCGTCGGCCGCGGCGGTCCGCGTGACCTCGCCGGCCTGCGCGATGGCATCATCGCCGCCGACCAGGTGCTGACGCGGCTTGACGAACTCGACCAGCCGCCGCAGGAGATCGCCGTCGTGATGGCGGCGCTGCAAAAGCCATCGCGCGAGCTCGCGGCGGAATTCGCCAGGGCGCTCGACGATCAACTGCCGCTGATCAAGCGCGACGGCGGGTTCGTTCGCCAGGGCTATGAGCCTGCGCTGGACGAAACGCGAAATCTGCGCGACGCCTCGCGCCTGGTGGTGGCCTCGATGCAGGCGCGCTACGCCGACAACACGGGTGTGAAGGGGCTCAAGATCCGGCACAACAACGTGCTCGGCTATTTCGTCGAGGTCACCGCGCAGCACGGCGACAAGCTGATGTCGGCGCCGCTAAACGCAACCTTCATCCACCGCCAGACGCTGGCCGGCCAGGTCCGCTTCACCACCTCCGAGCTCGGGGAGATCGAAGCCAAGATCGCCAATGCCGGCGACCGCGCACTCGGGCTCGAGCTCGAGATTTTCGAGCGGCTCTGCGCCAAGGCTTTGGCCATCAGCGAGGAACTGCGCGCCGCCGCTCACGCCTTTGCGCTGCTCGACGTCGCGACGTCGCTTGCCAAGCTGGCGATCGACCAGAACTATGTGCGGCCCGAGGTGGACTCGTCTCTCGGCTTTGCGATCGAGGCGGGCCGCCATCCCGTGGTCGAGCAGGCCTTGAAGCGCAATGGCCAGCCGTTCATCGCCAATGCCTGCGATCTCTCGCCGGGCCCTGCGCAAAAATCCGGCCAGCTCTGGTTGCTGACCGGTCCGAACATGGCGGGTAAGTCGACCTTCCTGCGCCAGAACGCGCTGATTGCGTTGCTCGCCCAGATCGGAAGTTTCGTGCCGGCGACACGCGCGCGGATCGGCATCATCGACCGCCTGTTCTCGCGTGTCGGCGCCGCCGACGATCTCGCCCGCGGCCGTTCCACCTTCATGGTCGAGATGGTCGAGACCGCTGCCATCCTCAACCAGGCCGGCGAGCGCGCGCTCGTGATCCTTGATGAAATCGGCCGCGGCACCGCGACCTTCGACGGCCTCTCGATCGCCTGGGCCGCAATCGAGCACCTGCACGAGAGCAACCGCTGCCGCACGCTGTTCGCGACGCATTACCACGAGCTGACGGCGCTCTCCGCCAAGCTGCCGCGGATGTTCAACGCGACCGTGCGGGTGAAGGAATGGCAGGGCAATGTCGTGTTCCTGCACGAGGTGTTGCCGGGTTCGGCCGATCGCTCTTACGGAATCCAGGTCGCCAAGCTCGCGGGCCTGCCGCCGGCCGTGATCACGCGCGCCAAATCGGTACTGGCGAAGCTGGAAGCCCAGGACCGCGGCCAGACCGCGCGCGCGCTTGCTGACGATCTGCCGCTGTTCGCAGTGCCCTCGCGCGCCGCCGCAGAAGTCACACCGCCGAGCGAGGCCGAACTGCTGATGGACGCGGTGAAGGCGCTGCATCCGGACGAGATGTCGCCACGCGAAGCGCTCGATGCGCTGTATGCGTTGAAGGCCAAGCTGCCGAAGCAGTGACGGTGCCGCAGGGTGGGTGAGCCGAAGGCGTAACCCACCACCTTTGTCAGCGCGCGAGAAGTGGTGGGTTACGCTTCGCTAACCCACCCTATGCTTCTGAACGCTACGCCCTCGCCGCGATCGCCGCCACTTCCGCTGCGGCGCGCTGCATGCTGGTCGACATCTCGTTGGTCACCGTGCTCTGCTCTTCGATTGCCGCGGCCGTCGACGTCACATATTCGCTGACGTTGCTGATGGCCGTCTTGATCGAAGCCAGGGCGGTGACGACGTCTCCAGAGATGCCGTTGAGGCTACCGATCTCAGCGCCGATCTTGTCAGTGGCCTGCTTGGCTTGGTTGGCGAGGCTCTTGACCTCCGAGGCCACCACCGCAAAACCCCGACCGGCTTCACCGGCGCGGGCGGATTCGATGGTGGCGTTGAGTGCCAGGAGGTTGATCTGCCCGGTGATGTTGTTGATGAGCTCGACGATCCCGCTCATCGCCAGCGCCGCTTCAGTGAGGCGCTGGGCCTGGGCATCAGCGGACGCGACCTGCTCCACCGCGCTCATCGCCGTCTCGCGCGATTTGGTCATGGCCTCGGAAATCTCCCGCACCGAGGCGTTCAGCTCTTCCGATCCGGCGGCGACCGATTCCATCATGCCGCGGACGCGCTCGTTGCCCATGCGGACCAGCACCTGTTTCGTGACGTCGGTCGCATATTTCACGACCTTGAACGGCTTGCCGTTGAGATCCATGATCGGATTGTAGGAGGCCTGGATATAGACCTCCCTGCCGCCCTTGCCGATGCGCTTGTATTCGGCCGCCTGATACTGGCCGCGGTTGAGCGCCGCCCAGAACTCGCGATAGCCATTGCCATCGCGCTCCGAGGGCTCGACAAACATGCTGTGGTGCTTGCCCTTGATCTCAGCCAGCGAATAGCCGAGGGCGCCGAGGAAATTGGCGTTGGCGGTGATGATCGTGCCGTCCATGTTGAACTCGATCACCGCCTGCGCCTTCTCGATCGCCGTGATCTGGCCCGCAAGGACGGCATTCTTCAGCTTCTCCGCCGTGACGTCGGTCGCGAACTTGGCGACGCCGAAGGGCTTGCCGTTCTCATCGAGTAGCGGATTGTAGGAGGCGAGAATCCAGACCTCGCGGCCGCCCTTGCCGATGCGCTTGAACTCGCCAGCCTGGTATTCGCCGCGGTTGAGCTTGGCCCAGAACTCGCGATAGGCCGCGCCGTCGCGCTCGGCCTGGGGCATGAAGAGGCTGTGATGCTTGCCCTGGATCTCGGTCAGCGAATAGCCAAGCGCGTTGCAGAAATTCTCGTTGGCCGTGACGATGGTGCCGTCGAGCTTGAACTCGATCACGGCCTGGGCGCGGCCGATAGCGGCGATCTTCGAAGACTCCGTCATGCTCCGGATCTTCTTCTCGGTGATTTCGGTCGCAATCTTGGCGACCATCACCGTCTTGCCGTTGCCGTCGAGCACCGGATTGTAGGATGCTTCGATCCAGATCTCACGGCCGCCCTTCGCGATCCGCTTGAACTCGCTTGCCTGATACTCGCCGCGGTTCAATGCAGCCCAGAACGCCTTGTACTCGGCGCCGTCGCGCTGGTCGGCCGGCATGAACATGGCGTGCTTCTTTCCCTTGATTTCGTCGAGGGAATAGCCGAGGGCGTTCAAGAAATTCTGGTTGGCGCTCAGGATCGTGCCGTCCATGGCAAACTCGATCATGGCCTGCGAGCGGCCGATGGCGGCGAGCTTAGCATCCGCGTCGTTGCGGGACTTGCGGCCAAACATCATTGAATCTCCAAAATCATTAAATTGCGAGACGGGATCAGGTGACGTGACGGCGCGGCACACGCGCTGAATTCCAATCGAATTCCGCCGGTAAAACTCGCGTTGCGAAGACCAAGGCGGATACGCAAGATGATTCAGTACCCATAAGATTCGAATAAAGTGCTAACGAATTCTGGGAAAAGCGATCGCCGACAGAGCAGCCTAAAGCTGCACGACGGTAGGCCTTACACGCTGCTCGGTCGGCGCTGTCACTTGAATGCTTGGTCCTTCAGGAGTTTGAAGGAAAGCGTCTCGCGATCGGTCATGGCGAGTTTTGCTACGGAAGTATCCGGCGACGCCGCGCCGCATGTCCGTAGTGTCACGGCGCTTGCCGCGCCTTGTGCTGCGTACGCCGCCCGATCCCCCACAGCGTCAGATTCCAAACAATGCAGGTGGCGAGTGCAAGCCCAAGACCGACGGCGGAGCCGAACCACGCCACCGCCACGTGCAACACCGCGATCGCCATTCCGAATCCGAGCAGCCCCCAAGCCGAATTGGCCAGCACCGCGGCGGTCGGCGGACCGCCGATTCGCGGATGCAGGATCACCATGATGCTGGAAAACACCACCGGATACAGCGCGATGATGCCGCTGATCCGGGGACCGACCCAGCCCGAGGTCGAGACGACGATTGCGACGAGGGTCGCGACCAGCGCGGCCCGCATCGGCACGTCATACCAGCGCCGCGTCACCAGCGGCATCTTTACATGGCGATAGCCCGCGAGCAGCGGAATGCAGATGCCGAACGCGATCAGATTGGCGGCGAGCCCGGCGGTGAGCGGCCAGTCGAACTGCTTGATGATCGAGGCGAACACGATCCAGACCGCGACCGCGCTTCCGCAACTCACCAGAAGGCTGCGCCGCTGCGCCAGCACCACATAGGTGAGACACATGAAGATCGTCGCGGCATTGACCGGCAAGCTCGACAGCGCGCCCTGCGCGATGAAGGCGGCATCGTGGTCGAGCGCGAGGAAGACGTAGGATGGTCCGGCCGAAACCGGCAAGGTCGCGACCAGCGCGCCGATCACCGGCCCTGAACGCTCGGTGATGATCGACGCCGTCACGACGAACGCCGCCGCGACCATCATGCGCAGAACGAGGATGAGGATGAGGTGGAGCTCGGGGGACATTTTTTTCTTTTGTCGTCCCGGGCTTCGCCGAGACGACACGAATTGTTGGGCGAGCGGCCTTCGCTCGCTACATCCGCTGCATCGACACCGAGACCTTCGGGCCGTTCTTGATGGTCTGATAGACCACGCAGTAGCGCTCGGTGAGCTTGAGCAGCAGGTCGAGCTTGTCTTGCGGCGCATCAGTATCGACGTCGAAGCGCAGACGTATCTCGGCGAAGCCGACCGGCGTCTCCTTGTCGACGCCGAGCGTGCCGCGGAAATCGAGATCGCCCTCGGCGTAGACGTTGCCGGTCTTCAAGGGTACCTCGATCGCGGTCGCGACCGATTTCAGCGTGACGCCGGCGCAGGCGACCAGCGCTTCGAGTAGCATGTCGCCCGAGCAGAGCTCGAGGCCGGAGCCGCCGGTTGCGGGATGCAGGCCGGCCATTGCGATGGCGCGGCCGGTCTCGACCTTGCAGGCGATGCCCTCGCTGTCGGTCGAGCCCTTGGCCCTCAACGTGATCATCGCGGTCTTGGGGTCGGTCTTGTAGCGCTCCTTGATCGGGGCCTGCATCTGGCGCAGTGCTGCGGCGTCCATTTTGTCTCTCCCGGGAAAATCGTCTCTACGAAGTACCGGCTTGCGATGTACCGGCTCGGAGCGAAATTGTCACCACCACATGGCCTGACCGGGACCCTGGGTTGCGTCACGGTCGGGCACGCTGCGGTCGAGCGAACGATCGAGTGACGTCAGCACACTTCGCTTGAAATTCTCGAACAGCGGCGAATTGCGGTCGCGTGGCCTGCCCAGGTTGATCTCGATCTGGTCGAACAGCCGGCCCGGCCGCGGCCGCATCACCAGCACGCGGTCAGCCAGCACCACGGCCTCGTCGACGTCATGGGTGACGAGGATGAGCGTCGGCCGCGTGTCGGCCCAGAGATCGAGCAGATGATCCTGGAGGTCCCTGCGGGTGAAAGCGTCGAGCGCCGAGAACGGCTCGTCGAGCAAGAGCACCTCGGGCTGCGGCACCAGCGCGCGGGCGATCGCGACGCGCTGTGCCTGCCCGCCCGAGAGCTCGCGCGGCCAGGCCTGCGCCTTCTCGGCGAGCCCGACACGCTCGAGCGCACGCGCCACCTTTTCACGCCGCTCGGTCGCGGGCCCATCGGCAAGACCAAAGCCGATATTGTCGGCGACGCTGAGCCAGGGCAGCAGCCGCGGCTCCTGGAAGATGATGCCGATCTTGGCATGCGGCGCGGCGATCGCCTCGTTGTCCAGCGTCACCGTGCCCGAGCTTGCGCGGTCGAGGCCCGCGATGGCGCGCAGCAGCGTGGACTTGCCGCAGCCCGAGCCGCCAATGATGGCGACGATCTCGCCTTGCCTGATCTCGGCGGAGAAGCGCGCCAGCGCCTGCACGCCGTTGGGATAGGTCTTGCTGACCCGGTCGAGCGCCAGCATCGCCTTATGCTCCCGTTGTACGCCCAAAGGCGTCCTGCCAGCGCAGGAAGGGCGCAGCCGCGATCTCGATCAACCAATCCGTGAGCTTGCCGAGGATCGCGAAGATCACGATGGCGGCGAGGATCTGCGCGGGCTTGCCGAGCTGCTGGCCGTCGAGCAGGAGATAGCCGAGGCCTTCGGACGCGCCGATCAGCTCGGCCGCCACCACGAACATCCAGCCCAGACCAAGACCGACGCGCAAGGACACGACATAGGCCGGCAGCACCGCGGGCAGCAGGATACGGCGGATCATGGCAGGCCCGGAGAGACGGAATGTGCGACCGACCTCGACGATCTTGCGATCGACGATGAGGATCGCGCCCATCACGCCGAGATAGACCGGAAAGAACACGCCGACTGCGATCAGCGCGATCTTCGAGGTCTCGAAGATGCCGAGCCAGAGGATGAACAGCGGCACCCAGGCCAGCGACGGGATCGCGCGCAGCGCCTGCACGGTCGGGTCGAGCAGCCGCCGCGCCAGCGACCAATAGCCGGATATGGCGCCGAGCAAGGTCCCCGCGACCACGCCGAACGCAAAGCCAAGGCCGACACGCCACAGCGTTGCGGCGATGTGACGGAACAGTTCGCCGGAGCGCGCAAGATCAACGACGGTGGCGAACAAGCGCGAGGGCGGCGGCACCAGCCGGCCGTTGGACCAGCCGGACCAGACCACGAGTTCCCAGCCAAGCGCGAGGGTCAGTGGCAACAGCAATCCCAGCGTCGGCCCCGCATAGCGCGACAGCCGCGAGGGCGCGGCGCTCTCGGCCGGTTCCGTAGTCTGTTGCAGGACTGGCGCGTCAGAGATCATGGCCGGTAGGAAGCGCGTCCTGTGCGAGATTGCAAGGGCGCGCGGCATTCTCGGCGTCGTCCCGGACAAGCGCAGCGAAGCGGAGCGCAGATCCGGGACCCCTAACCACGGGAAGGCGTGGCTACGGTGACTCGGAGTTGCCCCTTTGGCGCCAAACCACTTCCTGTGGTTATGGGTCCCGGGCTCGCTTCGCGCCCCGGGACGACGACCGAGTTTGCCGCCCGCCTGCCTTTAATTCGTCGGCAGCGGGACCTGATCGTCGATCAACGCATCCAGCGTCGCCTTCACATCGACCTTTGCGTCGACGACGCCGGCCTGTTGCAGGGCGAGGCCCGCGGCGAGGATCGATTCGCGCTGGGGCGCGCCGATGCGGCTGTGGGTCAGCTCGGTGCGCTCCTTGAGTTGCTTGTCGACGACAGGCTCCGGCAGCTTGGTCACGGCGATGAAGGTCTTCTTGAGCTCGTCGTAATTCGCGAGCGAATATTTGCGCGCCTCTTCGTACACCGCGAGCACGCGGCGGGCGGCGTCCGGATAGTCTTTCAAAAACTGCTCGCGCACATTGAGGATGCCCCAAGTGTTGGCGTCGGCCTTGCGATAGAACAGTTTCGCGCCGTCCTCGACCTCGGCCTGCGCCATCATCGGATCGAGCCCGGCCCACGCATCGACGTCGCCGCGGATCAGCGCGGTCTTGCCGTCGGCGTGCTGGAGCAGCACCGGCGTGATGTCCTTTTCGGTGAGACCTGCGCCAAGCAATGCGCGCACCAGGAAGATGTGCGGATCGGTGCCGCGCGTCACCGCGACCCGCTTGCCCTTGAGATCGGCGACATTAGCAATCTTGGAATCCTTTGATGTCACCAACGCCGTCCATTCGGGACGCGAATAGACGTAGATCGACTTGATCGGGTTGCCGTTGATACGCGCGACCAGCGCCGCCGAGCCCGCGGTCGAGCCGAAGTCGATCGAGCCCGCATTGAGGAATTCGAGCGCCTTGTTGGAGCCGGCCGACTGCACCCAGGTGACGGTGATGCCGTCCTTGGCGAACTCCTTTTCCAGGAGTCCCTTCTGCTTCAGGACCATCGACACCGGATTATAGGTCGCCCAGTCGATACGGATTTCCTTGAGCGGATCCGCCGCCCGCGCCGCGGGGGACATGGCAAGAGCGACCGCTCCCGCCAACAGTATGCGTCGTGTAATCCTGGTCATGCCCGACCTCCTCAAAACTTCATTGTTTTTCAATGAGTTAGATCTAGAAATCAACGAGAAAATCCATCCCTCGAAAGCGCGCCGGCTGAGAACAGCTTTGCCCAAAGCCGCACCTTTCCAGCATGGAACGACTATTGCGAGAGAATGGCGGGTGACAGCGCCGGCCGCCTCTTATATCCGGTGAGACATGAACAGCGTCGCGACTGAACACAAGGCCGAGGTGGACGATCGCTTCGACACCGCGCGGATCACCGCCGCGGTCGATGCGCTTGCCGAGAAGCACCAGGGACGCGAGGACGCGTTCCGCACGGCCATGGCGCAACTGCTCAAGGCCGAGCTGATTGCCTCGCGCGCTGCGGCACAGACGATCCTGCTGAAGGACCGTCATGGCCGGCGCTGCGCCGAGCGACTGTGCCACGTGCAGGACGAGATCATCCGCATCCTGTATTCGGCCGCGACCCGCCATCTCTACCGCTCGCCGATTCCGAGCGGTGCCGAGCGCATGGCAGTGGTGGCGACCGGCGGCTATGGCCGCGGCCTGATGGCCCCCGAGTCCGACATCGATCTGCTCTTCATCCTGCCCTACAAGCAGACCGCCTGGGGCGAGCAGGTCGCCGAGGCCATTCTCTATTGCCTCTGGGACATGGGGCTGAAGGTCGGTCACGCCACGCGCTCGGTCGACGAGTCGATCCGGCAGGCGCGCGGCGACATGACCATCCGCACCGCGATCCTGGAGACGCGCTTCCTTACCGGAGACCGGCCGCTCTATGACGAGCTGGTTGCCCGCTTCGACAAGGAGGTCGTGCAAGGCACCGCGTCCGAGTTCGTCACCGCGAAACTCGCCGAGCGTGAGGAGCGGCATCGCCGCGGCGGCCAATCGCGTTATCTGGTCGAACCCAACGTCAAGGACGGCAAGGGTGCGCTCCGCGACCTGCACACGCTGTTCTGGATCGCGAAGTACGTCTACCGCGTGAGCGACACCGACGAACTGGTCGACCGCGGCGTGTTCGACGCGCAGGAATACCGCACCTTCCGCCGCTGCGCCGACTTCCTCTGGTCGGTGCGCTGCAATCTTCACTTTTACTCCGGTCGCCCTGAAGAGCGCCTCTCCTTCGACCTCCAGCGCGAGATCGCGGTCCGGCTCGGCTACACCTCGCATCCCGGCATGCAGGACGTCGAACGCTTCATGAAGCACTACTTCCTGGTCGCCAAGGAAGTCGGCAACCTCACCGCCATCCTCTGCGCCAAGCTCGAGGACCAGCAGGCCAAGCCCGCGCCGGTGCTGAGCCGGATGATGGCGCGGCTGCGCCCCACCGCGGTGAAGCGGCGAGTGCCCGACAGCGACGACTTCATCGTCGACAACAACCGCATCAACGTCGCCGCGCCCGACGTGTTCAAGCATGATCCGGTCAATTTGATCCGCATCTTCCGCCTGGCGCAGAAGAACAATCTCGCCTTCCACCCGGACGCGATGCGCGACGTGACGCGTTCGCTCGGCCTGATCAACGCGCAGATGCGCGAGAATCCCGAAGCCAACCGGCTGTTGATGGAGATCCTGACATCCGACAACGCGGAAATCGTGCTGCGGCGGATGAACGAGACCGGCGTGCTCGGCCATTTCATCCGTGCCTTCGGCAAGATCGTCTCGATGATGCAGTTCAACATGTATCATCACTACACCGTCGACGAGCATTTGATCCGCTGCGTCGGGTTCCTCCAGGACATCGAACGCGGCGGCATCGAGGAATTCGCGGTGGCGAGCGACCTGATGCGCAAGATCCGGCCGGAGCATCGCTCCGTGATCTACATTGCGACGCTGCTGCACGACGTCGCCAAGGGCCGGCCCGAGGATCACTCGATCGCCGGCGCCAAGGTGGCGCGACGGCTCTGCCCGCGGCTCGGCTTCAGTCCGGCCGACACCGAGCTCGTGGCCTGGCTGATCGAGGAGCATCTGACGATGTCCACGGTCGCACAGTCGCGCGATCTCTCCGACCGCAAGACCATCGAGAATTTCGCCGCCGTGGTGCAGTCGGTCGAGCAGATGAAGCTCTTGACGATCCTGACCACCGCCGACATCCGCGGCGTCGGCCCAGGCGTGTGGAACGGCTGGAAGGCGCAGCTCTTGCGCTCGCTGTACTACGAGACCGAACCGGTGCTGACGGGTGGCTTCTCGGAGGTAGACCGCGGCAAGCGGCTCACGGCCGCGTATGCCGAATTCCGTAACGCCTTCGCGGAATGGCCGGCGGAAGAGCTCGACGCCTATATCGCCCGGCACTATCCGGCCTATTGGCTCAAGGTCGAGCTGCCGCGCAAGATCCGCCACGCGCGCTTCGTCCGTGCCAGCGAGCAGGCGGGCCACAAGCTCGCGATCAATGTCGGCTTCGACGAGGTGCGTGGCGTCACCGAGCTGACCATCTTCGCCGCCGACCATCCCTGGCTGCTGTCGATCATCGCAGGCGCCTGTGCCTCGGCCGGTGCCAACATCGTCGATGCCCAGATCTACACCACGACCGACGGTCGCGCGCTCGACACCATCTCGATTTCCAGGGAATACGACCGCGACGAGGACGAGGGACGGCGCGCCACACGCATCGGCGAGATGATCGAGGACGTGCTGGAAGGCAAGCTGCGTCTGCCCGAAGTGGTGGCCCGGCGCACCGTGCGCGGCAAGGCGCGGCCGTTCGTGATCGAGCCGGAAGTGACCATCAACAACCAATGGTCCGACCGCTACACAGTGATCGAAATGTCCGGCCTCGACCGCCCCGGGCTGCTCTACGAGCTGACCACCGCGATCTCGAAGCTCAACCTCAACATCGCCTCGGCCCATGTCGCGACCTTCGGCGAGCGCGCGCGCGACGTGTTCTACGTCACCGATCTCCTGGGCGCACAGATCAGCGCGCCGACACGTCAGGCCGCGATCAAGAGCGCGCTGACCCACGTGATGGCCGGCGACAAGGCGGTTCAGCCAGCGGCCTGACTTCTCTCGTCATTCCCCGCTGAATCATCGCGCCGACTTTTGTTCGGAGAATCGCAGCGCGTTCACCAGCGCAGACAGCGTCGCCGGTTGATGCCGACGACTGGGATAATACATGAAGAAGCCCGGAATTGGCGGAGTCCAATCCTCCAGCACCCGGACAAGGCGGCGCTTCGCAACATATTCGGCGACCTGCTCTTCATAAGCGAGTCCCACACCAACCCCGGCGAGCGCCGCCTGGATCACCAGGTGGGTATCGTCAATGATGAGTGGGCCGTTCACGTTGATCGTGACCGACTTTCGTCCCTGCTGAAACTCCCACCGATATGGTCCACCCGCAAGACGCAGCGTAACGCACCGATGATCGTTCAGATCCTTTGGTTTCTTGGGGATGCTTCGTGAAGCGAAATAGCTTGGCGAGCCCACTACCGCCAATCGCAGTTCGGGCGTGAGGCGAACCGCGATCATATCCTTTTGAATGTACTCGCCAAGCTGGATACCGGCATCGAACTCGCCTGCAACAAGGTCCACGGGGCCAGTGACGGTAACAACGTCCAGAACGATGTCCGGGTAGGACTCAGCGAAAGCTCTCAACCGCGGCAACAACACCATCACGGCAGCTGATCGTGACATTACGATTCGGAGACGACCTTCGGGTCGCTGCCGAACACTTCGGGCCTTGTCGAGGGCGTGACGAATTTGCTCAAGCGCCGGAGACAAGTCTTCCAAAAGAGCTGCCCCCGCAGCGGTTGGCGCAACGCTCTTGGTTGTTCGAGCGAGCAGCTGCAGCTCAAGCCGTTGCTCAAGCCTCCGGATTGTGTGACTCAAGGCAGACTGAGACACACCCAGCTTTATCGCAGCGCGCGTAAAGCTTCGTTCACTGGCCACGATTGCGAACGTCGCGAGCTCGTTCAATTCGTTTGTCATCGTCTATGAATATCGATCATAAGCCCATGCCGCGCAAGTCGGCTGGCTTCATAAACAACTATGCCGTAGGCTCCCACCCGCAATTCGACGACCTACGGTGCTTTTCTGCACGGGCGCCAGGCTGACGCTCGGCACGGCTGGCCGGGCCGGGCCGCATGAATGCCCGGTGTAACGGCTTTGAGGATGACAATGAATACGGACGTTCCCGCCTTGCACTCCCTTGCGCAAACCTATTTCGATGCTGCCTATGAAATGGATGCCGAGAAATTTGCATCCATATTTCACCCCTTGAGTTCCGTGACGAAGGTCGCCGAGGACGGCAACGTGGGCGTGACGCCGATTGCGACCTGGCTGGCAGCGGTCCGCGACATGAAAGCTCCAAAGCAACAGGGCTTCGAGCGAGACGATCAGATCCTGTCGACGGATGTTGAAGGAGAGCTCGCGCTTTTGAAGGTGAAATTGCGCATCCCGCCGCGTTACTTCACAGACCTGTTGTCGTGCTTGAAGGTGAACGGGACCTGGAAGATCGCGCAGAAAGTAATGACGTCGAACGTCTGATGGATTCGGTCACGGCGGGGGAGAGCGGCCGAAGGCTCGCTCGACGGCCCATCGCCGGCCGCCGCCAATCGCTCAACCGTTGTCAAACAGGCGCTTAGACCGCCACGCCTTCATGCCGCAGCAGCCAGCGCTTGCGCTCGAGGCCGCCGCCATACTTCACCAGAGAACCATCGGCGCCGATCAGGCGGTGGCACGGCAGCACCACGCTGATCGGATTGGAGCCGTTGGCATGGCCGACGGCGCGAATGGCTTTGGGCGTGTCGATCCTTGCGGCGAGCGCGCCGTAACTCATTGTGGTGCCGGCAGGGATTTGCGCCAATGCATTCCAGACCTTCTGCTGGAACGGCGTGCCGGCGATGCGCCAGGCGATGTCTGAGAGCTGGCCGAGATCGCCGTCGAAATAGTCCGACAGCGCAGTCCGCATGGCCGCGGGCGCGGGCTGGTCACTCAGGTCCACCAGACCGTAATGCAGGCGCAAGAGCTCGCGCATGCGGTGCTCGTAATCCTCCCAGTCGAGCGCGCGCAAGGCGCCCTCAGCGTCGGTGATCAGCAGCGCGATCCCGATCGGCGTCGCCAGCCGATCGAGGCCGAAGCTTACAGGCGGTTTGGTCGGTCGCGCGGGCATTGCGGCACCATTGCATCGAAACACGCCATCGCACTTGCCACGCCAGCCGTGCTAGCGTCCACCCGAAAGCTGACGCTGGGGGAGCTCAACTTGATCTGGATCGCGAATATCCTGGTGGCGCTGGTCGCCGCACTGCACGCTTACTTCCTGATCCTGGAGATGTTGCTCTGGGACAAGCCGCAGGGCTTGAAGGTTTTCCGCAACACGCCGGAGAAGGCAGCGATCACCAAGGTGCTGGCCGCGAACCAGGGACTCTATAACGGTTTCCTGGCCGCCGGCCTGGTCTGGGGGCTGGTGCACGGCAATCCGGCCTTCGCGTTCCAGATCAAGGCGTTCTTCCTGCTCTGCGTGATCGTGGCCGGCGCTTATGGCGCGGCGACCGTCAGCACGCGGATCCTGATCGTGCAGGCGCTGCCGGCGGCGCTCGCGCTGTTGGCCTTGTTCCTGACCTGAGATGCCATAGCGCGGCACCGCGATCCTTGCGCGGCGCCTGCCGTTCCTCCACAATCTCCGACAGCGATGGCGACCGTTGGCAATCAACGGGACAAGACCGTCGGTCGGAAATTCCGTCAGGAGGAACAAGCCCACATGAGCAATCGCAGAGCCTTCATCACCGCCACGGCGGCGCTCGCCTTCGCGTTCTCCGCCAACCAAGCTCTCGCCCAGAAGAAATACGACACCGGCGCGAGCGACACCGAGATCAAGATCGGCCAGACCGTGCCGTTCTCCGGGCCCTATTCCGTCTACGCCAATATCGGCAAGACCCAGGCCGCCTACTTCAAGATGATCAACGATCAGGGCGGCATCAACGGCCGCAAGATCAATCTGATCCAGTATGACGACGCCTATTCGCCGCCGAAGACGGTCGAGCAGGTGCGCAAGCTCGTCGAAGGCGACGAGGTGCTGTTCACCTTCCAGATCATCGGCACGGCCGCGAACGCTGCCGTGCAAAAATATCTCAACGGCAAGAAGATCCCGCAACTGCTGGCCTCGACCGGCGCCGCGCGCTTCAACGATCCGCAGAACTATCCCTGGACCATCGCCTATAATCCCAACTACGTGTCCGAGGGACGCATCTACGCCAAGTACATCCTCAAGGAGCATCCGAACGCCAAGATCGGCGTGCTCTACCAGAACGACGACATGGGCCGCGACTATCTCGCCGGCCTCAAGAGCGGTCTCGGCGACAAGGCCGCCAGCATGATCGTCGGCGAGGTGTCCTACGAGGTCACCGATCCGACGGTGGACTCGCAGGTGGTCAAACTGAAGTCGTTGGGCGCCGATCTTTTCTATGATGCCTCGACACCCAAATTCGCGGCGCAGGCGATCAAGAAGGTCGCCGAGCTCGGCTGGACGCCGGTGCACATTCTCGACATCAACGCGAGCCCGATCTCGGCGACGTTGAAGCCGGCCGGTCTCGACATCTCCAAGGGCATCATCTCCACCCAATACGGCAAGGAGCCCGGCGATCCGCAGTGGAAGGACGATCCGGGCGTGAAAGCGTTCTTTGCCTTCATGGACAAGTATTTCCCCGAAGGGGACAAGCTCAATACCGTCAACACCTATGCTTATTCAGTCGCCGAATTGCTGACGCAGGTGCTGAAACAGTGCGGCGACGACCTGTCGCGTGAGAACGTGATGAAGCAGGTCGCTAACATCAAGGACTTCACCCCGAGCTTCGCGCTACCCGGCATCAAGATCAACACCGGGCCGAACGACTACCGCGTCAACAAGCAGATGCAGATGATGAAGTTCAACGGCGAACGCTGGGAGCTGTTCGGCCCGATCATGGAGGATGCGGGTCCAGCGGGTTAGCCTCTCGGATATCTCATAGGGCGGGTTACGCCCGGCGGACTGCACTTCGCGCATCCGCCGGCGCTGCCCACCTTACAAACCTGCTGCGCAGCCGCGCATGCTACGAACTGCGGGCGCACGCCCAAACTTGCGTTGCAACAACGCCTCATCCACTATCGCCGTCAGCGGTGACATCAGGTGCGCACAGGCGCACCTGATTGATCACCGGCAACAAACATTGAGGAAATGCGAATGAGGAATGGAATGCTGCATCTGGCCACGGCAACGGCGCTGACCCTGGCGCTATCGGTCTCGGCGGCCAATGCCCAGAAGAAATATGATCCGGGGGCCAGCGATACCGAGATCAAAGTCGGCCAGACCGTGCCGTTCTCGGGACCGGCATCGGCCTACGCGTCGATCGGCAAGACCCAGGCCGCCTATTTCAAAATGATCAACGACCAGGGCGGCATCAACGGCCGCAAGATCAATCTGATCCAGTATGACGACGCTTACTCGCCGCCAAAAGCAGTGGAGCAGGTGCGCAAGCTGGTCGAGAGCGACGAGGTGCTCTTGACCTTCCAGATCATCGGCACGCCATCGAATGCGGCCGTGCAAAAATATCTCAACTCCAAGAAAGTGCCGCAGCTGTTCGCGGCCACCGGCGCCTCGAAGTTCACGGACCCGAAGAACTTTCCGTGGACGATGGGCTACAACCCTAACTATTTCGTCGAGGGCCGCATCTACGGCCAGTACATCCTGAAGGAATATCCAAACGCCAAAGTCGGCGTGCTCTATCAGAACGATGATCTCGGCAAGGACTATCTGAACGGCATCAAGGCCGGGCTCGGCGACAAGGCCGCCAAGATGATCGTCAACGAGTCCTCCTACGAAGTCTCGGACCCGACCGTCGATTCGCAGATCCTCAAGATCAAGGATGCCGGCGCCGATCTGTTCTTCAGCGCCAGCACGCCGAAGCAAGCGGCGCAGGCGATCAAGAAGATCGGCGAGATCGGCTGGAAGCCGGTGCAGATCGTCGACATCAACGCCACCTCGGTCGGCGCGGTGATGAAGCCTGCCGGTCTCGACGCCGCCAAGGGCGTGATCAGCGTCAATTACGGCAAGGATCCGCTCGATCCGACCTGGAAGGACGATGCCGGCCTGAAGAAGTATTTCGACTTCATGGCGAAGTACTATCCGGACGGCGACAAGGATTCGAACTTCAATACCTACGGCTACGGTACCGCCCAGCTTTTGGCCCACGTGCTGCAGCAGTGCGGCGACAACCTGACGCGCGAAAACGTCATGAAGCAGGCGGCTTCGCTGAAGGACGTGACCAGCGATATCGCCCTGCCCGGCATCAAGGCCAACACCTCGGCGACCGACTACCGCGTCAACAAGCAGCTTCAGATGATGAAGTTCAACGGCGAACGCTGGGAGCTGTTCGGCCCGCTCCTGGAAGATGCGGGTCCGGCGGGTTAGTTTTCTCGGAGCAAGCAGGTGAGGCGTGGATGGCCGAGTCAAGCCCGGCCATCCACCTTGAGGAGGGAGTTCCGCCGACGCCGCTCAGGCCGGCACCTCGCCAAAGTTCTTGCCCACCGGCAGCACCGCGTGCCGAATGAGCCGTGAATCCTCCACGGCGGCCTGCCTGTGCTTAACCGCTTCGCGATAGACGGGATCGCGGATCATCTCGACGAACGCGGCGACGCTTGGGTATTCGGCGATGAAGCAATGGTCCCAGCGCTCAGTCTCGGGGCCGATCAGCATCAACTCGAATTTGCCTTGCCAGACGATGCGGCCGCCGAGGCGTTCGAACACCGGGCCGCTCTCGCGGCCATAGGCCGCATAGGCTTCCGCGCCGCTCGCCTTGCGGCCATCTGGATAGGCTGCCTCCTTGCGTAAGCGCACCAGGTTGAGCATGTGGATCGGGCCGGGACGGTCGTTGTCCCGGAACTGCGCGAAAATCTCCTTGGTTGGATCGATGTGGCCCATCTGAGTTTCCTTTTCTTTTATGCCGGCGATCCTAGCTCTGCCGACCTCCCAGCGGAACTGCGGCCAGCGAATGCCGCACCTCCTAATCGCGCGTTAAGCTCTGGGTAACCGGGCCTTAAACAGCGACCGCTAGCGTGCGGCGGGGCGGGCTGACCGGGCGTTTGCGTATGGGGTTGGGAAAGAAAAAGGGTGGGCGGAAGGAGCCGTTGTTCGGCTTGCCTGCGGCACTCGCCGATCTGCGCCTGACCGCGGCCGACCGCATTCCTGGCGGCGATGAGAAGCCGAAGAAATCAACGAAGTCATCTGCCAAGCGCAAGAGCGAGGATGCCGGCGACGAGCCGCCGCGCGAGCGGAAGGCGCCAGCCGGCCGCGGCAGCCCCAAGCGGCGATCGAAGTCACGCATCGGCGCGAGCCTTGGTCGCCTGGTCTATTGGGGCGCGGTGCTGGGCCTATGGGGCGCCATCGCCGTGATCGGCGTCGTGATCTATGTCGGCGCTCATCTGCCGCCGAGCCAGTCGCTGGAAATCCCCAAGCGGCCGCCGACGATCCAGATCGTCGGCATGGACGGCAGCATGCTGGCGCAACGCGGCGAGATGGCCGGCGCCAACGTCTCGCTGAAGGATCTGCCGCAATATCTGCCCAAGGCGTTCATCGCCATCGAGGATCGCCGCTTCTATTCGCATTTCGGCATCGATCCCGTGGGCATCCTCCGCGCGCTCGTCACCAACGTGCTCCATCGCGGCGTGTCGCAGGGCGGCTCGACGCTGACGCAGCAATTGGCGAAAAACCTGTTCCTGACCCAGGAGCGCACCATGGCGCGCAAGCTGCAGGAAGCGGAGCTCGCGATCTGGCTGGAGCGCAAGCATTCCAAGAACGAGATCTTGGAGCTCTATCTCAACCGCGTCTATTTCGGCTCCGGCGCCTACGGCGTCGAGGCCGCCGCGCAGCGCTATTTCGGCAAATCGGCCAAGAACGTCACCGTCGCGGAAGCGGCGATGCTGGCCGGTCTCGTCAAATCGCCCTCGCGGCTCGCGCCTAACCGCAACCCCGAGGGCGCAGAAGCGCGCGCGAAAATCGTGCTCACGGCGATGGCGGATGCCAAATTCATCACCGAAGCGCAGGCGCAGGCCTCGATCGGCCAACCCTCCTACAATGTGAAGCCGGTCGGCGCCGGCACGGTCAATTACGTCGCCGACTGGATCGGCGAGGTGCTGGACGATCTGGTCGGCCAGATCGACGAGAGCATCAAGGTCGAGACCACGATCGATCCGAAGCTCCAGAGCGTGGCGGAAGCCGCCATCATCGACGAGCTCGCGGCCAAGAGCGTGAAATTCAATGTCAGCCAGGGCGCACTGGTGGCGATGACGCCCGACGGCGCGGTTCGCGCCATGGTGGGCGGGCGGAACTATTCCGAGAGCCAGTACAACCGCGCGGTCACCGCCAGGCGCCAGCCGGGCTCCTCGTTCAAGCCGTTCGTGTACCTGACCGCGCTCGAGCAGGGGCTGACGCCCGACACGGTCCGCCAGGACGCGCCGATCGAGGTCAAGGGCTGGAGGCCTGAGAACTACACCCACGAATATTTCGGCGCGGTGACGCTGACCCAGGCGCTCGCGATGTCGCTCAACACGGTCGCCATTCGCCTCGGCCTCGAGGTCGGGCCGAAGAACGTGGTGCGCACCGCGCACCGGCTCGGCATCTCCTCGAAACTCGAGCCCAACGCCTCGATCGCGCTCGGCACCTCCGAAGTCTCGATGGTCGAGCTGGTCGGCGCCTATGCACCCTTCGCCAATGGCGGCTTCACGGCGACGCCGCATGTCGTCACGCGGATCAGGACGCTCAGTGGCAAGCTGCTCTACATGCGCCAGGCGGACGAGCACAACCAGGTGGTCGACCCGCGCTATGTCGGCATGATGAACGCGATGATGCGGGAAACGCTGATCAGCGGCACCGCCAAGAAGGCGGAGATCCCGGGCTGGCCAGCGGCCGGCAAGACCGGCACCAGCCAGGACTACCGCGACGCCTGGTTCATCGGCTACACCGCCAACCTCGTCACCGGCGTGTGGCTCGGCAATGACGACAACTCGCCGACCAAGAAGGCCACCGGCGGCGGCTTGCCGGTCGAAGTCTGGTCGCGCTTCATGCGCACAGCGCACGAGGGCGTGCCGGTAGCAGCCTTGCCGAGCTCTCCAGGTGGCTGGGGCCTGTCGAACCTGGCGCAGGCGACGTCGCAGGTGTCGCCGCCAACAGCGGCAGCGCCCGGACCCGCACCGGCCAGCAACGGCGGCTATCGCCCACCCCCCACGCGCGCCAATGCGCGACCGGAGGCAGCCGCAGGACTCGATGGCTGGCTGATGGACCGGCTGTTCGGCGGGAATCGCTAGCGCCGACCTGAGGTCCGGGTGACCTCAAAACAAAAACAAGCGAAAACAACCCCATGCACAGTAGCCGAGGATAACGAAATCAACGGCTTGCGTGAGGCGCAAGACGGCTGATTCTGACAGCAAAGCCATTTGACACCTCGGGCAAAACAGAACCGTTCCGCCATCATCCCGAACGCGGCCGCTATCTCGGCTCTCCCGGTTCGCCACCGGTGTCGTCTTCGGCAAGTCCTGCCTACCATGGCAAAATCGGCCGATCCCCGCAGCTCCCGGAACGCAAAAACACCAGTCTCTTCAAGCTCCGGTCGGCGGCCCGGGATTTGCTCTCACAGGTTGAGCAAGTATCGGAGAGCGTTCCATGATGTCGGGTGTATCCAGCGCGGCGTTGCCTCATCTGCGACCCGCATCAACGTCCGCTTCGAATAGGACATCGAGTCTTCAGCCGGCGGGACCGGATGCGACTGATGCTGCGACCGACGGCTTTCGGATTGACGTCTCGCAGGTCAAGCCCCTGACAGGCGCCAAGTCGATATCGGCGGCGGACAATCCTCACCTGCGCGACCTCATGGCATCGAACTGGCTGATGACCCATGACACGAGCGCAACTCAGTCGGTCGTCTCGGACGATGCCCCTGAGAACACCTATGCTCAGGTGAAGGTCGACGGCAAGGTGGTCGCCACCCTGTACAATGGCGGGTCCTCAACGATGACCAACGAGGCGGCTGGAAAGATCGGCAAGCTGGAGGATCCACCCGATCTGAGTGGACCGGATCTGGCGCAGTGGCGGGCCGACAGATACGCCGAGCGGCTCGGTGGCACCGTTGAAAAAGCTTCCACCGCGATCACGCAATCGCAATGGACCCCGCGTGAAAGCAGCTCCGCAACCTATAGCCGCGATCAACTCGACGCAGCCTTCCAGGCGATGCTGGCCGAGGGCCAGAAGGCCGGCGTGCAATTGCAGTCATCCTATCTCGCCTCGCGCACGCAGCCGGGGACAAGCGCGGATGTCAGCGCCTGAGCAGAGGGATGAATTGAGTACGCGCGGACGTCGCTGCATTCTCAACTGTCATTCCCGCGAACGCGGGAATCCAGTACGCCGCGGCCTCTCGGTTCAATAACAACCGCCTCGGAACACTGGATCGCCCGGTCGAGCCGGGCGATGACAGCGTCAGATGGAGGTTGGCAGCGAGGGCCTAATCCTCGACCCCGTAGCGGTGCAGGTCGTTGCCGTACGTATCGAGCCACTTCTTGGCGCGCTCCATCGACGGGCAGACCTTGCCGCAGACGCGCCAGAACCGCGCCGAGTGGTTCATCTCAACGAGATGGGCGACCTCGTGGGCGGCGAGATAGTCGAGCACGTAGGGCGGCGCGAGGATCAGGCGCCAGGAGAACGACAGCGAGCCGGCCGAGGTGCAGGAGCCCCAACGACTGGATTGATCGCGGATCGAGAGCCGCTTGACCTTGACGCCGAGCTCGGCGGCATAGGATTCCGCCGCACGCTGAAGGTCGCGGCGAGCCTCGCGCTTGAGGAAGTCGCTGATGCGACGGTCCGCATGCTCGACGCCGCCGGCGACGCAGAGAATGCGCTCCCCGCTGTCGCGCACTTCCGTCCACACCGTACCGCGCGTGCCGGCGCGATGAACGATGCGATGGGCCGTGCCGCGAAGTGGTATCACTGTGCCAGGCTGGAACGGCGCGGCCTTCGGCAAACGGCCGAGACGTGCCGCGATCCACGCGCCGTGGCGCTGCGCGAAGTCTTTTGCTTCGGCGAGCGTGCCGCGCGGCGGCATGGTGAGGATGGCTTCGCGATCGCTCGGATGAATTCTGAGCGTGTAACGGCGCGCGCGGCGATGCCGGCGCAGTCGAATCGCAAAATATTGCGATCCATGGGTGATCAGGAGGGTCTTCGGCTCGTGGGGCCGCCGATAGAGGAGTGCGCGAGTGGCCATGTCTGTCAGTCCGGGGGGCAGGAGAGCGCCCGGATTCTGCCATAACCGCCGCCAGGGAAAGCGCTCGGCGCAAAAACAAATCATTTGCCCAATATACAGGGGTCTGGCGTCCGGGAGACCCTACAGACTGGGGCTGGAACCGGCTTTTTTCGCCCCCGTTCGGCGCATGTGGCACCTCCAAGGGGTGAGGTTGGACTCACTCCTACAAAGCTACCTAAATACCGCGAATCTAGCGGGAACTCGCCCCTGTCGGAGCCTCCGACAGGGCGTCGATTTTCAGCGGGAAAGCCGAAAAACGCGATTATTCGGCCGCGAGAGCCTGCAATGAGCTCGGATTCGCCGCCGAGACCATGAAGTCGTGGATGCGCGGCACGATTTCCGATTTGAAGCGCGAGCCATTGAACACGCCGTAATGTCCGACGCCCTTCTGGACGTAATGAACGCGGCGGTGATCGGGAATCGAGCTGCACAATGTGTGCGTTGCTTCGGTCTGACCGATGCCGGAGATGTCGTCGTTCTCGCCTTCGACGGTCATCAACGCGACGCGCGTGACCTTGGAGGGATCGACGCGTGTTCCACGATGGGTCATCTCGCCCTTCGGCAGCGAATGCTTCACGAACACGGTGTCGACGGTCTGCAGGTAATACTCGGCGGAGAGATCCATCACCGCGAGATATTCGTCGTAGAAGTCACGATGCTTGTCGACGAGGTCGCCGTCGCCCTTTACCAGGTTGGCGAATAGCTGCTTGTGGGCATCCATATGCCGGTCGAGATTCATGCTGATGAAGCCGTTGAGCTGCAAGAAGCCCGGATAGACGTCGCGCATCATACCCGGATGCGGGAACGGCACCTTGGTGATGACGTGGTTGCGGAACCAGTCGATGCCGCGCTCCTGGGCCAGGTTGTTCACCGCAGTCGGATTGCGCCGGGTGTCGATCGGGCCGCCCATCAGCGTCATCGAGGTCGGCACAAAGGGATCGCGTAGCGCTTCCATAATCGAAACGGCAGCGACGACGGGAACCGAGGGCTGGCACACCGCCAGCACATGCGTGTTGCCGCCGAGGACATGCAGCATCTCGATGACGTAGTCGATGTAGTCGTCAAGATCGAAGCGGCCGTCGCTGAGCGGCACCATGCGGGCATCGGCCCAATCGGTGATGTAGACCTCATGCGCCGGCAGGAAAGCCTCGACGGTACCGCGGAGGAGCGTCGCGTAATGGCCGGACATCGGAGCGACGATCAGCACGCGTGGATGCGGACTGCGCAGTGGACGGGCGAACTTGCGATCGAAGTAGAGCAGGCGGCAGAACGGCTTTTCCCAGACCGAGCGGACCTCGACGGGAACGCGGATGCCGTTGACCTCGGTGTCGTTGAGGCCCCATTCCGGCTTGCCGTAGCGGCGGGTGGTGCGTTCGAACAATTCGCAGGCCGCGGCAACCGACTTGCCAACCTCGGTGCGTGCCCAGGGGTTCAGCGGATTCTGAAACAGGAGCTTGGTCGCGTCCGTGATCGCACGCGCCGGATTGAGAGAGGCTTGCCCCATCTCGTACATCCAGTACATCGGCGTCGTCAGGACAGGACTGCCTTCGGCCACCAGGGGCGGCGCCCCGCCAAACTCACCAATCGGCATCGCTATATTCCTCTTCGCATCGCAGCATACTGCCGAATGCGTAATATTGCGTCAATGCATGGTTCCGTACATCTACGTGGCCGAGGTGCCCAAACCGGGCAGAATCCACGAGAAAGTGACGTTATTCGCCGCCTGACAGCAGCGAGCCCTGCATCCTGGCGCTGCGCAAAAGGGCAAGGAATGCCCCAAAAGATGCAAGCAACAGCACCGCGTTGATGGCCAACGCGCTCAGCATCAGATCGGTCCTGAAGGTGTTTTCGATCAGCAGCGCGCGCATCCCTTCGAACACGTAGGTCGGCGGCAGCGTCCAGGCGATGTATTGCAACCAGACCGGCAGCACGCTGACGGGATAGTAGACGCAGGCGAGCGGCATGATGCCGAACATCAAGGTCCAGACGATGCTCTCGGCGCCGAGGCCGTTTCGCAGCACCAGTCCGGAGACGAAAATGCCGACCGACCAGCTCGTGAAGATCAGATTGCAGAAGAACGCGATCAGCGGCACGCCGAGCGCATAAACATTGAAGTGAAACAGGAATAACGCGAGCAGCGTCATGGGGATGACGCCGATCGCGAGCCGGATCAGGCTCATGATCATCAGGGACAGCAGAAATTCGATCGGCTTCAACGGGCTCATCATGAGATTGCCGAGGTTGCGCGCCCACATCTCTTCCAGGAACGAGATCGAAAAGCCGAGCTGCCCGCGAAACAGGATGTCCCAGAGAATGACGGCGCCGATCAGGGTGCCGCCGGCACGCGCGAAGAAGTTGGCATTCTGCGCGATGTAAAGCTGCAGAAAGCCCCAGGTGATGACCTGCAGCGCCGGCCAGTAGAGCAGCTCGAGCAGCCGCGGCCAGGACGACAGCAACAGGTACCAATAGCGCAGGATCATCGCGCCAATGCGGTGGACGGAGATGCCGCGGTGGAGGGAGAGTTCGGTCATTGCGGCACCGCGTAGCCCGAATGAGCGAAGCGATATCCGGGACCTTGCTGGCGGCGTTCCCGGGTATCGCTTCGCTCACCCGGGCTACGGTCGCAACATACGGCCTGGCTCATCGTGCCACCTCCTGCGCGCCGTTCACCCTTCCGCGCGCGACGTCCAGAAACACCTCTTCCAGCGTGGTGCGGTTGTAGCGGGCCATGATGGCTTCGGGCGTATCGTCGTCCTCGATACGGCCGCGCTTCATGATGATGACGCGATCGCAGAGCCGCTCGACCTCGAGCATGTTGTGCGACGCCAAGAGGATGGTGGCGTTGTTCGCCATGCGATAACGCTCCAGATGCCCCCGGACCCAGTCGGCGGTGTCGGGATCGAGCGAGGCGGTCGGCTCGTCCAGCAACAGCAGCTCGGGCTGGTTGATCAGCGCCTTGGCAAGCGCAACGCGCGTCTTTTGTCCTGCGGAGAGCTTGCCGTTGGCGCGGTCGATGAACTCGGTGAGATCGAGATCGTCGGCGAGCTCAGCGATGCGATCGGAGAGGTTCTTCACCGCATAGAGCTTGCCGAACACCGTGAGGTTCTGACGCACCGTGAGCCGCATCGGCATGTCGACATAGGGGCTCTCGAAGTTCATCCGACCCAGCACGGACGCGCTGTCCTCCGGCATCCGATGCCCGAGCACCTGCACGCGGCCGGAGGTCGGCAGCACGAGGCCCATGATCGTCGCGATGGTCGTGGTCTTGCCGGCGCCGTTGCCGCCCAGCAGCCCGGTGATGCTGCCGCGCGGAAGCGAAAAGGAGATGTCGTCGACGGCGCGGGTCTGCTTGTAGACCTTGACCAGGTGATCGACCGCGATTGCCGCGGAGAGGCTGCGATCCGCGACAGTCGGCCAGCTTGAAGCCTTGTCATTCTCCGTCATGCTGGGCGTTCTTCTGCTATTGCAGCGGAGAGCGCAAGGCTTGTAATCCGGCGGTTCCGTGAGCCGCGCGCTTGTGATCGAGAAGGCACCGCCCCATTGGCCGAAATGACCGAACTTGCCGCTTCCGACTTTCGCCCCGCGCAGCGGCATATCCGCCTGGATACGATCCTGCGACTGCGCTGGCTCGCGGTGCTCGGCCAGCTCGCCGCGATCTTCATCGTGGCGCAGGGACTGGAATTCAATGTCGAGATCGTTCCCTGCGTCAGCATCATCGCCCTGTCGGCGGCGCTCAATCTGGCGCTCCAGACCGTGTCCAATCCGCTGCAGCGGCTGGAGCCGATGCAGGCGGCCGGACTGCTCGCGCTCAACATCGTGGAGCTGGCGGGTCTCCTGTTCTTCACCGGCGGACTCCAGAACCCGTTCTCGTTCCTGTTCCTCGCGCCCGTGCTGATCTCCGCGACGGCGCTGCCGGCCCGCTTCACCTTCGGCCTCGGCGTGCTGGCTGTCGCCTGCGCCTCGGTCCTGTTCTTCTTCCATCTGCCGCTGCCCTGGGATTCTGATGATCCGCTGGTGCTGCCGCCGATCTATCTCGTCGGCGTCTGGCTCTCGATCGCGCTCGCGATCGGCGTGACCAGCCTCTACTCGTTCCAGGTCACCGAGGAGGCGCGCAAGCTCGCCGACGCGCTGGCCGCGACCGAGCTGGTGCTGACGCGCGAGCAGCATCTGACCCAGCTCGACGGCCTGGCCGCAGCCGCAGCGCACGAGCTCGGCACGCCCCTCGCGACGATCTTCCTGATCTCGCGCGAGCTGGAGAAGACGGTGAAGGAGCCGAACTTTGCCGCCGACCTGAAGACCCTGCGCGAGCAGACGCAGCGTTGCCGCGACATATTGAGCAAGATCACCCAGCTCTCCTCCACCGGCGCGCCGTTCGACCGCATGAAGCTGTCGGAGCTGATCGAGGAGGTGGTGGCGCCGCACCGCGATTTCGGCGTCGATATCAAGGTGCGCATCGCCGTCGCCATCGTGGCCGAACCGGTCGGCTCGCGCAATCCGGCGATCCTCTACGGCGTCGGCAATATCGTCGAGAACGCGGTCGATTTCGCCCGCACCACCGTCGAGGTGAATGCGTGGTGGAACAAGGACACAATCGAGCTCGTGATCTCCGACGATGGTCCCGGCATTCCGCCTGACATCCTGAACCGGATCGGCGAGCCCTATTTGTCGCGGCGGCGCAGCAAGGACGAAGGCGGCGGCCTCGGGCTCGGCGTGTTCATCGCGCGCACCTTGCTGGAGCGCACCGGCGCCAAGGTCTCGTTTACCAACCGGACCTTTCCGGACCATGGCGCAGTGGTCCAGATCACGTGGCCGCGAGACCGTTTTGAGGCTATCGAGACCTTCGAAGAAACAATAGGATAGGCCGCGACCTTGCGTCGCACAACGGGGCCGATCGACCATTGGCGCCCTTGGCACCGCCCGATTGCGCCGCCATATGTAGACGCGCTGGAGAGAGGACCAAACCTTGAACGCCATCGCCGAACTGAACGAACAGACCGACCGCTCGCTGCTGATCGTGGAGGACGACAAGCCGTTTCTGGAGCGGCTGTCGCGCGCCATGGAAACGCGCGGCTTTGCGGTGACGTCATGCGACACCGTCTCGGACGGTCTGGCGCAGATCGGCAAGGCGGCGCCGGCATTCGCCGTGGTCGATCTGCGGCTCGGTGATGGCAACGGTCTCGACGTGGTCTCGGCGCTGAAGAAGAAGCGCCCCGACGCCCGCGCGATCGTGCTGACCGGCTATGGCAACATCGCCACCGCCGTCACCGCGGTGAAGATGGGCGCGGTCGATTATCTCTCGAAACCCGCGGACGCCGACGACGTCGTCGCGGCGCTGCTGTCGACCGGCTCGGACAAGTCCGAGTTGCCGGCGAACCCGATGTCGGCCGACCGCGTGCGCTGGGAACACATCCAGCGCATTTACGAGATGTGCAACCGCAACGTCTCGGAGACGGCACGCAGGCTCAACATGCATCGGCGCACGTTGCAGCGGATTTTGGCCAAGCGCGCGCCGCGATAACGGTGCCGTAGGGTGGGCAAGGCGCAAAGCGCCGTGCCCACCATGTCTGCTTCAATCTTTGACCTGGATGGTGGGCACGCTCCGCTTTGCCCACCCTACGGCATCGCGCTCGCGGCGCCGCTATTCCCAAAACTCCGCATGCCCCTGCGGATCGACCAGCCGGTTGATCCGCAACGCCGCCGCCATGGCGAACCGCACCGTCATCTGCTTGCGCGTGGCCGCAGCGAGCTTGTGCTCGGGCGCCTCGCATTGCAGGTGCGCACCATAGGCATCCGCGATGATCAAGCCGGTATCTTGCGGAAAGATCTCGCAAGGCAGGTCCTGCGTGAAGGCGAAGAACAGCCGGTCGCAATGCGCCCGGTATTCGTGCCATTTCTGATCGGCGCGCAAATCCTCCACCGACGATTTGATCTCGACGATCCAGACCTCGCCGCGTTCGTTCAGCGCGACGAGATCGGCGCGTCGCCCCGAGGGCAGCGGCAATTCGCTGATGCAGGTGAAGCCGAGCGAGCGCAGCAACCGCGCCGTCCCGCGCGCGATCGCCAGCGCCGTCTCGGATTGTCGGCGGTCCGGCGGCGGTACGAGGGCAATGCGGGCGGTGTTGTCCATCGGGGGAGGATAGCCGATTCCTCCGTCGTCGTCCTGGCCTAGTGCGCAATTGCGCACGGGAGCCAGGACCATGACCCCAAGGGATCGTTGGTGCACGAGGGGATCACCACCAGTCCTCGTCAAATTTCGGCCTGTGGTATTCGGTCCTGGATCTGCGCTTCGCTTGTCCAGCACGACGGCGGGGTACGGAACCGCTCTCGCTCTTAACACTTATCACGCAGCCGCCGCACCTCGGCGGAACCACCGAGGCTGCGCGCGCATGATCGACGATCTCTGGTACAAGAACGCCATCATCTATTGCCTGTCCGTCGGCACCTATATGGACGCCAACGGCGATGGCATCGGCGATTTCAAGGGCCTGTTGCGCCGGCTCGATTATCTGCACGGCCTCGGCATCACCACGATCTGGCTGATGCCGTTCCAGACCTCGCCCGGCCGCGACGACGGCTACGATGTCGCGGATTATTACAGCGTCGATGCCCGCTACGGCACGCTCGGCGATTTCGTCGAGTTCACTCATGGCTGCAAGCAACGCGGCATTCGCGTCATCATCGATCTCGTCGTCAACCACACCTCCGACCAGCATCCCTGGTTCAAGGCGGCGCGGAGCGACAGGAATTCGCCCTACCGCGATTGGTATGTCTGGTCCGACAAGAAGCCGGCCAACGCCAATCAGGGCATGGTCTTTCCCGGCGTTCAGAAATCGACATGGACGCGCGACAAGGAAGCCGGCGCCTGGTACTTCCACCGCTTCTACGATTTCCAGCCCGACCTCAACACCTCGAACCCGCGCGTGCAGGCCGAGATTTTGAAGATCATGGGCTTCTGGATCCAACTCGGCGTCTCGGGCTTTCGGATGGATGCCGTGCCTTTCGTCATCGCGACCAAAGGCGCCAAAGTGAAAAAGCCGGCCGAACAATACGACATGCTGCGGACGTTCCGTGAATTCCTGCAATGGCGGCAGGGCGATGCCATCATCCTCGCCGAGGCCAACGTGCTGCCGAAGACGGACATGGAATATTTCGGCCGTGATGCCGACCGCATGCATATGATGTTCAATTTCCAGGTCAACCAGCATCTGTTCTATGCGCTGGCCTCGTCCGATTCCCGCCCGCTGGGGAAAGCGCTGAAGGCGACCAAGCCGCGGCCCGCCTCGGCGCAATGGGGCCTGTTCCTGCGCAATCATGACGAGCTCGATCTCGGGCGATTGACCAAGGCGCAGCGCGACACCGTGTTCAAAAGCTTCGGTCCTGACAAGGACATGCAGCTCTACGACCGCGGCATTCGCCGTCGCCTGGCACCGATGCTCGGTGGCGACCGCCGGCGGCTCGAGCTCGCCTACAGCCTGATGTGCACGCTGCCGGGAACGCCCGTGATCCGCTACGGCGACGAGATCGCGATGGGCGATGATCTTTCGCTCCCCGAGCGCAATTGCGCGCGCACGCCGATGCAATGGTCGACGGAGCCGCATGGCGGCTTCACCACCAGCGACAAGCCGGCCTTGCCCGTCATCGACGAAGGACCGTACGGCTATCCGCACGTCAACGTCGCCAAGCAGCGGCGCGATCCCAACTCGATGCTGAACTGGACCGAGCGCATCGTCCGCATGCGCAAGGAGGTGCCGGAGATCGGCTGGGGCGATTTTTCGATCATCGCGACGCGCGATCCCGCCGTGTTCATCATGCGCTATGACTGGCGCAACAATTCCGTGCTGTTCGTGCACAATCTCGACGAGAAGCCGCGCGAGATCGCGTTCTCGGCGGGGCTGCCAGGCGAGGCCGGCGCGCACCTGATCAATCTGCTCGCGGAGGACCACAGCCACGCCGACAAGCGCGGCCAGCACCGCGTCGTGCTGGAGCCCTATGGCTATCGCTGGTACCGCGTCGGCGGATTGGACTATCTGTTGAAGCGGAGCGATATCGACGGGACGGTGCGAGGGAACAAGCATCCGGGGTAGTCAGTGCGACCACGCACTCCGTTGTCGTCCTGGCGAAAGCCAGGACCCATTACCCCAATAGGTGATTGTTGTACGAAGCTATCACCACGAATCTTCGTCAAACCACTCCCTGGGGCAATGGGTCCTGGATCTGCGCTTCGCCTTGTCCAGGACGACGGTCAGGGTGGCGTGATGATCACGCCCTCGTTGCCGCGCAGATCCAGCACGCCTTCGATCCGCTCTCGCTCGCGATCCAGGAATGTCGACAGCAGAATCTCGCTGCCGAACCTGATCGCGCTGGTGGTGACCGCGATCGGCTCAGGGCCGAGATTGAGCACCACGGTCACCGCCCTGCCCTCGGCCTCGCGGCGATAGATCAGGAGATCGCCTTGCGCGGCAAGCGGATGATAGTCGCCCGCGACCAGCGGCGGACAGCCCTGCCGCAACGCGATCAGACGCTTATAGAGCGTCAGGATCGAACGTGAATCGGCCTCGAGATCGACGACGTTGTTGCGGATGTGATCCTCCGGCAGCGGCAGCCATGGCCTGACGTCCGAGAAGCCGGCGAAGTTGGAAGAATCCCACTGCATCGGTGTGCGGCAGCCGTCGCGGCCGACACCGATGCCGGGCACGTTCTTCTCGAAGGGGTCGCGCACGTCCTCGGGCGCGATCGCGAGCTGATGCATGCCGATCTCGTCGCCATAGTAGAGCGTCGGCGTGCCACGCAGCGTCAGCAGCAGCATGGCGGCGACGCGGGCCTGCTCCGGCCCGACGCGGCTTGCGACGCGTGGACGGTCATGATTGCCGAGCACCCAGTTCGGCCAGGCGCCCTTCGGCAGCGCCTTCTCGTAATCCTCGACGATTTTCTCGATCGAGCGCGCGCTCCAGAAGGTCGAGAGCAGCGCGAAGTTGAACGGCATCTGCGCGCCGGTGAGATCGTTGCCGTAATAGGCCATGAGGCGATGCAGCGGCAGATAGATCTCGCCGATCAGGACGCGGGCATCATAGGCATCCGTGACGCGGCGCATCTCGGCGATGACGTCGTGCACCTCCGGCTGGTCGGTGGAATATTGCGTCATTATCTTTTCGTTCGGCGGCCGGCCCTCGGCATAATGCGGATTGGGCGGGTTGTCGCGGAACTCGGCGTCCTTAATCAGATGCCAGATCACGTCGACGCGAAAGCCGTCGACGCCTTTCTCCAGCCAGAACCGCATCACGTCATAGATTGCCGCGCGGACATCGGGATTGCGCCAGTTGAGATCCGGCTGCTGGGCGAGGAAGGCGTGATAGTAGTATTGGCCGGTGGTCTCGTCGAACTGCCACGCGCTACCGCCGAACTCGGACAGCCAATTATTCGGCACGCCGCCACCCTCGTCCGGGTCGCGCCAGATGTACCAGTCGCGTTTGGGATTGTCGCGCGAGGAACGGCTCTCGACGAACCAGGGATGCTGGTCCGAGGTGTGGTTCGGCACGAGGTCGAGGATCAGCTTAAGGCCGTTGTCGTGCGCGGCGGCGAGAAGCGCATCGAGATCCGCCATCGTGCCGAACAGCGGCTCGATGCCCGTGTAGTCGGAGATGTCGTAGCCGAAATCGGCCATCGGCGAGGGGAAGATCGGCGACAGCCAGATCGCGTCGACGCCGAGCGATTTCACATAAGGTAGCCGCTGCAAAATGCCGGCGAGATCGCCGACACCGTCGCCGTTTGAATCCTGAAAGGAGCGCGGATAGACCTGATAGAAGATGCCGTCGCGCCACCAATCGCTGCCGCCCTGAGCCATGCGGGAAATCCATCCAAAACTGCTTGTTGCGCGGGAGAACGCGGAAGGAGCGCTCCGGTTCAAACCAGCAGGCGAATTGGGACGGCCGTGTGACGATGTCTGCGGTTGTTCCCAGGCCCCGGGGAGAAATCTTTTGCTTGGCGGCATGGCAAAAATCGGCATTGTGGCGCCATGACCGAGCAAAACGAGACACAAGCTGAGGCCAGCGCGAAGGCAGGCGCGATCATCGTCCCCGTGACGCTGTTCGAGCAGAATTGCACCATCATCTGGGACGAGCCTTCCAAGAAGGCCGTGGTGATCGATCCCGGCGGCGACGTGCCGAAGATCCTGGACGCCATCAAGCAGACCGGCGTCACCGTGGAGAAGATCTGGCTCACCCACGGCCATATCGACCATGTCGGCGGCGCGGCCGAACTGCGCGACGAGCTGAAGGTGCCGATCGAGGGCCCGCACGTCGCGGACAAATTCCTGCTCGACAACGTGGTCGAGAGCGGCGCGCGCTTCGGCATGACGGGGGTGCGCAATTTCGAGCCGGACCGCTGGCTCGACGAAGGCGACAGCGTGGCCATCGGCGATCTCCAGTTCGAGATCTATCATTGCCCCGGCCACTCGCCCGGCAGCGTGGTGTTCTTCAACAAGGACTTGCGCTTCGCCCATGTCGGCGACGTCCTGTTCGCGGGCTCGGTCGGTCGCACCGATCTGCCCGGCGGCAGTCACGCGACGCTGATCGACTCGATCAAGACCAAGCTGCTGCCGCTCGGCGACGATGTCGGCTTCATCTGCGGCCATGGCGCCGGCTCGAGCATCGGCCAGGAGCGGATGACAAATCCGTTCATCACCGGCGAGATGTGAGCGCCTATTCCGCGGCGTCTGCGAACGCCGCGGGCTGGCTCAGGTTGCGGTCACCCCATTCGCGGATCGCAGCGACGACGGGCACAAAACTCCTGCCTTATCGGCGCGACGGCCTGAGTTACTTCATCAATCCCGCGGCCGTGAGCGCGCGCGTAATGATCTGGCCGAGATCGAAGCCGCGGGCCTCCTCGCGCTTCGGCTCGGCCGGCTCTTCGGCGATCGCGGCGCGGATCGAGCGCGCCAGATGCGGCGCGGGCGAGCGGGCCGGCGTCGGCTTTGCCTCCGCCTTCTTCGCAGCGTCGGGAATCCAGCCGGTGAGGCCGAAGAATTTGGCGATGTGATAAGACGAGGAGATGCCGGCCTCGATCAGGAACGCGCCTTCCACGCCATAGCGCTGGTCGTTGTCGGCAAGGCCGAGCGGCGTGCCGTGGGCCATGTCGGTGATGGCGTAGGACTCGACGAGCGTCTCGCCGTCCTTGTTCCACCAGGCCTGGCGCGGATAGCCGTCGATGTCAGTTTCCGCCATCGGCGCCTCGGGCAGATCGTGCAGGTCGAGCCATTGCTTGACGATCTCGTTGGCATTGCCGGGATTGACGGTGCGATCGGCGCTGCCGTGCCACACCGAGATCCTCGGCCAGGGCCCGCGATGATTCGAGGCCCGCCGCACCAGATCGCCAAGTTCACGCGCCGGCCGCTCCGGGGAATGAAACATGCCGTCGAGCGCCTCGCGCAGATTGGTCGCGATGCCGTAGGGAAGTCCCGCGATCACCGCACCGGCCGCGAAGACTTCAGGGTAGGTCGCGAGCATCACCGACGTCATGCCGCCGCCGGCCGACAGGCCCGTGATGAAGATGCGCTTGGGATCGACGCGATGCGTTTCCGTCATATGCGCGATCATCTCGCGAATCGAACAGGCCTCGCCACTGTCCCGCGCCGTGTCTTCCGGATGGAACCAGTTAAAGCAGGTGTTGCTGTTGTTGATGCGCTGCTGCTCGGGCATCAACAGCGCGAAGCCGTAGTGCTCGGCGAGCGTCGACCATCCGGCACCGAGGTCGTAGCTTGCCGCCGTCTGACCGCAGCCGTGCAGCACGACGACGAGCGCGCGCGGCTTCTGCAGTTGCGGCGGCACGAACGCGAACAGGCGCAGATTGCCGGGATTGTCGCCGAAGCCCGTGACCTCTTGCAACGGACTGGACGCATCGGCGCTCCGGCCAAACTCGGCGAAGCGCAATCCGTCCAGCTTTGGCAGACGTCTCAAGAGATCGACATTTCTGGTTAACGACACGGCAGCTCCTAGCAGGCGACGTTCAACGTCCACCCAAACCAAATAGTTGCTGCAGCGCAAAATAAAAAGACCGTGTGCTGTCGATGAGGTGCTAAATCTCAGGAAAGCCTGCAGAAATCAGCACGCATTAACCGCAATGCCTCAACTTCATGCAGATACCCGGCGCATCCACGCCAGGAATGCGGCGCAGATCATGATTAATGTTGCGAACAGTGCGAGCGAGACGAGAAATCCTGCGCGCGCTGATTGCACCGCTTCGACGGCGAAAAACATGGCGCCGATTGCGGCCACTCCGGCCGCATTTCCGACTTGCGCCGTGGTGCCGTACATGCCGGAGGCAGAACCGGCGGCCACAGGCTTCACCGTCGAGAGCACCGCGCCGGAGAGCGGCGCCATCACCAGCCCCTGACCGTAGCCGAACACGATCATGGTGAGCGCGAGCAGGAGCGCGGACGGCGCGTCGACAGAGAACGCGACCAGCGCAAGGGCCGCGAGGCCCGCGATCTGAAGCGCGCAGCCTTCGATCAAGACCCTGGTGCCGCGATGGCGCGCCCGTGCGCCACTATGGCGCGAGGCCACGACGAAAGCGAGCGCGAGCGGAATGAAGGCCATGCCGGCCGCGAGCGGCGGGATTTCAGCCCTCGCTGCATGAACAGCGTCATGACCAGATAGAACGAGAGATTGGCGGAGAAGAAAAAGAACGCCGCGCCAAGGCCGCGCAGGAAAGCGGCGTCCGCCAGCAGCGAGAGATCAATCAGCGGCATGCCGCCGGCGCGTGTCACCGCATGCTCCAGCTTCGGGAACCCCAGGAGGATCGCGGCGCCGACCGCCATCACCAGCCACAGCCACGGTGCCCAGCCGACATCGTGACCCAGCAGCAGCGGACCGATCATGCACAGCAATCCGGCGAACAGGACGATGCTGCCCGTGATGTCAAGCCGTGTGCCGGCGCGATGCGGTGCCGAGGGCATGATGCGCCAGGCCGCCACCGCGATCACGAGACCGCACGGCACATTGACGAAGAACACCGAGCGCCAGCCGGTGCCGGCGAGATCGATCGTGACCAGGAGACCACCGAGCAGAAAGCCCGCGGCACCCGCGAGTCCCAGCACGATGCCGTAGATGGCGAAGGCGCGGTTGCGCTGTTCGTCGGTGAACAGGAGATGCAGCGTCGCCAGCACCTGCGGCACCATCAGCGCGGCGGAGGCACCCTGCGTCAATCGCGCGACGATCAACTCCGAACCGGATCGCGCCAGTCCGCACCACAGCGACGTCAGGGTGAAGCCGAGCAGACCTGCCAGGAACACGTTCCTGGTGCCGTGAATGTCGCCAAGCCGGCCGCCGGTGACGACCAGCGTGGCATAGGCGATCAGGTAGATCGCGATGACGGATTCGATCTGAGCCGGCGACGCCTTCAACTCGACCGCGATGGTGGGAATGGCGACGTTGACCACGAAGGCATCGACGCCGAACATGAACTGGGCGGCCACGACGATCGCCAGCACCCACCAGCGACGCGACGTGTCGACCTGCTTTGTGACGGTTTGATGCATCGGCGCGTGATCCTCGGATGTCCTTGCCGATCATCTCAGACCGCATGCGGCGCCGCGATTACCTCGAAGGTAGGATCCTCGCGCGTTCCGCCTCTCTCAGCGTGCCGGGAGAGGAAGACGACATACGCATGGCTGCATTCCGCCGCGCGGGACATCGCACGATTGCGTTCGCTGTCTCCAGCACGTAGCTTCGCGCCACAAACAAAAAAATGTAAGCCGGAGAGAACGCCATGGCGCGCCTGAAGTTCGGAGCCTTCCTTGCCCCGCATCATCCGATCGGGGAGCATCCGATGCTCCAGTTCCGGCGCGATCTCGACCTGGTCGAGCAGTTGGATAGCCTCGGTTATGACGAGTTTTGGTGCGGCGAGCATCATTCCTCCGGCTGGGAGATGATCGCCTCCCCCGAGATGTTCCTGGCGGCCGCCGGCGAGCGCACCAAGCGGATCAGGCTCGGCACCGGCGTGGTGTCGCTGCCCTACCATCATCCCTACAACGTCGCGCAGCGCATGGTGCAGCTCGACCACATGACCGGCGGCCGCGCCATCTTCGGCTCGGGTCCCGGCGCGCTCGCCTCCGACGCGCATACGCTCGGCATCGATCCGATGACGCAGCGCGACCGCCAGGACGAAGCGATCGGCGTGATCCGCCGCCTCTTCAGCGGCGAGCGCGTCACGGCGAAGAGCGACTGGTTCACCATGAACGACGCCGCGCTGCAGCTCCTGCCGTTGCAGGAGGAAATGCCCTTCGTCGTGGCCTCGCAGATCTCGCCCTCCGGCATGACGCTCGCCGGAAAATACGGAATCGGCATCATTTCGCTGGGTTCGATGACGACTCAGGGGCTGATGTCGCTGCAGCAGCAATGGCAGTTCGCCGAGGACGCGGCGAAAAAGCACGGCACCAAAGTCGATCGCGCGAACTGGCGCGTGCTGCTGACCTGGCACATCGCCGAGACCCGCGAGCAGGCGCGCCGCGAGGCCGGCCCCGGCCTAATGCGCTGGCACAATGAATATAATGTCGGCACGCTGCAACGGCCCGGGCTCACCGCGTTCGCCTCACCCGACGAGGCCGTGGACAAGACCGCTTTCGTCGACGGCGCGGCCTCCGTCATCGGCACGCCCGACGACCTCGTCAAGATGATCAAGAACGTGATGCAGGTCTCCGGCGGAATCGGCGCCGTCATCGGCTTCGTGCACGACTGGGCCAATCCGGAGAACACGCGCCGGAGCTGGGACATGGTCGCGCGCTACGTGGTGCCCGAGATCAACGGCTACATCGACGGCTTGCGCAAGTCGCAAAAATTTGTGATCGAGAACCGCGCGATCTTCGAGCGCGCGGGACAGGCCGTGATGGCCAAGATCATGGAAAACGAAAAGGCCGCCGAGGCGCTGAAGGTGACCGGCGCCGGCCGCGTTGCGATTCCGGCCGTCAATGCGCCGGATTTGCAGAAGGAAGCGGCGAAGCGGTAAGCGCGGAGTCATCGCAGCTGGATTGTGTTATGTTGGCCGGGTCTAGCCAACCGGAGCAATCGTCATGTCGATGCAGAATGTGGCCGCCCCTGCGCACGGCTTCACTCCGCCCAAGCGCAACGAGCTGACCCACATCCCCGGCGACGAAGGCTGGCCGATCATCGGCAAGACCTTCCAGGTGCTCGCGGACCCCAAAGGGCATATCGAGGCGAACGGCGCCAAATACGGCCTCGTCTATCGCACGCATTTCTTCGGCGAGACCAATATCGTGCTGCTCGGCCCCGAGGCCAACGAGCTCGTGCTGTTCGACCAGCAAAAGCTGTTCTCCTCGACCCATGGCTGGAACAAGGTGCTCGGCCTGTTGTTTCCGCGGGGATTGATGCTGTTGGATTTCGAGGAGCACCGGCTGCACCGCAAGGCGCTGTCGGTCGCATTCAAGTCCGGCCCGATGAAGTCGTATCTGAGCGATCTCGACCGCGGCATCGCCGCCCGCGTCGCGCAGTGGAAGGCCAAGCCCGGCGAGATGCAGCTTTATCCGGCGATGAAGCAGCTCACGCTCGATCTCGCCGCCGCGTCCTTTATCGGCGCCGATATCGGGCCGGAGGTCGACGAGATCAACCGGGCCTTCGTCGACATGGTCGCCGCTGCCGTCGCCCCGATCCGCCGACCGCTGCCCGGCACGCAGATGGCGGCCGGCGTCAGGGGACGCAAGCGCATCGTGGCTTATTTCCGCGAGCAGATTCCGCTGCGACGCGGCAATCTCGGCGGTGATGATCTGTTCTCGCAGCTCTGCCGCGCAACCCACGAGGACGGCGCGCTGCTCTCGGAACAGGACATCATCGACCACATGAGCTTCCTGATGATGGCGGCGCACGACACGCTGACCTCGTCGCTGACGTCGTTCATTGGCGAACTCGCGGCAAATCCCGGCTGGCAGGACAAGCTTCGCGCGGAAGTCATGGCGCTGGGGCTCGCCCCTGACGCGCCAAGCAGCTTCGACGATCTCGAAAAGATGCCGCTGTCGGAGATGGCGTTCAAGGAAGCGCTGCGGATCAAGCCGCCGGTGCCCTCGATGCCGCGCCGAGCCGTGCGCGATTTCAGCTTCAAGGGTTTTTCGATTCCGGCCGGCACTGCGATCGGCGTCAATCCGCTCTACACCCACCACATGAAGGACATCTGGCCGGAGCCGGATCGCTTCGATCCGCTGCGCTTCACCGAAGAGGCCCAGCGCAACCGCCACCGCTTCGCCTGGGTGCCGTTCGGCGGCGGCGCGCATATGTGCCTCGGCCTGCACTTCGCCTACATGCAGGCCAAATGCTTCGCGCGGCACTTCCTGCAGAACATCGAGGTGTCGCTGGAGCCCGGCTACAAGCCCGACTGGCAGATGTGGCCGATCCCGAAGCCGCGCGACGGATTGCGGGTGCGGGTGAAGGCGGTTTGAGCATCGCAGTCGTCATTGCGAGCGAAGCGAAGCAATCCAGACTGCGTCCGCGGAAGCGGCCTGGACTGCTTCGTCGCTTCGCTCCTCGCAATGACGAAACTATCCGCCCCCCTGATCGAACGCCTTGCGCAGGGCCACGTAGCCCTGCTGCTGCTGGCTCCAGTTGCGGCCGCCGGTCATCGCGCCGTCGATGACGAGGTCATGGCCGTTGATGAAGCTGGATTCGTCGCTGGCCAGGAACACCGCAGCATGGGCGATGTCATCGGGAAGGCCGGCGCGCGGGATCGGCTGCGCGGTCTTGTAGACCTCGCGCATCACCGCCGGCGTCTTCTCCGCCGCGTCGGTCGAAAGCCCGAGCGCCTTGCCGAAAATGCCGGTCGCGATGGCGCCGGGCGAGATCGAGTTGACGCGGACGTTGGATTCGCCGAGCTCCATCGCCACGCATTTGGTGAGATGGATCACCGCCGCTTTGGCTGCACCATAGACCATCGATGACGAGAAGCCGGCAAGACGGCCGGCGATGCTGCCATTGTTGATGATGCTGCCAGATCCCTGCTTCTTCATGTGCGGCGCGGCGTGCTTCATGCCGAGCATGACGCTGCGCAGCAGGGTCGCCATCGCCGCGTCAAAGCGCTCGACCTCGAGGCCTTCGATGCCGCCGGTCTGCGCCGGACCGCCGGCATTGTTGAACAGGCAGTCGATGCGGCCGAATTTGTCCACCGCGAGCGCGATCACCGCCTGCATCTGCGCTTCGACCGTCACATCCGTCTGGCGGAAGACGCAATTCGCCCCGAGCTGCTTCGCCAGCGCCTCGCCTTCCGGTATGCGCCGGCCCGCGATCACAATTTTGGCACCTTCGGCAACGAAGACTTCTGCAGTCCGCAACCCGATCCCGCTCGTCGCGCCCGTGATCACCGCGACCTTGCCATCCAGCCTGCCCATGGAATGTCCCTGTTTTCGAACCCCTTGACGCCAAATGGCGGACACCGATCGACGACGGCGCCGCGACGGTCGGCGCCGCGGCAGGCACTATTCCTGCCGGCTTCCGACAAGGCAAGCTTTGCTTGGGGCCGGCGACATGCGTAACATTCCTGGCGATCGCTCGATTGTCGAACGCATATCGCGACCGGACTGCGCATGGGGAAGCTGATCGACGAATTCCGCAAGGGCTGGCAGGGCGTGGCACCGCCGTCGCTCGGCCTGAGCCTTGCGTTTGCGGTCGCCTGCCTGCTGGTTGCGACGCTGGCGCGCTGGGCCCTCGCCCATGTGCGGCCCGACGTCTATTTCACGCCGTATTTCCCGGCCGTGTTCTTTGCAGCCGCGTTCGGCGGCTTCCGCATCGGCATCATCACGGCGCTGGTGGGCGGCGTGCTCGGCGTCGTCGTGAATTTCGGCGATGCCTTTGCCGATAACGCGCGATTCGCCCTGCTGGCGCTGTATTGGGCGGTCTGCGCGCTCACCATCTGGGGCGTCGAGCACTATCGCTCGCTCCTCGTCGAGCAGCGGCGGATTTCCAGACGCCTGATCGAGGAAGAAGACTACCGCAAGCTGCTGGTCGACGAGCTCCAGCACCGGCTGAAGAACAAGCTGTCGACGGTGCATGCCGTGCTGCATCAGGTGCTGCACGATCAGCCGCAAATCTGGGCCCGGATCGATCCGCGGCTGCGGTCGCTTGCCGCGACCGACGATTTGATCTCACGGATCGACAAGGCCGGCTGCGACATTCGCGACCTCCTGATCTCCGAGCTCGGCCCTTACGGCCATGTCCGCTTCACGCTCAACGGCGACCGGCTGTTCCTGCCGCCGAAACTTGCGGTCACGCTGTCCCTGATGTTTCACGAACTCGCCACCAACGCGGGGAAATATGGCGCGTTCTCCGCGCCGCGCGGGTTGTTGCAGGTGTCATGGACCGTCAGCGACGATCGCCTGACCGTGACCTGGGATGAAACCGAGGGTCCGAGCGTCGACAAGATCTCCGAGCCGGGTTTCGGCACCAAGCTGTTGAAGTCGGCGCTGTCGGCCTTCGACGGCAAGACTGAGGTTTCCTATCTCAGGACCGGACTTCATTGCACCATGCAATGCCGTATCCCCAAGGACGGTTAGACGCGGCGCCAACGAAACCCGTTCGCGCGCGTCGTTCGCGGTTTCACCGGACGCGTTGACGCCCTGTTAATGACGATAGGCTGCGCGCGTCGCATCGCCGCAAAACACCACCGTAATTCTCCGGGCCCCTTAACCAAACTTAAGAGGGAACCGCGCAAGATCGCGGCCATTGCAAAGGCGCGCTGAAACAACAAGATTCATGACTTCTATGAACGACAACAAATATTCCGGCGCGAGCGAAGCCGAACTCGGATTTCTCAAGGAAATCGTTAGAATGCTGCCTGCCGGCCTGACCGTGCAGGACGCGCAAGGCGAACTTCTCCTGGTCAACGATGTCGCGGCTGCCCAGCTCGGCATGGACGGCAGCCGCCCCTCGCGCGATCTAGCGTCGCGCCTCGAAGCCTGCCGGCAGGCCCTGAGCTCCGGCCAGGCGGTCGTCGCCGAGGAAGCGCTCCACGACGGAGCCGCACGCCAGGTGCTGCTGACCACCCATCGTCCGGTCCGCCTCGACGGACGCGAGCTGCTGATCTCGGCCTCCTCTGACATCACCGAGCAGAAGAATTTCGAAGACCAGCTGTTCCGCTCGGCCTATTTCGACGATCTGACCGGCCTGCCCTCGCGGCGCGTGATCGAGCATCGCGCCACCAGCCTGCTCGCGCAGGGTCGCACGGGCGATCGCTTTGCGCTCGCCTTTCTCGACGTCGACAATTTCAAGCACATCAACGACTATTACGGGCACGCCGTGGGCGACGCCCTGCTGGTCGAGCTGTCGAAGCGGCTTGGACGCGGCTTGCGCGACTCGGACATGCTGTCGCGCATCTCCGGCGACGAATTCCTGCTGCTGCTATCGCCGATCCAGAACCAGGAGGAAGTCGCCGAATTCATGCAGTCGACGCTGGAGCGGCTGACCGCGCCGTTCTTCATCGACAATTCGGAAGTGTTCGCCTCAACCTCCGTCGGCATCAGCCTCTACCCCGATCACGGAAGCAGCTTCGAGACACTGCGCCAGAACGCCGACATCGCGATGTACCGCATCAAGAATGACGGCAAGGGATCGGCGGCCTTCTTCGATTCCAGCATGGAACGCGAGGCGCTGGCGCGGATGAAGATCGAGCAGTCGCTGCGGCAGGCCATCCTGGAGAAGCGCTTCTGCTGCGCCTTCCAGTCCAAGGTCGACATCCGCACGCAGGACGTGAAGGGCATCGAGGCCCTGGTGCGGCTGCGCGACGACGAGGGCGTGATCCAGGCGCCCGGCTCGTTCATCAATCTTGCCACCGAACTCGGGCTGATCGACGAGCTGACCCATCTCGTGCTCGCCGAGATCGTCAAGTCGATCGACCTGATCAACGAGACGTTCGGTGCGGAAGCGACCATCAGCATCAACGTCGCGGCCAAGCAGGCCGGCAACCCGGAATTCATGCGCAGCTTTGCCCAGGCGCTCGACGACACCGGCTTTCCGCAGCGCTTCATGATCGAGGTGACGGAAGACGCCTTCGTCGCCAAGAATCATTTCCAGGCCGAGATCCTGCCGATGTTCCGCAAGCTCGGCGTCGCCATCTCGATCGACGATTTCGGCACCGGCTATTCCTCGCTCTCGGCGCTGGCCGACATCACCGCGGACGAGATCAAGATCGACCGCTCCTTCATCACCGATATCCATAAGCGTCCACGCAACCAGGGCATCCTGCGCGCGATCGAATCCCTGAGCGAAGCGCTCGGCATGACCGTGATTGCCGAAGGCATCGAATCCTACGAGGAGCTCGCCTACCTCCAGGCTGCGACCAAGATCCGTTACGCGCAGGGCTATTACTTCTCCCGGCCGATCTTCCTGGAGGAGCTGAAGCTCGCAACGCCCATTTCCAGCGAAGCACGCGCCAGCGTCACAAACCGCTCGACGCAGCAGAACCGGCAGGGCTATTCCCGCGCGAACGGATACCGGCGGTAACCCCGGGCCTGAGTCGTTACTTTGCAAAGCCTGAGCAACCCGTTCCACGGGTGAGGTCAACAATTGCATCTGCCGATTTCTTCGGCAGAAGCGATCCGGCTCGGCCGGGCCGGACAATATCACACATGCCCGTCGCGTGGTCCGCCGGAAGGTGGAATTGCAATGTCCGCACGGTTGTGCAAATCGCTATGGCCAAAGAACTCATCAGGAGGGACCATCGTGCGCCGATCGCTCATCTTAACAACAACCATCCTCGCCCTCGCCGCGGGCACCTCCGCACAGGCCGACGATCTCAAGATCGCGCTGATCTATGGCAAGACCGGCCCGCTCGAGGCCTATGCCAAGCAGACCGAGACCGGCCTGCAGATGGGGTTCGAATACGCCACCAAGGGCACCATGACGCTCGACGGGCGCAAGATCGTCGTCATCACCAAGGACGACCAGGGCAAGCCGGATCTCTCCAAGGCCGCGCTCGCGGAAGCCTATCAGGACGACAAGGTTGACATCGCGATCGGCACGACCTCGTCGGCCGCGGCACTCGCGATCCTGCCTGTCGCCGAGGAAAACAAGAAGATCCTGATCGTCGAGCCCGCGGTCGCGGATCAGATTACCGGCGAGAAGTGGAATCGCTACATCTTCCGCACCGCGCGCAACTCGTCGCAGGACGCGATCTCGAACGCGGTCGCGATCGGCAAGCAGGGCGTCACCGTCGCGACGCTGGCGCAGGACTACGCCTTCGGCCGCGACGGCGTCGCCGCCTTCAAGGAGGCGCTCGGCAAGACCGGGGCGACGCTCGCCGCCGAAGAATATGCCCCGACCTCGACCACCGACTTCACCGCGGTCGGCCAGCGCCTGTTCGACGCGCTGAAGGACAAGCCGGGCCGCAAGGTGATCTGGGTGATCTGGGCCGGCGCCGGCAATCCGCTGGCGAAACTCCAGGACATGGATCCGAAGCGCTACGGCATCGAACTGTCCACCGGCGGCAACATCCTGCCGGCGCTCGCCGCCTACAAGGGCCTGCCCGGCATGGAAGGCGCGACCTATTATTTCTACGCGATCCCGAAGAACCCGGTAAATGACTGGCTTGTCGCCGAGCACCAGAAGCGCTTCAACGCGCCGCCGGACTTCTTCACCGCGGGCGGATTCGCCGCGGCGATGTCCGTCGTCGCCGCCGTCACCAAGGCGAAGTCGACCGACACCGAGAAGCTGATCACGGTCATGGAAGGCCTGGAGTTCGATACGCCCAAGGGCAAGATGATGTTCCGCAAGGAAGACCATCAGGCGCTGCAGAGCATGTATCACTTCAAGGTCAAGGTCGATCCGAATGTCGCCTGGGCCGTGCTCGAGCCGGTGCGCGAGCTGAAGATCGAGGACATGGACGTTCCGGTCAAGAACAAGCGCTGATCTTTCTTCCTTCACCTCTCCCGCTTGCGGGAGAGGCCGGGAGAAGGCTCTGTCCTCTTGGGGTTCTCGCCTGAGGAGACACCCTCTCCCACCCTCTCCCGCAAGCGGGAGAGGGAGCGCAGCCTGATCGCGGACAAATTCTCCTCTCATCATTTGCCAGATCCGCCATGACGCTGACCCTCGAAACCCGCGACCTCACCATCCGCTTCGGCGGCCATGTCGCGGTCAACAGCGTCACTTGCAGCTTCCGCCCGGGCGAACTCACCGCGATCGTCGGCCCGAACGGCGCCGGCAAGACCACTTATTTCAACCTGATCTCCGGCCAGCTCCGCGCATCGAGCGGCAGCATTCTGTTCGACGGCACCGACATCACCCAGCATTCCGCGCCGATGCGGACGCGCGCAGGCCTGGGGCGCGCCTTCCAGCTCACCAACCTCTTTCCGAATCTGTCGGTGGAGGAAAACGTCCGCCTCGCGGTGCAGGCCGCCAACGGCACTCACTACGACATGTTGCGGCCCTGGATGGTCCGCCGCGATCTGATCGCCCGCGCCGATGCTATCCTGGATCAGGTCGCGCTCGGCGGCCGCCGTGGCGTCGCCGCGACCGCACTGTCGCATGGCGATCAGCGCAAGCTCGAGGTCGCGCTGATGATGGCGCTCGAGCCAAAGGTGTTCATGTTCGACGAGCCGACCGCGGGCATGAGCATCGACGAGGTGCCGGTCGTGCTGAACCTGATCGCGCAGCTCAAGCAGGACAAAAGCAGGATCATTCTCCTGGTCGAGCACAAGATGGACGTGGTGCGATCGCTCGCCGACCGCATCATCGTGTTGCATAACGGGCAGCTTGTTGCGGACGGCAGGCCTGCCGAGGTGATTGCGTCACCGATCGTGCAGGAAGCCTATCTCGGCGTCGCGCCCAATAAAGTTGCAGGGAGCGCAGCATGACCGATCTGTTGAGGCTCTCCGGTGTTCACACTCATATCGGCCGCTATCACATCCTCCAGGGCATCGATCTCGCTGTCGCGCAGGGGCAGACCACGATGCTGCTCGGCCGCAACGGCGCCGGCAAGACCACGACGTTGCGCACCATCATGGGCCTCTGGCAGGCCTCCTCCGGCGAGATCAGCCTCGCCGGCGAGCGCATCGAGAGCCGTGCGACGCCCGACATCGCGCGGCTCGGCGTCGGCTACGTGCCGGAGAGCATGGCGGTGTTCTCCGACCTCACGGTGAAGGAAAATCTGGTGCTGGCGGCGCGCGACGGACCACTCGACGACGCCCAGCTGGACTGGATTTTTGGCTTCTTCCCCGCGCTGCGCCGGTTCTGGCTGTCGCGCGCGGGAAGTCTCTCGGGCGGACAGAAGCAGATGCTGTCGATTGCCCGCGCCATCATCGAACCCCGCAAGCTCCTGCTGATCGACGAGCCGACCAAGGGGTTGGCGCCGGCGATCGTGATGGCGCTGATCGAGTGCCTGAAGGAGATCAAGCGCAAGGGCGCCACGATCCTGATGGTCGAGCAGAATTTCTTTGCCGCCCGCGAGCTCGGCGACAACGTGCTGGTGATGGACAACGGCACCATCGTTCATCGCGGCGAGATGGCGGCCTTGGCCTCAGACGTGCCGCTGCAGGAGCGGCTGCTCGGCCTGAGCCTGGAGACGCATCAATGACCGAGCTCGCCGCAACCGATCCGCTGCCGAAGCCGAAGCGCGACATCGCGCCGATCCTGCTGCCGATCGCGGTCGCCCTGGTGATGATCCCGCTGATCGGCTCGCCCAGCACCTGGCTGACGCTGACGGCCGCGAGCCTCGCGATGGGCATGATGATCTTCATCATGGCCTCCGGCCTGACGCTCGTGTTCGGCCTGATGGACGTGCTCAATTTCGGCCATGGCGCCTTCATCGCGGTCGGGGCCTATGTCGCGACCCTGGTGCTGGCGCCGTTCGCCGCTTCCCTCCAGGCGGATTCGCTGTGGACTAACCTCGCGGTGCTGGCGCCGGCGGCACTGCTGTCGATGGCGGTATCCGGCGCGCTCGGGCTGGTTGTCGAGCGGGTGCTGATCCTGCCCGTCTACGGTCAGCATCTGAAGCAGATCCTGATGACGACGGGCGGCCTGATCGTCGCCGAGCAGACGCTCTATGCGGTGTGGGGGCCGCAGATCATCCCGACGCCGCTGCCGACGTCGCTGCGCGGCTCCTTCATCCTCGGCGACGTCGCGATCGCGAAATACCGCGTGCTGGCGACGCTGATCGGCCTCGCCGTCTTCATCGCGATCCAGCTCGTGCTCAACCGAACCAAGCTTGGCCTTCTGATCCGCGCCGGCGTCGAGAACCGCGAGATGGTCGAGGCGCTCGGCTATCGCATTCGCCGTCTGTTCCTCGGCGTGTTCATGACGGGATCGGCGCTCGCCGGCCTCGGCGGCGTGATGTGGGCGCTGTATCGCGAGCAAGTCCACGCCTCCATGAGCGACGACCTCACCGTCCTGATCTTCATCGTCGTCATCATCGGCGGCCTCGGCTCGATCGGCGGCTGCTTCATCGGCGCGATCCTGGTGGCGATGATTGCCAATTACGGCGGCTTCCTGGTGCCTAAGCTCGCCCTCGTCTCCAATATCCTGCTGATGGTCGCCATTCTGATGTGGCGGCCGCGCGGCCTCTATGCGGTGACCAGCCGATGATGATCCTGTCAGGCGATCCGCCGCGCAGCCGCGTGCTCACGCTCGTTCTCGTCCTCATCATCCTGGCGCTGGTGGCGACGCCGTTCCTGTCTCCCGGGGCGAAGGCGCTGAACGTCGCGGCCAAGATCTGCGTCTTCGCCGCGCTGGTCGCCTCCTACGACCTCCTGCTCGGCTATACCGGCTCGGTGTCATTCGCACACACCATGTTCTACGGGATCGGCAGCTACGCGATCGCGATCGCGCTGTACGGGATGGGCCCGAATTGGGGCGCGGTCGCAACCGGCATCGTGGTCGGCCTGCCGCTTGCCGCGCTGCTTGCGCTTGCGATCGGACTGTTCTCGCTGCGGGTTGCCGCGATCTTCTTTGCCATGATCACGCTCGCGGTCGCATCCGCCTTCCAGGTGCTGGCCTCGCAGCTGTCCTGGCTGACCGGCGGCGAAGACGGGCGCAGCTTTCAGCTGCCCGAGCTGCTCAGGCCCGGCACGGTGCTGATCTCGAAGAACGTGCTGGGATTCGAGGTCAACGGCCGCCTCCTGACCTACTATCTGGTGTTCGCCGTCTCGGCCCTGATGATCCTCGCTTTGCTGCGGGTGGTGAACTCGCCGTTCGGGCGCGTGCTGCAGGCGATCCGCGAAAACCGCTTCCGCGCCGAGGCGCTCGGCTTCCGCACCGTTTTCCACCTGAGCTACGCCAACTGCATCGCCGCACTGGTCGCCGCCGGCGCCGGCATTCTCAATGCACTGTGGCTGCGCTATGCCGGTCCCGATACCTCGCTCAGCTTCTCGATCATGCTGGACATCCTGCTGATGGTCGTGATCGGCGGCATGGGCACGATCTACGGCGCGATCATCGGCGCCACCATCTTCATCCTCGCCCAGAACTATCTGCAGGCGCTGATGGGCGTCGCCTCCAAGGCGGCCTCGGAAGCCGGCCTGCCACTGCTGCCGGGGCTGTTGCATCCAGACCGCTGGCTGCTGTGGCTCGGGCTGCTTTTCATCGCCAGCGTCTACTTCTTTCCGACCGGCGTGGTCGGACGGCTGCGCAATCTCGGCGGCGACAAGAGCGCGAGCGGATCGCATTAACGCGTGATTCATGATGCAGCGCGGCGGCTCGCTCGGCGCAACCGTATTCGTGCAACGAGATTAACGCCCAGGTAACTGGCTTTCCTAAGCTTTACGCCATTTGTGCGGTGTATTCCTGTCCTTCCAGGGGGAGGGAATGCGCCAGGTCTTTGCAGAGATTGCGTCACGAATGTTCCTAGCCGCGAAGCACGGCTGGGAGGCAGCCATCCGGCGCGGACCGGTGCTGTGGCTTACTTTGTGCGGCGTGTTGCTGGTCGCCGGGATCTTCGCGGTGACCGCCATGGCCGTCGGCGAATTTCGCGAACGTACCCTGACCAACCGCGAGCGCGAGCTGGAAAACACGGTGCAGCTGATCGCGCGGCACTTCGATCAACAATTCGAAGATGCGGACGTCGTCGCCGCCGATGTGATCGGGCAGATGAATCTGCCGGAGATCAGTTCCGCCACGGCTTTCCGCGAGCGCATGTCCGGACCCGCGACGAACCAGATGCTGCGGAGCAAGATCAGCTCGGTGTCTTATCTCGGCGACATCGCGATCTACGATGCCGACGGCGAGCTGATCAACTGGTCGCGAGCCCAGCCGCTGCCCAAGATCAACATCTCCTCGCGCGCCTACTTCCAGACCTTCAAATCCGATCCGATGGCCGAACCGGTGATTCTGGAGTCGGTCCGCAGTTTCATCATCGGCAAATGGACCACGATTGTCGCACGTCGGCTGAGCGGCGTGGACGGCAGCTTCCTCGGCACGATGGTCCGCCGGATCGATCCGGACAGCTACCAGAACTATTTCGCATCCGTTGCGCTTGCGGAGGGCACGGCGATCTCGCTGTTCGACCGCAATGGCAAGATGCTGTCGCGCTACCCGCATGTCGAAGAGCTGATCGGCAGGGACTTCAAGGACGCGCCGCTGATGCGCAAGATGCTGGCCGAAGGTGGCCGGCACACCCTGCGCGTCAGGGGCCCGATCGACGGCGACGAGCGCCTCGGCTCCGGCGCCTCGCTTTCGCATTTCCCGCTGGTCATCGTCGCGACCAACACCACGAGCGCGGCGCTGGCCGACTGGCGGCAGCAGACCGGTTTCATGGTCACCACCGCCGCGCTTTCGGCGACCGTGATTGCGCTGATCCTGTTCCTGATCGTTCGCCAGATCAGCCGTCAGAATCGGGAGGCGCAGCAGCGGCTGGAAGCGGAGCGAGGGCGGCTCGACACCGCCTTGAACAACATGTCGCAAGGGTTGATCCTGTACGATGCAGCCGGATACATCGTCACCTGCAACCGCCGCTACGCCGACATGTTCGGCCTCTCCCACGACGTCATCAAGCCCGGCTGTCACATCCGCGAGGCGATGTATCATCGCAAGGAGCGCGGCGCGTTCGAAGGCGATGTCGAGGCATTTTGCGCCGACGTCATGAGGATCGTCGCGGAGGGCACGGTCTCCACCAGAAGCCATCACTTGCCGAGCGGCCGCGCTTTCCAGGTCATCAACACCCCACTCGCGCAGGGCGGATGGGTGGCCACGATCGAAGACATCACCGAACGCCGCAATCTGGAGCAGGAACGCGACCGCAACTACATGTTCCTGCGCGAGATCATCGACCACATCCCATCGCAGATCACGGTGAAGGATGCTCAAACGCGGCAATATCTGCTGGTCAACCGGACCGCGGAAGAGCAATTCGGCCAATCGAGTGAAAACATCGTTGGCAAGACTCCCTTCGACATTTACCCGGATGCCTCCGCCAGAGTCGTCACCGACGACGACAGCAAGGCGCTGCAGATGACCGAGGGATTGTTCAAAGACGAACATGCCTGGCAGAGCCAGGCCAAGGGAATGCGCTACATCACCTCGACCCGGATCGGGATCCGCGACAATTCCGGCGAGCCGCGTTACCTCATCAACGTGGTCGAGGACGTCACCGAACGACGGCGCGCCGACGAGAAGATCGCGCATATGGCGCATTACGATGCGCTCACCGACCTGCCCAACCGGACGCTATTCCGCGAGCAGATCGAGCGCGAACTTGAGAAGGTCGGCGGCGGCAGTCAGTTCGCGCTGCTCTATATCGACGTCGACGAGTTCAAGGGCATCAACGATTCGCTCGGCCATCACGTCGGCGACGAGCTGTTGAAGGGAATCGCCGCCCGCATCCGCGGCTGCCTCGGACAGGACGACCTGATCGCGCGGCTCGGCGGCGACGAATTCGCGGTGATCCAGACCGGCATCAAGTCGTCCGCCGACGTGGTGTCATTCGTGACGCGGATCTTCGAGGCGATCCGCCGGCCCTATCACTGCTTCGGCCATCAGCTCTCCACCGACGCCAGCATCGGCATCGCGATGGCGCCGCAGGACGGCACCGATCTCGACCAGCTCATCAAGAATGCCGATCTCGCGATGTACGGCGCCAAGGCCGGAGGACGCCGCGCTCACCGCTTCTTCGAGCCGGAGATGGATGCGAGCGCCAAGGCGCGCCTGAGCCTGGAGCAGGATCTGCGGCAGGCCCTGGTGAACGGCGGTTTCGAGATCCACTATCAGCCGCTGGTCGACTTGCGCACCAATGAGGTCACAGGCTGCGAGGCGCTGCTGCGCTGGCGGCATCCCGAGCGCGGCATGGTGTCGCCGGCGGAGTTCATTCCGATTGCCGAGGACACCGGCCTGATCAACGAGCTCGGCGACTGGGTGCTGCGCATGGCCTGCAACGAGGCCGCGACCTGGCCGGCGCATGTGCGTGTCGCGGTCAACGTCTCGCCGGTGCAGCTCAAATGCGACACGCTGGCACTGCGGATCGCCGGCGCGCTCGTCGCTTCCGGACTTGCCCCCTCCCGGCTCGAGCTCGAGATCACCGAGGCCGTGCTGATCCGCGACGACGAGGCGGCGCTCTCGATCCTGCACCAGCTCCGCGCCATCGGCGTGCGCATCGCGCTCGACGATTTCGGCACCGGCTACTCCTCGCTCAGCTATCTGAAGCGCTTTCCGTTCGACAAGATCAAGATCGACCGCTGTTTCGTCGCTGATATCGCCGAGACGAGCGGCGCGCCCGTGATCGTGCAGGCGGTGGTGAACATCGCCGCCGCCAGCGACATGACCACGGTCGCGGAGGGCGTCGAGACCGAGGCGCAGCGCGAGATGCTGCGTGCGCTCGGCTGCACGGAGATGCAGGGTTATCTCTTCAGCAGACCGAAGCCGGCCAGCGAAGTGCGAAAGCTGTTCGGTTCGAGCCATGCCTTGCCGGTGGCGGCGGTGGCCTGAGATGGCGAAGCCGGGGAAAACGCCAGCCAAGACGGTCGACGTTGCGGATTCCTATGCCGTGCGGCTGATGCAGCATCTGGTGGTGCCGACCTTCGTGATCGACCCCAAGCGCCGCGTCGTGATCTGGAACAGGGCCTGCGAGCGGCTGACCGGTGTCGCCGCCTCCGAGGTGATCGGCACCAATAAGCACTGGCAGGCCTTCTACGAGACCAGGCGCCCTTGCCTCGCTGACCTCGTCGCGCTCGACCGCCCGGAACAGCTGCCGGCGTTCTATTCGGAATATGCCGCGCGCGGTCATAACGGGCTCGGCTTCAGCGCCGAAAACTGGTGCGTGATGCCGAAGCTCGGCAGCCAGCTCTATCTCGCCATCGACGCCGGCCCCATTCACGACGAGGCCGGCCATCTGATCGCGGTGGTGGAGACTTTGCGCGACCTTGCCGACCAGAAGCGCGCCGAGATGGCCCTGAAGGAGCTTGCCACCAAGGACGGGCTGACCGGCCTGTCGAACCGCCGCGCGTTCGACCAGATGCTGATGAGTGAATGGGCCCGCGCCCAGCGGACGCAGAAGCCCATGGCGCTGCTGTTCGTCGATGTCGATCATTTCAAGCTGTTCAACGACCGCCACGGCCACCAGAGCGGCGACGAATGCCTGCGCGCGGTCGCGTCCGTCGTCAGCCGGTATGCCGTGCGCCCGCTCGATCTCGCCAGCCGTTATGGCGGCGAGGAATTCGCGCTGATCCTGCCGGACATGGGTTGCGATGCCGCCTGCGCCATCGCCGACGAAATCCGCTGCGCGGTGATGGCCTTGCGGGTCACCCACGGCGCCATCGGTGCCGGCGAGCACGTCACCCTGAGTGTCGGCGTCGCCAGCCACATTCCGGACGAAACCGACGACAGCCCCCAACGGCTGCTGGGCGCGGCCGACCAGGCGCTCTATGCGGCCAAACGGCTCGGCCGCAACCGCGTCATGTGCTCCGAACGGCTGCTCGCCGAGTTCGCCAAGCTCGGGCGGGACGGCGTGCCGGTTCCTGACCGCGCGACTCGTAAATCAGCCTAGCCCAAATCAGCCTGGACGAAGCCGGCGGAAGCGGTTGCCCACCCTCCGCCAATCGGCTAAATGAACCTCGACTAGCACCCGTAGCTCAGCTGGATAGAGCGTTGCCCTCCGAAGGCAAAGGTCACACGTTCGAATCGTGTCGGGTGCGCCAGTCTCCTCCAGTGCGCGCTGGAGGCACCCTCACCCGATTTGCGTTGTTACCCCGCCCGCTCAGGTCATCGCCTGCTCGGCGCAAGCCCACCTCAATTCAGCATCGAGATGATCGCCTGAACCTGGTCGGAAGCCGACGTGACCAGTCCGTCGTAGGACGTCTGACCGTGTGCGGCCGCCTTCAGGATGCATTCGGCGACCGCCGCCTTCAGGCCGAACACCGACTGATCGGGCGGCACGCTGGCCATCACGGCCTCCAGCGCCTGACGCATCGTTCGAATGAGTTCGGAGCTGTATTGCATGGGCTGTCCTCCGCAGCCTCATATTAGAGCGCGTGGCCATGCTGGCCACTCACAAGCCTGAGATTGTTTTTTGATGAAGTGGGACATCCCGGAGCGGCGGCCAGCCTGTCTCGAGCGCTGAACCACACCCACCTCGCGCTTCTCATCGCTCGATTGTATCATCTTGCCATGAGCGAATCCGACACGGCGACCGGCGAAGCTTCGCCCGTCCGCAAGATCATCCATATCGACATGGATGCCTTCTACGCGTCCGTGGAACAACGCGATCATCCGGAGCTGCGCGGAAAGCCGGTCGCCGTCGGAGGCTCCGCGGAACGTGGCGTCGTCGCGGCCGCCAGTTATGAGGCCCGCGAGTTCGGCGTTCGCTCTGCCATGCCATCCGCGACGGCGAAGCGACAATGTCCCGATCTGATCTTCGTCAAGCCGCGCTTCGAGGTCTACAAGGCGATCTCTAGGCAGATCCGCGACATCTTCGCGGAGCATACCCCCATCATCGAGCCGTTGTCGCTCGACGAGGCCTATCTCGACGTGACGGAAAACCTGCAGGGCATCCCGCTGGCGCGTGATGTTGCGCTCAGGATCCGCGAGAGGATCAAGGCCGAGACGGGCCTCAACGCTTCGGCCGGCATCTCCTACAACAAGTTCCTGGCCAAGCTCGCCTCCGATCATCGCAAGCCCAACGGTCAGTTCGTGATTTCACCGGAGATGGGACCCGCCTTCGTCGAGACCCTGCCGGTCGGAAAGTTCCATGGGATAGGCCCGGCCACGGGTGCGAAGATGAACGCGCTCGGCATGTTCACCGGTCTCGATATTCGTCGTCAGACGCTGGAGTTCATGAATGCGAATTTCGGCAAGTCGGGCGCCTATTACTACTGGATTTCGCGCGGTGTCGACGAACGGCCGGTCCGGGCCAACCGGGTCCGCAAGTCCATCGGCGCGGAGACCACGTTCTCAAGCGATCTCACCGAATTCGACGCGCTGGTCGCCGAGCTCAAGCCGCTCGTCGACAAGGTGTGGCGCCATTGCGAGGCGACGGGCAGCCGTGGCCGCACCGTCACCTTGAAGATCAAGTTTGCCGACTTCGAGATCATCACGCGCAGCAGGTCCGCTCTTTCGCCGGTTGCAGGCCGGGACGATCTTGAGCGGCTGGCTTGCGGCCTGCTCGAAGTCGAGATTCCGCTGCCCAAGAGCGTCAGGCTGCTGGGGGTCTCGCTGTCTTCCCTCCAGGCCGGGGACGATGCGGAGCCGCCGCAGCTGACTCTCGGCATCTGAACCAAACCGACGGGCTTTCGGCGGACGCAGAGAGCCACGTCGAGCGCGCTCGCAACGCGAATCTACGGTGGCGGGTTTTCAGACTCGCCGCCGAAGGACGATCCGCTGGGCCCGATCAATGCCTCACGTGCTCGAACACGACGATCACGCCCGTCGGTTCGGGCTCGTGTGCCATCAGGCGGGTCAGCTCGGAATCGCCCCAATCGGCGAGGCTGACGACTTCGCCGCTCTGACGCTCGGTGCCGGGCGGCGCCGTGGGCTCGACGACCTTCAGCCCCGTCTCATCGACGAAGAAAGTGTGCTCGCCGAACATGCTGTTGAGCTGCGGCATCGCGGGATGCTCGTCGGGCAGCACTTGAGCGCCGAGCTGGTTGACGGTCTGCTTCACCTGTTCGGATGTGAGCTTCATGAGCTGCTCCGTTTCTGTCACGTCGGTTTCACTGAGCTGAGCCAGAGCGGGCGTTCCCTGCGCTGATGTTCGCCTGGCCCAATCTTCCGAACAGGTGCTACGCACAAATGTTCCGGAGAAATGCATTTCGTGATCGCGCGTCGCGTCTGCCGCGCTTGCGGCACCAGATCGCCACAGGATGCACATGATTCAACATCCCAAGAGCCAAATTCCAAGAGCTGATTTCAAGAGCCGAATTCGTTACGCGCTTCTGTTCTCGCCAACAGAGAGCGCGCAGATGCGTGACAGATATGTGTAGGACAACCCGGTCTCCTCGGCCCAGGCGTTGAACTGCGCCTGCACCTTGGCGAGATCGCCCTTCGACTTGACCTCTTCGGCAATGTCGAGACCGGCATCGCGCAGGCAGGCCACGACGTCCCTGGACGTCACAAAGCCGTCCCAGCCGACGAACCGCAGCAGCATCTGGCCGGTATTGCCACCCAAACGGCTGCCGCGCTTGCTTAGAAGCTCGAGCAGGCCGATCTGGTCGGACGGCGGCCACTTCGTCAGAAACCTGCCGAAGCTGCCGTGCTCTCTTGCGATCTCCTGGACGAAGGCCGCGTTGTCGCGCACCGACATGATCTTGGCACCGTTGCGCACGATGCGCGCGTCGCGCAGCAGGTCCTCCCAATAATCCTCCGGCTGGAAGGTGAGCTTGGCCGGTTGGAAACGCAGGAAGGCGTCTTCAAACCCGTCCCATTTCGTCTCGATCACGCTCCAGGCAAAGCCCGCGCAAAACACACGCTTCGTCATCTCTGCGAGGATGCGGTCGTCGCCGCGTTTGGCGAGGCCCTTCAGGTCGGGCTTTTCCGGCATCAGCTTTTCGGGCGCCTTGGGCCCGCCCTTGCGTTTTTCGGCGCGCGCACGAATGGTCTTGAAGGAGGTCATTGGGAGACACGCGATTGAGGGTGTGCCACGACACCAGAATTCGACGCTCGGGTCCAGCTCCGCCACGTCCGCCGACTTCGGTCGCGCTTGCTCGGTTCGCGGCAAGCCCGGCTATCGCGACAGACGCTTCGCGAGATGGACCGACTGCCAGTCTCCGAGACCGGTGTCCTCGAACCCCGCTTTCTTCGCAAGACCGCGCATCTCGGCGTTCACGCGCGCGGTCTCGGCTGCAATCATCTCGTGACCGAGATCGCTCGCGTGCCTCTCCATCGCCGTCATCATCTGGAGGCCGACGCCCTGGCGCTGAAAGCCATCGGCAACAGAGATGGCGAAATCACCATGCCGTGCAGCCGCATCGTAGGCGTATCTGGTTTCGCCGATGATCGTGCCCTGCCCTTCGTGCCTGATCTCGGCGAGCAGGGTGAAATGACCGGGATTGCTGGTCTTGGCGACGCATTCGGCCGCGATCATTGCAAAGTCCGCCCGCGCGCCCATGAAGCGCTTGTTGCGCGATGTCGTGGAGAGGCTCGTGAAATAGATCGAGAGGATCTCGACATCGGACGCGCTGGCCGGCCTGATACGAAGCGTGGCGTTGCCTTCGGCTGACTCGACAATGGCATCCAGCAACGGCTGTGACATGCGCGCGGCTCTCGGCAGGTTGCATCGAATGCACACCTAGCCGAGACCGCGCGCTTACCGCTTGGACGGTGCTGCCAATCTTGCGGCCGAAAACGAACAGTTCGTTGCTCGGTGCCGGGCGTCACACGCGAGAGAGTGAAGGCACCTCCTCCGGCACGATCGCCTGGAGGCCGCCGAAGCGACGCTCGCGGCCGTGGAAGGAGGCCAGGGCCGCAGCGAGATCGCCTGCGTCGAATTCGGGCCACATCCGCTCGGTGAAGTGCAGCTCGGCATAGGCACCTTCCCAGAGCAGGAAGTCCGACAGCCGTTTCTCACCCGAGGTGCGGATGATGAGGTCGACGTCGCGCAAACCGGCCTCGCCGGTGACGAGCTGCGAGAACGCCTCGCGGGTGAGACTCGTCAGCGCCGCCGCCTTCGCCGCCGCGTTGAGGATGGCGTCGCGGGCGGAATAGTCGACGGCGATGCGCAGATGAAGCGTGCCACCGTGCGCGGTGGCGTCTTCCGCGCGCGCGATCGCATTGGCGATACCGTCGGGCAGGCGGTCTCGCCGGCCGATCACGGTGAGGCGCACGCCGTTCTTGACCAGGCTCTGCACCTCGTTGCCGAGGTAGAATCTCAGAAGCGTCATCAGCGCGGCGACCTCGGCCTTCGGCCTTCGCCAATTGTCGGTCGAGAAGGCGTAGAGCGTCAGCGTGCCGATGCCCTGCTTGGGCGCGGCCTCGACGATGCGGCGGATCGCCTCGACGCCGGCCTCATGGCCGCGCACGCGCGACAGGCCGCGCCGCGTCGCCCATCTGCCGTTGCCATCCATGATGATGCCGACGTGAAGCTTGTCGTTGCGGGACACAAGGTCACTTTGCATTGCAAAGTCTCCGGTCAAAAAAGGGGGAGGATCAGGTCGAGACGATACCGAGACGGCCGAGCGGCGCCGCCTCGCGGCCGGCAGCCTTGGCTGCGTCGCGCACCAGGCGTTCGAGCACGGCGAGATAGTCGAGGAAGCGGCGGCGGCCGGCCTTGGTCAGGCGGCAGGTCGTGTGCGGGCGATTGCCCTCATAGCCCTTGGTCACCTCGACGAGGCCGGCTTCCTGGAGCACGGCGAGATGCCGGCTGAGATTGCCGTCGGTGAGGCCGCAGAGCTGCTTGAGATCGGCGAACGCCAGACCTTTCGGATGCGCCATCAGCGAGGTCAGAAGTCCGAGCCTCGCCTTCTCGTGGATCACGCGGTCCAGTCCTTCATAAGAGAAGGGTGCGCTGTCAATCTTCGACATCATGGTCTCCCGATGCGAAATACAGAATGCCCGCCATCACCGATTGCCCGATCACGAAGGGCAGGCCCATGGTCCATGGCGACAGCGTATGGGTCTGGCTCGCGAGCACCACCACCGCAAAGCCGGATATGAAATACCAGGCGCCGGCGAGCGCCACGGTGCGCGGCAGCGAACGGACGGAGGCAAAAATGCCGAGCGACACCAGGATCTGCCACAGGCCCGGCAGCAGCCACAGCGTTTCGCCCGCGAACTTCCACATCACCACCGCAAGCAGCACACCGGCAACGCCAGCGGGCAGGAATTGCTCGACGGCCTGGTGGATCATGGCATCAGCGAGGCCCGAATGATGGCGGCGCGAACGCGCGCGCATCTCGATGCCGATGATCAGGCCGGAGAGCGCGGCGGCAATGAACCAGCCGAAGAAGAAGCCGAGCGGTTCGCTGGTGGCATCACCAAGCAGCCAGAATTCCAGGATCGCGGTGAGAAGCGCGACCGCGCCGGTCGCGGCCATCGTCGCCGGGCCGTAACCGCGAAATGCCGTGCCTGCCGCAATCTGGCTGCGGATCGCCACGATGTCGGCCAGTGCCTTGTCGAGATCGCGCATTGGCAACGCCAAAACCTCGCTCCGCCTATCCCTGCCGGGTCTATCCGTCTGTTACTTTGTACCGCAAAGCATATCGGATTGCAAAGTAAAGGCAAGTCCCGAAGGTCGCCCGAGAGGATCCGTCCTCAACAGACAACTGCCGGTTGCGCGAGACGTCCTCCCGCGGATAAGATGCGCGCGAACGCGCTGGGGGGAGAGTATGTGGCTTAAGCCATTCATCGTTGCGTCATTATTGCAGGTGAGCGTCGTCACCGCAGCACAGGCAGCCGGCCCATTCGGCAGCGTCAAAATCGGCAACTGGGTCGGCGGCGCGTTCAGCAATGACGAAACGGGAGCCTTCTCGCATTGTGCCGCGACGGCGCCTTATGCCAACGGCGTCATTCTCGTCGTCGGCCAGAATGCTGGGGGCTCGTGGATCTTGAGCTTTGCCAGTCCCAGCTACCGCTTCAAGCAGGGCGAGAATGCCGCGATCGACGTCATCTTTGACGGACAGGAGCAAGCCAGATTGTTCGCCACGGCCAACCAGACGAACATGCTCAGCTCCGTCATGCCTGCCAACGTGGTACGAACGTTTCAGAAGGCAAGCCTGATGGTCGCGACGAGCGGCCGCACCGTGCTGAATTTCGACCTGACCTCGGCCGGGCCCGTGATTGCGGCACTGGCCAATTGCGTCACCAAGGTGAAAGCCGACGGGCTCGACAAGGCCGGCGACTTCACCAAGATCGCCGCCAAGCCGCAGCCAGCGCCGGACAAGCAGGGACCGCCAGCCAACGGCAGCAAACCTGCCAGAGCCAAGAGCGGCACCGGGTTCGTCGTGAGTGCCAGCGGACACGTCGTCACCAATAACCATGTGATCAATGGCTGCGTCGGCGACATCAAGGGCAATCTCACGGGCGAAGCCGGAATGGTTTTGCGCGTGGTGTCGAGCGACGCCAACAACGACCTCGCCTTGCTGCAGGCGCCGTCGACGACCATGTTCAAGGAGTTCGCCCGGATCCGCGACCGCTCGATCCGCTCCGGCGATTCCGTCGTCGCGATCGGCTTTCCCTTCCATGGGCTGCTGACTTCGGACTTCACCGTCACGACCGGCATCGTCAGCTCGCTCAGCGGCATGCGCAACGATTCGCGTTTCCTGCAAATCAGTGCGCCGGTGCAGCCCGGCAATAGCGGCGGCCCGCTGTTCGACACCACCGGGCAGATCGTTGGCGTCGTTACGGGAAAGCTGGACGGATTACGGATGGCCGCTGCGACCGGCAACATCCCCGAAAACATCAACTTCGCGATCAAGACCGGCGCGTTGCGCGACTTCCTCGACAACTCCGTGGTGCCTTACCAGACTGCCGAACCGAAAGGCGAGATCAAGACCACAGACATCGCGGGCAATGCGCGGCCCTACACGATGCTGATCTCGTGCAACGGAATCGAGCAGGCCGACGCGAAGCGGTAGCGGCAACGCGGGCCGGCTGGAGGCGTCGAGCCTATACGAGGCGCTCCAACCGGGCTGAAGTCAGCCAGCTCGCTAGTACGGCGCGACGGGGCGCGGCCGCCGGTGCGATCGCGGTTGCGCCGGAGAAACCTGGCTGTAGGCAAAGCGGGGATTGCGATCGCAGTACAGCAGCCGGCCGGACACGCTGGCTTGGCATTGTTCATAGCTGCTGTAGGAGCATTCCCCCGGATAATCATACTCACCGCCCTGGGCACACCAAGGATAGTCGCGCGCCGCTGCCGGCGTAACCGTCGCGAAGCCGGCAAGGGCTGTCACGCCGAGTGCCACCAGCACCAATTGCGTCTTACGCATGATCTACTCCTCTCCTCACAGCGCATCATACGCGCCATATACCCATCAGGTTTCACGAAGCCGCTTTATTCCAGCTCAATGGCACGGCATCCAAGAAAAAAGCCCTGCCGAACGGCAGGGCTCCATTCCCGGACATCACAAGATCGCTACTCGACCTTCAGGCCGGCGAACTCGACCACCTTCTTCCATTTCTCGGTCTCGGCCTTGATCTCGTCGCCGAACGCCTCGGGCGTCTGCGCCCGCGGCTCGCCGCCGAGTTCGACCAGGCGCTTGGCCATGTCCGGCTCCTTTATCAGCGTGTTGATCTCGCTGTTGAGCTTGGCGATGATCTCCTTGGGCGTGTTCTTCGGCGCCCCCATGCCGAACAGCGCGCTCGCCTCGTAGCCCTTCACGGTCTCGCCGATCGCCGGCACGTCGGGCAGCTGCGGCGAGCGCTCCGCCGTGGTGACGCCGATGGCGCGGAGCGAGCCGGAGCGGATGTGCTGGATGATCGAGGGCATGTTGTCGAAGATCACCTGCACCTGGCCGCCGAGCATGTCGGTGATCGCGGGTGCGGCGCCGCGATAGGGCACGTGCTGCATCTTGCAGCCCGTCAGCGCCATGAACATCTCGCCGGACAGATGCACCGAGGTGCCGTTGCCCGAGGAGGCCATGTTGACCTTGCCGGGGTTGGCCTTCACGTATTCGATGAACTCGGCGACGGTCTTGGCCGGCACGTCCTTGTTGACGGTCATCACGTTCGGCACGCGCTGGAACGAGGCGACCGGCGCGATATCGCGCACGAAGTTGAATTTCAGGTTGGTGTAGAGCGAGGCGTTGATCAAGTTGGCCGGATTGACCAGTTGCAGCGTGTAGCCGTCGGGTTCGGCGTTGACGACCGATTCGGTGGCGATATTGTTGCCGGCACCCGGCTTGTTTTCGATCACGAATTGCTGGCCGAACTTCTCCGACAACCGCTGGCCGATCAGGCGCGCCAGGATGTCGGTGGCTCCGCCCGGCGGATAGCCGACCACCCATTTCACCGGATGGGTCGGGTAATCGGCGGCAAGGGCCTTCGACAGCGGGCTGGCTGCAAGCGGACTGGCGGCGAGCAGGCTCAGCGCGGTACGGCGTGTGATCATCTCAAGGGTTCTCCCAACGTGTTGTTCTTGAAGCCAGATAGCTTGAAAATGGCGTCGGCGCGGTTGTAACAAAGCTTGCCGCAGGCGCAAAGTACACGGGGTGCATCACGACGAAAGGATAAGGCATGGCGGTCAAGGTCGAAGCCCTCGATCATCTCGTGATCAACGTCGCGAACGTCGCAGTGACCGCCGAGTGGTACGGCAAGATTCTCGGCATGGAAGTCAAGGTATTCGACCCCGGCGGCGGCAAAGCGCCGCGGACGTCGCTACAATTCGGTAACCAGAAGATCAACGTCCGGCCGCGCGATGCCGACAAGGTGGAGTGGTTCACCGCGGACCACCAGACCGCCGGCAGCGAGGATCTGTGCTTCCTCACCTCCGCCAGCCCCGACGAGGTGGTGGCGCATTTGAAGGCACATGGCGTTGCGATCGAAGAGGGCCCGGTTCCCAAGCAGGGCGCCCGCGGCACGCTGCGCTCGGTCTATTGCAGGGATCCGGATGGCAGCCTGATCGAGATTTCGTCATACGAGGACGGCGGCCGGTAAGGCCAAGCCGCCTGCCCCACGCACCGTCGCATGAGGGCTGAGAGAGCAGGAAGACGCAATCATCAAAACGCGGCCGCCGGCAAGATGCAGGCTGCACGGGAGGACATATGCCGACTTCGCAAGCCGCCGCCGGAATCGTCGGCCCATTCGACGGGCTCGATGTGCCTTGGCTGCTGAAGATGCGGGCTGACGTGCGCAGCTCACATCCGTTCCTGATCTGGGCGCCGTTCGACGCGCCTGCGCGGCGCTGGAGCTATGGCGAGTTTCACGAGCGGGTCGGCGCGCTCGCGGCGGGACTGACGAAGCGCGGCGTGAAGCCGGGCGAATATGTGCTCATTCACCTCGACAATTGCATCGAGGCGCTGCTGGCCTGGTTCGCCTGTGTCGAACTCGGCGCCATCGCGGTGACCACCAACACGCGCTCGGCGCCGGCCGAACTCGACTATTTTGCCGATCATTGCGGCGCGGTCGCCGCGATCACACAGCCGGCCTATGCCGAGATCGTCGCGCAGAATTGCCGCAACATCCGCTGGATGGCGGTGACTTCGCACGATGCGGGCGCGCCGCCCGGGAACCCGGTCTCACGCGGCGACAGCTTTGAGGAGCTGTTCGCCGATAGCGCCGACCGTCCCAGGCGCGCGATCGATCCGCTCGCGCCGTGCAGCGTGCAATACACCTCGGGCACGACATCGCGCCCCAAGGCGGTGCTGTGGACCCACGCCAACGCGCTGTGGGGCGCCAAGATCAACGCCGCGCACGAAGACCTGCACGCAAGCGACGTGCATCAGGCCTATCTGCCGCTGTTCCACACCAACGCGCTGGCCTATTCGATGCTGGCGACGCTATGGGTCGGCGCCACCTGCGTGATCCAGCCGCGCTTTTCCGCCAGCCGGTTCTGGGGCGCTGCGCGCGAGCACGGCTCGACCTGGACCTCGACGATCCCGTTCTGCATGAAGGCGCTGCTCGAGCAGGAGATCCCGAGCGATCACAAATTCCGTCTGTGGGGCACCGCGATCAACGAGCCGCCGGCCTTCGCCGCCTTCGGCGTCAAGATCATCGGCTGGTGGGGCATGACCGAGACCATCACCCACGGCATCGTCGGCGAGATCGACCAGCCCAACATCCCGATGTCGATCGGCCGCGCCGCGCCGGAATATGAAATCCGCATCACCGACGACGACGGGCGGCCGACCGAAATCGACGGCACCGGAAATCTCTCGATCAAGGGCATTGTCGGCCTGTCGCTGTTCGCCGCATATCTGCACAACGAAAAGGCGACGCGCGAGAGCTTCGACGAGCACGGCTTCTTTCTCACCGGTGACCGCGTGGGGCGGCTGGAGAACGGCTACATTCGCTTCGCAGACCGCAGCAAGGACATGCTGAAGGTCGGCGGCGAGAACGTCGCCGCGTCGGAGATCGAGCAGGTGGTCGCACTGGTCCCCGGCGTGCGCGAGGCCGCCGTGGTGGCGAAGACGCATCCAATGCTGGACGAGGTGCCGGTCGTCTTCATCATCCCGCAGGGTGGCGTCGCCGGTGCCCGGCCTGATCTGCACGACGCCGTGATGGCCGCCTGCCGCGCCGGCCTCGCCGACTTCAAGATGCCGCGCGAGATCCGCTTCGTCGACGACATGCCGCGCTCGACGCTGGAGAAGGTGGCGAAGGCGGAGCTGAGGAAGATGGTGGGGTAGCACGAGCGATTACCACAACGTCGTCCTGGCTTTCGCCAGGACGACACCGGAGTTCAGAACGACCCCAGCGCCACCGGGCGGAACGCTTGCAACAGCTGCTGGTCCAGCTTGCCGCCCATGCCTTCCATCATCGCAAACGCGCGCGAGTGGGTGAAAGGCATGCGATAGGCGCGCTTCTCCACGAGTGCCGCGTAGATGTCGACGATGGTCGTGACCCGCACGATATCGCTGATCTGGTTCGACGAGAGATTGTTGGGATAGCCGGAGCCGTCGAGGAATTCGTGGTGATGCAGCACGACGTCCAGCATCTCCGGCGGGAAGCCGCCTTGAGCCGCGAGCGCGTCATAGCCGCGGCGCGGATGCTGGCGGACTTCAGCCATCTCCTCGTCGGTGAGCTTGCCGGGCTTGTCGAGCAGCGCGGAGGGAACGAAGGCCTTGCCGACATCGTGCAGCAGCGCGGCACGGGTCAGCCGGCGCTGGTCGTCCTCGCGCATGCCGAGGTGCTGGGCGAAGGAGACCGCAAATCCGGTCACGAACAGGCAATGCCGGTAGCTGCCGACATGGTGGCAGCCCACCGTGGTGAGCCACTCGCGCAGCGAGGAGTGCTTGATCGCCTTCAGGATCTTGCTCTCGGCGGCGATGACGTCGTCGAAGGTCAGGGGCACGCCGAGCGGCAGCTTCTCGAACATCTTCTTCAGCACCGCGTGCGCGGCCTCGACGCCGCGATTGAGCGTCTTGCCACGATCGGTCGCGTCATAGACGGCGGTGTCGGGGAAGGCGGCACGGATGCGCTGCAGGATGTCCTCAGGCTGAAGCGGCCGCGAGATGGTGTCGGTGGCGCCCAGCGCCCAAGCCTGCATGGTGCCGTGATGCAGGGCGTCCGCAAGCACGAACAGACGAGGCATGGCGCGATAGGCGTCGCCGCGCAGCTTGTTGCGCACCCGCTGCACGCTGTCGGGCGAGCGCAGATTGATGTCGACCACGAGGCCGGAGAGATCGCGCGAGGGCTGCTCGGGGAGCTCCTGCGTCGTTACCGTGGCAACGTCGCCGACCGCCTTGAGAATGCTGGCGAGCTCGGTGCTCTCGTCGCTCCGGTCGGAGGCGAGCAGAAGCCGGCGTTTGGCGGCGGGTTTGGCTGAGGCGTTCATGGCTTCCCCAAGAGCACGGGCGTGTTTCGGGCAAAAGCCTAAGCCGGATCAGGTTCTCCGGCCCTTAAGAGGCGTGCTCAATGGAACCCTGCGGAATCTGGGACAATTTTACGGAATTCGCGTCCCCGGCGGTTCCAATCAAAAACCTCGAAAACAACCCCATGCACAGTAGAGATGTGGTTGCAAACACAGGGCTTTTTTAACGACGAATCCGCCGGGGGCTGCCCCCGGCGGATCATGTCAGGTCAACAATCGCAACCAGCCTTACGCCTTCATCGCGCCCTTCACGGCTTCGGCCGTGATCGGCAGGGCCCGGACGCGGGCGCCCGAGGCGTTGAAGATGGCATTGCCGATCGCGGGTGCGATCACTGTCACCGCGGGTTCGCCGACGCCAGTGGCCTTTTCGCCATTGGCGATCACGGCGATCGCGACCTCCGGCACCTGGCTCATGCGCAAGGGCGTGTAGCTGTCGAAATTGGTCTGTTCGATGCCACCGTCCTTCAGCGTCGCCTTCTCGTACATCGCCAGTGACAGGCCCCACAGCGCCGCACCCTCGACCTGGGCGCGGATGTTGTCGGGATGCACCTGCGTGCCGACATCGGTGGCGACCGTGAGCTTCTTCACGGTCACTTCGCCCGATGGCGCCACGGCGACGTGAGCGACGCAGGCCGTCCAGCTTGCGGTCGCGCGTTCCTGCGACGAGACGCAGGCCACGCCCATGCCCTCACCTTTCGGCAGCTTCCTGGTGCCGTAGCCGGCAAGACCCATCGCGGCGAGCAGCGTATTGCGCAGCCGCTGCGCACCGCCGTCGTTCTTGCCGGCGCCGTCGAGCAGCGAGATGCGGAACTGCGCGGGGTCCTTGCCCGCCGCCGCCGCGATCTCGTCGATCATGCTTTCGACCGCCCAGAAGGTCCAGCCCGGCGCGACCGAGCGGAGCTGGCCGGACGGCGTCGCGTTGTGCGCCATCTCGTTCTTGATCGCGCGCACATGATGGTTGGGCACGGTGTAGAAGAAGTCGGCCCCGTTCACCGTGAAGGAGTCGAGCGGACCCTTCTTGTCGACCGAGGGCGTCAGGAAATCGGGTATTCCCCAGCGCTGGGTCGGCCACGCCGAAACCACGTCGTGGCTGAGCGCGATGAGCTTGCCGTCGCCGTCCACGCCTGCCTTCACTTTCTGGTAGGTGAGCGGACGCGAGAAATCCATCGTCATGTCGTTCTCGCGCGTATAGATCACCTTCACCGGCTTGCCGATGGCCTTCGCCGCCTGCACCGCCGGAATCATCATGTCGGCATCGAGCCTGCGGCCAAAGCCGCCGCCGAGCCACATCTGATGCATGACCACGAACTTCGGATCGATCCCGGCCGCACCCGCCGCGATCGCGCCGGAGCGCGTTGCGAACTGGTTGCCGGAATAGATGTGCAGGATCTCGCCCTTGAACTCCGCAGTGGCGTTCATCGGCTCCATCGGCGCATGGATATTGATGCTGGTGGTGTACTCCGCCTCCAGCACCTTGGCCGCCGTGCCGAACGCCGCCGCGGGATCGCCGTCCTTGACGAAGAACTGGCCGGAATCCTCCTGCTTCTGAAGCCGCATGGCCTCGTCGAGCAGCGACTGGCTCGACACCTTCGCGTTTGGACCGCCGTCATAGGCGATCTTGAGCGCCTGCGCCGCCTTCTTGGCGTTGGCATATGTGCCGGCGACCGCGACGACCCAGCCCGAGGTCGTTCCGGTCTTGTCGTCGAGGGTGACGGCCTTGATGAAGCCCGGCACTTTCTTGGCGGCACTGTCGTCGACCGATTTCACCGTGGCGCCGAAGCGCACGGGCGGCGTCACGACCGCGCCATAGGCCATGCCTAGCAGCATCACGTCGATGCCGTATTTGGCCGTGCCGTTGGTCTTGGAGGGAATGTCGAGCTGCGGCACCGACACGCCGATCATGGTGTATTGATCCGGCGTCTTCAGCTTGATCGCCTTCAGCTCGTCCGGCGTGAAGGTTTTTGTCGCCTTGCCGCTCTTGACGACATCGGCGAAGGACATCGCCTTCTTCGACTTCGGGTGCGAGATCATGGAATCGCGCACCACGAGCTCCGACGCCGGCACGCCCATCGCGGCGGCCGCGCCTTCTGTCAACGCCATCCGCCCGGCAGCGCCGGCGCGGCTCATGGCCTCGAAGTTCATCATGGTCGACCAGCTGCCGCCGGTGATCTGAGCGCCCAACACGGGATCGTTGAACTTCGGATCGTTGGAGGCAAGCTGTACGCGCATGTCGCTCCACTTCGCGCCCAGCTCTTCGGCCACGATCTGCGCCATGGTGGAGGCGATGTGCTGGCCCATGTCGGCCTTGCCGCAGGTGACGGTGACGAGACCATCGGGCGCGATCGCGTACCAAACGCTCGGCTCGAAGTTCGAAGGCGCCGCAAGCGCCTCACCGATGCCGGGCACGCCGGCATAGCCGAGCACGAGGCCGGCGGCCGCTGTGCCGACCAGGAAGGAGCGGCGGCTGAGATCGGTCGCCTCGGGCGCAACGTTGTTCACGTGCTTGTTCATGTGGGCCTCCGCTCGTTGCCGGAGGCGGATGCGGTGCGCATCTCGGTTGCGGCGCGCATGATTGCCTTCTGGATCCGCGAATAGGTCATGCAACGGCAAAGATTGCCGTCCATATGCGCCACGACCTCTTCCTTGGTCGGGTTGGGATTCTTCGCCAGCAGCGAGGCCGCCTGCATGATCTGACCGGACTGACAGTAGCCGCATTGCGGCACCTGTTCGGCGATCCATGCCTTCTGCAAGGGATGGTCGCCCTTGGCGGCGAGGCCTTCGATGGTGGTGATCTTCTTGCCGGCGACATCGCCGACCATGGTCTGGCACGAACGCACGGCTTCACCGTTGACGTGCACGGTGCAGGCCCCGCACAGGCCGGCACCGCAGCCGAATTTGGTGCCGGTCATCTGCAATTGCTCGCGGATCGCCCAGAGGAGCGGCGTGTCGTTCGCCGCATCCACGGACAGACTCCGCCCGTTGATGGTGAGAGTTGGCATAGGCGTCTTCCCCTGCCGGTGCATGAAGCCGCTTACGGCGGCAACTTGAGTAGCGGACGCCCACCGGGCCGGCGCCAGCCTTGATCGCAAGAATGATCGCGTTCAGGCGCGGAGGCAAATGCAATTTGGAATCGATCGAAACAAACGAGGCGCGCGCATCTTGTGCGTTGCGAGAACAGCGGTGATGCAGCGGCTGAACGCAACAGAGTGCACGCCAAGCAGGCAGGCCATCGCATTCAGGCAGTTTCCTCCGAGTAACCCGGCGCGTTAAGATGGGGGAAGACAAGATAATAAGGTGGATGCAATGCCTAAGATCGATCGGGACGGCGTTGGAATCCATTACGAGGTTCATGGCGAGGGCTGGCCGCTGCTGCTCACCCACGGCTACTCATCGACTTCGGCAATGTGGCATGGGCAGGTCGAGGCACTTGCCCGGGATCACAAGCTGATCTTGTGGGACATGCGCGGTCACGGCCAGTCCGACTATCCCGACGATCCCGCCGCTTACAGCGAAGCACTCACCGTCGGCGACATCGCCGCGATCCTCGATGTGGTCGGCACGGAGCGCGCCATCATTGGCGGGCTCTCGCTCGGCGGCTACATGTCGCTTGCCTTCGCTCGCGCGCATCCAAAGCGCGTCCGCGCGCTGCTGATCATCGACACCGGCCCCGGCTTCAAGAAGGACGATGCACGCGAGGCCTGGAATGCGCGCGCGCTCGCCACTGCCGACAAATTCGATCGCGAAGGGCTCGACGTGCTGAAGGCGGCAACGCGCGAGCGCGCCACCGCGAGCCATCGCGATGCCAGGGGATTGGCGCTCGCCGCACGCGGCATGCTGACCCAGCGCGATGCGAAGGTGATCGAGCTGCTGCCGGAGATCAAGGTGCCCAGCCTGATCGTGGTCGGCGCCGACGACACGCCGTTCCTAGCTGCCTCGGACTACATGGCCGCGAAAATTCCCGGCGCACAAAAAGTCGTGATCCCCGCCGCCGGACACGCCGTCAACATCGACCAGCCACAGGCTTTTGTTGACGCGGTGCTGCCTTTCCTGAAGAACTTGCCGGAATAGGTCGGACAGGAACAGTGGCGATGAAGCGAGCTATATTGGCTGCGGGCGCGGTGTTGCTGTCAGCATCCGCGCAAGCCGAGCAACTCGGCGGGACATTGCCCCGCCTGCCCTTCGTCGCGACCTTGTCGAACAACACGCCGCTCGCTTTCGGCATGGATGCCGACCAGACTGCGCGGGCGCTGGGGCAACCGCTGCAATATGTGCGGGGACGCCCCGGCAACGAGATCTATCTCGCCCTTCGCAACATCGGCGGCAGCAGACTGATCCCCACCCGTCACCGCCTGTTCCTGCAATTCCGCCACGGACGGCTGGCGGGCTGGAAGGAGGATTATGGCGAGAACTGGATGTGGGAGTGAGAGTGGCTTTTCATGACGCAGAGCAATCGTCTCTGCGCCATCATGCGTTGGAGCTGCCACATCGTCACGGCCGGGCTTGTCCCGGCCATCCACGATCTTTCCTACCGCACCAAGAACGTGGATGCCCGGGACATAGGCGAGCGGAAGCGACGCCGTCCTTCGGACGGCTACGCCCGGGCATGACGAGTTTGTGGAACGAGCGGAACCCGCAATCGAAGACTAACCAAAAGGACAACCCGCGTGCGACAGGACATCAAGCTGACGGCCTCCGACAAATTCCAGCTCAGTGCCTATCGCGCTGACCCCGCCGGCACGGCGAAGGGCGCGGTGGTGGTGATCCAGGAGATTTTTGGGGTCAACCATCACATCCGCTCGGTCTGCGATCGCCTCGCCGGGGAAGGCTATGTCGCGATCGCGCCGTCGATCTTCGACCGGACCTCGCCGGGCTTCCAGTCCGGCTACTCGCCCGACGAGATCGCGGAAGCGCGCAAGTTCGTCGCCAGTCCGGACTGGGACGCGATGCTGCGCGACACGCAGGCGGCGATCGATGCGGTGAAGAGCGTCGGCCCGGTCGGCATCATCGGCTTTTGCCTGGGCGGCAGCATCGCCTTCGTCGCGGCGACGCGGCTGTCGGGCCTGAAGGCCGCGATCGGCTATTACGGCGGCGCCGTCGTGCGCTATGCCGACGAGACACCAAAAGTTCCGACACAGCTGCACTTTGGCGAGAAGGATGCCGGCATTCCCCTGACCGACGTCGAGACCATCAAGACGAAGCGGCCGGACGTGGAGGTCTTCGTCTATCCGGGCGCGCAGCACGGCTTCCATTGCGACGAGCGGACGAGCTACGACAAGGCCAGCGCCGACATCGCCTGGCCGCGCAGCATGGAATTTTTCGCGAAGCATTTGAAATCGTAGCGCGCGCGGCTGTCTTCGCTGTCATTCCGGGCTCGCGCTTCGCGCGCCCCGGATGACGAGCAGGAATCGGGTGGCTGCATCCTGCTGCCCGGCGATAGAGCTGGCTGATCAAGCCAATTCGCGCCGGGAGATCATGATGCAGCAGGCCAATACGAACATCGTCATCCGCAATCCGTTCGGCACCATGGACGTGCCCGCGCCTGATGATCGCGACGTCATGGACTATGCCGCAACCGCCGCGCTTGCCGGCGATGCGGCTGACGTCAACGCGGCGGCATGGGCAATTATCGCGGCACAGTCAGACCCGCTCGACGGCATCTGGGCCAGCCGCTGGAATGGCGGCGCAGATCCGACCATTGCCGGCGATACGCCGCAAGCCTGGAAAGAAGGACGCGCGGAGGTGCGGGTCGCAGGCGAGCGCATTTTCCTCCGCTTCGACTGGGACCATGGCCGCCGGCACGGGCTGATCGATACGGCGCGTGATCGCGCGGGTCGCCTGGTCGGGAAATATATCAACCTGACCAACCCGGCGATCACACGGCCATGGGTTGGACTGGTGGTCGACGCCACCAGGATCGACGGATGTTTTCCGAACGGGCGTCTGGATTTCAGGCGGTGAGCTAGAGCTTCGGTTCTGATTGCATCAGAACCGAGGCTCTAGATTCTTTTCTGACGCGTTTTCTTTACGCGAACCGGTATCCACTTCGCTCGAAAACGCTCTAGAACCAGCGCTCGCCGACAAACACGGTGTCGCCGGGGCTCAAGGGGGTGCCGAGCGGCACCACGGCGCGCATGGCGCCGCCGGCTTCGGTGTGCGTGACGGTGACCACGTCGCGCTTGGCGCGGGGCGAGAAGCCGCCGGCGATCGCGACGGCGCTTTCGACCGTCATGTTCGGCACGTAAGGATACTGGCCGGGCGCGGAGACTTCGCCGAGAATGAAGAACGGACGATAGGCCTCGATCTCGACGGCGACCGAGGGCTCGCGAATGTAGCCGTTGCGCAGCCTTGCGGCGATCTCGCCGGCAAGACCCGCGGGGGTGCGGCCGCGTGCCGGCACGCCGCCGATCAGCGGCATGGTGATGGAGCCGCCGGCGTCGATTGCGTAGCTGTTGGTGAGACCTTCCTGGCCGTAGACAACCACGCGCAGCTTGTCGCCGGCGTCGAGATGATAGGAGGCATCGTAGCGAACAGGCGCCGCCATCGGCGCGGCATAACCGACCGGCATGGGCGCAGGCGAGGCAAAGGAATTGCTGAGTGCTGCGATGGCACCGCCGCCACTGCCGACGACGGCGGGCTGCGGCGCGTTGTACGGCTGGCCATAGACCATCGAATCGAGATCGGCGCGCGGCTGCACATAGGCGACGGGACCAGCGGTTTGCATGCAGCCGCCAAGGGTCAGCGCGGCGGACGCTGCCAGGGATGCTGCCGAGATCGACCATCGAAACGCGCGTGCAACCGGCACCGGACTTATCCCTCGAAACGAGACAGATCCAGTGATGCACCGGTTATGGTTAATAAAGCGTTGAGGGGGCGGGTGGCTTGGCAATGGTACAAACACTCCGTCATGCCCGGGCTCTTCCCGGGCATCCACGTTCTTGGTGCCGCACGAAATATCGTGGATGGCCGGGACAAGCCCGGCCATGACGAGGGACCAGCTTACGCGCTCACACCGACGCCGATCGGGCAGGACACGCCGGTGCCGCCCAGGCCGCAATAGCCGGCGGGATTCTTGGCCAGATATTGCTGATGATAGTCCTCGGCAAAGTAGAATTCGCCGGCGGGTGCGATCTCGGTGGTGATGGTGCCGAGACCTTTTGCAGCAAGCGCCTTCTGATAGAGCGCCTTCGATTGATCGGCCGCTTTCTTCTGCGCGTCTGAATAGGTGTAGATCGCGCTCCGGTACTGCGTGCCGACGTCGTTGCCCTGACGCATGCCCTGCGTCGGGTTGTGGCTCTCCCAGAACGTCTTCAATAGCTTCTCGTACGACACCTTGGTGGGATCGAACACGACCAGCACCACTTCGGTGTGACCGGTGCGGCCCGAGCAGGTCTCTTCATAGGTCGGGTTCGGCGTGTGGCCGCCGGCATAGCCGACAGCAGTCGTGTAAACGCCGTCGCCGAGCTCCCAAAACTTGCGCTCGGCGCCCCAGAAGCAGCCGAGCCCGAACACCGCCTGCTCGAGACCGGCGGGATAAGGCGGCTGCAACTTCGCGCCGTTGACGAAATGGGTGGTCGCGGTCGGAATGGCTTGCGCACGGCCCGGCAGCGCTTCCGCGGCGCTCGGCAATGCGGTGGTCTTGCGCATGAACACCATGGACGGATCTCCGAACGAGCCGTGCATCGCCTGGGCTAATTACTCAGGCGGCGTGCTCGCGATCAGGTGGGAATATAGGTCTTTACGCACGGAGCGGCAGCCCTGTTACAGCGCGGCATGCTCGAAAGCTCAATCCCGGGAATAGCCGATCAACGGCTTGCGCGGGCGGAACAGGATCATCAGGAGGATGCCGAGAATGCCGAGGACGGCGAAAACCGGCTGATCCAGCACCAGGCGGATCACCGAGGTCCACAGCCAGGGCGCCTTGGCCTCAACCCAGGTCCGGAATGCCGTCTGGCTGGCCTGATTGATGTCGTTCCAGAACTGGCCGAAGCGGGTGAACCGCAGGGTCTGGTCGGCCACCCAGCGGGCGCCATCATAGACCATGAAGATGAACCCGCCGGCGAGCAGCAACAGCCCAATCAGTCGGAAAAAGCCGCGGATCATGCCTCACCCTATATAGTCGTCCGATCGGACGACCCTCGGAACGCCGCCAGCCAATACAAGGGAGACGGCAGAAATTCAACCTCTTCAGGGCGTTACGGCACTCATCCCGGCTCTGAGGGGCTGCTTTTGCAGCCCGGGAAAGCGTTGACGGTGCCGAAGACCCTCTCTATAAGGGCGCCAACTGGCGGCGGGCGCAATCCTGCCGCCGCTGTTCTTTGAGCAGATGCAGGCTCTTTGGGCTTAGAGGCTTCTTGGGCTGAGAGGCTCCTTGGGCCTCAGAGGCAGCCGCAAGGCCGTCGCTCATGTTCCGGGAACAGCCTAGCAACCGAACACCCTAATTCCGAGCGTCGATTACGCGGTCAAGCAAGCCGGCGCTACCCGACGAAGACGCGACCGGTACCCGCAAAGGACATTGAGACCATGGCCAATACCACTTCCGCCAAGAAAGCGACGCGCAAGATCGCCCGCCGCACCGCTGTCAACAAGTCGCGCCGCACCCAGATGCGCGGTGCCGTACGTAACGTCGAAGAAGCGATCAAGACCGGCGACCGCGCCGCTGCCGTGACGGCGCTGGCGAATGCCGAGCCCGCCTTGATGCGCGCCGCGCAGCGAAACATCATTCACAAGAACAATGCCAGCCGCAAAGTCTCGCGGCTCACCGCGCAGATCGCCAAGCTCGCCAAGTAAACTCGCGAGCGTTCTGGCACGCCGTCCGATCGAGTCGTTCGATCGGGCGATCACATCGCACATCACACGCGTCAAATAGCCCGGCCTCACGCCGGGCTTTTTTGTTGCCCGTCATATTCACGCAAGCAGTCACGCGTCGAACGACCTTCGATCGGAGGATTGCGGCGCTTGCACCATGACGCGTCCGTAGTTTTACCTGCGAATGGTTTTGCAACAGCGGAAACTTGCACCGCGGTGCAAAAAGCCCCTGCGAGGCGGGCGCAAGTTGAATTCGCGGGCTTGCGAGTTCTGCACACCGTAGTTTCCCCGGATCGCGTCACGCGATGGAGTTACCCTGTGAAACGAGACTCAAAAAACGATGGCTCGCTAACAACTTATCGACATAGTGAGGCCAAGCATTTGGAAAATTCACCCGCGCGTCGCGCGCGTGACGCTTTTGTAAAAAATTTTTGGCGGTGGCGGAGAATTGTCACATCGGACGCGGCATCTTCGATTCTGTGCACGAATCCAAAAACTTGCTCTGAAGCCTGTGCACAAGTGCCGCGTGGCGTTAACGCAGATCAAGATTTTTGATGCCTCAAGTGTGAATCAATTCCGTTGCGAGTCTTTCCGCATAGTGTATTCCTTAAGACGTCAGCGGCGCCCACGATCTTGAGACCAGCGCGGTATCGGAAACGGGGCGAGCGTGCAAATCGGCGGCGGTGTGCACGTAGGCGACGCTTCAACAAGCGATTGTCGGATCAAAACCCACAGCAATGTGGGAACGGTAGCTCTTTGTCTGAATGTCTCCAAGCGGGATCTTTCTCTCGCGCTTAAGAGACATCTTGAAAGCTGCCCCGACAGGCATGATGGCGAAGCCGAGCGGACGACGAGTACACGGGCAGGCATCCGACTACGAAGCGGGTGTCGTTTGGACACGCAGGACCTTGTCGTGAGCAATCACGGCAGGACGGGGAGGTATCATGTCTTACGAACTCAACGCGGTATTGAAACACATTTCGACTTCCAGCATTTCGACTTCCAGCGATGCCGTTTTAGATCCGTCGGACATCAAGCCTCCCGCGTGTAACGGAGCGCCGAGTACGCGCTGACCTCGCGACCCCTCCATCTCTAGACATTGCTGATCGGACGCGGCGTTTCCGCCGAACGGTCGAGCCATGCCTGCAGGTGAAATCGCTTGAGGTCCCGCCATCGCAAATATCCCTGAGCAGGTATCCCTGGCAGGAACTCAGCATGGCGCTCACCACGCAACCTTATCTCTCAAGAAAAGTTCTCAAATGATGACAACCCCGGAACAGGATCGCTGGTCACGCGTGAAGAGTCGGCTGCGCTCGAACGTAGGCGAGGACGTCTATACGAGCTGGTTCGCGCGCATGGATCTGGAAGGCGTCCAGGACGAGAGCGTGCGTCTGTCGGTGCCAACCCGCTTCCTGAAGAGCTGGATCCAGGCCCATTATGCCGAGCGCGTGCTGTCGTGCTGGCAGGCCGAGATGCCGGAAGTGCATCGCATCGATCTCACCGTGCGCTCGGCCGTGCGCCCCGTGGTGCAGCAGAAGGAAGCGCCCGCGCCGGTCGAAACGCGCCGCTCGCCTGCGCCGGAGCTGCGCTCGACCGCGACCGCGCCGGTCTCGGCCAATCATGATGCACTCGGCGGCTCGCCGCTCGATCCGCGCCTGACGTTTGCGAGCTTCGTCGTCGGCCGTTCCAACACGCTGGCGCATGCGGCTGCGCGTCAGGTCGCCGAGGGTCGTCGCGGCGATCCCGTCATGTTCAATCCGCTCTACATCCATGCGGGTGTCGGCCTCGGCAAGACGCATCTCTTGCAGGCGGTGACCTGGGCCGGCAATTCCGGCAACGAGCGCAAGGTGCTTTATCTCACCGCCGAGAAATTCATGTACGGCTTCGTCGCCGCGCTGAAGACGCAGACGGCGCTCGCCTTCAAGGAAGCGTTGCGCGGCATCGACGTGCTCGTGATCGACGATCTCCAGTTCCTGCAGGGCAAGTCGACCCAGGCCGAGTTCTGCCACACGCTGAACGCGCTGATCGATGCCGGCCGCCAGGTCGTGATCGCGGCCGACCGTCCGCCGTCCGACCTCGAAAGCCTCGACGACCGCGTGCGCTCGCGGCTGGCCGGCGGCCTCGTGGTCGAGATGGCCTCGCTCGGCGAGGAGCTGCGGCACGGTATTCTCAAGTCGCGCGTCGCAGCCGCCCGCGCCCATCATGCGACCTTCGAGGTGCCGGAGGAGGTGCTGACCTATCTGGCCCGCGCCATCACCCATAACGGCCGGGATCTCGAAGGCGCGATCAACCGCCTGCTCGCGCATTCGAAGCTCAACAATCGGCCGGTGACGCTGGAGATGGCGGAGCACGAGGTGCGCGACCTGATCCGGCCGCAGGAACCGAAGCGGATCAAGATCGAGGACATCCAGCGCGTGGTGGCACGGCAGTATAATGTCAGCCGCTCCGATCTCCTGTCCTCGCGCCGGACCGCCAACGTGGTCCGTCCGCGCCAGGTGGCGATGTATCTCGCCAAGACGCTGACCTTGCGATCGCTCCCCGAGATCGGCCGCCGCTTCGGTGGGCGCGACCACACCACGGTGCTGCACGCCGTGCGCAAGATCGAGGCCCTGGTTTCCAAGGACACGGCGCTGTCGGACGAGGTCGAATCGCTCAAGCGCCAGCTTCAGGAATAAACGCCTATTTGCTTCTGCGCGGGTGCGACCACATCCAAGCTGCATCGGAGGTCGTCATGCCCGGGCCTGTCCCGGGCATCCACGTTCTTAGGACCGCGAACCCAGACGTGGATGGCCGGGACAAGCCCGGCCGTGACGGGCGCAGAGACGTCCCTGGCCGGCGAGGCGTTCAGCGCGTTGCGGAAACATAGGTAAATCGTGGGGAACTGCCCGCAATCCCTTGAATCCGGGGGCCATCCGCGCCACCTTGCGCGACCCTGACGGCTTTGGTCATATCGGCTGGATGATCCGGCTTTCCGGGGTCTTCGGTGCCGTGGCGCGCGTCCCGCCGCCCGGCTTTTCCAGATTTGTGTTTCCTTGGGGATCGGGCGAGTAGTGCAATGAAGGTTACGGTCGAACGCGCGCAACTCCTGAAGTCGCTGGGCCACGTCCACCGCGTGGTCGAACGCCGCAACACGATTCCGATCCTCGGCAACGTGCTTGTTAGGGCCGAAAACGCGAAATTGTCGCTGAAGGCGACCGACCTCGACCTCGAGGTCACGGAAACGCTCGCGGCGGAAACCGCGACCGCGGGCTCGACCACCGTGCCGGCGCACATGTTCTACGACATCGTGCGCAAGCTGCCGGATGGTTCGCAGATCGTGCTCGAAGCCGACGGCGACCGCGCCGTGCTGGCGATCCGTGCCGGGCGCTCCCGCTTCACGCTGCAGACCCTGCCGGAAAACGATTTCCCGGATCTCGCCGCCGGCGACATGTCGCATTCGTTCAGCCTCGCCGCCAAGGACGTCAAGCGGCTGATCGATCGCACCCAGTTCGCGATCTCCACGGAGGAGACCCGCTATTATCTCAACGGCATCTACCTGCATGCCGCGGGCTCCGCCAAAGCCGCCACCCTGCGCGGCGTCGCCACCGACGGCCACCGCCTCGCCCAGCTCGACCTGGTGCAGCCCAAGGGTGCCGAGGGCATGCCCGGCGTGATCGTGCCGCGCAAGACGGTCGGCGAGGTGCAGCGCCTGATCGAGGACAACGAGGCCGAGGTCACGATCGAGCTGTCGCAGGCCAAGATCCGCTTCACCATCGGCAATGTGGTGCTGACCTCGAAGCTGATCGACGGCACCTTCCCCGATTACGGCCGCGTGATCCCGCAGGGCAACGACAAGGAGCTCGTCGTCGACAAGAAGGATTTCGAGAACGCGGTCGACCGCGTCTCGACGATTTCCAGCGAGCGCGGGCGAGCCGTGAAACTCTCGCTGTCGCCGGGCAAGCTGGTGCTGTCGGTGACCAATCCGGATTCCGGCAGCGCGACCGAAGAGCTCGAAGTCGAATACGCCTCCGACGCCCTCGATATCGGCTTCAACTCCCGCTATCTGCTCGACATCGCCGCCCAGATCGAAGGCGACGTCGCAACGCTCCGGCTCGCCGACCCGGGCTCACCGACTCTGGTGCAAGACCGCGACGACAAGAGCGCGCTCTACGTGCTGATGCCGATGCGGGTGTGAGGGACGTGGTCCTCCTCTCGCGACACCTTTTATGCAGAGACAACCCCTCACCCGGCCTCGCTGCGCGAAGCCCCCCTCTCCCACAAGGGGAGAGGGGGAAGCTACAGCTTCGCCTGCCGAAACAAGCGCAATGCACGTTGCTGCGCCCTCTCCCCTTGTGGGAGAGGGCATCTCCACGGGCGGATACATACTCAGTCGGGTGAGGGGTTCGTGCCGCAGGAACCATCCCATCGGCCAGTCTCCAAACGTCTTCGCCAATTCGCGAAGAATATGCGGCACGAACCGGCGGATGCGGAAGCGGCAATGTGGCGCCTGCTCAGGCACCGGCAACTCTCCGCTTTCAAGTTTCGCCGGCAGGTCCCGTTCAACACCTACATTCTCGACTTCGTCTGCTTTGAGAAGCGCCTGGTGATCGAGATCGACGGCGGTCAGCACGTAGAATCACGACGCGATGCAGCGCGTGACGCAGCTCTCTCGCCGAAGGCTTTGTCATCGCGCGCTACTGGAACAACGACGTGCTCCAGCGACCCACTTCTGTATTGGAGGACATCCTTGCAAAGCTCGCCGAGCGGTAAGATACCCCTCACCCGTCGCCTCACCTTGTGAGGCGCCACCCTCTCCCACAAGGGGAGAGGGGAAGAATCGCGGCCACGACAAAGATCTGATGACCCCCTCCCGCATTCATCGCCTGACGCTGACGCATTTTCGTAATTACCGGGCGGCGGGGCTCGAGACGGCGGCCGACATGGTGGTCCTGGTCGGGCCGAACGGAGCGGGCAAGACCAATTGCATCGAGGCGATCTCGTTCCTGTCGCCGGGACGCGGCCTGCGGCGTGCGACGCTGGACGACGTCGCCGACAATCAGGGCGACGGCTCCTGGGCGGTGTCGGCACAGGTCGAGGGCGCGCTGGGCCTTGCCACGCTCGGCACCGGCATCGATCCGCCGTGCGCAGATAGCCCGGTCAGCCGGCGCTGCCGCATCGACCGCGAACCGGTCAATTCGGCGGCGGCGTTCGGCGACCACATCCGCATGGTATGGCTGACGCCGGCGATGGACGGGCTGTTCATGGGAGCGGCGTCCGAGCGGCGGCGCTTCTTCGACCGCCTGGTGCTCGCCATCGACAGCGACCATTCCAGCCGCATCTCCGCGCTCGAACGTTCGCTGCGTTCGCGCAACCGACTGCTCGAGACGCGCAATTACGACGACCATTGGTGTGACGCGATCGAGCGTGAGACCGCGGAGCTTGCGGTCGCGGTCGCCGCAACCCGCGGCCAGACCGCGGCGCGTCTGACCGGCATGCTGAACGCTCGCGCGCAGGCCTCCGCCTTCCCTTCGGCGCAGATCGCGCTCGACGGCTGGATGGAGAACGCGCTGCTGACGGAGACCGCGACGTCGGTCGAGGACCGCTACCGCCAGATCCTGCGCGACAACCGTCCGCGTGACGCCATCGCCGGCCGTACCACGGATGGTCCGCATCTCACCGATCTGCAGGTGATCTACGCGCCGAAAAGCATGCCGGCGCGCGATGCCTCGACCGGCGAGCAGAAGGCGTTGCTGATCGGGCTGGTGCTGGCGCATGCGAGCCTGGTCGCCGAGATGACCGGCATCGTGCCGCTGCTGCTACTCGACGAGGTCGTCGCGCATCTGGATCCCGGCAGGCGCGCGGCGCTGTTCGACGAGCTGCGCAAGCTCGGCGCGCAGGTGTGGTTGACCGGCGCAGACCCTGCCGCCTTCGCCGAGATCGGCGCCGGGGGCGAGATCTTTGACGTCGAAAGCGGACAGGTATCGGCCCGGCGCTAGTCGCCGCCGTTGAACCGGCCCCATTTCTGCCGCGACTAGTTGCCGGAGGCCGCGCCGACGGCGTCGCAGCCGTTTTGCAATCGCGCAATGACATGCCGCGCGAGACCCCTGGAGAGTGAGATGCGGACGGCAAGGTCCGGGGCGCAAGCTCCGGCACGATGGCGGGCGTTTGCGTGCGGCCTCGTCCTGCTCGCGATCTGCATGCTCGCTGCAAGGGCCGGCGCCGGGATGCCGCATCTCGCGGCGCTGTTTTCCGCCGATCTCACGCCGGATCCCGATGCCAGGCTGCTCGCACCGACCCGCTACAGCTTTCGAGGAATCCACACCACCCTGATGCGGGGCGTCGAAGCGCCGCTTCGGGTCAAGCTCGAGGCCACCGTGCCCGCCGAACTCGGCGACGTCCTAGCCTTCTACCGCAGGGAGCTCGGAAAGCTCGGCTGGCAGGAGCAGCACGATGGCGCCGTCGTCTCCGCCGAGCACGTCCAGCTCGCGTTCGCATCTCCGCTCGGTCCGGCGATGCTGGAGCTCGGCCGCAAGGGCAGCAGCACCTTGGTTCATCTCGTGCAGAAGAACTCGGATACTGCAACCCGGGCGAACGTCATGCCCGAGCCGGGCCAGGCGAAGCTGGTGTTCAGCAACATCGGCGAGACGGAAGCCGTGCTCGGGATCAACGCGCACATCATCAAGCGCTCGGCCGGCGCTAACGCCGTCTCGCTGGATCTGGCGCCCGGCAGATATTCCTACGAACTGAACGTACCCGGCCGTCCGGCCCACAGCAATATCCTCACCGTCGCAGCCGGCGACGCCTGGGAGCTCACCATCGGGCGCGACGGCGAGGCATGGTCGCCGCTCCAGCTGTATTGAGCCGTCCGGATCTTTGAACCTGCCCGGTTCCTGCCGCGACTTCTCGTTTGAGACCCGCCGACGGTGTCGCAGCCGTTGCAATCGCGCGCGCCCAAGCGCCGCGCGGCATCCTGGAGACGTAACGATGGCGATGATCCCGCGCGGGATGCAAGTCCCGGCACGATGGCGGCTGCTTGCATGCGGTCTCTTCCTGATGGCGAGCTGCTCGATCGCGGCCGGCGCCGACGAGGGCATCGTCGACGTCCACGCGCTGCCCCAGCTCGAAGGTGCGGTGGAAGACATTTCGCGCCCCGATCCCTATAGCGTCGAATATCGCGTACCGATGCGGCAGGCCGTGACGCTGCCCGCGGTCCAAAAGCTCCTGCGCGACAACGGATGGGTGCCCTATGTGATGCCGCTTGAGGAGAAAAGCAGCCTGCTGAAGTTCAGGAAGGGACGACAAGGCCTTTCCGTTCATTTCACGCAGGCGCTCGGCCGGCCCGACCAGTCCGTGGTTTACTACACCACCGACCGGATGTACGGGAACGTGCCATTTCCGGAAGGCGCAAGTGACATCGTGTTCGACGGGACCCGGCCCTATCTCGGCTGCATCGCGCCGACGCCGCTCGATGCAACGTCGGATTTCTACAGCAGCCAGATGGCTGCGATCGGCTGGCAGAAGCTCACGCCGGAAACCGCCGCACGCTGGACCACCAGCCTGAATGAAACCGTTCCCAACGGCCTGCGCGCGTTCTACGCGCATGCCGATAGCAAGGAGACCGGCTTCTATCAGCAGAAGCCCGTGATGCTGACGCTGACGCGCCGCGACGATGGCCGCACCAATGTCGATATCCGGGTCGCCCCCTTCGCGCTGCCGAGCGAGCTCAAAGCCGATAGCGATCTGGCCGGCCTGCCGCGGCCGAGCCCGACCAAGACGGCCAGGGGGCTCGGCGGCGCGAGCGACAACAAGCGCGAAATGTCGGCCGCCGCGATGGCCGAGCTGCCGGCCGTGCTCGCCTTCTATCACCGCGAGTTCGCCGCGCGCGGCTGGCAGGAGGACGGCAGCGCGCAGCTCGCACCCGGTGACGAGGTCGCGATCAAGATCTCTTCGGCGGAGGAAACCGGCGTGCTGCGGCTTGGCCGCAAATATGATTTCACCATGGTCAGCCTGACCGCGCAGGTGAAGGACTCCGCGCTTGCCGCCCGTGCCAAGGCGAAGAAAGAGGCGGACGACAAGTTCCTTGGGGATGCGTTAGGTGCGGCCAAGCAGCTCATCACCGCCGACGAAGCCAGGCGCAAGGTGCAGGCGGCCGCATTGTCCGACGCGCCGCTCAACGCGCAGGCCGACAGCAAGATTCCGGTGCCGCTGCCTGAAAACGCCGAGGGTGTGAAGTTCGAGAGCGACGAGGGCAGGCTCGAGTTCTCCTCGACCTCGAGCGTGAAGGCGCTCACTGCGTTCTATCGCGCATCGCTCAAGCCAGCGGGCTGGAAAGAGCAGCCCTCCGTCATCAATCAGCCCAACATGGCGGTGATGGAGTTCGCAAAGAGCGGCAAGTCGATCTCGATGACCGTGATGCAGATGGGACCGAAGGTGAACGTTAGCGCCAACGGCTCCGGTCTGGTCGTCGCCGCGGCGAAGCCCGTCGAGGCCAAATCGACCCAAGCCAAGGCGGTCCAGACCAAATCGAAGGAGCCGCTCACGCCCGATCCCGATTCGGCCCTGCCGGTGCCGACGCAGCACAGCTCGACCGGCATCAGCTCCACGAAATTTCCCGGCAGCGACCAGTCGTTCCGGACCGAGCTCGAAGCCAGCATCCCCGCCGAGCTTGGCGAGGTCCTCGCCTTCTATCGCGCGGAGCTGACCAATCGGGGCTGGCAAGAGAAGGCCGACGGCGCGATCGTGACGGCCGAGCGGGCGGAGCTCGCGTTCACCTCGCCGCAGGGGCCGGCCGTGCTGAAGCTTGGCCGCGCCCGAGACGAGACCACGGTCAGCCTGATGCAGCGAAATCCGCAGGCCGCGGCCAAGGCCGACATCATGCCGAAGGCCGGACAGGCCAGGCTGATGCTCGGCAATATGGGGCCGAAAGAAGCATCGCTGACGATCAACAATCAGACCGTAAAGATCGCGGCCGGCGCCGGCGGTCCGCAATCGCCGAAAGGCCCGATGCTCGATCTGCCGCCAGGCAAGTACCAGTACGCGCTGCGTCTGCCGGGACGCCCCACTCGCACCGAGATTCTCACAGTGGCCGCCGGCGATGCCTGGGGCCTCCTGGTGGGGCCAAACGGAGATGTGCTGCCGCTTCAGATGTATTGAGCTGCAAGGCCGTTCCGGGGCGTTCCAGGCGCCTCGGAACGCCCTCGTCCCCGCAAAATCCACGCCTTCCACGGCCCGAAACGGCTTCCCGAATCGCGCTTTTTCCAAGCCGCCGAATCGGGCTTCGAAGGCCTTGAAAATCGGCCAAAAAATTCTATTTAATCAAAGACTTGCCGGGGGATACTTTGCGCTAGGCGCAATCCGTCTTTCGTGGCACAAATAGCCCGCATATCAGCGCCTTTTGCGCCGCTGATTCGGGCGACATCTCGAAGGCCTCTCATGACAGAACCTGCTCGGCAGACGCCTGCCGAAAACGAACCCTCAAATCCGAGCGATTACGGGGCGGAATCGATCCGCGTGCTCAAGGGTCTCGACGCCGTCCGCAAGCGTCCCGGCATGTATATCGGCGACACCGATGACGGCTCGGGCCTGCATCACATGGTGTACGAGGTCGTGGATAACGCGATCGACGAGGCGCTCGCGGGCCACGCCACGCGCGTGGACGTGATCCTCAACGCCGACAATTCCGTCACCGTGCGCGACGACGGCCGCGGCATTCCCGTCGACATCCACAAGGGCGAAGGCATCTCGGCAGCCGAGGTCATCATGACCCAGCTCCATGCCGGCGGTAAGTTCGACCAGAATTCCTACAAGGTTTCCGGCGGTCTGCACGGCGTCGGCGTCTCCGTCGTCAACGCGCTGTCAAGCAAGCTCGGCTTGCGCATCTGGCGCGACAACAAGGAACACTACATCGAATTCGCCCATGGCGATGCGGTCGCGCCGCTCAAGGTGGTCGGCGACGCGCCCGGCAGGCGCGGCACTGAGGTGACGTTCCAGGCTTCGACGGAAACCTTCAAGAACATCGAGTATGATTTCGCCACGCTGGAGCACCGGCTGCGCGAGCTCGCCTTCCTCAATTCCGGCGTCAACATCGCCCTCTCCGACATGCGTCACGCCGTCGAGAAGCGCGAGGAGATGCACTATTCCGGCGGCGTCGAGGAATTCGTCAAATATCTCGACCGCAACAAGAAGGCGATCGTTCCGGCGCCGATCATGGTGCGCGCGGAATCCAACGGCATCGGTGTCGAGGCCGCGTTGTGGTGGAACGACAGCTACCACGAGAACGTGCTGTGCTTCACCAACAACATCCCGCAGCGCGACGGCGGCACCCATCTCGCCGGCTTCCGCGGCGCGCTGACGCGCCAGGTCAACGGCTATGCCGAGGCCAACGCGAAAAAGGAAAAGATCGCGCTCACCGGCGACGACTGCCGCGAAGGCCTCACTGCGGTGCTGTCGGTGAAGGTGCCGGACCCAAAATTTTCGTCGCAGACCAAGGACAAGCTGGTGTCCTCGGAAGTGCGCCCCGTGGTCGAGAACGTGCTCAACGAGGCGCTGCAGGCCTGGTTCGAGGAGCATCCCTCCGAAGCCAAGATGATCGTCGGCAAGGTGATCCAGGCGGCGGCTGCCCGCGAAGCCGCGCGAAAGGCGCGCGAGCTGACGCGCAAGAGCCCGCTCTCGGTCTCTTCGCTGCCCGGCAAGCTCGCCGACTGCCAGGAGAAGGACCCGGCGAAATCCGAGCTCTTCATCGTCGAGGGTGACTCGGCAGGCGGCAGCGCCAAGCAGGGCCGCAACCGCGAATTCCAGGCCGTGCTGCCGCTGCGCGGCAAGATCCTCAATGTCGAACGCGTGCGTCCCGACAAGATGCTGCACAGCGAGCAGATCGGCACGCTGATCACCGCGCTCGGCACCGGCATCAGCGACGAATTCTCGATCGAGAAGCTGCGCTATCACAAGATCATCGTGATGACGGACGCCGACGTCGACGGCGCCCACATCCGCACGCTGCTGCTCACTTTCTTCTACCGGCAGATGCGCGAGATCATCGACGGCGGCTATCTCTATATCGCCCAGCCGCCGCTCTATAAGGTCAACCGCGGCAAGTCCGAGCAATATCTGAAGGACGAGCGGGCGCTGGAAGATTATCTGATCGATACCGGGCTGGACGATTGCGTCTATATTCCCGGCACCGGCGGCGATCGCACCGGCCGCGACCTGCGCTCGCTGGTCGATGACGCCCGCGCCGTCCGCGGCGTCCTGCGCAGCCTGCACACCCGCTACAATCGCAAGGTGATCGAGCAGGCCGCCATCACCGGCGTGCTCAACAAGGCGATCTACGGCGATCCGGAGAAAGCCGCCGCGGCAGCCCAATACATCGCCGCCCGCCTCGACACGCTCGCCGACGAGGTCGAGCGCGGCTGGATCGGTCAATACGTCGAAGGCCATGGTTTCCAGTTCGAGCGCACCGTGCGCGGCGTCAAGGACGTCGCCCTCATCGATGACGCGTTCCTGGGCTCGGTCGAAGCCCGCAAGCTCGACGAGTACACCGTCAAGCTCCAGGACGTTTATGCCCGCCCCGGCAAGCTGCGGCGCAAGGACACCGAGCACATGGTCTACGGCCCGGTCGATCTGTTCGAAGCCGTCACCGACGCCGGCCGCAAGGGCGTCTCGCTGCAGCGCTACAAAGGGCTGGGCGAGATGAATCCGGAGCAACTCTGGCAGACGACGCTGGACGTCAATGCGCGATCACTGCTCCAGGTGAAGGTCAAAGAGGTCGACGAGGCCGACGACATCTTCACCAAGCTGATGGGCGACGTGGTCGAGCCGCGCCGCGACTTCATCCAGGAACATTCGCTGAGCGCGACGATCGATATCTGAGATCGGATGGCTTGGACGGTCGTCATGCCCCGGACTTGTCCCGGGCATCTAGGTTCTCCGTGCATCTGGCAAAGGCGTGGATGGCCGGGACAAGCCCGGCCATGACGTAGAGACACGGCTGAACCTCCCCCGCCCTCGCGACAAGTGCAGAATTGCTCCCGCGCTCAATTCTCGGTAGTTTCCGCCTCGAAAACCCGCCCACCCAACACGACAGCGAGAGACCCCGTGGCGCCCATCCAGTACATTGTCGAGGGCGGTCACCGGCTCTCGGGCTCGATCGAGCCTTCCGGCAACAAGAATGCGGCCCTGCCGATCATCGCGGCAGCCCTGCTCACCGAGCATCCGGTGACGCTGGAGAACGTGCCGCGGATCCGCGACACCGAGACGCTGGTCGAGCTGATCCGCTCGGTCGGCGCGGCGGCGGAATGGACCGCCCGCAACACGCTTCATATTCACGCCAAGAGCATCCGCGCCGCCGATCTCGATCCTGATCTGTGCGTGCGCATCCGCGCCTCGATCCTGCTCGCCGGCCCCCTGCTCGCCCGCTGCGGCGAAGTGATGCTACCGCCGCCCGGCGGCGACGTCATCGGCCGCCGAAGGCTCGACACGCATGTGCTCGCACTCGAGCAGTTGGGAGCCAAGGTCACCGCGACCGACCGGCTCGAATTCCGCGCTTCGAAACTGACCGGCGCCGACGTGTTCCTGGACGAGCCCAGCGTGACCGCGACCGAGAACGCGCTGGTCGCAGCCGTCGCCGCCCAAGGCACCACCTATTTGCGCAACGCCGCGTCCGAGCCGCATGTGCAGGACCTCGCCAACTTCTTGGTCGCGCTCGGCGCAGGGATCGAGGGCATCGGCACCAACACCATGATCGTGCACGGTCCGGCGACGCTGGGCGGCGCGACCTACCGGATCCAGCCCGACCATATCGAGGTCGGCTCGCTGATCGGACTCGCGGCCGTGACGCGGTCGCCGCTTCGCATCGTGCGCGCGGGCGTCGAGCATCTGCGCTCGATCCGCATGGGATTCGAACGGCTCGGCATCGTCTGCCGCATCGAGGGCGACGATCTCATCGTGCCATCAAACCAGACGCTGAAGATCCAGGACGATTTTGGCGGCCACGTGCCGAAGCTGGAAGACCAGCCCTGGCCGGCCTTCCCGGCCGATCTGATGTCGATCGCGATCGTCACCGCCACGCAATGCGAGGGCGTGATCCTGATGTTCGAGAAGATGTTCGAATCGCGGATGTTCTTCGTCGACAAGCTGATCGCGATGGGCGCGCGTATCGTGCTCTGTGACCCCCATCGCGCCATCATCGCCGGCCCCAGCCGCCTGCGCGGTGCATCGATGATCTCGCCCGACATTCGCGCCGGCATGGCCATGCTGCTCGCGGCCGTCTGCGCCGAGGGCACCTCCACGATCAACAACGCCGACCAGATCGAGCGCGGCTACGAGCGCATCGACGAGCGCCTCAACGCGCTCGGCGCGAAGATCAGGCGCGTGCCTGAACGGAAGGGCTGAGGCGCTTCTTCCCTTCTCCCCTTGTGGGAGAAGGTGGCGTAGGCGGCCTTTGGCCGCCGTTTTTGAGAACGCCGAAGCTTCGCATCGGCTATAGCGCCGGATGAGGGGTTGCTTCAGCGAGTCCTGCTGCTTGAGGGCCGTACGCGGAGAGATCCCCCTCACCCGTCTCGCCGCTGCTGCGGCGAGCCACCCTCTCCCGCAAGGGGAGAGGGAGAAGACCAAGCCATGTTTTCGTCGCCCGGCTGTGCTATTGACCCGGCCATGCTCGACACCGTCCAGCCTCGTTCGCAGCCGCAAGCCGGCGTGCCGCCAAATCCTCTCGCCGACGAATTCGTCGCGACGCTGCGGCTGGCCGTGCCGATGATGCTGACGCAGCTCGGGCAGATCGCGATGATCACGACCGATCTCGCGCTGATCGGGCGGCTCGGCGAGAGCGCGGTCGCAGCAGCAGCGCTGGCGCACACGGTCTATTTCGTCAGCTTCACCTTCGGGCTCGGATTGATGACGGCGGTGTCGCCGCTGGTCGCGCAAGCCTTCGGCGCCGGCGATGTCACGCGCATCCGCCGCTCTCTGCGCGTCGGCTTGTGGGTCGCCTTGCTGATCTCGCTGCCGATGATGGCCTCCCCGCTCTATGGCGAGCACATCCTGGTCGCACTCGGTCAGGCGCCGCACTCGGCCGCGCTCGCCCAGCGCTATCTGAATGGGCTGGCCTGGGGCATCGCGCCGGCACTCGGCTTCATCGCGCTGCGCAGCATGATGAGCGCGGTGAACCGGCCGCAGGCCCCGCTATGGATCACGCTCGCGGCGATCCCCGTCAATGCCGCGCTGGTCTACGCCCTGATCCACGGCCTGTTCGGCCTGCCGGAGCTCGGTCTGTTCGGCGCAGGGCTTGCGACCACCATCGTCAATCTCGGCACGTTCGTCGCCACGCTCGCCATTGCGGGGCTGCGCAAGCCGTTCGCGGATTATCGTCCGCTTGCCCATCTCTGGCGGATCGACTGGCCCCTGATGCACAAGCTCATCGCGATCGGCGCCCCGATCTCGTTCTCACTGCTGCTGGAATATGGCCTGTTCTCTTCGGCGGCGCTGCTGATGGGGTTGATCTCGACCACGGCGCTCGCGGCGCATCAGATCGCGCTCCAGGTCACCGCCGTGCTGTTCATGGTCCCGCTCGGCATCGGCATGGCAGCCACGGTGCGGGTCGGCCACGCCTTCGGCCGGGGCGACCCGGCTGCGGTGAGGCGCGCAGGTCTCGTGGCAGCCGTGATCGGGATCGCGTTCGTCTCGGCCCTCAGCGTCGCAATCATTCTCGGCCGCTATGAGCTCGGACGGCTGTTCTTCGGCAGCGGCGAGGCGAGCATGGCGACCGTCGAGCTGACTGCAACGCTGCTGCTGGTCGGCGCGACCTTCTTCATCGCCGATGCCATCCAGACCATCATGGGCGGCGCACTGCGCGGCATCAATGACACCAGAATGACGTTGGTATTCGCCGCGATCGGCTACTGGTGCGTGGGCTTTCCCATCGCCTGGTTGCTCGCTTTTCACGCTGATTTCGGCGCGGTCAGTGTCTGGATCGGACTGTCGATCGGATCGTTCGTCTATGCCGGACTTCTGATCTTGCGCTTCCGGATGCTGACGCGCAAACTGGCGGGATGAACGGGACCGTCCGCGAAGTCATCCCCGATGTCGACGCCGGCACGCTGCTGGCCGGTGCGCAATTCATCGACGCCTTTCGCGTGGAGATCGGCACAGCACCGGTGAATGCCCGCGAGGCCTGCACCAGGATGGTGTTGCACGGACCGCGCTGGATCGGTGCACTGACACGCCTGCGCAACATCCTCGTGAGGCCCTTTGGATTGAAGACATCGGGTGAAGGCGCACCAGCGCCGGGCGGCCCGATCGGCTTGTTTCCGGTGCTGAGCGAAACGCCGGAGCAGCTGGTCGCCGGCTTCAATGATTATCATCTCGACTTCCGCATCGTGGTCGATGTCGCCGGCGAAGCGGTGCTGCGCCACGTCACCCTGACCACGCTGGTGCGGACCAACAATCGGCTGGGCCGCGCCTATCTCGCGTTCATCACGCCCTTCCACAAGCTCGTCGCCCGCAGCATGATGGGGCGGCTCGTCGAGCCGGCCCGATGACGCTCTCCGTCGACCTCTTCTACTCCTTTCGCAGCCCGTTCAGCTGTCTGGCGTTGCCGAAAACGCTCAACCTGGTCGAAACCTACGATCTGACGGTGAATTTGCGGCCGGTCTATCCGCTCGCAGTCCGTGTGCCCGGGTTTTTCAAGAAGGCCAGCCCGAACTTCATTCGCTATGTGGTGCTCGACAGCACGCGCGTGGCGCAGCACGAAGGCATTCCGTTCCGCTTTCCCAGGCCCGATCCGATCGTGCAGCACAAGGTGACGTTCGAGGTCGCGGCGGAGCAGCCCTACATCCACCGTCTGACCCGGCTTGGTGCCATGGCGCAGCTCGAGGGACGCTCGCTCGCATTCACCGATGCAATCGCCCGCGTGCTGTGGGACGGCTCGGTGTCGGGCTGGAACGAAGGCGATCATCTCGGGCGCGGCGCCGAAAAGGCCGGCTTCGATCTCGCCGCGATGGATGCCGCAATCACCGCGGACCCTGATCGCTACGAGCAGGTGATCACGGAGAACGAGAAGGACCACGCCGCCTCCGGCCATTGGGGCGTGCCGACCTTCGTGTTCGACAACGAGCCGTTCTTCGGCCAGGACCGCATCGATTTGCTGGTCTGGCGCATGCAGGGCAAGGACCTGATGCGGCGCTAGCTCACTCGGCCAAGCGCGCTGACTTGTCCGACGAGGCTTCCGACCACTCGCCGACGACGCGATCGAGATCGCAGAGATTCTGGTGCATCTGCTCCAGCGAGAAGCCGATCGCGAAGAAGCGCTCGGCGGTGTCGCTCGGCTGGCCGCGGATCAGGCCGTCCTGGCGAACGGCGGCAACCGCCTCGGCGTAATGCTGGAGCGCGACGTGCACGGGATGAATCGGCGGCGCGCCGGCACCAGCCCGCAACGCTTCGGCCGCCGAGCGCAGAAAGCGCACGATCGCCGCACTGACCTCCGCCAGCGGCGCGGCGAGCCGCATCTGCACCTCGGCCGGCAACGGCACCACGGTCGAGCGGCCGATCATCACGACGTCGTGGCGCAGCCGTAGGATCGTTCGCAGCAAGGGACCGGTGTCGGGCCCGCTTGACAGGCGCGCGGCCCGCTCGCGCTCGGCTTCGGCACCGATCGCATTCATGCCCACCATCGCGGTGCCGATGCCGTCCTGGATCCGGTGCAGCGCATCGTTGTCGCGGCCGCGCGTGAGACCCGCGAGCAGCTCGGTGAAGGCGTCCGCGATCAGCTCGAGCAGCCTTGCCGCGCTGGCGCGGATCTGGCGCACCGCGCGCGAGGGCAGCACCAGGAACGAGACCAGCAATCCCGTGATTGCGCCGACCCCGACCTCGCTGACCCGATCGATTGCCGATGTCATGGGATCGGAATGATGCATCGTCGGAACCAGCAGCACGATGATGGCGGTGACCGTCGCTGCATTGAGGCTCGGGTTGATCGCGGCGACGAAGGCGAGTGGCGCGACCGCCAGCACCAGCAGGCCCAACAGGCCGGCCTCGGTCGAATAAGGGATCAGGATCGCGATGGCGCCCCCATAGATGGCGCCGCCGATGGTGCCGAGCACGTAATCGCGCGTCGCCTTCAGCGAGCGCCCGACGCTCAACTGGGTCACGATCAGCGAGGTCAGCACCGCCCAGAGCGGCAGCAGCAGATGCAGCGCGGTGGCGATCGCGTAGGCCGCGGTGGCCGCGACCGTGACCCGGATCGCCAGGCCCAGTTGCGTTCGCCGCGCCCGGACCCGGTCGAACACATCTTTTGGAAGTCCCATCGTGGAATATCCCGATCCTCTTGGAGCCTGCCAAAAGCATAGCTGATGCCCGCAGCCCATGGCCGCTTGAAAGGCCAAATCAGCCCGCCTAACTTGCGCGCCAAAACGAGGAAACACGATGGCCCACGAAACCGCAACGCTCGCTGCCTATGTCTTCAATCTGAAATACGGGGATATTCCGGCGGAAGTGCTGGATCGCGCAAAGGTGCTGACGCTGGACTTCCTGGGCAGCGCCATCCGCGCCCGCAGCGAAGCGGAATCGACCCCCTCGATCCTGAAGATGCTGGAGGCGCTCGCGCTCGACACCAGGGGCGAATCCACCGTGTTCGGCGACAGCAAGACCTGGACGCCGGCGGTCGCGGCGCTGCTCAACGGCGCGCTCGGCCATTCCCTCGACTTCGACGACACCCATGCGGACTCCTCGCTGCACCCGAGCGCGCCGGTCGTTCCGGCCGCCTTCGCCATCGGCGAGATGGTCGGCGCGTCGGGCCGCGACGTGCTGACCGCGATCGTTGCGGGCTATGAGGTCTGCTGCCGGCTCGGCAACGCGCTCGACCCGACCTCGCATTATGCGCGCGGCTTCCATCCGACCGCCACCGCTGGCACCTATGGCGCAGCAGCGGCCGCCGGAAAACTGTTCGGCCTGTCCGAGCAACAGCTCATCGCCGCCTTCGGCGTCGCCGGCAGCCAGGCCGCGGGCTCGCTGCAATTCCTGGTCAATGGCGCCTGGAACAAGCGCTACCAGGTCGGAGCCGCCGCGATGAATGGCGTGATCGCCGCGACGCTGGCGCGCAACGACTTCGTCGGGGCGACGGAATCCGTGGAGGGCAAACATGGCCTGCTCGCCGGCTACACCGACGATGCGCATCCCGACAAGGCGGTCGCCGAGCTCGGCAAGACCTACGAGACCATGAAGATCGGCGTCAAACCGTATCCGAGCTGCCGCTATACCCACGCCGCGATCGACGCGCTGATCGCAATGCGGCGCGAGCACAATCTGACGCCCGATCAGGTCAAGCGGGTCGAAATCGGCCTGCATCGCAACGGCATCACGCTCACCGGCGACGCCGCGACCAAGCGCCACCCGACCTCGATCGTCGGCGGCCAGTTCTCGATGTTCTTCACCGGCGCGCTCGCGCTCGACCAGGGCTCATTTGGCTGGGACGACTACAATCGTCTTGGCGACGCCGCCATCGACGCACTCGCCGACAAGTTCGACGTAGTGCAGGACGATCGCCTCGAAATCGGCCGCACCCACCCCTTTGGCGCGCGCGTGAGTATCACGACGGACGACGGCGTGCATGAGCGGCTCTACGCCGATCCCTCGGGGGAGCCGACCTCGTTCCCGGATGCACAGGCGATGCAGCAAAAATTCTTGACGCTGGCACGCCCGGTGCTGAATGCGCGCGCGGAGAAATTCGCAGACGCGATCATGACGCTGGAGCGGTTCGATCGCGTGGCAAAGGCGACGGAGCTGGGAAGGTAAAGCACCTCAATCCATCCCCGCCACCTTCCCTTTAGCGCGCGTTGCCGCAATCACATCCCGCACCAGATCAAACACACCGTCCGCTTCCGGCGGTGAGTTCCGCGAACGGCCGAGCCGCACGATCACGAGTCGTTCCGACGGAATCACGATTGTATACTGCCCGATCGTGCCCTTGGCGAAGAAGGCATCGCGCGGCCAGCCGTGATCGACGCGAAAGGTCGCGCCAAAGCTGTCGCCCTGGTTGGTCCAGAATCCGGCGCCGATACCGACCCAGGCATTGGGCGTCGCCGACGCCGAGTAATTCACCCAGCCCTCGGGCAGGATGCGCCGGCCGCCGGCGACGCCGTCGTCGAGATAGAGCTGGCCGAAACGCGCCCAGTCGCGCGCGGATGCGAGCATCTCGCTCGACCCCTCGATCGTGCCGGCGCCGTCGAGCTGGAGCGTGACGTGTCGCATGCCGAGCGGCGCGAACAATTCGCGGCGCGCGAAGGCAAGCGCATCGGCGGGATTGCCGCCGGCGGCGTTGCGGATCAGATGCGCGAGCATGATGGTGTTGCCATCGTGATAATTCCACACGGTGCCCGGCGCGGTCGCAAGCGGCATGCTCGCTGCATAGGCGGCCATGTCGGCCTCCACGAATTTCATGCGATTGACCGGCTCGAAGGCGGAGCCAAGCGAGGCCTGAAGCGAGCTGCCGAGCGCCAGGCCCGCGGTGTGGCGCAGCAATTGATCGACGGTGATGGCGTGACGCGGATCGTCCGGATTTGTCCAGGCGGCGACCGGTGCGGGCCCGTCGAGCTTCAGTCGGCCCTGGCGCACGAGGATCCCGGTGAGAGCCGAGATCACGGACTTGGTCATGGAGAAGCCGAGCAGCGGCGTCTCCGGTCCGATGCCGTCCGCATAGCGCTCCGCGATGATGCGGCCCGACTTCATGACGACGATTGCGCGGGTGCGGCGGAATGGCGGCGATGGCGGCTCAGCGAAGGCGCGATCGAGTGCGGCTGACAGCTCCGGGCTCTGTGGCGACACGACCGCGGGCCCGGCGATCTCGGGCAGCAACGCCGGCTGCCTGTCATCCGGCGGCAACGTGACGTCGGTGATCCCTCCGCCGTGCTCGAGCGTGCAGCCGAGTCCCTCGCGATAGACGGCGTGGCTGCGACCGATGCCGAACAGCGTCACCGTAACATCCTTGCGCGCGCGATCGACCCGATAGTCCATCGCCCAGGCGAACAGACTTGCGCCCGGCATCGCATCAATGGTCTCCGTCAGGTTAGGCCTGATATCGAGGCCCGAGACAAACGTCTCCGCGCAGAGCACGTCGGCGATGAAGCCGGTGACGACCTTGGGCACGTCATGGGCGCGAACCGTGCCGAGCGCGAGGCCGGCAAAGACGATGGCGATGGTGAGAAGGACGATCTTGCGGCGGCGGGTCACGGGCTTGCTCCGGCTTGAGGCGTGTGCCGGAGACGAAGCGGCATTCACGCGATGCCCGCTCGCCGGATTTGGAAAACGGCAGAGCCGAAAGCAGCGAGACGCTCGCCGATTCCAAAATAACCTTGATATTACAGCGTGCTAAAGATTAGACGGCATTCACCTTCAGCCGCCGGTACTCCGTCGGCGTCACGCCGGTCACGGCCTTGAAGGCGCGGTTGAAGGGGCCTAGCGACTGGAAGCCAGAATCCATCGCGATGGTGATGACGGGGACCTTGGCCTGGGCGGGATCGGCGAGGGCTGCCTTGGCCTCTTCGATCCGGTGGTTGTTCAGGAACACATTGAAATTGCGGTAGCCGAGCCCCTGGTTGATCAGCCGGCGCAGCCGGTATTCGGGAATCTTCAGCCGGCCCGCCAGCACGCCGATGCTGATGTTCTCCTGGCGATAGATCCGTTCGTCCGCCATCAGCCGCATCAGGGCGTCGATGAGCTTTTGGTCGGGGGCATCCTCGCCGACAGGCTGGCTCGCCGCGATCGCGGGCGCCGCTTCCGCGGCGGCTGGAAACAGGTCGGCGCCATCGACGCGCATCATCGCATAGGCGATGGCCGCGACAATGCCGGCGAGCACGCCTGTATTGACGGTGTTGGCGACGTCGCCGACGTCACTGCCGACGACAAGGATCTGGAGCACCGCGTTCAATCCGCCATAGAGCGCGGCAGCACAGACAATGAAGATACGGACGCGGCGGCGGCGCTCGACCAGATCGGCTGACCATGAGGCGATCGTCTGCACGATCGCGAGCGCAATGAAGCCGAGCACGATCAGGTTCACCGCGGTGACGGCGACCCGGACATGTCCGCCGGGTGCGATCCAGAGACAGCTGACGAAGCTGAAGGCTGCCACCAACGCCCAGGTCAATCCGTGCCACCGGCGCAGGCGAAACTCATCGTCGAACAGCGCGCGCGTGAACAGCCAGAACACCACGATATTGCCGGTCGACAACGCGATCAGCGGCGCATGCCATGCCGGTACCAGCGATGATGTTCCGACAGAATAGCTCACAGCATGCGCGGCCGAGCCGAGCGCAAAGGCCGCACCGAGCCGGGCTGCCAGCACATTGCGGAAATCCGAGAGTAATGACGCTGCCAACACCAGCAGCAGCGCCACGGCGGCGGCGCGAAAGGCGAGCTCGGCTGCGGCTGGGGTCATCGGGTGTTGCGATGGGTCGCGGTTGACATCAGCCGAACATCCTTCGTCAGGCGTATGTTTTCAAGCACCATCCGCACCACAGCTGTCATCGTCCGGCTTGACCGGACGATCCAGTACTCCGAGACGGCCATGATTGAACGGATAGGCCGCCGCGTACTGGATGCCCCGCCTTCGCGGGGCATAACAGCGGGCTTAGCCGCGACGCTGGCGCGGAATCCTGCTAGTATCGAGCCCAAGCAATTTAGACGGAGTTTTACCATGAGCTGGCAACCCTCGAACGATCCCGTGCTCGGCGATCCCATGTCCTGCGATGCGCTCGATCTCGTCATCGTGCCGCGCACGCGCGATCTCGGCGACGGCTTCGCGGTGCGGCGCGCGTTGCCGCACGGCAAGCGGCAGATGGTCGGGCCCTTCATCTTCTTCGACCATTTCGGGCCGGTGCAGTTCGTCTCCGGCAAGGGCATGGACGTGCGGCCGCACCCGCATATCGGGCTTGCCACGGTCACCTATCTGTTCGACGGCGCGATCATGCATCGCGACAGTGAGGGCAACATCCAGGAGATCCAGCCTGGCGCGATGAATTTGATGACGGCCGGCCGCGGCATCGCGCATTCCGAGCGCACGCCGGATGTGCAGCGCGCCTCGGGGCAGAAGATGCTGGGCCTGCAAAGCTGGATCGCGCTGCCGGCCGGATCGGAAGAGATCGCCCCGTCGTTCCAGCACTACGGCGCGGGTGACCTGCCGATGGTCACCGAGCGCGACTTCACCGCAAAGGTGATCGCGGGCTCGTCCTTCGGCATCACCTCACCTGTTTCGATGGTGTCGCCGTGGTTCTATACCGAGGTCACGGCGGCCGCGGGCGCGGTCGTGCCGCTCGACCCTGATCATGAGGAGCGCGCCATTTACGTGGTCGACGGCGAGGTCGAGATCGCGAACGAGCGCTACGAAGGGCCGCGACTGCTGATCTTCCGCCCGGGCGACCGCATCACGGTGAAGGCGCTCAAGGCCACGCGGATGATGTTTCTGGGCGGCGACGCCCTGGAGGGCCCGCGCCACATCTGGTGGAATTTCGTCTCCTCCAGCAAGGAGCGGATCGAGCAGGCCAAGCAGGACTGGAAAACCGGCCGCTTCGCCGCAGTTCCGCAGGAACATGAGTTCATTCCGCTGCCGGAATAGGCTAATCCGGCTTCCGGTCGCGCGATCAGGCTCGGCCGGATGTCCCGTCGCAAGGCCTTGCTCCGAAAGTTCTGCCGATGACCACCATGCTCTCCAGCGACCTGCCCCTGCCCAAGATCGGGCGCGGCAAGGTGCGCGATATCTACGCCGTCGACGACGACCGCCTGCTGCTCGTCACCACGGACCGCATCAGCGCCTTCGATGTCGTGATGGGCGAGACCATCCCGATGAAGGGCGCGGTACTGACGCAAATCAGCGCCTTCTGGTTCAACGAGCTCGAAGGCGTGGTGCCGCATCACATGATCAGCGCCGACACCGACGAGATCATCGCCGCCGTGCCGGCCTTGAAGCCGCATCGTGCCGAGATTCTCGGCCGCGCCATGCTGTGCCGCCGGACCACGGTGTTTCCGATCGAATGCGTGATCCGCGGTTATCTCTCGGGCTCGGCCTGGAAGGAATATGCAGCAAGCGGAACGCTGGCCGGCGAGAAGCTGAAGGCGGGACTTGTCGAGAGCGAGAAGCTGGAGCCCTCGATCTTCAGCCCGGCGACCAAGGCCGAGACCGGCCATGACGAGAACATTACCATCGCAAAAATGCGCGAGGTCGTCGGCGACGAGACGGCCTACACGCTCGAGAGCATGACGCGCGCGATCTACACGCTCGGCGAGGAGCTCGCCCGCGAACAGGGCATTATCATCGCCGACACCAAGTTCGAATTCGGCCGCGACAAGGACGGCCGCATCATCCTGATCGACGAGGTCATGACGCCGGATAGTTCGCGCTTCTGGGCCGTCGATGCCTACAAACCCGGCCAGCCGCAGGCGAGCTTCGACAAGCAGCCCTTGCGCGACTATCTCGATGTCGAGCGCCGCGCCGGCCGCTGGAACGGCGACGCCCCGCCGCCGCCTTTGCCCGCAAGCGTGGTGGACGCGACCAGCAAGCGGTATCTGGAAGCATATCGCCGCGTGACGGGAAGCGAACTCAAGATCTAGTGCAGGCCCTTAGCGTCGTCCTGGACCAGCGAACGAAGTGAGCGCCGATCCAGGACCCATTACCACCGGGCGCGGTTTGGCGAAGACTGTGGCCGTCACCTCGCGGCACGACTCCTCCCTGGGATAATGGGTCCTGGCTTTCGCCAGGACGACACCGAATGGCGGGCGCTTCGGTTTCTTCCATCCGGCTTGCAAGAATCTTGTTGCGCTAAGTCTCCAGTCGTCTACCTCTCGGAGGGGAATACTCAGCGAGTGGCACGGCGTGACAGATCCAGCGATTGGCTTCACTCCGTCGACCGGGCTCAATCCGGCCCTCAAGCGCGCGCTGAACGATATATTGGGCGGGAGCGCCGCCAGCGTCCTGACCGTCACGTTCGGACTGTCCTACGCGCTGCTGATCTTCGCGGGGCCGTTGTCGCCCTATCTGTCCTACGGCATCACGGCCACTTTCGTCAGCTCCGCGGTGCTTGCGGCCGTCGTCGGGCTCGGCAGCTCGCTGCCCTTCGCGATTGCAGCCCCCGACAGCTCGACCGCCGCGGTGACGGGTATCCTGGCGGCCTCGGTGGTCGAACGCATCGAGACGGCGAACCTGTCGACGCCGTTGCTGTCCCCTATCCTGATCACGCTCGGCCTGTCGACGATGCTGACAGGATTGGTGCTGTGTGGACTGGGCCTGACGCGGCTTGGCCGCGCCATCCGTTACGTGCCTTATCCGGTGGTCGGCGGCTTCCTCGGCGCCACCGGACTTCTCATCGTCATGGGTGCGGTCCGGGTGATCACCGACCATCCGCTGCAGTTCACGACGCTGTCGCACTTCGCCGACCGCACCATCCTGCTGGAGCTCGGTGCCGCCTGCGCGATGGCGCTGGTGCTGTATCTCACCTGGCACCGCTCGCGCAGCCCGTTCGGACTGCCGATCATCCTGGTCGGCGGCGTGCTCACCGCGCATCTGGCGTTCTGGATCACCGGCGTTTCCTTCGATGAGGCGCGCACATTGGGCTGGACCTTTCAGCCACCGCCGCAAGCGGTCTTCATGCTGCCCTGGCATACCGACGATCTCGCCCGCTATCCCTGGTTTGCCATACCGGACCTGCTTGGCAATGTCGTCGCCGTCATCTTCGTCACGGCCTCCAGCACGCTGTTCAACACCACCGGCATCGAGGTGGCCACGCATCGCGAAGCCAATCTGGAGTGTGAGCTGAACGTCACCGGCGCCGCCAACATCCTGACCGGCATGCTGGGCGGCTACCCCGGTTGCAGCTCGACCAGCCGCTCGATGCTCAATTTCAGCAGCGGCGGCCGCGGGCGACTGTCCGGCCTCACCGCCGCAGCGCTGTCGCTGCTGGTGCTTGCCGTCGCACCCGAGCTGCTCGGCTTCATCCCCAAATGCGTGCTCGGCGGGCTGTTGCTCTATCTCGGCGCCGACCAGTTGCACAAATGGATCATCGAGTCGCGCAAGCGGCTGTCGAAGCTCGAATATCTCTCGCTGATCGCCATCATCGCGATCATCGTGGCCTGGGGTTTCGTTCCGGGCATCCTGATCGGCGTCATCATCGGCTGCGCGACGTTTGCGTTCAGCGCCGCGCGGGTCGAGTCGATCAAATACAGTTTCGACGGCTCGGAGTACCGCTCCTCGCTCGACCGCTCGCGCGACGACCAGGACGTGCTGCTTGCCCACGGGGGCAAGATCCAGGGCCTCAATCTCCAGAGCTATCTCTTCTTCGGCTCCGCCAACCGGCTCTACCAGCACGTCAAGCAGCTGCTGCAGGAACGCCCCGAGTGCCGCTATCTGCTGTTTGACTTCAAGCTCGTCACCGGCGTGGATTCATCGGCTGCCTATAGTTTCGCCCAGATCAAGCGCAGCGCCGGCGATCTCGGAGTCGAGCTGATCCTGGTGCATCTGTCGGCTGCGGCCGAGAAGGTGCTGCGCTCCAGCGACTTCGTCGGCGAGGGCGTCACCATCATCCCCGAGCTCGATCGCGCGCTGGAATGGTGCGAGAACGAGCTCATCTCGCAGCATCAGGAGCTGGCGCAGGAAGAAGCCAGCCTGCGTGACTGGTTCACGCGAATGCTCGGCAGCGAAGGCGGCGCCGACGAGCTGATCCGCCGCTGCCAGCGCATCGAGGTCGAAGCCGGCGAGGTCATCGTGCAGGCCGGCGCCCCCGCCGATTCCATGCATTTCATCCTCGACGGCCGCGTCGGCATCATGATCCCGGCCGATCACGACCGCACCACACGCGTGCGCAGCCTCGGCCGTTACACCACGATCGGCGAGATGGGGCTGGTGTCACAGACACCGCGCAGCGCGACCATCCAGGCCGAGGTCGACAGCGTGCTCTACGTGCTGAATACGCACCAGTTCGACGCCATCAAGACCGAGGATCCAGCGCTCAGCCACAAGCTGCTGACCTATTTCGTGTCGGTCATGGCGGAGCGGCTGACCTTTGCGAACCGCACGATCGCGGTGCTCAGGCGGTAGCCCTCGCATCCAGAAACGTTCTGCAATGTGCTACGAACAAATCCGGGTATTGGAAAGGTGCGCCGTGTCCGGAGTCGGGATACAGGATGAGCTGCGCATCACTCATCGCCTTGAACATGTTGTAGGCGTTGATGCTCGGGAACATTGAATCGTCGCTGCCGTGAACAATCAAGGTGGGCTGCGCGATTGCGCGGAGGATGGACGCCTCGTCCTTGCGGGCACACCAGGTGATGATCGCCTTCGCCTGAGGTTCGCTCACACTGTCTCCGCTTTCGGGATCCCGGTCCTGTGCGCGCGCAGTCCTCGCGCGATAAAGCCCCTACCGGCGCGCTGGCTGGCCTCGGAGGGCGTAAAGAACAGCGGCAGCCTGACATCGGCAGCCCCACGGGCAAAGGCGTCGTTGACGACGGCCATCAGATGCTCCTCGCCGCCGCGCGGCGCCGCTCCCGCCACGATCATCTTGCGGACGAGCCCCGTCCCCCGGGCAGCGAGCACCTGAGCGATCATGCCACCGAGCGAGAAGCCGAGAAGATCGACCTCACCGAGATCGAGCGCCCTGATGAAAGTTTCGGCATCCGCCGCCATCCGCTCGACGTTGTCCGGCGTCGCGCCGGAGCTCGTGCCGACGCCCGCATTGTTAAAAACGATGACCGGCCTGGTTTCCGCGAGCCGGTTCACCACGGCCGGATCCCAGGAATCCATGTTGCCTGTGAAATGCTGAAGCAGGACCAGTGGCATACCCTTTGCCGGGTCGAGGCGCCTGAAGGCAAAGCGCATACCGCCGGCCTCGATGAATTCCGTTCGCGCCGTTTCAAGGGACATGCCTTTTCCTTTTTCTTGAAGTGCACGGATGGCTGCTGGCACGACGGCGAGCACTCCATATATGACGCTCGCCATATGTATGTCGTCTTCCCGCGCTCGAGGGTGGAGACGTATCAGCCGGCTTACGGCATCGACAGGACGTAGATGCCATCATTTCGGCCATCGAATTGGCGAGGGGAGCAGGCGCACAAACAGGTGGTCCGTCGCATCCAGGAGTCATCATGAGAATCGGCTTGGTTCTGTCTCCGAGCTTCCAGGCCGTCTGTTTCGGCGCCGTCGCCGCTTTCGACGTGGCGAACAAGCAGGCTTGAAAAAAGATCTACGATGTTCGTGCGTTCTCGGAAGACGGCGGGCTGGTCACCTCGTCTGCTGGGATGCAAGTCATGACGGAGCCTTTCGATCAGGCCGCTTTCGACACCCTCATCGTCGCGGCGGGCCTCGACATTCCAACCTCATCACCCGGCCTCGTCCGGCTGCTTCGCGCAGCGGCCCGGAATGCGCGGCGGGTTTCGTCGATCTGTCTCGGCTCGTTCGTGCTCGGTGACGCCGGGCTGTTGAACGGGCGGCGAGCGACCACGCATTGGCGCTACGCACAGGAGATGCAGGCCAGATTCCCGGGTTGCAATGTGGACGCCGACAAGATCTTCATTGCCGACGGCCAGATCTGGACGTCTGCCGGCATGAGCGCCGGCACCGACATGGTCGTCGGCATGATCGAACGAGATCTCGGTGCCGAGAGGGCTCGCTCCGTGGCCAAAGGCATGGTCATGTACCACAGCCGCCCCGGCGGACAATCGCAGCATTCGGTTTTGCTGGAGGTGGGAACGAGCGAAGACAGGATCCAGAAGGCCCTGAACTACGCCCGGCAAAACCTGCGCGAGAGCCTCACGATCGAAGATTTGGCCCGCGCCGCCTGTCTCAGCCCGCGGCAATTCACGCGACTCTTCCGCTCGGCGACCGGCACGACGCCGGCCAAGGCCGTCGAAGCCTTGCGCCTCGAATCCGCGAAGCTGATGCTGGAGCAGACTCGTTTGCCGATCGAGGTCGTGGCGCGCGAGACCGGCTTTGCGACCCGTGAGCGCATGCGACAGGCTTTTGTCCGCGTGCATGGCGAGGCGCCGCGGACCTTCCGCAAGGAGGCTGGGCCACTCGCCATGCTCTGACGTGCCTCAAATCAGCTCAGCCGGATATTGGACAGATCGATCGAGACGACCAGCGGCTCGGTGCTGAAGCTGCCGTCGGGTTGCCGTGCATAAATGCGACGCTTGGTCGGAAACCGGATGCCCGAGACCTCGACATAGCCATCGATCAGATGCGCGCCGGGCGTATTGCCGGCGATCTCCACGTCGTAATCGTGCCGCTTCAAGAGTCCGTCCGCATCGAAATAGAGCGTCTGCACCGCGCTGTGCGTTGCGATGTCATTTGGAAAACGGACCGCAAGACGGCGCCACAGCCCGTCATTCGTACGCACCGGCTCCAGCTCTTCTGCCTCGACTCCCGGCCAGGCGAGCACGAACGGGGTGTTGAGGTAAGTCCACATGGCGCAGCCGGCGAAATAGGCGAGCTGGAGATCGGTCCACGGCGTTTGCAGAGTATGACCTGCAAAGCTGCTGCGCGGGTCACGAAGCTCGTCGAGCACCGTGCCGTCGGCCGCTTCGAGGGCGACCCGCCCCGGCTCGAACCGCGAACGGCGGCGCTCGGCGCCGAAGGGCGAGTGGGACGCCCATTCCTGGCGCAGACCAACCGTCACGGTGGTCTGCTGAAGCGTCTCAGGCTCCCCTTTCAAGGACCACAACACGCCCCCCTGCTGAAGGTCGGCCGCGACCTGCTCGAACTGGTTCCAGCGCTGAAGCCCACCATGGGCTTCGATCGCCAGCTCACTTAGTTTGGTCATCACGTTCTCCTGCGTAGGGGCCGTTGCATTGAGCCCTGCTGCAGAGAACGTTAGGCCCTCACGGGAGGACGGCGAACGCCGTAGATGCCGCGTTTCAGGCCACGGCGACCAGCAGCTAAACCCCCGCCATCATCACATATTTGATCTCGACATATTCTTCCATGCCGTGATGCGAGCCTTCGCGGCCGAGGCCGCTTTCCTTGACGCCGCCGAAGGGCGCCACTTCGGTGGTGATCAGGCCGGTGTTGACGCCGACCATGCCGGATTCCAGCGCCTCGGCGACACGCCAGACGCGGCCGAGATCGCGGGAGTAGAAGTAGGAGGCGAGCCCGAACGGCGAGGCGTTGCACATCGCGATGACGTCGGCCTCGTCCTTGAAGCGGATCACCGGTGCGAGCGGGCCGAAGGTTTCCTCCTGCGCCACCAGCGAGTCCGGCTCGACGTCGGCAAGCACCGTCGGCTCGAAGAACGAACGCCCGAGCTCGCTGCGCTTGCCGCCGGTGACGATCCTGGCGCCGCGCTTGACGGCGTCCGCGATATGGCGCTCGACCTTGTCGACCGCTTTCAAATTGATCAGTGGGCCCTGCGTGACGCCGTTCTCGGTACCGTCACCGATCTTCATCGCCGCGACTTTCTTCGACAGCTTCTGCACGAACTCGTCGTAGATCTTGTCCTGGGCGTAGATGCGGTTGGCGCAGACGCAGGTCTGGCCCATGTTGCGGTATTTCGAGACGATCGCGCCGTCGACCGCCGCATCGATGTCGGCGTCGTCGAACACCACGAACGGCGCGTTGCCGCCGAGCTCGAGGCCGAGCCGCTTCACGCCGACGGAGGCCTGCCGGTAGAGAATCTTGCCGACCGCGGTCGAGCCGGTGAAGCCGACGAAACGCACGGCCGGATGCTCGCACAACACCTTGCCGATCGGCGCTGCATCGCCCGTGACGATGTTGAACACACCCTTGGGCACGCCGGCTCTCTCCGCGAGCGCGGCAAGCGCCAGCGCCGACAGCGGCGTTTCATTGGCGGGCTTCAGCACCACGGTGCACCCGGCCGCAAGCGCCGGCGAAACCTTTCGTGTGATCATCGAGTTCGGGAAATTCCACGGCGTGATCGCGCCGCAGACGCCGATCGGCTGCTTGATCGCGAGCAAGCGCGCATCCGGCCGCTGCGTCGGAATCGTCTCGCCATAGACGCGGCGGGCCTCCTCGGCGAAAAATTCGACATAGGCGCCGCCGATGTCGACCTCGCCGAGCGCTTCGGCGAGCGGCTTGCCCTGCTCGGAGGTGAGGATCAGCGCGAGGTCCTCGCGATTGGCGATGATCAGCTCGAACCATTTGCGCAAAATATTGGAGCGCTGCTTGGCGGTGTGCTTGGCCCAGCCCGGGAACGCGCGCTCGGCGGCCTCGACCGCCCTGGTGGCGTCATCGGCCGAAAGCTGCGGAACCTTTGCAAGCTCGATGCCGGTTGCGGGATTGTTGACGGCGAAGACCGGCGAGCCGACCCAGGTGCCGTCGATGTAACAGGCCTCCTTCAGCAGCGACGGGTCCTTCAACCGGTCGCGCAGATTGGACGTGGCGTGCTGGGCACGTGCGGCGGCGGTCGGGGTCATGGCGTTGCTCCTGCGGGGCTTTTGCGGGCTGTTCCGGTTCGGCCGGAATATAGGGAGACGCGGCGCGCAATGCACCGTCCCGCAACGCACATCTGCTGGGAGCCAGGCTCGGAGCGGCGGAGTTACGCCGCGCCGCTCAGATAGGTCTCGCGCCGCCCGATCATGCGCTCGGCGGCGGCCTTGGCGTCGGCCTTCGAGGAGGTTGCGCAGGTCCGGTATTCGAGATCAGGAACGTCGGACGCGTTGCGGCGGCCGAACCAGGACTTTGAACCGACCGGCAGCAGCGCCAGCGCCTGTGCCAGATTGTCGACAGCGCCGAAGGAATAAAGTGCGCCGGTGCCGGCGATGCGGACCTCGTAGATGCCGGGCGCGATCGGCGCTTCGAGATTCTCGCCCCGTCCGGGACGGGGATAGCGCTTCCATTCGCTCCAGGTCGAAATCATCTGAGGTCCCCCCTCGCGGCCGGTGGGCGGCCGCCAATTTGCATCAAGTCTTAACGTCGACCGTCGATCGGCCGAGAGCTGAACGCCGCAGCTCACAAAATGTTTCAAGTGCTTCAAACAGTCGAAACATCTCGCCAGCACCCATCCACGGTCACGGCTGGTTGCGGCCATCCACCACAGATTGTGACGGAGTGTTGCAGGTCAGCCGCCTTGTCGTCGTGCGAGGGGAGCCGACCGTCAAGTCACGACATCGCGACCGCGGCAGGTACGCGGATGTGCTTGCCGCGCGGCGCACGCGGGAGGACAATCGATCGCTTCCAACAATAATCAAACCGGAGGAAACGCGGATGCAAGGCAAAGCTGAGATCGACGAGATTCTGCGCCAGAAGAGCGAGGCCAGGGAGATTCCCGGCGTCGTCGCCATCGCCGCCAGCGGTACCGAGGTGCTGTATCAGGGCGCGTTCGGCAAACGCGACCTGTCCAAGCCGGATGCGATGACCGCCGACAGCGTGTTCTGGATCGCATCGATGACGAAGGCGGTGACATCAGCGGGCGCGATGCAGCTCGTCGAGCAAGGCAAGCTGTCGCTGGATGCGCCGATCGGCGAGGTGTTGCCCGATCTCGCCAAGCCGCAGGTGCTCGAAGGTTTCGATGCCAAGGGCGAAGCCAAGCTGCGGCCGGCCAAGGGGCCGATCACGCTGCGCCAGCTCATGACCCACACCGCCGGCTTTGCCTACAACATGTGGAACGGCGATCTCGCGATCCATCTCGAGAAATCCGGCATCCCCGCCATCACCACCTGCCAGAACGCGGCGTTGAAGACGCCGGTTATGACCGACCCCGGCACGCGCTGGGAATACGGCACCAATATCGATTTCGTCGGCAAGGCGGTGGAAGCCGTCAGCGGCAAGCGCCTCGATGCCTATCTGCGCGACAATCTGTTCGCACCGCTCGGCATGAGCGATACCGCTTTCAAGATCACCGACGACATGCGCAAGCGTCTGGTCGGCATGCATGCGCGCGGCGAGGATGGCCAGCTCGCCGCGATCCCGTTCGAGCTCGAGCAGGAGCCGGAATTCCACATGGGCGGCGGCGGCCTTTATTCGACCGCGGCCGACTACATCAAGTTTACCCAGATGATCCTGAACAAGGGCCGCGGCAACGGCAATCAGGTGCTGAAGGCCGAGACCATCGCGACGATGGGGCAGAACCACATCGGCGACCTCGCCATGGGCAAGATGACCACGGCGGCGCCGATGTACACCAATGACGTCGATCTCTATCCGGAGCAGGTGAAGAAGTGGGGCCTCAGCTTCATGATCAACACCGCCAAGACCGCCGAGGGCCGCAGCGCGGGCAGCCTCGCCTGGGCGGGCCTCGCCAACACCTATTACTGGATCGACCCGGCGCGCGACGTCACCGGCGTGATCCTGATGCAGCTGCTGCCATTCGCCGACGCAAAGTGTCTCGAGGCTTTTGCCGGCTTCGAGCGCGGCGTCTATGCCGGGCTCGATGCGGGAAGCGGGCAGAAGGCGGCGTGAGGCGCGCCTGACTCTCACGACGCGTCACGGCCGGGCTTGTTGTCCCGGCCGTGCACGCAGCTGACTGGAGGACACGATCTTGGCAGACAAAGCCGACAGTTACGTTTGCGGCACCTCCGACACGCCGCTGCTCGGCGACACCATCGGGCGCAGCCTCGATCAGGCCGCGCGGCGCTGGAGCGATCGTGAGGCGCTGGTCTCGCCCAGCCACGGCGTGAGATGGAAATGGGGAGAGTTTGCCCAGCGGGTCGACGCGCTCGCCGCCGGCTTTGTCGCGCTCGGCCTCGAACGCGGCGCGCGGATCGGCATCTGGTCGCTGAACCGGCCGGAATGGACACTGACCCAGTTTGCCGCCGCCAAGGCCGGCCTCATCCTGGTGACGATCAATCCGGCCTACCGGCTGAGCGAGCTGGAATTCGCGCTTCACAAGGTCGGATGCAGCGCCATCGTCACCGCGACGGCATTCAAGACCAGCAACTACATGGACATGCTCAACACGCTGTTGCCGGAGCTCGCGAGCGCCAAGCCCGGGCAATTGCGCGCGGCGCGGCTGCCGGCCTTGCGCATCGTGATCCAGATCGGCGGCCCCGCCTGCCCGGGCACGGTCCCGTTCGACGAGGTCGCCGGCATGGGCGGTACCCTGCATCGCGAACAGCTCGCCGCGCTCAGTGCCTCGCTGCAATTCGACGATGCCGTCAACATCCAGTTCACCAGCGGAACGACGGGATCGCCCAAGGGCGTGACGCTGACCCATCACAACATTCTCAACAACGGCTATTTCGTCGGCCGCGCCATGCGCCTGACCGAACAGGACCGCATCTGCATTCCGGTGCCGCTCTATCATTGCTTCGGCATGGTGATGGGCAACCTCGCCTCCGTCACGCTCGGCGCAACGATGGTCTATCCCGGCGAGGGGTTTGATCCGCTCGCAACGCTGCGGACGATCGAGCAGGAAAAATGCACCGCGCTGTACGGTGTGCCGACCATGTTCATCGCCGAACTCGACCACGGCGAATTCTCAAACTTCGATCTGACATCGCTGCGCACCGGCATCATGGCCGGTGCACCCTGCCCGATCGAGGTGATGAAGCGCGTCAACAGCGAGATGAACATGGGCGAGGTCACGATCGCCTATGGCATGACCGAGACGAGCCCGGTCAGCTTCCAAAGCGCCGTCGACGACCCGCTCGATCGCCGCGTCTCGACGGTCGGGCGAATCCATCCGCATGTCGAGGTCAAGGTCGTCGATCTCGAGGGCAAGATCGTCAAGCGCGGCGAACGGGGCGAGCTCTGCACCCGCGGCTACAGCGTGATGCTGGGCTACTGGGAGGAGCCGGAGAAGACCGCGGATGTGCTCGACGCCAACGGCTGGATGCATACCGGCGACATCGCCATCATCGACGACCAGGGTTATTGCAACATCGTCGGCCGCATCAAGGACATGGTGATCCGCGGCGGCGAGAACCTCTATCCCCGCGAGATCGAGGAATTTCTCTACCGCCATCCCAAGATTCAGGACGTGCAGATCTTTGGCGTTGCGGATACCCGCTACGGCGAGGAGCTCTGCGCCTGGATCCGCGTCAGGCCCGGCGAGACGCTGACGAAGGAAGAGGTGCGCACCTTCTGCGACGGCCAGATCGCCCACAACAAGATTCCGCGGTACGTGGAATTCGTCGACGAGTTTCCGATGACCGTGACCGGAAAGGTCCAGAAATTCCTGATGCGCGACGACGTGGAGCAACGGCTTGGACTGAAAGCCGCGAAGACGGCGTGAGCCGCAGCTGTCATTCCCCGCGAAGGCGGGGAATCCAGTACGCCGAAGCTTCTCGATTGAATCACGACCGTCTCGGAGTACTGGATCGCCCGGCCAAGCCGGGCGATGACAGCGAGGATGAGGCTATTCCACCTTAAGACGTCAGCCCGCGCTGCCCGGCGAGCTCCTTCAGCGACACCTGTGGACGCGCGCCGATGTGCTGGATCACTTCGGCGGCCGCGAGCGCGCCGAGTTCGCCGCACTGCTTGTGGGGCAGGTTGCGCGCCAGACCGAACAGGAAGCCGGCGGCGAAGAGATCGCCGGCCCCGGTGGTGTCCACGAGTTTCGCGATCGGAGACGCCGGGGCTGCGACTGCGTCAGTTGGCGTCACCACCACGCAGCCTTTCTCGCTGCGGGTGACCACGCCGAGATTGACGTCGTTGCGCAGCTGCTTGAGCGCGGTGTCGAAGTCCGAGGTCTGGTAGAGCGAATGCAGCTCGGACTCGTTCGCGAACACGATATCGACGGTGCCGTTGCGCATCAGCCCCAGGAACTCGTCGCGATAACGATCGACGCAGAAGGAATCCGACAACGTCAGCGCCACCTTGCGCTTGGCATCATGAGCGATCTTGGCCGCCTTGACGAAGGCGTCCTTGGCGTTCTTGGGGTCCCAGAGATAGCCCTCGAGGTAGACGATGCCGGCCGCGGCGATCTCGGCCGGGTCGATGTCGGCGGGCGACAGGTCCTGCGCGGCGCCGAGATAGGTGTTCATGGTGCGCTCGCCGTCGTCAGTCACCAGGATGTAGGAGCAGCCGGTCGCAGGACCGTCCTTCGCCGCGGGCGTGTTGAAGGCGACGCCGGCCGCGCGGATGTCGTGGACGTAGAGCTTCCCGATCTGGTCGTCCTTGACCTTGCCGACATAGGCGGCGCGCGCCCCGAGGCTGCCGATGCCGACGATGGTGTTGGCGGCCGAACCGCCGGAAACTTCCGTCGCCGGGCCCATGTCCTTGTAGATGGCGGCGGCCCGCGCCTCGTCGATCAGGGACATGCTGCCCTTGGTCATGCCGTGCTTGCCCAGAAAGGCTTCGTCGGTCTTGACCAGCACGTCGAACAGCGCGTTGCCGATGCCGAGAACGTCATATTTCACGTCAGCCATTCACCTTGATCCTGTTTGGCGGATTGCGATACCCGCGGAAATCCGCTTCCTGTCGGTCTGAAATCTGGCTCGCGGCCTATCACGGCCGGCCCTTCGCGGGCAAGCAACGGTATTATGCAGTTCCGATGATCCGCTCCTTCCTGACCGTCTCGACGGGGACACTGGCTTCACGGCTGCTGGGCTTTGCACGCGATTCCCTGATCGCGGCGCTGCTCGGCACCGGCGCCGTGGCGGACGCGTTTCTGGCGGCATTTCAGCTCGTCAATGTGGTGCGGCGCCTGCTCAGCGAGGGGGCCCTGAATGCGGCGCTGATCCCGGCCTGGCTGCGCGTTCGTGACCGCGACGGCGAGGCGGCTGCCGCGGCGTTCGCGGGACGCGTGCTCAGCTCCGTGAGCGCGGGCCTGATCGCAATCTCAATCGTGATTGCACTGCTGATGCGGCTGATCATCATGATCATCGCGCCGGGCTTCGTCGGCAGCGCATCGCTCGATCTCGCCGTCCAGAATGCGCGGCTGATGCTGCCTTATCTTGCCTTCGCGGGACCCGTCACGGTGCTGATGGGCCTGCTCAACGCGCAGGGTCGCTTTGCACTCACCGCGTTCTCGCCGCTGCTGTTCAACATCGCCCTGATCGCTGCGAGCACAACACTCCTGCTGTGGCACGTCGACGCGACCGTCGCCGCGTGGATATTGGCGGCCTCCGTCGGCATCGCCGGCCTGTTGCAGCTCCTGATGCTGCTGTCGCAGCGAAGTGCGCGTCTGGCGACACCGTTGCGCGTGAGCTTCGACAAGGACATGCGCGGCTTCTTCGCCAAGGCGATCCCGGGCATGATCGCGAGCTCCGGCCCGCAATGGCTGATGGTTGCCGGCGCGATCATCGCCTCCGCCACGCCGGCCGCGGTCTCCTGGCTCTATTTCGCCAACCGCTTGATCGAGCTGCCGCTTGGCATTGTCGGCGTCGCCATGGGTACGGTGCTGGTGCCGGAGCTGACGCGCGCGGTGAGGAGCGGTCACCGTGACGCGGTTGCGTATGCGGAATCGCGTGCGCTGGAACTCGCGACCGGGCTGGCATTGCCGGCGACGCTCGGCCTGATCGTGCTGGCCGAGCCGATCGTGCGGCTGCTGTTTGAACACGGCGCCTTTGGCGCGGAGGACAGCGCGACCACGGCGCGCGCCCTGATGTGGCTGGCGCTGGGACTGCCGGCGCACGTGCTGATCAAGGCGCTGTCCCCGACCTATTTTGCCCGCAGCGACACGATGACGCCGCTGCTTGCGACCGCGAAAGGGTTCGTGGTCGCGGTCGCGCTCGCGATCCTGCTCGGTCACTTCTTCGGCGCGAGCGGGATCGCCGCCAGCATTGCCGCCGGCGCCTGGAGCAGTGCGATCTCGCTGCTCCGGAAAGGCACGCGTGAATTCGGCTTCTCGGTCGACGCCGCCGCCCGCAAGCGGCTGCCGCGAATCGTGCTCGCCGCGCTCGCCATGGGCGGCCTGCTGTGGCTGACCGCGGGCCTCTTGCCTTCACAGGCCCATGGGCTCATCCGCTTCATTGCGCTGGGATCACAGATCGCCGCCGGAATCGTCGTCTATGGCTTGCTCCTGCAAATCCTCCGCGTCGCGTCCTGGCGCGAGGCGGCCGGTGCCTTGAAGCGCCCCGCCCAGCCCGATCCCGGCGCCTGAAGTCAGCGAAATTCCCTTGACGGGGCAGCGCCGCTGTTGGAAACGACGCCCCGTATCTTGCAGGGAAGCTGCCATGCCATTCGTTGAACGGGTTTTTTCGGGCGTCCAGCCGACGGGCAATCTGCACCTCGGCAATTATCTCGGCGCAATCGTCAACTTCGTGAAGATGCAGGAAACCCACAACTGCATCTATTGCGTCGTCGACATGCACGCGATCACGCAGGGCGTGGACGTCTGGGGCGGACCAGTCGAGCTCGCGCGCAACACCCGCGAGGTGACCGCGGCGTTCATCGCCAGCGGCATCGATCCGAGCAAGCACATCGTGTTCAACCAGAGCCAGGTCTCGGGCCACGCCGAGCTCGCCTGGATCTTCAACTGCGTCGCGCGCATGGGCTGGCTCGGCCGTATGACCCAGTTCAAGGAGAAGGCCGGCAAGGACCGCGAGAACGCCTCCGTCGGTCTGTTCGACTATCCCGTGCTGATGGCGGCTGACATTCTGCTCTACCGCGCCACCCACGTGCCGGTCGGCGAGGACCAGAAGCAGCATCTCGAGCTGTCGCGCGACATCGCGCAGAAGTTCAACAACGACTTCGCTGAGTCGATCCGCAACCTCGGCGCCAATGACGGCCTGTTCTTCCCGCTGCCGGAACCCTTGATCACGGGCCCGGCGACGCGCGTGATGAGCTTGCGCGACGGCACCAAGAAGATGTCGAAGTCGGATGCGTCGGATAATTCGCGCATCAATCTGACCGACGACGCCGACACCATCGCGCAGAAGGTCCGCAAGGCCAAGACCGACCCGGAGCCGCTGCCGACCGAGGAGAAGGGTCTGGAAGCGCGTCCCGAGGCCGACAATCTCGTCGGTATCTTCGCCGCGCTCTCCGGCCGCTCCAAGGCCGACGTGCTCAGGGATTTCGGCGGCGGCCAGTTCTCCAGCTTCAAGAACGCGCTGGTGGATTTGTGCGTCACGAAGCTCGCGCCGATTGCCGGCGAGATGAAGCGCCTCGTCGCCGACCCCGGCCATATCGACGCGATCCTGAACGATGGCGCCGACCGCGCGCGCGCGATTGCCGACGAGACCATGACGCTCTCGAAGGACATCGTGGGCTTCATCCGTCGGCGCTGATAATAAGTTCGCGAAAACGCGGCCGACGCCACGGCGCCGGCTCGCTTCTGCTCTCCCCAAGTACGACGGAGTGTGGCAGCATGTCAGCGTGGACATTCCGGGACATGCATGACCAGCAAGCGACTTTGCTTCGAGCCGGGTCACAAGCCCAAATGCCTCGTCATCGTCGACGACACCGCCGAATGGGATCGCGCGGTCTATTACGCCAGCCGCTGGGCGATTCGGGCCGGTGGCGGCGTGGTGATGCTCCGCATCATCGAGCCCGAACAGCAGAGCCAGGAATGGCTGGGGGTCGCCGACATCATGCGCGCCGAAGCGCATGAGGCGGCCGAAGCCGCGCTCGACCGTGCCGCCGGCCGCGCCAACGGCATCGCCGCGATCACGCCGGAACGGGTGATCCGCGAAGGCGCTGCGATGGAACAGCTGCTGGCGGTGATCGACGAGGACCCCGACATCGCCATGCTGGTGCTCGCCGCGAACCCGGGCGCGGAAGGCCCGGGGCCATTGGTCGCGCTGCTCGCGCACGCGCTGGGCACGTTCCCGGTGCCGGTGACGGTCATTTCCGGCGCGCTCAGCGACCAGAGCGTGGATTCGCTGTCCTAGACTGCTGCTCGTTCGCCTCGCCCCGTTAGCCGGCAGAGGGAAGAAGCGGGTACCCTAACCCGCTGATATAACAGGTGAACGGCCAGCTTACCCCTTGACCGTGCGTTCGCCGTCGCCATCTGCTAGTGGATAGAGCACGCGCCGGCCTTGAACCGGCGACGTCTGGAGAAAACCATGTTCATTCAAACCGAAGCCACCCCCAATCCCGCCACGCTGAAGTTCATTCCCGGCCGCGTCGTGGTCGACGGCGGACCGATGGAATTTGCCAACCGCGAATCGGCCGCACGCTCGCCGCTCGCCGAAAAGCTGTTCGAAGTCCCCGGCGTCACCGGCGTGTTCTACGGCTCGGACTTCATCACCGTGACCAAGGCGAACGGTGAATGGCAACAGCTCAAGCCCGCGATCCTCGGCGCCATCATGGAGCACTACATGTCCGGCGCGCCGCTGCTCGCCGACGGTGCGGCCGCGAGCGATGTCGATCTCGACGAAGAGGACGAGTTCTTTGACGAAGCCGATGCCGAGACGGTCGACATGATCAAGGATCTGATCGAGACCCGCGTGCGGCCAGCGGTCGCCAATGACGGCGGCGACATCACTTTCCGCGGCTTCAAGGATGGTATCGTCTATCTCAACATGAAGGGCTCCTGCGCCGGCTGCCCGTCATCGACCGCGACGCTCCAGCACGGCATCCAGAACCTGCTCAAGCACTTCGTCCCCGACGTGGTCGAAGTCCGGCCGATGTAGGCTGGGGCCGCAAAGGCGTGGACGGCCGGGACAAGCCCGGCCATGATGACGAGCATTCCATGACGGATGGTGCTACCATCGTTCCATGCTGATCCTTGCCATCGATACCGCGCTGGAAGCGTGCGCGGTTGCCGTTCTCGACACCGATGCCGGCCAGCTCCTCGCGCAGGAGCAGCTTCTGATGAAGCGCGGCCACGCCGAAGCGCTGATGCCGATGATCGCGCGCGTGATGCAGTCAGCCAACCTCGCCTTCACAGCGCTCGAGCGCATCGCGGTCACCATGGGCCCCGGAAGTTTCACCGGCCTGCGCGTCGGCATTTCGGCCGCCCGCGGCCTTGCGCTTGCTGCGAAGCGGCCCGCCGTCGGCCTGACCACCTTGTCGGCCTATGCCGCCGCCGTCGTCGGCCAGAGCGGAGCGGCGCCGGTGATCTCGGCGATCGACGCGCGGCACGACCACGTCTATTTCCAGATCGTGGCCGGTGACGGCAGTCAGCTGGTGCGGCCGGGCGTCGCTCCCATCGACGAGGCGATCGCGGCGTCGCAATTCGGCGCGCCGCATCTGGTCGGCAATGCCGCGAAGATCCTCGCCGAGCGCTGGCCGAAAGATATGCCGCAGCCGGTCGCGGTCGACGCGCAGCCCGCGCCCGACATCGGCTGGGTCGCATGGCTTGGCGCCGCCGCCGATCCCGCGACAAATCCGGCGCGGCCGTTCTATCTGCGGGCGCCCGACGCAAAGCCGCCCGCACAACTGCCGCTTGCAGCACAAGCCGCAAGCTCACGATGAAATGGTTGTCGGAATGGTGGCGCGGCGGTACGGCCGTCGTCGAGCCGGCTGTCGCGCGCGACGTCGCACGGCTTGCGCAACTCCACGGCGCCTCCTTCGCGCGCGGTTGGGGCGAAGGCGAGTTCGAGAGCATGCTCAGCGAGCGCAACACGCTGGTGCACCGGTTGCGGCTCGGCCGCAAGACCGTGGGCTTCGCGGTGTCGCGGATCGGCGCAGACGAAGCAGAGATTCTCTCGATCGCGGTCGATCAGGCCCATCGCGGCCGCGGCCTCTCTCGCACGCTGCTGATGACCCATCTCGGCCACCTGGCAGGACGCGGCGTGCGCACAATATTTCTTGAGGTCGAGGAAAATAACCAGCCGGCGCGGCGGCTCTACGACCGAGCCGGATTCATGGTGGTCGGACGCCGCGAACGCTACTATAAGCAGCCGAACGGGGAACAATTGAACGCACTTCTGATGCGACGTGACTTGTCGTAACATTGATGGCAGAAAGCGCCCCGTCAGGCGGACATCACATGACTGGTCTTAAACCTTCCCCCGCTTCCAAGGCGTCCGGCATCGAGGCGCGCTGTGCCGCCACAGGCATGCGCATGACCGAGCAGCGTCGTGTCATCGCCCGCGTGCTCGCGGAGGCGGTCGATCATCCCGATGTGGAGGAACTATATCGCCGCTGTGTCGCGGTCGACGACAAGATCTCGATCTCGACCGTGTATCGGACCGTCAAGCTGTTCGAAGATGCGGGCATCATCGAGCGCCATGATTTCCGCGAAGGCCGCGCGCGCTACGAGCAGATGCGCGACAGCCATCACGACCACCTCATCAACCTGCGCGACGGCAAGGTGATCGAGTTCACCTCCGAGGAGATCGAGAAGCTCCAGGCGGAGATCGCCCGCAAGCTCGGCTACAAGCTGGTCGATCATCGGCTCGAACTCTATTGCGTCCCGCTCGACGACGACAAACCCACAAGTTAAGTGGCGATCGATCTCGTCATCTTCGATTGCGACGGCGTGCTCGTGGACAGCGAGGTGATCTCCTGTCGCGCGCATGCAGATGTGCTGTCGAGGCACGGCTATCCGATCACATCGGAGCAGGTGCTGGTCCGCTTCCTCGGCGTATCCGAGAAAGATGCACGGCGAATGGTCGAACAGGAGATCGGCCGCAATCTTCCCGATGATCTCGAAAGCCAAGTGAATGCTGCGACGCTGCAATTTTATGCCAGCGATTTGCAGCCGATCACCCATGTGGCCGCAGCGATTGGCGCAATCGATTTGCCCAAATGCGTTGCGTCGAGCGGCACGCCGGAGAAGATCCATCATGGCCTGACCTGCGCCGGTCTCTACGATCTGCTTGCGCCGAACATCTTTTCCGCGAGCCAGGTCGCGCGCGGCAAGCCCGCGCCCGATCTTTTTCTGTTCGCCGCCGCGCAGATGAAAGTCGCGCCGGAGCGGTGCCTCGTGATCGAGGACAGCGTCCCCGGGGTGACCGGCGCGCATGCCGCCGGGATGACCGTGCTGGGCTTTCACGGTGGCAGCCATTGCCCGCCGGGCCACGCTGAAAGGCTCCGGGCCGCCGGGGCCGGATTGACGTTCGACGATATGCGGCAATTGCCGGAGCTGGTCCGGCGGGTCGCGGCGGACACCCTGGCGGGCTGATTCAGGGTATTTTCTGAGTGCAGCTGGCGGCTGCCGGGACACGCACACGCCCGGAATCCCGAGGTTTTGGCGGGATTCCGCACTTCCCGCCAGCGCTCGCCCCGGAATGACAGCCCAAAGGGCGCCAATCGCTGGATTTTCGCCTCCCCAGCCTATATCTGAGGGCGGTCCTCCACCTCAATTCCGGATTCCATGACGCCGCCGCGCAAGCTGCACATCAAATCATATGGCTGCCAGATGAACGTCTACGATGCCCAGCGCATGGTGGACACGCTGGCCCCGGAAGGATTCGTGGAGACGGCCAGCGCTGATGACGCCGACCTCGTCATCCTCAACACCTGCCATATCCGCGAGAAGGCCTCGGAAAAGGTCTATTCGGAGCTCGGCCGCCTGCGCGTCGCCAAGGACGCCGCCGCGCGCGACGGGCGTACCATGCAGATCGCGGTCGCAGGCTGCGTGGCACAGGCCGAGGGCGAGGAGATCGTGCGCCGTGCACCCGCGGTCGACGTCGTGGTGGGACCGCAGAGCTATCATCATTTGCCGCAGCTGTTGAAGCGCGCCGGCAATGAAGGCCGCGCCATCGAGACCGAATTCCCGGCTCAGGACAAGTTCGGCTTCCTGGCCCAGCCCAAGCCCGGCGCGATCCGCGCCCGCGGCATTTCCGCTTTCGTCACGGTGCAGGAAGGCTGCGACAAGTTCTGCACCTTCTGCGTCGTGCCTTACACGCGTGGCTCGGAAGTCTCGCGGCCGGTGACAAAGATCGTCGACGACGTGAAGCGGCTCACCGAGAACGGCGTGCGCGAGCTCACGCTGATCGGACAGAACGTCAACGCCTATCACGGCGAGGGACCGGACGGAAAAAGCTGGCCGCTCGGCAGGCTGCTGGAGCACCTCGCGGCGCTCCCGGGCGTCGCGCGGCTGCGTTATTCGACCAGCCATCCGCGCGATGTCGATGACAGTCTGATTGCAGCCCATCGCGATCTCCATGCCTTGATGCCGTTCGTGCACCTGCCGGTGCAGTCGGGCTCGGACCGGATTCTGGCTGCCATGAACCGGAAACATACCGCCGATGATTATCGGCGTGTCGTCGACCGTTTCCGGTCCGCACGCCAAGACATTGCTTTCTCATCAGATTTTATCGTCGGCTTCCCCGGCGAGAGCGAGCAAGATTTTCTCGCGACCCTCGCGCTTGTCACGCAAATCGGCTACGCTGCGGCATATTCGTTCAAATACTCCGCCCGGCCGGGAACGCCGGCCGCGGACATGCAGGAGACGGTGTCCCCCTCCGAGATGGACCAGCGATTGGAGCGGCTCCAGGAACTGATCGACAGCCAGCAATCGGCCTTCAACAAGGCTGCGATTGGCTCAACGGTCGATGTGCTGTTCGAGCGCCCGGCCCGCAAGGACGGCCAGATCGTCGGCCGCACCGCCTTCCTCCAGCCCGCGCATGTGATGGCCTCCCCGGACATCATCGGACAGATCCTGCCGGTCCGGATCGACAGTCTCGAACGCTACAGCTTCCTCGGTGAGCTCGCCATGGCGCACGAGCCCGCTTTATCGCCCATCGCCACTGGAGCCTGAACCCTTGCCCAAAAGCGCATCGGATTCGTCTTCTTCCATCGCTCCCAGCCGCAAATTTGACCGCGACATGCAGGTTCCGCCCGAGACCCAGGTCGTCATCGATTTCGACGACAACCGCGCCGCGTCCGCGCTAGTTGGCCCTTATGGCCAGCATCTGGCACAGATCGAACGGCGGCTTGGCGTCGTCGTCGATTCCAAGGGCAACCACATCACGATTGGCGGCTCGCGCGACGGCTGCGATGCCGCGCGCCGGGTGCTGGAGACGCTCTACGCCCAGGCCGTGAAGGGACAGGATCTCGACCAGGGCGAGGTCGAGGGCGCGATCCGTGCCGTGATCGCGCAGGGCTCGCTGTTCGAGTTCGATGCCAAGTCGGCCAAATCCACCTTCGACAGCATCAATCTGCGCAAGCGCCCGGTGCGTGCGCGCACGGCGGCGCAGGATTCCTATATCCGCGCGCTGAAGCGCCACGAGCTGGTGTTCGGCATCGGCCCCGCCGGCACCGGCAAGACCTGGCTCGCGGTCGCGCATGCCGCGCAGCTATTCGAGCGCAAGGAAGTCGACAAGATCATCCTGTCGCGCCCGGCGGTGGAAGCCGGCGAGCGGCTCGGCTTTTTGCCCGGCGATCTCCGCGAGAAGGTCGATCCTTATCTCCGCCCGATCTACGACGCGCTCTATGACCTGATGGACGCGCGCATTGTCGAGCGCGCGCTGCAGACCGGCGAGATCGAGATCGCGCCACTCGCCTTCATGCGCGGTCGCACGCTGACCAACGCGGCCATCATCCTGGACGAGGCGCAAAACACCACGTCCATGCAGATGAAGATGTTCTTGACCCGCCTTGGCGAGAACAGCCGCATGATCGTCACCGGCGATCCCTCGCAGATCGACTTGCCGAACGGCCAGACCTCGGGCCTCGCCGAGGCGACGCGCCTGCTGAGCGGCGTCGAAGGCATTGCGCAAGTTCATTTCAAGGCCGAAGACGTGATCCGCCACGAGCTCGTGGCGCGGATCGTCTCCGCCTACGAAGGGTCGCCGCAGCGGCCGGCCGCCGGTAAATCCTGACGAGACAGCAACCGGACCATATGGGCGCGGACACGGCGCCCCTTCGTTCGGAACAAGGACAATGTCACACCCCAACCTTCCCATCACCGAGGTCCTCGTCGTCGCCGATTGCTGGCAGCGGGAGCCCGAATCCGAAGCCGTGATCCAGCGCGCCGTGGCGGCCGCCGCCGAGAATGTCGACGAAGACGTTGCGGAGGCGGAAGTGGCGGTGATGCTGACCGATGATGCCGGCATCCGCACCCTGAACAGCAACTGGCGCGGCATCGACAAGCCGACCAACGTGCTGTCGTTTCCCGCGCTGCAGCCGGAAGGCGACTGGAAGCCTGGCGATGCGCCGCGCATGCTGGGCGACATCGCGATCGCCTACGAGACCATGCGGCGTGAGGCGGACGAGGAACAAAAGCCGTTCGATCATCATTTGAGCCATCTCGCCGTGCACGGTTTCCTGCATCTGGTCGGCTACGACCACGAAAACGAAGACGACGCCGAGGAAATGGAAGCGCTCGAACGAGAGATCCTGGCTCATCTCGGCATTCCCGACCCCTATGCCGACCGCCCAGGGACGCATTGAGATGCCGGATTCGGACCCGACTCACGACAATCCGCGCAACACGGCCAATTTACCGGTCGTGGTGACCTCAGGCGAGGTGATGCGCCCGACCGCGGAGGGCTGGCTGCTGCGTGCCATTCGCAGCCTGTTCGGCTGGAAGGCAGGTTCGGTGCGCGACGACCTCCAGGTCGTGCTCGACGCCACGACGCCCGACGACACCGGCTTCTCGACGGTCGAGCGCACCATGCTGCGCAACATCCTCGGCCTGCACGAGCGTCGCATCGCCGACGTCATGGTGCATCGCGCCGACATCGTCGCGGTCAAGCGCGACATCCCGCTCGGCGAGTTGATGGACCGTTTCGAGAGCGCCGGCCATTCGCGCCTCGTGGTCTACAACGAGACGCTCGACGATCCCGTCGGCATCGTCCATATCCGCGATCTGCTCGCCTTCATGACCGCGCGTGCGCGCGTGTCGGGGGTCACGAAAACCAAGCGCAAGAAACCGCTGCCGGCCGGGCTCGATCTGCGTACGGTCGATCTCGCGCTGCCGCTCGAGGAAGCGCGCATCATCCGCAAGCTGCTCTACGTGCCGCCGTCGATGCGGGCGATCGACCTGCTTGCGCAGATGCAGGCCACCCGCATCCATCTGGCGCTGGTGGTCGACGAATATGGCGGCAGCGACGGCCTGGTCTCGCTCGAGGACATCGTCGAGCAGATCGTCGGCGAGATCGACGACGAGCATGACAGCGACGAGCCGCCCTCGATCGTGCGGTTGCCCGACAACGCCTTCATCGCCGACGCCCGCGCCAGCCTCGACGACGTCCGCACCGTGATCGGCGAGGACTTCGTCACCGGCGAGGCCGGCGAGGAAGTGGAGACGCTGGGCGGCTATCTCGTCAGCTTCGTCGGGCGCCTGCCGGTGCGCGGCGAGGTGATCTCGGGCCCCGGCCATTACGAGATCGAGGTGCTCGATGCCGATCCGCGCCGGGTCAAGCGACTGCGGATCTCGACGCGAAAGGAGCGTCCCGCGCCGCGCACCCAGCGCGAGAGCCGGCGCCGCGAGGCTGCGCCGGATGGCAGCCAGCCGACGGCCCGCGACACGCCCACCCCGCCGCCAAGCGACGGGACCGGTCCGCAGTGAGCCCTTTCCAGCGATTTCGCCAGATCGCGCTTGCCATCATCCTGACCTGGGGATGGAAGCGCGCGCTCGTCGCGATGGCTGCCGGCGCGCTCTCGGTGCTGGCGCTGGCGCCGTTCAACGCCTTCCCGGTACTGTTCATCACCTTCCCGGTGTTGGTCTGGCTGATCGACGGCGCCGGCGCCGGACGATATCGCGGCGTCCCCGCCGCGGCGCTTACCGGCTACTGGTTCGGCCTCGGCTATTTCGTGCCCGGCCTCTACTGGATCGGCTACGCCTTCTTCGTCGACGCCGATGTATTCGCCTGGCTGACGCCGTTCGCCGTGCTGGGCCTGCCGGCCTATCTGTCGATCTTCACGGCAATGGGCTTTGCGCTCGCCCGCCTGCTCTGGACCAAGAACGCGACGCGCGTGCTTGCGCTCGCGGCAAGCCTCACCATCACGGAATGGCTGCGGGGTCATGCGCTGACCGGCTTTCCCTGGAACGCGTTCGGCTATGCGCTGTCCGAGCCGCTGCCGCTGGCACAAACGGCGTCGCTGATCGGCCTGTGGGGCATGACGTTCCTGACGGTTGCGATCTTCGCAAGCCCCGCGGCGCTGATCGACCGCACGCCCGATCGCCGCCTGGCGTGGCGCGCACCGGCCGCGGCCCTGGCGCTCCTGCTGGTCATGAGTATCTTCGGCGCGATCCGCCTGTCGCTGCATCCGACCACGATGGTCGCGGGCCCCAAATTGCGCCTGATGCAGCCGGATCTCCAGCAGGACGCGAAATTCAACTACGCCGCCAAGGCGGAGGTGATGAAGAAATATCTGGCCTTGTCGGACCGCGCCTCCGGACCGCAATCGACCGGCGTGCGCGATGCCACCATCCTGATCTGGCCGGAATCCGCCTTTCCGTTCTTCCTGACTCGCGAAGCCGATGCGATGGCGCAAATCGCGGAGCTTCTGCCCAAGGGCACGGTGCTGATCACGGGCTCTGTCCGCGCGCCCGACCTGCCGCGGGGCACGCCGATCACACGCGCCTATAATTCGATCTACGTGATCGACCACGACGGCAGCGTGCTCTCTATGTACGACAAGCTGCATTTGGTGCCGTTCGGCGAGTTTCTTCCCTACCAGGGCCTGATGGAGAAGCTCGGTTTCGAGCAACTCACGCGTGTGCGCGGCGGCTTCATTGCCGGCACCGTGCGCCATGCGCTGCCGGTCCCCGGCGCGCCGTCCGCGCTGCCGCTGATCTGCTACGAAGCAATCTTTCCCGGCGAGGTGGCCGGACGCAATGAACGTCCGGGCTGGATCGTGAATCTCACCAATGACGGTTGGTTCGGAATTTCGACCGGTCCCTACCAACACCTCGAACAGGCGCGGATGCGCGCGATCGAGCTCGGATTGCCGCTAGTTCGCTCCGCCAATACCGGCGTTTCCGCAGTGATCGATCCGGTGGGACGCATCGTCGCCAGCCTCGGTCTCGGGATCGAAGGCATTTTGGATGCAAATCTGCCCGCCGCGATCCCGCCGACTATCTATGCGCGCGTGGGCGATGTCCCCGCGGCCATGTTTGTCGCGCTCGCCGTGTTTCTGGCGGTCCGCCGACGTGTTGCCAAACGGCGTCCCTGATCACGCAGCCGCGGCCGATAGCTTTTGACAACCGTAGTCCCACGGTTGACAGACTGCACGCGGCCTCCTCATTCTGCACCGGCTGCAAAAGACAGTGGGTATTGCTAAATTTCTCCGCAATGTTTCCCAATAACAGGGTCTGATTTTGACGTTGCTTACACCTCAGGCATTCCTGATTGCGCCGAAGGTGATGTTTGGAGGGCTGAGGAAATGTCGAAAGCGCCCAACCCTGTTGACAAATATGTCGGCAGTCGCGTGCGGATGCGCCGCATCATGTTGGGCATGAGCCAGGAAAAGCTCGGTGAAGCTTTGGGCCTGACTTTCCAACAAGTTCAGAAATACGAGAAGGGCACAAACCGGGTCGGCGCGAGCCGCATCCAGCAAATTGCCGAAATTCTCCAGGTGCCGGTGTCCTTCCTGTTCGAGGGCGGTCCGAGCGGCGTGGCGGGGCCGGACGGCTTCGCAGAAGGCGCATCGCCGTCTTACGTCTCGGATTTCCTCGCGACTTCCGAAGGACTCGCTTTGACCAAGGCGTTCACCCGAATCACCGATTCGAAGATGCGCCGCTCGATCGTCGATCTCGTCGAGCAGATTGCGGCCCGCGAAGGCCCCGACAAGCGCTGACGCGCCATCTCAATCCGATTTGAGACTGCGTCAAATCTGGCCTATGTCGTCATTTGTGGCCGCGCTTTGATGCGCGTCCTCCTTGATGATGCGATTCAAAGGCACAGATGCGCCCATGGCCAGCTCCAATTGGTTCGATTCTCAAACTATTCTCGATGGCATCCGCCGCTGGGTGGAGGTCGAGACGCCAACGGACACGCCTGAACAGGTCAACAAGCTCGTCTCGATGGTCGCGGAGCAATACCGCGATCTCCCTGTTACGCTCGAGCGCATCGCCGGTGTCGATGGTTGCGGCGATCATCTCGTGGCGCGCTCGACCTGGGGCCAGGACCGGCCGGGCATCCTGGTGCTGAGCCACCTCGATACCGTTCACCCCATGGGATTCATCGAGCGCCTGCCGTTCAAGGTCGAAGGCGACAGCGCGTTCGGTCCCGGCATCTACGACATGAAGGGCGGCGCCTACATCGCCCACCACGCCTTTCGCGCGCTTTGCGCCACGGCCGATCGCCGGCCGCTCGGCATCACCCATCTGTTCACTTCGGACGAGGAGATCGGCAGCCCCACCTCTCGCGCACTCATCGAGACCGAAGGGCGCAAGGCGAAGTACGTGCTGGTGACGGAGCCGGCGCGCGAGGGCGGCAAGATCGTCACCGGTCGCAAGGGCGTCGGGCGATTCGAAGTGTTCATCAAGGGCGTGCCCGCGCATGCCGGCACGCGGCCCCAGGATGGCCGCAGCGCGATCCGCGAGCTTGCCAACGTCATCCTGGCGCTGGAGGCGATGAACGATCTGGCGCGCGGCGTCACCGTCAATGTCGGCGTGGTGCGCGGCGGCACGCGGCCCAACGTGACGCCGGAAGAAGCCTATGCTGAAATCGAACTGCGCGTGCCGAGCTTCAAGGACGCGGATGAATTCGTCGGCAAGATCCTCGCTTTGACATCGAAGACAGATGGCGTCACCGTCAAGGTCACGGGCGGGCTCAATCGTCCGCCTTACGAGAAGAGCAATGCAGGCGCTTCGCTGTACGAACATGCAAAGACGGTTGCCACGGAGATCGGCTTCGATCTGGTGGACGTTCACACCGGCGGCGGCTCGGACGGCAATTTCACCGCCGCCCACACCGCGACGCTCGACGGGCTCGGCGTCGACGGCAAGGGCGCGCACACCCATTATGAGCAGCTCTATGTCTCGTCGCTCGCACCGCGCGCGCGGCTGCTCCACCGCCTCTACCAGACGCTACGATGAGTGAGCGCAAATCAGATCCGGATCGCGAGGACAGCGAGCGCGCCTTCTTCGGACGCCGCAAGGGCCACAAGCTCAGGCAGCACCAGGCCGAGCTGATCGATCATCTGCTGCCGCGTCTTGCGCTCGCCATCGACCGCGCAGCACCGGCGGATGCCCGCGAGATCTTCGCCCCCGCAGCCGACGATTTGCGGCTCGAGATCGGCTTCGGCGGCGGCGAGCATCTTGCGGCGGAAGCGCAGACCTTCGCCACAACCGGCTTCATTGGCTGCGAGCCTTACGTCAACGGCATGGCGAAGATCCTCGCGCAGATCGAGGCCGCCGAGATCGGCAACATCCGCCTGTTCGCAGGCGATGCCGCCGAGCTCCTGGCCTGGCTGCCGGAAGCTTCGCTGTCGCGGATTGACCTGATCCATCCCGATCCCTGGCCGAAACGGCGGCACTGGAAGCGGCGCTTCGTCCAGGACCGGACCATCGCCGCGATGGCGCGCGTGCTGAAAGCCGGCGCCGAATTTCGTTTCGTCTGCGACATCGACGATTACTGCGCCTGGACGCTGTCGCATCTGTCGCGCTCGCAGGACTTTGTCTGGCTCGCGGAGCGCGCCGATGATTTTCGCCTGCCGTGGGCCGGATACACGATGACGCGCTACGGCCGAAAGGCCACGCGCGAGGGGCGCAAGGCGGCGTATCTGCGGTTCAGGCGGGTCTAGATCGTCTGCCGGTTGCGCCAGAAATTCACGACGCGCTCGGCGGTCGTCGGCATCAAGCGCGTGAAATTCGCGCGCGCCTGCTCAAGATCGGCATCGGCTGGCGTGCGATTCGGGCCGTGCCACATCAGGATCAGCGCCCGCACCGTCGGCCAGCTGACATTCAGCACACGCCCCAGAACCAGGATTGGATCGTAGCGGTCGCCCGTGATCAGGCGGTCGAGGACCGAGAGGCGGACTCCGGACATCGCCGAGAGCGAAGCGATCGCCTCCTCGTATTTGTAGGCCTTCGCGAAGCCAAACAGCGCGCTCTCGCCAAGATGGCCCCCGCGATGCAAGGCCAGCACCGTACGTTGCGCTCCCGAGAAATCGCGACGCGGGCCCGGCGGCAGCGTGGCTTCCTCGATGGCCGCCATGGCGCGCGTGATCTCGACCTGGCGCACGGGATTGACCACGCTCGAGAGGCGACGGCGGATGACGTCGAGCGTACCGTCGAGAAGCTGTTTCAGGTTCTCACCCGAAAGATCGCTGCGCTGGCCGATCCTGAGCGTCAGCACGCCATCCTGCGCGGCACGCTTGATCAGCTCCGAATAGCTGCCAAGCGAGAACACCGCGCCGGCATTGCCCGCGGCGCGGCGCACCACGTCGCGATCGCCGCGCTCGACCAGCACGTCGGTGATGACAGCCGACAGCGTGGGGCGTTCGCTCATCGCCAGCAGATGTCCCTGGCCCTTCAGTCGCGCGATTTCGACGAGAGCGGCGTCGTCGAGCACGGGCGAATGGCGCAGCACGGGGCCCGCCACCGCGATTTCGTTTTCGCGCGCGAGCTCGCTCACGAGACGCCGCGGCGCGTTGTTCAGGCGCGAGAAGCGTTCGGCGAGATCGACGCGCGAGGCGAGCTCGGCATGCGGGACGAGATCGATCAGCAGATTGTCGAAGAGATCGATGACATCGGGACGGAGGTTCTCGGCGTCCTGAAAGAACAGTTGGGAAATGGCATGCGCGATCTCGCCGCGACGCCGCGGGTCGCCGCGTTTGACGATATCGTCCAGTCCGGGAATGAGCGACGTGGCAACGGTCATGAAAACGCAAACTCGTAGGGGGCACGCCGCGGGTACGCCCTGGTCCAAGCCGCCCCACAATCAGGGAATCTAGGCCTTGGAGGTGAAGGAAGCGTTGCGCCAGCGGGCCGCACAGCGGGCGCAAAAAGCCTCGCGCGCCGTGCAATGGGCCTTGTCCGAGAGGGCGGAAAGGGCTATATCACCGGCAATTCATCTTCTCATACGATCCGCGTAGTGAGAGTGGGCCCGAAAGGACCCGCTCTTTTTTATTACCTGAACGCGGCCTGGTGGAAGATGTGCGGCCCGCCGATCTGTCGGGAGAGTTCCGAAGCGGGCTTGAAAGCTTAACCAAGCCTTAACCATACCGAGCGCCTTGACGTCTGACATGACCGAACCGAACCCTGGTTCCACGGATGCCGAATTGCTGGCCGAGCCGAGGCTCGTGGTCGAGCCGGGCGTCGCGGCGCGGGTGTCCGCGGTCGCGGGGCCGGTGCTCGAAGGCATGGGCTACCGCCTGGTGCGGATCCGCATTTCCGGGGAATCCGGCTGCACCGTGCAGGTTATGGCAGAGCGGCCGGACGGCTCGATGCAGATCGAGGATTGCGAGGCGATCTCGCGGGCACTGTCGCCCGTGCTCGACGTCGCCGATCCCGTCGATCGCGCCTATCGGCTGGAAATCTCCTCACCGGGGATCGACCGCCCGCTGGTGCGCCGCTCCGATTTCGAGCGTTATGCCGGCCATCTGGTGAAGGTCGAAATGGCTGTCGCCCATGAGGGGCGGAAGCGGTTCCGCGGCACGATCGGCCCCGTCGAAGGCGACCGCGTGCATCTGCATCGCGACGACATCAAGGCGGGCGAGGCTGCCGACGTTCTCCTGACGATGGAAGACATCGCCGAGGCACGGCTGGTGCTGACGGACGAGCTGATCGCGGAATCCATGCGCCGCGGCAAGGCCCAGGCCCGCGAAATGCGCCGCAATCTCGGCCTCGAGCCGCCGGCGGCGCCGCACGCCAGCATCAGCGAAAAAACGACCAAGAACACCAAGCCGACTAAGAAACCGACGCCGGCCGCGACGAAGAAGCCGGCTCCGACCAATACCAAGAAACATCGCCTGGCCGCCGAACGCGCGCGACGGGGCGAAATCGATCCTGACGAAGGAGACTAGCCATGGCAGTCAGCGCCAATCGACTTGAATTGCTTCAGATCGCCGACGCCGTTGCGCGCGAGAAATCGATCGACCGCGGCATCGTCATCGCGGCGATGGAGGATGCCATCGCCAAGGCGGCGCGGGCCCGCTACGGCAGCGAGACCGACGTTCACGCCGAGATCGACCCGAAGAAGGGCGAGCTGCGGCTGTCGCGCCACATGCTGGTGGTCGAGACGGTCGAAAACCATTCCAACCAGATTTCGCTGGTGGATGCGCAGCGCGCCAATCCCGGTGCCCAGGTCGGCGACACCATCGCCGACACCCTGCCGCCGCTGGAATATGGCCGCATCGCCGCGCAATCCGCCAAGCAGGTGATCGTGCAAAAGGTGCGCGAAGCCGAGCGCGACCGGCAATATATGGAATTCAAGGACCGCATCGGCGACATCGTCAACGGCGTCGTCAAGCGCGTCGAATATGGCAGTGTGATCGTCGATCTCGGCCGCGGCGAGGCCATCATCCGCCGCGACGAGATGCTGCCGCGCGAAGTGTTCCGCAACGGCGACCGCGTCCGCGCCTACATCTTCGATGTCCGCCGCGAGACCCGCGGGCCGCAGATCTTCCTCTCCCGCACCCATCCGCAGTTCATGGCAAAGCTGTTCGCGCAGGAAGTGCCCGAGATCTATGACGGCATCGTCGAGATCAAGGCGGTCGCCCGCGATCCCGGCTCGCGCGCAAAAATCGGCGTGATTTCTCGTGATTCCTCGGTCGATCCGGTCGGCGCCTGCGTCGGTATGCGCGGTTCGCGCGTGCAGGCGGTGGTGAACGAATTGCAGGGCGAGAAGATCGACATCATCCCCTGGTCGCCCGACATCGCGACCTTCGTGGTCAACGCGCTGGCGCCGGCCGAAGTCTCCAAGGTCGTCATCGACGAAGACCGCGAGCGCATCGAGGTCGTCGTGCCCGACACCAACAACCAGCTCTCGCTGGCGATCGGCCGCCGCGGCCAGAATGTGCGTCTGGCCTCGCAGCTCACCGGCTGGGACATCGACATCCTGACCGAGCAGGAGGAATCGGAGCGCCGCCAGGCCGACTTCGAGAACTCCACCCGCGTCTTCATGGAATCGCTCAATGTCGACGAAGTGGTCGGCCAGTTGCTGGCGTCCGAAGGCTTCACGTCGGTCGAGGAACTCGCGATGGTGGACGTCAAGGAACTCGCCGGCATCGAAGGTTTCGACGAGGAGACCGCGCAGGAACTCCAGAACCGCGCCCGGGAATATCTCGAACAGCTGGAAGCCGAGCTCGAGGCCAGGCGCAAGGAACTCGGCGTCGAGGACGCCGTGAAGGACGTGCCCGGCGTCACCTCGAAGATGCTGGTGAAGTTCGGCGAGAACGACATCAAGACGGTCGACGACCTCGCCGGTTGCGCCACGGACGATCTGGTCGGCTGGACCGAGCGCAAGGAAGGCGGCGAGCAGACCAAATATCCGGGCGCGCTCGATGGCCTGGAGATCTCCCGTGACGATGCTGAAGCGATGATCATGCAGGCCCGCGTCAAGGCCGGATGGATCACCGAGGCCGATCTCGCCAAGCCTGCTGAAGAGGCCGAGGCGACCGAAGATCAGCCGGCTTAGGGCGAAGGAGGATGTCACCCGGATGCTCGCCGATACTGACCCCGAACTCGACCATGGACCGCGGACCGAAAGGTCCGCGACCGTGCGGATGTGTGCGGTCAGCCGCGAGGTCCGGCCGATCGACGAGCTGATCCGCTTCGTCGTCTCGCCGCAAGGGCACATAGTTCCCGATCTCAAGCGCAAGCTGCCCGGACGCGGCATGTGGGTCACCGCCTCGCGCGAGGTGGTTGCGGAAGCCGTTCGGCGTCACCATTTTACGAAAGCCTTCAAGCGCGAGCTGCGCATCCCTCAGACGTTTCCCGCCGACCTCGAGGCGCTCCTGGTCCGGAGCGTGGTCGAAGCCCTTGGGATTGCGGCCAAGGCGCGCCAGATCGTCGCCGGTTTCGGCAAGGTCGAAAGCGCGCTTCGGGAGGGTACGGTCGAGGTCCTGATCCATGCCAGCGACGGGGCCGCGGACGGAATCCGCAAATTGGACATGCTGGCGCGTCAAAATGAGGGAAATCGCGGCGCCAAGCCGGAGATTCCCGTCGTCACTGCACTAAAATCGACAGAATTGGATTTGGCACTTACCCGGTCAAATGTGATACATGCTGCCCTGCTCGCGGGCCCGGCGAGCAAGTCATTCCTGTCACGTAGCCAGATGCTGGTCCGATACCGGATGGCGGACGCTGACAGGACTGCCGAAAAGCCCGGCCAGGATTTCTGAGAGACAACGACCACCCGATAGCACGGTGCGGCAACGCACAAGACAACAAGATCAGGATTAGGACTGCTTAATGGTTGATACCAAGACCCCTGGCGACAAGAAGCTGAGCGTTCCGAGCAAGACGCTATCGCTCAAGCCGCGCGTCGAAACGGGCACCGTGCGCCAGAGCTTCAGTCATGGCCGTAGCAAGCAGGTCGTGGTCGAGAAGCGTGGCAAGCGCCGTGTCGACGGCAGCCCTGAACCGCAGGTGGCCGAAGTGGCGAAGCCCGCGCCGGCCGCCGCGCCCAAGCCTGCCCCGGCACGCCCCGCGCCGCCGCGCAACGCCGGCTCCGGCGTGGTGCTGCGCACGCTGACCGAGGACGAACGTTCCGCCCGCGCCAGCGCGCTGGCCGATGCCAAGGTGCGCGAAGTCGAAGAGCGCCGCCATGCCGAGGAAGAGGCCCAGCGCCGCGCGGTCCGCGAAAGCGCCGAGCGTGCTGATCGTGAGGCCGCCGAAGCCCGCCGCAAGGCCGAGGAGGAGCGTCATCGTCACGAGGAGGAAGCCAAGCGGAAGGCCGAAACCGAGGCCAAGAAGCGTTTTGGCGAAGGCGAGCAGCCGCAATCTGTGGCGCGCCCTGCAACGGGGACCTCGGCCGCTCCTGCAGCGCGGCCCGGAGCGCCGATGGCGCGACCCGGCACAACCACCACGGCACGCCCGGGAACAACGACCGCGCGACCCGGAACGACCACGCAGCGGCCGGGAGGCCCGGTGGGCCGCGCCCCCGCCGTCGCAGCCGGACCGGACGAGGACGACGGTCCGCGCCAGATCCGTCGCGGCCCCGGCGGCGCTGCGCGGCCTGTGGTCGCTCCCAAGCCCACCCACAAGCCCGGCCCGCAGAAGGAGCGCGGCCGCCTGACGGTCGTCACCGCCTTCAATGCCGACGACGTCCGCGAGCGCTCGATCGCCTCGTTCCGCCGCCGCACCCAGCGCCTGAAGGGCCATGCCGCGAACGAGCCGAAGGAAAAGCTCATCCGCGAGGTGGTCATTCCGGAAGCGATCACCATCCAGGAGCTCGCCAACCGCATGTCGGAGCGCGCGGTGGAAATCATCCGCATGCTGATGAAGCAGGGCGCGATCCACAAGATCACCGACGTGATCGATGCCGACACTGCGCAGCTGATCGCCGAGGAGCTTGGTCACACCGTCAAGCGCGTTGCCGCGTCCGACGTTGAAGAAGGCCTGTTCGACGCCATCGACGATTCGACCGACACCGAGCCGCGCTCGCCGGTGGTGACGGTGATGGGTCACGTCGACCACGGCAAGACCTCGCTGCTCGATGCGCTTCGTCATGCCAACGTGGTCTCCGGCGAAGCCGGCGGCATCACCCAGCATATCGGCGCCTATCAGGTGCTGTCGCCCGAAAGCGGCAAGAAGATCACCTTCATCGACACGCCCGGCCACGCCGCGTTCACCGCGATGCGCGCGCGCGGCGCCAAGGTGACCGACATCGTCGTGCTGGTGGTTGCGGCCGACGACGGCGTGATGCCGCAGACGATCGAAGCCATCAACCACGCCAAGGCGGCGCGGGTGCCGATCATTGTTGCCATCAACAAGATCGACAAGCCCGACGCCAAGCCCGAGCGCGTGCGCACCGAGCTGCTCCAGCACGAGGTGCAGGTCGAATCCTTCGGCGGCGAAGTCGTCGATGTCGAAGTGTCGGCGAAGAACAAGACGAATCTCGACAAGCTGCTCGAGATGATCGCGCTCCAGGCCGACATCCTCGACCTCAAGACCAATTCGGATCGTCCGGCCGAAGGCACCGTGATCGAAGCCAAGCTCGATCGTGGCCGCGGTCCGGTCGCGACCGTTCTGGTCCAGCGCGGCACGCTCCGTGTCGGTGACATCATCGTCGCCGGCGCCGAAATGGGCCGCGTCCGCGCGCTGATCTCGGATCAGGGCGAGACGGTGCAGGAGGCAGGTCCATCCGTGCCGGTCGAGGTGCTCGGCTTCAACGGTCCGCCGGAAGCCGGCGATCGTCTCGCCGTGGTCGAGAACGAAGCCCGCGCCCGCCAGGTCACCAGCTACCGCGCGCACCAGAAGCGCGAGAACGCGGCTGCCTCGATCTCCGGCATGCGCGGCTCGCTCGAGCAGATGATGTCGCAGTTGAAGACGGCGGGCCGCAAGGAATTCCCGCTGATCATCAAGGCCGACGTGCAGGGCTCGCTGGAAGCGATCCTCGGCTCGCTGGAGAAGCTCGGCACCGACGAAGTCGCCGCGCGCATCCTGCATGCGGGTGTCGGCGGCATCTCGGAATCGGACGTGACGCTCGCGGAGGGCTTCAACGCCGCGATCATCGGCTTCTCGGTTCGTGCGAACAAGGAGGCCGCTGCGGCCGCCAAGCGCAACGGCATCGAGATCCGCTACTACAACATCATCTACGACCTCGTGGACGACGTGAAGAAGGCCATGAGCGGCCTGCTCGCGCCGACCCTGCGGGAAACCATGCTCGGCAATGCCGCGATCCTGGAGATCTTCAACATCTCCAAGGTCGGCAAGGTCGCCGGCTGCCGCGTCACCGACGGCACCGTGGAACGCGGCGCCAACGTGCGCCTGATCCGCGACAACGTCGTCGTGCACGAAGGCAAGCTGTCGACGCTGAAGCGCTTCAAGGACGAAGTGAAGGAAGTCCAGTCCGGTCAGGAATGCGGCATGGCCTTCGAGAACTATCACGACATGCGCGCCGGTGACGTCATCGAGTGTTACCGCGTGGAGACGATCCAGCGCTCCCTGTAAGTCCAAATCTTACCGAAGCGCCTGGATCTTTTTTGAACTGAATTGCGGGAGTACGATGGCCGGATTTTTTCCGGCCATCCACCCCTCTTCGTTTCAGCAAGACAAATGACAATGCCCGTGTCCCAAAAGCGGGCATGACGAGGTGATTTTCAGACCATGCCCCGCCATCATCAAAAAAAGAGTTCCGCGTCTGGCGGCTCGCAACGTCAGTTGCGGGTCGGCGAGCAGGTTCGCCATGCGATAGCCGAGATTCTGGCGCAAGGCAGCGTGCATGATGCTGACCTCGAAGGTCACATCATCACCGTGCCGGAGGTGCGGATGTCGCCCGACCTGAAGCTCGCAACAGTCTACGTGATGCCGCTCGGTGGCCGCGACACCGAGATCGTCCTCGCTGCGCTCGAGCGCAACAAGAAATTCCTGCGCGGCGAGGTCGCGCGGCGCGTTAACTTGAAATTTGCACCTGACCTTCGCTTCCGCGTCGACGAACGATTCGACGAAGCGGAACGGATCGAGAAGCTTTTGCGAACACCCGCGGTGCAGAAGGACCTGGAACAGGATCCGGATACGGATCGGGAAGAAGAACGATGACGATGGACCCGGCTCACGGCACGATCGGCGGCGAAGAGGCCGATCAGCTCGACGTGCAGAAGAATAATTTTGCGGACATGAGCGGCAATTCTCAGCCCGCTCAAGAGCCGCGCCGCGTCAACAACGATCCGCGCGCCAACAAGCAGAAGGGCAACCAGCCGCGCCGCGACCGTCGCGACGTCCACGGCTGGGTCGTGCTCGACAAGCCGATCGGCATGACCTCGACGCAGGCCGTTGCCGTGCTCAAGCGCCTGTTCAACGCCAAACGCGCCGGCCATGCCGGCACGCTAGATCCGCTGGCCTCCGGCGGCCTGCCGATCGCGCTCGGCGAGGCCACCAAGACCGTCCCCTTCGTCATGGACGGCCGCAAGCGCTACCGGTTCACGGTGTGCTGGGGCGAGGAGCGCGACACCGACGACATCGAGGGCCGGGCGACCGCAACCTCGGACCAGCGCCCGACTCGGGAGGCCATCGAGGCCCTGCTGCCCCGTTTCACCGGGGTGATCCAGCAGATCCCGCCGCGCTATTCCGCGATCAAGGTCCAGGGCGAGCGCGCCTACGACCTCGCCCGCGACGGCGAGATCGTGGAACTGGCCTCGCGCCCGGTCGAGATTCACCGATTAAGCCTTGTAGATCAACCGGATAGCGACCGGGCCGTGTTCGAGGCCGAGTGCGGCAAGGGCACCTATGTCCGCGCGCTGGCCCGCGATATGGGCCGGATTCTCGGCACTTACGGCCATATCTGCGCACTGCGGCGGACCCTGGTCGGCCCATTTGGCGAGAACGACATGATTCCGCTGGATCAGCTGGAGGCTTTGTGCGATAGAGCCGCGTCCGGCGAGGGTAGCCTCGCCGACGCGCTTATGCCCGTTGAGACCGCGCTGGACGACATCCCGGCACTGGCCGTCACTCGGGCTGATGCGGCAAGGCTCCATCGGGGCCAGGCCGTTTTGTTGCGCGGACGGGATGCGCCCACTTGTAGCGGCACAGTCTATGTCACGGTGGCAGGCCGGCTTCTCGCGCTTGCCGAAGTCGGCAATGGCGAAATCATCCCCAAGCGTGTGTTCAACCTGACCGGCCTGACTGCCAGCGCCGATCGCAACGAGAGAAATTGACGATGTCGATTGCCGCAGAACGCAAAGCGGAAGTCATCAAGACGAATGCCAACAAGGCCGGCGATACCGGCTCGCCAGAGGTTCAGGTCGCGATCCTGTCGGAACGCATCGCCAACCTCACCAACCATTTCAAGACCCACGTGAAGGACAATCATTCGCGTCGCGGTCTCTTGAAGCTGGTCTCGACCCGCCGCTCGCTCCTCGACTATGTGAAGAAGAAGGACGAGGCGCGCTACAAGGCGCTGCTCGAGAAGCACAACATTCGTCGTTAAGAGTTCTTGCGCGCGCCAACCGGCGCGCGTTTTCGCGCGTGATTTCGAACGAAAGCGTTTGTTTAAAGGTTTTTCGTCGAGGCTGCGTGCGCGTCGGATGCGAGCCGTTGACGGCGAGCATCCGGGCATGATGGGCGAACACCGCGCTTCGGTGTTCGCGTTCGTGCCGACTGACAGTCCAGCAGCAATCCGGCGGCTGGGCACAACGGGCAAGGCGCCCGTATGACCCGAAGGGATGGACGCCATCCGAAATCCAAAAACCATGGCAGGATCGCAGGACGCTGATCGCCCGCTTCGATCAACGTCCCGCAATCTTGCGCATGGTTTTTGTTTTTCGACCCGTCCTTCTTTCGAGAACCCATGAAAGAAGACCTCTATGTTCAATAAGCATTCAGTCGAGATCGACTGGGGTGGACGCCCTCTCAAGCTTGAAACCGGCAAGATCGCCCGCCAGGCCGACGGCGCCGTCGTCGCGACCTACGGCGAGACCGTGGTGCTCGCCACCGTCGTTGCCGCGAAGTCACCGCGTGAAGGCGTCGACTTCCTGCCACTGACCGTCGACTACCAGGAGAAGACCTACGCAGCCGGCCGCATTCCCGGTGGCTATTTCAAGCGCGAGGGTCGTCCGACCGAGAAGGAAACGCTGGTCTCCCGCCTGATCGACCGTCCGATCCGTCCGCTGTTCGTCGACGGCTGGCGCAACGAGACCCAGGTGATCGTGACCGTGCTCTCGCACGATATGGAGAACGATCCCGATATCGTCGCGCTGGTGGCCTCATCGGCTGCGCTGACCCTGTCGGGCGCTCCCTTCAAGGGCCCGATCGGCGCCGCGCGCGTCGGCTTCGCCAATGACGAGTTCATCCTCAACCCGACGCTCGACGAGATGGTCGACACTCAGCTCGACCTCGTCGTCGCCGGCACTGCGGACGCCGTGCTGATGGTGGAATCGGAAGCCAAGGAGCTGAACGAAGAGATCATGCTCGGCGCCGTGATGTTCGGTCACCGCCACTTCCAGCCGGTGATCAACGCGATCATCGAGCTCGCCGAAAAGGCCGCGAAGGAGCCGCGCGAGGTCACCGCGATCGACAATTCGGCGCTCGAAAAGGAAATGCTCGGCATGGTCGAGCAGGAACTGCGCGCCGCCTACGCCATTCCGGTCAAGCAGGATCGCTACGCCGCGGTCGGCAAGGTCAAGGAAAAGGTGATCGCGCACTACTTCCCGGAAGGCCAAGAGCCGAAATACGACAAGCTGCGCATCGGCGGCGTGTTCAAGGAGCTCGAAGCCAAGATCGTTCGCTGGAACATTCTCGACACCGGCAAGCGCATCGACGGCCGCGATTCCAAGACCGTGCGCAACATCGTCGCCGAAGTCGGCGTGCTGCCCCGCGCCCACGGTTCGGCGCTGTTCACCCGCGGCGAGACCCAGGCGCTGGTCGTGACCACGCTCGGCACCGGCGAGGACGAGCAGTACATCGACGCGCTGTCGGGAACGTACAAAGAGACGTTCCTGCTGCACTACAATTTCCCTCCCTACTCGGTCGGTGAGACCGGCCGCCTCGGCGGTACCAAGCGCCGCGAGATCGGCCACGGCAAGCTCGCCTGGCGTGCGATCCACCCGGTGCTGCCGCCGCACCACGAATTCCCCTACACCACGCGCGTGGTGTCGGAGATCACCGAATCCAACGGCTCCTCGTCGATGGCATCGGTCTGCGGCGCCTCGCTCGCGCTGATGGACGCCGGCGTGCCGTTGAAGCGGCCGACCGCGGGCATCGCAATGGGCCTGATCCTCGAAGACAAGCGCTTCGCGGTTCTCTCGGACATCCTCGGTGACGAGGACCATCTCGGCGACATGGACTTCAAGGTCGCCGGTACCGAGCAGGGCATCACCTCGCTCCAGATGGACATCAAGATCGAGGGCATCACCGAGGAGATCATGAAGGTCGCGCTCGGTCAGGCTAAGGATGGGCGTATCTACATCCTCGGCGAGATGTCGAAGGCGCTCACCAACGCCCGCGCCGAGCTCGGCGAATACGCGCCGCGCATCGAGACCTTCAAGATCGCCACCGACAAGATCCGCGAAGTGATCGGCACCGGCGGCAAGGTGATCCGCGAGATCGTCGAGAAGACCGGCGCCAAGGTCAACATCGAGGACGACGGCACCGTGAAGGTCGCCTCCAGCGACGGCGAGGCGATGAAGGCCGCGATCAAGTGGATCAAGTCGATCGCCTCCGATCCGGAAGTCGGCCAGATCTATGACGGCACCGTCGTCAAGGTGATGGAGTTCGGCGCTTTCGTGAACTTCTTCGGCTCCAAGGACGGCCTTGTCCACATCAGCCAGCTCGCCTCGGCGCGAGTGCAGAAGACCTCCGACGTCGTCAAGGAAGGCGACAAGGTCAAGGTCAAGCTGCTCGGCTTCGACGACCGCGGCAAGACCCGCCTGTCGATGAAGGTGGTCGACCAGGAGACCGGCGAAGACCTCGAGGGCAAGGGCGAGAGCCAGCAGCCCGCGCGCGAAGCGGCCGGCGAGTAAATCTCGCTACCTGCCAGAAACACGAAGGGCGGCCTCGCGGCCGCCCTTTTTGTTTGTCGCTTGCCGAACTTTGGAATCAGGCCGCGATGTCGTAGCGATCGAGGTTCATCACCTTGGTCCAGGCCTTGGCGAAGTCCTTGACGAACTGCTCTTTGGAATCCGACGTGGCATAGACCTCTGCGTAGGCGCGAAGCTGCGAGTGTGCGCCGAAGATCAGGTCGACGCGCGTGCCGGTCCACTTGACCGCGTTGGTCTTGCGGTCGCGGGCCTCATAGGTGCCGTCGGTGCCGGCCGGCGTCCACTGCGTGCTCATGTCGAGCAGGTTGACGAAGAAGTCGTTGCTCAGCGTTCCCACCTTCGAGGTGAGGACGCCGTTCTTCGAACCGTTCGCATTGGCACCGAGCACGCGCAGACCGCCGACGAGCACCGTCATCTCCGGGCCGGTAAGCCGGAGCAGCTGCGCACGATCGACCAGAGCCTCCTCGGGCATCATGAACTGCTGCCGCTTGCCGATGAAGTTGCGGAAGCCATCGGCCCGCGGCTCCAGCGGAGCAAACGAAGCGGCGTCGGTCTGCTCCTGCGAGGCATCCATGCGGCCCGGCGTGAAGCCGACCTTGACGTCGACGCCGGCATCCTTGGCGGCCTTCTCGACCGCGGCGGTGCCGCCGAGCACGATGAGGTCCGCCAGCGAGACCTTCTTCGCACCGGATGACGCGTTGAAGTCCTTCTGGATCGCTTCGAGCTTGCCCAGGACCTTCGAGAGCTGAGCCGGCTCGTTCACTTCCCAATCCTTCTGCGGGGCGAGGCGGATACGCGCGCCGTTGGCGCCGCCGCGCTTGTCCGAGCCGCGGAACGTCGAGGCCGACGCCCAGGCGGTCGAGACCAGCTCCGAGACCGACAGACCCGAGGCCAGGATCTTGGTCTTCAGCGAGGCGATATCCTGCTCGCTGGCCAGCTCGTGATTCACAGCAGGGATCGGATCCTGCCAGATCAGGGTTTCCTTCGGCACCAGCGGACCGAGATAGCGCACCACCGGACCCATGTCGCGATGGGTGAGCTTGAACCAGGCACGGGCGAAGGCGTCCGCGAACTGATCGGGATTCTCGAGGAAGCGGCGCGAGATCTTCTCATAGGCCGGATCCATACGCAGCGAGAGGTCGGTCGTCAGCATCGTCGGCCGATGCTTCTTGGACTTGTCGAAGGCATCGGGAATGATCGCCTCGGCGCCCTTGGCCGTCCACTGCTGCGCACCGCCCGGGCTCTTAGTCAGCTCCCATTCGTACTTGAACAGGTTCTCGAAGAAGTTGTTGCTCCACTTCGTCGGCGTCGTGGTCCAGGTCACCTCGAGACCGCTGGTGATGGAATCGCCGCCAATGCCCGACGCGTGCTTGCTCTTCCAGCCGAGGCCCTGATCTTCGAGCGCGCCCGCTTCCGGCTCCGGTCCGACCAGCGACGGATCGCCGGCGCCGTGGGTCTTGCCGAAGGTGTGGCCGCCGGCGATCAGTGCGACGGTTTCCTCGTCGTTCATCGCCATGCGGAAAAAGGTCTCGCGAATGTCCTTGGCCGCGGCGATCGGATCCGGCTTGCCGTTCGGGCCTTCCGGATTGACGTAGATGAGGCCCATCTGCACCGCGCCGAGCGGCTCGGCGAGCTGGCGTTCGCCGCTGTAGCGCTCATCGCCCAGCCAGGTGCCTTCCGGACCCCAATAGAGCTCTTCCGGCTCCCAGACGTCGACGCGGCCGCCGGCAAAGCCAAAGGTCTTGAAGCCCATCGACTCCAGCGCGACGTTGCCCGCCAGCACCATCAGATCGGCCCAGGAAATCTTGCGGCCGTATTTCTGCTTGATCGGCCAGAGCAGACGGCGTGCCTTGTCGAGATTTGCGTTATCGGGCCAGCTGTTGAGCGGCGCGAAACGCTGCTGTCCGGCGCCGGCGCCACCGCGACCGTCGGTGGTGCGGTAGGTGCCCGCGCTGTGCCAGGCCATGCGGATCATGAGGCCGCCGTAGTGACCGAAGTCGGCGGGCCACCATTCCTGCGATTCCGTCATCAGAGCGGTCAGGTCCTTGGTGACCGCGTTCAGGTCGAGCGACTTGAATTCCTTGGCGTAGTCGAAGTCCTTGTCCATCGGGTCGGACTTGGCGGAATTCTTGTGCAGCATCTCGATGCTGAGCTGGGTCGGCCACCAATCGCGGTTCGCCGGCACACGTTTTCCACCCGAAAACGGGCACTTTGAAGTGTCGTCCATGAATACCTCCTCTGGTGGCGTCGAACTCGCGCCTTTGACCAGGTAGAAACACTCTAAGCTTCACGTTCGATCAGGGGAAGTTGACTTTAATGATCGCAGCGATAAGATTTTCTGATGCTAAACCTCACGCTGCGCCAGCTCCGGTATTTCGACGCCCTGGCCCGTCACAGTCATTTCGGCCGCGCGGCTGAGTCCTGCTCGATCTCGCAGCCTGCCCTGTCGATGCAGATCAAGGAGCTGGAGGAGGCGCTCGGCGGTCTGCTGCTGGAGCGCAGCGCCCGGCAGGTGGCGCTGACCCGATTTGGCGAGGAGCTCGCGCAGCGCGTCCGCGACATCTTGCGCTCGGTCGACGAGCTCGGCGATTTCGCCCGCGCCTCGCAGGACCGGTTCTCCGGACGGCTGCGCATCGGCATGATTCCGACGATCGCGCCCTATCTGCTGCCGACGATCACCAAGAATCTGACGCGCATGCATCCGGAGCTCGACATCCGCGTGCGCGAGACGATGACGCCGCGGCTGATTCAGGAACTGGTGGAGGGTCGGCTCGATACCGCCATCGTGGCGCTGCCGGTGTCCGAGCCCTCGCTCACCGAGGTCGCCCTGTTCGAGGAAAAATTCCTGCTGGTGCGGCCGAGTGCGGATGAGGGAACGCCGGCACCGTCGCGGGAGATGATGCGCGAGATGCGGCTGCTGTTGCTCGAAGAGGGGCACTGCTTCCGCGATCAGGCGCTGTCATTCTGCAACATGCAATCGGCGCCGCCACGCGAGATGCTGGATGCCAATTCGCTGTCGACGCTGGTCCAGATGGTCAGCGCCGGCATCGGCGTCACGTTGATCCCCGAGATGGCGGTGTCAGTTGAGACGCGATCGGCCTCGGTCTCGCTCGCGCGCTTCCGCGACCCGCAGCCGTCGCGCACCATCGGCATGGTCTGGCGCAAGACCAGCCCGCTGGCGCGGCAACTCCTGCAAATCTCCGAGGTGGTGTGCCTGTCGGCGGGCAAGGTGCGCGCACGTCCATCCGTGCGCAGCAAGCCAACCTGAGGCCTCGATGTCGCATCCCATCATTCGCCCAGCCCGCGCGGACGAATACGACGAGATCGGCCGTATCTGGATGGAGAGCTGGGTCTCGACCGGCCTCGGCGAGACGAGCGACTTCCTGCTGGCAAACCTGCGTGCACGGATCCGGCGCGAGACCGAGGACGGCTGGAGCCTGTTCGTCGCCGACGACGACGGCACGATCGCCGCGATGCTGGCGCTGCATTTGCCAAAACTCTATCTCGACATGCTGTTCGTCGCGCCCGCCTATCAGGGCCAATCGCTCGGCCGCCAATTGCTTGGCTTCACGCGCACACAAATGCCCGACGAGATGTCTCTGCGCTGCATCCGCGAGAACGAAAAAGCCTGGCGCTGGTACGAGCGCGAGGGCTTTGTGTTCGAGAAAGAAGAGGTCGAGCCGTCGAACGGATTCATGATGAAGTATTATCGGTGGCGGCGGCAGCGACCCGCCGGATAGGCAGTGGTCGCCTGGTGCAGCTTGCGGTTGTCACGGTTCCAATTTACTGTGGCGTATCCGCCGTCCTCCTGCCCCCTGATCTCCCGGAATCGATGCTTCGAATTGCTGTCTCGCTGATCGCGTTGCTGTCCCTGCTCACCACGGCAGCCGCGCAAACCCCTCCCGCAACCACCGCGCCTCCCGCTCAGACGGCGGCGCCAGCCAAGAAGGCAGTCAAGAAGGCGGCGCCGAAGGCCAAACCGGCTGCACAACAGCCAGTTGCGGCGGAGAGCGGCCCCTGTCAGATCGGCGTCATTTCCGCGATCGGAGACCAGTTCTCGGTGCAACATGTCGGCCTCACGATGTTCGGCAACGAGTATATGGAGGCGCCGATCGAGACGTGGGGTATCGATGATCTGTTCGTCGCGAGGGTTCGCGCCACGGCTCCCGGCACGGCTGTCCGAAAGGTCGCTTACGCAAGCGGAGCCTTCAGGCCGTACTATCATCCGGAAGCGAAACTGTTCCGCAATGACCGCGACGACCTGACGGCGCTGGTGCGGCAGATCGCCGGAGCTGCAAATTGCGAACGCTACGTCGTAGCCACGAAAGCCCGCGTTTCGGTGGATGGCACCAATCAATCAATCGAGGGCCTCGGGGTCTACAAGAATTGGGCGAGCCCTTCCGGGCGCGGCGTCGTGGTTTCCTATTTCCGCATAAACGTTTTTGACGGACGGACTTTCGACATCCATCGGGCGCCTACCCGCAGCTTCGGCGATGTGATTGCTTCGAGTTTCTCCAACAAGAACGACAATATGCAAATCCTCAACAATCTCGAATTTCCCAAGACCCCTGAACAGGTGACCAGCAGTGCATTGCTGCGTGACAGCACACGCAGCCTGCTCACGGCCCAGCTGGACAGGTATCTACCCGCGTATATCAAGGGCGAGTAAGCGCCTTTGCCGAGGGGACGCGACAAAGACTATCGCTCGTCCGCTTCCTGCGGCTGGGCTGCATTTGACGTTTTGGCCCGGCTCGTCGTCCTTGCGGCCGTCGCGTGGTGCTTTTCGACATCTGCTTGGGCGCAGACCAAATTGGTACCACCAGGGGCGGAAACGGCAGGATCAGCCGTCAAGCAAAGCAACAACAAGACGACCACGCGGCGTGAAGCGACGGGCAAACCCGCTCCCGTGGTCGGCGGCCCGTGCGACTTCGGTGTCGTCGTCACCACCGGCGATGAGTTCACCGTGCTGACGACCGGCCTGACCGTATTTCAGCACAAGAAGACGGTCGTCCCGATCCCGGGCTGGGGACTCAATGATCTGATCTTCGCGCGGATTCGCGCCACGATCCCTGCCGGCGTGTCCGTTCTGAGAATCCCCTACAACCCGGCGAAATTTCCTCCCCGCGATGAGTCCAAGGACACATTGAAGGACAGGTTGTTCCGCGATCTCAATGCGGAGCTGGCCCAATACATGCGCGACGTCGTGAAAGGAACGAATTGCCGGCACTACATCCAGATCCTCAATTCAATCAGCCCTTTCGGGTCATCCAACTATACGGTCCGCGGCTTCGGCATCCTCAACCATGATGTGGTGCTCGGGCGTCGCATCTATCTCTACGCCCTGGCGTTTGTCCGCATCTTCGATGGGCGCGACTTCTCCGTTGTCAGACAGAGTTCTGCGCTGATCAACACGCATCATTCCCTTATGGTGCAGAGGCTCCTGGGCGTGCAAATCGGCGGCCCCTATCGCGAACTACCCGCAGAATCGTTTCCAACCCGCCCTGAAGATGCCGCCGACAATCCCGCACTGCGCGACGACGTGCGTGCCATGCTGACGGAAAGCCTCGACAAGACGCTGCCGCTGCTGATCGGGGTTCAACGAGCGGCGCGCAACAGCGACGCGCGCTGATCGACACGTCCTTCGCAGCAGGAACTGGTCTCGATTATTGAGAAATCGTGGGCACGTCGCTTGCGCGCCTTTGCCCACTCTACGAGAGCTAATCCTGCGCCTTCAAATCGTCCGGCCGCGGCATCAGGACGGTGTTGTAGCCGGAATCGACATAGTGGATCTCGCCGGTCACGCCGCCGGAGAGATCCGACAACAGATACAGCGCCGAGCCGCCGAGCTCGTCGAGCGTCACGCCCCGGCGGAGCGGCGAATGTTTTTGCATGAAGGCGAACATCGCGCGCGCCTCGCCGATGCCGGAGCCGGCGAGCGTGCGGATCGGGCCGGCGGAGATCGCGTTGACGCGGATGCCGCGCGGTCCGAAATCCGAGGCGAGATAGCGCACCGAGGCTTCCAGCGCCGCCTTGGCCACGCCCATCACGTTGTAGTTCGGCATCGCGCGTTCCGAGGCGCCGAAGGTCAGCGTGATCATGCTGCCGCCCTCCGTCATCAGCTCGGCGGCGCGTTTTGCCACTTCCGTGAAGGAGAAGCAGGAGATCACCATGGTGCGCGAAAAATTCTCGCGGCTGGTGTCGGCGTAGCGACCCTTGAGCTCGTTCTTGTCGGCGAAGCCGATCGCGTGGATCACGAAATCCAGCCGGCCCCACTTTTCGCGCAAGGCCGTGAATGTGGCGTCGACGCTGGCGATGTCCTCGACGTCGCAGGGCAGCACCATGTCGACGCCAAGCTGCTCCGCCAGCGGCTTAACACGCTTGCCCAGCGCCTCGCCCTGGAAGGTGAAGGCAAGCTCGGCGCCGTGGGCATGCAGCGTCTTCGCCATGCCCCAGGCGATCGAATGATCATTGGCGATGCCCATGATCAGACCGCGCTTGCCTTTCATTAAACCTTCCATTGCCTGATAGCTCCCATTATTCCGGCGTCATCGCCCGCCTTGCGCGCACTTGCGCACTGGGGCAGGCGATCCAGTATTTCGAGGCGATTACTGCAAATCGAGAAGTTGCGGCGTGCTGGATGCCCGCCTTCGCGGGGCATGACAGCGTGCCAAAATTACGCATCCAGCCGGCTGAACACCAGCGTGGCGTTGGTGCCGCCGAAGCCGAAGGAGTTCGACAGCACGGTGCCGATTTTGACGTTGTCGATGCGCTTGCGCACGATCGGCATGTCGGCGAACACGGGGTCGAGCTCCTGGATGTGGGCGCTCTCGCAGATGAAACCATTGTTCATCATCAGCAGCGAATAGATCGCTTCCTGCACGCCGGTTGCGCCCAGGGAGTGACCGGTCAGCGCCTTGGTCGCCGAGATCGGCGGGCACTTCTCGCCGCTTCCGAACACCCTGCGGAGTGCGTCGATCTCCGGCGGATCGCCGGCCGGGGTCGATGTCGCGTGCGGATTGATGTAGTCGACCTTGGTCTTCACGGTCGACATCGCCATGCGCATGCAGCGCTCGGCGCCCTCACCTGATGGTGCGACCATGTCGTGGCCGTCGGACGTCGCGCCATAGCCGACGATCTCGCCGTAAATGCGTGCGCCCCGCGCCTTGGCATGCTCGAGCTCTTCCAGCACCAGCACGCCGGCTCCGCCGGCAATCACGAAGCCGTCGCGGTTGACGTCGTAGGGACGGGAGGCCGTCGCAGGCGTGTCGTTGTACTTCGAGGACATCGCGCCCATGGCGTCGAACAGCACCGACAGCGACCAGTCCAGCTCCTCGCAGCCGCCGGCGAAGATGACGTCCTGCTTGCCGATCTGGATCGTTTCATAGGCATTGCCGACGCAATGGTTCGACGTCGCGCAGGCCGACGAGATAGAATAGTTCACGCCCTTGATCTTGAACCAGGTCGCAAGCGTTGCGGAGGCCGTGGAGGACATCGCCTTCGGCACTGCAAACGGCCCGACACGCTTCGGTCCCTTGGTGCGGGTGATGTCGGCGGCTTCGACGATGGTGCGCGCCGACGGACCGCCGGAGCCCATGATGATGCCGGTGCGAATATTGGAAATTTCGTCGGGCGAAAGACCGGAATCCTGGATCGCCTGTTCCATCGCGACGTGATTCCACGCCGCGCCCTGACCGAGGAAACGCATGGCGCGGCGGTCGACCACCGTCGAAGGATCGAGCGTCGGCGCACCCTGCACCTGGGAGCGGAAGCCGAGCTCGGCATATTTTTCAGCCCGCGAAATGCCCGACTTCGCCTCGTGAAGGCTCGCAAGCACCTCCTGGGTGTTGTTTCCGATGGAGGAGACAATGCCCATCCCGGTGACCACAACCCGCCTCATGACAGCCTCGCCTCAATCGTTGTCTTCGTGGTGATGCGCTCAGCCCAGGCTCGTGCCCTGCTTGAACAGGCCGACCTTCAAATCCTTTGCGCGATAGATAATCTGGTCATCCACCGAAAGCCATCCGTCGGCGATACCGAGCACCAGCTTTGAACGCATCACGCGCTTGATATCGATGTTGTACACAACCTTGCGGGCCTCCGGCAGCACCTGGCCGCTGAACTTCAGCTCGTTCAGGCCAAGCGCGCGACCGCGACCTTCACCGCCGCTCCAGCCCAGATAAAAGCCGACCATTTGCCACAGCGCATCGAGCCCGAGGCAGCCGGGCATCACCGGATCGTTCTTGAAGTGGCAGCCGAAGAACCAGAGGTCGGGCTTCACGTCGAGCTCGGCGCGCACCACCCCCTTGCCGAATTCGCCGCCGGTCTCGCTGATGTCCGTGATGCGGTCGAACATCAGCATCGGCGGCAGCGGCAATTGCGCATTGCCAGGGCCGAACATCTCGCCGCGGGCACATGCCAGCAGATCTTCATATTCGTAACCGTTGCGCCTGTTCAGCATGCGGAAGCCTTTGTGTTCAAACCCCGATTGAGCGGCGTTTCCGGCGAAAATGGGCCCCATCCTGTTCGAAAGGCGACATCTGTTGCCATTGTCAGACGAGAATACCGAAGGACCCTGGATGGATAGCGAGCGGCCCTCAATGCCGGGTCGCGCCAAAATGGGTTAAGCGGAACCGCGGGCTCTCTAACACAGGCCATTTCGGGTAGCAAAGCGCTCTCATGAAGGTAAAATGACGGGCCGCCACCCCGGTTCCCTGCCTGATTAGAACCGCTCTAGTTGCGAGAAACTTGCATCTGCATCTATCTCTCCATATATGTTGGGCAACGACAGTGTTCACGCGTGCCCGAAGCTGGAAATGAACGAAAATAACGCGCCCCATCGCGACGAAGAGGCCCATGCGGCGGCTCTTATGTCCGGCCGCCAGCCGGCGTTGACCGGCTGCCCGTGGCACGACGTCAACGAAATGCTCCAGTCCGCAGGGCTTCGCCCCACGCGCCAGCGCATGGCGCTCGGCTGGCTCCTGTTCGGCAAGGGTGCACGTCACCTCACGGCTGAAATGCTTTACGAGGAAGCGACGCTGGCCAAGGTGCCGGTCTCGCTGGCGACCGTCTACAACACGCTGAACCAGCTCACCGATGCCGGTCTGCTGCGTCAGGTCAGCGTCGACGGCACCAAGACCTATTTCGACACCAACGTCACGACCCACCATCACTACTACCTCGAGAACAGCCATGAGCTGGTCGACATCGAGGATCCGCATCTGGCGCTGTCCAAGATGCCTGAGGTGCCCGCGGGTTACGAGATCGCCCGCATCGACATGGTCGTACGGTTGCGCAAGAAGCGCTGAGATCTATCCTGAACTGCTGATTTGATCGTCATGGCCGGGCTTGTCCCGGCTATCCACGTTATTCGGTCAGGCGTCGAAAAATGCGTGGATGCCCGGGCATGACGGTGGAGCAACAGTTCCGCTCCCGCCCAGATCAATTCACCTGCTCGTCCGAGTAGACGCCCCAGAGGCGCTCCTGCTGGATCCAGCCGTCAAAGCCGTTACCGCTGACGCGGCACCAGTTTGCAGTGCACTTCTTCACCTGGGTGACGACACCGGCCTGGAGCCTGGCCGCAACCGCGCTCTCGGGATCGGCGCGGTCGTAGATCGGCGCGAGCTCGTCCTTGTGCTTCATGGTGACGACAGCAGTACGGCGGCCCGACAGCAGCGAGTGATAGACCCAACCCTCGGCGCCCTCGGAATCGCGGACCCGGCGCCAGTTCTCGAACTCGGCGGTGATTTCGACCGGCAGGCCGGAACGGGTGTAGACCCAGGCGACGTCGTTGTCCTTGGTCGGGCCGGCGCGGACGTTGACGTGATCCGATTTCAGGCTGACGTAGCGCGGCACCGGGAGGCCTGAGGCCGTCTGAGGGGTGTTGTCCTTTGCCGAATGCCCGGGACTGACCGAAGCGCTCAACCAGGTGCAAACGAGCGCCATCACCGAACAAAAACGCCCCAACGCCATCAACCCGTCTCCTGTCGAAGGTCCGGCCGAGCCGGTCCCTCGCCCTAAATTCCCAAACCAGGCCGCTGTCGCCCCTGACCCCGCCCCACGCGGGTGTTCCCGAGCCCTTTACCCGTGGTTCTTGTCTTGGCCCGGCCTTCTGCTAGAGAGGACGGACATCTGAACAACCGGTTTGTCCCGATTTTCCGGCCGGAAATGTCGGGAGAGCTTGAAGGAAACGCCGGGGACGACACGGCAAGCGCAGTGTCGAACAACCGGGTTAATGAGGCCTCAACGGCCGGCCTTTGGCGACAGAGGCGGCTCGCAACGCCTCATGAGGGCAGGACATGTCGGTGAAGAAAAAGCCCCTCGTCGTGGTGACGCGCAAGCTTCCGGATTCGATCGAGACCCGGATGCGCGAGCTGTTCGACGCGCGGATCAATCTCGACGACACGCCGATGTCGCCCGAGCAGATCGCGGAAGCCGCCCGTACCGCCGACGTGCTGGTCCCAACCGTGACCGACCACATCTCCGCCGACATCGTCAACCAGCCCGACTGCAGGTTGAAACTGATCGCGAATTTCGGCAACGGCGTCGACAACATCGATGTCGAGGCCGCGCATGCCCGCGGCATCACCGTCACCAACACGCCGAAAGTTCTGACCGAAGACACCGCCGACATGACCATGGCGCTGATCCTCGCCGTGCCCAGGCGGATGATCGAAGGCGCCTCGATCCTGACGGAAGGAAAACCCTGGCCGGGCTGGTCGCCGACCTGGATGCTCGGCCATCGCATCGGCGGAAAGCGCCTTGGCATCATCGGCATGGGCCGCATCGGCCAGGCGGTCGCACGCCGCGCCCGCGCCTTCGGCTTGCAGATCCACTACCACAATCGTCGGCCGGTGGCGCCGAAGATCGCCGAAGAGCTGGGCGCGACCTATTGGGAAAGCCTCGACCAGATGCTGGCACGGATGGACATCATCTCGGTGAACTGTCCGCACACGCCGGCGACCTACCATCTGCTGTCGGCGCGCCGGCTGAAGCTTATTCGCAAGGACGCCTACATCGTCAACACCGCGCGCGGCGGGGTCACCGACGAGGACACGCTGATCAAGCTGATCGAAGGCGGCGAGATCGGCGGCGCCGGCCTCGATGTCTATGAGCACGAGCCCGCGGTGAACCCGAAGCTGGTGCGGCTCGCCAAGGCCGGCAAGGTGACGTTGCTGCCGCATATGGGCTCGGCCACGATCGAGGGCCGCGTCGAGATGGGCGAGAAGGTGATCATCAACATCCGAACCTTCCTCGATGCGCACAAGCCGCCGGATCGCGTGCTGCCGAGCATGCTGTGAGGTCTATTTGCTGCGTGTTTCGCGCTTGCGCCAGTCGGCAACGAAATCGATAAAGGCCCGCAGCGCCGGCGGCGTTTGTCGCCGGCTTGGATAGTACAGGAACGGCCCGGGAAACGGCTCGCACCAATCCTGAATCAGACTGACGAGCGCGCCGGACTTCAGGGCTTCGCCGACATAACCATCAAGCGTCGCCCAGATGCCGGCGCCGTCGAGCGCGGCGCGCATGGAAAGGCCCATGTTGGTCGAGATCAGCTTTGCCGGCGGATCGACCTTCACCAGCTGGCCGGCCTTCTCGAACTCCCAATCGTGCATGACACCGCTGGAGTAGCGGGCGCGGATGCAATTATGGTCGAGCAGATCCTTCGGATGCTCCGGCTTGCCGCGGCGCGCGAGGTAATCGGGCGAAGCGACTACGACATAGCTCTGCGGGCCGCTGAGCGAGATCGCCACCATGTCCTGCGCGAGATGCTCGCCATAACGTACGCCGGCATCGAAGCCCGCGCTGACGATATCGACAAACCCGCTCTCGGAAACGATCTCGAGGTCGACCTGCGGATAGGCCTTAAGGAACGGCCCGATCATGGGGGCCAGCACGAGATCGACCGCGGGTGGCGGCGCGTTAATGCGCAGCCGGCCCGAGGCCATCTCGCGCAGGCCCCGGACCTGATCGAGGGCCTCGCCGACATCGCGCAGCGCCGGAGCCACGCGCGACAGCAGCAGCTCGCCCGCCTCGGTCAGGGCGACGCTGCGGGTGGTGCGGTTCATCAGGCGGACGCCGAGGCGCTCCTCCAGGTCCCGCAATCGCTGGCTAAGGCTCGACACCGACACGCGAATATCGATCGCCGCGCGCCGGAAATTGCGGGTGCGGGCGACCGCCATGAAGACGTCGAGATCACGCAGGTCGGGCTCAGCCATTGTTCGTTAATGTGAACAAGCCATTCTCGATTGTCCAGCTTATCGGCGCAATCGATCAAGCGCATATCAGGCCTCGTCACGCGGCGCAGTCAGCGCCTTTTCGAGGAGAGCCATCATGGAACAGCGCAAACTCGGTTCGACCGGTCCCACCGTCTCCGCTCTCGGTCTCGGGTGCATGGGCATGTCCGAGGTCTACGGCCCCGCCGATCGCGGCGAGAGCATCGCCACGATCCACGCCGCACTGGATGCCGGCATTACCCTGGTCGACACCGGCGATTTCTACGCCATGGGCCACAATGAAATGCTGGTGCGCGAAGCGCTCAAGGAGGTGCCGCGCGACAAGGTGCAGATCAGTGTCAAGTTCGGTGCGCTGCGCGGTCCTGCCGGCGAATTCACCGGCATGGACACGAGGCCGGCCGCAACGAGGAACTTCCTAGCCTATTCGCTGCAGCGGCTCGGCACCGACTACATCGACGTCTACCGTCCGGCGCGGCTCGATCCCAACATTCCGATCGAGGAGACCATCGGCGGCATCGCCGATCTCGTGAAGGCCGGCTACATCAAACATATCGGCCTGTCCGAGGTCGGCTCCGCCACCATCCGCCGCGCGCATGCCGTGCACCCGATCGCCGATCTCCAGATCGAATATTCGCTGATCGAGCGTGGCATCGAACGCGACATCCTGACGACCTGCCGCGAGCTCGGCATCGGCATCACGGCTTACGGCGTGTTGGCGCGCGGCCTCATCAGCGGCCATTGGTCGAAGGACTCCGGCAAGACAGGCAAGGACTACCGGCTGATGACGCCGCGCTTCCAGGGATCGAATCTCGATGCCAATCTCGCATTGGTGGAGCAGCTGCGCGCCATCTCCGCTGAGATTGGCGCGACGCCGGCACAGGTCGCGATCGCCTGGGTGGCGGCGCAAGGCAAGCAGATCGTGCCGCTGGTCGGCGCCCGCACCCGCAACCGCCTCACCGAAGCACTCGGCGCGGCCAAGGTCACGCTGACGCCGGCTCATCTCGCCGTGCTGGCAACGGCCTTCCCGCCCGATGTCGCTGCCGGCACGCGTTACGCCGCTGAGCAGATGGCGCATCTCGACAGCGAGAAGCCGGCCACAGCATAACGTCTGCAATCAAGTGCGATGGGCGCTGAGATCGGTGATCACAGGCCCATCGCCATTGAGCGGATTGGCGGGATCGCGCGCGTAACGCAGCGTCTCGAAGCGCATCGCGCGCGCATCGATCATCAGGAGGCGGCCGACGAGGCCGTCGCCAAAGCCGACGATCTCGCGGATCGCCTCCAGCGCCATCATCGAGCCCATCACGCCCGCGAGCGCGCCCATGACGCCGGCTTCCGCGCACGCCGGCACGGTCCCGGGCGGCGGCGCTTCCGGGAATAGGCAGCGATAGGTCGGATTGAATTCGCCCTGCTCGTTTGTCTCATGCGCGCGGATGGTGGTCAGCGAGCCATCGAAGGTGCCGAGCGCCGCCGTGATCAGCGGCCTCTTGGCGAAGAAGCAGGCGTCCGAGGCCAGATAGCGGGTCGAGAAATTGTCGGAGCCGTCGAGCACGAGGTCATAGTCCCCGATCAGCGACAGCGCATTGTCGGCATTGAGCCAGGTGGCGTGACCGACGAAGCGGACATGCGGGTTGAGCGCCGAGATCCGTTCGGCCGCGCTCTCGACCTTGTGCCGGCCGATATCGGGCGTGGTGTGAATGACCTGGCGCTGGAGGTTCGACAGCGACACCACGTCGTCATCGACCACGCCGAGCGTACCGATGCCGGCGGCCGCCAGATACATCAAAGCGGGCGCACCGAGCCCGCCGGCGCCGATCACCAGCACGGAGGCCCGCTTCAGCGCAGCCTGGCCGGGGCCACCGACATCGCGCAGCACGATATGGCGGGCATAACGTTCGAGTTCGTCCGGGCTCAGCATCGTTATCCTTCCAGATCCTCTCCTCATGGTGAGGAGGCGCGAAGCGCCGTCTCGAACCATGCAGGCCCCGCTGCGGCTGCACGGCCTTCATCCTTCGAGACGCCGCTTACGCGGCTCCTCAGGATGAGGAGCTAGACCTCTCCTGCCGGTCTGAACCACCGCAACATTGTTCGCGACCAACGAGATGTGCTTCAATGGCATTGCGTTCAATGGGCGGGCTGGATTTGTCATGAGATCGATGCTTGCGGCAACACTGATGTTTGCGGCTGCGACAGGCGCGAACGCCCAGATGACGACACCGCAGCTTCCCGGCACCAAGCCGAAGCCGGTCCAGACCGTTCCGATCCGGCCTCCTGCATTGCAGACGCCGGCTGCGACGGCCGATGCCATGGCGCAGGCGGAGCGGCTGTCGCTGCAGTCCGACCTCGCCTGGGTCGGCCAGTATAACGGCGCCATCACCGGCGACGTCAGCGCGCGCCTGGTCGAGGCCATCAAGGAGTATCAGAAGGCCAAGGGCGGCAAGGCGACCGGCGTGCTCAATCCGCAGGAACGCGCAGCGCTCGCCGAGACCGCGCGCCGCAAACAGGACAGCGTCGGCTGGAAGATCGTGACGGAAATGACCAGCGGCGCGCGGCTCGGCATTCCCTCAAAGCTGGTGCCGCAGCAGGCGACCGACGCCAACGGCTCGAAATGGACCTCGCCCACTGGCACGGTGCAGGTTCTGCTCAGCCGCCGCAAGGAGGCGAACCCGACCACAGCCAAGCTTGCCGAAGCGGAGAAGAAAGAGCCGGGTCGCAAGGTCGACTACACCGTGGTAAAGCCCGACTTCTTCGTGCTGTCGGGTCTGCAGGGCCTGAAGAAATTCTATTTGCGCGGCACCTCCAGGGGTGACGAGGTCCGCATCATGACGATCCTCTACGATCAGGCGACCGAGAACACGGTCGAGCCGGTCGTGATCGCGATGTCGAGCGCCTTCAACGCGTTTCCGTCGGGGCCACAGGCGGGGCCGCCGCCACGCAAGACCGTCGAATATGGCACCGGCATTGTCGTCAGCGACGATGGCGCGATCCTCACGGACCGCCTCGTCACTGATAGCTGCCTCGCGATCACGATCGCCGGCTATGGCAGCGCCGACCGTCTCGCCGAGGACCGGGAACACGACCTCGCGCTGCTGCATATTTACGGCGCCCGCGGCCTGGAGCCCCTCAACCTCGCGGCCGGCGCAGCGAAGACGAGTGTCGATGTCATCGGTATCGCGGATCCGCAGAGCCAGGGCGGAGCCGCGGGTGTGTCGAGCCTCAAGGCTACGCTGGCATCCGTCGGTGGTGGCGATTCCCCACTCTCACCGCCACCGTCTGTCGGCTTCTCCGGCAGCCCCGCCATCGACGGCGACGGCAAGTTCGCCGGCATCGCACTATTGAAGCCGGCGATGGTTGCGGGCCCCGCGACGTCGGTGCCGGCGTCGCAGGCGGTGATGGTCTCCGCGGAGACGGTGCGCGATTTCCTGAAGGCGAACGGTGTCGCGGCGAACGGAACGTCCACAGATGCGAAAGCCGCTGTCGTGCGCGTGATCTGCGTGCGCAAGTAGCTCTCGTGTCCCGGGCGCGGTGCGGCATGAAATGCGCGCCGCTGAAGAAGCGCTGCGCTGCGTCCGGGGCATGAGACCTAGCTCAGCCTGAACCTGATCCCGGCCTTCGCAAGACCACCCGAGATCCCGACCGGCGTGCCGTCCGCACGCCAGCAAGCGGCGCCACTCATGGTGCCGTCGTCGTGGAAGGCGATACCATTCATGCCGCCGGCGACTGCCGCGACAGGCTGCACCTTGTGGCCGAGCTCCGCGAGCTTCGCGCGCACGCTCTCCGGCACCCTCTGCTCGACCTCAAGCGCATTGCCTTCGGTCCAGACCCGCGGCGCCTCGACTGCTTCCTGCAAGCTCATACCGTGGTCGATCAGATTGAGCAGCGCCTGCATCGCGCTCGGGAAGATTCGTTTTCCGCCGGGCAAGCCGAGGCGCATAGCGCAACTTTCCATCACGGAGTGCCATCATCGGCGACATCGAGGTCGTCACCCGCTTGCCCGGCGCCAGCGACAGGGCGTGGCCTGGACGCGGATCGAACAGGTTCATGTAGTTGTTGGCGATGGCGCCCAGGCCCGGGATCATGATCTTGGCGCCGAACAGATTGTTGATGGTCTGCGTGGTCGCAACCACGTTGCCGAACGCATCCGCCGCCGTCATGTGCGTGGTGTGAGCGCCTTCAAGCTGCGACACGCCGGCGCCCCAGCTCTGCGCCCGTGCCGGATCGATCGCAGCGCGGCGCTCCTCGGCGTAGGCCTTCGAGGTCAGCCGCTCCACGGGGACGCCGACATAATCAGGATCGCCGCTGGCCGCGGCGCGGTCGGCGAATGCGATCTTCAGGACCTCGGCAAGATAGTGGATGGTCTCGGGCGTACCGAAGCCGAGGCCTTGGATGTCGTAGCCTTCCAGGATGTTCAGCATCTGTGCGATATGCACGCCGGAAGCCGCGGGCGGCGGCGGGCCAAAGATAGTCCAGCCGCGGTAATCGGCGCGGATCGGCTGCCGTTCGACGGTCTTGTAGCTGGTGAGATCGTTGCGCCGGATGAAGCCGCCGGCCTTTTCCATATAGTCGACCAGGATATCGCCAAGCGGCCCCTCATAGAGCGCCTTTTCGCCGTGGTCGGCGATATGCCGCAACGTCTCGGCATACTCGGCCTGTACCACGCGCTCGCCGACCTTGAGCGGCTCGCCGTCTGGCAGATAGATCGCCGCGATCGGCTTGTCCTTGCGCATCTCGGCGGCGCTCTCGGTGATGCATTCGTGCAGATAGGGTGTCGTCGCATAGCCGCGCGCGGCGTGCTTGATCGCGGGCTGCATGACGTCGGCAAGGCTCATGGTGCCGAAGCAGCGCAGCGTCTCGCACCAGGCTTTCAGCGAGCCCGGCGTGGCGACCGCCTTTGGTCCGTTGAGATTTTCATTGCCGACGGTGTCGAACACATCATGCGCGGAACCCGGCGTGGGGGTGTAGCTGGTGTCAAGCACCGCCGCGGGCACGGTGCTCTGTCCGTCGATGAAACGGTGGCTGCCGTCGGCGAGCCGGATGTGCGCCATGCCACCGCCGATGATGCCCACCATCATCGGCTCGACCACGGTCAGCGTGAACAGGGTCGCTATCGCGGCGTCGATGGCGTTGCCGCCGGCGGCCAGCATCTCCGCGCCGGCGCTGGAGGCCAGTGGATGGTTGCTGACCACCATGCCGCGGCTCGATACCGCCGGCATCTTCTGGCATTCGAAATTCGTCGCCGTCCGGTCGCGCCAGTTTCCGCCCATGCCGCTTGTCCTTATTATTCACGGCTGCAAGCACAGCACACGGACGAGTACGGGTCCAGTAATGGTACGGATTCGTTGGCATTCCCGATTCCGCCATCATCGTGACTGCTGATTCGGACCTCCGCGATCCCCTTTGGATCGGGCCGGCACGTCCTGAGCGAGAAGAGCTCAGCATCGAGATCGATGCACGTTCGCGTGGCGTTTCCCGAGACCCAAGCACTCCAAAGGATTGATCTTCAATGCACACGATCGCACTGGCCACCCAAAAGGGTGGCAGCGGCAAGAGCACGCTCGCCATCGGCCTCGCGCTGGCAGCCAAGCAGGCCGGCTTCACCGTTCGCCTGATCGAAACCGACCCGCAGGGCACACTGTCGAACTGGCAGCGCCGCCGCACCACCGATGATCTCGTCGTCGAGCCGATCTATCACGCCGCCGATATCGAGCCGCGCCTGAAGATGCTCGCCGACGGCGGTCTCCAGATTGCGATCGTCGATACCGCCGCCGGCCTCAGCGCCGCGACCACCGCCGCGATCCGCCATTCCGACCTCTGCCTGATCCCGGCACGCCCGAGCGTCGCCGACATCGAAGCGACCGTTTCGACGCTGAGCGTCGCGCGCGCCTGGAAGCGGCCTTACAGCTTCGTGCTGAACCAAACCCCGATCCGCGGCCAGCGCATCGACAACGCCGCCAACACGCTCGCCGAGGAAGCAGCGCTTGATCTCGCCGAGGTGCTCGCGCGTCCCCTGATCGTGATGCGCAACGATCACCAGGACTCGCTCGCCAGCGGCCTTGCGGTGAGCGAATTCGCGCCGAACGGCAAGTCGACCGAGGAGATCCGCGGCCTCTGGCATTGGATTGAGACCCGGCTCGAGCTCGACGTCACGACCAATGTCTTGATCGACCAGGTCATCGCGGCCGCGGACGGAATGTTGCACGTCGCCGCCGAGCTGGCCGCCGATGAAACTACGATACTGGCGTCCTGAGCGGGGGTATCGCTCGGATGGCAGCCGGACCTTCACCATCCGGAAGGGCCTTAGCGACGAAGCAATCCGGCCACCAGCCCGGCCGGATTGCTTCGCTTCGCGTTTTTGGGAAACTCTATCTCCGCTGTCATTGCGAGGAGCTTTGCGACGAAGCAATCCAGACTGCTTCGTTGGAAAGCTTCTGGATTGCTTCGCTGCGCTCGCAATGACGGTCGTGGTGGGCTCGTCACCGCCGCTGAACTTACGACCTCTCGGATACGAGCCTGATTTTCACTTCTGACATTTCGGACACCAGAAGGTCGACCGGCCGTTCTGCGTAAAACGCTTGACGATGCCGCCACATCGCGGCGTGGTGCATTTCTCGCCCTCGCGATCGTAGACCTTGAACGAGTGCTGGAAATAGCCGAGCTCGCCCGAGGTCTGGCGATGATCGCGCAAGCTGGAGCCGCCGGCCTTGATGGCGTCGTTCAGCACGGTGTGGATCGCGCCGACCAATCGCTTTGCATGGTCGGTCGGCTCGCCCCCGGCAACGCCCTTGCGTTGTCCGGCCTTGGTCGACAACGTCGCGGCGATCCGGCGCGGCGACAGATGCGAACGATGCAGGGCTTCGCAGACATAGATATTGCCGAGCCCGGCGACCACGCGCTGATCGAGCAGCGCGGCTTTCAGGCTCGTGGTCTTGCCGGCGCAGGATCGCGCCAGCATCGCGGCGTCAAATTCGTTGCCAAGCGGCTCGGGCCCGAGCCCGCGCAGCAGCGGCTCCTCGTCGAGCGCGCTGCGCGCGATCACTTTCATGTAACCGAAGCGGCGCGGATCGTTGAAGATGATGTCGGCGCCGGAGGACATCCGAAACAGCACGTGATCGTGCGCGGAGTCCTTGGCTCGCGGATAGTGAAACTCGCCCGGCGCCGCCTCGTTGTCCGGCTTGATGACGCGAAACGAACCCGACATGCCCAGATGCATCAACAGCACGTCGCCGGAGGTGAGATCGGCCATGAGATATTTTGCACGGCGGCCGAGCCCCGTGACGACCTGCCCCTTCAGTCGGGCCACGAAGTCCGGCTGGAAAGGAAAGCGCAAATCAGGCCTGCGGGTCTCCGCGACCAGGATTTTCGCACCCTCCATGACAGGCTGAAGGCCGCGGCGGACGGTCTCGACTTCGGGCAATTCGGGCATGGTCAGGCATTCACCTTATGAGAGCGGTGTGATAGCGCCATTGCGGCGGGCGCGCTATGGTCCGCCTCGTGGAGTAGAGTAATGGATCGGCCGGGCGAAACCACGCATTTTGGCTTCAGGGACGTCCCCCTGGGCGACAAGCAGACGCTGGTGAACGATGTGTTTCACAGCGTGGCGTCGCGCTATGATTTGATGAACGATTTGATGTCCGGTGGCCTGCATCGGGTCTGGAAGGACATCATGATCACCGCGCTCGACCCGCCGCGAGGCGACCGGCGGTTCGCGCTGCTCGACGTTGCCGGCGGCACCGGCGACATCTCGTTCCGCGCCGCCAAGGCCGCAGGCCCCGGCTTCCATGCCACCGTCTGCGACATCAATTCCGGGATGCTGGAGGTAGGCCGCGAGCGCGCCGCAAAGCGGCATCTCAAGACCCAGGTCGATTTCGTCGAGGGCAATGCGGAAGCGCTCTCCTTCGCCGACCGCAGCTTCGACGCATATACGATCGCTTTCGGCATTCGCAACGTGCCTCGGATCGATCTCGCGCTGGCCGAGGCCTATCGCGTGCTCAAGCCAGGCAGCCGCTTCCTCTGTCTGGAATTCTCCACCGTCGAGATGCCCGGACTCGATCGTCTTTATGACCTGTTCTCGTTCAAGGTCATCCCGCCGCTCGGCCGCATGATCACGGGTGACGCCGAGTCCTACCAATATTTGGTCGAGTCGATCCGCAAGTTCCCAAGACCCAACGCCTTCGCCGATATGATCCGTAATGCCGGCTTCGCCCGCGTGAACTGGCAGATATTGTCCGGCGGCATCGTCGCACTGCATTCGGGCTGGCGTTTGTGATCTCTGCCATAACCCATAGTGCGCGCCTGATGCGCGCCGCGTTCGTATTCGCGCGCGAGGGCGTGTTCGGCGCCGTCGATCCCAGCCTGGTGCCGCCGCCCGGACAGCTCGCGCTGAAGCTTGCGCGCATCGTCGAACGGGGCGGCCCTAAGGACGGGCCTCGGCTGTCGCGCGCGCTGACCCGGATGGGCCCGGCCTATCTCAAGCTCGGGCAATTTCTGGCGACGCGCCCCGATGTGGTCGGCGTTGCCATGGCGCGCGATCTGGAAAGCCTGCAGGATCGCCTGCCGCCGTTTTCGCAAGTCGAAGCGGAAGCCGTGATCGCGACGTCGCTGGAGCGTCCGCTGACGGACGTATTCGCGAGCCTCAGTGCGCCGGTCGCAGCGGCCTCGATCGCACAGGTGCATCGCGGCGAAGTCTTGCGCGATGGCATCCGCAAGGCGGTCGCCGTGAAAGTGCTGCGCCCCAACGTGGCCGCACGCTTCCGCCGCGACCTCTCCGACTTCTTCTTCGTCGCATACAAGGCCGAGTCCTATTCGTCCGAGGCGCGGCGCCTGCGTCTCATCGAGGTCATCAACACCATGTCGCGCTCGGTCGCGATGGAGATGGACCTGCGCCTCGAGGCCGCGGCGCTGTCGGAGATGGCGGAGAACACGCGCGACGATCCTGATTTCCGCGTACCGACCGTGGACTGGGACCGCACCACGCACAACGTGCTGACGATGGAGTGGATCGACGGCATCGCGCTGAACGATCACAAGCGCCTGGCCGAGTCGCAGGTCGACCTGCCCGATCTCGGCCGCAAGGTGATTCAGAGTTTCCTGCGCCACGCGCTGCGCGACGGCTTCTTCCACGCCGACATGCATCCGGGCAATCTGTTCCTGGATGACGCCGGTCGCCTCGTCGCGGTTGATTTCGGCATCATGGGCCGGCTCGGCATGAAGGAGCGGCGCTTCCTTGCCGAAATCCTGCTCGGCTTCATCACCCGCGACTATCGTCGTGTCGCGGAAGTGCATTTCGAGGCAGGCTACGTCCCGGCGCATCACTCGGTCGAGAACTTCGCGCAAGCGATCCGCGCCATCGGCGAGCCCATTCATAACCGCACGGCGGAAGAGATCTCGATGGCGCGGCTGCTGACGCTGCTGCTCGAGGTCACCGGCCTGTTCGACATGACCACGCGGCCCGAGCTGATCCTGCTCCAGAAAACAATGGTGGTGGTCGAGGGCGTGGCACGCGGCTTCGATCCCAAGCTCGACATCTGGAAGGTCGCCGACCCCGTGGTGCGGGAATGGATCGAGCGCAATCTCGGTCCGATCGGCCGGGTCCAGGGCGCGATCTCCGGCACCGGCGATCTCGCGCGCATCCTGATGCGCCTGCCTGATATCGCCGCGCGCTCGGTTACGGTGCTCGAACAGCTGGAGACCATGACCCGGGAGGGCATCCGGCTGTCGCCGGAGAGCATCGCGGCGATGGGCCGCAGCGAAGGCCGCAAGAACCGTTGGCGCACCGTGGCGCTCTGGATCATCGCCGCGACCTTCATCGGCATCCTGATCGCCGTCCGGAATCTTTGATTGCAGTGCAATCATGCGAATGATAGCATCGCCATCATTTGTGCTGGAGGGGTGTCATGGCGAGCCTGACCATTCGCAAGCTCGATGAAGGCATCAAAACTTACCTTAGGCTGCGCTCGGCCAGGAACCGCAGGTCGGTCGAGGAAGAGGTCCGGGTCATCCTCGGCGAGCTGATCGAGGGCCGCGAGGAGCCCCTGACGCCGTTCACGGCGCCGCCCGCGGCTTCCGCCACCCCCACGCCCCAGCGCAGCGGCGCCCTCCCCGAGGCCAACGTCACCCTGATCATCGGCGGCGGGATCGCGGCCTACAAATCGCTCGACCTGATCCGCAGGCTCAAGGAGCGGCGGATCGAGGTCCGCTGCGTGCTGACCAAGGCGGCGCAACAATTCGTCACGGCATTGGCCGTGAGCGCGCTCTCGCATGAGCGCGTCCACACCGACCTGTTCGATCCCGAGAGCGAGTTCGACGCCGGTCATATCCGGCTGGCGCGCGAGTGCGACCTGATCGTGGTGGCGCCTGCGACCGCGGATTTGATGGCCAAGATGGCCAACGGCCATGCCGACGATCTCGCCAGCGCCATCCTGCTTGCGACCAACCGCAAGGTCCTGCTCGCGCCGGCGATGAACCCGCTGATGTGGAACAACGCGGCGACGCGGCGCAACGTCGCGCAACTTCAACGCGACGGCGTGATGCTGATCGGGCCGAATTCCGGCGAGATGGCGGAAGCCGGTGAAGCCGGCATCGGTCGCATGTCCGAGGCGATCGAAATTGCGGCTGCCACCGAGCGACTGCTGCGGCCGCCGTTGCCGCGCCCCCTCGCCGGCAAGCGCGTGCTGATCACGGCTGGTCCGACCCACGAGCCGATCGATCCGGTGCGCTACATCGCCAACCGATCCTCCGGTAAGCAGGGCTTTGCGATCGCCGCCGCGGCACAGGCCGCGGGCGCCGAGGTAATCCTGGTCAGCGGCCCGGTCGATCTCAGCGATCCCCAGGGCGTGACAGTCAAGCATGTGGAATCGGCACGGCAGATGCTGGAGCAGGTGCAGGCCGCGCTCCCCGCTGACATCGCGATCTTCGCCGCCGCCGTCGCCGACTGGCGGGTCGCCAATGAAGGCGAGCAGAAGCTGAAGAAGACTTCGGCCGGCATGCCGCCGCTCCAGCTGGTCGAAAACCCCGACATCCTCGCGACGATCTCCAAGCTGACCGACCAGCGGCCGCCACTGGTGATCGGCTTTGCCGCCGAGACCGAGCACCTCATCGACAACGCCAAGTCGAAGCTTGCCCGCAAGGGCTGCGACTGGATTGTCGCCAACGACGTCTCCCCCGCAACCGGGGTGATGGGCGGAGACCGCAACACCGTGCACCTCATCAGCAAGAGCGGTGAGAAGAACGATGAGAAGGATGGCGACATTGCAGTTGATTCCTGGCCGGCGATGACCAAGGAACAGGTCGCCATTCGATTGGTCGCGCATATCGCAAAGAGCGTGACCGGCAAATCCCGGGAGCCCGCATCTTGAGCACCAAAGTCACCGTCGAACTGCAACGCCTGCCCCATGCGGAGGGGCTGCCGCTGCCGGCCTATCAGACCAATGATGCCGCCGGTCTCGACCTGATGGCGGCGGTGCCCGAGAACGAGCCGCTGACGCTCGCGTCCGGCCAATACGCGCTGGTGCCGACGGGACTCGCGATCGCGTTGCCGCCCGGCTACGAGGCGCAGGTGCGGCCGCGCTCCGGGCTTGCGGCCAAGCACGGCGTCACCGTGCTGAACTCACCGGGCACGATCGACGCGGACTATCGCGGCGAGATCAAGGTGATCCTGATCAACCACGGCCAGACCGCCTTCGTGGTCAAGCGCGGCGAGCGCATCGCGCAGATGGTGATTGCGCCAATGGTGCAGGCCGCGCTGGTTCCCGTGTCGACATTGTCCGCGACCGATCGCGGGACCAGCGGATTCGGCTCGACCGGCCGCTAACACACCGAATCACCCGAGGAATTACGCGAATTGGAACACCGCCTTCGGCATTTTTTTGGGACCGCCGTTGCGTTCACGATCTGGACTCTTACCGGTGGAGTCACGGTGAGGGTATTGTCGTTTGATTCGCGCGCGACGGGGGTCGCCGCGCGCAAATTCGTGCGATCTTGGGGCAACTATGTCAGGCGTGATCGTGTCGATGCGTCGGACGCTGCTGTCGTGCACATCGCTGGTGCGCAACGGCTTGTTGGGAAGCGCTCTCGCGGCGCTGCTGCCGGCTGCGCCGGCTGAGGCCGCCGACCTCGTCGACACACTCTCAACGTTGCTGGATTTCAACCGGCAGGAGCTCGCGGTGCTGGCCACCGCGCTGGCCTTGCTCGGCTTCTCGGTGGTCGCCGCGATCCTCCTGATGCGCACGCGCGTGCGCACGGCGAAGAACGAGGCGCGGCTGCGCGCCCGGATCGGGGAACTCCAGCTCCAGGCCGACCGCTTCGGCGCATTGCTGTTCGCCGAGCCGCAGATCCTGATCTCTTGGCCGGCCGGCGACAATCGCGCGCAGATCTCCGGTGACATCTCCATGGTGCTGCCGCGCGACTCCTCTCCGCAGCGCGTGCTCGCGTTTGGAACCTGGTTGCCGCCGGAACCGGCGCTGCAGATGGATCACGCCGTCGATGCGCTGCGCGACCGCGGCGACGGGTTCCAGCTGACGCTCACCACCGCGCATGGCCACACGCTGGAGGCCATCGGCCGCGCCATCGGTGGCCAAGCCATCGTCAGGATTCGCGAACTCTCGGGGCTCCGCCGCGATCTGGCCGAGACCAATCTGCGTTACAAGGCACTTTCCGACGAGACGGAGATGTTGCGCGGCTTCGCGACCGCCGCCCCCTGGCCGATCTGGGCCAAGGGCGAGAACGGCGCGCTGGCTTATGCCAATCCCGCCTATGTCCGTGCGACCGAGGCGGCGAGCATCACCGACGCCCAGGAGCGCAAGCTCGAGCTGCTCGACAGCGCCGACCGCACCGCGATGGAGCGGGGACTGAAGGAAGCGGCCAATTTCACCTCGCGGCTGCCGATCGTGATCGGCGGCGAGCGGCGCATCTATGATGTGCGCGCCGTCAATGTCGGTGGCGGCAATGTCGGCGTTGCCATCGATGCCAGCGAGGCGGATGCCTTGAGCTCGGCGCTGGTGCGGATGGCGGAGGCGCATCGCCGTACGCTGGACCAGCTCTCCTCGGGCGTTGCCGTGTTCGATGGCCAGCGCCGGCTTGCCTTCTACAATGATTCCTACCGCCAGCTGTGGGACCTCGACCGCACCTTTCTCGACGCCAACCCCGATGATTCCAGCGTGCTCGACAAGCTTCGCGCCGCGCGCAAATTGCCGGAGCAGCCGGACTTCCGCGCCTGGAAGGCCAAGCTGCACGAGGCTTATCGGGCGGTCGAGGCCGCCAAGGACACCTGGTATCTGCCCGATGGGCGCGCGCTCTCCGTCGTCACCACGCCGAATCCCGAGGGCGGCGTCACCTATCTGTTCGACGACGTCACCGAGAGCCTGGAGCTCGCCCGCCGCTTCGACGGCATGATCCGGGTCCAGCGTGAGACGCTGGATAGCCTCGCCGAGGGCGTTGCGGTGTTCGGCAGCAATGGCAGGGCGCAGCTGTTCAACCCGGCGTTCGTCCGGATGTGGAAGCTGTCCGCTGACGCCATGCGCGACGAGCCGCACATCCAGACGGTCGAGGGCTGGTGCCATCAGCTGTTCGACGACGCGATCGTTTGGCGGCAGATCCGCGAGGCCGTCACCTCGATCGAGAGCCGCGCCGACATTCCGCTGAAGCTTGAGCGCAAGGACGGCAGCGTGCTCGACGGCATGATCCGGCCGCTGCACGACGGCGCCACGATGCTGACGTTCCAGGACATCACCGACACCGAGAACGTCGAGCGCGCTCTGCGCGAGCGCAACGAGGCGCTGGAGGCGGCCGACCAGATGAAGGTGGATTTCGTCCACCACGTCTCCTACGAGCTGCGCTCGCCGCTCACCACCATCATCGGCTTTGCGCATTTCCTCAGCGATCCCTCGACCGGGCCGCTGACCCCGAAACAGGCCGAATATCTCGACTACGTCACCAAATCGACCAATGCGCTGCTGGCGCTGACCAACAACATCCTGGATCTCGCCACCATCGACGCCGGTGCCATGAAGCTGGAACTCGGCCCGGTCGACGTCAGCAAGACCATCGAGCTCGCCGCCGAGGGTCTTCAGGACCGGCTCGCCACCGACCGCATCCGCCTCAAGGTCGAGATCGCGCCCGATGTCGGCAGCTTCACCGGCGACGAGAAGCGCGTGGTGCAGGTGCTCTATAATCTCCTCGCCAACGCCGTCGGGTTTTCTCCACCGGATTCCACCGTCGGCATCAGCGCCCGCCGCACCGAACGCAGTGTGGTCTTCACTGTGACAGATTCCGGGCCTGGAATACCTGCCGACATGAAGGACAAGGTGTTCAACTGGTTCGAGAGCCGCTCGCAAGGCTCGCGTCATCGCGGCGCCGGGCTCGGCCTGTCGCTGGTGCGCTCCTTCGTCGAGTTGCATGGCGGCAATATCCGGGTGGATTCGATCGTGGGCAGGGGCACGGTCGTGATCTGTGACTTCCCGACCGACCAGGCGGCGCATCGCGACGCCGCCGAATGACTGCGCCAACCACATTCGCCGTCGCGCTCCGCAACGAGACAGCCACTGCGCAACTAGTGGCCGACCTCGCGCTGCTGGTCGGCCCCGGCGATGTCATCACGCTCACCGGCGATCTCGGGGCCGGCAAGACCGCGGCGGCGCGGGCCATGATCCGCTACCTCGCCGGCGACGATGCACTGGAAGTGCCGAGCCCGACCTTCACGCTGGTGCAGGGCTACGAGCTGCCACCGTTCCCGGTGATGCATGCCGACCTCTACCGCGTCGAGGACGAGAGCGAGCTCGAAGAGATCGGGCTGTCGCCGCTGCCGGAAGCAACCCTCGTCCTGATCGAATGGCCGGAGCGCGCGCCGTCGGCGATGCCTCAAGACCGCATCGACATCGCGCTGACGCACCGGCCGGCGCTGGGCTCGAATGCACGCGCCGCCGACATCACCGGCCATGGCAAGGCTGCCGCCATCGTCGCGCGGCTGCAGGCGCTGCGCGAATTCCTCGATGCATCCGGCTACATGGAGGCAACGCGCAAACGCATGGCGGGCGACGCCTCGACGCGCTCCTATGCGCGGCTGCAGCGCGACGACGAGATCGTCATCCTCATGAATTCGCCGCAGCGCCCCGATGGTGCTGCGATGTACAACGGAAAATCCTACAGCGCCGCGGTGCATCTCGCCGAAAACATCAAACCCTTCGTCGCCATCGACGAGGGCCTGCGCGCGCAGGGAATCTCGGCGCCCGCGATCCATCATTCCGACCTCGACCACGGGTTCCTGATCAGCGAAGACTTCGGCACCGAAGGCGTGATCGAGGGCGATCCGCCGCGCCCGATCGCCGAACGCTACGAAGCCGCGGCCGATCTGCTGGCCGTGCTGCACGGCAAGACGCTGCCGCAAACGCTGCCGCTCGGGCGGCAGACCTACGCCATTCCCGTCTTCGATATCGAGGCGCTGCTGATCGAAATCGGCTTGATGCCGGAATGGTACCTGCCTGATCGCAACGCGCCGCTGGACGACGCGAAGCGCGCCGAATTTTTCGCCATGTGGCGCGAGTTGCTGCAGAAGGCGCAGGCCGCGCCGAAGACCTGGATCATCCGCGATTATCACTCGCCGAATCTGATCTGGCTCAGCAATCGCACCGGCATCGAACGCGTCGGCGTGATCGATTTCCAGGACACCGTGCTGGGGCCGCAATCCTACGACGTGGTGTCGCTGCTCCAGGACGCCCGCATCGACGTGCCCGAGGCGATCGAGCTGACGCTGCTGTCGCGCTACATCAAGGCGCGCCGCGCCAGCGAGGCGAGCTTCGATGCGGCCGGCTTCGCCGAGCTCTACGCCATCATGTCGGCGCAGCGGAACACGCGTCTGCTCGGCACCTTTGCCCGCCTCAACCGCCGCGACGGCAAGCCGCATTATCTGCGTCACCAGCCGCGGATCTGGACCTATCTCCAGCGCTCCCTGGCGCATCCCACGCTCGCCCATCTGCGCGACTGGTATCTCGCCAACGTCCCGCCGCCCCAAAGGCAGGCCCAAGGCCCGGCCCAAGGCTGAGGCCCAAGGCGGAAAAGGCTAGTAGGGGCTGAAAAGGCTGATTCAGGGCTCGATTTACCGGCTGTTAGCCAAGACGCCGGTAACCTGGCGGCGGAGCAGCCGGATGATTACGGGGCTGGAGCAGGGCAGATGGCGGTGAAGACGGACCAGCGCGGCAACAGCCGGGTTGTTTTCGAGCGCGGGATCGCGGCCCAGATGATGGGTATCGACGGCACCTGGCGGCGCGATTGCACCATGGAGGACGTCTCCGACAGCGGCGCCAAATTGACCATCGACGGCTCAGTCGAAGGCCTGCATCTGAAGGAGTTTTTTCTGCTGCTGTCGTCCACCGGACTTGCGTACCGACGCTGCGAGCTCGCCTGGGTGAATGGTGACCAGATCGGCGTCAACTTTCTCAAGCTCGGTGACAAGAAGAAAAAGGCGCGGTCAACGTCCATCGGGGCGTAACGGCAACACCTGTCGTACAAGCGTCACGGCAGGTGGTTAAGGCGGTTAAGACGCGGTGCGGTCGGTCGAACCTCATGTTAGGATTGCTGCGAACGCGAGATCAGTAGGTCTGAGAAAGCGAAGGATGCCCGTCAAACCGACCAAAGCCATGGTGCTCGCCGCAGGGTTCGGCCTGCGCATGCGTCCGTTGACGGACAAGATGCCGAAACCGATGGTTCCGGTGGCCGGCCAGCCGCTGCTCGACCATGTGCTCGACAAGCTCGGTCGGGCCGGCGTGAGCGAGGCGGTGGTCAACGTGCATTACCTGCCGGACCAGATCATCGATCACACCGCATCCCGCCAGCATCCGCGCGTGACCATCTCGGACGAGCGCGACCAGGTGCTCGGCACCGGCGGCGGCGTGGTCAAGGCACTGCCGCTGCTCGGGGACGCACCGTTCTTTCACGTCAATTCCGACACGCTGTGGATCGACGGCGTACGCTCCAACCTGACGCGGCTCGCCGAAAACTTTGATCCCGCGCGGATGGACATTTTGCTGCTGATGGCGCCGACGGCGACCAGCATCGGCTATAGCGGCCGCGGCGATTACGGCATGCTGGCCGACGGTGCCCTGCGCAAGCGCAAGGAAAAAGAGGTCGTTCCGTTCGTCTATGCCGGCGCTGCGATTTTGTCGCCGTCGATCTTCGCCGATGCCCCCGCGGGCGAGTTCTCGCTGACCAAGATGTTCGATCGTGCCAACGAGCAGGAGCGGCTGTTCGGCCTTCGCCTCGACGGCGTCTGGATGCATGTCGGCACGCCTGATGCCGTGCACGCGGCGGAAGAGGCGTTTCTGGAGAGCGTGGCGTAGGGCTGCGCCATTGTCCCCTACGGCACCTGTTCTGGTCCGGCAAACAGCGGGGACTATCCCACCTCCGCCCATGACCATTTGACTCCGCCTCCCTATATTGGCGCCTGATTCCCGAATCAGGCAGCTCATGCGCGTTTTCAGCGTTCCCATCTCAGTTCCGTTCCTGCGCACCGTCGTCTCAGGCTTGCTCGACGGCCGGCTGGTCGAGGGCTTTGAGGCACGCAAGGAGCCGGCACGGCTGGCGGATGCCACGCTGTACCTGCCGACACGGCGCGCCATGCGCGTCGTCCGCGAGATCTTCCTCGACGAGATGAAGGCGGAGGCTGTCGTGCTGCCGCGGATCGTCGCGCTCGGCGACATCGACGAGGATGAGCTCGCTTTCGCCGATGAGGGCGAACAGTTTTCCGGCGCAACGCCGCTCGACATTCCGCCGCGGCTCGGCGAGCTCGAACGGCGGCTGACACTGGCGCAACTCGTCGCGGCCTGGGCCAAGGGTCCGGTGCTGTCTCCGCTGGTCGTCGGCGGCCCCGCGTCGACGCTGGCACTGGCGTCCGATCTCGCGCGGCTGATCGACGACATGGTCACGCGCGGCGTCGACTGGAGCGCGCTCGATGGCCTCGTGCCCGATATGCTCGACCGCTACTGGCAGCATTCGCTCGAATTCCTGCGCATCGCGCGCATCGCCTGGCCCGGTCATCTCGCCGAAATCAAACGCATCGAACCCGCTGCCCGCCGCGACCTCCTGATCAATGCCGAAGCCAGGCGGCTGACCGTGCATCGCCATGGCCCCGTGATCGCGGCCGGTTCGACCGGCTCGATGCCGGCCACGGCAAGATTTCTCCACGCAGTCGCTTCGCTGCCGCATGGCGCCGTGGTGCTGCCCGGCCTCGACACTGATCTCGATGACGATGCCTGGCGCAGCATCGGCGGCGTCCGCGATGCGCTCGGCAAGTTCGCGGAGCATCCGGTCTCGAACCATCCGCAATATGCCATGCACGCGCTGCTGGATCGCTTTGGCATCAAGCGCAGCGACGTCGATATCCTCAAGCCTCCGGCGGAAGGCGGTCGCGATCTGCTCGCCTCCGAATCGATGCGGCCATCGGCCAAGACCGAGATCTGGCACGATCGGTTGAAGCAGCCGGATGTGGCCTTAAAGATCACCGGCGGTATGAAGAACCTCGCGGTTGTCGAAGCTCCCAACCCTGAAATGGAAGCGCTCGCCATCGCCATTGCGATGCGCGAGGCGCGGCACCTCGACAAATCCGCCGCACTTGTCACGCCCGATCGCGCCCTGGCGCGGCGGGTGATGGCCGCGCTGACCCGGTGGGATCTCGCATTCGACGATTCCGGCGGCGACGTCCTGATGGAAACCTCCGCCGGCGTCTTTGCCCGACTGACAGCTGAGGCTGCGACCAAGGGACTGGAACCGCCGACGCTGCTCGCAATGTTGAAGCATCCGCTATGCCGGCTCGGCCGGGCCCCTGGCGCATGGAAGGCTGCGATCGAAGGCCTGGAGCTCGCCTTGTTGCGCGGCACGCGCCCGCCTGCAGGCACCGCCGGCCTCTTGCGCGAATTCAATCGCTTTCGCGAGGAGCTGGCCAAGCTGTGGCGCAGCGAAGTCTCCGCGCTGCATAAGGCCGAGCCGCGCGCACGTCTCAAGGCGGAAGACCTCGATCGCATCCAGGCGCTGATCGATGCCTTACGACAAGCCTTGGCGCCGATCGAGAGTCTTGCGTCATCAAAACCGTATGACTTCGCCGAACTCGCGCATCGGCATCGCGAGATCATGATCGAGCTGTCGCGCGACGAGCAGGGCATTTCCGTGGCCTTCGAGGACCGCGAGGGCCTCGCGCTCGCGAGCGCCTTCGACGATCTCCTGCGCGGCGGCACGACCAGCGGACTGATGGTCACGCTGCCCGACTACGCAGACGTGTTCCAGACCGCGTTCAGCGATCGCGCGGTGCGGCGGCGGGACAGGCCAGGCGCGCGGCTCCAGATCTACGGACCGCTGGAATCACGCCTGATGCAGGCCGACCGCATCATCGTCGGCGGGCTGATCGAGGGGGTCTGGCCACCGGCGCCGCGCATCGATCCGTGGCTGAGCCGGCCGATGCGGCACCAGCTGGGCCTCGATCTGCCGGAACGCCGTATCGGCCTCTCCGCGCATGATTTTGCGCAACTGCTGGGCGGCGACGAGGTCATCCTCACCCACTCCGCCAAGGCTGGCGGTGCCCCGGCGGTTGCCTCGCGCTTCCTGCACCGGTTGGAGGCGGTCGCGGGCGATGCGCACTGGAAGGCCGCGATTCGCGCGGGCGAGAAATACGTGCAGTTCGCAGCCGCGCTGGACCAGCCCGACGAGGTGAGGCCGATCAAGCAGCCCGAGCCGCGACCGCCACGCGCGACCCGGCCGCTCAGGATGTCTGTGACTGGGATCGAGGACTGGCTGCGCGATCCCTATACGATCTACGCAAAACACATTTTGCGGCTCGACGCGCTCGATCCCGTCGACATGCCGCTGTCGGCCGCCGACCGCGGCTCGGCGATCCACGATGCGCTCGGAGAGTTCACGGAACGCTACGCCACCGATCTGCCCGACGATCCGGCGCGCGTGCTGCGCGCGATCGGCGAAAAATACTTTGAGCCGCTGATGGAGCGACCCGAGGCGCGGGCGCTGTGGTGGCCGCGCTTCCAGCGCATCGCACGCTGGTTCGGCGAATGGGAGACGGCGCGGCGCGACGCGATCGAGGCGATCGCCGCGGAAACTCGCGGCGAGATCTCGATCCCGCTCGACCATGGGCGCAGCTTCCGTCTCTCCGCGCGCGCCGACCGCATCGAACGGCGCCGGGGCGGCGGCTACGCCATCCTCGACTACAAGACCGGCCAGCCACCGACCGGCAAGCAGGTCCGCATGGGCCTGTCGCCGCAGCTCACGCTGGAAGCCGCGATCCTGCGCGAGGGTGGTTTTCCCGACATCGATGCCGGCGCGTCCGTGAGCCAGCTCGTCTATGTTCGCCTGAGCGGCAACAATCCGCCGGGCGAAGAACGCATTCTCGAACTCAAGTTCAAGCAGGGCGACGAGCCGCAGCCGCCGGACACCGCGGCTGCCGAGGCCAGGGCCAAGCTCGAGGCGCTGATCCGCGCCTTCGAGGACGAGAACCAGCCCTATACCTCGTTGAACCTGCCGATGTGGACCAATCGCTACGGCGCCTATGACGATCTCGCCCGGATCAAGGAATGGTCCGCGGCCGGTGGATTGGGGATCGAGGAATGGTGAAGGCACCGCGCCCCATCCCGGATGAGGTGCGCGCCAGGCAAGCGCGCGCATCGGACCCGTCCGCGTCGGCCTTCGTGTCGGCCAATGCCGGCTCGGGCAAGACGCATGTGCTGGTGCAGCGCGTGATCCGCCTGCTGCTCGCGGGCGTGCCGCCGGAAAAGATCCTCTGCATTACCTTCACCAAGGCGGCTGCCGCCAACATGGCCGAGCGCGTGTTCACCACGCTCGGGCATTGGGTGACGCTCGACGACACGGCACTCGATGCGGCGATCCGCGCGGTCGGCATCCCGCATCCCACTGCAAAATTGCGGCGCGACGCACGAAAGCTGTTCGCCTGTGCGCTGGAGACGCCGGGCGGGCTCAAGGTGCAGACCATCCACGCGCTGTGCACGCGTTTGCTCCAGCAGTTTCCGTTCGAGGCCAATGTCCCCGCGCGCTTCGCCGTGATCGACGAGCGCGACCAGACCGACATGATGGAACGCGCCAATCTGAAGGTGCTGCTGGAGGCCGCGCGCGACCCAGACAGCGTGACCGGCCGCGCGCTGCTGACCGCGATGGCGAGCGCCGCCGATGTCACCTTCAAGGAGGTGGTGCGCGAGGCTTGCCTGAGCCGCGATCACTTCATGGCCTGGACCGATGAAGCCGGCAGCGCGGAGCTGGCTGCCGTGCAGATGGCAGCGGCGCTGGGGGTGGACGCGAACGATCGCATCGAGGACGTCGAGACGGAGATTGTCGACGGTCCGTTCCTGCCGCGATCGCGCTGGAACGAGATCGCCTTTGCGCTGGAGGACGGCAGCAAGTCCGACAACGACCAGGCCTGCCGGCTTCGCGAGGCAAAGGTCTTTTCCGGCGCCGCGCAGGTCGATGCCTATCTCAGCGTTTTCCTCACCGACGAAAAGCTGCCGCGCAAGGCGGTGCTGACCAAGAAGTTTTGCGATCACAACCCGTCCGTCGCCCGCCTGTTCGAGAACGAGGCGCAGCGCGTCGCCGGATTGGTCGAGACGCGCCGTGCGGTGACCATGCGCGACCGCACCGCGGCCCTGCTGCATATCGCGACTGCGGCTGCCGCAAACTACCGCCGCGAGAAGCAGGAGCGCGGGCTGCTTGACTATGACGACCTCATCGACAAGTCGCTGGCGATGCTCGATCGCGTTTCCTCGGGCTGGGTGCATTACAAGCTCGACCGCGGCGTCGATCACGTGCTGATCGACGAAGCCCAGGACACAAGTCCGCGGCAGTGGGACATCGTCGCGCACATCATCTCGGAGTTCACCGCCGGCGAAGGTGCGCGCGAGGGCCTGAACCGCACCGTCTTCGCTGTCGGCGACGAGAAGCAGTCGATCTTCTCGTTCCAGGGCGCCCAGCCCCGGGAATTCGATGCACGCCGGCGCGAACTGCACCGCAAGTTCACGGCGGCCGGACTGAAATTCGATCCGGTCGCCTTCACCTATTCGTTCCGCTCCGGCGCCGCGATCCTGCATTCGGTCGACCACGTCTTCCGCGAGCCCGCGATCTACAAGAGCATCCATTCGCTCGAGACCGGTCATCCCCTGCACAATGCACTCGGCGATGCCGGCCCCAGCGTGATCGAGCTGTGGGACCTTGCGGAAGCCGACGACAGGCAGGAAATCGAGGGCTGGCGCGCGCCGTTCGACGGCGTCGCCGCCACCAGCCCCGAGGTGAAGCTCGCGCGCCGGATCCAAACCGAGATCAAGCGGCTGGTCGAGAGCGGCACGCTGACCGGGCACGAAGGCGAGCGGCGTCCCTTGCGCTATGGCGACATGCTGATCCTGGTGCGCCGGCGCGGCAATGCGTTCGATGCCGTGATCCAGGCGCTGAAGCATGCCAACGTTCCGGTCGCGGGCGCCGATCGGCTCAAGCTCACCGAGCACATCGGAATCATCGACCTGATGAACCTTGCCGATGCGCTGCTGCTGCCGCAGGACGATCTCGCGCTCGCGGTCGCGCTGAAGAGCCCGCTGTTCGGGCTCGATGACGACGATCTGTTCCAGCTGGCCCATGACCGCAAGGGATCGCTGCGCCGCGCGCTTGGCGAGCATGCCACGACAAGCGAGACATTCGCTGCGGCGTTGCGAGGCCTCGAAGCCTGCGAAACGCGGGCGCGCGAGGAGACGCCGTTCGCCTTTTACGCCTGGTTGCTCGGGGGAGACGGCGGACGCGCGCGCATGCTGCGCCGGCTCGGTCATGAGGCCAATGACGCGCTCGATGAGTTCCTGGAGCTGGCGCTGAACTACGAGCGCAAGGCGCCCGCCTCGCTGCAGGGTTTCATGGCCTGGCTGCGCTCGGCCGATACCGAGGTGAAGCGCGACATGGAGATCTCCCGCGATGAGGTGCGGGTGATGACCGTGCACGGCGCCAAGGGCCTGGAGGCCTCGGTCGTGTTCATGGTCGACACTACATCGTCGCCAGCGGATTCGCAGCGGCTGCGGCTGATCCATGTCCCGCGCGGCAATGGCGGCGAGGTGGTGGTCTGGGCCGGACGCAAGGCGGATGATCCCAAACCCGTCGTCGAGGCGCGCAAGGCGATGCTCGAGGAGACCGAGGACGAATATCGCCGCCTGCTCTACGTCGCGATGACGCGCGCCGCCGACCGGCTCATCGTCGGCGGCTGCATGCCCGGCAACATGAAGACGGTTCGCAAGCTGAGCTGGTACGATCTGGTCGACACCGGGCTCGCCGGCTCGGGCCTGACGAAAGAGACGATCGAGACGCCGCTGGGAAAGGCGACGCGCTTCTCCCGACCGGAGGATGTCGTGGCGCTGGGCACGCCCGCGGCCTCGTTGGACCAGGCGACCGCGCTCCCGGACTGGCTGCGGACGCCGGCACCGCGCGACACCATCGACGACGATCCGGTGCGCCCCTCCGGCCAGCCGTCCGGGGACGGCCGCGCCGTGCAGTCGGGCGAATCAGTGCAGTCCCGCGCGCTCGCGCTGCAACGCGGCACGCTGGTGCACCGGCTATTGCAATCGCTCCCCGACATCGCCACTGAGCGCCGACGCGAGGCCGCGCTCGGCTTCATGGCGCGCAACGCGGCGGATTGGGCGGAGGCCGACCGGACCGCGCTGGCCGACAAGGTGCTCGGCTTGATCGCCGAGCCACGGTTTGCGCCCGTGTTTGCGGCCGGCAGCCGGGCGGAGGTCGCGATCGTCGGCCGGCTGGAACGGCCGGGCCACGCCCGGGCGCTGGTGTCGGGGCAGATCGACCGGTTGGTCGTTCGGCCGGATGAGGTCCTGATCGTCGATTTCAAGACCAATCAGGCGGCTCCCAGGAGCGCCGATGCGGCGCCCGCCGCCTATGTCCGGCAGCTTGCGCTCTATCGGGCGGTGCTATCGCGGCTTTATCCCCAAAAGCCTGTCCGCGCCGTCCTGCTTTGGACCGAGGCCCTTGAATATATGGAGATTTCGGCTCCCGCGCTGGACGCGGCGCTGGCATCTCTTCATCTCGGTGTGAGCGTCCTTGACCCGGCAAGGAGCCATTCATAGGTTGACGCCATGATCTTGGCGCGATTCCCGTCGCGCCGTTCTCTCAGGTACGAGGTACTCCCATGGCCGTTGGTAAGGTTTCTGACACCGATTTCGAAGCCGAAGTGCTCAAGGCAAACGGCCCCGTGGTCGTCGATTTCTGGGCCGAATGGTGCGGCCCCTGCCGCATGATCGCACCCGCGCTCGACGAGATCGCCGGCGCGATGGGCGACAAGGTCAAGATCGTGAAGCTCAACGTCGACGAGAGCCCGAAGACCGCGTCGAAATATGGCGTGATGTCGATCCCGACCCTGATGATCTTCAAGGGCGGCGAGATGGCCTCCCGCCAGGTCGGCGCGGCGCCGAAGGCGAAGCTGCAGCAGTGGATCACTTCCGCGGTCTGATCCGCCGCGCGCAAGATTATTTTTGGAAACGGCCGGCGAAAGTCGGCCGTTTCGCGTTGATGGGACATGTCCAGCGTATGATGAGTCCCGCCTGTTGCCTCCTCCTCCCGCAAAACGCGCGCGAAAGTCGGACCCCCTCGTGGCGATGGAGGCGCGCTCGGTCGACGCGATCCCGCGCGGCAAGGAGTGGCAATACGAGCCGAAATGGGATGGCTTTCGTTGCCTGCTCTCGCGCAACGGCGGCAGCATTGATCTGCGCTCGAAATCCGGTGAAGACCTTGCGCGTTATTTCCCCGAGATCGTCGCCGCGGCGCTGAAGCTGAAGGCGGATCGCTTCACCCTCGACGGCGAGATCGTCGTGCCGCACGGCAAGGGGTTTTCCTTCGACGCGCTGCTGCAACGCATTCACCCTGCGGCGAGCCGCGTGAAGAAACTCTCGGAGGAGACGCCGGCGCTCTATCTCGCCTTCGATCTGCTTGCGACGGCCAGGGAGAAGCAGCTTGCCGGGCAACCGCTGAGGGAGCGGCGACCGGCGCTGGAAGCGTTTGCCAAGGCGAATCTGAAAAGCAGCATCTTCCGCCTCTCACCGGCGACGACGAGCTACGCCCTTGCGAAAAAGTGGCTGGCGCAATCCGGCGGCGGCTCGGACGGCGTCATCGCCAAGCGCGTCGACCTGCCCTACCAGGCGGGAAATCGCGACGGCATGCAGAAGATCAAGAAATTCCGCAGCGCCGATTGCGTGGTCGGCGGTTTCCGCTATGCGACCAACAAGATCGCCGGCCGGAGCGTGGTCGGTTCGCTGCTGCTCGGGCTTTACGATGACGATGGTCTCCTGCACCATGTCGGCTTCACCTCGGCGATCAAAGCGGCGGAAAAGCCTGACCTGACCGATCGGCTTGAGGCATTGATCGGCGAGCCCGGCTTCACCGGCAACGCGCCGGGCGGCCCCAGCCGCTGGTCCACCGAGCGCTCGGCGAAGTGGTGTCCGCTCAAGCCGAAGCTGGTGATCGAGGTCTGCTATGACCATTTCAGCGGCGACCGCTTTCGCCACGGCACCTCGATCCTGCGCTGGCGCCTCGACAAGGCCCCGCGGCAATGCAGCTTCGAGCAGCTGAAGCAGAAGGCGGTGGATCCGATGAAGCTGCTAAAACAGCCGTAGCCGTAGCCGCTAGGCAAGCCATCCCGTCGCCAGCGCGTTCGCCAACTCCGGCTGGCCGTTGCGGCGAGCGAGCGTGGCCATCGCCTCGTGATCATAGACCACATGGCGGAACGTGACCTGCCAGGCACCATCGGTTAGCTCAAGGATCGCATAGCGCGCGTGCGGCGTGCCGGCCTCGACGACATGCGGGAACGGATGCTTGTCACGGAAGCCCGGGCCGCCCACGCTGCCGGGATTGACGATCAGCCTTCCGTCGCGAAGTCGCACGGCACGGGCGAGATGGGTGTGGGCGCACAGGATCAGCGATTGCGTGATGCCTTGCGCAAATTTCTCGATGCGATCGAGCGGCGACAGCGCCACCGCGCCGTCGGGATGCACGGTATCGAGCCAATAGACTTCGTCATTGTCGGGCGTCGCGTGGCAGAGGAACACCTGATCGCGAAAGACGCGCGTCATCGGCTGCGCGCGCAGCCAGTCGAGTTGCGCGGCATTGAGCGCGGCATGGGCCGGGCGATCCCACGAGCCCATCTTCTCGGGCGGACGGTCGAGCAGATAGCGGTCATGATTGCCGAGCACGTGCACGGCATCGAGCTGCATCAGGATTTCGATGGTCCGGCGCGCATCGAGCGGGCCGCTCAGCATGTCGCCGAGATTGACGATCTCGGAGACGCCTTGCGCGCGGATGTCGGCGAGCACAGCTTCCAGCGCCAGGTAATTTCCGTGGACGTCGGCAATCGCGGCAAAACGCATGGGTCTTCCCGTAGCTCGGATGGAGCGAAGACTATACAGGAGGCGTGCCGTTGATGGCGAGCACGTGGCCGGCGAGATAGAGCGAGCCGGTGATCAGAATGCGCGGCGGCACTTCGTAGGCGAGCTTCGCCAAGGCGCGCAGTGCGGCCTCCACGCCGGGCGCGGGCTCGACGCGCATGCCGAGGCTGCGGGCGGCATCCGTAAGGCGGTCGACCGGCATCGCGTTGTCGGTGTCGGGAATCGGCACTGCGATGATGTGACGGGTCAGACCGGCGAAATTGGCGAGAAAGCCTTTCGCGTCCTTGTTGGCCATCATGCCCACGATCACGACCAGCGGCCGCGACACCCGCTCTTCGAGATCGCCGAGCGCGGCCGCCGCGACGCGGCCGCCTTCCGCATTGTGGCCGCCGTCGAGCCAGATCTCCGAGCCCTGCGGGCCGAGAGCGAGCAGCTCGCCCGAAGCGATGCGCTGCATCCGCGCCGGCCATTCCGCACCGACGATCCCCGCCTCGAACGCCGCCTGGTTGATCTTGAAGGCGTTGGTGGCCCGCAACGTCGCGATGGCGAGACCGGCATTGTCGAACTGGTGCCGGCCGAACAGGCGCGGCGCTGTGAGATCCATCAAGCCGCGCTCATCGGAATAAACCAGCCGCCCGTTCTCGACATTGACATGCCAGCTCTCGCCCGCGGCAAACAACGGCGCGCGCATGCGCCTGGCCTGCGCCTCGATCACGGCCATCGCCTCAGCCGGCTGCTCGGCGCAAACCACGGGCACGCCACGCTTGATGATCCCAGCCTTTTCGCCCGCGATCGACGTCAAGGTGTCACCGAGGAAATCCATGTGGTCCATGCTGACAGGCGTGATCACGCAGGCCGCCGGCGCGTCAACCACATTGGTTGAATCAAGCCGACCGCCAAGGCCGACCTCCAGCAGAACCACATCGGCCGGGTTCCGCGCGAACAGATGAAATGCAGCCGCCGTCTTGAGCTCGAACACGGTGGCCGGCTCGCCGGCATTGACACGCTCGACCTCTTCCAGTGCCGCGCGCAACTCGTCGTCGCCGACCAGCACGCCGCCCCCGACGCGGCCGAGCCGGAAGCATTCGTTGATGCGAACGAGATAGGGTGAAGTGTAAGCGTGGACGCGCAGGTTAGCTGCCTCCAGCGTCGCGCGCAGATAAGCGAGCGTCGAGCCCTTGCCGTTGGTACCGGCGATGTGGATCACCGGCGGCAGCTTGCGCTCGGGATGACCGAGCCGCTCGAACAGGCGGTGCATCCGCTCCAGCCCGAGATCGATGCGTTTCTGGTGCAGGGCCGACAGCCGCCCGATCAATTCGTCGAGCGGCGGCTTTGCGCGGTCGGAGGAAGCGTTCACGCGTGCGGCGCGGCCGGCGCCGTTTCGGGAGCCGATACAATCTGCGCCGGACTGACGACCGGCTGCACCGGCTTTGACGCGGTCTCAAGCGCCGGCGCCCTGGTCAACAGTCGGCAGAGCCGCGCCAGGGTCGGGCGCAATTCGTGGCGATGCACGACCATGTCGATCATGCCGTGCTCCTTGAGGTATTCGGCGCGCTGAAACCCCTCGGGGAGTTTTTCGCGGATGGTCTGCTCGATCACGCGCGCGCCGGCAAAACCGATCAGCGCACCGGGCTCGGCAATCTGCACGTCGCCGAGCATCGCATAGGACGCAGTGACGCCGCCGGTGGTCGGGTTGGTCAGCACGACGATGTAGGGCTGTTTTGCTTCACGCAGCATCTGCACCGCGACCGTGGTGCGCGGCATCTGCATCAGCGACAAGATGCCTTCCTGCATGCGCGCGCCACCACTGGCGGCGAACACGATGAAGGGTGACTTCTTCTCGACCGCGAGCTCGAGCCCGCGCACGATGGCTTCGCCCGCGGCCATGCCGAGCGAGCCGCCCATGAAGTCGAAATCCTGCACCGCGACGACGACGGCGGCACCTTCGAGCTTGCCGTAGCCGACCTTGATCGCGTCGTTCAGATTGGTCCGCGCGCGGGCATCCTTGATGCGATCGACGTACTTCTTCTCGTCACGGAACTTGAGCGGATCGGGCGTGACGTCAGGCAGCGCGACGTCGTACCAGGTCTCATTGTCGAAAATCGACTTCAGACGCGCCACCGCATTCATGCGCATATGATAGTTCGAGCCGGGGATGACGAACTGGTTGGCCTCGACGTCCTTGTAGAACACGAGCTGTCCGGAATCCGGGCACTTGATCCACAGATTCTCCGGCGTCTCCCGCCGCAGCATGTTGCGGATCTTCGGCCGGACCACATTGGTAAGCCAGTTCATGGTTTGCTCCGATGTGCGATCCCGCCTGGGGACCACCTGAAGGGATATATGGCGGCCGGGACCCGGCCCGGCAAGCCGCCGTATCGTCCGCCTTGCTCGTCGGACTTGGCCGCGGAATTAAGGCCTATTCCGCCGCCTGTTGCGCGCCCTTGACGCCCTGGGCCAGTGCCGCCGTCAGCTCGGCGACGGCGTTGACGGTTTTGGCCGTCGCGCGCCCTTCCGCATCGAGGCTGTTCTTGAGCGCATCGACCAGCGCGGTGCCGACTACCGAGCCATTGGCCTTTTCGGCAATGGCGCGCGCCGCCTCCGGCGTGCGGATGCCGAAACCGACGCATATCGGGAGCTTGGTATGCCGCTTGATGCGCGCGACCGCGTCGCCAACGGCATTGGCGTCCGCCGCCGCTGCGCCGGTGATGCCGGCGATAGAGACATAGTAGACAAAGCCTGACGTGTTCGCGAGCACCGCGGGCAGGCGCTTGTCGTCGGTGGTCGGGGTCGCCAGGCGAATGAAGTTCAGGCCCGCCTTCAGCGCGGGAATGCAGAGCTCCTCGTCTTCCTCGGGTGGCAGATCGACGATGATCAGGCCGTCGACCCCGGCCGTCTTGGCATCAACCAAAAACTTGTCGACGCCGTAGATGTAGATCGGATTGTAATAGCCCATCAGCACCAGCGGCGTGACGTTGTCGTCCTTGCGGAAATCACGCACCAGTTCCAGCGTCTTCTTCAACGTCATGCCGTTCTTGAGCGCGCGCAGACCGGCAGCCTGAATCGAGGGACCATCCGCCATCGGATCGGTGAAGGGAATACCGAGTTCGATCACGTCGGCGCCTGCCTTGGGCAACGCCTTGACGATATTGAGCGACGTCGTGAGATCGGGATCGCCGGCCATCACATAAGTCACGAAGGCCGAGCGGCCGGCTTTCTTCAGCTCGGCGAAACGGGTGTCGATACGCGTGGTCACTTGCTCTTGCCCCTCAGGATGTCGCCGACCTGCGGGACGTCCTTGTCGCCGCGGCCGGAGAGGTTGACGACCATCAGGTGATCTTTGGTCCGCTTCGGCGCGAGCTCCATCACTTTGGCGATGGCATGTGCCGGCTCGAGCGCGGGGATGATGCCTTCCAGCTTTGACAGCAACTGGAACGCTGCGAGGGCCTCGTCGTCGGTCGCGGAGAGATAGTTCACGCGGCCGATCTCGTGCAGCCAGGAGTGCTCGGGGCCGATGCCGGGATAGTCGAGCCCGGCGGAGATCGAATGCGCGTCCTGGATCTGGCCGTCGGCGTCCATCAGGAGATAGGTGCGGTTGCCGTGCAGCACGCCGGGACGACCGCCCGCGATCGACGCCGCATGCAGTTGCGTCAGCCCGTGGCCCGCAGCTTCGACGCCGAAGATCTCGACGGTGGAATCGTCGAGGAACGGATGAAACAGGCCCATCGCGTTGGAGCCGCCGCCGATACAGGCGACCAGCGAATCCGGCAGGCGGCCTTCGATCTCCTGCATCTGCACCTTGGTCTCGTTGCCGATGATCGACTGGAAGTCGCGGACCAGCGTCGGATAGGGATGCGGACCCGCGACCGTGCCGATGCAGTAGAAGGTGTTGTGCACGTTGGTGACCCAGTCGCGCAGCGCCTCGTTCATGGCATCCTTCAGCGTGCGCGTGCCCGACTGCACTGGAATGACCGTTGCGCCCAACATCTCCATGCGGATGACGTTGGGCTGCTGCCGCTCGACGTCGACGGCGCCCATATAGACGATGCATTCCAGGCCGAAGCGCGCACACAGCGTCGCGGTGGCGACACCGTGCTGGCCGGCGCCGGTCTCGGCGATGATGCGCTTCTTGCCCATGCGTCGCGCCAGCATGATCTGGCCGAGCACGTTGTTCACCTTGTGCGAGCCGGTGTGGTTGAGCTCTTCGCGCTTGAGGTAGATCTTGGCGCCGCCCAGATGCTCGGTCAGACGCTCGGCGAAATAGAGCGGCGAGGGCCGGCCGACATAATTCTTGAGATAGCCGTTCATCTCGATCTGGAAGGCCGGGTCGACCTTGGCCTCGGTGTAGGCTTTCTCCAGATCGAGGATCAGCGGCATCAGGGTTTCGGCAACGAAGCGTCCGCCGAAAATGCCGAAATGGCCGCGCTCGTCGGGGCCGCTGCGATAGGAATTGGGTTTTGCAACATTCATCGGACGCTCAACTCTTGACTTGCATCTTGGCTTGCGCGCGCGGCGCGAATGAAGGCCTTGATCATCTCGGGGTCCTTCACGCCCGGGGCGCTCTCGACACCGGAGGAGACGTCGACGCCACCGGCCCGGGTGACGCGAACGGCTTCGGCGACGTTGTCGGCGCTGAGGCCGCCCGAGACCATATACGGCAACGCGAGCTCCAGGTTTCCGAGCAGATGCCAATCGAATGGTGCGCCGAGGCCGCCTGGCCGCGTTGCGTCCTTCGGTGCGCGCGCATCGAACAGGATGCGTTCGGCTATCTCGGCGTAACCGGGCAGCACGGCGAGATCCGCTGACGTTGCGACCGGCACGACCTTCATCACCGGACGACCGACCCGTTGCCTGATGTCGCGCAGCCGGGCCACGCTCTCCGTGCCATGAAGCTGGAAAATGTCCGGCGACAGCGCGTCCATGATGTTGTCGAGCGTGGCATCGTCGGCATCGACGGTGAGCGCGACCTTGAGCGCGCGCCGCTTCACCTGCCGGCCGAGCTCCCGGCCGGCTTCCAGCGACAAATGCCGCGGCGACGGCGGGAAGAACACAAAGCCCACCATGTCGGCACCCGCCTCGAGCGCCGTTTCGAGCGTCTCGGGCGTGGACAGGCCGCAGATTTTGACGAGCAAGGACATGTTCTCGACGGATATGGGCTCAAAGCAAATGGAGGGCCGCGGGTCCGCGGCCGGAAAACGGGCTTTTCGGTTGCGGCCGCTTCTACAACGTCGCGCGCTGCTTGTCTCGCCCGACGGGCCCGTAAAGCCCCACACCGGAGGGAACGGGGAGGCGCTGGGACTCAGGCCTTGCTGCGGCAGACTGGGCCCGCAGATCAGCCAGCTCGCCTCGCGCGGCCCGGGCATCCGCGTCATGCCGGCGCGCCGCACGCCGCCAGTGCCGCTGGCCGAACCAGACGGCACACCCGCCCACGAGGACCCCGAGCGCAGCCACCACGATCAGGAGCAGGAACAGCGGCAGCGTTGCCGAGAATGACGGGTCGTTGGAAACGAAGGGATCGAACGAGACCGTGACGAAATGCCGGTTGGCGACGGCAAAGACCATCAGGACCAGGCCCAGCGGAATCACGACCAGCGCGCTCAGGAATTTTCGCATCTCGGCTCGCTCGCCTTGAATCAAGGTTGCGGCCGCATCACTGGCGACCGCGGGAAACCCTGAGGTGGACCTCAGTCTGGCGCGCCTGGATCCGGATGGTCGCGATTCAGCCGTTCGCGCATTTCCTTGCCGGTCTTGAAGAACGGAACGCTCTTCTGATCGACAGGCACATGGGCGCCGGTGCGCGGATTGCGCCCTGCGCGCGCAGGGCGATGCTTGACCGAGAAGGCACCGAAGCCGCGCAACTCGACGCGATCACCGCGCGCGAGAGCCGCTACGATCTCTTCGAGAATCGCATTCACAATGTTCTCGACATCCCGCTGGTACAGATGCGGGTTGTGCTCGGCGATACGCTGAACAAGTTCGGATTTGATCATCGAGAGATAGGACCCGGGAGCGTGCGGACGACCATTTCCGTGAAAATACCGTGATCTGTCAAGACGCTAAATGAGGGTTGAGCGTCGTGAAAACACGTGACAAATGCCGAAAAAGCGGGCTGGACCTACACGCGCCGAACGGGAAAAACCTCTGTGGCTCGCGCGGTTCCGGTCAGTTCGACGCCGCCGGCTGCCACAAGGCGAGCATTCCATCCATTCCGAGCCGATCGACCGCCTGTGCGACGCCGGTTTGTCCGATTTGATGCGCAATCGAGCCTAAACCCAGTGCTTCCAGCGTTACTGCGGCCGCCGTCTTGAGGAACGGCAGATCGCTGAAGCGCGGCTGCAGCTTGTAATCGCGCACGGAGAGCCCCTTCTTGACGCCCTTCTGCTCGACCAGCCAGGTCACGGCGGTCTTCTCGTCGCCGATCTGATCGATCAGCTTGAGATCGATGGCCTGGCGTCCGGTGAAGACACGGCCATCAACCACTTTCTCGAGCTGCGTGTCATCCATGCCACGCCGTTCCTTCACCAATCCCTTGAACCAGGCATAGGAATCCTTCACCAACGCATCGAGCGCCGCCCGTGCCTCAGGGCTGGTTGGCTCGAAACCGTTGGGCGCGGCCTTCAGCGGCGTGGACTTTACCTCCTCGACCTTGACGCCGACGGTCTTCAACAGCTCCGAGACGTTCGGAAACTGGAACAGCACGCCGATCGAGCCGACCAGCGAGCTCTGCTGGGCGATGATGTGATCGCTGGCGATCGCGGTGATGTAGCCGCCGGAGGCGGCGAGGCCTTCGACGACGACAACGAGCGGCTTCTTTGCCTTCAACCGTACAAGCGAATCATAGAGCTGCTCGGAGCCGGCGGTGGTGCCGCCCGGCGAATTGATGTGAACGATGACGGCGGCGGCCTGCGAATTCTCCAGCCGCTCGAGCGCCTGGGTGCGATCGGAATCGCTGCGGATCAGGCCCTCGATCTGGACCCGCGCGATCGAGCCGGCGGACGCGAACGTGCCGCGCGCACCAGGCGTCGCGACCAGCGCGAAGCCTGCGATCGCCGCGATCGCGATCAGCGCGGCCAATACGCGCCAGAACGTCAGCTTGCGGCGGATCCTGCGGCGATCGACGATGATGTCCGAATCGAGTGACATCTCAATATCTCCAAATGAAAGGCCAGGCGCGTTGTGCCGTCGCAGCGTCGCCATTGGCTTATCTGGATACATCAATTGCGGCGCAATTAGAAGAAAACAAGGCCGGCTGCCGCGTAGCCCGGATGGAGCGCAAGCGTAATCCGGGGTTCTCGCCTCACGGAGAGGCTTTCCCGGATTTCACTTCGCCCCATCCGGGCGACGACCTCACTACAAAAAGCCCCGGCTCGCGCCGGGGCTTTGATGCAGTGAAACCTGCGTTTCGCTTACTTGGTGTCGCGGTTCTTGAGCGCGGTGCCGAGGATGTCGCCGAGCGTTGCTCCCGAATCGGAAGAGCCGTACTGCGCGATGGCTTCCTTCTCTTCGGCGACTTCGAGCGCCTTGATCGACACCTGGACCTTGCGGGCCTTCTTGTCGAACTGGATCACGCGGGCATCGACCTTCTCGCCGACGGCGAAGCGTTCGGCGCGCTGATCGTTGCGGTCACGAGCGAGCTCCGAGCGCTTCACGAACGTGGTGAAGTCGGTACCGGTGATCTTCACCTCGATGCCGCTCTCCTTCACTTCGATCACTTCGCAGGTCACGACCGCGCCCTTCTTGACATCGCCCGGCTCGGCGAAGGGGTCGCCTTCAAGCTGTTTGATTCCAAGAGAAATGCGCTCCTTCTCGACGTCCACATCGAGCACCACGGCCTTCACCATGTCGCCCTTCTTGTAGTTGTCGATCACCTGCTCGCCCGGCTGCTTCCAGTCGAGGTCGGAGAGATGGACCATGCCGTCGACGTCGCCCTCGAGGCCCAGGAACAAACCGAATTCGGTCTTGTTCTTGACCTCGCCCTCGACCGTCGAACCGGTCGGGTGACCTTCGACGAAGACCTCCCACGGGTTGCGCATGGTCTGCTTGAGGCCGAGCGAGATGCGGCGCTTGACGGAATCGACTTCCAGCACCTGCACTTCGACTTCCTGCGAGGTCGAAACGATCTTGCCGGGGTGCATGTTCTTCTTGGTCCACGACATCTCGGAGACGTGGATCAGGCCTTCGATGCCCGGCTCGAGCTCGACGAACGCGCCGTAGTCGGTGATGTTGGTGACGCGACCGGTGAAGCGGGCACCCAGCGGGTACTTGGCTTCGATGCCCTGCCACGGATCGTCCAACAGCTGCTTCATGCCCAGCGAGATGCGGTGCGTCTCGTGGTTGATCTTGATGATCTTGACCTTCACGGTCTGGCCGATCGAGAGCACCTCGGTCGGGTGGTTGACGCGGCGCCACGCGATGTCGGTGACGTGCAGCAGACCGTCGATGCCGCCGAGATCAACGAACGCACCGTAATCGGTGATGTTCTTGACCACGCCGTCGATGACCTGACCCTCTTCGAGGTTCTGCACCAGCTCCTGACGCTGCTCGGCGCGGGTCTCTTCGAGAACCGTGCGGCGGGACACGACGATGTTGCCGCGGCGGCGGTCCATCTTGAGGATCTGGAACGGCTGCGAGTTGTTCATCAGCGGCGCAACGTCGCGGATCGGACGGATGTCGACCTGCGAACGCGGCAGGAAGGCCACGGCACCGTCGAGGTCGACGGTGAAGCCGCCCTTGACCTGGTTGAAGATGACGCCGTTGACCTTCTCGTTGTTCTGGAAGGCCTTCTCGAGCTTGCCCCAGCTCTCTTCGCGGCGCGCCTTGTCACGCGACAGCACGGCTTCGCCGAGGGCGTTCTCGATCCGATCGAGGAACACTTCCACCTCGTCGCCGACCTTGAGCTCGCTGTCACGGCCGGGGCCGGAAAATTCGCGCAGGGCAACGCGGCCCTCCGTCTTCAGGCCGACGTCGATGACGGCCATGTCCTTTTCGATTGCAACAACCTTGCCCTTGATGACTGAGCTTTCCTGCAGGTTGCCGCCTGCGAAGGACTCGTCGAGCATCGCGGCGAAATCGTCGCGCGACGGGCTATAGGTATCAGCAGAAGTCGAAGCCATTTGTTCTCCAGTTGCGGATGTCATGCCGGCCGTTGGGTTCTTGGGCGCACCGTACGCGCAGTGTCGGAAGGTCCGCAGAACCTTCGAGCGACCGCTCGCTGCTCCGACCTGGAGGGCGGAACAGCGGAAGCGGGCCGGCTGAGGCCCGCGCGTTCGATACGTGGAAATCTTTTGTCCGGAACCTGGATCGCGTCGGCCCCGAGCAGGGACCGAGAGTATCGACCTCAAAGAGCGGGAGCGGGCGCTTCCTCCAATGACGGCAGCGGCTTAACCCCGCGACCGGCCCGCTCGGACGGCCTCGATAATGTCGATGGCGGCCCGGACGCCGCCTTCTATATCCAGTTGGGAGTTATCTAGCAAGTAAGCATCCGGAGCCGGCTTCAGGGGGGCGATCGCCCGGTTCTTGTCGCGCTCGTCGCGCTGGATGATATCGGCGAGCACGGCCGCCTCGTCCGCCTCCTCGCCCCGCGCCTTGGCCTCCATGGTCCGGCGGCGGGCACGGACCTTGGGGTCGGCGACGACGAAGATCTTCACGTCGGCATGGGGGCAGATCACGGTTCCAATATCGCGCCCATCGAGCACGGCGCCGGGCGGATCGGCGGCGAATTGCCGCTGAAAGTTGATGAGGGCCTCGCGCACCTTGGGGATCGCCGAGACGATCGAGGCGCCCTCGCCGGCCTTCTGGGTCTTCAGGGCGGGATTGCCGAACTTTTCGGGATCGAGTTCCAGCGCCGCAGCGACCGCCGCCGCCTCGTCCCGGAGATCATGACCGGACTGCATCAGGGAATAGGCCACCGCGCGATAGATTACGCCGGTATCAAGGTGACGGTAGCCGTAATGGTGGGCAAGGCGCTTGCCGAGGGTGCCCTTGCCCGACGCCGCGGGCCCGTCGATGGCAATGATCATGAAAAATCGGCCCCAAGCGAACGCATCATCGGGATGAAATCCGGAAAACTGGTGGCGATGAAGGCGGTGTCATCGACGGTTACCGGCTGATCGGAGGCGCAGCCCATCACCAGCGCGGACATCGCGATGCGATGATCCATGTGGGTGGCCACCACGCCGCCGCCGGGAACGTGGCCGCGGCCTTCGACGATCAAATCGTCGCCGCAGACCTCGACCTTGACACCGTTGACGCGGAGCATGGCGGCGGTGGCCTCCAAACGGTCGGATTCCTTCACGCGCAGCTCCTGGAGGCCGCGCATGATGGTCGTGCCCTCGGCAAAGGCGGCCGCCACCGCCAGCACCAGATATTCGTCGATCATCGACGGTGCACGCTCCGGCGGCACCTCGACACCGCGCAATTTCGAGGCGCGTACCCGCAGCTTTGCCATCGGCTCGCCAGCGTCGCCACGAACTTCGCTTTCCTCGATCGAGGCACCCATTTCGCGCAGCGTGGTGAAAAGACCGGTGCGCAGCGGATTGGTCATGACGTCGGACAGGACGATTTCGGAGCCTTCGACGATCAGCGCAGCAACGATAGGGAACGCCGCCGACGAGGGATCGGCGGGCACGACGACATTGGCGCCATGCAGCTCCGGCTGCCCCACGAGCGTGATACGGCGGCCGTGCTGACCTTCTTGCACTGAGGTGATCTCGGCGCCGAAATGCTTGAGCATCAGTTCGGTGTGGTCGCGACTGGCCTCGGTCTCGATGACGGTCGTGGCGCCCGGCGCGGCCAGGCCCGCGAGCAGCACGGCGGATTTGATCTGGGCCGAGGCCACAGGCGTCTTGTAGGTGATCGGCAGCGGATCGCGCGCACCCTGGACGGTCAGCGGCAGACGGCCGCCCGCGCCGCCGGAGACGACCTTCGCGCCCATCTTTTCCAGGGGATCCAGGATCCGGCGCATGGGCCGGCTGCGCAGTGAGGCATCGCCGTCGAAAACCGCGGAGATCGGACAGCCGGCGACGGCGCCCATGACGAGCCGGCAGCCGGTGCCGGAGTTGCCGAAATCCAGCGGCGCTTTGGGCTCCGCGAAGCCTGCGACACCCACGCCGTTCACCTTCCAGGCGAAATCTCCGGTACGCTCGACCCCGGCGCCGAGCGCCTGTATGGATTTGGCGGTGTTAAGGACGTCCTCGCCCTCCAGGAGGCCCGAAATCCGCGTCTCTCCGACCGCGAGCGCGCCGAGGATGAGGGCACGGTGGGAGATCGACTTGTCTCCGGGCACCCTTACTTTCCCGGTCAGGGGACCGCTGGCGCGCGACTGGAGCGGCGTCGGCTTGTCGGAATCGGTCAAGTTTGTGTCCTTGGGTAGGCCCGAAACGTCCCTGTGGGACTCGCGGGGCAGGTACCACATGGTCTCCCCGCCGTCACGGGCATGTCGTTCTCCCGCAATGCGCTATTGACAGCGGGCCGCCAACTAGCCAAGTGAAGCACCGCTTTTCAGACATTTCCAGGATTCCTCTGCCGTGGCCAAGTCCGAACTCGGAACTAAACGTATTTGCCCGACCACGGGCAAAAAGTTCTATGACCTCAACAAGAATCCGGTGATCTCGCCCTATACCGGTGAAGTCGTGCCGATCGCGCCCATCGCGCCGGCTCGCGCACCCCGCGGTGCCGAAGCCCGTCACGCAGCCGCTGCCGCCGACGCCACGCCAGAGCCGGCGGAGGTCGAGGAGGTCTCGCTCGAGGAGGCCGATGCCGAGGAGAACACCGGCAAGGTCAAGGCCGTCGTGCCCGAATCCGAGGACGACATCGAAGTCGATGAAACTATCGAGGACGATGACGACGATGATTCGACCTTTATCGCCGACGACGAAGAAGGCGATGAGGACGTCACCGACATCATTGGTGATGTCGGCGGTGACGAAGAGACTTGAGATAATTCCAGAACTGTGGTTCTGGGTCTTTCCCGACGCGTCGCCCAAGGCGCGTCGGACGGTTAAGGGGCCATAGCTCAGCTGGGAGAGCGCTTGCATGGCATGCAAGAGGTCGGCGGTTCGATCCCGCCTGGCTCCACCACGCTTCGCCCTTCGGGCTACGCGTGGCGCAGCCGCGCGGAGCTCGAAGGGCGAAGCGTGGTGTCCGGCGAAGCCCGAAGGGCGAAGACGGACTGGTGAGACTCCCACGCAGCGGCTGCCCGGGCGATAATCGTCAATGTGGTACGTCTACATCCTCCGCAGCATCGAATTTCCCGAGCAGGAATACGTTGGGGCTACGGAAGATCTGAAGCGCCGGTTTCCAGAGCACAATGCTGGCAAATCCACCCACACTGCCAAGTTCAAGCCTTGGAAGCTGATCTGGTACTGCGCCTTCCCTGACAAGCACAAAGCGCTCGCTTTTGAAGCCTACCTGAAGTCTCACTCCGGCCGAGCCTTCACAAAGAAGCGGCTGTCCTAAGAGCGCACCTCTAACCCTACTCCCCGATCACCGCATTCAACCGATCGCGCAACGCCACAATCTCGTCCTTCATCGCGACAAGCTCCGAGACCGAGCAGTCCGATGCCGCCAGAATCGATTGCGGCACGGCCCGCGCCTTGTCCTTCAAGGCCTGGCCCTGCGGCGTCAACGCGATCAGCACCTGACGCTCGTCCTCGCTCGAGCGCGTGCGCTTGACGAGGTGGGCCGCCTCGAGCCGCTTGAGCAGCGGTGTCAGCGTGCCCGAATCCAGGTGCAGCTTTTCGCCGATGCTCTTGACCGGCACGTCGTCGCGCTCCCACAGCACCAGCATCACCAGATATTGCGGATAGGTCAGGCCGAGCCGGTCCAGCAGCGGCTTGTAGACGCGGTTGAACGCATGCGCGGCGGAATAGACCGCGAAGCAGATCTGGTTGTCGAGGCGCAGCGGCGCGTCCGCTGCCGAATGTTTCCGGGGCATCGAGAATCTCACAGGACTTGCTCCATTCTGGGGCCGGCCGTCGCTACATTCAATTGCGAACAATTAAATGTGAGACGCTATAATTTCAATTGCGCGCAATCTAATTGCCTGCGATAAAGATGGCGCCCCCACCCCGAAAACACAGGGAGACAAAAATGTCAGTGAACGTCCTCTACAAGACCAGCGCAAAGGCCACCGGCGGCCGCGACGGCCATGCCGCGACCCTCGACGGCGCGCTCGACGTCAAGCTCACCACGCCGAAGGAGCTCGGCGGCGGAGGCGGCGCCGGCAACAATCCCGAGCAGCTGTTTGCTGCGGGCTATGCCGCCTGCTTCATCGGCGCGATGAAGTTCGTGTCCTCGCAGGGCGGCCCCAAGGTTCCGGCCGACGCCTCCGTGACCTCGACCGTCGGCATCGGCCCGCGCGCGGCCGGCGGCTTCGGTCTCGACATCGACCTTGCCGTCTCGCTGCCGGGCCTCGCCCGCGCGGAAGCCGAGGCGCTGGTCGAGAAGGCGCACCAGGTGTGCCCGTATTCCAACGCGACGCGCGGCAATGTCGACGTCCGTCTGACGGTCGTCTGATCGGTTAGCTGAAGCGGCTGGCCCGAGATACCCCTCGGGCCGGCCGCCTCCCTTGATTTGCCATCCCGCGGGATTGCGGCGAGCGGCCTGCATGACGCCCTACGCGCGAAGCCATTGCCGGCTCGGACGAACCTCGTTAGGCCTGTGATCAATACCGACACAGGGGACGCGAAGGCATGACTGAAGCCGCCAGTTCTGGAGCTGCCATGGGTGCAATGAGCGGCCTGCGCGTCATCGATCTGACGCGCGTGCTCGGCGGCCCCTATTGCACCCAGATCCTCGCCGACCATGGCGCCGACGTGATCAAGGTCGAGCCGCCCGCAGGCGACGAGGTACGCGACTGGGGCCCTCCCTTCCACGAGGAAGACGCGGCCTATTTCATCGGCATCAACCGCAACAAGCGCTCGATCGGCCTCGACCTCGCCTCCGAGGGCGGCCGGACCGTGCTGCTCAAGATGCTGGAGAGCGCCGACGTCCTGATCGAGAACTTCAAGCCGGGCACGCTGGAGAAATGGGGCATCGGCAACGAGGTGTTACGCGAGAAATTTCCGCGCCTCGTGCATTGCCGGATCTGCGGCTTCGGCGCCGACGGCCCGCGCGGCGGCAATCCCGGCTATGACGCCATCATCCAGGCCATGACCGGCATGATCGCGGCGACCGGCTCGCCCGAGAGCGGACCGATGCGGATCGGCGTGCCGCTGGTCGACATCGGCACCGGCCTCTATGCGGCGATCGGCATCTTGATGGCGCTGTCGGAGCGGCAGCGCTCGGGCCAGGGCCAGTTCCTGGAGACCACGCTGTACGAGACCGGTCTCGCCATCATGCATCCGCACACCGCGAATTATTTCATGCATGGCAAGCCGCCGTCGCTCACCGGCAACGAGCATCCCAACCTCGTGCCCTATGCGATCTTCCCGACCAAGACCGACGACATCTTCATCGGCGTCGGCAATGACGGCACCTTCCGCAAGCTCGCCAAGGAGATCGGCAAGCCCGAGCTCGGCACCGATCCGCGCTTTGCGCGCAACAAGGATCGCATCGGCAATCGCGAGGCGCTGCGGGCCGAGCTTGCCGCCGTGTTCAGCCAGCACGAGGCCGAGCCGCTGTGCAATCGCCTGCTCGCCGCGGGCCTGCCCGCCGGCCCCGTGCAGAAGATCGACCAGGCATTGACCAACCCGCACACGATCGCGCGCGGCGATATTATCGAGAAGGATTGGTACAAGGGCGTGGCGTCGCCGATCCGGCTCGACCGCAGCAAGCCGAGCCTGCGGCGCCTGCCGCCGAAATTCAGCGAGCACGCCGCCGAGGTCCTGGGCGAATTCGGCTACTCCAGGTCCGAGATCGACGCGATGGTCGAGCAGGGCACTGTCTGCGGCCCCGAGCGCAAGCGCTAGCGCCCTCGCCTTCCACATCCCACGGCAATGCCGCAGTGCGGTGCGGGCGCTCTGTGCACCGCGAACGGAGGACGCTGCGCGCGCGGCATTCGCCTATTTGACGGCTTCCCTTTTCCAGCGCTTGCCGCTTTCGTTTCGGCCGCTTACACAGTCATGTGAACGTCATATGGCGCTGCTAGCGCAAGCGATCATTTTTGACGGCCCAAGGGAGGTTTACTTGATGGCTCTTCGACATTTTGGAGCGGCTGCCGCTATTGCACTCACGGTTGGACTATCGGCCTCGCCGGCCTTGGCCGTGACCGAAATCCAGTGGTGGCACGCGATGACCGGCGCCAACAACGACGTCATCGTCAAGCTCGCCACCGACTTCAACGCGTCGCAGAGCGACTACAAGGTGATCCCGACCTACAAGGGCAACTATCCCGATACGATGAACGCCGGCATCGCGGCGTTCCGCGCCGGCAACGCCCCGCACATCATGCAGGTGTTCGAAGTCGGCACCGCGACCATGATGGCCGCGACCGGCGCCGTGAAGCCCGTCTACAAGCTGATGGCCGACGCCGGCGAGAAGTTCGACCCCAAGATCTACCTGCCCGCCATCACCGGTTATTATTCGACGTCGAAGGGCGAGATGCTGTCCTTCCCTTTCAACTCGTCCTCGACCGTGATGTGGGTGAACCTCGACGAGCTGAAGAAGGCGAACGTAGAGATCCCGAAGACCTGGCCCGAAACGTTCGAGGCCGCCAAGAAGCTGAAGGCTGCCGGTCATGACACCTGCGGCTTCTCGGGCTCCTGGATCACCTGGGTCAATCTCGAGCAGCTCTCGGCGTGGCACAACGTGCCGCTCGCCAGCAAGGCCAACGGCCTCGACGGCTTCGACACCGTGCTCGAGTTCAACGGACCGCTTCAGGTCAAGCATCTCGAAACCCTGGTCGAGCTGCAGAAGACCAAGACCTATGACTACGCCGGCCGCACCAACACCGGCGAAGGCCGCTTCACTTCGGGCGAGTGCCCGATCTACCTGACCTCGTCGGCCTTCTTCGGCAACGTCAAGGCGCAGGCCAAGTTCAACTTCACCGCCGTGCCGATGCCGTATTATCCCGACGTCAAGGGCGCACCGCAGAACTCGATCATCGGCGGCGCTTCGCTGTGGGTGATGGGCGGCAAGTCGGCCGAGGAATACAAGGGCGTCGCGAAATTCCTGACCTTCCTCTCCGACACCGATCGCCAGGTCTACATCCACAAGGCCTCCGGCTACCTGCCGATCACCAAGGCGGCCTACGCCAAGGCGAAGGAAGAAGGCTTCTACAAGGATCAGCCCTATCTCGAGACCCCGCTGCTCGAGCTGACCAACAAGGAGCCGACCGAGAATTCGCGCGGTCTGCGCCTCGGCAACATGGTGCAGCTGCGTGACGTCTGGTCGGAAGAGATTGAGCAAGCGCTGGCCGGCAAGAAGACCGCCAAGCAGGCGCTCGATGCCGCCGTCGAGCGCGGCAACACGATGCTGCGGCAGTTCGAAAAGACCGCCGTCAAGTGAGGCAATGAGCGGCAGGCCGCGACCCGGCCTGCCGCTCTGCTGGCATCATGCAAAAGCAAGCCATCTTCCAGTCAAGACTGTTACCGTACGCGCTGGTTGCGCCGCAGCTCGCGATCGTCCTGATTTTCTTCTATTGGCCGGCCCTGCAGGCGGTGATCCAGTCCTTCCTGCTCCAGGATGCGTTCGGTCTGTCGACCACCTTTGTCTGGTTCGAGAATTACGTCGAGCTGTTCAAGGACGCAGCCTATTTCGAGGCGATCGTCCGGACCTTCTTGTTCTCGTTCGCCATCGCCGTCTCGTCGCTGTCCTTTGCGCTGCTGCTCGCCGTGATGGCGGACAAGCCGCTGCGTGGCTCGATGCTCTACCGCACGCTCCTGATCTGGCCCTATGCGGTGGCACCGCCCGTGGTCGGCGTGCTCTGGATCTTCATGCTGCATCCCTCGCTCGGCGTGCTCTCGCGCTATCTGCGCAATATGGGCGTCGACTGGAATCCGCTGCTCGACGGCGACCAGGCCGCGGCGCTGATCATCCTCGCCGCCGCGTGGAAGCAGATCTCCTATAATTTCCTGTTCTTCCTCGCCGGCCTGCAAGCGATCCCAAAGAGCGTGTTCGAGGCCGCCGCGATCGACGGCGCCCGTCCGATGCGGCGGTTCTGGACCGTGACCTTCCCGTTGCTGTCGCCGACCATCTTCTTCCTGCTGGTGGTCAACATCGTCTACGCCTTCTTCGACACGTTCGGCATCATCGACACGATGACCCGCGGCGGCCCCGGAACGTCGACGGTCACGCTGGTCTACAAGGTCTATTCCGACGGCCTGCTCGGCGGCAATCTCGGCAGCTCGGCGGCGCAGTCGGTGATCCTGATGGTCATGGTCATCGTGCTCACCGGAATCCAGTTCCGGTTCGTCGAACGCAAGGTGACCTACTGATGGTCGAGGAAGAGGGCTTCCGGCGCAACATCGCCCACATCATCCTCTGGATCGGGATCGCGGTCGTCGCCTTCCCCGTCTACATCGCGTTCGTCGCCTCGACCCAGGACAACGCGCTGATCGCCAACGGGCAAATGTCGCTGCTGCCGGGCGGCCATTTCTTCGAGGTCTACTACCAGACCATTTTCGTCGGCACGAGCGGATCGACCCGCGAGCCCGTCGGCAACATGATGCTGAACTCGCTGGTGATGGCGCTGCTGATCGCGGTCGGCAAGATCGCGATCTCGATCATCTCGGCCTACGCGATCGTCTATTTCCGCTTTCCCTTCCGGATGCCGATCTTCTGGATCATCTTCATCACGCTGATGCTGCCGGTCGAGGTGCGCATCTATCCGACCTACAAGATCGTCGCCGATCTGCACATGCTCGACAGCTATGCGGGCCTGTCACTGCCGCTGATCGCCTCCGCCACCGCGACGCTGCTGTTTCGCCAGTTCTTCATGACGGTGCCGGACGAGCTGCTGGAGGCCTCGCGCATCGACGGCGCCGGTCCCCTGCGCTTCTTCTGGGATACGCTGCTGCCGCTGTCGCGCACCAACATGGCGGCGCTGTTCGTGATCCTCTTCATCCTCGGCTGGAATCAATATCTCTGGCCGCTGCTGATCACCACCCGCGACGACATGCAGACCATCCAGGTCGGCATCCGCAAGATGATCACCACCACCGACGCGCTGACCGAATGGCCGATCGTGATGGCGACGGCCGTGCTCGCGATGCTGCCGCCGGTGTTCGTCGTCGTCGTGATGCAGAAACTGTTCGTGCGCGGACTCGTGGAGACGGAAAAGTAAATCCCATGGCTAACGTCACCCTGCGCAACGTCCGCAAAACCTATCCCGGCGGCTTCGAGGCCATCAAGGGCGTCAACGTCGATGTCGGCGACGGCCAGTTCTGCGTGCTGGTCGGGCCCTCCGGCTGCGGCAAGTCGACATTGCTGCGCATGGTCGCAGGCCTCGAAACCGTCACCGGCGGCGAGATCGACATCGGCGGCCGCATCGTCAACCAGATCGAGCCCGCCGACCGCGACATCGCGATGGTGTTCCAGAACTACGCGCTCTATCCGCATATGAGCGTCTTCAACAACATGGCTTACGGCCTGCGCAACCGCGGCATGAAGGAGGCCGAGGTCAAGACCCGCGTCGACGAAGCCGCCCGCGTGCTCGAGCTCACCTCGATGCTGGAGCGCAAGCCGCGCCAGCTCTCCGGCGGCCAGCGCCAGCGCGTCGCCATGGGCCGCGCCATCGTGCGCCAGCCGAAGGTGTTTCTGTTCGACGAGCCGCTCTCCAATCTTGACGCCAAACTCCGCATCGCGATGCGGGTCGAGATCCGCAAATTGCAGCGCCGGCTCAACACCACGTCGATCTACGTCACCCACGACCAGCTCGAGGCGATGACGCTCGCCGACATTCTCGTGGTGATGAATGGCGGCCAGGTCGAGCAGGTCGGCAATCCCTTGGCGATCTACGAGAAGCCGGCGACGACTTTCGTCGCCTCCTTCATCGGCGCGCCACCGATGAATCTGATGTCGATTCGCGCCGACGAGATCAAGTCGCAGCTCGGCAGCACCGACGCCGGCATCCTCGGCATTCGCCCGGAGGATTTCGTCATCACCGACCAGAGCCCGGCCGGCGGCGTCGCCCTTCCGCTCACCGTGGAAGCGATCGAGCGCGTCGGCGCTGAAACCTTCGTTTACGGCACGCGGGCTCAGGACGAGCAGCGCATCGCCGCCAACCCCGGCGAACTGCCGCCCGGCGAGGTCATCGTCCGCATTCCCGGCTCAGAGGCGCCTCCGATCGGCGAGAAGATCCGCGTCGCAGCAATGCGCCAAAAGCTGCATCTGTTCAGCGGCGATGGGCGGACGCGGATCGAGGCCTGATCGGGTTCCGCTGGGCCGTCGATTAAAAAACGCGAAAACAACCCCATGCACAGTAGAAGGGGGTTTGTTTTTGTTGAGAAAAATCACACCGCAATTTCGTCGGGCCGGCTTGTGGCAGGCGTTTCGCGCCATGGCGACAAGTCAGCTTTTGCGGGTGAGCTGCCAGTCCACAGCCCCGGCTACGTCCTTGAACCCACACGCGGATATGCCCATATTGCTGATCAAGGGGTGCCTGTACGGGCCCTGATGCACCAAAGTCGCTTCGAGAGGACTTTGTAAACTATGTCTCGTGTTCCCATGCTTTCCAGTCCCTTCCTTCTGGGCTTCGACGAGATCGAGCGCGTGCTCGATCGGGTTGTCAAAGGCGCCGACGGTTACCCTCCCTACAATATCGAGAGGTGCGACCGGTCGGAGGGCCAGCCCGAGCGTCTGCGGATCACGCTGGCGGTCGCCGGATTCACCCGCGACCAACTCGATGTAACCATTGAGGAAAACCAGCTCGTCATTCGCGGGCGGCAGCAGGACGACAAGACCCGGCAATACATCCATCGCGGCATCGCCGCGCGCCACTTCCAGCGCACTTTCGTGCTGGCGGAGGGGATGCTGGTGCTGGGTGCGGATCTGAAGAACGGATTGCTGGCGATCGATCTTGCCCGGCCGGAACCGGAGAGGATCGTTAAGACAATCGCTATCAATGAGCACGAATAATGGAACGAGTAGCGGACTCGACCGCTTAGTTTCGAGAGAGGAGTCGAGACCATGAGTGAAGGTCACGTTGCGTTCGAATACGAAGCCAAGAACGTCTCGCCGGAAACGCTGGCAACCCTCGGCGAAGGCCATATCGCCTATGTGAAGCAGATCCGCTCTGAGGATGTGCCGGGCCTGTTTCCCGAAGCGCCGAAGATCGCGCCGGGCCTCAAGCTCTTCGCGCTCCACGCCGCCGACGGCACGCCGATCATGCTGACCGACAGCCGCGAAGCCGCAATCGCCAACGCCTGGAGCAACGAGCTGCAAGCGGTGAGCGTGCACTGAGCACGCGCGCGTCGCACGAATAGGGTTTCAAGCGGGCATGCCTTCGCAGGAAGGCGTGCCCGTTTGCTTTGGGGGATCCAGAATCTTTCCGTGGCAAGATTTTGGATTGCTTCGCTCGCTCGCAATGAGGCAGTGTGCGGCGATGGCTCGCGTCCCGGATGCACCTCAACGCCCGGCCGGAAGCAGTGCCCGCAGGATGTCCGGCTTCCAGGCTTGACGCGCGCTGTCGAAGGCCGCGAAATCATGATCGAACTGCCAATAGGCCCAAGCCCAGCCAAGCCGCTCTGCGCTCCGCGCCACGAATGACAGATATCTGGTCCGTGCTTCGGCTGGAGCGGCCTCGTACACGCCGAACTCGCCGAGATAGATCGGGCGCTTTTCTCTTTGGGACCAGGACCGAATCTTCTCGAAATCGGCGCGGGCCTTCTGTTTATCCTCCGGGGTACCCCAGTCGAGCGGGCCGATTCGCGAGAATGTGGGCGACCACGGTGCGCCCTGATGGGTGAAACGGATCGGCGCGTAATAGTGAAACGTGACGATCAGATTCCGGTCATCCGACGGCAGGACCAGGTCCTCGACCGGCATCTCGTCGACGTTGAGAACCGAAGCGATGACCGTCCGCCGGGGATTGGTGGCGCGGATGATGCTGAGGCACTCGTTCAGAAGGCCGTTCCAGCCGGTGGACGACATCTGCCCGCCCGGCTCGTTGAGGACCTCGAAGACAAGTGCTGGATATTTCCCGGCGTAGCGCGCGGCGATTTGGGTCCAGAACGATTTCAGCTTGTCTGTGCACTCGGAGATGTCGCGCTGACAAACATGGGTATCGTGCTCGTCCAGGATGGGGATGAGATTTCGGGCGAGCACTTCCTCGATGACGCCATCGAGCCGCCTCAAGACGACTTCATCCATTACCTTCTCCGGATTCATGAATCTAAAGCCGAAGAAATTTATCCGAACGTGCGAGAACCCGGCGCGTCTGATCGCAGTGAGGTTGTCCAGACGAAATGGCGCGTTTCGGCCTCCCTCCCAGACGCCGTCGTAGCCGAGGATGTTGATGCCGCGCCCCAATTTTGGAGCAGGGGGCGTGTTGGCCTGTCCGGCTGCCTCGGTCCGGAAGCAGATCGGAAGCACGGATAGTGCCAAGACAAGACGAAAGGCTATCGTCCAGCGGACGCGGATGGCATTCATCCTGTTTGCCCCGTCATTGCTGCAGGCCCCTGCTGGGGCACCGGCCTGCACACTGCGAAGAAGAATGCGACGAGCAGCACCGACGTGAACATTGTCGAGCGAAGAAACATCGTCTCCGTGAAGTTCGATTGAAAGCTCAGGACGACGAAGCCGATGATCAGCGCGCAGTGATACCGATCGATCGACCGGGTGGCGATCAAATAGAGGACCTTTTCCGAGAACAGATAAACGCTCGTGACGAACAGCAAATATCCCAGAAATCCAGTTTCAATCGCGACCGCGATGTAACCGCTATGATAATTGTCGAGCACCCAGCCATGATTCTGGTTGAAATAGTCGTAGATCGCGGGGCGCGTCCAGAATCCGTTGATGCCGAAGCCCAGCAGCGGCGCATCGTTGAAATGGCCGATGGCGTACTGCCAAATGAAGGTCCGCTCGGTCAAATCGACGGTCGCCTCGCCGAGATGGATGGAATCGTACCCCGTCACGTAAAAATACAGCATCAGCAGAGCGGCCAGGATGCACATGATGAATGGCAACACCGCATAGATTTTCATGCAGCGGATCGACCACATGGAAGTCACGAGCAGCCCGCCCGCCGCGAATGCGACAGCGCCGGCACCACGCGACTCCGAGGCGATGACGCAGGTCGATGCCAGAACAAGCGACACGAGGAATGCAATCCATCCCTGCCCCGTGATCTTCTGATAACAGGCAAAGAACATCAGATATGCGCTGATAAAGCCGAGCGTCTGCTTCGATTCGTAGATTCCTTGCCACTGGCCGTTGTGCATCCAGCTCTGGTCGACGCCGATCTCGGGCACGAAGACGGCGCACAACGCCGAGGCGGCGACCAGAACGAACAGCCCAAGCGCCGTGGATCCGACGATCTCGTCGATGTCGATACGCGTGATGAGGCAATACGCACCGAAAGTCGTCACCACAAGTGCAACGCTCTTCATGATCGCTGCGATGGAAAGCGTGGTCCAGAGAACGGAAACGGCCGCGAGGGCATAAAATGTGACCAACGCGATGAGATCTGGATTGGGCTGGATCCGGACCCGCGGCCGTACGAAGACACTGGCATAGATCGAGACGATCCACATCAGCAGCGCGACCGCCTGCTGCACATAGCTCCACTCTGAAGGTAGTAATGCGGGGTGAAGAACACCCATTGATGCGACCACGTTGAGGGTGATCGAGCTGCGGATCACGTTTCTGGCCAGCCGTTCCACGCCGGCGCTTGGCGCTTTCCAGATCGCGCTTTCATATGCATCGGAGTCCGCTGCGGTATGCAGTCCGGCGCCAAGCTGACCACCCTGAAGCACGGCCGCGGGCCGCTCTTCCGCCCCGGCACCGATGTGCAGCGGCGCCCTTCCATTCCCAGTCACGTGCACTCAGTCCACAACGGCGAACGGCCCTTAACGATGTGAGGGCCGCCCCTATGCCCTACGTCTCAAACGGGAAGATATTCGCGTCTTCTACCTTCGAGATCAAGATGAGCATGACGAGATTGCTGCGCGCCGCGCAATCCAGGTGCCAGAATCGATCGGGCCTTATCCTGCAAGAAGGAGGGGAGTTACGCCGCGGTCGCCGGCGGCAGCGCGAGCACCGAATAGATCGCCTGGGCATCGCGCGAGGCGCGGAGCTTCTTGGCGATGTCCTGGTCGCGGAGCAGGCGGGCGATGCGGGCCAGCGCCTTGAGGTGATCGGCACCGGCGCCTTCGGGGGCGAGCAGCAGGAAGACGAGATCGACCGGCTGGCCGTCCATCGATTCGAAATCGATCGGGCGATCGAGGCGGGCGAACATGCCGAAGATCTTTTCCAGCTTGGGCAGCTTGCCGTGGGGAATGGCGACGCCGTAGCCGACCGCAGTGGTGCCGAGCTTCTCGCGTTGCAGGAGTACCTCGAACACGGAACGCTCGTTCTGCCCGGTCAACTCGGCGGCCTTGGCCGCGAGTTCCTGAAGCGCCTGCTTCTTGCTGTTGACCTTCAATGCCGGGAGAATCGCCTCGGGCGCGACCAGATCGGTAATCGGCATGGAAGTTTTCCGAGGTGAATGAAAACGTCAGGTTCCGAATTGGCCAGCCTGGACAAAGAACCTGGGCGGGCCGACGTCAAGAAGATGAAGCAGGAGGCGGACTTAGCTCGCCCCTGATGTGGGGGGCTTCTACTCCAACGCAATCCCGGTGCCAACTCCCGCGTGCAGCTTTGCCCCGGTCATTGTTAAGGCGGAAAGGGGCCCCGGCGCGGGGCCCCCAGAGCGTCGCCCGACGGCCTCACGCCTTGCCACCCACCTTGCCGTCCGTCTTGACCCCCGGGGGGTCTATCCAGCCGACATTGCCGTCGGCCCGGCGGTAAATGATGTTCACCCGGCCGGAGGAGCCGTGCTGAAACACCAGGCAGGGCGCCCCGCTGAGGTCGAGTTCCATGACCGCTTCGCTCACGGACAGCGGCTTCAGCGAGGTGGTGGCCTCGGCGATGATGACGGGGCTGTAGCCGGTGATCTCGTCCTCATCCTCACCCTCGCCCGGTGCCTCCAGCACGTAGCTGGTGGCATCCATCGCGGCCAGCGCCGCGGAGGCGACATGGGCCTTGCGGGCGGAGCGATCCTTGAGCCGGCTCTTGTAGCGCTTGAGCCGCTTCTCGATCATCACCAGCGCCTGGTCGGCACTGGCATAGGCGTCCGGTGCGTTGGAATCGGCCTCGAGCGTGATTCCCGAATCAAGATGCAGCGCACAGTCGGTGCGGAAGCCGAAGCCGTCCTTGCTCAGCGTGATGTGACCAGAGTAATTGCCGTCGAAATATTTGCGCAGGACCTCTTCAGTCCGGTCGTTGACGCGGCCGCGCAGGGCCTCGCCGACGTTGACGCTCTTTCCCGAGATGCGGAGAGTCATGTGAACCTCACTTGGTTCGTGCCTGGCCTGGATTTGGGCCCGATAGCAGATCGAGAGTAGCGCGATTTCGCGCCGGCGCAATCAGGCCGGTTCGGGATTGCGGGAGCGATCGGCCATGGCGGTGGAGACGACGTTACCAAGAGCGCTCTGCTTGTCGCGACGGCGTTGCACCGAGGAAGGAATGCGCATGGCTTCGCGGTACTTCGCGACCGTGCGGCGGGCGATATCAATGCCCGAGCCGCGCAAGCGTTCCACGATGGTGTCGTCGGACAGGATCGAGGAGGGCGCCTCCGCATCGATCAGCTGCTTGATGTGGTGGCGCACGGCTTCGGCCGAATGAGCCTCGCCGCCATCGGCCGATGCAATCGAGGCCGTGAAGAAATATTTCAGCTCAAACGTGCCGCGATTGGTCGCCATGTATTTGTTGGCGGTGACGCGCGACACCGTGGATTCATGCATCTGAATGGCGTCGGCGACGGCCTTCAGATTCAGCGGTCGCAGATGCGCCACACCATGGATGAAGAAGCCGTCCTGCTGGCGCACGATTTCGGTTGCGACTTTCAGGATGGTGCGGGCGCGCTGGTCGAGCGCACGCACCAGCCAGGTCGCGTTCTGAAGCGCATCGGTGAAATACGATTTGTCGCCGTCCTTGCCGATCTTCTTCGAGAGCTGCGAATAGTAGGTCTGGTTGACCAGCACGCGCGGCAAGGTGTCGCTGTTGAGCTCGACATGCCAGCCGCCATCGGGTCCCGGGCGGACATAGACATCGGGCACCATGGTCTGGAGCCGGGCCGTGCCGAACTTCATGCCGGGCTTGGGATTGAGCCGGCGGATCTCGCCGATCATGTCGGCGATGTCCTCATCGTCGACGCCGCAAACCTTGCGCAAGGCTCCGATGTCGCGCTTGGCGAGGAGGTCGAGATGCTCGACCAGGGCCTGCATCGCGGGATCGTAACGGTCGAGCTCGCGGAGCTGGATCGCCAGGCATTCGCTCAAATTGCGCGCGCAGACGCCGGGCGGATCGAATTTCTGCAGTACGGCAAGAACGTTCTCGACGTCCTGTTGCGATGCGCCCAGCCGTTCGGCGGCCTGCCCGAGATCCGGCGGCAGGTAGCCGGCTTCGTCGACGAGGTCGATCAGATACTGGCCGATCATGCGCTGCGCGGCCCCGGTGAAGGCAACCGAGAGCTGCTCGGCGAGATGGTCGCCGAGCGTGGTCTCCGCGGCGACAAAGGCTTCGAGATTGTAGTCCTCGTCACCGGAGGCGCCGCCGCCCCATTCGGTGTAGGTGGTCGGCGCCGCATCCTGGGCGTTGCGCGCGGCCGCCTCGGCCGGTTCCTCGGAGAAGACGTTGTCCAGCCCGGTGTCCATGGTCTGCTCGATCTCGGCGCGGGTGCCGAGATCCTTGCTCATCCACTCTTCCTGGCCGGGCTCGAAGGCTTCGCCCGGGCCGCCGCCCGGCTCGTCGTTGTGGCCGCCGTCGCTGTCATTGAACTGGCCGGTCTCGGCCGGGCCCTCGCCCGCGGGCGGCTCGTCATTGGCCCGTTCCAGCAGGGGATTACGCTCGAGTTCCTCTTCGACGAACGTCGTGAGATCGAGATTGGACAATTGCAGCAGCTTGATCGCCTGCATCAACTGCGGCGTCATGACCAGCGACTGCGATTGCCGGAACTCTAATCTCTGCGAAAGCGCCATGAAGCAAGAACCGATCCCAAAAGTTGGTCCGATTTTTGCTTATCCTAGTCCAAGCCCGATGTACACGTCTTGACGAATTGGAAAAACGGGCTAGAGGCGGAATTCCTCGCCAAGGTAAAGGCGGCGCACGTCCGGATCGGCGACGATCTCATCCGGGCTCCCCTCGGTCAGGATCTCACCGGCATAGACGATGTAGGCGCGATCGGTGAGGCCGAGCGTCTCGCGCACATTGTGGTCGGTGATCAGCACGCCGATGCCGCGGTTGGTGAGATGGCGGACGAGGTCCTGGATGTCGCCGACCGCGATCGGATCGATGCCGGCAAAGGGCTCGTCGAGCAGCATGTAGTTCGGACGCGTCGCCAGTGCGCGCGCGATCTCGACGCGGCGCCGCTCACCGCCGGACAACGCAATCGACGGCGATTTCCTTAGGCGCGTGATGTTGAATTCGTCGAGCAGCGAGTCGAGCTGCTGCTCGCGCTTCTTGCGCGACGGCTCGACCACTTCGAGCACGGCGCGGATGTTCTGCTCGACGGTGAGACCGCGGAAGATCGAGGCCTCCTGCGGCAGATAGCCGATCCCGAGCCGCGCGCGCTGATACATCGGCAGCTTGGTGACGTCGTGGCCGTCGAGCTCGATCGCGCCGCGATCGGCCTTGATCAGGCCGGTGATCATGTAGAACACGGTGGTCTTGCCGGCGCCGTTGGGGCCGAGCAGGCCGACCGCTTCGCCACGGCGCACATAGATGCTGACGCCGCGCACGACCTGGCGGCTGCCAAAACTCTTTTCCACGCTATGCACAGCCAGGAAGCCCGGCCGCTTCAAGAGCTGAGGCCCGCCGGAACCGTTGGGCCTGCCGGCAGCCCTCACGGGATGAACCGCCTGGGCCCGGGGCTGCTCGGCTTGATAGTCCCCTTGGAACTGATCGGGTGCGTGCATCGGCTGGTTACGGGCGATCGGCGGCGCGTCCCTGACAGGGCTGGCCACGAGGCCGCCGACGCTGTCAGCGAGCGCGGTGATGTCCTGGCGCGCAAATCCTGGCCGGCCGCGTTTGGCGGGGCGCCGACGGAACATGCTGAAGAGATCGACCATCCCCGCCTTCTAGCCTTTCGCGACGATCCTGCGCGGTCTTCGCGCGATCTGCCACGCCGGCTTCAGGATTCGCCGACGCAGCATGAATGAAGGGATGTCTCATGCCCAGTGAAACACGCCCGAAAAGCGGCGAACCCCGCTTCGAAAGCCCTTCGCGCTAGATACAGTCTCGGCGCGCAAGCTTCAACCTCGGATCGGCGATGATCGACCCAAGCGTCTGAAATCATTCTTCAAATTTACTTTGACGGGCTTGGGTCTACGCTGACTTATTTGGGTTTAGTTGCGCCAGGCAATTGCAGAGGTCCCGCGCCGGGCTTGCCCGCGCCTCCGGATCCGCAATCATTGCCGCCGCCCTGCGGCAGCAGCGCCTGCACCCGGCCGCTATCGGATTCCACACGCGACACGCCCGTGGTCATGTCGACCGCCAGCCGGTCGCCGCGCAGCACGTTCTTGCACTGCGTCAAGACGACGCCCCCGAGCATGGTGATGAGGTTGGTGCGGGTGTCGAACACGGCGGTCTCGCCCGTGACCACCTGGTCCTTCTGGGTGACGACGACATTGCCGCGCGCCTCCAGTCGCTTGATCGAGGAGTTGCCGCCCGGTCCCGGCGTCGCCGACTGCATGGGCGCCCCCTTGGTCGCCTTTGCCGCAGGCTGTGGCGCGGCCGGCTTGTCGCCGCCCGAATCGTAAAACACCACCAGCGTCTTCGAGGTCATGGTGGTGTCGCCCTGAATGACCTTCACATTGCCGGAAAACGTCGCTTCCTTCTTCTTGTCGCGCATCTCGAGCGAGGCGGCCTCGATCTGGATCGGCTGATCGCGGTTCTGCGAGAAGCCCTGCATCGCGTTGGGCACGCCTTGCATCGTGCTCTGCGCGATCGCCGCACCCGTTGCGACCAGTGCGATGCCGACGGCGAGCGCGGCCGCACCCGGGATGACGCGCCGCTTGCCGTCGTTGCGCGGAAAAAACCTGATCATGAAAATCACTTTGAATTGGCGGACTTGTTCTGGGGCGTACGTGTCTTCGCAGCCGGCGCGGGTTCAGTCGGCGCGGGCTGAGTGGCGGCAGGATCGTCCAGCTTGTCGAGGTGCATCACCACATTCCCTTCGAAGCGGATGACGTCGCCGCCTTCCGTGATCCGCAGCCGATCGGCCGTCAGCGTTCCGTTGGTCAGCTTGACGTCGACATGCTCGTCCGAGGAGACCGTGCCCTTGCCCATGTCGACGAAGGCCGAGTTCAGCCGCGCCTCGTAGCCGGTCGAGGTGCGCAGGAAGATGTCCTTGTGCAGGTCGAGCTGCTGCTGCTTGTTGTCGAACCGTCCAGTGCGGGCATCGAGGAACAGGGTCGATTGGTCTTCCATCAGCACCTTCGCGCGCAAATCATGGAGATCGACATGATCGGGATCGGTGATGTCCTGGGTCGCGGTCTTGGCCCAGAGCTCGTAGGGCCGCTGGTCCGGCGTGAAGCCGGACATGTGCGGCGATTCCATCGTGATCTTCGTGCCAGTGACCACGAGATTTCCGGAGTCGAGCTTCACGGGGATCTGGAACGGGTTGAAAATGGTCGAGATGAGGACGAGCAGACCCATGGCCGCGGCCACTGTCGTCGGCACCGCGATGCGCAGAATCCGCACCAGGCGGCTGTGGCGCGCCGCGCTGGCGAACTTCGCCGCGAGCGCGGCGTCGTAGGTGACATTGTGGGCCGAATTCACCTGGGCTCCTGAGGTGTCGCTCGCCTTGTCCGGCTGGCGGGCGCCCCATTGTAGCCGGCAACGCCAAAATATGCAGCCCGCGACAGGCCGTTACGAAAGTGTCTGAAACGGGGCGACCGCCCAGCTTGGCCGCCGCGCTAAACTCTAGGAATGCGCGAAAATGTCCTCTTCGGCCCAGCCCTGGAGATCGAGCAAAGCGCGGGTCGGCAGGAAGTCGAAACAGGCTTTGGCCAGCGCCGTGCGGCCTTCCCGCGCCAGCATGGCATCGAGCCGCTCGCGCAAGCCGTGCAGATGCAGCACGTCGGAGGCGGCGTAGGCGAGCTGCGGCTCGGTCAGGCTGTCGGAACCCCAATCGCTCGATTGCTGCTGCTTGGAGAGGTCGACATTGAGCACCTCGCGCACGAGGTCCTTGAGGCCATGGCGGTCGGTATAGGTGCGGATCAGGCGGGAGGCGATCTTGGTGCAGTAGATCGGCCCGGTCATGACACCAAACGTCTGGTACAGCACCGCGACGTCGAACCGCGCAAAGTGGAAGATTTTCGTGTTCGCGGGATTGGCCAAAAGCGCCTTCAAGTTCGGCGCGTCGGTATGACCTTTGGGGATCTGCACCACGTCCGCGCTGCCGTCGCCGGGTGAGAGCTGCACCACGCAGAGCCGGTCGCGATGCGGGTTCAGGCCCATGGTCTCGGTGTCGATCGCCACCGCTCCGGTATAGCGGGACAGATCGGGCAGGTCGCCGCGGTGCAGGCGTACGGTCATGGCGTTTCAAACCTCAATCGAATCGGTGCGCTTTGCAGGCTAATCCCCGGCACAGACGCTGGCGAGGGCCGGCCGCGATGTATCCGCTGGCAGCCGCCGGCGCAAGCATCAGGCGCGGCTGGTCATACAGAGCCGCGGCGCTGGTCGTCATTGTCTTTTGGCTTCGCCGGCGAAACCGGATTGCGGCCTGACGTAAACGGTCTCGTAAGCGCCGGTGTATTGCTCGCGCCAGCCTCGCCGCTCCACCAGAAATCGCCGCAGCTGTTCGTGCGCCTTGACCCACAGCACGGCGTCGATCCGGTATTTGTCGAGCACCATGTCCCACGCGGCTTCGTCGATCTCCCAGCTCACCAGCTTGAAATAGTCGCGCAGCAAATCGTCCGGATAGGCGGTCGCGGCGCGACCGTCGACGAATGGGGGGACGGTGCCGTGCGTCGCGAAGATCAGGTAGCCGCCGACGTTCCAATTGTTCAGGACCCGCCGACCTGCGAGATGCTTTCGCAGATAGCCGGCATCTTCACTCGACAGCATCGGCGGAAGTGCGAGCGCCGGTGCAACGTTCAAATAGGCCATCGGCAGGGTGCCGAGACCGACGATGCCGGCGGCCAGCAACGCTCCCCTCACGTCCCGACCGGTGAGACGCTCAGGCAGCAAGCGGCTGAGGTGAAGCGCCATCGGCGCGGTCGAGAAAATGAAGAAGAAAGCGATGTACCTGAACTGATACAGTCCCAGAATCAGAAACAGCCAGGACATCAATCTCGGCTCGAGCGGGATCGGTCTGGAGTTTCTGTAGCGAAGCTCGAGCGCGACGAAGGCCAGCATGTACAGGATGCCGGGAATGCTGCCCGGCATTTCCATGTTGTGATAGTAGGACAGCCATTCGCCGATATTGCCCTGGACGAAGTGCCCCATCGTCGCGGCGGCACCGGCATAGATATTCCAGCCGAGCGGATTGATGGAGGTCGCGGCAAGGCACCCGATCCCCGCGAGAGCAAGGATCCGGAGCTCGGCCCAGGCCCCTCTGAGCACGGCGCCGCCGCAGAAGACGCCGATCACGAAAAAGCCGAGCAGAAAACCGCCATGCAGATTGGCCCAGAGCACCATCAACACGGGAAGCACGAACCATCGCGTTCGTCGCAGGCATTCGCGATAGAAGACGACGCAAAACAACATCGTGCATGTATTCGGCGAGACCGCGAGATACATGTTCGGCGAAGCTTCGTAAGCGGGATAGAGCAGGCAGGCCAAGAAGACCGAGACGCAGACCGCGATCGCCGACGCGCCGTAGCCGAGAGAGATCGCGGTCAGGATGCCGACGATCGCTGCGCCGCAGGCCACCGTCAGCAGGACGAGGCTGCCAAAGCCTGCGTATTGAAACGTCGCACTGGCAAGCGCGTCCCAGAGCCAGGACAGATTGAGCCATGGCTTGTCGCCGTGGGTGAACGACCAGGGGTCGTGGAGCGGGATGGCGTTGCGCTCCCGGATGATATCTCCGGCCGCCAGATGCCAGCCCAGATCGTAATGGCCGAGCAGAAGCGGCGCGTTCAAGACGTAGAACAGGCAGATGAACGAGATCAGGAACAGATAAATTCCCGATCTCAGGAGAAACGGGCTGATCGCGTTCGCAGCCTTGTCGAATGCCGGCTCGTGCCAGACCTGATGCTGATCCACCGCTTCCCCCACGATAAAGCGAGCCCGATGGCTCCGCGCTCGCCGACGGCCGGATGCGAGCCTGCCCGCTGACTAAGAGCTAGTTTGTCTAAAGCGGGGTAAATTCGGACGATGCAACCGAGGGGGGATTGGCGGAATGAAATTCCGCTCAACGGCGGGCTTCCGAGGTCTCCCAAGCAGCTGTTTACACTTGGAAATCTTCGAAGCGGACCTGCATCGTCTCATCCCCGAGCTGTTATTAATGGCATTGCTGGAAAATGCCCGAAATCGCTTCAGCTACCGGTTTCGGCAGCGGCGGCGGCGCAGTCACCGGCTTCGGGGGCGGAGGTGGTCTCACCGGCGGGAGCGATTCAACGACCTGGGTTGGGTGTGGTGCCCAGGAAAAGACTCGATCGTCACCTTCAGTTGTCCAAATGGAGGCCCGCGAGACCGCGACCGCGCAGCGTGGAGATCGCCAGTGCGTGCCTTAAGCGGTCCCGCCGTCATTATTCGTCAGCGTAGCTCCTGTTCCACATTCAGGTGAACCAACGCTGGGCCTTCGATGACCAAAGTTGCATGTATCACCTATTGGTCGAAAATCCCGTAAGTCAGGTCAAGGCACATCAAAGGCATTGATTGGAGAGGGCGTAGCCGAAGCCGCATACCCCCTCGTTTTCCCTTCGCACTCGCCGTCCGGCCCTTCCGCCACATCCGCCGGTCTACCGTCTCGCTGAGCTTCATGCGCTCGCAGTGGTGTTCTGTTCCATATTTTCGATGCGTCGAACGGAGATCTCCAATGAAGCTCAAACTTGCCGTCGCGATGCTCGCCGCAAGCCTCCCGATCGCATCGATGGCTTTCGCCCAAGGCATCGCGCCAGCCGAACTTGCGGTGATCGATGGCTGCCTGAAGACCGCGGAGAAAACCGGCGGTTTCGGCGGCGCGTGCGTTGGGCTCGTCGCCGACCCCTGCATCAAAGCGGCAGAGGGCGCGAATGACGATGTCGCCAAATGGAAAGCCTGCGCGGCGCGCGAACTCGCCATTTGGACGCAGAAAACCAATGAGGCGCTAAAGAAGGTTCAGGCCGGCGGGTTCGCCGACGCGATCAAGGCGGTCAATGACTCGCAGAAAACTTTCGCCGCGTCGCGTGATGGCTTCTGCGCGGTCTTCGACAAGGTCGATCCCGGCATGTACCGGGGCAACGCGAGCTACTGCCGCCTGCGCGAGACCGCGAACCGCTCGCTGAGCCTGATCAAGCTCGGCGCCGCGGTCAACGAGCATTGAGACCTCTTAGGCGCTTGGGGTCATCAGCTTTGCCGACCTTTTCCCACATAGCGATGACGGCTTCGGCCGCGAGCGCGGTGGACGTCGGCGCGTAGCGCTTGCCTGAACGACTGAAGCCAGCCTCCAGATCGCCTGCGATCGCCGTGCCTCGGTTTTGAGTACCGGTCAGCAACTCAAATTCCCTGCAAAAGCGATTTCAATCGCTTGAGTAGGAGATGGTGCCCAGGAAAGGACTCGAACCTTCACGGCCGTTAAGCCACTGGCACCTGAAGCCAGCGCGTCTACCAATTCCACCACCTGGGCATGCCGGTTAGGCACGGAGGCGGTTACTACGGTTCGGTGACGCGGTTGTCAATTCATGCTTGAACCCCGCTTCGGGATGCGGATTGCGCATCGCAAACCGGCCCGATACAAGCCTGACGAGACGCACTCTTCCCGCAGGATATGGACCCCAGGAATGGATCCCATGGCATCGAATCTGGACACGCTCGTCACGGTTTTCGGCGGATCGGGGTTTTTGGGCCGGAATGTCGTCCGCGCGCTGTGCCGGCGCGACTACCGGGTCCGGGTCGCGGTGCGGCGGCCGGAGCTGGCCGGGTACCTCCAGCCCTCCGGCAAGGTCGGGCAGGTCCACACCGTGCAGGCGAATGTCCGTTATCCGGCCTCGATTGAGGCGGCACTGCGTGATTCGCAGATCGTGATCAATCTGGTCGGCATCCTCGCCGAGGGTGGCGCGCAGAGTTTTGACGCCGTCCAGGCCAAGGGCGCCGAGACCATCGCCAAGGCGGCCGCGGCCGCGGGGGCACAGCTGATCCATGTCTCGGCGATCGGCGCCGACGCGGAATCGCCCTCGCGCTATGCCAGGGCCAAGGCGGCCGGAGAAGCCGCGGTCCTGGCCGCGGTGCCGTCGGCGACGATCTTCCGCCCCTCCGTGATGTTCGGCCCCGAGGACCAATTCACCAACCGCTTCGCGGCGCTGGCGCGGATGTCGCCGGTGCTGCCGCTGATCGGCGGCGACACGAAGATGCAGCCGGTCTATGTCGGCGACGTCGCCACCGCGGTCGCGGATGCCGTCGACGGCAAGGCCAAGGCGGGCGCGACCTACGAGCTCGGCGGCCCGGAAGTCCTGACCATGCGCGAGATCATCGAGGCCATTCTCGCGATTGCCGATCGCAAGCCGATGCTGATGCCGCTGCCGTTTGGCCTCGCCCGCTTCAAGGCCAACTTCCTGCAATTCGCGCCGGGCGCGCTGAAGCTGACGCCGGACCAGGTCACGCTGCTCGCGCGCGACAATGTCGTGTCGGACGCGGCGAAGGCCGCTGGGCTAACGCTGGAAGGCCTCGGCATCGCGCCCGACTCGCTTGAAGCGATCGCCCCGCAATATCTCTGGCGTTTCCGCGCCGCCGGGCAATTCCAGCGCAAGAGCGCGTAACCATCCCCGCAGTCAATTGTTTGAAGTTCGGGGTTACCGCCCCAGTGCCAGCGCGATCAGGCCGAGGGTGCCGACGATCACGCGCCACCAGGCGAACACCACGAAGCCGTGGCGGGTGACGTATTCCAGGAACGTCTTCACCACGATGATGGCGGTGACGAACGACACCACGAAGCCGATCGCGACGATGCCCATGTGGTCCATCGTCATCTCGGAGCGGTTCTTGTAGAAATCGTAGGCGAACGCGCCGATCATGGTGGGAATGGCGAGGAAGAACGAGAACTCCGCCGCCGCGCGCTTATCGGCCCCGAGCAGCATGGCGGAGACAATGGTTGCACCGGAGCGCGACACGCCCGGGATCATCGCCAGACACTGCGCGATACCGATGTAAAGATACATCAGCAGCGGAAACCGGGTGGCGTCATGCTCGCGCGCCTTGAGATCGAGCTTGTCGACCCAGAGCAGGATGGCGCCGCCGACGATCAGCGAGAAGCACACCACCCAGGGATTGAACAGCAGACTCTTGATGTATTTGCCGCCGACGAGACCGACGATGACGGCGGGAAGGAACGCCACCAGCACGCCGATCACGAAGCGGCGTGCATAGACGTCACCCGTGAACATCCCGATCGCGACGTCCCACAATTTCTTGAAGTACAACACGACGATCGCGAGGATCGCGCCGAGCTGGATCAGGACCGTAAACGAATCCCAGAACGCGCCTTCGCCGAGATGGAAAAAGCGCTCAGCAAGCAGCAAATGGCCGGTCGAGGACACGGGAAGGAACTCGGTCACACCCTCGATGATGCCGAGGATCACTGCCCGTATTGCATCTGACATATTTACGGTCCATTTCGGCTGGAAAAGCGGGGCTCTTCTCGCCCATCCGCTCCCTTGCTGCAATCGCAAAATGCAGCGTCGCGCCCTTGCTTCGCGGTTTTGAATGACTAGTGTGGCGCCGCACAAAACATTGATGGATTCTTAAGCACCATCACATAGTCAAAGGCTTCATGTTTACGCTGTTTCATCATCCGTTCTGTCCGCATTCGCGGTTCATCCGCCTGATCGCGGGAGAATACGGGCTTGAGCTGAAGCTGATCGAAGAGCGCAGCTGGGAGCGGCGCGAAGCATTTCTGCTGCTCAATGCGGCGGGCACGACGCCCGTCCTGGTGGACGACGAGCAGCCGCCGATCCCGGGCGCGGCGATCGTCGCCGAATATGTCGACGAGGCCTATGGCTCTGAGATGGGACTTAAGCGCCTGATGCCGGACACGATCGGCGAGCGCGTCGAGGTCCGCCGGCTGATGGCCTGGTTCAACGAAAAGTTTTTCGAGGAAGTCTCCCACCCGCTCGTCACCGAGCGCATCTACAAGCGCTTCATGAGCGAGGACAACGGCGGGGGCCCGCCCTCGGCCGACGTGATGCGCGCCGCCAAGGCAAACGTGCGCTATCATCTGGCCTATATCGGCTGGCTGGCGCAGACGCGTAATTTCCTCGCCGGCGACCGGCTCACCTACGCGGATCTCGCCGCCGCGGCGCACCTCTCGGCGATCGACTATCTGGGCGACGTGCCATGGAGCGAGGACGACGCGGCAAAGGCCTGGTACGCACGGGTGAAATCCCGCCCGTCGTTCCGTCCGCTGTTGAGCGAATGGCTGGCGGGCGTGCCGGCGTCGCGGACCTACGTGGACCTGGACTTCTGAACTCCGATCCGACCGAACTGAAGACGGCGCTGGCAAACGAAGCACGTGCGCTCGGCTTCGACTGCATCGGCATTACGGAGCCCGGCACGATCGAAAGCGCCGGAAAACACTTTCTCGAATTCATCGCATCCGGCGGCCATGGCGACATGGACTGGCTCGCCGCGCAGCCGGAGCGCCGGGTCGATCCCCGCGGGCTGTGGCAGGACGTGCGCAGCGTCATCATGCTCGGCGTCAATTACGGCCCCGACCAGGATCCGCTCGCGATCCTGCAACAGCGCACGCGCGCGGCGATCTCGGTCTATGCGCAGGGCGACGACTATCACGACCTCATCAAGAAGCGCCTGAAGGCACTGGCGCGATGGCTGGTCGCGACCGCAACTTGTGAGGTGAAGCCTTGTGAAGTGAAAGTATTCGTCGACACTGCGGCCATGATGGAGAAACCGCTGGCGCAAGCCGCGCATCTGGGCTGGCAGGGCAAGCATACCAATCTGGTCTCGCGCGAATTCGGCTCATGGCTGTTTCTCGGCGCGATCTACACCACGCTGGAACTGCCGCGCGACGACGCCGAGATCGATCATTGCGGCTCGTGCCGGGCGTGCCTCGACATCTGCCCGACCGCGGCCTTTCCCGCGCCCTACAGGCTCGATGCGCGGCGCTGCATCTCGTATCTCACCATCGAGAACAAGGGCCCGATCCCGCGCGAATTTCGTAAAAGCATCGGCAACCGCATCTATGGTTGCGACGATTGCCTCGCCGCCTGTCCCTGGAACAAGTTCGCGCAGGAGGGCCGTGAGGCCAAGCTCGCCGCACGTGACGCTTTGCGCGCGCCAGGTCTTGCCGAGCTCGCACGGCTCGACGACGCTGCGTTTCGCGCGCTGTTCACCAAATCGCCGGTGAAACGCATCGGCCGCGACCGCTTTTTGCGCAACGTGCTGATCGCGATCGGCAACTCCGGTGATGCGGCACTGGCGGACGAGGCGCGGCGATTGCTGGAGGATGAGAGCGCGCTGGTACGCGGGGCTGCGGTATGGGCGCTGGGGCAGTTGGTGCCGCGGGATGAGTTCGAAACGATGAGAGCAACCGCCATAGCGCGCGAGCGTGATGACGGCGTGCGCGAGGAGTGGGAGCTCGCTTCCTAATCCTCGGTGTCATGCCCCGGCTTGACCGGGGCATCCAGTACGCCGCGGCCTATCGATTCAATCACGAGCGCCGCGGAGTACTGGATCGCCCGGTCAAGCCGGACGATGACACCGTTGTTGTGGTAAGAGCGCTTCGCGCCTCCTCACCACGAGGATTGAGCATCTTGATTTCCCCGCACGTTCCTCCAAGCTCGCGCGTCATGACAAACATGCCTTTCTTCACCCGCGACGGCGACACATTCCACCCGACGGAAGTCGCCAATGGGCCGTGGGATCCGACATCGCTGCACGGACGCGTCATCGTCGGCCTGCTCGGCTTCGCCATCGAGGAGCGCCATTCCGGTCCTGAATTCGTGCCGGCGCGGCTGACCGTCGATATGTTTCGGCTGCCCACCATCGACAAGCCGATCGAGGTGACGACACGGCTGGTGCGCGACGGGATGCGCATCCGCGTCGTGGAAGCAGAGTTCTTTTCCGGCGGCATCGGCATGGCGCGCGCCTCGTGCCAGCTGTTACGGCGAACGCAGAATCCCGACGGCAATGTCTGGTCGCCGCCGAACTGGGACGTGCCGAAGCCGGCCGACATTCCCAAGCCGACCGATCCCAGGCTCGGCATGAACGGCAAATGGACCACGCGACCGATCGTCGGTCACATGGGCTCGCTCGGGCCACGAAAGCTCTGGATGAGCGAGGTGCGCGAGCTGGTCGCGGGCGTGCCGATGACGCCGTTCGTCCATGTCGCCATCGGCGCGGACTTCGCCAGTCCGTTCGCGAACGCCGGCGACAAGGGGCTCGGCTACATCAACAGCGACGTCACGATCTATCTGCACCGCCTGCCGGTGACGAACTGGATCGGCTTCGAGGTGGTGAACCACCAGGCCACCGACGGTGTGGCGATCGGCGAATGCTGGCTCTATGACGAGCAGGGCCCGATCGGCACCGCCACTGTCGCGGCGCTGGCGCAGCGCAAGCCGATGGTAAATCCGTCGAAGCGGTAGGTGCGCAAGAACGACGGCTAACCCAAATGTCGCTTCATCTCCGGCCGCGCCTTGAGCTCCGCGCCCTGTCTGGCGACGATCTTCGCAATCCGTTCCGGCGCAAACTTCAAATCGACAAACGCCGGCGCGGTGTTGGCGACCTCGTGATAGCTGACGATCCTTCCGTCCCGGAGCGTCATGATCGCCACGCCCTCGAACATCGCCCGCGCGCCATCAGCCTCCGGCAAGATCGAGCGATAGCTGAACGTGTAGCGCGCATAGAGCGTGGTGCCGTTCGACACCGGGTCGTGCATGTCCCAGCGAAAGTCGGTCGCCGTGCGATAGAACCAGTCGTCGATCATCGCGGCGATCTTCTCGCGGCCGGCGAAGGCGCCATAGAACACGTCGTGATAGACGCCGTCCTCGGTGAAGAGATCCGCAAAGGCTTTTCCGTTGCGTTGTTCGACGGCGTCGCAGAAGGCGCGCAGCATGGCGGTGGTGGTCATCGGCGATTCTCCCCTCCCATTCTCAGTCATGCCCCGACCGGGGCATCCAGTACGCCGCGGCTTCTCGGCTTGAGCACGAGCGCCTCTGGAATACTGCATCGCCCGATCAAGTCGGGCGATGACACCGAGTGCTAGGTGACGATTTCACCCGATCTCGGCCACGGCGGCAAGAATGCGGGCGATGTCCTGCGGGCGCGAGAGGCGGTGATCGCCGTCCTGGATCATGGTCAGCACGACGTCGTCGGCCGGCAGGCGATGGGTCAGGGCGAACGCGTGCTGCCAGGGCACGTCAGGATCCTGCGCACCTTGCAGGATGCGGACGGGACAGCCGAGATCGATGGCGCTGCCGAGCAGGAGGTGGTTGCGTCCCTCCTCGATTAGATTCCGCGTGATCGGATAGGGCAAGCCGTCGCCATAGTTCGACGGTCTCAGCCAGACGCCTTTGGTCTCGATTTCTTTCTTCACCGCGGCCGGAAAATTCTTCCACATCAGCTCCTCGGTGAAATCGGGCGCCGGCGCGATCAGCACCAGGCCCGCCAGCGAGGCTTTGGCTTGCAGTTTCTTTTGCCGCTTTTTGATCTCGCGCGCGAGCAGCAGCGCCATCCAGCCGCCCATGGACGAGCCGATCAGGATTTGCGGGCCGTCGCAGAACCGCTCGAATACCGCGACGCTTTCCTCGAGCCAGCGCCCGATGGTTCCGTCGACGAAATCGCCACCGGATTCGCCGTGGCCGGAATAATCGAACCGGACCACGGCGCGGCCGTGATCCCGGGCCCATTCGTCCAGCGCCACGGCCTTGCTGCCCTGCATGTCCGACTTGAAACCGCCGAGCCAGACCAGCCCAGGTCCTTGACTTGATTCTTGGGCCGCGCGGCGGCGCACCGCGATCCGGCGTGTGGACGGGCCTTCGCCCACATCGATGAAGTCGAGCACGGCATCGGGAATTGGGTGATTCATGGAACGTTTACTCTGGCTGTGCGGTTTGAGCTGTCCGGACGTGCTCCGCAGCGCAGCCGGACGTCGGCATTGGCCCTTTGGGACGCTTGCGGAACAGAAGCAAGGTGTCTATGTCCCTCTGCGTGCCCCGCCGTGGCCAAAATGCCTCGCATTTGAGGCTTTTTCGACCGCCGCACGAGCGATTGCTTGCCGGCAACCGTATCTTCCTGCAAAATAGCCGCCTCTTTTCATAACTTTGGAGAACCACCCATTCGCCGTCCAAATAAAGCCCCGCCCACTGCCGCCAAAGACGGGCCGCGCATCAATGACGATATTCGCAATGCGCAGATCCAGCTGATCGATCAGACCGGTGACAACAAGGGCACCATCGAGACCGTCGCGGCTATCCGCTTGGCCCAGGAAGCCGGCATGGATTTGGTCGAGATCTCGCCGAACGTCAGCCCTCCCGTCTGCAAGATCATGGACTACGGGAAGTATAAGTATTCCGCGCAGAAAAAAGCCGCCGAAGCCCGCAAGCGGCAGAAGATCGTCGAGATCAAGGAGATCAAGCTCCGCCCGATGATCGACGACCACGATTACGAAGTGAAGATGCGCGCCATGCAGCGGTTCTTCGAAGAAGGCGACAAGGTCAAGATCACCCTGCGCTATCGTGGCCGCGAAATGGCGCACCAGGAGATCGGCACCAAGCTGCTCGACAAGATCAAGACCGACGTCGCCGAGCTCGCCAAGGTGGAGCAGGACGCGCGGTTCGAGGGCCGTCAGGTCGTCATGGTGCTGGCGCCGCGCTGACGCTGGTTCTTTAGGCTGAAGAATTCAACGGCCCGTCCGGATCTCCGGCGGGCCGTTTTGTTTTTTTGCCTCTCCCGCTTGCGCAAGAGAGAGCGCACCGTCCTCTGGAGGCGATAATTACGTCCTCGTCGCATGCCAGGTGCCGCTGCACTGATCGCCGGAGATGATACCCCTCCACGAACCGGCGCCGTTCACGCCAGCGAGGCGGCCGCCGCCGCTGGCATGGGAGGCCCCGACCGAGACCTGGACCGCGACGGTACCGCTGCGATTGACCCTGCCGGAGACCCGACCGCCGCCGGCGGACGACACTCGGCTGCCGGTGACGGTGAAGGGGACGCTGTAGCCCGAGCTGCAATTGCCGCGGGTGGTGGCGAAGGTGACGTTCCAGACGCCGTCATAGCCGCGGATGCGCGCATTGGCACTCGACGGAAACGCGGCCATGGCGAGCACGGCCAACAGCGCCAGGCAGCGCGGACGAGCGACATCAGTCAAGGACGACAGCGTTTGGGAAAAAGGGGGCATTCTGGTCCTGCTCCGGGTCACACGGCTCGGACATGAGGTTAGCAATTCCGGATAGTCGCCGGCTAGGTTCCACCGGTTCATCGTTGCCAATTCGCCCGTCCTCTGTCATAAGCCCAGCCTTCATTGCCCGGCTGATTAAGGGCTGCCGTGGCGGTGTCCGTGCGGGTTTCGCGCTTGTTCGTAAAACCTGAGCACAATCAACGCTCTAACGAGCATTTTGACGGCCAGCCGCCTTTGCGGGCGGATTTCTATGGCCATTAGGAGAGCCAAATGCCCAAGCTGAAGACCAAATCGGGCGCTAAAAAGCGCTTCAAGGTGACTGCCACCGGCAAAGTGATGTTCGCTCATCGCAGCAAGCGTCACGGCATGATCAAGCGGACGAAGAAGCAGATCCGGCAGCTGCGCGGCACCGCCGTGCTGTTCAAGACCGACGGCGACAACGTCAAGAAGTACTTCTTGCCGAACGCCTGATCGCGTCCACGATCATTGCCACCCGCGCCGCAGCTTTCGCGGCGATCCGAACATCAAGTCATCTTTCGAAGGATTTTTGTCATGGCTCGCGTCAAACGCGGTGTGACCGCCCACGCCAAGCACAAGAAAGTCTACAAGGCCGCCAAGGGTTTCCGCGGCCGCCGCAAGAACACGATCCGCACCGCCAAGCCGGCGGTCGAGAAGGCTCTCGTCTATGCCTTCCGTGATCGCAAGCGCAAGAAGCGGACGTTCCGCGCGCTCTGGATCCAGCGCATCAACGCCGCCGTGCGTCCGTTCGGCCTGACCTACAGCCGCTTTATCGATGGCATGGCCAAGTCCGGGATCACCGTGGACCGCAAGGTGCTGTCGGATCTCGCGATCAACGAGCCCGCGTCGTTCCAGGCGATCGCCGAGAAGGCCAAGGCCGCTCTGGCGGCCTGAGCTAGCGGCCGGCTCCGCCGGCCTTCAGCGCGCGTTGCGAGTAGCGCCGGGCGACCTCCGCCCGGCAGAATGCCGTGAACGACAGATACATGGTGCCGGATTTATTCCGGTACTTCCGGTCACACACGCGCATCTCGCGTTGGTAAGCCTGTTTCCGCGCCATGTTGAGGCCGGGCATGAAGTCCGCCTCGCATTTCTTCTCGACGGCGGCGCCGAGCTGGACATCGCCGCTCGCGGTCAATTGGCAATCCTGAAACACCTTGATCGCGCTTTCGCAGCCCTTCTGAGCAGCGATGGTGTCGACGACCTCGTCCAGCGTCATGGATTTCTCCATGCACACCATGGCGCGCGCCGGGTTGCCGGCGACCAAGAGAACGGCGGCGACAGCAGCCAGACCGGATCTTGAGAGCATCGCGAAAGCCTCCTCGTATCCCCCTTGGTGCCAGGCCCCCGCGCGAGGTTCAACCCAGCCGCTCGTCAGCCCGAAATGACCGGCTTTTCGCTTGACGTTACAGCCTTCGGGCGGCGACAACCCAGCCGAATTTGGCAGCAGGGATTTGACCGTGTCCGACCTCGCAATGCTCGAAACATCCATCCTCGACCACATCGCCGCAGCCGGCGATGAGGCCGCCCTCGAAGCGGTGCGCGTCGCAGCCCTCGGCAAGAAGGGTTCGATCTCGGCGCTTCTTGCCACGCTCGGAAAAATGTCCCCGGACGAGCGCAAGACGCAAGGCGCCGCGATCAACCAGGCCAAGGACAAGGTCACTGAGGCGCTCGCGGCGCGGCGCGACGTCTTGAAATCGGCGGCGCTCGACGCGCGGCTTGCGTCGGAAACCATCGACGTCACCCTGCCGCTGCGCGATGCGCCCGCCGAGGCCGGCCGCATCCATCCGCTGAGCCAGGTCTGGGACGAGCTGACCACGATCTTCGCCGACATGGGATTCTCGGTTGCCGAAGGCCCCGATATCGAAACCGACGACTACAACTTCACCAAGCTGAATTTTCCGGAAGGCCATCCCGCGCGCGAGATGCACGACACCTTCTTCTTCCACCCGAAGGAGGACGGCTCCCGCATGCTGTTGCGCACCCACACCTCGCCGGTGCAGGTGCGCACCATGCTGAGCCAGAAGCCGCCGATCCGCGTGATCTGCCCGGGCCGCACCTATCGCATCGATTCGGACGCGACCCACACGCCGCAATTCCACCAGGTCGAAGGCCTCGTCATCGACAAGCACTCCCATCTCGGCCATCTCAAATGGATCCTGCACGAGTTCTGCAAGGCGTTCTTCGAGGTGGACCACATCAACATGCGCTTTCGGCCCTCGTTCTTCCCGTTCACGGAGCCGTCGCTGGAAGTCGACATCCAGTGCCGCCGCGACAAGGGCGAGATCCGCTTCGGCGAGGGCGAGGACTGGCTCGAGATTCTCGGCTGCGGCATGGTGCATCCGAACGTGCTGCGCGCCTGCGGCATCGATCCCGACGAGTACCAGGGCTTTGCCTGGGGCATGGGCATCGACCGCATCGCCATGCTGAAATACGGCATCGCCGATTTGCGCCAGCTGTTCGACAGCGACGTCCGCTGGCTGTCCCATTACGGCTTCAAGCCGCTCGAAGTACCGACCCTCGCGGGAGGGCTGAGCTCGTGAAATTCACTCTCTCCTGGCTGAAGGAACATCTCGACACCGACGAGCCCTTGGACAAGCTCGCCGAGAAGCTCACCATGATCGGGCTCGAGGTCGAGAACATCGAGGACAAGGCGAAGGCGCTGAAGCCTTTCACCATCGCGAAGGTGATATCCGCCGAGCAGCATCCGAATGCGGATCGGCTGCGCGTCTGCATGGTCGACACCGGTGATGGCGGCGCACCCGTGCAGGTGGTGTGCGGCGCGCCGAATGCGCGTGCGGGTCTCGTCAGCGTGTTCTCCCCGCCCGGCACCTACATTCCCGGCAAGGACATCACGCTCGGTGTCGGCACCATCCGCGGCGTCGAGAGCCGCGGCATGCTGTGCTCGGCGGCTGAGTTGCAGATTTCCAACGACCATGACGGCATCATGGAATTGCCCGCGGATGCGCCGATCGGCGCTGCCTACGCCGCATGGGCCGGCCTCGGCGATCCCGTAGTCGAGATCAACCTGACGCCGAACCGGCAGGACTGCACCGGCGTGCACGGCATCGCGCGCGACCTTGCCGCCGCCGACATGGGCAAGTTCAAGGACCCCACAATCAAGCCGATCAAGGGCGAATTCCCCTGCCCGGTGAAGGTCACGGTCGAGGACGCGGCGCTGTGCCCAGGCTTCGCGCTGCGGCTCGTGCGTGGCGTGAAGAACGGGCCGTCGCCGGAATGGCTGCAGAAGCGACTGACCGCGATCGGGCTGCGCCCGATCAACGCGCTGGTCGACATCACCAACTTCATGACCTACGACCGCGCACGGCCATTGCACGTGTTCGACGCGAAGAAAGTGAAGGGCAATCTCGTGGTGCGCCGCGCCCGCGACGGCGAGACGCTGCTCGCGCTTGACGGCCGCAGCTACAATCTCGATCCCGCGATTTGCGTCATCGCGGACGAGCACGGCGTCGAATCGCTTGCCGGCATCATGGGCGGCGAGGCCTCGGGCTGCGACGAGACTACCACCGACGTGCTGATCGAATCGGCGCTGTGGAACGAGATCAACATCGCCCAGACCGGCCGCAAGCTCGGCATCAATTCGGACGCGCGCTACCGCTTCGAGCGCGGTGTCGATCCGGCTTTCATGGTGCCGGGGCTGGAGCTCGCGACAAAACTCGTGCTGGAGATGTGCGGCGGCACGCCGTCCGAGAACGTCGTGGTCGGCAAGAGCTTCGGCGACGACCGCGTGATCGATTTTCCGGTGACCGAGGTCAAGCGCCTCTCGGGCATCGAGGTGCCGATGCCGGAGATGAAGCGCATCCTGACTCATCTCGGCTTCATGATGGCGGGCCCGGGGCCCGTCGTGAAGGTCGCGGTGCCGTCATGGCGGACCGACGTGCACGGCAAGGCCGACATCGTCGAGGAAGTCGTCCGCATCTACGGCGTCGACAAGGTGCCGATGACGCCGTTCGAGCGCGGCGAGGACGCACGCAAATCCGTGCTGACCCCGCTCCAGCTCCGCACCCGCCGCGCCAGGCGCGCGCTGGCGAGCCGCGGCATCATCGAAGCGGTGACCTGGTCCTTCATCACCAAGTCAGCCGCAGAGCTGTTCGGCGGCGGCCAGCGCGAACTCGAGGTCGCCAACCCGATCGCGTCGGATTTGTCCGACATGCGCCCGACCCTGTTGGCCGGCCTGATCGCGGCGGCGCAGGCCAATGCCGATCGCGGCTTGAGCGATGTCGCGCTATTCGAGGTAGGGCAGGTGTTCAAGGGCGATCGCCCGCAGGATCAGTTCATGGCGGCAAGCGGCCTCCGCCGCGGCTTTGCGTCGTCGCAAGGTCTGGGACGACACTGGTCGGGTTCGGCGCAGGCTGACGTGTTCGATGCCAAGGCCGATGCGCTCGCGGTACTCGCCGCCGCCGGCGCACCAATGCAGGCCCTTCAGATCGTCGCGGGCGGCCCGTCCTGGCTGCATCCCGGGCGCTCCGGTACGATCCAGATCGGGCCGCAAAACGTGCTCGGCTATTTCGGCGAGATGAATCCGCGCGCGCTCGAGGCGCTCGGTGCCGGCGGCCCGCTGATGGTGTTCGAGGTGATCCTCGACCGCATCCCCGAGGCGAAGAAAAAGCCGACCCGTGCCAAGCCCGTGATCGAGCTGTCGGCATTCCAGCCTGTGTCGCGTGACTTCGCCTTTATCGTCGACCGCACCGTGAAGGGCGGCGACATCGTGCGCGCGGCTCAGAGCGTCGACAAGAAGCTGATCACCGCTGTGAACGTGTTCGACGTCTACGAAGGTAAGGGCATCGACGACGGCAAGAAGTCGATCGCGATCGCGGTGACGATTCAGCCGCGCGAAAAGACCCTGACCGACCAGGAGATCGAGGCCGTCGCCGCGAAAATCGTGGCGGAGGTGACGAAGAAGACCGGCGGCACTTTGAGAGCATGATCATGCTCGAGAATCATAGAGCATGAATCTCACTGACTTTCTTCCAAAGGACGTCAGCCTCACCATTGCGATGGCGCTCTGCGCCGTCGCTTTCGTTTCGGGCACCGCGCGCGGCTTCTCCGGCTTCGGCTCGGCGCTGATCTTCATGCCGTTGGCGAGCAGCATCGCGGCGCCGCGTCTGGTTGCCGCGCTGCTCCTCGTGATCGATTTCGTCGCGGCCGCGCCGCTGCTGCCTGACGCCTGGCGCAAGGCCGACCGCAAGGCCACCGCCGTGATCGTGCTGGGCGCGCTGGTCGGCGTGCCCGTCGGCACCTATTTCCTCAGCGTGCTCGAACCCGTTACGACGCGGTGGATCATCTCCTGCTTCGTCGCCGCGCTGTTGCTCTTGCTGCTGTCGGGCTGGCGCTATCGCGGCAAGGACCACGCGTGGCTCTCGGTCGGCATCGGCAGCCTCTCCGGCTTCTGTAGCGGCCTCGCCCAGACCGGCGGCCCGCCGATCGTCGGCTACTGGCTCGGCCGCCCGGTCGCATCGATCGTCGCGCGCGCCAACATCTTGCTGTTCTTCGGCGCGTCGGATTTCTTCTCGATGATCAGTTACGCGACCACAGGCCTGATCTCACGCGAATCGCTTGTGCTATCGCTCATCGTCGGGCCGGTCTATGCGATCGGCGTCGCCTTCGGTGCGTCGCTGTTCGGCCGTGCCAGCGAGAAAGTGTTTCGCGCCATCTGCTACGCGCTGATCGCGCTCGCGGTGATCGCGGGACTGCCGCTGCTGGACGGGGTGTTACGGTAAGTCTCTCCGCGAGTCGTCCTGGCGAAAGCCAGGAGGTGGATTCACACTCGAAGTGCAACAGTTGAGAGGAGAAGGCCTCTGCCGGGGTTCTGAAGTCAAGGCATTTGCGCGGGGTGTTGTTGTAGGCGGCAATGGACTGACGGAAGCGCCTGGTTGGGAGCTTTTCAAGGTCGGTCTTTCGGGGGATGAAGCGGCGCAAGCGGCCGATGGCGTTCTCGATGCCGCCCTTTTGCCACGGCGCGTGCGGGTCGCAGAAGAAGGTCTTCATCAAGAGGCTCTGCAAGGAAAGGTGGGCGGCGAACTCGGTGCCGTTGTCGAAGGTGACGGTACGGCGCAGTGCCTCCGGTACGGCTTTGAACAGGCGTACGAGATGGCTAGCGATACCGGCGGCGAACTTGCGTTCGATGGGAACGGCGAGCAGCAGGCGCGAGGTTCGCTCGTGGACGGCCAGGATGGCCTGCCGGTATTTGGAGAACATCATCAGATCGGCTTCCCAGTGGCCCGGGACTTTGCGATCGGCGACCTCGGCAGGCCGTTCTGCCAGCGAAACACGGCCTTCGATGAAGCTTGCGGGGCTCCCGCCTCGTTTGCCGCGGTGGCCTCGCTTGCTCTTGCCTCGAGGCAGATAGCGCCGCCAGGTGAAGTCCGTCGTGCGTGTGATCTGGGCGTAGATGAAGCGGTAGATGCTCTCGCAGGAGATCACCCTACGGCCACGTTCCCGGGCCAACCTGCCTGCGACCTGTTCGGGTGACCAACCGCGGCTCAAGCCTGCCAAGACCTCGCGGCGCAAGCTGGCGTCCCGCTCGAGGCGAGAGCCCTTCCAGCGCCGCGCCCGGGTCTGCTGCTGAGCATAGCTTGGCTTGTAGCCGACTTGCCTGCCACGGTTCCGCCTCAGCTCCCGAGAGATCGTTGATGGCGGCCGATCCAAAGCTGCCGCGATTTGCCCGACCGAGCCGCCATTGGCCGAAAGGCGGGCAATCTTGCATCGATCGTCAAGGGAGAGCTGTTTGTAAGTCCGCCCCATGGCAACACCTCCAGATGGAAGTGTTGCACTTCGTTTGTGAACTCAGGGGACCCATTACCCCAGCGTTTGTAGCGCGAGCTGGCCACCACAAGTCTTCGCCAAACGACTTCTGGGGTCATGGGTCCTGGATCTGCGCTGCGCTTGTCCAGGTCAATTGCCTATTGCCGCGGCGCTCGCCGCTTCTTCGTGGACTGCGTCGGGACGTCGGCCGGCTCGTCCTTGAGCGCGCCGATCTTGCGCAAGGCCGCGTCCGCGGCGCGCTCGCCGCTTTCCCAGGCGCCGTCGACGGTGCCCCAGAGCGTCTCGTGCGTGGCTTCGCCGGCGAGGAACATGTTGCCGATCGGCTCGGCGAGGATTCTTCGCGAGAACTGACCGCCGGGCGAGGCCGCCGACATCGCACCCATCACGAACGGCGAGGCGTTCCAGCGCGTCACGCTGGCTTTCTGCACGGCTGCGGCGACCTCGCTGCCGAACAGCTTCGTGATCCATTCTCTGGCGAAGGCCGTCATCGCCTTCTCGCCTTGCTGGGTGAGATCACGGCCGAACGAGCCGCCGACATCGATCGAGCACAGCGAGGAGCCGCCGATATTGGCGAACATCAGCGCCGTGCGCGTCGAGTTGCTCTGCTCGATCAGGATGTCGTCGCGCGACAGGCCGAGCGGATTGCCCGGTAGCTGCAGCACGATGTGATCGTAGCTCCCGAGCGTGAGCTTTGATGCGGCATCGAGCGTGCGCTTCGGAATGTCAGGCCCGAACTTGATCGCGCCCGAGGTCAGGACATTAGTCGAGACCGTAATGATGGCCGCGCGGGCGGCGATCCTGCCGGCCTGTGTCTCCACGCTGACGTCGCGATTGCTCCAGACGATCCGGCTCGCCGGTGTCGACAGTGCGACCGGCGCCTGCTCACCCAGTTTGGTGATCAGGGTCCCCAGGCCCTGGCGGCAGGCGATCGCGGCGTTGCGATCCTGTGCACGCGCCTTGTCGATCACAGACAGCTCCTTCAGGTCCTTGCCGGCGAAGCTCGCACCCAACATGAACTCGGCCGCCCCGGCCCAGTCGCCGAGATCCTTCGGCAGCACCGAGGCGCAGGCGGTATCGAGCTTGCCGCGCGCGGCCTCGTCGATGGCGCGGTTGGCCCGGACCAACGCCGCCAGGAACTCCTCGGTCTCGCCGGCCCGTGCGTTGCGGCGGCCGATGCGCATCTTCTGGCCTGAGGGCGCCGGCAGAACGTCGAGCCCGGCACTGCGCGCCAGCCGGATCATCGGATTGGTGTCGGGATTGTGCATCCAGCGCGCGCCGCGATCGAACGGCGTGTCGAAGGTGGTCGTATCCGTGATGCAGCGGCCGCCGATCTGCGACGCAGCCTCCACCACCACGACCTTGCGATTGGCCGCCATGATACGCCGCGCCGCGGCAATTCCCGCCGCGCCCGCGCCGATCACGACAATGTCAGCCTCGCGCGGCAGGGTCGCGGCGGTTGCGCGCAGGACCGGCATCGCGGCAAGGCCCGCCGACGCCGATAGGAAGCTGCGGCGCGTGATTGTCATGTCATGGTTTCCGGAGACTTGCGGCAAACGGGAACAGCTAGCGAACCTTGCCGTATCTGATGTTGCGCGGCAACCATCATGGTGAATCAATCGTGCTTGATGTCACAAATCGATGAACCGAATTGCAACACGTTCCGACCATGGTAGAGAAGAGAAAAAGACGGCCGGAAAAGGCCGTGGGGGAGTTTTGAAATGGGGACGGTCCTGGACTCAGTCGGCAAGCTGATTGCCGCGTACCTCTCGAAGGAGGTGCCGGGCTATGAGCCGTTCACGCCGAGCGACCCGGAGCATCTGCGCGGCGTCATCGAGCCCGGCGACGTGCTGCTGGTCGAGGGCAACAACCGCATCTCTGGCATCATCAAATATCTGACGCAGTCGACCTGGTCCCACGGCGCACTCTATGTCGGCCCGATCGAGGGTGCGGAAGAGCCCGACGGCGAGCCGCACGTGCTGATCGAGGCCAATATCGGCGAAGGCGTCACCTCCGCGCCGCTGTCGAAATATTTTCCCTATCACACCCGCGTCTGCCGCCCGGTCGGGCTGTCCTATGAGGACCGCACCACGGTCTGCCGCTATGCAATCAACCGCATCGGCTTCGGCTACGACACCAAGAACATCGTCGACCTGATGCGCTTTCTGTTTCCGCTGCCGATCCCGCAGCGCTGGCGGCGGCGCATGATCTCGATCGGCTCGGGCGATCCCACCAAGATCATCTGCTCGGCCCTGATCGCGCAAGCGTTCGACGCCGTGCGTTACCCGATCCTGCCCAAGATCACCAAGGCCGGCAGCCGTGCTGCCCGCCGCGAGATCCTGCACATCCGCGATTCCTCGCTCTACATGCCCCGCGACTTCGACATCTCGCCCTATTTCGAAGTCGTCAAACCCACCATCGTGCACGGCTTCGACTACACCGCCTTGCACTGGGCCGACAAGCAGAAGCCGCTCGAGGAGGTAGCCGGCACCTTCGGTGTGTTTCCAGAAACGTTCCGTGCGCCGCCGCTCGTTCCTGAAACGATTGACGAAGAGGCGCCGATTCCGGCTGAAGAAGTGAGCGCGCACCCAGCGGAGACGGTCGATCGCGTCACCGTCTCGGAGCGCTTCCGGCGGCTGAAGAAGCTGGCCATGGACCGCCCAAGGCGGCGCGGTCGGGCGCGCGAACGGGCGGCGTAGCCGTCGCTCCACTATCGTCATTGCGAGCGCAGCGAAGCAATCCAGGTCTCTGCCTGAGCAGTCTGGATTGCTTCGTCGCTACGCTCCTCACAATGACGGCGATCTACCGCTCCGCCCGCCCAATCACCGCCATCAGCTCCGCGATCTTCTCGCGCTGGTCCGCCTTGTCGCCGCTCGCGATCGCATGCTCGACGCAATGGGCGACGTGATCTTTCAGAACCTCTTCCTCGACCCGGCGCAGCGCGGCGCGCACCGCCGAGATCTGCGTGACGATGTCGATGCAATAGCGGTCTTCCTCGACCATTTTCGAGAGGCCGCGAACCTGCCCCTCGATCCGGCCGAGACGTTTTCCGACGGATGCCTTGATGTCCTTGCGCATGCGGACTATATACCCCCCTAGGGTATCACTTGCAAGGCCGGAGCGTGGCAATGAACGACGCCGAACACGAGCACCATCGCAAGCCGGAAACACATTCCGGCTGCGGCTGTTCCAGTAAGGCTGTCCCGGTCGAGAAGCCCGCGGCTGCCTCATGCTGCGGCGCGCACGGCTATCACGCGCATGACCACCGCGCCGCGGCAAAAGTCCGCGATCCCGTCTGCGGCATGACGGTCGATCCCGCGACGTCCAAGCACCGCTTCGATCATCACGGCGCGACCTTCCATTTCTGCTCGGCCGGCTGCCGCAGCAAATTCGCCGCCGACCCCGCAAAATATCTCGCCAAGGACAAGACACCCGAGCCCGAGATGCCCGCAGGCACGATCTACACCTGCCCGATGCATCCGCAGATCCGCCAGGCCGGACCCGGCACCTGCCCGATCTGCGGCATGGCGCTGGAGCCGGAAGTGGCGAGCCTGGAGACCGGTCCCAATCCCGAGCTTGCCGACATGACGCGGCGGTTCTGGATCGGCGGCGCGCTGGCGCTGCCGGCCGTCGTGCTGGAGATGGGCGGCCATCTCGCGGGCCCGCACAATTGGATCGATGCGACGCTGTCGAATCGGATCCAGCTCGTCTTTGCAACGCCAGTGGTGCTGTGGGCCGGCTGGCCGTTCTTCGTCCGCGGCTGGCAGTCGCTGCTGACGCGCAACCTCAACATGTTCACGCTGATCGCGATGGGCACGGGCGTCGCCTATGTCTACAGCCTGATCGGCACCATCACGCCGCAGATTTTCCCGGCCACCTTCCGCGGCCATGAAGGCGCGGTCGCGGTTTATTTCGAGGCCGCGGCGGTCATCACCGTGCTGGTGCTGCTCGGGCAGGTGCTGGAGCTGCGCGCACGCGACGCGACCTCAGGTGCGATCAAGGCGCTGCTGCAGCTCGCTCCGAAGACCGCGCGCCGCGTCGATGCCGACGGTAGCGAGCATGAGGTCGAAATCGACGCCCTTCATGCCGGTGATAGCCTGCGCGTGCGGCCGGGCGAAAAAGTGCCGGTCGACGGCGTCATTCTGGAAGGCCGCTCCTCGCTCGACGAGTCGCTGGTAACAGGCGAATCCATGCCGGTCACCAAGGAGACGGGCGCGAAGGTGATCGCCGGCACGCTCAACCAGTCCGGCAGCTTCATCATGCGCGCCGAGAAGGTCGGGCGTGAGACGCTGCTGTCGCAGATCGTGCAGATGGTCGCGGACGCGCAGCGCTCGCGCGCGCCGATCCAGCGTCTCGCCGACCAGGTCGCGGGCTGGTTCGTGCCGGCGGTGATCGCCGTTGCCGTCATCGCGTTCGCAGCCTGGGCCTGGTTCGGACCGGAGCCGCGGCTGGCCTTCGGCCTCGTCGCCGCCGTCAGCGTGCTGATCATCGCCTGCCCCTGCGCGCTTGGCCTGGCGACTCCGATGTCGATCATGGTCGGCGTCGGCCGCGGCGCGCAGGCAGGCGTGCTGATCAAGAACGCCGAGGCGTTGGAACGGATGGAGAAGATCGACACGCTGGTGGTCGACAAGACCGGCACGCTGACCGAGGGCAAGCCGAAGGTGGTCGCGATCGTGCCGGCGGCCGGCTTTGCGGAAGATGACATCCTCCGCTTGGCCGCCAGCGTGGAGCGCGCCAGCGAGCATCCTCTGGCCGACGCGATCATGCGCGCGGCGAAGGAGAAGCAGCTCGCGCTGGGCCAGGTCGAGCAATTCGATTCGCCGACAGGCAAGGGCGCCACCGGCAAGGTCGACGCCAAAACCATCGTGCTCGGCAATGCCAAATATCTGATGTCGATCGGCATCGACACCAAAACGCTCGATGGCGAGGCCGAACGGCTGCGCGGCGATGGCGCGACCGTGATCAACATGGCCGTCGACGGCCGGCTCGCCGGCCTGTTCGCGATCGCCGATCCGGTCAAGGCTTCCACGCCGGAGGCGCTGAAGGCACTCGCGGCCGAAGGCATCAAGGTCATCATGCTGACCGGCGACAACCGCACGACGGCGGAGGCTGTCGCGCGCAGGCTCGGCATCGCCGATGTCGAGGCCGAGGTGCTGCCGGATCAGAAGAGCGCGGTGGTGACAAAGCTGCAGAAGGCCGGCCGCAGCGTCGCGATGGCTGGCGACGGCGTCAACGACGCGCCAGCGCTGGCCGCAGCCGAAGTCGGCATCGCCATGGGCACCGGCACGGACGTGGCGATGGAGAGCGCCGGCGTCACCTTGCTGAAGGGCGATCTGACCGGCATCGTGCGTGCGCGAAAATTGTCGCAGGCGACGATGAGCAACATCCGGCAAAACCTGTTCTTTGCCTTCATCTACAACGCCGCAGGCATTCCGATCGCGGCCGGAATCCTTTATCCAACGTTCGGCGTGCTGCTGTCGCCGATCATCGCCGCGGCCGCGATGGCGCTGTCCTCGGTCAGCGTCGTTGGAAACGCGCTGCGGCTACGGGCAACGCGGCTGTGAGCGAGCGCCTTCTCTCTCGCACCGTTCACGAAACGCGGTAAGATGCGCGTAGCCTGGACGAAGCGGAGCCGACGAAGGCACGCCAGCACGCGCACCGGCATGAGTAGATTTGCCGCGCAGGCGGTGCGTTCCCCTCTCCCCTTGTGAGAAAGGGTGGCTCGCCGCGAAGCGGCGAGACGGGTGAGGGGTATGTCTCCGCGACTACTTTCCTTCGAGCTTGCGGAGAGAGACCCCTCATCCGGCGCTTCGCGCCACCTTCTCCCGCAAGGGGGAGAAGGGAAGGGCGTTCCGCTTGCGGATTTAAGCCGCCTTCGCCGCGCTCCCACCCGGCAATCCCGCCCGAGCGAGGCCGCCGTAGAGCTGCTCGTTCGGCATCTCCTCGCGCAGGATCCTGCGCACCGTGATCAGCTTCTCCAAATCGATGCCGGTCGCAAAGCCCTTGCTCTCGCACAGGAACACGAGATCCTCGAACACGACATTGCCGGTCGCACCGGGGGCGAAGGGGCAGCCACCGAGGCCGCCGAGCGAGCCGTCGAGGATCCGCGCGCCTTCGTCGAGCGCCGCGGCCGCGTTCGCGATGCCCATGCCGCGGGTATCGTGTAGATGGATGCAGATCGGCTTCGACCCTGCGAGCTTCACCGCGGCGCGCGTCAGCTCCGCCACCTGCTTCGGCCCGGCATAGCCCACGGTGTCGGCGATGCCGACGAAATCGACACCGGCTTCGAGGCATTTGTCGACCAGCCGCAGCACTTCTGCAGGGTCGACCGCCCCGGTGATCGAGCAGCCCAGCGCCATCGAGATCGCCGCGTTGACGAGCGGCTTGTGGCTGGTGGCATCGCGCATCTCGCACAGGCGTTTCAGATTGGCGATGGCGGACTCGCGCGAGCGGTGCGCATTGGCCTGGCTGTGCTCTTCCGTCGCAGAGACCACGGAGGCGATTTCGCCGACGCCGGATTCCAGCGCCTCGTTCACGCCGCGTTCGTTGAGCGCAAGCGCGATGCCATGCGCGCCGGACAATGAAGCGACGGTCGCGACGACATCACGAACATCGACGAATTGCGGAAAAGTCTTCGCCGGCAGGAACGAGCCGACCTCGAAATGCCGCACGCCAGCGGCATATTCCTCGCGCACCCAGCGTTGCTTGGCGTCGGTGGACGGAATTTTCTTCACGAGCTGGAGCCCGTCGCGCAGGCCGACTTCGCGCAGGCTGACGCGTTCTGCGGGGTAAATCTCCTGAATCCGGCTCATCCGCGCCTCCCTGTTGTTTTTGACGTGACATCTTCATTTTCATTGTCGATCTCGGCGCGAACGGCCGCAGTGTCGGCGCCGAGCGGCGCGACCCTCAGGCCTTCGCCGATATGGCTGCCGTTCCATTCGATCGGCAGCGCCGGCACCCGGAACGGCTTGCCGTCGGCGGTGACATTGTTGACGAGCCCGCCCGGCCGCAGCACATGCGGATCGGTGAAGAGATCCTCGGGCCGGTTGATCGGCGAAAAGCAGATGTTGAGCGCATCGAGCCTCTCGGACAGTCTTGCCACGTCCCACTGCCTGATGATCCCGGCCGCGCGCGGAATGATCCGGCCACGCGCCAGGATGCGATCGGTCGTGGTGCGCAAGGCGGGATCATCGAGGAATTCAGTCAGGCCGAACTCGCGGCAAAAGCTCTGCCAATGGCCTTCGGTGACGACGCCGATGAAGATGCGCTCGCCGCCGGCGGTCTCGAAGATGTCATAGATTGGCCAGGCATGCTCGCGCTCCGGCATCGAGCGCGGCTTGTTCCCGGTCATCTCGTATTCGACCATGTGCTGGGCAACCAGAAACAGGCAGTTCTCGAACAGGCCGATGCGGATGTCGGCGCCGTCGCGTTTTCCTCCGCGCTTCTGATAGAGCGCCGCGAGGATCGCGATCACACCGAACATGCCGCCCATGATGTCGTTGGCGGACGAGCCGACGCGCTGGGGCTTTTCGCTGGTGCCGGTCATGGCGGCAAGGCCCGCCATCATCTGCACCACCTCGTCGAGCGCGGGGCGGTGCTCGTAGGGACCGGAGAGGAATCCCTTGTGGCCGGCAATGATCAGACCCGGATGCCGGCGGCGCAATTCGTCCGCGCCAAGCCCCTGCTTACCGAGCTGGCCGTCGCGAAAATTCTCAAGGAACACGTCGGCGGTCGCCAGCAGCCGGTGCATGGTGTCGCGATCCTCAGTCTTCTCGAAATCCAGCACCACGCTGCGCTTGCCGCGGTTGAACAATGGGAAAAAGGCGGTCCCCATGCCCCCCAAGCTCCGGGTCTTGTCGCCCGCAGGCGGCTCGACCTTGATCACGTCGGCTCCGAGCTGCGCCAGGATCATGCCGCAGGTCGGGCCCATGACCATGTGGGTCATCTCGACCACGCGCACGCCTGCAAGCGGCAATCCGTCCGCCGATTCTTCCATCGCCATATGCGCCTGTTCCTTTGCCGCGCTGGTTCCGCTTGTTGTCAAGCGGGTTGGTGGAGCAACGGTCTTGCCGAATTCATCGTGGCTTCGTTGATGCCAGCGGTCAATCCGGCCATAAGCGGTGCCGCCGATCTCCCTTGCCGAAGTGGCCCGGGGTGTCTACCTCTCGCGGGTGATTTCGTGAGAGGAACTCCCATGCTGGATGCCGCCGTCAAGGCGCTGTCACAAATGATCTCGCCGCCGATGCGCTCGATCCTGTGGCGGTCGATCGGCGTCGCACTGGTGCTGATCATCGTGCTGGCGATCGGCTTGCAGCGGCTGCTGAGCTGGTTTGCGACCTATGGCGAGGCGTGGCTGGAAGGCCTGCTCGGTCCGGGTTGGCACTCATCGCTCGAGGTGTTGTCCTGGATCATTTCGATCGCCGCGGGCCTCGGCGTCGTGTTCGGGGCTGTGTTCCTGATGCCCGCGATCACCTCCCTGGTTGCGAGCGTGTTCGTCGACGACGTCGCCGACATCGTCGAGCGCGAGCACTATCCGGCGGAGCGGCCGGGGATCGCGCTGCCGTTCAGCCAGGCGATCTACGAGGGCGTCAAGACCGCGCTGCTGACGATCCTGGTCTATCTGGTCGCATTACCGCTGGTGCTTTTCGCCGGCGCCGGTTTCCTGGTCTTCTTCCTCGCCACGGCCTGGCTGCTCGGCCGCGAATATTTCGAGCTCGCGGCGATGCGGTTTCGCTCGCCGGAGGAAGCCAAGGCGATGCGGCGCGACAACGCCGCCACCATCTTCACCGCGGGCCTGTTCATCGCAGCCTTCGTCTCGATCCCGATCGTCAATCTGGCGACGCCGATCTTCGCCATGGCCTTCATGGTTCACATGCACAAGCGGCTGTCAGGTCCGCGGCCCGAGCTGATCGAGCCGGCGCGGCAGATGCGGTAGGTCAAGCGGACTTGGCGGCGCGCTCGTACGACGCCCCCTCGTAGAGGCGCTCTGCGTCCCGCTTGTCTTGATTTTGCTCTCCGCCGCCGTAAGGTACGCAGCATGATTTTCATGTCCACATTCTTCCCGCTGATCTGAGCGACCAAGTCGTTCCGGCGTATCGCGCCAATCAGATCAAGACGGCTGCGCTGACGCGGTGGCCGAACGGAGAAATGTGCAATGCCCAAAACCGAGCGCATCGGCGTGACCTCTCATCGGGTCCTAAACTTCATCGACGACGGTTTCATCAAGATCGAGAACGCCTTCAGCACGCACCTTGCGGAACAATGCAGGGACGAATTGTGGGCGGATATTGGTCTATCGCCACACGAGCCCGAAAGCTGGACCCAGCCGGTCATTCGGGTGGGATCCAAGACCTCGCCACCATTCATTGAAGCCGCCAACACGCCGATCCTGCACGAAGCCTATGACCAACTCGCGGGTGACCGCCGCTGGATCGCGCCCAATGCGCTCGGAACTTTTCCGGTCCGCTTTCCCTCACCGGAATCCCCTGGTGATGATGGCTGGCATGTGGACATGAGTTTCGGCTTCGATAATCCGGATTTCATGCAGTGGCGCGTCAATGTGAAGAGCAGCGGACGCGCATTGCTAATGCTCTTCCTGTTCTCGGGCGTAGGCCCTGAGGATGCGCCAACGAAGATACGGAAAGGTTCGCACGCCACCATCGCCCGGGAGCTGCTGCCCTATGGCGATGCAGGCGCAACGCTGGAGCAGATCTCTGCCAACGGTTACGCTTCTACGGAAGATTGCGACGTTGAACTGGCAATCGGTGCGGCAGGGACCGTTTATCTCTGCCATCCATTCCTGGTTCACGCCGCGCAACCTCACCGGGGGAAGCGCCCGCGTTTCATGGCACAGCCGCCGCTGCTGCCAACAGGCGAGTTCGACCCGGCGTTGCCACCCTCGCCGGTTCAGATCGCCATCCGTCGGGCTTGTGGTCTGACGTTATAGTCAGAGCCAACCCGGACCGTCGCTCGGCGCGTGGGTCGTCTGGATCCTGAACCTACGTCAGGGGCACTCCGCATCTGCGCAACAGCATCCTGGCGAAGCCGAACGGCGCCGGCGTGAACGGGCCGGGCGGGGCACGGGTGACTAGGGCGACGACGCCGAGCGCCGCCATCGCGACCCAGAAGCACAGCCAGAAGCCGTCGATATAGGCGAGCACATTGGCCTCGCGCTGGACGAGGCCGGCGAGCGTACCGACCGCGCGTGCCTGTGCCGAGCCGGCACCATGGGCCGCAAAATGGTCGGCGAGCTGTTTCAGCATGCGGACCACGTCGACGTCGCCGACACCGAGATTCTGGCCGAGATAGAAGGAATGGATCTGCTCGCGGACGCGCAGCCACGTCCCCATCAACGCGACGCCGATCTCGGCGCCACCGAGCCGCATGATCTGGATATAGGCGGCAAACGAGGTCGCACGGCTCGGATCGGAGTTGGACAGCAGCGTGATGATCAGCGGCAGCAAGGTCAGCGACTGCCCGATCGCCTGGAGCAGCACGATGCCCGCGAAATCCTCGCGCGCCCAATCATGGCTGAGCTGCGTGCCCCAGAGATTGGCGGCGGCGAAACAGGCAAATCCCACGACCACCACCGTGCGCGTATCGAAATGCCGCAGCAGCCAGATCGAGAGCGGCACCAGCACGAACATTGGCAAGGCGCCATAGGTGAGCAGCAGCAAGCCACTCTGCTCCGGCCTGAGCAGGGCGATGGTGGCGAGGAAATTCGGCACCAGCGACGCGTTGGAGAGGCTGGTCAGCGTGTAGAGCAGGATCAGGACCAGCCCCAGGCCGATATTGCGCGAGAACAAGACGTTCACATGCGCCCAGGGCTGCCGCACCAGGGACTCGTTGACGAGGAAGCCCGCGACCAGCACCGCGCCGGCAATGATCAACGCCATCACAGTCCCCGACCCCAGCCAGTCCAGACGGTTGCCCTGGTCGAGCCCGGCATAGATCATCGAGACGCCGGCGCCGAGCAGCAGCATGCCGCCCCAATCGGCGTCGCGCAGCAAAGCGCGATTCACCGGCTCGTTCGGCGTGCCCCAATAGACCATCAGGCCCATCAGCGGCGCGATCAGGACGCTCTGCCAGTACAGCCATTGCCAGCCGAGATGGTCGACATAGAAGCCGACCAGCGAGCTCGATGTATCGAGCGCGAAGCCGACGCGGATCGAATAGATCGAGATCGCCGGAAGCCACCAGCGGATCGGTAAATTGCGGAACACGATCATCAGCGTCGCCGGCACGAAGGTGCCGAGCAGGAGGCCATGCACGACGCTGAGCGCGAGCAATGTCGGATAGTCGTGCACGAACGGGATGATCAGCGAGACCGCGGCATAGACGAGGCTGGGGATACCCAGCACGCGACGCAGGCCGAATACGGTGGCAAGCCAGGCCACCGCGGGCGCGATGAAGATCTGCGAGCCGATGCCCGCCGTGGAGAGCCATGCGCCTTCGTCGAACGAGAGCGAGAACGCGCCGCGCAGGTCCGGCAGGCCAATCGTGGTCAGCCGGCTGTCAAAATTGGCGAGGAACGAGCCGAGCAGCACCGCCGCCACCGCAAACAGCGGCTGCGGGGCGACGCCGCCGCGCGAGAGCGGTCCGCGACTGGAATCGTCATTTTCCGCCATTGCCGGCCTTGGTGTCGATGCTGGTGACGACCGACATGCCCGGCACCAGCCGCGCCAGCAGCGGCTGGTTGTCGTCGAACTGGATGCGCACGGGAATGCGCTGCACGACTTTGGTGAAGTTGCCGGTTGCGTTGTCCGGTGGCAGCAGCGCGACCTGCGCGCCGGTCGCGGGCGCAATGCGCTCGACCCGGCCGCGCAGCTTCTCGCGCGGGAAACTGTCGACGGTGATCTCGACCGGCTGACCCGGTGCGACGTGGGTAAGCTGGGTCTCCTTGTAATTCGCGATCACATAGACCTTCGGCAACGGCACGACGTTGATGAGGTTGGTGCCGATGTTGACGTAGTCGCCGGGCTGGACCTGTCGCTCGCCGACGACGCCATCGAACGGCGCGGATATCTTGGTGTAGCCGAGCTTTAGCTTCGCGCTCGCCAGCGTCGCCTTGGTCGCTTCGAGATCGGCCGCGCGCTGCTTCCTGGTGCCTTGCAGGACTTCGAGCTGATGCTGCTGGGCCGCGATCACGGCGCGGCTCGCGCGCACGTCGGCCTGCGCCTTGGCATAGCCTGCGACCGCCTGTTCGAAGCGCTGCCGCGTACCGGATTCGGTCTGCGACAGCGACTGCTGACGCTCCTGCTCCTGCCGCGCCTCGACCTCCACGGCTTCGGCCGAGAGCCGCGCGGCTTGCGCCTGCGCGATCGTCGCATATTGCAGCTCGATCTGGTTCGCCAGATTGTCGAGCACGGCCTGCGCAGCGGCGACCGCCGCTTCGGCCTGCGCGACTTGCGTCTCATAGTCGGCAGGATCGATCTGGATCAGGAGATCGCCGGCCTTGACGCGCTGGAAGTCGGTGACCCCGACGGTCAGCACTTCGCCGGAGACGCGACTGGCGAGCCGCGTCAGCTCGGCGCGCACATAGGCGTCGTTGGTGGTCTGGACCACCGAATTGCCGACCCATTCGTCGAAGCGCTGCGTTGCAAGCGCGACGAAGCCGAGCGCGACGATCACCGCGAACAGCGGAATCGCGAGCCGGCTCCAGAGCGAACTCGCCGGTGGCTGCGTTGGCTTCGGTGGCGGCGGCGGTGTAGCAGGAGGTGGCGATGGCGAGATTTGTTCCTGCTGACTCACGCTAGACTCCAAACCACTTTCCCGAACGCTATTTTCAGACCGTCTTTTCCGGCCACCGGCAGAGATCGTTGATCAGGCAAACCTCGCAGCGCGGCTTGCGCGCGAGGCAAGTATAGCGGCCATGCAGGATCAGCCAATGATGGGCATGCAGCATGAACTCGGCCGGGATCACCTTTTCGAGACCGAGCTCGACCTCCAGCGGCGTCTTGCCGGGCGCAAGTCCGGTCCGGTTGCCGACGCGGAAGACATGCGTATCGACCGCCATGGTGTGCTCGCCGAAGGCCATGTTGAGCACGACATTGGCGGTCTTGCGCCCGGCGCCGGGCAACGACTCGATCCCGACGCGCGTGCGCGGCACCTCGCCGCCGAACTCGCTGAGCAGCTTCGCCGACAGCGCGATGACGTTTCTGGCCTTGGTGCGATAGAGCCCGATGGTCTTGATGTACTCGCGCAGGCGTTCCTCGCCGAGGTCAAGCATCTTCTGGGGCGTGTCGGCGACCGCAAACAGCGCGCGCGTCGCCTTGTTGACGCCGGCGTCAGTCGCCTGTGCCGACAGCACCACGGCAACCAGCAGCGTGAACGGATTGACGTGCTCGAGCTCCCCCTTTGGCTCCGGGTTAGCCTTGCGGAAACGGCTGAAGGCCTCGCGGACTTCGGGCGGCGTCCAGGGTTTCATGGCTTTGAGAGATTTCTTGCCGGGGGCCTTGGGCTTCGCGGCGGCCACCTTCGCCTTTTTCTTCGGCACGGACGTTTTGCGGGGGGCCGGCGTGCGGGTGATTTTCGCCATGATCGGGATATACTGAGGGACGATGAGCACAGGCAATGAAATTGAGCGCGAACGATCTGCAAGCGAGGCTGAGCCTCAGATCTTTTCCGCGCGCCTGACGCCGCACCGCTCGCTGAACCGCACCGGCTTCCTCGCCGTGATGCTGTTCCTGAGCGCCGTCAGCTTCGTCACCGGCCTCGTCTTCCTGATGATGGGCGCCTGGCCGGTGTTCGGCTTTTTCGGCCTCGACGTGCTGGTGATCTGGTGGGCTTTCAAGGCCAATTTCCGTGCGGCGCGGGCCAGCGAGGAGATCGTGGTCACGCCATCTGAATTGCGCGTGCGGCGCGTCAGCCAGCATGGCCAGGTCGTCGAATGGACCTTCAATCCGCTCTGGGTTCGACTCGACATGGAAATCGACGAGGATTTTGGCATCGAGCACCTCTATCTGATCTCGCGAGGTCACCAGATCCAGATCGCCCGCTTCCTGGGGCCGGACGAAAAGGCAAGTTTCTACAAGGGTTTGGTTGAGGCCTTAAATGCCGCCAGGCGCGGTCCGACCTACAATCCGGTGACCTGATTTGCGGATCGGAAATCGGGTGGTTTCGTACCCCGCCCCCTCCTACATTTCCAGGCATGATGACACTCGCGATACATGACCAGCGCCTGGCCGGGCCGGGCTCCCAGAACGCCGCGATGCGCGACTATGATTCCGTGCGCCGGGCGATCGCCTTCATCTCCGAAAAATGGCGCACGCAGCCGACCATCGAGGCGATGGCGGATGCGGCCGGCGTCACCCCGGACGAGCTGCACCATCTGTTCCGCCGCTGGGCCTCGATCACGCCGAAGGCTTTTATGCAGGCGCTCACGCTCGATCACGCCAAGGGCTTGCTCAGGGATTCGGCGAGTATCCTCGACGCCGCGCTTGACTCCGGTTTGTCGGGTCCGGGCCGGCTGCACGATCTCTTCGTCACCCATGAGGCGATGTCGCCGGGCGAATGGAAGAACGGCGGCGCCGGCCTCACCTTGCGCTACGGCTTCCATCACTCACCGTTCGGCACCGCGATCGTGATCGCGACCGATCGCGGATTGTCGGGACTCGCTTTCGCCGATCCCGGTGAGGAACAGGTGGCGCTTGCCGATATGACGCGGCGATGGCGGAACGCAACTTACGTCGAGGATCACGAAGGTACCGCACCATTGGCGCAGCGCATCTTCGACACAAAACTCTGGCGGCCGGACCAGCCGCTGCGCGTGGTGATGATCGGTACCGATTTCGAGGTGCGGGTGTGGGAGACCTTGCTGAAGATCCCGATGGGCCGCGCGGTGTCCTATTCGGACATCGCCTGCAACATCAACAGCCCGAAAGCGTCACGCGCCGTCGGCGCCGCCGTCGGCAAGAACCCGGTGTCCTTCGTCGTGCCCTGCCACCGCGCGCTCGGCAAGAGCGGCACGCTCACCGGCTACCACTGGGGCATCACTCGCAAGCAGGCGATGCTGGGCTGGGAGGCCGGGCAGCTGGGGCTGCAGTAAGAGTTGCCACGCGTAAACTGCCCCACTTAGTCGTCCTGGCGAAAGCCAGGACGACACCGAGTGCTTGGCGGGACTCAGTCGCGCGCGAACGTCTTTATCCCGCCAGATCCAGCTTCGATGCCACCGTCGAATCCGCATTGAGCCGGTAGATGATCGGCACGCCGGTGGCGAGCTCGCGCTTCAAAATGCCTTCGGGCGAGAGCTTTTCCAGCACCATGATCAGCGCGCGCAGCGAATTGCCGTGAGCCGCGACCAATGTGCGCTTGCCGTTGAGCACGCCGGGCAGGATCTCCTGCACGTAATACGGCAGCGCGCGCGCCAGCGTGTCCTTCAGGCTTTCGCCACCGGGCGGCGGCACGTCGTAGGAGCGGCGCCAGATCAGCACCTGGTCCTCGCCCCATTTCTTGCGGGCGTCATCCTTGTTGAGACCGGAGAGATCGCCATAGTCGCGCTCGTTCAGCGCGAGGTTCTTCGTCGTCGACAGGCCCTTCTGGTCGAGCTCGCCGAGAATGAGATCGAGCGTGTGCTGTGCGCGCGTCAAGACCGAGGTGTATGCAACGTCGAACACGAGACCCTGCGCCTTCAGCTTGCGGCCGGCTTCCGAGGCTTCCTTGACGCCGAGCTCGGTGAGATCAGGATCCTTCCAGCCCGTGAAGAGGTTCTTCAGATTCCATTCGCTCTGGCCGTGCCGCACCAGCACGAGAAGACGTTCGCTCATCGACTGCTTTTCCGTTTCGTTCGTTGTTTAAGCATGATCTTGTCGGAAAACCGCTTCACACTTTTCCGGATCATGCTTCGTTCAGATGTCGGACAGGCCGAGTACGTCGGCCATGGAGTAGTGCCCCGGCTTCTTGCCATGCGCCCAGAGCGCGGCTTTCAGCGCGCCGTGGGCGAACAGCATGCGATCCTCCGCGTGATGCGACAGCGTCAGGCGCTCGAACGCGCCGAGGAAGCTCACGCTGTGATCGCCGGCCGCGGTGCCGCCGCGCAACGACGCAAAGCCGATGTCGCCGGGCTTGCGTGCGCCGGTGATGCCGTCGCGGCCGCGGTCTGCATGCTCGTCGAGCGCGATGCCGCGGCCGCTAGCTGCGGCCTGGCCCAGCATCAGTGCCGTGCCCGAGGGCGCGTCGATCTTCATGCGGTGATGGGTCTCGACGATCTCGATGTCGAAGCTCTCGTCGAGCGCCTTGGCGACTCGCTTGACCAGAGCGGCAAGCAGATTGACACCCAGGCTCATATTGCCGGACTGCACCACGACGGCGCGGTTGGTGACGCTCTTGATCACGGCGTTGTCGGAGCCCGACAGGCCGGTCGTTCCGACCACGTGCACGAGGCCGCGCTCGGCGGCGATCGCGACATTGGCGAGGGTCGCCGCGGGCACGGTGAAATCCAGAATGCCGTCGGCGTCCTTCGACATCGCCCAGAGATCGCCGGAGAGTTTGATGCCATTGGCCGGCAGACCTGCCAGCACGCCGGCATCCTTGCCGAGCAGCTCCGAGCCCGGCGCCTCCAGCGCGCCGGCCAGCACCGCGCCTTTGGTCTCGGCAATCGCCCGCGTCAGCGCCCGGCCCATCCGGCCGCCGGCTCCAGCAACGATCAAGCGCATATCGGACATGGTGCGATCCTCTCACGGCCGTTGTAGCGGGGGGATGCAGTTCCGGCAACCGAGGGGGATTAGGGGCAGGTCGCCTGCGGCCATCCTTCGAGACGCCCGCCTGTGGCGGCCCTCAGGATGAGGTCGCGTCTTGCGGCAAGATATCAGACCCTCATGGTGAGGAGCCCGCAAGGCGGGCGTTCCGGACGATGCTCTGCATCGCCGGGCGAACCATGCAGGCCGAGCATTTCGGCAAGAGTAATAAGAGGAGTTCGCGCCTCAGCCGTCTGACGGTTGCGGGCCGTCATAGCCCTCGATGACGATGAGGTCGGCGACGGAGTGCGGCTGGCGCACCTTGATGTTGGCCTGGTATTCCGGCGAGTTGTAGCAGGCGATCGCGGTCTCGTAGTCCGGGAATTCGATCACGACATTGCGGGTGCGGCTGGCGCCTTCGACGGTGGTGAACTTGCCGGCGCGGACGACGAAGCGGCCACCCCATTTCTTGAAGATCGGACCATTGGCGACGGCATAGGGCTTGTAGCCCTCGTCACTGCTCACGTCGACGCGTCCGATCCAGTAGCCTTTTGCCATTGTTCTTCTCCCTGTGTTGGTAGTTAGCCGAGCGCTTGCGCGATCTCGGCCTGGATGGCCTCGGCGATCGCCCTGGAGTCCGTGGCTTCCACCACCGGCCGCCCGACCACGAGATAATCCGCGCCGGCCGCAATCGCGCGGCCCGGCGTCATGATGCGTTTCTGGTCGCCGCTCGCGGCGCCCGCCGGCCGGATGCCGGGGGTGACGAGGCTCATCTGGTGGCCGACGATCTTGCGCAAGGCTCCGACTTCCTCGGGCGACGATACCAGCCCGTCGATGCCGAGCACCTGCGCCTGCTGCGCGCGCGCTTCGACGAGCTCGGAGACGCCGAGCCGGAAGCCTGCCGCGTGCAGATCGTCCTCGTTGTAGGACGTCAGAACAGTGACGGCGAGGATCTTCAGGTTCGAGCTGCCGCGACCTTCGACGGCACCCTTCATGGTCTGCGGATAAGCGTGCACGGTGAGGAAGGTCGCGCCGAGCCTTGTGATGCTGTCGACGCCCTGCGCCACGGTGTTGCCGATGTCGTGCAGCTTGAGATCGAGAAAGACCTTCTTGCCCTGGTCGGCGAGCTTGCCGACCAGCGGCAAGCCGCCGGCATAAGCGAGCCGATAGCCGATCTTGTAGAAGGTGACGCTGTCGCCGAGCCGGTTGACCATAGCTTCCGCGGCATCAACGCTGGGCAGATCGAGCGCGACGATCAGGCGGTCTTTCGGGGCAATCTCGGCTGGCGTCATGTCACCTCACATCATGCGTTGGGAAACGTCGATCAACTGCCGCACCAGTTCCTTCAACGCGGCGATATCGCCCTCGTGCTTCAGCCTGTCCATATCGTCATAGGCCTGGTCGGCAAAGGCGAGCGTCAGCTGGCTGGCAATCACATTGGCGTGGCAGGAGGTCAGGATCAGCCGCAACGCCTGCAGCGCGCGAGCCGCGCCAAGCCGGCTCTGCGAGGCGCCGGCGAGCGCGAAGACGCGGTTGCGGAACACCTCGCCGCGCGGCTCGTGCAGCTCATGCACGCGGCTGACCCAGTCGATCGCGTTCTTCAGCAGCGGCGGCACCGAGGCGTTGTATTCGGGCGAGACGATCAACACGCCATGATGCGCGCCGATCATGCGCTTGAGATTGATCGCGTGCTTCGGCACACCGGATTTGGCCTGCAGGTCGCCGTCATAAATCGGCAGCGGAAAATCGGCGAGCGAGATCCGGGTGACGTCGACACCGGCCTGATCGAATGCATAGGCAGCGACCGCTGCCAGCTTCGCATTTTGCGAGCCGGTGCGCAGGGAGCCGGGAATGATCAGAATTTTCGGTGCGGACATCCGCTTCCATGCGTTCGGCGAAACGAGACCGCCACGCAAACAGGAATGCCGGCGGAATTAGTCCTTGCGATACACCCAGACGCGGGCCGGCGGAAGGTTCATCCAGATCCGTTCGGAGGCCTCTGTGGACACGCCGGGCAGCGATTTCGGAATCGGCGGCACCACCGCATAGGTGAACTGGACGAAGGGCGCACCGGGCGCCAGGGCCGTGAAGGCGTCGCGGATGAGCCGCAGCCGCGTCAGCATCGGTTTTGTGACCAGCGGCAGGCCGGAGACGACCGCGGAGGCCGGCGCGCTCAGCACGTTCCACAGGGTGTCGCGCAGACGATAGGCATCGCCCTGCACCACCTTGGCCTGCGGATAGCGGTCGCGCAGCAGGGCGCAGAAGCCCGGATTGTATTCGACGAGGACGAGACGTTTCTGATCGACGCCGCGCTCGACCAGGGCCGAGGTGATGGCGCCGGTGCCGGGCCCAAGCTCGACCACCGGTGCGTCCGAATTGACGTCGACGTAATGGGCCATGGTCCGGGCCAGCAGCTTGCCCGACGGCATCACCGCACCCATGTGCAGGGGCTTTTCGATCCATGACCGGAGAAAACGCACCTCGTCATCGAGACGGGGCTTCTTCAACGCACGCGCGGACGATGGCAATGGCATGTCGGGACCGGCCGGGACCGCGGGACCGCGGCGTGTCAGAAAATGGTCATAAAGACGTATAGGCCGAAAGCGGCACGGTCAAGACGCGTCAACTCGCCCGATTACCGAAGAAATCCTTGACCTTGGTGAAGAAACCCTCGGATTCCGGCTGGGTGTTGCCGGAGGAGAGTTTGTCGAACTCGGCCAGCAATTCCTGCTGCTTTTTGGTGAGATTTTGCGGGGTCTCGACCACGACCTGAACGTACATGTCGCCCATCTGGCGCGAGCGCAGCACCGGCATGCCTTTTGATGCGATGCGGAATCGACGGCTGGACTGGGTCCCCGCAGGGACCTTCACCTTGGTCTTGCCCTTCTCGATGGTCGGCACCTCGAACTCGCCGCCAAGCGCCGCCGTCACCATCGAGATCGGCACGCGGCAATGCAGATCGGCGCCGTCGCGCTGGAAGAACTGGTGCTGGGCCAGCGACAGGAAGATGTAGAGGTCGCCGGGCGGGCCGCCGCGGACCCCGGCCTCGCCCTCGCCGGCAAGCCTGATCCTGGTGCCGTCCTCGACTCCAGGGGGAATGTTGACCGACAGCGTCCGCTCGCGGGTGACGCGCCCCTGACCCGAGCAGGACGGGCAGGCGTCCTCGATCATCTGGCCGCGGCCCTGGCAGCCCGGACAGGTTCGCTCCAGCGTGAAGAAGCCCTGCGACTGCCGTACGCGTCCGGCGCCGCCGCAGGTCGAGCAGGTCTTCGGCTTGGTACCGGCCTTGGCTCCGATGCCCGAGCAGGCTTCGCAAGTGACCGAGACCGGGATCTCGATCTGCGCGGTCTTGCCGCCAAAAGCTTCCTCGAGCGTGATTTCCATGTTGTAGCGCAGGTCGGCGCCGCGCTCGCGGCCGCCACGGCCCCCGCGCTGTCCGGCCATGCCGAACAAATCTTCGAAAATGTCGGAAAAGGAGGAGGCGAAGCCCGCGCCGAAACCGGCGCCGCCACCGCCGCCCTGCTCGAAGGCGGCATGGCCGTAACGGTCATAGGCGGCGCGCTTGTCCTTGTCTTTCAGGACCTCGTAGGCCTCGTTGATTTCCTTGAACTTGACTTCGCTGGTGTTGTCCCCGGGATTACGGTCGGGGTGAAACTTCATCGCCAGCTTGCGGAACGACGATTTCAGCGCGGAATCGTCGGCATCGCGTTCGACTTCGAGGGTTTCGTAGTAGCAGCGCTTGGTGGACGTGGACATGATGAGCTCGGTCTATCCGATCGCGATTCAAGTCGGAGCGAAGCAACGTCGCCATGCAGCGATATAAGCACCCTTCCGCCTCGCGGCAGAGGATTGCACGGCAGTGTTCAGAATAACGGCTGGGAATTGATCGATCGTAACGGCCCCGATTTTATCAGTGCCGATTTTATCAGTGCCTTGGCTTGTCGAGCCCGACACGATGGCCTCCCCCGCGAGGGAGGAGGCCGTTGGCGTGTGGAGGGTCCAAGCCGTCCGCATCATCACCCTCGCGGGGTTCAGGCGGACTTCTTGTTGGTCTTGTCGTCGTCGACTTCGGTGAATTCCGCGTCGACGACGTCGTCCTTGGCCGCATCCTTCTTGGCGTCGGCCTCGGCCTGCTGCTTGTACATGGCCTCGCCGAGCTTCATCGAAGCCTGGGCCAGCGTTTGGGTCTTGGCCTTGATCGCTTCGGCATCGTCGCCCTTCAGCGCTTCCTTGAGGTCGCTGACGGCATCCTCGATGGCGCGGCGCTCGGTCTCGGCGACCTTCGAACCGTGCTCGGCCAGTGCCTTCTCAGTCGAATGCACCAGTCCATCCGCGTCGTTTTTGGCAGTCACGGCCTCGCGGCGCTTCTTGTCCGCCTCGGCATTGGCCTCGGCGTCCTTGACCATCTTCTCGATGTCGGCTTCCGACAGACCGCCGGAGGCCTGGATGCGGATCTGCTGCTCCTTGGACGTGGCCTTGTCCTTGGCCGAGACGTTGACGATACCGTTGGCGTCGATGTCGAAGGTCACCTCGATCTGCGGCATGCCGCGCGGGGCCGGCGGAATGCCCATCAGGTCGAACTGGCCGAGCATCTTGTTGTCGGCCGCCATTTCACGCTCGCCCTGGAAGACGCGGATGGTGACCGCGTTCTGGCTGTCCTCGGCGGTCGAGAACACCTGGCTCTTCTTGGTCGGGATCGTGGTGTTGCGGTCGATGATGCGGGTGAACACGCCGCCCAGAGTCTCGATGCCCAGCGACAGCGGGGTCACGTCGAGCAGCAGCACGTCCTTGACGTCGCCCTGAAGCACGCCGGCCTGGATCGCGGCGCCGATCGCCACGACTTCGTCTGGGTTGACGCCCTTGTGCGGCTCCTTGCCGAACAGCTGCTTCACGACTTCCTGGACCTTCGGCATGCGCGACATGCCGCCGACCAGCACCACTTCGCCGATCTCGGCGGCGGTGAGGCCGGCATCCTTCAGCGCCTTGCGGCAGGGCTCGACGGTCTTCTGAACGAGGTCATCGACCAGCGCCTCGAACTTGGCGCGGGTGAGCTTCATCGTCAGATGCTTCGGGCCGGTCTGGTCCGCGGTGATGAAGGGCAGGTTGATCTCGGTCTGCGTCGTCGACGACAGCTCGATCTTGGCCTTTTCGGCGGCTTCCTTTAGGCGCTGCAACGCGAGCTTGTCGTTGCGCAGGTTGATGCCCTGCTCCTTCTGGAATTCGTCGGCGAGATAGCCGACCAGGCGCATGTCGAAGTCTTCGCCGCCGAGGAAGGTGTCGCCGTTGGTCGACTTCACCTCGAACACGCCGTCGCCGATTTCGAGAATCGAGATATCGAACGTGCCGCCGCCGAGATCGTACACGGCGATCGTGCCGGCCTTGGTCTTGTCGAGGCCGTAGGCGAGCGCGGCCGCGGTCGGCTCGTTGATGATGCGCAGCACTTCAAGGCCCGCGATCTTGCCGGCGTCCTTGGTCGCCTGGCGCTGGGCGTCGTTGAAGTAGGCGGGCACGGTGATGACGGCCTGGTCGACCTTCTGGCCGAGATGGGCTTCCGCGGTCTCCTTCATCTTCTGCAGGATGAACGCCGAGACCTGCGAGGGCGAGTAGGTCTGGCCGTCGGCCTCGACCCAGGCGTCGCCGTTGGAAGCCTTCACGATCTTGTACGGAACGAGCTTCTTGTCCTTCTCGACCATCGGGTCGTCGTAGCGGCGGCCGATCAGGCGCTTCACTGCGAAGAACGTGCGCTCGGGATTGGTGACGGCCTGGCGCTTGGCCGGCTGGCCGACGAGGCGCTCACCGTCGTCCGTCACGGCGACGATCGAAGGCGTCGTGCGCATGCCTTCGGAATTCTCGATGACTTTGGCGTTCTTGCCATCCATTACGGCGACGCACGAATTCGTGGTGCCGAGGTCGATCCCGATGACCTTTCCCATGGTCCTGTATCCTTGTTTTTGCGGCAGGCTGGCTGGGCCCAGAAGGCACCCGAACCGAAACCCCCTAAGATCAAACATTCGCGATATTGCGATGGTTGGGGGTCATATAGGAGGGGGGGAGGTGCCTGCAAGGACCGAACGCAAGTTTCGGCCGTGAAAACATTGGGTTTTGGAAGAACATATCCGGGCTGCACCGCCCTTGCGGGTGAGGAATTATTAACAGGTCCGCGATTGGCCGGCATCCGCTACCGCATCCCGCCCCGCCCTGTTGCGGCCAGACCAAAACCGTTAAAAGGCGGGCAGCCGGCCGGGCTCGTCCTCGGGCTGCCTCGCGCGACAAAGCGGCCGGCTGGCCACCATCGAACGGCCTCAATGTGAACCAATCAGAGTGCCCATGAAGCTGATCCGCCCCCTCGCCGCGCTCGCCCTCCTCGTCGCCTCTACGCTTCCGGCTCTGGCCGCCGACGCCGTTTTCCCACCCGGCTTGCGCCTCGGCATGGTGCCATTGGTCGGCCTCAGCACGGCCAAGACCTTTCCCGGCTTCGAGAGCGAGGACGGCAACGTCAAGGTGCTGATCACGGAGCTGCCGCCGGCCGCCTATGGCGAGGTCGTGAGCGCCTTCAACTCCAACCCGGCCGGCACCAACGGCGTCAAGCAGGACAAGATCGAGACGCCCGCGGGCGTGGCCTATTTCACCACGGAGAGCGGCAAGGCGGGCGAGACGCCAGTGCGGCGCTATTCGATGATCGTGCCGGGCGCCGGCTTCTCCGGCTACGTCGCGGTGCAGATTCCGGAGAATGCGATCAAGATCTACACCGACGAGGCGGTGCGGCAGATGTTCGCGAGCGTCGTCACCCGGAAGCAGGTCTCGGCCGAAGAGCAGATCGCACTGATGCCGTTCAAGATCACCGATCTCGCCGACTTCAAGGACGTCCGCACGCTGGCGCCGGGCTCGAGTATCATCCTGGCCGACGGCGACGAGAGCTCCGGCTATGAATCGAAGCCGTTTATCATCCTCGGCGTGATTGGCGCCACACCGCAAGCCGCCGACGACCGCGCCCGCTTCGCCCAAGAGGCGGCGCTCCAGATTCCCGGCGTGCGCGAGTCGCGCGTCACCATGTCCGAGCCGATCCGCATCAGCGGCCAGCAGGGTTTCGAGACCCGGATCGACGGCGTCAGCGGCAAGGACAAGACGCCGGTGACCGTGGTGCAGTGGATCCGCTTCAGCAGCGGCGGCGCCTCGCTGCGCATCATCGCCAGCGCCCCGCGCGAGCAATGGCCGGCCGCCTTCACCCGCTTCCGCGCGGTCCGCGACGGCATCCAGCCGAAGGGCTAGCAGCATCCGCAAGCGGGAGAGGTGCACCGAACCCGCGGCTCAAGCCCAACCACTCACCAAAGCCGGCTGCATTTTCGGGCTTCTGTTCGTATACGAACGGAACTAGGCTCCCCCTCCGTTGAGTTCATCCTGGAGGGAGGCGAATGATGCTGGATCGGCGACAAGTCTTGGCGGCGCTCGGGACGAGCGCGCTCGTGGCGCTCGCGCCAACCGCAATTCTGGCAGCGGCATCGATCAAGCCGGACGATGCATCCGCGCTGCTCGTGATCGACGTGCAGAATTGCTTCCTGCCCGGCGGCAGCCTCGCCGTGAAGGAAGGCGAGCAGGTGGTGCCCGTCATCAACAAGATCTCGAAAGCATTTTCGAACGTGGTGATGACGCAGGACTGGCACACGCAAGGCCATATTTCCTTCGCGTCAGTCCACGCCGGCAAGAAGCCGTTCGAGACCGTCGATCTTCCCTACGGCAAGCAGGTGCTGTGGCCCGACCATTGCGTGCAGGGCACCGACGGCGCCGCGCTGTCGAAAGACCTTGCGATCCCGCACGCCGAGCTCATCATCCGCAAGGGTTTTCACAAGGACGTCGACAGCTATTCGGCCTTCCTCGAAGCCGACGGCAAGACCTCGACCGGTCTCGCCGGCTATCTGAAGGCGCGCAAGATCAAGCGCGTCTTCGTCGCGGGGCTGGCGACGGATTTCTGCGTCGCCTGGACCGCGCTCGACGCGCGCAAGGCGGGCTTCGAGGTCTATGTGGTGGAAGACGCCTGCCGCGGCATCGACAATCAGGGTTCGCTGGCAAAAGCCTGGGCCGACATGGCAAAGGCCGGCGTGAAGCGGATTCAGTCCGCGGATATCGCGGCGAGCGCGTAGGCCCGGTCAAAAAACTGCAAGACCCTCAGCCTGAGGAGCGCGCTTCTTCGCGCGCGTCTCGAAGGATGAAGGCCGCGCTGCAGCAGCGCGGCCTGCATGGTTCGAGACGGCGCTGACGCGCCTCCTCGCCATCAGGATCGACTTAGTTGGCCGCGCCGTTCGGCTCGTTGCTGTTGGCAGCGGGCGCAACCTTGGCGCCGCCCTTGGCGACACCGACCAAGGCGGGACGCAGCACGCGCTCGCCGATGGTGTAGCCGGCCTGCATGACCTGCACGACCGTGCCTGCGGGCACCGACGCATCGGGCACCTCGAACATCGCCTGCTGGAAGTTCGGGTCGAACTTCTGGCCCGAGGGGTCGAACTTCTTCACGCCGTGTTTTTCCAGCGCGCTGAGCAGCGAGCGCTCAGTCAGCTCGACGCCCTCGATCAGCGAGGCGAGGCCTGCATCGGCCGCCGCACGGGCTTCGGCCGGAACGGCATCGAGCGCGCGCTGCAGGTTGTCGGCGATGTCGAGCACGTCGCGGGCAAAGCCGGTGATGCCGTAGAGGCGGGCATCCGCGACCTCCTTGGTGGTCCGCTTGCGCAAATTCTCCATTTCGGCCAGCGTCCGCAGCATGCGGTCGCGCGCCTCGGCGACTTCCTTCTGCAGAAGCTCGACGGAGCCGGGCTCGGGATCGTCGGGCATGATGTAGGGTTTTGACACCACGGGCTCGCCGGCCGCAGCACTCGTGTCTTCGGGTTGCCGGTCTCGATCGGTCATCGGCTCTCTTTTCGCATTCGTCTCAGGGGGTTTCTGGCCCGGATATCGTGCTTCGGGCGGCGAAAATCAAGCGCCCGTGATCGGCCCGGCCGCCGGTCAGCCCCCCAAGAGCCGGCTGACGATGCGGGCAGCGTAGTCCACGGTGGGGATCACGCGGGCATAATTCAGCCGCGTCGGCCCGATCACGCCCAAAACGCCGACGATATGGCCGGCGGCGTCCCGATAGGGCGAGATGATGGTGGACGAACCCGACAGCGAGAACAGCTTGTTCTCACTGCCGATGAAGATCCGCACGCCTTCCGCGGTTTCGGCCCGGCCGAGCAGGTCGATCACGCCGCGCTTGGTCTCGAGATCGTCGAACAGCAGGCGAACGCGCTCGAGATCCTCCAGCGCATGCAAATCCTCGAGCAGATTGGCGTGGCCGCGGACGATGAGCTGACGATCCTCGTTCTCGCCGCCGGACCAGCTGGCGATGCCGGCCGAGATCACCTTGTGCGTCAGCTGATCGAGCTCGGTGCGCGCCTCTCCGAGCGCGGTCTCGAGCTCCAGCCGCGCCTCGGCCAGGGTCCGGCCCCGAATGCGGGCATTGAGGAAGTTGCCGGCTTCGGTCAACGCCGAGGATGGAACTCCCGGCGGCAGCGTCAACACGCGATTTTCGACCTGCCCGTCCTCGCCGACCAGGATCACCAATGCCTTTTCCGGTTCCAAGCGGACGAATTCGATATGTTTCAGCCGCGCATTGGATTTCGGCGTCAGCACGACGGCGGCGGCGCGGGTCAGGCCGGAGAGCCGCGTCAATGCCTCCTCGAGCGCAGCCTCCACCGATTGCGCGTGGCCGACGGAGGTCAACTGGCTCTGGATCGCCTGCCGTTCACTGTCATTGAGGTCGCCGACCTGCATCAGGGCATCGACGAAGAACCGCAGGCCAAGTTCCGTCGGCAATCGGCCGGCGGAGGTGTGCGGGGCGTAGATTAGGCCAAGCTGTTCCAGATCGGCCATGACGTTGCGGACCGAGGCCGGCGAAAGCGGCATGGCAATCAGGCGCGAAATATTGCGCGAGCCCACCGGCTCCCCGGTCGCGAGATAGCTTTCGACGATTTGACGAAAGATGTCGCGGGAACGCTCGTTGAGCTGGGCGAGGCCCGCGCGCGGCGCGATCAGATGGATCGGATCGTGATGGGCCACAGACGGTAACTCCTCTAAGACACAGGTAATTTGTCTATCCCGGATGCTTCTGACAAGCGTGGCGTTGGCGGATTGGAAATCGGGGGTGAAGAAGGCCTCGATCTTCCCCCTTGCCGCCCACCCTCACCCCCCCTACAAGCACCGCCAACAGCACTTTTTTGAGAGTTTTGGAGGATTTCCCATGCGGCCAAGCCGCCGTGCGCCCGACGAATTGCGCCCCGTGACGCTGGAGCGCGGCGTGGTCAAATATGCGGAAGGCTCGTGCCTGGTGAAATTCGGCGACACCCACGTGCTGGTCACCGCCACGCTGGAAGACCGCCTGCCGCCATGGCTGAAGGGCCAGGGCCGCGGCTGGGTCACCGCCGAATACGGCATGCTGCCGCGCGCGACCTCGGAACGCACCCGCCGCGAGGCCTCCGCCGGAAAGCAGAGCGGCCGCACCGTCGAAATCCAGCGCCTGATCGGCCGCTCGCTTCGCACCATCATCAATCTCGAAGCGCTCGGTGAGCGCCAGATCACGGTCGATTGCGACGTGCTCCAGGCCGACGGCGGCACCCGCACCGCCTCGATCACCGGTGCCTGGGTCGCGCTCGCCGATTGCGTCAGCTGGATGAAGGCGCGCAACATGGTCAAGGCCAATGTGTTGCGCGACAACGTCGCCGCGATCTCCTGCGGCATCTACAAGGGCACGCCCGTGCTCGACCTCGACTATGCCGAGGACTCCGAAGCCGACACCGACGCCAATTTCGTCATGACCGGCGATGGCCGCATCATCGAGGTCCAGGGCACCGCGGAACGCGAGCCATTCACGGAAGCCGAGTTCCTGGCGTTGATGGCGCTGGCGCGCAAGGGCGTCGCGCGTCTCGTGGACTTGCAGAAACTGGCGGTAGCGTAGTCAATAGCCCGATGCACCGCCGAATCACCGGAAAGCTGGTTATCGCGACCCATAATCCCGGCAAGCTCGCCGAGATGAAGGAGCTACTCGCGCCTTACGGCATCGAAGCAGTGTCGGCCGGCGAGCTCGGCCTTCCCGAGCCGGAAGAAACCGGAAACGATTTCCGCAGCAATGCCGCGATCAAGGCGATCGCGGCGGCGCAGGCAACGAAGCTGCCGTCTTTCGCCGATGATTCCGGCATCGTGGTCGACGCGCTCGACGGCGCGCCCGGCATCTACTCGGCGCGCTGGGCCGGCCCGAACAAGGATTTTGCCGCAGCGATGGCGCAGATCGAGCGTCTGTTGCAGGAGCGCGGCGCGACCACGCCGGCCAAACGCAAGGCGCACTTCGTTTCCGCGCTCTGCGTTGCATGGCCCGACGATCATCTCGAAGAGGTCGAGGGGCGCGTCGACGGCACGCTGGTGTGGCCGCCGCGCGGCACCGCCGGCTTCGGCTACGACCCGATGTTTTTGCCCGACGGCCATAGCCGCACCTTCGGCGAGATGGAGAGCATCGAGAAGCACGGCCTGCCGCCGCTCGGTCTCGGCCTGTCGCATCGTGCCCGCGCCTTCGTGAAACTGGCGGAGATCTGCCTTGAGCCGCGCTAAGGAAGCCTTCGGCGTCTACGTGCACTGGCCGTTCTGCCTGTCGAAGTGCCCCTATTGCGACTTCAACAGCCACGTTCGCCACGCCCCGATCGACGAGCCGCGGTTTGCGTCAGCATTCGCGCGCGAAATCGCTGCGACCGCCGAGCGCGCGCCCGGACGCGAAGTCACCTCGATCTTTCTCGGCGGCGGTACGCCCTCGCTCATGCAGCCTGCAACCGTCGGCGCTGTGCTCGACGCCATCGGCAAGCACTGGACCGTGGCGAAAGACGTCGAAGTCACGCTGGAGGCAAACCCGACCAGCGTCGAGGCTACGCGCTTCGCCGGCTATCGCGCCGCCGGCGTCAACCGCGTCTCGCTCGGCGTGCAGGCGCTCGACGATGCCTCGCTGAAAGCGCTCGGCCGCATGCACAGCGCGCGCGAGGCCCTCGATGCCGTCGCTATCGCGCGCCGCTCGTTCGATCGCTATTCGTTCGACCTGATCTACGCCCGTCCCGACCAGACGCCGGCGATGTGGGCCGATGAATTGCGTCTCGCGATCGGCGAGGCGGCCGAGCATCTGTCGCTCTATCAATTGACGATCGAAGAAGGCACGCCGTTCTTCGGCCTACATCAAGCCGGCAAGCTGAAGACGCCGGATGAAGCGGTCGCACGCGCGCTCTACGACGTCACGCAGGAGACCTGCGACAGGCTCGGCCTGCCCGCCTACGAGATTTCAAATCACGCGCGGCGCGGCGCCGAGTGCCGGCACAATCTGGTCTACTGGCGCGGCGAAGAATATGCCGGCATCGGCCCCGGCGCCCATGGCCGCCTCGACATCGACGGTATCAGGCACGCGACCGCCACCGAGAAGCGCCCCGAAGCCTGGCTGATGCGGGTCGAGACCAACGGCCACGGCGTCGTCACCGACGATCTCCTCAACAGCGAAGAGCGCGCCGACGAATTCCTGCTTATGGGATTGCGCCTCGCCGAGGGCATCGACCCCGAGCGTTACAAAGCGCTCTCCGGCCGCTCACTCGATCCCAAGCGCATCACGCTGCTGAGCGAAGAAGGTGCAATCACGGTGGATGCAACGGGACGGCTGCGCGTGACGAGCAGCGGTTTTCCGGTGCTGGACGCGGTGGTCGCGGATCTCGCGGCGTAAAGTCTCTCCATCGTCGTCCTGGCGAAAGCCAGGACGACGTCGAGGAAACAGCTACGCCCCAAAGCTCTTCGGCGAGCCCGCGACCGCAACGCCGCCGCCGGTCGTGACCTTCATCACCGCCAAGCCCCGCTCATTGGTGCCGTCGGCGCGAAAGCGGAACAGGCCGTCGATGCCGGCAAAGCCAGAGGGATTGGTGAGCACGTCCGACGAAAAGCGCGTCGTGCCCTGCGTACGCGCCAGCGCGGCCACCAGGGCGACCGCATCATAGGCAAGCGTGGCGGTGCGCACGGGCTCGGCGCCATATTTGGTGCGATAGCGGCCGGAGAAGGCGCGGAAGCCGGCCGGGTCCGGCGCGGCGTAGAGGCCGCCTTGCAAGTTGGAGCTGGCATAGACGCGCGGACTGTCCCACAGGCCGGTGCCGAGCAGCTGGATATTGCGCAGATTCGCACCCGCCGCGCTCATCGCATCGGCGACCGAGACGACGGCGTCGCCATCATCGGCGATGAACAGCGCATCGGCGCTGCCGAGCTGCTGCGCCACGGTCCGGGCCGGCGTGGCGCGATCGGCGCCGTATTTCTCGAACGCGACGATGCGCCCTCCGCGGCGCGGCACCGCCGCCTTCACCGCGGCCTCGACCACATTGCCATAGGCATTGTCGGGCACGAGCACGGCGACGGAGCGCTTCCCGATGCTGGCGGAATATTCGACGATGCGGTTGACGTCGGACTCCGGCAGGAAGCTCAGCAGATAGACACCGCGGCCGGCGATGCTGGAATCGGTCGAGAACGCCATCACCGGGATGCCGCGCGTGCGCGCGATCTGCGCCACCGCAGGCACCGACTGCGCGAATAGCGGCCCCAGGATGATCTCGGCGCCCTCATCGACCGCCTGCTGCGCACTGGCCTGCGCGCCCTGCGGGCTACCATTGTCGTCCTTGATCAGGAGCTGGATGTTGGGATTCTGGAACTCGGCCAGCGCCATCTCGGCGGCGTTGCGCATCGACTGCGCGGCAAGGCCGGCATTGCCAGATGCCGACAGCGGCAGGATCACGGCAACCTTCACCCCGCCGGTGCCGGCGGTCGTCGCCTGTTGCGGCGGGCCGGCCGGCTGGGCCGGAGGCGGGGAGGAACTGCTGAACGGATTGGAGAACTGGCTCAGGCTCTGCTGCACGCCGGCGCAGGCCGACAGCAGCGGCGCGCCGAGCAACAGACCGAGCGCGCTTCGCCGCGTCGCCCCTGACATCAGGGGCCCCTGAACGGGAGACTCCTCCGAAAAGGAGGATCTGGGATCACGTGGGCCCGTCATGACAGTTTCTCTTCCGACCGACCGTCGCCAGCCGGTCACGACATTCTTTCCACGACACCGGCCATGGATTCAGGCATATTGTCGGCAAATAGTTAACTCAAACAAAAGGATAATGCCCGCTTAACGCGGCTTCCTTTCAAGTTCTGGCTAGCTGTCTGCCGTCCGTCACCCAGCATCAAGGCGGCGTTTCCGCCGCGAATATGGCGCTGACGCTTCATTCCCTGGGGAATGTGATGCCGAATGGATCACATTCCAGTCCTGCCTCGCCCCTTGCCTCGCCCAGGCACGATCTTTTTCCGGGGACCGGTTCCCAGCCCCGGGGATCATACCTAAGTTCGTCTGATTATGCGCGCAAAGCCGTCCCCGACAAACACACCTGAGACGACGGAGGCCGCCTCGCGCGGTTTCTCCGTCGACGCCCATCGGCTTGTCGCGCCGAAGGCCGCGCCTGGCCTGCACCTGGTGGCGACCCCCATCGGCAATCTCGGTGACATCACGCTGCGGGCGCTGCAGACCCTCGCCGGGGTCGACGTCATCGCCTGCGAGGACACCCGCATCACGCGGCGTCTGACCGAGCGCTACGACATCTCTGCGCAGCTCAAGCAGTATCACGAGCACAACGCTGAAGCGGCCCGTCCGAAGATCCTGGAGCGGCTTTCGCAGGGCGGCTCGATCGCGCTGGTGTCGGATGCCGGCACGCCGTTGATCTCGGACCCCGGCTACAAGCTGGTGCGCGAGGTCTGCGCCGCCGGCCACGCGGTCTACGCGCTGCCCGGCCCGTCCTCGGTGCTGGCGGCGCTATCGGTCGCAGCGCTGCCGACCGACCGCTTCTTCTTCGAAGGCTTTCTGCCTTCGAAATCCGCCGCGCGAAAGTCGCGCGTGGCCGAGCTTGCGCGCATCGATGCGACGCTGGTGATGTTCGATTCCGGCAACCGCGTGCAGGACACGCTCGCCGAGCTCGCCGAGATCATGGGGACCCGGGAAGCCGCGATTTGCCGCGAGCTGACCAAACTGCACGAGCAGATTTCGCGCGCGACGCTGCGTGAGCTGGCGCGCGATGCCGACACGCTGGAGACGCGCGGCGAATTCGTGCTGGTGATCGCTCCGCCTGCGGCGGATGCCGAGATGCTGACATCGGATGCGCTCGACGACGTCCTGCGTGAGCAGCTTGCCGCGAACAGCGTCAAGGATGCGGTGGCGCATGCGGTCGCCCTCTCGGGCCGGCCGCGCCGCGAGGTCTATGCCCGCGCGCTTGAGCTTGCCAAAGATCTGCGGGGCGGCGATGGCGAAGACTGACGTCCCGTCGGAACCGAAAATCGCCTCGCCCGAGCGCGTCGCCGCGTTCCACACCGGCATCTCTGCGGAAAGCCGCGCTGCGGCTTATCTCATGGCCAAGGGCTACCGCATCCTCGCCAAACGTTACCGCACGCCGCATGGCGAGATCGACATCGTGGCGCGCCGCCGCAATTTGATCGCCTTCGTCGAGGTCAAGGCGCGCGCGACGCTGGACGACGCCGCCTTCGCCGTGACGCCGCGCCAGCAGCAGCGCATCATCGATGCCGCGCAAGGCTGGCTCGTCGCGCATCCCGAGCATGCGGAATTTGAAATGCGATTCGATGCCATGCTGATTGCGCCGAAACGACTTCCACGCCATGTGTTGGCGGCATTCGACGCCTCGACCTGAAAGGCAGACCATGAAACTGAACGTCGCCGTCCAGATGGACCCCATCGCCCGCATCAACATCAAGGGCGATTCCACCTTTGCGCTGCTCCTGGAGGCGCAGAAGCGCGGCCACGGCCTGTCCTATTACACGCCCGACAAGCTCTCGATGGTCGGCGAGGAAATCGTCGCTCCGGTTCAGCTGCTCACCGTGCGCGACGAGCCCGGCAATCATTTCACCCTGGGCGAACCCAGGCGCGAGGCGCTCAACAGCTTCGACGTGGTGTTGCTGCGCCAGGATCCGCCGTTCGACCTCGCCTACATCACCTCGACGCACCTTCTCGAACGCATCCATCCGAAGACACTCGTCGTCAATGACCCCGCATCGGTGCGCAACGCGCCGGAAAAGCTGTTCGTGATGAACTTCCCGCAGCTGATGCCGCCGACGCTGATCTCGCGCGATCTCGACGAGATCAACGCCTTTCGCGACAGGCATGGCGCCGTCGTCATGAAGCCGCTGCACGGCCATGGCGGCGCTGCGGTGTTCCGCGTGATGCCGCAGGACATGAATTTCGGCTCGCTGTTCGACATGTTCTCGGTGACATTCAAGGAAGCCTGGGTGATCCAGCAGTTCATCCCCGAGGTGAAGCACGGCGACAAGCGCATCATCCTGATCAACGGCGAGTTCGCGGGCGCGGTGAATCGTGTCCCGGCCGCCGACGACCTCCGCTCCAACATGGTGCGCGGCGGCGCTGCGCAGGAGACCGAGCTCACGCCGCGCGAGCGCGAGATCTGCGCTACCGTCGGCCCGGCGCTGCGCGAGCGCGGGCTGTTGTTCGTCGGCATCGACGTCATCAACGGCAACCTCACCGAGATCAACGTGACCTCGCCGACCGGCATCCGCGCCATCGCGCGGCTCGGCGGACCGGACGTTGCCGCAAAGCTCTGGGACGTGATCGAGCAAAAGCGCGCGAAGTAGCCGCCGGCCCGTAGCCCGGATGGAGCGCAGCGAAATCCGGGATGCCACATCATGTTCAGCGGCCCCGGATTGCGCTTCGCTCCATCCAGGCTACGTAATGCATGCGCGGCATCACCCCACACACCACTAACCACCCATTCACCATGACGCCGCGCGCATCATTCGAACGCAGTGGCCGCACTGCGTGAAACTACGGGGCCGGTGGCCGACCGGCTAACGCGACGTTCACCATCTGCCGAAAGACCACAGCGCGGCCGTCGATCACATTCGGCCTCGCAACACCGCTTATACTTTTGCTGCCTACTCATCGATGTCGGGGAGCCCGCCAGGTGCGGTTCGAGTGCCCCGCGTAGAGTAGAAGCGTATGAACACCGCACGCATTGTCGTTCTCGTCATCGCACTGGGCGCCGGCGGCGTCGCTGCGTATCTGGCGAGCGGCTATGACAACAAGCCCGCGCCCGTTCTCCCCGTCGCCGAGAAGCTGCCGACGGTCGAGGTCCTGGTCGCCAAGAACGACATCCAGCTCGGTCAAGCCGTGAAGCCCGAGGACCTGCAATGGCAGCTCTGGCCGGCGGCGACCGCGAGCAGCGCCTTCATCCGCCGCGACAACAGGCCCGAGGCGCAGATCCAGATTGCAGGCTCGATCGCACGCGTGCCGTTTATGCAGGGCGAGCCAATCCGCGAGCAGAAGCTGGTCAGGGCCGACGGCTCCGGCTTCATGGCCGCGATCCTGCCGTCGGGCATGCGCGCCGTCTCCACCGAGATTTCAGCCGAGACTGCCGCCGGCGGCTTCATCCTGCCGAATGACCGCGTCGACATCATGCTGACCCGCCGCCTGAAGAATCCTGACGGGGCCGCCGGTAACGACCTCATCCTATCCGAAGCGATCCTGACCAATATCCGCGTGCTCGCGATCGACCAGGCGCCGAAGGAAAAGGAAGGCCAGAACGCCGTCGTCGGCAGGACCGTCACGCTCGAGCTTAAACCCGACCAGGTCGCCGCGCTATCGGCAGCGCGCCAGGGCGGCACGCTGACACTCGCGCTGCGCAGCATCGTCGATGCCAACTCGGTCGACAGCACGCCCGAGGACCAGGCGAGCAAGCGGTCCGGCGGGGTCAACGTGATCCGCTACGGCGTACAGGCGCGGCAACTGACGTCACAGAAGTGATGGGGACATGATGAACTACGGGGATGATCGGACGGGCATGCGCATTCGGGGGAATCGCGCGCGCTCGTTCTGGACGGGGACGATGCTGACCCTGGGGCTCCTCGCAGCCCCCGATGTCGTCAGCGCCGCAGATGCGCCGGTCGGCGACCAGGCGCCGATGCAGGCAGCCGATCTCGATGTTTCGCCGGTCGGGACGATCGCGCCGGCGAAGACGCGCTTCCTGTCGCTCGGCGTCGGCAAGTCCGCCGTCATCGACCTGCCGCGCGACGTCAAGGACGTGCTGGTCGCCGATCCCAAGATCGCCAATGCCGTGATCCGCTCGGCCCAACGCGCCTATATCATCGGCGGACAGGTCGGCCAGACCAACGTCGTGTTCTTCGCCGCAGACGGCCAGCAGGTCGCCGCCTACGATATCGCGGTGAAGCGCGATCTCAACGGCATGCGCACGGCGCTGCGCCAGTCGCTGCCGGGCGTGCAGATCGAAGGCGTCGGCGACAGCGTGATGCTGACAGGCTCGGTATCGAGCCCGGTCGAGGCCCAGCAGGCCGGCGACGTCGCCGCGAAACTGGTCGGCGGCTCCGACAAGGTGGTCAATAACATCATCGTGCGCGGCCGCGACCAGGTGATGCTCAAGGTCGTCGTCGGCGAAGTGCGCCGCGATATCGTCAAGCAGTTGGGCGTCGATCTCAGCGCCAGTCTGAACGCCGGCACCGCGGTGGTGAACTTCAACAATTCCAACCCGTTCTCGGTCAGCGGCGGACCGATCGTCAGCAACAACGGATTAGGTGTCGCCGGTCTCACCAAAGGCTTCGCGACCGTCAGCGCCACGATGCGCGCGATGGAAAGTGCCGGTGTCATGCGCACGCTCGCCGAGCCGAGCCTGACCGCGATCTCCGGCGAATCCGCCACCTTCATCGCCGGCGGCGAATTCCCCATTCCCTCGGGCTATGCCTGCGATCCCGTCACCCACGTTTGCACCACCCAGATCACCTACAAGAAGTTCGGCATCTCCCTGAACTTCACCCCGGTCGTGCTGAGCGAGGGACGGATCAGCCTGCGGGTGATGACCGAGGTGTCCGAGCTGTCGAACCAAAGCGCCATCACGGTGACCCAGGCGCTGTCGTCGAGCTCGACCAACTCGATCACCATCCCCTCGATCCAGACCCGCCGCGCCGAAACGACGCTGGAAATTCCCTCGGGCGGCTCGATGGCCATGGCCGGCCTGATCCAGCAGCAGACCAAACAGGCGATCAACGGCCTGCCCGGCGTCGACCAGGTGCCGATCATCGGCGCGCTGTTCCGCAGCCAGGACTTCGTCAACAACGAAACCGAGCTGATGGTGATCGTGACGCCCTATGTGGTGCGCGCGGTGGCTCAGAAGGAGCTGTCCCGCCCCGACGACGGCTTCGCCCCGGCGTCTGACGCCCAGACGGCGCTGCTCGGTCGCATGAACCGCCTCTATGGCGTCGCGCGCCGCGTCGATCCGATCGCGGGCACGCCCGGCGATTTCGGCTTCATCATCGACTGACGACGAACGGACAGGTTGGGGAACGGGGCAAGAGACGGGGCACGAGGGGATGAAGCGATGACGAAGACCATGGCCGATCGACGTCGCGGGTTGAGCGTCGCGCTGGCACTGACGGGGCTCTCCGTCATGCTGGGCGCCTGCAACACCACCGGCGAGATCGTCACCCAGACGGTGCCGACCGACTATCGCCAGCGTCACCCGATCGCGGTCGAGGAAGCCAAGAAGTCGATCGTGATCTTCGTCGGCAAGGCTCGCGGCGGCCTCTCGGCCGCGCAGCACGCGGACGTCGCCGGCATTGCCCGGGACTGGGTGCGCGAAGGCACCGGCTCGGTCGTGGTCGACGTCCCGGTCAACGCGGCGAATTCGCGCGCGGCGGCGGCGACCTATCACGAGATCCGTTCCGTGCTCGCATCCGTCGGCGTGCCATCGCGTGCCATCGTCCAGCATCCCTATCGGCCCGAGGATCCAGGGCTGCTGCCCACCATCCGCCTGAGCTATTCCCGGATCGCCGCGGTCGCCGGCCCCTGCGGGCTGTGGCCGGAAGATATCGGCCCCTCCATCCTCGACCCCGGCTACAACGAGAACCGGCCCTATTTCAATCTGGGCTGCGCCAGCCAGCGCAACCTCGCGGCCATGATCGACAATCCGGCCGACCTGGAGCAGCCGCGGTCCGAGACGCCGGTCTATAACGCACGGCGTGACATGGCCTTCGAGCGCTATCGCAAGGGCACGCCGATCGCGAGCAGCAATCCAGACGCCGACAAGGCCAAACTCAGCGATACAGGCAGATGACACGCGTCCACGACGAAGAAGCGGACGATCCGCAGCACCCCGAGGAACACATTGCGCCGGTTCCTCGCATCTCCGTGCAAGCCTTTTGCGAGACCGCGCAGACGCTCGCCGCGGTGACCGCGGCCGGGCAGGATCGCCGTCTCGCCAAGGCGCATCTCACGGCCAAGGACGGTGGCCTCGCGGCGGCAATCGAAGTCTATGAAACGATGCCGACGCCGAACGTCATCGTGATCGAATCCGACGGCACCCGCGACATCCTCGAGGGCCTCGACGACCTCGCCGGCGTCTGCGATCCCGGCACCCGTGTGGTCGTGATCGGCAATCCCAACGACACCGCGCCCTATCGCGAGTTGGTCCGCCGCGGCGTCAACGACTATGTGGTGGGACCGGTCGAAACGCTCGACGTCGTCCGCTCGATCTGCAGCCTGTTCTCGGCGTCCGAAACCATCATCACCGGCCGCGTCATCGCGGTGGTCGGGGCCAAGGGCGGTGTCGGTGCCTCCACCGTCGCGCACAATGTGGCCTGGACCATCGCCCGCGACCTCGCGCTCGATTCCGTCGTGATCGATCTCGACCTCGCCTTCGGCACCGCGGGTCTCGACTACAACCAGGACCCGGTGCAAGGCATCGCCAATGCGGTGCTGTCGCAGGATCGGCCGGACACGGCCCTGATAGAGCGTCTGCTCTCCAAATGCACCGAGCGTCTCAGCCTGCTTGCTGCGCCCGCCACCCTTGACCGCGTCTACGATTTCGGCGCGGAGGCCTTTGACGCGGTGTTCGACACGCTGCGCATGACCACGCCCTGCATCGTGCTCGATGTTCCCCATCAATGGTCGGGCTGGACCCGTCGCGCGCTGGTCAACGCGGACGACATCGTCATCGTGGCCGAGCCCGATCTTGCGAACCTGCGCAACACCAAGAACATGCTGAACGTCTTGAAGGCGGCGCGGCCGAACGACCGGCCGCCGCTCTACTGCATCAACCAGGTCGGCATGCCCAAGCGGGCGGAGATCGAGGTCAAGGCCTTCGCCAAGACCATGGAGAGCCAGCCGATCGCGGTGATCCCGTTCGATTCGAAGCTGTTCTCGACCGCGGCCAACAACGGCCAGATGATCGCGGAGGTCTCCAAGAGCCACCGCACCACCGAGCTGTTCCAGAACATGGCGAACCGCCTCGCCGGGCGGGGCGAAGTGAAGAAGCCGAAGCGCTCGCTGCTCGGGCCGCTGCTGAAGAAGCTGAAGGGCAGGTCGGGTCGCGGGTCAGCCCCGCATCGCAAGGCATCCTGAGCAAGGCGTTCTGAGCAAGGCGTTCGGACCAAGGCTTCCTGACACGGCATCCTGACGCGCGCGAGCGAGTTACTTCTCCGCCCGCTGCTGCTTCTTCACCAGCAACTGCCGCAGCGCCGTGACCTTGGCCGCCGCCTGATCCGGCGGCAGGTCCGCCTTCACGATGGCTTCGGCCTCGGCCTGCTTTCCTTCGAGTCCCAGCACGAGCGCGAGATTGGCGCGCACGCGGAAATCGGCGGGATTGCGCTCGTGCGCCCGGCGCATCGTTTCCTCAGCCCGCGGCAGATTGTTCTGCAGCATGTAGGACAGTCCGAGATTGGACAGCACCGACGGCTCGTCCGGCACGATCTTCAGCGCGGCGGCGTAATATTGCTGCGCCTCCTCGTTGCGACCGAGCTGATCGAGCGCGGCGCCTTGCGCCGACAGGATATGCCAGTCGGGATCCTCGGGCGAATGCGCGCGGCCGAGGACGTCGAACGCCTGCTGGAAACTGCCGCTGTCGGCGAGCGCACGGCCGTAGCCGGCGAGCAGCGCCTTGTTGCTGGAATGGGCGAGCACGGCCTGCTCCAGCACCGCGAGCGCCTGCGCGCGCTGGCCGGTCTGGCGCAACGCCTTGCCGTATTCGAGCGCGACGTTGGGATCGCCAGGCTTGGCGCGATAGCGCTCGCGCAGCGCATCCATGTCCGGCTTCACGTCCGGCTTGGCCTCGGCCCTGCCAGCCGTGTCCGACTTTCCGCCGAGCGCGCCGGTGATGTCCTCGATGCCGGTTGTCTGACAGCCGCCGAGGGCCAGGATCAGAAGCGCGGAAAACAGATATCTCGCCGGAAGAGAGGCGACGGACAAACGCTTGGACATACTCTGATCACTCGGCGACTGATCAGAGATGCTTACCGATTAACGCTAAAGTCCCGTTAAGGCGGGGCGCTTCCGAAAGCTCAGTCGGTGAATTCAGCGCCGAACTCGCAGCCGATGCGCCAGCGCAGGCGGCACTGCCGGGAATAGTCGGGCGCGAAGATGATGGTGAATTGCGGCGGCACTTCCAGAAATTCCGCCACGACTTTCACGCCGCCATCCGAAATATCCGTGATCGTGCAGTCCCGCGGCAGCGAACCCGCGCCAAAATGAATCTTGGCGAGCCGCGTGCACATCCGTCGTTCGCTTCTCCGGCGATTTGCAAGCATTTGAATTGTTCACCCGTTAGACCACGGCCCATCCCGCACCCCTAGGAGTAGCGGACATTCGTTGGAATGTGCTGAGCAGAGCAGCTTGCATTCGAGGCGTAGTGTCTTCGTCGTGTTTACGATTGGTTAGGACCTTCCGGCGCCCCTCGACCCGTTCCTGTATTGTTCTTGCAAGAATTGGCCCGCTCTGCTACCCCTAATTGTGCAAAAGGGCAGGCTGGTTCGGGCATGGTTCAGCGGGTTTCTACCGTCGCCTTTGAGGGGATCGAGGCCCGCGCGGTCGACGTGCAGGTGCAGGTCGCGCCCGGTCTGCCGGCCTTCGCGATCGTCGGTCTCCCGGACAAGGCGGTGTCGGAGGCGCGCGAGCGGGTCCGCTCGGCGCTGATCGCCTCGGGGCTGGCGCTGCCGGCGCGGCGGATCACCGTCAATCTCGCGCCCGCCGATTTGCCCAAGGAGGGCAGCCATTATGACCTGCCGATCGCGCTCGGCCTGATGGGGGCGATCGGCGCGATCCCTCCGGATGCGCTGTCCGGCTTCACCGTTCTGGGCGAGCTTGGCCTCGACGGATCGATCGCGCCGGTGGCCGGTGTTCTTCCCGCCGCGATCGGCGCCAATGTGCGCGAGGAGGGGCTGATTTGTCCGGCGGCTTGCGGCTCGGAAGCGGCATGGGCGAGCCCGGACATCCAGATCATCGCCGCAAGTTCGCTGATCCAGATAGCCAACCATTTCAAGGGAACGCAGGTGCTGTCGCGGCCTGTGCCGAAGGTGCATGAAGCAGCAAGCTCGCCGCTCGACCTGCGCGACATCAAGGGCCAGGAGAGCGCCAAGCGGGCGCTGGAGATCGCGGCCGCCGGCGGCCATCACCTGCTGATGATCGGCGCGCCCGGCGCGGGCAAATCGATGCTGGCGGCACGCCTGCCCTCGATCCTGCCGCCGCTGTCACCGGGCGAGTTGCTCGAGGTCTCGATGATCGCCTCTGTTGCCGGCGAGATCGAGGGCGGCGCACTGACGGCGCGGCGGCCGTTTCGCTCGCCGCATCATTCCGCCAGCATGGCTGCGCTCACCGGCGGCGGCATGCGCGCCCGGCCCGGCGAGATCTCGCTCGCGCATCAGGGCGTGCTGTTCCTCGACGAGCTCCCCGAATTCGATCCGCGCGTGCTGGATTCGCTGCGCCAGCCGCTGGAGAACGGCGAGGTCTCGGTGTCCCGCGCCAATCACCGCGTCACCTATCCCGCACGCTTCATGCTGGTCGCGGCGATGAATCCCTGCCGCTGCGGCAATGCGTTCGAGCCCGGCTATGCCTGCAAGCGCGGCCGCATCGATCGCTGCACGGGCGACTACCAGGCCCGCATCTCGGGGCCGCTGATGGACCGCATCGATTTGCGCATCGAGGTTCCCGCGGTGACCGCGGCCGATTTGATCCTGCCGCCGCCCGCAGAGGGCTCGGCCGAAGTCGCCGCGCGCGTGGCGGCGGCGCGGGATATCCAGCTCGCCCGCTACGCGGACGCCGGCCTGCCGAAGGTTCGCACCAATGCCGAAGCGCCGGCCTCGGTGCTGGAGGAGATTGCCAAACCGGATGCGCAAGGCCAGAAGCTGCTGCGCGACGCCGCCGAGACCATGCGGCTGTCGGCGCGCGGCTATCACCGCGTGTTGCGGGTGGCGCGCACGCTGGCCGATCTCGATCATGCGGACAGGATCGGCCGGCTGCATCTCGCCGAGGCCTTGTCCTACCGCGCACTCGCGGAGGATGTGCGCCAGATCGCCTGACCGATACGCCCGCGGCATCTTCCTGACGAACAGCACGTTCCCCGAGAGTGAAGCTATGACCGACGCCAATGCCTGCACCATCAGATTTGTTCGTGCGTCCCAATACGCTGATTGGCTGAGGTCATACGAGCTGTGGGTCAACGGGACCAGCGTTGGGAAGCTTGCGCGCAACGGCGTGTTGGAGATCACGCTGCCGGCCGGCGCCTGCACGATCGAGGCGACCATTGATTGGGGCAGGAGCCAGCCGCTCGTCGTTCGCACCACTCCCGGCCAAACCGTCGAGATCGAGGTCAGGAACAGGTGGGGTGCCTGGGCGGCGCTGTGGGCGATCAGCTTCGGCAAAAACAGCTATTTGGTTCTCACTGAAGTCGAGCGAAAAACGAACAGAAGCGCCTGACCGACTGAGATCCTCATCCCCGGATACCGGCATCAACCCGGCGGTAACGAGTTTCCTTTACGCTCTGCAAACCATAAGGCCCATCAGTTCCCCGTACCGGGCCCGGCGAGTAGCGCGTCATGTTGCGTTTCAAGATCCTGGCGTCGGTTGTTCCCCTGTTGGCGGCCGCGGTGTTTGCCCGAAGCGAGATCGGATCGGTCTCGCATCCCTGCATCGCCCTCGGCGACACCTCGGTCGAGCTGACGTCGCTGTTCTGGACCGCCGGCGTGCATGTCGCCTTCACCGATGATCCCGCGCGCGCCACGGTGCGGGTTCAGATCACCGAGGATGCGGACGCGGCCGACTTCGCCGTCGTCGACGACGGCCTCGGCTCGGAATCGGAGTCCTGCCAGGCCAACCCCTCGACTCGCCTGATCTCGATTGCCGCGCAGCCCGTCGACGGCGGTCAGGTGATCTATCTCTCCACCGAGGGGCCGGCGGATTACCGTGTCTATGTGCGCTCGAAAACCTTCTCGCAGCGCGAGGCGGCGGCGCTGATCGTCGGCGCCCGCGGCGGCCACCGCCGTCTCCAGGCCGCCTCGCTTTGAGCCGCGTCGCTTTGCGCCGTTAACGCCTCGTCAACCCTGTTTGGAGGCGGTCGCAGGGCCTCAAACTGTTCGCAAGGTCGGCAGCACATCGTCGTTTACAGCGAGCGTAGCGTTTTAAGAAAACAGTCGGGTCGGTGGCGATGGGTCGGACGTTCCGGATCAAGGTGCGCATGCGCCGCTTCAGGCGACAGCACCCCCGAATCGCCTTTGCGATCCGCTCCTTCATGATCTTCTCGGCGACCTTCGGCGGCGCCTATGGGTTTGTCTCCGGCAGCCGGTCCGAGACGTCCGGCTACGATCCCAATGCATTTGCGATCGGCGTCAGCTTCCTGTTCGCGCTCGCCTGCCTCGGCCTCGCCACGCTCAGCATGCGCCTGCGCTTCGTCAACAAGCGGATGCGGGCGCTGGCTGCCCACAACGAAACGCTGATCGACCGCAATTGGGAGCTGAAGGAAGCGGAAGAACGCGCCCGCAGCCTGTTCGAACAGCAGGGCGATCTGATCGTGCTGCGCGACACAAATGGCTGCATCACCTTCGCCAACGACGCCTATTGCGCGCTTGCCGGACAGGCGCGCGGCGCGCTGGTCGGCACGCGCTTTGATTTCGCCGTGCTGGAGCAGGGCGACAGCGCCCGCGAGAGCAACGGCACGCGCATTCACGACCAGAAGATCACAACCCCGCTCGGCGCGCGCTGGATCGCCTGGCGCGAAGGCTATGTTCGCCTCGACGCCGGCCAGCCCGCCGAATTGCAGAGCGTCGGACGCGACGTCACCGACCGCACCGAGACCGAGCGCGCGCTGTCCGACGCCCGCGATCAGGCCGACGCCGCCAACCGGGCCAAATCGCGCTTCCTGGCGATGGCGTCGCACGAGATCCGCACGCCGCTGAACGGCATCATCGGTATGGGCGGGCTGCTGCTCGACACCACGCTGACGCCTGAGCAGTCGACCTACGCCAAGGCCGTGAAGACCTCCGGCGAAGCGCTGATGGCGCTGATCGAGGAGTTGCTCGACTATTCCAAGATCGAAGCCGGCAAGCTCGATCTCGAGCAGCGTCCCTTTTCGCTCTCGGCCCTGATCGAGGACATCACCGAGCTGCTCGCGCCGCGCGCGCAGGCGAAGCAGCTCGAGATCGCCGCCTATGTCGACGAGCGGCTGCCGCTCGAAGTGGTCGGCGACGCCGCGCGGCTGCGCCAGGTGCTGCTCAACCTCGCCGGCAACGCCATCAAGTTCACTGCGAGCGGCGGCGTCGCGCTGATCGTCGAGCTCGGCATCTGGCCGAACGAGATCAGTTTTCTGGTGCGCGACACCGGCATCGGCATCGCAGCCGACGCGCAACAGCGCATCTTCCGCGAATTCGAGCAGGCCGACGAACGCGTCGCCCGCACCTATGGCGGCACCGGCCTCGGTCTCGCCATCAGCGAGCGCATCGTCAAGCGCATGGGCGGCCGCATCACGCTCACGAGCGAGCCGGGCAAGGGTTCGACCTTCGAGGTCGCGATTCCGCTCGCGCCAGCGCACGCTGGCGCAGAACAGACGGCGTTCCCCGTCCCCGATCTCACCGGCAAGTCGATCCTGCTGATCGCCGACGGCATCGAGGCCTCCTTGATCGCGCGCCGGCTGGAGCGCTGGGGCGGCCAGACCTGCATGGTGACGGACGTCGCGGTGGCGGAAGCGCTGCTGCCGGAACGCTCATGGCATTCGGTCCTGATCGATCGCGCGCTCGGCGCTGCCACCGCCGACCGCCTCGGCGAAGCCGCACGCAGTCATGCGACGCAACGCCTCGTGCTGCTGACGTCCGGCTCGCGCCACGAGAAACTTTCGCCGGCCTTCACGGGCTTCCTGGTGAAGCCGCTGCGCGCGGCCTCGCTCGCCGCACGCCTCACGCTACCCCCGGAGGTCGCCTCGCCCGATCTCGCGCCGGAGCCCTCGGCCCCATCCACCGCCGCGGTACCGGCGAAAGGCCTGTCGGTTCTCGTCGCCGAGGACAACGAGATCAACGCGCTGTTGATGCGCTCGCTGCTGACGAAACTCGGCCACCGCGTCGTCATCGCGATCAATGGCGAGGCCGCGCTGGAATCCTGGCTCGGCGCGGCATCGGCCGGCACGCCCTATGATCTCGTGCTGATGGACATCCAGATGCCGCAGCTTGACGGCATCGAAACGACAAAGCGAATCCGTGCGCATGAGGCAGCTAGAGGCGGCCATCACACGCCGATCCTCGCGCTCACCGCCAATACGCTGGTGGAAGATCGCTACGCCTGCTTTGAAGCGGGCATGAACGGGTTTCTGATCAAGCCGCTCGATCGCGAGAAGCTGGAAGAGGCGCTGGCCGGACTGGCGGCGGCGCGGCAGCTCGCGGTTTGATTCGGATTTCATAGGAACCTGATCTCGGCCGGTAATCGACAATTGAAATCGACCGCGTCGCACGTCACCATCCTCTGGGGCATTTAAACAGAGGATTTCGCATGAACGTGCTTTGCCGCCTCGCTTTCGTGATCCTTCTCTGTGGTTCCACTCAAGCCGCCGCGGCCGATAGCTCGCAACTGATCGCCTCGCTCAAGCAAGGCGGCTACGTGCTGGTGTTTCGCCACACCGCTACCGACGACAGCCAAAAGGATGTCTACCCTTTCAAATTCGACGACATGAGCGCCCAGCGTCAGCTCAGTGAAAAGGGCCGGGACATGGCGCGCCAGATCGGGACGGCCATCAAGGAACTCGCGATCCCGATCGGCGACGTCTACACCAGCCGGCTGAACCGCGCGATCGAGGCCGGCAGACTGATCTCCGGCCGCGAGATCAAGCCGGTCGACGCATTGACGGACAGCAGTAACGCGAGTGCGTCGGGCATGGCAAATCCGACCGGTGCAAATGCAAAGGCGGGCCAGGCCGTGCGGCAGTTCGTCGATGCGCCGCCCAAGGCCGGCACAAACACCTTCCTGGTCACCCACAAGACCAACATCGCCGATGCCTTCGGCAAGGAGGCCGGGGACGTGCAGGAAGGTGAAGCCTTCGTCTACAAGGCCGGCGGCTCGGGTCCCGCAACCTTTGCAGGACGCATCAAGCCTGCGGATTGGATCGCGAAGGCAGGCAAGTGAGCCACCTGCCGGCGACGCACGTCAGCTTGGGTGCGGAGCAGGCCGGGAGCCCGGCATCACTGCGCGCTCCGACGGGATGAACCGTTATGCGGCATAAGCCATAAACCGCGGCGCAGACAGCTTGTCATGCGGCGCCTGGCCTCCCCTGAACATGGTGTCTACCTGGGCGGCGCGCTTGCAATGCGGACACACGAAGAGATGCGCGATGATCGGGGTCGGCTCGTCCGCGAGCAGTTCGGAGCGGAACCACTTCATCTCGATATGGCAGTCCGGGCAGGTCGGTGCTTCGAGATGCTCGGCGGCGCTTCTGAGACGATCAACCATGGGGCCCGTTTGCGTTTCCGAAAGCCATAACCAAATACCCCTCGCCGGTCTGCAACAAAAGATACTCAGCCCGAAATTTGACAAAGGGCGCCGTCCATCAAGGCTGCTACAGCCGCCTGAGCGCCACGCTCGCCACCGTGTGATCGGCGCCCTTCTTCAGGATCAGGGTCGCGCGGGGACGAGTCGGCAGGATGTTGTCCTCGAGATTTGCGAGGTTGGTGCGTTCCCAGATCGCGATCGCGGTGGCGGTGGCTTCCTCGTCCGACAACAGCGCGTAGCGATTGAAGTAGGATTTTGGATTGGTGAACGCGGTGTCGCGCAGCGACAGGAAGCGCCTGATGTACCACTGCCGCAGCGCCGCCTCGTCCGCGTCGATATAGACCGAGAAATCGAAGAAGTCGGACACCACGGGCACGGCCTTGCCGTCACGCGGCAGCTTGCCGGTCTGCAGCACGTTGACGCCCTCGACGATCAGGATGTCGGGCTGGTCGATCTCGGCCCACTGGTTCGGCACGATGTCGTAGGTCAAATGCGAATAGACCGGCGCGCGCACATGGCGGCGGCCGGCCTTGATGTCGGAGAGGAAGCTGAGCAGCAGCGGCAGGTCGTAGCTCTCCGGAAAGCCCTTCTTCTGCATGATGCCCTGCCGCTCCAGCACGGCGTTGGGATACAGAAATCCGTCGGTGGTGATCAGCTCGACCTTGGGACGCGGCGACCAGCGCGCCAGCAGCGCCTGAAGCACGCGGGCCGTGGTGGATTTTCCAACCGCGACCGAACCGGCGACGCCGATGATGTAGGGCATCTTGCGGTCGCGGATGTTGAGGAACTGGCGCTCCGCGTAATAAAGCCGCTGCATCGCATCGACATAAATCGACAGCAGGCGCGACAGCGGCAGGTAGATGTCCTCGACCTCCTGCAAATCGAGGCGGTCGTGCAGCGAGCGTAGCCGGTCGAACTCGCCCGGCTCCAGCGTCATCGGCGTGTCGTCGCGCAGTCGCGACCACTCCTCGCGCGTATAGACGCGGTACGGATTATACTGCTGCTCGGGTGCGCGGATATCCATGACGCGACTCTCCACCTCGGCTAGCTGCCGCCCTTACGCGACGCCTTTTCTTCCAACCCTGACATATTGGTCCGCTTGTCCAATGCGGCCTCGACCTCTTCCAGCTTTACGCCGCGGGCCTTGAGCAGCACAAGGAAATGATAGAGCAGGTCGGCGCCTTCGGCGATCAGATGCGCGCGATCGTTTTCGACTGCTGCGATTACGGTTTCGACTGCCTCCTCACCGAACTTTTTGGCGCAATGTTCGGCGCCCTTGTCGAGGAGCTTGCGGGTATAGGACGCCTCGCCACCCGCTGCCGCGCGGGCGTCGATGGTCTCGGCCAGATCGTGGATGGTGAAACGCGGCATACAAATACTCGGAAAACGCGCCTTGGCCGATGATTGGCCGGTTTCTGACGGGATAAGCCGGTTCCCGCCGATGATTTAGCATTTTTAGGAACGGGAGTCGTCAGGCATCGAGGCGCATGGGCAGCCCGCGCCGGGACATGTGCTCCTTGGCTTCGCGGATGGTGAATTCCCCGAAATGGAAGATCGAGGCGGCCAGCACGGCGGTGGCGTGGCCGTCGCGAATACCGTCGACGAGGTGATCGAGATTGCCGACGCCGCCCGAGGCGATCACAGGAACGGGAATGCTGTCGGCGATCGCCCGGGTCAGCGGGATGTCAAAACCCTGCCGCGTGCCGTCGCGGTCCATCGAGGTGAGCAGGATTTCACCGGCACCGAGCGAGACCACTTCCTGGGCATATTCGATGGCATCGATGCCGGTCGAGTTGCGGCCGCCATGCGTGAATATCTCCCAGCGCTCTCCGCCACCGGCGCGCTTGACCCGCTTGGCGTCGATCGCGACCACCACGCACTGCCCGCCGAATTTCTCGGCGGCTTCCTTGACGAACTCGCGCCGCGACACCGCGGCGCTGTTGATCGAGACCTTGTCCGCACCGGCGCGCAGCAGGGTCTTGATGTCGTTCACCTCACGCACGCCGCCGCCGACGGTGAGGGGCATGAAGCAGGCTTCCGCGGTGCGCTGGACCACGTCCAGCATGATGCCGCGATTCTCATGGGTCGCGGTGATGTCGAGAAACGTAAGTTCGTCCGCGCCGGCGGCGTCATAGGCGATCGCCGCTTCGACGGGGTCACCGGCATCGCGCAAATCGACGAAGTTGACGCCCTTGACGACCCGGCCGTCCTTGACGTCGAGGCAGGGGATCACGCGCACCTTGAACATCGGAGGTCTCCTAGGCAGCGCCTGCGTTACGGATCAGGGCGAGGGCGGACGCAGGATCGAGCCGGCCGTCATAGAGCGCGCGGCCGGCGATCGCGCCGGCGAGTTTTTTCGCGCGCGGCGTCAGCATCGCCTTGACGTCCTCGATCGAGGCGAGGCCGCCGGAGGCGATCACGGGAATCGAGATCGCATCCGCCAGCGCAATGGTCGCATCGAGATTCAAGCCTTTGAGCAGGCCGTCGCGCGCGATGTCGGTGAAGATGATGGCGGCAACGCCGGCATCCTCGAAACGCCGTGCGATCTCCAGCACCGTCACCTGCGAGGTCTCGGCCCAGCCTTCGACCGCGACCTTGCCGCCACGTGCATCGAGCCCGACCGCGACGCGGCCGGGGAATTTCCTGGCGGCAGCCTTCACCAATTCGGGGTCGCGCACCGCGGCGGTGCCGATGATGACGCGGGTGATGCCCTTTTCGAGCCAGGCTTCGACAGTCGCGAGATCGCGAATGCCGCCACCGAGCTGCACCGGAATCGTGATCGTCTTCAGCATCGCCTCGACGGCCTGCGCGTTCACAGGCTTCCCGGCAAACGCGCCGTCGAGGTCGACGACGTGGAGATACTCAAAGCCTTGCGCGACGAAGCTCGCCGCCTGCGCAGCGGGATTGAGGTTGAACACGGTCGCGCGCGCCATGTCGCCCTGTTCGAGGCGCACGCATTGGCCGTTCTTGAGGTCGATCGCGGGAAAGAGAATCACGGTTTCCATCGCAAAAAATTCGAGATCAGGGCGAGGCCGAAGCGCTGGCTCTTCTCGGGGTGAAACTGCGTCCCGATCGCGGTGTCCTTGCCGACGATCGCGGTGACGGGCCCGCCGTAATCGGCGCGCGCGAGCACGTCCGCCTCGTTGGTGGCGTTGAGGTGGTAGGAGTGCACGAAATAAGCGTGCTGGCCCTTGGGGCCGAGCGGCAGCCTGTCCAGCACCGGATGCTCGCGCAGCACATCGAGCGTATTCCATCCCATGTGCGGGATCTTCAGCCTCTCGTCGTTCGGCGTGATCTTCTCGACGTCGCCGCCGATCCAGTTCAGCCCTTGCGTGATCACATGCTCCTTGCCGCGGGTGGCGAACAGCTGCATGCCGACGCAGATGCCGAACATCGGCCGCGCCTTGACGCGCACCGCTTCGGTGATCGCCTCGACCATGCCGTTGACGGCATCGAGCCCGCGCCGGCAATCAGCGAAGGCACCGACGCCCGGCAGTACCAGACGGTCGGCGCTGTAGGCCTGGTCTGGATCGCTGGTGACGAACACCTTTTGCGGGTTGTCCATGCCGCGCGCGGCGCGCTCGAACGCCTTGGCGGCCGAATGCAGATTGCCGGAACCGTAATCGATGATGGCGACGCTCATCTTGACCCTCCCGGTTCTGGAAACAAACCAATGATGCCACCTGCCGGCATTGGCGGCGGGTTGGAGAATTGCTGACCCGGCACGTTGCGGGTCGGCGGCGGGCCACCGCGATCGACGGCCCATTGATCGTTGACGATGCCGCGCTGCTTCTGGCTCCAGCGCTCGAAGAAGCGGCGCTCGGCGGTGTCCTCGTCGTCGGAAATCACCACGTCGAGCTGTCGCCATTTACCGCGCGAGAGCGTCCAGCGTCGCAGGCTGGAGGCCTCGAATCCCATCAGCAGCGCGACGATGATGTCGGCGAAAAAGATCGACGAACGGCCGACACCGAGGCTGGACAGCCCGACGTTGAAGGCGGCAACGAAGATCACCCAGCCGATCAGCGCCAGCCACAGCCGATTCCACAGCAGCCAGAGCGGTCCGAAGATCATCGCCCAGAAATGGAAGCCGTCGCGCACGAAGACGAACTTGTCGGTCGCGCGCAGATCGGATCCTGCGGGGGAGGGAGCATGAACTGTGTAGACGGACATGGCGATGCCCCGTTCCCTAGGAATTCAGTGATACCGCAAACGGCGCGGGCCGCGGGCCGAAAGATGTCAGCCGCCGAGCGAGCCCTTGGTGGACGGGATTTCGCCCACCGCCTTCGGATCGATCGCGACGGCGGTGCGCAGCGCCCGTGCCAGACCCTTGAAGCAGGACTCGGCGATATGGTGGCTGTTATCGCCATATAGGGTCTCGACGTGAAGAGTCACGCCGGCGTTCATGGCGAAGGCCTGGAACCACTCGCGCACCAATTCGGTGTCGAACTCGCCGATCTTGTCGCGGGGGAAGTCGACCTTGAACACCAGGACCGGGCGGCCCGAGATGTCGATGACCACGCGTGACAGCGTCTCGTCCATGGGCATGTGCACGCCGGCATAGCGGGTGATGCCCGCCATGTTGCCGAGCGCCTGCTTGACGGCCTGGCCGAGCGCGATGCCGGTGTCTTCGGTGGTATGGTGATGATCGATGTGCAAATCGCCGACCGCCTTGACCGTGAGGTCAATGCGGGAATGGCGGGCGAGGAGATCGAGCATATGGTCGAAAAAGCCGATGCCGGTCGCGATATTGGACACGCCGGAGCCATCGAGGTTCACGGTGACCTCGATGTCGGTTTCCTTGGTCTTGCGCTTGATCGTCGCGGTGCGCATCAAAACACGCTTCCATCCTAGTTCGGGCCGAAAACGCCGGTCTTTTAACAGCCAAATGACGCCTTCGCTACTGCGGCAACGGCTGGCCGGGCCTCTACTTCTGCCTATGGTGAGCAAATTGGGCCCGGAGCGGCCCGTTGTGCCCCCGCTCCCGACCGCCTAAATCAGCCCGGTCAACGAGGATCATTCATGCAGGACTCCCCAAACAGCTCGCCGGGCTGGCACGGCACCACGATTTTGACGGTCCGCAAGGGCGGCAAGGTGGTGGTCGGCGGCGACGGCCAGGTCTCGATCGGCCAGACCGTGATCAAGCACAACGCCAGGAAGGTCCGGAAACTCGGCAAGGGCGACGTCATCGGCGGCTTTGCCGGCGCCACCGCCGACGCCTTCACGCTGTTCGAGCGTCTGGAAGCCAAACTCGAGCAATATCCGGGGCAATTGACCCGGGCCGCCGTCGAGCTCGCCAAGGACTGGCGCACCGACCGTTATTTGCGGCGGCTGGAGGCCATGATGATCGTCGCCGACAAGGACGTCTCCCTGGTGCTGACAGGCACCGGCGACGTGTTGGAGCCCGAAGCCGGCGTCATGGCGATCGGCTCCGGCGGGAATTACGCGCTGGCGGCCGCCCGCGCCCTACTCGACACCGACAAGGACGCCGAGACCATCGTCCGCCGCTCCCTCGACATCGCCGCCGATATCTGCGTCTACACCAACCGCAATGTGACCATCGAAGCGCTGTCGGCCGGGTAGGCCATGGCCCTCGCCTACACCTTCCGCCCGATGACCGCGGCCGTTCTGCCGCTGATTCGGCGATGGCTGGGCGAAGCGCATGTGCGGGAATGGTGGGGCGATCCGGACGAGCAGTTCGCGCTCGTGAGCGGCGATCTCGGCGAGCCGGCAATGGACCAGTTCATCGTGTTGGCCGAAGGCAAGCCGTTCGGCTATCTTCAATGCTACCGCCTGACCGCCTGGAATACGGGTGTTGGGCCGCAACCGGAGGCCACCCGTGGCATCGATCAGTTCATCGGCGAAAGCGACATGATCGCGCGCGGGCACGGTTCGGCATTCATCCGGCAATTCGCCGACGCGCAGTTGCGGCAGGGCCTGCCGCGCATCGTCACTGATCCTGATCCGCTCAACGCGCGCGCCGTGCGCGCCTATGAGAAGGCCGGCTTTGTCCGCGACCGCATGGTCGAGACGCCCGACGGGCCCGCACTCCTGATGGTGCGCGAGCCATGACGCTGGCAACCACGCATGAGAGCAAGGCCGCGTTTCCGCCGCTCGCCTGGGTCGGCATCGCGCTGCTGCTGCTGGCGATGCAGGCCTCGATCCTGCTTGCGATGGGCCGGGTGCCGATCTGCACCTGCGGCTATGTCAAGCTGTGGCATGGCGTGGTGAACAGCTCGGAGAATTCGCAGCACATCGCCGACTGGTACACCTTCTCGCACATCCTGCACGGCTTCCTGTTTTACGGGCTGACCTGGCTGCTGTTCGCGCGGCTGCCGTTCGTGTCTCTGTCCTGGCCCGCCCGCCTGATCATCGCCATTCTGATCGAAGGTGCCTGGGAGATCGTCGAGAACTCGCCCTTCATCATCGAACGCTACCGCGCCGGCACGATCTCGCTGGATTATTTCGGCGACAGCATCGTCAATTCGATCTCTGACAATTTGTCCATGATGCTGGGCTTCCTCGTAGCGCGCCTGCTGCCTGTATCAGTGACCATCCTGCTTGGGCTCGCCTTCGAAATCATGCTGGCGCTGCATATTCGCGACAATCTGACGCTCAATATCCTGATGCTGATCCATCCGATCGAGGCCGTGAAACTATGGCAATCGGGTCCGCCGATCATCTGACGGCCAAAAAAAGCGGCTTGTCCCGCCCCGCATCTGATCCTAGCTAAGGTCCCATGACAGACTTCTCCCCCCGCGAAATCGTTTCCGAACTCGACCGTTTCATCGTCGGCCAGGCCGATGCCAAGCGCGCCGTCTCGATCGCGCTGCGCAACCGCTGGCGGCGGCAGCAGCTCGAAGGCTCCTTGCGCGAAGAGGTGCTGCCGAAGAACATCCTGATGATCGGCCCGACCGGGGTCGGCAAGACCGAGATCGCGCGGCGGCTCGCCAAGCTTGCCAACGCGCCGTTCCTGAAGGTCGAGGCGACGAAATTCACCGAGGTCGGCTATGTCGGCCGCGACGTCGAGCAGATCGTGCGCGATCTCGTCGAGGTCGCGATTTCTCAGGTCCGCGAGCGCAAGCGCAAAGACGTGCAGGCACGTGCGCAGCTCGCCGCTGAGGAGCGCGTACTTGATGCCCTGGTCGGCGCCAATTCCAGCGCCGCGACGCGGGACTCCTTCCGCAAGAAGCTGCGCGCGGGCGAGCTCAACGACAAGGAAATCGAGATCGAGACGCAAGGCGGCGGCAGCGGCTTTCCGATGTTCGAGATCCCGGGCATGCCTGGCGCGCAGATGGGCGCGGTTTCGATCGGCGACATCTTCGGCAAGCTCGGCGGACGCAGCAAGACGCGGCGGCTGACGGTGGAGAGCTCGCACGAGATCCTCATCAACGAGGAATCCGACAAGCTGCTCGACAGCGATCAGTTGACGATGGAGGCGATCAGTGCGGTCGAGAACAACGGCATCGTGTTCCTGGACGAGATCGACAAGATCTGCGCCCGCGAAGGCCGCGCCGGCGGCGACGTCTCGCGCGAGGGCGTGCAGCGCGACCTGCTGCCGCTGATCGAGGGCACCACCGTCTCGACCAAGCACGGCGCGGTGAAGACCGACCACATCCTGTTCATTGCCTCAGGCGCCTTCCACGTCGCAAAACCGTCCGATTTGCTGCCGGAATTGCAGGGCCGCCTGCCGATCCGCGTCGAGCTGCAGGCGCTGACCCGTGACGACATGCGCCGCATCCTGACCGAGCCGGAGGCTTCGCTGATCAAGCAATATGTCGCGCTGATGCAGACCGAAGGCGTCACGCTCGACATCACCGACAACGCCATCGACGCGCTTGCGGACGTCGCGGTGGCCGTGAATTCCACCGTCGAGAACATCGGCGCGCGGCGGCTGCAGACCGTGATGGAGCGGGTGCTGGACGAGATCTCCTTCACCGCCCCAGATCGCAGCGGCGAGACCGTCAGGGTCGACGCCGATTTCGTGCAGAAGCACGTCGGCGACCTCGCCAAGAACGCGGATTTGAGCCGGTTCATTTTGTAATTCCGGACGGTCGCGCTATGGATGCGGCGTGACCGCACGCTTCCTGCAAAACCCCTGGCGCCTGCTGCTCGCGATCAACGCGGCAATCATCGTTGGCGTCTTCGTTCACAAGATCCAGCTGCCGCCTTACGTCCCCTACATCCACCTCCTCGTCGATTACCATTTTGGCTTCATCAAGCGCGCGCTGATCGGGACGATCGTCGCGCTGTTCACCGACAAGGTGCCGCTATGGCTGGTGTTCGCGCTCGGCGGCGCTACATGGCTGGTGACGCTCGGGCTGTACGCAAGACTATTCCAGACAACGTTCGGCTTCACCGCGAAGACATTGCCGACGTTCGTCTTCATCGCGGGCTCGCCGTTCTTCCTCAAGAACTTCATGCACACGCTCGGCCATTTCGACATCTATGGCTGCGCGCTGGCGATCGTCCTGCTGCTGGTGCCGGCCGGCTCGCTGCTGTTCGTGGCGCTGGCTGCGCTGTTCTCGATCGTTCTCGTCCTGATCCACCACATCCATCTCTTGATGTATGTGCCGACCATCATCACCATCGTCGTGATCAGGCATTATCTAGCGCATGGCTGCGATCGCACCAATGTCGCGTTCGGCATCATGGCCCTGCTGGCCGTCTCCGCGCTGTTCTTCGCCGCGCAGTTTTGGGGAACGATGCCGGTCCCGGAGGCGGATTTCGTCGCCGATCTGAAGAGCCGGATGGCCGATCCGTCGCGGACCGACCTGCTGCAGTTTGCCTACATCTGGTATCAGCCGTTGGCGAAGGAGATTTCCGACACTTGGGGCCGCCTGCCGCACAACATCCTCGGCGTGCCCGTGTTCGCGCTGCTGATCTGGCTGCACACACCGCTGTGGCGCTATTTTGCAAATTTGATCGGCGCGCTCGCAAGCGACACGCATCGCCGCCTCGTCATTGCGGCGCTGATCGGCGTCAGCCTCGCCTATGTCGTGATGTTCGCGATGGTATTCGACTATTCGCGCTGGATCTCGAACTGGGCAGTCTGCATGTTCCTGATCCTGCACGCGGTGAAGATGCTGCCCGCCGCACGCGAGACGCCGCTGATTTCGGCGGAAGATCAGACGACAAATATCTTCGGCCTGATTGTCACATTGATCCCGCGCGTCGGAATCGTGCGGCCGTTCTAATATCTCGCCCGCCTGATCCGCACGTAGAGCGCGCCCTCGCCGCCATGGCCGATACCGGCCTCTTCGAATCCGACGACGAAGGCCCGGAATTCCGGCAGGCTCAGCCATTCCGGCACCTGACGGCGCAGCACGCCGCTTTCGCCGCCGCTTCGGCCCTTGCCGGTGATGACCAGCACGAAGGTCAGGCCGTCATGATGGGCGCGGTGCAGGAAGCCGCTCAGCGCGCGGTGGGCACGCATCTGGGTCATGCCGTGCAGATCGAGCCGCGCCTCGATCTCGCTGCGCCCGCGCGACAGCTTTGTGCGCTCGCGCTTGCCGAGCGGCGCCAGCGGCGGCACCGCCGGCTTCGCTGCGCGCGGTGCCGGGGCAGCGGCAATCGGACGTGGCGACGGCGCAATCCGGGGGGCGGGCGCTGCAGGCGAAGACTCGGTGCGTGGTGCAGCTTGCGCCTTCGCCGCACGATGCTTTCTCAGCGGCTTGACCTGCTTTGCGACCGTATCCCACAGCGCGCGCTCTTCCTCACTCAGCGCGCGACGGCGCGGCGAGGGACGAGGCTCCAGCACGGGCGGACGGGACGATCGCTTCATTGTTGCCGATGGGAGCGATTTTTCACCGGCCGCCGCGGCTCCTGAACTGGCTCGATCACGGGACGCGGCACCGGCAGCGGGACTGGACCGGCGACAGCGACCGTCTCGCTCTTGCTTTGCAGCTCGGCAGGCGGCTTGTCCTTCGCAGGCTCCGTTTGCGGAAACAGCTTTGCGATCTTCTCCGAGGGCCGCGGGTCCGGCACCGGGAGCCGCGCGCCGCGCGTTGTGGGATCGAGGCTCTTCGGCACCAGCATCACGAAATGCATGGCATGGCGCAGCCGTCCGGAGACCCGGCCGGCATCCTGACCCGCGCCGAAATAGAGATCGGCGCGCGCCGGACCGATGATGGCCGAGCCCGTGTCCTGCGCGATCATCAAGCGATGGAACGGCGTCTTCGCGCGTTCGGAATCGATCGGCAGCTCGCCTTCGATGAAAAACGGGGTGCCGTAGACGTGGAGCGATTTGTCGACCGCGATCGAGCGGCCGGCCGTCAACGGAATGCCTTGCGCGCCGACCGCCTCCTCCTTGTCGGATAGATTGACCTCGCGAAAGAAGATGTAGGAGCGGTTCTGGCGGCGCAGCTCCTTGGCACCGTCAGGGGTCTGCGCCATCCACTCCCTGATCTTCTGCATCGACATCTCTTCCTTTGGAATGATGCCGCGCTCGATCAGGATGCGACCGACCGCCGTATAGGGATAGCCGTTATAGGCGTCGTAGTTGAGCCGGACCGTGCCGCCGTCGTCGAACTTGATCCGCGCCGAACCCTGGATCTGGGCGAACAGCAGATCGGTCGGGTCCTTCAGCCAGGCAATCTCGAGTCCGCGGCCGGCGATCTTGCCGTCCTCGATCTCGGCGCGGTCGTAATAAGGCACGAGCTTGCGGCGGCCGATCTTGCGATAGACCGGGCCCTTGTTGGGCAGGCTGACCGAATCCTGCTTGTAACCGCGCACAAAGAGATTCGAGGGGCGGCGATAGACCGGGACATTGTAGACGTCGGTCTGCGTGCGCGATCCCTCCAGCACCGGTTCGTAATAGCCGGTGACGAAACCATCGGGCTCGCCGAGGCGCGAGATCCGCAGCGGCGCAAAATTCTCCTCGAAGAAGGTTTTGGCCCGAGCGTCGTCGGTAAGCTCGAGCGATTTGGCGACCCGGCAGGGTTCGCCCAGCGAGGCGCCCAAAGCCTTCGGTTCGGGAGCGCCGGTCTGCGCGTTGATCGGACGGCAGCTCGCGCGAAAGGTCTTGTAGGCGGCGAGATGATTGTCGTCGCCCCAGCCCTTCACGTCGGCCCAGGCCAGCGGCAGATATTGGGCGCCGGGAATTTCGAGCGGCAGGGGAAGCTGCGGATATGGCAAGGCGCGCGGCGGCGCGGCAGGCAATTCCGGGAGATGATGGTGATGGCTGCGATAGTGGCGCCGCGCCGCCTCAGCGCCGAGTGAAAACGACGACAGCGCGACGGCACCTGCGCAAAGCGCCGTCGCGCTGGTCTTCAGGAAAACCTTAATTCGCGCTTCCGGTGCCAACCAGCTTCCAGTTCGGATCGCGAGAAGTGATGTCGCGGGCGAAAGTCCAGATGTCGGTGATGTCGGCGACCGTGTCGGCGCTTCCGTCGACGATGTTGCCGGCCTTGTCCCGGGTGGCCGAGATCATCTGCGAGACGAAGCGGATCGTGAGCTGGGCGGTGCGGTCGCGCAGTTCGGCGCCGACGAGCTCGGCCTTGTCGATCGAGACAAAACGCGTCTCGGTCTTCTGCTCGTTCTTCTCGCGCTCCTTGATCGCGGCATCGAAGCTTTCATAGACCTCCGACGACAGCAGGTCGCGCAGCGCGCGGCGGTCGCCATTGGCAAAGGCCAGCACGATCATCTCATAGGCGCCGCGGGCGCCGGAGATGAAATGCCGCGGATCGAAGGTGGAATCCTTTTCGACGATGGCGTCGAGACCCTGGGCGAGCACGGTGCCCGGCTCGGTCAGGCCCTTCCAACGGTCGGAGGGCGGGGTCGGCTCGGCCGTCGGCGCCAAGGGAGCCTGGTCGATGACCTTGCCCGGCATGGTGACGACGTTCTTGTCCTGGGCGCCCTGGAGCGCGTTGCGGTCGAACGGCGGCCGCTCGTTGCCCGTGCGCTGCCCCAGCACGCTGCGCAGCCTCAGAAAGATGAAGACCGCCAGCGCCAGGAAGATGATGGTGTAGATGTCCACGTCGTATTCGCTTTCTGGTCGTCTGTAGAAGGGGCCGTCTCGAAAGGATCGTGCCGGGAAAATCGATCCGGCCAGTAGACCGTTCCATACCGGAACGGCAAGTCTACATCACCATTTTGGGTCCGCGCGTCAGGTCCGTGGGATGTAGGCACGAAATCTTGCCCGGCCAATGGCGCCTTTTGGCACAGCACCGAGTGTAGCGCGTTTTATGCTTAAGGGGAAACCCGATCCTGCCCGGAAATCGCGCATCTTCAATCGTTTAAGGCGCAGTTGCGCTGGATCGCCGGGGTGAACGCCACAGTTGTGGGCGTGGCCGGAATTCCCCATCCGGGACCGTTCGTCCTTGTGGAACGAGGTAGCCCTATGTTAGCCAACCGCCGCGAAATTCAGCCCAATCGGGTAAGGAGACACTCTTATGACCAACGGTAACGGCACCCCTCCCGAGGCGGCCCAGGCTCCCCAGCTCAACGTCCTGGCGCAATATACCAAGGACCTCTCGTTCGAAAATCCGAATGCGCCCAGCTCGCTCCAGCAGCAGAGCCAGCCGCCCCAGATCAACATCCAGATCAATGTCAGCGCCAACAATCTCAGCGAACAGGAGTTCGAGGTGACGCTGTCGGTCGAGGGCAAGGCCGAGACCGCCGGCAAGATCATGTTCTCGTTCGAGCTCGCTTATGCCGGCGTCTTCCGCATCTCCAACGTGCCGAAGGACAATTTGCATCCGCTGGTCATGATCGAATGCCCGCGCCTGCTGTTCCCGTTTGCCCGTGAGATCATCGCCACTGCCGTGCGCGACGGCGGGTTCCCGCCTTTGATGCTGGATCCGGTCGACTTCGTCGGCCTCTATCGCCAGAACATGGAGCGGCAAATGGCCGCTCAGCCGAGCGGCCAGGCTTAACCAGCCAAAGGGGCGGCTGGAGCGGGCAAGAACTCGTTCCAGATCGCCTTGTCGCCGAGCGTTGCGATGAAGGCCCGGTGGGCCTCGCGCTCGGCGTCCGAAATGCGCGGGGTGAGCGGCGCCGGCCGTTGCCGCCGAGGCGCATCGGCAGCCCCATTGGCGCGAGTCTCTTCGGATTCCGAAGCAAGCAGCAGCTGCGACTGCCGCGCCCCGACCAGATCCACATAGACTTCCGCAAGCAGCTCGGCGTCGAGCAATGCGCCGTGCTTGGTGCGGCGTGAATTGTCGATCGCATAGCGTGAGCAGAGATCGTCGAGCCGGTTCGACACGCCGGGATGCTTGCGCCGAGCCAGCAGCAGCGTATCGACCAGCCGCTCGCGCGGGATCGCCGGGCGCTTGATCCGGTCGAGCTCGGCATTGATGAAGCTGATGTCGAACGAGGCATTGTGGATCACCAGCGGCGCGTCGCCGATGAACTCCAGAAAATCGTCGACGACCTCGTGAAACAGCTGCTTCGTCGCCAGGAATTCGGCCGACAGCCCGTGCACCGCAAAGGCTTCTGCCGGCATGTCCCTTTCGGGATTGATGTAGACGTGGAAACTCTGCCCCGTCGGCATGCGATTGAGCATCTCGACGCAGCCGATTTCGACCAGGCGATCTCCCCGCAACGGGTCAAGGCCGGTGGTTTCTGTGTCGAGAACGATTTCGCGCATGATCTGGGAAGCCGTGTCAGGCGGCGAATCAGGCGCGCCGCTGCGGCATCTTAACGACGTCGGCGAGGATGTGCGCGATTTGGGCGCGCACCGGTTCGAGTCCGTGGGATGTATCCACCACGAAATCGGCACGCCTGCGCTTTTCCGCATCGGGTGTCTGCTTGGCGATGATGGCGTCGAGCTTGGCCTCGTCCATCGTGCCGCGCGCCAGCACCCGCTCGCGCTGCAGTTCCGGAGACGTGGTGACGACGACTACGGCATCGACCCGCGTCTCGCCACCCGTCTCGAACAGCAGCGGTATGTCCAGCACCACGACCGGCGCGTTGGCGGCTTCGGCGTCGGCGAAGAACTTTTTCCGGGAAGCGCCGAGCATCGGATGGACGATCTGCTCGAGCTGCTTGATGGCCGCAGGATCGTGCACCACACGCGCCGAGAGTTTTGGCCGATCAACCTTGCCGTTCGCGGTAGTGCCGGGGAAGGCGGCCTCGATCGCGGGTGCGGCCTCGCCCTCATAGAGCTGATGGACGGCCGCATCGGCATCGTAGACAGGCACGCCAGCCTCCGCGAACAATTTCGCGGTGGTGGATTTGCCCATCCCGATCGAGCCGGTCAGTCCCAGGATCCGCATCAGCGCCCAACCATATCTGCCAGTCACACCGCAACTAGCCGCTCGCGCCGCAGGAACGCAAGCAGCGGCAGCAGCGGCAAGCCGAGAATGGTGAAGTGGTCGCCCTCGATACGCTCGAACAAATGGATCCCCAGGCTTTCGAGCTGATAGCCGCCGACGCTGGTGCTGACGGCGCCGCCGGCGATGTCGAGATAGGCCGAAAGCTCGGCCTCGGTCATCTGCCGCATCGTGAGGCAGGCAACCGAGACGTCCTCGAAGATGATCTCGCCATCGCGTGCGATCGCCACGGCGGAATTCAGCTCATGGCTATGGCCGGAGAGATCGCGCAGCTGCGCCAGCGCCTGGGCGCGGCCCGCTGGCTTGTTGAAGAGGCGATCGCCAAGCGCCAGCGTTTGATCAGCACCAATGACGGTGCTTCCAACGTGATGGGCCGAGACTGCCTTGGCTTTTTCGCGCGCCAGCAGCAGGGCAATCTCGCGCGGACCAGAAAGCCCGGAGGCGGCCTGGATGCCGCGCTCGTCGATATCAGCCGTGATCGCCTTGAACTCGAGCCCGGCATTCGCCAGGAGCATCTTTCTCGCGCTGCTCTGCGAGGCCAGGATCAACGAAGATTTGCCGAGCCAGAGACCCATCGCGAAACTATCCCAAAGCTATTCAGAAGGCCGGTTACGCTGACGATCGCTGTAAAGTTTCATGATCGCCGCGGCGGTTTCCTCGATCGAGCGCCGCGTGACGTCGAGCAGCGGCCAATCGTGCTTGGCGCTCAGCTTGCGGGCAAATGCGACCTCCTCGGCGACCGATTGCTTGTCGGTATAAGTGTCGCTGCTGGAATCGGCCCCCATGGAGAGCAGGCGGTTCGTGCGCACCTGGATCAATCGTTCCGGCGTCGCATGCAAGCTCACCACCAGCGGTCGCGTCAACGTCTCCAGTTGCGAGGGCACCGGAATGCCTGGAACCAGCGGCACGTTGGCAGTGCGGATGCCTCGGTTGGCAAGGTAGATCGACGTCGGGGTCTTGGAGGTGCGGGAAACGCCGACGAGCACCACGTCCGCGTCGTCGAGCCCTTCGACATGCTGGCCGTCATCGTGGATCATCGTGTAGTTCAACGCGTCGATACGCTTGAAGTATTCGGCATTGAGCACGTGCTGGGCGCCGACCCGGCCGGTCGTGGCAGCTCCGAGATAGGCCTCGAACAACTGCATCACCGGCCCGATGATCGACAGGCTCGGAACATTGATCCCCTTGCACTTATCCTCGAGCCTCGAAACCAGATCCTTCTCGAGCAGCGTGAACAGCACGATTCCCGGCGCTTCCTCGATCTCGTCGAGCACGCGATCGAGCTGTTTCTGGCTGCGCACCAGCGGATAGACGTGCTCGACCGGGGTCACGTTGGCGTACTGGGCGGCAACGGCGCGCGCGACCGTGATCAGCGTCTCACCGGTGGAGTCGGAGACGAGGTGCAGATGGAAATAATTGTTCGAAGTCGGCACAAAAGCCCTTTGTATGGAGTCGGTGTGGTTTGTGGATTTCTGTGGAGCTTAACCTCCCGGAAAGGGATGTGCGACACCGGGGGCGGGACAACGGCGGATTTTCTTCACACCGCTGCCCCTGAGAACAACTTCGACGCCCTCCCGAAAGGGAAACGGGATTGCGTCGATAACCCTCTTGATAAGCTGCCGACAGAAACGCGCAAGCCTTTGAAGCTGACCGACTTATCGAAAGCGGCCGGAGCTGTCAGAGGATATGTTGATGGATGTGAACAAGCGCGTGTGAACGGGCGGACGGAGATGTGTGAGTCCAATTCACCGTCACATAGACTCAAACCTTAAGAATCTAAGATTCTTATTGGAGAAGGGCGCTACGGACGGATATGTGTGCAGGCAAGACCTTAACGAGTTCTTACTATCCCCAACGTTTCCCCTCGGCTGGGCAGGAATCCGGACCCCCAGACATGTTTGAAGACGTCTACCTCTGGATCAAGGCGCTGCATGTGATCGCCGTCATTTCCTGGATGGCGGGCATGCTCTATTTGCCACGGCTGTTCGTTTATCATTGCGAGGCTGAAGTCGGCTCGCAGCAGTCGGAAACGTTCAAGATCATGGAACGGCGGCTGTTCAAGGCGATCATCAACCCCGCTATGATCGTGACCTGGCTCGCCGGGCTCTACCTCGCCTGGGCTGGACACTGGTTCACTTTCGGCTGGCTGCACGTAAAACTGGCACTGGTCCTGGCGATGTCCGCGGTCCACGGCTTTTTTTCGCGCTGGCTGAAGGATTTCGCGGCGGACCGGCGCCCCCGGAGCCAGAAATTCTATCGGATTATCAACGAGGTACCAACTGCCTTGATGATTCTGATCGTCATCATGGTGATCGTGAAGCCGTTCTAGGCAGCGGTCGCGAACAATCGCTCAGTGCTTCTGCTTGCGGAGTGTGAGGCGATTTTCTATATTAGCGATATCCCACCCAACGCAGGCGGATGTGGTCGTGTCTGAGCTTTCCAGAGGCCGGACACCCCATCAGGTTTGAAGCCTCACCGGCGCTCTCCTTGCCAGACCTGCGGACCTTACCTTTTCGCGTCCGCATTTCAGAGCCTCCTCGCACCCCCCTCCCAGGTTACCCCACAGGACCACCCCAATGCGGGAAATCAAACTCCAGGACCTCAAGTCGAAGACGCCGGCCGAGCTCGTCTCGTTCGCGGAAGAGAATGGGGTCGAGAATGCCAGCACCATGCGCAAGCAGGAGCTGCTGTTCGCCATCCTCAAGCAGCTTGCGCTCGCCGAGACCGACATCGTCGGCGAAGGCGTCGTCGAGGTTCTCTCCGACGGCTTCGGCTTCCTCCGCTCGCCCGATGCGAATTATCTGCCGGGCCCGGATGACATCTACGTTTCGCCCTCGCAGATCCGCCGTTTTGGCCTGCGCACCGGCGACACTATCGAAGGCCACATCCGCAGCCCGAAGGAGGGCGAGCGCTATTTCGCGCTGCTGAAGGTCAACACGCTCAATTTCGAGGACCCGGAAAAGGCCAAGCACAAGGTCAATTTCGACAACCTCACGCCGCTGTTTCCGAATCAGCGCTTCCGCATGGAAATCGACGACCCCACGCGGAAAGACCTGTCTGCAAGGGTGATCGACATCGTTGCGCCGATCGGCAAGGGTCAGCGCGCGCTGATCGTCGCGCCGCCGCGCACGGGCAAGACCGTGCTGATGCAGAACATCGCGCACTCGATCGCGCATAATCATCCCGAGTGCTATCTGATCGTGCTCCTGATCGACGAACGTCCGGAAGAAGTCACGGACATGCAGCGCTCGGTGAAGGGCGAGGTCGTCTCCTCGACCTTCGACGAGCCGGCGGTGCGCCATGTCCAGGTCGCCGAGATGGTGATCGAGAAGGCCAAGCGTCTGGTTGAGCATGGCCGCGACGTCGTGATCCTGCTGGACTCCATCACGCGCCTCGGCCGCGCCTACAACACCGTGGTGCCGTCATCGGGCAAGGTGCTGACCGGCGGTGTCGATGCCAACGCGCTGCAGCGGCCGAAGCGGTTCTTCGGCGCCGCCCGCAACATCGAAGAGGGCGGCTCGCTGACGATCATCGCGACTGCGCTGGTTGATACCGGCAGCCGTATGGACGAAGTCATCTTCGAAGAGTTCAAGGGCACCGGCAACTCCGAGCTGATCCTCGATCGCAAGGTGTCGGACAAGCGGACCTTCCCGGCGATCGACATTTCGCGCTCCGGCACCCGTAAGGAAGAGCTGATCACCGATCCGGTGGTCTTGAAGAAGATGTACGTACTCCGCCGCATCCTGAATCCGATGGGGACGATGGACGGCATCGACTTCCTGCTCGACAAGCTGCGCTCGACCAAGAGCAATTCCGAGTTCTTCGATTCGATGAACACCTGATTGCAGTGCAACATGATCCAAAGGGCGCCTTCGGGCGCCCTTTTTCTTTGTGCGACTTTGTTGCAGCGAGCTGCAGCATGGCGGGGCGTTGTCGTCTGGAGTAGGCGTCGTCTAAGATGTTGATATAATTTATGAATAGCGGATCGAGGGATGCCGCTCATTCCGTTGCAAGTGGTTCTTGCAGTAGACGCTCGCGAATTTATTGCATCGCACTATTGGTTTTGCTGCGAGAATCCAAGCAGCATAATCGCTCGATTTGTCAGCCGAAACGGATGTTTGCCTTTTCCCTTTCAGCCGGACAAATAGGCTATGTATCCGCGAGACCACACCATCTTTGCACTGTCGTCTGGCCGTCCGCCAAGTGCGCTTGCGGCGGTGCGTGTCTCCGGGCCAGGCGCCAGCCTGGTGCTGACGACGCTGGCGGGCAAGCTGCCGGCGCCGAGGCAGGCCAGCCGCCGGCTCCTTCATGACGGCGTGGGCCAGCCGATCGACGATTCGGTGGTGTTGTGGTTTCCGGGGCCCGGCAGCGCGACCGGCGAGGACGTCGCCGAATTTCACGTCCATGGCGGCCGCGCGGTGCTGGCCGCACTGTTTACCGCAATTTCCGTAATTCCGAATATGCGAGCTGCCGAACCGGGCGAATTCACCCGGCGCGCCTTCGAGAACGGCAAGCTCGACCTGACCGAGGCGGAGGGCCTCGACGATCTCATTCATGCCGACACCGACCGCCAGCGCCGCCAGGCGTTGCGGCAGTTGCAGGGTCTCCTCGGCAATCGCGCGCGCGACTGGCGCGAGCGCATCATCGACGCCTCGGCCTTGATCGAGGCCGGCATCGATTTCTCCGACGAGGGCGATGTGCCCGCCGAGTTGAGAGCGCCTGCGGTCAAGGCGATCAGTGCGCTGCATGACGAAATCGCAGAAGTCCTTGCGGCACAGGGACAAGCTGAACGCTTGCGCGACGGCCTGGTGGTTGCGATCGCGGGCGAGCCGAATGTCGGCAAGTCGACGCTGATCAACCAGCTCGCGCGCCGCGACGTCGCGATCGTCTCGCCGCATGCCGGCACGACACGCGATGTGATCGAGGTGCAGCTCGATCTTGATGGCTATCCCGTCACGGTGATCGACACGGCCGGCATTCGCGAGACCGACGATCCGGTGGAGCAGGAGGGTGTTCGCCGGGCGCGAGCCCGAGCCGAAGACGCCGACCTCGTGTTGTGGCTGGTGGAGGCGGGGCGCGCGGTCGATCCGGCCGCAATGCCGTTGCTGGGGAAGTCCGGCAATGCAGGCAGCCGCTCCGGCGGTTCGGTCTGGATCGTGCGCAACAAGATCGATCTCGGCGGGGTCGAGGACGTCGGCCTGTACGGTGAGTTCGGAATCGCCGCCAGCCGGGGGGACGGCATTCCCGCGCTGGTCGATGCTATGGTGAAATTCGCCGCCGACTTCTTCGGAACGACTGAGGGCGCGTTGGTGACCCGGGCCCGGCAGCGGGATTTGCTGCGCCGGGCGTCGGACAGCTTGCGGCGGAGTCTGGAGCTTGTAGAAGACGGCGAGGAGCTTGCCGCCGAAGAGCTGCGCGCTGCGGCCTATGCCTTGGGCCGGCTGCTGGGTCGGGTGGATGTCGAGGACGTCCTGGGGGCGATTTTTCAGAAGTTCTGCGTTGGGAAGTAGCCCTAGTTCTTCATTGTACAACTAGCCTTTGTTCCACTTCTTCGTTTCACGTGAAACACTGCGGTCGCGTTCCGAGACGTTTCACGTAAAACGTGACTCCATTACCCATATTTGCTGGCAAACGTGGCAGCTAAGGGAGCGGGTGAGCGGAGAGATCCCGGATCACTCCGCTCGCGATGATGGGAGTATGCCGCTGCCATCGAGCTTCGAGACCGGGCCGCATCTGGACGTTACGGCCCTTCAGTAGACACTTTATGCGTCGGGAGCTCCGTTTTCTCCCACTGAAAATGATAATCTTTCCAAGGGCGGTTCTACTGTGCCTGGGGTTGTTTTCGCGAAAAACATCTGGGCTCCGCTTGCACCGTTTCACGTGAAACAACCGCCTTTCCAGTTTCCGCTTCCGGCTTCCCCGCCTCTGAGCTAGAAGTCCGTCCATGCGCACAGAGCGAGAGAGCTTCGACGTCATTGTGATTGGCGGCGGCCATGCCGGCTGTGAGGCCGCTTCTGCCTCTGCCCGGATGGGCGCGGCGACCGCTCTGGTGACGCACCGCTTCTCCACGGTCGGCGCGATGTCCTGCAATCCCGCCATTGGCGGTCTCGGCAAGGGCCATCTGGTTCGCGAGGTCGACGCGCTCGATGGTCTGATGGGCCGGGTCGGCGACGCCGGCGGTATTCAGTTTCGCGTTCTCAATCGCCGTAAGGGCCCAGCGGTCCGTGGTCCGCGCGCGCAGGCCGACCGGAAGCTCTATGCGGCCGCGATGCAGGCGGCGATCCGGGAGACCGAGGGTCTTTCCGTGGTCGAAGGCGAAGCGGACGAGCTGATCGTGGTCGAGGGACGGGTGATCGGCCTGCGCCTGGCAGATGGCCGCGAGCTTCGGGCAGGGGCTGTCGTCGTCACCACCGGCACCTTCCTTCGCGGTCTGATCCATCTCGGAGAGAAGAATTGGCCCGCCGGCAGGGTCGGCGAGGCGCCTGCGATGGGCCTTTCGACCTCGTTCGAGCGCGCCGGATTCACCCTTGGACGGCTCAAGACGGGCACTCCGCCGCGTCTGGATGGCACGACGATCGACTGGTCGGCGGTCGAGATGCAGCCGGGGGACGAGCCTCCGGAGCCGTTTTCGATGGTGACCGAGCGGATCACGACGCCGCAGATCCAGTGCGGAATCACCCGAACCAATTCCGCCACCCATGAGGTGATCCGGGCCAATGTTCATCGCTCTCCGATGTACTCCGGCCAGATCAAGAGCTCCGGACCGCGCTATTGCCCCTCGATCGAGGACAAGATCGTTCGCTTCGGCGATCGCGACGGTCACCAGATCTTCCTGGAGCCGGAAGGGCTCGACGACAGCACTGTCTATCCCAACGGCATCTCGACCTCGCTGCCGGAGGACGTTCAGCTCGCCATTCTCGCAACCATTCCCGGCCTGGAGCGGGTGAAGATGGTCCGGCCGGGCTATGCCATCGAATACGACCACATCGATCCGCGTGAGCTCGATCCGACCCTCCAGACCAAGCGCCTGCGCGGTCTGTTCCTGGCCGGCCAGATCAATGGCACCACGGGGTACGAGGAAGCTGCCGGCCAGGGCATCGTGGCCGGGCTGAACGCGGCATTGGCTGCGAGCGGCGCCGCGCTGACAGTGTTCGACCGAGCTGATGGCTATCTTGGCGTCATGGTCGACGACCTCGTCACCCGCGGCATCAGCGAACCCTATCGGATGTTCACCTCCAGGGCCGAGTACCGCCTGACACTGCGTGCCGACAATGCCGATCAGCGTTTGACCGAGAAGGGCGTCGCTCTGGGCTGCGTTGGCAGCGCCCGGACGGTGCATCATCGCGCCAAGATGGACGCCCTGAATGCGGCACGAGCGCTCTCGAAGTCGCTGACGATCACTCCGAACGAAGCGATCAAGCATGGTCTGTCCCTGAACCGGGACGGCCAGCGGCGCTCGGCTTTCGAACTGATGGCCTATCCCGATATTGGCTGGAGCCAGGTCCGTGCGATCTGGCCCGAGCTGTCCGGCATTGATCCCGTCATTGCCACCCATCTCGAGATCGACGCGAAGTACGATGTCTATCTGGAGCGCCAGAGCGCGGACGTCGAAGCCTTCAGGCGGGACGAGGGGATGGTGTTGTCGGACGTCGATTACCAGCAGGTCCCCGGTCTCTCCAATGAGGTGCGGGCCAAGCTGGAGAACGCGCGGCCGTTCACCGTTGGCCAGGCCGGCCGAATCGACGGCATGACGCCTGCCGCGCTCGGCATTCTTGCGGCCTATCTCCGCCGCGAAGCGCGGAAGACTTCCAAAGTAATCGCATAGGTTTCACGTGAAACAGCGCGGGCCGGCCGGCGGCAGATCGTCTTCAGGAAAACCCTCGGCGGGTGAGGGTGCCGGTGTTCGCTCCGAACCGGCGCCTGCCCGGCCAAAGATCGACAAGGCCAGCGCCAACGATCGATCGTGGGACGTCGTCATTGCAGCCGACAAGGTTGCGGCGCTCAACCTCGCGCCTGTTTCACATGAAACGGAAGCCCGGCTCGATCGCTACATCGCACTGCTGCGGGAGTGGCAGGCCAAGACCAACCTCGTCGCGCCCTCGACATTGCCGTACCTCTGGACCCGGCACATCGCCGACTCTCTTCAGCTCGTCGCTCTCGCCCCATCGGCCAAACGTTGGGCCGACCTCGGCAGCGGTGGCGGCTTTCCCGGGATCGTCCTGGCCTGCGCCATGGCCGGGACGGCCGGGGCGAGCGTCCATCTGGTCGAGCGAATCGCCAAGAAGGCGGCCTTCCTGCGCGAAGCCGTGCGCGTCACGACATCTCCGGGAGTCGTACATCTCGCTGAGATCGGGGATAATGTGGATAGAATCACCGGCCCGGTCGATTGCGTCACCGCGCGTGCGCTGGCTCCGCTACATCAACTCATCGGCTTTGCGGAGCCGCTGATGCGCCGGGGCGCAAAGGCGTTGTTTCTCAAGGGTCAAGATGTAGAGTCTGAATTGACCGAAGCCACTAAATATTGGAATATTCAGCCGCAGCTCCACCACAGCCGTACAGGCGACGGTTGGATCGTCGAGCTGGCTTCCGTCGAACGGCGCGGGTGAGGCGTCAGGGGCCGAGTGGGGGAATTTGCG
>NZ_CP064702.1:0-356376 GCF_023101065.1 Bradyrhizobium sp. 172
CCTGACGGGCGGCTATGGATCGACCGATTGTCGAGCGGGCTTACAGACACCGGAGAGAGCCTTTCGGCAGCGGATGGCGAACGAATCGTCCGACTGGTCGCGCACTATGTAGGAGCCGAAGTTCATCCCGGCTCCCCCCGGATTTCGGCTGAGCTGCCGGAAACGGGGGAACGTTTCGAAGGATTGCTGCCGCCGGTTGTTGCCGCGCCGACGTTTGCGATCCGCAAACCGGCGGTCGCCGTGTTCGGGCTGGACGACTATGTCGCCGCAGGCATCATGAACGTGAGCCAAGCGATCGCGCTTCGCAATGCGGTCGCCGCACGGAAGAACATCCTGGCCGCCGGCGGCACCTCGACCGGGAAGACCACGCTGACAATGCGCTGCTTGCCGAGGTCGCGAAAGGATCGGACCGCGTCGTTCTTATCGAAGACACCCGGGAGCTTCAGTGCAGGGCACCGAACCTCGTGGCATTGCGGACCAAGGATGGCGTGATCTCGCTCTGCGACCTTGTGCGCTCCCTCTTCGCCTGCGCCCTGACCGCATTCCGATCGGCGAGGTCCGTGGGGCCGAAGCCCTCGATCTCTTGAAAGCCTGGGGCACAGGACATCCCGGCGGCATCGGCACGATCCACGCGGGGACCTCGCTTGGCGCGCTGCGCCGGCTCGAGCAGCTGGTCCAGGAAGCCGTCATCACCGTCCCGGGACAGTGCACGCCCTCGGCTGTTGGCCCGCAAGACTTCGTACCGGCCTGATGGATCCATCCGCCAGCTTAACGCAGCCGCCTCAAGACCAAGGCCGCCCGGCGGTGACGAGGGAGCAGGGCTTCTTCTGGCCTAGTCGACTTCGCTAGGATGAAGCCCGCGTCTTTCACGAGCTACGAAGGTGCGGAACTTGATACCATGTTGCCATGCGCCAGCCGTCAGCACATGTGTCTATTGCGTTCAGACGGGCGGCTCAAGATGACGCATGCTCCACTATATCCCGGGGGGGGCGCTGGCTGCCCCGTCGCTGATGGCCGGAGCTGCGCAGCGGAAATTGCCGCGGCAGCCCAAGAAGGCTCGCAACGTATCAGCTGCCGCCGCATGCTGAGGTATTCTCTCCCGTTCTTTGATCAGACCTTGCGTTGTGCCCATTGCCACTTACAGGGCTGCTGCAAGGCTCGGGGGCCTGACCGAGCAAGTCCCGCAGGCGTTCGATGCGGGCGGCCTGGAAAGGTGAAGCAGGGTTGGTCATCAAGACGGGTCCGTCGGCTAGAATGCGACGGCTCGTCACCAGAAGGTCATCACGAGCATGGCCGCTCGATGGCTTGTCGGCTAAGCCCGTGCCCGTAGCGTCGGCACAGCCCCAGTCGGCGCTATGAATGCGCACCATGTCGCGATGGGCGCGCTTGATGAACGAGCGCTCAACCGAGCGACGGGCGAATATTGAAGCGACTAGCGCAAGCCCACAAATCAAATAGCTGTTCGAAAGGCTCCAAAATCCACCGACGACCACCGCGGTGAAAGTGAGTGCGGCGGCGGCATTGCAGAGCTTGCCGACCATGAGCTTGCGGCCTCCCATCAGAATTGCCAGCCGGGCCGATCATCGGCGTTTTTGGTCCATATCCGCCGCTTTGCGATCCATGACTCGTACCGCGACCTTCCTCTCGGCTGCAGAGAATCATTCCCACGATGATTGCGCCATCATTGGGAGGTTCGGTGCGCCCTTCTTCCAGTTTGGAGGGAAAGCTTTCTTTGTGTATCGGTGGATTGACCCTTATCTCTCCTCTCGCCTAGGAAGCGCCGGGAGTTGAAGTGCCTGCGTTAAGAAAACAGATCAGGACCGAGATCAGCCACACGCCGCAGTCGCCAACCCAGCGAGTTACGATACCCCTTGTTCAGCAATGGAAGGAGGAGGGGCGGCGGATCGCAATGACCACCGCTTACGACGCGGTTGCAGCGCGCATCGCTGATCCGATCGTGGATATTATCCTCGTCGGCGACAGAGTTGGCAATGTTTGCCTCGGATTCGACAACACCTTGCCAGTCAGCGTCTCGATGATGAATCATCACCTCGAAGCGGTTGCGCGGACAAGACCGCGTGCCCTTCTCATTGCCGACACGCCCTTCCTCAGTTTCCACGTGAGCCGGGAAGAGACCATCCGCAACGCCGGCGGCTTCCTCCAGCGTGGCGCCGATGCGGTGAAGCTCGAAGGCGGTGCAAACCGCCTCGATATGGTACGCGCCCTGGTCGACTGTGAAATTCCCGTGATGGGACATCTCGGTCTCACCCCACAGAGCGTCAATGTCATGGGTTTCAAGGTGCAGGGCCGGACTGCCACCGACGCCTTCGGCCTGCTCGAGGACGCGCATCGTCTGGAGGAAGCTGGTTGTTTTGCTCTCGTGCTGGAGGGAATCCCGGCGGAGCTAGCAGCGCGGGCGACGGAGATCCTGAAGATTCCGACCATCGGAATCGGAGCCGGTCTTGATTGTTCGGGGCAGGTGCTCGTGTTTCATGATGTCGTGGGTCTTACCGACCGTAAGCCGCCCAAATTCGTGCGCGCCTATTCGAATGGATTTCAGCTGATGCAGGAGGCGCTCTCGCGCTGGGCGACTGACGTTCGTGACGGTACATTCCCAGGAGGGCAGGAATCCTATCGCCTTCCGGACGCGCTCAAGGAGCTCGTCGCAAACTGGCCTCCACACGAACCAACCTCAGGGTCGTAATCATGCTAACCATCCGATCCGTTGCTGAACTGCGTCGCGCTTTAGCTGAGGCTCGGGGCCCCGACAGACACATTGGATTGGTGCCCACGACGGGTTACCTGCACCAGGGCCACATGGCCCTGGTCGAAGACAGCCAGGCTCGTTGCGACGCCACGGTCGTCAGCATCTTCGTTAATCCTACGCAGTTTGGCCTAACCGAAGATCTCACCACCTATCCCCGCGACTTCCCTCGCGATGAACAACTTTGCCGGGAGGCAGAAGTCGACGTCCTCTTTGCTCCGGAGGTGCGGGACGTCTACTCTACCCGCCTCAGTTTGATACCTTTGTTGAACCCGGTGCACTCGCGGAGTCCCTGTGCGGCCCGTTCAGGCCCGGCCATTTCCGCGGCGTTGCGACCGTTGTCTGCAAGCTGTTCAACATGGTCCAGCCGGATGTCGCCTTTTTCGGGCAGAAAGACTTGCAGCAATGTGCAGTGGTCCGCCGCATGACCTTTGATCTCAATCTGCCGATCGATATCGTCACCGTGCCGACGGTCCGCGAGCCGGATGGCCTCGCAATGAGCAGCCGAAACCGCTATCTCAGCGCCCCGGAGCGCAACCGTGCATTGGCGATCAGCCGGCGCCTGCTCTCGGCGGAAACCGCGTTTCGCGAAGGAGAGTGCGATCCCGTCCGGCTGCTATCGCTTGTCAGGCCTCCCCTTGAGGCGTTGGATGAGTTGCAATACCTCGAAATCGTGGACGCTGAAACGCTAAAACCGGCCACGAACCCGTTATCGCGTCCGGTCGCCATTTGTGCAGCAGGCTATGTTGGCCCGACCCGGCTTATCGACAACGTCATGCTCGATCCGGACGCCAGGAGATAGGAAGCTCCAATCGGCGGGCCCCTCACAACGTGACAGCAAACAGGTGCAGAGAGGCGCTAGCGGAGAGGAAGCGAGCGAACCTTGGAGGGGCGCCACCTGACGAGCTTAGTGCGAGGAGGCGTGGAGCGTGTCTCTATTGAGATGGCGGATCCGGTCGCTCAGATTTTTTTTATCTTGAGGGCACGGCGCTTCATCGTCGCGGTCAGTTTTTTCGTTTTCCGACCAAGTACTTTGCCGACGAGGTTCCCACGTTGTGATCTCTCGTTTTGCTTGGTCTGCTTCATCGACATTCCCTAGATGCATCCAGCAAAATACGAGGACTGGGACATGGTCATGACATGGCCACTCACAGACCAGGGCCTAATGGCGCGGGAGCCAACGCGGTGACCGACACCGCTCGCCAGCTCGGCGTGACGAAACTGTTGCAGGCGGGCCCATTGGCGTGCTTAGCAGCAGAAATGACGCCCTCTTCGCTTCCTATCTGGCGGCGGCTCGACTGCTTCGTGAGCCTGCTATACCGGCGTGCCCTCGCTCGTGCTGACGGACCATGACCAGCTTCGCCCACGGCGCTTAAGGGAAATCTCAAAGAAAGAAAAACGATCGGACATAAACACTGACGGTCTGTCTGTACCGGAACGCCCGCTGCGGCTGCCCCGGCGATGGATTCTCCGCGGGAAAATAGACACTCTGGCAAGTGGCGAGACATCGCACGGACATCGCGGCGAAAATCGTCAAAAAGAGCCCCTCCAGCGCTGAATTCCATCACGGAGGCGCTTCCTCTAGCGCTGGCGTGGCGGAGCCAGACCAGCACAACTGTCCTGCTTCGAGGGCATGGCGGCAACGTCTTGGACAATCAACAAGCAACGACGACTGTGGTGAAGTTCATACTCGACTTTGGAATCAGCTAGTAGTTCTTTGAGGAGTTCACCGTGCTTTCTCTGCTACCATTCTTTGCGCCTTGCGGAGTCGCCAAGTGTTGGACGCAACGACCACTGCGCTTCTGCGTGCTGTTCTTGAGGAGGTTTGCGACAGTCTGCCTCGCAGCGAAACCGGCACTCGGGCCCATGTCGCTTCCAAGATCTTGGAGGCCGCCAACAAAGGTGAGATCACGGCGGAGCGCCTTCGGCAGGTCGCAATGCAAGCTCTTCGCTCCGCGCCAACCATGTGGCGCTAGATACGGACAAGACCGATAGTGCTCATGTGAATTTCCAGGTCACGGTGTTGAAGATCCTTGTGAGCTACCCGAACGGCTTCGCATCCATGCCGGACCTCAAGCGAGACATGGCCATTTTGGCCACGAGCGGTCCGGATTGGGCGGCACGCACCAAACGAATGGGCGCCCGTGTGCCCGAGCTCGACCTTTTTACGCAGCAACTCGTCGACCGCTTGCATGGAGGGTGGCGCATCACGGACAAGGGACGAGCGGTGCTCGAGCTGATGGAGCCGCGCCCTACTACGCACCAACTCCAACCAGAGGACACGAGAGCTCCTGAGCTGCCATCGCCAGTGCCGGCAGGATCTCTTCCTGTCGAACTACGCCGGAGTGAGCCCGAACGACTGGGGCGGCGCCGGTCCTCCAGGGTCACTGATGGCTAACGAGGCCGGCGCAACGATGCTGGACTCTCACGATCTCCGCCGGCGGATGGCCCGCCGGATTTGATTGGCCAGATAAGTGCCCCAAATGATCATCATCTCGCCGACACGTTCCGTGCGCTTGCGCTCAGGGTACGTTGACCGGAGGCATGGCCGCAGTCGGGCGTAACACGAATTGTTCTCGCTGCTGCCCACGCGCTGCCAGGATGATCGCAAAGACCACGAAGAAAATCAGAGACCGAGTCATGACCAAGACTTACTTCAGAATCCATATCGCAATTATGAAACCCCTCACACCCGGGCCAAACGACGCGCGTCGCGCGCATAATATCGCGCCGCTCTTCAGGTCCTGTTTGCTGAGCCGAAAGCAATAACGATTATTCGTGCCGCAACACGGCCGAGTAACCTTGTGTGGTGCTCAAAAAATGCATTTTCCAGACACAACAGCCGGAAATCTGTGCAAAATCAGGATAAGAACTGACGGCGCGGGCGCAGGAAAGGTCGGTTGCTATCCAGGACCCCAACCAGGGGCGCTCATGCGCAAACAATTGTGCTTCGGCGCGCTCCTAGCGATGACTGCAGCGGGACTATACTCCTATGTTCGAGCCTCTTCGCGTTATTATGAAGGTTAAGTAATTTAAGACCTCGCTTTGCCTCTGAGGTCAAAGGCAATAATTCTCTTTCAACTGCCGACTTGCCAGCGTGGCCGGCTTGATGTCGCTCGCAAACAGCTCTTCGGCTTCTTTTCTGACGAAATGATTTGAAGGCGCCGCTGAGCGGTGTGATCTCGATGCTTTGGAGCAAGCGACAAACAAAGCGCGTGCGTTTCGAACGAGAGCATTGGGTCACCCTTTTGGGTGTAAATGGAAAATGGTGGCGCGATTGCGTTCTCGTTGAGATTTCCGAAACTGGCGCCCGCCTACGCGTTGACGGGTCTCCAGACGTGCTCAAATCACGACACTTTTTCTTGCTACTTTCCCGAACTGGATTGGCGTTTCGCCGGTGCGAATTGGTCATGCTAGATGGCTCGGAAGCGGACGTTCAGTTTGTAGTCCCTAGCATTGCTGGTTTGAGCACTCCTAGGATCGGCGGACTGTGACGAGGGGGAACTGCAAGCCAGCACGCCGTCGCTTGAAGAAAACGCGCTGGAGCAGGCAGCTAACATCCTGCCGGTAGGAGTCCGCCGTCTGCCACGAGCCGTTCGCGGGGTCGCGGAAAACGGCGCTGGCGAGTTCAGCGACGACGTCGTCGCAGTCCCGTGCAGAAGCTCGGCGATGTGGTCGATGTCGATGCAGCCGCGCTCGTTGAGGACGACCGCGAGCGCGTCTGCCGCGCTGGTGATTTCCGGGCCGCCGCCGGCGCGATCACCGATCGGCCCGGGCTTCGCGGTGTTCGTCTCGAGGTCGTAGTCCTCGATCGAGGCGACGAGCCAGCAGTCCAGGTCGTCGAGGAAGGGCTGGATGTTCGGCCGGCGGTGCGTCTCGCGCACCTCGACGATCTCTTCATCCTCCACCATGGAGACGGTGGTGAAGTTGATCGGGCCGAAGTCGCGGGCGAAGTTCGACTAGGCGATGCGCAGCCTGACCTGGGCGTTCTTCCACGGTCGGTCGAGCTCCTGCGCCTTCAACACCTCGCGCACGGAGTCGCGGACCGGGATCGGCTTCCGGATGATGCGCACATGCTTTTCCGGGATGCCCTCGGCGCTGCGGCCGTTGCGCGCTTTCACCACGACGGGCTCGCCGTCGACGACCTGCATAAATCCGTGGGCCTTGTCGAAGAAGTAGCTGCCGTCGCGCACGTGGCGATCGGCAGGCCAATCGACGTCCGATGCATCGCGGGCTTCTTCCAGGTCGGGAGCACTTCGGTACTCGTCGATCGCTATAAAACGTATAGACGTAAACAGTTCGGATCGAGTTCGGCGCCGATTCTCTGCGATCACCTTAGCTCGGTGGTACCGCGCCTTCCCCCCCGAGTTGCGCCATGAGCCAATCTGCGAAGGCTCGTACCGCCGATCTCTGTCGGCTGGCGCGCGGGTAGATCAGGCGGTGACCAACGTAGCGGATATCGTTAGCGCGTCGTGCCAACGGAGCGACCAATCGTCCGCTCGCCAGTTCGCGCTCGGCCAGGAGGGTCGATTCCAGCGCGACGCCCAATCCCTCCGCAGCCGTAGCAATCGCAAGAAAGCTCCGGTCGAATCTCATGCCGTGAAGCGCAGGGGCTTCCAAGCCATTTGCGGTGAACCATTGGTGCCACTGCACCCGCTTGACGTCGGAGCGGATGAGCGTCTGATCGAGCAGATCGGCAGCCTTTCGTATCGATTTTGCGAGCGAGGGCGAGCAGAGCGGCGTGACCGTCTCCTCCGGCAGAGGAACAATTTCGACACCTTCCGCGCGCGGCGGACCGTAGACGATGTCGATATCGAAATCATCATTGCTGAAGCGTGCGTAGTCGGTGTTTGCAGCCAGTCGAACTTCGAGCTTCGGGTAAGCGGCGAGAAACTGTGCAAGCCGTGGCGCCAGCCATTGCGCGGCAAAGCTGGGCGCGGAATGGACGCGCACCAATTGTGGCCCGCGCGCAGCGACTTCCTCGAGGCCGCGACGGAGCTGGTCGAATGCCGCTCCCGTGTGACGCATAAGGTTCTCGCCGGCCGGCGTGAGCCGCACGGATCGGGCGCTGCGCTCGAACAAAACGGTCCGAAGCGTGCCCTCCAGCTTGCGGATCGCGTGACTGACGGCACTCGGGGTCAAGTGAAGCTCATTCGCCGCATCGCGAAACGATCCAGTGCGGGCGGCCGCTTCAAAGGCGCGAATTGCCGATATGGGGATATTCGACAGCATCCCACAAGTGAACCAGATTCATCGGTCCGTGACAACTGCGCGCTTGTCCGTTCATCCTCCGCGGGTCATTCCTTGCCTTGCCAAGGAAGAATAAATTCGTGGGAGGAACTGATGCTGCTCAGCGGTAAGACGGCCATCATTTCGGGCGCAGCCTCGCCGCGCGGGATCGGGCTTGCCACCGCCCGGCGGTTCGCCGGCGAGGGCGCTCGGGTCGCCATTCTGGACATTGACGCTGGCGCTGCCGCGGATGCTGCGACGTCGCTTGGAACCTCCCACACTGGGCTAGGGTGCAACGTCGCCGACAAGTCGTCCTGCGAGCAGGCGGTCGCCCGCGTGATCGAATCTTTCGGCGGCATCGATGTTTTGATCAACAATGCGGGCATCACCCAGCCGGTGAAGTTTCTGGAAATTTCGGCGGCCGATTGGGATCGCATTCAGGACGTCAATCTCAAGGGCATCCTGTTTCTCTCTCAGGCGGTGATCCCGCATATGCGCGCACGGAAATCCGGATCGATTGCATGCATGTCGTCGGTCTCGGCCCAGCGTGGCGGTGGAATTTTTGGCGGCCCGCACTACTCGGCGGCGAAAGCCGGCGTGCTTGGCCTCGCCAAAGCGATGGCACGGGAGTTTGGCCCGGATGGCATTCGCGTGAATTGCGTCACGCCCGGCCTGATCGGCACCGACATCACGGCAGGGAAGCTGACCGATGAGATGAGAGCGAAAATCCTGGAAGGCATTCCGCTCAATCGCCTCGGCACGGCGGAAGACGTCGCCGGCATCTACACCTTCCTGGCGTCGGACCTCTCGGCCTATGTGACCGGTGCCGTGATCGACGTCAACGGCGGCATGCTCATCCACTGAGTTAGCGAGACAAGGTCAGATCGATGGAAACGCCGACCAACACGCTTGCGAACACGCCCAAGCTGGCGGACCGCGCCTACAACATTCGCCGCAATGCGCTGCGCATGGGTGAAGTCCAGGGCCAAGGCTATATCGCCCAGGCGCTGGACATCTCCGACGTTCTCGCGGTGGCCTATTTCCACGCAATGCGCTACCGGCCGGAGGATCCGTCCTGGGAAGGACGCGACCGCTTCCTTCTGTCGAACGGGCACTACGCCATCGCCCTCTACGCGGCTTTGATCGAGGCGGGGATTGTTCCCGAGGAAGAGCTCGAAACCTATGGCAGCGACGAGAGCCGCCTGCCGATGTCGGGCATGGCCTCCTACACACCCGGAATGGAAATGTCGGGCGGTTCGCTCGGGCTTGGGCTCAGCATCGCAGTCGGCATGGGCCTGGGGCTCAAGCGTAAGAAATCCGAGGCGCGGGTGTACACCTTGTTCTCTGACGGCGAGCTTGATGAAGGCTCGGTCTGGGAGGCCATCCAGTCGGCAGGCCACTACAAGCTCGACAATGTGATCGGCATCGTCGACGTCAACAATCAGCAGGCGGACGGTCCTTCCACGCAGGTCATGGCATTCGAGCCGCTGGTGGACAAGCTTCAGGCCTTTGGCTGGTTCGTGCAGCGCGTCGACGGCAACGATCTCAATGCCGTAGTTGCCGCCTTCGACGCCGCCAAGTCCCATCCTGAGCCCAAGCCACGGATGATCATCGCGGACACGCTGATGGGGAAAGGTGTTCCATTCCTGGAGCAGCGCGAGAAGAGCCATTTCATCCGCGTCGAGCAGCACGAATGGCAGCTCGCGCTCGCCGCGCTGGAAGCCGGGAGGCAGGCATGAAGACCGTCAGATCCGCACCGCAGCCGGGCAAGCCTCGCCTGACCACCTCGGCCATGATCGCATCGATCGCGACCGAGGGACAGAAGACGAAGCCGGCGCCCTTTGGACACGCGCTCGTCGAGCTCGCACGCAGCCGTCTCGATGTGGTCGGCATGACGGCCGATCTCGGCAAGTACACTGACCTGCACATCTTTGCGAAGGAATTTCCGGACCGCTATTACCAGATGGGCATGGCCGAGCAGCTTTTGTTCGGCGCCGCGTCCGGCCTCGCCGCCGAAGGCTTCATGCCGTTCGCCACCACCTACGCCGTGTTCGCATCGCGGCGGGCTTACGACTTCATACACCAGACGATCGCGGAGGAAGACCGCAACGTGAAGATCGTCTGCGCGTTGCCGGGTCTGACCTCGGGCTATGGCCCGAGCCATCAGGCCGCGGAGGATCTTGCGCTGTTTCGCGCGATGCCGAACATGACGGTCATCGATCCCTGCGATGCCCATGAGATCGAGCAACTGGTGCCCGCCATCGCGGCGCATCAGGGACCGGTCTACACGCGCCTGCTGCGCGGGCAGGTACCAGTCGTGCTTGACGAGTACGACTACAAATTCGAGCTCGGCAAGGCCAAGCTGATCCGTGGCGGGGAGGACGCCCTAGTCATCTCGTCCGGCATCATGACCATGCGTGCGCTCGAAGCCGCGCAAACTTTGAGGGGCGACAGCGTCGATATTGCGGTGCTGCATGTTCCAACCATCAAGCCGCTCGATGCCAAGACGATCTTGCGGGAAGCCGGTAAGTCGGGCCGCCTTGTCGTCGTTGCCGAGAACCACACAACAATTGGCGGTCTTGGCGAGGCGGTTGCCGGACTTCTGATGCGTTCCGGTGTCCATCCGCCTTTTCGCCAGATCGCATTGCCGGACGAATTTCTTGACGCCGGCGCACTTCCGACACTGCACGACCGCTACGGGATTTCCACCGCAGAGGTCGCGAGGCAGATCAAGCAGTGGCTTTAGAGTACCGGCGCTAAGCGCCAACTCAGCCAAACCTCAGTGAAGAGCTTCGCCCGCCGCGGGTCGCGCGGCGAGCGATGGCTCTTCCCCGAACGCCGGCGGTCGAGAGCCGGCAAGCGAAGAACCCGGAAAGCTGCACGCCGGCGCAGACTAAAGCAGTCGGCAGCAACGTCAACGCAGGATCAGGAGGAAAACATGACTGTCTCGAAGACCGGAAGCATCAGCCGCCGTTCGCTGTTGATGGCCGCCACGGCCGTTCCTCTCTGCGGGATTCTCACCCGGCCGGCGTATGCCGCAGAGTTCGTCTATAAGTTCGCGACCGGACAGGATCCGACGCATCCAGTGAATATCCGGGCGCAGGAGGCGATCGACCGTATCCGCGAAGCGACGAGCGGTCGACTGGAGATTAGGCTATTCCCGGCCAACCAGCTCGGCTCCGATACCGAGCTCTTGACCCAGGTTCGCAGCGGCGGCGTTGAGTTCTTCAACCAATCGTCCTCGATACTTGCCACCCTCGTGCCTAGCGCAGGCATCGTGAACACCGGGTTCGCATTCGCTGACTACGACAGCGTATGGAAGGCGATGGACGGCGACCTCGGCACCTACATCCGGGCGCAGATCGCCAAGACGCCGATCATGGCGGTGTCGAAGGCCTGGGACAACGGCTTTCGTCAGGTGACCTCGTCGGGCCGCGAGGTGCGGAGGCCGGATGACCTGAAGAATTTCCAGATCCGCGTTCCACCGGCGCCGCTGCTCACCTCACTCTTCAAGGCGCTCGGCGCCGGGCCGACGCCGATCAACTTCAATGAGGTTTATTCCGCGTTGCAGACCAAGGTTGTCGACGGCCAGGAGAATCCGTTGCCGATCATCGCGACCGCGCGTCTCTACGAAGTGCAGAGCACGTGCAGCCTGACCGGGCACGTCTGGGACGGCTACTGGATCCTGGGCAACAAGCGCGCCTTCGAGCGCCTACCCAAGGACGTACAGGAGATTGTGACGCGCGAGCTCGACCGCTCCGCCGTCGACCAGCGGGCGGACATCGCGAAGCTCAGCCAGTCATTGCGAACTGACCTCTCGGCGAAGGGCCTCAAGTTCATCCATGTGGATCGTGGCGCCTTCCGCCAGGCCTTGTCCAAAACCAGCTTCTACGCCGACTGGAAGGGCAAGTTTGGCGAGGAGGCGTGGTCTCAGCTCGAAAAAGCCGCGGGCCAGCTATCATGACCAGTATGAGCCATACGCCGCACGTCGATGCCGGCATGGCGGCCGGCAGATCTCAAGGGGACGCGCGCAGTTGGGTGGTGACAGCGAACAGGATACTTGGCCACGTCGTCGCAGTCCCGGCGGCACTGCTCGTCCTTGCGGAGATCGCAGTCCTGTCCTCGGGCATCGTGGGTAGATACGTGTTCCGCTCGCCGATCGTCTGGTCCGACGAGCTCGCCGGCATTCTCTTCCTCTGGCTCGCCATGCTCGGATCCGTGATCGCGTTCCAGCGCGGCGAGCATATGCGGATGACCGCCATTGTCGGCGTTCTCAGTGCGGAACTTCGCGCGTTCCTGGACGTCGTCGCAGCAGCGGCATCGCTGGCATTTCTCGTGCTCGTCGTTTGGCCGGCCTATGAGTTCGCCGCGGACGAGGCGTTCGTCACGACCCCGGCGCTCGAGATCGTCAACACCTGGCGTGCGGCGGCGCTGCCGATCGGGATCGGGCTGATGCTGATCGCAGCCGTCCTCCGGCTCATCCGCATCGCGAGCCTGCGCAGCTTGCTGGCCTCCCTGGCGATCGTCGCAGGCATCATCGGGACGTTCGTTCTGCTGGCGCCGGTCTTGAAGCCGCTTGGCAATCTGAATCTTCTGATCTTCTTCGTTTTCGTGGTCGGCGCGATGGTCTTTGCGGCGGTGCCGATCGCGTTTGCATTTGGCCTCGCCACGGTCGGCTATCTTGCCCTGACAACCGGCACGCCCGACGTCGTGATGATCGGACGAATGGACGAGGGCATGAGCCACCTGATCCTGCTTGCCGTGCCTCTCTTCGTCTTTCTTGGCCTTCTGATCGAGATGACGGGCATGGCGCGCGCCATGGTCAGCTTCCTGGCGAGCCTTCTCGGTCACGTGCGTGGCGGACTGCACTACGTGCTGGTCGGGGCGATGTATCTGGTCTCGGGCATTTCCGGCTCCAAGGCGGCTGACATGGCTGCCGTGGCTCCTGTGCTGTTTCCCGAGATGCGGCAGCGCGGGGCCAAGCCCGGCGATCTCGTTGCGCTCCTGGCCGCGACGGGCGCGCAGACCGAGACGATTCCCCCGTCACTGGTTCTGATCACGATCGGCTCGGTGACCGGTGTGTCGATCTCGGCGCTGTTCACCGGCGGGTTGCTTCCGGGCGTGGTGCTCGCGCTCATGCTCGCGGCCGTGGTGTGGTGGCGATACCGCCGCGAGGACCTGTCCCACGTCAAACGCGCGACGGGGCGAGAGATCGGCCGCGCCTTTGTGATTGCGATTCCGGCCATAGCACTGCCATTCGTGATCCGGACCGCCGTCGTTGAAGGCGTTGCGACGGCAACGGAGGTCTCGACCATCGGCATCCTGTACTCCGCCTGTGCGGGTCTCTTCATCTATCGGCAATTCGACTGGCGCCGTATCTATCCGATGCTGGTCGAAACGGCTTCGCTGTCGGGGGCGATCCTGCTCATCATCGGCGCGGCGACGGGCATGGCTTGGGCGCTGACCCAGTCGGGATTCTCAGCCTCGTTGGCAAAGTTCATGACCGGCCTTCCCGGCGGCGTCCCTGTCTTCCTAGCGGTGACGATCGCGACCTTCGTGATCCTCGGCAGCGTGCTGGAGGGGATCCCGGCCATCGTATTGTTCGGCCCGCTCCTGTTCCCCATCGCGCGGCACGTGGGGGTGCACGACGTCCACTACGCGATGGTGGTCGTTCTCGCGATGGGCATCGGCCTATTCGCGCCACCGTTCGGCGTCGGCTACTACGCGGCTTGCGCCATCAGCCGCATCAACCCGGACGAGGGCATGAAGCCGATCGTGGGCTACATGATCGCGCTCTTGATCGGCACCCTGATCGTTGCAGCCGTGCCCTGGCTATCGATCGGCTTCCTTTGAGCGTCGGCGGAACGCCTCGCGGGACAAAACCGTGAGGCGCCTCGTCAGGCGAATTTCGGCAGATACAGCGGCAGCCCTTCGCAGGGCATATCGATCTCCTCGACCTGGCCCTTGCCGACTTCAGTGACACGCAGCTTCTTGCCCTCGAGTGTAAAGGCACAATTCGTCGGCTGCGGCCCATCCAGGATCAGCCGGTCGACGACTTCGCCCCGTCGGTCCAGCACCGTGACGTTCTTCTGGTTGTAGACCGTGCAATAGAGGCGGCCATTCGTCCCGAAGGCCATACCGTCCGGCCCTTTGAAGTCAGGATTGGAATCAGGCTGCAGGACGTTGCCGAAGACCGCACGTTTCGGCGAGGCTTCGCCGAGCACGTCGTATCGGTAGATCTCGCCGGTGAAGGACGCGTTGGCATAGAGCTGATTGTCGGGACCGAAGGCAATGCCGTTGGTGAACCGGATCTTGCGATCGAGCACGCGCAGGACTTTCATCGCCGCTGGATCGATCTCATACACACGGCCGTCCCAATCAAGATTCATATAGTCGTCGACGAAGGCTTGCCCGTTGATGAAATCCTCAGCAGCCATGCCGGAGTCGGTCAGTCCATTCGGACCGAAGCAGAGATCGTTCGGGAACAGAAAGCGGTCGGCACCTTCGCCCTGCATGCGCCGGATCTCGTTTCCGCTTTCGTCGATGCAAATCAGCGCCCGAAGACCGGCTTCTGCGATCCAGATCCGGTCGTGACAGTTTTTTCCACGTGTAGTCTGTCGGGCACCTTGTTGCCCAGAGGGAACCATATATCAGTCCGTCACTATTGAAATGGCGCGCTATAACGGACTAAGACGAGGTGTGCTCATGACGAGCGCGCGAGGCCTACCGCTCCGCGCTGGACCTCTTCGTTCATTGACAAAGCACATTCAGTCGCCACGATGCTTGGGGAGACAAAAAATCGTGGAAATCTGGTCTGCCAGTCCGGTGATGAAGAATGATGAGCAAGAAGACAATTCGGACGACCAAATTCGAAGCGAGTGTTTCAGAGCAGCTGCCGGCGGGACGGATCGGCGCTCGTTTGCGTGCCTGGCGCCGCAACAAGAACATGACACTCGACGAGCTGGCTCTCGCGACGGGACTGAACAAAAGCTTCCTGTCCCGGATCGAGAAAGACGCCAAGGCACCGTCGATCGCAACCGTGATGAAGCTCTCTCGTGCTTTGGACATTCCCGTGGCGCTGCTATTTGGTGAACAGGTCGCGGACTCGGACATCCATCTGGTTCGTACAGCGAACCGGCAGCCGGAGGAGGATCCGGTCCATGGATACTCTTTTGTATCCCTATCGCCAGCGGGGCCGGGCCGACGGGCGGAAGCTTTCTTAATGACGCCGCCGGCCCACTTCAGTGAGGCAACCTACGCAGAACATTCCGGCGAGGAGTCGCTCTACGTCATTACGGGCCGCGTCGAAGTGAAGTTCGCGGACCGCAGTGTCGTCATGGGCCCCGGAGATTTCCTGCAGTTTCCGGGGCACCTCGTTCACCACGTGCGGCGGGTTGGCGCCCGCGCAACCGTCCTTATCGTCATTAGCCGAGACTGATCCACGCCCACCACCTTCCGAAGGCCTGATGCTATGCTTGATCAAGATGCGCCATTCATCGACTACTATGTCTGGCTGATGTCGGACTGGGCCTATTTAGGGCAGGTCAGATTGTCACAGATAACCGCGCGTCACGGAGTTCGTGTCACTATATCCCAATGCGCATGCAGGATGTCTATGCAGCAAGCGGCGGGATCGTTCTTGAAAAGCGTTCATGGCAGCGACGCGACTATCGCATCGAGGAGCTTAAGCGTTGGAGCGAGCGGCTCGGGATGATCGTCAACATCGAGCCTTCCTATTTTCCTGTCGACGTGGATCTTGCGTCCTGCATGTAATTGCGGCGCAAAACCAAGGCTTGAATGTCGACACTCTCGCGAACGCAATGATGCGCGCGATTTGGGTCGAGGACGAGAACCTCGCCGACCGCGACACGCTGCTGAGAACTGCGGATCGCGCCGGTTATGACGGTTTGACGCTGTTGGAGGGGGCGGCAGGTGCTGCCCGCCTGGAATACGTATCCAATACCTCTCGCGCATTGGAAGCTGGTGTCTTTGGATCGCCGTTCTATGTCTTCAAAGGCGAACGGTTCTGGGGGCAGGATCGGCTGGATATGCTTGAAGAGCGACTGATCCGCACAAAAGGCGCTCCGCTGGGGCGCAGGCCGCAAGCCTGATTCATTTCGAGTGTCTGAGCCGATCCGACGTCGACGCGGTCACCGTGTCGGCTTCAGCGGACTGTCGGCCCAACTGCGGGCAGGCGGCTCGGCAGCGGGTCGTCTTCCAAACAGTACAAGCGTAGCACAACCGCCCCTCGTTGGAGTCGTCGGCACGCTGGCATTGGCTTGCCGCAGGCCGGACACGCATTCCGGATCGGAAAAGCGCTTGGGTCTGGTGTTTCTCACCGCGACTATGAGTCAGCCACTCTCGTTCGCAATTGTTCGGGCGCGGTGCTGGCCAAGGCGCCAGCTGATCGTGCCGTGCTTCGGCGCCTACACCAACGACGTGCGGAGATTGCGCAACAGCCGAGTGGCGCCAACGCCGGATACAATAGGGGCGCAGACGGGAAGTGCGCGCGCACTAGCAAAAAGGCCCCTTCTGATCCACTTTCCGGCCGACCCGGAGTATATCTCTTGATGCGGTCCGATGGGCGAAGCCCTTGCGCCAAAACAACAATACGGCGGGGCTAATCGCCGTACTGCCAAGCTGGTTTGAGCTAGATTTGATACTGAGCACGCCTTCAACGCGTCTGCGTTAAGCAAACCTTTCATATTTCGCCCGTGAGCGCGCATGCGGATTGGAATAGGGTTAAAAAAGCGTTAACCTGAAGCTACACCGAGTAGCATCCAGGCAATGAACCTCTCTCGCCGGAACTTCATGCAAGCGGCCCTCCTAGGCGGTGCCGCGCTGAGCGGAGGTGCCGCGTTGAGCGCGGTCGCCACCCATCAACGTCGCCCCCTCCCGTTGTCGCCGCTCCCGCACGCCGCTGATCTTGCCGGCTTGGCTCCCTCGTCCGCAGCGTTGAAATCGCAATCCTTGGCACTCGGTAGATTCTTTCCGTCCCTGCTGGATCCCGATGCCGCAGGCGGTCCTTTCATCGGCAACACGCTCTCCGGCGATAAGTCATTTGCCGATTACGTTCGCCAGGGCGAACCCGGTAACTCGGTTTTCCTGAGGCAGGCTGACGGCCGCGCCACCATTCCATGGACCCCCATTTTCTTGAGGGGAAACAACCAGCTATTGCAGTTGCCGTCATCTGTGACGCGACAAATAGACTGCTCTGATCTTTTGGTGATGAATGAGAGCAGTGCGCGTTATCCCGTCTTTGGCAACAAGGCGCGGAAGTACGAATTCCTGCTCCCGAATCTGAAGTGGTCCGGCTCCAAGCGTTTAGGGACCGTTGGCGCGGTCTCTAGCAATCATGCTCTGCAGTTTGCCCTAGCCAATCGTGTGGCCGATTTGACCGGTGACGGACAGCCGCTGAATTGTGCCCTGGACTTGGTGCTTTTCGAGGTGCCGGGAGCTACCACGGACATGGCGCGGCTGGGTATTTTGCGAGGCCTGGTTGAACACGTTGCCATAGCCAAGAACAACATTGAATTGGTGGGCCAAGCTTCCCAGGAATATGCGAGAAATTGGCTACATTCGGATACGGATTCGCTCGTTCCCCCAGGCGGCTCGAACGACCTGAGTGTGTTGGGGCATATGAATGCGATTGCCGAGTTGGCGCAGTTCCTTAGCGCCGCTCAGGCGTGGAGCGCACCGCCCGACGTGATTTTTGTCGCCATGGGCAGCGGCTCGACGGTCTTGGGCCTTCTCCTGGGCGTCCATTTGATGGGATGGAAGACCAAGGTCGTGGGAGTGGCCGATCAGGACAAATCATATCTGACGCGATGGCTTGTCAACCGGCAACCCTCCTTGCCATTTGTGGAGGGGAATGTTGCCAAACTCGCTCGCAGCACGGTCCAGTGGCTGCAGCAAATCCGCTTTCCAGGCATCTCCCCTGATGTGCTTCGCGTGATGCAAGACGAGATATTCGTGCCGGATTCCACCAGCTGGCAGCCCGGCTACGGCTTGGTCGAAGCCGCCGACGTTGCGTGGGCGAACGAGTTGGAGGAAGCCGGACTCATCCTTGATCCAGTCTTCACTTTGAAAGCATGGCGCTCGTTGCTCACCATGTCTAAAGCGGGGGCGCTCAAGAACAAGAAGGTTCTTTTCTGGAATACTTACAACAGCTTTGATTACATGCCGCCTCTTCTATCCAGCTTGGGATAGCCGATGCGTGGTTACCAGCCATTGATCGTCTATATAGCAGTCGTCATGTTTCTGACGCTGGCATATCTTGCATCACCTATATCGAGAGAGGCCTTTTGGCAGGTGTTTCCGGGGCTTGAAACAATGGCCCAAGCGCATCCACTCGGCACCGCTGTGGCGTTTCTGGTCACATCCACTGTCCTTGCATTTCTGTCCTTTCCCTCCATGCCAATGATTTGCCTGGCCGCCGGTTTTTACATGGACGGGTTGGAGGGAGGCGCCACCGTGCTGCTCGGCAGTGCCTTTGGCGGTTTGAGCGCGTTTCTCTTCTATCGAAAGCACATTCAACGTCGCAGCGCTTCATTATGTCAGCAATCGGCTGTGAGACTCTGGTTGACCTTGCTCGGACTACGCCTCTCGCCGCTGGTGCCCGCACCACTGGTGAATTTCATTGCCGCGATGCTTGACGTCACCCCTCTTCAGTACCTGACGACCAGCATGTTGGGCGGCGCGCCGCTGGTCCTGTTCTATGCGCAAATAGGGCAGCAAGGGCATCACTTACTGTCCGGCGAAACGCCGCATTGGCAGCAGTTTTCCGGATACTTGACCATATTATGCTTAAGCACGCTGTTGAGCGCGATGGGTCCGTGGCGGTCGGTGCTGAACGACCTCAAGAAACTGAAAGGCACGCCCGGATCGAACAATCTTCCGTTGCACTCAGCACCTGGCCTGCAATCAATCCTTTACCGACAAACTGGTTTTTCCGAAAACTGAAATCTACTTTGTTGTATTTCGCCATCCTTTCTTAAACTCACAGCTATAGATTGCAGGCGCTTCTACTGGCACAAAGGTAAAGAGCGCCTCCATGTCCCTGAAACGCTTTGTCCGCGGGTCGCTAAGCGGCGCCATGGTCTTCCTTTTCGCGACTTCAGGCTGGGCAGCTGATCTTGCAGAGATCAAGCAGCGAGGCGAAATCCGCCATCTTGGCATCCGCTACGCCAACTTTGTGACCGGCGCGGGGGATGGTTTGGACGTCGAGCTGATGCAGGGCTTCGCCAAAAGAATTGGCGTCTCCTACAAGCTTGTCTACTCGGATTTTTATTCGGTCATCCACGACCTGCTCGGCAAGGATGTGGTGCGCAAAAATGGCGAAGTGACGCTGGCAGGTGACTATCCCATCAAAGGCGATGTGATATCGAGCGGCTTCACCGTGCTGCCCTGGCGTGAGGCCATTCTTCTATATTCCGAGCCGACCCTTCCTTCGCAGGTTCTCTTGGTGGCACCAGCCGAGTCTGATCTGCAGCCGATCCAGGACGGCGCGGATCTCGCGGCAGACATCGTCAACACCCGGAAGGCGATCGGATCCAAGAGCGTACTCGTGATGGAGCGCACCTGCTTGGATCCATCCAATTACGGCTTGGTCAACGTCGGTATTGATCTAAAGGCTTACAACAAGAGCGCCAACCTGAACGAGATGGTGCCGGCCATGCTCAACAAAGAAGCCGAATTGACACTGCTCGACGTGCCGGATGCCATTCTGGATTTGGGCAAATGGGCCGGCAAAATCAAGATTCTGGGGCCGATCTCCGAGCAGCAAACGTTGGCAACCGCCTTTCCGAAGGACGCTCCAGCTTTGCGCAATGAATTCAACGCGTATTTGAGCGAGATCAAGGCCTCCGGCTTCTATGACCGGCTGGTGGACAAATATTATCCCGGCATCCGTCGATTTTTCCCGGAATATTTCGCGAAAACGAATTAATGATATCTTCGCTGATCAGATTCAGCCGATCGTTAGCTCCACGCTGGCTCTTGATAGCAGCAGCGGCGTTTCTGCTGTCTATGTTTTATCTGATTGGCAATCTCTATACGTCGCAAGTGGAGTTGCGGCAAAACGCCGATGCGCGTCTGGTGTCGCTCGGTGAAGCGCGCGCCGCGGAGGTCAGCGATTTCTTAGCTGAACGGCGGCAAGCCGCGGCACGGCTTGCAGCCAGCGAGGACATTTCCAACTATTTCAGCAATCTCGATCTCGGAATGTCCGTCAAATACGGCCTCTTCGCCAATTTGGCTGCAATCGAGCGCCGCTTTCAGGCGACGATGGTTGAGGAGAAATATCAGGGCCAAGCCGCCTATTTGCGGCTGGCTTTCTTCGATCGCAACGGCGTGGCGCAAGTTGATGTCGGCTCGTCCAGCGCGACGACAGCTTCGCCGGGCCGTAACGCCCTGGCCGAACCATATATTCAGATTGACGACAAGCGCCGCCTGATTGTGGTCAGCGTACCGGTACTCCAGAAGGGCAAGATAAGGGGAACGGTCGAGACCGTGAGCAGTCTCAATCTACTTTCCTCATTGGTGTCTACCAACGACCTCGGCCAGCCGCGCGAATTCCTCCTGGGAGACGATGGGCAGGTGCTGCTCCCGATCGAGCGAGAGCACTCGGCCGTTGTCACCGAAGGCCCCTCGCTAGCCAAGATTTCGTCTGGCCGCATACAACCGCTGTCAAATCTCAGCGCTTCCGAACTGAAAGGATATCTCGCACTTCGCTCGCCAGTTACCGGCATTCGACTTTCCGTCCTGAGGCTGGCCAGCGAGGATGAGCTATACGGTCGTACGCTTTCACCCCTCTCCGTTTTTTATCTTGGCCTCTTCGCCATCGTGCTATTTATGCTGGCGATCGGCTTCGAGCGAATGCGTCAAAATGCGGCGCGGTTACAAATCAAGTTCGTGGAGTCCAATCGACATCGAGCGGAGTTGGCCGAAAACAATCTCGCTCTCTCTCAAGAGATCAGGCGGCGCGAAGCCATTGAGGCCGACCTGCAGCGACAGAGAGAGGCTCTGGACAAGTCAAACTCTGAATTGCGCATAGCCGCGGCTGCTTTCAATGCTCAGGAAGGCATGATCGTCACCGATACCAAAGGCGTAATCTTGAGTGCCAACCGCGCCTTCGTGGGCTTAACCGGCTATACGATCGAAGAATTGGTGGGACAAACCCCGAGACTGTTCCGGTCTCATCGGCGTGATGGTGAATTCTACCGCAGTATGTGGGGTTCCGTTCAAGCAACTGGCGGCTGGCAAGGTGATATGAGTCTCAGGACCAGGAGCGGCGAAAACTGTGCGCGCTGGCTGACTATATCTGCTGTGAAAAACGAGACGGGCGAGGTCACCAACTACATCGGCTCGTATTATGACATTTCTAAACTGAAGCACGCTGAGGAAAAGATCCAAGAACTCGCTTTCTTTGACCAGCTAACAGGCCTGCCGAACCGCGTCCTGCTGATCGACCGCGTGCGCCAGGCGGTCAATGCGAATATCCGTAGCAACTCCTACGGCGCCTTGCTGTTCATTGATCTGGACAATTTCAAGACACTGAACGACTCGCTGGGTCACCACATGGGCGATATGCTGCTGAAATGTGCGGCTCAGCGCCTCTCGCATTGTGTGAGGGCGGATGACACAGTTGCCCGCTTTGGCGGCGACGAATTTGTCGTTCTTCTCGCCAATCTGGGTACACAGAAAGCAAAGGTCGCAGCCTTACAGGCGGAAGCGATAGGCGAAAAGATACTCGCAGCCTTCACCGAGGTCTTCCAACTCGATGCGTATGAATATCCCTGTACCGCAAGTGTTGGCGTGACCTTGTTTTCGACTGATGAGTGCAACGTTGACGAGTTGCTCAAGAGAGCCGATCTGGCAATGTACGATGCGAAAACGGCGGGGCGAAATGGCCTGCGGTTTTTCGACCCGGCCATGCAGACTATGATTACAGCCCGCGCTGCCCTCGAGACCGATCTACGAGAAGACCTTAAGAAGGAACGGCTTTTGCTGCATTACCAGCCGCAGGTCGATCACGAAGGAAGGCTGCTGGGGGCAGAAGCGCTGGCGCGCTGGCCGCATGCGCATAAAGGGATGATTTCTCCTAGCGAATTCATCCCCGTCGCAGAAAGCACCGGCCTCATCCTTCCGCTCGGCGCCTTGATGTTGAAGACCGCGTGCCGTCAGCTGGCTCGCTGGTCAAGCGATCCGGCGACCGAACGCCTGACCATCGCAATCAATGTCAGCGCCCTGCAGATGCGTCAGAAGAATTTTGTCGAAGAGGTCCGCGCGATCATTGAGCAAACCGGCGCCAATCCCCATCGCCTCAAAATCGAACTCACTGAAAGCACATTAGTCAGCAACGTCGACGATGTGATCGCCAAGATGGGCAAATTGAAAGCGATTGGCATCGGCTTCAGCCTCGATGATTTCGGAACCGGCTATTCAGCGCTTTCATATCTGAAGCGTTTGCCGCTTGACCAGCTCAAGATCGATCGCAGCTTCGTCAAGGACGTTCTGGTTGACTCTAATGACGCCGCGATAGCCCAGATGATCATAGCGCTTAGCAGAAGCCTTGGCCTTTCAGTCATCGCCGAAGGCGTCGAAACGGAGGAGCAATATGCGTTCCTGGCGCGACATGGACAGCTCAGTTACCAGGGCTATTTGTTCGGACGGCCTATGCCGGCCGAGGATTTCGTGAGTCTCGCCCGAGCTTTCTCGCCACGTCACGGTTTGAAGCGGGTACGCGGGTCGGTCAATCGGGCTTCCGCATAGGCCGTCGCCGGGAGACGCCAATTGCTGTTGTTTCTTGCTCGTTTTGAGTGGCGAAGCAGCCGTCCGAATGCAACCGACACAGCCAAAGCCCAATCGAGGCCATAGCGCCTGCTCGTGGTCCAAATCGGCCGCGCCCCGGCAATGTCGCGCCTGCTCGCATTATGTCGTCGATCATCGGTGGTTCCTCTGGTTGCGTTGTTGCCGTTGGCGTGTCGCAACCCGATCCTACCGGAGAATTTCCGGTGGCCAGGCAATGGCGCCCGCCTGCTACGGCGCTATTAGAGGCGCACGACCGGGTGGCTTTGCTCTACCGAGCTACACCACAACCGTGGACACGACCCGTACCACCGCTGGAAAGAATGGGCTTCCTGTCTCTGCGCAAGACGCGCCGTTAGTCACTTAAGGCTCCGCTTTGACCGAATGAGTCCGCGTACAATTGCTCAAGTTTCACAACTTCATCTTGAGTGAGCTCGGCGAATTCGTTCTCTCGTGCCCGCTTTGAAAGTCTTCCTTGATTCTGTCGCAGAAAGCCAAACAGGTTGTTGAGCGTTCGCTCGGGCATGTCGATGATGTTTTCGACTCCGGATCGGAACATATCGAAGTTGCGCAGGAAGCTCGTCTCATTCGGAAGGTCCAGCTCAATCGTCTGGCGTACACATTCGTACAGAAATTCGGCATGCGGGGTCGCGTCGAAGAAGCGGTAAAACTCCCCGGTGTCGTTCAAAACCTTCACATTATTCTTTGGGGTCGCTTCCCATTGTACGCACGGAAGTAGCCTGCTGGAATAGCTTTCCAGCACGCCTTTGTACTCGGCGATCCGGTCTAGAATCGCCGACGACACTGGAAAATGGACCCCGGCCGGATTAAATCCGCGCCGCGCGAGGACATGATGCATCAGGTATCGATGGATGCGTCCGTTGCCGTCCTCGAATGGATGGATATAAACAAAGCCGAAGGCGAGCACCGCCGCCGCGATAATGGGATCGAGCTCGTTCTCGGCGGCGAGGTCGAATGCGATCAATCCTGCCATAAGAGAGGCGATGTCTTCATGCCTCGCGCTGATATGGTCCGGGATAGGGCGCTGTGTATCGCGGTCATGCTCTCCGACGAAGCCGCCTTCCTGCCGGAACCCGAGCTTCACGAAACGCTCGTCTCCGATGACGATGCCTTGCAGGCGCAAAAACTCCTGCTCATCGAGCGGCGCGCGTCCAGCCTCGCCGATGGCGCGTCCCCATCTTTGAATGCGATCCTGAGGCGGCCTTTCGCCTTCGATGATGTAACTGGACTTTGAATCTTTCAGCAGCAGAAAGGCGGCGGTCCGCGCGAGCAAATCCTTCGGGACTTCGCTGACGACAGCGCGCGCGCGCTCCTTCCAGTTCTGCGCGAGAAATTGGTTCAGCGCGGCCGTCTTGAAAACGAGCGGACAAAATTCCGGGGTGCCGGGAAGATTGTTGCGAACGCGATGCCGGGCGGAATTCGTGCCAACCCCTCCGAACTGGAGGTCGGTATCGATGGCGTCTACATATGAGACCTTGTCTGTAAGCGACAGATTCAGCTCGCGGCCAAGCAACCACTCGTACAGAAACCAGATGCGGCGTGTGTAAATTCCGGTCGGCTTCTGCCGGACAAGCTCCGCGATGTCACCCTCGTTAACGACTAGGAAAAGCCGCTTCAGGACGGAAAGATCGACTCCTTCGTTCTTGAGGGCAAAAGTCAGGTGTCCCTCAAGCGAGGCCTGGGGAGCATGGCGAGGCGTGTAGATCCGCCAACCATCCTGTTCAATGATGCGGTGCCGGGCTCCGATGGCCGAAAGGGTGCGGGGGACCGGCACGGCCAGCTTGTAAGTGTCGATGAGCGCGGCATAACCCGCGGGGACAGCGGGCTCAGGCAATCGCCTATCGTGAAAAACATTCACCGATCCTGAAAATTCTGCGCTCACTTACATTCCTCTGAAAAACATTCCCCGTCCTCGAATTTTGGTCACTGAGGGCTTGGATTTCGAAAATCCATCATACCACGTGAAAAATAATCTCTCAACGGAATAATCATGAAAATGGTTCACTTTGGACTGAGAACCCGACCCACGATTCCAGTAGCGGACCAGGTCGGTCCGGGATGGAACCTGTCATGGCGCCGGTGATCTGCCGACGTTCCGGTTTTCAAATTCGCCATCATTTTCATGACGTTCAGATAGGGCTGATTTTACGCTGAAGACGACGAATTCTCTTGGCATTCAGACGCGCTGCGATGCCCCGGCACGACCGTGGTCCAGCCAACCGCACGGCACGACCTGCGAGGCGCTGCCGCTCTTGAAGACCGACCCGGGCGTCCAGAAGCCGGCAGAGGCCACATCCTTGTCAATCGCGGCTCCGACCCTGACCGCAAGAGAGAGGCCGTCGCTGGTGACATCGGGATGAGCAAGCGTGTTCGTCATGCTGGTGGGGTCCGCTTAGCTCGGCTCGCTGGCAGGCCCGGTCTTGACTGGCCAGCGTTTCGATCTCGCTCGATAGTCCCTCGATACGCCCATCCATCGATGCGAGTCTTCCGCTAAACCCTCGATGATGCGCAACATGCAAGGCGAAAAACATTGGCGCTAATTGCCAAGATACCGGGCAACTCGAACAGGGAATGTAGGCTTTGTCGCACACCATGCCTCGCTCCAGGAGGAACGCACGGGTCTGTTTGATGGACGGGTGCGCTGACCGACAAATCCACCGCGGACGCGGTGCAGGGCCTGGAAAGTCGAGTAGATCGGCAGTGTGACGCGCTGCGCGAGAACCCCGATAGAACTCCTCTTGTACTTCCGGTACCGATGGAGGTCGCGCCCGCTATTCTGCGAGGTTTCCGGTTTGACTGCATGTCCGCAGCTCGGACTCACGCCACCCATCGTGGTGCCGCCCTCACGCGTGTCCAAGCCCGCGCCGCCAACGTAATCCTTGCATGCAAGGATCAATGCCGTCGCAGGCGCGCCGTCATTGCCGGCATGGTTGTTATCGCCGCGACCGTCGAGACGACACAGCATCGCCTTCGACGAGGCCGCAAATCTGCACAGTACATTGCAAAGTTTCGTGGTTCCCGACGCTTGCGGCTCGGCGGAAGCTGGCCGGTAGTGGATATCAAGACCTTCTGGGAGGGTGGATGGACGCGCAGACTTCCGTCAATTCCGGCGTCGCGCCTCGTTCTGTCACGCTTGCGAACAGGCGCCTTCGGATCGCGCTGCTGCTTTGTGCGACGATGATCACGATCTATTTCGGCTTCATGGCATTGTTCGCATTCGACAAGCCGCTTTTGGGCACTGTGCTTGCGCCCGGGCTCTCGCTTTGCATCGTGCTCGGCCCTCTCGTCATCGTTTCATCGTTCCTGCTCTGCCTCATCTATGTGCTGTGGGCGAACCGGGTATTCGATGCCAGCCTTCGTGACCTCGAACGATAGGACCTCGCGATGGCGAACAACTCGCTCTCGATCGGCTTCTTCTTCGCATTTATGGTCCTGACGCTCCTGATTACTTACTGGGCGGCGCGGCGCACCCGTACCACGGAGCACTTCTTTGCCGCGGGCGGCGAGATCACCGCATGGCAGAATGGCTGGGCGCTCGCCGGCGACTTCCTCAGCGCGGCCGCGCTGCTCGGCATCGCCGGCATTGTCACCTCGAATGGCTTCGATGGCATGGTCTACTCGATTGGATGGCTGGTCGGCTGGCCGATCATCCTCTTTCTGATTGTCGAGCCACTGCGCAATGTCGGGAAATTCACGTTCGCGGACGTGGTCGCCTATCGGCTCAGCCAAAAGCCGGTGCGGCTCGCCGCGGCGGTCGGTACGCTGGCGGTGATCCTGTTCTACCTGATCGCCCAGATGGTCGCGACCGGATCGTTGATCAAGTTGCTGTTCGGCCTGCCCTACACTTGGTCGGTGGCTTTGGTCGGTGCTGCCATGCTCATCTATGTGCTGTTCGGCGGCATGCTCGCCACCACCTGGGTGCAGGTGGTGAAGGCGGCGCTGCTGCTCGCCGGCGGAGTGATCCTGGCAGTCCTGGTCCTGATGCATTTCGACATGAACCCGCTCAAGCTGTTCGCCGCAGCGGCGGAGAAGTACGGCACAAGAGTGCTGCAGCCAGGTTCGAAGGTGGTTTCGGGGCAATGGGACGCGATCTCACTCGGCCTCGGGCTGATGTTCGGCACCGCGGCGATGCCGCACGTCCTGATGCGGGTATACACGGTTCGGGACTCCAAGGCCGCGCGACTATCGATACTTTATGCCACCGGGCTGATCGGCTTCTTCCACCTGATGGTGTTCATCATCGGCTTTGGTGCCATGGTGCTGGTCGGCCCGGAGGCGGTGATGAAAGCCGGCGGTGGCGGCAACATGGCTGCACCTCTGCTCGCCCTCACAGTCGGCGGCGACGCCTTCTTCGGTTTCATCTGCGCAGTTGCGTTTGCCACCATGCTGGCGGTGGTGGCAGGCCTGACGCTTTCCGGTGTGGCTACGTTGTGCCATGATGTCTGGACCAACGTCGTTCGCCACGGTACGGCATCGGAGGCTGAGCAGCTCAAAGTGGCGCGGATCGCCACCGTTGCCATCTCGGTGCTGGCAATCGTGCTCGGCATCACCTTCGAAGGCCAGAACGTGGCCTTCATGGCCGGGCTCGCCTTCTCCATCGCCTGTGCCGCCAATTTTCCATCACTGGTCCTCGCTATCATCTGGCGTCGCTTCACGACGCCAGCGGCCGTCGCTAGCATCATGATCGGAACGCTAAGCTCGCTGGTGCTCATTGCGCTGTCACCGACCATCCAGGTCGACGTGCTCGGTAAGCCGCTGGCCCAGGTGAGCGGCGCCTGGTGGTTCGTCTCGCTGCGTAACCCGGCCATCATCAGCATGCCGCTGTCGTTTGCCGTGGCGATCGCGGTGTCGTTGTTAACGCGGGAAACGAACGCGGATGGCCGCTTCGACGAGATGCAGCATCGCATCCTGTTCGGGCGCTCAAGGACGATGCCGCAATCGGCGGAGTGAACCAGAGCTGGGAATTCCGAATGGCATGCGCGGAACTGCAGATGCTCCTGCACAATTTCGCCGTTGGCCCTTCGCGCGTCAATGTTACGATTTTGAACCGAACATTTTGACCAGGGGGACAGAAATGCGCGACGCCTCACATCACCATCGTTTCATCGGCAGCCTGTGCAGTTGCGGAGCGCATGCTCCCGCGCAGCCGACTGTCGAAGAGGCCGTGTCCGAAAGCGTCCAGCAGGCACTTCTGCATGGCCTTTTCCCGCAGCCGGTTTTGCGGCGGGAACTGCTTCGCACCGTTGGCGCTGGGGTGATCATCGGCGCTCTCTCCAGCATCCTGCCAATCGACACCTTGAAGGCAATTGCCCAGGAGCGAAGGCCTCTCGAGAAAACCAAGCTGGCTGTTGGCTTCCTCCCGATCACCTGCGCCGTTCCGCTGATCTACGGCGAAAGGCTCGGCAGCTACCGCAAGGAAGGTCTGGATGTCAGTCTGCAGAAGATCGCCGGTATCGCGCTGATCCGCGACAAGATGCTCAACGGCGAGCTGGACGTCTCGCAGCAGGTGATGCCGGTCCCCCTGACGATGACAGCCGGCCTCGGCGGTAACGTCCAGTCGATCAAGGTGCTGACCATCTTGAACCAGAACGGCAACTCCCTCGTTTTGGCCAACAAGCACAAGGACAATCGGGATCCCAAGAACTGGAAGGGCTTCACATTCGCGGTCCCGTTCGAGCAAAGTCACCAGACCCTGCAGCTGCGCAACTATTTGGCTACCGCCGGGCTCGATCCGGACCAAGATGTCAAATACCGCATCGTACCTCCGACCGAATACGTGGCGAGCCTTCGCGTCGGAAGCATCGATGGTTTTTTCGGCGGAGAGCCGGGCGGTCAGCGCGCGGTCTACGAAGGCGCTGGCTTCATTCATCTGATCTCGAAGGATATCTGGGATGGACATCCTTGTTGCTCTGTCACCGCCGCGGAAAGCTGGATCCAGCAAAATCCCAACACATTCATGGCGTTCTACCGCGCCATCATCGCGTCCAGTCTTCATGTCTCGAAGCCGGAGAACCGGGTCGGCATGGCGAAGGTGCTGTCAGAGCCGCAATATCTCAATGCTCCCGAAATTGTCCTCGAGCAGGTTTTGAGCGGCACGTATGCCGACGGCCTTGGCACCATCCGGAAAGATCCGCGGCGGGTTGATTATCAGCCGTTTCCGCAATATTCGGCAGCAGTTTGGCTGATGACCCAGCTCCGGCGCTGGAACATGCTAAAGGAGGATGTCGACTACAAGGTGCTCGCCGAAAAGGTGATGCTGGCGACCGATGCCGCTCGGATCATGCGCGAGCAGGGCGTGACGCCGCCAGCGGTCGGCTTCGGCACCGAAAGGATTCTCGGGAACGAATTCGATTCCAATAAGCCGCAGGACTACCTGGCTTCGGTCCGGAAGGGGGGCTGATGGAGGTGTCACGCCGGCTGCAGCAGCCCTGGGTATCCTCGGTCGCGATCTTCATCGCATTTGTAAGCGTCTGCGGCTGGTTCACCGCCGGTTCGTCGGGAGGTGTTAGCGTCGCCGATGCCGAATATGTCCGCCTTGCCGGCCAGAGCGCGCCGGGTCAGCAGGCCGGTGCGATCCCCTCACCGTGGATCGTCGCGCTCCGCGGCTGGGATCTGATCACACACGCCTTCGATCACGGCAATCCCAACAATCTGGGCATCGCATGGCATCTGGCCTATTCCATGGGCCGCGTAGCACTGGGCTTCACGCTGGCCTTACTCGTCGCGGTGCCCCTAGGCTTCCTGCTCGGTCTATGGCCTGCTTGCCATCGCGCGTTGGATCCTTTCATTCAGATCCTGCGGCCGGTATCGCCACTCGCGTGGATGCCGCTGGCGCTCTATACGTTCCGCGACAGCACCGTCTCGACGATCTTCATCATCTTCATCTGTGCGGTCTGGCCGATGTTGATCAGCACGGCAACCGGGACAGCTTCCGTGCGGGCTGAATGGCTGAACGTCTCGCGCGTATTCGGTCTTCCACGACTAGAGCATGTCACGCGCGTCGTCTTTCCCGCCAGTGTGCCTATGATCCTGTCGGGAATGAGGATCTCGATCGGTATCGCCTGGTTCGTCATCGTGGCTGCCGAGATGGTCGGCGCACAGAGCGGCATCGGGTACTTCATCTGGAACGAATGGAATAATCTCCAGATCGCGAGCATGATCGTCGCCATCGTCCTGGTCGGCGGTATTGGATTGGCGCTAGATATTTTGCTCAAGCGAATAGGCGAAAGCCTCAGCTTCCGGGAATAGGACGATGGCGGATCTCGAGATCAACGATGTGTCAATGTCGTTTGTTGACCGTTCTGGCAAGGGGCTTCTTGCGCTGGATAGAATCTCGCTCGCTATCGAAGACAGCGAGTTTGTCTGCTTGATCGGCCATTCAGGCTGCGGCAAGAGCACGTTGCTAAACATTGTTGCTGGCCTTCTGGCGCCTACAAAGGGTGCAATACGCTGCGCCGGGACGACGATTTCTGGCCCGGGGCCGGAGCGCGCAATGGTCTTCCAGAGCCATGCTCTATTGCCCTGGATGACTTGCTACGAAAATGTTCGCCTTGCGGTCAAACAGGCCTTCAAGGGTGCCGCGGCATCCGAATTGAAGGATCGCTCGGAGCAGGCGCTGAAGCTTGTTCACCTGGAGCACGCCATCAACAAATACCCTTTCGAGGTGTCAGGTGGAATGAAGCAGCGGGTGGGCATCGCTCGCGCTTTTGCGGTCGAGCCTAAGGTGCTGCTGTTGGACGAGCCGTTCGGCGCGCTCGATGCGCTGACCAAGTCGAGCCTTCAGGACGAACTGGTTCGCATCGTGGAAAAGACCCCGACCACGGTTGTAATGGTCACGCACGACATAGACGAAGCGATCTTCCTGAGCGATCGAATTGTCGCGCTCTCGAACGGACCGGCTGCGCGAATCGGGCGGATTTGGGAGATCGATACCTTGCGACCGCGGGACCGGCTCAAACTGGCGACCCACGCCGGGAGTCTGCAGTATAGAAAGGAAATTCTCGAGTATCTGTATCAACGAGAATGCGTGCCTCAGGGAATGGTGGAGCTATAACGGCCGAGATCGTTGCGGCTGGAGCGCGAGAGCGGGCTGCGCCCCGCGGCTTCAGGCACCGAAGGCACGGAAATCGCCTTCAGGCATCTTGAAAGCCGCCGTAGAAGGCTGTTTGATCGGGCGGGGGGCGGTCACCCACCGTCGGATTTTCGTCGTTGGCCTCTTCCGGATTGGCACGCAGGAGCGAATGTTCGACTGGAACGACCTGAAATTCTTCCTTGAACTCGCCCGGCAGGGGCGGTTGATGCCGGCCGCGCGGCGCCTCAAAGTCGACCACACGACGGTCAGCCGGCGCATTTCAGAGCTTGAGCGAGATCTTGGTATCAAGATTTTCGACCGCAAGCCGAACGGGTTCGTGCTGACGGAGGACGGGCACAAGCTCTACCAAGAGGCCGAGAAAATTGAGGGCGCGGCCCTGGTGATATCGGAAGATTTCCGCGCCACGCCCGCCGAGCCCACTGGTCGCGTCCGGCTGACGAGCATGGAGGGTATTGCCGCCTTCTACCTTGCCGAGAAGTTGGTCCAATTCAATGAGAAGCACCCGGGCGTTGTCGTGGAGCTTGTGACCGAAAGGCATCTGATCAATCTGACCAAACGCGAGGCGGATGTGTGCATCAGCTTCGTTCCCCTCGTGGGCCCCAAACTTTCGGTCAAAAAAGCTGGCGAGTTCAAGCTTGGGCTGTTCGCGTCGTCCAGGTACATCGTGGAACGGGGGACGCCGGGCACCATGGAAGAATTGAAGCGTCACGATTTCATTGATTATGTCGACGATCTCGTGGCTATCCAGCCGGTGCAGTGGCTGCACGACGTCCTGGTGCCGGAGAGCGTCGTGTTTCGATCGACCAGCATGGCAGCCCAGCAGAATGCGATCGCTGTCGGGCGTGGCATCGGCCTTCTGCCCTTCTTCTCGGCAAAAAAGGATCCTCGCCTTGTATGGCTCATGAAAGATGTGGTGGTCACGCGGTCGCTCTACATTTCCGTCCATGAGGATATCGAATATATGGGTAGGGTGCGTACGCTGCTGCGGTTCCTTCATGAGATCTTCAAGGCGGACAGAGCGTATCTGAACGAATTCGAGTGATCGAATACGCGCAAGTGTATCTGCGGAGTTTCTTACGGTCGACGTCCTCCCGTGATGTACTAGAATGCCGGCGCGAGGGAGCGCTGCGATGGCTGACGACTTTACGTACAAGGTACGCGGCTTCTTCGGCCGAATTCCCTCTGAACCGCATCTGCTGACCGACCGCATCACGCCAGTCGAAGGCTGCATCGTGTTGTGCCATCTCGGTGTTCTCGATGTCACTCATGGGGATGATTGGACGCTGGAAATCGCCGGCCTGGTCGAGACGCCCGCGAGCTTCTCCGTCGGTCAGCTCAAGTCGCTTCCAAAGACCGAGGTGGTCTCGGTGCATCAATGTGCAGGCAGCCCGCTGGCGCCCGACAAGCCCACGCAGCGGGTCTGCAACGTGCGCTGGGCGGGCGTTCGTCTGGATCATGTGCTAGGATCAGCGGGCGTGGCGAGGAGCGCAAATTTCGTTTGGTCACAGGGGGCGGACTCCGGCGACTTCGGAGGCATCGCGTGCGGACATTACATCAAGGATCTGCCGCTCTCCCGGATATCCGACGACGTCTTGCTCGCCTACGAGATGAACGGAGCGCCGCTGCTTCCTGAGCACGGGTATCCGTTGCGGTTGGTGGTCCCGGGCTTCTACGGCACGAACAGCGTCAAATGGCTCCGCAAGCTCGAATTGCGCTCGGAGCGGGCTCCGGGCGTCTTCACCACCACATGGTACAACGACCTCGCGCCGGACGGCTCGACCCAGCCGGTGTGGGCGATCGCCCCCCAATCGGTCATCGTGGCGCCAAAGCCGAATCGTCAGCTCAGGCGTGACGAGGTTTTGCAGGTCTGGGGATGGGCCTGGGGTGACGACGGGATTGCGGCGGTCGAACTGAGCGCCGATGAAGGGCGGAGCTGGCAGGGATGCCGCTTGGAGAAGGTGTCAGGACGATCCTGGACCAAGTTCACCTGTGATTGGATAGTAAAAGAGGGATGCTGCGGTCTCCTGTCTCGGGCGATCTCGCGATCGGGCGAGAATCAGCCGGCCGGCGGCCGACGCAACGCGATCTATCGCGTGCCGGTCCTGGTCGTCTGAAGACGCGCAACCGCTCGTGCAGATTTTCCGCATTCGCCACCCGCCGGCGAAAGACTAACCTGTGGTGCCAGAAACCGAGAGGATCGTCTCAAATGCCGTCGAATTTGCCGCGCTTCAAAGCTGCCGCGTGCCACACATCTTCAGTTTTCCTCGACGCGGCCAAAAGTGCAGACAAGGCCTGCGACCTCGTTGCCGAGGCGGCACGCAACGGTGCCTCGCTGGTTGCTTTCCCGGAATCGTTCATTCCCGGCTTTCCCGTGTGGGCGGCGCTGCAGGCGCCGATCATGTCTCATGATTTCTTCAGAGCGTTGTCGGCCCAGGCATTGCGGCTCGACAGCGCGGAATTGACAAAGGTCAGGATGGCGGCCAAGCGCCACAACGTCGTGGTCTCTATCGGTTTTACGGAAGGGACGGTTGCCAGCCTTGGCTGTATCTGGAACTCCAATCTTTTGATCGGCCAAGATGGATCGATCCTGAATCATCATCGCAAGCTCGTTCCGACGTTTTACGAGAAGCTGGTCTGGGCTGCCGGAGATGCGCGTGGGTTGCGCGTCGCGCAGACCTCCATCGGCCGCATTGGCATGCTGATTTGTGGTGAGAATACGAATCCACTTGCCCGCTATTCATTGATGGCGCAGGGCGAGCAAGTTCATATTTCGACCTACCCGCCGATCTGGCCGACGCGTCCCTCCAAGGAGAAGGGGGGCTATGACCTACGCAGGGCCATCGAGATCCGGGCTGGAGCTCATTCGTTTGAAGCCAAATGCTTCAACATCGTTTCGTCCGCCTGCATGGACGTAGGTATGAAGGACGCGCTCGGACAGGCTAACCCCGCCATGCTGGATCTGATCGAGGGCACACCGCATGCGGTATCGATGATCCTCGATCCAACAGGGCAGATTATCAGCGACGTCCTCTCAGACAGCGAAGGCATCGCATATGCCGATATTGACGTCGCGCAATGCGTCGAACCGAAGCAATTTCACGATGTCGTAGGCTACTACAATCGTTTCGATGTGTTTTCGCTGACGATTGACCGTTCACAGCGCGAGCCGGCCGTTTTTATCGACATGGAAACAGGCGAGGGGGACGAACGGCCGGTCCAGTCCTCGCAGCAGGAGACGGTCAGACCCAGAGTGGCCGAGCTTGAGCGGGCAGTTGCGGACTGAGTGATCCATCAAAGGGGGCCGAGATGAAGCGCGTTCTCAGCGAGCTGTTGGAGCAGCGACCGACAGAACTCGTGCGTTCCGCCGCCGGCTCCCTTTGAAGGTCGGCGCGCGAAGGATGTGATCATTTCGGGCGGTTACAACGTTCATCCGAAGGAGTTCGAACTCGAGATCGATCGCATTCCAGATGTGCTCGAAAGCGCCGTCGTCGGACTGCCACATCCTGATTTCGGCCAGCGAGTTGTCGCGGCCGCCGTCCCGACGGCAGGAGGCGCTGCAGGGGAAAGGGATGGCGTGGCGGTGCTGAAGGACGGCTGGTTCCCTACAACCTGCCGAACAACGATTTCTGCGTGAGCGAGCTGCCCGGAATACGATCGGAGAGGTTCAGAAGAACGTGTTGCGCGAGTTCAGAGGGAAAAATGGCGGCCAGTCATTCTGCTCGTCTGGATCGTTGCAAAAACCGCAATGGTAAAATGAAGGAACATTCGATTATCGTCCGAATGGGAAATGATAAGTACCGAGACATCGTTTGAATAGCGAAAGCGAGTTGGGAATGTCAGCTACGATCAAGCTCTATGGCGGCAAATTGTCGGGACACAGCCACCGGGTCGAGCTCTTGCTCGGCCTTCTCTCGCTTCCTTACGAGTTGATCCCAACGCCCCCTGCCGAGCGGAAGACGCCGGCCTATCTCGCAATGAACCCGTTCGGGCAGATACCTGTCGTCGATGATGACGGCACCGTCGTTGCCGATTCCAACGCAATCCTGATCTATCTGGCCAAGCGCTACGACACTACCGAGACGTGGCTTCCGGAAGATCCCGTCAGTGCGGCTGCCGTGCAACGTTGGCTGTCCGTGGCAGCCGGACAGCTGGCATATGGACCAGCAACAGCTCGGCTGGGCAAGGTGTTCAACTTGCCCGTCGATGGCCGGCAAGCGGCCGGGGTCGCCAGCAGTCTGTTCAGCGTGATGGATGGTCATCTTGCGAAGCACGAATTTCTCGCGGCAACCCATCCGACCGTGGCTGATCTCGCTTGCTACAGCTACACACGGGCCGCTCCGGAGGGAGGCATTGAACTGTCCTCCTACCCGAACATTGTCGCCTGGCTGGGGCGGCTGGAAGCACTTCCGAATTTTCAGCGGATGCCAAGCGCGCCTGCGAGCTGATCGGCAAATCTTCTTCGAGGTGCGGTCATGACCAGCCTTTCCGAACGGAGCTCGTCTCCTTTTCACCAGGGCGAGATCGACGTGCAGCGACGCGTCGGCGTGGCCGACAGAATGAGCGAGCGCGGGAAAACCTCCATCCGCACATGGATGCCCGATCAGCACCGTGAATTCTTCGCAGGACTCGAATACCTCCTTGTCGGCTCGTCGGACCGAGCGGGCTGGCCGATCCCTTCGGTCCTGTTTGGCCCGCGCGGATTCGTCTCTTCACCGGATCCAGGACGGCTGCGCATCGGATCGTTACCGAAAACCTTCGACCTGCTCGGAACGAATCTTTCCGTGGGCGCCAGCTTGGGAGTGCTGGGCATAGACCTGACCAATCGTCGGCGAAACCGCATGAACGGAACGCTGATCACCCTCGACCAGACAAGTTTCGAGGTGGCGGTCGTGCAGAGCTTTGGCAATTGCCCTCAATACATCCACACGCGCCATATCAGCGCGGCACCATCCGCTGCGCCGGAGCAACTCGGTCCCGGCGAGGTCGAGGCGTTCGCCGTCTTGGACGATGCGGCACGAGAGCTGATCCGCCAGTCGGCGACCTTCTTCGTCGCCTCATGTGCGGCTTCAGATGACGGATCATCGTTCGATTGCGATATTTCTCACCGCGGCGGTAAGCCAGGCTTCATTCACGTGGCGGATAACCAGATCACCGTTCCGGACTTTGCGGGTAATTCCTTTTTCAACACGCTTGGGAATTTTATGTCCAATCCCAGGGCGGGACTGCTTTTTGTCGACTTTGTCGTCGGCGATGTCCTAATCCTGCACGGGACGATCGAGTTGCTCTGGAATGATCCGCCGATTCAGGGCTTCAAGGGCGCCGAGCGCGCCTGGCGGCTTCATGTCACGGCCGGCCGGAGAGTGCGCGCTGCGGCGATCCCTCTCATCGGAGAGGTGGTCGAATATTCTCCGAGGGCGCTCACCACGGGAGCTTGGCCGAGAGGTGAGCGTTCCCAGTGACCCAATGGAGCTGAGGAGAGCGAGCATGACAGCCTCGAGCGGCCGATGGAGATCGACAGGGCCAATCTGATCCCGGCCCGAGATTCTAGGGCGATATTCACGGATTGATCGGCCGAATTCAGCTCTCTGGCGCGACTGCCAGAGTTCACCATTTGGGGGCCGGGCCAACTGGCGGGTTAAGAAGGCCGTGGAGCTGCCACGGCCTTCCATTCGGAGAAGATCAGGACATCGTCGGCATCACGAACTCGGCGCCGGCCCGGATGCCGGTCGGCCAACGGGTCGTGATCGTTTTCAGCTTGGTATAAAAGCGAACGCCCTCGGGGCCATGCATGTGATGGTCGCCGAACAGAGAGGCTTTCCATCCGCCGAACGAATGGAATGCCATCGGCACCGGGATCGGTACGTTGATGCCCACCATGCCGACCTGGATCTGATGCGCAAACTCACGCGCCGCATCGCCATCCCTGGTAAAGATTGCGGTGCCGTTGCCGAACTCGTGTTGGTTGATCATGTCGGCCGCCTCGTCATAAGACTTGGCCCGGGCCACCACGAGCACCGGTCCGAAGATCTCTTCGCGATAGATCTTCATGTCCGTGGTCGCGCGATCAAACAGGCTGCCGCCGATGAAGTAGCCCTTCTCGTAGCCCTGGCGATGGAAATCGCGCCCGTCCACAATCAGCTTCGCGCCTTCGTCAACGCCGGCGTCAATATAGCCTCGGACTTTGTCGAGGTGCTGCTTCGTCACCAGCGGGCCCATCTCGGCCTCGGGGTCGGTACCGGGACCAATGTTAAGCGCGCGGACCTTGGGCGCCAGCTTTTCGATCAGACGATCGGCGGTGGTGTCGCCGATCGGAACGGCTACCGAGATCGCCATGCAGCGCTCGCCAGCGGAGCCATAAGCCGCGCCCATGAGAGCGTCGACGGCCTGGTCCATGTCGGCGTCAGGCATCACGATCATGTGGTTCTTGGCGCCGCCCAGCGCCTGGCAGCGCTTGCCGTGGCTGGTCGCCGTCTCATAGATGTATCGCGCAATCGGCGTCGAGCCGACGAAGCTGACCGCCACGATATCGGGATCCGTTAGGATGGCATCCACCGCTTCCTTGTCGCCATGCACGACATTGAACACGCCGTCGGGCAGCCCGGCCTCCTTCAGCCACTGCGCAAGCACGAGCGAGGCCGAGGGATCGCGCTCCGACGGCTTGAGGATAAACGTATTGCCGCAGGCCAGCGCAACCGGGAACATCCACATCGGGACCATTGCCGGGAAATTGAATGGCGTGATGCCAGCGACCACCCCGAGCGGTTGACGCAGCGAGTGGCTGTCGACACGGGTCCCGACATTCTCGGTGATCTCTCCCTTGAGCAGTTGCGGCGCGCCGGTCGCGAACTCCACCACCTCCATGCCGCGTTGGATCTCGCCCTTCGCGTCCGAAAGCACCTTGCCGTGTTCGGCGGTGATCACTTGGGCAAGTTCATCGATTCGATCCTCCATGATCCGCAGGAAACGGTTGAGAATACGAGCACGGCGCAGTGGCGGTGTGTTCGCCCAGCCCGGGAAGGCCTTGCGGGCGGCTGCAGCGGCCGACCGCACGTCTTGCGTCGTGGCAAGTCCGAGCGTTGCCGATTGCTCGCCGGTCGCGGGATTGTAAACCGGCGCGGTGCGAGGGCCGCGGCTCGGCACCAGCTCGCCATTGATGAAATTCAGAATAGTCACGGGCATTGGCTGCTCTCCCTAACATGATGCTTGATCGAGCCAGATATGCAGCGCATAAAAATGCGGTATCAACGGCCGAATTCGCGGCTCCGTTGTGCAGAAAGTGTAGTCAATGGATTGGGAGCGCGTTCGGATATTCCTAGAAGTGGCGCGTGCCGGCCAGATTCTGAAGGCCTCGAAAAGCCTACGGCTGAACCATGCAACGGTCGCCCGGCAACTGACCGCGCTGGAGAGTAGCTTGAATGCCAAACTGCTCGAACGACACACTACAGGCTGCACGCTGACGGCGGCGGGCGAGGCGCTCGTCGCGGCTGCCGAGCGCGCAGAGAGCGAATTCCTCAAAGTGGGATCGAGCATTGGAGGCGCGGCCGAGGCCCTCACCGGAACCGTGCGCGTAGGGGCACCGGACGGGCTTGGCAACTACTTCCTGGCCGATCGGCTGGCCTCGCTGGCCGCGAAGCACCCGGGCCTTGTCATTCAACTCGTGCCGCTTCCGCGCACATTCTCCCTGTCAAGGCGCGAGGCCGACGTTGCGATCACGCTGGACCGGCCCAAGCAGGGTAAGCTGATCCTGTCCAAACTCACCGACTATACGCTCAGTGTCTATGCTGCTGATGCTTATCTCGCGCGCGAGGGTCCCATCAGGACGCAGGCCGATCTTGCCGGCCGCCTGTTCGTCACCCAGGTCGAGGATTTCGTCTACAGCAGGGCATTGGACTATGCCTCAGTGCTCGGCCGGCTCATGTCGCGACGCTATGAATGCGGTAGCGTCGTTGCGCAGATGGAGGCCGTTCGTGGTGGACACGGCGTCGGAATCCTTCATGATTACGTGGCCCAGCGCTATCCCGAATTGCAGCGTCTGCTTCCCGACATTCGTTTCGTGCGGAATTACTGGCTGACGTCGCATCCCGATACGCACGAAACGCGGCGGGTTGCAGAAGTGCATCGCTTTATCGTGGCATCAGTCAAGGCGGCGAGGTCGTCTTTCGAGGCTGCTTGAGCGCCACTGCCGGTTGCTCGGGCGGGGCTGTTTGGTTCGTTCCCGATCCGGCGCATTCCATGAACGCCCGCAGGGCGGAGGACACGAATGCGTCCTTGCGGTGAACGAAAACCGTGGTGGCACTGCCGGTCCCGTTCGGCAGCGAATGCAGGCGGATCAAGCCCTGTCGTTCGGCAGAATCAGCGACGACGCGCGGCACCAATGACAGCCCGACCGAAGCCGCCACACAACCGATGATTCCGTCGAGCGTTCCCATTTCCATCCAGCGCAGGTCGACGAAACCACGATGCGCAAGATATTCGGACAGGCGCTGTCGATAGGAGCAGCCGGCACGAAACACGATCACCTTCCGGCCGCTTCCCGAAGCCAGGAATTTGCCGAGGTGTTGGGGGGACGTCACCATCGGCGGCGTGATCAGCACCAGCTCCTCCTCCACGATCGGTGTGCAGGTCAGTTCACCGTGCGTGACCGGTGCAGAGACAAAAGCTCCGTCAAGCTTCCGAGACAATACGCAGTCGACCAGCGCTGCGGTCGGGCCTGTCTCGATTTGGACGTCAACATCGGGATAAGCGATGCCGTAGTGGGTGAGCAACGGTGGTAGGCGTAACGCCGCCGTCGTCTCCATTGATCCAATGCGCAGCTCGCCGCCCGGCCACGCCTCGTCCTTCACTGCGCAATGCGCCTCGGCCAACAGATCGCTGATGCGCTTGGCGTAAGGAAGCAGCCTGTTGCCCATGGAGGTGAGCGTAACGCCTTTCTTGGACCGATCAAAAAGTCGGACACCGAGCTGGTTCTCCAGCGCTCGAATTCGCTGGGTCACGTTCGATTGCACGGTGTGGAGATTGTGGGCGGCGCGGCCGATTCCGCCGGCCGTGGCGACCGCGGAAAAGAAATTCAGATCCGTGCTGTCCATGTGGTCATCTCCCGGAATGATGACTCTGATCAATAATAATCACTTTTATGTTGTCAACAGCCAATCTAGCTTCCCAGTATCCGAGACGGGCATAAGCCTAGGAGAGGAAGAGACATGGCTATCAAGACGAGACTGACCGAATTTTTTGGGCTCGAGCACCCGATCGTGCTGGCGCCGATGGATCCGGCCTCCGGCGGCGAGCTGGCCTCCGCGGTTTCCGCGGCAGGTGCTCTCGGCCTTCTCGGCGGCGGCTATGCCAACCGCGCCTGGTTCGAAGAACAGTCCGCAAAGGTGAGCCGCCCGGACGTCGGCTGTGGATTCATCACCTGGGCGCTGGCGAACGATCCGGGTCTGCTCGATCTCGCTCTGGAGCGGCACAAGAAAGCGATCATGCTGTCGTTCTCGGATCCTGCGCCATATGCCCCGAAAGTGAAGCAGGCCGGCATCCCCCTGATCTGTCAGGTGCATACGCTCGAGCATGCCCAGCGGGCGATCGACGTCGGCGCGGACGTTATCATCGCACAGGGTACGGAGGCCGGCGGCCACGGACTCACGGCGCGCTCGACGATGCCGTTCGTTCCTGCAGTCGCCGATATGATCGCGCAACGAGCGCCGCGCGTTCTCCTTCTTGCCGCCGGAGGCATTGCTGACGGGCGCGGTCTCGCCGCCGCGCTAATGCTAGGTGCCGACGGTGCTTTGATCGGATCGCGGTTTTGGGCCACGCAAGAGTCGGTCATTCATCGCAACGCCAAGGAAAAGGTGCTGGCAGCCACCGGCGATGAAACGATCCGGACACGTGTCTACGACGTTGTCCGCAAAAAGGCTTGGCCCTCGGAGTACACTGGACGCCTGATGAAGAACGGCTTCATCGAAAGGTGGCATGGCCGGGAAGACGAGCTGCGCACACTGCAAGAAGCCGAGCTGCAGCGCGTCGAGAAGGCGTGGGTCTCCGGCGACTACGATACGGCCAATGTCACGGTCGGAGAAGCAATCGGTCTCATCAACGACATTCCAACCGCCGGTGAGCTGGTGAAGCGAATTTCGGCAGAAGCAAGCGCATGTCTTGCGCACTATGCGCCGACCCGAAATTCTATCGCGGCCTAACGGGTCCGCAACTTTCTACGTATTGCCGGGTGGAGAAGGGGCGTGCGCTGCGGCGCGCGCGCCCGGGAAAACACGTGCCCAACAAGGCCCATGGAGAGATATGATGAGCGAACCTAAAGCGGACGCCCCGAACCTGAGCATCTGGACGGTGGTGCTTGCCTCAAGTGCAGGCACGGTTATCGAATGGTATGACTTCTATCTCTATGGAAGCCTTGCCGTGTTCTTTTCGACCCTTTTTTACCCCGCCAATGATCCCACCGCCGCCGTCTTGATCAGTGTTGCGACCTTTGCGACCGGATTCGTCATCCGGCCGTTCGGTGCCATCCTGTTCGGCAGTCTTGGCGACCGATTGGGACGCAAGCACACGTTTCTGCTGACACTTATCTTAATGGGGATTTCGACCACCGCGGTCGGCCTTTTGCCGACATATGAAACTATCGGCTTTGCTGCACCTGTCGCGTTGGTCTTGCTCCGTTTGGTACAGGGCTTGGCCATCGGCGGCGAGTACGGTGGCGCTGCCATCTATGTGGCTGAGCATGCACCGGTAAACCGTCGAGGCTTCTTCACCAGTTTTATCCAGACCACAGCCACCTTGGGCTTCTTCGTTGCAATTCTGGTCGTGCTGGCGTGTCGGCTATCGCTCGGGGAGGAAGGTTTCCGTGCTTGGGGCTGGCGTATCCCGTTCTTGCTGTCTGCACTTCTCGTCGTGTTTTCGATCTATCTTCGTCTGAAGCTGAGCGAGTCGCCGGTTTTCGAGCAGATGCGCCAGGCCGGCAAGGTCTCGCGCGCGCCGGTTCGCGAAAGTTTTGGCACGAGACAAGGGTTGGGTTATGCGCTCTATGCTCTCTTCGGCGCGACGGCGGGTCTGGGATGCGTGTGGTACACCGGACAATTCTATGCGCTGTATTTCCTGCAGAGCGTTCTCAAGGTGGACTTCCTGACGGCAAATGTCTGCGTCGCCGTTGCTCTAGCCCTTGGCACGCCCCTGATCGTCGTGAGCGGGGCCCTGTCAGACCGCATCGGACGCCGCCCGCTGATTGTCGCCGGCCTGCTGCTCGCCGCCGCGCTCTACGTCCCCATCTACATGGGGATTGCAAGCGCCACGGCTGCGCACAATTACGTGGTCGTCACCGCGCTAATCCTGGCGCAACTCATCTTCGTAGCGCTGGTCTACGGGCCGAATGCCGCATTTCTCGTCGAGCTCTTTCCGGCGCGGCTGCGATATACTTCGCTGTCGCTTCCCTATCACATCGGCACCGGGATATTCGGCGGCTTCGTTCCGCTGATCAGCCTTTCGCTCGTCAGCTACACCGGCAACATCTACGCCGGCCTGATCTATCCCATCGCGATCGCACTGATGACCGCGGCGGTTAATGTCCTCTGCCTGCCTAAGACTGTCGCAGTCGACCTTTCCAGTGAATTCGACAACACACCGGCAGCCAGCCGCCAGATCGCATGAGCCGCCAATTGCCATCAAGGTGTTCGTGCAAGACCCTTTGCACGAACGCCCGCGGGAATTTGCCGTGGCGATGGTATGAAGGATTTATTCGACGTCTGCGATGAGCCCCTGGCTGTCGTGATTACGAAGACTACCTCCCTCGACTTGTCGCAGATGTCCTGCGACCCAGTCACCCCGTTGCCGATTGCAACGGGGTGTTTTTTTTGCGTCCGCATCCGCCTCGTCGAAGGCAATCCGTTGCCAAAAGCAGCAGCAATCTGTCTCGATTGTAGGCGATCATCGCCGGTCCACCTGCTCGTGCTCCGTTGCGCACGCCCATTTGCGAAGATTCGCACTGTCTCGCTCGTGCGCGATGGATACAGTTTTTCCGAGCAGGGGAGGGCATTGCCAATGAAGCTGATAAACAAATTGTTGCTGCTGACATGCGGCGCGCTGGTCGCGGTGGCGACCGGAACAGTTCCGGTCTTGGCCAAGGAGACCGTAAAGCTTGCGTTTATTGGACCATTGTCGGGCGGGAATTCAGCTCCCGGTATCGGGGGCCGCAATTCCACGCAGTTGGCCGTGCAATTGAGAAACGCCGACCCATCGGCAAAGTACATTTTCGAGCTCGTCACCTTGGACGACGAATGCAAGCCGAATATCGGCATCCAGGTCGCAACCAAGGCCGCATCGGATCGTAGCATCATCGCCGGTGTGACCCACTATTGCTCTGCCGTAGGCATCGCGACGGTTGATACCTATGCCCGGTTCGGATTGCCGGTCGTGGTGTGGGGCGCCATCCTGCCCGAGATCACCTATGGCAACGACTACCACGAAATTCATCGCGTCAACGGGACGATGATCAATGAAGGCAAGCTCGCAGCGGAGTTCCTCACCAAGCAGGGTTTCCTGAAATACGTTGTCGTTCACGACACCACCGACTACGGCAAGGGACAGAACAAATATTTCAGCGAATATCTCAAATTGGCCGGCGGCGAGATCGTCGCGATTTTTCCGGTCAGCCCGGATCAGCAGGACTTCACGGCTGAGCTCACCAAGATCAAGGAGCTGAAGCCAGATCTGATCATGGTGGGCGGCCTGACGCCGCTCGGCGTCCGATTGCGGGCTCAAATGGATCGGGTCGGTGTCACCGCTCAGCTTGCGGGCGTCTCTGGCATCATGAACGCAGGCTTCCTGGAAGGCGCAGGTGCCGCGGCGGAAGGAACGATTTCCTTCCACAACGGTGCTCCCATCACCAAATATGAGCAGGGTCAAGCGTTTCTCGACGCATACGCCAAGGCGGGCTTTCGCGAAGACCCGGACGCCTATGGCCCCTTCGCCTACTCCGCCGCCACTCTGATCATGGATGCGATCGAGAAGGTTGGCCCCGACCGCGCCAAGGTCAAGGACCTGCTCAATACGACCAAGGCATACAAGTCGCTGGTCGGCGAGATCAATTTCGACGACCACAGGCAGAACATTCTGAGGGCCAACGTCTATGTCGCCCAGGATGGTAAATGGGTCTATTGGCCGGATAGCGAATATGCCGCCAGCAAACGAAAACTCCGCCTCAATTGACCAGACGTCATGCGACGCCCTAGCGTGCGGAGACATTGATGGACATCGGGATCGTAGCGCAGCAGCTGTTCAACGGCCTCATGCTGGGGGTGATCTACTCAATGATCGCCGTTGGATTTTCGCTGTTCTTTGGGGTGCTCGACGTCATCAAGTTCTCGCATGGTGACGTCGTGACGCTCGGAAGTTTTTCAGCCTTGGGAGCCGCCGGCGTTTCGGGAGCTCTCTTTGCGCTGCCCCCTGCGCTGGCCTTGCTCACCGGTTTGGCGGCTGCGGTCGGCGCCGGGGCGCTCGCGGGCATCGTGATCGGGAGGATTCTTGTGATCCCCTTGCGCGGCGCCCCCAGCATCAATGTGCTGCTCGCGACCTTAATGGCCGGCACCGTGCTACGCGAGGCCATCCGGCTTGGCGTGCCCAACGGCGGCAACCCGAAGCCGTTTCCGGCTCTGTTGCCGAGTGGCATGATCAATGCCGGTTCCTTCAGTGTGGGTATCGATAGTGTGATCATCGTATGTGCCGGACTGCTGTTGGTGGTGGGAACGCATCTGTTCGTGACCCGCACCCGGTTCGGGCTCTCGATCCGCGCCGTGGCCCAGGATGACGAGGTTGCACGCCTTGCAGGCATCGACCAGCAGCGCGTGGTGCTGGGGACCTTCGCATTGGGATCGGGGCTCGCCGCCTTTGCCGGCTGCATGCTCGGGCTGTATTACCGCGAGATCAGCTTCAACATGGGCGTTCTGCTCGGCATTATCGGATTCGCCTCGGCTGTGGTGGGCGGTCTTGGAAGCCTGATCGGGCCGATCATCGGGGGATTTCTATTCGCCGGCGTGCAGACGCTGGTTGTGGTGGCGATGCCGATCTCGAGCGCTTATCGCGATGTGGTGGCCTTTGCCGTCATCATCATCCTGATTGCGTTGTTCCCGACAGGAATCATTGCAGAACAGCGCAGCGAACGGGTGTGACATGAGCAGCCTTTCAAGCCCGGCTCCCTCGCTCTCCGTCCCACGGATTCGTCGTCATCCGCGCGCCCTCGTCGCAGCCGTGGTGGCGCTCCTGTTTTCCGGCGGCGGCGTGATGATGCACGCCGAATCCCAGCCCGTCGTTCTCGCCTTGCTCGCAGCCTTCGTTCTGGCGTTTGGAGTGTCCGATCGAACGCAGATCGGCCGGGAGATTGCCGCCACCTGCGGCGACTACCGAGGCGTTGCCAATGGCATGGCATTGCTGTGTGCGTTGATCCTGATTGTCCTGTTTCACGCCGATCACTACGCGCTTCTCATGTTGTCAACGGTAGCAATCTTCTCGACTGCCTGCATCGCTCTCAACTTGCAGCTCGCATTCGCCGGCATCGCCAACTTCGCAGGCGCGGCCTTCTTCGTCGTGGGATCATATACGGCCGCCCTAGTGACTGCATACACCACCGTTCCGCGCACATTTGCGCCGTTGATCGGCGCGATTGTGACGGGTGCAATGGGCCTCGTGCTGTTGCTGCCGGTGCTGCGAACGCGCGGGCACTATGCCGCGCTCGTGACGATCGCCTTCGGCGTGCTGCTGCGGACCTGGCTCGAAGTCAACGACGTCCTCGGCGGGCCCCAGGGGCTGAAGATCGGAAGCTTCTCGATCATGGGGCTCGATTTCGCCCGGCTCAAACAGATTGGTCCATGGAGCGTGTCGTTCTATCTGCCCTATGCAACGCTCTCGGTCTGCATGTTCGGCCTCGTGTTCATCCTCGTCCGTCGTCTGGAAAACTCGTGGGTCGGCATCGCCCTGGACGTTGTCCGCAGCGATGAGACCGCCGCGGCGGTGTTCGGCCTGTCAATCCGGCTGTGGAAGGTCGTCGGCTTTGTCCTCGGCAACGCCATCATCGGCATGGCTGGAGCGCTCTACGGGATGATGAACGGGTTCGTGACACCCAACGGCGCGGGCCTCGGGGACTCCCTGCTGATGCTCTCAATCGTGGTGCTGGGCGGAATAGGCAATTTGTGGGGCTCCGTCGTAGCCGCCCTGATCATCCTGGAAGTGCCGGAAAAGCTGCAGTCGATCCAGGAATTCCGCCTGTTGCTGTTCGCCTTGCTCGTGCTCGTCATCTTGCTGTTCCGCCCGGGCGGCATCCTGCCTCGTCCGGTGAGGGACCTGTCCCGCTTCATCGACGGAGCGCCAAAATGAGTAGCACTCTGCTGCATTGTGCCGGTCTCACCAAGACATTCGGCGGGCTGGTCGCGCTCGACCGTTTCGACGTCGAGATCGGCCGCGGCGAGACGATCGGGCTGGTCGGGCCCAACGGATCGGGGAAGACGACATTCTTCAACGTCATCACGGGACTTTACGACCCGAACGCGGGAACGATCCGGCTCGATGGCCGCGACCTCTTTGGCTGTGCGCCCCAGATGATCGGTCGTGCCGGTGTCGCGCGAACCTTTCAGCGATCGAGGCTGATGCTCGATCAGAGCGTGTTCGACAATATTGCGGTCGGAGCCCTCTGCCATTGCGATCTCGGTCTCCTTACAAATATGTTTCGGCGCGCGCGGTGGGGCAGAGAGCTGCGGGAGACGGTCAATCGCGCAAGGGAGATTGCGTCCCGCTTCAACGCCGCGATTGCCGACCGGCTGTTCCAGCCTGTGAGCTCTTTCGCGATGATCGATCGTCGGCGGATCGAGATCTGCCGCGCGCTGATCGGCAGGCCGCGCCTGCTGTTGCTGGATGAGCCCTCCGCCGGTATGACCCCGGATGAGACGCGCGAACTCATGGACGATCTCCTCGCATTCAGGTCCGAGATGCCGGACCTCGCCGTGGTCCTGGTGGAGCACGAAATGGACGTCATCCGGCGTGTCTCCAATCGCTGCATCGTGCTCAATTTCGGCCGAAAAGTCTTCGAAGGCAGTTTTGACGGGTTGATAGCCGACCCCGAAGTGCAGGCAGCTTATCTCGGGATAGGGCAATGATCAGCGTGCGACGAACCGCGGCGCGGACGTTGTCGGCCAATGCGATCAACGCCGGCTACGATCGCGCTGACGTTCTGAAGAACGTGACCATCGAGGTCAGGCCCGGTACGGTAACGGCCATCCTGGGGGCCAACGGCGCCGGCAAAAGCACGTTGATCCGGGCCATCCTCGGGTTGACCCGGATCCGGAAAGGCGAGGTTCGCTTTGGGCACGTAGCGACTACAAACATGCCTACCCACAAGATCGCGGCCCTCGGGATCGCGACGGTCCCGGAAGGCAATCGCGTGATGCCGCGCATGAGCGTCCTTGATAACCTCAAGTTGGGCGGATTGATCATGCGTGACGACAGGCGCGTTGCGGCCCGGATGGAGGAGATGTTCGAGGTGTTCCCGCGTCTGAAGGAGCGGCGAAGCCAGCTCGCGGGAACACTGTCCGGCGGTGAGCGGTCGATGCTCTCCATCGCGCGAGGGCTGATGGCCGATCCGGAACTCGTGATCTTCGACGAGCCCTCGCTCGGACTGTCGCCGTTATTTGTCTCGGAGGTTTTCGGAATAGTCCGACAACTGAAGACAGCCGGGCTTTCGGTTCTGCTGATCGAGCAGAACGTGCGTCAAACGCTCGACGTGGCCGATTACGGCTACGTGCTGGCACAAGGACTCGTTGTCGCCAAAGGAAGCGCTGAACTCTTGAAAGAGAATTCCGAGCTTCACAAGGCATATTTTGGAATCCACTAGGGAACGGAGCTCGCTATGAATTTTCAGGTGTTGGAGCGGATCAATCCGCTGCGTAAGCCGAAAGGTTTCGAGCCGGTGGTCCAGCGTTGGTCCGTCGGTTTCCCACGCAAATGCGACGCCTTGTGTGTTGCATTTCACGGCATCCAGGGACCGAACGCGGAAGCCGTCTACAAGTCCGGCTTCATACGGTGGATGTCCGAAGCCGTCAGCCTGCCGAACGGCCCGCACGTGCACGATCATGCGTGGTTCGTCGATCACAACGGCCTCTATACGCATGTGGTTGCGAGCTATTGGGTTGACCGGACCCGTCGTGATGATTGGCTCGAAGATAGTCGCGTGGCAAATTGGTGGAACGATTCGGCGAGGTGTTCGGAGGCAACGGGCTACTTCCGTGAGAGCTTGACCGTTCCGATTGAACGCCTTGAGACGCTGTATTGGAACGATTATCCAGCCGGAATGAGTCGCTCTAACGAAGTGGCGCTCTACCCGACACCGTATTGCGGCTACTACGGCGCGATGCGCGACCGGATCCCACTCGCGGCGGTCGATCCCTTGCCGTCGGCGCTGCCTGAGCTCCCATCCGCGACGCCGCGCGAGACCAGGTCCAATCGGTGGCGGATCGCTACGCCCCGGAACCTCACGGTGATTCGGTCGGCGGCCTTTTGGGGGCGCTGCGATGCCGACCAAACCGAAGATTACATGCGCGACCTGCGAGCTCCCCTCGAACGCGGAATGGACTTCTTGCGCGAAAGTCCTGAGGCAACGGGTTGCTGCTCGCTGCGGTTTCAGCAAACATGCGATGTCGGCGGGGCACCCGAGCTCGAGACTCATGCGCTCGGATATTTTCTCTCGCTCGGCCACATGGAGAACTGGGCTGAGCATCATCCGTCGCACGGGGCGATCTTCCGCGCCGCAATGGCCCGTTACCGCAAGTTCGGCGCGAAGAACCAGCTCAGAACCTGGCATGAAGTCTTCGTGCTGCCGGAGAACAACCAGCTTTTCGAGTATGTCAACTGCGCACCAGGCACGGGCCTATTGAACTACTTCGAAGGCGAGCGGCGGTCCTAGGCTGGACGGCTCGAGTTACGGCCAGAATTCGATCAGATCGAACAGGGCTGTCATCGCGCTCGATACATAGACATCCTTTCGCCAGACGAACACCGTCTCAACGGCCGTCCGGGAAGGCGGCAACGCATGCGCAGCGACCCTGCCGTCCCGGGCGGCAGCTGCAATGACACCTCTCGGCATCAAGGTGACACCAAGGCCGACGGAGACGCAACTGATGATGGCGTCGAGAGAACCAAGCTCTTGCGGCTCGGACAGAGTGATCCCCATTTCCATCAGCATCGTCTCCAGACGGGTGCGATAAGAGCAGCCGGTCTGAAAGACGATCATCTTCAAGGGCCCGATGGCAGCCAGGTCCTTTGTCCGGACCGAAGGGGTCGTTACCAGCACGAGCTCCTCGTGGAAGAAAGGCCGTTGATGCAGGTCCGGGTGATCGACCGGGCCCGCGACAAACGCGCCGTCGAGACGATACTCGAGGACGTCATTCAACAAGCGTGTAGTGTTTCCGGTCGTGATCGTGAGCTGGACGTGGGGACAGGCGCTGGCAAACCTTGGCAGAAGCGGAGACAATCGCAACGCGGTGGTCGTCTCGAGGCTTCCGATCAGCAGAGTGCCCCTCGGCACACCATCATCCCGTGCCGCAGCTCGGGCATCCGCGGCAAGTTTTGAAAGCCTCGCGACATAGGGGAGGACCCTGCGGGCTGCCGGGGTTGGCGTTACGCCCCGTGCGTGACGCTCGAAGAGTGAAATGCCAAGCTTGCCCTCAAGCACTCGGATACGAGTTGTGACTTTGGATTGAGCAGTACACAGCTGCGTTGCCGCACGGCTGATACTTCCAAGACGCAGAACCGTCTCGAACACTTTGAGATCGGAGAGATCCATTCCAGTCCACTCTTGAAGCCAGCAGCAGCAACATTTTGAATGACGTCACAATCATCCTAACGACCAATGTGGGCCGCGTGAAAGACGCATTGGGGAACCATGCGGCGCGCGTCGTCATCTAGAGACGAGATGACCGTCATCTCAACTGGTAATGGTTCGCCGCGAACCGCAGTGATCGCAACGAGGCTTGCATAAACTCACATCCCAGCGCCCTTGTTCGACTGGCCCTGATATCAAGGTGGCCCTGTGGGCTAAAGGCAATTTTTATCAATGTGCGATAGATGAGGCGGAGTGATGGTCGGACTCAGCGTGTTGAGGATTTTTCATGCTTGCCAAGTTCAAGATTTCTTCCAGGCTGATGTTGATGGTGGTTCTCTCTGTTCTAGGTATTGCATCCGTGGCCGGGGTCGGCTTGTCGGCCCTCAAGAGCAGCCTGCTCGAGGACCGAAAAGACAAGCTTCAGCAGCTCGTCCTGCTGGCGAAGCAGGTGCTTGAATTGGACTACCAGGGATCCCGAGCGGCAGGGCTCTCCGATGCGCAGGCCTTGGAACGGAGCAAGCAACTGCTTCAATCATTGCGTTTCGGCAAGGACGACTATTTCTATGCCCTCGACATGGATTCCGTACTGGTCGCGCATCCCAATCCCAAGTTTCAGAACAAGAGCATGAAGGACACCTCGGATGCCAACGGTGTCTTTTTCTCCCGGCTGCAAGTCGATCTTGTGAAGTCCGGCGGATCCGGCTTTGTCGCCTTTAGCTTTCCCCGTGCCGGCGTCGGCGACCCACTTCCCAAGATCGCCTATGTCGTGGGGTTCAAGCCCTATGACTGGGCAGTCGCGGGCGGCATCTATCTGGACGACGTAGACGCGATATTCATGGCAGAAGCAAAGCGCATTGGCCTTCTCATCCTTATAGCCCTTGCGCTTGTCGTGGCCACGTCAATTCTTCTCAGCCGCAGTATCACGCGGCCGATCGCCAGTCTCACGCGGGCGATGCGAAAGCTCGCCAGTGGCGATACAAGATCGGCGATTCCTGCGCTCTCGCGTGCGGATGAAGTGGGAGAGATGGCGACGACCGTCAAAGTGTTTCAGGACGCCATGATAGAGACCGCTCGCCTTCGCCAGGAACAGGACGAGATGAAATTGATGGCCGAGACGGAAAAACGGGGCCTCCTGGGCAAGCTGGCCGACGAGTTCGCACAAGGTGTAAGCACGTCACTCGATGCCCTCTTTCACTCGGCTTCCGCTATGAGGACGACGTCCCAAGGCATGTCGGAGACGGCGAGATCTGCCAGCCGCCAGTCCGGAGTGGTTGCGACTGCTGCAGAAGAGGCCAGCTCAAGCGTGCAGTCGGTCGCGTCGGCCACTGAGCAGCTCTCGGCCTCGATCGCCGAGATAGGCAATCAGGTGGCGCGTTCGACCAAGGTCGCCGGAGGCGCCGTTGAAGAGGCGCAACGGACTAATATCACAATTCAAGGTCTTGTAGCCGCGACATCAAAGATCGGAGACGTGGTTCAGTTAATAACTGCGATCGCAAGCCAGACGAACCTGCTGGCGCTAAATGCAACCATTGAGGCCGCCCGTGCCGGCGAGGCGGGAAGGGGGTTTGCCGTCGTGGCAAGCGAGGTGAAGTCGCTCGCAGGGCAGACCGCACGTGCAACGGAGGAGATCTCGACCCAAGTCAACGGCATGCGGGGCGCCATGAGCGAGGCTGTCCAAGCAATCGAGGGCGTGAGCGGCACGATATCCTCGATCAACGAGATCGCAATTGCGATTGCATCCGCCGTAGAGCAACAGGGTGTCGCGACGCGCGAAATCGCACGCAGCATCCAGCAGGTCGCGCAAGGCACCGAAGACGTATCGCGCAACATCGTCGGGGTGAGCGAGGCGTCTGCCCAGACCGGGGTGGCTGCGGCTGATGTGCTTGCGGCTGCAGGTGGGCTGAACCACCAGTCCACTTTGCTGAAAGCGGATGTCGATCGCTTCCTGGCAAGTGTTCGGGCCGCGTGAGTTGGCGTGCTCCGTCGTCCATCTTAAAAATAGATGACCGTCATCTTGAATGATGATGTCGATCTCGGCAGAGAAAACATACAACGAGTATTGCAGCTTTTCATTGCTCGGTCCACCTTGGTTGCCGGCCGCAGCTTTGTTAGTTGAGCCTCCAGGAGCATCGCCATGCCATTTTTGCGGTTCGATTTGATCGAGGGACGAAGTGACGCGGAGATCCAACGGCTTTTGGATGTCACTCACGAAGTTCTGGTCGAAACGCTCCACGTGCCGCCCCGCGATCGCTATCAGGTGGTGCATCAGCACCCCAAATCCAGCCTCGTCGCGCTTGACACAGGTCTTGATATCAATCGGACCGATAAATTGGTCATGCTGCAGTTGACGAGCCGACCGCGCGACAAGGCGTCCAAATTGGAGTTTTACCGCGTCCTCGCCGAGAGGCTGTCGTCGTCCTGTGGAGTAGCGTCAACTGACCTCATGATAAGTTTCGTGATCAATGCGGATGAGGATTGGTCATTCGGCATGGGACGAGCGCAGTTCGTCACCGGCGAGTTACACTAGGCCTGGAGCAAGTTTGCCTCAGTGTTAATGCAGGGAACGGAACCCGTCCGCCCGCCCGCACCGAGCAGAGACGCCTGCCTCGCCCATAAACGGAAACGCGTTGTCCCGTTCGACTGACATAAGCGACTCGGGGCCGGAATTGCCGCTTGGCTGCGGATTTCCTTCCCCAGAAGGCCAACACGATTTCTCTAACGCTCTGGTCGCGGACTTTTTTTGCCCGCACAAGCGGGGCTACGTTCTTGAGCCGCATCAGGTCAATACGATCTCACTTCAATGCCGCGGCGGGCTCTAGACATTCGACAAGAACCGTAGCCTCAATTGGTTACAGACTATCGCTTCTACGATCCCTTCATTCAGTCGCGCAGCAGAGACCGTTGCAATGACCCTCCTTGCTTTCCCAAAACCAGGTTGGCAGGCGTACAATTCCGCCGCTGAACACCTTCGCGGATTAGGTGCCCCTCTGGCGCAATTCGATTTTGCTCGGGTTCGCACCCCCGCAGAAATGTCGGTCTCATTAGCGGTGCTGGAAGCAACCAATTGCTGCATCGGGGCCATTGTGCGCGACCTTGATGGTGCGTCCGCAGCTGGACCGATCATCGAGCTGTCGCGGGATCTGTCGCATTCTATTCAGGATGCACGCGACAAGTTCGCTTCGAGCGGGCTTTAAATACCATTACCCGTCAGGAGCTGCTTACGAATGAACAGCAGCGGTGGATCAGTCAGGTCGGTGTCCCAGAAGCGCAGCGCAACCCAGGTGGCTGAGCCGACGGCATCTCCGGCGAAGTCGTCAGCATCCTGCCTCGATCAGAAAGGTCGTGAGCAACGTTGGCAACTATGTGACGTCGGCAGCCCGCGGCAATCGACAAGTAAAGCGCCGAGCCGAGAACTGTCGACCAGCCCGCAGCGGCGTCGCTGCTGGGTTCGCGGAGCGCCTTATCTCAGCTCCCGCTGGATCGGTCCGGTATCGCGAGACATGCGAGCGCAGGCTTGGCCAGGAGGCAAAGACACTTGCTCAAGAAGCTTGATCTCGCGCGCCCAAGTCGATCACTAACCGATGAGCTTGACACGCTTTGACAGTCACACCACAGAGGCACGCGAGGCCACTAAAACTCATGCTGGCGGTGCTGGGCTGAGAGCGCTGCCCGCGCGCAACGAGGGTGCCCGGCAAGCGGTGGGGCTGTGTCCGTCGCCGATCGGCCTGAAAGTTCTTCTATCCTATCGAGGGATACTCGAGGACCCCCGTCGCTGACACCGAGCGCGCGCCCCGAACGACGATGCTCCAAGAGACACATCAGATTTGCAATCACTCGCCTCGGCGTGACTTTGGGATCGCGCTCAGAAACTGCGACAACCAGACTGCACGCGCACAAATCCTGCAAGCTCGAAGACAACGAGGCTGTCGTAGAAGAGTATGCCAGCGCGCGGTAGCAGATTGAAATACGCAACTATTGCGTTTGATGTCCCGTCGCTTGATTCTCTCGCGATCGAAGGCCGCTGGTGTCGGCCGTGGAGTTGTCATGACAGCGGCTTTGGTCATCGCGCGAGTTGCACGCATTGTAAGGCTCACCAGCAGAGTTTCGGGCAAGTACAATACACAATGTCCCCCGGCCAACCGTCGCTCGAGCGAATTCGTCAGAGGTCCAGCTGGTTCGCGCTTGGTCAAGTGTTCGGGCTCCTTGAGCGCGCGGGTTGCTTCACCTGATCCGCTAATCTCGACCGGCGGCCTCGCCGCGTCCTCGGATGCCGCTCGTTCTCTGCGCGAGCGCGCAACAAGCAGCCAGATAGCGTAGCCGAGCCAACACACCCCTTGAACTGCGCATGCCATCCCGCGCCTGGAGAATTCATGTCTTCTGCAATCCGAACGCTTCATCTTGGGCTTAATCTTCACGGCGCGGGCGGACACGCCGCGGCATGGCGTTGGCCGAGCACCAATCCGAGCGCTTTCTTTGACATCGAGCATTATCTTCGGGCAGCGAAGGTGGCCGAGCGCGGCTTGCTCGACGCGGTGTTTCTTGCAGATACCCCGGCAATATCTTGGGATATTACCCGCCGACCGCCACTCAACGGGCTTGAACCTACGCTTGTTCTCACCGTAATCGCACGTGAGACGAAGCACATCGGACTGATTGCAACCGCATCGACGACGTACAATGAGCCGTACAACCTGGCGCGTCGTTTCCAATCACTTGATGTCATTAGCGGCGGCCGCGTCGCCTGGAATGCTGTCACGACCTCCAGCCCCGCGACGGTCGGCAATTTCGGTGGACGCGAGCTCGGTCGCGAGGAGCGCTACAAGCGCGCCGAAGACTTCGTCGAAACCGTCCGAGGGCTATGGCTGAGCTGGGGAGATGGAACAATCGTCGGGGATCAGACCTCTGGAATCTACGCCAATCCCCAGTTTCGACTGCTCGACCCCAACACCAATATCTTTAGCGTCCGCGGTCCGCTCACGCACCCCGGTTCGCCACAAGTGCACCCGATCATCGTTCAAGCGGGAGGCTCGGACGACGGATTGCGGCTCGCTGCGCGCAGCGCCGATCTGGTGTTCGCTGCTGCGGGCGACCTGGAGACAGCGCTGCGCGAGGCCGGACGCCTGCGTGCGCTGTCGCATCAACTCGGCCGGCGGACGGCGCCGATCATACTGCCGGGCCTGGTCACCTTCGTTGGCGGCACGGAAGAGGAGGCGTATCGCCGCAAGAGAGCGATCGACGAATTACTCGATCTGCCCGGCGCGCTTGTCGCTTTGGCGCGAGGCATCAATGTGGCGCCCGAAAAGCTCAGCCTTGACAAACCCATTCCCGAGGAACTGCTGCCCGATCCAAACGATGTCCCATTTTCGGTCGGTCATCACCGCACCATCGAAAGCTTGGCACGCCAAGGCCGGACAGTTAGGGAGATCATAAGCAGCGTTCAAGGTTTCGGCCATCGCGTGATCGCGGGCGCACCGGAACAGATCGCCGATTCGATCGAGGCATGGTACCGCGCCGGCGCAGTTGACGGCTTCAACATCATCCCAGATGTGTTGGAGGATGGTGCGCCCGCCTTCATCGATCATGTCGTTCCAATACTGCAGCGCCGCGGACTGTTTCGCACCGAGTATCGGGAAGAAACCTTGCGTGACCGTTTTGGCCTTGCGCTCCCAGGGGGCGTTCCGTCGCAAGAGCGGGCGACGGCCTGATCGCCCGTCTGCCTCGCGGTTTCACTATCAATAGCTTGGAGTTCGATATGTCTCTGTCCAACACACGATCATCTGCGTTTCTCGCGGGCCAGCCACACGCTTACAGAAAGCAAAAGGCAGCAGCCATTGCAATCGCGCTCTCCACGCTGTCGCAGATCGCCTATGCGCCCAGCACTTTTGCTCAGGACGGTTCGAGCGATAGTACGAGGCGCGGTGGCATTATTCGATATGGCCACTTTCAGGAGCCGCCTTGCTTGTTCGGAGGATGGGTCCAGCAATGGTACCTACAGCGGCAATATAGCGACAATCTAGTCGCCCGGACCAAGGACGGGGAGATTGTGCCATGGCTGGCCACATCATGGACCATCTCCGACGACAAGAAAGTGTACACGTTTGAGATCAAGCCGAACGTGAAATTCACCGACGGGACACCGCTCGATGCACAGGCAGTTGCCGACAACATCAATGGCTGGCTCAGCACCAATCCGGACCTCCGCAATCCGACGGCCGCTCCTTACCTCAGCGACAACTTTGAATCGGCAGCGGCAATCGCGCCCGCGACACTTCGACTAACGCTAAAGGCGCCGTTCCAGCCGTTGCTCAATGTTCTCGCCCAGTCGTCCCAGGGCATTCTGTCGCCAACGGCGCTCAAGCGTGGACTTGCGGTGAACTGCGAGAACCCGGTCGGATCGGGTCCATTCATCGTCCAGAAGTGGAATCGGGGAAAAGAGGTTATATTCCGCCGCAATCCCGACTACAACTCCGCGCCGGCAACAGCCAAGCACCAGGGACCGGCTTACGTTGACGGGATCCAGTGGAAGTTCTTCCCCGATCAGACCGTTCGGTATGGCTCTCTGCTAACCGGGGAATCTGATGCAGCTTACGACGTTCCAGCCGTCGCTTGGAAAGATGCCAACTCGCGCTTCAATGTCTTGCGGCACATTACGGGTGGCACGCCCCTGCGCTTGGCGTTGTATACGGCTCGCTCGCCTTTTGACGATCTGCTCGTTCGCCAGGCGTTTGCCTATGCCGCCGACCGAGAAGCCGCGGTCGAGTCCTCGTTCCTGGACTCCCTGCCGTTTGAAGGTAATGGCGCGCTAAGCCAAAGCTCGCCCGAATATATCAGCGAGCTTGCCCCGTCATACAGGTATGACGTCGGCAAAGCCAATCAGCTCCTGGATCAGGCAGGTTGGACCGAGCGTGACAGCAGGGGCGTTCGCCTCAAGCATGGCAAGCCGCTCGTCGTACGCATCTCCTATTCGAGTTCGTTCTTGAAGCCCGACGGTGAGCAGGCCGTGCAGGTGATCCAACAGCAGGCAAAGGCTGCCGGCTTCGACGTGCGGCTTCAGCCAACGAACCAGGCCGATTTCTTCGCCGGGAAAAATCTCGGTCCGAACGATTACGAGGTCGTCCTTCTCTACTGGGTTGCTCCCGGCGCTGAAATCTTCCGCATCTCCTGGAAGCCTGACCTTAATGGTGAGCTCAATCGCTTCAATCCCTCACGCTACCAGGACCGGGCACTGTGGGACCTTATTCAGAAGGCCGAAAAACACTTCGACAATGCTGAGCGAACCGCGCTCTATCAGGAAGCAGAGCGCAAGATCGTCGCTGACGCTCCTGTCGTGGGGTTCGCAGTCCTTGACGTCACTCTAGCTGTGCAAGCACATCTAAAGGACATTTGGCTCGACCGCGGCTCCGTCGGCGAGCCGGTCTTTTATGATAGCTATTTCGACAAGAAATCCGCCCCGTGAAAGTCGCAGCCCGCAGACAGGCCGTGTGGTTCGCACATCGCATCCTGTCCGCCGCAGCGACCGTATGGGCTGCGGCAACATTCACCTTCCTTGTCCAATGTCTGCTGCCAGGTGACCGCGCCCAGATCATCCTCAACGTCGTCAGCGGCAATGTAGGGGCGGCCCCTCGACAAGAGCTTGCGGCAATCAACGCAAAATATGGCTTCGACCAGCCGATTTTCTTGCAATACGCGAAATACATTTCCGGGATTTTGCAGGGGGACCTTGGCCAATCCTACCACCAGCACCGGCCAGTGACAGCCATCATTGCCGAACAGATTGGGCCAACCGTCCTCCTTGCGGTCGCCGCGCTCTTAACCGCGTGGGTGATCACTATTCTGACCACAGTTTTTGCAGCCGGGAGAGATAATTTCTGGGCAAAGCTGCTGAGCGGGATGCAGGTTCTGTTGGCGACCGTGCCGCCTTACTGGCTAGCCACCATCCTGCTCGTCGTCTTTGCCGTACAGCTTCGCATCTTTCCTGTGGTGGGAGGAAATTCGGCGATCGGCCTCATTCTTCCGACCCTGGCGCTGGCGTTGGAACTGTCTGGGCTCTTCGGGCAAGTCGTTACGAGTGAGTTCACGCGTTTGCTCGAGTTGCCCTTTGTAACTTCGGCGCGAACGCGAGGCATGGGCGATCTCGGTGTGCGGTTTCGTCATGTCCTGCGCCATGCAGCTTTGCCAGCAATCACCTTGTCAGGCTGGGCGTTCGGTAAGCTTCTGTCCGGTGCCGTTTTAATTGAGGCCGTCTTTGCCCGACAGGGACTTGGCGGCGTCCTGGTCGCCGCTACAGCCACGCGCGACGTTCCCGTCGTCTCCGGCGTCATTCTGGTCTCCGCTGGCCTGTTTGTCATTGTCAGCGTGACCGTCGATTTCGCCTACAGTATCGTTGACCCAAGGATCAAATTGGCATGACTTGCTCTGCCGCGCTACCAGACGTCCTCAAATCTCGCTATTGGAGGGAAGCACTTTCAACGGCACAGGCAATTCCTTTGCGGGTTTGCTTGGCCATAACCATCGTTACGTTCTTCTTAACAGCGGCGGCCGCGCCCTGGCTGCTACAGACCCATGATCCGCTGGCGATTGACCTGACGTCCTCACTACAGGCCCCGTCGCCCAGCCACTGGCTGGGGACTGATCAGTCCGGTCGCGATTTATACTCCCGCATTGTTGAAGGGGCAGGGCAGTCCCTGACCATCGGTCTTGGCGCGACCGCGTTGAGCGTGTCAATTGCACTCGTTCTGGGGTTCGCCGCCGGTCTTTGCGGCGGAGCCATCGATCATGTTCTCAGCCGTTTGCTCGACGCACTTTTCGCGCTACCGGTGCTTTTCCTTGCGCTTCTGTTCGTGGCCGTTTTCGGCACGACTGTGCTGACGTTGGTCATCGCGGTCGGGATCGGAACAACCCCGGGTTATGCCCGGATGATCAGGGGGCAGGTCCTGTCTGTTAAGGGCGCAGGATATGTGGAGGCAGCCAAGGCGCTTGGACACCCGTATTGGCGTATCGTGCGAAGGCACATCCTCCCCAATGCCATGAACCCGTTGACCGCGATGATCACGCTTGGCGTCGGCCAAGCCATCATCTGGGCATCGGGCGTTGCGTTTCTGGGACTCGGTGTTCCCCCTCCAGCCCCTGAATGGGGGGCGCTCCTGAATGCTGGCCGCAACTACGTGATCTATGCGTGGTGGCTCGAGATCATGCCGGGTCTGGCAGTGGTGATCTTTGCTCTCAGCGTGACGGTGATCGGACGTTATCTGCAGAACCGCCTCGAAGGAAAGGGCTGACATGTTGCATGTTCTTCCCCCCCAGCCTCCTCAGCCAAGTCTTCTCAACGTAGATTCGCTGCGCGTGTCATTCGGACGCGACAATCCAAACGGCACGGCCGTGCGTGGCGTGTCGTTCTCGCTTCGATCGGGGCGTTGCCTCGCGATCGTCGGCGAATCCGGCTCGGGCAAGAGCGTAACCGCGCGCGCTCTCGTCGGGCTTGCGGGCCATGGGGCACATGTTCATGCGCACGAGATGAACTTCACAGGGACAGACCTGACTGACCTCAATGAACGTTCATGGCGGCTCATCCGGGGCAAGAAGATCGGCTTCGTGCTGCAGGACGCCCTTCTCTCGCTCGATCCACTCCGTCAGGTCGGCAGAGAAATCGGCGAGGGCCTCCTTCTCCATCGTGCTGTCCACTCCCGTGAGGAACTCAAACGCCGCGTGGTTGAGCTGCTCGAACTCGTTGGGGTTCCTGAGCCTGAGATCAAAGCCCGGCAGCTGCCGCATCAATTGTCCGGTGGCCAACGCCAGCGAGCCCTCATTGCGTCGGCGCTCGCACTCGATCCAGACCTCTTGATCGCCGATGAGCCAACCACCGCGCTCGACGTGACCGTGCAGGCACAGGTGCTGGCGCTGCTGGAGGAAACCAAGGCACGGGGCAAGGCTCTGATCCTGATCAGCCATGACCTGGCGGTGGTCTCGCGCATGGCGGATGATGTTCTGGTCATGCGCGAAGGCGAGGTCGTCGAGCGTGGACCAGCTGCGCAGATCTTCGGCGACCCGCAACACGATTACACCTCGCAGCTCCTGAACGCGGTACCCTCGGGACGTCCCCGCGGCTCCCGTTTGTCGTCCACGGCGATTGCACGCCTACCCAAGTCTCTGAGCCCGCTGCAACAACCACACTCGCCTAAATCCACTGCAATCATCCTCAGTGCGACCAATCTTGTGAAGCGATTCAACGGCCCTGATGGCGTCCCGCGGACGGTGGTTGACGGCGTATCCTTCGAGCTTCGGTCAGGCGAAACGCTGGGCCTTGTGGGGGAATCAGGATCAGGTAAATCCACCACAGCCCGCCTGGCGATGGCTCTGGATACTCCCGACGAGGGAGCCGTTCTGTTCCAGGGAGAGGCGTGGAGCGAAATCGCCGAACGCAAGCGTAGGGCGCGACGCCGCTCGATCTCCGTGATCTATCAAGATCCGCTCAGCTCCTTTGATCCACGCTGGACCGTCGGCCGCATCATATCTGACAGCCTCCTTGATGTGGACACCGGGTCGGAGCGTCGCCTGCGCATTATTGAGCTGCTCGAGTCGGTGGGCCTATCGCCAGCATTCCTGGATCGCCGGCCGCTGGAGCTCTCGGGCGGCCAGCGCCAACGCGTCGCGATCGCGCGTGCGATCGCGCCAAAGCCAGCCGTGATCGTCTGCGATGAACCGGTTTCCGCTCTGGATGTCTCGATCCAGGCGCAGGTGCTCGACCTGCTCGGGGATCTCAAGGCGCAGCTCGGTATGAGCTATCTCTTCATCTCGCACGATCTCGGCGTGATTCGCCATCTCAGCGACCGGGTCATGGTCATGCGCCATGGACGCGTCGTCGAGAGTGGCGATACGGATGAGGTTTTCCTCAATCCACGGGCGGACTATACCAAGCGTCTGATTGCTGCGGTACCTCGCCTCGTCCGACCTGTCGCAAGCGATCGCTCGTCTAGCCTCGTCAGCGGAGAGGTCGCATGAATGCGCCAGTACTTTCGGTTAGGTTTAGCGTGGATCGAGGACCAATATACTGCCCGCCGAGACCGATGTCCCGCCAATCCCATCGGGGCTGCCGATACCTCTTGCCCGCAAACGGATCGGAGGATCCGTCTCAACCAATAGACGAGACCGCTCCTGATATGGTCGAGCCGGCTCATTGAAGGCGAGTATGCGCGCGGTCCAAGCCGCACAAGCTTCTCTAGAGTCTATGTTGCTTGCTGATTGCCGCCATGCACGACGATCTCTCCGGGAATCTCACGACTTCTCCACCTGTGACGGGATGGAGTAGGTGCAGATTCATTTGAGCGCTTTCTCCTGACAGGATTGCCGTGCAGGGCGGCGACCGCTTCAACGCGAATATTGCTGCGCCCATATCTCTTGGCTGCACTAACGCCCATCACATCGCCGCTTGGATCGCGCTCCAGAAGCCGTATATCGTATACGGCAACGGAGCACCGATCGCGATGCTCGCCCTGTGCGCCTTAGTGCTGTTCGTCTCGAACTGGGGTACAAACGCAGCCATCACAGCGCTCGCCAGGCTGTTGTCGTCAACCGGGGCCCATTCCAAACTCCGCTTCTTCCAATCGATACTTCCCAATCGCCCGATTTTTTGACTTACCCAACCTTACCCAATCCGAGCCTCAAAGGCCGCTTTCGTTAGATGCGCGAAGATTAGCCTCGGCAACGCCGCGGCCGCTTGAAGAGGAGGGGGCGCGTGGTTTGCGGGCCAAAGAGCCCATCGGAGGGAATCATGCCAAGGACGCTCGCCGCTTTGCGCGGCCATACGGCTAGTTTTGCACAAAAAGCTCTCATCTGCTCCACCCTTTTGGCCGGAACGGCCATGGCGTTTTCCCAAGCTAAGGCGGAGGACATCAACTGGCGCCAGTTCGAAGGCACGTCGATCGTCTGGGCCTACGACATTCATCCGTATGCCGACGCGGTCGCGGCCCAGTTGCCGGAATTCGAGAAACTCACCGGCATCAAGGTGACGCCCGAACTGTATCCCGACGATGCCTATTGGAATAAGCTGACCATCCAGCTCAGTACAAAATCCCGCAGCTGGGACGTGGTGGGTACGGGCATTCAACCGGCCTGGGATCTCGCACCGGGCCAGTTGCTCGAGCCGCTCGATCGTTATCTGAACGACGCTAAGCTCACGGCAGCGGGCTACGACTACAAGGATTTCTTCCCTGCATTGCGGGATGCGCTGACCTGGAAAGTCAAGGAAGGCCAAATCGAGCCAGGAAGCGGGCAGGTGTGGGCGATCCCGCATGGCTTTGAGAACATCCAGCTGTTCTACCGTAAGGACATACTTGAAAAATACGGCATTGGGGTCCCAACGACTCCGCCAGAGATGTCCGCCGCCTGCGAAAAGCTGAAGGCTGCGGATCCCGCCATCACCCCTTTGGGCGTGCGCGGCGTGCGCTTTTGGAGCAGCATCCACACAGCTGCCATCTCGATTGCCAGGTCCTATGGCGTGCATGATTTCGTCGTCCAGGACGGCAAGTTGGAGACAGGGCTGGATTCGCCCGAGTCGATCGCCTTCCACAAAGACTATGTGGACATGATCAAGAAATGCGCGGCGCCGTCCTTTGCCAATGACAACTGGTACCAGGTCGTTGATGGCATCAATTCAGGGCGCACCGCGATGGCGATTGATTCAAATATGTTCGGGTTTTGGAACGACGTGGCTGGCAAGCCCGCGTCCGGCAAAATCGCGTTCGCACCCCCATTGCACGCACCGACTAGCAAGAACTTCGAGTCGAATATCTGGATCTGGTCGCTTGCGATGAACGCTGCGTCCCAGAAAAAAGGAGCCGCCTGGCTGTTCATCCAATGGGCGACATCGAAGCAAGTCGAGCTGAACGGCGCCATCGCCGGCAAGCTCGTCAACTCTCCGCGCGCCTCGACCTGGAGCGACAAGGCCTGGCTCGACTATGCGGCAAAGCCAGAGTTCAACAATTTCGTAGACACGTTTAAAACCGTGCAGGAACGGGCGCAACTCGCCTTCACAGCCCGCGTCGGCTTTGCCGAAGCAATGAACGCATGGGCCGTAGCCATGCAGAAAATGGTCAACGGAGCCGACGTGAAGGCGACGCTGGCCGCCCTTGCCTCGGAAATCCGTTCGTCAATGTGAAACAAATGGGGCGGCGAGCTCATCGCCGCCCCATGCATTTTAGAGATAGACCGAGATGGACCTTCGAGGATCCGACGGGCTCGTGACGCTGCAGTCTTCAGCCAGCCCACTTGTTGCGTCAAACGATAAGGCGGTCGCGCGCGCCGAGCAGTCGCATCTTGACTGGTGGAGCATCGCAGCCATAGCGCCAGCGATCACGATATTGCTCGGCTTTCTTTTTCTGTTCTTCTATGGCGTCTTTCAGTCGCTGACGGATCTCAAGTTCGGTCGGCCGCTGGTCCACTTCGTTGGCCTCAACAACTATGCAGCGCTGATCAAGTCGGATGATTTCTGGAACAGCATTCGGGCCACTCTTGTCTACGCCGGATCGGCGGTGGTTGCGGAGGCTGCCTTCGGTCTTGCACTTGCAAAATTGTTCGCGACCGAAGTCATCGTTGCACGGCTGATGCGGCCGGTCATCCTCTTGCCCCTCGTGCTGCCTCCGATGAGCGTAGCGCTCATGTGGACGACGATGATGGACCCGCAAAGCGGAATCCTTAACTATCTGCTCTCGCTTGCAGGAATCGCCCGCTTTGCATGGATTTCAGATCCCAACACCGCAATGTTTTCGCTCGTCCTGATTGACGTCTGGACCTACACGCCATTCTTTGCGCTGATCATTTTCGCAGGCCTTCAGGGTATCAATGAAGAAGTGAGGGAGGCCGCGCGTGTCAATGGCGCAAAAGGGTGGGCAACCTTTGTGCATATCGAGTTGCCGCTGATCGCTCCCTACATTCTGATCGCCGCGGTGTTTCGGCTGATCGAATCGCTCAATCAGTTCGACATCATTTTTGGCACTACGCAAGGCGGGCCTGGAGATAGCACCTCCGTTCTTTCCGTGCGCGCCTACATTGTCGCATTCCAGAATCTCGCCTTCGGGCGTGGTGCAGCCCTCATGGTCGTCAACTGGATGATCGTGCTGGTGGGAACGTTCGCCATGGTCAAGCTGTGGCGCGTCGTGCGGCAGCGCGTCAGCTGAGGGCCAACGTATGCGACTGAGACGCGCCACCTCCGTCAATTTGATCCTGAACCTGCTCGTCGGCATTTGCGCATTGATCCTGGCCTTCCCGCTTGTCTGGATCGTGATGATGTCGCTCAAGCAGCAGGCAGAGGTCATGACCTGGCCGCCGACCTTCCTGTTCTCGCCGACATTGGAAAACTTTCGCGTCTTGTTTGACGTCGCCCAAGCCGGAGCAACCAGCTACGGCACTATCAAGATCGATTTCCTGACCCCGATCACGAACAGCGTTGTCATAGCGCTTGGCTCTGTCATCGTGTCCCTGCTCGTGGGGGTCCCTGCCGGCTACGTGCTGGCAAGACGGGACATACCCCTCAAAGAAGACATTGCCTTCTTCATTCTGGGCTTCCGCTTTGCCCCGGTCCTACTGGTCGTCATCCCCCTGTTCAGCGTTTTCCAAACGATTGGCCTGTATGACACCTATATCGGCATGATCTGGGTCTACCAGGTCGTCACACTGCCGATGATCGTTTGGCTGAGCCGCTCCTATATCGAAGATATCCCAAAGGACATCGAAGAGGCGGCTGCCATGGATGGCGCCAAGCCGGTCAGGGTCGTGTTGCATATCGTGCTGCCGCTTTTGAAACCTGGTCTGATTGGGGCCTCTCTGCTCATCTTCCTGCTCGCGTGGCACAATTTTGCCCTCGGCCTGATCCTCTCTTCGACCAAGGCGCCGGTAACCGTCGCTCTGCTCAAGCTGCTAAACCCGGGCGTGCAATTCTATCCCGTCATGGCGGCAGGATTGGTCGTGACGATGATCATTCCCGTGATCCTGATCGTCATCGGCCAGCGCCACCTGGAGCGTGGCCTTACCTTTGGTGCTGTAAAATGAGTGCCAGGCCGTTGATGTTCTTCGGAACGACAAACCTCGATCTCTGCTTCAATGTCGAGCGGCTGCCAACGCCAGGTGAAAGCCTGATGGGAACGCTGACCCGTCACCCGGGAGGGAAAGGCGCCAATCAGGCTGTGGCCGCGGCTCGGCTTGGCTTGAGACCGCACTTTTACACGCGCCTTGGCGATGATGATGCGGGTCATTGGCTCCTGCAGTCCCTGACAGAGGCCGGCGTTTGCGCCGACGCGATCAAAATCGCGCCGGGCGAAGTCTCCGGCTCCGCTCTGGTCATGGTCGGTGACGACGGCACTAACATGATTGTCATAGATCCCGGCGCCAACCTAAACGTCACGCCGCAGATGATTGAGAACGCCGCGGAATTCATTCAGCACAATGCGATCGTGGTCGCCGAAATGGGTATGCCGATCGGAGCGCTCAACAGGCTCTTCGAGCTGAAGCGGGACAAGGGCTTCGAGCTGATCTTCAATCCGGCGCCAGTGAGGTCCGGGCTTCCGTCGACAGCGTGGAGCAGTGTCGATTTCGTCACACCGAACCAGACAGAGGCTTTTGAGCTGACAGGTATCGAGGTCGACGACTTTGAAGGTGCCGCCCACGCTGCGTCCAAGCTTCTTGATCTCGGGCCAGGTGCCGCGCTGATCACCCTCGGGGCACAGGGCGCCTATTATGCTGATAAGACCCGCTCTTTTGCCCTGCGAGCCTTTCCCGTGAGAGCGGTCGATACTACCGCCGCAGGCGATGCCTTCAACGGAGCATTCGCCGCTTCACTGGCCGAACGGCTGCCCTTGAGAGAAGCGGTCAGGAAAGCGCTGGCGGTAGCCGCGCTCTGTGTGACTAGACGCGGCGCGCAAAGCTCCATGCCGAGCGCCGAGGCCGTTGACGAGTTTCTGAAATCCCAAACGATCCTGGAGTTGGAATGACCGAACAGTTCTCAGTTTCAAACAGAACGGTGCTGGTGACCGGTGCCGGGGGCGGCATCGGGTCTGCCATCGTGAATGCGTTTCGATCTGGTGGAGCGAATGTCCTTGCCACCGATGCCAACCTGGAAACTCTCAGGAGCACTCTGGCAAGCCTGCCCCATGGCAACGGCGTATTACCGATGGCGATGGATGTCGCAAGCGAGGACGATGTTAACAGGGTTCTGGACGCGGTCGCCAAGCACTTTGGCCGGCTCGATGTGCTGGTCAACAATGCGGGCGTCAAATCTGCCCAACCGCTTCTGAATGGCGATGCGGACAAAATCGAGCGGACCATCCAGATCAACTCGGTCGCGGTCCTGCGCTGCTCAAAGCTCGCGATCGAGCGCTTCATGAAGGACAAAGGGGGCCGGATCGTCAATATCGGATCCTCGCTATCGTCCCAAGGTGCAGTCTTTAACTACCAGGCGGGCGGCGCCGACTATTGTTTGTCGAAAGCAATTGTTCACGACCTCACCAAGCTGCTCGCCTATGAATGTGCCCCACACAAGATCAATGTGAATGCCATTGCGCCCGGGATCATCGATACACCGATGCATGGGCGCCCGCGCGAGGAAACCGAGGCACGTCACGGGGGCCGTATCCCGCTCGGACGGGTCGGCGTGCCGGAGGATATCGCAGGCCTTGCTGTTTTTCTTGCAAGTCCTGCAGCTTCCTACATGACCGGGCAGATCGTACACGTGAATGGCGGGATGCTGATGAATGGCTAGTGTCGCTTCTCCCCCCAATTGGCCGCCAGTGGACGGTATCATTTCGGATCTCGACGGCGTCGTCTACCGCGGCAACGCGGCTATCGTCGATTCCGTGGAGGCATTTGGACGGTGGCAGGCAGCCGGATTGCCCATCTGCTTCGTGACGAACAACTCGACGCACACGCCAGCAGATGTCGTCAGCAAACTGGAAGGCCTTGGGCTTGTTATTGCGCCGAAGGACGTGGTCACCAGCGCCATCACCGCCGCCGAGCTCATCCGCGCTACATACCCGAAGTTTGGGCGTATATTCGTCATCGGCGCGCCATCCCTTACGAAAGCCATGACAGACGCGGGGCTCGAGGTGACGGATCGAAAGCCCGACGCCGTGGTCATGGGGCTCGATCGACAAATTACGCATGAGAAGCTGCGGATTGCGGTCGACGCGATCCTAAATGGAGCAGCCTTTATTGGCACCAACCCCGACCTCCTGTTGCCGACGGCAGGTGGATTCGAGCCCGGGGCAGGAGCTACGATCGCCGCCGTGGCTGCCGCCACGAAAGTGGAGCCTTTGATTGTTGGTAAGCCGGAGCCGCATATGATCGAGACTGCACTTTCCCGCCTGGGCACGGTACGCAGCGCCACCTTGATGATCGGAGACCAGATTCAGACTGATATTCAGGCTGGCAAGAGAGCAGGGCTTCCGACCGTGCTGGTCACGACCGGCGTGCCGCCCCGAGATGATCCCTCACTGGTATCGCCCGATTTCATCGTCTCCAGCCTGTCTGAGGTTGGGATAGCCCGAGCCAACATTGGAAGCCAGCGACCGAGGAGAGCGTGATGGCCGATGTTCGCCTGGAACGTATCAATAAGGCCTATGGGACGATCCAAATCCTGCGGAATGTCGACCTGATCATTGAACATGGCGAATTCGTCGTGTTCGTTGGACCATCGGGTTCAGGCAAGTCGACACTGCTCCGAATGATCGGAGGGCTCGAGCGTATCAGCGGCGGGCGGCTCTTGATCGACAATGAAGTCGTCAATGACGTTGATGCCGCCGACCGAAACATCGGCATGGTGTTTCAGAGCTACGCACTCTATCCGCACATGACCGTGCGCGAGAACCTTGCCTTCCCCCTGCGTATGGCCAAAGTTCCGAAGGCCGGGATTGAGGCCAGGGTCACCGAGACTGCATCACTCTTGCAGATCGATCATCTGCTGGGACGCAAGCCTCGGCAACTGTCAGGCGGACAAAGGCAACGCGTGGCTATTGGGCGTGCCATTGTACGCGAACCCAAAGTGTTCCTGTTCGACGAGCCGCTGTCGAATCTCGATACTGAGTTGCGGGTGCAGATGCGGGTGCAGATTGCCAAGTTACACAAGCAGCTTGGCAACACCATGATCTACGTGACCCACGATCAGGTCGAGGCAATGACAATGGCCGACAAGATCGTCGTACTCAAGGACGGCAACATCGAGCAAGTGGGCAGTCCGCACGACCTCTATCACAATCCGGCATCTCGCTTTGTCGCCGGGTTCATCGGCTCGCCTAAGATGAACTTTCTCAGCGGCCACATCGAATCAGCGCACGCGACGGGCATGGGCGTCAAGCTCGATGCAGGCGCGACAATCCTCGTCCCCGTCCAGCCGAACCAGTCGCTTGTCGGCAAGCCGATCACGGTCGGAATTCGCCCCGATGATTTCTCTCCATCCGCGGCGGAGAAGACCGATATTGGGATCGAGATCGACGTCGATTTCGTCGAGCATCTTGGCAGCGTCACCTACATCTACGGCAATGCTGGCAGAGAATCGATGGTTGCCAAGGCACCGAACGCGGCGGCGCCCAGTAGGTCGGGCAAGGTTCGTCTTGCGGCTTCGCCGGCGGACTGCCACCTCTTCATGATGAACGGAAATGCGCTGCGACGGTTGCATGCGCCGGCAAATTGGAGCTAGCCTTCCGACCTGCCCTGCAGGAGGCGGGACGGCATGCACACGCGGGTGGACCAGGTCAAGGGCGGCGGAATCAGGCGGTTCTTCCGGAACTCTCGTTCTTTTGTACTCGGGGCGGGGATCGGATCAGGCATGGCCGCCAGAGCTGCCGAGCGGGCGGGCGCGGATTTCGTGCTTGCGCTCAATGCTGGCCGGTTTCGCGCAATGGGTGGCTCTTCACCTGCCTCAATTCTTCCGATCCGCAACAGCAACGAATTCGTGGCTGGCTTCGGCCGGACCGAGATCCTGCCTTCAACGAAATTGCCAGTCTTTTTCGGGGCCTGTACCTTCGATCCAAAGCTCGACATCGACCGCTTTCTCGAGCGCATCATCAGGTGGGGCTTTTCCGGAGTCACCAACTTTCCTTCCGTGATCCACATCGATGACTACAGAAGATCTCTGCTGGAAAAGTCCGGCCTTGGCTACGAGCGGGAAATCGAACTCCTGGTCAAAGCTGCACAACACGGCCTGATGGCAATCGGCTATACGCGCACCCAGCCCGAGGCAAGGCGCATGGTCGAAGCCGGCGTCGAGGCCATCTGCATCAATTTCAATCTCAACCGGCCGATCGAAAGCGGATGCGACCCCACGATCAGCCTGTCCGAGCTCGCCGCGCGCACAAGCGCTGTTGCTCGCGTCGCTCAATCCATCGACAGGAACACGATCTGCCTGATGGGGGGCGGGCCAATTACGAAGCCTGACGAACTCCTCGATATCTGCCGCGAAACAGGTGTTCAGGGCTTCATCGGCGGCTCGTCGCTCGACCGCGTCCCGTTGGAAATGTCGGTCCTTGAGGTGACTTCAGGCTTCAAGACCATTCACTTGTTGCGGGAGAAGGTCGATCTTCTCGAGCGTCAGCTCCAACTGAGCGGATTCAGGCACGGTGTGATCGCGCAATCCTCAATCATGAAGCGCGTGCTCGAGACCGCAAGGCGCTTGGCAGGCCATCCCAGTCCTGTGCTGGTGTGGGGCGAGGCGGGGTCAGGAAAGCGACGAATAGCCAGTCTGGTCCACGCCTTCAGCGACAAGAAACTGACCAAGCCTGCGCTGTTTCAATGTCGGCCCGGCCCAGCCATCGATACGGTCGGCGTCCTGTTCGGCGCCGGGCAGACTGAGACCAGGCGACGCCAAGTGTCGCTCCTGGAAACCGCAACGGATTCTACGATCCTGCTCATGCATGTCGATCAATTGTCGCGGGACGGGCAAGAGCGTCTTGCCGACTATCTGGAAACCGGCAGTTTCACGCCGCTGAATAGCGTAGCACTGGCACGTTCCTCTGCACGGATCATTGCAACTGCAACCGTTGCTCGCGGGGGGGCTCTTAACGCTGTACTATGCCCTCGGCTTGTTGCGCTGTTTGCCGGGCTCGATATTGGGTTACCCCCGCTGCCCGATCGTCTCGAGGACCTTCCGCAGCTTGTTCAGCATTTCACGGTCGAGGCTAAAGGAGATTCGAATGCCCAGACGCTCGGTATAGAAAATTCTGCGTTCTTGGCGCTCGCAGGCCACAACTGGCCGGGCAATTTGAGAGAATTACGCCAGATCGTGAATCAGCTGGTGACGTTGCAACAAACGCACATTACGGCTGATGTCCTGAGGCCACTCTTGACGGCGTCATCACCTCTGAAGCCGACAAGCGCGTTCTCCGAACGCGAGTGGATCATCGAGGGCTTGAAACGAAACAAGCTGCATCGAGGGAAGACTGCCCGTTATCTGGGGCTCTCAAGAAAAACTCTGTACAACAAGATCAAGGGGCTGAGGATCTTGGAGTAGCAGTTGCCCTCTTGTTTTTGCCCACCGGCCGCCTTGAAGCTGTCACGTCCAAGAGCGCGAACTTTGGGATCGACGACCCCTGTTGGTCAAGCCTGGCCAATTCCATCTCGTCGCAAATCCTCAGCGCGAGAGCCGTTTCCGGCAAGTAGACAATGCCATGGAGATGCGGACCAATTCGTCTCTCTGCCGATATCATTGCAGCATCATCGGCAGCGGCGAACAAGGTCTTAAACCCCAGGCTAGCAAACCATTCCATGCGCCGAAGTTCGAGCTCCTGGCCGGAATCGACCGGTTCGCCAGCCGCAGATCGCTCAATCATGGACGCTGGTGGGAAATTTACTACTCCGCTGACCCCAGCTTTTTTCAACGCTTCGGCAACGTCCTCCCAACACGCGAACGGATCGATCATCATGATGGCCGCGTACGTGTGGGCGCGCGTTATCTCGGAAACGTTTTGCAAGCCGCGCAGCAGACAGTCATTCCAATCGACAATGGGCAAGGTAGCCATCACGAGTATGGAGCCCTTCGGAAGGCTGCGCAAAGATGGTGCGTAGATTTCCAACGACGCACCTTTACGGCCGACGGGCAGAAGACTGGCAAGTTTCCCGACGCCTGTCACTTTCAACGCATTATACCCGATTTTACTCATCGTATCATTCGCCGATCTTACACGTGATTTGAACCCGGTCTACATGTGAGCGCACGCCGGATCCGCTGGCAGACCGGGCTTGTCTGCTTCCTCCCTCGACTTAAGCCGCTGTTGGAGAAGTCCAGCAGCGGCCTCTTTTTCAGGTTCCGGGCCAGTGAGGGCATGCGATGCCACTCATTCCGTCAGAAGCTTTCCGAGCAGGCGTGCTTTTTTGAACTGCGGGGGACCATCTTCGAAGCACTCGCAGGAGTGTGGCTCCATCCGGTCCTTCCGCGGACATACTAATCAGATTGCAGGTAAAAGCAGGTCGGCATTCTGCGTGCGACACCCGATAAGTCTGTACGGCGCGGCGATCTCCTCCTAGTCGAAGTCCTCGATCCCGGACACAACTAGGACGGCGATGGAGAAGCACGCAGACTTTCTTGGTGCTCAAGATAGAACTTGTTCATCTTGGCTATGACCTGCGGAATGTTCGTCTCGAACGATCTACTGAAGCTGGTCTCTCATGTCGGCCGAGGCGCTCGCAGGCTCGACGCACCTGCAGGTCTTCGTTCCAATGCTCGTGAATATCTGCTCAGCCTCCACGCGCGTCAGTCTCGGAAGGGTGATCTTCGGCATGTCCGGCCTCCTCTTAGGCCCGACAGAGGGTTGTACCAATTGTAGAGCTCTTGCCGGGTGGCGCCGCCCGATCTTCGTACATTCCGACCGCGAAGCGTCCGGCCAGATCGTAGCCGAAACTTGTTGGGCGTTGCGTTAGCCTTGTGAGGACGAATTCGCGCGGCTCCTGCAGGGGGAACGTTCGCAGTATTCGAGGCCGATGCCCGTTGCGACTCGGACCGATAGCCGGTCGCGAGTGGCCATGTGAGCGCCGTTTAGGACAGCGATCGAGACCGTCGCACCAATCGTGACCCGACGAGCAATTTGGCAAGCCAGTGCGGGCTAGTCGGGCGACGATAAGAGGGCAATGCCCCGATGTCAACCAAGAGAGCTGAACCAATCCGCAATTGATATATCTCAATAATCATGCAAACCTTGCCATGTGTATGGAGTGGCCACACAGGCGCCCGATAACGGCAACAAGGACGTGAGATGACTAGGAACTGGGATGAAGCGATCGAGCGCATCAAAGATCGCATTCGTTCGACAGCGCAGCAGGTGGGCGATGGTTTCCCGCATTGGGCTGATCCAAATACCGGAATCTGGAAAACGACAGCTCATGGTGATTGGACCGGCGGCTACTGGCTCGGAATGTTGTGGCTTGCGTCGCGAGACGAGGAAGGCGAGCGCTGCAAGCATTTGGCTGACGAAGTCTGTAAGCGTCTCGTATCCCGCGTAAATGCCGACACAGCCTTCAAGGCTGCGACGTTCTACTACGGTGCGGGCCTGGGGGCGCTGCTCGGAGGAAGCAAGTCAGCGCGAGAGTTGGGTCTCGCGGCGGCAAGAGACATCAAACATCGATTCGACCCCAAGCTGGGTTTGGTGCCGCTCGGAGCGAATGCCGAAGAAGGATCACATGTTGGAGCGACCGCAAGCAGCATCGATAGCCTGGTCGTATCTCTGCTGCTCTTTTGGGCTGCAAGGGAGTCGAACGACAGCCAAATGCTGGACGTCGCCGCCAAACATACAGCCCGGGTTCTCTCAATCCATCAACGAGAAGATGGTGCCTTCGTTCAATCCTCTTCCCTAGACGTGCAGAGTGGCGAAGTGCTTCAACGCTATACGCACAAGGGATACAGCGAAAGCAGCGTTTGGGCGAGGGCGCAGGCATGGGGCGTGCTGGGTGCGACCATCAGTTGCCTCTCGGGAGGCATCGACGAGCGCTTCCTTGCTGCCGCAGTCAAGGGTGCGGATTGGTGGATTGATCACGTGCCAGCCGATGGCATTTCTTACTGGGACTTCAACGATCCTGCGGCCCCGAATACTGAACGAGACACAGCCGCGAGCGCCTTCATGGCGTCTACTCTGTTCAAGCTGAGTTCGGTCGCGCCCTGTGAAGGCAAGCGTCAAAAATACAAAGATGCTGCGGAAAAGACGGCCGCCGCTCTCGTCGATGGCTATCTCACCCCGTTGGGAGACGATGACAACAGACCCGTCGGCATGTTGGTCGAGGGCTGCTTCAACAAACGGGAAGATTCTCGGCCCGAGGACTACGTCAAAAATGCCGAGCTTATCTTCGGTAGCTATTATTTGTTTGAGGCGCTGCTGATGCTCAGCGGTCGCCTGCAGCCCTCTGAGGTGTAAGGAACGGAGATGCGACTAGTTCAATTTGTGACGCCGGAAGGCCGTCGGCAGGTGGGCGCCATTCTCAATGATGGTGCCCAGCCGGTGGTCGTAAAAGATGCGACGAGCGTCCGCGAGCTTGCGCTGGAAGCCGCGCGCTCGGATGCGTCCTTGGAACAACTTATTTCGGCACGGGGGGGTGAGGGAGAAGTCGATTATGACGAAATTGTTGCCGAGAAGAGGTTGCTTCTGCCGCTCGATCATGCGGAGCCGTCCCGCTGCACCATTTCCGTGACGGGCCTAACGCATCTCGGAAGCGCCGAATCTCGAGATGCCATGCACGCAAAATTAGCAGCAGATGATCTCTCCGACTCGATGCGCATGTTCAAACTCGGTCTTGAAGGTGGCAAGCCGGATCATGGAAGCATCGGGGTGCAGCCCGAGTGGGCATACAAGGGGGATGGTTCGTGGGCGGTGCCTCCCGAGCATCCGCTTAGTTTGCCGGCGTGGGCCGAAGATGGCGGCGATGAAGCAGAGGTCGTGGGCCTCTACGTCATCGGCGACCAAGGGGAGGTCCTGCGTGTGGGCTTCAGCCTCGGCAACGAGTACTCGGATCACGTGATGGAGCAGCAGAACTATCTCTATCTCGCCCATTCAAAATTGCGCGAGTGCTCTTACGGTCCCGAAGCCTTGCTCGGCGAGCTCCCGAGTGACGTAACGGGTACCGTGCGCGTATCGCGGGCCGGTTCAACGATCTGGTCTGACAAATTCATTTCCGGCGAAGACAACATGTCACATACCATCCGCAACCTTGAACATCACCACTTCAAGTATCGCGGTTTCCGTCGGCCGGGTGATGTTCACGTGCATTTCTTCGGCGCGAGCGTTTTGAGCTTCGCCGCCGGGGTCAGGCCGCGCAGCGGTGACATTTTCGAGGTGGAATCGAAAGCGTTTGGCCGACCATTGCGCAACCCACTTATCGCGGACGAAAAGACGGAGCTCCTTTCAGTCAAGGTACTGTAGGTTTCACAATCGAGGCAGGTCTAAGTGACGCTTGGGTCCTTCATGGAGCGAGTGACCGTGCGGCGAGGCGGCGGTCACTGACCTCTCCTGTATCCGGAGCGCTCCGCCGTCTTTCGACACGTCGGAAATCTGTTGAAAATCAGCGGCTTCTCGCCCAAATTCATGATTGCGAGCGCGGCCTCGGGAGTTGAAGGTCAAGGTCCTCTAGGATAAGCGGTTGAAATGCAAAAATGGTATCCCGAACTGCGCCCCGGCAAGGCACCCGCTTTTCTCCGTTTACTCGAGGCTATTGAGAAGGACGTTTCGTCCGGGTCGCTTGCTGTCGGGGCGAAACTCCCGACCCAGCGTGACTTGGCGGAGCGCCTCGGTCTCAGCGTCGGCACGGTGATCAAGGCCTACGCAGAGGGGCAACGCAGAAGCCTGCTCGTTGGCCACGTTGGCCGAGGGACGTTTGTTGCAGAACAGCGCCAGAGCGTCCAGTCTCGCGGGCGGGTCATCGACCTGAGCTTGAACATACCAGGCCCCTCGCGGTTGCCGAAAGTGCTCGCAGATAGCAGGTGGACGTTCCCCAGTGACATCTCCGATTATGTCGGCTACCTCTCTCAGTCCGGGGTGATGGATCATCGCAGCCAGTTCGCCAGGCTGTTGCGCGATACCGGCTTCGATACCGGACCTGACAATCTCGTCGTCACGAATGGGGCGCAACACGGGTTCTCGTTGACACTGAGCGCCATTTGTCAACCGGGTGACAAGGTATTCGTCGAGGCCGCCACTTACCATGGCATGAAATCGTACGCTCATTTCGCCAAGCTTGAGCTGGTCGGGCTTCCAATGGATAGCGAAGGCCTCGTTCCGGAAGCGTTCGACAGAGCGGCGGCTTCGGGCAATGCGCGAGTGCTGTTCACGATGCCCACGGTCCAGAGTTCCACGGCCACAATCATGGGAGCCGCTCGCCGCCAGGAGATTGTGCGAATTGCACGCAAGCACGACATCCTAATCATCGAGGACGATGCCTACGGCTTCTTGGATCAGGCCAGCATTCCTCTCGCCTCGCTGGCTCCGGAGCGGACGTTCTACGTCAATACGCTGTCGAAATGTCTGGCGCCCGGCCTACGCCTGGGCATGCTCGTCGTGCCCGAACAGTATATACCCCGTATCCATCAGGCCATGCGGGCGACCGTTTGGATGGCGTCTCCCATCTCCTCCATGATCGCATCCGAGTGGATCGAGAACGGCCTTGCCGCCAAGGTGCGTCAGTCGTTGGCACAAGAAGCGAAGAACCGCGTCAAACTCGCTTCACAGATCCTACGGCCGCATGTTAGGGCCAACCATCCACCGAGCTTTCACGTCTGGCTGGATTTGCCGAGTGGCGCCGTCGAGCATGTTGCCGCCCGAGCATTGCAACGCGGAGTGATCACCACGCCGTCTTCCGCTCTGCTTGTCGATCCGTCGCTGATCTCGGGATTGCGAGTCTCGATCGGCGTGCCGGATCGTATCGAGGATCTCGAGTGGGCCTTGCGGCAATTGGCCGGCTCATTAGAGCCCACCAACGAAGCTGACATGTCCATCATCTGAAACCAGAATGCGCCGAGCGCATTCTGGTTGTGCTGTCTCTTCCGGAAGTGGCACCTGGTCAGATGTTGCCGCCGAAGGAATAGGACGTCTTGACTGTCGTGTAGAACTCGGCGGCATATCTGCCCTGTTCGCGCGGTCCGTAGGATGAGCCCTTACGGCCGCCGAACGGAACGTGGTAGTCCACCCCCGCGGTTGGCAGGTTGACCATGATCATCCCCGCTTGAGCATTGCGTTTGAAGTGACTCGCGTACTTCAGACTCGAAGTGCAGATCCCAGCCGACAGGCCGAACGGGGTATCGTTTGCGATCTCCAGGGCATTTTCATAGTTACGAGCACGGATCACCGTTGCAACGGGTCCGAATATTTCCTCCCGTGCGATTCGCATTCGATTGTCGACTTCCGCGAAGAGGGCAGGAAATAAATAGAAGCCCGGCATATCTCGACTAAGCAGTTCGCCGCCAGCCACGAGCTTGGCGCCTTCATCCTGGCCTAGACGAATATAGCTGAGATCTTGATCGAGCTGACGCTGATCGACCACCGGGCCAATGTGGGTTCCGGCTCTGCAGGCGTCGTCCACTACAAGGGATTTCATACGTTCTGCCATTGCTGCAACGAAATCGTCGTGGACGCCATCTGTCACGATAAAGCGGGAGGAGGCAGTGCAACGCTGGCCCGTCGAGAAGAAGGCGCTGTTCACTGCACATTCGATGGCCACGTTGAGGTCGGCGTCGTCCAGAACGACCATCGGATTTTTCCCGCCCATCTCAAGCTGAACCTTTTTCATCGGATGAGCCGTCGTACAACTCTGCGCGATGTATTCCCCCGTGGAGGTCGAGCCGGTGAATGAAATCGCGGCTATTTTGACATTCTTCAGCATGGCCTCACCAACGACGGAGCCGCGGCCCATGACGAGGTTGAACACACCTGGCGGAATACCTGCGCGCGAGATGATCTCCGTTAACGCGTGCGCCGATCCTGGCACCAGCTCTGCTGGCTTGAATACGACCGTGTTCCCGCAGGCGAGAGCAGGAGCAATCTTCCAGGCAGGAATCGCGACGGGAAAATTCCAGGGCGTAATGAGCCCCACAACGCCCACGGGTTCTCGGGTAATCTCGACGTCCACGCCAGCGCGAACGGACGGCAGCTTCTCGCCTGCAAGACGCAGACATTCACCCGCGAAGAACTGGAAGATCTGTCCTGCACGCGTGACCTCGCCAATCCCCTCTGGAAGGGTCTTACCCTCTTCGCGGGAGAGAAGCCGCCCAAGTTCCTCCTTCCGTGAAAGGATCTCGGCGGCGATCGCATTGAGGCAATCGTGCCGAGTCTGGATGGTTGAACGGGACCAGGCTCGGAAAGCGTCGAATGCCGCGTCAATCGCTCGCTCCACATCGCTTGCCGAAGCTTGCGCAAATTCGCCGACCACGTCGGACGTGTTCGAAGGATTCACGTTCGGCACTGCGTTCGACGCAGCAAGCCATTCCCCGGCGATGTAATTCAAATTCATCGGTGTCCATCCAAATTAGGTTCGTCGAAAAATGCCATGCGGGCGCGATGGCGAATTCATCATCGCTCTACGCCGGCGTTGGTACCGGAATTCCCGGGGACAGTGCTCGACCGCGCCGCAATCCAATTCCACATATATTGGGATATATCAATGCCGCATTGAGCTAGCATATGATTTGACCTGCTTAGGGTTGTGCTGTAGCTTTCGTGTGCCGGCTTGTGGCCAGCCAAAATCAGATTCATTAGAGAGGTCGCCAAGTGATCGCTGAACCCGCAGACAACACGCTCACCCCGAAAGCCGGCGCCCTTAATGGAATTGTCGTGCTGGAAGTGGGAATGGTGATGCAGGTCCCTCTTGCCGGCCAAGTCTTGGGCGATCTCGGCGCGGACGTCATCAAGGTCGAAAGACCCCAGGGCGACATCACCCGTGGGCTCGATTTCGAGGCGACTCGGGTTGGGGGAATGAGCTCCTACTATGCAGCCATGGGACGCAATAAGCGTACACTCGCCCTGGATCTCAAGAATCCAGTCGCCAAGGAAATCCTGCTTCAGCTGGTCGATAAGGCCGACGTGCTCATGCATAACTTCCGACCGGGCGTGATGGAGCGACTAGGCCTCGGATTCCCCGAACTGAGCGCGCGCAATCCTCGGTTGGTCTATGCCGCTGGGTTCGGCTTCGGTGAAAGCGGGCCTCTGGCGAGCCGGCCCGGCCAGGATATGTTGGCGCAGGCTTTCAGCGGGCTTGCTCGCGGCGGGCTTGAAGAGCATCAGCCGCCTCACTTGACCAATTCGCCTATCGTTGACTACGGCGCTGCAATGTCGCTTGTACAAGGTGTTCTCGCCGCCCTTATTGAACGTCAAACCTCTGGGCTCGGCCAAGTCGTCTCGACCTGTCTGTACGATGTTGCACTCGCCATGCAACTCTGTGAAATTGCGAGCGAGAGCATTTACGGAACGAAGACGAACTGGATCAGTCAGTCGATCTTCTTCAAAACTAAAGACGGCTGGGTCTCGGTGGTTATGCTGTTCCGTGACAATCCGCTTGGGCTGATGTGCCAAGCGCTCGGTCTGCCCGACATCAGCACGCGACCTGAGCTGTCAACCCGCGAAGGTCAGGTTGCGAATCTTTCGAGGGTTCAGGAACATTGCGCGGACGCGATAGCCTCACTCACGACCGAGGCGGTGGTGCAGCGACTGTCTGAGGTGGATCTCCTTTGCACGGCCGTCAATGAGATCGCGGGCGCCGTCAGTCAGGCCCAAACTGCGCACAATGGCATCATGTGGCAAGTAGATGTACCGGGGCGCGGAACCGTCCCGTTGGCCGGTCTTCCGATTAGCCTGTCGCGTACCCCGCCAGGCATCCGGATCCACCCAGCACCGATCGGTGCTGCCACCGACGAGGTGTTGTCCTCATTCGGATTCTCAGTCGAGACCATTGCCGATGCCCGCAATAGAAGGGCGTTCGGCTAGCCGCCGTGACCTTCGTTCGCGGCTTGCGCGAAGAAGCGCCATAAACTCCAAGCCAAACCTTCACGGATCACCCTTTGACCACATCAGACCTCGTCATCGCGTCCACGCCGTCCCGACATGTTCGGCTGTTGAGCATGAATAGACATGCGAAACGAAACGCTCTCAGCAATGAACTCATCGCACATATTGCGCAAGCCTGCCGCGCTGCCGTTTCCGACGAAGAGGTACGTTGCATCGTGCTCACAGGAGGCGACGCCTTCTTTTGTGCGGGCGCGGACATCAAGGAAATGCAGCAGCGCGGGTTCGAAGCCATCAACAACCCTATCAGGCGGAATGATTGGAGAGATATTACGACCTGCGTGAAGCCCATCATTGCAGCCGTTGAAGGCGTATGTTTCGGCGGCGGGAACGAACTGGCCATGCTCGCCGACATCGTGGTGGCGGGCGAGAATGCACAGTTTGGGCAGCCAGAAATCAATATAGGCGTGATCCCTGGCGACGGCGGCACTCAACGATTGACCCGCGTAGCAGGAAAATCATTGGCAATGTTGATGGTTCTGGGCGGTCAGCCAATTTCTGCTCAGGCCGCGCTGCGTGCCGGGCTCATCGCGGACATCGTCCCCACCGGCACGGCGAACGCGCGAGCGCTCGAGATCGCAGGCCTCATTGCGCAGAAGCCGCCGCGCTCCGTCGAACTCGCCAAATCAGCGGTGCTCGCCGCGTATCAGACGCCTCTGGATGCGGGTGTGGAATTCGAACGACAGGCAATTCGGGTGGCCTTCACGACTTCGGACCAGCAAGAGGGCATGGATGCCTTCTTTGAAAAACGCCCGCCCAGATATCGGGGAGAATGAGATATTCGACCAGGGCCTTTGCCTTCCGTCGTTGGTGCGGAACGGCTCCACCAGAACGAGGCATAAGGCGGCGGTCTTTACCAATTGAAATGCCACTACCTGGCCATGCTCCCCTCTCGGCTTGAGAGTAAGGGAGCCGTTCGCAGTATTAGGTTCGCGATGTAACCGCCCAGTGGCTGAGTTCCTAAAGCGGGCGATGTGCGACGCCACGGCGACTGACTCGTGCGCACTGTTAGTGATGCGCACCTTCGTCGCACCTCGCAAAAAAGCGCAAACCGCCTTCGCCGTATGACAGGGCCGCGCAGCAATCTACTGAAGCATTGCCGACACCTTCGATGACGGCGGCCCAGCCGTTTGCCTTCCACTAAGCTTGGTCAAGGTGGTTGGGGAGTACAGCGACATGTCCGCGAACGCGATCACCTGCTCGTGCGCGTGAGTCCCATGGACGGCGACCGGAGATTCCGACTCAGCCCATCGTAACGCCGCTGTCCATTGCCTTTCCTCTTCGAGCAATTGAATTGTTGGTGTTGTCAGTTGCGCCGGACGTTGAGAGAGGCGGGCGCTGATCGCTCCCGCGGAGTCCGCGGTTCAGAGCCATTTTTCGTCGAGACGTTCGGCATTTCAGGCCCGCAAGGCAACCAACGCGCGCATTGGGATAGCGCAATCTGGCCGGGAATTACGGCAATTGAGCTAGAATACGTGATTCTCTGCGCCTTACAGGCGCTCCATATTCCCCCAGGAGCTCTGCCGATCGCAAACTTCGGATCAGCTAGCCCAATGTCGTATTGCTGTGTCGCAATATTGACATTGGGCTATCTGCGTGTTGTGCTCCTCACGTACGGACTAGGGCAAGTACGACCGGCGTTGGGAAATAGCGACCGTGAGCGAGAGGCACTTTTCGCCCGCGGAGGATGCCGCCAACTCACGGCGTCATCGCCATAGAAAGACGAACGCGACGCGCAAAGCGCGGGTGCAACAGGAGGGAACGGTGAAATGAGCCAGACGCTCGCATATGCAGGCTGCTTGCAATATCAAAACGAAATGGCTCGGGGACGTCTTCTCCGCGCACCTCGGTCTTCTCGCCTGAGTTCGCCGCTCACAGCGCGGAGGTGCTCGCTTGTATTCCGCATCAGCGCCACGGAAGCCCACGAACGGCGATGACCTCTCGCCTCGGACTCCTGCGCCCATCATCCATGACGAATTGATTAAAAGAGCGGAAGCAAACCATGCAATTGACAGCACACCCCGTAGGGGACGTCGTTGAGATCGATAAATCCGTCGCGACGAGGTCAATGACTCTGGGCCTCGGCGGGGGCGTCGCCCTCGAATTCTACGACTGGCAGCTCTATGGCTTCATGGCGGCATTCCTGTCGCCGCACTTCTTTCCAGCCACTGACCCTGTCGTCTCGCTGCTCGCGGGACTGGCAGTATTCGGAGCAGGGTTTGCCGCACGGCCTTTAGGGGCGGCGCTGCTCGGCCCGATTGCAGATCGCATCAGCCACAAAGCCGTGATGCTGATCGCTGTTTCCGCCATGGCACTATCGTCGCTGATGATCGCAGTGCTGCCAGGCTACAAGGATCTCGGCATCACTGCCACCATCGTGCTGGTTTCCCTTCGGCTGGTGCAAGGCCTCGCCGTAGGCGCCGAAGCGGGCGTTGCAAATGCGATCGCGATCGAATTGGCACCGGCAGGTCAGGAGGGACGATACCTCGGACTGATCAATGGCACATTCATCATGGTGGGCTCGATCGGAGCCAGCTTGGTTGCTTTCCTGGTCAGCGGCGCCGTGTCCCCTGAAGTCATGCGCGATTGGGCTTGGCGCGTTCCGTTTGGCGTCGGAGGTGTTCTAGGCTTGCTCATCATCTATCTTCGGCAGACCCTTCCAGAAACCCTAATCGCTCGCGCCATGCATCGGGTCGACGAGGACTCGCGCATTCAAAAAACGACCGGCGGAGTGTGGAAAGCGCTTTGGAAGGCAAGGCTGTCCCTTTTCGCCGCGATTCTGGTTGTTGGCGGCGTCCAGATCGCTAATTACACGTACAATTTCGGTTTGCCTAACATTGCCAATGGCGTATTCAAGGAAAACAGCACTTATGTGTATGGCATCGTGACGGTCATGGGCGCGATTTGGATGGTGTTCTCGCCGACAATCGGTGCCTTTGCGGATAAGGTGAAACCGTCGCGGGCGTTCGTGATGATGCGCCTGCTGCTAATCCCGTCGTTCTTTCTATCCCTGCTCTATGCCGAGAAGAGCATTCTGACCTTCTCAATCGTTATGTTGGTGGGCGGAACTCTGGTCGGTTGCAATATGGCGCTCTATAACTTTATTGCCACAACGTTGATGCCCAGAAATATTCGGACCACCGGCGTCGCGCTCGGGTACGCTATTGGCGCAACGATATTCGGCGGTACCACACCATTCCTGCTGCTGTGGCTCCAACGCTCTAATCTGTCCTGGGTGTTTCCATTCTACGGCACGGCCGTCGCGTTGCTTAGCATCATAGTTTATCTGATCGCGAAACAACGAGGCGGCGTCTACGTCGGGGATTAGGCACGGCGGGGCTTCGTCTCCTACTTCTGGCTACCCCAGCGTGAACGATCCACATCACGAAGGGCCCCGCATTCGTAAGCGCTTAGCCGCAACCCTATTGAGGCTGGCTTGACGTTTTGCGGAATCGCCACGGCATGAGGTCTTCGATGCGGCTATGGGGATGGCCGTCGATGATCGTCTCGAGTGTTTCGGCGATGTAGGCGGCCGGGTTGACGTCGTTGAGCTTGCAGGTGGCGACGATCGAGGCGAGCAAGGCCCAGTTTTCGGCTCCGACCTCATGACCGGCGAAGAGCGCATTTTTTCTGGTCAGGCAGACTGGCCGGATGGCGTTCTCGACAGGGTTGGTGTCGAGCTCGAGGCGCCCGTCTTCGAGGAAGCGGGTCAGACCTTGCCAGTGATTGAGCGCGTAGCGGATGTCCTCGGCGAGCGTCGAACCGCTGGAGATCATCGACAGCTGCTTCTCGAACCACATTTTCAAAGCGGCGACGAGAGCCAACGAATGCTCCTTTCGTGCGGCGAGCCGGATGTCCGGCGATGCACCGCGCACCATGGCTTCGATGGCGTAAAGCTGTGCGATGTGCCGAATGGCGGCCTCGGCGATCGGCGATTTGCTATTGCGGGCCAATTTGACGAAGCGTCGGCGCAAGTGGCTCCAGCAATGCACGAGCGTCCAAGGCCCTTGCAGTCGAGCGACTTCGGTCAGTCGATCATAACCGTCATAGGCATCGCATTGCAGGAAGCGTCCGCCAAAGCCATCCAGGAACTGCTCAGCGAAGGCACCGCTGCGACTGGGGGCATATCGGAACAGCACGATCGGCGGACTTGGGCCGCTGTGGCCGCGGTCGTCTGAGGCAATCGCCCAGAAGTAGCCTTTCTTCGTTTGGCCGCGCCCCGGATCGAGTACCGGCGCCTTGGTCTCGTCCATGAACAGCCGATCCGCCATGGCCAGGTGGTGGCGCATGTGTTCCGCGATGGGCTGAAGATGGAAGCAGGCGCGGCCGGACCAGTTGCCCAGTGTCGCCCGATCAAGCCGGATGCCCTGGCGCGCATAGATCTCGGCCTGACGGTAAAATGGCGTATGGTCGCCAAATTTGGAGACGATCACATGCGCGATGGCCGCTTCGGTCGGCAGCCCGCCGGGCACGACGTGCTCCGGTGCGTGCGCCTGCACGACGGGGCCGGAGCAGCGGCGACAGATGTATTTTGGGCGGCGTGTGATCAGCACGCGCCATTGCGCCGGGATCACGTCGAGGCGCTGGCTGACGTCCTCGCCGATCTTCGTCATGGCGCCGCAACCGCACGGGCAAAGCGTACTCGCAGGCTCGATGATCCGTTCCACCCGCGGCAAATGGGCAGGCAGGCAGCCGCGATTGCGATGAGAACCTTGATCCGGCGCGCTCCGCGATCGGCCCTTGATCACAGCCTCGGCTCTCTCCTGCGCCGCGTCCAGGATGCCTTGCGCGATCTCCACGTCTTCCAGCGGCAAGTGATACTGATCTGGCCGCAGCTTCTCGGACGTCGCGCCGAACTTCTCGCGTCGCAATTCGCCGAGAATGACCTCCAACCGACGCCGCGCCTCTTCCGACGTCGCCAGCGCCGCCTGATGTTCGCTCAAGGCCGCCTGCGTTTGCGCCAAAAGCGCTTTCAATTGTTCATTTTCGTCGCGCAGCGCCGCGATGCTCATGCGCTATTTCGAGCACATCGCCGCCGCGCGTGCCACATTCAAAATAGCTTCCGAGTCATTCTGCCGCAGTTATCCAGCCGCCTGGGGACGCCGCGCTTCTTCCGGGCGGACCAACCTCCAATCCAGCCCCTCGAACAGGGCTGCGAACATCGCCGGCGATATCCGTATCACGCCGTCTGCGATCGTTGGCCAAACGAACTTGCAACCTTCAAGACGCTTGTGCACCAACACCAGACCCGTTCGATCCCAGACCAAAATCTTGATCCGGTCCGCTCGTTTCGATCGGAACACGAAGGCTGCGCCGCTGAACGGGTCGAGACGAAGCATCTCCTGCACCTTCGCCGCAAGCCCATCGTGGCCACAGCGGAAGTCGATCGGCCGCGTCGCGATGTAAATCTTCAGATCGGCACCGGCCGCGATCATCGTGACGCTCGCATCGCGCGGATCACACGGGACAGCTGCTCGCCATCTATGGCTGTGTCCGTCCGCAGCACGACATCGCCGATCGCGATCTCAAGCTTGATCGCCGGAACCTGACGCTCCTCCAACGCACCTTCCACGACTAGCGGCGCGAATGTCGGCTGCGATACCTCGCGCGGCGACAACATGCCTCGCTGTCGAAACCGCCGCCGCCAATCGTAGATTTGCCAGCGCGTCGCTCCGTGCTTGCGCGCCACCTCGGACACCTGGGCACCGGGTAACAGACTCTCGGCGACGATCCGAGCTCTCTCAGCTTCCGAACGTACGCGGCGCCCCGATGGTCCTTCAAGAACCTCCAGCCGGCTCACCGATCGCCTCGTTGAGCCGTCCAAATGGACGTCCTTTTTGCTGTCCAATCCCATCCGAAACCTCCGTCCAAGCCGGAGGCTTCTTTCGCACGTTCATTCGAATTCTGAAGCAAGGGTATCGGCTTCGCGCTTACCCGCATTCTGACGGGGCCCTTCTCATTCAGACCGATTGCAACACGGAGATTTGGCCTGCTCTGGATCGAGGGTCATCCGCAGATTATAGACGTTTGTGATCGATAGTCGTAGTCCTAGACGAGGCCCTAGCACTACTTTGGCAGATTGTTGATTTTGCCGCGATTTATAGGATTCCCGAATCAATTGTTCAATGATTCATGGGTGGTCGGCTCTTGGAGGGCTGACCATGCCGGGATGGGAAGACGAACTCGAACGCTGGCTGATGCCGTTCTTGGACCGGCTGGGTCATAAGACCCGACAGCGGATGTGTCCTCTATATGTTGCGGGATTGATCGGTCCTGGCGATCGCAAGAGCGTTCAGCCGATGGCGGAACGCCTTGCCACGAGCAACTACGACCAGTTGCACCATTTCATTGCGGACGGCGTCTGGAACGCGACGCCGCTAGAGACAGAGCTGCTCAACCAGGCGGACCGACTTGTCGGCGGCAGGGATGCGGTGCTGGTTATTGATGACACCTCACTGCCGAAAAAGGGTGAGCGATCGGTCGGTGTTGCGGCTCAATACGCGTCGGCTCTCGGTAAAACTGCAAATTGCCAAACGCTGGTGTCTTTAACGCTTGCGCGCGGGGAAGTGCCCGTGATGGTCGCGTTACGTCTCTTTCTGCCTGACAGCTGGACAAGCGACATGCCTCGCTTGAAGCGCGCTCGCGTGCCAGTCGAACACCGAACGCCGCGGTCCAAGCCGGAGATCGCTTTGGCCGAGATTGACCGCGCGATGGCAGCCAACATACGCTTTGGATGTGTGCTGGCGGATGCAGGATACGGCCTCAGCGCGCCGTTTCGACAAGGGCTAACAGAGCGCGGGCTGGCCTGGGCGGTCGGTATCCCTCGGCACCAGAAAGTGTATCCGGTCGATGTGAAGCTCATTTGGCCGATCACCAAAGCCCGTGGCAAACCACGAAAGCACCACGTGCCCGATATCTTATCGATTGCGGCAGAACAAATGCTGGCCAGCGCCAAATGGAAAACCGTGAGTTGGCGCAGCGGGACGAAAGGTCGGCTCAAAGCCCGATTTGCTGCTCTCCGTGTCCGCACCGCCGACGGCCCTCCGCAGCGGATATGGGATAAAGGTCAGCAGCATCTCCCAGGCGACGAAGCCTGGCTCATTGGCGAGCAACGTGCCTCCGGGGAGAAGAAATACTATCTCGCCAATCTTCCGGCGACGACGGATCTGCGCACGCTGGCCGCCACCATCAAGGGACGGTGGATTTGTGAGCAGGCGCATCAACAGTTGAAGGAGGAACTTGGACTTGATCACTTCGAAGGGCGATCATGGCAAGGTCTTCATCGCCACGCCCTTATGACAATGATTGCCTACGCCTTCCTGCAACATCGTCGCCTCGCAAACGCGGGGCGAAAAAAAAAGAATCAACGGGCCTCCGCCTCAACCGACTATGCCCGCCGTACGTCACGCCATCGTCGATCTCATCCTTCGGCCGCCGCCCCAGCAGTGCCCACATTGCCGAAAGCAAATCCTTGAAAAACAGCGGCGAAAACACATTCTGCCAAAGTAGTGCTAGGCGGGCACTCCGGGCAGGTTTTCGGTCCTCGTATCTAGGACCATTCGATCGTGGCCGCGGCGCCCCCCCAAAGTCGGCCGGGGATGGATCCTGGCGCGACGTCGAGCGCAAGCTGATTGGCGCAGGGAGCGCAGCGATCAGCATCCAGCCGTTCTACCCCGCGCTCGTATAGCTCCAGCGTCATTGAGGACCACATAAGCCAGCCGCGTAGCGCGCCCGAGCGGCGAGCAGCATAGGCATCGGATTAACGCCAGTTCTCCGGCTGCAATCAGGATCGGCGCTGAGGCGGTCTCGGATACTGAATTCTATTCTAACCCATTAGTTTCTTCATGTTCATCTCGGGGCTTGCGAGCGCGTCTGCTGGAGGTCTAAGCCGCCTCGCGATCATGATTTCGGCGGCACGAATTTCTCTCGCTACGACACCTAGGCTCCCGAATCCGCATGCGGCCACCAGGCGTCCATCTACTGCGAGGTAAAACAAGATCTGAGCCCTCGCACCAAAGTCTCTGATTATGGGAATTCCTCCTTCCGGAACGAGGCCCACGATTTGCAGTGTCTCGTCGTACTGATCCGACCAAAACCAAGGAACGTCCTCGTAAGGACGGTTCTCGCCCAACATGTTCGCCGCAGCCGCCGCACCTTGCCGCTGGGCATTGCGCCAGGCCTCCAGCCTGATTCGCTTTTCGTAGAGGCGGTGAGGAAACGAACAGCAGTCACCCGCCGCGAAAACGTGCGGATCTGAAGTCGCGAGCGTCTCGTCCAGAGCGATACCGTCCTCGATTGCTAGTCCCGCCGCTTGCGCAAGGCCGACATTCGGCGTCGCGCCGACCCCAACGATCACGAGATCGGCGTCACGCGAGCGACCGTCGGCCATTACCACTTTGGAACGGCCTTCGCTCCTATCGATGCGTTCGACGATCACGGCTATCTCGATGCGCACGCCAGAACGTTCGTGCTTGGCTTTGATCAACTCGGCCATAGAAGCTGGCACTGCCCGCGTAAGTAGCCGCGATCCTGCCTCGAGTACGGTCACCGAAGCACCTCTCGAGACGGCGCTCGCGGCAACCTCAAGCCCGATGAAGCCGCCTCCGATCACGATCACGTCGCATCCTTGACCAATGACATGGCGGATGCGCGTGGCGTCCTCGTACGTCCGTAGTGTCGCCACCTCGGCTCCTTCGGCGATCGGAACGCTCAGTTTCCGAGGTCGGCCTCCCGTGGCCAGTAGGAGACGGTGATACGCTATCGCTGAGCCGTTTGAGAGCGTAACCATGTTGGCCGCGCGATCAATTGAGACCGCTTCGCTTCCCTGGAGATACTCTATTTCCAACTCGGCAAGGCGTTGTGACGTCACAATCAGCTTGGGTCCAGGGTTCATTTCGTCGAGCAGGAGCGCCTTGGATAGAGGCGGGCGCTCATATGGCAGTATAGTTTCGTTGCCTACTAAGGCCAGTCTGCCCCGCCATCCACGTTCGCGCAGGGCGATGGCGGCGGCTGTGCCGGCTTCGCCCGCGCCGACAATCACTATTGTGGATTTTGCACTCAAGTGGCCACCCGATCGCCAGTTGAAGGCGGCGCATCGTTTGCCAGACTCTCGAACACGTTGCGCACGAGGGATTTGAGTAAGAGAGCTTCCTTCCAACGATCTGTGCTGTCGTTGCCTTGTCGGTCGGTAATTGCATAAGGCTGCGGACCAAGTTCGCAGACGAAAGCGAGACGGGCATCCGCACCAGCGCGCCTTTGCCAGCTCTTGAATCCATACTTCCACCAATAGAGAAACAGATCCAACCAGATTTTGTGCTGAGGGAACGTGATCTCAACCTGTATCTGCTCGCGCGATGCAACGCGGCCATGAAATGCCCAGGTGCGGTCGAGCACCTGCCGCACCTGCGCTTCGTCTTCGTCCGAGATCGGATACCAAAACTCGCGGCCCAATAGGACGTGCGAGAGATCAGCAAGCATCCGCATCTCGGGAACCTGATCCATCAACTCGAGTGTAAACAGGAGATCTGTCGTCATCCTATTGCGATGCGTCTCGAAGTAGATCGGCATGTTCGCATCTTGCGCCACCCTGATCCAGCCTTCCAGCAGCGGGACACAGTCGGCGACACGGCGCGGGCGAATGTCAGGCTGGACGTCGAGATGCACGACGTCGAGGCGCCGAGCAAGGTCAATGGCAGCTTTCAGGTGATCGATCGTCTGCGGGAAGCACATACCCTCGACTGCAAGTCCCGAGCCGTCTAGGGCACGTGCAATCAGGGCGACGCGCGCAGGATCAGTGCACGAGGTGCTAATGCCGTCGAACCCGGCTTCTTGGATCATCGCTATGTTCTGATCGATGGAACGTTCGACCCCGTCGGGCTGGCGCCGTTCCATCGCCCAAAGGGACTGTAGTATAAGCAAGCTCTGCTTCGACATTGTCCTGCATTCCGCCCTTTGGCTCCGTTTAGAGCTTGATGAAGACGGTGTCGTTCTCGACCTTCACCTCGTAACTGCGCAAGTCGACGCATGCGGGCAAAGCACGCGACTCGCCCGTTCGGTAGTCGAAGGTCCCGAAGTGCTTGGGACACTCAATGATTCCGCCGTCGACGATGCCATCCGCTAGGTGGACTTTCTCGTGGGAGCAATGGCCATCGATCGCGAAGTAGTCTCCCTCGGGAGAGCAAACAATAACAAACGTGCGGCTACCATGATCGAAGCGAAGGGTCTCTTCTGGCATCAATGCATTGGTAGCACAGGCGGAAACCCATTCTCCTTGGCTGGTCATTCCGTATCCCTCTAAATCTAAATCGCAACAATTGCACCGATGCCTTGGCAAATCCGCGACCGGCGCAGATGTCCTTGGCGGGCGGACGGGAGGCTCCCGCGCGTGCGCAGTGCTCGTAAGAAGAGAGCCGGACGGACATTCCGCAACATCAGAGCTAACTGCCGCGCGCCCACTTCTTGGCCTTTATGCGTTTGTACATCCTCTCGTCCGCTTCCGGAGAACCGTCGTGAGCTGTGCCGAACCACTCGTCGAGCGGGATGCGACGCTCACCGTAGTTCACTTCGAAATACTTGTGGTGGAGGTAGTGATAGAAGTTGTCCGTGTTGACGGCTTTCGCATCGTCCACCACCACCCGGTCGAAACCGGTGTGAGACTTCGCGGCGGACAACCCTGCGTGCATGAGCTGAAACATTGCATGCACCGGGTGGGAGGGCACGACGAAATGGATCAGCACGCCGGAAAAATAGGCGATGTGTTCAAGGGGAGACATTGACAAGCCCGACCACGGCCCCGGGTTTACGTTCTTGTGGTGTACTTTGTGTACGATGTGGTACAGCGGCCCGATATGAATGAGCCGGTGAATCAGATAGAAGTGCAACTCGCGCCAGACCGGCATCACCAACACGAGGATGGCGCAGTACACCGGGTGCTGTCCGAAATCGACGTACGGCAGATAGCTGTTAGCGTAGAGCCACCAGGTGGCCGCCTCGTATGCGGTCCATACTGGCACCGCGCTACACATGGTCCAAAACACGTTCTCAGCCGTCTGGCTCCCGAACATAAAGGCCGTATTGTCGGTGTCGGGCCACTTTGCATTATACTTGAAGTTGGTTTCCTGGCGCCGTTGGATATAGAGGATGAAGTGAAAGCTGCCATAGACTAGGAGCGTTAGCCCAGCGTTGCGCAGCAGAATGAGCAAAATCCAGTCAGCGCGGAATTCCCGCATTGTATCAAGCGCGGGTGTCAGATAGATCCACGATACAAGCGAGATCACGAAATAGAGGGTATTCCAGGGCAAGAAGTACCCCGGCAACCAACGAATAACTTTCTTCGGTTCCACTGGCCAGACAAAAATCGGCGCGCGTTCGGGCCTCTTGTTCGGTGTCCAATTCCCGCGTTTGTCGCGCGCCCCGTATAAGATGTCATCCATATTTGCTACTCCATCAACGTTTTGAAGAGAGAAGCTCGCCTATGCGGCCAGATTCTCAGGCGCCGAGACATCATCGCGGTCATCGCCCGCACGAGACTCAGATCAGAACTCAAAAGCCCTCTTGCTTCAGCCTTGACATAAACGCGGCGAATTCGTCGTCGTCGATAATCGAGGTTTCCTGCGGCCCCGGAAACGCATTCGCACTGACGTCAGCGCGAAATGCACTGAGGGCTTTCACACGCTCTTCCTTGACACGCTCTTGCAACGCTTGCAGGTTTCCATAGGTCCGGGCGTGCCGGGGCCGCCGGCCTTCGCCACCACATATGTCCTCGGTGAAGAGAAAGATAACGTCCGCATCAGGTCCGGAGCCAAGCGAAACCGTCACCAGTCCGGTTCGCCGACGGATCTCTGCCATGACTCTGGCGGGGATAACCTCGCATTCGACTGCAAAAGCGCCGGCCTCTTCGAGGCGGCGGAAGCGATGAAAAAGCGTCAAGGCTTCGTCGGCATTCTTGCCGAAAGCGCGAAGCTTTCCGACCCAGGTCGATTTCCTTGGAACGAGTCCCAGGTGCCCCACGACCGGGATATCTTCGGCCGCGAGCATAGAGACGGTCGCCATGCCGCGTGCCGTAATCACCGCATCGGCGCCGTCGGTCAGCGCCTTCAATGCGGTGCGTAGGATATCGTCCCGGGTTACGGCATCGGCAAAGCCCAGCGCCGCAGTGACGAAAAGCCGTTTCGAACCCTTGCGCACGGCCTCCACGTTGCGGGCGCGGGCAACCAGCATCTGGACACCAGCTTCCTCCGCAGCTGCTGCCTCGTCCGCCGTCTCAGCGGTGACTTGAGTGTAGCGCTTGCCCGAGTCTCGGGCCGCGCACAGATCGGCTACGGTCACCGTGCGCTCAGCTTCGCGCGCGCCCCAATCGTAAATCCGCGGCATCTTGCTCACGAGCTCTCAAAGTTATTGCCAAAGGTCCGGCGCGTCGAACCGGCGCCTGTCAAGGAATTTCGGAGGGTCGCCTCGCCACCTATCAACTGCGTGTCGTCCTTCGGTCGAGTGTCCATGTACAAAGTCGTCAAGCCGCCGGCCATCACTGTGCACATGGTTCGATATGCGGATGCCCTGCAGCGACAGCGAGACCATGCCAAACGAAGTGCGGCGGGTTTGGATATGGTGGCTCACAGCCGATCCTCACCTCGCTCATGCCTCTCTTGACGACAGAGCAGGCCAAGTCGGCACCTGGAAGCATGTGGTTCAGGCTCATTCTGAATCCTTTCAAGCCGACGCGAAACTTGTACGATACATCTCGTCGACTGCTCTACGTGTTGCCATGCCAGGAATGACCCCGAGCTTGGTGCAGACCAGGGCGCCGCAGCAAACCCCGAACCGCGCCGCTTCGATCACATCCCGTCCTTCGGCCAGAGCCACGGCGAAGCCGGAATTAAACGCGTCGCCAGCGCCAGTCGTGTCCACGACGTCGACCTCGGCAGCTGGGATGGCTGTATCGATCGTGTCGGTCACAATGAGCACGCCGCGGTCGCCAAGGGTTACGATGACATTGGCGGCGCCGCGCTTGCGCAGCATCTCCACTAGCTCGCGCGAAGGGCGCGGATCGTCCGGCCGTAGACCGAGCAGAATACGAAGTTCGCTCTCGTTCGGCGTCAGGTAATCGACTAGCGGGAAAATCTCATCAGGAAGCGGCGCGGCGGGAGCTGGATTAAGGACAGTTTTCTTGCCGTGTTTTCGGCCCAGCTCCATGGCTCGCATTGCTACCTCGACCGGGGGTTCGAGCACCGCCATGACGACGTCGCTCTCCCGGATGCGGCTCTCGGCGCGATCTACATAAGCCGGGTCCATAGCGTTGGTTGCGCCATAGTCCATGATGATGAAGTTCTCACCGCGCTCGTTGAGAATGATGAAGCCCACCGCCGTCGGACTCTCAGCGATTTGCTTGACATGCGCTGTACCAACGCCCTCGGCTTTGAACAGATCGGTTGCGATATCGGCGAACTTGTCTCTGCCGATGATGGCCACCAGCGAGGAGTCCGCCCCCAGCCGCGCGGTCGCAACCGCCTGGTTTGAGCCCTTTCCGCCAGGCCCCATATCGAAACTGCTGCCGAGCATTGTGACGCCGAAGACGGGAATGTTCGGAGCCCTAATGGTAAGTCCCACCGCGAAGCTGCCTACGACGGTGATTTTCGGTTTACCCATCGATTCCTCCCTTGAAGGTGCTTAAGGCCCGCGCTTGTGTGGATTGCCTCCACGAGATCGGCATAAGGGAAATGCGGCGCTCAGCGTGACGGCGCTGTTCGCGGGCGCTGAGTATTGACACCAGCTCCTCCCTGAATACTCGCAGCAGCCGCCCAAGGATACAAAACGTGCATCCAGGATGCCCATCGGCGAGTTTGCTTATTAGTCGTTGTGAGCGAGCATAGATGTGCAGCTCGTGCGTAGAAATGGACAAAGCACGCGCTGATTTATATAAAACACGCATGGTAAAAATACTGCAGCGCACACTTTTCCCTGAGAGCCATCAGTATGTCCTGCCTGATGTCGCCTGGACTCGCTGCGCCTTTACGGTGCTGAGGGCTGGTAAAGTCATCACTGCCCCTGACCATCACATCGCGCGAGATAGTTATCCGGGCCAGGACATTCTCTACTGCACAGCGGGTCATGGCTTCGTATCCAGCGAGGGGAGGACATTGAGTGTTGGGCGCAATCAGTTGATGTGGATCGCTAACGAGACGCCGCATGCGCACTGGCCGGACGAGAGCGATCCCTGGACCGTTCTATGGGTACGGATCGACGGACCAAACTGTGCAGCCATTCGGCGAAAGGTGTTCGGCGGTGGTGCAACCCTCGCAACAATATTGGCGCCGAACAACATCGACCGGTGGTTCGAAGAGCTGTTTGGTGTTTTGCGCGCTCGAGATGATAACGTCGATATGGCCCTCAATCACCTTGTGGCAGAACTGCTGCACCTCATAGCAGCGCCTTCACCTACGCACGGTGAGTCTCGTCTTCCAGCCCCATTGCGCGCCATCGTCTCAAAGATGCGGCAGGCTCCAGCGCGATCCTGGCATGCCGAGGAACTGGCCTCCGTCACCGGTCTCAGTGCCGCACAAACACGGCGGCTATTCCAAAGGTATCTACAGATCAGTCCGCGGCGCTGGCTGATCCGAGAGCGTATTTTGATGGCGCAAAAGTTACTTTTGGAAACTGACGCGGGGCTCGATGCTATCGCCGAACGCTGCGGTTTCTGCGACGTCTATCACTTCAGTCGTGAATTTAAGCGCAGCACTGGCACGGCCCCCCGTACTTGGCGGCGCGCCGAAGGGAATTGAATCGATACGTTGCAGCTTTCAACGTTTGGCCATTAAATGTTTGGAGCACATCTCCAACGTGAAGTAGCTGGATGTTTCCCTGCGGAAACTAAGCCGCTAATGCATTGCGTTGCTCTGTCAGATCGCTGCCACATTGCAACTCTAAGCTGACGACGCTGGCTTGCTTGTGTCGCCGCGCCGCTTCGTCAAAAACGAGCTGCTCGCGTTAACCGCGACAGGAAGTGGCAAGGTTTGGCGGCTCGGCAGGGGCTCCGCACCCAAATGCATTCAGCACCCGAAGCCGTTTTACCCAAAATTACCCAGATCACGTTGCGCGCCCACTTTGGGCGAATGCACTTGCTCCGCAGTATGTGGCGAGTAAGTGGCCATCGTAGAATAATCGATGGGCGGCACGTCCAAATGCCGGGATGAAATTTCTTAGGAGAGCCTCATGTCAGTCGCCCTTCCCACGCCAACCCAGCTTCGTAGCATCGCCGAACAGTGTGGTCTCTCACTGACCGATGAGGACGTTGCCTCGTTCCTAGGCCTGATGCAGGGCTCGCTCGAAGCGTACAATCTCGTCGCTGCAATGCCCGACGAATTGCCGGTGGTCAAATATCCACGCACTCCGGGCTATCGGCCGTCACCGGAGGAGAACCCGCGCAACGCCTGGTACCGCAAGTCGACGGTGAAGGGCGCGGCGAGCGGCAAGCTCAAGGGCAAGACGGTGGCCCTGAAGGACAACATCATGCTGGCCGGGGTGCCCATGATGAATGGCTCGGCCACCCTCGAAGGCTACGTACCCGACTTCGACGCCACCATCGTTACGCGCATGCTCGATGCTGGTGCCGAGATTGCCGGCAAGGTTCACTGCGAGGCCTTCTGTCTCTCGGGTGGCAGCCACACCAATGCGACCGGTCCGGTGCATAATCCACACAGGATGGGCTATTCGGCCGGCGGTTCTTCCTCGGGAAGCGGGGTTGTGGTCGCGCTGGGCGAGGTCGACATGGCGATCGGGGGCGACCAGGGCGGCTCGATCCGCATGCCATCCTCGTTCTGCGGCACATACGGTATGAAGCCGACCTGGGGTCTCGTTCCCTACACGGGCATCATGCCGATCGAGGTCTTTATTGATCACACCGGACCGATCACGGCAACAGTGGCCGATAACGCGCTGCTGCTCGAGGTGATCGCCGGTGACGACGGCTACGATTCGCGCATCAAGGCACCAAAGGTTGACGAATACACCAAGGCCTTGGGTGCAGGCATCAAAGGGATGAAGATTGGCATCCTTAAGGAAGGTTTCGAGCAGCCGTCCGCGGAGGCTGCGGTCAATGAAAGCGTGCGCGAGGCAGCCAAGCGCTTTAAAGATCTTGGTGCGACTGTTGAGACCGTCTCCATTCCGATGCATCTCCTGGGGGCGGCGATCTGGACCCCGATCGGAACCGAGGGCGCCGTCCAGACCATGATGTTCGGCGACGGCTATGGTCTCAGCCGAGGCGATCTCTACCCGACCTCACTGATGGATTTCCATCGCGGGTGGCGGCGGCAGGCAGACTCGTTGTCCGAGACGAACAAGCTGTTCCTGTTGCTCGGCACTTACATCAACAACACTTTTGGTTCCAGGTTTTACGGCAAGGCCGTCAATATTTCCCGCCGCCTCGCTGCAACATACGACAAGGCTCTCGAGACCTATGACCTTCTACTCATGCCGACGACGCCGATGAAGGCAACGCCGCTGCCGCCTGCCGGCGCCAGTCGCGAAGACTATTTCACTCGCGCGATCGAGATGTTCACCAATACCGCGCCATTCGACATTACGCATCATCCAGCCATGTCACTGCCCTGCGGAATGGTCGACGGCCTACCAGTGGGCCTGATGCTGGTCGGTCGTTACTTCGAGGAATCCACCGTCTACCGCGCCGCCCATGCTTTCGAACAGATGGGCGACTGGAAGAAGATGTGAGACGGGCTGCGATGGCGTCCGGGTGGATCGCAACATATGACTAACGCATTCATGGCGGCATTCGACATTCTGAGCTTCGGCGCGATCATGGTCCTGATCGTACTGGGCCTCGGAGTGATAGCGAGCATGATGGGCATCTTCAATTTTGCCCAAGGCGAGTTCGTGTTGCTCGGTGCCTATATTACGTATCTCGCCTATAGCCATGGTCTCCCCGTTTGGGTCGGTATGGCGGCCGCACCGATCCTCGTCGGATTGCTGGGTTTTGTACTCGAAGCACTCATTATCCGCCGCTTCTATGCGGCACCGATCGTGGCGATGCTCGGCACCTATGCCCTCGGTCTTATCATCCGAGAAACGGTGCGGGGCCTGATTGGCGGCTTCTATCTGACGGTTCCGGAGCCGATTGGCGGATCTATCGCTATCGCCACTATGCACATCTCGGCCTGGCGCTTCGCGATACTCGTGATCACGGGTTTGGTGATGGGGGCCTGCTATCTGCTCCTGTCGCGCACGAGCTTCGGCCTGCGCGTTCGGGCGACGCTGGAAAATCCAGCGCTGGCGCGCGCCTCTGGCGTTTCGACGACGTTCATCTATGGCGCCACCTTTGCTTTCGGCGCAGCGTTAGCGGGGCTCGCCGGTGCGCTTATCGTGCCGGTTTTCGATCTATTTGCCGATCTCGGAATTCGTTTTCTGATCCAGGGATTTGTTGCCGTCATGGTCGGTGGCGTCGGCTCCTTCATCGGACCGGTGGCAGGGGCCGGCGTAATCGGCGCTCTTACCGCGGCGCTACCTTGGGCAGTGGCACCGGTAGTCGCCGACGTGCTCGTCTTTGTGCTTGCCATCTGTTTCATCAAGTTCCGCCCGCAAGGCCTCATCGCGCAAAGGGGAGTGTAGTCATATGATTGCTGATCGCGTCCAACTCACACGTCGTCGTTTCCTTTCGAACTTCGCTTTCACGGCTGGTGCGATCGCCACAGGAGCCAGCAGTTGGGTGATCCGCCCCGACTGGGCCAATGCGGCCGAAGGCCCCATCAAGGTCGGCATCGCGATCGATCTCACCGGCCCAATCGGCTTTGCCGGAAAGGCGGATGCCAACGTCGCCAGAATGGTGATCAAGGAAATCAACAATTCCGGCGGACTTTTGGGCCGGCCGCTCGAGCTTTATATCGAAGACACCGCCTCTAATGAATCGGTGGCGGTGGGCAATGTGCGCAAGCTGATCCAGCGCGACAAGGTGGACATGGTCCTCGGCGGCCTCGCGAGCTCGATGCGCAACGCGATCAAGGATGTAATCGTATCACGGGGCAAGACGCTCTATATTTATCCACAATTCTATGAAGGTCAGGAATGCACACCATACCTGTTCTGCACCGGCGCCACACCGGCGCAGCAATGCGACACATTTATCCCTTGGCTGATCAGAAACGGCGGCAAGAGGTTTGCCTTTCCAGGTTCTAACTATATCTGGCCGCGTAATCTGAATGCATACGCCCGTAAGTTGATTGAAGCAAATGGCGGCGAGGTCGTGTTCGAGGAGTATTATCCTCTCGACCAGGTCGATTTCTCCGCTACTGTCCACGGGATTATCTCTAACAAGGTCGACACTGTCTTCAACACTGTCATTCCACCCGGTGTCGGCCCCTTATTCAAGCAGCTCTATGAAGCGGGCTATCTCAAGAACGGCGGACGGCTTGCTGCCGTGAATGAGGATGAGAATTATCTTAGCCTCCATCCGGTCAATGAGATGGAAGGGCTTGCGAGTTGCCTCGACTATTACAAAGCAGTCGCCAAAGATGATCCCGTCTCCGCCAGAATTCAGGCGGCCTATGAAAAGGACTATCCTGGAGATTCCCTGTTTGCCGCGAGCAGTGCCGCGCCCAGCACCTATCGCGGTCTGAAACTTTGGGAGGCCGCGGTCAAGGAAGCCGGGAAGGTCGATCGCGAGTCGGTGGCTGCGACGCTCGATCACGCCAAGATCGCGGAAGGTCCGGGCGGACCCGCCGAGATGGTGCCGGGCAAGCGGCACTGTAAGATGAACATGTACACGGCGGTGTGCAAAAGCGGGAAGTTTGAAATCGTGGAACGTAGCAATGGGCTTGTTGATCCCAGGGAATGCTGACGAGTCGCGGCGGAAGCGATGAGCGCGGTAGAGAGGCCATCGGTGCCCACATTAGAAGTGAATTGTGCGACGGCTGAAATGGCGGAAACCGCCTTTGCAGGGCAAGTTGGCCCTGCGCGACGGGTCCTGCTCATCATCGAAGGGCTAGTGCTGATTGGAGCACTAGTCCTTCCGGTGATGCTGCACGACTATCTTACGGTGTTTGCGACTCGCGTCGTGATCCTGGCGCTCTTCGCTCTCTCGTTCGATCTGGTGTGGGGGTATGCCGGGATCATGAGTTTCGGGCAGGCCCTCTTCTTCGGCTCGGCAGGCTATGGCGTCGCGCTGCTTGCACGCGATCTCGACATCACCTCAATCCTTTTAGTGCTGCCGGCGGGCACACTAATCGGCCTCGTCTTCGCGCTGCTGCTCGGTGGTTTCCTCCTACTCGGCCGGCATCCAGCCAGCGTGATCTTCGTTTCGCTCGGTACGCTCACCGGCGCCTATGCCGCCGATCGTCTCGCGCGAGGCTGGTACTATCTTGGCGGCCAGAACGGCATTCCCTCGATTCCGCCGATGACGCTCGGCTCCTACGAACTCTCGGAAGGGCCGATCTTTTACTATCTCGCACTGGGGCTTCTCGTCATTGTCTACTTAGCATGCCGCTTCCTGGTGCGCTCGCAGTTCGGTCTCGCGCTCGCAGGACTCCGCGAGAACGAGCAGCGCATCGCTTTCTTCGGCTATAAGACACAGCATCTGAAGGCCATAGTGTTCGCGATCAGCGGCGCCATCGCAGGCCTGGCCGGTAGCCTCTATGCCTTCCACGAGGGTTTTGTGTGGCCCAATATGATCGGCGTTGTGGTCTCCACGCAGGTCGTGCTCTACGTGCTGTTCGGCGGCTCCGGCACGCTGATCGGCGCGGTGATCGGTACGGCCATTGTCGAAGGCCTCTCCTTCTGGCTGTCGGACAATTACCGCGACATCTGGCCGATCATTCTGGGCCTGCTCCTGCTACTCGTGATCCTTTTCCGGCCGCTCGGGCTTATCAGCATAGTGTTGACGGACCGCGAGCGCGTGGGTGGCTTCGCCGCGAAAGCGCAAAACAAGAAGAGGGCGCAGCATCATGCCGCTTCTTGAAGCCGCAGGCATTGGAAAGATCTTTGGCAAGCTTACGGCACTCGATGGCGCGGCTCTCACGGTCGGCGAGAACGAGTTCCACGGTTTGATCGGGCCGAACGGCTCGGGCAAAAGCACGCTGATGAAGTGCATTGCCGGGGCGGAGGTGCCGACCCAAGGCAAGGTCAGCTTCATCAACACTGATATCACCGCATTCACGCCCACCGAGCGCGCTCGGGCTGGCATGAGCCTGAAGTTCCAAATCACATCGGTGCTGCCAACCCTCACCCTCTACGACAATATCTTGCTCGCGCTGCAGGGGCACTGCTCGCTTCTTGATCTTGTGTTCTCGCGCAGCCGCAGACAGTTGCACGACCAAGTCATGATGATGCTCACCCAGTTTCGTCTTGCTGATCGTGCGTTTGATGCCGCAGCAGCGCTTTCTCATGGTCAGCAACAATGGCTGGAGATTGCGATGGCGCTCGCGGGCAAGCCCCGGCTGCTGCTGTTGGACGAGCCCACCGGAGGCATGAGTCTGGAGGAGCGCCGCGTCACCGGCGAACTCTTGCGACCAATCAAGGAGCATTGCTCTCTCGTTATCGTAGAGCACGATCTCGATTTCATCCGCGATATCTGCGACCGCCTCACCGTCCTCGACCAAGGCAAGGTGCTTGCGACAGGAAGCGTCGCGGAGATCCAGGCCAACAAACGTGTCCAGGAGATCTACTTACGCCGTGCTTAAACAACAGTTCCTCGACCTAAGGCATCTTGACGCGGGTTATGGCCGCAGCCAGGTGCTGTTTGACATTACCCTCGGCATTCCCAGGCGCGGCGGTGTCGCCGTGCTTGGCCGGAATGGTGCAGGCAAGACTACGCTGATGAAGGCCATCGTCGGCGAGCTACCAAGCTGGAGAGGCGAGGTTTTCTTTGATGGCCACGATTTCAATCGCCTCCGGACCGAGCAGCGTGTGCGCGCCGGTATCGGCTATGTGCCGCAAGAGCACTCGGTGTTCGCACGCCTCTCGGTACGTGATAATCTCGCAGTGGGATCGCTCTCCAACACCGACGCTTCGGCGATTGATCGGGTCCTGACGATCTTTCCCAAGCTCGGCCACCGCTTGGATCAGGCAGCTGGCACTCTTTCGGGCGGCGAGCGTAAGATGCTAGCGATCGGGCGTGCGCTACTGGGAAACCCAAAGCTGCTGCTGCTGGATGAGCCGACCGAGGGAGTTTGGATCGGCGTGATCGAGGAGATTACTGAACGCCTGACTGCGCTCACCAAGGAGATCGCGGTGATCATCGTCGAGCAGCACCTGGATCTCGCTTTGCGCGTGGCGAGCCACGCGTACGTACTCGATCGCGGCCGCATCGCGCTGCACGGCGCGGCAGGCGATGTCCGCGGCAATCCGGAACTTCTGCGGTACCTCGCACCTTAGTTTCTAGCGCCAGTCCGAGATAGTTAACTCACTCGCTAAGTGAGCTTGGCGGAGCAGGCGAGGGTTCGCCATAGCAGTCGGCGAACAGGCCGCTCAAGCGTTGTTGTCAGCGAGGATGCGGCGGCACGTTGTGGCCAACGACTGAGAGGATGACATTTGCGGCATCGTCGGCGCTGCACTTGAGGTACGTGGCCGAGGTCACGTTCGGCTTTTGTGATGGGGAAGCGGCGGCGCAGCTCTCGCCTCATGACACCGAAGACGCCGCGCTTCTCCCGGAAATGAAGACGCGAAGGTGGATTTTGTGCGTCGTCACCGCAGTGCCCCTGTCGACATAGGCCCGCTCAATCGCACCGCCACAGAGTGTCTCGGCGCAGTCGATGACGTCCCACAAACGTGTGACCTTCGCAGGGGGCGGGCATTGCGCCGGCGTGCAGCACGAATAGGCCCACCACGGGCCCGGCGGTTTGTTGCTGAGGACGGAGGTCCTCACGTCCAATTCGTAGAGCGCGGCGGCCTTTGCCGAATGCACTCCACCTGCGGTGGCATGGAGGCGAACTGGCGCCCCTGCAAGCGCAACGCAACCTGGATGAGGGATTCGTTCCAGGGCTGTGACACAGCAGGATTGCTTGGTCGAGCCCACAGACACGCTACATCAATTTCCAGAAGGACGCGCTTTTGAGAAAAGCCGAGGGGAGGCCGGCAGTCTTCCTATAGGCCGCCGTTTCAGGGCATCTACCCAATCTTACCCAATCACACTCCTCGCCGATGTTATAGCCAGCGTCGGCTCGGTTTAGACCACATGCTATTAAAAATGATCCGGGAGGAAGATCGTGTCTCACCATTGCACGGGCGACCAGGGGTCGGTCCGGGATGGTAATCGATCTGGGATTACGGCCGGCGCCTCAGGCGCGGTTGCAATCGTGGCTACGCTGGACACCAAAGGCCCCGAAGCATCCTTCCTCTCGGACATCATCCAAACATGCGGCCGAAAGACCATCCTGATCGATATCGGGACCTCGAATAATGAGGTGAAGGCCGCCCACGCAACTGACGCGAGCCGCGCGCGCTCAGCCTCGCCCGCCGAGCTCCTGAAAGAGATTGCCGCAGCTACCCGCATAAAGGTGGCTGGCCTGCTCGCCTCGGACGCAATCAGCGCGATTGTGGCCATTGCAGGAGGAAAGGGAAGCGCTGTTTTCGGCGAGGTCGTGTCTGATTTGCCTTACGGCTTCCCCAAGCTGCTGGTGACCAGTGCAAGACCAGCGCTCCTGGCCGAACTCGCGATTCACAACGACATCATGCTCTATCCAACCTTGGTCGATTTCTTCGGCATTAACGCGTTCACGGCAAGGGTGCTGGAGAATGCAGGCCGAGCCATTGCGGCCATGCGCTATGTGCCGGCCAAGCATGGGTGCGAAAGAAAGATTGTTGCGATCACGGCCTTCGGTGTGACGACGCCCGCGGCAACTCAATGCGTGGCACGTCTTGCAGAGGCCGGCGCAGACGCGATCGTTTTTCCCGCCAACGGTGCTGGCGGTCGCAAAATGGAGCAGCTGATTGCTGCCGGCGAATTCGATGCCGTGCTCGATCTGACCACAACGGAATTGGCCGATGAACTCATGGGAGGCACGGCCAGCGCCGGGCCCGATCGGCTCAAGGCGGCCTCGCGCCGCTCAATCCCACAAATCATCGCGCCCGGCGCGATCGACATGGTCAATTTTGGTCCACCGGCCAGCGTTCCCGATCAATTTCGCGGCCGCCAATTCTATTCACATACACCGTACACGACACTGATGCGAACCACGCCTGCGGAGAGCGCAAAAATCGGCCGGGTTACGGCCGAGCGGCTCTCGCAAGCACGCGGGCCGGCAGCCGTGCTTTGGCCAGCCAAAGGCGTGTCCGATTACGACCGAGAGGGTGGCGTCTTTCGCGATGCCGATGCCGATGGGGCATGGCTCCAGGCAGTTAAGGACAATCTCCGGCCAGAGATCGTTGTTTGCGAGCTGGACTGTCACATCAACGACCCCGAATTTGCCGAGGCCGCCGTGACGTGGCTCCTCAAACAACTAGGTCAAGGAGGCTCGTCCCGTGCGGATGTTTGAGCGAACCGACATTCTCTCGCGGCTTGCAGGTCAGGTCGCGGAGCGAAAAGCGATCCTTGCCGCGGCGAGCAGCTGCGGCCTCGTCGCAAAATGCGCCGCACTCGGAGGGGCGGATATGCTGGTGGTCTACTCTACTGGGCTCTCGCGGCTCATGGGGCTCCCCACCAGTCGTATCGGTGACTCCAACGCGCGTACGCTGGAGCTTGCGGCAGAAATCCGCAACGTCGTGTCTTCCGTCCCCGTCATAGGCGGCGTCGAGGCCTGGGATCCCCTGCGGCTCGATCTCGACGATCTTCTCGACAATTTCCTAGCCGCCGGATTCTCCGGTGTGATCAACTATCCCACCATCTCCACGATGGGAGAGAAATGGCGCGACCGCCGCGGTCGCGTTGGACTTGGCTTCGAGCGCGAGCTCGAGATGATTGCGACTGCCCGCAAGAAGAACATCTTCTCGCTTGCCTACGTTGCGAGCCCCGAAGATGCCAAAGCCATGGCAAGCAGCGGAGCCGACTGCATCGTCCCACATGTCGGCGCGACGCGCGGCGGGCTCGTGGGCCATGAGGAGGGCCAGTCCATCCAGGAGGCGATCCGGCGCATCAACGAGATCAACGCGGCCGCGCAAGCGGTCCGCTCGGACGTCATCCTGCTCTGTCATGGTGGGGCGGTCGCGGAGCCCCAGCACACGTTCGAGGTCTATCGGTCGACCGAGTGTGTCGGCTTTGTCGGGGCCTCCTCAATCGAACGAATACCGATTGAACGCTCGGTCAAAGCGGCGGCAGAGGAGTTCAAAGCCGTTCCCCTTCCGCGACATCACTGACGTTCAAAGAAACACCGCAGCGAGGCGGAGATGGACAAGCCGATCAACCAATCAGGCGAAAAAAGGACAGCGGCATTGCCAGCAATAGGTGCTACTCAAACGTTCGAAACAGAGGTGCTCGTGGTCGGTAGCGGAGCAGCCGGCCTTTCGGCGGCACTCTACGCCGCAAAGAATGGCCTTCGCGTGACGGTTTGCGAAAAGTCTTCTCGTCTCGGCGGGACCACGTCGCTGTCGAATGGCATGATCTGGGTTCCCTGTTCGCTTCAGGCGCGCTCCGCCAAAATCGATGACTCGCTTCCAAAAGCCAGGACTTATCTTGAGCATGAGCTTGGCAATTACTATCGGCAAGACTTCATCGAAGCCTATCTTGAGGACGGGCCGACTGCGCTTGCCGCTCTCGAGACCGGGACAGAGGTCAAGTTCACGCTGGCCTCGGCGCCCGATTATCACTCAAGCCAGGTCGGCGGAGTCGACAAAGGCCGGGCACTCAGCCCTGCACCCTACGATGCGCGGCTGCTCGGCTCCGACTTCGATCTGATCGGCGACCCCATTCGCGTTGTGCTCGGGGGGATGATGATTTCTTCCAGCGAAGTCCGAAGCTTCCTGAATCCGTTCCAATCGTTTGCTTCCCTCAAGCATGTCTTGCGTCGCGTGACTCGCTACGCGCGGGATCGCTTGAGCTACAGGCGCGGCACCGAGTTCAGCGGAGGCAATGCCCTGATTGCGCGCCTGCTCGTGAGTTTGCGGAAGTTAGGCGTCGAAATATGGCCGGCGTCTCCTCTCGTTGAGCTCGTCATGGAAGACGGGCGCGTCACAGGGGCAATCGTCAAGCGCGGCAATTCTGAGATCCGCGTGCGCGCATCCCACGCTGTCATTCTCGCTACCGGCGGCTTCGCCCGCAACGCGCAGCTGAGAGCCGAGCTGAGCGGCCCACACCAGCATGACGACACGCTGGCTCATGCCGATGTTACAGGCGATGGCATTAACCTTGCCACGAAGCTCGGAGCTGCAATCGACAAGGATGTCGCTTCTGCAGGGTTCTGGACTCCAGTCTCGATGTTCAGGAGTGGGACAGGCTCCCAAATTGTCCCCTACGGATGGCTCGACCGCGGACGACCCGGCGTCATCGCGGTTGCCCCAAATGGGCAACGCTTCGTCAACGAATCCAATTCATACCACGATATCTGCCTCGCGATGTTTGGAAACGGATATCCCGCAGACAAGCGGTTCTACTTCGTCTGCGATCACGAGTTCGTTCGGCTGAGGGGCATGGGACATCTGCTGCCTTGGCCATGGACGCTGAATATCCGGAAGTACGCGCGGCTCGGCTACATCAAACTGGGCCGAACGATACCGGAGCTCGCCATGCAAATCGGCCTGAATCCCGGCGAGCTCAAAAGGACGGTCGAGGAGCATAATGCGCACGCCGCCGCTGGCGTCGATCCGCTCTTCAAACGCGGTGAATCGGCGTTCAACCGCACGCTTGGCGATCCGTTGGTAGGAACGAAAAATCCAAATCTTGGGCCTATCCAGAGTGGCCCCTTCATCGCGCTGCCGATCGTTCCGGCAACGCTCGGCACAGCCGCTGGCTTGGCGACCGATAGCTACGGCAAGGTTCTGGACGCAGAACGCGAGCCAATCCCGGGTCTTTATGCCTGCGGCAATGATATGACGTCACCAATGCGTGGAATTTATCCGGGAGCAGGCATCACCATCGGCCCCGGCATAGTCTTCGCTTACCGGGCAGTTTCGAACATTCTGGCATCCGCTCATCGCGTGCAGAAGGCGCCTGCATCCGCAACGTGAAATCGCGTCTCACGGCATCTGTATCGCGACAAGAGGTCAATTCAGTCATCTTGTGCCGTCGATTTTGCTGCTTTGGGAAGCAAGGACCATGTCTTCATTCTGGCGGCGTTCTCCTGTTCGAACCTCTGCTGGATGCCTCCCGGACCGCGTTGAACCGGGGCGATCAATTTCGCCTTCGGCGGAGGTGCATTGTGGCGGCGGGATGCGAGCCCATCACGCGAGTGTCTGAACGCCGTCATCGAAGACCGACCTTCGCATTTTATTCACACGCGTTTCATCCTCTTACGTCTGGAATCAACATGCGTCGTTCGCGCCTCGCCAAAATCGTTGCGACCGTTGGTCCGGCGACAGCTGCACCAGAACGATTGCGTGCTCTCTATCTCTCAGGCGCAGATACGTTCCGACTAAATTTCAGTCACGGGAGCCCGGACGATCACGCACGGGTCTATGACTCGATCCGCAGTCTCGAACGGGACTTCGGCACGCCAATAGGCGTCCTGCAGGATCTGCAAGGACCGAAGATCCGCATCGGCGCCGTCGAAGGCGGCAAGCTCGATCTACGCGCCGACGAGAAGGTTCGATTTGTGCTCGACGGAGCTACGGGCGGAAAGCAATCGATCCCACTACCTCATCCGGAAATATTCGCGGCCGCACGTCCGGGCCAGACTCTTCTCGTCGACGACGGCCGAGTGCGCCTGCGCGTTGAGAGTCCGGGCGATGGGCAGATCATCGCGACAGTTCTCGTCGGTGGAGCTATCCGCGATCGCAAAGGGGTAAACCTGCCAGGTTCGCTGCTTGCTATATCTCCTCTGACGAAGAAGGACCGCGGCGACCTCGCCTTCGGCCTCGCCCTCGGGGTCGACTGGGTCGCCCTGTCGTTCGTCCAGAAGCCTTCCGACCTCCTAGAGGCGCGCGGGCTGATCGGCGAGCGTGCCGGTCTGATAGCGAAGATCGAGACGCCTATGGCGCTCGATCGTATCGACGATATCATTCTCCTGTCAGACGGCATTATGGTCGCACGCGGTGATCTCGGTGTCGAAATCCCGCCCGAGGAGGTGCCGGGCCGACAGAAGGAACTCATCCGCGCCTGTCGGCTGACCGGAAAGCCCGTGATCGTCGCAACACAGATGTTGGAGTCGATGGTGGCTGCACCGACAGCGACGCGCGCGGAAGCCTCAGACGTCGCTACCGCCATCTACGATGGAGCTGACGCGGTCATGCTGTCGGCTGAGTCGGCAAGCGGCGCCTATCCAATCGAGGCAGTTGTCATGATGGACAAAGTAATCAGAAGTACTGAACGGCATCATCTCTATCGGTCGCTGGTCCAAGCCTCGCAAGCCGACGAAGAGATGTCCCCACCGCATGCAGTCGCCGCCGCTGGTGCAGACCTTGCGGTGACCCTCAATGCGAAGGCGATCATCGGTTTCACCGCAAGCGGCACGACGGCGGCGCGCATCGCGCGCAAGCGGCCCCCGGTCCCGGTTCTTGCTCTCACTCCAGATGAGAAAGTCGCGCGGCGCATGTGCCTGCTGTGGGGGGTGCACAGCATCGTTTCAGACGACCCCGCCACCGACGAGGAGATGACGCAGATAGCCGCAGCGGTGGCGCGCAACGAAGGTTATCTTGAAGCAGGTGATTTGATGATCGTCGTATCCGGCGTGCCGTTTGGGCAAATAGGTGCAACCAACAACGTCCGTATTGTCACCTGCTAAAATGGTTCAGGACAATTTCGCTACATCCGCCCTAAGAAACGAAGCACTACGGGCCGAACAATGATCGCCGACAACGCTCTGATTCTTCAACGGTGAGACCAGGAGCTGACCTTGCTTGGGCTCGACTACAGCATTCGGCTCTTTGATTTGCTCCCGGTTATCGAAGAAGCGCTTTCGGTCGAAATCTGGTGCAGTGATGCGGCGGGCCGGATGCAATGCTCTGGCGGCTTTTTTGAGCTCCTCGGAGGTTCGAACAGGCAATGACATTCAACCGATGCCGACGAGGTGATGAAAGCGCGGCGGAACGCGTTCTTCGGCGCTGGTCGGCAAGCCCAGCGTCCGACGGCGATAGGTTGAACCCTTCGTCCGCTTCCCAAATGACGATCCGCCAAATGTCGGTACCGTTCGTCCCGCAGCCGCACCGTAGTGTGACATTCAAAGTCATCGAGCGCCCCACTGTTCGGCGACAACTGCGATACCACCAGGCTTTACTGGCTCCACCAAATCGGGCCTTGTCATCAGCATCGGATAAGGAAACGTCAGGCTCGGGTGCTTGATTGCGAGTAGCCGGTGTTAGCCGTGATATACGGCGTACCGGAAGCGGCATTCCAGCTTATCAGAGTCTTCGAACGAAACGGAATCTGTAGTGAACAACAACTCCTTGGTGCCGGACGTCAGCGAGTTCCTGGAGCTCTGGGAGCAAACTTTCAATGTGCACGCGCCGGAACGTCTGGTTGTGCTATACGCCGATGATGCGCTGTTTCAGGGTACATCGAGTGCTAAGCTCTGCATCGGCGCTAAAGAGATAGGCACTTACTTTCATGGCATCGCTACCGTAAAAATGGACGTATGGCATTCCGTCACGTTGGCGTACAACGTTGTTTTGGTGGTGGGAAATTATGTCTTTTCACAGCTGCGGAATGGTCATGAGGTGTCGACACCGGCTCGGTTCACCTTCGTATTACGTCGCGAGGACGGCGTGTGGAAGATCGTGCACCATCACTCATCTGCCATCCCCGATTGATCGCCGAACCAGCTTTGCGGTATCGGAGTTTGTAGCTGAAGTGGCACACTCAGGCTGCCTCTCGCCAGCCTGCCCATCGTGCGGCTGGATCGCAAAAATTTGCAGCGCTCGCAATGACAACAGGACGGCAGCGAGGTACCGCCTGCTTTGCTGAAGCGACTGACGGCAGAAGGGCAGTCCCTGGTCGAACGACGCGACGCCTTCGAGCTGGTGCGCGACTAGGTGGTTGGTCCCAAGCTTTGATGGTGCATTCTTATCGCATGATTGAAGGATGCGCTATTGGTCAAGTTTTACACGGCTGCGCCACCACGACGGAGGCCGTCCGTCGAGCAATACAAAATAGTCACGAGAGCTTGAGAGCGCTCGCGAAGCGCTACTATCAACCAGAAGACTGTCGCGAAGGGGAAGCAGCGCGAGACCGTCGTCGATCGCTCGACAGCCCCCAAAGAAGCCAAGTCCACTGTCCTTTGCATCAAGGCGGAGGCGATCATCGTCGCCTTCCGGCGGCATACGCTGCTGCCACTGGACGATTGCCTCTATGCGCTGCAGCCAACCATCCATCCCGCATCTGACGAGGTCATCTCTGCATCGCTACCTCCAGCGTCATGGGATTAGCCGATTGCCGGAGGTCGAAGGCAGCAAGCCTTCGAAGAAACAGTTCAAGGCTTATCCGATTATTTCCACATCGACATTGCTGAGCTCCAGACCGCTGAAGCCAAGCTCTACCTCTACTTCCCCATCGATCGCACCAGTAAGTTCGCCTTCGTGCAACTGGTCAAGAAGGCGGAAAGGACCTCCGCCTCGGCCTTCCTCGAAGCTCTGATCGCCGCGGTCCCCTACAGAATCCACACGGTTCTCACCGACAATGGGATGCCCAGCTTCTGGGCCCGCAATTTTGACCATCTTAACATCGCCGCCGGCGAGCAGGTACTTCAGGTCGGTGCCGGCACCGGATACTATTCGGCGGTGCTGGCCGAGATTGTCGGACCCGCTGGTCGTGTGACGGCGATCGAAACCGACACAGAGTTGGCGTCGCGGGCCCGAGTGAACCTCGAGAGCTGGCCCCAGGTCGATGTCGTCTCGGGCGACGGCCGGGCGGTAGATGTCGGCGAGCTTGATATCGCCATCGTGTTCGCCGGAGCCACTCACCCATCCCGTGTCTGGCTTGATCGCCTTGTCGAAGGTGACCGGCTTCTGATGCCTATGACGGACGATACCTGGAAAGGCTTTCTTCTCCATTGTGGTACGGCGTCGAGACCACTTCGAGGCCTCTTCCATTGGTGCCGTCTCTATTTATCCTTGCACGGGTGGACGCGATGAGGACGCTGCAAGACGTCCACATAACGCGATCGACCGGTTGCCGCTTCGCAACCTTCCAATTCGCGCGTTGCACGTAGGTGAGCCGCGATTTAACGACTCAGAGAATGTGTGGTTTAGCGGGCCGGGCTTCTGGCTCGAGCGTGATCCTCCATGCTAAGACGACCTACACTGATCGAGCGCATACCTGTTCAGCCAGGTTGAAGATCACCGGCTCCGACGAGAACGCGCGTGGTCGAGCATTTTTACACGTCGGCGTTTGCTCCACGAGTAAGGTCGTGATGCAGGATCACTTCTTTGAAAATGAATGATAGGAACTTCTCGGCAAACTCTGGGCAAGGCTAGCTGCCTGTGCGAGCGTGCGTAGTCTTTCTACTTGGCGTTCCTCACGAGCTGGATCTGCCGAAGGCAATTGAAGTCGCACTTTTAGGGTTCAGACTCAATTGATCCAATAAGCGACGAGAGCGGCGAGGTGGACGGCGGCCAAGAAGTTTCTGGCAAGTTTGTCGTAGCGAGTAGCAACACGCCTGAAATCCTTGAGCCGGCAGAAACAGCGCTCGATAACATTGCGCCCTTTATAGAGGCGCTTGCTGAAGCTGTGGAGGGTTACCCGGTTGGATTTGTTTGGAATGACGGGTTTCGCGCCGCGATTGACGATTTCGGCGCGAAAGCCGTCGCCATCGTAGCCTTTGTCCCCAATGAGGGAAGACATGGGCGGCGCGAGCTTCAAAAGGGCCGGCCCTGCGGCAATGTCTGCGGCTTGTCCCGGAGTGAGATGAAATGCGCAAGGTTTGCAATCAGGGTCGCTCAGCGCGTGGATTTTCGTGGTCCGCCCACCGCGCGAGCGGCCGATCGCCTGTTCACACTCCCCCCTTTTCCGCCGCTCGCCGAGCGATGCGCTTTGATCGAGGTGGAGTCGATCGACAAAGCCACTCGGTCCTTGCCGCAGCGGGCGAGCGCTTCAAAGATCGCCTGCCAATGTCCGCGCTTAGCCCAGCGATTGAACCGATTGTAGATCGTCGTGTAAGGGCCATAGTCGGACGGGCAATCGCGCCAGCGTGCGCCGCACTGGAGCATGTGAATGATACCGCTGATAATGCGTCGATCGTCTTCGCGCGCCGGGCCGGTCTGGTTTGTTGGCAGATGCGGCTCTATCTGAGCCCACTGCTTGTCGTTGAGCCAGAACAGTCCTTTCCGCATCGAAGTCCCCCGTGCCGAATCAACTTGGCACCATGGAATCAGAACTCGCTAATTAGGTACAGACCCTAGCATTACAGTTGCTTTTGTTGCGGGCTTCTGAATCCATGGGCAACCATGATTCGAATGTCGTGGGCGCGGGCCGCGTCGGTTGAGGCGACGCTTGCGTTGTGGGCGGCGTCGCTTCGAGAGATCAAGCAACGGATACGTCCGTTGTTCACGCAAGAGCGTGTTGCGACGAATGCAGGTCTGTTCCTGGAAGGTCTGCTCGGAGATGAGCAGCGCAAGACCGGTTGGATGCGCGCGGAGGCGGCTGGCGATCCCGGCCCATGGCGGCAGCAGGCGATTCTGGGTCGTGGAGACTGGGACGCTGATGCCCTGCGCGATATCGTGCACGACTATGTCATCGAGCATTTGGCGGATGACGATGCGGTGCTCGTGATCGACGAGACCGGTTTTCTCAAACAGGGCAAAGCGTCATGCGGAGTGGCGCGGCAATACACTGGTTCGGCAGGAAAGATCACGAACTGCCAGATCGGCGTCTTCGCTGCCTACGTTTCGCGTCATGGCCATGCGTTCATCGATCGCGCGTTGTATCTTCCGAAGGAATGGACCGACGATCCAGATCGTCTGGAAGCCACATATGTGCCTGCCGATGTCGGCTTTGCGACCAAACCAAAGCTTGCGACGAGAATGATCGCACGCGCGATAGCCGGGTCTGTACCATTCAAGTGGGTTGCCGGTGATACCGTCTACGGTGTTGGCAACATCGAACAGCAACTACGTCGGGCAGGCAAAGGCTACGTGCTTGGGGTCAGCAGCGCTCATGTGTTTCGATCCTGGGGCAAGCGACCGCCGGTCGCCGGTACGGCTGCAGACCTCGCCCGGACGCGGCGCTCATCCGACTGGAAGCGCCTGTCGGCGGGAGCCGGAACCAAAGGACCGCGGCTGCACGATTGGTGTTATCTCGAATTGGCGGATCTCGAGGCCGAGCAGTCCAACAGTGCAAATGACGGTTTGTGGACACGCGGTCTACTGATCCGTCGTCGCATTGCCGATGATGACCTCGCCTTCTTCACCACCTGGTGCCCAGCGGGAACAGCCATTGAAACGCTGGTCGCGGTCGAAGGCCATCGATGGGCGATCGAGGACAGCTTTGAAACGGCGAAAAACGAGTTCGGGCTCGATCACAACGAGAGCAGATCCTGGCATGGCTGGCACCGTCATGTGTCCTTGGTGATGCTCGCCTTCGCCATGATGGCCGCGATCCGACATCGCGCTAATCCGCCACCGCCCAAAAAAACGAAACGGCGCCCCCCGGCAAAAGCCAAAACATAACCACCCCACCACTGATCCGTTGGTCAATCCAGGAAATCCGCCGCATTGCTATCAGACTTGCGCGGAAGCGGATTCAACCCGCACACATCATCGCATGGTCCTTCTGGCGCAGAGCTCACCAGGCTGCCGCTCAACGCGCCCACTTCAAATCAAAAAAGCAACTGTAATGCTAGTTTTCCGACCTGCCGAGTGCACCTGAAACGTTCCGCGAGAATGTGGATAAGGGCCGCATCGAGATTGTCGATGCTGCTCCGCAGTTCGTTCAATTCGGATGGAGTTTCCAAGTTCGCGCCTCCTTTCTATGCAACCATACTTTCCAGCTTGACACCGGGTCTCTGGCTGAAACATTTTCAGGCTTTCCGAGTCACTGGGCCCTAACAGCCCGGTCTGATTGAACGAATTCGATCAATCTCAGTACGCCACCTCGGCATTGAAAGCATTTCTGACTCGAGCGCAGTAAATCAGTATTGGCCCATGTGGCCATCGAGGCCGGCGGGTCTTCGGCCAACAATCTCAAGAACCACGTACGTTACTGCACTTCCTAGCCTGCTGCCAGCCGCCGCGGTGCGGGCCAGCGCGACCAGGCCAGCGCATTCTTACTTTGGGCGCGGTGAAGGATCGTCGAGCGTGCCAAGTGGTGGATGCCGTTGCTCTATGAGGTCTGGTCATAGGGTCGTATGCCTTAGTCGAACCCACGGACTGCCGGAGTGGCAGCTTCTGCAGCTGCAACTTCACTCATAAAGGCAACAGCCAGTCCGAAGCCGATGAGGCCAATCAGGATCGACCCTGCAGCAAGGGATGCGACCCCGCTAGTTTCGACGAGGATACCGCCGAGAACGGCCCCGATGGCTATTCCTGCGAAGGTGGTCGAGCTGTTCATTGCCAAAACTAGCTTCGACCTCTCCCCGGCTAGATCGAGAAGCCGGTGCTGGATCGGAACGAGATACATGTAACTCGCGTTGCCCCAAAGAAATGCGATGAGCACGGTTAAGGCACCATGATGCCCGAATCCAACCAGAGCTACGAGAACGATTAGTTGTGCGCCGATCACCGCAATGAGAACTTTGTAGGGGCCGAAGCGATCGGTTAGAAAGCCGCACGCTGCGTTTCCTGTCACAGCTCCGAAACCGTACGCAAAGAGCGCGGCTGAGAGCAGCGGCACGCCTGTAAGCAGAGAACCGGTGATAATGACGCTCACATAGGAGTAAACAACGAACTCGGAAATGACCACGAATAGGGTAACCGAAAGAACACCGTAGATGGCCCTGGGGAAGTCTTTCGAAGCCGGGCCGTTTCCGCGCTCCGGCGCCTTTGCAGAGACACCGGACATCATAGGGGCGAAGATCAGCAATGCCAGGAGCCCCGCAACTGCCACGAAACCGAATGCGAACCGCCAGCCGATGGCATCAGCGATCCAGCTAGTCGCCGGAACACCCGCAACTTGTGAAACGGTCATACCACCGAAGATAAGGGACAATGCCGACCCTTTGCGACCGGGCGGCAGGACCTCGGTTGCCAATGCGGTGGCCGCCGGGGTGAACATGGCTGCGCCGTAGGCTGAAATGACGCGAGCTGCAGCCATGGTTGCAAAGTTCGGAGCGATCGCACAGATCACGTTGCCGATGATGAAGATTGAAACGGATAGGATCTGGACATTGCGGCGGCTTAGGGCCCGGAACATCCAGGCATTCAGCGGCGCAAAAACCGCGTAGGAGAGTGCGTAGATTGAGATGATCCATCCCGCCGCTCCGGTTGAAATGTTGAGGTCACGAGAAATCACTTCTAGTGCCCCGATGATGACAAACGTATCTAGGCCAATGGCGAACGCAGCGATCATCAGAGCGGCAAGGGTTAGCTTTGTTCGTGTATCAGGAGGGGATAAGCTCATGATCCTGGCCATTCAGTTCATCGTGATGTGTTCAAAGCCGTCATGCAACTCAGGATAAGGGCCAGCCGATGGCCATGCCTGAATACCCGGGGACGACGGCCAAGCTGCCACGGCCCCAGCACCTCTCCACATCCTGTGTGATCTCAAGCTGGTCAGGATATTCGAGCACCACGTTGCGTAAGCCCCGCATCATACAAGCCCTCCAGGAGTTTTTTCGCTACAACCGGCGCTGTTGTTTCGAAAAGCGGCTTATTTGATGCTTTTGCGTCGATCTACCCCACCCCGGCGAGCTCGGCGAGTATGACGTCTCGCAGCTTGGCCCCTTCGAAGTGGAGATATTTCACGTTGGCATGACGCGTACATCTTCTCACCCGGCAGGGCGTGCAAATGCGCGGCGTCAGGATGCAGCGATTCGGTGCACGCGACCCGCTACAGATCACGATTTGGCTCATCCCGCTGCAATTTTGCGGGAATGCTGGGGCCACAATCTGAGATAAGTTTTGGTGAATGGTTGCGAAGGAATCACCAATGAGCGGCACCAAAGTTGATGGCGAAACGGTATTGCGCGCGGCTTGCACTGGCGATGCCCAGGCGCTCTATGACGTGACGGCACAATCGGTTCAAGGACTGGCAATCACCCATTACAAGCCCGAGCAACTGGAGGGGTGGATGGGAGAACGTACTGCCAAATATTACGAGGATGTCATCGCTGCGGGCACCACGATCATAGCCGAGCAGAACGGAGAGGTATTGGGGTTCGTCGACTCAGTTCCTGGCGAGGTGACCCGCCTTTTCGTTTTGCCGAAGGCATCAGGCCGCGGAATTGGTGAGCGATTGCTCAAAGCTGGTCTTGAAGCCGCGGCAAAGGAACACCCAGGACCAATCAAGATCGAGTCAACCTTGAACGCGCAACGGTTCTATGAACGTCATGGCTTCAGGGCCATCCAGAAGGGCTACTTCTCTCATGGGCTTGGCGGAGATCCGATCGAGATTGTCCTCATGGAAATGGCACGATAGAGCAGAGTGCAGAGCACTTGGTCCTCAGATATCATCTCTATCTGCAGGCCGGCGCGATTTCGAAACATCATGATCGAGCCTTCCTCCCAAGCCGCACGACGTGCCGCCACGAACAACCTAGACCATCGTCTCACCTCTTCCGATCGCACGAACGAAACTCATTTCGACCGCTCGAACAATCGGTGCTTCGCCAGGAACACATTTGTCATCATCGAAGCAGGCGATGTCAGCTTGCCTGCTTTGCTGCGCCTTAAACCCCAATTCGCTCTTCGCACCGGCCACCCTGCCACAGCGGAGCTAGTTTTTAATTAGTCGCCGCCGCGTAGCCTCGAGTCCGGCGATTTGCAAGGACGCCCGGTATGGAGGCGACCGGCACAAGCATCGACACGGGCCTCTGATGCAGGCCGATCTCCAGGACATCGCGCCAAGCGCATCTGCGGACTCGTGCGCTGGAACTTGCGACCTCATAACATCGCTCACGCCGCACAAGCGCGCTCAGCTCAATATGACGTACCAGGGGCCGTCACAGGACCCGTACACAGAAGCTGGGGCAGGAGATCCCGATCTTCAGGAGGCCGCGTCGCGGCGAATTCCGCCCTTCGTTGTCCGATGATCGCCGCGCTGGGCATTCAAGACCCTGCCTCGCAATCCGTTTTTGCGGGAGCGACTTCGCTGGAATGCGCGGCGACTCGGGATTGGTCATTTATGGCTGTCTGCGCTCTGACTCGGGCCGAATTCCAAAGCATAAGCTTTCGTCTCCATGCGCCGTTTGGTATGATATCAGCGGAACGACGACGGAGTGCGCTATGGAGCCTCAGTGGCTGACGTATGGGAAACGCTTGCAAGCTATTGCCTCTAGCGGGCTCCATTTTGCCCGAGACCAATTTGATCGAGAACGTTACGAGGAGATTGCCTCTATAGCCAATGAAATGCTCGCCAACTTGGGAAGTGTTCCCATCGAGAGGATAGAAGGGCTCATCTCTGATTTCGCGAAGGGCTATGCGACACCGAAAGTCGATGTGCGCGGAGCGATCGTAGAAGAGAACAAGGTCCTTCTGGTCCGTGAGAAGAGCGATGGTCTTTGGGCCTTGCCTGGCGGCTTTGCAGACGTTGGCCTTTCTGCTGCCCAAAATATCGCAAAGGAGTTGTACGAAGAGGCTGAATTGAAAGTGTCTGTTCGTCGCCTCTACGGGGTCCGACACAAGGCCGGCACTTCCTATTCGCCTGATGTCCGGGATTTCTACAAAGTTTTCTTTCTTTGCGATAGGCTCTCAGGCGGTGAGGCCCGGCCCAGATTGGAGACGAGCGAGGCGATCTTTTTCCCGAAAGATCGGCTACCTCCGCTGTCGCGAGGTAGAACTATCGAGAGTGACGTTGAAGCAGCCTTCGCATTCGCAGCTGACGCGAACAGACCTGCCTTCTTCGATTGAGAGCTCGATCCATTCTCTTGGTCCGCACTCTTTGGTCCGCCAATAACGACTTTGCCGAATGAAGAGCTCCGCATGACAGAGAGAATCATTCGGGCGCCATCAACCACGGCGCCTTGCGCGTGCTTTGACAGTCGGTTGCTGGTCGCTATCTTCGCTTCTAGCGAAGATCGCGACCGAGCCCTTCGGCACTCATTCGGTGGTGTAGAGCGGTCGGTGCGCAGAACGCTCAATGGTTTCGGTTGCGTCATCGCAGCCCAACGTAGCTGATGCTGGCCAAGCAGCTTCATCAGCGATCACGTCCACCAACAAACGTAAGGGCGCTGAAACTCGACTGCATTGGTGACCGCCTCTATGCCACGCTCAAATGCGTTTGCCCCGTGCTTGGGATGGGCGCCGATGATCGGGAGGCTGTCCACGCGCCGCGTCAGCGGTCGGCGAGGGGGATCCCGCAGCAACCCGCATCTGCCTCAGCATGTCCTTCAAGCTCTGCGCGAAATCCTCGTCCGGCACCCAGTAACCGTCGTTTCTGTCGCCTGACGTTGCGACCGGCGAGCGGAAGACATTTACGCCACGCAATCCGTCGCGGAACTATACTGTCGATCAATCGCAAGAAACCGTGTTTGCTCCCGCAACCTGAACTTACTAGCCCTTGGCGAACGACCGCCCATTTCTGCCGACTCTCCAACACTCGGTCCTTGGGATTGCGTCGGTTGACGCGGTCGGCCGCCCTTCGCGTAGAACCGGACCTTATTATCGGTCGCGTCGATTTAGAATGAAATAGTTGGCCAGCCCGATCGTTAATAGCAAGAAGGCCGACACGACTGTACGAATCAGGATGGAGTCGATCTCGGACTTGAACACGGCGTTGTTGGCTTCAGCACCTGTTGAGAAATCGACATAGGACCCGGCGGCGAGGAGGAAAATGGCCAAAAGGCTGGAGAGGAGAAAGAACGCCGTCTTCATGCCTGCTTACTGTTCGCGAGTCTGGATGTGGGTGCGGAAACAGTCTCAGGCAATCGCCTTGACTGCGCTGGAGTAGACGCTGGCCGGCCGCGCGAGTCCGTAGTGCTCGCGCAAGGTCGTGCCGGTGTAGTCCTCGCGGAACAGGCCGCGCTTGCGCAGGATCGGGATGACCTGCTCGGCGAAGGTATCGAAGCCGCCGGACAGCCATGGCGGCATCACGTTGAAGCCATCGGCTGCGCCGCGCTCGAACCAGGTCTGCATGTTGTCCGCGATCTTTTCGGGCGTGCCGGCAATGACCCAGTGGCCGCGCGCGCCGGCGAGGCGCTGCACCAGCTGGCGAATGGTCGGCTTCTCGCGGTCGACGATATCGACCACGAGCTTGAAGCGGCTCGCGACTCCGCGCGCGCTCGCTGTGTCGATGAGATCCCGGGGAACCGGGCTATCGAGATCGTAGCCGGTGAGGTCGAGGCCTATCATCTGACGCAGCTGCGTCAGGGAGAATTCGGGCTGGATCAGCTCGTTGAATTCGTCCTGAAGTCGATCGGCTTCAGCCTGCGTGCTGCCGATGAAGGGGCTGATGCCGGGCAGGATCTTGATCTCGTCGGGACTGCGATCGAAGGTGCGGGCCTGGCGCTTGATGTCGGCATAGAACGCCGTCGCCGACTCCAGTGTCTGATGCGCCGTGAAAATTGCCTCCGCGAACCGGGCGGCGAACGCGCGGCCGTCGTCGGAGGAGCCGGCCTGTACGTAGACCGGCCGTCCCTGCGGCGCCCGCGAGATGTTCAGCGGGCCACGAACGCGAAAATGCTTGCCGATATGGTCGAGCGTGTGGATCTTGCTGGTGTCGGCGAAGATGCCAGAAGCCGGATCGTTGACGAGCGCGTCATCCTCCCAGCTATCCCACAGCCGGGAGATCACGTCGAGATATTCGCGGGCGCGCTCATAGCGCTCGTGGTGAGGGGGATGTTCAGGCAACCCAAAGTTCTGTGCGGCCTGCTGCGCACCGGTGGTGACGATGTTCCAGCCGGCGCGACCCCGGCTGAGATGGTCGAGAGACGCAAACAGCCGTGCCAGATTGTACGGCTCGGTATAGGTCGTTGACGCCGTCGCGATCAGCCCGATACGGCTGGTGACGGCGGCAATCGCTGCGAGCCAGGTGATTGGTTCGAAACGAAGGCGCTGGGCGTACCGAACATTGTCGGCCAGCGCCGGCCCGTCGGCAAAGAAGATGGCGTCGAATTTGCTCGCCTCGGCCCGTTGCGCCAGCTCCTGATAATGGGTGATGTCGAGGATGCGGTCTGGTTCAGATCCCTTATAGCGCCACGCCGCTTCGTGATGGCCGCCCGGATAGATGAAGAGATTGAGAAGAAGCTGGCGTTGGTTGCTCATGGTTCGTTTGTTCCGATGCGATGGCCAATGGTGAGACTTGAACGATTAAAGACCCGGAGAGGAATCCCGTGGCTCCGGCTTTCGAGCGAACGCGAAGCGCAGATATCGCTCCAGGCGGAGGCCCTCCGGGGTACGCTTCGCCTCGACCAAGCCAGCAAAGGCGCGCTCGATCGCTTCCCGTTCCGCTGTGGAAAAGCCGCCGAGGAAGTTACCGAATGCACTAGCCTCGGACCATCCGAGCGCCGAACTCACGTCGTCATGCAAATCGACCAGTGAACGCAGGTCGCTTCGGTAATCGACGAGACCGGCCTCAACGAAGAGCATTTTGAGCTCGTCGTCGGTGGCTCCGAGCACCCGGTGCGCTTCACCACTCCTCTCGGCGAACCCAGCCTGTTCGGTCGCCTGCCGAAGCAAAGTGCGGGACTCGTGAGGTTTGGTCGGGTCCTGAACGTTCAACCCGATCCGGCCGCCCGGCTTGAGAACGCGGTGAATTTCGTGCAGGGCTCGCCGCTTGTCTGAGATCCAATGGAACACGCTGTTGAGATAGACGGCATCGAATTCCGCAGGTTCAAAGCGCGAAAGGTCTTCGGCGCGGCCGATCGCGAATGTCAACGTCTTCGACGCGCGGAGACGCGCGATGGCAATGCGGTTCTCGAGAGGATCGATGCCGGTCACACGGCCGTCAGGCCCGACAAGTTGTGCGACGAATTCGGTAAGGCGGCCCGTACCGGCACCGATATCGAGCACGTGATTCCCGGCCTTCAATGCGAGCGGGCCGACGAGGAATTTACCGTGATGAAACTGGAGGATGCCGGCCTGCTCATAGGTGCGAGCAAGCTCGGGTGTGTCTCGTTCAAGGCTGATGACGCCGGAGGTCGACATCGTGCTTCTCAAATCTCCAACGGGCCGTCGAGACAGCTTGATTGGACGAAGTTTATGTTGTCGGAACGAGGAATGTCGATGAAATTGAATTGCGTTGTTCGGTGTGATGCGAGCATGAATCTAGCGGCGCGCATCCCTGGAAGAGATGATGTTGCAAACCGATCGTCTCAATTGGATGCCCCAGCGCATGCCGAGCGTCTCACCCCGGTCTCTGGCTCGCTCCACGACACTACGCAAATCTTTCAACACGCCGAAGCCCGGCGATTGGCTCGTTGTGCGGGTTGAAAAACAACGCCGATTCCATTTCATTGACTGAGTATCGTTCGCTTCTACGATTTGACCGCATTTGATGCTGAAACCTCGAGGTGCGAACATGTTTCAGTCCGTTGTCGACACTGCGGCGCGCGAGACCTTGCGCCTGATTGGACCCGATCCGCAGAACTGGATCCCTGACCGTCAGGGGATCGATCACAGCGTCGCCATCATCGGCGGCGGGCAATCCGGAAGCGCGTTCGCCTTTGCGTTGCGTCGTGCCGGCATCGGCAAGGTCACCCTGATCGATGCCGCCGGCGACGCTGCTTCGTCCGGCCCCTGGTTGAGCAGCGCGCGCATGAACAAGCTGCGTACGCCGAAAGGGTTGCCTGGGCCCGAACTCGGTTTGACAGGGCTGAGTTTCCAGGCCTGGTATGAAGCCCGCCACAGCGCCGCCGCGTATGAAGCGATCGATCGCATTGCCCGGGTGGATTGGGCCGCCTACCTCGACTGATATCGCAGCACGCTTCGCATCAACGTGCGCTGCCGGACGCGGCTTCTCCGTGTCGAGCCGACCGCTGATCATTTGCGGCTCATCTCGACCTGGCCGGCGAAGCGCGAACGGAAACGGCCCGCAAGATCATTCTTGCCGGTGGCTTCCCCAGTAACGGCGGTCCGTCCGTTCCCGACGTGCTCTCGCGCAATCTGCCAAAGGAGCTTTACGCTCATACGCTGGAAGCGATCGATTTCGAGAAACTGCGCGACAGGTTAGTCGCGGTGCTGGGCAGCGCGGCCTCCGCATTCGACGCGACGGCGGTGGCGCTCGAAGCCGGGGCGAGGGAGGTGCATCTCTTCGCGCGGCGCGACAGGCTTGCCTCGGAGCCGGTGATCAGGACGCGCGGCTATCCGGGAGCTTACGACAATTACGGATCGTTGCCGGACGCTCTTCGCTGGCACCAGGCCATCCGTTTCCGCCGTGCCGGATCCACGCCACCGCCTGATGCGGTCGCGCGCGCCGTCAAGTTCCCGAATTTCCACCTTCATCTGTCGGCGCCGTGGACGTCGGCCAAGCCGTTCGAGCGGCGGCTGCTTGCGACCACGCCGGATGGCAATATCGCATTCGGTTTCGTGATCGCCGGTACGGGTTATCGGGTCGATCTCGCAAAAACACCGGAGCTGGCCGCCTTCTCCGACAACATCCTGTTGTGGCGCGACCGCTTTTCGCCTTCTGCGGACGAGCAGGACGAAACCCTGAGCGCACATCCCTATCTCGGGTCGGGGCACGAATTCCTCGAGAAGGCACCCGGCCGCGCGCCCTATCTCCGTAACATCCACGTCTTCAACCCTGCGGCGTTCGTGAGCTTCGGCTTGCCAATTGGAGACGTCCCGAGCTTCAAGCGTGATATCCCGGCCGTCATCGCGCAAATCAGCAGGGATCTCTTTCTGGACGATCTTGCCTCGCATGAGGCCCGCATCAATGCGCCGATCGCCGACGATTTCGAACCTGCACTTTATGCGCCTGCGGTGTGGCGCACGCAGAGCGTCGTCGCGGCTGAATAGCAGAAAGCGCAGATATCAATCGGATACGTCGTGCGAGTGCGCGCAACTATTTTCCACCTTCGTCCAACTTTGGAAGCTATTTCCGAAAGTCTTGAGTTAGCATCCTGTGACTGAGCGAGAGGCTGCATTGATGCCGTCTCTCGGGGAAGATCCCGCCAGACCCGATTGCCGCCAGAGCAGACGGCGATACTGCAAGAGGATCGATCACGACCATCAGCTGTGTATTTACTCCGCCATCGCATCAGCGATCGGCGAACGGCGGAGCCTTGTCCAAACGGGATCGCGATCTTGGGGAAAATGACATGACGGACGCAATCACCATCGACAACGTCATTCCGCGCGCGGATATCGTCAAGCGGTCGGCACGTATCGGCGCGGAGATCAGGAACATCAAGCTCTCGGGCGATCTCCCGGACCGGACGATCGCGGCGATCAACCAGGTTCTGCTCGAGCACAAGGTCGTCTTCTTCCGCGACCAGAACCGTCTCGACGACGCGGGGCAGGAGAGTTTTGCCGTGAGGCTCGGCAAACTGGTTCCGCACCCGACGGTCGGCGCGACCAAGGGAACGGCGTCGATCCTGGAACTCGATTCCGGACGCGGCGGCGGCCGCGCCGACCAGTGGCACACCGATGTTACCTTCGTCGACGCCTATCCGAAGATCTCCGTGCTGCGCGGCGTCGTGATCCCCGAGTTCGGCGGCGATACGATCTGGTCAAACACCGCGGCATCCTATCTCGATCTGCCGGCGCCGCTGCGCAAGCTCGCGGACGAACTCTGGGCGGTGCACAGCAACGCCTATGACTACGCCGTCAAGACCCGCGCGAGCGAGGCCGACAGGAAGCACTTCGAGGAGGTCTTCACCGGCACGATCTACGAGACCGAGCATCCCGTCGTTCGCGTCCATCCCGAGACCGGAGAACGGACGCTGGTGCTTGGCAATTTCGTCCAGCGCTTCGTCGGCCTGTCGAAATACGACAGCCAGAAGCTATTCGACCTGTTCCAGTCCCACATCACTGCGCCCGAGAATACGGTGCGCTGGAGCTGGCAGCAGGGTGATGTGGTGATCTGGGACAATCGCGCTACCCAGCACTACGCCGTCAACGATTACGGCGACCAGCACCGCGTCGTCCGGCGCGCCACCATCGACGGCGAAGTGCCGGTCAGCATCGATGGCCGCAACAGCGTCACCCGCGTCAAGTCGACCAAGCCACAGGCGAAGGCCGCCTGAAACGAGCGAGGAGTGAATACAATGCGAATCACTATCTCTGCGCTGGGTCGCCTGGTTGCCGGTCTGCGTGCAAGAGGACGGCAACTTGGCCTCGCCGCCCTCGGGCTTACGGGACTCGTCGGCAGCGCCATGGCCGAGCCGCAGCTCGAAAGGACCGAGATCCGCTACCAGGGTTGGGCCGGACAGGTGACGTTCGTTGAGCTGGCCGACGATCTCGGCTATCTCGCCCCGCTCAAGTTGAAATGGATCGGCAACACCATTAGCGGTCCGCAGGACATCCAGACGGTGGTGACCGGCGACATCGACATCGGCGGCGCGTTCTATGGCGCGATCATCAAGCTGATCGCGGCCAAGGCGCCGATCAAGGCGGTTGTTGGCTACTACGGCTCGGACGGCAACACCTACAACGGCTATTACGTGAAGGATGACAGCCCGATCAAGACCGCGCGGGACCTTATCGGCAAGAAGGTCGCCGTCAACACGCTCGGTGCACATCTCGAATTCGTGCTCCGCGAGTATCTGGCTCGCAATGGCCTGACGCCGGCGGAGGCGAAGCAGGTGACGCTGGTCGCGATCCCGCCCGTCACCGGCGAGCAGGTATTGCGACAGGGGCAAGTCGAGGTGACCACGCTCAATGGCGTGCTGCGCGACAAGGCGCTCGAACGCGGCGGCATCCGCAGGCTGTTTGCCGACACCGACATCTTCGGAAACTTCACCGGCGGGTCCTACGTGCTGAGGGACAAGTTCATCAAGGACAATCCCAACACCTCGCGCAGGCTGGTCGAGGGCGTGTCCCGTGCCATCGCCTGGGCGCAGACGACGCCGCCGGAGGAAGTTCGCGCCCGCTTTGAGCGCATCATCGCCGATCGCAAGCGGAACGAGGACGCCACACCGATCAAGTACTGGAAGAGCACGGGTGTTGCGACCAAGGGCGGCGTGATCGGCGATGCCGAGCTTCAGGTGTGGGTCGACTGGCTGGTCAAGGATGGTCTCTTGAAGCCGGACCAGCTCAAGCCAGCTGATCTCTACACCAACGAGTTCAACTATTTCCGCGCCGGCAAGACCGCGGAGGCCAAATGACCATGGCCAAGATCCGCTTCGAGCATGTCCGGAAGGACTTCCTGGTCCGGGGCAAGGATGGCGGGCCGGCGCAACGCTTCACTGCGCTGGACGACATCACGCTGGATGTTCGGCCCGGCGAGTTCCTTGCGCTGGTCGGGCCGAGCGGCTGCGGCAAGTCGACCTTGCTGGATCTGCTCGGTGGCCTGACGGCACCGAGCAGTGGGCGCATCCTGCTCGACGGTAAGGTCATCGACGGACCGGCGCGCGACCGCGGCATCGTATTCCAGCAATACGCGCTGTTTCCCTGGCGCACGGCTGTGCAGAATGTCGAGTTCGGGCTCGATATCGCCGGCCTGAAAGCCAGGGAGCGGCGGGAAAGGGCGCTGCACTATCTCGACCTGGTTGGGCTGTCCGGCTTTGCCGACCGCTACCCGCACGAGCTCTCGGGCGGCATGAAGCAGCGCGTCGCCATCGCGCGAAGCCTCGCCTACGATCCCGAGGTGCTGCTGATGGACGAGCCGTTCGCGGCGCTGGACGCGCAGACGCGCGAAACGCTGCAAGGCGAGCTGTTGCGGATCTGGCGCAGCACCGGAAAGACCATCCTCTTCATCACGCATGGCATCGACGAAGCCGTCGTCCTCGGCCAGCGTGTGGCGGTGATGACTTCGCGTCCCGGCCGCATCAAGCAGATCGTCGATATTCCCGACGAACTACATAGCGAAACCGAGGACGTCCGCTCGTTGCCTCAGTTCGGGCATGTGCGGCATGAGGTCTGGTCCTTGCTGCGCGACGAGGTGTTGAAGGCGCAAGGAGCTCAGGTCGCCGCAGCGGACGGCGAGAGCGTCGCAAAGGCGAAGGAACTGGCTCATGTCTAATCTGGAGGTGCTGACGTTGCTGGAGCTGGCCGAGGGAAGTCCGAAGCACCGGGCCGCACAACGCGTCGGTGCGCTTACCGCGGCCACGAGCGGCTTCGCGCGATGGTTCGGTGTCATCGGGCAGCGATCGCTGCTGCTGGTGCTGTTCCTGACAGTCTGGGAGACGGCGCCGCGGTTGGGTCTGATCGACGTGACGTTCCTGCCGCCGTTTTCCGAAGTGATCGCCGCGGGTTGGCAGCTCGCGCAGAGCGGTGAACTCTATGAAGACGTCGGCGCGAGCCTGGTGCGGGCGCTGAGCGGATTCCTGATCGCGGTCGTTCTGATGGTGCCGCTCGGCTTGCTCACGGGTTGGTACGCCCGGCTTGGCGATCTGCTGAACCAGACCATCGAGATAGCACGCAACACGGCGCCGCTGGCGCTGCTGCCGGTGTTCATCCTGCTGCTCGGCATCGGGGAGCTCTCGAAGATCACGATGGTGGTCTATAGCTGCGCCTGGCCGCTGCTGCTCAACACCATCGCGGCGGTCCGGCAGGTCGATCCGCTGCTGGTCAAGTCGGCGCGGACGATGGGCGCGACGCCAAGCCAATTGTTCCGCAAGGTGATCCTGCCGGCGTCGCTGCCAACCATCTTCGTCGGCATTCGGCTGGCAAGCGCTTCCGCGATGCTGGTGTTGGTGGCTTCCGAGATGGTCGGCGCCAAGTCCGGGCTCGGCTATCTCATCATCAACAGCCAGTACAGTTTCCTGATCCCTCAGATGTATTTCGGCATCCTCGGAATCACCGTGATCGGCCTCGTCTTCAACGCGATTCTCGAGGCGCTGGAACGTCGCCTGATGCGCTGGAAAGCACCCGTAGCGGCCTAGCCGGGTTTGTTGCGGGCCGTAGCCTGCGTCACGATGCTGTTCGGCGGTACATCCTGGGTCACCCAAACGTTGCCGCCGATTGTCGAGCCGCGGCCGATCGTGATCCGGCCGAGGATGGTCGCGCTCGCCGATGAAGAGCGCGGCACGATGGACCTGGTCGCACAGGCTGTCGAGCGCAATGCTGAGGCGGTTGAGGAGAACGACATGCAGACGCGCCCCGGTTCTGGCCTAGGCTCAAAAGTGCTACGTGCTCGCGAAACAGTGGGCTCGAGAACGAAGATGACCTTACCTACGAGCTGCTCCATGACGACGTCGTGACGGCCGATCACCTCCCGTCGCAAAGCATCACGGGGGCGGCTTTCCACATTGTGTGTGCGCTGCTGAGATGGACGTGACTGTGGCGAGCGAGCTTCGCCGTTGCAACTCGCGTCCGTTGCTCAAACGATGAGGGGCGACTCTTGGCTGCACTGCAACGCCGATGGCGCTGCACGATTAGGATGCGAAAAGGACAGGGTCGCGCTCCTATCGCTTGGGAAGGAGACCTGATATTTTGCCGCCGTAACCTTTTGATCGAAATCTTTATCGAAATCTTTGAAGACGCTCCAAATTTGATCGTACCCCGGTGGGGAGTTTTGTTCATGCAAAGCGATTTAAGGTGCGCCGGGCGTCACGCGGCGAGTGCCGTTGAGGTGGAAGAGTTCGCCGCCGAGCCTCTAGCGACCGGCAGGCCCGAAGCTGCAAACGATAACAACGAGGACGGCCCCTCGCTGCTCGTTCCATTTCCTGAGGGTTGGTACGCAACTTGTTGAAACATGGTCCGAGATCGGGACCTAGCTTCCGAGTGCGCGTACTATCCGTTCGACCGTACGAAGCGGTGTTCCGCTCTTTTCTGCCGTGTCCTTTGCGAAGCTGCCCGTACCGCCAATTTGGCGGATTGATCTGCGGTCGCCGCCCTTCTTCGTCTCGGATGCACCGCCTCATAAGCCGGCTTCCGCTTTGCGACCAGCTTCGCCCGTTGTGCCGCCCTCAGGTCGCGGATCAGGTTCTCATCGATTTCAGCGAGCCAGACGATCCCGACTAAAAAGACGGCAGAACGAAATTTGCCGAGAGCAGGAACACTATTCACCGGGGCGAGGTTTGTTTTTCATCAGAGGCTAGGGATCGCGGAGTTCTCTTCCATGGCTACCCAGATCGTAATGGACAGCACAGGCGACAGCAGACATTTCTTTGAGCGAAAGGACCCGAAGGGGCTCGCCGAGGCTGAGCGGCGCTTCAAGAAGTTCACCGCCCAGGGATTTACCGCTGCCACTCGGACGCCGGCCGGCGATCTCAAGCTGATACGGTCATTTGATCCAACAGCGGATGAAACGCTGTTCTATCCGCACTTAGTCGGCGGTTAGAACCGTCCAGCATCAAAGATGTTTTTGTTCGGACGTAACGTCGCCCAGGGCGCGCGTCTACGTGCCCTGCGTGCCCTTTATCGGAGCTTCAACGAGCAAAATGGCCCGGAAGCGCGTGCACGTCGTCTTTTGCGGGAATGGTTATCTCCAGAACAGCGCGCGCAATTTGATGCCAATGGCTTTTTTGAAGTCGCTGGTTCTCTTACTGGCCGTCGATACCGAATTTATCAGGGCACGATGAGTAATGTTTTGGAGCTGGATGAACAACTGGAGCCTAAGGTGGGGTGGTGCTTCCTCCCCGAACGGGCGTTGGCAGTTGGCGATGTGATGCTCGCCCAGAAGATCGCACTCGAAACTGACGAAGCCGCAGTTCTCGCGATCGCGAAGTCGTTTTCTCCGAGACTGCCGTTTGTGCCCCGAGCAGTGCGGCGCGGTCACTAGAGCTGATCATGGGCGGGGCCGTCGCTTGTGACTGCGGCGACCCCTCGCCGCGAAGGCGCCGTTACGCGAGACGCGGACCACTTCGCGACTGCATCCAGCATGGGCGCTGGGCCCGATCGACGCAAGATCGTCCGTGCGTTAGTGTTACTTGAACCGCGGCCTAACTACGTTCGGCCGCTTCGTGGATCGGCCGCGTGAGACCATTTCCTCGACAGCTCGCAGCATCCGAGCGGATTCAGACCGAAGATGTCGAGTGTGCGCCGCATCTTTTGGCTCTAAGAATCTCGACGAGGAAGCGGTTCAATCGCGATGTGACGAGACGATTGTCAGAGTGTTGCGAGCGCAACGCCGTGATCTGTCCTCGTCTCTCGACTAAATCGAGCGGGTGATCATCCGGATCATTCGTCAAAACGGGGCTCGCGCTATCCATAGCAAAAACGCGAAACCGACGCGCCCAATGTGATGGCGCGCCGACTTCGCCATTGATGGACCCGGACGGGGGCAATGTCCGGTGTTCAGCCTAGCGTCGCCGGAGGCCGGGGCAACCTAAGTCGCGAATTAAGCTTGATGTCGGGGCTGCAGGTTAAATACCGGAACCCGAAATCGCAGACGGCGAAGCGTGCAGACAATCGGACGTTGGCTGCTGTGGCACGGGATGGTTCTGTTCCTATTGGGGTTGCTGACCGGCTTGGCCGAACAAAGCTTCTCGAACAGGAGGGTGGGCTTGCGGCGCACCGTTAGGGCGTCATGAACGGGACTTTCCTTTGGGGCTGGGGTGCTGTTGGACGCAGGTTGGACTATCCGCCGCGCTTGAGCGCGGCACGTTTGCAGCGCTGGTGGCGGGGACATACGGCAATTGGGCGACGACAACGCTCGCCGCTGTGACCGGCACAGCCGCACTCTCACCCATCACAGCCGCGGGTCGAGGTGCGCCGGCCTGGCAAGAGATGCTGGTGACGACCGGCTTCGTGTGGGTTGGCATCCTGATGCTGGCCAGCTCTTGCATCGTGCTCTGGCGGCTGAGGCGATGAGGTGGGCAGAAAACAACCAGGATCTTCTGTCGGAGGTACCGTACCCGTGCGACGATCGGTTGGTAGTCCTGTTCGGGCCCATGTGGATCCGGCCTGCTTTGCAACGCACGCAAGCGTGGCTCGCTTCCGGATCTCCTGCTATACGGCAGCAACCCAGTTACGTAGGCCCTCGATCGTGCGAAAGCCGTCGGCGGCGTAGCAGCGCGTGTCCGGCTGAGATGCTAGCATCATCTCCGCCAGCGCGTGTCCGGGCCCGAGGTCTAGTACCTCGGTGACGCCCAGCTCTGTAAGCGCGTCCAGGGTTGCCGCCCAATCAATAGGATGGGCGACCTGGTTTGCCAGCTTCACCGTCGCGCCCGCGACCGAGAAGATGCGTTCGCCGTCACCGCCGGCAAGTAAGACGCGATGGTTTGCGACGGCCGCGTCCCTGTTGACATCGAGTGCCTGTTGCAGAGGTTGGCAGGCCTGCGCGAGCCTTGTCGTATGCGACGCGATTTTGACGGCCAGAAGCCCCGTTCGCACTCCTTTCCGGGCAGCCTCGTCGCAGAGCGCAATGACCTCCCGCTCCACGCCTCCGATCACGAAAAGAAGGTCCGGATTCCTGATCGCGATCTCGCAGCGGTGCTTTGCAAGCAGAGGTTCGATCGTAGCCCGGTCGAGCCCCCGGATGTAACCCAGGCGACCGGTGGGCCCCGCTGCGTTCTCCATCAGCCGGGCACGAATATTGGTGATCCGCAACGCTTCTTCGGCAGTCCAGATTCCCGCGATACTCCAGGCCGCCATCTCGCCGACGCTATACCCGGTGACAGCGGTCTCTTCGGCCAACAGGTCAGCGATGCAGGCGTGGGTCGCGAGAGCCGATGTGACGGTCAGGATCTGGCTGGCATAATTCTCGGACAGTTGCTCGGGGGTGCGCGTCCGAACGAATTCCCGCGGGTCCTCACCGAGCCAAGCCGTCGCCGCGGCGAAGATTGACTCCGCGGCAGGCTGGTCCGCGACAAGATCAAAGATCTTGCCCGAAAGCGCACCTTGTCCGCCGCAGAGCAGTGCTAACATCCGCGATCTATCCCATCGACGAATAGCGCCATGGCCAGCAGGTCTGCGGAGCCGCCGGGACTGAGATTGCGGGTCAGGAACGCTTGGTGAATGTCGGCGGCACGCCTGCGCCATTCCGGTGATCCAACACCGCCGGCGGAAAGGAACGCTGACGCGCTGGCTTGCGCGAAGCACAGTCCCTCGAGCCCGCCTCGATGCAGGAGGTTGGTGTCGGTGACGCTAGTAATCAAGCTCATGCACGTCTGAACGCGAGCGGCTTCCTCGTCATGAGGTGCAAGCTCGCGCGCTGCCTGCAGCGCGGGTAGGGCGATCTCGTAGACAGACGGGAAACCGTCGGCGGCTTCCCCCCTGGCGCCCCCGGCGCCATAGCGCCGCGCGGCCACAGCGCCGTGGCTGCGCAGCGATACCGGGCCAGATAGGATGTCCTCGCCCCAACGCTCCGAAACCAGCCGGCCAAGAGATTTGCGAATGCCGACGGCACTCCGATAGCCGGCCGCGGCGCAGAGCAGGCCAAGTCCGAAAATCGCGCCGCGATGGGTGTTGACGCCGGAGGTCGCAGCCATCATCGCGCGCTCCGCGGCAACCCCGATGGCGCGCAGCCGGTTCATGCCCGCACCTGCGGCGCCCGCGAGGGCGAGATCGCTGAAGAAAGGCATCAAGGTCTCAGCGCTCAGGCACAACAGCCCGGCGTCCATGTCGCGATGCGCACCGTTGTCGACATGGCTGACAAGCCCGGGCTTCGGATAGGTTTTTACTTCCAGCTTCAGGCATAGCGAAGCAAGATGACCGAGCTGCTCGGCATCAAGCGCGCCGCCCGGCTGTGATTGCCATCTGAGCGCAATGGTCATGAGACATGACCTGTGAGGAAGGCCGCGCGAGTCGTGGTGGTCACTCCTGCCGGGCTCTTCACAAGCACTTCGTCTTCGTCAGTGCCGGTCAGTTCGCGCCATTGAACCCCGCCGGCGGGACCTGTGATCTCACCGTCCAGCCGCATCGGCGACTGCTTTGCGATCCGCGCGATGTCGGACAACAGAATTCCTGTCTTGTCGGCCGACGAGAGAGGCCACAGCAGATCGAGGTCCGAGCCCTCCGAAAGATAGGGCAGGCCGGTGAGGTGCTGCCACGCAAGGCTGCCATAGGCGCGGGTCTCCGGCAGGAGTTGGACGAGTTTCTCGATCGTCTCGCGCCAAGCGGGCGGCGCCGCGGCCACGGCGTCGGCCAGCAACGGAGGCTGAGCGAACGCGACGATATCGGCTGCGGCCAGCGAGACCGCAATACGACGTTTACCATGGCTCGGCGGCAGCGGCAGTCCGAGCGGAACGAGGCCTGCAGTATCGCTGCAAGCCGGTCGGCGAACGACGAGAGGACGGCCGACGTGCGCCCAGCCTGCGACGATCGGCTCGCTGGCGAGTTCCGGATAACGCTTCATCACGGCCGTCCAGCCGGCGGCTGTGACCTTGACCATGCTGTGGCGCGCGAGAGCTTCACCCATTTGGCGCTCCTTGATGTGAAGTGGCTGAGACGACAACGCGCTCGGCAAGTTCGGCCGCTTTCCGCCGGCCGCCACGTTGGGCACCGATCTGGCCGCGATCGTCCTGTCCGTACGGTCGTTGCAGCACGGACGCAAGCTGCGGCGCCAGCGGCGCATGTTCATCCCAGACGGCGTGAATGCCGCCGGTCTGCACCATGTTGTCGAGCCCGGGCGCGAACACCGGCGTGGCTTCGGCCTTGGCTTTCAAGACGTCGATCGGAAGCTTGGTGACCCGGGCCATCGACGGCAGATCCATCACCGCGGGATGCGCGCCGGGCAGCGCCACCAGCGTGCCGGCCGCAAGCGCGGTGGCGATGAATGCGCCGGCGGCGCTGCCGCCATAGAGCAGGCCGACGGTGCGGTGTCCTTCGGCTTCCGCCAGCAGCAGGGCCTTGGCGAGATGCGACAGATATTCGCTGAGGCCCAGCAGTTCGTCGCGCTTGCTCATGCGCTGGCTGGCGGAATCCACCAGGAACAGGATCGGCGCACGGTCCTTCGTTTGGACGATCTCGACCAGCCGCCCCGCGAGCACGATGGCTTCGTCCACGCCGAGCGGCTGCCCCTGCGTGATGCCGAGCACGTGGATTGGTCCGCCGTCAGGCAGCGTCGCCTCCCCCGCGATCATCGCGCCGGTCGTTTTGATCTTGCGGCCGTTCGGGAATAGGCCGGCCAGGATGTCATCGAGCGTCATCGGCATTCTCCCTGTTGGCTGCCGCGCGAAGAAATGCGCCGGTCGGAAGTGCGGGAATCTCGGTCGGCTGCCCGATGCCGAGCGTCTCCCAGATATCGACGGCGTCCTCAGCCTCGCCAAAGCGCTGCAGCCGTCGTTCGAGGCGCTTCTGCTCGGCCTCGAGAATCTCGGCGTCGCATCGTCTGGCTATTTTGATCGCGTCAATGGCCGCCTCGCGAAACGCCGTCGCTTCGTCGTCGACGAAGATATCGGCACCGCCGATGAGATAGCGGTGCTTGCCGCCCATCGTGCGCCAGACCAGCGCGCGGTCGCGCGAGTCGAATTCCTCGATCCCCTTGTTGGTTTCGATCACCTCGGGGCCGCTGACGCTGAGCCGCCCCTGTTCGGAGATGATCAGCCGCGAGCAGGTGCCCGCGATCAGGCTGCCGCCGCCATAGCAGCCGGCGCGCCCCCCGATCAGGCCGACGACGTGGATGCCGCCGCGGCGTGCCTCGATGATCGCGCGCATGATCTCGGCGATCGCAAGCTCGCCGGCATTGGCCTCCTGGAGCCGCACGCCGCCGGTGTCGAACAGGATCAGCAGATCTTGCTTGAGCGTGCGAGCTGCGCGCAGGAGGCCGTTGAGCTTGGCGCCGTGGACCTCACCGAAGGCGCCGCCCATGAAGCGTCCTTCCTGTGCGGCGACGAACACCGGCGAGCCATCCAGGCGACCGCGGCCGATGACGATGCCGTCGTCGAACTGCTCCGGCAGGTCGAAGATCGCCAGATGCGGGCTCATCTCGCGCTGCTCGGGACCGATGAATTCGGCAAAGCTGCCGGCATCGACCAGCGCTTCTATGCGTTGCCGGGCGCTCGCCTCATACCAGCTCAGCGAAACCGTATTGACTGTGGCCACCGTCATCGTTCCGGCTCCTCGATCTTGCGGATGCCTTGCGCGAGCCGCAGCGCGACCGTGTCAGGTCGGGCTCCGCCGTCATTGATGGAGATGCGCAAGCCCCCGGCAGAGCGGCGGGCGACGAAATCGCGGACCACGGCGTCCCACACGGGGCCAAAGCCGTGAGCTGCGGTTGCGATGTCGATCGTGCAGCTGTCGGCCGGCGAGGTCCGTTCCAGCAGCACTTCGAGATTGCCGGAGGCGACCACGCCGACGATCGCCTGCGCGCGGGTGCCGCCGGCGCGGTTCGGTGCAGTCAGTCTGAAGCTGAGCTTTTCCATGCGAAACTCCTCACCAGTTGCGGAAGCGGCTGGGCGGGCGGTAGAGACCGCCGGAAGCCAGCATGAGGTCCTTGATCGACCGGGCCGCCAGCAGGCGCCGGTCGGCGTCAAGCGGATCGATGCCGAGATCCTCGGGACGGCGGATCACGCCGCGTTGCCGGAGCTGCTCCACGAGCTTTGCATCGCGCGCGCGCCCGATGTCGGTGTAGCCGGCAACGCCGCGGATCGCCTGCTCGCGCTCGTCCTTGCTGCGGCACATCAGCAGGTTGGCGATGCCTTCCTCGGTGACGATGTGGGTAACGTCATCGGAGTAGACCATCACCGGGGCTAGGTCGAGGTCGAGCTTGCGCGCCAGCTCTAGCGCATCGAGTTGCTCGACGAAGAGCGGGACATTGCCGTCACCGAATGTCTCACCGATCTGCACCACGAGCTTGCGGCCTCGGCGCAGGGCAGCATTGGAGGCGGGGTCGGCCTCGGCACCCGCTTTGAGCCAGGGTTCGCTCGGGTGACGGCGCCCGCGCGGATCGGAGCCCATGTTGGGCGCGCCGCCGAATCCCGCGATGCGGCTCGTCGTCACCGTCGAGCTGTGGCCTTCGAGGTCGATCTGCAACGTCGATCCGATGAACATGTCGCAGGCATAGAGGCCCGCCGTCTGGCAGAAGGCGCGGTTGGATCGCAGCGAGCCGTCGGGACCCGTGAAGAAGATATCGGAGCGCGCCGCAACATAATCCTCCATGCCGACCTCCGATCCGAAGCAGTGGATCTGCTCGACCCAGCCGGATTCGATCGCCGGAATCATCGTGGGATGCGGGTTGAGCGCGAAATGGGTGCAGACCTTGCCCTTGAGGCCGAGCTTCTCGCCGTAAGTTGGCAGCAAGAGCTCGATTGCGGCGGTGTTGAAGCCGATGCCGTGATTGAGCCGGCGCACGCCGTAGGGCGCATAGATGCCCTTGATGGCGAGCATCGCCGTCAGGATCTGGGTCTCGGAGATGGCGGCGGGATCGCGGGTGAAGAGCGGCTCGACATAGAAGGGGCGGCCGGCTTCGACCACGAAATGCACGAGGTCGCCGGGAATGTCGACGCGGGGCACCTTGTCGACGATCTCCGTGACCTGCGCCACGACGAGGCCGTTCTTGTAGCTCGTCGCCTCGACGACGGTCGGAGTGTCCTCGGTATTTGGACCCGTATAGAGGTTGCCGTCCCTGTCGGCGCTGACGGCCGCGATTAAGGCGACGTTCGGCGTCAGATCGATGAAGTAGCGGGCGAACAACTCGAGATAGGTATGGACGGCACCGAGCTCGATCTTTTCCCCGAATAGCATCCGCGCGATCCGCGCCGACTGCGGGCCTGAATAGGAGAAGTCGAGCCGCCGCGCGATGCCCTTGTCGAAGATGTCGAGGTGGGATGGGAGGACCACCCCGGACTGGACCATGTGGAGGTCACGGACGTCTTCGGGGTCAAGGTTCGCGAGCGCCGAGGCGAGGATGTCAGCTTGCTTCTGATTGTCACCCTCCAGGCACACCCGGTCTCCTGACCGGATCACCGCATTCAAAAATGCGGGCAGGCTCGGGATCGGGACGACCTTTCCCTTCGCGTGCTTTCGGCCGGCCGCCAAGCGCTCCCCCAGGGCGGCCCTTTGCATACCCCAACTACTCATTTCGGCTCCTTGGCATGCGAGGTTGGCTTCCATGAGTCAGAGTGTATGCGCATTGCCTTCCAATGTCAATTAATGTATACGCACGATGCTAAGCGATAGACAATCGCATACACAGGAGGGAATTTTCGATGCGAGTGCATACACAGCTTCGATCTCTGGGGGTCAGCGCCCCGCTCACAGCCGGGAGGCGCCCGTGACCATTTCCGGCGTAGCTCTGCTCGCGATCTGCACGCTGCTCGGGGTCCTGCTCGGCGACCTGCTCGGCGTCGTCCTCGGTGTGAAGGCCAATGTCGGCGGCGTCGGCATTGCGATGATGTTCTTGATCGCCGCCCGGCTATGGCTGCTACGCCAGGGTCTCCTCAGCCACGGGCTGAAGACGGGCGTCGAGTTCTGGGGCAGCTTCTATATTCCCATCGTGGTCGCCATGGCCGCGCAGCAGAACGTCGTCGCTGCGGCAAAAGGCGGCCCCATCGTTGTCATTGCGGGGATCGGCGCGGTGGCGGTGTGTTTCGCCCAGGTCGCTTTGATCAGTCGACTCAGCGGCCGTGTCGAGACGATGGACGAGATCGAGGCGCGCGAGGCGATCGAGGCGAATGTGCCCCACTTCAAGTCCGGGAGGATCGGATGACCATGATATCCCACGTTCTTGCCGCAAACTCGCTGATCGCGGCGTTCGCCGCGGTGGGCATCCTGATGTGGATCTCCGGAGCGATCTCGAAATATCTCACCTTCGGGCGCATTCACGCCTCGGCGATCGCGATCATGCTCGGGCTGTTGCTCGCGTTTTTCGGAGGCCTCGCCACCGGCGGTGAAAAGGGCCTCGCGGACCTGCCGGCGCTAACCGGGATCGGACTGATGGGAGGCGCGATGCTGCGGGATTTCGCCATCGTCGCCACCGCCTTCGAGGTCGACGTCGTCCATGCGCGCAAGGCCGGACTGATCGGTGCGGTCGCGCTCGGATTGGGGACGGTCGTTCCGTTCATTCTGGGCGTTCTCGTCGCCGCAGCCTTTGGCTACACTGACGCCGAATCGCTGACGACGATCGGCGCCGGCGCGGTCACCTACATCGTCGGGCCGGTCACGGGAGCGGCGATTGGCGCCTCCTCGCCGGTTATTGCGCTGTCGATCGCCACCGGTGTATTCAAGGCGGTGATCGTGATGATCGGTACGCCCTTTGTTGCGAAGATGATCGGCCTAAATAATCCGCGCAGCGCAATGGTGTTCGGCGGCTTGATGGGTACGGTCAGCGGCGTTTCCGGAGGCCTGGCGGCAACAGATCGGCGTCTGGTCCCGTATGGCGCGTTGACTGCGACATTTCATACCGGGTTGGGATGCCTCGTCGCACCGTCCATTCTCTACTTCACGGTGCGCGCAATCATAGGAAGCTGAATGGCAGGTCTGTTTAAAGTTGCTGCTGAGGCAGAAGAAGATAGCGGCCTTCTCTCCGATCGCATCCGTAATGCGCTCACCGACGAGATTGCCTCCGGTGCGCTGGCTGCCGGTTCGGCGCTGGAAGAGCAGCAGCTTGCCGATCGCTTTGGGGCTTCCCGCACGCCGGTGCGGGAAGCCCTCCGGCAGCTTGTCGTCAGCGGGCTCGTCGAGGTGCGGGGCCGTCGCGGGCTCGTCGTGGCACGGATGACACCCGAACGCATCATGGACATGTTTGAGACCAGCGCAGAGGTGGAAGCCATGTGCGTCAGGCTCGCGACCTATCGCATGACACCGCTGGAGCGCAGCGATCTGATCGAGCTCCACGACAGCTCGCTGGCAATGGTCGACGCCAACGACGTGGATGCCTACGATGCGTTTAACCGGCTGTTCCACGAAGGCATCTATAGCGCAACGCACAACGCGTTCATGGCCGAGCAGGCGCAGGAGGTCCGTGCGCGTCTCAGCGCCTTCCGCCGCACGCAATTGCGGCAGGGCGATCGTATCCGCAAGTCCCGGGACGAGCATGATTCTATCATGCAGGCGATTGCGGAGGGCGATGGCGATACGGCCGCTCGCCGAATGCGCGCGCACATGTTGAACGCCGCCGCGGCGCTTCGGCGCTACATCGACGACCGCGCGGGCGGAGAAGGTCGAGCGTGACAGTAGGATCCCCCAACTCGCGCGTTTGGTGATCAATCGAGTGATCGGATGAGATCTCCGCCTGCTATTCAGGCCGAGGCTTCGTTCGTTGGAGTTGCGACTAGTTCAGCCACCTTGTAGGAATCGAGCTACTTAGGGGCGACATGGGTTGAAGACAACCTTCAAATCAAGCATTTGCACTATCTCCTCGTTTTGGCGCGAGAACGGCATTTTGGCAGGGCGCGACGTAAGCATTCGGCGTAGGCCGCGCCCATGCAAGAATATTTTCGCCGTTGGCCGAAAAGCCATGGAAGCAGTCAGCCGGCGCTGTCTCAGGCAGTCCAGCAGATTGAGAAGCGATTTGGTGTTGCGATCGTGCTTCGCCACCAATCGTGGATCAGCAATGCCTTTGCCGCGCCCTGATCCGATTATTCTGGCGGCCAGCGCTTAAGCAGCCTCGGATTTTTCTTTATAGATTTGGATGAGCTCGACGAGGCGCTCGATGTCGAAGTCGGTGAACGCTTGAACGCGGTCTTCGCCAATGTGGCGACGTCTCGTAGCGAATCTTCATCTTCGACGAGGTCTTTGGCGATCTAGGTGATGGTGGTGACGTGATGGACCTTGTTGACGTGGGTGCTCATGCCGCTCGAGCGGAGTTCGCTGACGGCGGCGTCCAATTCCAGGGCAGCAGTTCGTCAAGCCGATGCGACGGATGGGCGGCGATCCGCGCGAGGACGTCGGTCAGCCAGGCTTGCGGGTCGATGCCGTTCTTTTCGCGGTTATGATGAGGCTGTACATAGCTGCCGCGCGCCGCCCTCCGCGATCAGAGCCGCAGAACATCCATGACTTCCGTCCAAGGGCAATGCCTCTCAGGCCTCGTTCTGCGGCATTGTTGGACAGGCAGACCCGCTTATCCTCGAGGAACAGGGTGAAGCTCGCTCAACGCTTCAGGATATAGTCGAACGCCTTGGCCAGATCGTGTCCCCGGGACAGCTTGGCGAGCTGCTCCCGCACGTGCCCAGCGCTCGCCCTCGTGCCACACCGGGTGGGTACGCAACCGCTCTTGAGTGCGACGGTTTCGGCGACTTTTTATTCTTGGCCCGAAAGTGCGTTGCCGCCAACCATAAGACTCCGACGATGCAGAGCGTCGTCAAAGCGGCGCCTCCCACGCTCACCGAACCTCGCAATAGCAACTGCGCCAAGGCGCGCGACACGGTATCAGGTCAGCCAGAAATGCTTAACGACAATGCTGCGCGCGATGCGGCGGTGATTAGCCGACACCGCATCGCGCAACATCCCGATCAGATCACAGCTCCGTGGAAGCGAGCCCTGTCCGACGATCTGGTAGGGGCACGCCTATTGCGTGCTGAGCGACACCCCAAGAACAAATGCCTTAGCCGCCGTCGCGCCCGGCGTTCGCTTCAACTTCTTTGCGATCTTCGTGACACCAGTCTTTTGCTTGGCAAGTAGCTTCAGCGTCTTCAGGTCGTCCTTCGTCCACTCGCGACGAACACTTGTTTTCTTCTTGGCCAACTTGGCGCTCCTTCGTTGATAGGCGAGGGGTCTAACACGTAGGCTGCATCCTGAGGCTGGGTGTCCCGAAATCGGATTATCATGAGCGATGAAGGCGCGGACAAAGGCGAAAAGCAGAACCTAGCTAGCGAGCGATCTGGCGTTCTAGGCGCCGCACTGGTGCGGCAGGAGACCGTCGTGCTCTTGGTCGATCTCGTGGAGTCCGTGCGGCTCATGCGCCAGCACGAAGGTCCTTCTGTTAGGCGTTGGGCAGATTTCGTGCGTGTCGTCCTCGCAGAAATCCTGCCGCGTCATCGTGGTCTCCTGGTAAAAAGCCTTGGTGATGGTCTCATGGCACGTTTCGAGAAGGTGCCCGATGCGGTAGATGCCGCCGCCGAGATGCATCGGACGCTTGCTAAGCTAAACACAGGTATTCCAGAGGATCAGCATTTTCACCTGCGCGCCGGAATCAACGCTGCGTTCGCGTGGAGTGACGGCATCGATATCTACGGGACAGGTGTCAATCTCGCGGCGCGGCTCGCAACGCTCGCCGGCCCAGGCGAGACGATTGCCAGTGCTTCGGCGCATGAGCAGCTGGCGGCCGACCTCGCCACCCTGGCGAATCCGGGCGAGACCATCGGCAGCGCCGCCGCGCGCGACGAACTGACGCACGGAGTTGATGCGACCTGCGAAGACCTGGGAGAATGCATTTTAAAGCATTTTGACAAGCCAATTCGTGCATATCGCGTCGGGCCACCGAGTCCGCACCCAAGCCTCACCGGACGCCGCCACTATGGGGTAGCTATGCAACCCACCATCGCGATAATTCCGTTTGGCTCACGCAACAACGCACCCGAGCATTTTGACGTCGGCAATCTAATTGCGGATAGCGTGATCTGGCGGCTGTCCAAGGCCACGAACATGAAAGTGATCTCTCGATTATCGACCAATGTGTTTCGTGACCGCGCGAGCGATGTTGCGGAGATGTCAGCCCATCTCGGTGCAACGTATATTCTCAGCGGTGGATACGTTGTGAACGGAGGCCATCTCATGGTGACAGCGGAACTTTCCGTGGTGCGCACCAACCAGGTGGTCTGGAGCGATCGCCTGAGCGGGGAAGTCGGCGACCTCCTGCAGCCTGAAAGCGAATTGGCGCATCGCATCGCGCAGGCGGTACATCTTTCCGTGTTCGATGCCGAGGTCGAGCATGTCCTGACCCAGCCCCTGCCAACCCTTGAGAGTTACTCGCTGCTGCTCGGCAGCATCAAGCTGATGCACCGTTATTCCTCGCTCAACTTCATCGTACCCGCATATTATTGTCGGGGCAGCCGCACTACCATCTCGGTGCGTCTCTGGCGCGCCGACGACGGTCCCATGTCCAGCTATCACGCGACTACCTCGTCGGTGGTCACCTTTCTAGCAGTCCCGGCGCCTCGGGTCTCGTTGGTGCGGGTGAACTGGACCGACGCGGCCGGCAACGTCACCAAGCCGAGCGATGCCAGCATGCTGGCTACCACCAGTCTTGCCGAACGCATGCTGCCTTTCCCTTATCTTGAGACCACCATCCTTGGTCTGGAAGAGAACCGCAGCGGCGCTTTCGCCGCGCCCCCGGCGGCTTCGGGCGGCTGCAATCTTGCTTGGCAAAGTCTTCTCAGCTCGCTCCCCGTCACCAAAATCTTCACCGCGCTCTTCGGCTTGGGCGACATCGTCTTCGGCATGGTGCCGAATGCGGTCGTCCCACCAGGGGGCGGCGGCGTCAACAGTGGCTGCAGCATCGGCTCTGCCGGCTGCATTATCGGCTTCAACACCAGCTTTGCCCATGAACTAGGGCACCAGTATGGTCGTTCGCATGTCGCGGTGGCCGGCGATGCCAGCAGCGATCCCAACTATCCGAACTTCGGCGGCGACACGAAGTCGATCGGCGAGGTTGGCATCGACACCGGTACTTCACCGCCGACGCTGTTCGATCCGGCGACATCCGACGATCTAATGTCATACGGGCAGAACCAATGGATCTCACCCTACACCTACCAAAAGATTCTCGATGGCTGGGATTCGCATGCCTTTGTAACCGCCGATGCCCGGCATGTCCGCTCCATTCTAGTGGTCGGCGTCAGGCTGCATCGTGGTGTTCGCGATACGCGGCGCGTGGAAATACGTCAGGCGCACCTCGTCGCTGCGGCCGGCCTGCCGCCCAAGCATATTGGCGCAACGATGTCGCCCCTCTCCATCGATCTCCTAGATGGCAGCGGCAAGATCCTCGCCACCCATCATTGCTTTTATGTGCCGGGCCATGGCGGTACTTGCGGCTGCGGCTGCGGCTCTAGCGCGGAGATGGTGTCGCCGGAACGCGAGCCCTATCTTGATATGCACGAGGCAATCGAATTACCCGGCGACGAGGTGGCCGCCTTGTCCTTCCATCGCGGTGGAGAACCATTCGCCCGGCTCGAAGCGGGTGGTGCGCCGCGGGTTGAGATTGCCGGCCCCGAACGCCGCGACGGAAGCCTTGCCGTCCAGCTGCAAACCCAAGCCTCCCTCCCGGGTGAGACTTCCGGTGACAACAATACGACCGCACCGGTCTCGGTTGTCGTGCTGTTCAGCGGCGATGACGGAGTGACCTGGCAGCCGGTCGCCGTCGATCCCCCCAACGGCGAGGTGCTGGTCGATGCCGATCGCTTGCCCGGCGGAGAACGCTGCCGCTTCCGTGCCGTCGCCACGGCCGGGTTGCGCGCGGCCCATGCCGATACCGAGCCTTTCAAGCTGGCACCTTGCCGCCGCAAGCTGCACCTCGATCTGCCGGACGACAAGTGCAGCATCAAATCGGGCGCCGTGGCACTCCGCGCTTTTGTGGACAGCCGGGGTCGCGGCGCACCTGCACCGCAGGAAATACGCTGGACGTCCAGCCTCGAGGGCGAACTCGGCTTCGGCCGCGAGCTCGTTGCGCAGCTAGGCAAGGGCCACCACGAAATTACCGCGACCGCACCCGACGGCATCGGCGGCTCGCTCACCGAACGCGGCATCATCATCGTTAGCGGCAAGCCTCACCGTCCGGAGGTGCGCTAGCCCTATTCCCCTGACCCCGTTCCCCTCCGAAGGGGACGATTTCCGGCGACCAGCGCACCGGTCCCAGGCACTCCGCTGCCGTCCTGCCCGGCGCGCAGGAAACGATCATCGGCGCCCAATCTGATCGCAGACAACTGGCGCGACTGATTGCGGCTTCGAGGAAGAGAGGGCGTGATAGTCCTTACTCAGCTCGATAGTGCGGTGCGGGCCTAGTTCTGGCAACGGCGGAGCTTCTCAATGATCTCGCGCAAGCCGTTCGGTCGCTCACGTATTGCCATCACCTTAGGTGCTTCCTCTAGGCTGGCGTACAAGAGGCACTCTTCTCGCTTTTGCACGCTCGCCCCAGTGCGCGTTCGAATAAGCTCCATTTCGCACTCGGCAAGAACGCTCAACAGTGTCAGCATGAGGCGGCCATGCGCCGTCGCCATGTCAGTCCAGGCATTCCTGAGTGATTTAAAGCCGACTGGCTTTTCGGCACTGCCTAGGAGATTGAGGAGATCGCTGGGTATGGCGAGGACCACATCGGTACCGAGATCACCCGAGTACATCCGGAAAACAATGCCGGCACCAAGCACGACCGGAATCGGTTTAAGCGCGACCATTTGAGATCCCCTGGTCAGCACGAGGACGCATTGCGATGTGAGCGCGCGTCCACGACAACTGGAATAATGCCGAGCATCACTCCGATGCTCGGCTGCTAGCCCGAGGCGGATCTCGAAATGGTACTGCCACTTGGAGGCTAGCGCTGCGGAGCAGGGCTTATCTAGAGAGCTTCTGACAATTGACTGTTGCAAGAGACTAAGGCAGTGCGACTGCCGCTTTAGATTGCTTGTCCCAACGCCGCTTTAGGCATTCAATTCCACCACCGCGATTACGCTCTCGTCGCTAACTGGCAAGCGACGCAGGCTTCCAGCCCGCACTCTTCAGCACGGCGTGACCGAAGAGGACAAAGGCGCCAAGCAGGAGAAGCAAATGTCCAAACTGTCACGACGAGAATTCGTAGCTGCGACATCTACGGCACTCGTCACTGCGCCGTATGTGCGCGGAGCCTATGCGGCCGGCAAGCTAACCATAGGCTTCTGGGATCACTGGGTTCCCGGAGCGAACAAGAGCGCGACGGATCTTGTTACTGAATGGGCCGAGCGGGAAAGAGTTGAGGTTCAGATTGATTACATCACGAGCCAAGGCAACAAGCTTCTCCTGACGGGCCAAGCCGAAGCACAAGCGAAGACCGGTCACGACGTATTGCGTCAGGCCACATGGCAACCCCACAGTTTCGCCGAGTTGCTTGAGCCAGTTGACGATGTGATGGAGCCCGTTCTCAAACAGAATGGCAGCGTGAATGAAACCGTCAACTATCTTGCTCGAGCTAACGATAGATGGATCGGGGTTCCCGCTTGCCAGGGCAGCCAGATCCAGCCCCCGTGCTCCCGCATCGACCTCATGAAGGAGCATGCCAAGATCGATGTGCAGGCGATGTATCCAGCGGGGTTGCCGCCGAAAGCCGAACATTGGACTATGGATACGTTCCTGAAGGCAGCCGAAGCCTGTCACAAGGCGGGTTTCCCGTTCGGGATTGGACTCGGCGATACCAACGATAGCGTGTGTACCGCCGGAGCTATCTTCCAGTCATTCGGCGGTCATCTTGTTGATGCCGATGGTAATCTCACGGTCAAAACCGATGAAGTACGGCAGGCACTAGAATTCTATAGGAGGTTGTTGGTTTTCTTGCCGCCAGATGTGGGCGCATGGGACGATGCATCGAACAACAAACTGCTGATAGCCGGAAAAGCCGCCCTAATTTTCAATCCGCCGAGCGCGTGGGCAGTTGCGAAGCGCGACGCTCCGCGACTCGCCGAACAATTGTGGACCTACGGGTTCCCGGCTGGGCCTAAGGGGCGCTTCGCGCCATATCTTCCCGCGTTCTGGACAATCTGGGCTTTCTCCAAGAACAAGAAAGCAGCAAAGAGCCTGCTTGCGCATTTGTCGCAGCCGTCCTCGACCGAGAAGCTTGTGGTCGCCAGCGCCGGTTATGACCTGCCGGCCTATGAAAAGCTGACGACGTTGCCCGTATGGGCGGAAGCGGAGCCACCGAAGGGTACGCTCTTTCACTATGCTAACCCGTTCAAACATCAAAGCCTATCGATTGCGGGTTGGCCGGCCCCGCCGAAGGTCGCACAGCAGATCTACACGCGCGCGACGATGACCAAGATGGCGCTGCGCTACTCGCAGGGCGAGCCACTGGAGAAAACGCTCACGTGGGCCGAAGGCGAGTGCGAAGGGTTCATGCGAACCTGATAGCGCGGGTGTCCACCTGGACGGTTGAGCGCGCATGCGCCATCAAAGCTAGCAAGTACAGGTGATCGTGTTCTGCTCATCGGCGCCGCAACCATCGACCGCCTGCTCGCCGACGTGAAGATCGCGGCGAGCGGCGGCAGACGGCGCCGTGCCGGATTCTATTCGGCAATCCGGCGCGAGATCCCGATCCGCACTTCAATGACTGGAACAGTCCGCCGCCCGGGTTTTGCTAGGTTGACATGGTCGCTCATGGCGGCGCGTCGGTGGCTGACTCGTTCATCCAGACCCTGACGACGGTCGATGTCGCCACGCGCTGGACGGAGTGTCTGCCGTTGGTGACGCGGGAAGGTTGCTCGTCGTCGAGGCGATCAATCGGGCACAGAGCCTCTTCGGGCGCGCGCGCCTTGGTTCTTGCGCGGGGTGGACTTGGACAACGACATGCCTTCATGAACGATGTCGTCGTGCCATGGCCTCGCGAACAGAAGCTCGAAGTCACACGCTGGCGCGCGTACAAGAAGAACGATCAGGCGTTCGTCGAGCAGAAGAATGGTGCGGTCGTCCGTCGCCTCATCGGCAACGGCCGCTTCGGTGGCGTCGAGACGGCGCGCGTGATGGGCCGCCTCTACGCGGCGGCACGGGACCAACGCCGCAAGTGAAGATTCTCCCTGCCAACCCTGACCCGTCCACACATTGCGAAGTAGCGTCCGGCCTCATGAATGCCCGCTCAGTGGGACAGGGGGGACTTGATTTTCTCACAGGTTGAGCTCTCCAGATTTTAACCCCACAGCAGACCTCGTCGCATGCTCACGCTAGATCAGCGACTGCCCCTGACGGAGTGAAAAGACTATCGCTTTGCTATAATTCGCTCCTGATTTTGAGGGAGAAGCTGATGAGGAGCACCGCGAAACGCATCGAAATCATCTGGTGAGCGCAACGTCTTTGAACGAGGATACCAGCGCCTTTTCCAGCTTTCCCCTCATGCCGCAGAGAATGCCGTAGGCCGCCTCGCGCGGCATCATCGGCTTGTACCGCCGGTGCTCGATCAGCGCCGCAAAGATATCCGAGATGGTAAGGATGCGAACGATGTCCGTGATGCTCTCGGCGCAAAAGCCGTCGGGATAGCCGCTGCCGTCGAGATATTCGTGATGGTGCCGGACGCAATCGAGTATTTCGGGTGAGATGGAGCCGTGCTCCTTCAGCACGTCGTAACCCGCCGCCGGATGGGTCTCAACCAGCGCGCGCTCCTTGTCGTCGAGGCGGCCCGGCTTGTCGAGAATCGCCAGGGGAATCCTAGCCTTGCCGATGTCGTGGAACATGGCAGCGGTAGAGAGCCGTTCGAGGTCGCTTTTGCGGACGCCGAGACTGAGGCCAAAATCGATCGCAACGCCGGTTACGAGAAGGCAGTGCTGGTAGGTTCCCTCGCGATGGCGCCGCACCGTCGTCAGCCATTCGGATAACCCGTGCTCGGCAATCCGGTCAGTGATCATGCGGCCGGCCTCTTTGGTGCCGTCGACGTCGATCCGCTCTCCGAGTGTGACCAAAGTGAACAACGATGCGATGGCGTAGGCCCCGACCTCGACCGCATCGTCAGGCCGCGAGATGTCGCACGTCGAACCGGCTTCGCTCCCGGCCGGATCAGATAGCGCGGCCGTGAGCTTGGTCGGATCGATCTTGCCGGACAAAACCAGGGTGGCGCCCAGCGCGTACGCCTGCGAGACGCAAACGTGGGAGGTTTGCTCGACGAGGAAGATGCGCTTTCCGGTCTTTGCGAGACGCAAAGCTCTCCTTTTCAGTGCGGCAATGTTTTCGACAGATCGTAGATCGGCACGGATGACCACGGCGGCAGGCGCATGCGGTAGCTTTGCCTCCACGTCGAGCCGCTCGCCCGCGACAGTGAACTGCCTTTCAAGGACCGAGCAGAGCCCGAAGAGCTTATCGGAAGCATCAGCCAGGACATGTACCAACATGACTGATACCTCTTTTTGTCAGGTGCCGGTCTGAATTGGGCCTCGTCGTCAGATTCTGCATGATCATTGCATCAGATCAGATTTCGATGACACTGCTCGGCTTAAGTTTGTTTCGGTGCCGCTCTGTCGCTGGCCGTTTTTTGGGCTTTCTTGCCATCTGCGTGGATGAAGTGAACCCCAGCGATGGTTCCGTCGATCCAGACCAACTCGCAGCGCCGATAGGCTAGTCCCGTGGACGACAGCAGCATGAAGAACTCCTTCGCCTTGAGAACGTCGACCGATCCCTCGACCTCGATCTTGGCGCCGGTGTCCGAGACGTCGAGCAGGACGCAGCTTCGCCGCCAAGTGCCGTCGGAGCCCATCAGGTTGACGGCGTGCCTGTGGTCCATCCGTACCCGAGAGGCCTTGCGACCGTCGAACTTCATCGGCTTGCTCTCGATTTCGCAGTCCGATCGTCGGCGCCCGCGGAGATTTCTCCCCAACGAACGGACCATTGGCTGGTCGACAGATGAAGCTTTTCAAACAGCTCCTGAGCTCGTTCGCGTTCGCCGAATGACAGGCGCGGGCCGCGGCTGTTGAGGATGGCCAGCGTTGTCTGCCAATTCAGGCGCGACGCCCGACACGCCATGACCAAGCCTTCGCAATCGGGCTCCGCCATTACGTGCTCGACGACCTCGACGGGCGCTCCGGACAACACCGACAGCGCGGTGTACAGATTGGCGGTCTCGCTCCGGATCACGAACCGATTAACGGTCGAGTCGTTCAGCTTGCCCCCGCGGTTGAGCAATACGATCTCCGGCCTCGCAGCAGCGTATTCTGCGTCCCGAGGGCGCTTCACCGTCACCGGCATCTCGGAGGACGTGGCTGCCCCTGAAAAAGCGCACGGACGCGCTTCGGCGTTCGTGCCGGTTGCTGGTCGTGGAGATGCCGATAGCAGCGCGCGGACAACCATGTCCGGTGTGCCTGGCCTCAAGGCCAGAGCCTTGGTGATCTCGTTATCCTGCTCGGCCTTGCCGATCAAGATGGAATAGCCGGCGTCGGAGAATCCCGCCGCTGGATTTCCGATAAGCGCCAGACAGACCTTGCTGCTGCCGCGCTGCAACAGGACGTCCGTCACCACATTTTCGATCTCGCGCCTGTCAGCAATGGCGAGGAGGTGACGCTCGCTGCTGGACCCCGCGATGTCCATAAGATCCCACGGCGACAGGGCCGGAGATTGGCGCAGAACGGGGACCGCGATTGCGGCGTCTTCGCATGAGGCAAGACGCCGCAACGTTTTTTTGGGAGCCGCCCTCAGGTCTGCAAGAGCTGTACTGAGCTCAACAAGTGTGGAGGGGGCCATCGGGGCGATCAGCCGAACAAGGAGCTCATCGAGCAGGTCGATATGCGGCTCTTGCAACCGACCGTTCCCGGCGACAAGCAGTTCGACGATGCGCCGAAGTATCCGAACACAACGTTCAGATGAGCTCCCCGCAATGGTAGCGTCCAACTCGACAATAACATCGGCTGCGGCAATTCCCGTCATCGGCGGGGCCTTAGTGTCAAAAGGAACTACGCAATCACACGTATTACGCGCCCAAGTTGTTAACATAGGTTTATGATCTGTGTCTCACCGGCAGGAACCGTGATTACTTGGGAGGTATCCTTGAAATCGGCAGGCGCGCCGTTTCCATTCATGACCGAAGCGCGCCCACACAGAACCTTTGCTTCAACGACATCGACCGGCTTCGCAGCTCGACAAGGTCGCTGAACGTAGGCTTCACGCCGGTCGTGCGGCGGTGCGAGCCGTGGAAGTCTATGAGCTGCCGATCGTTTGACGAAAGGGGCTGGCGGCCGGCGATCGTCATCGCTGGCGGCGGGTGTTGCTGCTCCATGCAGATAGTTGAGCGGCAATGGGCCTCGCTCGTGTTGCGGCGGCAGGTCATAAGTCGCCATGGGCCGAGAGCCAACCTTCGTTTTGCGGTTTTCAAGCCGAGCCGGTTGGCGCTGCAGTGGCGGCGGAAGTTGGTCGAAGAGGTGCCTGTGTGCTGCTATCACCGCAGCCTGAGCCGCGGCATCCGTCCAGCACCCTTCGACACTTGGGTTCGTGGCAGCGGCAGCGAGAACCGGACGTCAGGCCCCTTTGAGACTTGCTCGCCCGTCCTGAGAACGTCCGCTCACGGGGGGATCGCGCGGAACTCGTCGTCATCTCATGGTCAAAGCGACTCGAATGACCCAACTCGGACATTGACCTGGTCGTAACTGATCCTGCTCGGGTTAACGGTACGCGGGCGATACGACCCCGCGCGTCTTCCGCTCAGTTCTGGCTCCCTAAAGCGACAGCGATGCTGTCGCACCGGCTCCGAAATCAACGGAGCTAGGGCTCATCCGGTCTTTTGGCACCTACCCACCGTCACGAACGCGCAGATTGAAACGGCGGGCTGGGCCTGCCATGATCGTGCACATCCAAGCAGACTATCTGAACTGCAGATCTTAGGGAGGCGATCATGAAGCACAGCGTGATCATTGGCGCCGCATTATCGGTATTGGCGCTCTTCTGCACTTTTGGCATCGCTAACGCTCAGAGCGATTGCAAGACTCTGGTAAAGCCATCTCCGTTCGGCCCAGACGATCAGATCGGAGCGACCAATCGCATCACTCCGGCCGTGACAAAGGCTGCCGCTGCGGAAATCCAAACCGGCGCTGTCGTTCCCATGGCCTACAATCTAGTCGACGGCGTGCCTCTGTTCGGTACCCGCTTCACCAAGACAATGCTGACGACCGCCTCGCTCGTGCCCGGTGCCGAATACGGCAAAAACAAACTGACCTATATGGAAGACACCTATCTCAGTCAAAGCCATGTCGGTACGCATATCGACGGCATGGGCCACATCGGCATCATGGATTGCTACTACAATCAGACGCCGATGGGTAAGTTCGTCACCCAGAATGGCTTGAAGAAGCTGGGGCTTGAAAACCTCAAGACTTTTGCGACGCGCGGCGTGATCATTGACATGGTCAAGGTGTTCCAGGACGCGGGAAAACTGCAAACCAATGCCGCATGCCGAATGCCATGTCTCGACGGCGGCACGGTGATCACCGATGCCGACATTCAGGCTGGTTTGAAAATGTACAACGTCACCCTGCGTGACGGAGATGCCGTTTTTCTACATACCGGCTGGGGCGACCTATTCAATCAATTCCCCGCGCAGAACGCCAATTACAATAAGTCGGAGCCAGGAATTAGCAAAGCCGCTGCGCAATGGCTTGCCGATCAGAAGGTGGTGTTGGTCGGAAGCGACACCTGGGCGGTTGAGGTGATCCCTAGCGAGGATGCGATGGAAGCCTTTCCCGTCCACGCGATCCTGCTGACGGATAATGGCATCCACATCATCGAGAACGTTCGCACGGATTTGATCGCCGCTGAGGCGGCGAGCAGCAAACGTGCGACCTTCTTCCTCTCTATGACCGTGCCGAAGGCGGTCGGCACGACCGGCACCTTCGTCAACATCGATGCAATCCGGTAGCGTGCCTGGGGCAGGGTGGAGCGAACAAGGTCCCATGACGGCGTTTCGGATGGGACGCCGTCGATTCTTGTTGGCCACCCTCGCTGTAATTTCAGCTCACCGCGCTGCCGACGCGGAATCTCGACGCTTCCGAGTGGCCTTTGCTAATTTGAACGAGGAGCCAGGCACGCGGATCGATGGTCTCGGCTTCACCGGCGCGGAGATCCGCCGCAGCTTTGAGCTCGCCTCGCGAAGCTTGCCCTTGAACATGATCTACTACGACAATGGCGGCGACGCCGACAAGGCGGTCGTCAACGCACGTGATGCCGTCTCCAAAAACGTCGACTTGCTGATCGAGTATAATTCCGATGCGAAAGCAAATGCCGAAATCGGACGCCAACTGAAAACGGCGGGCATTCCTTTCCTTGCAGTGAATTATTCCATTCCAGGCGCGCCGCTCTATGCCGCCGATAATATCGCGGCAGGCCGGATCGCCGGCCAAGCCCTCGGCAAATTCGCCAAAGAGACCTGGCCCGATCAGACCCTGGTCGCAGCAATCCTCGGCGACGTCTCCGATCCGGGCGCTGCCGTCGCCGCGCGCGTTCGGGGTTTGACGGAGGGGTTGCGGCAGGAACTGCCCGACCTTTCGCCGGTGCAATTGGATAGTGCCGGTCATTCGGTTCGCGCCGGGAGCGTGCTCGCTAAATTTCTAGCCACTCAAACCCGGCGCAAAATACTTGTTGCCGCGCTCGACGATGCCTCGGCGCTCGCCGCCAAATCTGCGGTCGAAACGGCCGGGCGCATGAGCGACTGCGTCATCGTTAGCCAGGGTGCTGATCGCAGCATTCATGGCGGCGCCAGCGAAAAGAAGGAGATTGATCCCGCCAATCGCGGAAGTGTCATTCTGGGGTCGGTCGCCTATTTTTTCGACCGCTATGGCTACGAGATCCTTCCAATCGCCTTGCGGATGCTGCGAGGCGAGCAGGTGCCGCCGCAGATTTTCACCAAACATGTCCTGATTTCGGCGAAGAATGTATTTGCCGAATATCCGCCGGTTGACATGAACTGACCTCAGCTCCCCGGCGGTCCATAATAGTAGATGCCATTGCGGCCCTGCTCCGGATTGGTCATGGTGGCGAATGTCAAGCTGCCGTCTGATCCTGCCGAGGTGACGGAATTGAGCGCGAGGGCGGGAAGGAAGGCACCGTTGGCAAGACGGTCTCCCACCATCGCGACCCGCCGAATGGCTCCGGCGCCTCCGATGTAAATACCGAGGGGACCAGGCGCGTCGTCGACGCCAGCCACGAACGCAATGGTGCCGTCTCGGCCGAAATTCGGCCAAGGGCCGAAGGCGGAAAAGCGACCGCCGCCGGGCGCCGGTTCGCCCGTGACCGCCAATTGTGTCAAACCGCCTGCATTCGCAACCAGTAGCGCCTCGGATGCGGCGCTCGAGCCAAGATGGGCGACGAAGGCTACGTTGTCGTCATCATCGATCGCAGCCCGCTCAGAAAAACGTACCAGCATCTGGCCCCCGGGGGCGGTCTCTCCCGCGCCCACAAGAACGTTCAAACCGCTGGCGCCGACGGCAAAAATTCCGCCCAAAATCGCCCCGTGCTCAACGACCGCGGGGAAGGCAACCACTCCCTTGTTGTTGATTGCCGGTAGACCGAAACGATCAAAAGTACCGCCGCGCGGGGCTACGTCGCCGCTCGCCACGAGCTTACGCAATGCGCCCCCGCTATACAGATACAAGACCTGCAGCGTTTCCCGGCCTCGCCTGACCGTTCCCACAAAAGCGATTTCATCGCGATTGTTGAGCACCGGCGTATCGAATTCTGCAAACGTGCCGCTTCGCACACCCGGCGCGTCCGTCCCGCTCAGCGCAATCACTTTAAGGCGGCCTTCCACAACCAGAAAAATCCCCTCGTTGGCACGCGCTCCGGCAACACTCGCACCGAATGCAATCTTGCCGGCATCATTCAACGCGGGAAGTGGATGCCGCGCAAATTCGGACAGCACGCCACCTCCCGGCACCGCATCGCCCACCGCCGCCGCCTTCGTAATCCCCGAGGCGGTTGCAAGGAAAATACCCTCGGCCGCCTTCGCCCGCGCGAGGCTTGCGTAAAACGCAATTTGGCCTCGACTGTTGACGGGCGCAACGATCGGCTGCGAGCCGACGTCGAATCGGTCGAAGCTGCCGCCACCGGGCGCGGCCTGTCCGGAGGCGACGACCAGCCGCAACGCATTGACTACTTGAGAGGTCGTTGGCGCTTCAGCCTTGCGGGTGGGTTCTGACAGACTGGCCCATAACACCGCGATCCAAAGGGATACGACCACCGCACCTGCCACCGTTAGGCGGGAACGCGCGCTAGCAAGCAATGCTCCGCGGAAAGGCGACCGTTGGGGGACATCCATTTCCGTCAGTTCTTCATCATGCCGGCTTTGAGCGCCGTCACATCATGACGGAGCATCTTCAGATAAGTGTCGGCTTCCTCGCCTGGCTTGGAAAGGGCGTCACCGTAGAGAGTACCGCCAATCGAGGCTCCGGTCTCCTTGGCCACTTGCTGCATGGCGCGCGGATCGGTGATGCTGTCGAGGAACAGCGCGTGTATGCCCTCCTGCTGGATCTGTCGGGTGAGTCGCGCCAGCTCGGCCGCGGACGGCTCGCTGTTGTTGGTCCAACCATTGATGGACAGCAGCGTAATGCCGTAGGCCTTCGCCAGATATTGCAACGAATCGTGCGAGGCCAGAACACGCCGCTTTGCGGCCGGCAACGCGGCGATCTCGGCCTTGGCCCAGGCGTCGACAGCCTGCAATTCCTTGATGTAGGCATCCGCGCGCGCACGATATTCCGCGGCATTGCCTGGATCGCTTTTTGCCAGGGCGGTTGCGATGTTCCGGACGTAGATGACACCGTTCTTCGGGTCGAGCCAGGCGTGCTGGTCGATCTCTTCCTCCCCAAATTTGCTGCGCGGTCCGCGTTCCTCCGCCGAAGTATGTGTCTTCGCGCCCCTGCTGACGATGATTTTGGCACCGCTGAACTTGACCTGTTTCAGCAGGGGCTCGAGCCAGGGTTCGAACTGGTCATTGAGATCGTTCATGAAGACGATCTTGGCTTCGGCGACATTTTTGCCGTCGGCGAGTGACGGCTTGAAAAGTTCGGTGTCGCCGGCGGGCCCGACCAGGGTGACAAGATCGACCTTATCCCCGGCAACATTGGCGACCATGTCACCGATCACGCTGAATGTCGCCACTACCTTGATCCTGTCTTCCGCGCCGGCCGTGCTGGCGCCGAGCAATATCGAAACGCTGGCAAGAACAACGCCGAACCGAGCGCGGATTGAAAGATCGCTTTTCATGGCTTTTTCCTAAGGCCCTCGGGTTTAAGCCATGTTCGGCCAGCTGCCAGCAGCGACATGCCGTAGATCACTCCCGCGCTGATCACAATGACAGGCCCCGAGGGCAGATTCGCGTAGTAGGAAATGAGGAGCCCGACAAGCGCCGCAGCCATTCCCAAGACCGTCGCAAGGACAATCATCGGGAATACTTTGTTTGTCCAGCAGCGCGCCGCGGCGGCGGGCAGCAGCATCGGGCCAATCGCAAGCAACGTGCCAAAGGCCTGGAAACTGGCGACGAGATTGAGAACCACGAGCGTGACGAAAATCGCGCGGAATGCGCCGCCGCCACCCCCGACAGCGCGTAGGAAAGCGGGGTCGAAGGATTCCACCACCAGGGGTCGATAGAGCGCAGCCACAACGAGCATGGTCGCGCTGCTGATGCTGGCCATTAGCAGCAACGCCTTCACGTCGACCGCAAGCACCGTGCCGAAAAGAACGTGCACCAAGTCGGCTTGGCTGCTGCGTGCGGCGACGATCAGGACGCCGAATGAGAGACATATCAGATAGAAGGCGATCAAGTTTGAGTCTTGGCGCTGCCACCTCGAGCCTGCCGAAAGTGCGGCGAGGGCCGCAACCGCAAGCCCGGTTAGCAGACCCCCGATTGTCAGAGCGGCCAGGGAATAGCCAGCGTAAAGAAAGCCGAGCGCAGCGCCAGGCATGACGGCATGCGACAATACGTTTCCGTCCAGGCTCTCGCGGCGCATGAGCAGAAGTGTACCCATTGGCCCATTTGCCAAAGCGAGCGCGAAGCACGCGACGAGTGCGATTCGCATGAATCCGAATGACGCGAATGGATCGATCAAAACGCCTAGGATCTGTCCACTCACGCGACCAATCCGATGTGCGCGCTCTCTGGCGGATTTAGCGCTTGCTTTGCTCGCGCAAGATTGTCGACCGAAAGCGAAACCGAGGTTTCCCCCCATGCGATGGGCGAACGCGCCAGCAGAAGGGTCGAGGGGAAATATCGGCGTACCTGGTCGAGATCATGCAGCACCGCGACGACGGTGCGTCCTTCTGTCCGCCAACGTTGTAGGATAGGCAGCAGATCCTGGGTCGTGTTCTCGTCGAGCGAGGCGAAGGGCTCATCGAGCAAGATGACGTCGGCGTCCTGCAGGAGCAGCCGTGCAAACAGAGCCCGCTGGAAGTGGCCAACGGAAAGTTCAGAGATTTGCTGATCTGCGAGGCTTGAGAGGCCGACGGCCGCGATTGCTTCGTAGACGCTCGCCGCGAGGCGCCGGGGCGGCTTGCGGAGCGCACCAAAATCGCGCCAATCGCCCAGCGCCACGAGTTCGGCGACCGTGATCGGAAAGCCGCGGTCGAGTTCATCCCGCTGCGGGAGATACGCCAGGCGATGCCACTCAGCAGCGGCGCAAGTGACCTGACCGATGGCAGGCCTAAGGATCCCGGCGAGCGCTTTCAGGAGCGAGCTCTTCCCGGCGCCGTTTGGGCCGACGACGGCAGTGAGGCTCGCGGGCCCAAACTCGCCAGTCAAGCTCTCAAGCGCGTATTTATCACCATATCGAACGGAAAGATTGCGAACTGAGATCCCTTCCAGCCGGCGAGTGTGTTCTCCGGATGCGTTGGGATGGTAGCCGTTGTCGAAAAGACGGACAAAGGCAGCTTGCGCGTTATGTCCAAGCGCTGCGAGCGAGACGGCAAATGATTGCGTGAGAGGTGCGGTGCCGGCGCGCATCAGCCCGAGCACGGTGAGATCAGACCAACGTCGTCGCGCGGGATCCGAAGAATTGGCCATTACACGTCCCGGTGAACATGTCAGAAGTAGTCTAGGCAACGCAACTAGGCGGGTCAATCCTGCCCCATGGATCCGCCACGTGATTAGGATGGTCATGCTTGGAGTGGCTGGACTAGGCGCTGTTGCTGCAGCCGCCAAGAATGCCGCACTGAGCTGCTGCCGGTTTGATGGACACCGAGATTGGGTGTTTTATCGAGCCAGAGGTGGGTCATGCAGAGACGGAAGTTCAGTCGAGAGTTCAAGATCGAGGCGGTCAAGCTCGTCAGGGAGCGCGGGGTATCTGTGGCGCAAGCTGGCCGAGACCTGGGCGTTCATGAGAACGTGCTGCGCAAATGGGTGAAGGAGTTCGGCTTCGACGCTGCGCAGTCGTTCCCCGGCCACGGGCAACTGAAGCCTGAGCAATTGGAGATCGAGCGGCTGCGGCGCGAGGTCAACAAGCTGAAGGCGGAGCGGGATATCCTAAAAAACTGTCCAGGGCCGTTGCGCGCCTGTGCGGGGTAGAAACAGCACTGTGTTATCCTCTGCGGCTGGGAGGGTAGCGGCCGTCAGCTTATTGGAGGCACTGTCCCCGTTAAAAAACGTGGTCCATGGGTGCATGCGGACTTGAGAGTGGTGACGCCGCTTCGGCTGCGATCCCGAATAGGAAGATGACGATTGGCATAACCCAGACCCTTCCGCTCATGAGTGAATGGAGGATTTGCGATGCCCCAGAGGACGACCGGTGACCGGCCGGAATTGAAGCCAGTCAACGTCAGCGCGGCCGCCATCGACATCGGATCAAAGATGCACATGGCTGCGGTGAACCCGGACTGCACTGACATTCCCGTGCGCGCGTTCGGCACATTTACACAAGATCTCCATGATCTGGCGGATTGGTTTAGCGCATGCGGCGTGACCAGTGTCGCGATGGAATCCACCGGGGTCTATTGGATCCCAGCCTATGAAATCCTGGAGCAGCGTGGATTTGAGGTTATTCTGGTCAACGCCCGGTACGCCAAGAACGTGCCCGGACGCAAGACCGACGTCAGCGATGCCGCGTGGTTACGGCAGCTTCATTCCTATGGACTGCTACGAGGCAGCTTCCGACCCGATGCCGAGATCGCAACACTGCGGGCCTATTTGCGGCAGCGCGAGCGGCTTGTGGAATATGCCGCCGCCCATATCCAGCATATGCAAAAGGCCTTGATGGAGATGAACCTGCAGCTCCATCATGTCGTCTCGGACATCACGGGCGCCACTGGCATGCGGATTATCCGGGCCATTGTTGCAGGCGAGCGCAATCCTGATGTTTTGGCAACCTATCGGGACGTGCGATGCCATTCATCCACCGAGACCATTCGCGCGGCACTGGTAGGCAACGACCGGCACGAACATGTCTTCGCCCTGAGCCAATCGCTAGAACTCTACGACGTCTACCAGGCGAAGATGCTGGACTGTGACCGCAAGCTCGAAGTCCTGATCGCCGCGCTAGGAAATAAAGGGGCAAAGCCGGTCGGGAAGCTATCCAAGCCGCGCATCAAGACCAAACAGATCAACACGCCCACCTTTGACGTCAGGACCGCGCTGCACGGCGTGCTCGGCGTCGATCTGACTGAGATCCATGGACTGGGTCCGTCGCTCGCATTGAAGCTTATCGGCGAGTGCGGCACGGATTTGAGGGCATGGCCGAGCGCCAAGCACTTCACGTCCTGGCTCTGCCTTGCACCGGGCAACAAAATCTCCGGCGGCAAAGTGCTTTCTTCGCGCACCCGGAGATCTTCCAGCCGGGCTGCCGCACTGTTGCGGTTGGCGGCCACCACGGTGGGGCGAAGCGATACGGCGCTCGGAGCATTCTATCGCCGCCTGTCCTTACGTGCGGGTAAGTCAAAGGCGGTGACAGCGACCGCCCGCAAGATTGCGGTTCTATTTTACAACACCCTCCGGCACGGCATGAGCTACAGGGATCCAGGTGCCAACCAATATGAGCAACAATATCGCAGCCGCGTTCTCGCCAACCTTCAGCGCCGGGCCAAATCTCTGGGCTTCGTGTTGCAGGCCATTCCGACGGACGCCAATCCGGCTGTTTCTTAGGAAGGCCGCTGCCTACTTCGCGAAGGAAGCGACATGAAGTTCGGCTTCATCGCGAAGCACCGGGGCATCTGGCCGGTGGCATGGCTATGCGAAGCGATGGGCGTGTCGCGGTCGGGCTTTCATGCCTGGCTGAACCGATCGCCCAGCGCCAGATCCCGGAGCGACGAGACCGTAGGCCAGCAGGTCAAGGTCAGCTTCCTTGCCAGTGACCGGACTTACGGCGCGCGGCGCGTCTGGCGAGACCTTCTGGCGGACGGCGTCGAATGCGGCCTGCACCGGGTCGAACGGCTGATGCGCCTGCAGGCCCTGCGGGCGCGGCCACGACGCCGGCGTCTGCCGAAGGACGCAGGCCATCGCCAGATTGCGAACGTGGCGTCGAATCTTCTGGATCGGCAGTTCGAGGCCGAGCGCCCGAACCAGAAGTGGATCGCCGACTTCACCTACATCTGGACGGCTGAGGGCTGGCTCTATGTGTCGGCGGTGATCGACCTGTTCTCGCGCCGGGTGGTCGGCTGGTCGATGAACGCCAGCATGACCGCCCAGTTGGTTGCGGACGCCCTGTTGATGGCGGTCTGGCGGCGCGGCAAGCCGGATGCCCTGATGCATCATTCCGATCGCGGCAGCCAGTACGTCAGCGAGCAGTTCCAGCGCTTGATGGCTGATAGCGGCATCGTCTGCAGCATGAGTCGGTCCGGCAACGTCTGGGACAACGCGGCGATGGAGAGCTTCTTCTCGTCGCTGAAAACCGAACGCACCGAGCGCAAAACCTATCGCACCAGGAACGAGGCCAGAGCAGATGTGTTCGATTACATCGAGCGGTTCTACAACACGACCCGACGTCACTCGACGATCGGTTACCTCAGCCCTGTTGAGTTCGAGCGCAAGGTGGGATTAGCTTAACCCGGTGTCCATCAAACCGGCAGCAGCTCATTCAAGGATGAGAATGAAGTAGAAGCCAACGTTGACGAGGAGGTCGAAGACGAGGACAGAGTCGCTGACGATGACGATGAAGGAGGCTAACAAGTGAGGAGGGCCGCGCGAATGCGGCTCGCTGTCTTGTCGGTGCTTCAAGGATTGTGGGCACGGGTGAGTTGGCCAGCCATTGCGCTGCACAAAATTGCGAGCAGGGCGAGAATACCGGAAGGCTGACCCTGCCGGGAGGTCTACCGAATTTATCTTTTTGAAGGCTCATGATTCCTAGGTATCGCATGCGCTTCTGTACGTGCCGCCTCCGGTAATGTGCGCTGAGCCCGCGGCATGGCCTCGCTTTACAGAGGCATGGGTCATGTCATCTCCTAGCACGGTTGCGCTCTTCTTCGATCGAGCCAATCTCTACGCGACGGCGAAAACTCTCGGCTCATCGATTACAAGCGCCTGCTGAGGGAGTTTCAGAGCCGCGGAACGCTGCTTAGGGCGTTCTACTACACCGCGATCATCGAGGATCAGGAGTACTCCTCGATCGCCCCCTGATCGAGACTGGCTCGATTACAACGGCTACACCGCCGTCACCAAGGCGACCGAGGAGTTCATCGACGCCTCCGGCCGCCGCAAGGTCAAGGGTAACATGGACATCGAGCTCGCCGTGAACGTCATGGAGCTCGCTGAGCACATCGACCAGATGGTGCTGTTCTCGGGTGACGGCGACTTCCGTTCCCTCGTCGAGGCCGTTCAGCGCCGCGGCGTGCGGGTCACCGTGATTTCCACGATCGCCGATGATCGCCGACGAACTGCGCCGGCAGGACGACGTCTTCACCGACGTCGGCGAGCTGCAGTCCAAGCTCGGCCGCGACCCGTCCGAACGCCCTGCCGCGCGCGAGGCGCGCTATCGCGCGGAGCAGGTCCCGGAGCGTGAGACCACCCTAGGCTCAAGGGAAATGATAGCCTGCTTGAGGAGTGAGCCCCGTGGCTCGCTCCAGTCATTCGTACAAGCTCCGTGCCGGCGCACGTGGCCCCGGAGACCAGCGCGGCGAATAAGCCCGGCATTTGCGCCGGGCTGATCGCCAATATGGTTCGGTTCTCAGGAACGGACGAACTAGAGAATAGTCTTCCCGGCCGGTCGGTCCGGATTCTGACATTGTGCTGCTTGCTCGCGAGCTTCGCATGATCGTGTTGCATTCCGCGGCTCCTCGGCACGCGCGCGATGATGCCGGGGGGCTTTAGCGCGCAACAAAGCCCTAGCAAGTAGCATCCGAAACTGAGGTGAAACCAAACTGAAACCAGTGCCGGTCAGCTTCGTTGCGGGACGCTAATATTGACTGCCGTTGAACCATAAAGTTTGATTATGGCCGATAATCATGATGACTCCATCACACAACTGAAAATATGTTTAGGAAACCATGAGAGGTTAGAATGGAAGCTGCCCGCCGCTTTCGCGCAATGGCGTTGCTTTGCCGGCAGAGTGCCGCACACCAATCTGAGAGAAGCTGGAAACTGCTCGCTGAGGCAGAGTACTGGGAGCATCTGGCGGCTGCGGCTTTGGCTCACTGAGGGGTTGGCCGAGCGATTTTTCGTCCTTTCTCGTTTACATCGACTTCTTAGCTCAATTTTAATTTTAGGCCGATCATGGCCAGTATGCGTCAGATTTATACTTGTGCTGTTCTGAATGAACTCCAAGCGCTTGTGGCGGAGCTTAGAGAGGTGGAGACGCTTCGAAGTAAGCTCCGATATGTAGAAGCGAGAGCAATCGGCAGAAGACGGCGTACCAAAGCCGGCAGCAGAGTAAGAGCCGCTTAGGACCGCCGGGTCCGAAGGGTGGCTCGCGTTGGCTCACTCGCGCGATTCATCCTCGCATCTGCCATTATTTGGAGGAAGACGGGCGCCTTCATCGCGCAGTAGCGAGCCCCGCCGACTGTGGCCCTGCGACATGTCGGCAAACCTGCGCCAGCCGGCGTGCCTCACAATGTTCGAACGTCAACTCGGCCGCGAGACCGGCCGTCTATTCAGGATCCCGCCTTCACCCTGATTTTCGTTCGTCGTTGCAGCTCGGAACACAGCAACAAATCGATCGCCTTCCCAAAGCTCAACGTCGTGCTCGCCATGCATTTGCTCGGTGCGACGCCTCGCCGCCTGCTCGTCAATGCAGTCGAGCTTCGCCACGCAGATCACTTGCCGGCTGCTGTCCACCACGAATGCTTTGTACCGCATTACGCAATCCGATCCCAACGGGGGACCGTCATCGTAATTGAATGTCCGTCTAAGGCGGTGGGCAAACTAAGTGCAGGCGCGCGGAACCTTTCTACGTGTGGCAATTCGGCTATACCTGCAGCGATCGCGCGGCGGCGCGCGTACGTGCCTAGCCTATTGCGCTACCTCACTGGCGTAATCTCACCGCGTGCAGAAGCCTGCGGCTCGAGCTTAGGATTGAGAAACCACGAAGCATCATCAGCAGCACACCTGACCAAGTTGCCGTCCAGCTACGTGCTTCGTCGTGCGCCTCTGCAATGCGGCGCTTGAATGGAAATCACTGAGAATATCGCTCCTAGGTCGAGAGGAGGGAACACCGACATCCGTGGGGCGCAGCACTTCGTGCACCATAAGTGCCCATCTCGCTGCGGAAGATGTCCGGCGCCTCGATTGCGTGGGATTTGAGCTCGGCAACACTCTCCTGCGGCAGCGCGAAGTCGCTCAGCTGTTGGTCGAAATGACGGCCGAGCAGCAGCACGGCACTTTGCAGGGCCTATTTGCCGCTCTCGATCGCAATCTCCCTGAACCTGCCAATGGGGATCGTGGTGCCGACCTTCCCGAGCTTGGAGTTCCAGCCGCTACAAGCCAAACCAGCGGACGCGCGACCAATGGACCCGCTGGTGGAAAACGTGCGGCAAATAAAGCGGAAACGGCTCCCAATAGGCATAGCGTTGGGAGCGGCGGTATACATGCCGCCGGTAGGGACGCGCTGCCGTGATGGTCGGCTTTTCGGACGCTGTATCGGTGGTGTTTGGCACCAGCGACGGGCGCGGCACCGAGGCAGGCGGCGATCCGCCCGGGGGCCGAGTGTTAGCTTCTGCAGCGGGCGCGCTCGCGGCAGGCGTTGCCGGAGGCGCAGGAAGCACAGCATCTTCCGCACGACTTTGGGCATAGGTTGCGGCAAGAAGCATAGTTGCGATCGCCAATCTGGCAGGGGTCGTTTTCATGCGAAATCTCCCAAATGAACTTTTGTGGTGCAAGCTGGCACTCACGCCGAGAGGACGGAGCGACCTCGAAGGCGCCTAGCTGCTCGAAGTCTCGATCAGACTGGGACATTTCATTTTGAAGCGGTCTTCGTTTCCATATTGACGACCTGGACCCGGCGGTTGACCGCAGCGTCAGGATGATCTGAATCCTTCAGCCTAGTCTCGCCATAGCCGACGGTAACGAGATCGCTGCCTGAGAGACCGTAGTGCTCGACCAGATAGCGTTTAATGGCGTCGGCTCGTCGCTCGGAAAGATCCTGATTGAAGGCATCACTGCCAATCGCATCGGTGTGCCCGGCGACCACGAAAACCGAACCCTTCAGGCTCGGATCCGACAGGGCCTTGCCAAGCGCCTCGACCGAGGTCAGGGAGATCGGACTGATGGCGGCTGAGTTGAAGTCAAACTTGATTTCCAGATCGATATTTGGCTTGGTCGAGGCGATCTCCGCGATCTCCTCGCGTTCGCTCGACGACAGGGATCGGGTCTTGCGGTCACGAACGCGGTCCAGGACGGCATCTGTGTGCGCCTTCGCAGACGGGTCCGCTTGCGGAGCAACAGAAAGGCTGCGGGTCAGCGGTTTCGGCTTCAGCGCGGAGAGGATCTGGTCGGCTGAGACGTTGACCTCTCCGGCGAGCGCGAATCCTGCTGCCATCGAAAATGCAGCACCGAGCGCAATCGCCTTTATGGCAGAAAGCTGATGAAAACGAGCCATGATCGTATCCCCTGGGAGCGCTGAGGTTCAGTTACTGTCGTCAGCATAGATGCATCCTGGAATCCGACTGTGACCCACGTCACGCACAATAAGGTTTTCGATTGGGCGATATTTGCACTACTTCAGCACCGCTTCGTCGCTTGACCTTCGCGCTTGGCGGTCGCGTTTGCGAAGAATAAGCTTGCGCTTCCGGGAGAGCGCGCCGCCAGTTCGATGAAGGCCCACGTACTGCAGTGATTTAGATCACAATCGGCTCTCCGGGATCGGTTCAGTATTGCACTCAACTGTCCGGTTGGCGGGAATGGAGCATCATTTGCGGCAAGCGAGGAGACACGATCATGCGCTTCTTATTTGCAACATTCATGCGCTTTTTGATCGCAACATCAACGGCAGCAGCTCTTCTAGCGAGCGCGAATGCAGCCCTTGCTGAGAAGCGCGTCGCCTTCGTCGTCGGCAACGGCGCCTACAGACACGTGACGCCATTGCCCAACCCGCCGATCGACGCCAAGGCGATGGCGGCGACGCTGCGCAATGTCGGCTTCGAGGTAATCGAAGGCTCGAACCTCACCCGCGATCAGATGACCGCGAAGCTGCTGGACTTCGGCCGCAAAACACAGGGCTCCGACGTCGCCGTGTTCTATTATGCCGGCCACGGAATCGCGGTTGACGGCAGCAACTATTTGCTGCCCGTCGACGCCGACATCAAGTCCGAGATGGACGTCAAGCTTGGCGCGGCCATCAATATCGACGTGACCCTCGACCAGACCATGAGCGACGCCAAAGTCAAGCTGGTCTTTCTCGACGCCTGCCGAGACAATCCGTTCGCTGCCAAGATTAAGGCCAACTCGACGACCCGCGGCGTCAACGTGCAGAGTGGCTTGGCTGAAATGAAGTCCGGTGAAGGCACTCTGATTGCGTTTGCAACTGGTCCGGGGCAGACGGCGCTCGACGGCCAGGAGGGCAACAATAGCCCCTTCACTCGGGCGCTGGTCGACAACATCGCCAAGCCGGGGGTCGAGATTCAGCAGGCGATGACCTCAGTCCGCGCGCAGGTCAACGAGGAGACGCAAAAAGGTCAGCTTCCCTGGGGCCACACCAACCTGATCGGTGCCGTCTACCTCAATCCGGCGCAGCAGACTCAGCTTGCCAACGCCACACCGAGCACTTCCACCAGCGCACCGGCCGCCAACACCAGCAGTCATTCCGACGGTATCGAGCTTGAGTACTGGCGCTCGGTGAAAGAGACCAACAAGCCCGAAGAACTGAACGCATATATCTCGGCATATCCAAACGGTCAGTTCAGGGCGTTGGCGCTGGCGCGGCTCGCGGCCATCGAGAACGGCCCGTCGACCACAGCCCGTAACCTTACCTCCGGTGTCGATCCTGCCACCTTCACCGACGATGCCAGCCAGCTCACCGAAGATCAGATCGGCCTCGACAAGGGTCAACGCCGCGACGTGCAGCGTCGCCTCAACGGGCTCGGGTTTGACATCAAGGTCACCGGTGCATTCAACGGTGATACCCGCTCGGTCCTCAAGCGATGGCAGGCCGCCCGCGGCTATCCCTCGACCGGCTATCTCAACAAGCTTCAGCATAAAGCGTTACTTGGGGAGATTGTTGCGAGCAACTCAGGAAGCAGCGACCAACCTTCCGAGGACAAGCCCGCCCGGCGAGCGCGCCGGAGCGGCGGCGGGGGTGATAGCGGTGGCGGTGGCGGAGCGTTTGCAGGTCCGGGGCAGCTTTTCGGAGGTATGATGCGCGGTATGTTTCGACGGTAACACGGTGATCAAGGACCTCAGGTTCAAGTTTTAAGATCATTCCAAAGCGAGGGCCGCAATACTTAGGCAAGCTTGCGCCCCTCGTGCTAGAAATTGAAACTCTGGTCTGTGGACCCGGTGGGGAGACCAGATTGAACCGCTGGCATCCATTGCCGACAGCATGACGGTCGAATTGGGTGTTAAGTAGCTGATGTCCTGCGACCCGCCGATTTATTTCCAAATGCTGCTTACTCCAAACGTATCCATTCGGCGTAGGCCGCAGGAATCTGCATAACGCTGTGGTAGGCTGGCGCCTTCCAGATCAGCTTGTGATCAATATTGCGCAATTGCGCAGGATGACGGGCATTTTGAGGTCGACCGACCGCAGCCAAAGAAAGACCCGACGCGCTAACAAGTCGGTGAACTTGGCAACGGCGAGCCGAAGCATAGACACGGCGCCGCTACTTCGCAGTGATTTCTCGGACGATGCCTGGTTTTGCAAGATGCTCAATCGCCTTAGCCACAGTGGGCCTTGAAAGACCAAGCTCCATTGTGGTCGCAGGGACGGAAAGAAGCGGACGCTTCTTCAGCAGTTCGTGCTCACGTAGCGTCGATGCTGCAGGCCGGCCGAGTGCCGATGTGGCTCGCCGGTCCTTCTCGAACAAGTCCAGAAGTTGGCCGGCGGTGTCAGTTGGCTGCGTAGCGGTTTCGACAACGCCTTCAAGGAAAAACAAAATCCAGCTATCCCAATCGCCGGTCTCGCGGACGCTCTGGAGGAGTTCGTAGTACGTAAGCGCGATTTTCTCCGCACGATGACGCCCGCGCTTTTGACGGATGGCCTTCGTATCGAGGGCGGCATCTGACCCGTTCAGGCAGCGGCGGTTTTGGGGAAGTTGAAGGGCAGCAGGTCGGTGATATCGGCGTCGTCGGCGCGCTGAGGCAATTCGGTGAGCACGTGGCGCAACCAGGCTAACGGCTCGACGCGTGAGGCGCGGCAGGTCAGCATCAGACTGTAGACGACGGCACTGGCCCTGGCTCCCTCGACGGTGTCGCTGAACAGCCAGCTCTTTCTGCCAGTGGCAAAGATTCTGATATCGCGCTCCAGGAGATTGTTGTCGATCGGCATCCTGCCGTCTTGCGTGTAGCGCGTCAGATATGACCATTGGTTCAGAGTGTAGGATACGGCATCGCCAAGCTTGCTGTCGGGCAAGACCTTCGGGGCGATTTGATCGAGCCATTCCTTGAGGGCGTTCAGGACGGGAATGCTGTGTTGCTGGCGGAAGCGGCGAATGCATTGATCTGGCGTTTCGCCTCTGTCTGGTTTTTCGTCCCGCGCCTGCCTTTCAACCCGGTAAAGCTGTTCGAAGAACCGCAGCGCCTGCTCTGGCGGGCCGCCGCCCTTCTTCCTCGCCTTGAGGGCATCGACAAAGCGCCGTCGGGAGTGGGCCATGCATCCAATGTGGGTGGTCCCTTCCAGCGTGCGCCATGCGGTATAGCCGTCACTCATCACGATGCCACGGTAATCGCCGAGGAAGGCCTGCGGGTGGATCTGGCCGCGGCCCGGCTGATAATCCAGAAGAACGATGGGCTCGTGACTGCCCTGGCCGCTGCGATAAGCCCACATGTACGATGTGCTGGTGGCTTTTTTGTCCTTCTCCTTCAGGACCTGAACCGTCGTCTCGTCGCCATGGATGAGAGGTTGCAGTCTGAGCCGCAGCTTCAGGGCGTCTGAGATGCGATGCAGATGCTTCTCGCTCGAGCCGATCACCCAGTGACCCAAAGCGCCGCGGCTGACAGGAACACCTGCGCGTTCGAAGGCCTGCGCCAGACGGTAGAGCGGCGTGCCATCGACATATTTGTGAACCAGCGCGAACGCCAGCGTTGAGGCCGTGGCAACGCTGCCCGGCAAGGGCTGCGTCGGCATCGGCGCGGTCACGACAGGGGCATTGATCCCGGTGCGATCGCAATGGCGGCACCCATATTTGAAGCGCACATTCTGTAAAACCTTCGCCTTCACCTCGATATGAAGTTGCTCGGTGACAGTCTCGCCCATGCGATGCATCTGGCCACGGCAGCAAGGACACGCCTTCTGATCGTCGGGCAGGTCATACTCGACCCGCTCACGCGGCAGGTTCGCCGGCAGCGGTCTGCGGCCGCGCTTCTTTCCCGTTGTGCTTTCGACGGGTGGCAAGCCCGTGTCCGGAAGTTCGGCGATATTGTCCGTTTCGCTGCCGGCATCATCCTCGTCGGCGGCCTGCTCGGCTTCATTGAACAGACGGTCGACGTGCTTTTCGCTGCGCGGCGCAAAACGATGCAGGCGTGCCAGCGCCAGTTCTTCCTCGAGCCTGACGACGCGCTCCGTGAGCTGACGATTCTCCACCTGCAGCGCAGCAATGCGCGCCAACAGCGCTTCGACACTCGGTTCGCCGGTTCGATTCATCGGATTCTTGAATCTGAACCGTACCGACGCGTCAACCGCTCAAGTCGAGAGCTCAGCCGGCAACCTGATATTGCCGCACCGGATGGCGGACCATCGCATCGATATCGATGCCGTCAAGGATCCAGTGCAATTGCTCGGTCGTCAGCGTGACGACCGCCTCCTGGCGGCGCGGCCATCGGAACTTGTCCTCGGTCAGCCGCTTCAGGACCAGCACAAAGCCGGACCGGTCGAAGAACAGCAACTTCATCCGGTCGCAACGGCGATTGCAGAACGCAAAAACCGCCGGAGCGAACGGATCGAGCGCCATCGTCTCCTGGACCAGAACCGCAAGGCTGTTGATGCCAGCCCGGAAGTCGATCGGCTCACGGTGCAGATAGACCTGCAGGTCACCGCCCAGTCTGAACATGGCCCAGGGCTCCGATGATCGCCGTCAATGCATCCACATCGCCGCATTCCAGCGCGACCTTCACGCCGTTCGGCAGCGACGCGCTCACTTTGGCCGGAGAACAAAAAGCTGTAGTCCCCTTGGGTTCCGACCCGCGCACTTCATCGCAAGCCGCCGGCAAACCCATCATCGCCACGCTGCTCCCCCGCGACAGGGCGCGATCGGAAGCCCCCTCAAGTTGAACCGGGATGAACGCCGATGGGGGAGACCGCGGGAGAGACCTGGTCGCGGTGTGCTTCTTGATCCATTTCCGAAGCAGGTTCGCGTTGACCCCGTGTTCGAGCGCAAGTCTCGATACCGAAACGCCAGGCTCAAGACAACTCGCGACAAGACGCTCCTTCGATGCCGCCTCGTAGCGCCGGCGACCGTTCCGACCAACAAGCCTGACCCGCAGTTTCTGATCATCGTCTGCCATCACAAGGTGTCCACCTATTTTGGTGGACACCTCATGCATCAGAGCACTCAAAAGCAAAAGGTGCAGGGAAATTCGCGCTTACCGTAGTACCGCTTCCGGTGAGCCTTGAAATAGAGGCTGAGATAAAGCTCTGGCTGCTTGAGCTCGCCGCTTCGCAGAGTTGGAAGGTGATGAGCAGGCGGCCAAGGCGACCAGTGCCGTCCAAGAAGGGATGGATCGTTTCAAACTGGACGTGCGCTAGAGCGGCTTTGATCAGAAGGGGAATACCCTGATGCTCTGCATGAAAAGAACGCTCCAGTGGGCGACCTAGCAAGAGGGATGCCTGGGCGCTGACATAGAAAGTCAGAACCGATGCCAATTCTTGGCACGACTTATGCTCGGGACTTGCCATCGGGATTTTGCTCCCCGGGGCTGGGAACCGCCTGCGATTATTCAAGCAGGCGACGTTTTTTCTTCTGAAATCGATCGTGATTAACCTGCTCAAATTGATCGAAACACGCGCGCCTTAGCAGTCTAATCGTGTGGGTCGTTTCCTTTCGGCTCTTGCAAGAATTTCGGCAGGTGTGCACGCGCTTCGCGGTCACGCGGAGCGGGGCGTTCGGACGGATCGCGGCCGAGCTTGGACTGCAGCTCGACGAGGTCCGTGAAGACGTCAGCCTGGCGGCGCAGTTCGTCGGCGATCATCGGCGGCTGGCTGGCGATAGTGGAAATCACCGTGACCCGCACGCCCCGACGCTGAACCGCCTCGACCAGGGAGCGGAAGTCGCCGTCACCCGAGAACAGCACCATCTGGTCGATGTGCTCGGCGAGTTCCATGGCATCCACGGCGAGCTCGATGTCCATGTTGCCCTTGACCTTGCGGCGGCCGGAGGCGTCGATGAACTCCTTGGTCGCCTTGGTGACCACGGTGTAGCCGTTGTAGTCGAGCCAATCGATCAGCGGTCGGATCGAGGAGTACTCCTGATCCTCGATGATGGCGGTGTAATAGAACGCTCGCGTCAGCGTCCCGCGGCTCTGAAACTCCTTCAGCAGGCGCTTGTAATCGATGTCGAAGCCGAGAGTTTTCGCCGTCGCGTAGAGATTGGCTCCATCGATGAAGAGCGCGATCTTGTCCGTAGAGGAAGGTGACATTCGATTCACGCCTTCAGTGGAGCAGCTCGGAGCAAGCCTGGAAGCATCTCGGATACGCGATGCGCACGGGCGGTCGCATTCTATATAGATCACTACCGGAGATCGTCGAGTAGACGGACGCTTAACCTTCTACTTTTTTCAAATGGTATCACGCCTTGGAAACCCGACATTAGCCGAAAGTTGGGCTGTCAGATTTGTAATGTGTCTTGTCTATTTCCAGGTCCTTATTTCGGGGTGCTCGCGCCATGAGAGTTGGCGATTTTGCTCTCTTTGATCTTTGGATTGATCGGCGCGGCCGCGGCTGGCGGTGGTCTGTTTCGAGTCCATCCGGAAACCTTTTGTTGGTCGGAAGGGAGAGAAGCCGGTCCGCAGCGCGTTACATGGCTTCTCGAGCCATATTCCAGTTGCTGCTGACCGCTCCTTATCGCAACGGAATGAGATCTAAAGATAGGTCGGCACGGTGGCATCGACCTGAATGCCAGCAAGGGCTTTCGGAGGTGCATCGCCTGGGCCGAGACGGACATCCCGGCCATTGAGGCGGGTCTGCAGACGCCGTCGGAGCGGGTGACCGGATAGAAGCGGGGTGCCACGGAGACCTTGAAGGACTGGTCCACCGAGCAGACCGGCCACCCGAACGAGATTCCGAAAGCGCTTCGTCGCAAGCCTCATCGCCGGGAGCCGGTCCACGATGTTGGTGAGAACCTTCGGTGGCAGCCCGCTGCCAGAAAGCTTCCAAGTTGGCCCTTCAAGATGCATGCTGATGCTGCCTGCCTCCTGGCCTCCCCCAAGCCGCAATGCAGACTCGACGGGCTTCACAAAGGTGATCCGTCCGGCCAAGGCAAAGATGTTCGAGATGTCGAACTCGGCCAGTGACCACATCGTTCCGAAAGTGAAGTTCTCCGCCGCGTTGCGAACAGGCCCGCTTTTCAGAAGTAGCGACAGGTTTTCCGGCGTCATGAGCTTGGCTGCCAGATCATCAGCGATTCGTTGCACCAAATGCGTTGATGGCTATTCGCTCGATCGGTCGCAGCAGGCGTTTTTGTCCGAGCCGGTCCAGGTAGGCCGTCATCACCTGGTCAACGATGGAATGGCGGACGCGGGGCATATCCGTCCGAGCCACGATTTTCGCAATATCGTCACCCCGGACGGCGGAAACCAAACCCACCAGCGAAACGAAAGCCGATCCGCCATAGATTCCTACACAGACCAGGACGGCCAAGACGACGCCGATCAGCCATTTCATGGAATTGCAATGGAGCCAAATGAGCTTTGTTCCAAGGCCCGCGCGCCGGACGCTCGTTAACAGTCGCCAAAGGCACTCACTAGACCAATCGAAATGAGAACGACCGCAAGGCACGTCCATAAGGCTGGCGAGCTGGAGCCGATACCGGCAATAAAGATCCCGACGCCGAGGACGGCGATGAATACCGAGATCGCATAGGCAACCGCTTTATCCATTGGTCTGAGGGAGGCTTTATGGGCATGCGACTCTCTGGATGTCGATATGTTCTATTGAGCGGCCGGCTTCAAACCAAAGGACTGGTGCGGGATTTGACCGGCGGTTTCGACGTCCCTCTCGTCCGAGATGCGCCAGGCTGACACTCCGAAACAGACGGTCAGGAATACGGCCGTCCCCAACAGCAGTTGCTAAACTTCAAAGTCGAGCCCTCTTACTTCGCGGGCTAGTCGAGCAACGCCGTGGCCGAGGGGGTGAATGGCGACGTATCTGCATCTTGTTGGCGAGAACGTCCCTGGCGTACAGCCCCTTCTTCTAGGCAGGAAACGATTCGAAGGTCACAGCCCTTCTATTGCTGCTGGCCCTTGGCGACGGAGCCGTCCTCATCGTCGGCTATGGGGCCTTTGCGGCCGCGCATAGCTATTGACCTTAGGAATCTGTGGTGGTCGCCGGCTCATGCTGGAGGGCGAATGGCAAATACGAAGGCCGCAGCGGGAGGTTTAAACCGCTGCGGCCTGCGCACGGTCGAATGAAGCCGGGTTAAAAGGACCAAGTGAAATATGTAGCCAGCCCCGGTGACAAAAATCTGCCCTAGCTTTGTCTCGTTTGCAACCACCATTTCGGCGGAACCGAACTCAACTTAACGGGCATTTAGTTCCGAGAACGGAACGATTTTGCTGTTCTCCCGACGAGCCAGAGCTTGGCGGTGCCAAACGACAAACCCAAGCAGTGGACCGAGGGCGCGGTAGACGCTGATCAAACCTTCGGCTTGGCCGCGGCTGAAATCTTAACCGAGCTTTGAGGTACATCGCGTGCGTAAAACGCGCGACAGGAGACATCGACATTTTGCTGCGAAGCGAGAGGGGTGCTGGACACAGAGTAGCCGTAAAAGGCGCTGCTACAAGTCCTCTATGCTGGCTCCGCCAAACCCTACGGAAAAGCAGGGAATGGTGAGGCCGCCGCGTCTTACCGCACAACGAGGCGCCCGCCCTCAGCGGATACTCTCGACGTCTTCGTTCTTGAAGGTTGGAGGCGTATACATCGCTTGTCTGCGTTTCCAGAGGTGGTCCGCTCGGCGCGAAGGGTCATGGAGCATGGGCTACTTGTTTGTTGTGAATTCCGGTTCGCTAGTCGCATCCGGCGCGAGACGACCGATCAGTCCATGGATGTCGCCCAAGACCCACAGATCGCTCACCTTGTCGCCTCGAAACGTGAAGATCGGCGCACCATACCACCACACGTGGCGTCCGGTGGGCGCATGGCCGAACATCGGCTTTCGATGGATGCCGTGGAAGCGCAGCTTGCCCGAGACCACGTTGCCGTCCTCGAAGAGATCAAGGATGTCAGACGTATAGTTCTCGAGAGAGTCTGTCACCCATCGGACGTAGTCCGCGAACTGATCGAAGCCGACCAGGACGGGGCCGAGCGAGCCCCGGAAGGTGAAGCCAGGCTGAAATATTTCGGGAATTAGAGCAACGTCCGCATTGTCCCACATTTCCTTGTAGAACTTTCGGACGATCTCTTTCTGAGGGCATAGAGTATTCCGAGCAAAGTCCATGGCGGGCTCGAGTCCTGGCGGCGGCGCAATCATCTTTGGCCTCTCCTTGACGTACGTTCGTTGCGGGCGACCTAGAGACGATTCAGGGACTGCTCAAGGTCGCCGAGCAAATCTGCCTCGTCTTCCAGACCAACCGAGAGGCGAATCAGGTCATCTCCGACTCCCCTTTGCAGGCGCGCTTCGGGACGAACGGCGCGCCGGGCATGAACCAGGCTCGCGGGATGCATGATAAGCGTTTCAGCATCTCCGAGACTGACGGCAAGCGTAACGAGCTTGAGGTGGTCGAGAAAACAGCGGGCGGCATCAAAACCCCCGCGTAGACCAAAGGACAGCATTCCAGAGCCCGCTGACATTTGTCTCTTTGCGATTGCATGCCGCGGATGGGACGGCAGAAATGGATAATTCACCCACTCTACCGCCGAGTGGGCATCGAGCATGTGCGCAATCGCAAGTGCGTTGGACCCGTGGCGGTCCATTCGAAGAGGAAGCGTCTTGATCCCGCGCAAAATCAGAGAAGAAACCATCGGCGACATGACGGCACCGGTGATGTAGCGCAAGCCGCGATCACGTATTTTGTCGATCAACTCGGTCCGCCCCAGCAGAGCCCCTCCGAGAACGTCTCCATGCCCGCTGATATACTTGGTAAGGGAGTGGAGCACGATGTCCGCCCATTGGAGAGGCCTCTGCAGTGCGGGAGATGCAAATGTGCCGTCGACGATGACCAAGAGGCCGGCCCGCCGAGCACGTTGCGCAATGGCTTCGATGTCGAGCACGTCTCCTGTGGGATTGACCGGCGTCTCAAAGTAGATGGCTCTACTGCGAGATGTGAGAACAGTATCCAGATTGGCGGGGTCATTGAGATCGACAGGGATGGTCTTTATGCCGAAGCGCGGCAAGCCCTGTTCCGTCATGGTCGTCGTATTCGAATATAAGGTCCGATGGACGATGAGTTCGTCATCTTGGGATAGGAGCGAAAGTACCAGGGCGCCGAACGCGGCCATTCCCGAGGCCAGTACGACGGCGTCTTCGGCACCCTCCAAGTTTGCCAAACGGGATTCCAGCAATGCGGTCGTCGGATTGAACTCCCGACCATACAGTTTGCCCCCCAATGCGGCCACCGCATCTAATTCGGCGACGCTGTCGAAGGCGAAGGTCGAGGTCATATGAATGGGATGGGATACCGCGCGAGAGTGATGGGCAGGGTCATACCCATGGTGGATCGCTCGCGTCGAGAACCCGAACGCAGGTTCGTCCGTTCCAATTCCTTCCGAAGCAGCCATATTTGGGGATCTCCCATTTTTGGACGAGCGGTCATTGCTTTCAGATTTGCCCCGAGGCGGACCGCCACGGCCGCATCTCTCTACTTTTCGGACGATGTCATCTATTGACGTTGACGACGGTGCGCCCGCGCACTTGGCCACTCATCAGGCCGCGAGCCGCGGCGATGACCTCATTCAGACCGATCTCGACCGCCGTCTTCTCCAGATCGGCTTCGGTTAGCAAGGAAGCGAGACGATCCCAGGCTTCGACGCGTTCTGCCTTCGAGCGGGTCACGCTGTTGATGCCGAACAGCGCCACTCCTCGCAGGATGAAGGGGGCGACGCTTGCGGGAAATTCCAATCCTTGCGCCATGCCGCACGCGGCGACCGCTCCGTCCGGTTTGATTCCGGCGCAAACATTGGCGAGCGTATGACTGCCTACAGAGTCGATCGCGGCGATCCATCGTTCCTTCTGCAGCGGCTTGCCGGGCTGTGACAATTGTGACCGGTCGATGATCTCGGCAGCACCCAGGCTCTTGAGATAGGGCTCCTCGTCCGGTCGGCCGGTCGAAGCCACGACGCGGAAACCGAGCTTGTGGAGAAGCATGATTGCGATGCTGCCGACGCCTCCGCCGGCCCCGGTCACCAGCACGTCGCCCGCGCCTGGACGGATGCCATACTTCTCGAGGGCTACGACCGACAGCATCGCGGTATAGCCCGCGGTACCGATGATCATCGCGCGGCGGGAAGGCATTGAGGGCGGCATCTTGATCAACCAATCGGCCTTGACCTTTGCTCGCTGCGCCAGGCCGCCCCAATGTTGTTCGCCGACACCCCAGCCGTTGAGAACTACCCGGTCCCCCGGCGTGAAGGTCGGGTCGGAGCTCGACGACACCACGCCAGCGAAGTCGATCCCGGGCACCAGCGGGAAGGATCTCACGATCGGGCCCTTGCCGGTAATCGCGAGTCCATCCTTGTAGTTCAGCGTGCTGAACTCGACTTCGATCGTCACCTCACCGTCGGGGAGGCGGCTGTCCGGTAATTCAGCGACGTCGGCGCGATATCCCCGCTCGTCCTTCTCGATCAACACGGCTTTGAACAACTCGAACTCCTCTTCACGATTTTCTTCTGGACCTGGCCTTCGGCTCGTCCGGACGCGGCAGGCCGGCGACGAAACCGGCGATGAAGGTATCGAGCGGGAGGCCGTTCTTGACGAGGCGCGCCCGCATCACCGCTCCCTCCCAGCCGATCCAGAAAAACTCAGCCAGGGCATCGCAGTCCGCGCTGCCGATCTCGCCAGCCTCGTATGCGCGTTCCAGGCAACGCGCCACCTTCCGCTGCCATCCTTTGACGATCTCGTCCAAGGCGGACCTGTAATCGTCGGGCAGCGCTTCGACCTCTTGGCTGAGGTTTCCGACGAGGCAGCCGCGCGTATAGCTGTATTTCGCCATGCCCGCTTTGGCGCCTTCGACGAAAGCTCGCATGCGCGCCAACGGCGCAAGCCTTCCGTCGTCCAGGGCGCGGTCCAGCTTGTGTCGGAAGAAGGAGTCGTAGGCCTTCATGATTTCGCGGCCGTAGTCGGCCTTGCTTTCGAAGTAGTGGTAGAACGAACCCTTTGGCACGGTGGCGCGGCGCAGCAGCGCGTCCAGGCCCGTAGCTGCAAAACCTTGTTGGGTCATCACCTCCATTCCGCAGCGGATCAGAACGTCGCGGGTCGGCGCATAGCCGACTTGATTTCGGCCCTGCCCATTGCGGTGGTTGTCTGTAGATTTCGCCATTTTGTGTTCTCTGTAGACCGATCGTCTAGAACACAACGATGGGGTTTGGCAACCCTGGAAGGTCGGGCTGCCGGGCGCGACATTTGGCCTAGGTGTGGTGCAGCATGCATGATGCACGCTTTTTCCGCAGCGTTTGCCCGCTCAATGTGCGCCTCTGGGTCGGGTCACGATCGTTTCACACTTGACACAAAGTGTCCTTGGCTTGAAGGTGGGTCGTCCTTCGAGGGAGGTGCTGCATGTTTCGATCTTTGCGAAAAAGAGCGTTGATGGCCGCCGGCGCCGCCATTCTTTGTCTCGGCTTTATTGCTGAGCCGGCCGATGCGGCTGATGCCTATCCCTCGACCACGATCAAGCTGGTCGTCGGATTCCCGGCTGGAGGCCCGACTGACATCATTGGCCGCGTCATCGGCCGTCTCCTCTCGAAGGAGTTGAACCAGACCGTCATCGTCGAGAACAATGGTGGTGCCGGCGGAATGATCGCCGCGTCAAACGTCTCCCGCGCGAAGCCCGACGGGTACACGCTTCTCGTCGCGGTGGAGTCCTCGAATACTCGCGCCAAGGCACTCTATGCGTCCGTGCGCTACGATCAGCAGAATGGCTTCACCTACATTCGCAAGGTCGCGAAGCAGCGGAATCTGCTCGTCGTAAGCCCGAAATTTCCTGTGGCCAGCGTTCCGGAACTGGTCGCCTATCTGAAGGCGCACCCTGGAGAAGTAAACTTCGGCGGTACGTTCGGGGCGACGTCCCATGTCGGCGGCACGCTGTTCGACATGGCCTATGATACGAAGATGACGTTCATCAATTATTCGGGCGGCAATCAACCGATCGTCGATTGCATGTCGGGCATCCTGCAGGTGGGCTTCTTCACCGAAGCCACGATCGGCCAGCAGGTCAAGGCCGGCACCCTCAAGGCGCTAGCGGTGACGTCGGCCGAGCGGTCACCGGCCTTCCCGGATCTGCCGACAATCGAAGAGGCGGGCGGCAAGCCTATCGATATCTCCCCATGGTTCGGGATCGCGGGTCCGCCGGGCCTTCCGGCCGACGTCGTCGCCAAGATTGGCGCCGCCCTCGACAAGGCTTCGGGCGATCCGGAGTTCCTGAAGCAGTTGGAGACGATCGGCGCAACTCCGATCGCTGGTTCGACGGTGGAGACCTTCACGGCCGACGTCGGACAGGAAGAGGCCTACTGGAATAAGTGGGCTAAGGACATTGGGGCGCCTCTTCAGAAGTAGCTCGCCGAAGGATCTCCTGTGGACTTCTATCACCAGTACGACGTTCATCTCTCCGCCGAAGAGCGTGATCACGTGGCGAAGGCGCGGGCGTTCTGCGCCGGTGCCTTCTCCGACAGCGTCTTCGCCGCGCACATGTCAGGTGACGCGTTCCCGCAGAAGTGGATCGCCGAGTGGGCCGCTCTCGGCATGCTGGGCCTCCAGGCCAAGCGCGCTCACGGTGGCTTGGAAGCGTCTTATCTGTGCAAAGTCCGCGTCGCGCAGGAAATGTCGCACCACGGGTTTGCGGCAGCGTTCTGCCTGAACCACCATCAAGGCGGAGCGACGCGCCTATCACAAACCGGTACGTCGATCCAGATCGAGCGTCTGCTGCAGCCCGCGTTGCGCGGCGAGCTTCTTCTGACAACCGCCATGACGGAGCCAGCCGGTGGCAGCGATGTCTCCGCCCTGACCACCACCGCGATTCCAGTCAACGGCGGCTGGGCTCTGAGCGGCACCAAGGCGTGGATGACCGACGGCCTGCTGGTCGGTGGTCTGATCGTCCTGGCCCGCGTCCGAGACGCTGCGGGGGCGGGTGAGATCGCCAGCTTTTACGTGCCCTTCGGCCAAGCCGAGACGGTGAAGCGCACCGAGATCGTCGTTCCCGGAGCGCGTTCCTTCCGTCTGGCCGAAGTGGCCTTCGACGCTCACTTCATTCCCGATTGGTGTCTGATCGCAGCGCCGGGCGCCGCGCTCAAGGCATCGATGGCGTCGGTCAACGCGGCCCGCGTTCACGTGGCCGCCATGTGCGTCGCGACTCTGTATGCGGCGCTGTGCGAGGCGGTGGACTACTGCGAAGGCCGGCAGGCCTTTGGAAAGCCGCTGACCGAACATCAGGGCCTGCGCTGGGAGCTGGCGGAGGTGTCGGTCCGGCTTGAGGCCGCGAACGCGCTCGTCTTCCGCGCCGCCGAGCAGATACAGACCGGGGGAAATCCGGTCGCCCTCGCTGCGCAAGCCAAGAAGTTCGCTGTCGACACCGCGCTTTGGGGCATCGATCAGTGCGTCCGGATCGTCGGCGCGACGGGCGCCGGCGCAGCCCACCGCCTGAACATGCATTTCGCCGAGGTCCGGATGGCGGCCTACGCCGACGGCACCAACGAGATGCTGCTCGACCGGGTCGGCCGTGGCCTGTCAACGACGTACCTCAAATCAATCCCGTAGCAGAGACGGCGGATGTACGATGCGCAACGTAGTGGTTGAAGACGCGGCGGCGGCCGTGGAAGGCATCAAGGACGGTGACGCCGTCATGATGGGCGGGTTCGGCGGAGCGGGGCTTCCGCTCGGAGTGGTCAAGGCGGTGCTCGACCGGGGCGTCCGCGACCTGACGCTGATATCGAACAACGCCGGCTCCACGGAGGACGATCTGTCGCTGTGGTTCGAAGCCAGGATCGTTCGCAAGATCGTCTGCTCCTATCCGCGCAGCGCCAAGCAGTTCGCCGAACAATATCGTGCCGGCACGGTCGAGCTCGAACTCGTTCCGCAGGGCACGTTGGTGGAGCGCATCCGGGCGGGCGGCGCCGGTCTCGGCGGCTTCCTTTCTCCCGTCGGCGTCGGGACGGTATTCGCTGACGGCAAGGAGAAGATCGTCGTCGACGGGCGCGAATTTATTCTTGAGCTACCGCTTCATGCAGATTTCGCTTTCGTCAAAGGTCATCTCGCCGACACGCTCGGCAACGTCACCTACAACAAGACGGCGCGCAACCACTGCGCGGTGATGGCGACCGCCGGCCGGACGGTCGCCGTGGAAGTCGACCGCGTGGTCAACGTCGGCGATTTGGATCCGGAAGCCATAGTCACTCCATGCATCTTCGTCGATCGCGTTTTCGCAAGGAGCTCCCGATGACACCGCTTGCACGCGATGCGCTGGCGCGCATGGTCGCACTTCATCTGCCGCAGGAAGGATTCGTCAATCTCGGTATCGGCGCCCCGACGCACGTCGCCGACTACCTGCCGGAGGGGTCTGGCGTGATCCTTCACAGCGAGAACGGCGTCCTCAACGTAGGTCCGAAGCCGGCGGCGGGCGAAGAGGACTGGGATCTCATCAATGCAGGGAAGATGCCCATCTCGATCCGGACCGGCGGTTCCTACTTCGACTCCAGCCTCTCGTTCGCGATGATGCGAGGCGGTCATCTCGACGTGGCCGTGCTCGGCGCCTTTCAGGTGTCCAAGAGTGGTGATCTCGCCAACTGGACGACGGGTGACAACGGGTCTCCGCCCGGCATCGGCGGAGCCATCGATCTGGCGGTCGGCGCCAAGTCGATCTGGGTAATGATGGACCACACCACCAAGGATGGCCGCTCCCGCATCGTGGAGCGATGTGGATATCCGCTCACGGCGCGCGGAGTGGTGACCCGCATCTTCACCAACCTCTGCATCATCGACGTAGCCGAGGACGGCCTGACCGTTCGGGCCCTACTCGACGGCCTCGCGATCGAGGCGCTGCGAGATCGGACGGAGGCGCCACTGCGCGTGCTGGGTGATCCCCTGACCATCAGGCAGGACGGGAGCGTCGCATGACCTATCGCGTCGCGGAACTCGTCGCGGACTGTCTCATCGCGCACGGGGTGGACAGGGCCTTCGGCGTACCGGGAGAAAGCTTTCTGGCGCTGCTGGACGCGCTGCGTGACCGTAACGACTTCGATCTGGTGACCTGCCGGCACGAAGGAAGCGCGAGCCTCGCGGCCGTCGCGGACGCCAAACTCACAGGGCGCGCAGGCGTCGTGATGGCGAGCCGTGGTCCGGGCGCCTTCAACGCCGCGCTCGGACTTCACGTCGCGGCGCAGGAGGCGATTCCGCTGGTGATGCTGGTCGGTCAAGTCGACCGTCCGAACCTCGCAAGGGACGCGGTACAGGAGATCGACTGTGGCCGATCTTTCGATGGCGTGCTGAAGTGGTCGGTGCGTCTGAACTCGGCCGATCTCGTTCCGGAGATGATGGCCCGTGCGTTCGCCGTGGCCCATGCGGGAACGCCAGGTCCCGTCGCCGTCGAACTGCCGGAAGATCTCCTTGAAGACCCGGCCGAGGGAATTGTGGCCACAGCCAACGGAGCTGTGCGTCCGGAGCCCGGTGCTGCGGCCATTGAACAGGCGAGGGCGGCGTTGACGGCGTCGGAGAGGCCGATCCTGCTCGTCGGCGGCGAATGCCGGACGGCATCGTTCCGCCAAGATCTGATCGCGTTTTCCGAGAAATGGAACGTGCCGGTCGTCACTATGAACAAAATGCAGGACCAGTTCCCGAACTCTCACCCGCTGTGGGCGGGTCAGTTCGGGTTCTTCACGTCTCAGCCTCATGTGAAACTGCTCGAACGCGCCGACCTCGTCGTTGCTGTCGGAACCCGTCTGGGCGATCTGTCCTCGCTCGGCTTTGCGTTTCCGAGACAGGCCGAGCCTCGCCAGCCATTGATCCATGTCTATCCAGATCCCGATGCGATCGGAAAGCGCGTCCGAACCGACGTCGCCGTCGTCTCTGGATCGCATGCATTCGTGTCGGCCATGCTCGCAGCTCCCGCGACGGCGCGGGCCTGCGCCGAGTGGTCCTCCGCGGCTGCCGCGGCGCGGACGGCCACGCATGGTTGGCCTCAGTTCGGCGTACCATCGGCGGACGTCTTCGGTCACGCGGTGGCGGCGATCGCCGCGCACTTCAGGCCCGATGGCATCGTCACGACGGATTCAGGCAATTTCGCCGGATGGGTCCATCGCATCTTCAGCCTCGAGCCGACCGCGCGGCTGCTCGGCTCGGCTTGCGGGGCGATGGGCAGTGGGGTCCCGTCCGGGCTCGCTGCCAGCCTTCGCTTTCCGGAGCGGCAGGTGGTTGCCTTCTGCGGAGACGGCGGCTTCCTGATGACGGGCAATGAGCTTGCGACGGCCGTCGCCAGAGGCGCGAACCTCACGATCGTCGTATCCAACAACCAGTCCTACGGGACCATCCGGTCGCACCAGGAGCGAGCCTTTCCAGATCGTCCCTACGGCACTGACCTCTCAAATCCCGACTTCGCTGCCTTGGCGCGTGCCTTCGGCGCGAAGGGATTCATCATCGAGGACGCGGAGAGTGCTCCGTCGACGGTCGCAGAGGCGATGACGACCAAGGGACCGGCCGTCATCGAGGTGCGATCAGACGTGCGCCAGACCCTTGACAAATCGCTCGCCGCATCACGTTGAGACCAGTTCGGATTAAGGCCCATGGAGAGAACATGATGGACGCGACCGCAATCGATGAGCCCGAGGTCACCATGTCCTGGCAGGGCGTCGTCCGCTTTTTGCACAAGACCCCGCGTGCCTTTTTGCCGATGCGCTCGTTTCCCTCGCTCGAGCTCGTCGCTGGACGCGGTATCGAGGGCGATCGATATTTCGCCGGCCACGAAACAGGATTCTACTCCCACAAGCCGGAGGAGGGGCGGCAGGTCACCCTGTTCGAGATGGAGACGCTCGAGGCCCTGCAACGCGACCACAAGATTGAGTTGCTGCCCGAGGAACATCGCCGGAACGTGACCGTCGAAGGCGTCCCGCTCAATCATCTCGTCGGCCGTCGCTTCCGGCTCGGAGAAGCGATTGTCGAGGCGACCCGCCTTTCAACGCCGTGCCGGCACATCGAGGAGATACTCGGCAAGTCCGTCTTCGATCCGTTGATCAACCGGTCGGGGCTGAACTGCAAGATCATCGCAGGGGGCACGCTACGCGTAGGCGACGCCGTGAGGCCGATCTAGATGGCGAAGGCGATCAAGACGGTCTCCACCGTCGTCTCGAAGGTCGAGGATCTCGGCAACGACACCAAGCGCTTCACGCTGGTCGACCAGGACGATTGGGAGCTGCCACCCTTTCGGGCCGGGGCCCATATCGACGTTCACCTGGACCAGGGTCTCGTCCGGACTTATTCGCTCTGCAATGAACCGGACGATGATCGGCGCTACGTGATCGCGGTGAAGCGCGAACGCGAAGGACGCGGCGGCTCGAACTTCCTGCACGATCGCGTGGAGGCGGGAGAGCCGATTTCGGTCTCGCTGCCGCGCGGCGGGATCGCACTGGACCAGGAGGGAACGAACGTATTCCTCGCGGGAGGCATCGGCGTAACCCCGTTCATCTCCGCAATTCGGCATCTCGAACGACGAGGGCGCTCGAACTACGTGCTGCACTGGACCAGCCGCGGACGACCGGTCCTGACCGATATGATCGCGCCGGCAATCGGAGCAGGCCGTGTCCGCCTCTACGATACGACCGCGCAGGCCAAGCCCGTCATCGCCGAAATTGTCGGGGAATTTGCCAGATGTGGCCTAGCGGCCTGCTGCGGACCCGCAGCGATGCTGAAGGCTTTCGAAGATGCCGTCTCGGCCTGGCCGGAAGAGCGCAAACACATTGAAATGTTCACCCCGCCCAAGGCCATCGCCCGAAGCGACGTGCCTCCCTACGAGCTGTATCTGTCGGGGAGCCAGAAGCTTGCAACTGTCACGCCAGATGTTGGTCTTCTCGGAACGCTCGATGCCCTCGGCGTCGACGTCCCCGTGTCCTGCGGCGGCGGCATCTGTGGCGCCTGCCGCACGCGCTGGACCGAGGGGCCGCCCATCCATCGCGATCGCGTGCTTTCGCCTGCTGAGCGGCAGAATGAGCTCATCGTCTGCGTGGGCGATTGCGCCGGACAAAGGCTAGTGCTGGATCTGTGATCAGTCGGCACCCGTTCTAAGGTTGGAACTATCGGTGATTTGGTGCGAGATCGATGCGGGCAATAACTTGGGAAAGAGCCGAGCGCAATGACACTCAACCTCAAATTCCTTCGCGTGCAGAGCGGCATGACGCTGGAGCAGCTTGCCGCCGATTCCGGTTTGACCCGCAGCTATCTTTCCAAGCTGGAACGCGGGCTCTCCTCTCCGTCGATAGGCTCCGCCCTCAAGATCGCCGCGGCTCTCGGAACGACCTTAGACCGCTTCTACGGCCAGCCGGACGACCACGACCCGATCACGATTGTCCGCGCGAAGAACGGGAAGGCCGGCGACGTCGACACGCACCTGTCGCTCGTCGCCGGTCTGGCTCCCGACCGCACCATGCGCGCCTTTATCGTGCGACCGACCAAGACAGCGAAACGCGGTCGCATCATGAGTCACCACGAAGGTGAGGAAATCCTGTTCATTCTCTCCGGCCGGATCGAGCTCGTCATCGGAAAGCGCAAGGAGACATTGAAGCCGGGCGATTGCGTCCAGTTCGACTCCACGATTCCGCACAAGCTGACGCAGGTGTCTTCCGAACCAGCCTCGGCGCTCGTCGTGATAGCGACCAAAACCAACTAGAGGTGCCGATATGCCGATGATGCTGCGGAAGAAGGACTTCTACGCCGGGCTGCTCATGGTGCTGCTGGGCGCCGGGATCGGCGTCAACTCAGCAACATATTCGCTCGGGACCTTCGCGCACGTGGGACCGGGCATGTTTCCGTTGATGCTCGGCCTCATGATGGTTCTCGTCGGAGCCCTGATCTTCGTCACCGGATTGGCGACGCCTCTCGAAGAGGGAGAGCGCGTCTTGCCCGCGGCGATGGAATGGCGTGGCTGGGCCTGCATCCTCGCGGGTCCTCTGATGTTCGTCCTCTTCGGCCTCTATTTCGGAATGGCCGCGGCCACCTTCATGTGCGTCTTCGTCTCCGCGCTCGGCGACAGGACCGCCACGCTGAAAGGATCAGCCGTCCTGGCCGCGGTCGTCGCGGTCGTCGGCTGCCTCCTGTTTTCCTACGTGCTCAAGGTTCCTTTCCCGCTGTACCGTTGGGGGTTTTAGATGTTCGCGAGCGCGCTTTCCGATCTCTGGTACGGCTTCGGTGTCGCTTTCGAGCCGCAGAATTTCATGTGGTGTTTTGTCGGCGTCCTCGTAGGTAACATGGTGGGCGTCCTGCCGGGAATGGGGCCACTCGCCACCATCTCGGTGCTGCTGCCGCTGACGTTCGGCATCAAGCCGGTCGGCGCCATCCTGATGCTGTCAGGAGTCTTCTATGGGGCCCAATACGGCGGCGCGATTTGTTCGATCCTGCTCAACTTACCGTGCCATCCGCCGCACGCGGTGACGTGCCTCGATGGGTTTCCGCTGACGAAGCAGGGCCGCGGCGGTGCGGCGCTCGGCATCACGGTCCTATCGTCGTTCGTCGGCGCTTCCTGGGGCATCCTGGAAATGATCTTTCTGGCTCCGGTGCTGGTGAAGGTCGCGCTGGAGTTCGGTCCAACTGAAATATGCTCGCTGATGCTTCTGGGCCTGCTCGCCGGTTCGACGCTGGCGAAAGGCTCGCCTCTCAAAGGCATCGCCATGACGTTGCTCGGCCTGTTTCTAGGAATCGTGGGAACGGATGTCGAGACCGGCTCGGAGCGCTTCACCTTCGGCATCCCAATCTCCTTGACGGCATCGAACTCGTCGGACTCGCTCTCGGCCTATTTGGTATCGCCGAGTTCATGAAGAGCGTGAACCAATACTCCGAGGTGAACACGCGCTATTCGAAAGTCGGTTTGCGCGATCTGCGCCCATCACGCGACGAACTGCGCCGTTCCATCCCTGCGATGTTGCGCGGCACCATCATCGGGAGCCTTTGCTCGCTCATTCCGGGAACGGGACCAACGATCGCTTCCTTTATCTCTTACGCAGCCGAGAAAAAGATTTCGAAGACGCCGGAGAAGTTCGGCACCGGCATGATCGAAGGCGTCGCCTGTCCAGAGGCGTCGACGCATTCGTCGGTACAGGGCGACTTCATTCCGACAATGAGCCTTGGTATTCCCGGGGACGCAGTCATGGCGCTGATCCTGGGTGCGCTGATGATTCAGGGCATCGTACCCGGTCCGCAACTGATCAAAGAGCACCCCGACATCTTTTGGGGCCTGATCGCGAGCTTCTGGATCGGCAACGTCATGCTGGTCTTGCTCAACGTCCCGCTGATCGGGCTCTGGGTGAAGCTCCTCATGATTCCGTATAAATATCTCTATCCAAGCGCGCTGTTCTTCGTCGCGATCGGCGTCTACTCGACCAACAACGACATGTTCCAGGTCGGCGAGACCGTCGTCGTTGGATTGATCGGCTATCTACTCCTGCTGCTCGATTTCCACCCGGCCTCGATCCTGCTCGGCTTTGTCCTGGGGCCACGCTTGGAGGAGAACTTTCGCCGCTCGCTGCTGGTCTCGCGCGGCGACGCCATGATTTTCGTCGAGCGGCCGATCAGCGCGTTCTTTCTTTTTCTTTGCGTGACGCTTCTGGCGGCGCAGGTCTATGTGCGTTTGCGCAAGCCGAAGGCTCTTGCGGCGCACGACAATGCGGAGGGGAACGCCGTCTCGACCGCCCGGCCTGCCGAGTGAGCTTCATTCGTTCAAGAGCAGGTCGCTTCGCGGGCCAATAAAGACGACAGGCACTCCAGGCAACAAGAGCCCCAAGATGAGGCGTATCTCGACGAACGCGCTACCCGCGCGATGGCGCAGCATCGGCACGCCAGCAAACGCAAGGTGCAGGTGATGATCACGATCGGCGAAACAAAAGGAAGAGTAGTATCGCAGGCAAGAAACTGGTCCGGTAAAACTGCAGTCATCTGGCACTGTTGGATAGGCCAGCCTTGCCCTAAACGGAGGTGATGAACCTGCCACAGGAATAGGGGAAGTTGTCATGAGCAACGAAACTGCTCACGTGAACACGGAAATCGCGGGCGATGCGCCTGTCTACAAGACCTGGATGTGTGCGCTGTGCGGGCTCATTTACAACGAGCGAGACGGATGGCCTGACGAGGGCATTCCGCCCGGCACCCGCTGGGAGGACGTGCCCGCAGATTGGATCTGCCCCGACTGTGGTGCTGGCAAGAGTGAATTCGAGATGACCGAGGTCTGAACCAAGCCTGTTGATGCTGCGCGACCTAAGGGTGCACAGCGTCCTGCAATAGCCAAGGAGTTGTCATGTACGTCCCTCCGCACTTCGTTGAGGCTCGCGCCGAGGTGCTTCACGATCTCATTGAAAATAATCCGCTCGGCATCCTCTTTACGAACGGGAAGAGTGGACTCGACGCGAATCATATTCCGTTCGAACTGCATGCGCACGAAGGTCAGCAGGGCGTGCTTCATTCGCATGTAGCTCGTGCGAACCCTGTTTGGCAGGATCTCGCCACCGGTGATGAGGTTCTGATCGTCTTCCGCGCCGCGGATGCCTACATCGCGCCGAACTGGTATCCGAGCAAGGTCGAGTTCAAGAAGCAGGTCCCGTCGTGGAACTACATGGTTGCGCATGTGTACGGACGTGTCACGATCCGCGATGATGAGCGTTACGTCCGCGGCATGGTTGCGCGCCTGACGCGCATTCATGAGGCGAAACAGGCCAATCCTTGGAAGATGACCGACAGCCCCAAGGACTACATCGACACGATGCTCAAGATGATCGTCGGCATCGAGATCGAGATCACACGCCTGGTCGGCAAGTCGAAGCTCAGCCAGAACAAAGAGGTCCGGGATATGCGTCGGCGCCGGCAATGCCCTGAAGGCACAGGGCAACATGATCGGCGACGCGATGCTGGCCGTTGCCGCCGTCAAGGCGGAGCAGGCCTCATAGCCAGAGATCCCCAAAAAAGAGCATCGCGGCGACGCCGATCGTCGATACCGCAACGATCTCCGATCGAAACACCTCGGTTGACCTGCTCATTTTGGCGGCCTTGCGCTCCAACTGCAAAGCAGAGTGCAGCTCTTAGCAGGCAATCAGTTAAGGGCTATCGAATCTCTCAGCGGCCCTCGCATCGAATAGAGCGAGCGGAAGTGATCGGGTTGTCGACCCAGTTCGATATAGGTCTCCATGACACGCCGCAGCTGGGCCTCGCTGTTGGAATGTCGCGCGCGCAAGCCAGTCAATGGCGGGCTCTCCCTGAGTCGTCCTTTAGCTTCCGTGGTCATTCTCGCTGCAATTGTCTGCTCGTCCCTATCCTGCCGCAGCGGCCAGGGCGGCATTCGGTCGATTGGGCTACGGCCGTGTAGCTCAACTTCATACGGGAGGTCGCCTGTTCCCCGTTCTCGGACATCGGGCAGCGATCGCGTCACGAGCTGACCTGCTAATGCACGGCTTCTGACGGTTGCCCTGGCCAGACCGTCTATTCCGGCACGTCAGCTCTCGGCCGCGGATGCACCCTCGCGTCAACCAAGACCTCGGTGATAGCGTCGCGGAGGCCGTCGCGATCCAGGATGCGGTGCAGCCAATCGACCGTGGTCTGCGCGTCGTCCTCGCGTGTCAGGTAGTTGGCCAGTGCGTTCATGGCGTCAATAGCTCTGCTCGAGGCGGCGGCCAGGGGCGCCATGCTCACACAGCTCCGCGCAGTGGAAGTGCCAGTTGGACAGCAAACGGCCGGGTAGCATTCGCTTCGATGAAGGCGCGCAGGGCTGGCGTGATCTCGGCGTTGCCCGCGGCGCGCTCACCAAGCTCATCTGCGACCTCGCTGGTGGCGTCGCGCGACCAGCCATCAACGGCGTTGAAAGCCACGATCCGGACCGGATAGGCGTACTGGCCCGTGATGAGGTCGCGGATGATCGTCTCGAAGTCGGTGTCCTGCTCGTCGGTCTCGCGCCATGAGCAGCCGGCCCGGGCACCGAAATCCTCCAGGACGAGGTAGATGTCCCGGTCGAGCCGATCCAGCGGCACGATGGACGGCGCATGACGCATGACGCAACTCCTACTGCGAGAAAGGCAATCCTGCTGACGGTCGTTCGTTCCGGGATCGGCTCGGCCCTGAGGGTGGCATTGCTGCGAGTTGCAGCGTCAAGCCGACTATCTCGACTCGACCGCTGACGAGCAGCCGTTCGACAACCGCGTCGCTGATCACCTTGGTGCCGAAGCGCCAGCCACCGCGCGGGCGACGTTCAAATGGGCCATGTTCAAGCAGACGCAGAAGATAGCGCAGGTTCGTCCGATCCATCATTGAGTAGCCTCGCCCCATTGCCGGCGGCGGGGATCGTCCTTTGACACGCGCCCAGAGTCAATCGTGGGCGGCACGATCATGGAGGTTGCAGCGGAGTTTTGTCGCGGGCAGGCAAAACGTAGGTCTGCCATGTCACCGCGCGAACGGCCTCAAGAAGCCGCTTAACATTCAGGTGCTTGATCGGCATCAAGGTCAGCCCTGCCGATCCTGTACGGTGCGGCCTTGTAGCCGAACAACTCCTTTCCGACTGCTGAGCGATCGGCCCGTCCTCCAGGGTACACCGGGCCCGTTCTTTAAGGCCATTGATGGAACCTCTGGTTCCTCTGGAACTTGTCCCACCCCGGACGCCTTACCGCCGATTATTGTCCGGGATGGAATGGCGGCCCCAGCCTGCAGCCCCCCCGCTGGGGCCGTTTTGTTGCCCGCTGGGCGGGCGGAGGGCACCGCAAGCTCCACGAACGCCATAAGAAAACGCCGCCCGCTTGAAATAAAGCGCAGGCGGCGTTCCAGCCCCGAGAGGGATTAGCAAAATCCCGGACATTCATTCGTCTGAACGGTCAGCGTAAAGGTTCAGGTGGCGGAGCGCTGGCCAGCGCGGGACCACAGCTAGGGCGGCAACGCCATTTCGCCGGCTCTTAGCAAGCTCCGGCTTGCTATCCTGGGCGTGCCCATAGCTGCTCTTGTACTTGGCTCAGTCAGTCTTGCAGATTAGCAGCAGACACGGGCTGGAGGCCGCTGGGGCAATGAGACAGGCACGCTACCCCCTGGTGAGACAGGCGGCTCGATGAACCCCGGGAAGGGCGCGTTGCCGCCGATGGTGTTCTCCTCGCACGACGACTGGACAACTTATCGCCGATCACTGCAGCAGCGCGGTGCGCGCACTCCGGCGACGCGCAATGGCTGGGCCTGCGCAGCTGCAGCACGTCGAGAGCGCAAGCGTAGATATGGTGCGACGATCAAGGACGCGATGACGGCGCTGTGGGAGGCGTGGGATTGGGCGTGGGGCAAGCGGCTCAAGGCGATGATCCCGACCTTGCTGCCCGCGAGCAATATGGCCGATTGCAGCTTGGCCAGGCGGACCGTGATCGTGTTCTGGCCATCAACGCCGCGACCGTCGATCGCCTGCTCATTGAGGTGAAGATCGCGGCGAGCGGCGGCAGGCGGCGGCGTGCCCGACGCGTTCATTTCTTCAGCCTCAGATAGGTCTCGGTGTTGGACAGCCGAATGAAGGTGTGAGCCGCATCCGGTTGCCCGATGAGGCCTGCGGGAACGGTCGCCAAGACCCTTTCGGCCCCGGGCCGCCCGGTAAGCGGAGGACGCCGAGCGGCCCTTTGGGCCGAGCCCGCGGCCGGCGAGCTTGGCGGGGCAGGCCTAATGCTTCGGTCTTGGCATTTGCAAGGTCGGTGCTGAGCGGGAGGAAAGCCCAGAATGCGGGTTCTCTTCCCAATTCGTTCTGGACAGCCGCATGGTCCGATGTAGGCTCATCATCATATTTAATGATTTCGTTGCGGAGTGTGGCGTTGAGTTTTCAGCTCACTATCCTCAAGGTTCTGGACGGCCATCCCAGCGGCCGGGCGACGCTCGAAGAGCTGAAGCGCTATCTTGCCGTGCTCATGACCAGCGGGCCGGAATGGACGGCGCGGATGAAGCGCATGGAGACCCGTGCCGGCGGCAGCGTGGACATCTTCGGCAAGAAGCTGATTGTGCGCGAGCCTGGCGAGTGGCGCATAACCGACGCGGGCAGGGCCTTTCTCGCCGCGCTGGAGCGTCCACCAGCCGAGCACGAGCCGACACTTGATGACTTGATCGATGACGCGCCGTCGAGGGGTCCCCCGCCGCTTTCCAATACGCCGCAACGTCGCGTCAATGATCGCAAGGGGCGTCCCGGGAGGAGGGGGCGGACGCCACGAGAGCGCCGGTCGGCGTAGACCAGAAGGAGTGACGATGACCAACGTGCTTCCTTGGTACGCGGGACTTGTTGTCTGGATCATCATCATGGGCGTGGCAGTCGGTATTCTGGCAGCGGCCATGCATGATCGCCGTGTCAGGCGGTAAAAACGGAGACAGGTTGACGCGATCGACGCAAACCACGGATCGTGTTGGGCGACGTTGGCAAGGCTCGCCACGACGACGACCTGGCTGACAATTACCTCCGCGCCGGCGACGTCGCGGCGATCTGGATCGACGGAGGCCGGGCACATCGGCGCGGCGGACGATGCGACCGTCGACGACCAGCCGGCCGCATCGTCTATTGCTGCATCCGCGGCGATCACTTCCGCCTCAGATTGGAAGCACTCCGTCCAGGCAAGCCCCTTGTCATCGCGCGTAAGCTCGAGGAAATAGTGGCCAGGCTCTCTAGAGGGCGCTCGCGCCGCGGTGGCGGCCTTTCACGCCGCCATCGAGAAGATGGAGGCCGTGCGGCGAACTATTCGACTTCAAGGCCGCGTTCAAGGCCGCCCGGAACGTGGACCCAACCATCCGCTACTAGGATTACCTGCGCGCCCGAAGGCGGCTATGCTGGATGGCGACCGAGGCGCAGCGGTAAGGCTGCCGTCAGGTTTTGCGCCTAATCACATACTAGCCGTCTTCTTCACCAAACCCCGTTGTGCCCATTCACTTTTCAGACGAAGCCCCTCTTGATCAAATTGACTTGCCGTCCCGTCTTCGCAATGCGCTCGAGATCGAGGGCGTCAAGACTGTCGGCGAGGTCCGGAACATGGCCGATGCCGATCTGCTGAGCTTCCAGAACCTCGGCGCCGCCTCCGTTCGCCATCTGCGTCAACTATTGGAGCTTCGCGAAGCGACCCACCTCGAAAAGGACGTGGCGGCGGCTGACCCGGGAGCGGCGCGCGAGGCGAACGCCGGGCCGCTCTTGCAGTGTCCTCGCCGAGAAGGCTGCGGCAGCCCACGCGCATATTGGCGCCTGGCCCTCGGGTTGCATGGCGGCGAGGGCGTCGAGCTCGGCTCCCTTGTCCGGCGACGTCCCGGCGACGCGGTCAAGGTCAGGACCGAGTGCCTTGGCGCGGGTCGCGCCGCGAGCGAGGGCTGTCCGAGATCGTTCGCTTTTTGCGGCGTATCGTCGAAAGGCTTTCGATTTCAAACACGAACTTGGGATTTAGATCGGCAGTCGCCACCCCTCTTTGTCTCCGAATGGATCGCTTTGTAAGCCGCCTTCCGTTCACGATCAGCTTCGCCCGCTGCTTGGGTGTCAGGTACCTTCGCCAAGATCATCCGCGCGCTGTTTCATCTCGGTCTTTGCCACCTCGAGGACGTGATCGGCGGCTTCCTTGACGCCGGTGATCGCATTCGAAGCCGTGGTCGACCGCGCCGGCATAGATGAACTCGTCGCCCTTCTGCCGGCCGACATAGATGCCGTCCCAGCGGCTGCCGTCCAGGGCGAACCCAGCGACCTTTCATGAACTCCTTCATCGGCATCTCCAGGCCCAACGTCACCGTCCAACTTTCCGTCGGCGCGACCGTCAGCACCGTGGTCGCCGCGCATGCGCCCGTTGCTATCGTGGCCGCCAACAGGCATCGCGACATCTTTCTCCATGCCCGAACTCCTCGATCGCCGTGTGCCCCCGAAGGGGAAAAGACCGGCAAATGTTCCGAGCATGGAACGTCGCCGCTCGCTGCGCAGTTGAAGAATCAGGAGCTGCTCATGAGCCTTAAACGACGGGTCGAAAATCTTGGACCCTACCAATCGCTATTTCTGTTGGCGGTGCCGACGGCGACCGTAGAGCCGTTGAAATTGGTCGCGGTCGCCGTTGCCGGGGAAGGTCACTGGATCGCCGGGACGGCGATGATCGCAACGTGCTATCTTCTCAGTCTGTTCGTGGTCGAACGGCTCTTCGTCATCGTCAAGCCAAAACTGCTCACCATCCCGTGGTTTGCCAAGCTTTGGACTGCAATCCTCGCGGTGCGCACATGGTTCGTCGCGGCGTTCCGAAGGATGCGTACACGGATGAGTTGAGTTGCCGCTTCGTCAGTGCATGTCGATCTCGAGGTGCCCCAAGGCGGCGTCGGTCCGGGCGATCCGCAGGAGCGGAACGCTACGGAGGTGATTTTCACGTCAACGATCCGCCCCGCAAACCATGACCGCGGGATCGCCAGGGTTGCCGGGGGCGGCGCGCCGACCGCAATGCTATCGATCTCTACGCCGGGCCTCGAGCTCGTCGGTTTGCGCGCTAACCGTCCTGACGACAAGTTGCATCGCAGCCGGTACGCTCTCGTCTCAAAGCGGGCGCAGGCGCTCGATTTGGGCTATCGGGAGCCCGGGTTGGTCCAAATTGGCCGGGTACGAAGCTTCGAACGACTTCTGGCCGCGCTCTATTAAATTAATATTAAGGACGCCTGGACCGTTCAGCCCAATTTCCAATACATCGTCCGCGGCCGTGCCACGCTTCCGGGGCCCGCTCGCTGTAAGGGCCTGAGGAACTGCTCGGCTTCCGGATTCAGGATCACCTTGGATTTTTGAGACGACGGGAAACTGCGCTAAGTTGAGCCTCGCTGCTGCTGAAGAGCTTGCAGTTGCAGCAAGCCATTAAGTCCCGGGATACCAAACGGCTTTACCCGTCGTTCGTCTCTCCCGCCTAAGTTCTGAAGGGGGCAGGACAATCTCGATGGATTTATTCGCGCGACTACGTGCCGCGTTCGCCGTGGGCGATACAACGGATCCGCTCGGTCGTTCGCTGGTCATCGAGCAATTCCGGATTTTGCGAAAGCAGGTTCCAGTTCTCTACGCTGTACTGCTGGTCGATAGTATCAGTGTAGCCCTGGTCCTCCCCCTAACTGTATCGGCCTGGCTCAGATTCGGCCTGCCAACCGCTCTCCTCGCACTGTGCCTGCTCCGGTTGGTTCAGTGGCTCCGCTTGAAAACGGTCGATGTCACGCCGGAGCAGGCGCACCGTGAGCTCAGGCGAACTCGCGTTGTCGCGGTGCTACTCAATGCGGGCTTTGTTGTCTGGATTCTGGCCCTGTTCGCGACCGTAGATCCCGGTCTGCGCGCGCCCATCGCGTTGCTGGTCTTCATGGGGTGCATCGGCACGGCCTACTGCCTCGGCAGCTTTCCAGCGGCGTCCCTGCTGACCATGCTGATTGCCGGCACCCCAATCGCGACCGTGCTGCTCGTTTCGGGTGACGGGATCATGATCTCGCTCGGGATCAATTTGCTGTTGTTGCTCGTGCTGCTCGGCCGGATGATCAACACCAACTTTCGCTCGTTTGTCCAACTGATCCAAGCTCATAGCAGCCTGATCCAGGAAGGGGAGCGCGCAAGAGCCGCGGAGCAGACGGCGACCGCCGTGGCTGAACGGTTCGATCGGGCCCTTAACAACATGTCCCAGGGCCTATGCTTCTTCGACGATGATCAGCGTCTGATCGTCTGCAATCGGAGGTATCTGGAGATTTACGATCTGGATCCAGAAGCCATGCGGCCGGGGATGAAGCTGAATGACATCGTCGACCTCAGGTACTCGGCCGGCAGCGCACCGAAGATCTCGAAGGAGCAGTATCTGGTCTGGCGCAATAGTGACCCGGTGATCGCCCAAAACTCAGATACGACCGTCGAGCTGACGAATGGACGGATTGTGCGCATCCGGCACCGCCCCATGGAGGGCAGAGGCTGGGTTGCCACGCACGAGGATATCACGGAGCGGCATCGAACCGAAATGGCTCTTGCCGAAGCGACGGCTGCGGCCGAACAGGCCGAAGCTGCCGCCCGCGCCGCTCACTCCCATCTCACCGAGGCGCTTGAGGTCGTTCCTGAAGGCCTCGCCGTCTTTGACAAGGATGATCGACTGGTCCTTTGGAATAGCCAATACGCGGATTTCTATGCGGCCAGCCAGGAAGCGCTGGCGACGGGAACACCGTTCGAAAGCATCCTGCGGGCTGGGCTGGCGCGGGGGCAATATCCCGAGGCAATTGGGCGGGAGGATGAATGGCTCACCGAACGCTTGGCACGCCATGCTCTGCCAAGATACTCGCACGAGCAGCATCTGCCCGACGATCGCTGGATCCGAGTGGAGGAGCGACGCACGGCTGATGGAGGCAGCATCGGGGTCCGGATCGATATCACCGACCTGAAGCGTCGGGAGGCCTCGTTCCGGCTCCTTTTCGAGGAGAATCCACTGCCCATGTGGGTTGTCGATACAACAACGCGGCAATTACTCGCGGTGAACGCAGCGATGTGCCGACACTACGGCTATCGGCGCGAGGATCTACTTCTGATGTCCGAGCAGCAGCTGGAGTGCGGACCATCCGATGACCTTGTGGACTTTGAACTGCACAGAACCGCTGGCGGGGATCTCATACAGGTCGCGATCGAGTCTCGTCCGCTCCAGTACGAGGGACGTTTAGCCCATGTTTGCGTGGCGTTCGACATTACCGAGCGCAACCGCGCCCAGGAGAGGATCAGCTATCTGGCCTCCCATGATGTTCTCACCGAGCTGCCCAATCGGACAGCCTTAAATCAGCACCTCTCGGCTGCGTTCGAGCGGGCCGAGGTCACCGGATCCGGCTTCGCCGTGCTGTGTATCGACCTCGATCACTTCAAGGAGATCAACGATCTATTCGGGCATGCGGTCGGAGATGCCGTGCTGCGCGAAGCCTCACGGCGCCTTCAGGAAGCCGCACAAGGCTGCTACGTAGCGCGGGTGGGCGGCGACGAGTTCATCGGCATTACAGAACAAGAGCCGATGTCGGCAAGCGCGGAACTCCTCGCGACCAAGATGCGGGCTGCATTCGAGGATCCGATCGTAGTCGATGGTCATGGTCTGAAGCTGGACCTCTGCGTCGGCGCGGCGCTGTTTCCCAGAGATGCGGATAACATCGTTTCTCTGCTCGCGAACGCGGATGCAGCGCTCTATCGCGCCAAGCACGAGGGCAGGGGCGCGATCCGGCTGTTCACGAGCGCGATGGACCAGCAGCTCCGGGAGCGCCGCGCGCTCGAGCATGACCTGCGGTTCGCCGTCGAACGCGGGGAGCTCTATTTGGATTATCAGCCTCAGCAGCACCGCGATGGGCACACTACCGGCTACGAGGCCCTCGTTCGCTGGCGGCATCCCGATCGCGGAATCATCCCTCCCGGAGAATTCATCCCAGTGGCCGAGCGGAGTGGCTCGATTGCCCAGATCGACGACTGGGTGCTGATGGAGGCCTGCCGTGAGGCCGCATCGTGGGACCAGCCCTTCAGGATCGCGGTCAACGTCTCGGCCGCGCAGTTCCGCAGGGAAAACCTCGATGCACAGGTCCGCAAGGCGCTGCGTGAAAGCGGGCTCGCGCCTGCGCGCCTGGAGGTCGAGATCACCGAAGGCGTCCTGATCGAGGACGTCTCGCGCGCCAAGAGGACGATGCAATCGCTCAAGAGCCTGGGCATCCTGATCGCGCTCGACGACTTCGGGACCGGGTATTCCTCGCTGTCCTATGTTGAGGCATTTCCTCTCGACAGGATCAAGGTCGACCGGTCCTTCGTCGCCTCGTTGGGACAGAGCGAGCGATCATTGGCCATCGTTCGCGCGATCATCGGGCTCGCCCATGGGCTGGGTGTGCCGGTCCTGGCGGAAGGGATCGAAACAAAGGACCAGATGTCATTGCTCATTAAGGAGGGCTGCGACGAGATGCAAGGCTACTTGATCGGACGCCCGCAACGATTTGCGGCCGAGAAAGCTCGTTATTGGCAGAACTCCAAGTCGCTCATTCTGTCGGCGTCATAGAACCTTGCGACATCGCTGCGGAGCCTTATAGGGCGACAATCTCGGTGCCACTGCATTCGGTTTGCATCAGCGTGCCGGGATCGGCGCAGCGCTGCCCGACAGTGCAAACGTAAGGGCAGTTCAGCGGCCACCTACCGGATGAGGGTGTGATCTGCCAGTCTGCGGTTCGGTTTCGACCGTTAGGCTTAGAATGGACACAGTGCCATACTGCCATCACGGAGCCGGTGCCGCGGCTTGAAGTCTTCACCCACAGCAGTTGTTTGGCTCGCGACGTCAGTCGCAACAAGCAGCAGGCGGTCATTCCGAAGCTGCCCAAGTAAAGGTTGTGCCGGCCGTGCTGGTCGCAGGGTACCGACCCAAGTGCTTACCGGGAGCGCAAAGCGGCGCGCGGGCGGATAGCGGGATCATCGAGATTGAGGTCGACGGAATCACGATCCGAGCCGGGCGTGGAGCGGATAGGGCGATGATTTCGTCGATTGCCCAGGCGCTGAAGGCGAGCCGGTGATCGCTCCGTCAGGGGCGGTCCGGGTGACGATGGCGACCAAGCTGTGAGGCGGCGCTCAGTGGTGCGCTGCGCTGACCTTTTGCAGGTCGGCCCGATTCAGGGAGACGGTAGTGAGAGATGTCGACGTCTGACGAGGCAGGTCACGCGGACATAAAGAAGGACGAGGGTGAGCGCCGTAGGGCATACAGCAGGGGCCAAGCCGGCGACCGCGGTTGGCATAGAACAGACATGGCCGGGGTTGAGTCTCACAAACCGAGTTGTCGGCTCCGTGCGGCCGGTCTAAAGGAAATTGATGATTGAAATTTTCGGCCAGGCGTCCGTCCGCCGCGCGGCTTCGATCTTCGCCGACCAAGCGTCAATGAGATTGCCGAGTACCAATCGGCCGTTGCCCCGGATATCCGGCCATTTCATAGTTGGCGTTCCGAGCGGCAGTGAAATCACTCCATGCGCCGCGCAGAGCAGGGCCGTTGCCAGTCGTTGCGTTAGCATCGGCGTTGTCTCCACACCCAGCTCGGAGAGATACTCGCCGATCGAGGTCACAAAAATCCCAAATCCCCGCCGCGCAATGTCGGTCTGCCCGAAATAGACGCCATCAGGAAAGCGTCTGTCCTCGACCGTCCCAGCCATCGAATAGAGCGAGCGGAAGTGATCGGGGTTGTCGACCCAGTAGTCGATATAGGTCTCCATGACACGCCGCAGCCGGGCCTCGCTGTTGGAATGTCGCGCGCGGACGCGCTCGAGCCGATCCGCCATTTCCTCAAGATTCCGTTCTTTGACCGCCAGCAACAGAAGTATCTTGGTCGGGAAGTACTTGAGGACCGTGCCCTTCGAGTAGCCAAGCGCGTCAGCAATCTTCTGGATTGACACAGTTTCGAGGGTGCCCGTCGCGAATTCCCTGCGCGCAGTTTCAAGGATGCGTACCTGTAACGCCTGCTTGTCGGCTTCCTGGCGCGCGCGGCGCTGAAACCGCCGCGCGCTCTCGGGATTTCCTGACCGCTTGATCGACATTTTCCGAATCTCCGCCGGTCCCTCCTTGCCGCTACGTCACTGGAATCACAAGCAAAGAAAGATCGTTCATTCACGGCTTGCCACGCTTAAGATAAATGACTATGGTCAATTAACTAGAAACGCAGAGAGTAGGAGGAAGCAGTGGGGATGTTGGCGCTCGATCATGCCTGCAGTGACTTCGATCCGTTCGGCGCGGATACCCGCGCCGATCCATACCAGGCCTATGTCGAGCTTCGCGCCGCGGGGCCGATCATCCGTCTTGAGAAGTACGGCATCTTCGCCGTACCCAGGTTCGCCGAGGTCAAGGCAATCTTCGCCGATCATGTGAACTTCAGTAATGCCGGCGGTGCCGGACTAGCCAACTACTTCAAGGAAAAGCCCTGGCGCCCGCCGAGCATCGTCCTTGAGGCGGATCCGCCGCTGCATACGCGCACCCGTAAAGTGCTGGCGCGGATCATGTCGCCTGGCGCTATGCGGAAGTTGGAAGATGCGTTCAAGGCCAAGGCCGTCGCGCTGGTCGATGACCTCGTCGAGAAGGGGGCGTTCGATGCGATCCGCGATCTTGCAGAAGTGTTCCCGCTGACCGTGTTCCCGGACGCACTCGGCATCGACAATGAGGGCCGCGAAAACTTCCTGACCTATGGCGCGATGGTGTTTGCCGGCATGGGGCCGGAGAACGACTACTTCCGAAGCCTGATGGCCCATGCGCCCAAGGTGCTGCCCTGGGTCGCCGCGAAATGCCTGCGGCAGGCGTTGGCTCCCGGCAGTTTCGGGGCGCAGGTCTATGAGGCGGCGGATACCGGCGAAATCACAGAGGAAGAGGCGCCGCTGCTGGTCCGATCCTTTCTCTCGGCCGGACTGGATACTACCATCAGTGCCATCGGCATGGCGCTCTACAGCCTTGCCCGTCATCCCCAGCAGTGGGCCATCCTGGCCGCCAATCCGTCGCTGGCGCGCGCGGCGTTCGACGAGACCCTGCGCTACGATACGGCGGCGCCGTATGTATTCCGGACCACGCCGCACGAAACCGAAGTCGCTGGCGTGCCGATCGGCAAAAACGAGAAGGTGTTGCTGCTGATTGCATCGGCAAATCGCGACGACGCGCGGTGGGAGCGAGCCGATCAGTTCGACATCACCCGGCGCGTCGCCGGGCATATCGGGTTCGGTACCGGCATCCACGGCTGCGTCGGTCAGATGATCGCACGGCTCGAAGGCGAAGCCGTACTGGCAGCTTTGGCTGGGCGTGTCGCATCGATTGAGATAGCAGGCGAGCCACTCTACCGGGACAGCAGCGGATTGCGTGCGCTCAGCTCGTTACCAGTGCGCGTTGTCACGCAGTAGGCGCGGCCGGTCGCGCCGGGGCTCACGTTAGCGGCCGCCAAGCCTAGGCGAAGTCGGCTAGAACCGACCAATTCCAACACCGGATCCGGTGTTACTGCTTCTCGTCGCCTGCAACGATGATGACGCGGGAACAAGGAAAATATTGAGAGGGCAACAGTCACTGCTAGGTGTAACCGTTTGACTCCAAAGGCATTTTCCATTCGCATAACATAGATTATGGAATATTTCGACGGATCCGCACGTTCGGATTTCAGATTTTGAAGCCCACAGGTGGAAATCCCATGTGGACACGCACATTCCGCTCTGGCGCCGACACACCAATACGGTTCAATCGCGACTCAGCGACGAATGAGATCAACGCGATGAGCTTCAAAGCGGCAGCCACGAATGGCGCATACGAGCCTACCTTACATTGTCCGAACTGCAATCACGAAATTCGACTGACGGAATCGCTTGCCGCGCCGCTGCTCGAGCAAACCCGCCGCCGCTTCCAGGAACAGCTCGCGGGAAAAGATGCTGAAGTCGCCCGCAAGACTGAGGCGCTCCGTCTGGAACGCGAACAGCTCACCAAGGACCGCGAGGCGGTCGAAGACCAGGTCGCGAAACGATTGACGGCCGAACGCGAGCGGATTGTCGCTTCTGAAGCCAAGAAGGCGCGCGAAGCCTCTGCCGCGGAACTATCAGCGAAAATTAATGAGGCTGCCGAGCTCCGTCAGCTTCTGGAGGCGAATAACGGCAAGCTTGCCGAAGCCCAGCAGGCTCAGGCTGAACTTATTCGCAAGCAGCGCGCGCTGGACGATGAGAAGCGTGAGTTGGACTTGACCATCGAAAAGCGCGTTCAGGCCTCCGTTGCAACGGTTCAGACCAAGGCCAGGCAGGAAGCCGACGACGCTGCCAGGCTTCGCGTTGCCGAAAAGGATCAAACGATCGAGTCGATGGCACGTACGATCGAGGAACTGAAGCGCAAGGCGGAGCAAGGTTCGCAACAGGCCCAAGGCGAAGTCCTCGAACTGGAACTCGAGGAGCTTTTGCGCAGCCGTTTCCCAACGGATATCATAGAACCGGTCGGCAAAGGCGAGCTTGGCGCCGACGTCATCCAGCAGGTCAACGGCGCCGTCGGGCAGCCGGCAGGCATAATCCTATGGGAGACGAAACGTACCAAATCGTGGAGCGACGGTTGGCTGGCGAAGCTCAGGGATGACCAACGGCGGTCGGGCGCCGACGTATCGCTCATCATCTCGCACGCGCTACCCAAACACATCGAACAATTCGATCTGATGGATGGCGTGTGGGTCGCTCATCCTCGGTGCGCCCTCCCCGTTGCGGTAGCGCTGCGTCAAGCGCTGCTCGACGTATGCGGCGCACGGCTCGTGCAACAAGGCCAGCAGACAAAGATGGAGCAGGTCTATGACTATCTGACCGGCACCAGATTCCGGCAACGTGTCGAAGCGGTCATCGAGAAATTCAATGACATGAGAGACGACCTGGACAAGGAACGCAAGTTTATGGGTCGCCAATGGGCGAAACGCGAAACGCAGATTGTATCTGTGATAGATTCGACCGTCGGGATGGTCGGCGACCTCCAAGCGATAGCCGGCAAGTCAATGCCTGAAATTCCCAGTTTGGCGCCGCCCTTGCTAGAAGCCGGTGATCCGCCCGAACGCAAAGCGAGCTAGTTTCACTAGACGATCGCCTCCCTTCCCTGCCGCGTCAGCATGACGATTGGGAACGGGCCTGTAGCTCAACGGTTAGAGCCGGCCGCTCATAACGGTCTGGTTGCAGGTTCGAGTCCTGCCGGGCCCACCAGCGTGATCAATCAATGTGCGTCCACTTTAAGAGCGACTCGATTGGACAATAAGAGCGACTCAATTCCGAACCGTAAGAACGACTCGATTTTGTAAGTGGCTGTTGGGCTTTCGAGAATCCGGGAACCCCAACATTAACGCCAAAAAGATTCGGCCGTGAGGTGAAAACCGCATACGGCAACGAATTCGGGGCCATCAGAACTGGCAGCCAGCACCAAGATGACTACCTTGTCTCAACGGTTGAAACCGCAGCCTGAAAGTTGCATTCGATTGGAGGCCGGTCATTGAGCATGGATGACAAGGAAGTTGCGGAAGACTATCGCCGGCAACGCCAGGCGGCGTCGGCAAGGATCACCGGCTACAAGGCCCGCACGCCGGCGGAGCAACTCGAGTGGATCGACGAAAACAAGGAAACGCTTCTCAAACTCATGAGAGGAGCGGAACCTCCAAAACCCGATGACGAGGATCACCTGGAAGCCTACAGGCAGGCGATCAAGAGCGCTTCGGCAGGCTCGGAATTCGATGACGTCAATCTCCGCGCGACGCTAGACCGCTTGATGGGAGAAATCGAAGACGCGTGCCTAGAACACGGAGTTTCGACCCACGCCGGTGTTGCCTATGGAAATGACGCGGCGCTGGATCTCGGAATCGGTCAACTCCCCGTCCTCGAAACCGAAGCCAGCATCATCGACGTAAGCGTCCACTTCCTATCGTTCATCAACCAAATATCGAGGCTGCTCGGACGTACCGTCCCCCATGATCGAGTGGGCGAAGACCATGTCCTGATAGTGCGGGACATAAATCTTGCCCGTAAAATGCTGGAGCGCGACATCGACCTCGCTCACGACTGGAGCGAAGCGCTGACGTCTTTTGCGGTCACCGGCGTGCAAGCGCAAAGCCCCACGGTGCCTCTGAACGATCCGCAAAATGTGATACGGACGCTTTTGCTTCGAGCGATCGAGGTATTCGCGCTCGGGCATGAATATGGCCATCACTCGATGAAACATGGTCGGGTAACGACGTCCGATGAATCTGCGACCGACCCGTTTCAAGACGAATTCGACGCCGATCTGTTCGGGCGCAATTGCTGCATCGTCATCTGTTCGAAGGAGGACGAAGAAAACTTCTACGCAGTGTCGGGGGCTGGTGCCGTCGTCATCCTCGGCGCGCTGGATCTTATCAGGCGCGTAAGAGCGGTGCTAGAAACAGGCCGAGACGAGCCCCCACCGAGATCCCATCATCCACCCTATCCGGAGCGTGTCTCCAATCTGGCCAAAGTGGACGGCAACCTGCACGCAGATAATCGACAGCAAGCTGCAGACTATCGCCAATTCTTCTTCGATCTCATCGAAGTTGTCTGGGAACGTATTAAGCCGATCATCATCGACTATCGCGCATCCGGCATCCGTCCGAAGCCAGATACTGACGAAGCAACCGGATGGCTTCCGTCACGCTAAAGATCGGCCAGACGCGTCAGCGCCTGGTCGATCAACCGGTCGTCGGTCTCGGTCTGCGCACGCTGCACGTCGCAGTCCAACTGATAGACCAAGTCCGCCAAATCGTGGTCGTTCAGTGAAGGGACCAGATCGAACGCTTCGCCCTCGATCGCTAAAAGCGGGACGCCTTCTTCTCCATAGAGTTTGAACGCTTCCGTCATGTCCTTCGGCAGCCACCGTTCGTAATTCGAAAGCGGGACGCGGTACGCACCATCATATTTTCGGCCCGACAGACGCTTGGTCAGAAGGCCCTGATAATCTTCATCCCGCTTGGATCGAGCCCGTACCTGGCGAGATCGTTCGTAGATCGACCGCCTGGCCGCGCGAAGCGCATCCAATTCCGCCGCCGCCGCGTTGCTGGCGAATGCGAACTGTCCGCTTGCGGTGCAGGCAAAAAATCCTCGCCTTTCGGACAGGCGTCCCTTGTAGCCCTTCTTGACCGTGCAAGCCTGCCAGACATCGACGACTGTTCGGGACGACAAGCCTCTAAGAATTTGCGACGGTATCTTCTTTAGGCTCAACGGATCGTGATCCAAGATCGAGTGCATGCCGGCGGCATGGACGGCGGTCGGCCAAGTCCAGTGAACGCGCAAAACGTTTCGGTTGAACATCACGCAAGCGTCTTTGTGATCCGTGACCACTTGCACAGTCCACTCCTGCGCTCTCGGCGGCATCACCTGCCTTACCAAAGTCGCAAGTTTTCCATCCGCCAGTGCCGGCATTGAGCGCCACCCTTGTTAGGGCGGTTCTGCCTCGCTTTTCCTTCCGGAACTTTAAGCCGAAGCGCCCACGGCTATCCCGACGGACACGATTAGACTCTTCCTGAATGAATCCTTGGGAAATCGACACAGCCGATATTCCTAAGGTAACGGATTCTTTCCGATGACCGAGCCAGCGCCTGACCATCACACATCGGACGAGGCCCGCCACTCGATCTCCGCTGTCCGGGCGTCGGCAGGCTTGCAAGCGAGAAGCGGGCCGGACGCTTTTCGGCGGCCACCCGATATCTACCGACAACTGCAATCGGAGGCGCGCATCTCGCTTCCTTGGATGTAGTTGGCGGTATCAGAACCAGATCGCGTGCTTGACGACCCGAAGGCGTTCGCCGTCGATGCCCGCATCTCCCATGCGGTTGCGCATCCACTTTAGGTATCTCTGGCTTCCGTACTTTTCTGATAACGCGCTGATCAGGGCGACGAAGAAGTCGTCTCGTTCCGTGATCCTCACGAACGCCAGCGCGTCGATCCCGCGATCGAGATACATGCTGACGACGGTATGCCGAATCCTGACACACCTGTCCCAATCCTCCCACCAATACGATCGATCCAGTCTGCGATCGAGGATTCTCCAGGCGTCGTCCGGCAATATCCGCTTCTCGGCCGCATCGTAGACGACGTCGAACGTCGCTTGCACCAGGTCGACGCTCTGCAAGGTTCGCCTGCCGAGGCCCCGGATCAGCAGAAAGGACGCCAGATATGCGTTCTGCAGCGGCGCCGACAGACGTCTGATGGCGACGAGCCACGGATCGTCCCCGAACGCGTTCGGGATCGAGTCCGGCGACACCGAGCGCGCGATCGCTTCGAGCGTCTGCGCGTCGTCGAGCCACTCCTCGACAAGAACGCGCGCGACGGCGTCCGAATCCGAAGCGATCGCCGAAAGCCACTCCGCTCGGGTCCCGCCGTCAATTGCCAGGTCGCCGGAGCGCGCAAGCAGCCTACGCAGGACCCGGTCGCTTCCGAAAGCCGTCTGAGCCGCGCGAGCCAGCGACCCGCCCGAGGCGATCATCGCTTCGATCGTATCGTCGGCCCGGCCCGGAGAACTTCCAACGAGCCGGAGCACGTCTGATCCGGAGGCGCCCTGCAGCGACCAGAACGCCGGTTCGGTCGCAAGGTCGGGTCTCGCTTCCAGCAATTCGAACAGATGATCCGGCATCGAAGACACGCCCTCGATCAGCGCCGTCGGCGGTAAGGCCGCGATCGCGCGGTCGGCGATCGCGGCCTTCTCCGGGTCAGACCGGACGTTGAACAACGCTTTCGGATCGCGGTGCCAGATCGCGCTGCCGACGCGTTCGGCGGCTGCCTGCGCCTCGTTCGCGTCGATCAGGGCGAAGTTCCGCAGGACGAACTGCTGTCCTTCGGTCCCGATCCGGTCGGCCGCAGCCGCCGCAGCGCGGACGATCGACGAACGGGCCGCGTGCCCCTGATCGGTTGCCATCGTTTGCTCCAGCAGCGCAATCGCGCGCTCGACCGCGGCCGGGTCGGATTCGAACTGCAGCGAAAGCGCGTGCAATGCAGCCAAAGGCTCAAACGATTCGCGGCCGCCGACATCGCTGCCCGCAGCGCGCAGGAAATTGCGCAAGCTCCCCTGGAACCCCTGCCCAAGGTCGGCCACCGCGTCCTCCAACCAGGCCGTCGAGACGAAATCGCGACGGTCCGCATCGACGGCTCCCTTGAATTGCGTCGGTTTCACACGTCCGGCGGCCGGCAGGAATTGCAGATCGAACGTCGCGTTCGCGGACGACCTGTCGGCGAAAGACAACGTACAGAACCGGAAGGAGCGCCTCAGGCGCGGCCATTGCTGTCCCCAGATGGCCAGAACGAGGCCGTCGCGGACCGCGACTTCGGCGGCCATCGAAACGATCGGCTTGGCCGGCTCTTCGTAAAGAGCGGAGAGTATTCGGCGCGCGAGATCGTCGGGCACGCCGAAACGATCCGACGAATCGGACGACGCATGATCGATCGGGCTTCGATAGGAATTCTCGTCGCCCCTGGGTCGTCGGAACAGGCCCAACAGGCCTCCCGCGCTCGATAACGAGGGGATGTCGCTGAAATCGATGAGAATCGTGTGCGTCCACACACAGCCTGGTCGCGGCAACTCGGGCGCGGGCCACGTGCGGGCCAGCGCGTAGTGTCCGCTCTCGACCAGCGGAAAGCCGGTGAGATACCCATCCGCACCCATGGTCGCCGCAGGTCCCGAGGCATCGCTCATCATAAGCAGCGTCTTCGCATCCCGCGACGGCAAGTCGATGGACGACGCCAGCAGGCGATGGCCTTCCGAGTAACCGTGCAGCGTCTGCTGCAGCGGTACGCGCCCGCCTACTTCGTGAGCCATGCGATCGGCTCCGTGAGATCGTGCGACGGTTCGGACGATATCAGGGTTATGCGGCTCGACGCATCCTCCAACTTGCGGATGGCGGCGACCCTTTCGTTGCGGGCTTCGTCGTCGAGCTTTCCCTCCCGCTCGAAATCCCCGCCTTGCGCGCTGAGTCCGTAAGTCCGGACCGTCCAACCGCCGTCTCCATAGCGGAGGTATTGGTCGAGCAACGGCAGCTCGCGAGCGAGATACGCCTCCGGCCTGATGTCTGGCTCCTCCTCCATGACTTTATCCCAGGCGGACAAGACCACGGCCAAGCGGCGTGCCGGCACCTGCAGCGCCGGGCAGCGCATCAGCTGCAGCATCTCGACGAGTTGAACCGCGGTGGGAGCATCCTTCGGATGCCAGCCTACAGCGGTGCCGGCGCCGGCGCCGGAGGCGTCGAGCCCGCCGGCCTGACGGGTCGTTTCGGCCGCTCCCATCGGGTGTTTGATCTTGTCGGCGTGAACGAAGAGAAGAATGCCGGCACCATTGCGGAGAAGATCGGCGAGTTTCGGATCGCATTCCCGATCCTCCCACATCTGCTGGAAGGATTCGCCCGAGAGGTCCGGAAACGCCATCTGGATTCTACGTTCGGCGCCGTCTTTCAGATTCATGGAGACGGTCTTTCCCGAGGTGATCTCCGTGTGGATCTGTTCCTTCGCATGCTGCCATCGACGCATGATGGCGTTGAGGTGCGAGAAATCGACACCGCTCAAGGAGTCGAACTTGAGGAGCGCGTCCGGGTCGCGCTTCTCGAACACGACGTACCAAAGCGCTGCAAGAAACGTCGTCTTGCCGGATGCGGGCAGTCCGCAGATCACGACAGAGCTTTCGGATGCATCCGTCATTCGCTCGATCTCTGCAGTCGATGCATGTATCTCGTCGGCGACGGCACGAAAGGTGCCGGCTCGACGAGCTCGATCGGGGCGGCCTCCTCCCAATAGGCAAGCAACGCGTCCACCCCGTGTCCGAGCGGCAGCGTATCGTCCGAGGGACAGGCCGCAACCCTGAACGATCTGATTTCTCCGAAGCTGCCGCCATGCATTTGCCGGAACTTTTCGTCGAATCTTTCGAAGTCGCGCTCCACGCGCTCGCGGTCCTGCGACCGGAAGACGTCGTCCAACTTCGTGAGGACGAGGGCCACGCGCGGACGTCCCTGAATGGCACCTCCATCCGCCAGCGCCTGCGCGATCGCCAGAATTTCCGATCCGACGGAAATCCGCGTCACAGGATCGGCCAACTGCCGTCCGTCGACGAGAAACGTAATAGTATCTGCGCGTGTCACCTCGACGAAACCTTGTGCCGTGCTCGCGTCGTCAGCCGCCGCCCGGTAATCCTCGCCGCCTCGATCGGCGACCAAAAGATCGATTCTAGGCAAATCCGGCCGTCGCATCGCAGTGTGGTAAAACCTCACCTCCGTCAGGATTGTGCGCTCCGTTTGCGGAACGGCGTTCTTTGACACGCCGCGCGAAGGATGGCAGGCACGCTCGAACGCGTACATCGATTGGGAGCCGCAGAATCGCAGGGGACCGACGGGCCCGCGGAGGAAAAGTTCGAAGACCGAAGAGATCAGGGTGGTCTTGCCCGCCTCCTTGGGTGCCACCACGGCGATGACGCGCGAGCTTCCCCGACGCAGGATCGAGGATGCCTCTTCAGGGTCCAAGAAGTCTCCCGACGGTAGGACTATCCCGCTCTTTCCGTTCGCCGCAGCCTTGACGGACTGCTCGACGACGAGAGGCTTGCCGTAATGCGTGCACTTGTCGAGAGGCAATCCCTCGACGCATCGGCCGTCCTGGCGCACCTTGCAGGCGGAGTTCGAACACAGGATTTCGGCGCTCTCGGCCAACCTAGCTCTCCAACCAGATGCCGAGACGTTCGCGATAGAACAGATTCCCAAGGTCGATGCCCGCGACGGCCAAGTCCGAATCGATGCCGGTGATGGCTGACCACGCGGCCGGCCACGACGTGTCGTCTCCGACTTCCAGCTTCCGCTGGATGGCGAAGTGAATAGGCTGCGTCACCGCGGACGGCTTCGCGCCATCGACCACGAGCGTGCGCAGAAAGCCGACGTCGCACGCGTTGATCGCCGTCGAGATCGCAGTCTTCTTGCATTCCTTGAGGCCGGCTCTCGAAAGAATCGGCTTGACCGACGACGGCCCGGGCGCCTTGCGCGTCGCGTCGGCGAGCTCGGCGGCGAAGATGATCGGCTGCGCATCGGCGGGGACGTCGACGAAGGGGCGATCGAGGGTCTTGCTGCGTGCGCCGAAGAGCCACCACAGCATCTGAAGCTCCTCGTCCTGAACAGCGACGAAATCATCGATGCCGGCGAGGGCCGCATTCGTCTTTCTGACGACGTCGGCCATCACGCTGTTCGTGTACTTCGTCAGATTGTCGATACCGGCCATCACGACCTCGATCGAAAATCCTTCCTTCGTCATCTTGTCGCGCGTGGCCTGGTCGAGGCCGGTCCCTCCTACGTCGGCAACCCGACCAATGGTCGGACGCGTGCGCCGCCCGTCGGCGATCCTCGCGATCGCGACTTCCGCGGCGGCGGCTAGATCGAACGGGAAGGTCGCCTTCCGGGAGCCCACGAAGAACGCACCCGACGTCTTCAACGACGCTTCGACAGCGATGTCGTCGTCTCCGTCGAGGATCGTTGCGAGCGCTGCGCCGCACAGGATCTCGAGTTCCCGGTCGTTGTCGGCCATGTCGAACAGGTCGTCCGCCGCCCTAAAATGTTCGCGCAGGACCGCCATCGCGGCGTCGCCGGGGCGCGATTTCGATTTGAGCAGTAGAGCCAGCATCGTTTCGATGCCAGCGGAGTCCGCCGCCTTTGCGAGCGACGCGACCCCCTTCCACCTGTTGTCCAGCCTGGCCCGATTTTCGCTGACGTCCACCGTGCGATACCAGCGCGGAAATTCCCCCCTCATCGGCGGAACGCTTTCCTCTGCCATCAGCGCCTCTCCCTCTTCGCGATTTCGCGATCCAGTTCTTCGAGCAGATTCTTCTGTCCCGCCCGGATCAACACCCTGCCGAACCGCTCGGACGGCGGGAGCCCGGCCTCCGCCGGATCGTTCAGCTTCAACGTGCGGGAAATCTCGCGGCGGTCGCTCATGTCCAACTGCCAGAAACGCAGCACAATGCTACGGGCGCGATCGTCTGACATGACTGCCTCCACGCCATCCGACGGCGGCTCGGCGACGGGCGACGCCGGCCCGACGACCGCGGCCGATGGCCTCGGATTTACGTTTCTCAATCTGACCTCGGCATGATGGATTTCGCAATCGTCGTCCTTAATCGCCTTGAATCCCTCGGGACTGGTCTGCCATTCGAGCAGATGGGCCGCGACCTCGAGCTGCGGCTGCCCGGTCTTATTCCGGCCCAGCGAGAGATCGATCATGTTGTATCCCGGTCTCCAATCCTTCGCCTGCCGTTCCGGATTCACCGCGCCGGCATAGAACGTGACGTACCTCGGGTCGCGCACGATGCGCTGGCGATGCTTGTGGCCGAAGAGATGGACCGTGCATCTGCTGGTCACGTCGTCGGCGACCCGATCACCATCGGTAAGCCAGTCCGGGGGGTGGTGGCACATAACCAGGTTGACGACATCGTCGACAGGATCGAGGGCGGTCTGCTGCGGCTCGACGTAGAGATCCCGTTCGACGTCATTCTGGCCTTCGGGAGTGCGCCAACCCGACAGGATGGTCGAGTTGAGACCGTGAATCCGCAGCGTGATCCCGTCCCGAAAGGGAAGATCTGCCTTCCAAGACAATCGTTCGGGGGCGAAGATATTGCCGGAAAAATTGAAGGCGAAGTCGTTGTAGGCGGCAATGGGCCTCAGAAGTGCCGGTCCCGTCTCGGCGTGCTGCAGCTGTCGTTCAATCTGCCATTCCTTGTCGTCGGCGCTCGCGGCGTTGACGATGGCACGCTGTGCGTTCTGAACCGACAGATCGGCGCGGATCACGTCACGATCCACGTCGTGGTTCCCGGGGATGACAAAGATGCGGTTCCGGGCGCACCCGCAAGCGTCGGCCAATTCATAGAGCCATTTTAGGGCCGCTACGTATTCCTGCGGTTTTCCGGCGAAAGCGATGTCGCCGCCGACGAGGATCGCATCGACGGATCCGAGCGACTTCACCCGGTCTCTCGCATCTTGGATTAAGCGCGTGCGGAAAGGCCGGTCTGGGTCGCGGTTCGTGTTGCAGATCGGATGACGAAAATGAATGTCCGATACGTGAAGTAAAAGCATTCCCGAAACAGCTCCCCATCGACGATTACCCAGCATTTACCTCAACTTATCCGGGAATCGCCGGTCTTCGGCCTGTGTGTTTTTTGAATTTCGCTTGGCTCTACAGCACCATAGATGGGCGAGAGCGCTGTTCCCGTCAACGAAGTCCTCTGAAAAACATCTTCTCGTACTCGACTCTTGTGTTCTTGATATGTTCTAATTCGGCATGACCGACCGCCCCGCCAGCTGGCGCATGCCCACCCGGAAGCAGATGGAAGCCATGGCCCGTGCCGTCGGCAGGAACGCCCCCCGGTGCGCGGGCTGGCTCCGGACGACGACCTACCGCCAGAATACTGGCAGTCGCTCCTGGCGGACGCCGGCGCCGGCGGGGGCCCGGCGCCCGCTGTGTCCGGACGCCAGCTCCGGCTGGACCGGATTTCCAAGCACCTTCTGCGGGTCGGTTGCCGGCGCTGCGGGAGGACCGTCGAGATCCAGAAGGCCGATGCGATCCGGCTCTACGGTCCGGAGGCGGTTTGGCGGGACGTTGGCCAGCGCTTGCTCGATAACACCTGCAGCCAGCGGACCGGGCGCCATGAGGAAGACGGCTGCTGGCCGTCGTACGACTGACGGCTGCTGTCCATGGCGCCAAAACACCACGGGACCCCGCTCTCCGGGGGCGACCGCAAGGCGCTCGTCAAGGAACTCGGCAAGGCCCGCGCGATGATGACGATTCTCGCCGCCCAGTCAGCTGAGGCGCGGACCAAGGGTGAAGCGCTTATCAAGCAAGCCGACCGGCTCCTGTCCGAGTCCTGGAACGAGCGCATGTGGGCTGATGGCGGCCCGATCGACCCGTCGCCGACAATCGACCAGGCCATCAACGGAGGCTATAGCTGGTTGCAGATCGAATGCTCGCGGTGCAAGGCCGCGCGCGACGTCGATCTGGCGGCGCTGACGCACCCTTCGACCACCTACGTGCATGATCTCGCCAGCCGCCTGCGGTGCCGGAAGTGCGCGAAGGCCGGTAAGCGCCCGCCTGCCGCCCTGCTGAAGCTGGCCCAGAGGGCTCGGCATCCGGATCCGGAGACCTGAAAACTTGTGCAACCTCTACAGCATCACCACCAACCAGGCCGCCATCAGCGCGCTGTTCCGCGTCGTCAACCGCTACGTCGGCAATCTCGCGCCGATGCCAGGCGTCTTTCCCGACTACACGGCGCCGATCGTCCGCAATGGCGCTGCTGGTCGGGAGCTCGCCACCGCCCGATGGGGTATGCCGTCGTCGTCGAAGGCGCTCATGGACGCTACGAAGAAGCGGGCCGAGAAACTGCAGGCCAAGGGCAAGACGGTTGACTTCAAGGAGCTGCTGCGGATGGAGCCGGACAGCGGCACCACAAACATCCGGAACGTGAAGTCGAAGCACTGGACGCGCTGGCTCGGCGTCGAGAATAGATGCGTGGTGCCGTTCAACTCGTTCAGCGAGTTCAACAAGGCCGAGGGCGGCGACATCTGGTTTGCACTCGACGAGACCCGCCCGCTGCTCTGCTTCGCCGGCATCTGGACCAACTGGACATCGGTCCGGAAGGTCAAGGAAGGCGAGACCACCAACGACCTCTACGCATTTCTCACAACCGAGCCGAACGCCGAGGTCGGAGCGATTCATCCGAAGGCGATGCCGGTGATCCTCACGACGGCCGACGAGGTCGAGACCTGGATGACCGCGCCTACCGAAGAGGCCTTGAAGCTGCAGCGCCCCCTTCCGGACGGTACGCTCCGGATCGTGGCACGGGGTGTGAAGGAAGACGCCGCGCCGGCGGCTGCCGAAGTCCGCGGCTCTGGTCACCCGTAGCTCGTCGAGCGGCTTGACTTTGAGGACGGTACTCGAACAAAAATAGAACAAACGATTCTTGCCCCGAAGGTCCGCTTGGCCAAATTGCCGCAACTGCCCGTCTACTATTATCTCGACCACTTCGCCGAAATGTTGGGGTTCGTGGAGCGGACGTATGCCCCCGTGCTTGGTCCGGAGCATCGTGCCTTCATGGCTCGGTTCGGGCGCCTATCGAGAGATGCGCGATGCCTCCTGGTCCGCATGATCAACAGGCGCGGTGCCATCTTCAACCGATCCCTGTTCAACTACCCCGAGATCGATGACGTCGAGCGGGCGGCCGCCGATCTGACCGCGGCCGGTCAGGCCCGCGCGCTCGGCGAGGCGGACTATGCGGCCTTCGTCTCGTCCTTGCCGAAGGACGTCCTCGTCACCGGAGCGCAGGCGGCCGGGCGAGGAGACGTCCGCAAATCCTGGTCGAAGCCGAAGTTCGTCGACTATTATCTACAGAGCATCCCCTTTTCGGTCGCAGCGCAGCACTTTGGCGCCCGTAATTTCATCGCGCTCGAGGGGACGCAGCCGATCGAGTTCCTGCTCTACCTCTACTTCGGCAAGACCGAGGTGAACCTAAAAAACTTCGCGCTGCGCGATTTGGGGATCCTACGCACCAACCGAGAGACCTCGTTCAGCGCGCGCTTCACCGATGCCGAGGAGGCGCTCGCCTCGTTCCACTACAGCCAGATCCTCGACAGCCTGGAGGCCGGATCGGAGCCTGTCCATAGACGGGCCGCCGTCGACGTGCTCACCGGCCCAGCCTACACGTCCCAGTACGCCGGCGATCTCCGCAGCCGCGCCGCGCATCGGACGGGACTTTTCTTCGAAAAAGCGGGCGAGAGCGATCTAGCCCGTCAGCTCTACCGCGCGGGGTCTTCGCCGGACTGCAACGAGCGTCTAGTCCGACTGCTCTACAATGCCGGCGACAAGACAGAGGCCGAAGCACTGCTTCAGCGGATGATCGATGATCCCGCCAGCGATGAGGAACACCTCTTCGCCACCGACTTCTACGCCCGCAAGTTCGGCGGACGGCGCGCAGGTCTCCACACCGAACTTTTGCGGTCCGGCCGCACGATCACCGTCGATGACACCCATCGCGGCAATCCCGAGGCGGGCGTCGCCGGCGTGCTGCGGCGCGATGGTACGAAGGTCTTCTTCACTGAGAACGTGCTGTGGCACACCCTGTTCGGCCTGCTCTTCTGGGACGAGCTGTTCGAGAGCACCCGCATGCCCAGCGGGTTCGATTGGCTGCCTCATTGCCTGAAGGACCGCAGCTTCCGCCGGCTCTTCGCCGCGATAATCGACGAGAAGCTGGCGGCCATCGCGTCCGGATACGCCCTACCGTTGATCCTCCGCACCGTCGCAGCGAGATGGGGGCGCCCGAACGGGATCTTCAGCTGGGATCACGTGCAAGTGGAGGCGCTGCGCGCCCTGCTCGAAGGATCCGATACGGCCGGCATCGCCAGCATCGTCCGCGGCATGTGCGACGATTTCCGCGGGATGCGAGACGGCTTCCCCGACCTCATGTTGGTCCAGGACGGCAAGGCGTCCTTCATGGAGGTCAAGGCGGAAGGCGATGTGATCCGCCGCAACCAACTGACCCGCCTCCGTCAGCTCGGCGACGTCGGCATTGTGGCCGAGATCGGTCGGGTCGACTACCGCTTCGACCCCGAGCAGGATTACGTCGTGCTCGACATCGAGACCACCGGCTCATGGTCGAACGGCGACCGCATCACCGAGATCGGCGCTGTGAAGATCCGCAACCACCGGGTCGTCGACGAGTGGCACTCTCTCCTCAACCCGCAGCGTTCCATTCCGGCAAAGATCGTCCAGCTGACCGGCATCACGAACGAAATGGTTCGGGACGCGCCTTTGTTCGCCGAAGTCGCGGATTTCTTCATGCAGTTCATGGCCGACGGCATCTTCGTCGCCCATAACGTCAGCTTCGACTACGGTTTCATCACCTACGAATTCGAGCGGATCGGGCGACGCTTCAGATTTCCGAAGCTCTGCACATGTGTCGGAATGCGGCGGCGCTTTCCGGGACACAAATCCTACGGACTAGGGAAGCTCTGCGAGATCTACGGCATATCGCTCGACAATCACCACCGCGCCCTATGCGACGCGCGGGCCTCCGCCCAGTTGTTGAATCTCATCAACCAGAAGCGGAGTGAGGAGAGATACATCGGCGAAGCCGCCTAGCGGTTCGAGCCAATGGGTGACTTGGAAACGGCTCCGGAAAATTCCGATAAGACGAAATTTGTCTTGCTCCGTCGGGCAAAACAGTGGTTCATAAGGCGCTGGTCCTAGCGACACGAAGGAGCCAGCCCGATGGCGAATGACGTGGACACCTCCTCGGAATTGTCCAAGATCGCGAAACTGAACGGTGACTTCCGAAGGAATTACGGCAATCTCATCGGTGCGATTTTGTACCTCCGCACCGTGAGCGCCGCCCGCCGAAGCCCTTGGCTTTGGGCTGGCCTGATCTCGATCGCTTTTTCGGCAGTGCTGAGCTGGTTGGGGCGGCATGGGTGGTTTTTGCCAGCATTGCCTTGACCGCGCCGAACAATGCCCCCTTTTCCTTGTAGACCGCGCCCCGATGTCGACGAAGGGACTCGGAGGAAAGCCAGACGTACCGGCCCGCCCTCAGCGGGGCAGGCAACAGCACATAGTCCTCGATCGCCCGATTCGCCGCATCCAGCCGCATCACGGCAAGCAGGCCAGATGAGATCTGCCTTCGGTAAGCCTTCCACTGCGCGGCGTGGTCCTCTCCGCGATGCGCCAGTCGTCGCGCCACGAGAAATGAGACCAGGCGCTCGCCGCCGATTTGGAGAGCTATGCCATCAGGAAAAAAGTCAGCCTGCAGGCCCAGCTCGGTTCTCAGCAACTCCGCGAGCTCGGCAGCATGCCTCGCCTGTTCGGCAGCCCAAAAATCCCGGGTCTCGATCCAGTCGCGGTTACGCGGCGACGTGTATCCGATCAGCGCGTAGGCCTTTCGCAACGACCCGAAGTGCTTCACGTACGAGGAGACATGATTGAGGCCCAGCGTTTCGTTGATGATGCGCGAATTGAGCTTACCGCGCCGACGGAGCGCGAGACGTAGGCGCACCAGCATCTCATCTTCCGGAATTTCTACGCGGCGCACGGCAAGCAGCTTCTGGGCGTGCACGAAGATGCCGGGGTCCACGATAGGCTCGATCGCCGCAGCGCCCCGGACCAGGTGTGATCCGGGTTTTTGACCAACTTCTGTCCCAAGCGCCGCGGCGTGCGATTGTAGACGGTCTTGCCGATGTAATTCTCGTTCGCGAGGATGGTCGGTATCATGCCGTCGGTCCAGGCCCGGCCGTTGTGATTGGCAATTCCCGCCTCGTTCAGTTGACGCCTGATGTCGCTGTAAGATTTCCGGCCGTTGACGAACTGATGGCCCGGATCACGGCTGCCTCCTCGGCGGAGCCGTGCTGCAGTCGAACGCGATCCGATTGCAGAGCCTTGAACTGGCCCTTCTCAAGGAAGCCCTTCGGATGCTCGCTTTCGTCGACCATCATGCGGCGGAGGCCGTAGCCAACGGGAGCGCCGACGCGATATCCCAGGCACGCCAGCGAGCATCCGTCCCGCTGGGCGGCGGTGACATCGATTGCTGCCAAGATCGGCTGCACACCGCAGACGCTGCATGACTGGGTCAAGAAGGCCGAGGTCGATAGCGGGCAGCGGGCCGGCGTTCCGACCGACACGGCCGAGAAGCTGAAGGCGCTCGAACGGGAGAACCGCGAGCTTAGGCAAGCCAACGAGATCCTGCGCAAGGCAAGCGCCTATTTTGCGATGGCGGAGCTCGACCGCCGGTCCAAGCCATGATCGCCTTCATCGACGATCATCGTGGGGCGCATGGGGTCGAGCCGATCTGCAAGGTGTTGCCGATCGCCCCCTCGACCTACCACGCCCATGTGGCCAAGCGGCGCGATCCCGCCAAGCTGTCGGCGCGCGCTAGGCAGGACGCCGCGCTGAAGATCGAGGTTCGGCGCGTCTTCGATCAAAACTTCTCCGTGTACGGCGTGCGCAAGGTCTGGCGCCAGCTCAAGCGCGAAGGCTTCGATGTCGCCCGTTGCACGGTGTCGCGACTGATGCGGGACATGGGTTTGCAAGGGGTTATCCGCGGCAAACCGGTCAAGACCACGATCAGCGACAAGGCCGCGCCATGCCCGCTGGATCACGTCAATCGCCAGTTCAAGGCACCAAGGCCGAACGTTCTCTGGCTCTCCGACTTCACATATGTCGCGACCTGGACGGGCTTTGTCTACGTCGCCTTTGTGATCGACGCCTATGCCCGCAGGATCGTGGGCTGGCGAGCCTCGCGCACGGCGCACGCAGGCTTCGTGCTCGATGCGCTGGAGCAGGCACTGCATGATCGACGGCCGGCCGATCGTGGCGGGCTCGTGCACCACAGCGACAGAGGCCGCCCAATACGTCTCCATTAAGTACACCGAGCGCTTGGCTGAAGCTGGTGTCGAGCCTTCTGTCGGCAGCGTCGGAGATTCCTATGACAACGCTCTCGCCGAAACCATCAACGGCCTTTACAAGGCCGAAGTGATCCATCGGCGCGGACCATGGCGCAGCTTCGAAGCCGTCGAGTTCGCGACGCTGGAATGGGTGGACTGGTTCAACAACCGAAGGCTCCTCGAGCCCATCGGCAACATACCGCCGGCCGAAGCCGAGCAACGCTACTACGCCATGCTGGAACAACCCGCCATGGCGGCATAACTTAAACCAAATGGCCTCCGGCAAACCCGGGGCGGTTCACCTCAACCGCGGTGGGGATAACATCACGAGAGATTTCGCGCGGATGGTCAGATTGCCAAGCCCAGAAGACCTTCATGTCTCGATCAGCTTTCCAAAAATGCCCGGTACCACCTGACCTGGCTCTCACTAACCTGAAAGCGTCCGTCCATCATTTGAGCCTTATCGCGGTCAGCACCAACGATTACGCGGCCCAACTCCTGAATGCGGTCGAACAGGTCAAGGACTTCGTTTGAGCGCTCTAGAATGCCTTCGCTGGAGATCGGTTCACCCTTGTATGTGTACTGGTTAGCAAGTTCATCCAGCAACCTTTTGTAGTCTGTGAGGATCGGCCGCATGTAGATCATCGCGACATCCTCGACTTCGGGAGGAACGTCTTTATCGCCGAACAGGAGCTTGGCGAGCTGCAGAGCTGGCGCCCACGTCCAGCTTTCGCTCCCCTGCACCAGCCGTTCCTTCATCAGATCGACAAAGTCGAGCTTGCCATACTGAAACGGCGCATGGGGCCACCCGTCCTGGATATAGAAGTCGTACATGCCGTGAGGAAACAGTGCTCGGACGGTCTGGTCGCTGGTGATCTTATTGATCTCGACCGGACGGGCCGCTGATAACTTGTTGCTCAGGTAAGCAAACATGATCTCGGCAATCTGGCGCACCGAATAAACGCCTTGGGATGCTTCGCCCAGAAGGGCCGAGATCATAGGCAGTTCGGTCTTGGTGGCGAACTTCTCCAACCATTCCGTTGAGGCGCGCCGCAACCGCACATCAATGGGGTGGGGAGGCTGCGTGAGCTTTCGGGCGTTTTCGAGGGCTACCCTGTAGCGGTGTATCCAATACTTCGTCCGGCTTGGCGGCTCCAGGAACACATCGCCATAGGCAACCTCCAACTCCCGCGCCAGCCACTCCTCCTGCTGGCGTTTGAACACTCCCGTCCGGGCATCGTGCAACATCCCCCCGAGGTCCTTCAGGACCGGGTGGGTTCGCGCCCGGGTGCCGAAGATTTCCTCTAACTTTGCTTTCTCGGCATCGCCTTCAACAATGTACGGGGCCTGGTCTACCCAAAAGATGATGGGCGCAGGATCTCCAATCCGGAAAAGCCGTTGCCGGTAGGTGTCCGGAATCAGCCCGGTCAACTCGTACCCGTCGGCGTTATCGAAGTGCAAGAAGGCACTGATGTTGAAGTCAGCATCCATCTCGGGAAGATACATCGAGTTCCCGGCCCAAAAGATCGGCACGCCGATTGAGTCGACCGGCGACAGTCGAATTGCAGCGGAGACTGCCAGGGCGTCAGGCGTCAAAGGTTGATCCCTGCCCGCTTGTAGACCTGCTCCACGCACTCATAAATCAGTCCGCAGTGTTGGCTGACATTCAGTGGCAGCAACCGATAGGTTTCGATTACGTTTGTCAGTTCCTTCAGGGCCTCAGTGACACCAGGCGTCCGCTGGAATTCTTCTGGGACGACGACGCCCAGCAAGTTCTCTTTCTTCAGCGGGATATCCGCTTCCACCTGAAGTTCGATCACCGCGGCGCGATCGTCACAATCCTTAGTCGACCCCTCCTTGTACAGCTTAGAAACCGCGAGCACCCTGGAATGGCTCATGTTGAGAAGATGCTCCTCCTTGAGCTTCTTCTGATCGTTCGCGTCCCGATCGACGTACCGGCGCGGTGTTTCGAAATACAGGGAGATAAGCCGGCCGATCTGGTCTTGATCGGTGCCGACGTTGAAGTCCTCCAGTTTGAAGGTCGTCAGGTAATCCGGCATCCTTCCCCGCTCGAAGGCGCCCGTATCGAAGGGATGTATCCGCTTCAAGGGTGGCGGATTGCTGAAGCGCATCACGAACACGGTCGGCAGCTGCCACGGTTCCGGGTTCAGCGCATCCTTGCCCTTATAGGCAGCACGACCGACGAACAGATAGCAGAGCTTTTCGCCCTGGAAGACGTTGCACTTCACCGCGAGAAGCTTCTCTTCATTCAAGATCGGAATCAGGTTGCTCGAAGCGGTGCTGTGTATCCACGGCGGACTCTTCGGTACAGCCAGGTTGCTGTTCTTCAAAAACTCGCGGAGCTTCACCTCTGTGGGCTTGACCATCGGATATCCATGGGGTGCAGCAAATCACCGGGACGCCAATCTATCAAAACCGGTTGCGGCAGGTAGGTTCTCACAACCGTAATCCCCACTACTCAACCGAAATGTCTGACGATGCCATTGGTAAGAAAAAGAAGCGTACAGAGGGAGACCAAGACGCCAGCCAGGACCGCGAGCAGCATGAGGACAAACCCCCGCTCCCGGCCAAAGGCTCGAACAACGGTCTCGGACTGAGATAGGATTCCGCCCATCCCTACGGCGATCCTCGCCAGGTTCGGTTCTCGCTTTTGCGTGGCTTTAGCCATGCCCGTCTCCGAAAGTGAGCCTCCGGGATGCTTCCCGGCTCGTACCGTACGACCATCCCCGAGGCGTCAACCGCCAACAACGCACCACGACTATCCCCATCGGGTTTGCAGTTTGGAAAAACCTCTTTGACGCTTCATCCAACACCAATGGTTATTTCATCAAACCGCAACGCACCAGTAACGAAGCGGCTCGGGAAGCGCCATTTTCAATAGTTCTTTCAATGTGTTATCCGCTCCGCAGGAACAGGCCTGCGGAGACTATCAAAAGCGCCGTCCAAAATTTGGAGAAGTCGTCCAGAACTACGGATTCGCCGGGTACGGATGACCAGCCTGGGCGTCAAACGCCCGGCCTGTGAATCGGGGCCGAACTGAACCACTTGAACTAACGCCAGCAATTCCTTTTGGCGAACAAAGGAATCTGCGTCGGGATGGGGTCACGATCGGCGCCGATGCTGACCCCATTTCCACTGGCTTTTCTTAATTCCTTCACAGCGTTACTGCCGATATCTGCAACAGCCTGACCCCTGCGCCGATTCACATCCCCATAGTCCTATCGTAAGCGTAGCTCCCCTTTTTGATTGGTGCTTGACGCCTATTTTGAGCGCGTGACGCGGCGCCGCGGCTTCCAAATTTCGGACAAAGCGTTGACGGCGGCCTCGAGGGCCTTGCTGTCGATGACGTTGGGATCGAAGTGTTCGGGCCCCCAGAGGCGCATGTGTTCGTGCTCCGGATGGGTGGGGTCGCTGATGGCGTCGAGGTATTCGGCAGAGGCTGGCGCACCGCCGACGTCCTCCGGAGGACAACGACCGGCGGCCTCGAGCAGGAGGAGAAGTCCCTCTATCGTCGTGTTGTCGAACCATTTTTCGAGTTTGATCACATGGATCCAGCTGTCGCCGAAGTCATAGAGATAATGGATCGCCTTGGCGCCTGTCTCTGAACGATATCGGAGAGGCGAGCAGAAGCTGGCGCAGACGATGCCACAAGGGCTTCAATTCCTGGGCGGCATAGCCGACCCAGAAGGCGAGCGTCGAACGGTCGATGGCGATACCGTGCGTCGCCAGCATCTGCGCCTGGCGGTAAAGCGGCAAATGCCAATGATACTTGGCGTCGATCACTTGCGCGACGAGCCGCTCGGTGGGCAGTCCTCCCCTGATCAGTCGCTCGGGAGCAGCGTGCTGGAGGACGACGCCATGACAGGCGCGGCAGGCCAGTTTGGGTCGGCGGGTCACAATCACCCGGTATTGCACCGGAACGACGTCGAGCCTCTGACTCTCATCGCGACCAATCTCAAAGAGATCGCCTTTGCAAGACGGGCAACAGGTTTCAGCCGGCATCAGGGTTTCGACGATGCGCGGCAAATGCTCCGGAAGCTGACCACGGTTGGCTCTGCGCTCGGTATTTCTCTTCTCGCAGGCTCTGGGATTGGAGCGATCCTCGGCTGCTTCGAGAGCCGCGACGGTCTCTTCGATGTCCTCCAGAACAAGCTGTAGCTGATCAGCGTCCAGCTTTTCCGACGATCGACCGAACTGCGCATCTTTCGCAAGCTTGAGCAACCGTTCGAGCCTGGCGCAGCGATCCAGCAGAGCCGCGGCAAAGGCACGCAACTCGGCTGGATCGCTCGGCAGCTCATCAGGCAAATCACTCATTGGTCCGAGTCTGCCATGCTTCGCGCCTTGATGCAGCGAAGATTTTATTCCCTACGCAAGTGCTTTCGGTTGCGGGATTTGAGGTGCGTGCATGCGCGTCCAATCCATGCCGGCCAGAAGCGCAGACAACTGCGCGGCAATCATCCGCATCATGCCGGCCACGGTGGGAGGCCATTTGAAGCCGCTGCTATCGAGCCGCTTCCAGTACATCACCAGGCCGGTACCATCCCAGACGACAATCTTCACGCGATCGGCGCGCTTCGCACGGAAGACCATCGCCACACCCTTCATCGGGTCTTGGCCAAGCGTCTCCTTCGCCAAGAGCGGCAAGCCATCCGCACCCTTTCTGAAGTCCACAGGTTGGGTCGCAACATAAATCGTGAGGCCCGTGGATGGCGTCAGCATGAACGTGTCCGTCGCAGAGCCGTGAACACGTCACTTAGTACCGCAAGGCTAGGCGTCCCGCGTACCTCTATCCGTGCCCCCTGGAACTCGACCATAACAACAGCTGCTTCCGCCGATATAGAGGGCTCCGCAGCCGCCGGTAGCGTCGATTCCGACACCAAAGGCACAAACGATAAGTTATCAGCCGAAGCCGGCAGCACCAACTGGCCCAAACGCGCTCGACGCCGCCAGTCATTCACCTGCTGGGGCCGGCAGCCATGGCGGCGGGCGACATCTGTGACAATCGTGCCCGGCTCGAAGCTTTCCGCGGCAATCCGTGCCTTCAGATCGTCTGGCCAGCGCTTTCGACCTGCGCCAGCATACACTTCGATACGCGGGGATGGTCGTCTTATGTCGTCCGAATGGTCGTCCATTGTGAGCACCCTTGCAGAAGATGCCCCTTCTAGCGGCGCTCACAAGACTGCGCACAAACAATCTGAAGGGCCTCAGCACCACGCTCACGTCCTATCTCCGGCGTAAACGAGTACGTCTTGTAGTGGACGGACGGCGCGCTGGTCGCACTGTCCATCATGTTGGTTGGTTCATTGGCTTTCCTGGCAGTCTCTTGCCTCATGCAACCGACGGCGCCCGGATATGAACTTTAGGACAGTCGTCAGCCAAGCAGGATTGCAGCGCGCTGCTGGTCCTCGAAGCTCAGGACTCGGTGAGCAAACGCCTTGTTCTCCGCGATCGATCCATCGAGCAATTGCTTGAGCAGACCGAGGTTTGTCTTCTGCTGGTTGCTCAGGTTCTCGCGTATGCTGCAGAGCTGATCCCGGTCGGTCACTTGAACCAGAGCAAAGAACTTGCCCAACAACCCGGCAATGACATCAGACGCCTGCACGCCCGGCTCCTCATGGGATACGACAAAACGGAAATTTTCGAGTCGCCGATCGCCGTCCATGAACACTTCCGCGCCGAGATACTCCTCGATCACCTTTTCCACATCCAGGATGTGGTGCGAATTCTTGAACAAGCAGATCCGCCCAACATAGAAAGGACCGAAACTCTCGACCAGCACGTGGGCCTGCTCGTCCTCAAGGTACGGGAGCGCATCCAGCTTCTCGGCGATCTGAAGAACGCCCTTGAGCATCATGTATTCGAAATGACCGAGCAGCGGCTCGCGCTCTTCTAGACGCCCGCGAAGCTCGGAAATAAAGTCGTTTCGGCGTTGGCTTCCGACATCAGGATAGGAATATCGCCGAAACAGATCAACCGTGTCCGCCAGGTTGAAGCGCAGAATCGTATAAAGCGCGTCCTTGAGCTGACCATGAAATGGAAGGAGTTGATGCTTCTCATACTCCGTCAAAATTGAATCGATAATATCGACGGTGGACCAGTAGAGCGGGTCCATCACGGAGTAATGAACAGCGAAGCCCTTCTCGATGACCCATCGCAGGAAAGACTCCAGCTTCTGAGCGGCCAACAGCTGCAAGAAGTCGCCCTTGGCTATGTGTTCAAGCTTAATATCCTTCGTGGTTTTTTGGATGCGACAACGCTGTCGCAAGTCATCGATATTCAACTCGCGCGGCGGCCCGCGATAGGCGATGCCGGCGATCACGAAGTATTTTGGCTCCCTCACATTGAGTCCATCCGCACGGGTGTGCAGGCGGCGAATATTGTTCGTCTCGTCGTAATACATCGTGTAGGTCGCGTCGGCTCCAGTCAGTTCATTCAGTGCAATGTCGAACTTGCGGAGCTCATTCACTTCTATCATGTTCGTACTTGCTTGGAGGCAAAATCGGGATTTAGATTTTGTAATGCTGGCCGGTGTTTACCGTCGCGCGACTGGGTGACCGCACTTTCCTGCGCGACAGCTAGCTGCACGCTCGTGCGTGACCTTACTTCCGACGCAAAACATGGCGGTATGGCTGGGCTGCATCCACCGATGCGCACGTTGGTTCAAATAACCTTGTTCGCCCATTTCTCGAGGTCCGCGCACCGACGCATCAGTTCATCAAATGTCTCGGGCTCGTCGAGCAAGAGTCCGTCCGCGATCATGTGCTTGTAATCTCGTTCCAAGACGACTCGCGATTGTCCCTCTGGGACGAGCTTTAAGGCGCCACCGACGGCCGAGTTGTATTCGATGACCGCCCCGGCAGAATCCTTTTCTGAGAAGAACCACGACTTGTGCTCCGCAACGGTTACAGCAAGTTTTCGGTCCTTCATTGCCGATTCCGCAATCCCTGCATCGTCCAATCTCACAAGGTCATACCAGTGGCGAGCGAAGCGTTCGCCTTTCAGTTTCCCTTGAACGCAAAAGACATGGATCGCAGTCGCCTTCTCCCAGAAGGTTCGCTCCGCTTTCATGGTCTTGGGCTTAGCGGTCGGGAATTCGAGAGTTTCAAGGTACTGGGCAGCGTCGCAAACGACGTCATGAAGTTCGCTCGGCTCCCCTGTCGATCGTGCGCCGAATTCGAGCATCACGGCGGGGCTCACATAGCCGCTACCAGTCTCCAAGGGATCGTACGTGACGAAAATCTTGTCGTCCTTGGCTTCAGCCTTGGCGCTCAGCTTGTCATGTTGCAAGCGCTTATTGATTACGGGCAACGCCTTTTCCTTGACCCAGACTGGGAGGCGTTCTCGTGCCTTGTCGCTCCACTTTTTGCTTTGACTGCGGCTCTGAGGGACCGGATTGTCCTCACTTGCGCTCACCAGGTCCGGAGCTATCGCGCGGATGTCGTAGGTGAGATCGACGTCTTCCGAGAAACGGCGGATTGCGCCGTAAGCCTTCGAAAGGGACGTTCCGCCCTTGAAGACCAGATGGTCGCCCATTGGCGAGGAAAAAAGCGCATTCAGGCACCAAACGACCCAAACATCCTTCTCGAGAAGATGTGCAGGTAGTCCTGAGTTTGAAGCAGCAACGCCGAGCGCCTCTCGGCGATCGGCATTCGATAGATTTAGAAATTTATCCAACGCGCAGTTCGCTTACCGGCTTGGCAAGCCAAGTCGGCAATGAAGGTGCGGCAGACCTCAGTTCGTTCGCTTCAATCGGAGTCAGTTTTTGACTGACCGATTGCAAGGCTTGTCTTGCAGTCTCTGGACCGACCCAGGCAAGCGCGCGCACGACCTCACCTGCTCGACGGTTGGCCAGGGTAAGCTGCCAACGCGGTGCATGCTTGAATTCCACAACTTGCTTGCCAAGATGGAGCTGGCGGGAAGGACCGGAGGTCAGAAAGACCTGCCGAACAGGTACCTGCGTCGTCAAACCGAGGTGGTTGGCCGCCGCAGCGCCGCTGGAAACGATAATTTCACCGCTGCGCGCCTTGGTCTCCTCAATGACTTTTTCGACCGACGGAGCTCTAGTCCCGAAGCGGCTTTCGACCGGACGTAGATATACCCCTCGCCTCGCGCGCAAGAGCTTTCCTCGCTCGGCAAGACGCGAAAGGGCCTGATCGACGGCAGCACGCTTTCCAAGTTGCAAAAGTGCCTTGGCAGCGATGGGCGCGCCTTCGGGCAGTTCTTTTGTGACTTCCAAAATCCGGGTGCTCAGGGTGGTCATGGCACTCACTCCACTGTCAGAAACATAGGAGAACTTCTGACACCCTACAAGTGTCGCCGTGAGAAAAGGTTTCCCTTGGAAAATCAATTACTTGTCAAAACATAGGGCGGATCCGGCCATTTCAAGAGTTCCACAATCAGGTTTTCAGGCCCAATCCCAGTCCTCACGAGCTGCACAAGCCGACGAGGTAAGCCGACCATTTCCACTCCTAATTCCCTCCGAGTAGACGAACACCTCCAGCTCGCGAGAAAACAAGCAAACTGATCGACGGGGCGGCGGCGAGATATTCGACGTCGCCCTTTCGCGAGCGCCCCCGCGAGAGATTGGGGCTCGCAGCCAAAGACGGCCTGGCACCATCCCTCCTGGCCATCCATCAAGCGCACAGTGGTAGCAGGCCTGTCCCGGCACCACACACTGTCGGGTCCGGCCGGTTGATCGCGATCTCAGCGCAGATGGCGGCGCTCCGCCGCGAAACCTCCGGGGTCCGCCTTTAAGGTCCCGAGCTTGCACCGGCACTGCAGGTGGGCAGCCAAGTCGCAGCGGGGCGTTAGCTGTCGGGCCCGGCAAGATCGGCTTGCTCCGCGGCCGTTGGCCCCGGCTTGCCGAGCCTCGCCGCGATGAATGCGTGGAAGGCGGCCATGGTGTACACCTCGTAGGGACGCCGCGTCGTCATGGTCAGCAGCCATCGGGCCAAGTTCCATCGGCACACTCTGCCAAGCGCCCGCGCGGGGCTACGGTAGAGAGACATTTAGCAAATTCCGGAAGATGGCTTTCATCGCTTTAACCTAAGCTTGCCGCCTTCCCTTCAGTTCGGCACCTTTCCCATGATGACAGTAGCAAGCTTCCTGTCCTTCTTCGGCATCATGATCGGGCTGGTCTCCGTTGCCTTTCCACTCCGCTTCCTGTACATCCGCGACCGCCGAATGGCGGCAATCGTGCTGACAGTCTCGGTGGTTACGTTCCTGCCGGTGACCGCCATCGATGGCGCAAAGGAACAGGCCTTGGCGCGTCAAGAGCACGCCATCGCCCCTACGTCGAAGTCGCCCGCCGAACTGGCTGAAGAGGTTTGCCAGGCGCCCGGCGCGATCCCGGATTGCGAGGCAGTCCTGACCAAGCAGATAGCCGAGGAAGGGGGACATCCGAAGAAGCCGGAGCCGGTGCCGGCCGCCGACTCGCGGAACGGCTCCTGCAACTCCGACTGGCGCCAGTGCTCCGATAACGCTGACCTTATGAACAATTTCAAGGACAGCAGCCGCAGTTCGTTGTCGTGCCAGTATGCGGCAAAGAAGCTCGCGAAGTACGGCGCCCCGTCGTTCCCCTTCTTTTCGTTCAGCAACTTCAACAGCGGCAACGACTTCGTGAGGACCGGACAGGCGACGTTGGTCGAGCCCGACGCGGAGTTCCAGAACGCATCCGGCACAATCGTGCACATCGTGGTTACCTGCAAATACGATCTGAATAGCCAGCGGGTAGTAGACGTGAGCCTCGATTGACCGCGCCTTGTTCAGGACAGGCGCTATCCAGGGCACCCCTTTTCGTCCAGCACGGCCCCGATGGGCCCCTTTCGCCGAGCAACCAGGGCCACAGCCGAAGACCGCGCGCGATATCGGCGCGCTCGCCAATGCCTATTGATTGTACGACCGGCCTCATCGCTCCCCTGGTCAGGGAGCACAATAGTTCAGGCAACAATAGGTCTATCAGCAACGTCGGTACATGCGACAAGACGCGGTGGCACAGTTAGGTTCGAGGGCTAGCATGTTCGCTTCTCTCCGCTTGACCGTCGGGACTCATCAAAATCCAGTGCGACTATTGGTCGGGCACGGCTGAATGAGGATCGTCGGCCCGCACGGACGTCTGCAGCTGCGCCGGGTCTACTTTCTTGCGTTGTGCCCATTCGACAAGATTGGTCGGACGATACCCGGGATCGGCGCGCCAGCGCCCAAACACGCTGCCGTCGATCGTCTCGTTTATGTTGATGTGCCTCCCGTCGTCGCGGACATCCGGCTCTTGGCCAATCGACCGGTAGAGCGGTCGCGTGAACCTGGCGTACATCCCGTAGCCGAAGAGCTTGTAGGAATCGGTGATCGGCGCCACCACCGAATTTCCCTCCAAGTCGACCTCTGATCGAAACGAAAGTCCCTGCGATTCTGCCTTTTTCATCATCCAGCGCAGTGGTGCCTGGGCGAGAAGGTCGGTCTCGTAGCCGCCACCTACGTTGGCGTGGGCGCCCACAAACCAGCGTTGCTCGACGCCGGAGAGCGGTCGCGGCTGCGCGATGATGGCCTTCGGATCTTTTGGATGGTGGACATCCCAGAGGGTGGGAACAAAGTCGTTCCGATGCTCATCGATAGCCAGCGCGTGATATCCGTTCAGGATGGGAAGACGCAGTCCGGTCTGAAGATAATCGAAAGACGAACGGCTGATGCCGGGGATATTCCCTGCCGCCAAGCCGACAGACCCGACGGTGTCCCAGACGCCAATCACCTTGATTTTCGTGGGTTGGGCATACTTGAGTAGCCATCTCTCCTGCTCGGTCAGCTTGGCGACGTCGCCAGCCGCTTCCTTATCCTTCAAAGTCCAAATACTTTCCTCGTCACCTTTCCTATAGCGCTCGAAGAGCTCGCTGACGCCTATGGGCGACCCAGCCTTGAGGATGCCGTCGATGGCGATCAATCCAGCCAAGGCTCTTGCGGTGTATGCGCCGCGGCTGAAGCCGAAAATGTAGATCTCGTCGCCGTCGTTGTAATTTTCTATGAGCCACTCGTAGGCGAGCCGGATGTTCTCATCGAGCCCTTGTCCGAACACCCCACCGAGAAAACCGTTCACTCCGACCGAGTAGTAGACGAGCTGCGGCTTTCCGTCTCTCCCTTTCGAGGCGCACAGGGCCCGCATCCGCCAGACATTCGTGTTGCTATCGACACTATTCCACGTCCCATCGAGAAAGACCGCCAGACGCTTCTGTTGCTGCTCAGCACCGGCGAAGTTCGGCTGGTTGCCGCTTTTCTCCGCAGGGTGGCCGATAATCACACCGATCGCGACGATTGCGACAATACCCAAGAGAAGGGCCACCCAGTGCGCGAGCCGTTCAAAAATTCGCCAAATCTTCATAAGCAGCTCCACGCTTGCTGATCAATTCTATGACCTTCTCCGCGACTCGATCGCGGGTCAGGGGATCTGATTGAACCCTGTAGGTACGAGCCCAGGTGGGTGGCACAGATCCTTCGCGCTCACTGAGGTCTCAGCGCGTTCGCGACCGCGCTGCCGATCAGAGCCGCGTTGTGCGCATCGACGGCCGCTTGCGATGGGCCGTTCACGATCCTCCCGACCACCTTCCCTCGCTTATCGGTGACCGCTTGGAAAGACGAGGCTCCGGGCGCCAGCGTCATAAGGAGCTCGTGCGTCCTGGTGCGGCTAGCATCGAGCAAGGGACTGGACGGCGTCGACAGCCGAACAAGACTCCATGTCGCGGCCATACTCGCATCCGTCGTGATGATGAACTTGTTGTCGTATTGCGACGAATCCGACTGTGTGCCGGCAACCCCAAGCGGCGGCCCCTCACCATTCGCGGTCGCGCGTGACGACCGATGGAAATCGATCACCTGGACCGCGTCAACGAGCCACTCCCGGATACCGAGGTTTGAGGCATCCACGAACGGCGAGCTGGTCGACCGAGGCCCGAGAGGGAAGCCTGGAGCGCAGCTGCTGCCTATCATCGGCTCAGCCAGATCATTTGCGGAGTAGTAGAAATTATACTTATGCGAGTGCAGATTTTCGGACGAAAGCTGTCCACCCAAACCGAAGGTGAAAGTCTGCGAATTGGGGAGCGGCATCTTGTACGACGCGCCTGGTGTCACCGAACTCTTCTCGTCTGCCTGCAGCGTAAGTTGAATGAGGACGCCCCAGGAGCCCGGCATGTAGGCGTCCTCCGCGGTGGAGACCTGCTTCCCGTTAACTAACCGTACGGGTACCGGAAGTCTGCGGATTTCGTCCCGGCCGAACTTCAGTTCGCAGTAGATGGCGTTCTTGACCTGGCGTTCCATATCCCGCGTAGCGTTGGGGTCTCCCGCCTGATCCCACACTTCTGGTAGCCGCGAATAGGAGAGTCCGCAGCCTGTCAGCGTACAGCCCAGCGCGACAAGAATAAACGATCGCTCCAACATGGTCGCCCCCACAATCGGAACTTTATTCGTTGCCTACGATCGGTTTGGCCCGCAAACGGCGCAGCAGTGCACTGGCCTTGGGTGAAGCGACCTCTATAGTCGGTCCCGATGGGCTGTCGGCGATGATGAGACCTCGAGCGCAGTAGTCGCTCGCCAATGTCAGGTCGTGAACGCATAGGCCCCCTGGGCATTTCGGCGCTCCTGGCTCACCGCAACGCCAGGCAAACGCCTCGCCTGAAACGAAGGTCACGAAGATTATGGACAAGCAAAACGCGCGCATGAAGTCCCCCCACCATCAGCCCGAAAACCGGCCGCCAACAAACAGTTGATATTATAAATTAAACGACCTTACATTGCGGTTGAATATTTCGCAAGATGGGCATCCACTGATGAGCAACAGCCAACGCGCATCGTCGCGTGGTTACTGCCCGTGCCAACGAATGCGGCGTTCTGATCCCGAAGCTTGCGCAGCTCGCCGCTAGATTGGCCGGCGGCTTGCCGCCTTTAAAGCGAGTACGGTATTTACAAAACGCACACCATAATTCCTTGCCGCTATTGCGCTGAGGACAAATTGCGCGAGGAGCGCGGCCGCAAATACGAGCGCAGTCTTATATGTCTGCATGGTCACTACGCCGATTCCGCCAAAGACCATCAGCAGCATGAACGCAATGCCGGCATAGTCGCGCGTCAGCAGGAACATGCGATGGACCTGCAGCACGCGCGGATCGTCCTCTACCGACTTGTAGAGCTTATACCAAAGAGCATTTTGCTCGCTCGACGTGGTGGGAAACGGCCCCACGTTAGTCTTGAGTGTCCCGATATCGATTCTCGCATCGCGATGAAGATAGTAAGAAAACGCCCGACATCCAGGCAGGGGATCGTGCCAACGCCAAAACACCAATCTGGCCTTGGTTTGGATATCAAGCAAACCGTTGATCACTCCGATGAGCACGGCCCCCAATCCAGCAGGTATAAGCGCCTGCCAATGCTTCAGCATCTCCTGATAATCGGCTGCAACAAGCTGATCAGTCTTAAGCGCAACCGCGAAAATAGCGATGTTGACGACCAGGATGGTGATTAAGGAAGTAGTGTTCTGATCCTTGAGAGATCTCTCTTTCGAGCCCTTGTCATTGTTCTTGCCTATCTGGGGGCTCGCACCGCGGCAAAGAGCGAGAGAACCGGCTCGCTATCCTTCGGCCAACACGAACGTCATTCGACAAAAAGATGGATCGCCGGGACATCCTGAGATGCGAACGCAAGTCTCAGTCTTCCTGTCTGTCGGGATATGGCAAGCATTCGGCGAGGCTGTAGTCATCGCGTTCCGGAGCGTCTTTGGCAGTTCGCTTGTCTGACCCTTCGGTTGAGATGACATGCGCCCCACGATGGTGCATAGCTCGAACAACGGATTTGCGCGGATGATTCTCATCGGCTTTAGCCGAGCTAATTACCGCGGTGAAGGTTGTCTTACCGCCCTGGGCCGCCTTCCTTTCACCCAAGAGTTGATCCAGCAGTTCGGTCGAAACGTTGTGGCGCCCGCCGTGGTGAGGAACCTGGAATCGATCAATGCCGGGCAACGTCAATCCGATCAAAGGTGCATAGTCGATGACTTCTTTGAGCCCAGTGCGTCCAGTATCGCCGGTAAGCAAGATTTTGCAACCATTGAGATAGGCATACTGAACCACGCTCATCTCGTTTTCGTTGCTCGTCTCGCCCGCGGGAAAATATTCGTCACCCCAAGCTGCCTTGACGAGCGCGGCGGCCTCCTTCGCCACACGAATAACCGCATCGCGCGCGATCTCGAGCAACCCTTTCTCCTCGGGGGTTTTGTCGGAGGAGACAACCAGATCCAGAAAGCGCGAACGGATCGGAGGCATCACGCGGAAAGCACCAATCGTGCTACCCTGAAATGGTTCATATATCGGGATGTTCTTTCGGAGGGCGATCTCTTCAAGAGCAACTAGATTGGAATAAGCCTCCCTCAAGGCTGTCTCCAGCCCTTGAGAGGTCGTGAAGCGTTTGAACCTAGGAAGAAGCTCTGCAGCATAACGCCAGGGTCGCAACATCCAAAGCGCGCCGACCTCAAAATCCTCCAGGACGCGCTGCAGGCCTCCCGCATGATCGCCATCGTTGTGAGTCGCCACGACATGATCGATCCGCCTCGGCTTCCCGTAGTATTTGTTAAGAAAGTTGACGACCTTCTCGCCGGTTGATTGATAGCCTCCATCGACGACATGAATGAAGGTACGATTATTCAACTCATAGCGAACGCAAATGGCGTCACCGCTGCTCTTTGCTTCGACATCTAAAAAATCGACCTCAAAATAGTCAGCCACGTTTCCGTCTCCAAGAGCTTGGCCTGAGGGTTTCCAGGCAATGATTCTGGTCACAGAGATACCGAAATGGACTCTTTCTAGTGGTGCCGAGAAACACGTCAGTCCTGAATCTCAGATGAGTGGCGTTGCATTGGGATACGGAAATCTCGCATCAGTCAGCTCCCCGTTTGGCCTCCCAACCTGAAAACGCCAATATCGAACGAGGAATTCGACCCCATACGGCGCCGCTCCCGCGGCGCCTCAGACGGCCCGCTGAAGCCGCGCGCAGAGCATTCTGCATACCGCGGAGGTTCTCCGGGGGCTCTTATCTATCTTGAGACGCCGTTTCTCGTCGCAACTTGTCCGAAAACGCGCTTTCTTTGCGCGAATCGCCGTCACCCGCCCCGCAAAGAAGCTCGCCACCGCAAGTAGCGGGCAGTCGATTCCGGATATAATTCAGTTGCAGTACCTCCTGACACTCGTTCTCGCAACACGCGGAGCACAACGTCTGCCCATCGGGATTTCCAGGAATCCCCAGAACGGATCAGAAGCGGGGTCCATGGCTTCCTGACGGAGCTGCCAGGACTCACCCACACCAATTCTCAAGACGATCCGGACCGGTCGTTGAGACCCGCGCCTCTCATCTTCGACCTACCGAGAAGGCTGAGCCAGCGGGCGTATGGATAGCGACTGAGAATGAGGCATCACTACCGATGTCGCCCCGGTGCAGATATTCTTTTCGCGCTTTAGACGCACAGAATCATCAATCGAGCCTCGGCCAGGACTCGCGGGCCGGGAGCGCCACAACTATCAAACCCATCCACAAAGTTGTTCGTCTATATCAACGCTGGTCGGCGCCCTGCTCAGGAATGAGCGCCGCGCCCCCGAGCGAGATTGGACCATCGGGCTTAGTGAATTGGTCTTCGCTGGCCGTAAGCCCGGATGGGCAGACGGGTGAGAAGGAGCCGACGGCATAGAACGGCTAAATTCTGCAAAATGTACGAGGCGGAAAGCCATCAGGCTCACGCGGCGCTTTCTGCAAAGCCGCCTTCGATATAGCCTACGGCTCCGACCTGTATGCGGCGCAAGACCTGGTGGTAAGTGGAGGAGCCTGCCTCGTAGACGGTCTCTACGACTGAAGCGGGTGCAGCCTGGGGGAATGTCGCAAACGTCTCGTTGAGGACGCGCCCATCCATTTGGCTAGGGGCGACAATTCCCAGAAGATGCAGAATGGTCGGCGCGATGTCGCAGATCCCCGACGGAACTTCTGAAAGGCTGCCCGAGCGGAAGGCAGGTCCGGCGAGAATGCCGACCGCCGCCATCTCTTTAGGATGCAAGCCGCCGTGTACTCCCAGTCCGATCGGCGCGTCGTTGCTCCAGGTTCGGCCGATGAGGCCGAATGGATCGACTTCACTATCGGCACGATAGGAGAACAGGATGTCGCTGGAACGGGCATGATCTGCCATCACAAGCTGTCGCGCAAAACTGCCCGGCGCGATGCCCTCGATGTCATTTCGTCCAGCGGTGAAGATCGGTCCGCACCACGGCGCCTTGGTCATTGCTGCGACGGCTCGCCGGATCTTCAGCTCCGAGGGGTCTGCCAGATAAATGGCCCCCACCTGCCCGGGAACGAGAATCGCATCTACGTCTTGCCCAGGCGCCGAGCCGCAACGAAATCCGGCATCTCTGAGCACTTGGTGAACGTCAGCCTGCGCATGGACGCTCACGTGTCCATGATCTGAGACGGCAATGATGTGGACGTCCTGCCGCCGGCCTTCAGCCTCCCACCAGTCCAGAACGCGACCGAATTGCTGATCGGCCCAGGCGAGCGCTTCCAAGGTCCGTACCTCTGCCGTGCCGCAGTAATGAGACGAGCTGTCCGGTTCGCCAAAGGAGAGAATGGTGACGTCAGGCCGAAGCTGTGGCCAGACGATGTCGAGCAAAGCCGCCGTCAGATAGCTCTGGGCTGCGAGGTCGGGCGTTCCTGCAGGCGGGGGCGCCGGGGGAGGACCGATTCGAGCATTCAGCGCCTCGAGAAGAGGTCGGGAAGTCGCGAGCCGCGCGAAGTGCCCCGAGATTGTGGGATGACCGAGCGTGCGCGCCTTGTGGTTGAACAGGCGGGTCGTCCCGGCAGAATTGGACGCGAGCACCGCGAGCGTCTTGCCCTGGGCGGCAAGAACCTCGCCGAGCGATGGCACGCCCATGAGACGCCCGCCGCTCAACGTATCCAGGGTTTCGACCAGTTGGTCTTCGGCTGTGTCGATGTAGCGGGACGGCACCGCTGCGCGGTCGAGGTATTGGTTCCCGACCATGCCATGGCGCCCGGGTGATGCGCCGGTAACAAGACTAGGCATCGCCGCCCGCGTTTCGCTCGGATAGACGGTGACATTCCGGCCGAGGGTCACGCCCTGGCGCTGCAGCCTGTGAAGATGAGGAGTCGCTGTAGCGTTTATAAGATCGGGACGGAGCCCATCGAAACTGACAAGGATGACGCGGCGGGTAGCAGGGGAAGTTACAGAGGCCTTCACGATAATGTCTTGTCCATGCGGTCGCGCAGCCAGTCCCCCACCAGCGAGATGGACAGTGTGGTGAGCGAGATGATCAGCGAAGAGGGGACGAGTATCCAGGGCGCGCGGGTCAGATAGTCACGACCATAGCCGACCATATTGCCGAGGGAGGTGAGCGGGGGCTGCACGCCCAGACCAAGGAAGCTCAGACCACTCTCGAGCAGAATAATATCCGGAAAGGCAAGAGTCATGGTGACGATCAAGGTTGAGGCGATGTTCGGTAGGATGTGGCGCAGGTAAAGGCGGCAAGGTCCTGCGCCCAGCTGGCGTACGGCGACCACATAGCCTTGCGTGTTCGCGCTCATCGCGAGCGCGCGCGTGACGCGCGCGTAGCGCTCCCAGCCATGAAGGCCAAGGAGGGCCACGAAGAGCAGCAGAGAGTTACCCACGAATGCAAGTACCGCGAGCGCTAGAACGAGAAACGGCATGCTGGCCTGGAAATCGACACATGCGAGGATGACCTGTTCGACCCAGCCGCGGAAATGGGCGGCGAGAAAGCCGAGCGTGGTACCCAGGCATGCGCCTATCAACGTGGCTCCAAAAGCAATGAAAAGGCTCATCCGGATCGATATCAGTAAGCGCGCCAGCAGATCCCTGCCAAGCTCGTCGGTGCCGAACAGATGCGATACGTGCCCCCCGAAGCCAATAGGCGCGGCGAGACGATGCCGAAGATCAAGTGCGGCATAATCATAGGGAGCGAGACGATCTGCCAGGATCGCGATGACGAGCATGAGCGCGAGCCAAGCGATGGCGCCTTGCACAGCAACATTGCGCCAACGAAGTACTCTCTTCTTCTTAACGTGAGCAAACGACATCTGTCCGGCAGACATTTCCGCCATCTACGCTCCTCCAGCAGAGCGCGTATCGCGCAGACGCGGATCGAGCATACCGTAAAGGAGATCGACTGCGAGGTTTGTCGCGATCATGGCGGCTGCCACCAGCAGCAAGATGCATTGGACCACAGCCAGATCGCGACTTACGACGGAGACGACGAGCAGACTGCCGATTCCCGGCCAGGAAAAGACGCTTTCGACGAGCACAGTCCCCGCGATTAGGTTGCCCACCATCAAACCAACAATGGTCAACACTGGTATGGCGGCATTGGGCAGGGCATGGCCCGTCACGACTCTGCGCCACGGTACTCCCTTGGCACTCGCCGTGCGGATATAGGGTTGCCCGAGCACCTCGAGCATGGCGCTGCGGGTGAAACGAGCCAGAACGGCCGCGCCACCAAGGCCAAGCGTGACCACCGGCAGGACCATATGGCGCACGCTGCCCGCACCACCTGAAGGAAACCAGGGAAGCTCGACCGCAAAGGCGAGCACGAGTACAAGCCCGAGCACGAATGATGGCACGGTGAAGCCCGCTACCGTCACCATCATCACCAGACGGTCCGTGAAACTGTCGCGCTTGAGGGCTGCATAGATGCCGGCCGGAATGCCTAGGAGAAGATTGAGGGCGAGTGCCGGAGCAGTGAGCATCAGCGTGACCGGGATGCGTTCGGCAACAACCGTGGCGGCAGTACGCCCGTCCCGCATGGATTGGCCGAGATCTCCGTGGACGACCGCAAGAAGATATTTTACGTATTGGACCCAGAGTGGTGCATCGAGCCCCCAAGCCTTGCGAAACGCCTCGACCGCGTCGGCCGACGTTTCAGGCGACAGCATCGCGCGAGCGGGATCGCCAGAGGCTCGCAGAACCACGAAGGCGAATGTGACTACCATCGCTATGGTGAGCACGGCGCGAGCCACCCGAGTCATGATGAAGCGGGTCATCAGGCGACGCTCCCAAGTTGAAGACCATCCCTGTTGATCAAATGGCAAGCGACCCTGCGTCCTGGGCCTACGGATGTGAGCTCGGGCACAATCCGTGCGCAGGCCGGAAGAGCCGCCGGACAACGTGGATGGAAGGCGCAGCCGGCGGGCCGCGCCGATGGATTGGGCGGATCACCTTGCAGGATCGTGCGCTCGCGCCGTCCAGGCCTGGGTACGGCAGAAACCAGCGCTTTTGAATACGGATGCAGGGGGGCGCGCAGAACTGCATCGGGCGAGCCTTCTTCGACGATCGAGCCGAGATACATCACGGCGATGCGATCACTGATCTGCCGAACGACGCGCAGGTCATGGCTGATGAAGATCATCGCCATGCGCCGCCGCTCCTGCAGGTCACGCAGAAGATTGACGACTTGAGCCTGGATCGAGACGTCGAGCGCGGACACCGGCTCGTCGCACACGATGAGGTCCGGATCGGTCGCGAGTGCCCGTGCCAACACCGCACGCTGGCGTTGACCACCTGAGAGTTCATGAGGATAGCGCGCCCCGTGATCGGTTCTGAGGCCAACGTCAGCGAGGAGCCTATTGATCAGGTCCGCTCTTTCGGACTTGCTGCCGATCCGATGAATTTCGAGCGGTTCTGCAATTTGCGCCCCGATCGTTAACCGCCGATCGAGCGCCCCCAGCGGGTCCTGAAATACCATTTGGATTCGCATCCTGAGATGCCGCCAACGGATATCGCTCATCGGCGGCAACTCTTCTCCACCGAAGCTGACGGTGCCCGCATCCGGTCGTTCCAGGCCAATGAGAAGCCGGCCCGCGGTGGATTTTCCGCAGCCCGATTCGCCAACAAGTCCGAGCGTCTCGCCGCTGGCCAGAGACAGCGACAGTCCATTGACGGCGTGGACCGTCGAGTGACCCCGAAACAGGCCCTGGCGCAAGGAATATCGCCGGACAAGCCCATGGGCTTGGAGAAGCGGTGCGACCGTCATCGTCATGCGGCGACGGTCTCGTCGTGGCACCGCTGGCCGGTGACATGCAGGCAGGCAATTCTGTGGTCGACATTATCGTCCACAGAAGTCAATTCGACAGTGCATTCGCCACACCGGTTCGTGCGCAGGTCGCAGCGTGGCGCGAAGGGACATCCTGGCGGAAGGTCCGCCGGGCTTGGAACGACACCGGGAATGGCGGCGAGGCGCTGCCGGGGCCCGTCTAGATTCGGGAGGGCCCCAACAAGCCCGCGTGTATATGGATGAGTGGGATGGTCGAACAGACGCACGGCGGGTGCTTCTTCAATGATGTGCCCGGCGTAAAGGACCAGCACGCGCTCGCAGATCTCGGCGACAACGCCCAGATCATGTGAGATCAGGACCAGCGCCATGCCTCTTTCGCGTTGAATCTCTTGCAGAAGCTCAAGGATCTGCGCCTGAATAGTGACGTCCAAGGCGGTGGTGGGTTCATCGGCGATGAGGATGTCGGGCTGTCCCGCAAGCGCCATGGCAATCATGACCCGCTGATTCTGCCCACCGGAAAACTCGTGCGGATAGGCGCCAAGCCGTCGCGTCGCATCGGGAATGCCGACCTGATCCAGCAGGCGACGCGCTTCGTTCAGCGCGCTGCGCCTGTCCATTCCACGATGGAGCTGCAGAGCTTCGCCGATCTGATCGCCCACGGTACGCACGGGATTGAGCGCGCTGGTCGGATCCTGAAAGATCATTGCAATTCGGCCACCACGCACCTGTTCCAGATGACGGGCGGGAGCATGGAGAAGCTCTTGGCCAGCAAAGCGTACACTGCCTGCCGTCCGGGCGCGCGACCCCAAGAGACCAAGCGCCGCAAGCCAAGTCACCGACTTTCCGCAACCACTTTCGCCGACCATGCCGAGCGCTTCGCCACGGCGGAGGCTGAGATTTATTCCACGCAGCACCGGCACCTGGTCGAAAGCGACCTGCAGCCCCGTAATCTCAAGAAGTGGTGTCATCTCATCTCCCTGTCCTGCCAGCGTCGACGCGGCTGCTCCTGGCGGGCGGCGTCATAGGGATTGCGGGAGCCGGGCAGCCCACGTGGTGGAGCTGCGCGCAAGCGGAGGAACGCGTCATTCATCCTGAATCAGGTCCGGATCAAGGCGCTGTTGAATGGGCCGAAATTGAGATCGAGCGTCAGCCCCGGCAACCAGGGTACGTCGCGCCGCTTGCCATAGAACTGGCCGGACACATGCAAAATCACACAGGGTGGATCGACGTCATTGATAATCTCGAGCATGCGGCGGACGATTGGACGGCGCTGCTCGGGCTCAGCGGTCTCCTGGAGCTGCGCGCCCAAGGCGAAATACTCCTCGTTCTTCCAGACCCCAACCGACTTCGGCAGGGCGCCGCTGGGGCCGTATTCACGCCAGGGATGGCCGAGATGATCCAGAAACAACGCCGTGTTGGAGGTGTCGAAGATCGCCCGCACCGGCTGGCGCTGAACTTGGGCAAAGTTTTCCATCATCTCGATTTTGACGTTCAGGCCGACTGCACGCCACATCTCGATCATGGTTTGCGCGCCAGAGATCTGATTGGGGTAGTAGTTGTTGAGGAGCCGATAAATGATCGGCTCTCCTTTGTAGCCCGCCGCAGCGACCAGCTCCTTGGCCTTATCGGGATCATAAAGCAGCGCGGGGAAATCCTCGATGTAGCCCTGGCCATAACTCGCGAGTTGATAGCCATTCGGAATCGGCAGACGGTTCGCCCACAGGCTCTCGATCAAGAGCTTGCGATCGAGCGCAAGGCTCATCGCACGGCGGATCCGCACGTCTTTCAGCACTGGATCGTTCTGGTCGAGCACGAGCGAGCGGATATTCTGTACTGGCCCGCCCGAGACCTGGAGATCGGCCCGCTTCTCGATACGCTCGAATTGATCGGGTGGGATGTCAGTGATGAGGTCGAGCTCGTTGGCAAGAAGGCCGTTCACGCGCGCGGAAAGCTCGGGAATAATGCGATATTCGACGCCCTCAAATGGTGGCCGTCCGCCCCAATATGCATCGTGCGCAGTCAACGTGACATGGATGTCGAGCTTGTGATTGACGAGCTTGTACGGGCCGCTCCCTACAGGAGCTGCCGTCCAGCGCTCCCACGAGCCCGCGGCGGTGAACGCGCGCTTGCTGACGATCTCCGCTCCCCAGGAAGCCAGACGCTGCTCAAGCAGTGCGTCGTTCCCTTTGGCGTGGACAATGACCGTATAGGGATCGACGACATCCACTTTGTCGATCCGGTCCAGCGACTGCAGCGCATCGGACATTCCGCTGCGGCCCGGTCCTAAGAGGTGGTCGGGCCCGAGGCTAAAGGCGACATCTTCGGCAGTCAGCGGGCTTCCGTCGTGGAACTCCACGCCTTTGCGCAGGAACAGCCGCAGCGACTGCGCATCAACTCGCTCCCAACGTTCGGCCAATGCCGGCCGCAGCGCCATCCCATTGGCGTGGTCAAAGCCAATGAGGCTATCAAACAGCTGTGGCATGATCCGCCGAATGGCGGTGTCGGTTGCGATGACTGGGTCAAACGTGCGGGGAAAGCCGGACATGCCAACTCTTAATCGCCGCCGGGCTGGTTTCTTGCCGTCGCTCTCAGCCCAGGCGGTGCTCGCGGTCGGCAACAAACCTGCTGCGACCGCACCAGTCAAAGCCTCTCGCCGTGTCAGATGGCTGCGGGTCATCACCGTCTCCCGGAATTCGCTTCAATCAGTACAGAACGCATAGCCTTGACCTTGCGGTGATCAGCAGATCCTCGCAGAAGCCGAAAACCAAGATCGCTGGATCTCGTGCTTGCCAAACGTGTCCGACGTTAGAGCCGCGAAATGCTACGCTGCGATGACATTCATCGAGTAAGTCGATGTTCACGTGCGCAGATGAGATGACATGAGGCTTCCGGGCAGAGAAAGGTGCCTCCTCGGAACTGGGTCGCTCCCGGTTGGGCTGAGGACGCTGCCCAACTAAAACGTCATCAGCGCTCTCACTGTTAGCGCAACCAACATGGTCTCGAGTGATCAAGTGTCGCGCGGAAACGATGTCCCCCCTAGCTTCTTGACCAGCTCTGAGGTGCAACGAGACACGACGCCATCATCGAGATGGTTGATCATTAGATCGCAAGAATGCGATCACACCATTGGTCGGCCCGCTTAAGAGCAATTAGAAACCGGCAAGATTTCCGCTTTTCACTCAGGTGCTGACTCTTGTCTCTCGTTTAGACCGACTCAGATGTCGTCCGTCCCTCAAAAAGCCAAGATCATGACCGCTGGCGCGGCCCAATTGCGCGATCAGGGCGCCGAGGTGACCCCGCTCAGTGAAGGCCAGCCGAATCTGCGAAAGAAGGATTGTCCGATGTCCTCCATCAAACGCCTTCGTACTCGCCTGGACGAGACCAGTCTCATCCATGTCATGGCCGCCCATAGTCCTCTTTCGGCTCTGCTGGCCGAAGAGGCCGGGTTCGATGCTTTGTGGGCATCGGGCTTCGAACTCTCCGCGCTTTACGGTCTGCCCGATATGAGCCTGATCTCGATGACCCAGCATCTCGACATGCTGCGCTCGATCGCTGGACGCACGACGCTGCCGATCATCGCTGACATTGACACCGGTTATGGCAATGCAATCAACGTGATCCACGCCGTTCACGAATACGAGCGAGCTGGCGCCAGCGCTGTGGTAATCGAAGATAAAACCTTTCCGAAAGTGACAAGCCTTATGGCTGGCGGACGCCAGGAACTGCTCCGCATCGAGGAGTTCCAGGGCAAAATCGAGGCCGCTGTTGCGACAAGACGGGACCCAAATTTTCTCGTGATCGCCCGCACCGAAGCCCTGATTGCGGGTCTTGGCGAAACGGAAGCTCTGCGCCGAGCAAAAGCTTACGAAGAGGCCGGCGCCGAAATGGTGCTGATCCATTCGAAAAAGAAGGATGCATCAGAGATCGAAAGCTTTTCGCGCGGCTGGGGCGGATCGGTGCCGCTAGCGATCGTGCCGAACGCCTACCCGGATCTCGACGCCGAGCGGGTCAAAGCACTCGGGAATATCCGCGTAATGATCTACGGCAATTACGGTATCCGCGCTGCTGCAACTGCGATGAGAGAGACCTTCCGGCGAATCATTGCCGATGGCGGCGTCCAGAACGTCCACAAGGATATTCTGCCGGTCGAGGAGATTTTCGACCTCCAGAACGTGGATAGCGTCAAGGCGGCCGAAGCTCGCTTCCTTCGCTAGATCTCTTGTCCAAGAGGGCGTCATTGCGTCTGAGCTCTGCTCGGGCGCAGTTTTTGCTGTTCGACAATTGCTGTAAACGCCCCTCTCCTCCAGAAGGGGGACCGCGCAAAGAGCGATCACGCCAGCCGATTTAACAGCACGATTTCGTCGCGCCTTTGGAAAATAATGTGCGCAAATAGAAGCGAGCTCGTTCACACGGATTGCACCGCGTCTGAGCGAAATCGCTTTCGCGCGCGACCTGCAGTTGGTATCTAGTAACCCGGCTACGATCATCGAATAATGTGATGGACCATTGGTTTCTGGCAATGCCCCCCTGCGAGAACTGACGGGCATGCCGGACTTCCGGAGCACAACATGGCAACCGAAACGGATGAAGTGCCACTCAATGCGATCCGGGTATTCGTCACAATTGCGCGCGAGGGAAGCGTAACCCGCGCGGCTAGCGCCTTGAGAATGACCCAGAGTTCGGTCAGCCGCTACCTCGCCGTGCTGCAGGAGTATCTGGGCAGTGACCTCATCCAGCGTCGCGGCCGGCGTAGCGAATTGACGGAATTCGGGCGGCTTTTTTCGAACACGGTTGCAGAACCGCTAGATACCGTTTGCTTCACCGCCAAGAGAATGCGCCGACGGAATCGTCGGGACACCAATCGGATTGTAGTCCGCACGTCACTCTCGACTTTCGCTTACGCCTTTCTGATTCCAAATCTCCAAGCTTTTTCTAATGAAATGGGCGGCGTAGTGGTGGATGTGATTAGCTCACTTTCGCAACCGACGTCGTCCGACGATTACGACATTTTGATCACACGGGATCTTTCCGTCATCGAGCCGGCAGATGATTGGGAAATCTACAACGAGCAACTCGTATGTGTGGGCTCACCAAATCACGTCGATGGCAAGAGCCTCCCGGTTGTTCGCACAGTACCCATCCTGAACATCACATCCCGGCCTGACATAATGCCGACATGGCTTCGGGCCATGAACCTGACCCCAAAGGATATAAAATCGGGAGCGCGATATGATCACAATTACCTGGCCCTGCCGGCGGTGATGACGGGCAAATGTCTTCTCGTCGCGCCCGAAATCATTGTAAGTGACCTGGTACGTGGTGGAGCTCTCAATGTGATTCCACGATCGCGCACTCCGAGCGGCATGCAGTATCGCGCCTATGCTGTAGACCGAGGCGATAATCCCGAAATGTCTCGCGCTTTTTGCCGGTGGCTCGTTCGTCTTTGTAAGAAGACCGCCCTTGCGGAGACGGCATAAGATTGTCGTAGCAGCATTCCAACTGTGGGGCTTGAAGATCTCACCTAGCACCCGTTTTTTAAACGTGAGAGCAAAGCCTACAACGACAAAGCTCGGCCCAAAACGGTCCTTCAACGCCGTTTGAAAGCCGCCGTATGCTCAGCTCTGATTTAGATACTAATTGCAGAAGGCCCCCGGCGGGCATGCCGGAGGCCTCCTTGGAGGTTAACTTCGTTCTTTGAGCCCTCTTTTCTCCTTCCGCTGGTCTAGACAGAGCCTCACCAGTTCCGCTGAGCCCGCAAGAGCAGGGTCAGCGTGCTCTGATCTTTCAATTCGTAAAGAGCCGCCGGCTTGGCGACCGCAGACTGCACAGGCAGTGTCACTGTACTTCCGCTCGCGTACTTTTGGTCGAGCATGGTGTAGGCGAGATCTGCCGTGAAGGTCAGGTTCTTGACCGGTGTCCAGCGCGTGACGACGCCAACAACCCCATAGTTGAAATCAGGATTACAGCCAGCATTGCCGCTCGACAGCGCAAGGTTGGCTACGAATGCACCGCAGATGTAGCCCTTCGCTGCGCTGTTATACCGAACGGCGCCCCAGCCGCCGTAGATGGCACTATTCCAATGAGGATCCCAGTTGTGTGTGTAACCAGCATGGAAGCCGTACGTCGTGGTTAGCTCCTGGCCCGCACCGGCAACGAACACGGAGTCAGACAAGCCCGCCAGGCCGACGCTTTGATAAGCACCTGCCAGCCCGGTGCCGCCGTACATCGCGTAGGTGGTTGGCATCAAGTCGTTGAAGTTGTAGCGGGTCGCGCCATTGGTATAAGCGCCTGACACGTTGATCGTGTCACCGGGTCCAGTCGGGATGTTCTTGATTGACAAGGCCAAAGCAGCAGCCCAGCCCCACTTGTCGTCCGGATGCCCGGTCGCTTCGTCGCCACCGTAGTACCCAGCATGGTTGTCATGCGCCGCGAACGACGCCTGGAAGAGACCCCACGCCTGGTCAATACGAACCATCGCGACGAGATCTGGAGACGATGAACCGCCGATGTTGTTAGTACCATATGCACCGGTCGCGAGGGCAGCCGCCGTTGCTCCACTTACATTCCAGATATTGGTCGTGCCGTAGGCGACCTGATCCTGGGCTGAGAAGGCAGCCGTGATGCCTTGTCCGAAGTCAGCGGTATAGGTGAACTGGTTCACGCCCGTGACCCATCCGCCGCCGCCCGGAAGATCATCGAACTCGTTGCCTGGATAGTTGGTCCAGGGCGCCGAGAACTGTGAGACGGCCTTACCCATCGTAAAGCCTGCGAACTGGATAAAGGCGGAGTAGACGCCGAGCGAACCACCAGCGACCTGTGAAGCGGTCGACGTTGTGTAAGCGGTCGCCCCATTGACGGCGCTCGTGCCGGCGCCAGTATAGCCGCCCGACGTCCAGGTGAACACGCCCGAGAAATAGGTGCGAACGAGGCCGTACTCAGTCGCGGTGCGCGTGTCGATGCTCAGTCCTTCACGAGCGCGCCAAGCGTAGCTGTTGCCTAGACGGTTGCGTGCTCCCGCTACGCCATTGGCGGCCGGGTCAAAATCGCTGTTGCTATTCGCGACAAAGTCAGTGCGCAGATATCCGCCAAGCTTGATGCAAGTGTCCGAGCCAGGGATGTAGTAGAAGCCAGCGCCGTACAGTGAGCAGACCTTCACGTACTCCACTGCTCTGGCTTTGACTGGCAGGTCAGCAGCTTGTGCCCCACTCGACGCGAGAGACGCCGCCGCAAGAGTCAAAACAACATTCTTGATTGTTCGAAGTAAGCGGAAGTTCGTTTCTGAGAGTGTCATTGTCCCTATCCACTGGAGGTCAGCATTTGTGCGGCCGACGCAGTATCGTTGGGACGCAATCGTTTGGTGACGGAGATCAAGTAATCCGATGGCAGGTTCGGATTTCACGATGGATCACATGAGAACTGGAGTCATCCAATCGACTTCTCGGCCGCAAGATACGTAGGGCTAAGCGCGTGTTGCTGCGCAGGTCCAGGCGAGCGGTCGGATGCCACCCAGCGATAAAGCGCTGAGCTGTCGTACTGGCCGATGAGCTTCGCACCCTGGGAGCTCGATCCACTTCCAGCCTTCGGCGGCGATCGTTTCCGCCTCTGCCTTTCGCTTCTCAGCGACCAGACCGTCGAGCAGAGCGACGTCCTCGAGCCAGCCGCCGTCGTCGGACTGGAACGGGTTGCGCAGCACCACGCCACCGGCTGCCTCGTAGGCATCTAGGCCAACAAACATGGCGCGACGGTCGGAGGCGCGCACCGACTTCTCCGTCGGCATGCGGCGGATCTGATAAGGCTCTTTCTACCAAGAGCCGGAGATGGTCTGCCAGACCTGCTCCTGGCGGCCGTGATCCGCGGTGACGGCGAAGGCCATCAACTGCTCGAGCGACATGCCCTCGTCGGCATAGACCTCGAGCAGCGCGGGCGAAACCGAGGCGAGTCGCAGGCGTTGGTTCACCACGTTGGGCGAGCACGTAGCTCACGCTGTCCCGCGGAAATCGCCGAGATAAACTGCGATGAGTGCGGCGCAATTGCCGGCTGAGGTTTTCTGCCATTGCGGCTTCGTCTGTGGCGACGTACCAGTCTACGACATCGCGGATAATCTGGCGGGCAAGGTCACCGCTTGTTGGGGCAGAGGTTGAACCGTCGAGAAGGAGACATAACACGGCATCGGCGCGCATTCCTACTCCCCCGCAATCCCGTTATCGCGCGTCCTCTTTCATTGCTCACTGCGCCGATTGATCTCCATTCCCCTCTCGCTCGGCAGCATCGCTCTGGCTTATGGCGACAAAGCGCTCTCGTACAATATCGACCCGGCCTTCAGGTCCCTTGATATTGCCGTCGAGAAAATGGTCAAAATCCTCATGACCTAAGAGGGCTTTGAACTTCTCTGCAATGTAGCAGCGAACATCATCGTCTGCGTTTGGATTTCAGCCACGAGTTCCTCTCGCCCATCAACGACGAGAAGGATGTCCTCGATGTCACGGCTGCCTAGGAGATCGTCGTTGCCGCGGCCGAGATATGCTTCCAACTTTGTCGCCACGAACAGTTCCGGCGTGAGGCGCTTGATGTTCAATGTCTCGTTCAGGTGACACGTGACCGGCGTCTCGATGCCTTTGGCGTACCAGCGATTGCTAAAGCCGAGAATGCTTTCATCATCCGGCATGAAATCGACTTTGAGGTCGCCGAGCCGCATGCGGCAAATGACCTCGTCTTCCGGAGATTCCACGAACCCCTTCTGACGCAACTGGTCTTGCAGTTGAGCCCATTGCGCATGCCCGACGAGATCAACGATCAGATCCACGTCATCGGTTGCCCGAACGCCTTCGAGCACGATCTCGTCCGTAATGAAAAGGGCTGTTGTGCAACCGCCAACAAACACCAGCCGCTCGCGCAGTTCATCTCCCAAAGACTGCGCGACCGTTTGCAACATATGAAGCAATTGGCCTTTAACGGTGGTCATTTTCTGAGAAGCCTTTCCGATAAACGCTCGGCCGCGAGCCCAGCCTCCCTTTGATGTCCAAGCCTGACACCGTCGATAAGGGCCAGATACTCGTACAGGCGATCGTCTTTTTGAATGGCCTGGGGTACGCTTTTAAACAGCGGGTCTACCGCCTGCCCCATGTCCTTGCCTTTTCCGCGGCAACGAAGCGGAACGCGAGCGCTTGATGGCGATCGGCGCGAAGGCGTTCGGTCATGAAAGCAAATAAGATCGCATTGGCGATCGCCCCGGCCCTGCTAATGGCGGGCTTATGCCTTGCCCTCACCGGCATCGAAGCCTGGCTTTCGAAGTTCGGGACAACCCCGAAGGCGCACCTGGTGTTCGGCCGAATCGGCATCGCCCTGCCCTACGTGATCGCCGCGGCGATCGGCGTGGTCTTCCTGTTCGCGGCAGCCGGTGCGACTGCAATCCGCTCAGCCGGCTGGAGCGTCATGTTCGGTGGCCTGCTTGTGGTCGCGATCGCCGCGTCGCGCGAGATCGCGCGCCTTCATTCGTTCGCCAATGCCCTGCCGGCTGGAGACCGCCCTCTCGCCTACGCCGATCCCTCGACCGTCGTGGGAGCGACGATCGCTGCGCTCACGGCTGTGTTCGGGCTGCGTGTGGCGATGAGGGGCAATGCCGCCTTCGCGGCCGCTGAGCCGCGCCGCATCCGGGGCCGGCGCGCCATCCATGGCGAGTCCGACTGGATGGCGATGACCGAGGCTGCGCGGCTGTTCCCGGAGGCAGGTGGCATCGTGGTCGGGGAGCGCTATCGCGTCGATCGGGATGCGGTCACTGATCGGTCCTTCCGCGCCGATGACGCTGAGACATGGGGCGCCGGCGGCAAGTCTCCTTTGCTCTGTTTCGATGCGTCCTTCGGCTCGTCGCACGGCATCGTGTTCGCCGGTTCCGGCGGCTTCAAGACGACGTCCGTCACGGTGCCGACGGCCCTCAAATGGGCCGGCGGATTGGTCGTCCTTGACCCCTCCAACGAGGTCGCGCCGATGGTCACGGGACATCGGCACGGGGCGGGCCGCCAGGTCTTCGTGCTCGACCCCCGCTCGTCAGCGATCGGCTTCAACGTGCTCGACTGGATCGGCCTACACGGCGCGACCAAGGAAGAGGACATTGCCGCAGTCGCGTCGTGGACGGTCGGAGGCATCGATCAGCAGACCCAGCAGCAGCGCGCGCTTCTTGCGGAGCCCGGCCTTGGCGATCAGGCCACCGAGCTCGATCTTCTCCCGCGTGTCCTTCTTGCGGGCGTGAGTAGCATCGGAGCGGCGCATGCGTTCAGCCCTGTTCAACCGCGCCCGAAGCCGCGCCAATCGTGACCGTTGGAAGCACCTTGGTGGTTCGGGAACTATCCTTGCGAAACCGGCCCGCGATCTCCTCGAAGGCCGACAGCAGCGCCCCCTCGTCAATCTCGAACTCCCCGATGCCGGCCTTCAGTGCGATCCGGCCGATGCGCTCGGCCTCCCGCGTTTCGGCCTGCTTCAGCTGGTCCTGAAGCCGAGCGATTTCGTCCCTGATCTGCCGCGAGGGCTTTTTCATTCCGAAAGACCTTTCTTGTCGGTTTTGCGCAAAGCTTCCGACAAGGAAAGCCGGGGTAAGCGCGAAGCGCGACCCGGGTAATTAACGGGGTCGGCGAAGTCGACACTTTGGAAGATCATCCCGCCGTTCCGAAGGAGCGGTCCAAGGGCGCAGTTATACGTCGCTGACGCGACGTCCTGCTTCCCGCCCCGAATAGGTGGCCGATCCCGACGAACAGCATGTTCATTCGCTTCGGGATTCAAACAGCGCCGACGTGAACGAGATCTTCGGGCCTGAACTCGCGAAAGCGAAATGGCGTCTCTTCGTCCGGGAAGGAGAGGCCGTCCCGCATCAGGCACCAGACGGTCCATTCTGTCCTGATGGTGGTGTCGACCAGCCAGATCTCATCCGGGGCATCATCTCGCGCCTCGAGCGCCTCCTCGGCAGCTTCGAGGATGACGACATGGTTCGACAGAGAACGATCGCGGTTTTCCAGCACCAGCACGGAACGCGCCCCTGAGTCCTTCCAGCTCTGTAGCTTTGGCAGCTTCTTGGCCAGGGCGGCGCGCATCCGCTCGACGCGGAGCGTCTCGTAGGAGGGCGGCGCAAACCGACCGCAGAAAACGCGGCCGTAGGCCGCCTCCGGCAACGACCAACCGATCTCGCGATGAAGATGCAGGTCGACCCCCTCCACCGTTGCCCGCCGGACGCTCTCGTGGCCGTGTGGCCTACGGCCACGTGTCGGAACCTCCGGACATTCGGCATGCATGGCAGCCGCGGATGCGCGTACCCAGGCAACGATTGCGGCCTGGACCTGCGCGATGCGCTTCGGCTTCAGTCCCTTGCTCGGGTGGATGGCGAACGTGAGGCGATAGCTGCCGGGGGAAGGCATCTGGCGATCGAGCGCGCGGGCGATGGGCGCGGCGAAGGCGTCGAAATCGACGTCCTTGTGAATCTGTCTGACAAAGGCTTCGACGACCGTGTGCTCGAGCGCATAGGTTTCCCCGGTTAGCTCGAAAACATATTCGACCGGCGGGCCTACCCGGTTATCCTCGGGCGAGGTCGCATTCGCGCGGCGCGCGGCGAAGCGCTCCTCCAATACCTTAGCCACGGCATCGCAGGCGCGTCGTTCGTTGTCGATCGGCTTGGTCGCCATGTCGGGAGTGTCCACATCTTGACTTACAATGCAAATGCATTACATCAGTCGGTGCGACGAAACAAGGAGCCGGCAATGGCAAAGACGGCTGAGATCCTCGAAATCCCTGCGACCATCACCGAGCGCGGCCAAACGACCGTGCCCGCCGCCATCCGCAAGATGCTGGCGCTCGGCAAGCGCGACCAGGTGGTATTTCGCGGCCTGGCCGACGGCACCGTCGTGATCGCGAAAAAGCAAGGGCGTGCCGACGAAACCGATCCTGTGATCGGCAAGTTTCTTGCATTCCTCGCACGCGACATGGCGACGGAGCCGGCGCGGATTCGGTCCGTGCCCAAGTCGCTGGTCGCCCGCGGCAAATCCCTCGTCAAGGGCGTCGAGGTCGATCTCGATGCGGCCTTGCCGGAAGATGATGCGTGAGCGACGACACCATCGCGATCAACGGATGGACGATCTACGCCCATCCTCTCTTCTTCGACCAGCTCGAGGCGATGATCGAGGCGGTTGAGAAGGCGCGCAAGAAAGACCCCAAGGGATACAAGAAGAAGCGCGCGACAAAACTCCTCGCCGCGGTTCTCAAGGTGGCGTTCGAGGACATCCCGAGCGATCCCACGCGCGATGTCTACTGCCAGGGCGCTACGCTCGGCGCAGACTACAAGCACTGGTTCCGGGCGAAATTCCTGCAGCAGTTCCGCCTCTTCTTTCGCTACCAGCACTCGGCTGACGCCAAGATCATCGTCCTCGCATGGGTGAACGACGACTCGAGCCTGCGCGCCTACCTTCCGAAGGTTCCGGCTGGATAAGCAGGAGCCAACGCACCTCATACGCCATCGATCAACCGAATCCGAGGCCGGTATCAACGTGCTGTCTGCCTCGATCGCCATCTAAGATGAGCGTGAGGATTCCGGGTGGTATACCCCACGCCAGACTAAATGAGCTTCTTCTCCATAGCGATTCGGACTGCCTGCTGGAGACTGCTGGCCCCGAGTTTGTCGCGTGCATTGTCCAGGTAGGACTGGACGGTTCGTGCTTTGATGCCAAGCAGGTCGGCAATCACGTTCATCGATTTTCCGTACGACGACCAACTGAGCGAGGTCGCTTCCTGTGTCGACAATGTCACTTTGCCTGTTTTGAACGAAGACACAGGTACTAGGCTGAGGTGAATATGGATGTGGGCAAGTGCTAATGCCGCCTGCATCGGATCCCATGGTGGGACCTCCACCCGCCGCCGATCTGACGCGAGGGTAATCATCGCTGTTCGGCCATAGCTTGTCCTAATAGGGATGGAGACCTCGCAGCGGATGCCGAAGTTGGTTGCCTCGGAATAGAATTGCTTGATCTCGCGCGAGCTCCTCCGCAGCTCCCGGTCCTCAGCCGACCAGGCGAACATCCGCATGTTGCGCTTGGCCGTCGTCACCACAGGATCGACGATTGTGTATCGCTTTGCAAAATAGACGTTCAGCCATTCCGCGGGATAATCGCTGAAAGCAACCGCATCGTCGGCGTGAACATGGATATAGGCATACCGATCGAAGCCAGACGCGACGGTAAAATTCTTGATCGCATTGCGTATGGAGCGCTCGTCGTGTGCCACGTCGACGGCGTCAATCAACCATTGTAGTTGCTCACCCAACGTAAGTTCCTCTTTGTTTCACTCCGAATATCGGAGCTTTGGCGATCTCGACCCGATGGTCGGTCCACTATTTTCTTGTTCTTCCGATTCGACGATCAGTTAGGGCGATTCGATGAAACGCAACCTCCCATCATTGCTTGCTCCCGCTGACGAATAAAAATTCAAGTGCTAGTCAGAATTTCGATCGCGAGCGAGTGCCCACCTGGTGGGATTATTGCAGAGCTCAGCGAGAATTGGCAGGTCGCGCCCCCGTACAGCCTGATCTCCTTCAAGAAGAGAAACTGACCTTTCTACACATCCTGAGCAGATCATACTGCCATGCTCGGAGGGTCTGATTTGTCTGCCTGTGTGCCAGCGGTAGAAGTGTTTTACAGGGGTATGTTCCCGTCGGCTGCTCAAAGTTGCATCCGATATAGCTCGAGGAGGCAATTGCTTTGCAGGGTGGGGGACAGAAATAGCGGCATATCAGCGCAAGTGCACATGCGAGGCAAAGAACTGTCGTGCTTCATTATCGTGATCCATCTCCGGTCTCAGGAGCGTCTGCTGAATCGACGGGCTACATATAACCTGCTTCCAACGAAGGATTTCGGCGGCAAGAGGGAAAAATCGGGCAAATTCGACTTCCAACAGCGTGCAATATTCGCGCGATAGATGCCTCCCCATCAAATGGAAAGGCATTCGACGGCGCGTCCCTCACTTGTGCGATCGCGCGCCGCTCGTTGTGATCGCGCTCTGTAGCTGATCGATGGTTAGGGGCGAGTTGTTGGCTTCATGTGCGAGGAAAATTGTTCCCGTGGTCGATCTCGGCGCCATTCGGGATGCGCGCAGCCGCATTATCAGGCACATTCTCTCGACCCAATTTGTACGCTCGCCGACGCTTTCGGATATTTGCGGCGGGTCCGTCGGTCTCAAGCTTGAGCATCACCAAACAACGGGCAGTTTCAAAATACGCGGTGCAACCAATGCCATTCTCAGGCTCACCGGAGCTGAGCGCGGACGTGGGGTAGTTGCGGTCTCGACTGGTAACCATGGCCGGGCGCTGGCTTACGCGGCCCGCGCCGTGGGCTCGCGTGCGACGATCTGCATGTCGCGACTGGTGCCGGAAAACAAGGTTTCCGAAATCCGCCGTCTCGGCGCGGACGTGCGGATCATTGGAGAATCGCAGGACGAAGCGCAGGAGGAGGTCGATCGGCTGGTGCGTGAAAACGGGCTTGTCTTGCTGCCGCCATTTGATCATCCTGAGATTGTTGCTGGACAGGGGACTATCGGCCTCGAAATCGTGGAAGCGATGCCTGATGTTGAAACCGTGCTCGTGCCGGTTTCCGGCGGCGGGCTGGCGGCTGGCATTGCAGCAGCCGTCAAGGCTGCGCGGCCGCATGCGAGAGTGATAGGGGTAAGCATGCAGCGCGGCGCGGCGATGAGGGCAAGTCTCGACGCTGGCCGGCCGGTCCAGGTGGAGGAAGTTCGAACCCTTGCTGACGCTTTGGGCGGCGGCATCGGCCTCGACAACAAGCTGACGTTCGCGATGTGTCAAACTCTGCTCGATGATCTACTATTGGTGAGTGAGAGTGAGATCGCGGCCGGCATTCGTCATGCCTACGAGAATGAGCGCGAAATCCTCGAAGGCTCGGGCGCTGTCGGCATCGCGGCTCTGCTCGCGCAGAAGGTCGCTGGATTGCGAGGGTCGGTCGCGCTCGTTCTTTCGGGCCGAAATATCGACATGGAGCTGCATCGCCGCGTCGTAAGTGGGATGAGAAATCCGCTTGGGGGAGACGCCTGATGCCAACGATTAGGATTCTGACAGAACGTGAACTTACGCAAATCGTGCCGCTTGAACTTGCGGCAGTGCAATGCGTCGAGCATGCGTTCCGTTCGCTCGCCACGGAGGAGGTGGCGATGCCGCCTATCCTGCGGCTCGATATTGCCGAACATCGGGGCGAGGTTGACGTCAAAACGGCCTACCTTCCGGGCCTTGACGGCTTTGCCGTTAAAATTAGCCCCGGCTTTTTCGGCAATCCGAAGCTTGGATTGCCGAGCACCAATGGTTTGATGGTGCTACTTTCCAGCAAAACCGGTTTGGTGCAAGCGCTGTTATTGGACAACGGCTACCTGACCAACGTGCGCACGGCCGCCGCAGGTGCGGTTGCAGCAAACTATCTCGCCCGGAAAGACGCTACCGTTGCTGCTATCTTGGGGGCGGGCATTCAGGCGAAGCAGCAGCTGCGGGCGCTCACGTTGGTGAGGCCCATTCGTCGAGCCCGTATTTGGGCGCGCAATACATCGAAAGCTGCAGGAGTTGCGCACGAGCTATCCTCACAACTGGGATTTCCCGTGACGGCCGAATCCGAACCAATAAAGGCTGTGGCTGGCGCCCATGTCATTGTTACTACGACGCCAGCGGATCAGCCGATCCTGAGTGCAGCATGGTTGCAACCCGGACAGCACGTCACAGCGATGGGATCGGACGCCGAACATAAGAATGAGATTGACCCCAAAGCGATCGCCAAGGCGGATCTCTATGTCGCCGACAGCCTCAGGCAAACACGCTGCTTCGGCGAATTGCACCATGCTATTGCAGCCGGCGCCATCGGGAGCGACGTAAGCTTTCCAGAGCTCGGCGAGATCATCGCCGGGACGAAAACAGGCCGCTTGAGCGAGAGGCAAATCACAATCGCCGATCTCACCGGCACTGGTATTCAGGACACGGCCATCGCCTCGCTTGCCTTCGCGCAGGCGGAATCCGCAGGCATCGGCGCGGCATTCGAGAACTGAGCAATCGCGCGGCTGGAAAGGTCCAACCCGGAGCAACTTGCAGCGACGTCGCCCAGGCATTCAATCATGAAAACGCACGAGTAAGTTAACCTCATATGCATTCCACGGCTTTGGTCGTTGCAGACGACAAAGTGCTAGTGACCGAGCCTTCCGGCCTCAACGCCTTTGGATACCATCTCCGGCTATCGCGGCTCCATTTGTGATTACACGATGGTTGAATTTAAGCCCGCCTCCCTTCAGTAGATCGGGGCAGGAGGCGACTTGCCACCTCTGGCCCGACGAAACTTTAAGCAGCCAGCGTCGTCTCAACCAAGTTCACCCAATAGCCTATGCCATAAGGAAGGGCTTCGTCATTGAAATCGTATGCCGGGTTGTGCACGCCGGCGGTCGGTCCATTGCCAAGAAAAATGAAAGCCCCCGGGCGCGCCTCAAGCATATAGGCGAAATCCTCCGACCCCATCGTCGGTGAGATTTTGTCGTTCACGGATGCAGAACCCACCAGGTTGCGTGCCGCGTTGATCGCTAGATTGGTGCTTTCCGTGTGATTGAAGGTGACGGGGTCGTGTCGACGGTACTTGAACTCGACGTCCGCACCGAATCCCCGCGCAATGCCTTGAGCAGCAGCCAGAATCTGTCGTTCCGCGAAGTCCCGCAGCCTCGGTAGGAACGTCCTAACGGTACCTGCCAGTTCAACCTGATCGGGAATGATGTGGTAGCCGTGAGCCGCGTTGAACTTGGTCACGGAGATCACGAGAGCCTCAAGCGGGTTCGTATTGCGCGAGACCAAGGTTTGCAGGCCGACGATGATTTGTGCTGCAATGACAACGGGATCAATGGTCCGATGGGGCGCTGCCGCATGCCCCCCCCTACCCTTCACGACAAGGTCGAACTCGTCTAGCGCAGCCATGATTGGGCCATCGCAAATGCCGAAGTTGCCGACCTCCATGCCCGGCGAGTTGTGCATCCCAAAAACTTGGGAGATGTTGAAACGATCCATGACTCCTTCCTGGACCATCCTTTGGCCACCGAGCGCTCCTTCTTCCGCAGGCTGAAAGATCAAAGCAACAGCCCCCTTGAAGTTACGTGTTTTGGCAAGATATTTTGCGGCGCCCAGCAGCATGGCCGTGTGACCGTCATGACCGCAGGCATGCATATTGCCCGGTATTTTCGCGACCAAGGCTTATTTGACGCTTCAAGTATGGGCAACGCATCCATGTCCGCTCTCAACCCAATCGTGGGCCCATCTCCGAGGTCGCCATGAATCAACGCGACTATACCGGTTTCAGCTATCCCCGTTTCAATGCGACTAATACCGAACGAAGCAAGCTTCTCAGTCACGAACCTCGCCGTATTGTGCAGGCGATAGTCGAGCTCTGGATTTTCGTGGAGATGGCGCCGCCAGGCGGTTGCCTCGGTCTGTAGATCACGGAATGTTTCGACGATTTGCATGTTAGACCCAATTTCCGGATGAGGGAGTATCAGCGCACGCTGTATAAGGGTCATTGCGCGCTCGCCTTGCGCGTCCTTTTGGCAAGTTCGCAGGGTTAGTGCGTTATGTTGATCTTTCACGCACGAAAGCGGCGCGGCGTCCGGCGCCGGCCCTCGCAGTTGAAGCAAATGGGCGTCCTGCAAGCGCTAACCGGGGGTGACGATGGCAACACTCCAATGAACGTCGTACGACGCAGCGCGGTGACGGCTCGCGTGCATGAGAAGGGCCACAAGGTCTGAAGTCATTGCCTGCGAGTGTCGGTCGAATCAATCGCGACGAGGCGGCCTGCTGCAGTGGTGCGGAGAGATTAATGCAGCGCCTTGGCCGGCGGGGCTCTGATTGCGGTCCTTGCCGAAAGAGATTCCCTCATCAGCTCTAACCAGTATTATAGTTGCAATTGATTGAAGGTTTTGAATCGATGAGGTTGCTCAAAAGCACACTGACCGATCCGCCCTGTGAGCCCACCAAGAGGCATAGGGTGACGATGGCGTTGGAGACACGTAACAGTGCCCGCACGCGAGCCCAGCAAACGCCAGCGAATAGGAGGCGGTATGAGGCAAGCTATAGCAATAGACGCCGAGCCGGGGACGGGTGCTGGTTTGGTCCTCATCAAGGGAGATACACAATGGCTTTGAAAGACAATGTCATTACGCACACCGATATAGTCAGACGCACAGCGCGCATCGGTGCTGAAATCAGGAATATCAAGCTGTCGGGTGATTTGCCGGACGAGACCATTGCCGCGATAAATGGCCTGCTGCTTGAACACAAGGTCATCTTCTTCCGGGACCAGGCTCATCTCGATAACGCCGAGCAGGAGCGATTTGCTCTTCGTTTTGGGAAGCCTTCGCCATATCCGGAGGGGACAATGCCGATCTTAGAGGTCGATTCCTCACTCAAGGCCCATAAGTGGCACATCGATTGGTCTTGCATGGACGCCTATCCCAAGATTTCGATCTTGCGAGGCGTTGTGATCCCATTAGTCGGCGGCGACACGGTATGGTCAAACACCGCGGCCGCATATCGCGATCTGCCGCTGTCGCTGCAGCGGCTTGCTGACGACCTCTGGGCAGTCCACAGCTTACCCGCTAAGAGAATCGAGACCGAGCATCCGGTGGTACGAGTTCACCCCGAGACCGGCGAGCGCACGCTGGTGCTCGGCATTTACGCGAAACGTTTGGTTGACATTTCCAAGTATGACGGCCAGAGGCTATTCGAAATATTTGGGTCCCATATCACCGCGCCGGAAAACACTGTGCGTTGGAAATGGAAAGAGGGTGATGTCGCTATGTGGGACAACAGGGCCACGATGCACCGTGTGGTGAAGGATTACACTGATCACCATCGGGTCGTTCGTCGCGCGACCGTCGAAGGCGAGGTGCCTGTCAGCGTCGATGGAAGGTGCAGTGTAGCGCGGTTAAAGTTCATCCAACAGCCCCCGGCAGAGAGGTGCGAATGCGACGGGTAATGGCATCGACCTCCACCGAACCTTCGAACCTTCGGGGAGGTGGTGTTTTTTGGGAGGACGGCAGGCTTCCGACATGCGGGCCCATTGATATGACGCGGACTCCGCTGGAGGGATTTGGCAAAAGCCTGCGGGCCAGTGGTGGTACTCGAAGCGACCGCCAACAGCATGGCGGTGTCGCGGGTTCTGGTCGTGGCGCGGGTGATCATCGCCAATCCGTTGCAGGTGAAGGCGATCGCCCAGGCTCACGTCAAGACCGACGCCGGCACGCTTGACAGAGAGACGAATTGAACCGGTAGGGTTGATAGCACAGCAAGTCCTGCCATCGCCGGTATCGATTGTCCTTCGACGAGTTGCTTCCTGTCGTTCCCGGTATGATGAAGGATGAAACATAGGCGTATGACTTACCATCGGTAGCGTGGTCGTATCTTATCCGTGGTAATCGCCGGGAAACACCATGTCCTGGTCGACGAGGACGTTGAACACATAGCCCGGTCGAATCTCGAGTGTGGGCTGGACGTTCATGTTCTTGCTGATCGTCTGTTCGGCGACGCGGCCGAACGACTCGGCAAAACTGTTGCGCGCGGCATCCGTCGGCGTTTGCTGATACCCGTAAGGTGAACTTGCCGGCATCGACATGTCGATGCCGGCGCCGATCGCGGCAATCAGGATCGCCGAGCCGAATACCTGGAAATAGTGACTGTCGACTTCGTCATTGAAGCCCCCATAGCCTTCGGCGTCGGTACCGGCCATGCCGCCGATCTGAATGGTCGCGCCGTTCGGAAAGATGATATCCGTCCAGACCACGAGCACACGGCTTTGGCCGAAGGAAATCTTGGAATCATACCGTCCCAGGAGTTTGGCGCCCTGCGGGATCAGCAGGTGATGACCTGTGGCGCTGTCGTAGACGTTCTGGCTCACTTGGGCTGTGATGCGTCCGGGCAGGTCGGAATTGATGCCCGTGATCAGTGTTGCGGGAATGACCGAGCCGCGCTTCAATTCGTAAGCGGATGTCGGCGTGACAACCTTGTTGGGCAGGTAGCCGAGTTTCTTGAGGTCCGCGTTGAAGAAATCCTCTTTCGCCGCCTGTCGGTTCTGATCGATGTTCTGCATGCCAAAGCCGTCACGCAACGCGGCTGCATAGAGATCGGACGCCCTGCCCGCAACGACAGGTATTGTCGTCGTCTTTGCCGGCGCCGTGTCGCTTGTCGCCGTCGCAGAGACCGTCTGGAGCTTGCTCAGATTGATGGCGAGCGGTGAGTCATGGGCGGCATCGCTGGCCTGCACACGGGCCATTCGCTGGCGCTGTCGCTCCCGCAGATATCGCTCATGCGCCTCGCGCTCGAGCCGCGCCCGCCATTGCGCCTCCGGCTCGAGCTGCGAAGCGGACCGCGCTTCGGTCTGTTGTCGGCCGGAAAAGGGATTGTTTGCCGGCTTTGAGTCGAGCTGCGGCGGGGCCGGCTGGAATGTTTGCGCTTCGGCCTGATCTCCGATGATGCCGTTGGAGATGCCTTTCTTCAGTTGATCGGCATAGGTCGAGGCCGAATTGGATGAAGCCGTATCGATGCCGGGGGCGCGCCGGAAGTACAGTCCGCGCGACGTCAGGCCGTAGAAGATGACAGCAAAGAACACGACCACCAGCACGATCGCGACGATGATCGGCAAGCGGTTGAGGCGGCGGATTCCTCTCGCCTCCGCTCCCTCCGGAGCACCGCCGAGCTTCAGCGATTGCGCCATGATAGTTCTCCCTACCCGCGCTGCATGATGGAAAGCGGGCTGGTCGGCGATGCTCCAGCGGTGGTTGCGCTATAAGCGCGGCCGAGCTCGACACTGCCGGTCGACAAGCGCGCCAGGATCTGACCGTTGTAGGACTCGATCACATAGGCGAGTGGAATGGTCTTCTCGCCCTTGGTCTTCTGATCGGTCGCAACCGCATATCCCCAGCTCTTGAGCGAGGTCTCCAACGCCTGGCCAAAGGGCGTGCCGTCGGGCTTCAGGATGATTCTTCCAGAGCCGGGCCCGACCTGCTCTGCGAGTTTCGTCACCATGTCGCCGGCGATCGCAGAAGCCGCGGGAGCGGACAGATCGGCCGGCGCTGAGCTCGCCATAAGGGCGCCGCCGCCGAACGACGCGCATCCGGCGAGCGGCAGGCTGAACAGGGAGAGAATGACGAGCCGAGGCATCGAGGAGACCTGCCGCATGATCAGCCTCCCCTCCGAATCGTCACCTTGTCCTGGTTCCAAAAGCCAACGCCGGACACCAGAATGGCGGTGTCGATCTGATAATCGACCACCATCATGTCGTCCTTCAGCCGGTAGTTGACGATGCGGTTCTGGCCGCCCGACACGACGAACAGGACCGGCGCATCCCCTCCGGAGAGCGACGACGGAAACTGGATGTACGTCTTGACGCCGTCGCTGTAGACGCGCGTCGGCCGCCACGACGCGCTGCCGCTCACGCTGTAGCCGAAGTTCAGTTGCTCGGCCGAAACGCCGGCGCCGGGGATCAGCTCAGCGCCGAGCCGGGCGTTGACGTCTGCAAGCTTGCTGCCGACATCCTCGGGATATTCGAAGCCGACGCGCGCCATATATTGGGTCGCGTTCGACTTGAGCTGGATATGATAGGTCCGCCGCGAGGTCGTTACCACCATCGAGGTGACGAGCCCAGGCTCCGCGGGCTTGACGATCAGGTGGATGGCTTGGCCGCCGACCGTGCCCGATGTGGCCGGCTCCACCTTCCAGCGCACGGTGTCGCCGACCAGCACGTCGCGCACCACCTCACCTGCCTGCAGCTCGATGTCGCAGACCTCGAGCGGCGAGCAGACGACGGATGGCTGGACCTCCCCGAACAGGAAGATGACCTTGCCATCCGCTCCGCGCGTCACGAGTCCGGTCGATCCGCGCCACTGGTTCGAGATGTTCGTGCCTTTCCGTTCCTTGGCGCTCATCGCCTGCGCATGCGCGCCGACATCGGCCAGCAGCAAGCCAAAGGCGGAAGCCACAAAAAGAGTGCCAATCCTGAGTCCGATTGTGTTTGGCTGCATCGGTGTCCCCGCCCCTTTCATAGTTGCGCCGTCCAGTCGAAATCACGCAGGTAGAGGCCGATCGGATTGAGCCGGATGGTCTGCTCGTCCTGGGGTGGAGTCAGCGTGACAGTGGCGATGCCGCGAAAGCGGTGCTCGCCGGTTTCCTTTCCCTTCCTGTCCCGTTCGAATTCGGTCCAGTCGATCTGATAGGACTGGTTCGAAAGAGCCACGATGTTGTTGACCTCGACCGCGACCGTCGTCGTCTTCGCCTTCTCGAACGGAGACGTGCTCCGGAACCAGTCATTGATCTTCTGCGTCGCGGGATCGGAGGTTCGCAGCAGCGCGTAGGTCCGATCGATATATTGCTTCTGCACGACCGCATCCGGCGTCACTGATCGGAAGCTCGAGACGAAGCTTCCGAGCGTCGCGCGCACCACGCGCGGATCGGCATATTCGATCTGCTGCGAATAGCCGGCGCTCATGGCCGTGCCGAGTTTGTCGACCTCGACGATATAGGGCACGAGCTTGACCTGCGTGCTCTGGAACAGCGCATAAGCAAAGCCGATGACGGCCATCACCATGGCGATGATGCCGACCATGCGCCATGCTGCGGCCGCTCTCACATAGGAGCCGTAGCGCTCGTTCCATTCCTGGCGCGCAGCGAGATAGGGATTGTCGGGCGGATTACGCGCGGCCATTGGGATCGTGGTCTCCAATCATGATGTTGCGGGTGAAAAGGCTCAGCTCTTGCCGCCCGATCCTCTCTGTGGCTGGCGTTGATCGAGCTTGGCGTTGGCAAGACCCAGCGTCGACGTGCCGAACGAGCCCGGCGCACGGATGGCCTGATCGCGGGCGGCGGACGCAAGCGCTCCGCCTGCCGCTCCGACGCCTTCCGTCATGGCCTTGAGCGCGGCCGCGCCAAATGAGGCGCCACCGGCCCGGGCCGCGCTGAAACCCGCCGCCCCTGCGCTCGCACCTCCCACGGCAAGTGCGGCGCCGCCGGGGGCGAAGCTCGCGGCCTGTCCCGCATGCTTCACCACTTCCATGCCGCTGCCGACGGAAACGCCCTGCACGACGCCTTGCACGATGTTCGGGACGTAGATCGAGATGATGAAGACGACGACGGAGATGCCGCCGATCGCCAGTGTGCCGACGAAGGCGTCGTTGCCTGTGCCGGTCTGGTTGGCAAGGTTCTCCGCGCATTCGCGTAACGATCCTCTCGCAAGGGCGCGGCAACCCGCCAGCCTCAATCGATCGATCCCAAGCGCTCAACCGCAGCAGAAGCCCCCTCGGGGAGACTCAAACAATGATACCTGACAGGTCTAGGATCCTCGCCCGGAACGCCGACACACCCTTGAACTGCGGCCACGACCCCGTCGAAAAGGGCCGGGCGGGGCGTCGACCGTGCGTTACATGGTCACGGCTAAATTAAGCTCTCCCAATTCAGCCTGCGTTCTGGCAATTTCGGCCTGATTAGGTGACACAATGCCAAACCGGATTCCGCTCGACCCCAAACTGCCGAAGGCCTTCAACGCGACTCCGAACGAAGCGCGAAGCAAGGCCCAGCTCGATCAATGGTGGGATCGTCCCTACGGCATCACGCTGTCGGATGGCCGCATCGAGGTCCGGTGCCTGAATGGCGGGGCGTGGGACCGTTCGACCCATCTCGGCGTCGCGGACGATTACGATGCGGCCTGCGCATTAGCAGAGGTAAAGCAAGCGGAATGGCTGACGTTCCGCGAACGCCCCTGCGTTCAGTTCGATGCAGATCAGGTCATAGTGGTCCGGCAGGCCCAACGTCCGGACGAGGCGGCGCAGCAACTGGCGATGTTCCCCACAGCGCAGGCGGCAACAGACTTTCTGCGCGCTAACTTCCCCGATGCGTAGCCGCATCCCTCGCACCCTACCTGCCGGTCACACGGCGTACGCGTCGTTGGCGCTCTCATACGTAGATGTACTCTCCTGCGCTGATCAGAAGATTTCTAAGCGGGGCGGCCGCAAAGGCGGTGGGGATGCCCCGGGTCATCGCACCCGGTTTAGCCGGGAAAACGAACTTCAATCCGTGCACCACGAAATTATAGAGATTGCGGCGGTTGGGCTTTGCCTGGCCGGTTTCCCGATCTTTGACCGCAAGTCCCGACGAAACGCTCCGGTTGATCGACGCATTGACCTCTGTCTTGCTGATACCAAGGGCTGACTCCAGGCTGCGTACTGAGTACGGGTCATCGTTATGCGCAGCCTCCACAAGATGCGCGTCGCCCTCATTTTTGGCCTGCTCAAGGCTCACGAGCTTCAGCAATATAACAACGTCTTGACTTTTCATGCAGATTCGCTCTCGTCCTTTGTCCTAGGACAAAGGACAGTAGACCACAAGGGGTCTTCGGATCAAGATCGAACGGACCGCGTTGTGGCGCCCGTGTGGATTTCCAGCAATACATCTAGCGCGGTTTGCGTGCCGTGCGCGGCGATCATAGAGACGGCTCCGGATGCCCAGTTGTAGGAACATCGGGCGACCACTCTCTCGAGAAATGAAAGCGGCAGAAGATGCTGTCTTTCACATAACGTCGTCGTGCATGCCCAACGTGTGCTGCCGTGTCAGAATCTAGAAGATCGATATCATTCGAACCAAGCACCTGCTTCAATCTCCGCTCGATCGCCGACAACGCGTCCTGGGATCCAAATCGCGCAATCCCTCGGCAAAGTTTAGCCCGTCGACCGGTTCATAGTCTTCCATGGCTGTCCACTTCTCCAGCAGCGGCAGGAAGAGGTCAGCGCCCTGGTGCAGCGGCGCAGCATCGATCACTCCTCCCTCGAACATGTCCATTTGAAAAAGGGCTGTCATTCCAAGCACGATGCTGCTGGTCAATCCCGCCCTATTCGATGGAGAGAAAGTGCGTTCCTTGAGGCGTCGTATCGTTCCGCTTAAGATAGGCAGGTACTTGCCTCGCCTTGGAGATCTTCTGCGAGGCTGTACGTAGATCGATACTACTGGTGCTCCGGAGGAGGTTGAGAACGTTGCCGGCCTGACTGCCGGCCGTCGAAGGAAAACCGCACCCACTCGCATCGAGCGGAACGGTCCGTGGATCGCGGCACCGATCTCGTCTCTTCATTAGCCTCTCTCCAGAAGCTCCTCAAAAAGACCGTCGCTGCTCGGCTGCGGTTGGAGGCGACCGTCTAAGTTGCACCAGACGCGAAAGTCTGTTGTCCCGGAACAGCGTGCTCGACCATCTCCCATCCAACGGGATTAGCGCCCCCAAGGCTCGGCCCCCCGTCCGCGAACCGCGCCACCTCCATCCGCGCTCAGCGGCGCCTCCATGACGAGGCTGGAAAAACAGAGTGAGGATCGGGTGGTGTTTTGCCATTACGATCTCTGCGAACAGCTTTGCGTCGACACCGCCGCAGCCGGTTGGACTGGCCTCTTCGATCCACGAGAAACGAACGGTTTGGGGGCGGCGCCTCATCGCCTCACGCCCGCTGCTTGTCTCGCCGGCGAGAATTGATCTGCGCCATCAGGATCGGGCCAAGCGAAAATTCGCCGACCTCGGCTTTTCGCGTCAGACCGCGCAGATAGCCGCCGGCGGAATTGATCGCCGTCCCGCGCTGCAGGATACACGCGACGACGATGGCCGCGGGCACCTCGCCCATAACCTTTTGAGCCTCCTCCCAGGCGCTCGGACTGATCCCCAGCATCGATCGCACAACGGCCGCGGTAGCGAGGAAATCGCGCCAGTTCGAAACCCCACCCTTCGCATAATCGACGATGTCTGGACACGCACTCAGAACCATTCCCAACGGATAGGCCCCCTCCCCGACTCGCGACGGTTGAGGCTTGGGCTCAGCTCCCGCCGCCCTGCCTTCTCGGAAGACAGGTTCAAGATCAATTGGGGTGTCTGGATTTGAAGTCTGTATGTGGCGCTCAGAATGGGACTCATTGGCGCTCGGATTCTTGGATTTGATGTGTTCTTCCAGAAGATTGAGCACGTCGTCGGCAAGCTGAGACAACTCGTCGGCGATCGGCTCGAGCTCCTGGCGCGTAGCCGTGCGCGGAATCTGATCGACGATCGCGCGGAAGGCAGCGTGCACAACCTGCCAATCGGCAGGCCCCTGCCCTCCCCTTCGCGTCGGAACCGCTTCCTCGATGCCAGTTGCAATCATCTTCGCGATGTCGCGCCGGCACAGCGTGATGCGCTCTCGTACCAGCTTGAGTGCGCGGGCCTCGGCTTCGATATCGGCTGCCAGGCTCTCGAACTCCTCCGAGCGCACGACCAGCGGCGACAGATCGAAGCCGAAGGCGAGCTCGATGTCGCCGGCATTGTCCTTCCGCGCATACCGCTTGCCATTGGGACTGTCGCGCCGAACGATCAGGCCCGCGTCGACCAGCACGGAGAGGTGACGTCGCAGCGTTGACGCTGGCATGCCGTGCGCCCGCCGACTGAGTTGATGATTGGACGGGAAGACAATCAGATCGCCTGCCCCCGTCAGTGCGGTCTCGGGATGGAACGTTAAGAGCGCGTTCAAGACCGAGAGCGAGCGCTCCGACACGCCAAGGCGCGGCCGTGCCGTGCAGATGGCGTGGAAGATCTTCCACTTATGGACGATCTTTTCGGGCGGACGTTCGGTTGCGACCATCTGGCTTGCCACATGGGCAAGCGTCAACGATCGCCGCCCAAAGGGCGTCGTTGGGGAGTGTGACTGCATGTCTTTGCCTCATGCGGGCAAAGAAAATCCGCTCACCAAAACGGTGCCGTCGCTAAAGACGCTTGACTGCGATTCGTGAAAGTGATTCTCTGTCAGTCGCCAAACGTGACGAGAGAAGGCTTTCGGACGGAGACGTTCCGGGGGCCTTTTTTCTTTTCCGCTATGCTCCTACGGTGAGAGGACGGAAACGCGGGTACGCATCGCGCTGCCCGACCGTGTGAGGTCCAGGCAGCGCCATATCCAAAGCGGCAAGACGCCCGATGTCACTCATCGGTGCCTCCATCGAGAAATGCCCGGTAGAGTTCCGGCAGCCGCGAAATCACAAAGTCTCCAAACGCAGGCGCGGCCTTTTCATCTACAGCTAGCGTGATTCGATCTGCGCGACGTTCAATCTTGACGATCTTTTTGCCTCCGTCGTCCGCCCAGGTTGTCGGCCGTGCAACTTTAGGCTTGCGGGGCGCCAGCGCGGCGAAAGTTATCGCGAACCGTTCATCGGAAGTAGCGCGCACAAACCGATCGCTGGCAACGCTGTCGGCCAATACCTTTTGGTCGTGGCGACCTACAAGCCGCTCTGCCAACTCCATCCAGCGCCGGCGGCCCGTTTTTGGCGCTGGCCCGATTGCATCGAGTAGGCTCCGGGGAAGGGCCCGCGCGACCGTGATGAGGCGGGAGAGCTCCGTCTTGTCGACGCTGAGCGCCGCCATGATGATCTCGCGCTTGAATCCACGATCCTCGAGCGCGGCGGCGTAAGTTGCCCGCTCAATAAAGGACAGATCCTCCCGCTCACCATTCTCCTTGCCCTGTGCCACTACCAGGTCTTCGTCGCTAAGGTCGCGGACCACGGCCCGCGCAGGGCGGCCAAGTTCGGCGAGCGCACGAACGCGACGATGGCCATAGGCAATCTGAAACCGGCCCGGGCTGGAAGGATGCGGGCGAAGGAGGATGGGAACCAACTGCCCATTGGCGCGGATCGATTCAACGAGGGCAGAGTGCTTCTCGTCCACGCTCGTCATACGATCGGGAACGATCGAGGCGTCGATCAAATCTGGGGCGATCTCGACGACGGTTTGACCGGTGGTGAGTTGCTCGGTCAAGGCCTTGGCGGCATCGCGCTCCGCGGACAGCATCTCGAGTGAACGGCTCATGGCGCCGACCGCTCCGCGCGACCCAAGTGTTGGCTGGGTTGGTCTGCGATTGTCGCTGGGCTCACCTGACGAGGGTTCGTTGACCGCGGTCAACTTGTCATCGATGAGATCAGCAAGCAGGTTTTTTCGACCCATTAGGCCCTCCCCCACGCAGCCTGGATGAGGCTTTGGATTTCACCATTGACGCTGTCCAGCGATTCCATGGCGCGGTCGTAGGTAGCCCGTGTGAACTGATCGCGGCTGACCTCATAGAGCGTTTGCTTCGTGATGCCGGCGTCCGAAATCGCCGTACTTTTCAGCATCATGTTCGTGACCATGCGGTCGCCAAACAGCGAGCGCATAAAGCCGACCATTTGGGCCTGCGGTCCATCACCGGGCTCATAACGCGTGACGAGATAGCGCATCCAATCGTAATTCATGTTGCCTCCTGCTTTGGCCACGACGGCAAGGAGGTCGGATGTCATGATTAGAAACTGGCACATCGACATGACATCGAGCATTTGCGGATGCACAGGGATCAGAATTGCCGTTGCTGCGCAGAGCGCAGAAAGCGTGAGAAATCCGAGTTGAGGCGGACAATCGATCACGACAATATCGTAGCGGTCCTGGACCGTGGCGAGGGCACGGGCAACGCGGGCGAAGAACAGCGGGTCACCCGACTGGCGCGCAGCGAGCGCTTTCGGGGTTTCATGTTCGAATTCCATCAGTTCGATGTTGCCGGGAACGATGTCGAGCCCCGAAAAGTAAGTCTGCCGAATGATCTCATTCAGTTCGCGACGCGCGTCGTCGTAGCGGATGGCGCCGTACAGAGTTCCGTTTTCCTCGACATCAAACTCTGGCTGGTAGCCGTGCAGCGCGGAGAGCGAGGCCTGCGGATCCAGATCGATCGCAAGCACTCGATAGCCCTGCAAGGTGAGATGTTGGGCCAGATGCGCGGCCGTGGTGGTCTTACCCGACCCTCCCTTGAAATTAACGACGCCAATGACTTGCAACTGTTCGCCCGCGACGCGATACGGTCGGTATCGGCGCGCACCCTTGCCGGATTCATCGAGATAAGCACGAAGGCTTTGAATATCGTCGAATGTGTACGACCTTCGACCCGATGGGCTGGTGTCCGGCTGAGGGCCCCTGCCCTCCAGCGACAATTGGCGGAGGTAGCCATCATTAATGCCGACGAGCTTAGCGACTTCGCCAGATGTAAAGCGGCGCAGATGCTTGCGTGCTTTTGGCGGGAACAGCTTCGTTCGGTGGGCGTGCAGCTTCGCCGACAGTTCCCGCGCGTCTGCCGCGATCGTGTCGTGGATCGCCTGCGGCGCGCCAGGCGTGATTGACGCCATCGCTTGTTGGTCGTTCAGGGCCACGGCTTTCTCGCGTAGTTACGAATTTCGGGTACACGGCATGCGCAAAGCGTGGCTATTACGCCCGATTCTGGCCGGTCTCGCAACAGTTAAAGGGTAAACCAATCCTTAACGGTCCGAATCGGCCGCGGGTTGGTCTGAAGTTGACCGCGGTCAACTCTCGGCACGTAGCCTGCGCGGCTGCTGCGGTTCCGAAGACGCCGCTCTTAAACAGAAGTTGACCGCGGTCAACTTTCTCCCGACGCAGTTCCCACAATCGACTCGCGCTCGAACTCTATCACCGCCCCATTCGGATCAAAATTCAGCGTTGAGCCCTGGCGCGCTCGGCTCAGCCGCAACCGCAACATCCGCTGCGCGGCGCCCGCGTCGAGACCGTGCAGACGCGGGGGATGGCAGGTCGGAAGGATGGCAGGTCGAGAGCCCCGCGACCGTCACGAGCAAGTCGTCCAGCACATCACCAGATGCAGGCGCTTGCGTTTGCACTGATTCGTCGCGTGCTGGCTTGGAATGGCGAGCCGACTCGGCGAGCGCTGCAGCGAGGGAAAGTGCCCGCTTTCACCGCTAAAGCCGGCGCGCTCCCAGCCGCCGTTCCACCCTCGAAGCCGCATGATCATCGGCTGCGAACATGTCGCGCTCGCACAGCACGACCGCGACGTCAGCCCGCATAGCGTGACGATCAAGGGCTTTGGCGGACGGTCGGCTCCCAAGCGGCACAACACCCCGGAAGCAGTGGACCTCGCGCGGCAGGCGTTCGAGCTTAGGCACGGGGTTGAGGACCTGTTATCCCTCGCGGGTGTCCTATGCGGATCATCCGCCGTGCCATCCCGGGTTGCTGGGTCCCACGCTCCACGCGACTGGCGGGACGAAGAAAGCAGCAGGGATGGCGGCGCGACGGGCAAGAGGTAGACCGGAGCCGGTCTGGCGATCAGTGTCGCCGAAACCGGTCTTGGCCAATCCAGTTCGGAAGGAACGGCATCTCTTCATCTTCGCGGAACGGGCCACAATGCGGATCAACGGCGGTGCAGCCCATTTCCCCCTCGCAGCCGAGGGCGAATGCAGATGTAGTCGGCGGAGGCTTCCTCAGCTCCGCCTCCTTGGCGCCTTCCAGCATCCAGGTCGCGCCGCGCCGAGGGTTTGCCCCAGGGGGTCTCGGATCGGTTGTCTTGAAACCACGCAGGCGCGGGCGAGGGCATCGGCGAGGTTGTGGTCGTCCGGGACGGATCGAGGTCAGCTAGGGCGGCAACAATGGAAACAAAGCGCGCCTCGTGTCCGGAGACGGAAAGGGCAGGGTAGGGGAGCGGAAAGGACGGAGGAATAGAGGAGGCGTTTATCAGCCGTTAACCATAAAGTTCCAGTCAGCACCACAAAGAGCCGCACGCCGACCTGAGGCCGCCCGTCACTGGAAGGCCAGCGACCTTGGCGGTCCTACTAACGGGGCCTGCTCCCGTATTCCCTGTATCGGAATCACCTAGGGATGGTTGCGTCTAGAGGAGCATGCCATAGCCATATCGAGAATTCGCAGACCGAGGCGATGGCGCGGGAATTGACGGTGGTGGAAAAAGGTCCGCCTCACCCGAACAGTGCATCGGCACGCGCTCATGAGCTCGAGATCGAGCCGACGTCGTTTTTCCTCGACCGTGGCGGCCAGTTCTGCCCGGATGTTGCCAAAAGGGGGCAACTCCGCGGCGGACGGCCCACCAAAAGGAATCCGCGACGGCCTGTATGAGGAGATTCATCGGCGCATCGCCCTTCATCGCGCTCATCAGCGACTGAGACGAGGCACGCGAGCTATTGGCTCGCCTGCAGGAAATCGGAACGCGTCCGACGTCGCCGCAGGCCGTGGGGAGGGCGGTTGCCGTGGCGCCAGCACAAATCTTTCGGTCAGCGCCACCGCGGAGGCGCTCGAAGATTAGGTAGCCTGATCCTCATTGCCGCAGTGCCGGTGCAGCCTGAGACCGCACGGCTCGCTCGACGCCTTTCTCGCTTGGGCAAGGCCGGTCCGGCGGGCGTCAATTTCCGGACCTGTTTTTACCTACGCTTCACCTTGCATTCCGTGCAGCCTGATTTTCGAGGGCGCCTGCTTTGCCGGGGAGGGGACAGTCACCGGAGCGGCTGGTCCGGAACAGGGCAGGGTTGGCACGAGTGGCGATTTGTGGTTGATCTGAAGCTTGGCGGTGGTGATTTACAGCGCTGCGCGTGCTGATCGCAATGGGGCGGCACCCCATCGATAAGGCGTGCTTATCGATAGCGAGGGGAGAGCGGGAACAGGCCTCGCTATGACGGAACATAAAGGTGTGTTAGGTTCCGTTTCGCCATTTCCTCTTAAGGTTATCAAGGTCTTGTCTTCCGGCTACAAAATCGCCGATCCACTGCCTTGGGCTCAGCTCGCGGGGCCGCTTGCCGCGGCCGAGGATGCTGTCGCCCGCCTCGACGAGCGACTGGCCAAAAGCCCAATCCGTGACGGTGCGATCAGCCGAATGCACTTCGCCGAGGCTTGCGCCACTCTGTGGCTTGACGGCGAACTTGTCCACCTCGATGACCTCGTGCTCCACGACGCCGGCATGGACGTCCGCGCCCCCACCCACGAGCTGACCCGGGCTCACGCCGTGCTGCGTGCCCGTCGGCGCATTGCCGACGCGAAGCCCAATTGGGCGCTGTCGGTTTCCGGACTGGCTGACCTTCGGGGCCGGCGCGAGCGAGAGGAGGTCGAGGAACGTCTCGGGCTCAACGAGGACGCAGAGCGGGACGCGGTGGGTTTCGACAGACCGCTTGGCGTCATGAACGCCGATCCCCATCTGGCCGCAGCCTTCGCCGCGGTCGACGCCGCCAACGCCAAGGCGGAACGCAGACTCGCCGACGAGCTTCGGTCGTGGCCAGAGCGGGACTCGCTCGTCTACGATCCGGACTGGGACGAGGACGGCCGCCTCGACGACTGGCGCGCCGTCGTCGATGAGACCCGCAAGCTGCCGCCGACCCTGGCGGCTGCAATCGCCGCGGATGCCTGGGACGCGATTGAACCGCTCGAGCATACGCCTTGGCTAGGGTGCCTGCTCGCAGCTAGCGTGTTGCGCGACCGCGGCAAGACACGCTGGTATCTGTTGTGCCTGCATGGAGGGCTGAAAAGCATCTCGCGTGAGCGTCGGCGGGCACGGGACGTCGCAGCGCGGCTGGTTGTGCACCTCGAGGCCATGACGGCCGCCGCCGAGGCCGGCCTAAAGGACCACGACCGCTGGTTGATGACCAGAAACCTCCTCGCCCGAAAACTCGCCGGCCGGCGCGCCACTTCGAAACTGCCGGCGCTCCTCGACTACGTGCTGACCCGGCCGATCGTCTCGGCCGGCATGATCGCGGCGGAGCTTGGGATCACGGCCCGTGCGGCCCAAAACCTCGTCGCCGAACTCGACCTTCGCGAGACGACTGGCCGGGGACGCTATCGCGCGTGGGGCATCCTCTAGAGCGCGAGCCGCAAGCAACGTGAATTCCGTGCAAAGAGCGTAATGGGCGAGCATTCGTGCGCCGCAGAACATCAGTGAGGCAGCACGGAAAACGGGATCCCACAACGCGTCGATGGATCGCCGCTGCCGCAGGTATTGAAGAGTTGACGCGGATCCACACGCCGCTCGAGAAGCACTAGCGCGACATGCAGGACACCGAGTTTACGGTTGAGCAGGCAAGCTATAGATGCTTCGGACCCGCGGCGGCACATGCCGACTTCGTGGTGCTTCTTCGAGATCATGAAGGGCCTGCCGGTCACGATCGGGCTTCCGGGTACCCTTCATAAATTCCTGGCGAACACCGATGCGAGGTCGAGGGAGTGGCCGCACCACAATGGTGAGACAGTGGGAAACACAGCGAGTCCCCTTATGATACGGGCGTGCAGGGCTTCTGACCACTCACGTTGACCGGATGTTTATCGTTACCATGAGCGGCGTTTACCAGTGCACGCGGTCACTGCGTGGAACCACCTGTGTTCGCTTGCGTGCGCTGCACGCGCAACGCCGATTAACGCCCCAGCAACCTAAATTAGATACTCACGAGAAGACTCGAATCGCACGGATGTACTGCGGTTCGATTTTTCTGGCGTAAGCGTAGCGTGCGCGTAGCGACTTGTGTATTTGCATACCCATCCGAAGGGCGCGCGGTTCGCGTCCTTCGGCACTGGTCTCTGCATCTTCGCATCAACGCCAGAGACCGGCAGTAGCACACCGCCTCTCCGCTGGCGCCTCAGCCGTTCGCGCGCCGCCGCTCGCAATCCCCAATCGGTCCCAGGCCCGAGACGCTGCGCGCTCGCTGACGATTCAGCCGCTCGAACCGCTGAAGCAGGCGGAAGCACGCCAGAAACTCTGGAAGGCGATGCTGGTGGCCAGATCCGGCGCCCGAGGTCGGCAAGTCGACTCACTACCACGCGTAGTGGGTGCGTCCGTCCTGGGTGGCCGAGATGAAGAAGATGACACGAGCGCCGTCCACACCTTCTACCGGCCTTGCGCCTGGGGCGACGGCAGCGAGGAACCAAACTGGGGCATCCCGCGCAGACCGCCGCACTCCCCCCGAACTCGCCGAGGAAGCGAAGAGCTCGGCCGAGACGGCGTGAGCGAACAGGGTAACCTTTCTTACGTCTCCCCGCTTGCGGGGAGACGTAAGATCGCTCTTGCGATGCGGGCGAGGGGGTACAGGTCTTTCGACAGTCGAATACCTGGAGAGATGCCCCTCACCCCAGTCCTCTCGGCGCGAGCAAATCTCGTGCGGCCCCGTAGGAACGGGGAGAGGGAGAAGACCTCCTCAGGCCTCGATATCCAGCGCACAGTCGAAATTCGGCGCCGAATGCGTCAGTGCGCCGGCTGAGGCGTAGTCCACGCCGGTCGCCGCGATGGCTGCGATCGAGTCCAGGGTGACACCGCCGGATGCCTCCAGTTTGAGGCGTCCCTCGTTGATCCCAACGGCTTCGCGCACCGTCGCAATGTCCATGTTGTCGAGCAGCACGGCGTCGGCAAGGCCGGTGTCGAGCACCTCGCGCAATTGCGGCAGCGTGTCGACCTCGATCTCGATCTTGACGAGATGGCCGGCATGGGCGCGGGCGCGCTCCAGCACGGGGCGGATGCCGCCGGCGACCGCGATGTGGTTGTCCTTGATCAGGATCGCGTCGTCGAGGCCGAAGCGGTGATTGAAGCCGCCGCCGCAGCGTACCGCGTATTTCTCCAAGGCGCGCAGCCCTGGCGTGGTTTTCCGCGTGCAGCAGATCCGCATCCGGGTGCCTTCGGTGCGCGCAACGTAGTTCGCCGTGAGCGTCGCAACGCCCGACAGGCGGCCGACGAAATTCAGCGCGGTCCGTTCCGCCGTGAGAATGGCGCGTGCCGGCCCCGAGATCGTCAGCACCTGCTGCCCGCGGGTGACGCGCGCTGCGTCGCGAACATGTGCGCGTACCTCGATATTGGGCGAAAGCCTTTGCAGGGTGGCGAGCGCCAGCGGCAAGCCGGCGATCACGCCGGATTGCCGCGCGACCAGGATCGCTTGCGCCTTCGCTGCCTCGGGGATCGTCGCAAGCGAGCTGATGTCACCGGCACGGCCGAGATCCTCGTCGAGCGCGCGTAGCACGGCCTCGTCGAGCGCGAGCGGGGAGAGAAAGGCGTCCGGATAGAGCAGAGAGGTCGGGGTGATCATGGGAGACTCCGTCAGGCGATCATCGGTTGCGCGGCTCGCGGTGTCGGGCGTTCGGTCAGAACGTCCGCGAATTCGCGCACTGCTGTGAGCGTAGTCATGGTGCGTTGCGCGAGTGCGGGAACGTCCGCGGAATGGTCGGAGCGGAAATGCGCGCCGCGGCTCTCGCGCCGGTTCCAGGCCGACGCCGCCACGAGCAGGGCTGCCGTTGCCATGTTGCGGACCGCGATGCTCGTGGCCTCGCGTTCGAGCGCGGCGAAGCTGCGAACCGCGTCCGCAAGCCCGTCACCATTGCGGATCACGCCGACATGCGTGCTCATCAGCATCCGCAGCCGCTTCACGGCCGCAGCATCCGGCGCGCCGTCCCGCGGCATCGGCACGTCCGCAAGGCGTGCGGGCGAGGGAGTGGTGCGGCCGGCGATGTCGTCGGCGATGCGCGCGGCGTAGACCACGGCCTCCAACAGCGAGTTCGACGCAAGCCGGTTCGCGCCATGCGCGCCGGTGGACGATACTTCGCCGCCGGCCCAGAGCCCGTCGATCGAGCTGCGGCCGCGATCGTCCACCGCGATGCCGCCCATGTGATAGTGCGCCGCCGGTGCGATCGGGATGGCCTGCGTGGCGGGGTCGATCCCAGCGGCGATGCAGCTTGCATGGACGGACGGGAATATGTCGGCAAAACGTGCGCCCAGCGCCTGCCGCGCATCGAGGAAGGCGCCGCGTCCGGCCGAGATCTCCGCGAACACGCCGCGGGCCACGATGTCGCGCGGTGCGAGCTCAGCGAGCGGATGGCGCGCCGCCATGAAACGCTCGCCACGGCCGTTGATCAGTGTCGCGCCTTCGCCGCGCAAGGCTTCCGTGGCGAGCGGCGCGGGATCGCGGCCGACCATGATGGCGGTCGGGTGAAATTGCACGAACTCGGGATCGGCAATCACCGCGCCGGCGCGTGCGGCGATCGCAAGGCCGGATCCGCTGGCCTCGCGCGGATTGGTGGTGACGGCATAGAGATGGCCGATGCCGCCCGTCGCGAGCACCACCATCCGCGCGGCGAGCAGGATCGGCTGTGCTGCCGCGTCGCCAGCTTCGCGCAATCGTAGGCCGGCGACCGCGCCGTCCTCGGTCAACAGCGCTTCGGCGACGAAACCTTCGATCAGCCGGATCGACGGCGTGCGCCGCACGGCTTCGCCCAGCGCCGCAATGATGGCGGCGCCCGCGCCATCGCCACGCACATGTACGATACGCCGCGCCGAGTGTGCGGCCTCGCGCCCGACTGCGAGCCTGCCTTCGAGATCGCGGTCGAACGGCACGCCATAGGCGAGAAGGTCGTGAATTCGCGGTGCCGCCTCGCGCGCGATCCCGAGTGCGATGGCTTCGTCGACTATGCCGCCGCCGACCGCAATCGTATCCGCGGCATGCGCTTCCGGCGTATCGCCGTCGGCCACGGCCGCGGCGATGCCGCCTTGCGCCCATGCGGACGACGCGCCCTGTCCAAGCGGCGCAGCCGAGATCAATGTCACCGGCCGCGGCGCGAGTTTTAGCGCGCAGAACAATCCGGCAAGGCCGCCGCCGACGATGATGACGTCGTCGGAGCGGGGGAGCGTGTTGATGTTGTTTGTCATGGCTTTATCTCAGTTCTTCAAATTGATCATCCGCTCGACCGAGCGCCTTGCGCGGTCCGCGAGCGCGGGATCGATCGTCACTTCTTCGCGAAGCGTCAGCAGGCTCTCCAGAATGTTGGCGAGCGTGATGCGCTTCATGTGCGGGCAGATGTTGCAGGGGCGCAGCATCTCCACATCGGGCAGCTCGGCGCGCACATTGTCGGCCATCGAGCATTCCGTGATCATCACCAGCCGTCGCGGCCGCCGCTCGCGCACCCAGTTGATCATGTGCGCGGTCGAGCCCGTGAAGTCGGCCTCGGCCAGCACGTCCGGCGGGCATTCGGGATGAGCGATGATCTGCACGGAGGGATCGGCCTCGCGGTAGCTGCGCAGCTCGGCGCCAGTGAAACGCTCGTGCACCTCGCAGGCGCCCTTCCAGGCAATGATCTTCACGTCGGTCTTCGAGGCCACGTAAGTGGCGAGATAGCGGTCGGGCAGGAAGATCACGCTTGGTGCGCCGAGGCTTTCGACCACCTGCACCGCGTTCGACGAGGTGCAGCAGATATCGACCTCGGCCTTCACCTCCGCGGAGGTGTTGACATAGGCAACGACAGGCACGCCGGGGAATTTTTCGCGGAGCAGGCGGACGTCGGCGCCGGTGATGCTGGCAGCGAGCGAGCAGCCGGCGCGCGTATCAGGAATAAGCACCGTCTTGTCCGGATTGAGCAGTTTCGACGTCTCCGCCATGAAGTGCACGCCGCACTGGACGATGATGCCGGCCTTCACCCTGGTGGCTTCGACCGCGAGCTGGAGCGAATCACCGCCGATGTCGGCGACGCAGTGGAAGATCTCCGGCGTCTGGTAATTGTGCGCGAGGATCACCGCGCCCCGGGCCTGCTTCAGCTCGTTGATCGCCTTGATGGTCGGCGCCATCAGCGGCCATTCGATCGGCGGGATGACACGTTTCACGCGCTCGTAAAGCGGCGCGGTGGCGCGCTCGACCTCCGGCGTCCATTGCAGCGAAGGCATTGGCAGTGCGGGCCTCGAGCCCACTGGAACGGGACGCGGCGCAGCGGTGGTCTGGCGCTGCGGTCGGTTGGCAAAGTCGTCGGGGCCGTAAAGTCCAGAGATCGGCATTGAAGCCTCCCGCAAATGTTAAATAGGCTCAATTTGAGTACAAACGTAGCCTGAGAAACCCGGCCGAGAGGCCGGGTTCGATTTCAGCAGCGCTCAAATATGCTCAATGAGTAAATTAGACCAGGGCAACTAACACTACTCCAAGAGCTCCACGGTCGAATTTTTGGATCTCGACTGAACCTATAAGGGGCGACCAGGCTGCAAAGTGTGAAGTCGCATAACCCGTCGAGTAACACGCGCTCGTGGACGGCAACTGCGACAGAGACGCGACAACGCAATGCGCTTGAATCCCGCGTTCAGGCCATCAATTTCGATGAATTTCACCGCAGCGCCTGTGCGAGGTTGCGCCCCAAAGCTGCTCAGTATGGAAGCCATTTCGAAGCCGTTGCCCGGGATCCGGCAACAGACCTTCGAATTAGCGCTTTCGAAGCGGGCGAAACGCCGCGCCGCTGCGCGAGACTACGGATCGAGATCTTCCTTTGAACGTGCATTTCGGTGAGATTACTCGCATTCGCAACTCAGCTAGGCGCGGCCGCCAACGGCGGCCCGAGTTTCTCGTCGAAAAGCCAGTAATCCGAATCACTAGTAATCGTTCTTAAATCGTGGGCGCAGGTGAGCGCGTGATGCTTGCACAGAATCGCTGCAACGAGCAGAGATCCTCTATTGAAATCTTGTCAGTGCGAACGAGCTCTGAGGATAGGGCCTAACATCCGGTGGCGCCGCATTTGACCAAGCCAGCAACGCAAGTCGGGAACGACTCTGCTGACACTCAGCTGCTGGTGCGGCGATTAACGTTGGAGGTCCGATCCCTCAACATCTGTCTGGAGGATTTTCTTCAAGTCCGGGCCAAGGCAATCGGCATCACTGGACCACAATTGACAATCTTGATGGCAGTGACAGACCTGGCGAGCGAGGGGGATGTTGCAGTCAGCACGGTGGCAAAATTGCTGAAAGTTGACCCGTCGTTCATTACAATAAATTCCAAGGCGCTGGAGAAAGCCGGATTTCTGCGGCGCAAGCCCTGTATCAGGGATGGTCGGGTCGTCCACATGTCACTGACGGACAAGGCTTGTAAGCGCCTCGCGAACGTCGCTGCACAACAGAAGGAACTCGATCAATTTGTGTTCGGTGAGCTTGGCGTCGAGGAATTGACCAAACTGTCCAGCCGATTTGCAGCGCTCAGGCGACGGCTGGACGGGGCTCGTTTAAAGGCCTCCATGGATATTGGCGCGGTGACAACCCGAGGCAGGGGACGACTTCAGTCGTCGAAGGGGAGCTCGTTGGATCGCTGATGGTTGCCTTTGCGAGGGTACCACGCACGTCCAGGCACCGTCATCATCAACCGCCCATCGGCTCATCGCATTGCAATTCCGCCTCGGCGTTCGACGAGCGCCGATCTATCAGGTGCTCGGGTCCAACAACTTTTTGCGACGACACGGTCACATCCGCTTCGTGAGACGTTGCAGCAGCAAGTAAGGGCGAACCTGGCTGGCTCATGTCAAAGTCAATGAGCAGATTTGCCATCCCGGCCCATACGATGCTGATCCTGGGCTCATGCCGCTTTTCTGGAAGTCCCGATCAAGATAGATTCGGTATGCGGCCCGAGCTCTACGCGTGGGGCGCAGAGTTCTGGAGTGGCTTGACTCATCGCACGCGGAGTTGGTTTCTAAGCGTCTCGGTGCGGCATATCAAAGTGCTTGCAGATGGTGACGAACGCCTTTTTCGCCTCGGCATTCTCGAAGCAAAAATGTGCCCCCTCATCGGCGCGCTCAATCGACCAGTCGATTTTGGCAGCCCGTGCAATGCGCGATGCCTCTTCGCGCAAGAGATCCAATTGCGTCCCATGGGCCCGAACGATCACACAATCTGGCATTTAGAACCCTCGCTAACCCGAATGTCCAGTTCACGATGTATGGCCGGGCTCACATCGCCATTAATCCAGACCATGGCTCTTGCAGTCCTCGTGATATAGCTGACCTCGTCGAGGCAACACCGTTACGCGCTTTGATGCAAGCCACGCCGAAACAGGTCCGGGCCGATTGCACATAATTGGAAACAAGGCGGCAGTGATCTCTTCCGGACGCATCACCCTTTCGAGCAAACCCGGATCGGCGCGCGTTAAGGTTTCTGAACGGCGGAACTATGAAGAGACACGTTGTGTGTGTAGGGTCGCTGGCACCGGCGCTGGACCGCATTTTTTCACGATAGGCATTTTGAACCCGGGCCGCCGCCAATATTGTCCGCGGCCTTTTTCAGCAATAACCCGATTTGGGACTGGCCTACATGCGACGGTTTCGGTGCTTATAGCCGCAGCTCGGATTATGATGAATTAGCTGGCCAGCACAGCAGTGCCGCATGGGGGCCGTTAATGCACGATTGGAAGAACGAACTTGACGCACTGGCCGCGGAAACGATGGCATTTACCAAATCGCTGAAGCTAGAGATCCAGCTGCCCCGGTCTCTGCCGAAGGAAGCCGTCGAGCGGGGTGACCTGAGCGCGTCAGAGTATGACGGCAGCGAACGTGAAGAGATCAAGAAGCGGGTCGAGAGCTTCAAAGCGCACCAAAAGCACTTCACGCGCGAGCGCGAGGAATATGCCAATTCCCAACTGCGCCGGATCAGGCCGATCACGAGAGCCTAGACGAGCTTGAGCCCGCCGAAGCTTCCCTGCACACTCAGCGGCACAAATTGAGGTAGCGATAGTCCGCCGATCTGGGCTTGATAAGTGCGCGGGTTTGCGGCTGTCCCAAACCGGCTATTGCCGCGCGCGGAGCTCCCAAGCTCGGATCGGCCTATTCTCCCAGGTTTTTCAAACGCACGAACCCCCACCGCGCTTGAAAAATGCATTCCATCCGCAAAACTCGCAGGAAAGCTGCTCCTAAACCCGAGTGCCTGACGCTTAGACTTACTTTGAAACCGATCGGTCAAACCGTCTACTAAGCGTTTTGCCATTGACCAAGATCAAAGCGTCAATTCTACACTCTCTATCCTCTCAAGACTTCACGGAGGCTAGATCATGCGCAACCTTCTTTTTATTGCTGTGCTTGCACTTCCCATGCTCGTCTGCTTTGGATCACCTTCGACCGCCGCTCCGCGGGCTCGTTCGTACATCCCCTCAGCTCGGCAGGACGTTTATTGCCTGCAGGGACGTACCTGGGGATATCCTGGCAACTGCCAGTTCTCAACCTACGATCAATGCATGGCCACCGCATCCGGCACCCTCGCATATTGCGGTCTGAATCCCATCTACGCGTTCCAGCGACAGGCAGGACAATCACGCTGATCTGCGATCGCCACGAGATCGTTGTCAATTCCTGGTCGAGATTGTCCCTTTTGCGGACCTCGACAACACCGACCAATATTCTTCCCAAGGCCAAGACCTTTGTTTTCAAGTTGCCCAAGACATATCCAAAAGACTTCAGTGCGTAATCTTATCTCGATGAGAGAGGAGCGATTTCCCGACCCTTAGACCAGCGTCAAACCTGTGCGTGGCCGGGCTCCATATTTCTGCATCGACGCGTGATCGTTTACGACCCGAGACCATAATTGCGTGCGATGGTCATCGAGTACGACGTGAGCGCGAGGCAGTGCCGGCGATGAAGCTCGCCGCCGAAACCGATGGTGTAGCGCGCGGCCGCAGGCGACTGGGCCCTCGCGCCCCATGTAGACGACAACGAGCTAGATGAAGTGACACTGGGAAACGTTTGAGGGTAGCAGCATTGGGCAGTGCAGGACGAGTTAAAGCCTGCCTTGTTTATTACGCAGAAAATGCCCAAGAGCGGGGCCGGCCGCAGCGTGCGCGGTGCCGGTGTCGCTGCGACAGTCGCCGGATCATTGCTTCCCGCGTGCCAGCAACGTCCAGACCGGTGACGTGCCGTCCCAGCGCCGAAGCCGCCCGTAGAACCGCACCCGAACCCCGGCCTCTTTCAGCCGCTCGACCACGAGATGCAGCGCGATCACGTCGCCCTCTGCCAGCTCCACGCAACCGCGCTTGCCAGACCACACCGCGCCCGGGAAGCGAAACAGGTTGTACTTCAGCCATCGGCCGCCGCGCTTGGATAGCGGTTCTAGGTCTACTTGTGCGCCGTTCCCAGGCCACAGGCCGACATCCGGCCGACGGAGCAAATTCGCGATCCAACCAACTAAACTCGGCTCCTAAATCGAGGCAGTCTTTCGGTACAGTCGCAATAGCAGTGCACAGGCCATGTTAACGAGGCAAGCCAAATGACACGAGAGATGCTCCGCCGTTCTCGGGAGCAGATCGCGGCGGCGAAGGCACTGCTTCAGTAAAAGGTCCGAATATCTGGCATCCTGAGCTTCCAGAACAATAGAAACCTGGCGTTGAGCGGAATGGCGAAACAAGAAGCCAACTAGCTGCCGATCTGTGCAGCTGCATCAAGGCTATGGTCTTTATGGACGCAGTTCGTCGGACGGACTTGCGTGCGTCGGTTCGTGTACGATAGCTGAAGCGAGGAGCGCAACGACGTTGGTGGTGAGCTCCTAGTCAGTGTTTCTGACGGCCTCAGCCAGCATGGAGTAGAGCTGCTGCTTGCTGAATTCCTTGGGCTGTTGCCTCTCCGCTGTGTTCCGCGACACCTTCCGTGCGACTGGACGAGCGCAGGCTGCCGACGACGTCGGCCTCAGCTTCGGGGACGGCCTTATCTTGGGCGTTGCTGTGGGCGGCTTGTGGCCGCGCTTCAGGCCCAGACGGGTCAGCATGCCGCAGACCGCGTTACGACTGCACCCGAGACGACGCGCTATCTGCGCCGCGCTCTGTCCTGCGGACCAGAGCCTATTGAGGAGCGCTATGTCATTCGCATGCCAGCCCATGACAAATATTATACCCCTGGCTGCCGAACACGCTAGTCTAGTCGTCGTCCGGCTCGCGCACGACCGGCGGTTCGTCAGCGTCATCTTCCTCTTCGTCGTCTTCGTCCTCCTCGTCTTCATCGGGATCTCTTGGCGGCATTGCGGTGCCCATAAGCACAAGCGGTGTCCAGTAGATCGCGGTGGTGGAAAATGCTTCGAAGGTATGTTGCTTCATGTGGCTGCTACTCCTCGAAAACACGCGTAGTCGCATATTCATGGCGGACGGCACGCGCGCCCAGGGCGCGATCGGTGCAAACGAGATGGGAACATCAAGTCGACGACATGAGCAAAGGAGGGCATCCGCCACGCAAATGGCAGCGCTTTCGGCTACTTTATGCCCGAGTACTCATTCGGCTCTACTGGACTGCACCTCTTAAGTGAGACACGATACTTTCATGCGGGGCTTCGTTCAAGGTGCGGATCGCCAGCAGATGCCGCTGTCGCCGGAATGCCTCGATGATTGGGTCGGATGAGAGCAATTTTATTAGCGCGGTCGATGTGTGCGTGGATGCGTTAGATCCTCGCGACCTCGGGTTCGAATGGCCGCGCTCCTGAGCAGCCGACTACGGTTTCGGACCGGGCTTGAACGGGCGCTTCGAGATCGAGAGGCGAGGGTCAGGCTGCTGGCGGACAACATCGCCGATATTGTCATCGTGATGGATAGGAAGGGGTACCTGCGCTACGTGTCCCCCTTAGTCAACGTGCTGGGGAAAACTGAAACCGACTTCCTGGGACGTTTGTGTCTCGACGTAGTTCACGAGGATGATCGCGAAAGGGTCTTTGGCGGCAAGCCGGGAGTTGAAGGGCGCGACCGCTTCTCGTTTCGGTTCGCTTTCGCATGCGGCGCGGCGACGGCGTGATGATCTGGCTCGAGGCCAATTTCAAGATCGCCGAACACTCGCCGGGCGATGACCTGGAACTTGTCGGCGTTCTTCTCGACGTTTCCAAGCAAAAGCCCGTTGAGGATGAGCTATCTTCAGCCAACCTGAAGCTGGGGCAGCTTGCGACGCCTGACGGGCTTACCGGGCTGGCGAACAGACGCAGCTTCGATGCATCCTTCGCGAAGCCTATGCCCAAGATCAAGTGCTTTCTGTGCTCTTGATGGACATCGATCACTTCAAAGGATTCAACGACGCTTTCGGTCACCAGGCCGGCGATGCTTGCCTTCGACGCATCTCCGAAGTGATTGGAAGTGGACGGCAAACACCGGAGGGCTCTCAGTGCGATACGGCGGCGAGGAGTTCGCGGTGGTCCTGCCGGGTGTAAGCGAGGAGAGACCAGTCAAAGTTGCTGACGCAATCCGGTTGCTGGTCACCCGATTGCACATCTACCATCCTGGAGCACAACGACAATATGTGACGATCAGTGTTGGCATCGCGGCGAAAAGCGATGCGACGGCAGATGAACTAAGGCTGACGCGCGACGCCGACATAGCCCTCTACACCGCCAAAGAGCACGGAAGAGATTGCACCATCGCGAGTTCCACGATGGTCGCCTCGCGACAGGAAGTGACATCTCTCGCGTCTTCGCTCCCAGATATGGAGCGAGCCCAATTATCCCTGACACTCCCGGGGCTGGAAGCCGCCGCCTGCGATCATTTAAGCAGGCGGCGTTTTTGCTTCGACGGCCTCTGCGAGCAGAACGGTGTCGGGGTGTGGCTCAAGAGTGTCCGAAGGCGGACGGCACCGGCCGCCCGTACTGGCCTGTTCTCGAACATCACTCCTCGATCCGGGCAGCCACAGGCCCAGGATGCGTTCCTGATTGGTGGAGCACGTCAGCCTCTTATGAGGACCGTCTACGAATCCCAGTATGGAATAGGCGGGCGAGCGATCATCAGCCAGAAGATAACCAGCACGGCTGCGAACGCCGGAAATCCGAAGGCGAGCCACCACCGAAAAAGTCGGTAATACCGGGCGGGCAGCTTGGCGTTGGTCTCTACCGCACCGACGGCAAGATCGCGCATTTGCATCTGCATCCACACCACCGGTAGCCAGCAGGCGCCGGTCACCAGGTACAGTGCGATGGACGCCGCAATCCACCCATCGCGGAGGGAATATCCGCTCGACCAAGCGAGCCATGTGCCGGTGATCGGCTGCAGGACCACGGCACTCGCCGTAAATAGGAAGTCGGCCAGTACCACCGTCCGCGCGACCCCCGCGATCTCGCGCGGGTCGCCGCGCAGATGCGCCACCAGCATGAAAAAGGCGATGCCAGCCCCAGTACCGAGCAGGACGGCAGCACCAATGATGTGCACCATCTTAAGAAGGAAATAGAACATCAGCGATCCTCCCGGATCGCCATGGCAACCAGATTGAGCATCAGCACCGGCCAGATCTTCAGCATTGGTCCAAGCGGATCGGCCCACAGCCGCGGCACCAGCGCCGTGCCGATCACGAAATAGGTTAGCGAGATGATCAGTGCTGCCCAGAGCCCGTAGCGGCTCAGAGGCCGCCAAAGAATCGCGAGGCCGATGCAGATGTCGGCGAGCGCGCCGGCGATGACGGTGAGAGAAGCGACTTTTTCCGGCACCCTGCCTTCCCGTAGCAAGGACATTCCAATTTCCCAGCCAGGGCCAAGCGAGATGATGCCTGTGACGATCCAGAACAGGCCGAAGACGCCGAATATCAGCGGCTTGAGCGCATATAGCCGGGCAAACCAGCGTTCCTGCACGGACGCGGGCTCGCGTGCGAGCGCGCTTGCAAGATCGCGCGGCCTCAAGCCGGTAAGCTGACGCCAGGGCTCGGGATCGCCGGTCGCACCGCGCCGCATTTCCGCCTTTGCCGTCGAACTGATGGGCGTTCCCCAACCCAGCATCTGGGCCAGGTCCCCCGCCCGGTAAGCGCCCGAAGCCACCCAACCACGCAGGTGCAGGCGGTAGGCGGGCCTCCAGCGTAGCCATGCGCGAAACAGCGCCACGGCTTCGCTGAAGGCGATCTGCCGTGGACCGGCTAGATCAAGTGCGATGCGCGAAGGAGCCCCGGGTTGCAGGAAGAACAGAACCGTTTCTACCACATCGTCGAGATATACGGGCTGAATAGCTGCCGTGTCCGGCATGACGGGTAGAACCGGTAGTGATGCCAGCCCTCGCAACAGCGCGCTGCCCCCATAGGCGGGCCGGCCCACCACCACGGAAGGCCGCAAGACGACCCAATCGAGGTCGCGCGCCATCAAGGCGGCTTCGCCATCCCGCTTGCTACGAGAAAAATCGGTGGGCGCATCGCGGTCGATGCCGATCGCCGAGAACAGTATGACCCGGCGGACGCCTGCGCTTTCGCACGCGGTATAAAGAGCTGCGCTGCCGGCGACGTGAACCCCTTGCATGTCCTGCCCCTGCAGGGCACCCGCCGCATTGATGACGGCATCGACGCCGGCAACAATGCCCTTCCATTTCGCAGCGTCGGTGGTCCTTGCAACATCGAGGATGACGTGTTGAGTATCAGGCGCCGCGTCCGGATGGCGCGACACCAATACGCATTCATGCCCCTCGGTGGACAGCCTGGCGTCGATCGCCGATCCGACAAGCCCCGTGCCGCCGACGAGAAGGATGCGCATTGACCGGGCCCTTCGATCGGCGGCCGGATATCGCAAGCCGCCCATCAAATTCTTGAACGTGCGGAACGACTAAAGCGGAACTGATGCAATCGTTCCTCCGGGCGGAACGGATGAGTCGCGGCCGCAGGCAGAGCCTTGTCTTTGGCAAGCATTGCCCTCGGGAGACGACGCTTGCCATTAGTGTTGCGGCGCCGCCGATATCGATGGGCCGTTCGTTCAAACACCCTGGACTAGCGCAGTTACGGCCTTCCGCTCGTGGTCCATTGCGCTGGTCGGCGAAGCAGCGACATTTCTGAAGCGAGAGGTAGAGCGAAAGTCGTCCCGCTGAGTGGCCTACCGCCACCTTTGACCCGCAGCAGACATTTGCCGGAGGACTCACGCGCCGCGCAGACAGGCATTCGCCTGCAGAATGTCTCGCTGGCCGTAAAGATTTGCGGGGCGCTATGGCTCCTGCTTCTCAGCGAGTTCTCGCGCAGCTAAACTAAGCTCCAGCTCTCTGAGCTGCTCGATCAGCCGATCAACGATCTGCTCGCAGTCCGATGGCGTCAGTGAATGCACGCCGTCTAACGTCAGTTGGTTCTGGAGGATCGTCGCCATCGTTGCTTTGACGCTCATGGGGACCTCGACTGAAAATCAGTTCGTCATCAAATTCAATCTGAAGTAGATGCCAAAGATGGCGGATGCACAATGGCCGTAAGATTGCGGATACGCGAGGTGGCAAAAGCTTTCGCGCTGCCCAAAGGCGAGATGTGTCGCGTCGCGCGCTTTTTGGTCTTTCGAGCTGATCCGCCGCCGGCGAGGCGCCGCGGCTACTTCTTCAACAATATCCCCCATCGTTCGCGCCATTCGCCTCACTGATCCGGCGTGGCGGCCCAGTTCGGCGGCAATCTTCGATACACCAGCTCCTGCCCGCGCCACTAAACAATTGCTGGAGCTCGCGCTGGGCCCATTGCTTCGGCTTCGGTGTTTTCATTGTGCGGCGCTCACAACCTGCCGCTCTGCGTACCAGTGAGACTGGTGCCAACTCTTGGGAAATTTACGGGTGGTGTCTTTCCGCAATCACGAAGCTAACGTGCGACGCCGACTAGCCACTGCGAGCTCGCCAGATGGCCGTGTGCGCGTCCCGATATGTTGCGGAGTTGGGATCCGATCGTAGCAGGGGAGAGTGGCGCGCCGGTGGGCTAGGTCCTCGTAGAACCTGCCGTATGCGAGCGCCGGACCGCCGCTTCTGGCGTGTCGCGTCAGTTGGCACAGCGCAGCGGCAGGTCCTAAGCAAGGTTGGCGCGCAAATTTGCCGTTGTGTATCGTTTGATACGTCGCGATTTGGTCTGCCTTGCTACTGTTTCCCGAACAATGGGGAGCGGGCATGGACCGGCAAAAGGAAGCACTTGGGCAGTTCGAACACCCGGACTGTGCGAATTGCCGCACCCCCATGAGATGGTTTCGCTCGGATCTGGTGCGAGATACTCTAGAACCGATAATCGCCCACCTTTTCGTCTGCCCCAACTGCAAGCGCGCTCAGCGGAGCGATACAGCCCTGACCGCGGTTCGCGGCCCGCCTGACAAATTGGCGATCCCGCGGTTTCGTATCTTAAGGGGTGGAAAGTAGACACACCTCAGTGGCCGTCCTCTTTGTTCCCGCATGCAAGTCCGCTGATGGCCTGAAGGCGTAGATCGCGATGGCGTCAGCCGCGTCGGGAGGTGAGGCGAGACCGGCCACGGCGGCCAGCAGTTCGACGCTCTTGACGTTAGCAGGCAACTTGTGCCGCTGGGCGACCGCCTGCTAGGAAAGTGCTGATTTCCGGGAACTACTTAGCCGCGTGCCTGTACAAACTCTAATTGCCCGCTGCCACGCCTGCCAAGCTTAGGCCCTCGTAGATGCGCTCGCGCTGGGCCAGGAAGGTCGGGTTTTCACTGCGTCGCTCGTTTCGAAATCTTGCAACAGTAAAGTGCGGGTCCAGCTCGAGGCCGGCATTCCGCTCCTCCCGCGCATCGGCAGCGCGGCCGCTCAGCGCGAACGCCGCGGCTAGAAAAAAGTGAGCCATCGCGACGTTCGGATTCATTTCGACCGATTTGCGGAGCCGATCCAACGCTGAGTTGAGCCTGCCGAGGAACAGGTCGGCGATACCGAGTAGGGCATACCAGCGATCGAGCGCAGGGTCCCGTGGGCTAAGCCGGATCGCCTTTGTGAGGTCAGCTTCTGCCTCTTCAGCTCGCCCCAGTAGTACCTTAAGAAAGCCTGCATCAGCATGGGCCCAAGCCAGATTACGATCGAGCGCAATAGCGAACTGAAGTTCGCGCAGCGCGCGTTCCGTCGCGCCTGAGACATGGAGGAGATTGGCGTGAACGAAATGGGCTAAAGCGTTGGACGGAGCGAGCCTCAGTGCCTCAGTGATGGCCATCTGGGCGATGCGTAGCTGTTCGTCCCGATTGGTCGAGGCGAAGGTGCGAAGGTCATTACCATGGTAGAAAGCAAGACCGACCAACGCCTCGACGTTGCAATCGTCCAACCGGAGCGCCGCCTCGAACAGGTCACACGCGGCGCTGTCGCGGCGCAGCGACAAGGGTTGGTTGAGGATTGCCCAGCCGCGCATGGCCAAGTCCCCGGCATCCATATTGTTCGGTCGTTCGCGTTCGGCGCGGCGGCCCTCTGCGGCAACGAGCTCGACACCCACCGTCCGGGCGAGGCGCGTGGTGATTTCGTCCTGCATGTCGAAGATGTCGGCGCGCGGCTTGTCGAAGCGCTCAGCCCAGAGGTGTGCGCCGGTTTCCGTGTCGATGAGCTGCGCGTTGACGCGAATGCGGGCCTCGCCACCTTGCACGCTGCCTTCCAACACGTAGCGCACACCAAGTTCTCGCCCGATCACCCGGACGTCCACTGGCTTGCCTTTGAAAGTGAAGGCAGTGTTGCGAGCTATGACAAAGGCGCCAGGAATACGCGACAGGTCGGTTGTGAGGCTTTCAGTGACACCGTCGACGAAGTAGTCCTGCTTGCTGTTGCCATCGAGATTGACGAAGGGCAAGACAACGATAGAGAGTCGCGGTGCGACGGTCGTGTGCGGCGCTGCTGCTGCGGGTTGCGCGGGTGAAATCGAATAGATCTGCACCAGCTCGGCGATGTTCTTTAGCTGCTGCCGACCGCGATCTTGCGCGGTGATATCCATTTTGCCACGCACCTGGTCATAGACTGCACTAGAAAGGCAAATACCACCAGGGTCGGCAGTGCCCTCCAATCGCGCCGCCACATTGACGCCGTCGCCCATGAGGTCGCCATCGTCCTCCACGACCACGTCACCGAGATTGATTCCGATGCGGAACTCAATGCGCCTATCCTGTACGAGGCCAGAATTGCTCTCGGCCATGGCCTGTTGCATACCGATCGCCGAACGAACTGCATCCACAACCGAGGCGAACTCGGCCAGCAAGCCATCCCCAGTAGTTTTGACGATACGCCCGCGATGGGCGGCGATCATAGGATTGATGAGGTCATTGCGGACGGTCCGGAGGCGATCGAGCGTGCCTTCCTCGTCAATCCCCACAAGCCGACTATAGCCGACTGCATCAGCCGCGAGGATCGTCGTCAGCCGTCGGTTTGGCCGCTCGATCGCCAAAGCTCTCTCCTGGCTCGTTCGGGGCCAGTCTACGCATTTGGGTGCAGGTGCCAAGGGAGTCGACGATGAGGATCGCGGTCGAAATGTCCGTTGATCGCCCATCACGTCGGTTGGCACCACAGTGACATGTCTGGAGCGAGAGGTAGAGCGGAAGTCGTCCCCAGTCCGGGTCCAACCGCCGCCTTTGACCCGAAGCGGTCCTTTAAAGCACCTCAAAATCCCACGAGAAAGAGTGCTAGAGTGTTCTTCCCAATAGGCGCGTCCTTGCAGGAGAGGACATATGCGACGACGGGACTTCATCCGGCTGGTTGGACTGTCACCCGCTTTGCCGCTAGCGGCGCGCGCGCAGCAGGGGGCGACAAGCGGCAGAGCGGCCAAGATTGGCGTGCTTTGGCATGCGGGCAGCGCCGAGGAAGAGAAGGTCTATCTGGATAGCCTGACCAAGGCATTTGATGATCTTGGTTACGTCCAAGGCAAGAACGTTGTGTTCTTGCATCGATTTCCCGCCGAACAGCTGGAGCAGTTTCGCAGCCTCGCCAAAGAGCTGGTCGAAAGTAATGCCGATGTAATCGTTGCGATAACGGCGCCGGGAGCCATTGTACTAAAGCAGATCACGAGCACAATACCCGTTGTCTTCGCTATCGTGCCAGATCCGGTTGGCACCGCACTTGTTGCTAGTCTGGCGCATCCCGGCGGAAATTTGACCGGATTATCTGTTATTGGAACCGATCTTTCCGGCAAACGTCTCAGCCTTTTGAAGGAAGCTGTCCCAAGTCTGAGCCGCGTGGCGCTTCTCCTAGATCGGTCGATGGACCCCAATACTTCAAAACACAATGTCTCAGCGTACTCGAAAGCCGCCGAGGCGATAGGTGTTGTCCTGCATCCGTTCGAAGTGGCAACCCCGGACGCAATCGATGGGGCATTTTCGGCTGCTGCTGCCGACGGATGCGACGGCGCTATTGTGGTCGGATCGATGCTCGCAAACGAGCGACCGCAGGTTGGAGCATCAGCGCTGGCGCACCGAATAGCCGGGGTATCGATATGGGCTGAAAAGGTTCGCTTTGGACTGCTAATGTCGTACGGGCAAGATGTATCCGAAATTCTCGTCAAGACAGCTGGTTACGTCGATAAAATTCTGAAGGGCGCAAAACCGGCTGATCTTCCCGTCGAACAGCCCACGCGGTTGAAGTTGGTGATCAACCTCAAGGTCGCTAACGCCCTCGGCCTGACCATACCACCGACATTGCTTGCCAGCGCCGACGAGGTGATCGAATAAGGCTCACCTTCGCGCGACGCATGAGTCCGGAATTGGCCCAGCGAAGTAGCGGCGCGTCTCGTTGAGGTCCGCTTATTGCGGCACGGCGGACTAGATTTGCTCAGGTTGAGTTCTTCGCATTTTGACCTAAACCGGACTTCCAGGCGCATCTTGAATCGCTTTCGTATCGGTGGGCCGTTAGCATGGCTTCCCTTGTGGTCATCCTTGGAGGGAGGCATGCACCGACGGGAATTCATCAGTTTGATAGGAGTAGCTGTCGCTTGGAATTCGCAATCGGCGGCATATTCCCAGACGAGAGGTAAGCTGCCACTCGTTGGGGTCCTAATTCCTGGGTCAGCCGACCAGCTGAACGATCGCCTCGCTGGCCTCCGTCGTGGCCTGAGGGAGGCCGGTCTTGTCGAAGACAGAAACTATGCACTTGTTACTCGTTTCGCCGATGGCGATCTGAGCCGAATACCCGCGCTGACTCAAGAACTTGGCGAACTCAAACCAGTCGTCATTGTGGTCGCAGCGGTCGTTAACTTCGTGCACGGGATGCTCCCTGAGATGCCGCTGGTGTTCACCTCCTACGCCGCTGATCCAATTGCGTCGGGTTTGGCTCAGAGTTATGCGCGGCCGGGCGGCTTGGTCACCGGGAACGTGCTGAATGCAATAGGCGGCGAAGAGGCTCTTGCCGCAAAGCGTATGAGCCTTTTTGGAGAGCTCGTGCCGCACGTGACGCGGATTGGCATGTTAGGACCGCTCGAAGGTTTACTGCTGGAGAAGGAAAAGGCTGCTCTGAAGAAGGTGGGCGCCCAGCTTGGCTTCGAGGTGTCGAACTACAGTCTGAAATCCATTGACGATTTGGAGGAAGCCATCGCGCAAGGTTTGCGCGACGAAGTAAGTGCATTCTACCTGTCTGGCGAACCTATGCTAACGATCAACAAGTCGCGAGCGGTTCCCGCTCTCAGCAAGGCAGGTCGGCCAACCGTCGGCCCCTATCCCGAACTGGCGCGTGCTGGCATTCTAATGTCCTATTCAAGTGATCTAGACGATGGATTTCGTCATGCCGGGAGTTATGTCGCAAAGATTCTCGGCGGCACCAAGCCGAGCGACCTGCCCATCGAGCAAGCAAGCAAGTTCGTTTTCGCAATCAATCTGAAGACAGCAAAAGCGCTCAATATTGCCGTTCCTCCGAGCTTACTGGCGCTTGCAGATGAAGTGATTGAATGACCGCTTCTGGCCGATCGTTTCCGTCGGCGGGGTGTCGGTGCAAGTCAGCCACAGGGGCAAACTGGAAGTTTGCAGCCGGGCCCAGTTCGGCAGCTTCTGACTCATTTCGGGCATAACCATGTTCGGAACTCCGTTCGGCGGGCTGGCGGCCGTGGTCATCCCATGATTTGATTAGAAGTGGCTTGAGGCAGGCCAGGCGGGAGCTTTATGTGACGAGCGGACGTGTCGAGCGACGACTCGCGGCTGTTTTGGCAGCCGACGTCGCTGGGTATAGCCGCCTCATGGGCGAGAACGAACTCGGCACGTTGGAAGCGCTGAAAGCGCACCGCCGTGACCTGGTTGATCCTGCTATTGTTAACCACAAGGGCCGCATCGTTAAGACCACGGGGGACGGCATGCTGGTGGAGTTCGCCAGTGCGGTGGATGCAGTCACCTGCGCGGTGGCTGTGCAGACAAAGATGGCCGAGCGAAACGGCAGCTCAGCCCCAACAATCACTTTCAGGATCGGCATCAATATCGGCGACATCATCATTGATGGTGACGACATCTTCGGCGACGGCGTCAACATTGCCGCACGTGTTGAAAACGAATGCGAACCGGGCGATGTCTATCTTTCCGGCAACGCCTATGAGCAGGTTTGCGGGAAGACCCCATTCGCTTTCGATGAGCTTGGGGAACGCAGCTTAAAGAACATCGACCGGCCGGTGAGGCTCTATGCGGTCCGGACCACATGGGGGCAATCGGTCCCAAGAGTCGCCGAGACCACCAAGCCACTCGCGCTGCCGGACCGGCCCTCGATCGCGGTGCTGCCTTTCCACAACATGAGCGGCGATCCCGAGCAGGAGTATTTCGCCGATGGCATGGTCGAGGACATCATCACTGCGCTATCGCAGTTTAAATCGCTTTTCGTGATCGCGCGAAATTCCTCATTTGTATACAAGGACAAACTTATCGACATCAAGCAAGTCGGGCGTGAACTGGGTGTGCGGTATGTGCTGGAAGGTAGCGTTCGCAAGTCGGCAAATCGGGTACGTATAACCGGACAGCTGATCGATACCGGAACAGGAGCGCATCACTGGGCTGACCGCTTCGAAGGTGGTTTAGTCGACATCTTCGATCTACAGGACCGGATGACCGAAAATGTGGTAGGAGCGATTGTGCCGGCCTTGGAGCGGGCTGAAATCGAACGTGTTACGCGCAAACCTACAGACAACCTTGATGCGTACAGTCTGTTTTTGCGCGGTCAGGCAAGGTTATATCAGCAGCTTGCGGACCGGGAAGCTAATAAGGAGGCGCTCCGGCTGTTCAAGAGAGCCATCGAATTAGATCCCAATTATGCATCTGCCTACGCCCGAGCTGCCAGTTGTTACGCCTTTGCAAAAACGAACGGATGGCTCGCAGAGACTGATGACGAGATTGCTGATGCCTGTAGACTCGCGCATCGGGCCGTTGAACTCGGAAAGCACGATGCAAATGTACTGGCTGAATGTGGATGGACCCTCAGTCACGTCGTTCGCGATCTTGATGGAGGCTCCGCGCTGATCGACAGGTCGCTCACGCTGAACCCGAACGTCATCGAGGCCCTAAATTGGGGTGGCTGGACGAAATTGTGGCTCGGAGAGCCCGAAGAAGCGGTTCTGCGGTTCACTAGAGCTTTGCGACTGAGCCCCGTGGACCCGTGGGCGGTACGGATGCGGATCGGGATAGCGCATGCGTACTTCTTCCTGGAACGATATGAGCAGGGGGCATCGTTGGCGATGGGGGCCCTTCGCGAAACTCCAGATTATCAGGCGGGACTACGGATCGCGGCGGCGAGCAACGCAATGGCCGGGCATGAGGAACAAGCGCGGAAGTCAATGATACGCCTCCAAAGCCTGTACCCGGCCCTGTGTATTTCTAACTTGAAAAGCGTGCTTGGACCTTACCGGCACGTCGAACACCTACAACGGTATGAAGAAGCATTGCGAAGGGCTGGGCTCCCGGAGTGAGGCAGCCTGTTCTTGCCTGCTGGGCCTGCGGATGAATCCGGCAGCAGTCGTGCGTCGCTGATGTGTTCGGCAGGCCAGCCTTTGTCTTAGGCTCACGTGCACGTTCCCTTGTCCTATGTCGGCTGTTGGCCCGTCGCCGACCTTCGCTTGCAGGGCGCTATGTCTGACTTGAGGAGATAAGCCGACCTCGGTCCATGGCTGATAGAAGCTGCAGGGTGTCTACCGCCACACCTTGTCGATTCACGCGCTCAAATATGGTCGCAACCGTGGCGCGGTCCTCGATCGTCGAATACTGCACCGGCACTCGCATTTCCTTAAACACGGATTGCATCTCATTAATGCGCTTCGCGTCTTCGTCCTTGAGGTCTTTGGTTGCTGCGCGCTAGGCGACGGTGTCAAACAAAGGCTTTCAGAGGAAAATACCTGCCTGGATCTGCTTCCGAGTCGGAGAGTGCAACGAATTGCGTGTCCTGTGCACCGCTCTCGGCCTTCCCTCTCGAAGAAGATGTTCAGCGTGGGGCAACGACCCTAAACCAGTCGCGCATGGTCTGCTGATGCGCTCGACCTGTTCAACAGGAACCCGACTTTTCGAGTTCCTCTATCCGGAGCTCATTTACCCGTGCGCATCTAATAATGCGCGAACAACCAAAACTGTGAACTGGCTCTCACAAGCAAAGCGCCGTCTAGCGTAACGTAGCGATAAGAAGCCAGTGATGTAGCATCGCTACCCGTCGAACAGGCCGATTGCTGCATAATTGGTGGTGCTTTTCGTCCCATGGGGCTTATTTTTGCAGGAGCATCCGAGATGCAGACGCTTGGACAGACTGCGCATTTCAACATCCAGTACGACGAAACCCTGCTCGGCCCCGATGGCAATCCGAACGCGATCTCGCGGGCTCAGCGAGTCCTGGGAGTCTGTGAAGCTGAATTCGGTCTCTTGGCTAGCTGGTATAAAATCACGGATGGATTTGGACCCGACAATCGCGTCACAGTTCAACTCATTGCGGACTTTGCAGCGGGTGGGGCAAGCAACAACGGGTACAAGGGAGGCAACACGCTCATCAAGATCGGCAACCAGACGGCAAACGCGAACGCGATTGCTGCGGGTCAGAGCAGCTGCATGTCTTTTGTGGCTGAATTGGTCGAGGTCCTTGCCAGCTATCGCAACCAGCACGGAAACGCCGCCTGGAACGCGAGCAAGAGCGATGGCGAGGGCCTGTCGTTGCTTTGCGCCCGCGAGCGCTTCGGCACAGGGTATTCACTGTTTTTCGGAACGCCATGGGTGAACAGCTGGTTGCAGTCCAGCCGCGACACGCAGTGGATCAACGACTCCGAGAACACCGACAAGAATCCGCTCAGCTTCGGATTGTCCTTGCTGTTTCTCTACTATCTCAAGAACCAACTGAACCACTCCATTCCGGACATCATTGCTGCGGGAGGGGACAGCCTTGCGCAAACTTATCAAAACCTCACAGGCAAGAACGACGCAGCCGCAGCCTTCTCGCAATTGATTAATGCATATTTCCGGCCGGGGAGCACGCCCCAGCTCGCCACTGAAAATCCATTTCCGCTCCTGGAGGGATTGCGGCGGGACGTAAAGCTCTCGCTCGACCCGGAGCCCGAGGGGAAGCCGTTCCACGTGAATGAAGGCGTGGCGTTGACGTCGCCCTTTTTCACCTGCCCAAAGGATCTCTATAAGTGGTATGTCGACAGCGCTCCGAAGAAAGTGACTTGCGTTGCCACTGTGCGTGGATTTGGGCTTCCCATATACCGATGGCGAATCAATGGAGTTGACCTGAATCCACCGGCGCAACTGGACCAACCAAACGTGCAGGGTTCGATCACGGTTCAGGCGACAGTGGCGACCGATCATGCGGCCCAGCCATCTACGTCCGTGCTGCAGGACGTCCTCATCAACTATGGCGTCGGAGAGGACGATTTCACTTCGAACCTGGTCTTTGACTTGCCTGGAGTCGTTGGCCACGTCGATTTGTCAATCGAGGCGAGCGCAAGCGAGCGTTTTGCGTCCACCGACGTTAGTGGGACGGCTCAAGGCATAACCGTTGGTAACGAAAGTCTTCATTGGGAGGCACGCTACTACACCGACCGAGAGCGCTGCATGAAGCCCTTCCTTGACGTTGCGGCACGTTATATTCGGTCCGACCCGTTCTTTAGTTTAGTGAAGTCGCTGCCGGATCCTCCGCAGGAATATACTCGAGTGATTAGAGAGCTAACACAGGCCTCCGCTCAGATCGCTACTCTAGCGCAGCATGCGCCCGACCAGGCGCGAGAGTTGCGCCACGCTATGTCGTCGGCGCTGGGCATAGCTCCTGCCGTTTTGGACGAGCTCGGCAAAGCGAGCATCAGGTCGACCGCGGTGCCCCACGAAGCGCCGGAGAACCTCCTAAAAGGAATGGGTCAGCAGAGTGGCTAGGTATCCTGATGGTCATGCACTGCCCGCAATACCAGCGATGAAGCGGTTAGCGGTGCCATTGTCAGCGACTTAGCGTTTCCGTACGCTTTAGCGATTCGACGATTCGTCCGATCCTTTCATCCACCGTCTTGTTGCTTATGCTGAAGGATATGCGATACGTGTCCTAGCCGAAGCATCAATGCGGGCCTTTTGAAGATTTGAAAGATGCTCATCCTCAGGCCAGAGCTCATCTTGGATATGGCAGAAACCAACCGTTCTGCGAGGGTGAAACCAACAGAAGTTATTACCCGTTGATCCAAGTGCTACGTGATGCTTGTTGGATGACAGGCGTTCCTCGAGCCCAGACGCCTTCAGGGCGGTTGCAATCTTGTCCATGACGGCCAATGAAGCAAAGTCGCGCTTCTTCTCCCAATAGTTCCGATCCGTTCGTTCAGCCTCCTCCGAAGTATGTGCTTCAGGGGTCTCTCCGGTAACGTCCAACACAGTGACGCCATGAAGAACCACGTTGCTTTCGTCCAGCTTAAAAGCTCCGACCTGCACTGCGATCATCGGCACTGAACGATTGAGGACCCGTAGCACGTTGAAAAACGGCTCGTGATTCTCTCTGCGACAATTACGGCTCTGTGTTCTGACCCGGGACGACGCTGCCGCTCAACACCCCAATATTCGATGGCGCGGATATGTGACTCTCGTCCAACGCTCCCAGCATTACCTCTTCTTCGTAGAAGGTGTCCGCTTCCTCCGAGTACATCAGGAAGTCGCTCTTGCCGCCATGCGGCTGACGGCGCTCTCGCGCGAGACTTCAAGCTCGCCCAGACCAAGTATGCTGGTATCGTTCAATATCTGAGTCTGGAGCCACTTCTCGACCAACCCAGCTGCGCGAAGTTCAACCGCTTCAATGTTTTTCAGCGCGAAACCCGTTCCTGAGCTGCACCCCGGTTCCGAAGACACGGGGTGTGTTATGGGCATGCTCGGCGACTTTGGCCCTGCGACATGTCGGCAGCCTGCCAGGCCGGCATGACTCACAATATTCGAATGTCAACTCGGCGGAGAGACCGGCCGTCTATTCAGGATCGCGCGCTCATTGTCGTTCGTCGTTGCACCTCGGAACACAGCAACAAATCGATCGCCTTGCCAAAGCTCAACGTCGTGCTCGGCATGCATTTGCTCGGCTCGACGCCGCGCCGCCTGCTCGTCAATGCAGTCGAGCTTCGCCACGCAGATCACTTGTCGGCTGCTGTCCACCACGAATGCTTTGTACCGCATTCCGCAATCCGATCCCAACGGGGACCGTCATCGTAATCGAATGTCCGTCTAAGGCGGTGGGCAAACTAAGTGTGGGCGGGCGGAACCTTTGTACGTGTGGCAATTCGGCTATACCTGGAATTCATCGATCGCGCGGCGACACGCGTACGTGCCTAGCTATTGCGCTACCTCACTGGCGTAATCTCACCGCGCGCCGAAGCGTGCGGCTCGAGCTTAGGATTGAGAAGCCACCAAGCATTATCAGCAGCATACCTGACCAAGTTGCCGTCCAGCTGCGTGCCTCGTCGTGCAACGCGCGCGCCCACTAGCAAAGCTGGAGGGGAGCCGGCGAGCGCGGGCGCGAGGAGCTGCTCAACGTCGACTTGGCCCGGCACGGAGTGCTCAGGCGGAAGCCGCCGGCTCTGCGCTGACGTCATGGCGTTGCCAATATCGAGCACGGCAGCGGCATCAGCCACCTTGATTTCGGCTGCAGGCGGCTGAGACGGCTCGGCCGGTGCGGAGCGCAGCAACTCCGCGCGCGCATCAACCACCGCGCTGTGCCTGGACTGCGCAGTCCCGTTCTCGTCCAAACTGGCGGTGCGATCTTCGGCCCCGCGATGACGAACTGTCTTCTTCACCTTCGCGACACCCTCGGTCAGGAACCAGCATTTACGGTGACCGTCGAACCGATAGACCCAATGCGCCCGGTCCGCGGTCGTGTTGCCGGGTCGCGGCAAGCATTGCGGTTGCGCCAAAGAGGTCGCGGCGGGCTCGCGAGGAGCGGCATTGAACAAGTCGGCGAACGGGTCGGAGACCGCAGGTGTCGCCGAAAGACCTCCAACAAGAGCCAAACCGGCGAAGCAAGATCGCAAATGACGGGACATCAGAAACTCCCGGTGTTGCGCCCCACCCGCCACGACCCTTCGCGCCTACATGGGCCGCCATGCGGCTCAATTCCGGCGGCGCCATGGATTCATTGTGCGCCTGAACGACATCCCGGTCCGAATTGAAAACCCAGTGCAGCAGCCGAGGTTGCCAACCGTTCGGGAAGGTTTGCTCCCGACCGAGGGAGCGGCACAAGTCGGGAACTCGGATCCCACGCGAATGCGCAAGCTGTTCCGCCGCCCATCATTAAACCGGCCCAGCGTTATGTGCCGCTGGGGCGATCGCATTTCCATGTGCGACCTGACTACCATTCTGGATCGTCGAAGCCGCCGTAGTCCCGAACGATGTACTCTCGGGTGAAGCGCTCGACCGGACGCCAGCGCTCGTGAATAACGATGGTTGCAGTCGGCGGCCTCCAATAATCAGGATGGATGACGATGGTCGGGGACGGCGGGTAGGGATAGCGCGAATGAATGCGCCAGCAAAAATCCCCCTGGCATGCGATGGCGGCCGAGGCGCTCGCGGCGGAGAGGGCCAGGAGACCGGCAGCGGCGCTTGTTGCAATAAGAAGTCTCACAGGCGTGGTATTCCTCCTTCTTCATTTTACGCACCGTAAACGGCCGTGCTTGTCGCTTCGTTTCAAAAAGTAAAATTAAAACAGGAACGCAGGAGTTCGACCGCTGCCCACGGCGCACCCGAGGGGCCTGCGTTTGCGGCGCAGCACGCGGTTCTTGGAGCAACCCGATCCGACGATAGGCCTTAGCGTAAACGAGCATCGCAAACGGACCACCGGTACGGTATCGTAGGCGAGCTCTCGCCCGACGGAGGCGCACATGAAGCGCAGCTGGTCGATGTTGATCGCCGTCGCTGGGGTGGTGATTGTGTTCTTCTCCATGCTCGCCATTCGGGAGCAGCGCGCCGGCTTCGATGCGTTTGGCAAGCAAGGGGCACCCGCAGGCGTCGATCTATATGACGATCCCGCTCTCCGGGAGATCAGCGAGCGTAGCCCCTACATGCGCAACGAGCGCTGAGTCGGCTTGCTTCCTGCGGCGATCCCAGGCACCCATCACAAATCTTCCCGCAGGCCTTGAAGATCGGGTGGCCGGACCTTCTTCTCCGCCCACTTCGCGCGGTACTCGACCTCGGCCAGCAGCTTCGGCCCGACCCGGAGGCCCTTTTGGCGATCCGCTTAGCGACGAAACGCGTGCCCCGTGAGCCTGCTTCGTTGGCATCCGTCCATGCGTTGCGAAAGTCGGCGTCGGCGGCCATCATCGCGATGCTGCCCCGCCCATCCAGAACTTCAGATCCGATGCCACTCAGCCACTCCGAGAGACGGCGCAACCAATGCTCGGAAGAGACCTGCGGTTTGATAAACCTCAATCGTTCCGCCCAATCCAAGGCCTCACCCGGAACGGGAACTTGCGTAAACAATGAGCAGCTTGACGCCCGTTGTTCTTGGAACGAACTGTCGCACGCAGACATTCTCCAACTCGACAAGTGAAGGAGAATAGGATGCGCAAGTACTTGTTTGCTGCGGCGATCGTGAGTGCAATCGCGACACCCGCAATCGCGGATGAAGTCGGTGTCGGCGTTCAGGCCGGTCCGGTGGGCGGAGGCGTCACGGTCGGAGAGTCTCGCGAGCGCCGGCCCGTTGATCGGGACCGCACAACGGTCATCAAGGAGCCCGAGCATCGGGAAAGTGATAGAACGACCGTCATTAAGAAAGAGAATGAGGACGGCAGCCGAGAGAAAACCGTCATTCATCACGATAACGACTAACAAATGTGCCCGGACCACCGTCCGGGCTTTTCTTTTGCCTCGCGACACAGAGACGATTCGTTTACTTCGCTACTTCTTACTCGGATCGTCTGCGGGATTGACGTAAGTTATCCCGAGTGGCCCTTGGCCATGAATTTGAACAACGGAAGGACTACTTGTCCAACCATAGTGGTTCATTTTGGCAGGCGCTTCGGCGTATCCGCCCGCTGTTAGCTCGATCGCTTTCCTCTCATCGAGTTTGTCGCCCATTCCGATGTGAAAGTTGCCCGATATGACGGTAGCGCCTTCATCTGTTGGATGATTATGGGCGGGAATTTTATAACCGCTTGGCATTCTTAGGCGGAGAACGAACAGCCCTTCTTTGGACGGGTCGCCCGAGAGTACCGCGATGTCGGCAAGGTGGGTGGTGCTGCCTCCCATTTAAGCTCACCAGAGTTAATCGGCATTTTCATATCATCGGCAATGGCTGTGTTGGCACCTGCCAGGACGAAAGCCGAAGCGAGCAAGCGACTGAGCATGATCTCCTCCTTTTGGTGAGCGACCATCGTGTGCCAGCGGTGAAGCAAGTCAACTGAAAGTTAGCCTGCCGCTGCCGCATTCTAACGATTGGAGGCCTTAGCAGATTTATGATCAAGAGTGACAGCTCCGCTGACCTTGGCTTGCCAACGCTCGGACGAAACATCGAAGAACTCGGCCCGTTGCATTTTCTCGCTCGAAGCTTACTCAGCTACTGCTCCAACCCACGAGCCCATGTTTCAGCTTAACGCTGCGTGGGTTAACCACACCAAGCGAGCAGCCTCATTTTGGACCAACTGATCATGACCGTTGGGACGCTCTGCACCGGGAGCCGCCACGTGATTAGAATCGTCGTGCTTGGAGTGGCTTGCCTAGTTGGACTGGGCGCTATTGCTGCAGCCACGAAGAAATCCGGGCCGCCGCCCGCGGCCGATGTGGTCATGCCAATAGTAGCCGGTAACAAGGCTGATCGCCTGCCATTCACAATCAAACTGGATATGCCAGCTGCCGGTGAGCGCGCGGATGTTGCGTACGTCCAGCCTGGCGAAGAAGAGCAAGCTGATTTACCGCCATCCGCGCCAAAGCAAGTCGCTCTTCCACCGCGTCGCGACTTTACCCCTCGTCATTGGCACGATCCCCATGACCTGAACGCCAGGGCCGCAAACAAAAGAGCCGACACCGCGAAAGGACCAAGAAAGGGCGCGGCTGATCAGCCTCTAAAGCAGACTGAGACTAAGCGGTGCCGTTCGGACGGGCTGGATCCCCTGTTAAGAAAGCTGAACTTATCGCCGCCGTGCGATTCATGACCCACCTCTAGTCGCCCGCTGCGCAATGGTTCTAATCAATATTGATCTGGCGGCTCATTCGCCGTTAATGATTGATTCAGTTCGCAGCATGATCATTGGGGAGCCACAAGGGATTCGGTCATGCGATTGCGCCAGGCGAATACCTGGGAAGAGATCGAGGCGAGGGTCGCTGAAGCCAGCGAAGACCCAATGGCGCGTGTGACGCTGAGCGCGCGGGATTTCTCGAGTGCCAGCCGAGAAGAGGTTCTTGCATTATTGAAAGCAGACGGCGATCGAACGCGCACCAATTGGCTGGTCGCAGGCGCGGTGATCGCTGGTTTTGCGTTGGGATGGGCTGCCGGTTTTGGTGGGTACGGTCCTATAACTTTCGGGTCGCTCAATTCAACCACTCAGACAGAAACGCCTTCGCGTCGAATCGCCGAAACGAAGTCAGGCCGCAGGACCGGAGGCCCGCGAAAGACGGTATCGACTTTGGGTTTGCGAACACCGCCAGGCGTAAGTCAATTCTCCGCAGATGGAGCGAGCATTTCCGCCGAACCTACAGCCACATGGTCCGACAGGGCTCATCAATCCGTGGACGTATCGAGCACCGTTTCTCAGGCCATCGAAGCAGATATGACGGCGACCGGCTCGATAGCGCCCAGCGGACCTCTCATGCCTGCCCCGGAGACAAGACCAGCAACCATTGAGGGTTGGACCGTTCTTGACGTTCGCGGCGGAACGGCAGTTCTCGGAGGGCCCGATGGGGTTCGGATGGCCATGCGCGGCGATACAGTTCCCGGCATCGGGCGAATCGATTCGATCGTGCGTTGGGGCAACCGGTGGATTGTAGCGACAGCTAGTGGATTGATCTCGACTCCGTAAACGGCGCGCAACGCCCGCGGGGGGAGCGGAACCTGTCGTCCATCTGCGAGAGGCATTCGGGATGAGCCAACGGCAGGCGTGTAAAGCCATCGGCTGTTGCCGCATGACCGTGAGATACCAAACCACCCGGGCTGACGATACCAGCCTTCGCCAGCGCATGCGGGCGATCGCCCAGGAGCATCGCCGCTTCGGTTATCGGCGGCTGCATGCTCTGCTCAAGCGGGAGAGCTGTCTGATTAACCACAAGAATGGGATGGCCTCTACCTTGGTCGCCGCAAGGGCGAGGACCTGATCTACGCGGGCAAAGTTGATCACGGCTTTTCGCCAGCCGACGCGAAGGAGCTTCAGAAGAAACTCAACCCGCTGATGCGCAAGACACAACCCTACACGAAGCGCATCGCGCAGCGAGGCATTTGGGGTGAACCGCAATTGCTGGCGGAGATCGAGTACAGGACCAAGAGCGCCGAAGGAAAAGTGCGGCATCCGTTCTTCAAGGGATTGAGGAAAATTTTGGGATGACTGATGCGTTCGACCAATGGAGAGAATGGGCGGGAAAGCCTCCGGGTGATCGGCGCACGACCCCGGCTAAATCGTACCACGCTGTCATGGACCTTCCGCCTGAGGATCGGTTAGACCGTGAGAAGGTCAACGAGGCGGCGCTCAACAACGACAAGAGTCTGTCTGGATTTACGAGCATGGTCATAAGCGCGCGGGCGATGTGGATTGGATAAAGGTCTTTGCCACCTAGGAGGCCGCAAGCGCATGGCTTGCCGAAAACGATCCTGGAAGGCGTGGCGTGGCCCATCCGATTGAACGGGAGAGACAGTGATGACCAGCGTGGGGTTGTATGTCAGCGCTGCCGCCCTTCGATCCGGCTAAGTAAGCCACGGCTCAGAACTCGCTGTAGATCGGGATCGAAGCGGCATGTGCGTCGACGACTTCGACGACTTTCTTTTCCAGCGGGAGATCGCCCTTGCGTTCCGACCATATCTTCTTGAAGCGCTGGACGATTTCCGCGGCCGTGTCGACGGCCAGCTTTTCCGAGATCTTCGCCTTCGCCGCCAGATGCGTGAGCTCGTCCTTGGAGAATTCGGTCATCTTCTTCGTGCGCGAGTAGTTCAGCGCCATCTTGTCGACCGCGATGTAGGGTATCGTAGATAGCAAATCGTAGGCGGGGGACAGGACGGGCGTGCGGCGGTCGGGGTAGATCAACGACCAATTCTTCAGATGCATGTCGGCGTTGCCGATCAGCGTGCTGAACACGAGGCGTCGGACAAACTCGGCGACGCCGGCTTCGCCGGTCTCGATGCCGAGAACGCGCGCGATGCTCCGGTAGTTGGCCTTGTCGTACTTCTCGTCCGGAAACACGCCGAATACCTGCGCGAAGTCCTCCATGTGGACCGGTCCGTCGGCGGAGCGGTCGAACCGCTTGACGGCGAGCGCACGTCCCTTCAGCTCGCCGATTCCTTCCGGAAGCCCCTTGATCGACTCGACGTCGATCAGTTGGAGCTCGGGCACTTCCATGCCCATCTCCTTCGCCAGGGTCATCATGGAGAATTCGTTTTCCGGCACGCCAGGGTACTGATGGGACGGAAGCTTGACTATCCACGAACCGCCGACGCCCTCGACGGGAATGGTCAGACCGGCGTTTTTGGGATCGTTCTTGAGTGCCGAGAACTTCAGCTGCACGCCCGCGAGCGAGAAGCGCAGCAAGTTCTGCCGCTCGTCCGGTGTGAGATCCTCCTCGACTTGGGAAGGCAACGCTTCTCCTTCCGCCGGATGGACTGACAGGGCGCCCGGGAGGTCCCGGCCCAGCATCCAGAAAAGAAAGAATTCGCGCTTTTCCTTCACGCCCGCGCGTTCCGCGAGGTAGCGACGCAGCGGTCCCTCCGGCAGAAGATTGGAGAAGAAGGGCGGAACGACCTGCTGATACGGTTTGAATGAGGTGAGCAGATTTCCGAACGTGTCCTTGAAGGACAGGCTCAACGTTGGGCGTGCGGCGTCGTCGATGTAGCTCTGGTTGAAGGCGAGCAGCGACCGGTCGCCCTGTATGAGCGTGAGGGTCGCGATCGGGTTGTCGTGCAGGCGTACGTCCAGGACCGATACGTCAGGCATCGTCATCCTCTTCGTCGAGAGCGTAGGCAGGGCGGGGGGCTTCTACGGGATGCGCGATCCGGTTGCGTAGACCTTGCAACACGCCTGCCGAATTTTCCAGCACTGGGTTGGGGATAGGTTCGGCGCGATAGCCTCGCAGTGTATCGACGACGTCTTGGACAAGGTTCAGGTCAGCTTTCGAAAGATGGACCTGCTTCAGAAAGCGCAAGTATTCGGCGATGCGGTCGAGCGCAGCGGAGCTACCGTAGCGCTTCCTTTGTCCGGAAACGATGCGTTCGGCCTTCACGAAGAGGTTTGAGGGTCCTTCCTCAAGGGAGAATTCGTTGAAGTTTGAGCGCAGGATGCCCTCCACCGCGGGAAGCAGCTTCTTGGGCACGAGTACGACCTCGAGCTCGAGTGCCCGGACCATCTGGATGAAGCTGGACAGGCCCGGTTCGACCCGGCCGGTCTCTATCTGGGAGATGTGCGCCTGGGTCAGACCCGATCGGACCGCCAACGCACGCTGGCTTATGCGCTCTTGCGTGCGTTTCGCCTGGACAGTCCGGACAAGCTCTTCGCTCGGATACGACATGATATATAATCCTAATCAAAGGATCGTTTCGATAAGAATGATATATCACGGACATGCCTCCAGTTTCAAGCTCGATAACTATTCTTATCGTCACGGCCGTTGTGATAATAATAATATATCAAACAAGTAGGACAACCAAGGACGCGACAACGTAGCTCCATTTCTCGAACGCCATGGTCCGGCTCTGAAGCCCCCACATGTCGGTTCCCGGCCGTCGATCCCACCGGAACACTCACTTTGGGATTTTCGCGCGAAAACCCCGATTGGCCTCCGCGAGCCAGCCAAACTGCGGCGGGCAGACACGGAGGTAGAACGATGTACGCCGACACGGAAGGCTATTTCGGGCAGGCAAGCGGGATCCCCTACAGTCGGCTCCACGAGCTTCGGGTCGAGATATCACGAACTTTCAGGACAAGATCGAGCGTCTTCGCCGCGAGGGAATCCGGCTCTCACCAAAGCTCGAATCGGATGCATTCGTGACGGCCTATACCCTTCACGACGAAGTGCCCCTTCATTCGTGCCCGCGTCGCATCATGCCCTTGATGCGGCAGCTTCGGGAGCAGGAGGAGCGAGCACGCGCGAACATTTCGGAGTTCGATCCTTCCACATTCGACAAGAACGACGCGGCCGAAGAGCTCCAGTTCCGCTTCACCACGAATGCTTCTCTGATTGGCGATTTGTACCTCGTCTACATTCGGGAAGCGCTCACGGCCCATGAGAAGGAGACCCTGACCGCCGAAGAAAACTGCAATCTGTATTGCGCCGCGGCCGCTCTGCAGACTCTCGTCGATATCTGGGACGAAGCCGCGAGCCTGATGAACAAGCTCAATGTAGGCGCCGAGGGCCAGCTCGGCTTCGAATTTCTGGGCATCGAGGAAATCATGACCGTCGCGACGTCGCAGAGAAGGCATTCGACTTTTATGCGGAGGTCGAACTCGTCCTCAAGAACGAGATGACCGACATGCGTACCATCAATCTGGGCCAGTTCCGCAGACGGAATTCGCGGGTCCCGCGGGCCGTTGCAGCACCCGATGCCGCCCTCGGTTGGCGTCTCGACCTTACGCGGCGCGAGGACATCCATCTGCTGCCTGGCGGTGGCGATCACGGCCGCTGCGAAGGTATTGAAGACGCGTCGATTACCGAGAATGGGCTCACAATGTTCGCTCGGGTCGATAACCGCGACAATTGGCTAGGCACCCACGACGCCTGGGTCGATTGCTCGATCAGCCTGCCTGTCTACAGGATGGAGACCCGAGAGGAAGACGGGCCGACCCGGACCGGCGAGTTGAGCTGCAATCGCGACGAAACTTTCGAACTGCCGCCCAACCTGCGGTCGCTCCACATCGACGTCACAACGTTCGACCGGCGATCCCGGGTGTTCACCGGCGCGGGATCCGACCGGTTCTTCGATGTCAAATCCGAAGGACGGTCGCTGATTTTCAGACCGCGCCCTCCGCGGGACCTCTAACGACCGCGCGTTCGAGGGGCCATCAGCCCCTCGCATCGCCTTGAGACAGGAGTGGAATCTATGAAGCGAAGCATCCTTGGCCTGGTCGTGCTCTTGATGTTGCCGCTGACTGGATCGCGGGCAAGCGATGTGGTCACGGTCTGGGTCGAACCGTCGCAGAGCGTCGACGTCTATTGGGAGGTGAACCTCTCGGGCAAAGTGTACGTGGCAGCTGATATCGACGGGAGGCCCGCCTGCCTCGAGTATTGGTGGATCCGGTGGCCGACGACGTCGATCAAGTCGCTCGGCCGCCGCTGTGGCGCGACATCCTTCTCGGTTCGCGGACTTGCCGATCTCGCCGTCGGTGGCAAGCTGCGCGCCGGCAGTGCGGAGGCCAAGACACGCATCCGAGGTACGGCCTCGGAGCGGGTCGCGCACGATCTCTTCAGGGTTGAATTGTGAAAGAGGATCCCGTTGTGAAAGAGGATCCCGGAGGAATTATGGGTCAGAACAAGGCAGATCGGGTCGTCGGTTGTCCACCGCCGACCCTGTCGTCTATGTTGAACGCCGCCTTCGACGCTGGAGACGAGCATGAATCTGCCGACACGCAGCAAACAGAAGAAGGCCAAAAACGAATCCTATGCCATTCTGATCTACACGCTGCGCAACGTCGAAATGTTTCGGAACATGACGGGAAAGCAACTACGGCATCAGGGCGGGTGACGAATCACTAATGAAACACAATTGAGATCGTCACGGTCCCCACAATCCGCAAAACCGACGGGACTCGCGATGAGCAGTCGCAACCGGTATCTCATCCAGGAAGAACGTCGGCGCGCCGGCGCCATCAGAGGTGGCCTCTTCGCGGCGCGCGCTGAGTTTCAGGCAGGAGAGCGCGACGGGAAAGAGCTGCTGGTTATCGCCGAACAATATCTGGAGACCGTCGACCGCCTGCAATATATCGAGCTTTTCGACGCCGATACGCTCGAGCCAGTTGAGAGCCCGCTACATCGGCCTGCCACCTTGTGCGCGGCAGCCTACATCGGCTCGACGCACCTCATCGACAACGTATTGCTCGACCGTATCTGCCCCGTAGCGGCGCCAAGCTGCCTATGAGCTCTGCCCCGATACGCCCGTCTCATGCTCCTTCAGATCCCTATGATCCGCTGTTCCGAAAAGCGGCTGCGCTTCATGCTCCAGTCCGTGTCGTGGGCCAGTACGAACTTCAAACTGGATTAAATCCGCGGGGCACGGTCAGACCGCGACTACCGAACAAGTTGGTTGCAGATCGATCGGTCTCCCGCCGCTTCTGATGGAGGCGATGAAATCCCTGAAGATAGCAGTCAAACGCAGGATTTAGGCGTGAGCTCGCCACTCATTGCGAAAATGCATACGATCTCTTGGGGCATGCTCGACGACCAGCGTCAACTCCGGTGCATCTAGATGAATCATGTTACCGCAAATAGAGATCGCCGCGAAATGTCGCTCATGACCGACGAACAGTGCGAGCTTGAACGCTGCAAGCAAGAGATTACGCGTCTTAAACAGTTGGTTGTGCAGCTGTCTGAAATTGTTCTACGCAACGTTGTAAATAGCGCAGAGGCACGAAGCCCAGCCCCATGAGTCGCTGAGCGCCCCCCGCCGGCCGGCGGAAACGAACGTAGTAGCGCGCTGTTCTCCGCAGCGCGGCACCCACCTTCCGGGCTGCGGAGCGCCCTCGCACTGGCCGCCGGGTAATAGTTGGCCTCGCGAGATAGCAGCCCCACTCCAACCCACGTACCTCACGTTGCTGTCTTATCCTGCTGCGAGCGATAAGTCTCTGCGAGTCGCAAGAAGTTTTTAAGCACCACGTGCCCGTCTTGGGTAAGTATCGATTCCGGGTGGAACTGCACACCAAAAGTTGGTTGATAGCGATGTGCGAGGGCCATGATCTCGCCCTCGTCGGAACGCGCTCTCACCGTAAGATTCGGTGCGCATGACTCATCGAGCTCAACAACAAGAGAATGGTAGCGACCAACGCAAAGTGGCGACGGTAGCTCCCTGAATAGCCCTCGGCCGTCATGCGTTACATACGAGGACCGACCGTGCATAGGGCGACGTGCACGCGCCACCCGTCCGCCGAATACGCTCCCAATACACTGGTGTCCGAGGCAGATGCCGAGAATTGGAACGCGACCCGAAAGTTCGCGGACGACGGCCGTAGATACTCCGGCCTCAATTGGAGTGCACGGACCGGGGGAGATGACCACTGCGCGCGGCTTGAGGTCAACAAGGTCGCTCACGCTCATCGCGTCGTTCCGGAATACTTCCGTTGCTTCACCAAGCTTATGGAAATAGCGGGCAATGTTGAAGACGAAGGAGTCGTAGTTGTCGATGATGACAATCAAAGCGCACCGGATGTTTCAGCACGAAATGCGTCAAAGATTCGCTGCGCCTTGGCAAGCGTCTCCTCGTATTCTGCCGCCGGGTCCGACATCGCCGTTATACCGCTACCTGCATGAAACACAGCCATATCATCGTCGATCGTTACAGTGCGGATCGCGATGTTCGTGTCCATCTGCCCGTTGAAGCCGATGAAACCGATCGCCCCGCAATAGACCTCTCGCGCCACACGCTCGATTTCCGTAATTATCTGCATCGATCGCACCTTGGGCGCCCCGGTAATGGAGCCACCAGGAAAGCAAGCTCGAAGTAGGGTGACCGCATCTTCGTCTCCCGCAAGTATACCCGTAACGATGGAGACGAGGTGATGCACTGAGGCATAGGACTCGAGATCGCACAGGGCTGGAACGTCGATTGAATGTGGAGTGCAAACACGTGATAGATCATTACGCAGGAGGTCGACGATCATAATGTTCTCGGCACGATCCTTTTCGGACGCAACGAGCATGTTGGCGCGGCGCTTGTCTTCGTTGGAATCAGCGGAACGCGCGATCGTGCCTTTGATCGGTCGTGTTTCGACCTTTGTTCCGTCGAGCTTCAGGAATCGTTCAGGCGAGCTCGATGCGATGGTCAGCTTGCCATACCGCAGGAGGGCCCCAAAAGGTGCCGGGTTCAATGACCGCAGTTGGCGGTAGAAGGTGAGCGGATCGAACATAGTCGACAGCCTGGCCGTGAAGCGCTGCGCAATGTTGGCTTGGAAGAGGTCTCCGGCCAGAATCAAGTCGATGACGCGCTGTACCGCCGCAATGTATGCTTCACGGCTGAAGTTGGAATTCCATGCACCCGCTGTGGCAGGGAGCACAATCCGCGGCGACTTTGGGTTGGCAAGCAGGGCTGCAAACTCATCGGCTCGACGACGTGCGCGCTCGCCGCGACGTGCGGGATCCTGCTCCGGCCATCCGGTCGAGACGATCCAGCATCTGTTGTCCCGGTGGTCGTAGCTGACGACCACGTCATAAAGATTCAGAATGGATTGGGGCAAACGCTGACCGGGAATTGCCGGCGCGGGCAATCGCTCCAGCGTCCTGTTCAAATCGTAAGCGAAGAAGCCAGCCGCGCCTGCCTGAAATGGCGGGAGATCGGGACGATGCTCTTGCGGATAGTTGGCGAGAAGAGTGCGAAGAACTTCCCATGGATCGCCATCGATATCTTCGCCGTTGCAACTCGCCCGTCCCCCCGCGACTATGTAGGTGCTGATTGGATCGCAGGTCACATATGAGTAACGCCCGAGCAACTCATGCGTTGCTGCGCTATCGAGAAACGAGAGGTGCGGTCGATGCGCGAGACATTGCACCGCTGTGATAGGCTCAATCCACTGTAGTTCACGGACGTGCATCGGCTATGAGTCACCGGCGACTGGCGTGCTGTGAGACACGCTTCGAATATGATCCCGACCACAACGAGAGCGACGCTGGTCGGAGCGCCGCAAGCTCTCGAGATTGAGTGTCAGGCTAAGCCCCGTCGGTGGATGCGATGCGCGGACTAAGTTGGACTACGCCTGCCGCTGAGACGAAACGCGCATCTGTTGATAAGTCATAGTCGGCCGCGAGGCGCAGCTCGCGCAGCGGTCGTGCTCGCCTGATCGATTCCTGGTAGAGGTCATGCGCTTTGTAGGCTGCGAGTTCCGTCTCGTTGTCGAACTCACCATAGACCACGACGTCGATATCGTTGCCGAACTGGTCGGCCTTGCGATTGCGAGCAATCTCGAGCCGCCGGGCATGCGAGATCGTGGTGAGAAGCGATAGGCCTTCGATCATTTGGTCGATATGGGCCTTATCTTTGGCGGTAAACAAGACGATGTGACGGATCATGGATGGCCATAGGTTAAAATCGCGAGCAGATCGCATAGCTATCTTGGAATCGAGCCCGCTGCAACGCTGGCGCCACATGCCGCCTCGCGCGGCAAACAGACAGGGTTTGACACTCTTGCGATGGCCTGCGGTCTGAAGCGGAGCCCGCCAATCTCATTCTGGTCAGGACGCGGGAAGGGCAAGGCGCTCAATCGTTTGAATGTGGCGTGAGAGCAGGTTGCAGGCTTGATCGACGTTGCGCGCTCGCAGTGCCTGCAGAATCAGGCGGTGATCCTGATTGGATCGCGGTCGCCCCCCAGCATTGCGCGCCATCGCGAACACCAATCGCGAATTTGCAAGCTGTAGTCCGTCGAGACTGGCGAGCAGGCGCGGCATCGCGCACGGCGCCACCAGCGCCTGGTGAAAGGCGCGGTTGGCCATCTCAAAATCCTGAATCGTCTGGGCATTGTCTCCTTCAATCAGGGCAAGCTCAATTCGTGCCAAATGGGTGGATGTGAACTTTGGCGCCGCATTGCGCAATGCGACCACTTCGAGCGCGGCACGCATCTCGGCGATCTCTTTCACTGAATTGGTATCAAGCGGGGCAACCCGAACGCCGCGACGGGGCACAGCGACGACAAGATGTTGCGCCTCCAATTGCCGAAAAGCCTCGCGTACCGGGACGTGGCTCGAGTTGAACTCCCGCGCGACATGATCCTGCCGCAGCGGGGCATCTGGCTGGATGGCGCCGCTGATGATGCGCTCTCCGATTGACTCGGCAATGCGCCAGGCAACGGTCGTACTCTCGCTGTCGGTCATCATAGATTATCTATCGAAAAAACGGGTGCGTTCGCAGGCGGTGTGGATTAGCATCAAGCGAAGGTCAACGATCATAGATAATCGCCAGTATAATCTATGATCAATCATTGATGGGAACGCAAGTCTTAATGATTGCCTCTGGGAGAGTAGAACGGAACGACAGTAGAATCGGCGCACAGCTCCGCAGTAACTGGGAGCGCGCCGAGGCCCAAGCGCTCTACAGCCTGCCGTTTGCCGACCTGATGTTTCGGGCGCAAAGCGTTCACCGCGACAACTTCGATCCAAACCACGTCCAAACCGCAAGCCTGCTCAGCATCAAGACGGGCGGCTGTCCGGAAGATTGCGGCTACTGCTCCCAGAGCGCGCATTACCAGACCGGTCTGAAAGCGACCCGCCTGATGGATTGCGCCGATGTGGTCGCCAGCGCACAGCGCGCCAAAGATGCCGGCGCGAGCCGCTTCTGCATGGCCGCGGCCTGGCGCAGTCCAAAAGACCGCGATCTCGATCAGGTCTGCGATATGGTTAGCGCGGTCAAAGGTCTTGGAATGGAAACCTGCGTCACGCTCGGCATGCTGACCCCGAACCAGGCCATACAGCTCTTTGAGGCTGGACTCGACTTCTACAATCACAACGTCGACACCTCGCCGGAGTTCTACGGCAAGATCATCAGCACCCGTACTTTGCAGGATCGCATCGACACACTCGCACATGTTCGAGAGGCCGGTATCAAGGTGTGCAGCGGCGGCATTGTCGGCATGGGCGAGCGCGTCGAGGACCGCCTTGGCATGCTCGTGCTGCTCGCCAATCTCCCCAGCCATCCAGAGAGCGTTCCAATCAACATGTGGAACGAGGTCGAGGGCGTGCCCGTGAACGACACCGCGGAGCGTCCCGAGCCCTTTGCGCTGGTCCGCCTGGTGGCGACCGCTCGGATCATGATGCCGAAGAGCGTCGTCCGGTTGTCCGCTGGACGGCAGTATATGACCGATGAACTGCAGGCGCTGTGCTTTTTTGCCGGCGCGAATTCGATCTTCATCGGCGACACACTCTTGACCACCAAGAACCCGCAGCGCGATCGCGACGCGAACTTGCTGGACCGGCTCGGCATCGCGTCCAGCCTGGCCTGAATCAATCAGAGCAGCGCGCGGCCGCGCGGAAATCCAGCTTGGGCGAGAAATGCAGATTACTTTGATGAAAGGCAAAATCCATCGCGCCTCGGTCACCGAAGCCGACCTGCACTATGAAGGTTCGATTTCGATTGACGGTGCGCTGCTGAATGCTGCTGGATTCTTGATCAACGAACGCGTTGAAATCTACAACATCGATACCGGAGCGCGGTTTGCCACCTATGTGATCGAAGCGCCTCCAGGATCAGGCATCATAGGTCTGAATGGTGCGGCAGCGCGACTCGCGATGCCAGGAGACAAAGTTATTATCGTTGCATATGCCTCCTTTGATGGAGCCGAAGCAAACAATTTCAAGCCGCACGTTGTGCTGGTCGACCGAGCAAATCGCATCTTGCCAGGCTGAAGCCAAGGGCCCGAAACTGAAGCCTTGTTCTTCGCTGCCATCAGACCCTTTGTAAGATCGATCGCTACTGTCCGAGTGAAGAATGAATCCAATCCATGCGACCAAAGTTGCCGATTATGTCGTAGCCTTGCATGCCCTGAAAGAAGACGACCGGCTGCGCGGCCTCAAGCCGCGTGCGGGGATCGATTTCGCGTCGAACGACTATCTCGCGCTGGCGAGCGCACCGCGCATGAAAAAGGCTGTCTTGGACGCGATCGAGGCCGGTACACCGATCGGTGCCGGCGGCTCGCGGCTTTTGCGAGGCAATTGCGAGGAGCACGAACGTCTCGAAGCAGACGCTGCAAGTTTCTTTGGGGCGGAGACAGCGCTTTTTTTTGGCGGCGGTTATGTCGCAAATTTCGCTGTCCTGACAACGCTGCCGCAGCGAGGCGATTTTCTCGTTCTTGATGCTCTGGTGCACGCGAGTATTCATGAAGGCGCGCGAGCTGGCCGGGCCGACTTTCGGACAAGCTCGCATAACGATCCGGAGTCGGTCGAAAGCGCGATTCGTGACTGGCGGGCCGGTGGCGGAATGGGCCGGATCTGGATCGTGGTCGAAAGTCTCTACAGCATGGACGGCGACTTTGCGCCTCTCAAGGATATGGTCGCGCTCGCCGACCGGCATGATGCGTTCCTGATGGTAGACGAGGCCCACGCAACAGGCGTTTACGGCGAGCAGGGACGAGGACTCACCGCGCCCTATGAGGGACGCGAAAATCTGCTGGTCGTTCATACCTGCGGCAAGGCGCTGGGCGCGGCCGGCGCGCTCGTCACTGCGTCCGGCGTGCTGCGAGACTTTATGGTCAATCGTTGCCGTCCATTCATCTTCGCGACCGCGCCATCGCCGCTGATGGCTGTCGCCGTGAGGGAGGCGATTCTGATCCTGCAGCAGGAACCCGAGCGACAGCAGCGTCTCACCAAGCTGGTCGCGTTCTCGCATCGGGAGATGAGAGAGCGCGGCTGGAAAAGTCCTTCGGATTCGCAGATCGTACCATGCATCGTAGGCGACAATGCGCGCACGATGCGGCTCGCCTCTGCATTGCAGGCGCGCGGGTTCGATATCCGCGGAATCCGGCCGCCAACCGTGCCGGCGGGCACGGCCCGGTTGCGAATTTCACTGACGCTTAACGTGGGGGAGGACGGCGTGCGTGCAATGCTCGATGCCTTGATCGAGGAGACGAAAGGCGAGCTTCAATGAGTGTCAAAATCGTCGTGACGGGCACAGGTACCGGAATTGGAAAGACGGTGTTTTCCGCGGGGCTCGCCAATCTTCTCGGAGCGGACTATTGGAAGCCGATTCAGGCTGGCCTCGAGGGAGAAACTGATACCGAGGTCGTCTCTTGTCTTGGCGGTCTCTCGGCCGATCGCATCCTGCCGGAACGCTACCGCCTTCGGACCCCCGCTTCTCCCCATCATTCTGCCGAACTTGACGGAGTTCGCATCGAGGCGGATTTGCTCGATGTGCCCAATACAGGAGAGCGGCCATTGGTGATCGAGGGCGCGGGCGGGCTGATGGTGCCGCTGAGCGGCGACACACTCTACATTGATGTCTTCGAGCGATGGCGGCTTCCAGTGGTGCTTTGCGCAAGCACAGCGCTGGGCACCATCAATCACTCGCTGCTGTCGATAGAGGCTCTCCGAAAACGCGAAATCCGCATTCTTGGGATGGCCTTCATTGGCGAAAGAAATGCTGAGACTCAGGTTGCAATTCGCGAGATGGGGCGGGTGCGCTGGCTAGGGCGATTGCCATGGCTTTCTCCCCTCACGGCAGACACGCTGCAGGCCGCATTCCAAGCCTCATTCCGTGCTGATGATTTCGAGCCGTGATGCCGACGACAAAGTCGCCAATCTGGCATCCGTTCACGCAACACGCGCTTCAAGGCGAAATGACAAAGGTCGTGCGTGCTGATGGTGCTTATCTCCACACCGCAGATGGGCGCCGTATTATCGATGCAATCTCATCCTGGTGGGTCGTAACGCATGGTCATTGCCATCCCCATATTGTAAGCGCCATTCAGGAACAAGCCGGTAAGCTCAATCAGATCATCTTTGCCGGCTATACCCACGATCCGGCTGAGGAGCTTGCTGCGCAACTGTTGAAAGTCGCACCCCGTGGTCTCGACTATGTCTTCTTCTCCGACAGCGGCTCCACCAGTGTCGAAGTCGCCTTGAAAATGGCACTCGGGTATTGGCATAATATCGGTCAGCAGCGAAGACGCATTGTCGTAATGCAACATTCCTACCACGGCGATACGGTTGGGGCGATGTCCGTTGGTGCCAGAGGCGTGTTCAACGCGGCGTACGGTCCGCTGCTGTTCGATGTTACCTCGATCCCGTTCCCCGCGAGAGGTCGTGAGCAGGCGACACTCGCTGCGCTCGAGTCGGCATGCCGAAACGAAATGCCAGCCGCCTTTATTGTGGAGCCTCTGATATTGGGAGCGGGCGGGATGCTGATGTACCCAGCCTGGGTGCTAACAGCGATGAAGCGGATCTGTGAGGCGTCGGACGTGCTGTTCATTGCCGACGAGGTCATGACCGGCTGGGGCCGCACCGGATCGCTATTTGCTTGCGAGCAGGCCAATGTCGCGCCCGATATCGCTTGCTATTCGAAAGGTCTCACGGGAGGGGCGCTCCCACTCGCGGTTACGCTCTGCCGTGCAGACATTTTCGACGCGCATTATTCGAAAGATCGTATGCGTACGTTCTATCATTCGAGTTCATATACGGCGAATCCGGTAGCCTGTGCCGCTGCAAAAGCGAACTTGGATCTTTGGTGGCATCGGGACTTTCGCGAGCGCGCCGCTTCGCTCGCCGCCATGCAAGAGCTGGCAATTGAGCCATTCCGCGCCGACGCGCGCTTTGAAAACGTTCGTCGTTCCGGAACCATCACAGCGCTTGATTTGACAACGGGCGATGGCGGCTATCTGGCGGACATCGGTCCGAAGCTTCAGGCTTTCTTTAACGACCGAAATCTGCTGCTGCGCCCGCTCGGCAATACCATCTACGTGATGCCTCCCTATTGCGTCACCGCGGCAGATCTCGACGAAATCTACGCTGGCATCAGCGATGCAGCCGATGCGCTGGCTTGAAGGCGCGCTTTTCGAGTTGGTCTCGCGCTCCTCCTCGGTAGCGATTCTCATCATCTCAGAATGAAGGCCGAAAGACGGTCTCCGGTACAAAGCACGCTTGCGTTAATGAAATCCATGACTTCCCGGGAATTGACCAATGAAGACTGGGAGTGACGGACCATGTCGGTGGCGCAAGCCGGCTTGATGGCTTGCAGTTCCTGATGTCAGTCCGCATCAGATTTTCGATCTTGCTGCCGCCGCGGACGCTCCCAGCACGATCACGAAGCAGGACCAGTGCTGACCGCAGGTCCGCCACTAGTAGAGGCGTTGAAATCCACCGAAGGATCCGGAGATCCAACAGGATTTGAGCGCGATAACGGGACTTATTGGATTGATCGATTGTCCGAAGTGCTCCAATATTATGCTGAAACCACGCAAATGTGAAGCCGAGACAACGCTCTCATGTGACCGAGACTAGTTGCGTACATTGTCTGGGGAGCAAAGGCGCAAGATCTGGCAAAGTCAGCGTGCGCCAGCCAGAACATGGGGCAACGCCGCTGGGAGATATGATGTTGGACCGTGACGGTGACTTGATCTTTCAACTTCTGCTTTACCTTAGTCTAGTGCTTATTGTTGCATCTCTGATGGGCTTAAGCGCGATGGGGATTGCAGCATGGTCGAGCGAATGACCGTCAGCAAGTATCAGTTCGCGGGCGAGCTGCGGCGGTTGATCGAGAAGCACATCGGCCCGTCGAGCACGTTCGAAGACTACGTCCTCATAATCGGGGAGCTGGAAGGGGCGAAGAACAGGCTGGAGCTGGAGTCCGAGAAGTTCTCGGACGAGGAGGTTGACGCCTGCGAATTATAGCGAGCGCTTCGCACTGCACAGATCTGGTAGGCGGAGGATAGTCCCGCAGGATATGTCGATTGAGCAATTTGCGCCAGCAGCTCACGCTTCGGCATGAGATGCTGAGCATTCTAAGCCCGGTCGACTGGCCGCGAGCAATTATGATCGGGGTAAGTGGCGGCGCTGCGCCGGCAGCGCCTCAGAACTGACCTATCACGCGGCTGAATGCCGGGTGCACTCGTTCCTCAGATTAATTCAGTGTTCGCACCGGCTGCCCTTGTAGGGGTACTTCCGGCGCTTGGAGATCAAGTCCTCGATTCCTATCCGGCAGGCCGCCCAGAACAGATCTGGCCCGATCTCGCCTTGCTCAAAGGGCGTCACGAAGATGCCTTCGGACCGACCGCGCGGAGAAGCGCCGCGTGAACTGCTCGTAGTCCATGCCGTTTGCGGTGCCGTATAGGGCAACGTCAGCGTCGCCTCTGACTTAAGATCCAAACACGACTTCAGCTGACGATTTAAGGGCCTTCTTGAACTTGTCGATTATATCCGAACGCTCCCGCTCCAGGTGACCAGGCCGCGATTTCCAAAGCGCTTTCTAAAGAACGGGCAGAGGCTTCACCTCCCCTGACGAGAGCGCATTCATGATCCTCTTTCTCTGGCGATCGTAATCAACCTCGGCGCTATGATGACGCGTTGAAGGGATCGGATTCTTGGGGCCTCGAGGCGGACTTCTGGGAGATGGGCTGGCGTGCAGGCCAGCGTGTTGAATAGCCCTTTGGCAATCGTCAGGCTCATAAACTGAACGTCATAGGTTCAAAACCTATCCCCGCAACCAAACTTTCCCAAGAAAATCAATGAATTAGCTCCGCCTCTGGCGAGCTTTTTCATGTAGTACAAGCGATTTCCACGCATTACCGCGAATTCTCTATTTTACTGCGCAGTATCAATTGGTTGCGAGGCTGCCTTCCGATTGGTTGCCGACCATTACAATTTTCTACATGGCACACGTTTGGCACATGACGAGCAGCGGCGCCGCGTCCACCACCACCAAAGGTCCCCTGTGGATGTTCGGAGTAGGCGCATTTTTGCGCCTTGTAATTTCCGGAAGACTCACTCACGGTGTTCGCTATTCCGAACTTTTTATGACTCTTTAGAGGAGCCACCACGTGCCCTTGAACAACACAGAATTTCAGTATTACGACGCAAACGTGCTGCGCCTGCCGGCCGACAAGCGCAAAGAATATCATGAGCAGGTTGACCGCCTGATCGCCGAACTCAGCGGCACCGTCCGCGAGAAGACCGCGATCAAGGTCACGAAGGTCGTCAAGGCGGGCTCTTTTGCAAAGTTCACGATCCTGCGGAAGACCTCGACCGACCCGGTCGATGTCGATGTCGTCTTCTATATCTCGGGCCGCAGCATCGACCATGAGACGCTGCAGAACTTGAACGACACCATCTACAAGCTGCTGATCGAGATCTATCCCAACAAGGATGTCGAGGACTTCGAGATTCAGCGCAAGGCCGCAACAGTCTCGTTCGTCGGCACGGGCCTGAGCGTCGACATCGTGCCGGTCATTGAAGACCCGCTGCGCCCCGGTTACGGCTGGCAGTTCGATCTGCAGGACGGGTCGAGGCTTCAGACCTGCGCTCCCTGCCAGATCAAGTTCGTGCGTGATCGCAAGAACAAGGACAAGGACTTCCGCACCCTGGTCCGCTTGATGAAGAAGTGGCGCAACCACGCCGAGCTGAAGCCGCTCAAATCGTTCATCATCGAGCTGCTTGTCGCGCACCTGCTCGACACCGAAGGCAACACCGGATCGATCGAGCAGCGGTTCCGGCGCATCCTTCTCTACATCGCGCAATCCGGCCTGAAGGAATGCATCCAGTTCGCCGACAACACGCCGCCGTTCGGCACGTTCAAGGACCCGGTCGTGATCATCGATCCGGTCTACAGCCTAAACAACGTCGCCAGCCGCATCACCGAGGCCGAGCGCCAGCTGATCGTGGCCGCCGCACAGAACGCCTGGGAGGCCGCGCACTTCGCGTCGGCTGAGGATGACACCGAGGTGTGGAAAGAAATTTTTGGACCCCGCTTCAAGGTTGAGGAGCCCGCATGACCCACTCTGCAACTGCCAGTCAGACCTATTCGTACACCAACGCCGATGTCGAGGCGGTCGCGCGACGGTTCACCGCCGACCTCGTCATGATTGCGCAGAGCTCCGGTGCCATCACCGAAGCCAAGGCGTGCGAATATGCCCACGATGTCGAAGCCCTCGCCAAGAAGGGGTTCCTTGAAAAGGTCGACGTCACTTTGCTCAGCGGTCTCGTGGAGATGCGCGCGGTGCAATATACCGTCAACACCACCTCGGGCGACCTCACCATGAGCCGCCCCGGCGGGGTCATGTGGCCTCAGGTTGCCAATCCGTACTTGCGCATCATCCTCTACTACACCGACGACTACACCCCCACCCAGAAGATGGCGATGAGCCCCAAGCTGAAGATCAACTGGGGTCCGACAAGCGACGACACTAGTCACGCGACATTGAAGTCGGCGGGCAACCGGGATTACGCCAGCAATGCATTCGGCATGCAGCGAAAGGATTTTGCCTCATGAACCAGCCGGCTCCCAAAGTCTTCGACAGCGAAACTCCGCTTCCGGACCCCGCGCTAACATCTAAAGCGAAGACGCTGCTCGGATTTGAGGAGCGGTACAAGCGCGTTCACAATCAGCTTCGCCTCCTTTTGAGCCTCGACGAAATCGGTGCCTGGAACAAGAAGCACCACGGCGGCAAGTTGCTGCTGTCCGAACTCGTCGCCGAACAGTATCCACTCGCCATCTTTCACGGTGATGTGGGTACAGGAAAAACGGCTAACGCCGAATGCCTCGCCAACCGCATTGTTGCGGACGCCCGCGCAGAAGATTCCATTTTATTCAAGCTCAGCAACCGTGTTCGCGGTAGCGGCAAGGTCGGAGAGATGGGGACGCTCCTTTCGGAAGCGTTCCACCGCGTGACCCAATCCGCGGGCCGCGGGCGGCGTGCGATCCTTATTATCGATGAGGGCGACTCGCTGGCAGCTTCTCGGTCTCAGGACCATAGCCACCACGAAGATAAAGTTGCCGTCAACACGCTCATACAAGGCATCGACGATCTTCGCAGGTTTGGTGGCCGCGTCGTCACCTTCCTTTGCACAAACAGGCTTTCCATCCTTGATCCCGCTCTGCAGAGACGCGCGGCCATCGTCGAGGAGTTCAAGAGGCCGACGGCTGACGAGCGCCGACAGCTATTCAAGTTCGATTTGGCTGCCCTTGGCTTGCCAGAAAGTCAAATCGCGCAACTGGTAGGCGCGACCGAAGCAAAGAATGGGCAGCCGTCGTGGACGTACTCGGATATTCGCACCCGCCTTTATCCGAGCGCGTTGGCGCTGGCCTTTCCGGACCGCCCGCTCTCATTCGAGCATCTCAAGTCGGTTGTTCTGGCCATGAAGTCATCGCCGACATTGGAGGATCGCTGATGGTCAAGTCGCCTCTGTTTGGACGCCGCGTCCACATCGCGGGCGGCGTGTCACTGGAGTTGGCTCATGCTTCGACGGCTGACGTCGCTCATGCCCGCGAATTGCTGCAGGGCGTTGTCCGCGAGCTCGTCGCGCGGGGGGTGACCTTCGTCCTGCCGGTTGACGGCGAGAAGCTCCGGCCCGTCGACAGCAAGCCGATCTGCTTCGATTGGCTGGTCTTGGAGACAATGCACAAGAATCTCGCCCGTCGCCCGACCGGTGCTCCAAATCCCCTCCTCATTGCCGTCCAGCACCATAAGACGGAAGAGCAGATCCCCGCAGAATTTCAGGGCCTTTGGGATGAATTACGTTCTTCAGATCTGATCCAGATCGAGAACGTGTCCCATTGGAATATGAACAGCAAGCGGATGGAGGCACAGGCGCGCTGGGGCGACATTCTCCTTACTGTCGGTGGTTCCGAGGGAGTTTTGTTTCTGGCTAACTTGTATCATGACGCGGGAAAGCCGGTTGTGCCACTCGGCAGCAAGGTCACCCCGGCGGATCAGGGCTCGCGCCGGCTTTTCATCCTAGGTCTGTCAAGCAGCCAGGCTCCACGCCTCTTTCGAACTGTGGCTCAAACCGCTCACACCTGGATGAATCGCATCAATTTCACGGCGCGTACCGACACAGCCGATCAGGTTAAGGGCATCATAGACCTTCTGGAAAATCTGGAACCGCCGCCGGCATTCGTCGTTCGACTTTTAAATCCGGACCATGCGGACTTCGCCGATGTAGAGGCGTTTTTCCAGGTGGTGGTGCAGCCGGTAATTGAGGGAGAACTGGGTTATCGTATGGTTGTCGTGGACGGTCAGCAAAAATACGAGCACGCGCACATCGATCAGGAAATCTTTGCTAAGCTGCACAGGAGCCGGGTCGTCCTAGCCGACATCACGGGAATGCGACCCAATTGCTTTTTGGAGCTTGGCTATGCCTTTGGCCGGAGCCTTCCGACAATGCTGACCGTCAAGGAAGGGAGTGCTCATCCGTTCGACATCCACACCTTCGCGGGCCTGCATTGGAAGACGACAGGAACGATCGAGGAGCGACGGCGAGCGTTTCGAGAGCATTGGGCTGCGATTCAAAGTCGCCCCCCCCTTGTTGCCACAGGGCCCCTAATCTCATGAACTCCAAACGCGAAATCTTCATTTCGATCGACGTTGAGGCGGCGGGCCCAATACCGGGAGAATACAGCCTTCTCTCAATCGGTGCCTGCGACGTAGACGAACCGACGCGTGTGTTCTCCTGCGAATTACAACCGATCAACCAAAATGCCGCGCCCAATGCTCTGGACGTTGGCGGTTTCTCGCTGGAGCAATTAGCCAAGACGGGTGTGCCGCCGAAAGAAGCGATGGCACAGTTTGCGGCGTGGATCGAGAGCTTCATTGGGGACGCCGATACGCCGGTGTTCGTGGGCTTCAACGCGCCGTTCGACTGGTCCTTCATAAATTACTATTTTCACAAATTTCTTGGGAGGAACCCGTTCGGATTCACCGCCCTCGATATCAAAGCCTATTATATGGGGGCAACCGGATGTACATGGCGGGATACCCGCTCTAGCGTGATTGATAGGAAGCTAAGCCCGAAGTCAAAATCGGATCATAACGCCTTGCACGATGCTCAATATCAAGCTGAACTATTTCGTCTCATTCGTAAGAAGCTGGTATCTCGGCGGGCGAGTAATGCCTGACAGTCACTCCAATTGTTGCTCATAAAGGAGAGACACAGATGTCCACAGCGCTTGGAGACAAGATCCGCCGCCTTCGAAAAGAGAAGGGCTTTAGTCTCGACAAGCTCGCCGAGCTTTCGGAGTCGAGTAAGAGTTACATTTGGGAGCTAGAAAATAAGAACCCACCCCGCCCATCGGCGGACAAGCTCGCTAAAATAGCGCATCAGCTTGATACAACGATAGAGTACCTTCTGGATGAAGGAGAGGCTCTCTCCACCGAAGATGCCGCAGACGCCAAATTTTATCGCCAGTACCGGCAAATGGATGATGCGACCAAGGCAAAGATACGGAAGATGGTAAAGCTTTGGGGCGATGACTCATGACCTCGCCGTTCTCTCCCGAGCGTTGGGCCTTCGAGATCACCCACGTTTTGAACGTGGTCTTGGGAGCAGAACACTTTCCAATTAATGTCACCGCCGTTGCCCAGGAATATAGCGCTCAAAAATTTCCGCATGATCCGATTTCACGGATAGTTGCGGATAGTCTGCCCGGCTTCGATGGCGCTCTATACAAGGCCCCGGCTGGCAAGAAAGGCTGGGGCATCTTTTACAACAACCAAATGCGATCGACTGGCCGAGTTAATTTCACGCTTGCTCATGAATTCGGCCATTACCTTCTGCACCGTCTTGCCTATCCTGACGGTATCAGATGTGGCGAGCAGGATTTCGTTCAGTGGGATTCTGAATACGGCCAAGTCGAGCACCAAGCCAACATTTTTGCCGCCAATTTGCTCATGCCGCTTGATGATTTTCGTCGGCTTATCCAACCCGATGCTGTAGTTGACCTGGACGTCATCTCTGACTGTGCCGAGCGTTACCGAGTGTCGCTGATCGCGACCGTGCTTCGATGGCTTTCCTATACTGAAAAACGCGCCGTTCTCGTAGTTTCGAGGGACGGCTTTATTCTTTGGGCTCGCTCGAGTGCAAAGGCGCTCCGGACGGGTGCATTTTTTCGTACGTCCCTTGGCCCCATTGCCGTTCCGGTTGCCTCCTTGGCTGCGCAGGGCTTGACTGCGCAGAGCTTGACGGCGGAACGCCAAACGGCGCGGCAGCATGATGGCGGCATTTGGCTCCCTGAGCCCGTGCTCGAAATGACCGTGCTCTCCGAGCAATATGATTTTGCAATTTCGCTTCTCTTGCTGCCCAACGATCCTCCGCCGTTCGAGGATCGTTTCGGCGGACCATTCTCTCGGTTCGCAAACAGGCGGACGGCCTAGGTAACGGTCAAATCACCGCGTATCGAGGTAAGTCATGCGTTGCATTTTTTGCCTGAAGGAGCGGCCTCCAAGTCAAGAGCATGTGTTTCCTCGCGCGATTGGCGGGCCCCTTACGATCGACCGCGTTTGTGATCAATGCAATTCCGAGCTCGGAGCGCATGTTGATGCAGCGCTTTGCGATTTTCTACCCGTTCGCGCCCGGCGGGCGAAATTAGGTCTGGCTGGAAATTCAGGCGCGGTCCCGGAGTGGTACGAGATATTCCTTGGCGACGCCACGCTCGTCGGGGAGGCCGCTGGGCGCATCCAGACAACATTCGACAAAGCCACCGGAAAGCTAAGTCAAAGGCAGCTGCATCATGCGGCAAATACCGTACTGCCCGACGGTCAGAAGGTTCGTCAGATAACGATGGATGCACAGGACAAAGATCAGATCCCGAAAATCATCCGTCGGGAGCGGCAGCGTCACAAGTTGAGACCGCTGTCCGATGAAGAGCTCAAAGCGGAAGCCAACAAATACACAGAGCGGACGGTTCAGACCCCTGTCATTATGAAGAGTCTGCAAGTCAGCTTCGCTTACGTCCAGCATGCCGTGCTGAAGATCGTCTATGAATTGGCGTTTCTCTGGCTGGGTGAGGCTTATCTCGATGATCCCCTTGCCGCTAAGTTGCGGGCCGCTGTAATGAGTAGCGATCTGGACGCCCTCGATCTGTACATAGGCAATATCTTCGATGCGAAAGATTGCGTGGCGTTTTCCAATTACTGGACGCCCCACGAGGGTCACCATATTGCCTACAGCTCGGTCCTTCCTGGGAAGATCGTTGTCTCTGTCCGGTTGTTTGACCTTTACGCAACCGTTGTCGTGGTAAGTGAAGAGCCTAGCCGCTATTTCCAATCGCAAGCGGATATGGGCAAGCTGAAGTTTCTTGCTATCGATTCCGTTTCCAAGAAAATGATTCATACAGAGTTCGCGGAGGAGCGCCACCGTCTGGCGATGATGATGACCGCCGAGCGTCGCAAGCCGCCGTTCGCTGATCCGTTATAGTGTTGTCTGGAACCGTGCGTGCACCCCTGTCCGGGGCCCCTCGTTCGCTCAAGCCAGCGGCGCAGTTCGGCAGGACATGGGCGGGCTCGCTAAAGCCATCCACGCGTCTTCTCGACAGGCGAACTTATGTGTTCGATATCTTTTCTATTTTGCCGGAAGAGTCTATTATCATGAAGGCTCGCTTTAAGACCGGCTTCAGCCCATTCTTGCCGTATTCCATCCGCCGAAAACTCCTGGCTGGGCACAGCGGATGCTAACCACGCACCAACTCCTCAATGGCCTCCCAGCCGACGAAACGCTGCGATTTTTCGCTACCTTCGCGCGGTTCGAGTTCGCGATGAAGCAGTGCGGCTTCCTCCGCCGGACTCACCACAACAGGGTTGCCGAGGCTTGCCGCGAAATACTGTCAGCGAACTTGCCGGGCGACTTCTTTGAAGCCGTCCGGGACGCACAAATCGCCCCAATCCTGATCCAGAGACCGCCGAAGAATCTATTTGTGCAGGCTGGTGCAAGGCCGAATTTTGGCAATGAACTGCCTGAGCTAAGCAATACACGGCAGTTACTGGATGCCGTTTGGCAAGTCAGGAACAATCTGTTCCATGGAAACAAGCTATACCCGGCCAATCGTGATCGAGATATGGCGCTGATGGACAACACACTTGCCGTAATCGACGCAATCATGCAACGAGATCGAGACCTCTCTTCCGCTTTCCATGATCCGCAGCAGTTCTTTTGAGATAGACGATGACGACAAGCGATGGCGATCATGTACCCGAAGGTGACGAGAACCCGCTTGGAGCAATCTTCCGGGCGATGAAGATAAAGCGCGAAAACTATGAAAAGGCGTTCTAAATAGCCGCTCGTTCCAGGATGCGTTGCGCTATCTGGAGGGCATTGGCTCCGATCTGCTGGCGGCCCAGTCCTATATTCGCCTGCAAGGAACGCGGTATTCCGCCGCAGAAGATTATCTCATGTTCCGCTTCGCCCCGCATCTCAGCGAGGCCGTAATCGCGATCACAATGAGCGCGAAGGAAGGCCTGCAAAACGCAGCTCGGCGTGAGTTGCGGTTTTTGCTGGAAGCTGCGGTCAAGCTGTCGTCTCGCGACTTTCATGTGGACGCGAAGTCGTTTGACGAAAGGCTTGCCGGCCTTGGTGACCGTAGCAAGCGCTTTGAGGATTACGTAACCGAGCTTCGATACTTCGATGAATTCGAGAAACCCGGAGAAACCAACGCGGCCATCCTGTCGCTTTACGGGGATCTCTCGCTCTATGTGCATGCTGCTGTGCCGCAGTTTCAGAGCGCCATGTCGCGCGAGCGCAAGGGGGAAGGCGCCGGGATGGAAAGCGTTAGCACCTTAAACCGCTTCAACAGTCTCGCCTTTCAAGTCTACGATATCGTGCTTGTGCGAATGTTTTACGGACTGGGTCTCAGTATGGCAGGAGACACCTTCACTTCGATCCTTGATGACGAAACGAAATGGCGTTTTCACAAAGCCCCCTGCGCCGGATGTCTCGTTGCTTCGATTACAAGCACGAGCGCCGCGTCCGGCGCGGCGAAATCTAGCGGGGGTACCATGGCATTGCCCTGGCTCAACGATCAACTAGCTGCCTTAAAGCCAAAAGCGGTCGACGACTTCTCCCGGACCACGATCACCGGGGCGCAGCATGCGCTGGCGGATGCCGCCAACCCGCTGCGGCTCAACTTCTTCAGCACAGCGATGCGTATCCTGTTCGAGCATATGATGGGCATGCTCGCACCTGTCGATCAGGTCGTTCAAACGGAGTGGTTCATTTCCGAGCGCGAAGGTAACATCCCAACGCGGGGGCAACGCATTGTTTTCGCCATTCAGGGCGGGTTGAGCGATGAGTTTGTAAAAGACACGCTTCAGATCGAGATTGCGCCAATCCGCCAAAGACTCATCAAGGCGGTCGACAACCTAAGCAAACATGTGCACGGGCGGGAAGATACGATCATTGAAGGACATGACGAGCAGGATGCGGCGGCGTCCGGTGCGATTGAAGCCTTGGCAAACTTCCTCGATACCTATCACGAGTGCCGCTCGACGATCCTTAACGCCATCCAACAGGAACTTGACGATGCCGCCGTTGATGCGCTCCTCAGCGACACGATTCAGGAGGTCGATGAGCTTGCCACGCATCATTCGGTCGAAGAAGTGTATGTCGGGGATACATCGGTTCGCTCGATTGGCGCGCACTTCATAACCTATCGCGCCACGGGAACCGTCGCGATTGGCCTCCAATGGGGATCAAATTCGGACCTGCGTCGTGGTGACGGAGCCGAAGCCGATTTGTCGTTTCCATTCCATTGCGACATTCAAGTCTCGCTCGTCGATCCTCTCAATATTGCATTCGGCGACACCAACTACTCCGTCGATGTGAGCTCATGGCGCGATGGCATGGGGCCTGATGATGACGACCTTTAGGCAGGGCTACCCGGTACAAACTGCGTTTGGATGCAAGAACGAGGTCAAGCCTCTCGACACTCCCGCGGTCGATAACTTCGTCGGCATCCTTGAAGATACCGGCATCCCCATCCGGCAGAGAATTCGAAGGGTTATACCGCCGTTAGTGCAGATCGCCTCGGACAGGAAATCAACGCCGTCCCGAAGGCGGTCATTTACCTCCTAGTGTCGCAATTCAACCTCAGTATGCTTTCCTATGTCCCAGGCGAATGGACTCCCATCGTCGCACCCCAACAAAAGCAAATAGCGGGACGATCTTTTCGAGGGGGCCAAAGCACCGGCCGGGGAGACCTCGCAGACAACGCAGGCTCATTGCCCAAGGGAGTGAAGCGGGCTTCGTCCTTGGCGATCACTCATGAACGCCCGGCCGGACCAGCCAACGATCGCGATGCCATCGGCAAACAAACCTTGATACGCGGTTGCTCAAGCCTATACCGTGGTTGCGCCTTGCACGCTTTTGAGGTTGGCCAGAAGGAATACGCGCTTGAATTTACTTCAAGCATTTACCGATGATTCCAAGGCACAAGCTGGCGACAAGCGATTGTTTCTGGCCGGCTACCTACATCGCGCAGACGTGTGGGCCTCGTTCTCCAAGGATTGGCACCAGGAACTAAAAGCGTGGCCCGCGATCGAGTACCTGAAAGCATCCGAAGCCCATAACCTCAGCGGGCAATTTCATTACAGCCGGTGGGACGAAAAACTGCGGGATGCCAAGGTCGCAAGACTCGCTGCCATCATCTCCCATTATAAGCCAATCTCCTACGAAGTTTCGGCAAATGGTCAGCTATTCGAGGACGAACTGAAGCCGGTCTCGCCATACGGCTTCGGACGGTTGCATTTCACGATGTGCTTCACGGTCGTCTCTACTGTCTCACGCTATGTCGCGGAAAGCCCAGTACGGGCGCCCATCAGGTTCGTATTCGACGAGCAACAGGGCGTCGATGTCGATGTCGAGATGTTTTTCAGCGAGATGATCAAATCCCTCCCGGCGGAGGCACAAAATCTGATCGATGGGCTTCCGGCATTCAAAAGCGACAAGGAGCTTCAGTACGCACCCCTACAGGCGGCTGATTTCCTCGCATGGCATTTGCGCCGCGAGCACGAAACTGGTGAGAAGCTGGCTCGGACAATCGGTCTCATAAGCCACGATGCCCATCTCGTTCAGCAAATTCCCGACGAAATGCTGCGGAGTTGGGCCTGCCATCACGCTACGTTATCTGGCGTGCCGCTCCTTCAGTCAAAGCAGCAATGGAAGGATTTCAAGACGATGATGAAAACGCTTGCGGATGCCGGCATCGCCCCTTCGAAGATCAATGGCGCCGGCATCTATTATCCGGAAGGAACAAGCGCCTTGGCTCGTGCAATCGACTGGGTGAGGCGGCGGTTTGGGCGCGCATAAGTTTTCGCGGTTAGCCATGCGGCGGCCATGGACGCGATCGCGGCCAGCATGGTCGTAGCCGACCACGCCAATTGCGGCGCGACAAGCGGGGTGTACCGGATCGGATTTTGGTCCATAGGATGTCATATCTATCAAGGGGTTGCGTGACAATTTACGGGTTGTTTGCGGTAGTTCCTCGTGATATGAAATGCAGGTTATAAATCGAATATATCCGACAAATCGGATCATAAGCCATGGCCAAGCCATCGTCGACCCAACAAGACCGTGCCATCGAACTCCTCAAGGAACGCGGCATCGTGCGCCCTTCCGAGCTTGCCACGGCAGGCGTCACAGCCGCGACCATCGCCCGCATGAAGGAAAAAGGCCTCGTTGTCCAACTCGGGCGCGGGCTGTACCAGCTGCCCGACGCGCCCATCGATACGCACCATTCCCTCGCCGAAGCCGCCAAGCGCGTTCCCAAAGGGGTCGTCGCGCTCACCTCGGCGCTCGCCTTTCATGACCTGACCGATACCATTCCTTCGATGGTCTGGCTCGCCATCGGTCCCAAAGACCGCCAGCCCCTTCCAACCAATCCGCCCATTCAGTTCGTTCGCTTCAACCCGGAGCGGCTTCAGGAGGGCGTGGAGATTCATACGATCGAAGGTTGCCCGGTGAAGATCTTCAGCCCCGCCAAGACCGTCGTCGATCTTTTTCGCTACCGGCGGAGCGCCGGGACACGCTATCGTCACAGCACCGGCCTCAACCTCGCGCTCGAAGGCCTGCGCGAGGTCCTGCGAACCCGCAAGGCCAAGCCTTCGGAAATCGCGGATTTCGCGCGCAAGGCCGGGGTTTGGAAGGCCATGCAACCTTATATTGAAGCGATGACCGCCAATGGCTAACCCGCCCAAGAATGTCGCTGCCTCGGTTCGCGCGCGACTGCTCACGCTCTCCAGAGAGCGCAATCAGCCCTTCGACCTTCTCCTCACCCGCTACGTGCTGGAACGGCTCCTTTATCGCCTCGGCTCGACGGACTATCGCAACCGCTTCGTCCTCAAGGGCGCGATGCTGCTCGCGACCTGGGTCGACAACCAGTTCCGGCCGACGCGCGACATCGACCTTCTCGGCTCGGGCAATCCCGACCCCGACGCCCTCCTTGCGATATTCAAGGAGATCGCCGCCGTCGACGCCGCCGACGGCGTCATCTTCGACCCGGCCAGCTTCACCGTCGACCGCATCCGCGACGAAAACGAATACGGCGGCGTCCGGATTAAGGGCAATGCCACGGTCGATAATGCCCGCGTTCGCGTCGTAATCGATATCGCATTCGGCGACGCCATCGAGCCCGGCGTGCAGGAGACCGACTTGCCGGTGCTGCTGGATTTTCCGGCGCCCAAGCTGCGCTCTTATCCGCGCGAGACTGTCATCGCCGAGAAATTCCAGGCGATGGTCGCGCTCGGCCTCGCCAACACCCGCCTGAAAGACTTCTACGACGTCTGGGTGCTGATCCGCTCCTACAAGTTCGAGGGCGACACGCTGGCCCGCGCCATCAAGGCGACATTCGCGCGCCGCAAGACCGAGATTCCGACCGCACTGCTGGACGCATTCACCCCGACCTTTACCGAGGACGTCGGCAAGAAGGATCAGTGGGCGGCGTTCACCAAGCAGGTCGCGGTCGACCCGGGCCCGCTGACGGATGCGGCAAAGATGCTCGCGGAGTTCTTGATGCCGCGCGCACAGGAAGCCCGAGCCCTGAAGGACGGGGAGAAGGCGACCTAGCCGCGACGACCATGATGATCATGCCGATGATGATCGTGGTGACCAGCAGCTGCACCATCAGCAGCAGCAGCATCAGGATGATCATCGCCGTGCCCATGATCACCATGATCACCATGATCGCCAGCAGCAGCACCAGCACGTGCTGGGTGATCATCGACATGCCGATCATTGGCTTTACCGCGATTACCGCTAGGCGAAGCCGGACCAGCACCTGTATATTAAGTCGTACCCCCATACCAACAGAGCTTGCCGCGTGCCACAACGCCCATCCCCCACTGCTGTCATCGTCATCGCCCTTGAGGTCGAGACGCGCGCGGTCTTGCGGTAGCTCGGGAAATGCAACGTTGAGACCGTCGGTGGCACCGGCTTTTTCAAGGGCGAGTTCGAGGGATGGGATATTGCGGTGGTCGAAGCCGGCCGCGGCAATGCGGGCGCCGCCGCAATCGCGGTTCGAGCCCTTGAGCATTACAAGCCCCATGTTGCGCTGTTCGTCGGCGTCGCCGGCGGCGTGAAGGACGTGGCCATCGGCGACGTGGTGGTCGCAACCAAGGTCTATGGCTATGAGTCCGGCAAGGATACCGCCAAGGGCTTCCAGCCGCGACCGGACGTCCAGATCACGGCCCATGCGCTGGATCAGCGCGCCCGCGTTATCCGCCAAGGAAACGACTGGAAGTCGCGGCTTGATCCTGCGGTCGGACACGGAGACCCCGCGTTCTTCGTCGCGCCGATCGCGGCAGGTGAGAAAGTCGTGGCTTCGAAGAAGGCCGCCACCGCGACGCTGATTAAGGATCACTATGGCGATGCCATCGCCGTCGAGATGGAAGGCAGCGGATTCCTCAAGGGGGTGCATATCAGTCACCCAACGCAAGGCGCCGTCATTCGCAGCATCTCGGACCTGTTGTCCGGCAAGGCGAACGCAGACAAGGAAGGATCGCAACAGCGCGCAGCCGATGCGGCCAGCGCAGCCGCCTTCGAGATCATTTCAGGGCTGGATGGCGGTCAGGATCGTGCGCGGAAGGCAAAACCTGCCTTCCTGCGAACGCCGTCCACCTTCAGCAAGGGCAGCTATTTTACGCAAGGCGAGGTACTCGCCGAGATCGGCGTGCCCAACGTCGATCAGATCCGGTTTGCTTTCGCAGGCGCCCCCGACGGCTACATGCGCATTAATCCTATGGAGCGCCGGGAAACACCGCTGACGGTGTCGAGCCTCAACGCCAACGTTAATCAGTCCGAAATGATCCGGGCGACCGGCCACGTGGTCTCACCACGGTGAACGCCTACGGGGCGATCTATTACGATCCCGCCGGCGCGTACCCGATGGGGCCTGCGGCCCCTGCGCTGGGCGACGCAACTCTTTCAGAACGGCGAGCTCTGGAGCCTGACGGATACATTGATTACGCGCGAGCGGGCATGGCGTCAGGCGCACATTCCGTTGCCGCTCATTCCCGTGGTTACCTTGGAAAAAGGCTATTATCGCGCGCTCCATGCGAACGTGCCGTTTGCCGTCCAGCGTCTTCGACTGATGTTCCCCTGCGAGGTCGAACTCGGCCTGTTGAACATGCGGGGTGCGCATCTCGGCGTTCACCAGGATGACATTCGCGGTCCGCTTCAATTCGACGAAGCCATCGTGCAAGTCGAGCTTGGTTCGGCCGATTCCGTGGCAATCAACGCGGCCCTGCTGGCCTTCTTCGACGAGGTCTTCGACAAGACCGGCTACGCACGGCCTGGAGGATTGAACGGGTTCCCGCCGGGACCGCCTCGATCGTAGAACACCAATAGGTCACGGGTCATGCTGCAGATTATCACCGAGAAGTTCTTTCCACCCGGCGAGCGATACGAAACGCTTCACCGCGCGATCTTCTATACCGATTACCGCGTTATGCGCGGTGAGAAGATCATTACGCCCGTAGGGTCCCTTTATCCCTCGACCGGCCTCCACTCCCTTGCGACGCTCACATGCGAGATGCTGGAAAAGCAGGAGAAACATCCCGACGGTCCCAAGCCGGGTGTTTTTATTGCGACAAGTGGCGATGACCTTCTGAATGACTTCGCCGCAGTCATCTCCTTCTTTTTGAATGTGACCTGCACTCCCGATCCCGACCTTACGCGGCGCCTTCTCTTGGCCGAACGGCCGAGCCTTGGGATCGAGGCGGTGCCAAGCCGGTTCATCCGCCGCATGTTCGATAAGGACGTCCACGCCAGGGACGGCGAAGCTGCAGCGTTGGTCATTCATCACGCAATTAATCGGGCTCGAGCGTGAGACGTTTGTCGGGGCCATGCGTGCTATTAGGCAGTTCGTCATCGGTTCACATCGGTTGGCGGACGATCTGAATCTCGCTTACACGCTGTTCGTTACGTCGATAGAATCTCTCGCGCAGGGCTTTGATGGCCACGTAGCTGAGTGGAGCGACTACGACTCGCGCAAACGAAACAAAATCGATGAAGCCCTGAAGGATGCGTCAGACGAAGTCGCCGGTGGAGTCCGAGACGGGGTTCTTTCCAACGAGCATGTCGCGCTGGCGCGACGCTTCCGCGATTTCGCCATGGCGCATGTTGCGCCGTCATTCTTCCGAGAAGAGGCCGCCGGTGCGCAAGGACCAATAGGTCGGCCCGATCTTCCCATTGCGCTTCAGCAAGCGTACACGATCCGGTCAGGCTATGTGCATCTCTTGCACGATGTTCCGCGCCAACTGACCATAAGTGGCTTTCCCGAGGCTACCGAGGTCGACAAGAAGGAAACGTTGTCGTTCGCAGGCCTATCTCGGCTCGCTCGTCACATCATCATGCAGTTCATCGCACGTGGACGCACCGTTGAACGCGAGACATTCAATTACCGCGGAGAGCTGCCGGGTATCGTTACCGTCAAGCTTTCTCCCGAATATTGGGTAGCCTCGACCGGGGGCTTTGATCATAAAAGTGCGCCGGTACGGCTTTCGGCGTTTTTGGAGCAAATTAGTGCTGCCGTACTCCTCGTCAAAAGGACGCCAAGCTAACCGACCTGCGGCCGGTCCTGACCATGGTGGAGGACCAGGTGCCCGGGTTACGAAAGCCGAGCCAGCGGCTTCCGATGGTGACACTCTGTTATCTGTTCCATCAGTTGGCAGGCCCAGAGTTCAGCTGCAAACAATGGCCAGCCCTCTTTGAGAAGTTTAAATCCGATTTCGATGTTCCCACGGTGGAGAGCCTCGTTGCTCATCTCATCACGGGCTTTCCTATTGAGTGGACGGTGGAGCAATTGGAGCAACTGCACAAAACCTACTTCAAGACGCGGCATACAGCCGGAGTGACCAATATCGGGCTACTGCTTGAAGCTGCCCTGTCGCTCTATGTGGCCGAGGTCAACCGTGTCACCGGTAACGACGCACGGGCCCGTGAATTGGTCGCCTTCGCGGTGGACTCTCACCCAGGCCACGCGGCCCTTCGCACCTACGAGGCTTTGTTGCCAGCCGAACTTGCAGAGATCGACTGGGCAGAGTCCAAGAAGACCGGGCGGTCGGCATCAGCGGTCAAAAAGGCTGTCAAAAAGGTCGGCAACAGCCGCAAGCGCGTCGAGAAGCGTCTCGGGCGTTAGTCACCTTTGCTGGCGTCGATCGTTCAGCGCGTGCCTAGACCTCGGTCGGGCATTCGGGGCAAGTATCGCCGATCCAGTCCAGGACCTCGGTCACAGCCCCGGCGGCCGCCTCGGGCGAAAGGCCCGGTGGCGGATCCTGGCGGGCGATTTGGAACGCCTGCTCACGGGCGTGCGGATCTGCGCGGTCCTGCATCCAGCCATGGTACGCACACTCGCAGATCGCGCCTGCCTCCTGCAGCACGGCTATCGCCCACCCCCGTACCGTGCGGATCGCCGTCCGCCTCTCCTTGGTCATCAGCATCAAGATCGCTCCTCCGCGAGGGACGGATCCTTGCAGCCCTCGGTTCGTTCCGGGCTGCTAACACAGAGCAGGGATTCCAAATCGTTGGGGCAGGTGCTTTTCCACGTGTTCCGCCGCCCTGTGCAAAACCAGCCACGCCGCAATCTTGTCCTTCCTTGTCCGCATCGCGCATGACGACGTTCAGCCCCTCGTCTGGTAAAGGGCGCTGCAGCGCCTTGCGTCCTCCGAAAGGGGCGCGCTGGGACGAAATTTACGCGCTTCGCCGGCTGAACAGCGGGCATCCAACGCGACCGGCGAAGTTATAATGAATGACGGCGTCTGAAAGGTTTACGAATTCACTTGGCTGATGGACGCAATTCTGCTCTGGGCTCGCTCCGAGGGACACTGGCGGCGCCGCACGGAGTTTCACTATCCTGAGCCGCCCGAGAACCTGCCGGCGCTGAAGCCACTCGCGAACTGGCCGAAATCCGATCCACGAGATTTGCGGTAGCTAGAAGGTCATTGGAATGCGTCGAACCTCTGTCGCATTGATTATCGCCGTTTTGTCGAGCGTAGCATTGGCCGACGATTTTGTCGGCCAGGCCAGTGTTATCGACGGCGACACATTGGAAATACATGGAGTGCGCATCCGGCTCTGGGGCATCGATGCACCGGAGAGCAGCCAGCTGTGCCGTGGCGACGACAGTCTGCAATATCGGTGTGGTGCTCAGGCCGCGAACGACCTTGATGCCTTCATTGGCCGCAGTGCCGTCAATTGTGTTCCAGTCAGCCTCGACCCGTATGGCCGCACGGTCGCGACCTGCTCGGTCGCAGGCAAGGATCTCGGTGGTTGGCTTGTACGCAACGGTCTTGCGCTGGATTGGCCCCAATACTCGAAGGGCAGGTATCACGAAGCTCAGCGCGAGGCTGAGCGCGCGGGCCGAGGACTTTGGAAGGGCAGCTACGTCGAGCCGTGGCTCTATCGTGCATGCATCCGCGCAAGTGGAAGGCCGTCTGCCTGTTCGGACGATGCAAATGCCCATCCTTGATGCGATCCCTGCGGGGCACCAATCCAGAACGGGCGTTAGCCAATCACGACACTTGGGCAGGTGGCTCTGGCGCCGTTTGGGCTGCTCACTCTACCCATCATTTCCAATCCCCTCACTGCACAACGGGAATGAAATGGTTGCAGCCACCGGTGAATTGCCGGCCTCTGGTTGCGCGCTTGAAGTGGACGGCCGGCTCAAAGCCGAATTTGCAGCCAGAGGCGGCGCCAGGGCAGGTGGAAGAACTAAAGAAGCGTTTTCCCATGCTTCAGATCAGGATCTATGACGCGCACACCAATGCGCGCGAGGAAATCTAGGTCCTCCGACTTAAGCCCTGGTGGAGTTCTTCCGCTTGTGCGCGTGCGGCTTCCGCCGCATCGGGCTCTCGTTGAACCGAGCCGCTTTGCGTCTCGGCCGTCCGGCTTCGATCCCTTCTGTAATCCGATCTCTGACGTCAAGCCCCTTTTTTAGGGGTTCAGAGTGGAAGCGGCCATGCTTGCCGGCAGGGTGAATACAGTTTGACCCATATCGCATCATTTGCGGGGCGGTTGCGATCATTCTATACGATCTTGCAGCAAAGCCGGAAGGTCACGCATTCGATGGAAAAGGTCTTCGCAGATCGCTCCCAACTCCAGTTCAACTTCCGGATCGCTCCCGGTAAAACCTAAGACCCGCATCCCTGCAGCCTTTGCCGCATAAATTCCGGACGCCGAGTCCTCAACAACGATGCAACGTGAGGGATGGACTCCCATCGTTTGCGCCGCATGCAGGAACAGGCCGGGGTCTGGTTTCCACGAACCCACCTCATATGCGCTAAAGATGCGCCCCTCAAAACGGCCCAGTAGTTTCGTCAATCCAAGTGTATGCGTGAGCTTCGACATCGGCCCGTTCGACGCCACACAAACCGGAACGGTAATTTCGGCTAACGCCGCATGGATCCCGTCGACAGCCTTCAGTTCGGCATCAAACGCCAACGCGGTTGCTCTTCTGACGTCGGCGACGAAGGTTTCTCGAACGTCCCGGCCCAACCTGCGCTCAATTACTCGTACGCAGTCCGCCATCTTTAGCCCTCGGAAAGACCGGATAGCCTCCTCCACACCAATCGCTGCGCCTTCCTGAGATGCTGTCCGGGCCAAGACGGTCGACGCAATGATCTCGCTATCGACCAAAACGCCATCCGAATCGAAGATAACGAGCTCAGTCACGTCAAGGTCCAAGGCAAGGACGGGCAACACTTTTGCGACCGTCACGAATAGGAATTTTAGTTTAGTAGAGCGATATTCGAGGCGTCGCGCAATCGTCGTTTTGCGACACCGCGAGTCCCAATTACCTCCGAATTTTGGGCAAACTGAGAAAGGATGTTTGGACGGCCAGCCCTTCGATCGGTCACGCTCTAGTCTCGGGCATAGGCCCGCGACCGGAGCCACCGTTTGCCGGCGTCTCCGCCCATTCGGGTAACGATCGTTGCCGCATCATGCGACTATCGTACCGCGATTTGCCACTGCCTGGCCCACGCTTCTGTCCGGAGTCAGCCCTACGGCATGCTCCATGATGGGGTCCGGCGAGTTAGGTCGTCCAAGCTCACAGCGCGTGCTTGAGCACCGCACAGGGATCGAAACGGACTGACCCTCCCCACGTCCTCGGCAGGGCAGATTCTTGCGCCGGGACGATCCTTATGTGGGTTGGGTCACAGGCGGCTTTCCGAAGCGGAAGTCCGTTTCTTCGACCCACATTCGATGCATGATGATCGCGAGCTTGCGGGCAACTGCCACGCATGCTTTTCTGGACCCGATACGTTTGGCGAGCTTGACGCCCCAGGCCCGAAGTGTCGACCACTTTTTGGAAATCCGCATGTGGGAGTTCGCGGCTTCATAGAGCGCATGCCGCATCAGCTTGTCACCGCATTTGCTGATATTGCCGGATCGATCAATCTCACCCGACTGATAGACGCGAGGGGTCAATCCCAGATGCGCCGCCACGGCCTTGGAATCCTTGAACCGATTTGGATCGTCAATCGTCGCCTTAAACGATAGGCTCACGAGCGGTCCAACGCCGGATACGGTCATCAATCGCTTGCAAACATCATCCTTGCGAGCCATTTGCGAAAGCTGCCGATCCATAAGGGCCTTGTGCTTACGCATCATGTTTCGCGCTTCGAGCAACGGCTCGATGGCTATTCGCAAGTCTGGCGCATCCGCCAGCAGAGTTTCGACCCTCGCCGCAAACCGACTTCGGTGCACTGCACCAAGCTTTAATCCATGCACCTTCATCAACCCCCGGATCGTGTCCTCGATCGCCAGCATGTGATCGACGAACTTCCTGCGCGCGATCAGGGTCGTTCGGAGCAGCTGCGATGCCTTGCTCTTCACATGAACCGATCGATAGTGTCCGAGACGCATCATCTCGGCGATGCCGCGCGAATCGCTGCGGTCGGTCTTGTTGGGACGAGAGGACAAGAAGCGCTGTGCATGCCGGGTCTCAATGCAGATGACCTGAAACCCACTCTCAGCCAATGCGCCGTAAAGCCATTCGGAAAGCGGGCAAGCTTCGATTCCGACGAGAGCGATTTTGTCTCGCCAAGGCGAAAGCACCTTTACCAAGGGGACCGGTTCACTTTCGGCTTTGCCTTCCCATACCTGTGAGCCGTCCGCTTCGAGGACGCAGATTGACGTCATTCTTAGTGAAACATCCAGTCCGACATACAGGGCCATCGCTTGTCTCCTTTGCTGGGCCGAATCAACCCCAGCACAAGATTAGCGAGTGGCCGGGATCGGATTACCCCAGCTCGCGCAAGAGCTCGCGCAAGAGCTGCGGAGCTCCTCGCCGGGGGCACTCGGGAAAGGGGCCCGCCTGCGGCGATCGCTATCACTGCCCCGTTCCCGGGTGCCACTATTGAACCGGTCTCGTCGCTGCACTCGGACCCGCGTGCCCCTTCGGGTCGCTATGCTCACGCTCTCCGGGTGCCATTTCCCGTCGAGGCGATGCGCTCTTGGCGCACGCCCGGTCGGGCCTGGGGCCCCAGGCATCTCAGTATCTAGTCCTAAAAACTTGGGACGGAAGGCGGACCGGGTCGCAAATGTCGCATTCTGAATGAGAGGCTGAGAGTAAGAGTGTCGCGCGGTTTTGCCGTGACGGGTTACAGGCTGCGAGAGAGGCTCGCGGCGCCCGTCGCGGAGATCCGCGATGTCCAGACATCATCCTCGGGCGCGCACCGGTGAGGACCGGACGAGCCTTTATGACGACATCACCAACAAGATCATCGCCGAACTGGAGGCCGGCCGTGTGCCGTGGGTGCAGCCTTGGGGCACCGCGGCGGCGAGGGCGCCTTTGGCCATGCCGAAGAGTGCTGCGACCGGCCGCCAATACAGCGGCGTTAACATACTAATTCTCTGGGGGGCTGCCACCGAACGCGCATTCACAGGTCAGAGCTGGCTCACATTCCGCCAGGCGCTATCGCTCGGTGGTCACGTTCGCAAGGGCGAGCGCGGCACGACCGTCGTCTATGCCGACCGCTTTGTGCCGGTCGACGAACAGCGCCGCGCGAGCGAGAACGGTGAGGAAGCGCAGACCATTCCGTTCCTCAAGCGCTTCACACTTTTCAACATCGATCAATGCGAGGGCTTGCCTCCGGAGATCGCAACAACAGCGCCGCCTCCGCCGCCAGACCTGATCGAGCCGCAGGTCGAAAAGCTCATCAAGGCGACTCGCATCGACTTCCGCACCGGCGGCAACCGCGCCTTTTATGCGCCGACAGAAGATTATGTGCAGGTGCCGCCACCGCAAGCTTATTTCGAGCCGATCAACTGGCATCGAACGGCCTTGCATGAGCTGGCGCATAATGCCGCGATCCAGATTATGCCGCATCTGCTCGGCTGGGCCCGGTTGGCGGCATGATCCCGCCAATCCCATTCGGCATAATCTTCGTCGCTCCAACAACAAGGAGCACGAAGATCATGTCTCAATATTTGCAGACCTGCATCGAGCCGCATCTTGGCTCGTTCGCAGCGAGTTTTGCGGCGGAGAATTACAGCGCCGGCACGGTCAAGACCTACCTATCGATCCTACGAAAGGTGGGTCACGCGATGGATGTCCAGGGCATCGGTCCTTCAGCGTTGACGCTCGATATGGCCGAGCATCTGGGACGCAAGGTGCCGCGTAAGAAAACCGGCACGATATGGCCGTATAGGTTGGCCCGCCGGTTCGCGCAGCATCTCCTCGATATCGGCGTGACGCATCCAGTGCCGTTGAGCGAGGCGCAGCAAGCGCGTGCGGCCCTACTGGCGGACTTCGAGACCTATTTGGTCAAGCATCGCGGCCTTAGCCCGCGGACGATCTATCACACGCTGCGGTTCGCCAACCGGTTCCTCGATCATCGCTTTGGCGATGCGATGGTTGATCCGGGGCGGTTGCGGCCCGCCGACGTGATCAGCTTCCTTGAGCACGTAATGGCAAGTGCGCGGCGCGACAAGACGGTAGCGACGCATGTTCGTATCTTCCTGCAATATCTGTTCGGCAGTGGCGCGACAGCGACCAATCTAGCTCTGAGTCTGCCTAGAACGGCGAAACGCTGGGGAGCACGACTGCCGCGCCATCTGGTGCCCGAGGGCGTTGAGGCGGTGCTCGCCTGCGTGCGCCACAACCCGCGGCACGGGGCTCGGGACTATGCGATGCTGCTCATCATGGCCCGGCTTGGCTTGCGTGCTGCCGAGGTCATCGCGATCCGGTTGGACGACGTCGACTGGCGCGCGGGCGAACTCTTGGTTCGTGGCAAGGGCAAACTCCACGATCGCGTGCCGATCAGCTCGGAGGTTGGCGATGCGCTGAGCCGCTATCTGCGCGAGGAGCGCGGCCCCACGTCCTGCCGCATGATGTTCGTTACCCATCGCGCGCCACATCGTCCGTTCAATGACGGCCAAATCGTCAACGCCGTCCTAAAGGATGCCCTGAAGGCGACCGGCCAGAAACCGGTGACGCCCTATGTGGGATCGCACCTGCTGCGTCATAGCCTTGCGGTCCAGTTGGTGAACTCGGGTGCATCGCTCGACGAGGTGGGCGACGTGCTGCGGCATCGCTCACGCACATCGACCATGATATATGCCCGTCTCGACATAGATGGGCTGCGATCGATAGCAATGCCCTGGCCCGTAGTGGGAGGCGCGCAATGAGCCTCACCTCCCAACTCGATCGCTATCTGGCCGTGCGGCGCAGCCTCGGCTACGACCTGAGCACCAGCGAGCGCATCCTCCGCCGCTTCACGCGGTTTGCCGACCGCGAGCGTGCGACGCATATCGACACGGCGCTGTTCCTGCGCTGGCATGCTACGCTCGACGAGGCCAACGGCAGGACGCGAGCGGCGCGGCTTACCGTCGTGCGCCTCTTCGCGCAGTGGCTAAGTAGCTTCGATCTGGCGCATGAAGCCCCGCCCCGGGGATTGTTGCCGAATACCGTGATGCGCTCCCGACCGTATATCTACAGCGACGCGGAAGTCGCTTCGATCATCGCGGCCGCAATGGCACTTCCGTCGATTTGCGGATTGCGCGGGCTGACCTGCTCGACGCTGTTCGCACTCATCGCGATCACGGGCCTGCGCGTCAGCGAGGCGCTCGCGCTCGATGGAGACGACCTCGATGCCGATAATGGTGCGTTACGCGTCCGACAAGGTAAGAACGGTAAGGAGCGACTGCTGCCGCTCGACCCCAGCGCCGTCGAGCGACTGCTAGACTATCACGTCAAACGCGACCGGTTGATCGGTCATCCGGCGAAGCCGATGTTCATAACTGACAAGGCGACTCGGCTCACCGACTGTGGGGCCCGCTACAACTTTGCGCAAGCATGCCAGCAGATCGGATTGCGATCCGAGCAGCAGTACCAGCGGCACGGCCGGGGACCGCGCATCCACGACCTGCGCCACACCTTCGCCGTGCGTACGATGATCAACTGGTACCGGACTGGCAAGGACCCGGCGCGCGAGATGATCCGGCTGACGACCTATCTGGGTCATAGCAACCCTTCTGGAACATATTGGTATCTGGAGGCGGTCCCGGAGCTGCTCGATCTAGCGATGGGCCGCGCCACCGCGAGCGGCGGGGAGATGGCACAATGAGCACCATCGCCTTACCTGCGCTGATCCAGCGCTTCTTCACCGAGCGGCTTTGCACGCAACTGGAGGCGAGCCGACATACGGTCGCTGGCTATCGCGATACGTTCCGGCTACTGCTCAGGTACGCGAGCACTCGCCGCAACAAGCCGCCAGTCAACCTGACGGTCGAAGATATCGACGCCGATCTGGTCGCGGACTTCCTCGCCCATACCGAGACCACGCGGGGCAATAGCGCCCGCAGCCGCAACACCCGGCTCGCGGCGATCCGATCGTTCTTCCGCTTCGTCGCGATGACCGATCCGACCTGGCTACTACACTGCCAGCGTATCCTGGCCATGCCCAACAAGCGCTATGTGAAGCGTGCAGTTACGTTCCTCGATGCCGAAGAGATGGCGGCGTTGCTGGCGGCTCCGGATCGCACCACATGGGCGGGCCGGCGCGATCATGCTCTGCTGTTGCTCGCAATCCAGACAGGCCTGCGAGCTTCCGAACTGGTCGGCCTTACCCGGGGCGATGTCGCGCTTGGAACCGGCGCTCACATCCGTTGCATGGGCAAGGGCCGCAAGGAGCGCGCCACCCCACTTCGCCGCGAGACAGCCAAGCTGCTGGCGACGTGGATCGGCAACGACAAAGACCAGAGCAAGCCGCTGTTCCCGTCGATCCGGGGCGAACGGCTGAGCCGTGACGCTCTTGAGCATCTGGTCCGCAAGCACTGCCTCACGGCGTCGCGCGCGTGCCCGAGCATCGGCACCAAGCGGGTCACACCGCATACGCTGCGCCACAGCACGGCGATGGACCTGCTCCATCATGGCGTCGATCCTGCGGTGATCGCGCTCTGGCTTGGTCACGAGAACGTCGAGACCACCCAGATCTACATCCACGCCGATATGCGGATGAAGGAAAAGGCGCTCGCTCTCGTCGCCGCACCATCCGCGCCGCCGGGTCGGTTCCGGCCGGACGACAAACTGCTCGCGTTCCTTGAAGGGCTCTGATTATGCCGAACAGCCGCATGGCCAACACCGGGATATCCAGCCTCCAACAGAGGCCATGCGGCATAATCTGGATCGCGGCATTATGCGCCTTATGCCGATATCGGCATAACGTACATGCCAGCGGCCATCCGTCACGTCTCAACCGCGACATGTCGGGCAGCTTTGGTACCAAGAAGTATGCCTTCGAGGAGTTGGTCGCGGAAATTGCCTCCGCGTTCGGTTGCGCGTCGCTCGGTATCGTGCCAACGGTGCGGCACGCCGATTATATCGGTTCGTGGCTTGACGTACTGCGCGAGGACAATCGTGCAATTGTCCGGGCCGCTTCACAGGCCAGCAAGGTCGCGGACTATCTCCTTGGATTCTTGCCAGCACCCGCTGCCGACATGAAGGCGGAAAAAGCGGACCAGGAAGCGGCGTGAGACTCCACCGGGTCACCGCGGGCACGAGAGTGAGAGGGCGGGTCGTTTTCCGCGACGGGTTGGAGGTCGAGAGAGAGGCTCTCGGCCGCCCGTCGTGGAGAATCGACATGACGAAGGCTGTCGAAAAGATCACCTTGTCGCCCTCGCGTGATATTCCGTTCAACAAGCTGGTGCTGAGCCAGTCCAACGTCCGGCATGTGACGGCGGGCATTTCCATCGAGCAACTCGCCGAAAGTATCGCGCAGCGTACGCTCCTGCAAAGTCTCAACGTGCGGGCGGTTGTTCGTGCGTACGGTTGCGAGCGGTGTGGAGGTCCTGTCGAAAGTGCTCGACCCCTATCCGATCACGCGCATCAGTGAGCGGGAGGCCGCCTGATGTTCAGCAAGCCTTGCGAGTTAGCACGCCGCCTCGCGCGCGAGGCCGAGGCGGTGTGCCGACACTATCTCTCCAATGGAAAGAGGGAGGGGCGGTACTGGCTGGTCGGCGATGTCCACAACGCCCCAGGGCGCTCACTGTTCGTGCGGCTCCAGGACTCACGGAAAGGCTCCGCCGGAAAATGGACTGACGCCGCAACCGGGGAACATGGCGATCTCCTCGACGTCATCCGTGAAACCTGCGGCTTGCGCGATTTCCGGGAGGTCGCAGAGGAGGCGAGGCGCTTTCTGAGGCTGGCTCGTACTGAACCGGAACTCGTCCCGAAACCCGTTCGTCCCTTAGGACCGGCCGGATCGCAAGACGCGGCAAGACGACTCTTTATGAGATCGCAACCGATCGAGGGGACGCTGGCCGAGACATATTTGCAGCGTCGCGGGATCGCCCACCTGCACCATGGTGGCAGCCTGCGTTTCCATCCGCGCTGCTATTATCGGCCCGACGAACACCTGCCAGCCGAGACCTGGCCGGCGATGATCGCCTGCGTCACGGATCTCGAAGGCAGGATCACTGGCGTGCATCGCACCTGGCTCGACCCTGACGGCTTTGATCGCATTCGGCTGGGCAAAGCTCCGATCGATACGCCGCGACGCGCGATGGGCGATCTCCTGGGGAACGCGGTTCGCTTCGGCGTGGTGGACGACGTGCTCGCTGCCGGCGAGGGAATCGAAACCATGCTGTCGCTACGTTACGTGTTGCCGATCATGCCAATGCTGGCTGCGCTCTCGGCCAATCATCTCTCCGCCATGGTTCTTCCGACCGGGCTGCGCCGGCTCTACATCGCCCGCGATGTCGATGCCGCTGGCGATGCGGTGCAGGCGACCCTCAGCCAGCGCGCAGCGGACGCCGGCATTGAAGCGGTCACGCTGTCGCCCCGGCTGGGCGACTTCAACGAAGATCTGCATGTCTTCGGTGTCCATGCTCTCCAAGCAGCGTTGCAGCTCCAGCTCGTGCCAGAGGACGTCGTTCGCTTCCTGCATCCCTCGACTGTACCCGCGGAATAGCTTCCGGTCCTTGATCGACGTCGATCGGCCAGTCATAGGCGAGGCCAATACCGGAAGAGGACGCGACCTCGGCCTTCTAGAGAGCGATCGGACGGCAGGCGGAGCGCGCCGGCAATGGCTACGGCCGGCTATTTTCCGCCGCGCGCCAGTGATGTGAAGACACATCATTGGGTTCGCCGCGCGCTTTGCATCGCGAAGCAAAATAGCCGGCCTCCGCCATCCTCCGCTGCCGCTTCGGCCCTTTCGGGTTCTGGCACGCTTCGGCCGCCGTCAGAGGATCGCCACGAAGGCGGCGATAGTCGCGGCCGATCCGGCAAAGGACCTCTTCCCATGACCGACCATGACGACGTCGAACCGCTGCACAACTCTTCTCCGACCGACCAAGTCATCACCGAACTCCAGCTCTTCGGCTATCACCCCTTCGACGACCAGCCCGATCCAAGACCACTCCCAGAGGGCAAGATGGTTGGCGGCGCCGTCGCCGATATCTTCGACGCCCTGGTCGCGACCTTGAGCGACACCCGGCTTGAGCCGGACCTTGACGATCTGCTCTGGTCGACCGTCAACCTGTTCCATCGTGCCGTCGAGCGCGTCGAAAGGCAGCTCGATAACAACGAACAAGCGCAGCACAAGAGCCAGCGCGAGCAGAACGGGTCCGAGGTGCGATCGGTCGAACTCGAGGGCCTGACCGCCGAAGGCGTCACGCTGATCGAACGCCGCAACTGCCTGGAACTCTTCCGTGACCAGGCCATCGAACAATTTGAGGTCAACACCGGCGCATCCTGGCGCCCGCGATCGGGATCATTGGTCAACCACCGCACGTTCACCGCAGCGATGATCGACTCCCGCGACTTCATTGCCGCCAAACGCCGCGCCGAAACCGAGGTCTTGTTGCCACCCGGGCCGAAAATCGCACTCACCGGCGGGCTCGACTTCAATGACCACAACCTCATCTGGGATCGCCTCGACAAGGTTCATGCCAAGCACCCGGACATGGTCCTCCTGCATGGCGGCTCTCCCAAGGGCGCCGAACTGATCGCCTCCAAATGGGCGACCAATCGCAAGGTCCCACAGATCGCTTTCAAGCCGGACTGGACGAAACACGCCAAGTCGGCGCCGTTCAAGCGCAACGACGCCGTGCTCGAACTCCTGCCGATCGGCGTCATGCATTTCCCGGGCACGGGAATTCAGGACAATCTCGCTGACAAGGCGAAGCGGCTCGGTATTCCCGTTTGGAAGTTCGGCGGCGCATGAGCGCCGTCGAAGACGCCAAGGTGGCGTTGCACGCCGCAACTCCGCCTCGTTTCGATTTTAGGTCCGAAGCCGCGCCGCGGTGGTGGTGGAGGCGCGACCAATACGTCTATGCATTGGAGCCACCGCCATGCTCGCCCTTGGGCTTGCCCTCAACACGCTCGGCATCGGTTTGTTCTGCTGGCTGATCCTTGCGCTGGCGGTCTATGCCTTGCCGTTTTTCGTCGCGCTCAGTGTCGGAATATCGGCATTTTCGCGATGGCGCGGGCCTCTTCGGCGCACTGCTTATCGGAATTGCTTCTGGCGCGCTGACGCTTGCCGCTGGTCAGCTCACTCTCGCGGTTAATCGGTCCTTGACCTTGCGCGTCCCGGTCGCAACCGTCTTCGCGGTCCCGCGGCAATCGCCGGCTACCATGTGGTGTTTGCCCTGTCCCAGATCGGGGTGCGTTCGCCGAGCTGGCGGGAGGCCTTCGCTTGCGTAGGTGCGCTTTGCATCGGCGGCACGGCATGGGCGCGTTTGACCGCTTCGCGAGGCCCCCCACCGTCTCACTCGGCCGGGGTGGTGGAGAATACACCTCGACCAATTCTTCCAGCCGCCACGCTCGAGCGATGAGGCTGCGTCGTCATCAGGTCGAGCAAGCTCGCACAGAGACCAGGTTGAACGAGACGGCGTCGAGCTCGAGCGAAAGGCAACCGCGTCTCCCTTTGAAGCCTTTATGCAAGGCCCACCAATCTCTGTCTGGCTCGCATAGCTGCGTGGGGCGCACGCGCTCGATCATTCCTGCGGGAGACGATACCGCCCTTTGCGGCAGATTGTTTCTCCTTCTGCGCCGGCCCGTCCCGACCTCTTGCTCAGAACAACCGAAATTTGCCACTCATCTCCTTAGGATTGCGGTTCAGCGCGCGGACGCACGTGGCCTCCTTGATGGCTCGATCTGGCCCAAGAGCGGCTGCGCCTCGATCGTCTGAGCCGCAACGCCGTTGATGCGACTTTCTTCCCCTGGGCTTGCGCCCATTCCTCGCGAGACAAGAAAGTCGCTCCAACGGCGTCCTCCGCTGCGCTCCGGCCTGCTAGCGGGTGCGTCGCCGATCGTCTTCGGCCTTTAGATCGCCATCGAGGCCGCGGTGGTCGCGGGCTCGAAACACAACAGGAGAAGTGACATGGCTAACATCGGTTCTTTCAAGAAAGTCGGCAACGATTTCCAGGGCGAGATCGTCACCCTGAGTTTGCAGGCCAGGGGCGTCCGCATCGTCGCCGAGACCAACCGCTCCAACGATAACGCTCCCAGCCACCGCATCTATGTGGGCCGGGCGGAGATCGGGGCAGCCTGGTCCAAGCGCTCCGAGGAGGGCCGCGATTACCTCTCGCTCAAGCTTGACGACCCGTCGTTCAACGCGCCGATCTACGCGAACCTGTTCGATGACGAAGGCGGAGAGGGCTACACGCTCCTGTGGTCGCGCCCGCGCAAGAACGGGGAGTGAGGCTCGGTCCAAAGCCCCGCCTGAGTTGATCGGGCGGGGCTTCTTTTCCAGCCTAAGGCGGCAAGATGATCACGCTGCTGTTCCATTGGAGCGGTTCTCACATCACCTCTCGTGGGTACCGATATCTATTTTGGTCTGGTCAATGCCGGTATCGTAGACAGCTTGCTCTTGGGGCAGCGAGGGGCTTTGCGGAGCCCGGGGACCGAGCGCCTCAACCTCATAAGTCACCGCTGCAGCGCTAACGCTTTGCTGACCTTGCATCGGGCGTCTAATCGGGCGGAGGCACAATCGGAATGGCAAGTTCGGCGTCTACGCGGTCCCGTTTTGACCATCATCTTGAAGCCCTTCACTCACGCTTGAGCATTGCCGGATGGATTGTAAGGGCAGGAGGCTACACCCTCCTTAGGTCCGACCGCATAAAACCGGCAAGCAGAGCTCGAACAAAAACCTCGTCGAACCGCTCGTGCGAGGCTTCTTGCAGGCGGCAGGGGAACGTCTCGCCGCGGTACGATGCTCTACTGGTCAATCTTTTTTCCTCTTCGGTGCTTTAGGAAGCTCCTGGAGAACTCCTGGTCCGGTAAGACAAGATTCACGTGGCTAACACCCAGTGTGGTTGCGAGTTCGAACAGCGTCACCACGGTGGGATTGCGCCGACCTTGTTCCAATCCGCTGATATATTGTTGCGTGAAGCCGGACGCCTCTGAGAATTTCTCCTGCGTGAAGCCTTTCTGCTTCCGCAGTTTTAAAAAATTCCGACCCACCAACTTGCGCATATCCATCGGCGCAAGTTGCTTCTTCACATTGAACTGAGGAACCGTGCCTGCGCACGTCTATTGTCATTCTTGCGAGATTTACCATGCAAACACCGCCCCTTGAGCCGCATGTCGCCGCCTGCGCCCCCACAGATCCAGCGCTCACATCCTATGATGAGGAGCATCTGGTGACGTACTGGCGCCTTCTCGACGCCGCGGCAGATGGCGCCGACTGGAAGGAAGTGGCCCGAATCGTGCTGCACATTTGATCCGGACCGAGAATCGATGCGGGCGCAAACTGCATTCGAGAGCTATTTGAGGCGCGCTAGATGGCTGGCAGATCACGGCTACCGTCATCTGGTTGCGCGGTGGCGCAGGTAGATAGCAGGATTTGGCCATCCGAGTTGAGAAGTCAATTCTCTCCGACCATCATGGATCTTCTTGAGCATCACTTGGTGATCGCTTCCACGGCAACTTGGCACTCCCACAGCCCTTATTGACCGGCTATCGAGTCAATCGCGCTTGGAGAGTTCAGCCCGGAGTAGATGCGGTCGAGCGCACAATCACGCACGAATTTTGCTCGCCTTCTCCTCGACCAGTTGGGCGGGTCGAACTTCCAGAGCCTGCGAGACTTGCCAGATCGTAAGCAGGGTCACGTTTTGCAACCCTCTCTCCATTGATGAACGCGCGGTCGACACCCATGCGCTCTGCCACCGCCTCTTGGGTCAGGCGCAGGTCTAACCGAAATCGACGCGTGTTTGCTCCAAAAAGCTTGCGGATGTCCATCCGCAGGATAGGAAGCATTCGCGTATTTGGCGCTGCTTTCACCCATGACCCGCAAGGGTCTTTCTACGAGCAGACCATCTTCTGGGCGCCCGAGGCGATGCCAACGGTGGTGCCGATCGTTCGGAGCGCGTCCGGCTCTCAAGGTTCGGACGTAGTACTTCCGCTTGCTGACCTTACGTCGGCCACCATGAGGCAAGCACCGGACGGCTGGCATGCCCTCTTGCTGGTCCAGGGCGCGCAGCATCGATTATGGCTCAGAGAGGCCCCGCACCTCGGTACCGGATATGCCACCGAATTGCCGCTTGACGAGAATTTCGTCGCGCGCGCCCACGCCGCACATCGCTTATGGCGAGCGCTGAACGGCCGCCCGCCGGGACCTGCCTTTCATCGGCTTTCGGCCCAGCAGCGGAAAAGGCTCGGCCTGGCTCTGCGAGCGCGGGATGGGCATGAGGATGGCGCATCCTATCGAACGATCGCCGAGGTGATGTTCGGCAAAAGGCGGCTCATCGACCGCGGCTGGAAGACCCACGACCTGCGCAGCCGTACCATTCGCCTGGTCAAAGCCGGTCGCTTCATCGTGCGTACCGGCTACCGTGCATTGTTTCGATCGAGATCCCGCAAGAAATAGATCTGGATAGCGTACAACTGATGCAACCAGGTCAGGTTTGGCGCCTCTCGCCTTCCCGCTGACTGCACCGGCGGGCGGCCCGCGGTCGGATCTTACGCCTCATGCGTGCCGATCGCCTGCGGCGCATCGGAGCGCGTCGAACTTTCCCGCACCACGCCCAACAGCTGAGACGTCCCTGGCTGCGCAGCAGAATCGTCGGCCGATTGCTGACTACCAAAGCCTGCAGTCCTCTTTTGCCGATCGCAACGCGAAACCAAAAGGAGGGGTGCCGAAATCGTCCTAACAATGTTCGGCATCCCCTCACGTGCGTTCGCTCCTCCATGATGTCCGTCGACGCGCGATCAAACTCCGTCGCGCTCCATGACATCACGGGAGCGATCCGATGCCCGACCCGAACGCCGGCACGCCGCAGCGCTATCTTCGCACACCAGAAGCGGCACGCTTTCTTGGCCTCTCCGGCCGCACCCTCGAAAAGCATCGCACCTATGGCACAGGTCCGACCTACCGCAAGCTAGGCGGCCGCGTCGTCTACGCGCTCGAAGACCTGAAAGCATGGGTGGACCGCGGCGCCAAAACGTCGACCAGCGATCCCGGGGTTGGCACGGTCTTGCCCGCCAAGCGGCACGCGCCCATCGCCTACGCAGGCAAGGAGCGGCGCTGACCCATGCCGGACAGCAACTCCTTTGCGCGCTGGCGGCGCAACTCAGAACGGGATCAGCTCGATCTGTTTCGCGCTCTTCCCGGTGATCTCGCGCCGCGCGACGCGCAAGACCTAATGGCTTATCCGTTCTTTTCGCTGGCGAAGTCAAAGCGGACCGTTCCCATCGATTTCGGGGCCGGGACAATCAAAATCCGTGTCGAAGCCGTGCCGGAACATGGCATGGCGACCATCTGGGATGCGGACGTGCTGATCTGGGCCGCCTCGCAAATTATCCAGGCGCGTGATGCAGGTTTGAAGACATCGCGGTTGATGGCCGCCACCCCTTACGAGATCCTGACTTTCGTTGGACGCGGCACAAGCGTGCGCGACTACGATCGCCTCAAGGCTGCGCTCGACCGCTTGCAATCGACCACCGTGATGACATCCATTCGCCAGCCGACGGAGCGCCGGCAGCATCGGTTCTCGTGGATCAATGAATGGAAAGAGACCGCGGATATGCACGGCCGCGCCCGCGGGCTCGAGCTGATCCTGCCAGACTGGTTCTACACGGGTGTTCTGAACGAAGCGCTCGTGCTGACGATCGACCGCGCATATTTCGATCTGACTGGTGGACTGGAGCGCTGGCTTTATCGCCTCGTGCGCAAGCACGGCGGTCGCCAAAAGGGCGGCTGGAGCTTTGATCTTGTGCACCTCCACGCCAAATCGGGCTGCCTATCGCCACTCAAGCACTTCGCATACGACCTGCGCCAGATCGTTCGACAGCAGAGATTGCCGGGATATGAACTGGTCATCTCGCACGACCCAAATGGGACGGAACGGCTGAACTTCGCTCCCACTGCGGTCGACCCGCTTACCCACCGGCTGCGCAAGCGCGGGCTTATCTCCAGCTCGGGGGAAAACCTGTGAATCCCGCCGTGCTATCAGGGACCAGCGCCACCGTGCCATCCGGGACCGAAAACGCGTGCGATCAGGGACCGCTATCTCGGAAAAGCCGTTGCCACAGAGGAGCTTCCACTTCCTCTAACTTTCCTAACCAGGAATCCTTCGGATTCCTTCTAACGGACCCCCAGTCCACGTCCCTGCAGAGCCGGTCCTGGCTGTCCAGTGAGCCCACGTACGCCAACCTCCGCACGAGAGCGGCTGAGCTGCGTCTTGGTTCGTGGAAATGGGCCTTCGCAGTCCTGGACCTGCAGGAGCGTTGTCTCGTCTTCAGGCTCGCTTGGCGTTCTGACGCGGCCGTGAGCGCGAAGCAGTCGTGCTTTGCCCCACTTGTCGTCTGCCTATCACGCCTCCTCGTCCTGGATTTCAGATCGCCACGTCTCAGCACCGCGCCCGCCGTCTTGCGATATGGAATTTCAATATGAATGATCTCACGACGGTTGAGCTCCTGTGGCTCGAGAAACGCATCGAAAACCGCATTCGGTTCGGCCGGCCTATATCGGAAACGATCATCGGCCATCACCGGCGTGTTCTTTCATTTGCGCCTGGGAGCATTTTTGCGTTCGTACGCTGGAGCTCCAATGACTTCGGAACCGTACTGTCACGCATCGATATTCTGCGCGCGTCCGCGCCAGGGCAGCGCTACTCGACCGTGCCTTGGATCAGTCCGGGCGGCGAGAGCCTGCTGAGATTGTCCGGTTGGCCGAAGGTCGAACGTGTCCTGCAACTGATCGAGGCGGTGGAAGCACTCGGCATCGATCCCGCCGACGCGGCGCCCGACTACTGGCACCACGCGCACAACCGCCTTTCGGTGAATGAGACTCCGCGAAGCTACACCCGTGCGCGCCACCAGGCGTGGCTCCGGCGCCAAAGGGTGACACTCTGATGGGCCAGCTCATAACAATTCTTGCAATGTGCGGGGGCACGGCTCTTGCGCTCTCCGCCGACCGGGGCACAGCGCCATGGTATGTTTGGAACGCTTCGCACAGCGTGCCGATCGGTCTTTACCGCTTGCAGGCGGTGGAGCGTCTCCGTGTCACCTCGCTCGTAGCCGTTCGCCCGCCTGACCCGCTTGCGTCCTTCCTTGATTTGAACGGCTATCTGCCGCTCGGCATTCCCATGCTCAAGCGGGTCTTGGCGCTCCCTGGGCACACCGTCTGCAGACGAGAACTCACTATCCTCGTCGACGGCATCGAGATGGGCGAGGCCCGCGAGCGTGATGGCCGTGGGCGGCCTTTGCCCGCCTGGCAGGGATGCCGCGTCCTGCTGGACAATCAAATCTTTCTGATGAACTGGCAATCCGCCGACTCTTTTGACGGCCGCTATTTCGGGCCGATCGCGGCCTCCGCCGTCATCGGCCAAGCTTTGCCAGTGTGGACGAAGGAGGAATGACCATGCTTGCCTCGCTTCATCGGGTTGCAGCTTCATCATGCTCCCGCGGACCACAATCCCTTTGCTCCTTTCCGGCCAAGCTCGTCAGCAGATGCGGGCGCGCAGATGATGATCAGCTGCAAAGGCCGCACGCTGACTGCTCCCAGGTTGCGCTCGAGGCGATGCGGGCATGCCGTCCATCCTTCCGTATCATCGCGGCATTCCTGGCAGCTTTGGCAGCTGTCGAATTGCCGTCGAGCTGTCGAGCCCAATCCGAATTGCAGGCGCCTGCTCCGCCCTCAACGTGCCTTGGCAAATTCGTCCCATATGCGGCCTTCATTGCCGAGGCGTCCCGCCGGTTTGCAGTTCCCGTGCAATTGGTTTGTGCCGTGATCCAGGTCGAAAGCAGTGGCAAAGCGCAGGCCGTGTCATCTCGAGGTGCCCTGGGCTTGATGCAGATCATGCCAGGGACGTGGGTCGACCTGAGCGCCCGCTACAATCTAGGCATCGACCCCTTTGACCCCCATGACAACATTTTCGCAGGGGCCGCCTACCTGCGAGAGATGCTGGACCGGTTCGGCTCGGACGGATTTCTCGCCGCCTACAACGCAGGCCCCCAGCGCTACGCGAAGCATCTGACGACGGGGCGCGCGCTGCCTGAAGAAACCCTGGCCTACCTGAACAAACTCGAGCCATTGACCGGCATCATACAGCGCTGGCGCGATACTTCGGTCCCCGTTCCCAGCACAGATTGGAAGCAGGCCGCGCCGTTTGTTCCGCGATTTCATCCCTGGTCGAGCGAACGGAGCTCGGTATCCGCTCTGCATGAAACGCCTTCATCGAAAGACACGCTGACCCCCAACACAACTGGACTTGTGCCCCATGCGAGTGGTCTGTTCGTGCCGCGATCGGACGAATCGAAGTCTCAATGACGATAATCGCATCTCCTCGCATGCCATCGCAAGTTCTCGCATTTTGGAGAGTGATGAGGACGCGGGCGGAAGGAGCGGACCGGGGATGGCCGCCCGTAATCGGTCTCCTGCAGAACTTGCGGCGGCGGAGCAGATGGTCTGCGCGATGAATATTGCGCACACTGCACCGGCTCAGCAACGCGGGAGGCGTGTGATGGAATTCTTCTGTGGTTTGGACATCGGCATGGACGAGACGGCGATCTGCGTGGTGGACGCGACCGGCAAGGTGATGCTGGAGACGGCGGTGGTGACCGATCCGGACGCGATCAAGGTGGCGCTGACGCCCTATCTTGGCCGCTTGCGACGCCTTGGTCATGAGGCGGGATCGCTGTCGCCCTGGCTGCATCTGGAGCTGCTCAGGCTGGGCCTGCCGGCGGTCTGCCTGGAGACTTTGCATGTTCGCGCGGCGCTGAAGGCGCAGCGCAACAAGACCGACCGGGCAGATGCGCTCGGGATTGCCCACATCATGCGCACCGGCTGGTTCCGGCGCGCCCATATCAAGAGCGAGGCCTGCTACCGGCTGCGGCTGTTGTTGACGCACCGGCGCAATCTGAAGCGCAAGTTTGGGGACCTCGAGAATGCGATCCGGCACTCGCTGAAAGTGTTTGGCATCCGGCTGAACCGGGTCGGGCGCGGCGGCTTTGCGCAAGTCGTGCGCGAGGCGGTGGCCCACGATGCGCTTGTCAGCGAGCTGATCGACGCCATGCTGAATGCGCGCGCGGCGCTGTGGAAGGAGTACTGCCGGCTGCACGACCTGGTGGTTCGCCTGGTCGCCGGCCATGAGCTGTGCCGGCGCTTCATGCAGATTCCTGGCGTCGGCCCGATCGCGGCGCTGAGCTTTATGACCGCGGTCGACGATCCCTCGCGCTTCAGGCGCTCGCGCGACGTGGCGGCCTATTTTGGCCTGACCTCGCGGCGCTGGCAGTCCGGCTCGTCTATCGACGTCAAGGGCCGGATCAGCAAGGCGGGCGACGGTGACGTGCGGCGGGCGCTGTACGAGGCGGCCAGCGCTTTGCTGACTCGCTACAAGAAAAAAGACAAGGTCAAGGCGTGGGGGCTGGCGCTGGCCAAGCGCTCCTCGCACCGCAAGGCGACGGTGGCGGTAGCGCGCAAGCTCGCTGTGATCATGCATGCGATGTGGACCAGCGGCACGTTCTACTGCGGCGATCCGGACGCCTCGGCGGCGGAGATGCATGCCGAAACAACAGCTAAGCAGCGCAAATTGCTCGGGCCCTACGCATGAGGCGCGTGATCCTGCAACCTGGCAACGACGCGGTGATGGCCGCGACCTGAACACGGAGCTCCGCCGCCGGCGGATGAGGACTGGTGCAGCACCAACACGACGGAACGCACGTTATCTTGCCTGCGACGATGCATCTTCGGATGCCGACCGATCGCGCCGGATTGCCTGTGATGTGGCTCCGTCACACCGATGGAAAGATGCGCCGCGACGGCGTCCGCGCTGCCTTGCTGCAGCGACACTGTGCCGTCGCTGAGCGCGGAAGACTGCACGGCGCATCAGGACTCGCAAGCCTCGCGGCGCATCGTGTCATGGCGTGGATCAGAGAGGCTTGTCGCAAGCGAGAAAGGAAGCGAGAATGGCTGAGGTCAGACAGACGACACGACCGATTAAGACGGCAGGATAAAAGCCGCAAGGTGCGGCCGGTCGGTTGTGAGAAATCTGGCTTTAGTTTCAATCATCCAATGCAACTTGCGAATCTTGAGCGCACATTTTCAGTTTTGCCAAATTGCAGCCGCGGCTCAGCTTTTTGCACTCTGCCGGCAAACCATGGCCGGTAAGGACGACTTCCGAATCCGCCCTGGCCGCATTCGCTCTACGCGAGCGCCGGGGGCAAAGCCGTTTCTGGCGCAGGCCCTCAGAGCCGCGCAGAAGGCCGGCGGTCTGTCACGCGGCTATCGTCGTGGAACAAACTTCGGACGTGGGCGGGCCGCGAGCCTTGCAGCGTCCAGACTGCTCAGCAACCGGTCTCGCGGCGCCATGGTCAAGGCGCGGGTGGTTCGCCAAATGCGCACGCCCGGGGCGCTGCGGGCCCATCTTGGTTATCTGCAGCGTGACGGCGTCACCCGGGACGGGGCGCCAAGCAAGCTCTTTGATGCTCTCGGAGATGAAGCAGACGGCCGCGGCTTCGCCGAACGCTGCGAGGGTGACCGGCATCATTTCCGCTTCATCGTTTCGCCCGATGATGCAGGCGAGCTCACCAGCCTGCGCAGCTTCACCCGTGAGCTCATGGATCAGGCCTCACGCGACCTTGGAACGCGCCTCGAATGGGTCGCGGTCGATCACTGGAATACGGAACACCCGCACATTCATATTCTCGTGCGCGGCCGCGCCGATGATGGAAAAGACCTCGTCATCAGTCGCGACTACATCGCAAACGGCTTGCGGGCCCGAGCCGGCGATCTCGTCACCCGCGAATTGGGTCCCCGATCCGAGCTCCAGATCCGCGAAGCGCTGGAAGCCGAGGTGAGCGCCGAGCGCTGGACCAGGCTCGACCGGGTGCTCGCGCGGCAAGCGGCATTGGCCGATGGGGTCATCGATTTAAGGCCGGAACGGGATGGTGCCCGGGACCCGTTACGAGACATTCGGATCGGGCGGATGCGGATGCTGGAGCGCCTGGGTGTGGCAGAGCCGGCAGGGCCCGCTCGCTGGGTCTTGGCCGAAGACGCCGAGCCACGCCTGAGAGCGCTTGGCGAGCGCGGCGACATCATCAAGCGGCTGCACAAGGCGATTGCCAAGGATGGTATCGCACGCTCACCGTCCTCCTTTGCGCTCGAAGGCGAGCATCACGGTCAACCGATCATTGGCCGTCTCGTCGCCCGCGGACACGACGACGAATTGAGGGGCAATGCCTTTGCCATTGTCGACGGCATAGACGGGCGCGTCCATCACCTCAAACTCCCCGATATCGAGGCGGCTGGCGACGGGCCGATTGGAGGCGTCGTGGAGCTCCGCCGCTTTGAGGATGCGAGGGGACGGACACGCATCGCACTCGCGGTAAGATCGGAACTCGTCCTCGAAAAGCAGGTCACCGCGGAAGGTGCCACATGGCTCGACCGGCAGCTTGTGGCGCGCGAGCCTGCTGAGTTCTCGCGCGCCGGTTTTGGCGCAGAGGTCCGGGCAGCCCTGGAACAGCGGATTGATGTGCTGGCAGAGTACGGGCTTGCACAGCGGCACGGCGACAAGGTGCGGCTTGGCCGCAATCTGATCGAGACCTTGCGAAGTCGCGAGCTCGATCGCGCCGGCCGGCGCCTCGCGGAGGAGACGGGGCTTACGCATCTGCCTGCTCGATCAGGTGAACAGGTTTCGGGGACATACCGACAGCGGCTTTCCCTCGCCTCGGGGCGCTTTGCCATGATTGATAATGGGCTCGGCTTTCAGCTCGTGCCTTGGGCTCCTTCACTAGAGCGGGAACTGGGCAAACAGGTGAGCGGGATCGCAGGTCCAGGCAATGTCGATTGGTCCTGGGGCCGCAAACGGGGCCTGTCACTTTGACTGGCAGTTTCTCCGCTGGGCTGCGATCCACGACTGCGGCGCTAGCTGCGGCTGCGCTCGCCCACGTACAAGCGAAGCCCGCTGTCCTTTTGTCGCTAGAAGAAGTTCGCTGTAGTCGCGCTCACTGCAACCACGCCCCAGCGGGTCTTGGGGGGCCGGGACATTCGCCGCATAGCGGCGAGACGGGGTTCTCTCAGCTCGCGAACCTCTCCCTGGTTCGACCATTCTGCGTGCCCGGTTCCGAGCAACTGTCTCCTCCTGGATATCTTGATGCAGGTGCGAGTTTTCGCTAGATGGCATGTGTTCATTTAGGAGAAGTGACGGTGACGATCGGTACTGTAAAGTGGTTCAACACGACCAAGGGCTACGGTTTCATCAAGCCGGATGACGGCGGCCCCGACGTCTTTGTGCACATCAGCGCCGTTGAAAAGGCCGGATACACCGGCTTGGCAGAAGGCGCTCGGATCAGCTTCGAGGCCAAGGCTGGTGGTTCCGGCAAAGTATCAGCCGAGAATCTCCGGATCGGATAAGGCCGATATCGCCGACGGCGGCGGCAACGGTTGGATCGGAATCCCTCCTGAAAAGGGACCGATCTCGCCAAGAAGATAGCGCCGCTAGTGGGCGATACGGCCGTGCCATGGCATCGATCTGGACCCGGGCGCACCGTGAGAACCAGTTGGTTAGATTGACCCAATCTACCCGCTGTCATTTCCGCGAACTGCTGCGGCTTGCCGCTGGGGTGACTTCAGCGTTGCTCTCGATCGGGCCAGCCGGCACCAGATGCACGATGCGATAGCCATTCTCGTGCAGATAGCGCAAGAACGCCGGCATCATTGCGGCCGTTCGGGCCTGGGCATCGTGCAGGAGAATGATGCCCTTGCTTGCGACCTCCAGCCGCTCGGTAACTGTCTTTAGTTCTTGTTCTGGGGTTAGGTTCTCCCAGTCGCCCGCCGAAAGGTCAGCTCCAAACACGACCATCCCGCGCGAACGCAAGAATTCGAGCATCGCTGGGCTCGAGTCGAAATACGGAAACCGGAAAAAGCGCGATGGCGGGCTTTGGGCGGAGGCGCCCTTGAGCGCCGTCTCATCGGCGGCAATTCCACGATCAATATCCTTCTTGGCCTGTTCGAAGGTCATCTTCGACATCATCGTATGCGACCAGCTGTGGTGTGCGATGGTGTGGCCCTCGGCAGCAATTCGGCGAACGAGCTCTGGAGACTTCGCGGAGGACTTGCCGACCAGAAAGAACGTGGCCCGTACGCATTCCTTGGCGAGCGCCGCCAGTACCTTTTGCGTGCTCGGCGGCCGCGGCCCGTCGTCAAAGGTGAGGACGACCTCATGGTCAGCCAAAGGGAGCGTTTCCCGAAAGCTGTTCAATCCAACGCGCGCGTGGGCCTTTGCGTCGACCTCGAGGACGCGGGAGGTGCCGAGCACATCCTGCCGTGGGCAGTCGGCCGCGTCTGTCACGACTATCCCGGCAAGTAGCAGGGTCACAGCACCAGCAAGCGGCGTCGTCAATCTGAGCAGGCGCGTCTTTGAATGCGCCACACCTCCACCCTTACCTGAGCCAGCAGCATTGCCGAAACACCATAACCTCATGCGATTCAGGTGGCTCTTGGGAAAGGGCAGCTTGGCGGCGGGTGAGCTTATCTATTGCGCGATCGTCAGAACTCCGGGACCCATTCAGCGACACTTCGCGAGGATCGAAGGTCGTCCGTCCCTCCAGCGTTTGAGCGCTCCAGGAGGGCAATCTTCAGGAACGCTTCACATTACTTGAGCGAAGTCAGCGTTTTTCTGCCCATCCATGAGCTCTTACGCACATAATCGGCATTTCGGCGCCGTCTCATGATGCAAACCTCGATCAGTCCCGCTTCGCTTGAATGGGCGTTGGCTACGTATCTCGGCTTTGTCCCCGCCGATCTCTGCGCTGCCACGCGCGCCACTGCGACGCGAGCACCATTGTAGTTGTGTGCGCACGTCGATATGCCGAGATATCCCGATCATGTCGGCAACAAAAATCATTTGGCACCAGGTCATCCTGGTCTGCCTCATCGTGCTCGCGTTCCTGTGGGCTGCGACCGAATGGACAGCCTGGCGGCTTGCGTTCCAGCAACAGCTTGGGGCTCCCTGGTTCAAGCTCGGGCATTGGCCGATTTATCAGCCGGCAGCTTTCTTCGGCTGGTGGTTCAAGTTTGATGCTTATGCGCCCGTCGTTTTTCTGGAGGGTGGCGCGATTGCTGCAAGCGGCGGCATCGCGGCCATAGCGCTCGCCATGTTGCTCTCGGTCCTGCGAGCCCATGAAGGGCGGGACGTCACCACCTACGGCTCGGCGCGCTGGGCCGATCTACGCGAAGTCAGACGGGCCGGGCTGTTAGGCCCTGACGGCGTCGTGCTCGGCCGGTTCGGACGTCATTATCTGCGCCACGACGGGCCCGAGCATGTGCTTTGCTTTGCGCCGACGCGCTCCGGGAAAGGTGTTGGCCTCGTCATTCCGACCCTTCTGACCTGGCCGGCCTCCACCATCGTCCATGACATCAAGGGTGAGAACTTCCAGTTGACCTCTGGGTGGCGCGCGCAATTTGGGCCCGTGCTGTTGTTCGATCCGACCAATCCGGCCAGCGCCGCCTACAATCCACTCCTCGAGATCCGCCGTGGCGACTGCGAGGTGCGAGATGCTCAAAATATCGCGGATATTCTCGTCGATCCTGAGGGTGCACTCGAGCGCCGCAATCATTGGGAAAAGACCAGCCACTCACTCCTGGTGGGGGCAATTCTGCACGTCCTCTACGCCGAAGCCGATAAGACCCTCGCCGGGGTTGCAAATTTCCTTTCGGATCCATCTCGCCCGATCGAGGCCACGCTCAATGCAATGCTGGCGACTCCGCATCTTGAGACAGGCATCCATCCAGTCGTCGCATCAGCGGCACGCGAGCTTTTGAACAAAAGCGAGAACGAGCGCTCGGGTGTGCTCTCGACGGCGATGAGCTTCCTCGGGCTCTATCGTGATCCGGTAGTTGCCAAGATCACCGCGCGAAGCGATTGGCGCATCCGTGATCTCGTCGACCGTCCTGAATCCGTCTCACTGTACCTCGTGGTGCCGCCATCGGACATCGTCCGCACCAAACCCTTGATGCGGCTCATCCTGAACCAGATCGGACGGCGTTTGACCGAGAGCCTTGATCCCGACCGGCGCCGGCAGAAGCTGCTTCTGATGCTTGACGAGTTTGCAGCCCTCGGCCGGCTCGACTTTTTCGAGAGCCAACTCGCCTTTATGGCAGGTTACGGCATCCGCAGCTTTCTCATCACGCAGAGCCTTAACCAGCTCGAACGCGCCTACGGTCCGAACCATGCGATCCTTGACAATTGCCACGTCCGGATCGCCTTTTCGACCAATGACGAGCGCACCGCCAAGCGCGTCTCCGACGCGCTCGGAACTGCGACCGAATTGCGAGCCATGAAGAACTATGCGGGCCACCGCCTGAGCCCGTGGCTTGGGCACTTGATGGTCAGCCGCCAGGAGACCTCTCGTCCGCTGCTGACTCCCGGCGAAATCATGCAACTGTCTCCGCAAGACGCGGTCGTGATGATTTCCGGTGTGCACCCGGTCCGTGCCAACAAGGTCCGCTACTATGAGGATCCGCAATTCCAGCGACGTGTCTTGAAGCCGCCCCGCTTGGAGCCGAACAAGCAGCCCACCCGCCCAGATGACTGGTCAGCCCGCGCCCAAATATCGCCGTCGGGCCAGCTGCTGACCAGGCGCACGGGCAGGAGCGACGAGGCGAACGGCGGCTTACGCCGCGAGCCGGAATTGCATGAGGAAATCGAGATCAAGACGCCGGCCGGCGAGCACGAGTTCGACCCCGAGCTCGACGAGGGTGACGAGGATGCCGTCCAGGCGCAACTGATGAGCCGGTCGATGCAGGGAGTTGCGCGAACCGTCACCCTCGATCCCGACGATGGAATGGACCTGTGAGCGAGGCAGCGTGAAAAAGGTCCAGCTCAGCATCTATCTCGATCCCGAAACGTTCAAAACGCTTGAGGCCTTCGCAAGCCGCGGTGGCCGGTCCAAGTCGCTGGTGGTCGAGGCCGCAATAGGTTCCTTCCTTTCTCCGGACGATTCCGATCGGCGCGAGGCTGTGATAGCAAAACGGCTGGATCGGATTGTGCGGGTGCTCGAGCGTCTTGAACGCAATGATGGCATCACGCTTGAGACCGTCGCGCTCTTCATCCGGTTCTGGCTGACCTCAACTCCGGCATTGCCGGAGCATTCGAGCCCTGCCGCCCGCGCCAAGGGCGGTGAGCGGTACGACCGCTTTGTCGAAGCGCTGGGACGACGACTTGCGAGCGGATCCAGCGTCCTGAAGGAGGTAAGCATCGACGTGCAAGCCTCCAAGAAGCCCGAATAGAAACTTCTCCGCGCAGAGTGCCTGTGACGGCTCCTTGGCGATCGAGCGCCGGGCCTAGGTGAGCCGAGCGGGCGCGCGCGAAGGCAGACCGACACAGAGTCGTGAAGCGCGGGGAGCTTTCTTGACGTCCCAGAAGGCCATCGCGAGTGGCCCCTAGCTGCCGCGCAGGAGGCTGAAAGATCCGGCTCATCTTGAGCCCGCCTCGTCTTTCTTTGGCTACGCCAGACTACGACGCCGATGTCGGCGCGATTGATGTCGTGGTCGGATTGACCCTTCTGTCGACGCATCATCGCTGGGCCGATTCATCTGTTTCGACCGGAAAGCCACGCCGCACGGATAGCATGTGCCGTTTCGTGCGGTCGCAATTGAGGAGCTGAAGAAACAAGGCAGATCGATGGTGAGGCTGAAGGTCAGGCCAGCTCGATTGGGAAAAGTTCCGATGGCGAGGTGGAGCCGAGCTCGAACGAAGGTCTGCGAACCAAGAAGATCATCGTTCAGCTCTCCGAAAGCATCTTCGAGCGGCTTGAAGCCGCGACCGAACGCGCGGGAGTCGGCAAGAGCATGGTCGTCGACACGGCGCTTCAGCGTTTTCTGGCTCCTGCGCCAGCGGCCGAAGGGCTCATTCGTGAAACTCCGGACCGGTTCAGTGGTCAGATGGCAAGGCTCGAGCGCGAGGTCGCGATCGTTGCCGAGACAGTGGCCCTGCATGCGCGCTATCACCTCACCGTTACGGCGGCCATGCAATCATCCCAGCAGCGGGACGCATGCCTCCTCGGCCAAGAACGCTGCAAGGTTTTGGTCCAACAGCTCGAGCGCGGAGTGCGGTTTGGCCAACCATTGATTCAGGAGACGATTGATCGGCTCGGAAGGGCGAGCTGGCGTGCCTCTGAAATCGGTAGCGGTGTATCAGAGAGGCGAACTGCAGAAGAACTGCTTCAGGAGGGTTCGTCCGCACCCGCTGTAGAGGGGGGCTCCGAGCCGCGCGCTGCCGCCGAGGAGGGCGGCAGCAAGGTGAACTTTCGGAACCTGTCCAGCTCGTTGTGTTGAACGCACCGTCCAGAACGGCAGAAGCGTACAGAAAGGGTTCGCCGCGCAAACAACGCCTGTGGCACGCATCGAACCGCTTCCTGTGTGGCGGCTCATCGCCTGCATCTTTCTTCCCTTCGCGGCCGGGTACTACCTTGCTTACCTGTTCCGGACGATCAATACGCTGATCGCTGGACCCCTTGGCTCCGACCTCGGGCTGGGCGCTGCCGACATCGGGCTGCTCACGTCGATCTATTTCCTGGTCGTCATGGCGGGTCAGATTCCGATCGGCATGTTACTAGATCGCTACGGGCCGCGCCGGGTCCAGAGCTTGCTCTTGGTTGTGGCAGCAGCGGGGGCCGCGCTCTTCGGACTATCGACGGGTTTCGTTTCGCTTCTCATCGCCCGCGCGATGATCGGACTTGGGAGTGCAGCAGCGCTGATGTCGGGCCTTAAAATGATCGTCCTCTGGTTTCCTAGAGAACGTTTGGCCCTCATCAATGGCTTTATGATCATGCTGGGTTCGTTGGGCGCGGTCACGGCAACCGCTCCTGCCGAGGTGCTCCTGGACTGGATAGGCTGGCGCGGCCTGTTCGCGGTGCTGGCCGCCGCAAGCGCGCTCGCTGCCATTTTGATCTATCTGGTCGCTCCCGAACGAGTCGACAGCCCATCAGGCAGCACGAAGCCGGCCACACTGAAAACCATCTACTCTGATCAACGCTTCTGGCGGATTGCCCCCTGTCGGCAACCTGTATCGGGTCGGCGTGGGCACTGCAGTCCTTGTGGGCGGCACCTTGGCTTTGCGATATCGAACGGCTCAATCGAACAAGTCTCGTCAGCGAGCTGTTCGTGATGGCGACTGTTTTGAGCCTCGGGGCGCTAGTCTTGGGCGTGCTTGCAACCTGGGTGCGCAGCCGTGGCAGGAATATGGAAGTGTTGTTCGCGGCCGTCGCGGCCCTGTTGATCGGAGCGGAGATCGTCATCATCCTGCATCCGCCCTGGCCGTCACTTCTGCCGTGGTGCGTCGTGTCGGTGGCCGGATCGGCCACCGCTTTGACCTACGCCATCATAGGAGATTATTTCCCGCCCCAACTGGTCGCGCGCGCGAATGGTGGTTTGAACGTCCTGCAATTTGGCTGGGCCTTCATCGTGCAGTACGGGACGGGCCTGATTCTTGAGCGATGGCCCGTTGAGGCCGGCCACCATCCTTTGATTGCCTACCAGACCGCGTTCGGACTGAACGTGCTGCTACAGCTGGCGGCGCTCGCCTGGTTTGCCGTTCCATGGTTTCGAAGTCGGAAAGGGAAGAAGAGGACTTCGGCCCTACTCCAACCGGCCTGCGGCTGGAGCTCGGCTCATGCCGCTATCTCGGCGAGCGAAGCTGCGGTGCTGGAGGCGGATGAACACCTGGAGTGGTGACGCGAGCTTGACGGGCTGATGCCCAACGAGTGCTCCTTTTTCAGCGCCGCCGAACACGAGCTTATCGAACCTTCCTTTCCGACTCTTGCCGTTTCTACGCCAGACTACGACGGCGATGATCCTGTCTTGCGATAGCGTAGGATCTGCTTTTTCTACTTGTCTCACATGAGGCCGCTGAAGGGCAGGGCCTCGATCATGTGGGGCAGCCGTGGCGATACATTCATTTCATTTGGAAGCCGAGTTGCGCGGGGCGCGCATGCTCCGCACCGCCCTTGGGCCGGCCATTGCGGGCTTTTTGGAAGATCAGACCGTTGTGGAGGTGATGCTCAAT